>JBODSC010000001.1:1625000-2617500 GCA_050632875.1 Methylobacterium sp. P31 | reverse complement strand
GGACTGCCTCGAAGAGCGCTGCCTCGGGGCGACTTGGAGGCCCCATCGCGCCCGCCGTCACCGCCCGCGCGCAGAGCGCGCCCGAGGCCGTCGACGCGGCGACCCTGGCGGAGATCTTCCGCCGGTTCCACGCAGCCGAACCCGAGCCGAAGGGCGAGCTGCACTACGTCAACCCGTTCACGCTGCTCGTGGCCGTGGTGCTCTCCGCCCAGGCGACCGACCGCGGCGTCAACATCGCCACAGGCCCGCTCTTCGCGGTGGCCGACACGCCGGAGAAGATGCTGGCGTTGGGCGAGGACAGGGTTCGCGACTTCGTACGGACGATCGGTCTCTTCAACACCAAGGCCAAGAACGTCGTCGCCCTCTCGCGCATCCTCGTCGAGAAGCATGGCGGCGCGGTTCCGGCGAGCCTGGAAGCGCTGCAGGTGCTGCCCGGCGTCGGCGCCAAGACCGCGAGCGTCGTCCTGAATATCGCCTTCGGGGTTCCGCGGATCGCGGTCGATACCCATATCTTCCGGGTCTCAAACCGGATCCCGCTCTTCGTCGGCGCGACCACCGACAAGGTTCAGGCCGGACTGGAGGCGATCGTCCCGGAACCGTACCGCCTATACGCCCACCATTGGCTAATTCTGCACGGCCGTTACACCTGCAAGGCGCGCAAGCCCGAATGCCCGCGCTGCCTCATCGCGGATCTCTGCCGATACCCGTCCAAGACGACGGCGTGACGGCTTTCGAGACACGCGCGGGGTGCCCTCCGCAATCCCGCCCCGCGGGCTAACGCGTTGTGCTGGAAGCCCGCTTCGGCTAGTTTGGCGGCCGGTAGCCGGGGCCCCTCGGGCAGAGGCCGTCCGGCTGCCCGACCTCGCGTCCGGTCGCCGCGCCGCGGATTCCTCCCCATCGTCGCGCATCAGGAGCCTCGGCCCATGGACTTCCTCAAACCACGGTACACGCCTATGAACCGCCGCCGTCGCATCTACGAGGGCAAGGCGAAGGTCCTCTACGAGGGGCCCGAGCCCGGCACGCTCATCCAGCACTTCAAGGACGACGCGACGGCCTTCAACGCCAAGAAGCACGAGGTCATCGACGGCAAGGGCGTGCTGAACAACCGGATCTCGGAGTTCGTCTTCCAGCACCTCAACGACATCGGCGTGCCGACGCATTTCATCCGCCGGCTCAACATGCGCGAGCAGCTGATCCGCGAAGTCGAGATCATCCCCCTCGAGGTGGTGGTGCGCAACGTTGCGGCCGGCTCGCTGGCCACCCGGCTGGGCCTGGAGGAAGGCACCCAGCTGCCGCGCTCGATCATCGAGTTCTATTACAAGAACGACGCGCTGAACGATCCGATGGTCTCCGAGGAGCACATCACGGCCTTCGGCTGGGCGACGCCCCAAGAGATCGACGACATCATGGCGCTGGCGATCCGCGTCAACGACTTCCTGTCGGGCCTCTTCCTGGGCGTCGGCATCCGGCTCGTGGACTTCAAGATGGAGACCGGCCGCCTGTGGGAAGGCGACATGATGCGCATCGTGGTGGCCGACGAGATCTCCCCAGATTCGTGCCGCCTGTGGGACATCAAGTCCTCCGACAAGCTCGACAAGGACCGGTTCCGCAAAGATCTCGGTGGCCTGATCGAGGCCTATACGGAAGTCGCCAAGCGGCTCGGGATCATGTCGGAGAACGAGAAGGTCCAGGGCGGCGGCCCGCGCCTCGTGCAGTAGGCGCGCTCAGGCGGGCGGGCGGCGCAACCTCGCCGGTCCCGCCTCCGGGAAGTCCGGGCGCAGGCGCGCGTGGGTCGAGAGATCCGGGTCGAAGCCCGGATGGTAGTGGGGGTCCTGCACCAGCAGCGGCCCCCATCGCTTTTTCAGCGCGGCGATCTCGCCCTCGTGCCGGGCACGCGCCTCCGGGGTCCAGCGTCGGCTCGCAGCCTCGCGGTGGTGCAGGACCGCGCCGGGAACCAGCAGCGTGCGGTAGCCGGCCGCGTTCAGGCGCAGGCAGAGATCGACGTCGTTGAAATCGACGGCGAAAACCGCCTCGTCGAAGCCGCCGACGGCCCGGAACTTGGCCGCCTCCACAACGAGGCAGGCCGCGGTGACAGCCGAGACCGCGTGCGTGACACGCAAGGCGCCGAGATAGCCCGGCGCATCGCCCGGAAAATGCCGGTGGCTATGGGTAACCAGGCCACCGGTGCCGAGCACGATACCGCCATGCTGGATCCGGCCGGTGTCGTCGAGGAGCTTGGCGCCCACGGCGCCCACCTCCGGGCGAAGGGCCTCCCGGGCCATGAGAGACAGCCAGTCGGGTCGGAACGCCTCGACATCGTTGTTGACGAACACCAGCAGTTCGCCGCGGGCGCGGGAAGCCGCCGCGTTGTTCATGGCGGCGAAGTTGAACGGCCCGGGACAGGGCACGACCTGCCCCTCCCCTCCTGCTCCAGGGCGCGCAGGTAGACCAGCGTCTCCGGCTCGCGGCTGTCGTTGTCACAGACCAGGATCTCGATTGAAGGCCAGTCGGTGCAGTGCCGCAGACTGTCGAGACAGACGCGGAGCAGGTCCAAGCGGTCACGGGTCGGCACGATGAGGCTGGCCAGAGGAAGCGGACCGGGGAGCGGATGCTCGACCCGCACGAGACCATCCGGCGCGACGGCGAGGCGTGCGTCCAGGCGCCCTACCCGGTCGAGATGGCCGCGCACCACCTCCTGGTGTCGGACGTGTCCCCCTCCCCTGCCGGCGCCGCGGCATGAGGCGTCCCCGCGCGCCGGATCACCAGAACTTCCGGCAGGTGGCCGACTGCCCGGGGGCCGTACCGCTCCGCGATGCGGAAGGCGGCGTCGGCCGGGCTGCGCGGAACGGCACCCGGATCGAGGGAGCCGCGCCGATAGGCCAGGACAGAGCCCAGATAGTCGAGGGCCGTGAGCCGGTCGGCGTCGAAGACCGGCGGCAGCAACGGTAGAACCGGGCCGCCCGGCCGATCCTGCACCAGCGCATCGCCGTACAGGGCGTGGAGGTCGGGATCGGCCGCGAAGGCCGCGGCGATCCGCTCGGCAGCGCCGGCCACGAGGCAACCGTCGCCGATCAGGCGGATGTCGCCGCCCGGTTCGTCGGAGGCCGGCGGGAAGCGGTCAAGGATGCGGCCCGGAAGGGCAAGACCGTGGTCGATCCCCACGAGCGCCGCGCCCTTCTGGCGGGCGCGCAGCCGCTTGCCGGTCAGTCGCGCCCAGAGGATCGAACCTGCTTCCGAAGGCCGACTCAAGACGTGGCGCGCCTCCCCGACCAGCCCGCGCCAGGATCGCCGCGGGGGCCCGAGATGCAGATCTGTGCCTGAACCCAGTCGGCGGGTCACTCCAGATCCTCGCCGAACGTCGTGAGCGACAGGGCGGGATGGTAGAATGGATCGTGGCGGATCACGTCGCGCCAACGCTCCGAGAACCGGGCGGCTTCCTGCTCGAAACGGGAGCGCTTGGCACCAACCGAGGGACCGCGGCTGACGGATTCGAGATGGGCGAGCGTCGCGTCCGGGGTCCAGACCGTCTTCCACCCGGCAGCGCCGAGCCGGAGGCAGAAATCGACGTCGTTGAAATCGACCGGGAAAGCCTCGGCATCGAAGCCGCCCACCGCCCGATACTTCTCCCGTGAGACGGCAAGACAGGCGGCCGTGACCGCCGAGACCTCGTGCGCCACGCGCAGCCGACCGAGATGGCCGGGCGTGTCCCCGGGCCGGCGACGCAGGATATGGCCCGCCCGGCCGCCCAGTCCGACGACGACGCCGGCATGCTGAAGGGTGCCGTCGCCGTAGAGGAGCTTCGCGCCCACGGCGCCGACCTCCGGCCGGCTGGCCTGCCGGACCATCGCCTCCAGCCAGCCGGGCTCCAGCACCGCCACGTCGTTGTTGAGCAGCACGACCACCGCACCCGAGGCGACGGCGACGCCGGCATTGACCATCGCGGCGAAGTTGAAGGGCTGCGGGTCGATGAGGATGCGCACGCGCGGATCGCTGCGCAGGAGGTCGTAATGGGCCAGGACGGCGGGATCCGTCGAGCCGTTGTCGACGATGATCAGCTCGATGGAGACATAGGCCGTCTCGTGCAGGACGCCGCGGCAGACGCGCGCGATCAGGTCGAGGCGGTCACGCGAGGGGATCACGATGCTCACCTTCGGCGCCGGCTCCGGCAGCGGCCAGTCCAGCCGGAGGGCGCCGTCGCGGAGCGTGGCGCGGAGCGGCGGCGCCCGGCCGGCAAGGCGCGTGTTGAGCGCCTGCACCCGGGCCGACGGTTCCAGACGATCACCGGGGGTGCGGGCGAGAACCCGCGGGACATGAGCCACCCGGGCGCCCGTCGCGACCGCCGCGATCCCGATGGCGAAGGTTGCCTCCGCCATCGGACCGAGGCCGCCCGGCAGGACGGCGGCGAACCACGACCGGGACAGGAGCCAGGGGGCCCCCGGATAGCCGGTCACAAGGGCAAGGTCCGGGCTCCAATCCGGCTTCAGCTGCGGCCGGCCATCGGGACCGATTGCGTCGCCGTAGGCGAGGTCCCCGCTCACGAGGGCGTGCCCGAGCAGAGCCAGACCGTCGGGCTCAAGGATATCGCCCGCCCGCAGGATGCACAGGGCGTCGGCCCCGGCCATGAGGTCCTCCGGAGATGCGCGCTCGTCCCAGATCCGATGATCGGCGCGCCCGTCCGCCGCTGCCGGAACCTTGCCGGCCCAGGCGACGCAGCGCGATTGCGCAGGGTGGGTCTGCGCAGTCAGCGCGTCCAGCGTGGAGGCCAGCGCCGCATCTTCGGCAGGCCGAGCGAGAACCAGGCAGCGAATTCGCAAGCGGGCTGGCGGGATCCGCACCGTCCTGGACCGCGCGGCGGCCCAGGACGGGAACTGCGCCATCGGCGTGACCGCGCAGGCGCCGCGCAGGATGTCGCGGTAGCGGCGCTCCGATCCGCGGGCGCGCTCGTAGAGCGCCGCGATGCAACGCCAGGGTCGACGCAGAAGGCATTGGGTGAGCACACCGAGTTCGCGGCGGGTCCCGACCCGGTCCAGGACGAAACCGGGGCCGGCCGAGAGCCGGATCTCCCAGGCATCCGACGGGATCAGCCCGAGCCAATGGGCGAAACCGTGCGACGCCCCCGGGAGGACGAAGTCCTGGGGCGCGCGGCCGGGTCCGCGCACAACGCGGAGGAGCGGCCGGCGCGGTGCCTCCGTGGGATCTCCGGCATAGCTCAGCACGATCCAGCCGGCGCGTTGGCCGGAGATGACGAGGCGGCGGTCGAAGGCGGGGTCGTCCGTCGGCTCCAGCCGGAAACGCACCGCGCGGCCGAGCCACGGCGCGCCGCGACCAGGCGTCTCTGTCAGCGGGGTCGGATCGACGTAAGGCGCCGCGGCGTCACTGGGCAGCGTCGCCTCCGCCGGCGGGTGCCGCGGCGACCGCGGGCTTCCGACGCCGCGGCTTGGAGGCAGCGGCCTTCCCGGCGGCGCCCTTGCCAACCCCGACGCCCACCGCGATGTCGTAATCCGCCGTCATTGCAGCCGGGACCAGAAGCTCGTCGGCCACGATGGTGGCGAAGCCCTGCGCCTCGCCCGGCCCGACGACCACGCTGGCGCGCTCGACGCGGCTCGTGACCACCTTGCCGTTGTGCCGGATCTGGAACGTGATCGGCACCTCGAAGCGGCCCGGCGCGCCCGCGGGCCCAAGCAGGACGTTCACCTCGACCCCAGCCTTGACGGTGATCGAGCCGTCCTGGCGCCGGGTGCATTCGCGGGCGAGGCGACCGACAGAGAATTGGGTGCGAACCGCATCGCCGGCCATGGTACGCAAGGCGGCGCCACCATCGGCGACCTCCACGGGCGGGCAGTAGGGCGGATCGAGGCTCTCGGGCTGCGAGGGCGGGATCGTGGTGCCCCCGAATTTGAGCAGGTTGGAGAAGACGTTGCCCTCCTCGGCGCGAGCCGGAGCCGCCGCGAGCGCGGCGGCAAGGAGGAGGCCGCCCAGGCTCAGAGCGGAAACCGACCGGGTTGCGGTCCGGGTCCGGCGCACCCGCCAAGCCCGCGGCAGAGACATGTCCCGATATCCGATCATCGCACGGCTCCCGAGCGGCATCGTCATTTCAGGCTGTCGAACCCGGCCGCGAAGCCCTTCATCGAGAGCGGGATACCGACCCCTTCCTCGGGCGTCTGGAACACGATGAAGGTGGCCTGCGTGCCGTTCTTGAACTGCCGGATCAGGCCGTCATCCATCACTACCTCGGCGACGCAGCCGGTGGTAAGACAGCGGACGAACCCGGCCCGGCCGATATCCGTCTGGTCGATCTTCAAGCCGAGACCCGAAGGCAGGAGGATTCCGAGTGGCGCCACGACCCGTAACAGGTAGCCGCGGTTGTCGGCTGTCTTCAGCACGATGACCACCAGGGTCAGGTTCGGGCGATCCTCGGCGGCGAGGTATTGCACCAGCGCACATTGTTCGGCCTTGGCCCCCGCGGGAGTCTCGCAGCGCAACTGCCAGTCGTCGAAGGTCTTCCGCACCATGCCCTGAGCCGCGGCTGGCCCTGCTGGGGCGAGCGCCGCCGCGACGAGGGCGATGAACACGGGCAGCGCGGCGCGCCGGACCGCGCGCCGGAAACGAACGAGCCTCGCGTGAAGCGGCACCACCGATCCCTTCGGAACGCTCCGGCCGAGGACCGGCGGGAGCCGTACAATCGGGGCTGTTCCGACCATGGTCCGGCCCGCGCTGTCAAGCGATGCGGGCTCTGTGTTGCGCGTCGGCGCTATCCGCGCGGGCAGTCGCGGCCTAGATTAGGTCTCAGTTTGTCCTCCAGTGCCGGATCTCGATGTCGTGACGCGCCTGCTCGCCCTTTCGGCCGCCTGCTTGGTGGCCTCCCTCGCACAGGCGGGGGCCCAGTCCCTTCCGGTCGGCGAGACCACCTATGTCGAGCGTTCGCTCAATCACATGGACACGCTCATCGTCGAGCATCCGCCGGTCGCCGCGAACCCCTATGGCCGCCGTGGCGGCCATGCCGCGATCGCCGGCTATTGCCGCGATGGCGGCTTGGTCCGCCGACGCGACGAGTTCGGCAATCCGGTGATCATCCGTCAGCGCGAGATCTGCGACAGCGTGGCTCCGCGAACCCTCAATCCCGGCGAGGTCGATCCGCGACCGAGCTGGCCGGCGGACGCGATCGTGCGCCAGAGAGTTCTGCGCGCCAAGGGCTGATCCGGCGGCGTTCCGCCCCCGCTCAGCCGTAGCGGTGCAGGCTGGTGCCGTTGCGCTTCAGCCAAGCCTCCGCGGCATCGACGTTCGGGCAGAGGTCGCGAAGGAGCGCCCAGAACCGGGGCGAGTGGTTCATCTCGCGCAGATGGGCCATCTCGTGGGCGACGAGGTAATCCAGCACCATCGGGGGCGCGAGGATCAGGCGCCACGAGAAGTTCAGCTCGCCGCGAGCCGTGCAGGACCCCCACCGGCTCCGGGTGTCGCGCAACGTGACGCGGACCGGCCGCTGCCCGAGTCGCGGCGCGTAGCGCTCGATCACCTCGGCAAGATCGCGGCGCGCCTCCTGCGTGAGGAAATCCCGGATCCGGCGGGCCACATGGGCGGCCTCGCAGGAGAGCGCGATCACCGCCTCGCCGTTCTCCTGCTCGACGCGCACGGCGCCGCTGCGCGTCCCGCGCAGGCTCACGCGATGCGGCTCCCCGCGCAAGGGCAGGATCGCCCCCGGCTCGAAGATCACCCGCTCGGGCACCCGCGCGAGCCGCGACGCGATCCACTCCGCATGGCTCGCCGCGAAGCGTTGCGCGGTGTTCACAGCGGTGCGGCTCGGGAGGGTGATCACCACCTCGCCGGTGGCGGCCGAGACCCTGAGGGTGATGCGGCGCGCAGTCGGACGCCGTCGAAGCGCGATGCGCAGGCTCGCGCCCTCGTGCTGAACCTCGAGATGGTCTGGATCCGGGCGACGCAGCAGCGCGAGGGGCATGCTGGGCTTTTAGCTGGGCCGGGACCGGCGCTCCAGATCTTGACGTGCAGATTCGGCGCAGTGCAGCGATGCCCGCACCGAACGGAAGCAGCTCCGAGCGGTGCGCCGACTCAGCCCGCGAGCGCCCGGGTCCAAACCTCGGTCTCGGGCAGAACCAGCAGTGCAGCTCCGGCCAGGGCGATCCCGTAGGGAATGCCGGTCTTGGCATCGTGCAGATGCAGTGCGAACGGCATGCGGGCGATGCGACCGGGCAGTGGATGCGCGCGGGCGACGAGGATCACCAGGGTCAGCGCCCCGCCGAAGATCGAGGCCGCCAGCAGGTAGTCGCCGAGGCCGTCGAAGCCGAGCCACAGGGCCGTCGCGGCCGCCAGCTTGGCGTCACCTCCGCCGATGACGCCGAGGGCAAACAGGGTGAAGGTGGCTGCCAGCACGGCGGCCCCTGCGCCGAGATGCAGACCGATCTCGGACCAGCTCATCGGACCAGTCGCGGCGAGCAGCGCAAAGCCCGCGACCAGGCCGAGCGTGATCCGGTTCGGGATCAGCATCGTGAGCAGGTCGCTCGCCGCCGCGTAAGCCATCAGGAAGGGAAACAGCACCAGCAGGCCGAAACCTGCGAGCCCCAGATTCGCGATCCCTGAACCTACCATGCTGGTGCCGACCATCTCGGGGCCAAACCTGTCGATGCCTGCGCGGCGCGGGCCGTTTCCGTCCGGTAACGGGGCCGGTGACCGGGTCCCCCTGGATTCTAGGCCGGCGTGGGCCGGAATTCGCTGGCGGTCGGAAACGCCGGTCGGTCACAACGGCCATTTCGGCCGGCCGAGATCTCCCTGCTCCCGTGATCGAGAGCGAGGGAGTCTCGAACCTGCCGCAGATCCTGGCCGTAAGGACCCGCAATCAGTTCAGGTTGCCGGAGATCGCGCTGAACTTGGCGGTGAGCGAAGTACCGATGACCCTGAGCGAGCCAATGATCACGACGGCGATCAGGGCGGCGATCATGCCGTACTCGATGGCGGTGGCGCCGGACTCGTCCGAGGCGAAACGCGAGAACAGGGTCTTCATGAGAGGCGATCCTTCGATCAACACAGTGCAGCGTTAAACTTGCGCGATGCCCGACGAAGATTCTTTACGTCTCGATCGGCGGCTCGCACAGACTGCTCATTACGCCTTGAAAATCGGTTAAATCGAGCCTCGGATTCCCTGTTCGGGTCAGTCGGCTGCAAGCTTGGTGAAGGTTGAGTTTCAACGATGCGGCAGGGAGCACCGCTTGGCTGTTGCTTAGCGCTTCCTTCACCGGTCCGGAGATATCTCCTCGTCCTGGGGTGTCGTCCCGTACGCCGCCCGCGTCCTCGAGGACTCCCGATGCGCCGCACCTTATCGAATGCGGGCCGAGCCGGCCTCATCCTCCTGCTGACAGGGTTTGCCGCGGCGGCCGGGCAGTCCGAGCCTTTGCCGGTGGTGACCGTGCTGGTGGACAACGCCAAGGTCATCCGCCTGCCAGAGAAGACGTCGACCGTCATCGTCGGCAATCCGATCATCGCGGAGGTCACGCCGCAGAAGAACGGCGTACTCGTGCTCACCGGTAAGAGCTTCGGCTCGACCAATCTGATCGCGCTCGACAATGCGGGCGCGATGATCGCCGAGACGATGATCCGGGTCGAGGCGTCTCAGGACTCGACCATCACGGTCCAGCGCGGCCTCGACCGCGAGTCTCTTTCCTGCACGCCGAACTGTCAGCCGGCGGTCCAGCTCGGCGACTCGGCGACCTATTTCGGCGCGACCAGCGGCCAGGCCGACGCCCGTCGCAAGCTCGCCACAGGCGGCGCAGGCGGGGCGGTCCCAAGCGCGGATCGCTGACGGCCGCGGATCACGACCCCGACATCCCGCAAGGGCTGAAGCAGGATCTCCGCGCGCGGCCGATCCGACGCGCGGCCAGCGGACATGGCGTCGGGGAGAAATTCGGGCCGATGACCGTCCCCACGCGAAACCCGCCGCCCTCCGTCGACCCCGATCTGCTGGCGGCCGGCATGTCGCCGGGTGCACGGTGACTCCGGGCGACATGGTGGTGTGCGACGCGGACGGCGTCATGACCTTCCCGCCCGGGATCGCTCCGACCTAGCTGGAAGCCGTGCGCGCAGATACCGCCCGTGGGGAAGAGGCGCTCACCCTGATCAGATCCGGCCACCACGACGGCCGCTATGCCCGGGTTTCCCAGGGCTGAGGCTCGTCCGCCGGGTCGCCGCCCAGCCCCTGCCAGAACGCATCAGCTGCGCCGGTCCGGCTCTCGGGGGAGCGGAACAGCCGGATCTCCGCAGGCACGTCCAGGGTCTCTGGCCCAGCGCGAACCAACTGGCCGCGCTCCAGCGCCTCCACAGCCAGGGTCAGTGGAAGCCAGGCGACGCCGTAGCTCTCCCGGGCCATGGTCATGAGCGTCGCCGCGAGATGCGACGTGAAGGCCGCCTCGTGGCCGCCCGCGACTCCGCTCGCCGCCAGGATCCGGCCGAGCCCCGAGGCGCTGCCATAGGCGAGATACCGGACCGGCCGGCCGGGCGCGTCGAGCGGCCATTGCGGTGTCCCCTCCGCCGAGGGCGCACACAGGGGCACGAGACGGTCACGACCGACGAGGGCGGATTCGAACCGCCCGTCATCGAGCCGGGAGGGGGCATCGGCGTGGTGGTGGCACAGGAGGAACTGCACCTCCCCGGCCAGCATGATCGCCTCGCAGGCCTCCATGCTGTCCGAGATCAGGTTCAAGGCGCCCAGGGCCTCGAACCGCACGCGGCTCCGGATCCAACCGGGAAAGAACGTGAAGGACAGGGCGTGCGTCGCGGCGATCGCGAGGCACGCCCTCGATCGCTCGCCAGCGGCCCTGGCGTCTCGGCGGGCGCGATCCAGTCCGCGCATCAGATCCTCGGCGTGGGGCTGGAAGCCGTGGCCCGCGGCGGTCAGGGCCGCCCCTGCGCGCCGCGCAGGAACAGCGCGGTCCCGACCCAGTCCTCCAGGGCGCGGATGCGCCGGCTGAAGGCCGGCTGCGTCACGTGCCGAGCTTCGGCCGCCCGTGAAAAGGTTCTGTGCTCCGCGAGGGCCAGAAAGTCCTTCAGCCAGTCCAGGTCCATGCGACGCTCCTCAGCGCCGGATCGCGGCCGATGCCGTCTGCGCATCGCGCGCACCGGAATTGGCATTGGCTGCCCGTGCGCTGCCGACGGTAAGGCGCCGGGACGCCACAGGGAGCGAGAACCATGCGCATCGTCGACGTCCGCGAGATCACCAAGCCGATCGCTTCGCCGATCCGCAACGCCTACATCGACTTCTCGAAGATGACCACGAGCCTCGTCGCCGTGGTGACGGATGTCGTTCGGAACGGAAAGCGGGTGGTCGGCTACGGCTTCAATTCCAACGGCCGCTACGGCCAGGGTGGCCTGATCCGCGAGCGCTTCCGCGACCGCATCCTTGAGGCCGATCCCCAGAGCCTCCTCACGGATGCCGGCGATAACCTCGATCCGCACCGGATCTGGGCCGCGATGATGCGCAACGAGAAGCCCGGCGGCCACGGCGAGCGCTCGGTGGCGGTGGGCACGCTCGATATGGCGATCTGGGACGCCACGGCCAAGATCGCCGGGAAGCCGCTGTTCCGCCTGCTCGCTGAGCAGAAGGGCATGACGGCCGACCCGCGGGTCTTCGTCTATGCGGCGGGCGGCTACTACTATCCGGGCAAGGACGATTCCGCGCTGCGAGCCGAGATGCGCGGCTATCTCGACCGCGGCTATACCGTCGTGAAGATGAAGATCGGCGGCGCCACGATCGATGAGGACCGACGCCGGATCGAGGCGGTGCTCGCCGAGATCGATGGGCGGGGCCGACTCGCGGTGGACGCAAATGGCCGGTTCGATCTGGAAACCGCCATCGCCTATGCCCGGATGCTGCGGGACTATCCGCTGTTCTGGTACGAAGAAGCGGGCGACCCGCTCGACTACGCGCTCCAGGCGGCGCTCGCTCCCTATTATCCCGGGCCGATGGCCACCGGCGAGAACCTGTTCTCGCACCAGGATGCCCGCAACCTCCTGCGCTACGGCAACATGCGGCCCGACCGGGACTGGCTGCAATTCGACTGCGCCCTGTCGTACGGGCTGGTCGAATACCTGCGCATTCTCGACGTGCTCGCCGAGTTCGGCTGGTCGCCGTCCCGCTGCATCCCGCATGGCGGCCACCAGATGTCGCTCAACATCGCGGCCGGCCTCGGGCTCGGCGGCAACGAGAGCTACCCGGACCTGTTCCAGCCCTATGGCGGCTTCCCAGACGGAGTTCGGGTGGAGGACGGCTATATCGTCATGCCGGAGTTGCCGGGCATCGGCTTCGAAGGAAAGTCGGACCTCATCACGGTCATGCGCGATTTGGCGGAATAGTCCGTCCTCGGATCGGGCGGCGAGCCGATCCCGCTTCCTGGCAGCGCGGCTGCGCCGTGATGACCGCTCCGCGCAAGCCTTGCGGAGCGGCACGCCCCGGTGGACGATGGGGCATGGAGTCCGAGCCCCTGACCTACGCCATCGGCGACATCCACGGCTGCGCC
Source organism: Methylobacterium sp. P31 (assembly GCA_050632875.1). Lineage (GTDB taxonomy): Bacteria > Pseudomonadota > Alphaproteobacteria > Rhizobiales > Beijerinckiaceae > Methylobacterium. Next base: position 2,604,982 of record JBODSC010000001.1, on the reverse strand, counting down.
GCTCTCCTGGATGCGCTGCTCGAGCGGATCGCTGTCCATGCGGGGAGCCGCGCGCACCGCCTCGTCTTCCTGGGCGATTATATCGATCGGGGGCCGGACAGTGCTGCAGTGCTGCGCACCGTCAGCCGCCTGAATTGGGCCGAGCCCGAGCGAGTCGCCTGCCTGATGGGCAACCACGAGCGCATGCTGCTCGACGCCCTCCACACGCCCCAGGCGGCAGAGCACTGGCTCTATAACGGCGGGGACGCGACGCTCGACTCCTTCGGCGCGCGCGATGCCGGCGGTCTTCCGCGGGACACGCTCGACTGGATCGAGGCGCTGCCGACCGTGCATGCGGATGAAGCCCGCTGGTACGTCCATGCCGGTTTCCGGCCCGGCGCCGAGATCCCGGATCCGGACGACCACAACCGGCTCTGGATCCGCCAGCCGTTCCTGGAGGGGGATCACGATTTCGGCCGGCACGTGGTCCACGGCCACACGCCACAGCGCGACGGACGCCCGGAGGTGCGCCGCTTCCGCACCAATCTCGACACCGCGGCCGTTTACGGCGGTGCGCTCACCGCGGGGGTATTCTCGGACGCGCAGGGGCCGGCCTTGGAGTTCCTGCAGGTCCGCGCCGGGGCAGGTGCGGCATCGACCTGAGAGCTTGAACCACCGTCGTCTTTAGGAGCGCCGCGGAGCGATCCAGGACGGTGTGACCCGCGCCTACCGAGCCGGTACGGGAAGCGGTGTCAGGCGCGGCGCCGCGTGGGAACGAGCGCGCACAGGATCCCCACGAGCCATCCCCCATCAGGGTGAAACCGCCGGTGGGCGCGGCCATCGGGAAGAGCGGCCGCTGGAGCCAAGTCCGCATCGCGAGATCGCCGCAGAACAGGATCAGGCCGAGGACCAGCAGGGCCGCCGAGACGCGGGCGAGACCCGGCCGCACCAGAGCGGCCGCACCGAAGCTGACCAGTGCCAGAATCGCAGGCGCATGAAACAGCAGGAACTGCGCCGCGATCTTGAGTGACTCCGCCCCGGGAATGTGCGCGGCGGCGGCACTCAGGGCAACGCCGAGCAGCCCGGCGAGGCAGGCCAACGCGCCGATGCAGCGATCGAGGCCTGAAAGCCTCACGCGCCCCGCTCCACCAGGAGCTTGACGATCGCTGCCCGCAGCTCGGGCACGCCGCTATCGTCGCGGCTTGAGGTGAGGATCACCTGCGGATAGGCGGCCGGGCGCTTGGCGAGCCCCGCCTCGATTCCGGCGATCCGGCCCGCGATCTCGCTCTTCTTCAGGGAATCGCCCTTGGTCAGGACCACTTGGTAGCTCACCGCCGCCTTGTCGAGGCCGTCGAGCACGTCGGTGTCGATCGACTTGAAGCCGTGCCGGGCGTCGATCAGCATGAACACCCGGGCGAGATTGGCGCGGCCCTTGAGGTAGGCGTGAATCAGCCGGGTCCAGGCCTCGACCTTGGCCTTCTCGACGGCCGCGTAGCCGTAGCCGGGCATGTCGACGAGGGACAGGCGCTCGCCGATCCGGAAGAAGTTGAGCTGCTGCGTCCGCCCCGGCGTGTGGGATGTCCGCGCCAGGGTGTTCCGCCCGGTCAGCGCGTTGATCAGGCTCGACTTGCCGACGTTCGAGCGGCCCGCGAAGGCGATCTCGACGCCTTCCATAGGGGGCAGACGGTCGAGAGTCTGGGCGGCCGCGTAGAAGTCGGCTGCGCCGGCGAAGAGCAGGCGGCCGGCCTCTGTGAGGTCGGCCGCGTCGTCGTTGGTCTCGGTCACGGCATCTCGCCCGTCAGCCCTTGGTGGCGGCCGCCTTCGTGCCGGTGCCGCGCCGGAACGTGTTCCGCAGGTTGTCCCACAGTTCCACCTTCACGCCGTTGCGGCGCATGATGATGTACTGCTGGATGACCGACAGGGTGTTGTTCCAGGCCCAGTAAATCACGAGGCCAGCGGGGAACGAGCCCAGCATGAAGGTGAACACGATCGGCATGAAGGTGAAAATCTGCGCCTGGACCGGGTCCGGCGGCGCGGGGTTCATCTTCATCTGCACGAACATCGTGACGCCCATGATCAGCGGCCAGACGCCCAGGTGGACGAAGTCGGGCGCCGGGAAGGGCAGCAGGCCGAACAGGTTCACGATGCTCGTCGGATCCGGCGCCGCGAGGTCGTGGATCCAGCCGAAGAACGGCGCGTGGCGCATCTCGATGGTGATGAACAGCACCTTGTAGAGCGCGAAGAAGACCGGGATCTGGATCAGCACGGGCCAGCAGCCGGCGACCGGATTGATCTTCTCCTTCTTGTACAGCTCCATCGTGGCCTGCTGCGCCTTCAGGCGGTCGTCCTTGTAGCGCTCGCGGATGGCGGCCATCTCGGGCTGCACGGCCTTCATCTTGGCCATGGATACGTAGGACCGGTTCGCGATCGGCAGGAACAGCAGCTTCAGGCAGAAGGTCACCACCAGGATCGAGACGCCGAAATTGCCGAACAGGTGGTAGAAGAAGTCCAGCGCCCGGAACATCGGCTTGGTGATGAAGAAGAACCAGCCCCAATCGATCATCAGATCGAAGTGCTTGATGCCGAGGTCCTTCTCGTAATTGTTGATCAGGTTGACTTCCTTGGCACCCGCGAACAGCCGCTGCGTCGCGGTAGCCGAGGCGCCCGCCGCGAGGTTCACGGCGTCGCCGCGCACGCTCGCCTGATAGACGTTGGTGGTGCCGTCGGTCCGGTCAGTGAAGGCGCCGGTGTAGGGCGTGTCCTGATCGGGGATCGCCGCCGCGGCCCAGTACTTGTCGGTGATGCCGACGAAGCCGCCGGTCACGCCGCTCCAGGCCTTGCCCTTCGTGTTGGCGCCGCCGTAGGCGCCCTCCTTGGCGAGCTTGTCGTAGGTGAGTTCCTGCAGGCCGTCGTTGCCGAGGTAGCCGATCATGCCCTCGTGCAGCACGTAGTAGCCCTGGGTGTGCGGCTTACCCCACCGGGAGACGAGGCTGTACGGATAGAGCGTCACGGCGCCCGAGCCCTTGTTCTCGACCTCGTCGCGGATCGTGAACATGAACTTGTCGTCAACCGCGATGATGCGCTTGAAGACGAGACCGGCGCCGTTGTCCCAGGTCAGGGTCACGGGCATGCCCGGCGAAAGCGTCTTGCCGTCGCTGGTCCAGAGGGTGTCGTTGGTGGGCAGCGGCCCGGCATCGGCGCCGACCCAGCCGAACTCGGCATAGTACGGCGTCTCGCTTCCGGCCGGCGAGAACAGCACGATCTCAGGGCTCTTTGGGTCGACGGTCTCGTGGTAGTTCTTGAGCGACACGTCGTCGACGCGGCCACCCTTCAGGGCGATCGAGCCGGTGAGCGCCGGGGTCTCGATCCGGATCCGCGGCGAGCGCGCGAGCGCCGCCTCGCGGGAGACCGGACCGCCCTGCCCCGCGGGCAGCGTGCCGGGCGCGGGGGCGGCCGGTCCGCCCTCCTTGGGCGACGGCGAGGGCACCCCGTCCGGGGTCACGCCCGGCGGCTGCTGTTGCTGCTGGGCGGCCTTGTTCTGCGCCTCGATCAGCCGCTGCTGCTCCATGCGCGGGCCGGCCACGAAGTACTGCCATCCGAGCAGCACCAGCAGCGACAGGCCGATGGCCACGAACATGTTCGTCTTGTCATTGCCCATCGGGGACACCACCGCGCGCGTTCGGAATGGCATCAGGACCGGCGCCGGTCTCGGGAGACCTGCGCGCGCCTGTGATTCGGGGATCTCTGTCGCGCCCGTGCGACGAACCGATGTCGGTTTCGCCGGACGACGCAGGCTGGCCGGAGGCCCGACCCGCTTCGCGCTGGAGAGATGTCGTCTGAGGTGTGGTCTTGGACCGCCGACCGCCAGAGCGAGCGGAGGACCGATCGCCGCGGGGTGCCGCGGGGCGGGCGACTGCCGGGATGGCGCGGCGCAGGTCCTCGGCCAGGGTCTCGAAGGCGGCGTCCAGCGCCGGCCGCCGGGCGATCAGCACGATATCGGCCGACAGATTGGCGAGTTCGACCGGCAGATCCGACGCGACCACGCACACGGCCGCACGGAGGCGGCGGCGGATGCGGTTGCGCTCCGCCGCGTGGCCGACACGCTTCGTGATGGTGAAGCCGAGCCGGAGACCACGGGATTCCTCCGGCTCCCGGAGCCGGCCCTGCGCGGTCATGCGCTCGGTATGGAAGCGGCGCCCTTCGGCCGCCGCGAGGAAGTCAGGCCGCTTCTTGAGCCGCTCGATCGTCGCCATCGATGGTTCGATCCCGGCCAATCCCATGCCCAGCGACGCGGCGACCTCTGACGCCGCGCCGGCGAGGGGTTCGTCCGGCCTCAGGCCGACAGGCGCTTGCGGCCGTGGGCGCGACGACGCGCGATCACCTTGCGGCCACCCGCGGTAGCCATGCGCGCGCGGAAACCGTGGCGGCGCTTACGGACGAGCTTGCTCGGCTGGTAGGTTCTCTTCATGGCTCAGAGCCTTCAAAGGTCGAGGCGCGCTCGCGGGCAGCTGATGCTGCTCCCGACCTTCACGCGTCCTGGTTGTCTGCAAACACGAAGGGCGCCCATGCGGGGCGCCACGTCGCGAGTGGCGGGCTTATGGCGGATGGGTCCCGCGAAGTCAACGTTTCGCGGGTCTCAATGGCCCTCGAACTGCATGAGGGTGCGCACCTCGACACCCATGTCGCGCAGGCGCTGCGCGCCCCCGATCTCGGGCAGGTCGATGACGAAGCAGGCGGCCACGATCTCGGCGCCGATCTTCTGGAGCAGGTTCACGGCCGCGGTCGCGGTGCCGCCCGTGGCGATCAGGTCGTCGACCACCAGCACCTTGTCGCCGGGCCTGACCGCGTCAACGTGGATCTCGATCTCGTCGGTGCCGTATTCGAGCGCGTAGGCCATCGAGACGGTCTTGTGGGGCAGCTTGCCCTTCTTGCGGATCGGCACGAAGCCGCAGGACAGCTGGTGAGCGATGGCGCCGCCCAGGATGAAGCCCCGGGCCTCGATGCCGGCCACTTGGTGGATCTGCCCGCCGGCGTAAGGATGAACCAGCGCATCCACCGCCCGACGGAAGGCGCGCGGGTCACTGAGCAGCGTGGTGATGTCGCGGAAGATGATGCCGGGCTTCGGATAGTCGGGGATCGAGCGGACCGATTCCTTCAGCGCGACGTGGCGGCGGGCTTCCATGCGTACGGCCTTCCATGGGGGACGCGGGCTTAAAGCAGAAGCTCGGCGTCCTGACCAGTTTCCGGCGGCTCAGGCCGCCTGCACCTTCTTGAGGATGGCGACGAGCTCCCGGTGCAGCCCCTCGTTGCCGCAGGCTACCGAACGAGGCGCCAGCGGCTCGGCCGCGCCGTCCGCCGAGCCTCACGAAGCCGCCCGCCTCGCGCACCAGAATCACACCGGCGGCGAAATCATAGGTCTGGAGGTCGCGCTCCCAGTAGGCATCGAGGCGCCCGCAGGCGACATAGGCCATGTCGAGGGCCGCCGAGCCCATTCGGCGGGTGCCACCGGCCACCGCCATGACGGCGCCGATCTCGCGCAGCAGGCGCGGATGGCTGCCACGGCCGAGATAGGGCGTGCCGTAGCCGACCAGCGCATCGGCCATGTCCTGGCGGCCGGAAACGCGCAGGCGCCGGTTGTTGAGATAGGCGCCCTTGCCGCGCTCGGCGACGAACAGCTCGTCCTTGATCGGGTCGAAGATCACGCCGGCAACGATCTGGCCCTCGCGCTCGAGCCCGACCGAGACCGCGAAATGCGGCACGCCGTGCAGGAAGTTCGAGGTTCCGTCGAGGGGATCGATGTGCCAGGTGTGACTCTTGTCGGTGCCCTCGATGATCCCGTTCTCCTCCAGAACGAGGCTGTAGCCCGGGCGCGCTTTCATCAGCGCATCGCGCAGCACCTCCTCGGCCTTGCGGTCGGCGGCCGAGACGAAGTCACCGGGACCCTTCCGCGAGACCTGGAGATTTTCGACCTCGCCGAAGTCGCGGCGCAGGCCACGGGCCGCCTTGCGCACGGCATCGACCATGACGGTCATGAGCGGAGAGGAGATCATAGTCGGACTTTTCGCGGATGAGGATTGGCGCCGTCGTTACAGGCCGGCGCCGAAAAAGACGAGATGGAGGCGGGACATGCGAGCCGTGTGGGCAGTTCCGTCCCTCCAGTGGCGCTACGAACTGCGCCGGTATCCGAAGGAACGCAGGTTCCCCCTCCAGGGGAAGGCGGATAGGTTGAGGGGCGTGACCCTCTCGGAAGGTTCTCGGCCCTCGACCCCCAGCCCTTCTCCCGCCCGGGAGGGCGGCCTTGGCCCGGCGGATCGAGAGCGTCGCGTCCCGAACCTGCCAGGCCACGGTGAAGGGAGACGTTGAGACCCTACTCCGCCGCCTCGACGAACACCGTCCCGGCCCGCGGCAGGTCGAGCGTCTCCCAGGTCTCCGAGAGCGCCGCGGCAAGCCGCGCGATGTGATCCGCATCGTGGAACGGCGAGGGCGTGATCCGCAGCCGCTCGGTGCCGCGCGGCACCGTCGGGTAGTTGATCGGCTGGATGTAGATGGCATGCCGCTCCAGCAGGTGGTCGGCCGCCGCCTTGCACAGCTCGGCATCGCCGACCATCACCGGGACGATATGGGTCTCGGTCTCCAGCACGGGCAGGCCCGCCGCGGCGAGCGCGGCCTTCGTGGCCGCGGCTTGGCGCTGATGCGCCTCGCGCTCGATGCTCGAACGCTTGAGGTAGCGCACCGAGGCCCGCGCCGCCGCAGCCACCGCGGGCGGCAGGGCGGTGGTGAAGATGAAACCTGGGGCGAAGCTGCGCACAGCGTCGCAGATCGCTGCCGAGGCGGTGATGTAGCCGCCGACGCAGCCGAAGCCCTTCGCCAGCGTCCCCTCGATCACGTCTACCCGATCCATCACACCGTCACGCTCGGCGATGCCGCCGCCGCGTGGTCCGTAGAGACCGACAGCATGAACCTCGTCCAGGTAGGTCATCGCTCCGTAGGCATCGGCCAGGTCGCAGATCTTGCCGATCGGCGCGACATCGCCGTCCATCGAATAGACCGACTCGAACGCGATCAGCTTCGGCCGATCGCCGGCCTCGCGCAGCAACTCCTCCAGATGCTGGAGGTCGTTGTGGCGGAAGACCTTCTTCTCGCAGCCCGAGTGGCGCACGCCCTCGATCATCGAATTGTGGTTGAACGCGTCGGACAGGATCAGGCAGTCCGGGATCAGCTTGGCGATCGTGGAAATGCCGGCCTGGTTCGAGACATAGCCCGAGGTGAAGACGAGGCCGGCTTCCTTGCCGTGCAGGTCGGCGAGTTCGCGCTCAAGGTCCACGAGGGGTGAGTTGTTGCCGGCTATATTGCGGGTGCCACCAGCTCCGACACCGCAGCGGGCGGCGGTCTCGGTCATGGCGGCCACCACCTCCTTGTGCTGCCCCATGCCGAGGTAGTCGTTGGAGCACCAGACCGTGATCTCGGTGGTCTTGCCGTCCGGCTTGCGCCATTTGGCCGTGGGGAAACGCCCGGAGATGCGCTCGATATCGGCGAAAACGCGGTAGCGCCGCTCGTCGTGCAGCCGATCCAGGGCGCCCCGGAAATAGCGGTCGTAGCCAGAGCCGGCACGCGTCGCTCCCACGGGCGCGAGCATCGAGCTTGGCATCCGGGTGACGGTCATCGAGCGTCCTTCGCGTGTTCGGCCGCGCGGGGGCGCCGGAGGGCGCCGACATCCCGCGATCTCAAGGTCCGGCCTCGGTCCAGTCCTTCGCGTGAGGGCCGGAAGATACGCGCGGATCTGGAACTGGTTCAAGGTAAGGTTCCAGCATCGCAGCGTTGCGTCCATTGAGAGGGCGGCACAAAGCCGCTAGCCTCGGCCCGGTTCCACTCCTCGAAGATCGATCCAGATCCTTGCGCTTACGCCTCTCGTCCTTCTGCACAGGCATTCCGGCCGTCGCCGGGGCGACCGCGATCCTGCGGCGACGTCGGGCCGCGCGATGACGGACGCGAAGGACGGGCGGGCTGAGCGGCTGAAGGCGGCACTGCGCGAAAATCTCCGGCGCCGCAAGGCTCAAGGGCGCGGTCGCGCTGAGCCGAAGCAGCCGCAGAGCGAAGGAGAGGCCGGCACAGCCGGGGCTGATCGTGGCGGTCCTGATTCCGACAAAACCGGTCTATAGGGCACGGTCAAGCCTGGACGCCGCGGCGTCCGCGACCAATACGGCCAGCCGCGCGCCTGCAGGGTGCGCCGCCCGAGGACATACAATGGACCGCATCCACATCACCGGCGGCGCGCCGCTCAACGGCGTGATTCCGATCTCGGGCGCCAAGAACGCGGCGCTGCCGCTGATGATCGCAAGCCTGCTCACCGGCGAGACGCTGGAGCCTCATCAACGTGCCGCGGTTGGCCGACATCGCAGCACTGACGCGGATTCTGGGCAATCACGGCGTCGACCACATGGTGGTGGGCAAGCGCCCCGGGCAGACCGCCGAGACCGGGCAGACCATCCGCCTCACAGCCTCGAACGTAATCGACACCACCGCGCCCTACGAACTGGTCTCGACCATGCGGGCGAGCTTCTGGGTGGTCGCCCCGCTGCTGGCCCGGTTCGGTGAGGCCAAGGTCTCGCTGCCCGGCGGCTGCGCCATCGGCACGCGGCCGGTCGATCTGCTGATCATGGCCCTCGAGAAGCTCGGAGCCGAGATCGAGATCGACGCCGGCTACGTGGTTGCCAAGACAAAGAAGGGGCTGCGCGGGGCCGAGATCGCCTTCCCCAAGGTGACGGTGGGCGGGACGCATGTGGCGCTGATGGCGGCCGCGCTCGCCTATGGGACGACCGTGATCGAGAACGCCGCCCGCGAGCCCGAGGTGGTCGACCTCGCCGAATGCCTGAACAAGATGGGCGCCAGGATCCGCGGCGCGGGGACACCCCGGATCGAGATCGAAGGGGTGGCCCGGCTGAACGGCGCCCGCCACGAGGTTCTGCCTGACCGGATCGAAACCGGCACCTACGCCATGGCGGTGGCGATGACCGGCGGCGACGTGATTCTCAAGGACACCCGCGCCGAGCTGCTGCACTCGGCCCTCGACGTCCTGTCGACCACAGGGGCCGAAATCACCCATGTCGAGGGCGGGATCCGCGTGCGCCGCAACGGCGCCGGCATTGCCGCCGTCGACGTGACCACGGACCCCTTCCCGGGCTTCCCCACGGACCTGCAGGCGCAGTTCATGGCCCTGATGACCCTGGCCAGGGGTCAGTCGCATATCCGCGAGACGATCTTCGAGAACCGGTTCATGCACGTCCAGGAATTGGCTCGCCTCGGAGCGAAGATCCGGCTCGAAGGCGACCTCGCCATCGTCGAGGGCGTGGAGCGGCTGAAGGGAGCCTCCCGTGATGGCCACGGATCTGCGCGCCTCCGTGTCCCTGGTCATCGCGGGGCTCGCCGCCGAGGGCGAGACCCAGATCAACCGGGTCTACCACCTCGACCGGGGCTTCGAGGCGCTCGAAGCCAAGCTCGGTCGATGCGGCGCGCAAATCGAGCGCGTCCGGGCATAGCGGCCATGCGCCGCCCGGGGCCGCCGGCCTCGGGCGCGCTCAATCGTCGATCTGCCCGCGCTTGTACCCGAAGCCCGGGATTTCGCAGCCGCAGGCCGCGTTGGGCGGCCCGGGAGGCGCCAGGCACGTGCCGCGAGCCGTGACACAGACGCTGTCACTCCACCGCGGCCGCTCGTAGCGATAGCGGGGCCGGTCGAAATCGTCGTCCGGCAGCGGCGGAGGCGATCGCCGCGGCCGGTCATACAAATCATCCGGAGGCGGAGGCGGGGGATGCCGAGGCCGATCGTCATCGTAGCCGTAGCGATCCGGGCCTGGCCGGCCGAGGATGTAGACGTCCGCATTCGGCCCGACCTGCGCTTCCGCGGATCCGGCGGTCGCCATGCCCAGCGTCAGCGCGGCCAGCACCACGCGGGTGAACCCCTTGCCCATCCCGATCCTACCTCGACTCGCCGTGCCGACGATCCTGCCGGACGGTGCTGGCCCGAACCTGGGCGAGGGTCGGGATCGCGCGCGGCGCCCGGCCGTTGCCGGAACGGGGCCTTGCCGCTACCTACGCCCTGCCGCGGGCCCGTCGCCCTCTCAAACGGCCCGTGCAAGAGTTTCCCGGGGATCCCTTCATGGAGTTGCTCAGGCTCGCCGCCCTCGACGCCGAGGACCTGACCGTGATCTCCGCGCATCTTCAGGACGCGATCCTGCGGCCGGAGGACCTGACCTACATCGCCGGCGAGGACCGCTTCCTGATGGCCGTGCGGCGCTTCGACTGGACGCCCGGTGCTCCGCCCCGGCGGCGGCTCGCGGGCGTGCATGTCGAGCGCGTCCTCGGCGTTAAGACACGCGGGATCAAGCCGGGCGACACCATGCCCATGAGCCTGCTCGCCCTCACCTTCGAGCCGACCGACGCCCCCTCGGGATACATCGATCTCGTCTTCTCCGGCGGCGCGGCGGTCAGGCTGGAGGTCGAGTGTATCGAGGTCCGGATGAAGGATCTCGGCCCGGTCTGGGAGGCGGCCACGCGCCCCGGCCACGACATCGACACGACCGACACGGCCCCCGGCACGGCGGCCTGACGAGAGACAGAGGCTACCGATGGTCCGGCTCGACAGCAGCCACCCGAACTTTGCCGCCGAATTCGCGCGCCTGCTCACGGTGAAGCGCGAGATCGCCGAGGATGTGGACGATGCGGTGCGGGGCATCATCGCGGACGTGGTTGCCCGGGGTGATGATGCCCTGGTTGCGTTCACGCGGCGGTTCGACCGGCTCGGCGCGGCGTTCTCCACCGCAAACCTCCGGGTCACCGACGCGGAGATTTCGGCGGCGGTCGAGGCCTGTCCGCCCGAATCCCTGGAGGCCTTACGCCTCGCCGCCGAGCGGATCGAGAGCTTCCATCGGGCGCAGCGGCCGACGGACCATCGCGCCACCGACGCGCTGGGCGTCACCGCCGGCTGGCGCTGGACGGCGCTCGAATCGGTGGGTCTCTACGTCCCTGGCGGGACGGCGAGCTATCCCTCCTCGGTGCTGATGAACGCTCTGCCGGCCCGGGTTGCCGGAGTGCCGCGCCTGGTCATGGTCGTGCCGACGCCCGACGGCCAGATGAACCCCCTGGTTCTGGCCGCCGCGCAGCTCGCGGGCGTCCACGAGGTCTACCGGGTCGGGGGCGCCCAGGCTGTGGCGGCTCTGGCCTACGGCACCGCGACCATCGCGCCCGTGGCCAAGATCGTCGGGCCCGGCAACGCCTGGGTGGCGGCGGCCAAGCGCCGGGTCTTCGGCCAGGTCGGCATCGACATGATCGCCGGCCCCTCCGAGGTGCTGATCCTGGCCGACGGCCATGCCAATCCGGACTGGATCGCCGCCGACCTGCTGGCCCAGGCCGAGCACGACGTCGCCGCGCAGGCGATCCTGATCACCGACAGCGCCGAACTCGCCGGTTCGGTCGAGGCCGCCGTCGAGCGCGCCCTCACCACCCTGCCCCGCCAGGAGATCGCGCGGGCAAGCTGGCGCGACTACGGCGCCATCATCCGGGTCCGGACCTTCGACGAGGCCGTGCCGCTGGTGGACCGCCTCGCCCCGGAGCACCTCGAGATCGAGACGCAGGACGCCGAAGCGCTCGCCGCCAAGGTCCGCAATGCCGGGGCGATCTTCCTCGGTTCGCATACGCCCGAGGCGATCGGCGATTATGTGGGGGCCCCAACCATGTCCTGCCCACCGCCCGCTCGGCCCGGTTCTCCTCCGGGCTCGGGGTGCTCGACTTCATGAAGCGGACCACGATCCTGGCCTGCACCCCGGAGAGCTTGCGGGCGCTCGGCCCGGCGGCGATAAACCTCGGCCGGTCGGAGGGCCTCGAGGCGCATGCCCGCTCCGTCGCGATCCGGCTGAACCTGTGAGGTTTTGGGGATGGCGGAGAAGCAGCGCGGGCCGAACCGCCTCGCGAAGGTGAGCCTGGACGAGGCGTCCATCGCCCGCGGCAATCCGGACCAGGAGCACGAGCGGGCGATCGCGCTGTTCGACATCCTGGAGGACAATTCCTTCACGATCCCCGGGCGGGAGGGGCCCTACGCGCTGACGCTGGGCCTCGTCGAGAACAAGCTGTCCTTCGCGATCAGCACCGAGAACGGCGAGCCGGTGATGACACACCTCCTGTCTCTGACGCCCTTCCGGCGGGTGATCCGCGACTACGAGATGATCTGCGAGAGCTATTACAACGCGATCCGCACTGCCTCGCCGTCGCAGATTGAGGCGATCGATATGGGCCGGCGCGGCCTCCACAATGAGGCGTCCGAGACCTTGAAGCAGCGCCTCGATGGCAAGGTCGACCTCGACCACGACACGGCGCGGCGCCTGTTCACCCTGATCTTCGCCCTGCACTGGAAGGGCTAGGGCGCCTTCCGCCCCGACCGGCGATGGCTGAGCCCCTCCCGAGACCACCCCGAAGAAGCGGCGGGTGCAGTCCGTCCTGTTCATGTGCAACTACAACGCCGTGCGCTCGGTGGCGGCCGAGGCGATCGCGCGGGCCTATTTCGGCAAGTCGACCTACGTCCAGTCCGCCGGCGTGCGCTCCGGCGAGCCCACCGACCCATTCATGATCGCGGCACTCGACGAGATCGGCATCGACGCGAGCCGGCACCGTCCCCGGACCATCGAGGAGTTGGAGGACTGGGAGGGGCTGAACTTCGACCTGATCATCACCCTCGCCCCTGAGGCGCATCACCGCGCCCTCGCCCTGACTCATACGCTCGCAGCGGATGTCGAGTACTGGCCGACGCCGGACCCGACGCTGGTCCAAGATGCCTCCCGCGAGCAACGTCTCGACGCCTACCGCGACGTCCGCGACGGCCTCACCCAGCGGATCAAGGCCCGACTGAAAACGTAGCGGCGCTTTCCCCGGTGCCTCCCGGCCGAGGGAGGCGGGGCCACGGATGGGATCCGCCCATGGTTCCCGCCGGCAGGTCACCCGAGCCGCCTAGCTGGCCGGTTGCTGGGCGGCCACGAGCTCGCGGCAGCGCCGAACGGCCCGCGTTACGTCGGGTAGTGGATCAAGCACCGAAGGATCTACGGAACCAGCGGCCTCACCTTCGGCGCACCCGGGCAGAGGATCTCGACTACCCGGAGTTGCTGCGCCTGCTGCGGACAGCTCGCGACACACCGCAAGGAGCTGCCGGCGGAGCCTGACGGGAGACCGGCGCGGAGACCGGATCGGGAACGCGCGCGCCGCCGATCGAACGGGTCGGGCTATCCGCGGCCGCCGACCAACCAAGCCCGGATGCGGCCGGCAAGCAGCGGCCGGGCACGGGCCACGTCCTCGTCGTCGAGGAGCGGGGAGCCGGCCAGGGCGGCGAGATAGGCCTCCTCGAGGCCCCGGCACGCCTGAAAGGCGGCGTCGGCGGCCAGATCCCGCTCCGTCAGCGCGGCCTGGATCCGGAAGTTTCGGCTGAGGCAGTCGCGCCAGATGTCATGCCGCGCCTCGGTATCGCTCGCGGCCATCACCGGACCGGAGGCACTGGCGAGCAGAACCACCGCGAGGAACAGGAGCGGCAACACGTGGCGGACTGGCGGCATAGATCAGACACTCCGTCCCGCGACAGAGTGAGGCCGATAGGGTTAGCATCCGGTTAAGGGTCGGCTCCGAGATCCGAGATCTCGACGTCCGGAGCCACGATCCGGCGCGCCCAACTGTCTGGATCGGCGCCCGTCAGGATGACGCAGAGCGCGGCTTCCTGGGACTCAGCGGTTTGCGGTTGTGACCGGGGATGTGACGCCGCCCAGCGACACCCAGGCGACGGCGTCCTGGCTCTCGCGCTTGATGAACACGTAGCCGGTCTTGTGCCAGGGCAGGATCGCGCTGGTCTTGTTGTCGAGCACCAGATCGCCCCGGTCGGTGAGCAGCGTCAGCACCGCGTGGCCCTCGCCCTTCTCGTCGATCACCACGGTCATGCGCATCGCCCGCCGCGGCAGGCCCGCCTCGGCCAGGAGGTGGCGCTTGAGCAGCTGGAAGTCCTCGCAATCGCCGATGCCGTCCTCGGCCAGGTCCCAGCGGTCGGCCACGTGCAGGTGCTCCTGGTCGGTCATCGGCTCGACCGCCTTGTTCACCCGCCGGTTCACCGACACGATCGTCGCCCAGGTCGCCGGCGTCAGGCTGATCCGCGCCGGCTCGGTCCGGTCCAGCGCGCATTCAGCCGCGTAGCTCTGGCAGAACGTCACCCAGGCGGCGATCGGCCGGGCATCGCCCTGCACCTTCGCGCCCGCCTCGACAGGCAGGCTCGCCAGCGTCTGCGCCTGCACGGTGGCAGTGGGACCGGCGAGGCTCAGGGCCGCCACGGCGAGGCCGAAAGCCGCGCGGGAGAGCCGACGCGATGCAGAGCCGGAAACCAGTCCCTGCACCATGGAAACCGCGAACCGCATCGCCGTGACCCAACCGTTAAGCTCTCGTTAACGAAAGCTCTCACGCCGGCGGGCCGGCGGCAATCCGCCGATTAACAAAAGGTTAATGCTGTGCGCAACGCGGATAAAGCCTTTGGGCTCGTTCCGACCGCCGACAGACCTCGCCTGCGCGAAAACGTGAATGGTCGCCGATGTCTACCTGGCAGGGGGAGCGCCGTTATCCCGTGCCGCACCACGAAGGAGTCTGTGGGCGACAGGAGGAACACGCATGCGGTGCGCAGCAACCAGGGTCGCCGGGCTCATTCTGGCCGGACTCGCAGCAGGAACCCTCGGCACGGTTGCCGCTTCGGCCGCGACGCCCCCCGCCTCGCCGGGATCGTCCAGCGGGACGAGTGCCGCGAACCTGAAGAGCGACGGGCCGACGCAACCCGCCAAAGTCCAAGACGGCCAATACACCGACAAGAACGGCGATCCGACCTATCACATCACGGATAATGGCAAGAAGGTCGACTGGTACACCATGTCGGGCTACCTGCGGTACAATTCGAACTGCATCGTCTGCCACGGTCCGGACGGCATGGGCTCGACCTACGCCCCCTCGCTCGTCGACGCCCTCAAGGGCATGGACTACGCGCACTTCGCCGGCATCGTCGTCGGGGGCAAGAAGGACGTGAACGCTTCCCAGGAGCCTCGTCATGCCGGCCTTCGGGGATAACCGGAACGTGATGTGCTACATGCCGGACATCTACACCTATCTGCGCGCCCGCGCGGACGGCGCGCTGGGCCGCAACCGCCCACCGGAGCACGAGCCAAAGCCCGCGGCCTTCGAGAAGGCCGAGGACGGTTGCATGAAGTGAGCCCCGGCGCGCCCGGACGCCCGAATCCGGGCGGCGAGCCGCCCCGTTGCACCGCTCGGTTGCGCACGACATACTCACCCCAAGACACTGAAGAGTGGGCATCAAGCCTGCCGAGGGGGTCGCTAGGGGGTGAGACGTGGCTCAAGGAACGGGGGTTCGCCGCCATCTGTGCGGTATCTGGACGGCCTGGACGGAGGCGGACTCGGCCGCCGATGCCGTGGCGGACGTGTCCCGAGCCGTCGGCGGGTCCGCCCTATCGCAGATCGTCGTGTTCTTCTCCGCGGATTACGACGCCGAGATCCTGGCCCGCGAGTTGGAGACTCGGTTCCCCGGCGTGCCGGTGGCCGGCTGCTCGATGTCGGGCGGCATCGCCCCAGCTGGCGGGCTCGACCGCGGTCTCGTCGCCATCGCGTTTCCGGCCGAGCGGTTCCGCATCGTCTCGACATTGCTCGATGCCATCGACCATCTCGACGTGGAGCGGACCGCTTCCGCGGTGCGGGCGCTGCGCCGAACGCTCGACCCGTTGGACCGGTGCCGGGAGAGCGATCCGGCGGCTGCCGGTCGGCGCTTCGCGCTGTCGCTGATCGACGGACTCACGAATGCCGAAGAGACCGTGGTCTCGGCCATCGCCTGGGCGCTCGACGGAATCCCGATCGTCGGCGGCTCGGCCGGTGACGACCTGCGCTTCCGGGACGCTGTGCTGCTCCATGGTGGCCGGATCCACCGCAAGGCGGCGGTTCTCATCCTGGTCGAGACCGAGTTCTCGGTGGAGATCTTCAAGAGCGACAATTTCGAGCCGACGCAAACCAAGTTCGTGGTCACCGCCTCGGACGGCGAGCGGCGCACCGTGCACGAGTTGAACGCCGAGCCGGCGGCCCGGGAATACGCGATGGCGATCGGCCTCGACCCGGAAGGGCTGTCGCCGATGAGCTTCGCCGCCTACCCGCTCGCCGTGAAGGTCGGGGGCGAGTATTTCTGCCGCTCGATCCGCCGGATGAACGAGGACGGGTCCTTGAGTTTCTTTTGCGCCGTCGACGAGGGCGTGGTGCTGACGCTGGCCGAACCCCGCGACATCGTCGCCTCGACCCGAGCCGAGCTGTCCCGCCTCGACGCGGTGCTCGGCGGCGTTGACCTGATCATCGGCTTCGAATGCGTGCTGCGCCGGCTGGACGCCGAAAGCCGGCAGGTGCGCCACGGCATCGCCGACCTCTACCGCCGTTACAACGTCGTCGGCTTCGAGACCTTCGGCGAGCAGTACCGGGCGATGCACCTGAACCAGACCTTCACGGGTATCGCCATCGGGAAGCGCTTGGCGGTCGGGGAGCCCGGCGGCGTTCCCGCCGCGGTGGCGTCGTGACCCTGCACCCGACCGGGCTCGAGGCCGACGCGTCCCTGCGCCGGCGGATCGAGAAGCTGGAGCGCATCAACGCCGCGCTGATGTCCCATGTCGAGCGCACCATGGACCAGCGGGGCAGTGCCTACTCGCTGTTTCAGACCGCGATTATGCTGGAGGGTCGGGTCCGCACCCGCACAGAGGAGCTGACCGGGCTGATGCATCGCCTGGAGCGCTCCAACGAGGCGCTGGCGGCCGCCAAGGAGGAGGCCGAGACTGCCAACCGCTCCAAGACCCGCTTCCTGGCGGCGGCGAGCCACGACCTGCTGCAGCCCGTCAACGCCGCCCGCCTCTCGATCTCGGCCCTTGCCGACCTCGACGTGCCGCCGGAGGCGCGCACCATCGCAAGCCAGGTTGAGCGCGGATTGCAGACGATCGAGGACCTGATCAAGACGCTCCTCGACATCTCCAAGCTCGATGCCGGCATCGTCCGGCCGCAGCTCCAGCCGGTGTTCCTGCCCGACCTGCTGGCGGAGCTGGCGGAGAGCTTCAAGCCGTTCGCCGAACGTAAGGGTCTCCGGCTCTCGGTGCGCTGCCCCGACCTGACCGTCACCAGTGACGTGATTCTCCTGCAACGGATCCTCCAGAACCTCGTCTCGAACGCGGTCCGGTACACGAGCGCCGGTGGCATCGTCCTCGCGGCGCGGCGGCGGGCCGGCGGCGTGCGCGTGGAGGTAACCGACACGGGCTGCGGCATCGCCGCGGAGGAACGCGACCTCGTCTTCGACGAATTCTTCCGCGGGGGCACCCGAACCGCCACCGGGGACGAGCCGAGCCTCGGCCTCGGCCTGTCGATCGTCCGGCGCATGGCCCAGGCGCTGGACCACCCCTGACACTCGCATCGCGGCCCGGCCACGGTACGCGGGTTACGCTGTCTCTGCCCGTGAGCGCCGTCCCGGCCGCCACCGCGCCGCCAGCCCCGGTTGAGACCCGGCTCTCGGGGGCGCATGTGCTGGTCGTCGAGAACGACGCCTCGACGGCCGAAGCCCTGGCACGTCTCCTTCAGAACTGGGACGCCCGGGTTTCGACCTTCCGGGATCTCGCCGGCGTGCGGGCGGCCGTCGAGGCCGAAGCACTCGCGCCGGATATCCTGGTGCTCGATTACCACCTCGACGACGGCGCCTGCGGCCTCGACGTCGCCGCCTATTTCCAGGCGGGGCGGCCCGACCCGCTCCCGGTGATCGTCACCACCGCCGACCATTCCCGCATGGTCGAGGAGCGCGTCACGGCGGCGGGCGCCGAGCTGGTGCATAAGCCGATCAAGCCGGCCCAGCTTCGCTCACTCTTGACCTACATGCTGGCGTGAGAGGCGGCTCGATTTCACCGGTTCCAAATCGCATGCCCCTGGCGCTTGGTGCGCCCGGGAAAGGGGTGGGTGCACACGCCCGCTATCCCGGGCCGGTGCAGCGAAGCGGAACCTGATCCGAGCCCCGGCACAAGCAGCGCCGCAGAAGCCGCATCGGAGGCCGCTTCCCCGCTGCCGCCATCGCACTGCGAGGCGAACAAACCCGCCCGCCCCGTGACATAGGACACATCGTGGCCCTCGACGGCCCGCCGCGGCTGCGCGAGAGGGAAGCCGCATCCTCGGCGCATCCTGCGCCCGGACTCCCCCAGCCATCGACGTCACGGCCCTCCGGGACGCCGCAGGAGCGCGCGAGCATGGCGCAGGTTCCGCCCGGTACAGGCGCCGTCACGCAGGGCAGCCCACAAGACGGTCTGCCGCCGCGCGAGCGCGTGCTCGCCATGGCGGCGATCGGGCTCGCCATGACGATGGCGGTCCTCGACGGGGCCATCGTCAACGTGGCACTGCCCGTGATGGCCAAGGACCTCGCGGTAAAGCCCGCCGATGCGATCTTCGTGGTCAACGCCTATCAGGTGGCGGTGACGGCGAGCCTGCTGCCCTTCGCGGCGCTCGGCGACATCTTCGGCTTCCGGAAGGTCTACCTGCCGGGGCTCGCCGTCTTCGTTGCCGCCTCGCTCGCCTGCGCGGTGGCGCCGAACTTGCCGCTGCTGATCGCGGCGCGCATCGTCCAGGGGCTCGGCGGCGCCGCGATCATGAGCGTCAATATCGGCTTTGTGCGCTTCATCTACCCGCACCGGATGATCGGCCAGGGGGTGGCGGACGTCGCGCTGGTGGTGGCCGTGGCCTCGGCCGCCGGCCCGACGGTCGCAGCCGCGATCCTCTCGGTAGCGACGTGGCCGTGGTTGTTCCTGGTCAACATTCCGGTGGGACTGCTCGCGCTGGCGGTGGCGTCCCGCACCCTGCCGGCGACGCCGGCGAGCAGGCGCCATTTCGACCTCGTGAGCGCCGTGCTCAACGCCCTGACCTTCGGGCTGCTGATCATCGGGATCGACGGGCTCGGCGATCCCGAGGGCCAGCGGGTTGCCGCGGCCGAACTCTTCGCTGCCCTCGTGATCGGCGCGGTGTTCGTGCGGCGGCAGATCCGGCTCGCCGCCCCCTCCTCCCCGTCGACCTGCTGCGGATCCCGGCCTTCGCCCTGTCGATGGCGACCTCGGTCGCGTCGTTCTGCGCCCAGATGGTCTCCTACGTGGCGCTGCCCTTCTACTTCCAGGACGTGCTGCACCTCTCCAGCACGCAGACCGGCTTCCTGCTCACGCCCTGGCCGATCGCCGTAGCGGCGATGGCGCCTGTCTCGGGGCGGCTGGCCGACCGCTACCCGCCCGGCATCCTCGGCGGGATCGGACTCGCGATGATGGCCACCGGCCTCGTCAGCGTGACACTTCTGCCCGCCGCGCCCAACACGCTCGACATCATCTGGCGCCTCACCCTGTGCGGCCTCGGCTTCGGCCTGTTCCAGTCGCCCAACAACAAGGTGATCGTCACCTCGGCGCCGCGCGAGCGCGCCGGAGGGGCGAGCGGGATGCAGTCGACGGCGAGGCTTACGGGCCAGTCGATCGGCGCGGCCCTCGTGGCGGTGATCTTCGGCCTGACCCACGGGCTTGGGCCCGGGCGGGCCGTGACCCTGTCGCTGTCCTGCGCGGTGGCGCTGTCCGTCATCGGCGGCTGCGCCAGCGTCCTGCGGCGGAGTCGGACCGGTTAGACGGCTTCGGCATGTCACCGGGCGAGCGGGCGCGCGTTGACGCCACGTTTCGCACGCTGCGTTCCACGCGCTGGAGAGCCCCCATGGATCTCGATCTCACAGGCCGGAAGGCCCTCGTCACCGGTTCGACCGTCGGCATCGGCTACGCCATCGCCAGGGAACTCTGCGACCTCGGCGCCGAGGTCGGCATCAACGGCCGCACCTCCGAGCGGGTCGAGGCGGCGCTCACCAAGCTCCGGGGCGAGGCGAAATCCGGCCGCGCCTTCGCGGCGGTGGGCGACGTCGCCACCGCGGAGGGCGTCTCCGCTCTGGTCCGCGCGCTGCCGGCGGTGGACATCCTGGTCAACAACACCGGAATTTTCGAGCCGAAGCCGTTCTTCGACATCCCCGACGCCGACTGGCAGCGCTTCTTCGACGTCAACGTGATGAGCGGCGTGCGCCTGTCGCGCGCCTACGCGCCCGGCATGGCGGAGCGCGGCTGGGGCCGCGTGATCTTCATCTCCAGCGAATCCGGGATCAACACGCCGACCGAGATGGTCCATTACGGGATGACCAAGACCGCGCAGCTCGCGATCTCACGCGGCCTCGCTCAGACGGTGGCCGGCAGCGGCGTCACCGTGAACAGCGTGCTGCCCGGCCCGACGCTCTCGGAAGGCGTAGCGGAGTTCATGAAGCAGATGGCCGGGGGCCGGGCCGATGCGGATCTCGACGCCATGGGCCGCACGTTCGTGGCCGAGCATCGCCCCTCTTCCCTCATAAAGCGGCTCGCGCATGTGGAGGAAGTGGCCAATCTCGTGGCCTATCTGTGCAGCCCGGCAGCGAGCGCCACGACGGGCGCCGCGCTGCGGGTGGATGGCGGCGTCCTTCAGGGACTCGCCTAGGGAGACTCCGCCGAGGCGATCACGAGGACCGCGCCGGGAGGAGCCCTGCGTAACCTAGAGCCTCCGGTCCGATTACGGAGCCGGGCGCGGCTCTAGGGGGCGATCAGGCCTTCAGATGCGCCGCGAGGTGCTTGTTCATCTCGAACATCGAGCACTTGTCCTTGCCGAAGACCTTCTTGAGCTTGTCATCGGCGACGATCTCGCGCTTGTTCTCGGGGTTCTGAAGGTTGTTCTTCTTGATATAATCCCAAACCTTGCTGACCACCTCGCCGCGGGGCAGCGGGCTGGTGCCGACGATCGCGCCGAGTTCGGCGGACGGCTTCAGCGGCTGCTGCAAGGCGTTCGGCTTCGTGCCGGCCGACTTGGTGGCGGCGGGCTTCGCGGCCTTGGCGGGCGCGGCCTTGGTGGCCTTCGGCTCGGCCGCCTTGGTGGTCTTGGCCGCCTTCGGCGCAGCCTTCTCGGTCTTTGTGGCCATAAACTTCCTCCGGTTCTCGGGCCGCAGGCCGGGGCACGAGCGCCCCACGGCCGAGCCAGCATAGCAGCAACTAAGCGGTGCCGCCGCCGTTCCAAGGGGAAATCGCCTTCTGAGCCCCCTCATCCACAAGGCAGGCGCAGGAATCCACACCGGAAGCGGCCGATCGGCACCGCCGGCAAGTTCATTCGCCGGAATCGAGCGGGCGAAACCTGCTCTTAACAATCTTGCGCCTCATGTACAGCCATGTTCGCCCCAGTCCTCACACTCGCGCTGCTGCTCGCCACCGGACTGGTCATCGGTCTGGGCCTCGGCATCCAAGCCGAGCCGGCCGCGCCTGGTCTGGAGCCGGGCCGCGGCTTGGTCTGAGGGGTTCGGGATTGCCGCGCCTGTGCGGCCGGAGCATCAGCCGGCCGGCATGACCGACCCGATCACACTCACCGCGCTGGAAAGCACCGCCCACGTCGTCCAAGTGGCGCTCAGCCCCGTCTTCCTTCTGTCCGGCATCGCGACACTGCTCAACGTTTTCGGCACCCGCCTCGCTCGGGTGGCGGACCAGGCCGATCGCGTCTCAGGCATGCTCGCCGGCGCCGGGGATGCGGAGCGCCTCCTCCTCGGCCGGCGCCTCGACCGCCTGCACCGGCGTTCGCTCGCTCTCGACGCGGCCGTATTCCTGGCCGCGCTCGGCGGCGTCGCGACCTGCGGTTCGGTTCTGACGCTGTTCGTCGGGGCGCTGCGCGACAGCACGGTGGCGACCTTGTTGTTCGGCCTGTTCGGCGCGGCGATCCTGTGCACGCTGTGCGCCCTCGTCGCCTTCGGCTTCGAGATGCTTCTGGCCAGCCGCTCCGTCCGCGACCGGATCAATCAGAGGCGGGCCAGCGCCGGCATACCGGCCGATCTCTGAGAAGGCACGGCGCGCCCGCGCGGCGCGCAGCGTGCGGAACCCGCCTCCGCCGGCAAGCTTAGTCAGCAGGGACAACGGGATGCGGGCCCCGCCCCGTCCCCCGACCGGGAGAGACCATGCCGACGGATTTGCCCAACGAACGTGCCGTGAGAAAGCCCGGGACTCTGGAACTCGACCCCGCCGGCGAGGGCATCGCCATCGACGAGACGAGCCGCCTGATCGCCTCCAATAAGGTCGAGGGCACAGCCGTATACGACCGCACGGGGCGGCATCTCGGATCCGTCCACAATTTCATGGTGGATAAGGTGAGCGGCCAAGTCGCCTACGCGGTGCTGGCCTTCGGCGGCTTCCTGGGACTCGGCGAGAGCCATCATCCGCTGCCCTGGCGGGCACTGACCTACAGCACGGAACTCGGGGGTTACGTGGTCGACATCGACCCGGGTGTCCTTGCGGGTGCGCCGAGCCACGGACCGGGTGAGGACGGCTTCGCGGACCCGACCTACCGCGGGCGCATCGAAGAGTATTACGGCGAGCGTGCGCCGACGGCGTGAGCCAGCGCCGCGCTGCGGCCTCGCGAAGCGGGCGGCCGGTCAGAACTTCCCGCCGAGACCGACGCTGCCGCCCGGCGACAGCATGGGCGCCATCGAGTTGCTCGAACTGCCGCCTCCGACCGCGCCATTGCCGCCGTCGAGATCCTCGCGCCGGATCCGGCGCTCGCTACTGTCGGCGGTCCGGGTCGAGCCTCCGGAGCCTCCTGGGGATCGCGAGCTGCTTCGTCGGCGTGGTCTGGAGCGGCTGCCCGTCCGCGTCGACTGCGGCATTGCGCGGCTCGCGGTTGGGCAGGGAGCCGCGCAGCGAGGGCGGCAGCCCGACTTCCGTCGCCGGCATGACGCCCCCCACCTCCCAGCGCCTGGCAGCCGGCCATCAGGCCGGCCAGGACGGCGCCGAGCGCGAGGCCGCGCGCAGCGGTGCATCTCGACGAGGTGGAAGTCGACATCGTGTGGTCCTCGCAAGGGGCTGCAGTGCTGCCCGCAGCTCGCATCGGCTTATGAGCCGCTGTCTACGCTGGGGATGCGGCGAAAACCAGACAGCAGACGCGCGCGCCCGGATGAGAATGCCGGCCCGAACCTTGCGACCGGTCCGGGAGGGTCCATAACTTCGCCCAGGTCCTGCGACACGAAGCACCCGCAGGCGCGGTCCTGCCGGCGGCGGGCCCGGAACCGACCGACACGGTCGCGGTTGCGCCGGCGTGCCGGAGCGGCCCGGCCCTTCCTTAGAGGACGAAGCGTGTTCAGAACTCACCGGATGATCGCGGCCGTGACGCTCGCCCTCTGGGCGTCGGGAGCCGCGGCGCAGGCCCAGGCCAGCGGGAGCGAGAGTGCCCCCGGCCAAGCCGCGCCGCAGGCTCCCACAGCGACGCCGGCCCCGAACCCGCCCGCCTCTCCACCTTCCACCGCCCCCACGCCGCAGGCGCAGCAGCAGCAGCAGGGTACCCCGGCGACCGTCCTCGACACCCAGGATTACGAGAGCCTGCTCGGCCGCAGCGTGCGCAGCGCCGGCGGCGACGAGCTGGGACGCGTCATCGACATCATCATCGACAAGGAAGGACATCCGCGCGCCGCGATCATCGATTTCGGCGGCTTCCTCGGCGTCGGGACCCGCAAGATCGCCGTGGACTGGCGCGCGCTGCGCTTCACCGCCGACGGCAACAAGGAGCGCAGGCTCTCCGTCGCGCTGACGCGCAACCAAGTCCGCGTGTCGCCCGAATACAAGGCGGGCGAGCCGATCGTCGTGCTCGGCCCCGCCAGCCCGGCCGCTCCCGCGTCCGAAGGCGACCAAGCCGCCACGCCGCCGGCCACCGCCCCCGCCGCGCCGGCCAATCCGACGGCGGCCGCGCCCGCCGCACCGCAGCTGGCCCCTACGGCCCCGACTCCGGCTCCGGCTCCGGCTTCGACAGCCCCGGCCTCGTCCGCTCCCGTCGCACCCGCCACCCCTCCGGAGAAGGCGCCGGATAAATGACGGTGGCCCGATTGAAGGCAAGACCTGCCGCCTCCCCCGCGAGCGCGAGGTGTCCCGGCATGATCTCCGGTCCCGCCCCATACGCCTGAAGGATCAGGCGGCCGAGCTACTCAGCGAGCCAGCGCAGGGGTTGGGTCCCGGACGGCCGGCGGCAGCGCGATCTCGGCAGCGAGCCGCCACGGCCTGGACGCCTTCGCGTTCTTCGTCGCCAACCTGCAGACGGGCTTCGGGCCGTTCCTGGCCGTGTACTTCTCGCAGGCCAAGTGGACCCAGTCCGATATCGGCTTCGCGCTCACTGTGGGCAGTCTCGTCGCCCTGCTCGGGCAGGTGCCCGGCGGCGCCTTCGTCGACGTCGTGCGCTCGAAGCGCTTCGCCGCCGCCGTGGCGGTGATCGGCATCGCCGGCAGCGCCTTCGCCCTGGCCGTGTGGCCGAGCTTCCTGGTGGTGCTCCTGGCCATGGCGGTCCATTCGGGGGCGAGCTGCGTCCTGACGCCGGCCATCGCGGCGATCAGCATCGGGCTGGTCGGGCGCGTCCATGCGGGGAGCGACTCGGCCGCAACGCGAGCTTCGCGGCTCTGGGCAACGCCCTCGGCGCCGCCGGCATGGGGGCCATCGGCTATTACCTGTCGAACGGCGCCGTCTTCTACCTCACGGCGGCGCTCGGGATTCCACGATCATCGCGCTGGCACGCATCCGCGCCCAGGACATCGATGCGAGCGTCTTCAGGGAACCGTCCGCCTCCCAGGCGCCGCGCCCCTCCGGGCAGGAGGGGATCCGCGCGCTGCTGACCAACCGCGGGCTGCTGTGCTTCTCGGCCTGCATGGTGCTGTTCTTCCTCGCCAACGCGGCGATGCTGCCCCTCGTGGGCAGCGTGCTCACCCTGCGGGCCAGCGAGACCGCGACGGCGCTCGTCGCCGCCTGCATCATGATCCCGCAGGCGGTCCTGGCGGTCAGCGCCCCTGCGGTCGGCCGGGCGGCCGAGCGTTTCGGCCGCTACCCGGTGCTGCTCTTCGGCTTCGGCGCGCTGCCAGTCCGCGGCCTGCTCCTCGCGTACACGACCAACCCATACGGCCTCGTCGCCATTCAGGTGCTCGACGGTGTCTCGGCCTCGGTCCTCGGCGTGATGGTGCCGCTCGTCGTCTCGGATCTCACCCGCGGGACGGGGCGCTTCAACCTCGCGCTCGGCGCGGTGGGGACCGCCATGGGCATCGGCGCCGCCCTCTCCACCACGCTCGCCGGGATCATGGCCGACCATCTGGGAAGCCACAGCGCCTTCCTGGGCCTCGCCTGCATGGGCTTTGCGGCCTTCATGCTGGTGGCGCTGATCATGCCGGAGACGCGCCAGGCGGACGCAGAGAGCTGAGGGCGCGGCATCAGAATCGCTTGCGTATGTCTGCGTCGCTCAAGCGGCGTTCAGGTTCGACGGATAAAAGCGCTGGGATGGCGCGGGCCAGTGCAACAATGGCAACGCTCTCGCGTTGCCGCTGCGGGTCAGTTTGCGCCCGCGCTGCACTCCGCCTAACCCGCAAGCCCACGCCGCGCGAATACGGAATGGTCACCGCGATGGAAGAGCTGCACCGATACGCCGACAGGCCCTTCGCCTTCGTCGGACGGTATCTCCGCCGCCGCTGGCTGCCGCACCTGGTCATCCTGATCTCCGTGCTCGGCGCCGTCGGCTTCTCGGTCTCCACCGATTACGCCCTCAAGGGTGTGGTGGACGCGCTGACGAAGGGGCCCGGCCCGGGTAACACCGTGGTCTGGAGCGCCCTCGCCGTGCTCATCGGCTTCATCGCCGCCGACAACATGCTCTGGCGCGTGGCGGCGCTGACCGGCGCCTTCACCTTCGTGGGCATCACCGGCGACATTCGGCGCGACCTGTTCCGGCACCTGACCGGACATTCCCCGACCTTCTTCTCCGACCGTCAGCCGGGCACCCTGGCGTCGCGCATCACGGCGACCTCGAACGCGATCTTCACGGTCGAGAACATGTTCGTGTTCAACGTGATGCCGCCGACGGTCGCGGCCTTCGGGTCGATCGCCTACATCGCGACCGTCAACCTCACCATGGCGGGGATCCTGGCCGGCGTGTTCGCCGCCGTCGTCGTGCTGATGTTCAAGATGGCCTCGGCCGGCAAGCCGCTGCACCACGACTTCGCCGCCAAGGCGGCCTCCGTGGACGGCGAGATGGTCGACCTCGTCGGCAACATGTCGCTGGTGCGCGCCTTCTCGGCGTTCAAGCGCGAGGGCCAGCGCTTCGAGGGCACGATCGCCACCGAGATGCGGGCCCGCCGCTCGTCGCTGCTCTACCTCGAGAAGCTGCGCATCGTGCACGCGGTGCTGACCGTGCTCGCCGTGTTCGGCCTGCTCTACTGGGCGATCCAGATGTGGGAGGCCGGCCAGGCGACCAACGGCCAGGTCGTGCTGGTCTGCACGCTGGGCATCCGCATCCTCGCCGCCACCCGCGATCTAGCGGTGGCGCTCGTCGACGCGACCCAGCACACCGCCCGCCTCTCAGAGGCGCTGCACACCCTGCTTCAGCCCCACGATCTCGTGGACCATCCGGAGGCGAAGCCGCTCACCGGCCAGGGCGCCAAGATCGAGTTCGAGCACGTCGCCTTCAGCTACCCGGACGGGCGCGCCGTTTTCACGGATTTCGACCTCGTCATCGAGCCGGGCCAGCGGGTCGGCCTCGTGGGCAAGTCGGGCGGCGGCAAGTCGACCCTGTTCTCGCTGATCCAGCGCTTCTACGACGTGCAGAGCGGGGGATCCGCATTAACGGCCAGAACATCGACCGGGTGACGCAGGAATCCCTGCGCGAGGCCATCACGGTGGTCCCGCAGGACGTGTCGATGTTCCACCGGTCCCTGCGCGAGAACATCCGCTACGGCCGCCCCGAGGCCACCGACGAGGAGGTCTGGCAGGCCGCCGAGGCGGCCCACTGCACCGACTTCATCAAGGCCTTGCCGGAAGGCTTCGACACGATCGTGGGCGACCGCGGCGTGAAGCTGTCGGGCGGTCAGCGCCAGCGTATCGCCATCGCCCGGGCCATCCTGAAGAACTCGCCGATCCTGCTCCTCGACGAGGCCACCTCGGCGCTGGACGCGGAATCCGAGCAGGCGATCCGGCACGCGCTGGCCAACCTCATGAAGGGCCGGACCGTGATCGCGATCGCGCACCGTCTCTCGACACTTCAGGATTTCGACCGGATCGTCGTGCTCGAGGGCGGCCGCATCGCCCAGGACGGCTCGCCCGACAAGCTGACCCATCTCGACGGCTTCTTCCGGGAATTGATGAAGAAGGAATCCATGGCGATGGCCCTCGCCGCCGCCTGAGCCGATCCGCCGCTCACATCCATCGGCCGGGCCCGCGCGGGTCCGGCCGTTTCCGTTTTCAGTTTGGCCGGCACGGCTTGACGATTGCGCGCGACGGGCGCACGCCGGACCTGAACTTGCATCGCCCGAGACGTCGCGAGCCGACCCGGCTCCGCCGCAGCCGACGTACCTGGACGCCCGAGCCCGACCGTGACCGACCTCGCCCTCGTCATCCGGGACATCGCCGACGAGATGGCCCAGCGCACCGACCGAGGCGCGGTCGCGGACTACATCCCCGAACTCGCCCGCGTGGACCCGAACCAGTTCGGCATGGCGGTGATCGACGCCGACGGACGCGTCTTCACGGGCGGCGACAGCGAGACAGCATTCTCCATCCAGAGCGTGTCGAAGGTCTTCACCCTCACCCTGGCGCTCGGCATGGTCGGTGACCGGCTGTGGAAACGGGTCGGCCGCGAGCCTTCGGGCAACCCGTTCAACTCGATCGTCCAGCTGGAGCGCGAGCGCGGGGTGCCGCGCAATCCCTTCATCAATGCCGGCGCGATCGCCGTGACCGACGTGATCCTCTCGGGTCACGAGCCGCGGGAGGCTCTGGGCGAGATCCTGCGCTTCATGCAGTTCCTGGCCCAGGATTCCACCATCGCGATCGATGAGCGGGTGGCCGCCTCGGAGAAGCGCACGGGCTTCCGCAACACCGCCCTCGCCAACTACATGAAGTCCTTCGGCGTCATCGACAATCCGGTGGACTACACGCTCGGCGTCTACTTCCATCACTGCGCCATCGCGATGAACTGCCGCCAGCTCGCGATGGCGGGGCGGTTCTTGGCCCATAACGGCCTCAATCCGTCGACCGGCCATTCGGTGGTCTCGGCGGAGCGGGCGCGCCGCATCAACGCCATCATGCTGACCTGCGGCCATTACGACGGGTCGGGAGAGTTCGCCTACCGGGTCGGCCTGCCGGGCAAAAGCGGCGTCGGCGGCAGCATCCTGGCGGTGGCGCCCGGCAAGGCCTCGATCGCGGTCTGGTCGCCGGGTCTCGACGCGGCGGGCAATTCCCACCTCGGCCGCATCGCCCTGGAACGCCTGACGCAGCGCATGGGCTGGTCGGTCTTCGGGGCCTGAGCGGGGGCCCCTTGCGCGGCGCCCGCTTCCGCGGCACTGCGCCGCCAGGGCGCCGCGGCGCCGCGGTGGGACCCAGCATCATGGCGACGCTTACGGCGGTCCGGGCTGCCGATGAGGTTCTGGATCCCGGCGCCATTCTGGCCCGCCTCGACCGCCTGCCCGCCACGCGCACGGTCTGGCGCCTCGTCGCGCTGCTCGGTCTCGGGTTCTTCTTCGAACTCTACGACCTCCTGTTCACCGGCTACGTGGCGCCGGGCCTCGTCAAAGCCGGGATCCTCACGCCGACGACGCCGGGGCTGTTCGGGGCGAGCGGCGTCGCGAGCTTCGTGGCCGCCCTCTTCACCGGCCTGTTCGTCGGCACCCTGCTCTGCGGCTGGCTCGCCGACAGCTTCGGGCGCCGGGCTATCTTCACGTGGTCGCTCCTGTCCTACACGGCGGCGAACGTGGTGATGGCCTGCCAGGCCGACGCCTTCGGGCTCAATCTCTGGCGCCTGATCGCCGGGATCGGCCTCGGGCTCGAGATGGTGACGATCGGCAGCTATCTCTCGGAACTGGTGCCGAAGGCGTTCCGCGGCCGCGCCTTCGCCCTGTGCCAGGGCATCGGCTTCACCGCCGTGCCGGTGGTGGCGCTCCTGTCCTACCTGCTGATCCCGGTTGCGCCCTTCGGGATCGATGGCTGGCGCTGGGTCGTGCTGATCGGCGCCTCGGCGGCCGTCGTGGTCTGGTGGATGCGCGCCGGTCTGCCGGAGAGCCCGCGCTGGCTCGTGGAGCACGGGCGCCTCGCGGAGGCGGAGGTGGTCCTGCGGCGGCTCGAAGCGCAGGTCGCGGCCGAGTACGGCCGTCCGCTGCCGCCACCCACCGCGCCGGATCCGGTGCAACCGCGCGGCGCGTTCCGCGAACTGTGGGTCGCGCCCTACCGCCGCCGGGCGCTGATGATGGCGGGCTTCAACGTATTCCAGACGGTGGGCTTCTACGGCTTCGCCAACTGGGTGCCGACTCTGCTGGTGGCCCAGGGGATCACGGTGACGGCGAGCCTCGCCTACACGGCGCTGATCGCGCTCGCCGCCCCGATCGGCCCGCTGATCGGCCTCGCCATCGCGGACCGGTTCGAGCGCAAGCACGTCATCGTGGCCGCCGCGCTCGTCTACATCGCCTGCGGATTGGCCTTCGCGCAGACGAAGGACGTCACCGCCATCGTGGCGCTCGGGATCGGCCTGACGCTTGCCTCCAACGTGATGTCCTACAGCTTCCACGCCTATCAGGCCGAGCTGTTCCCTACGGGCATCCGCGCCCGGGCGGTGGGCTTCGTCTATTCCTGGAGCCGCTTCTCGGCGATCTTCACGGGCTTCGTCATCGCCTTCGTCCTGCGCGAGACCGGAACGCCGGGGGTCTTCCTGTTCATCTCGGCGGCGATGCTGGCGGCGGGCCTGCTCGTTGGCCTTCTCGGCCCCCGGACGCGGGACGTGGCCCTGGAAAAGATCGCCGGGTGAGGTTTCTCACGGATCCGGCGGATGTGGCAGGCCCCGCACGCGGAGACCGGGCGGCCGGGCAGGTTCCGGTGCTTGGCCGGATCGCGCGTCGCGCCGGGGGTCCGGCGTAGATCCATGCGTCGTCGGGCCGGCCAGGCTCGGCCCCACCCGACCGGACTCCGAACCGTTCGTCGATCTCCTGCCCCTTTCCTTCGGCGAAGCTTGATCCGCTTCGAGGTGGATGCCACAGCGGCGCGGACTCGAATCAGGACGCCCGGATGACCGCACCCCTCGATCTCCTCGTGCTCGGCAACGCCATCGTCGACGTGATCGCCCGCACGGACGACGCCTTCCTGTCCGTGCAGGGCGTCACCAAGGGCGCAATGCAGCTCATCGACGAAGCACGGGCGGAAGCGCTGTTCCAGGCGATGGGGCCGGCGACGATCGTCTCGGGCGGCTCGGGGGCCAACACCGCGGTCGGCGCGGCTTTGCTCGGTGCCAAGACCGGGTTCGTCGGCAAGGTCCGGGACGACGAACTCGGCGGCCTGTTCAGCCACGACCTGAAGGCCACCAGTGTCGGCTTCTCCGTCCCGGCGGCAGCCGACGGGCCGGCCACGGCCCGCTGCTTCGTGCTGGTGACGCCGGACGGCGAGCGGACGATGAACACCTACCTGGGCGCCTGCCAGGGGCTGAGCCCCGAGGATGTCGACAAGGCGCTCGTCAGCTCAGCCCGGGTCGTCTACCTCGAGGGCTATCTGTGGGATCCGCCGGCCGCCAAGGATGCGTTCCGCAAGGCCGCCCTGATCGCCCATCAGGCCGGCAATGCCGTGGCGCTGACCCTGTCGGACGCGTTCTGCGTCGGCCGCTACCGGGACGAGTTCCTCGGCCTCTTGCGCGATGGCAGCATCGACATCCTGTTCGCCAATATCGGCGAGCCTCCAGAGCCTCTACCAGACCGACGACCCGGAGGCCGCCGTGGCCGCTCTGCGCGACGAGCGCAACGCCCGCGGCCGGCACCTGCTCGGCCTCGTCACCCGCTCGGCGGACGGCGCCTTGGTGGTTCAGGGCGGCGAGGTGCGCGCCGTCGAGGCGAGTCCGGTGCACGAGGTGGTGGACACGACCGGAGCCGGCGACCTGTTCGCGGCCGGCTTCCTGGCTGGACACGCCCGCGGCCTCGATCACGTCACCAGCGCCCGCCTCGGCGCGCTCGCGGCCGCCGAGGTGATCCAGCACATCGGCGCCCGGCCCCAGGCCGATCTGGTCGGCCTGGCGAAGGCGCGCGGGCTGCTCTGACGCGTCAGGGCTCTGCTCGACCGCTCCTTCGCCGAAATTGACGCCGATTCGTCGAAAGAGAGCGCGTTAAGGCACGGGCCTAGAGCGACAGCCGGTTGCAACGCGATCAGCCGTGGCTCTAGGCGGCCCGGACCGTGGCCAGGAACCGGGCCACCTCGTCGCTGAGATGCTCCGCGTGGTGCGATAGCTCGGAGACAGAGGCGAGAACCTGCTGAGCCGCAGCGCCGGTCTCGTTCGCGGAGCCGGCAACCTCGCTGATGGTGCTCGTCACCTCGCCGGCACCCAGGGCGGCCTGGGAGACGTTGCGGACGATCTCCTGGGTAGCGGCACCCTGCTCCTCCACGGCCGCGGCGATCCGCATGGCGACCGCACTGATTTCCCGGATCCTGCCGCCGATCCGGTCGATCGCCGAGACCGCGTCGCCCGTCGAAGCCTGGATCCGGCCGATCTGCCCGGCGATCTCCTCGGTCGCCTTGGCGGTCTGGCCGGCCAGTTCCTTCACCTCGGCGGCGACCACCGCGAAGCCGCGCCCCGCTTCCCCGGCCCGCGCCGCCTCGATCGTCGCGTTCAGGGCCAGTAGATTGGTCTGCTCGGCGATGTTGCTGATCATCGTTACGACGTCGCCGACGCGGGCCGCCGCGCCGCTCAAGTCCTGAATCAGATGAGCGGTCGCTTCGGCTTCCGCGACGGCGGCCTGGGTCAGTGTCGCGGAGCCCGAGACCTGCCGGCCAATCTCCTGGACGGACGTCCCGAGTTCCTCGGCAGCGGCCGCCGCCGTGTTGACGTTGGTGGCCGCCAGTTCGGCCGCGCGCGCCACATCCGCGGATCGGCCGGCGGTCCCGGAGGCCGCCTCGGTCATCCGCGCCGCCGTGGCCCGCAGCGCCGCTGTCGCCCCGGAGACGGTCCCGATGATGCCACCCACCGACCCTTCGAAGCTGTCGGCCATCTGACGCAGGCCGGTCTTGCGTTGCGCTTCTGCATCCGCGCGGGCGCGGGCAGCCTCCTCTTGGAGAGACCGAGCCCGGAGCAGGCCGTCCTTGAAGACCTGAACGGATGCTGCCATGGCGCCGATCTCGTCGCGCCGTCCGGCGGCGGGGATGGCGACGGTGACATCCTCGGCCGCCAGACGGCTCATGGCGGCGGTCATAATGCGAATCGGCCGGGCGATGCCGCGCAGGACCTCCCAGAGCATGGCGCCCGTCACGGCGAGGCCGGCGATCAAGAGGCTGACCGTGATCATCCAGGCCGCGCGGAAGGCGCCCTGGGCGCGCGCTTCCGCGGCATTGGTCCCATCGGCGTTGACCTTGGCGAGGTCCGACAACGCCCCGAATGTCTCCACCAGGGGTTGGCGGGCCGGTGCGATGGCATCGCGGGCGCCCGCCCGGTCGCCGCGCTTGAGCGCCGCGACGATGGACTCGCGCGCCGAAAGGTAGACCTGCCACCGCTTCTCGAACGCATCCCACAAGGCCCGCTCGCGTAATGACCCGACCAAGGCACGGTATCGCCCGAATCTCTCCGGGATGGATGCGTTCAGCTCGACGAACTCGCTGTCGAGATCGCGGTTCTCGCCTTCGTCGACCGCGACGACCTTGCGGATCGTCGTGTGATACCGGAGGGGCATGAATTGAAGCTCGGCGAGTCCGTCGTTCTTGCGCATCCAGACCTCCCGGATCTCCCGCGCAGAATCATTGACCCGCTCGATTTGTGTAACGTTATTTGCCGAATTGGCGATAAGTATAATTAAGCCGATTATTGAAGGAACAATCAGCCGAAATGTGATGCTCTTATTCCAGATCATCATGCTTATGCCTGAGGCGCGCCTTGAATCACAGGCGCCCTGGCGACACTGCATGATGAAGCTCGCGCAGACCTGATGTGATCGGCGGAGCAACAACGCGCTCCTTCAACAGGCTCGCGGGCGGAGAGCCGGGGGAGCCGGCAATGGTCCCGGCCGCTCGGCCCGTTCAGGGCCGCAGCAGAACCTTCCCCACTGCCGCCCGGCGGGTCAGCAGGCCGAAGGCCTCGGGAAACGCCGCCAGCGGGTAGACGCCATGAACCTGCGCGGTGAGCTTGCCTTCGGCGATCCAGTTGAGGAGCCGGCGCTGGTCGGCCTGATGCGCCTCAGGCTCGCGGTCCAGGAAGGCACCCCAGTGGACGCCCTGCACGTCGAGTTCCTTCAGAAGCATCAGGTTGAGCGGCAGCCGCGGGATGCCGCCGGCTGCAAAGCCGATGACCAGGAAGCGCCCGCGCCAGCCGAGCGCCCGCAGGGCCGGCTCCGCGTAGTCACCGCCGACCGCGTCATACACCACGTCGACCCCGCCGCCGGAGATCCGGCGCAGCTCGTCCTTCAGGGTCGCCGGGTCGTAGACCAGCGTGGCCTCGGCCCCGTGAGCGCGGGCGACCGCGAGCTTCTCCTCCGAGGAAGCACAGGCGATCACCCGGGCGCCCATCAGCCGGCCGAGTTCCACCGCCGCGAGGCCGACGCCCCCCGAGGCGCCGAGGACGGCGAGCCACTCACCGGGCTGCAGGCGCGCGCGGTTGGCCAGGGCGTGGAGCGACGTGCCGTAGGTGATGGTGAGACCGGCCGCCTGCTCGTCCGGTACCCCGTCCGGCACCGGCGTGAGCCGGGCGGCATCGACGGCGATGCGCTCGGCGCAGCAGCCGTGCCCGGCATGGACGATCACCCGGTCGCCCACCGCGACGCCGGAGGTCCCCTCCCCCAGCGCCTCCACCACGCCGACTCCTTCGCCGCCGGGCGAGAACGGCAGGGGCGGCTTCACTTGGTAGCGGCCGGCCACGATCAGCGTGTCGAAGAAGTTCAGCGCCGCCAACCGGATCCGCACCAGCGCCTGCCCGGGCCCCGGCACCGGATCGGGCCGCTCCACGATCTCCAGATGCTCCGGCCCTTCGAGCCTCGTGCACAGCAGCGCCCGCATGGCGTTTCGTCCTCCCGATCCGTTCGTCCTGTTCAGGACCGGACCGGGCGCGCGGTCAAGCCGTCCCGATCATCGCGCGGATGCGGCTCCCCAGCACCTCGACGACGAACGGCGGGTGATCACCTGCATGCCGGGCGCGAGCTGCCCGCTGCCGAGCACCGTCGTCTCTGCGTATCCGGTGATGAACAGCACCTTCAGCCCGGGACGCGTGACCCGGCCGGCCTCGGCCATCTGGCGCCCGTTCATGCCGCCGGGCAGCCCGACGTCGGATTGCAGAACCTTGAGGCCGGCGCCGCTGTCGGCCGCCTCACCTGCAGCGGCCATGCCCCGTGTTCACGCAGCCCGTCCTCAATGCGCCTCCTGCCAGTTCCCAGCCGCCTTGGCCTCCACCACCAGCGGTACCTGGAGCGTCAGGGCCGGCGCGGGCGCCTCCTCCATCACCGAGGCGATCACCGGGATCGCCGCCTCCACCTCGTCCTCGGAGGTCTCGAAGACCAGTTCGTCGTGCACCTGCAGCAGCATGCGCGCCTTGAGCCGCTTCGCGGCAAGCGCCGGCTCCATCCGGGCCATGGCCCGGCGGATGATGTCGGCCGCGGAACCCTGGATCGGCGCGTTGATCGCCTGCCGCTCGACGCTGGCGCGCTCGGAGGGGTTGTTGGAGCGGATCTGCGGGTAGTGGCAGACGCGGCCGAACAGGGTCGTCACGAAGCCCTTGTCGCGACAGCTCTTCTTGGTGGTCTCGATGTAGTCCCGGATTCCGGGGAACTGCTCGAAATACTGTTTGATGAACGCCGAGGCCTCCTCGCGGCCGATGCCGAGCCGGTCGGCGAGCCCGAAGGCCGAGATCCCGTAGATGATGCCGAAATTGATGGTCTTCGCCCGCCGCCGCAGGTCGGGGGTCATCTCCTTGAGCGGCACGCCGAACATCGCAGAAGCGGTGGCCGCGTGGATGTCGATCCCGTCCTCGAACGCCTTCCGGAGTTCCGGGATGTCGGCCATGTGGGCCAAGAGCCGCAATTCGATCTGGGAATAGTCCGCCGAGATCAGCCGGTTGCCGGGCGCGGCCACGAAGGCCCGGCGGATGCGCCGGCCCTCCTCGGTGCGGATCGGGATGTTCTGCAGGTTCGGCTCGGAGGAGGACAGCCGCCCCGTGGTGGTGGCCGCCAGCGAGAACGAGGTGTGCACCCGCGCGGTGTCGCGGTCGGCATGGGCCTGGAGCGCGTCCGTGTAGGTGGATTTCAGCTTCGAGAGCTGCCGCCACTCCAGGATCTTCTTCGGGAGTTCGTGCCCCGCCTGGGCCAGTTCTTCCAGCAGGGTGGCCGGCGTCGCCCATTGGCCGGAGGGCGTCTTCTTGGCCCCCGGCAGGCCCATCTTGCCGAACAGGATGTCGCCGATCTGCTTCGGCGAGCCCACCGAGAACTTCTCCCCGGCATCCTCCTGGATCTCCTCCTCCAAGCGGACGAGGATCTGCGAGAAGTCCCCAGACAGCCGGCTCAGCATGTCCCGGTCGACCCGGATGCCGCGCTGCTCCATCCGGGCGATCACCGGAAGAAGCGGCCGCTCCAGGGTCTCGTAGACCGCGACCCGGTGCTCGGCCACGAGGCGCGGCTTCATCATCCGCCACAGGCGCAAGGTCACGTCCGCGTCCTCGGCCGCGTAGGCGGTGGCCTTGTCGATGGCGACCCGGTCGAAGGTCACCTTGTTGCGGCCGGTGCCGGCCACGTCCGAGAAGGTGATCGGCTGGTGGCCGAGATGGCGGCGGGCGAGCCTCGTCCATGCCGTGCCCGCCCTTGCCGGCGTCGAGCACATAGGAGATCAGCATCGTGTCGTCGAAGGGCGCCACCTCGATGCCGTAGCGGGCGAGCACGACCCAATCGTATTTGAGATTCTGGCCGACCTTCAGGACGCCCGGATTCTCCAGCAGCGGCTTCAGCCGGGCGATGGCGGCGTCGAGCGGGATCTGGCCCGGCACCGGCTCGACCACGTCGGAGGGCGCGGCGCCCTCGCCGAACAGGTCGGTTGCGTCGGCCTGCACCTTCGCGGCCTGGACATGGGCCAGCGGGATATAGCAGGCCCGGCCGGTGGCGACCGCCAGCGAGACGCCGACGAGCCCGGCCTTGTGGGCATCCAGCGCGTCGGTCTCGGTGTCGACCGCGATCACCCCGACCTCCTCGGCCTCGGCGATCCAGGCGTCGAGCTGCTCCAGGGACGTGACGGTCTCGTAGGGGGCGGTGTCGAACGGCGCCACCGCTTCCGCGGCGCGCGCCGCCACCACGTTGCCGGGGGTCGCCTCGACGGGCGCCCGGGGCTTGGCCGGTGCGTCGGGCAGGTCGAGATCGGCGAAGGGGTCGATCTCGCCGCCCTCGGGCGGAGCCGCGCCCGGTGGCCGCTCGGCGCCGGCCGCCGCGGTCTCCGGGTCCAGCGGTACGGAATCGCCGAAGAACGGCACCGCGTCGCTGCCGCCCGCACCGTTGCTGTAGCCATGGGGGCGGGCACCGGGCAGCAAAGCCGGATCGGGCTTCACGGCTTCCGGATCCACGTGCAGCATCTGGGCGATGCGGCGCGTGAGCGTGTTGAACTCCATCGCCTTCAGGAAGCCGACAAGCTTCTCCGGGTCGGGCTTGGGCACGCCGAGTTCGTCCAGCGGCACCGGGACCGGAACGTCCTCCATCAGCGCCACGAGCTGCCGCGACAACCGCGCCTGATCGATGTTGGCGAGCAGGGTCTCCCGGCGCTTGGGTTGCTTGATCTCGCCCGCCCGCTCCAGCAGGGCCTCAAGGCTGCCGAATTCCTTGATCAGCGCCGCGGCGGTCTTGAGACCGATCCCCGGCACGCCCGGCACGTTGTCGGAGGTGTCGCCGATCAGCGCGAGCGCGTCGCCGATCTGGTTCGGCTGCAGCCCCTCCCACTTGGCGACGATGGCCTCGACATCGAGGTTGCGCTCCGGCCGGTAGCCGGCCTTGCCCTTGGCGCCGGATTCGAAATCGTAGAACCGCACCTGCGGCCCGACGAGCTGCATCAGGTCCTTGTCGGAGGAGACGATGATGACGCCCGCCCCCGCGCCTCCGCCTGGCGGGTGTAGGTGGCGATGAGGTCGTCGGCCTCGTAGCGCTCCAGCTCCACCGCGTGCAGACCGAAGGCCCGCACCGCGTCGCGCATCAGCGGCATCTGCCGCTTGAGGTCGTCGGGGGCGTCGGGACGGTGGCCCTTGTAGTCCGGGAACATCTCTTTGCGGAACGAGCCCTCGGACTTGTCGAAGACGATGCCGAGATGGGTCGGCTTGGTGCCGGCGGCCCCGTCCTGAAGAAACTGCGCGATCTTGGTGCAGAACAGCCGCACGGCGCCGGTGGGCAGCCCGTCGGAAGGCCGCGAATTGTACTTCTGGTCCTGGTTGATCGACTGGAAATAGGCGCGGAAGATGAAGGACGAGCCGTCGACCAGGATCACCTGATCGCCGGGGCCGACGGGCTTGGTCTCGGGGCTCGACGCGGTCTCAGGCTTCATGGGCGCAGGCGTCTCGGGGCGATCAGGGGGCGGGCAAGCGGGCGAGCGCGGCGCGGCAGGCCGCGACGAGCACAGGTCGCTCGTCGTGGACGGTGAGCCAGACGATGTCCAGCGTTACGCGGCAATCGCTGCGCGGGCAGTCGTTCCCGGCTGCGCGGGAAACGGCCGGGCGCGCACGGCCTCGGCATCCTCAAGCAGGCGGCAAGTTCGGGTTTAGGCAGCGAGTTCGCGCCCCAGAGCCTCGACCCGGCGCAGGTCGCCCACGAAGGCCGCGTAGGCCTCCGCCTTCGCCTCGTCCGGGAGACGCAGCAGGTAGGACGGGTGGACCGTGATGAAGCCCTGGAAGCGGTTGTCGAGTCTGTCGAAGCGGAACGGGCCGCGGGCCCGGGTGATCGGGATCGCCTTCCCGGTCAGCGCCAGCACGGCAGTCGCGCCGAGCGCCACCACGAGCTTTGGCCCGACAAATTCCAGCTCCCGGTCGAGCCACCAGCGATAGTGACTGACCTCGCCGGCTGTCGGCTTCTGGTGGATGCGGCGCTTGCCGCGCTCCTCGAACTTGAAGTGCTTGACCGCATTCGTGAGATAGCTCGCCTGGCGATCGATCCCGGCCTCCGCCATGGCGCGGGAGAGGAGCTGCCCCGCCGGTCCGACGAAGGGTCGGCCCTGCCTGTCTTCCTGGTCGCCGGGCTGCTCGCCCACGAAGGCGATCGTTGCGCCCACAGGCCCCTCGCCGAGCACCGCCTGGGTGGCGCCCGGAACCAGCGGCTCGGTCCGACGGATGATGGCGTTCAGCTCGTCGAGGGTCTTCGGGTCCTGATCGGCCATCGCGGCGACGGCGCGGGCGGGTTCGCGGCGTGTGGGCATAGTCGGCTCCCTCTCGATCATCGCTTCGGTGCGCCCGACAGCGGCCCGGACGAGGGCAGGAATCGCGGCGGTCTCGGGCATGTTGCGCCAGTACTTCTTGGGCATCTCCGCCCGCATCGCCCGCAGATTGGTGCGGGCCGGGTTGAACGTGCTCTCGTAGTAAGTCTGCCAGCCGGCCTCGAACCCGTCGCCCTCGGGCAGCTGCGCGCGGTCGCCCGGAGGCCCGAAGGTCAGCGTCTCCTTGTCCCAATGCGCCGACCCGTCGGGCGTCAGGATCGTCCAGCGCATGCCGCGGAATCGCGCGACGAAGAACGGCGCGGCCGCCTCTAGGATGTGGTGGTCGGGCTCGAACCACGCCACGTAGCGTTCGCCCTCGGCCTCGTCCGCCCGGCGGAAGCGCAGGAAGGCGTGCATCTTGTGAAGGTCGCGGCCGATGGCCTTGGCCATCCGGTGCAGGCGGTGGACGAGCGGATCGCTCCCCACCTCCATCAGGTGCCGCTCGCCGTGGCAGACCCGCCAGATCAACGCGTAGAGAAGGCCGTAGCGCTCCGAATCTCGATGGGGGATCACCTGCGGGATCAGGGCCGCGACGGCCTTCGGCAGGGAGAGCGGCGCACCGGGGGCCTGCCCCGTGTCGGCGCCGAACAGGCCGGGCGCGTCCGCCACCGACCACGACACCGCCTCGGGTGGGACACCCTGCGCCACGAGGCTTCGCACGGCGCCGCGGAAGCCGTCGAGATCTGCGCCTGGGCGCAGGACGACGGCACGGGGCCGAAGGTGATCCGCGCCCTTATCCGCCGGGGCGGGGAGCGGACGTGCCGCGTCTCCGGCCCGCATCAGAACAGGCTCAGCTGCGTGGCGGGCTCGACCAGTCGCGTTCGCAGATCGAGCCGATCGGTGAGCCCGACCGGGCGGTGGTCGGCGGCGATCAGGAACGGCCGCGCCCGCTTCAGCCCCGAGGTCAGGCGGGCGACGTCGTCGAGGCGCAGGGTCGCGTGGCGGCGCGCCTTGACGATCTTGTCGACGGCCCGCGCCCCGAGCCCCGGCACGCGCAGCAGCCATTCCCGGTCGGCGCGGTTCACGTCCACGGGGAACTTGTCCCGGTGCTTCAGCGCCCAAGCAAGTTTCGGGTCGATGTCGAGGGCAGCATGCCCCCTCCGCGGCGTCGGCGACCTCGTCGGGGGTGAATTCGTAGTACCGCAGCAGCCAATCGGCTTGATACAGCCGGTGCTCGCGCTGGAGCGGTGGCGGCTTCGGCGGTAGGATCGCCGAGCCGTCCGGGATCGGGCTGAAGGCCGAGTAGTAGACCCGCTTCAGCCCGACGCTGCCGTAGAGCAGCGCGCTCTTGCGGATCAGGGCCTCGTCCGTGGTGGCGTCCGCCCCGACGATCACCTGCGTCGAGTGGCCGGCCGGCGAGAAGCGGCGCTTCTCCGCCTTCGCCTGCACGATGCGCTCGCCGATCTGCGCCATGGCGCCCTGGATCGCGGCGCCATCCTTCTCGGGCGCCAGCCGCTCCAGGCTGGCCTCGGTGGGCAGCTCGACATTGATCGACAGCCGGTCTGCGTAGAGGCCCGCCTCCTCGATCAACCAGGGGCTCGCCTCCGGGATCGACTTCAGGTGGATGTAGCCGGCGAAGCCGTGATCGCGCCGGAGCGACTTCGCGACCCGCGTCAGCAATTCCATCGTGTGGTCCGGCGACTTGATGATGCCGGAGGAGAGGAACAGGCCCTCGATGTAGTTGCGCCGGTAGAAGTTCAGGGTGAGGTTCACGACCTCCTCGACGGTGAACTTCGCCCGCCGCACGTTCGAGGACCGCCGGTTGACGCAGTAGGCGCAGTCGAACAGGCACCAGTTGGTCAGCAGGATCTTGAGCAGCGAGACGCAGCGCCCGTCCGGCGTATAGGCGTGGCAGATGCCGGCGCCGGTCGTGGATCCGAGCCCGTCCTTGTTCGCCGCACGTTTCGGCGCGGCCGAGGAGGCGCAGGAGGCGTCGTACTTCGCGGCATCCGCCAGGATGCGCAGCTTCTTGGCGAGGGTCTCGTCCATCGAACAGACAATGAACAACCCGGCCGAAGGTGCAAGGCCGACCCGCCCTTCACCCCGAGCCGCGATGCCGCACCCGTCACCCCGGCTCGCCCGGTTCGTCCGGCTCCGCGTCGACCACCCGGCGGGCCAGATCGTAGGAAAAACCGGCCCGGGCCAGGGCGGCGAGGTCGCGGTCGCGATGGCCCGCCCGCTGGTCAGGCCGGCGGTACGGTCCGAGGCGCCGGCGCTTGGCGTAGGCCCGGGCCGCCTGCAGCTCGATCGTCTCTGCCTCACCGTCCGGGAGCGCGTCGCGCTCGGCCTGCATCGCGGCCTCGACGACCTCGCGGGGGACACCCTTGGCGACGAGCTTGGCGGAGGCGCCCCGGCTCGACGTGCCGCGGCGGCGCAGCGTGGCAAGGCGGGTATCGGCGAAGCGGGTATCATCGACGAGGCCCGCCGAGACCGCCCGCGCCACAGTCGCGGCGATCATCTCGGCGAAGGCAGCCGGGTCCTCACCGCGCAGTCGCGCCCGTTTCTCGACGCGCCGCGCCAGGGTCCGGCGCAGCATTTCGGTCGAGGCGCTGTAGCGCTCCAGATAATGCAGCGCCGCGCGCTCAAGCCAGGTCGGGCTGATCGGCTTCGGAGGCGGAGTCTCGGCATTGCGGCGTTCTGGCGCGGATGCTGCAACGTTTGGAGGTTTCACCGGTTCTTCACGATCTCGACAGGTTTGCGTTTCATGACTTGGGTATGGAACGCGCGCAACGCGACAGGCTCGGCCATGGCCCGAACCACCGTCTTTCGCCCGACCGCACCCGAGGTCCGTGGCGGAGACGCCTGCACGCCGTGGCGACATCTCTGATGCGCCGCGAGTGGCTCCTGGTCCTCGTGGCCCTGGGGCTGGCCGCAGCCGCGGCCGCGATCGTCTATCTCTCGCGCCCGAACACGCTCACGGTGGCGGTCGGCCCGCAGGACGGCCCCGAGGCCGCGCTGATCGAGGCCTATGCCAGCGCCCTCGACCGGGCCCGCGAGGATGTGCGCCTCAAGGTCGTCCGCTACGGCGACGTGCGCGACAGCGCCATGGCGCTTCAGCGAAACAAGGCCGACCTCGCCGTGGTTCGCCCGGACGTGTTCCTGCCCGAGAACGGCCTGACGCTGGCGATCCTGCACGACGAGGCCCTCGTCATCGCCGCCCCCGAGGCGGCCGATATCGACGACGTTCCCGACCTCGCCCGCAAGCGTCTCGGCATCGTCGTGCGCCACAGCGCCGACCTGCCCTTCCTGACCAATCTGCTCTCCTTCTACGATCTGGTGCCGGAGAACCTGAGCGAGGTTTCCTCCGAGGATAGTCACGCGACGGGCGAGGCTGAGACCGCTACCAGTCACGTCGTGGTGGTCCCTCTGAAGGTCGGCGAGGTCACGGCTGCGCTCAACGAGAAGCGCATCGACGCCGTCGCGGTGATCGCGAGCCCCGCCTCGAAGGCCGCGGCCGCCGTGGTACATGCCGTCGAACTCGGCTCGCCGGAGCACAAGGTCGGCTTCGTTTCGATCCCGGACGGGGACGCGATCCTGCAGCGCTTCCCCGAGCTGCAATCGGTCACCATACCGGCCGGGACCTTCGGCGGCCGTCCGAAACGCCCA
Organism: Methylobacterium sp. P31; assembly: GCA_050632875.1. GTDB lineage: Bacteria > Pseudomonadota > Alphaproteobacteria > Rhizobiales > Beijerinckiaceae > Methylobacterium. Next base: position 2,562,824 of record JBODSC010000001.1, on the reverse strand, counting down.
GACGAGGAAGTCCGGACCGTCGGGGCCTCCTATCGCCTGATGGCGCGCGGCACGGTGAGCCGGGTCGCGGTCGCCTCCGCCACACAGCACCTGTTCGAGTGGCGCTCACGCCTCGCCTCCGCGGCTCCGGTGGCGAAGCTGATGAAGGCCCCGGACTTCGACACAACGGTGGCGGCGACCTCCGCGCGGCTGCCCAACCACCCCGGCGCGGTCGACTATTTCGAGCGCGAGCAGCAGACCTTCCTCGACCGCTACGAGGATTACATCTACCTGTTCGCCTTCTTCGGCGGCACGATCGGCTCCGGCTTTGCCTGGATCGGGCAGCGCCTCGCCCGCAAGCGCCGGGAGCGCGTCGACTTCGTCCTCGACCGCCTGCTCGACATCATGCGCGAGGTGCGCGCGGCGACGAGCAAAGCCGAGCTGGACGCCATCGCCGTCGAGACGGACGGGCTGGTGGCCGACGTGGTCTGCTACGCCCGGGAGCGCAGCATCGACGCCCGCACGGTGAGCGCCCTGATCCTGGCGGTGGATGGGGTCCACGCGGCCATCGCCGACGCGCGGCGGCAGACGGACGAGGCCGAGCCGCGCGCCAGCACCCGCTCCCGGACGGCGCGGCTGCTCGCCCTGGACCTTCCGGCCGCGGAGTAGTGGCCTGCGACGCGGATCGGAGGTCCGCTTCTCCTCCAGCACGGGCCGGCGGGTGCAGGCAGATCGCCGCATGGCTGGCGGCGTAGGGATATCATGCTAACGGGAAGCATGTTCGATCCCGTCGCCGCCCTCGATACGGTCCTCGACCAGCTCGACCGCGAGGCCCGCGAGCCCACCAAGCTCCGGGCTGTGCTCGTGCCCGAGCTGCGCCGGGTGATCGAGGAAGGCCACCGCGCCGCCGAAGCGCAACTCCTCGAGGACCGTAACGGTCTGCGCTGTGCGCAGACACTCTCGAAGCTGACCGACGCCGTGGTGCGGGCGATCCACGACGCCGTGGTCTGGCGGCTCTATCCCAACGACAACCCGTCGACCGGCGAGCAGCTCGCAATCGTCGCCACCGGCGGCTACGGCCGGGGCACGATGGCGCCGGGCTCGGACATCGATCTGCTGTTCCTGCTGCCCTACAAGCAGACCGCGTGGTCGGAGAGCGTCGTCGAGGCGATGCTCTACGTGCTCTGGGACCTGAAGCTGAAGGTCGGCCACGCCACCCGGTCCGTCGAGGAATGCCTGCGCGAGGCGCGGGCCGACATGACGATCCGCACCGCTCTTCTGGAGGCGCGGTTCCTGTTCGGCTCACGGACCCTGTTCGAGGAGCTGGTGACACGCTTCGATGCCGAGCTGGTGGTCGGCTCGGCCGCCGAGTTCGTGGAGGCGAAGCTGCGCGAGCGCGACATGCGCGTCTCGAAGGTCGGCTCCTCGCGCTATCTCGTGGAGCCCAACGTCAAGGACGGCAAGGGGGGCCTGCGCGATCTGAACACGCTGTTCTGGATCGCCAAGTACACCTACCGGGTGCGCGATCAGATCGAGCTTCGTGAGCGCCGGCCTGTTCACCCCGGAGGAATACGCGCTGTTCGAACGCTGCGAGGAGTTCCTGTGGCGGGTGCGCTGCCACATGCACTTCGCGACGAAGCGGGCGGAGGAGCGGCTGTCCTTCGGCCTGCAGCCCCGGATCGCCGAGCGCTTCGGCTACGAGGCGCGCGGCGGCCTGTCCGGCGTCGAGCGCTTCATGAAGGCCTACTTCCGCATCGCCAAGGACGTGGGCGACCTCACCGCCATCGTGTGCGCGGAGCTGGAAGCGCGCCATGCCAAGCGCACCCCGGTGCTCGACCGCTGGATCGGCCGGTTCCGCGACCGGTTCCGGGCCACCGCCATGGAGGCGGAGGATTTCTGGATCGACCACGGCCGGGTGAACCTGCGCGCCGAGGATGCCTTCGAGCGCGATCCCGTGAACCTGATCCGCCTGTTCTGGCTCGCGGACCGGCACAACCTCGCGATCCACCCGGACGCCAAGCGGCTGGCCAGCCGCTCGTTGCGCCTCATCAACCCGTCGCTGCGGGGAGACGCCGAGGCCAACCGCCTGTTCCTCGACATCCTCACCTCCCGCAACGCCCCTGAGGAAGCGTTGCGCGAGATGAACGAGGCCGGCGTGCTCGGCCGGTTCATCCCGGATTTCGGCCGCATCGTCGCGATGATGCAGTTCAACATGTACCACCACTTCACGGTGGACGAGCATCTGCTGCGCACGGTCGGCGTGCTGGCCGACATCGAATCGGGCCGCTCACAGGAGACCTACCCGCTGGTCTCGCGCCTCGTGCACACGATCCACAACCGCACGGCGCTCTACGTGGCGATCCTGCTGCACGACATCGCCAAAGGCCGGCCGGAGGACCACTCGGTCGCCGGCGCGGCGATCGCCGAGAAGCTCTGTCCCCGCTTCGGCCTGAACCAGGCCGAGACCGAGACCGTGCGCTGGCTCGTCGAGCACCACCTGCTGATGTCGATGACCGCGCAGAGCCGCGACCTCTCGGATGCAAAGACGATCGAGCGCTTCGCCGCCAGCGTGCAGAGCCTGGAGCGACTGAAGCTCCTGACCATCCTGACGGTGGCCGACATCACGGCGGTGGGGCCCGGCGTCTGGACGGCCTGGAAGGGCACGCTGATCCGCACCCTGTACGACGAGACCGAGGTGTATCTGTCGGGGGGCCATTCCGAGATCGCCCGCACCGACCGGGTGCGCCTCGTCCAGATGAGCCTGCGCGAGCAGTTGCCCGGATGGGCGTCCGAGGAGTTCGACGCCTACGCGGCCCGGCACGGTCAGGCCTACTGGCTCAAGGTCGACAGCACGCGGCAGCTCAAGAACGCGATCTTCCTCCGCGACGCCCTCCGCGACGGACGCACCTGCGCGACCGACGTGGCCCTCGATCCCGTGCGGGGCGTCACCGAGATCACGATCTACTCGCCGGACCACCCGCGCCTGCTCGCCATCATCACCGGCGCCTGCTCGGCGGCCGGCAGCAACATCGTCGACGCGCAGATCTTCACCAGCACGGACGGCTTCGCCCTCGACACGATCTTCATCTCCCGGGCGTTCGAGCGGGACGAGGACGAGCTGCGCCGGACCAAGCGCATCACGGCGGCGATCGAGCGGGCGCTGAAGGGCGAGATCCGCATTGCCGACCTCGTCGCCGACAAACATCCGCCGACGAGCACCCGCGCCAAGACCTTCCCGGTACCGCCGGACGTGACCCTCGACAACGCGCTGTCGAGCCGGGAGACCGTCGTGGAGGTCACGGGCCTCGACCGGCCGGGCCTGCTCTACGAGCTGACCACGGCCTTCGGCCGGCTGTCGCTGAACATCACCTCGGCGCACGTGGCGACGTTCGGCGAGCGGGCCGTCGACGTCTTCTACGTCACCGATCTCACCGGCACGCGAGTCACTCAGCCCGACCGGCAGGCGGCGATCCGGAGCGCCGTCATGGATGTCTTTGCCGGCGACGTCGCCGCCCTCAAGGCCGAAGGGCTGGAGGCGCTCGTCGCGTCTCCGCCGCCGCGCGAAGCCTGAGCACCGGGTTGATTTCACGCGGCCCTAGCCAGATATCTGCGCCGGTTCCGAATGCCCCGGAACCACCCTGCCCCGACGACTGAAACGCGATGACGAGCAACGACATGCCCCAGGATGACCAGCGCCAGACCACGGTCGAAGCCGGTGCCGGCGCGGCCCAGGACACCGCACCCGCGGGCCAGGGCGCCGAGGCGTCCGTCGATCCCGTCGCTGAGGCGCTGGCCCTGCTCACCGCCGAGCGCGACGAGCTGAAGGACCGGATGCTGCGCACCCTCGCCGAGATGGAGAACCTGCGCCGCCGGACCGAGCGGGAGGTCGCGGATGCGCGCGCCTACGCGGTGACGAACTTCGCCCGCGACGTGCTCAACGTCGCCGACAACATCCGCCGGGCGCTCGACAGCGTCCCGGCCGACGCGAAGGCCACCGCCGACGGCGCGCTGAAGGGCCTGATCGACGGGATCGAGCTGACCGAGCGCGACCTCGCCAAGACGCTGGAGCGCCATGGGGTCAAAATCGTCGAGCCGCAGGGCCAGAAGTTCGACCCGAACCGGCACCAAGCCATGTTCGAGGTGCCGAACCCGGAGGTTCCCGCCGGCACCGTCGTGCAGGTCGTCCAGGCGGGCTACGTCATCGGCGAGCGCGTGCTGCGCCCGGCCCTGGTGGGCGTGGCCAAGGGCGGCCCGAAGGCGGCCGCCAATCCCGCCGACGCCGCCTGATCGATCCGGCGGCGCGGCCTCCTACTGGCAGGGCAGCGCCGCCGCGAAATCGGAGATGAACTGTGCCGTCTCGCGGGTATGGGCCGGCGCGCGCGGATCGCGGGCGATGAGCCCGGCCTCGACCTGAAGGCGGCGGTTGCAGGCACAGGCCGGCAGCGCCTGTCCCGAGGCCGGACTGGGCCAACAGGCGTCGTGGCGCGCGCAGGCGCGATCGAGCGCATCGATCGGCTTATACCCAGCGCCGCGGTTCCCGGGACCGCAGAAGTTCCCGTAGATCAGGATGCCGCCCTGTCCGGTCAGTCCGGGCAGTATCAATTCCTGCGACCGCGCCGTCACGGCGCCGGCTGCGAGCCCGAGGGCGAGCAGAGCGGTCGCGATAGGGTTCGGGCTGAGAGCGTTCACGGCCGATCCTGAGTGACCTCCGATCCCGCGCGGGACTACCCGCGCGGCATTCGACACCCGCGAGGCCGACCAGCCAAGGACACTTCCGACCGGCCGACGGATTCGCAAAGCCGAACGCCGTCCATACCGACTCGGCGGCGCCGAGTCGTCAAGATCGCTTGCGATCAATATTGATTAGAATCGATAATTCACACCAGCCCTGACCAGGGCAAAACCGGAATCCTGTTTGCCGGCACCATAATATGCTGGGACGCTGGCGTTGTAATATGTCGCTCCAGTAAAACCGCGGTCGAGGTGGATGTAGAGGGCCTCCACCTTGGCGGAGAGCTTCTCGGTGAAGGCATATTCGACACCGCCGCCCGCGGCATAGCCGGTGCGGTCGCTCCCTGGCAGGGCGTAGGGATAGGACGCGGCGTAGGTCGAGCGTGCGCCGCCGCCATAGGCGAAGCCGCCGGTTCCGTAGACGAGCACGCGGTCGGAGGCATAGCCGAGGCGGCCACGGACGGTACCGAAATAATCCAGGCTCGGCCGGACGCCGTAGTACGGGGTCGTGCCGAGATAGGCGGCGTCCGCCTTGGCGAAGGACGCACCTTGGATGTCGGTCTCGAAGCCCAGCACGAAGCCGGAACCGGGCATGAATTGATAATTGTACCCGATCTGGCCCCCGCCGGCGAAGCCGCCGGAGCTTTTGCCGCCCGTCACGGCGCCGTAGGTCGGGTCCGTGAAACCGCCGCTGCCGGGGTGAAAGGCGTAGCCCGCATTCAGACCGGCATAGAAGCCCGTCCAGGTAAAGACCGGCGGTGACGGTGGGAGCGGCGGGGGTGGCGCGCGGCGGGGTAGATCTGCCGCCTGGGCGCCGAGCGCGATGCAGGTGGCTGCTGCGCCGAGGAGCGCGGCATGGAACGATCTGGTCATTGGGGTCTCGTCTGTGGAGCGACCATGCCGCGGGGTCAGAGGGCCAGAAGGAGCAGACCGACGACGGTCACGGAGAGGATGAGACAGAGCGCGAGATCGAGGACGGGCGCTCCGCCACAGGCGGGCGCCGGCCGGGCGCGGTCGCGGCCGGCGTCGGACACGGCGATCACGACCGCGCCGCGTCGCGGCGACTCGGCAGGAGCGCAACGGTCTTCACCGTGCGCGGGACACGCGCGGGCGAGACCGGACGGGAAGGTGCCGCCGCCCCGTCTGAGGGGTTGACGGGAGCGGCGGCCTGCGGCGCCCCCAGTCCGCCGACGCGGTGGACCGTATCCGCGGCAGCAATACCAAGGGCGGGCAGTGCGAGGGCGGCAACGACGCAGACGATGCGTCGAAACCGCGGCAAGGGATCGGTCCGACGCACGCGGAACGCGGAGCACGAGGGGAGCTTGATGGGCGGCATGGCGTCGGGGACGAGGATCCGCGTTTCGACCGTCGTTCCCGTGCCTCCGGCTAACGCGTGGGAAATTTGACCACGCAGTCCATTTAAGTGTGCAAAATTCCCACGTCAATTCGGAATGTGGAGGCTCATGTGCGCCGGCGCACTATGTGGGATTGTCTCCCACATCACGTGCGCTAACCATGCGGCGATGTCCGAGACTGCCGATACACCGCGCGAGGGCGCCAGCCTGCACGCGCCGCTGGCGCGGCTCCTGCGGCCGCTGGTGCGCCTGCTGGTGGCGCGCGGCATCACCTTCCCGGCTCTCACTGACCTGCTGCGCGAGGCTCTACGTGAACGTGGCCGAATACGACTTCGCCCTGGCGGGGAAGGAGCAGACCGACAGCCGCGTCTCGCTGCTCACCGGCATCCACCGCAAGGAGGTGCGGCGCCTTCGCGGTGCCGGCGCCCCGGTGAGCGCAGTGCCGGCCGTGGTCTCGCGCACGAGTCGAATCATCGCCCGCTGGATCGCCGATCCGGCCTTCACCGATCCGCAGGGGCATCCCCTGCCGCTGCCACGCACCGCAGAGGGGAGCGCGCCCTCCTTCGAAGCCCTGGTCTCCGGCGTGACCCGCGACCTGCGGCCCCGCGCGGTGCTCGACGAGTGGCTCGACCGCGGGCTGGCCTTCATGGACACGCAGGACCGGATCGTGCTGGCGGAAGCCGCTTACGTGCCCCGGGGCGACGGCGCGGAGGGGCCGCAGCTGTACTATTTCGGCCGCAACCTGCACGACCATATCGCGGCGAGCGTGGCCAACATTGTCGGCGAGACACCGCGCTTCCTGGAGCGGGCCGTCCATTACGACGGGCTCTCCAAGGAACTCGCGACCAAGCTCGAGGCCCGGGCGCGCGAGATCGCCATGGAGGCGCTGCAGCAGGCCAACCGCGAGGCGCACGCCGCCTGCCAGACCGATCCCGGCGGCGACCACCGCTGGAATTTCGGCCTCTACGTTTACACGGAAGCCGTGCCGCCGGCCCGCCCCACGGACGGGCGCTGAGAGGCCGGCCGTGCGATCCTTGCCAAACCGTCGGCTCGTCCTGCGCCTGCTCGCGGGCGCCGCAACCCTGTTCCCGGGCACTGTCCGGCCGCAGGAGACTCCGCGCGATCAGGGCATCGGCGGCACCGGCATGATGCGGTCGGACGAGCCGCGGAATGGCCCTCTCGCCGAGGGCGACCGCAAGATCGGCGGCACCGGCGTGATCGGGACGATCCGGCGGTTCGGCTCGATCATCGTCAACGACCTGCGCATCGCCTATCCGCCCGAAGTGGTGGTGCGGATCGACGGCGAGACCGCGAGGGCGGCCGATCTCAAGATCGGGCACGTCGTCCGCGTGGTCGCGCGGCCGGAATCCGGCGGTCTCGCCACGCGCCGCATCGACGTAACCAGCGAGGTGGTCGGTCCGGTGGAATCCGTCGCGCCGGGGCGGATGATCGTGCTCGGCCAGCGCGTATCGACGGCCGGTCTGAGCGGCGACTGGAAACCGGGTGCGCGCGTGGCCGTGAGCGGCCTGCGTCGGCCGGACGGGGTGATCGTGGCGAGCCTGATCGAGCCGCGATCGACCGGGCCGGACCGCGTGGCCGGTCCCGTGCGCCGCGATGCCGGTGGCGCATTGACCATCGGCGACCTGCATCTGAAAGGTGCGGATGCCCTGCCGCCGGGCAAGCGCGCTCTCGTGACCGGCTCGGCAGAGGGAGGCGTGCTCAGCGTCACCAGCGCTGCCCAGATCGGACTGCCGTTCCCGCCGGGCCTCCGGCAGGTATCGATCGAGGCCTATATCGGTCGGGCCGGCACCGGGCTCGACCTCGGCTCCGGCTACGCGGTCGCGTGCCGGCCGGGCACGAAGATTCCGCACCAGGGAGCGTGCGCGCCGTGCTCACCGCCGGCATCGCACGGGACGGCAATCTCACGGTGGAGCGCCTGCGGATCGAGAACCGCCTCGCCCCCGAGCCTGTTCAGCCCGAAACCCCTTCTCTCGAACGGGAGCGCGACCGCCTGGACCTACGCAATTTGCCCGACGAACTGCCTGGGCGCTTCGGTGCGGATCCCGGCGGGCGGCCGGGCAGATCCGGAGGGTTCGGCGAGCCCCGCGGACCCGCGATCGACACGCGACCCGGCACGGGCAACGTCCCGGGAGTCGAGGCTCCCGGGGGGTTCGGCTCGTCCCGGGGCGGGTTCGGCAGGGCTCCGTCGGGGGGCCCGGTGGCTTGCCCGGTGGCCCAGGCGGTTTCAGCGGTCCTGGCGGAGGACCGGGCGACCCGGGAGCCGGTCCCGGAGGCTTCGGGGGACCACCTGGCGGCCGACGCTAGGAGCGCGCCGGGGGCCGCCCTCAACCTTTGGCCTCGCGCGCGAGCAGATCGCGCTTGCGGGCGACGCCCCAGCGGTAGCCGGACAGGGCGCCGTCCGAGCGGACCACGCGGTGGCAGGGGATCGCGACCGCGAGCGCATTCGCGCCGCAGGCCTGGGCGACGGCGCGCGTCGCGGTCGGGGCCCCGATGGCGCGGGCGATCTCCGCATAGGTTGCCGTCGAGCCGATCGGGATCTTCCGCAACATCTCCCAGACCCGCTGCTGGAACGCCGTACCGCGGATATCGAGTGGCAGGTCGAGTCCGCGCGCCGGCGCCTCGACGAGGCCGATGACCTGCGCCATCCAAGCTTCGAAGGCTGGATCGCCTCCCTCGATCTCCGCCTGCGGGAATCGGTCCTGCAGGTCGCGCACAAGTGCCTCCGGCTCGTCGCCGAGCAGGATGGCGCACACGCCCTTCCCGGTCGCGGCCACCAGGATCGCACCCAGCGAGCAGGCGCCGACGCCGAAGCGGATCCGGATCCCCGCGGCGCCTTTGCGGTAGGCATCGGGCGCCATGCCGAGGCGCGCGGCGCCCCCTTCGTAGAAGCGGCTCGCGGCATTGTAGCCGGCGCCGTAGAGCGCCTCGGTCACCGAAGCGGCCCCAGGCAATGCGGCAGCCAGCGCCGCGGCGCGCCGGGAGGCGCCGTAGGCCTTCGGCGTGACGCCGGTGGCGGCCTTGAAGACCCGGTGGAAATGGTAGGCGCTCATCTCGGCGTCACGCGCGAGTTCGGCGAGCGACGGCATCACTTCGGCGGCCTCGATCCGGCGGCAGGCGCAGGCGATCGCCTCGGCCCGACGCTCGGTCAGAGCCGGCCCGTCCGGGCGACATCGCCGGCAGGGCCGGAAACCGGCTGCCTCGGCCGCGGCGCAAGTGGGAAAGAAGGCGACATTCTCCGGCCGGGCCGCCCGCGAGGGGCAACTCGGGCGGCAATACACCCCCGTGGTCCGTACCGCGTACACGAAGGCGCCGTCCGCCCGCGCGTCGCGTGCGGCCAGGGCTGCCCATCGGGTGGCTTCATCGGGATTGGGGATCGGACGGACGCTCATGGCAGCGAGACTATGCGGCCTTGCGATGATGGTGGGGAGAGACATGACGAAGCCTGCCAGGCGACGGTATCGCTTCTCCCCATCCTGTCCGTCCGCAACGGATCCGGCATCCCGCTCCTTGCTGCCAAATCAATTCTTGCGCCTCCAGCGGACGATCACGTCCACGCGGGCCGACAGGGCCGATTGTGTCGAGCAACACTGACCGCATCCATGTCGGCAAGGACGGGTAGCTGTTCCTGAAGACCGGGACGAACAACGTTCTCGGCCAGTACGAGCGGCCGGAGGAGACCTCCGAACTCATGTCGCAGTGGCGGAGGCTCGTCACGACGCGCGAGCGGCGCCCGCGCGCCATGGGCATCCGGTACCGCAACGTCGTCGCCCCTGAGACGCTGATGATCTGCGATCACCGGCTCGATGGGCTCGGCATCGTGCCAACAGCCTCAGCCGGGCCTCGGAGTCCTCTCCGCAGCCTGGCGCCGGTGGGAAACCTTCGTCTGGAGCACGTCCGTCGACTGGTCGTATCGTGAGTGCGTCCGGCCGGATATCGCCCTCACCGAGGCGGCCGAACGCTTCATGGTCCGGTTGCCCGACGACCGCTCCTCGCAGGACGCCTCCGTGCAGGAGCGGTTCGGCGCCGGCAACGGCCGAGGCTCAGGCCTGCAGCTTGGCCATCAGGGCATCGGACAGGGCGAAGTTCACGTAGACGTTCTGCACGTCGTCCTGATCCTCGATCACCTCGACGAGGCGGACGAGCTTCTCGCCGGTCTCGTCGTCCACCGTGATGGTGTTCTGCGCCTTCCAGATCAGGCCGGTGCGGCTCGGATCGCCGAACCGGGCCTCCAGCGCCTTGGCGACCTCGCCGTAGGAATCCTGGGCGCAGATGATCTCGTGGCCCTCCTCGCTGGAACTCACGTCGTCCGCTCCGGCCTCGATCGCGGCCTCCAGCATCGTGTCGGCATCGGCCACCGAGGCCGGATAGGCGATCACCCCAACGCGATCGAACATGAACGCCACGGCGCCGGTCTCGGCGAGGCTGCCGCCGGACTTGGTAAAGGCCGAGCGCACGTCGGAGGCGGTGCGGTTGCGGTTGTCGGTCTGCGCCTCGACGATCAGCGCGGCACCGCCGGGGCCGTAGCCCTCGTAGCGGATGTCCTCGTAGTTCTCGCCATCCGCTCCGGCCGCCTTCTTGATGGCGCGCTCGATATTGTCCTTAGGCATGTTCTCGGCGCGGGCCGCGAGGACCGCCGCCCGCAGGCGCGGGTTCATCGCCGGATCGGGCGTACCGAGCTTGGCCGCCACGGTGATCTCGCGGGCGAGCTTGCCGAACACCTTCGAGCGGACCGCATCCACCCGGCCCTTCCGGTGCATGATGTTCTTGAACTGCGAATGGCCTGCCATGTTGCGTGAGACTTTTGTTCGGTGGCGAGGGCGGGTGTTCGGGACCCGCCATCGCGGCTGTGAGGTCGCCGCGTTATAGGCCGCCGCCTTCCGACGAAGCAACGCGGCCACCGGTTCGCAGGGCTGCCGGCGCAGGCGCCTGCACATGATCTTCGAAAAGCCGTGAGCCCGGAAAGATCAGCGGTGACGGGCGTTGGCGCAAGCGACCTCTGATTTGGAAGCCCGATGGCGAGCCGGAACGGATCCAGAAGCACGGTGATGGTGACGGGGGCGAGCGCCGGCGTCGGCCGGGCCATCGCGTATGAATTTGCACGGCATGGCTGGAATGTTGGGCTGATGGCCCGCGGCGAGACCGGGCTCAAGGGCACGGTCCGCGACGTCGAGCGCGCCGGCGGGCGTCCCCTCGCCTTCGCGGCCGACGTCGCGGACGCGGAGGCCGTCACCCAGGCCGCCGACGCGCTGGCCGACCGGTTCGGTGGCATCGACGTCTGGATCAACAACGCGATGGTGACGATCTACGCCCCCGTGCAGGAGACGAGCCCGGACGAGTTTCGCCGCGCCACCGAGGTCACCTATCTCGGGCAGGTTCACGGTACGCTCGCCGCCCTCAAGCACATGGTGCCGCGCGACCGGGGCACCATCGTGCATATCGGCTCGACGCTCGCCTACCGTTCGATCCCGCTCCAGGCCAGCTACTGCGCCGCCAAGGCCGCGGTGCGCGGCTTCGTCGATTCCCTGCGCAGCGAGCTGTTGCACGACGGCAGCCGCGTGCGGCTGACGATGGTGCAGCTGCCGGCAGTGAACACGCCCCAGTTCGACTGGGCGCGCTCGCGGCTGCCACGCAAGCTGGAGCCGGTGCCGCCGATCTATCAGCCGGAGGCCATCGCGCGGCACGTATTCCGGGCGGCGCACGAGGCGCCGCGGGAGTTATGGATCGGCGCCTCGGCCTGGAAGGCGATCATCGGCAACATGCTGATCCCGGGCTGGATCGACGGCTACCTCGCCCGGAACGGCTATCGCGGGGAGATGACCGACGTGAAGGCCCAGAAGAACCGTCCGGACAACCTCTACGCCCCGGTCGACACCGACCCCGGGGCACACGGGCGCTTCGACGCCCGCTCAAGCGCGCACGTGATCGCGGCCGACCCGCGCTGGCTCAAGTTCGGGATCGCGGCGGCGCTCGGTGTCGTCGCCGGCACGATGCTGTTCGCCACCGAGGCCCATGGGCGAAGCGAGGGCCGCGAAGGCCGCCGGCTGGCTGAACGCTGACCGTTCGGTCTCGGTCGGACGGCCCCGCCTACCGGTCGTTGCCGATCGCCTGAGACGGTGCCCTCTCAGCCTGCCGGCCTTCGTGCCATCGGACGAGGCTCACAAGGTCCACGACGCCACCGGGCCATTCCAGACCGGCGATGTGCCGATGTGGGCGTTCCGGCTCGCCGAGATCCGAGACCGCCGAGAAGGCGCCGTCGAGCCGATGGCTTTCGGTGTAGCGGCTGCGGGTGGCGAGGACCGGCAGGCCGGCCGCGCGGGCCGAGCTGATGCCGGCGGCGGAATCCTCGAAGGCCACGGCCTCGGAGGCCGCGACGCCCAAGCCGGCGAGCGCCAAAAGGAAGATGTCGGGCGCAGGCTTCTTGCGGTCCGCCTCGTCGCCGGCCGCGATCACGTCGAAGGGCGTGACGTCCGGCGGGAAATTGACGGCCAGGAGCCGGTCGACATTCGGCCGGCTGGTGGTGGTGGCGACGGCGAGCCGGACCCCGGCGGCCCGGGCCTCACCGATCAGCCGAGCGATCCCGGGGCGCAGCGGCAAGCCGCTCTCCGTCACAAGGTCGCCATATGCAACCGTCTTGCGGGCGTGGATCTCCGGGGCCAGCGCGTGGAGCGCCGCAGCCTCGGACGGATGCTGCGTGTCGATGTAGTGGGCGAGCCGCTCCTTGCCGCCCATCACGGTGAGCAGATCGGCGTAGAGCGCCGCGTCCCAGTGCCAGGGCAGCCCCACTTCCGCGAAGGCGCGGTTGAACGCCTGCCGGTGCAGATCCTCGGTCTCGGCGAGGGTCCCGTCGACGTCGAAGATGAGGGCTTTCAACACGAGAGGTCGCGACCTGAGGCGCCCTCCGCGCCCGCGCGGATCGCCGCGATGCGCTCCGCATAGGCGTCCGGACCGCCGCCGAAGACCGCGTTGCCGGCCACGAACGTGTCGGCGCCGGCGCGGCTCGCGGCCTTCACGGTCTCGGGATCGATGCCGCCGTCGACCTGGATGCGGATGTCGCGGCCCGCCACCATGGCGCGCACCCGCGCCACCGACTCCATGCAGCTCTTCAGGAAGCTCTGGCCGCCGAAGCCCGGGTTGACGGTCATCACCAGCACGAGGTCGACGAGATCGAGCACCGGCTCGACCATGGCGGCCGGGGTGCCGGGGTTGATCGCCACGCCCGCGCGCTTGCCGAGGTCGCGGATCGTCTGGAGCGAGCGGTGAATGTGCGGCCCGGCCTCGGCATGGACCGTGATCCCGTCGGCACCGGCCTGCGCAAAGGCCGCGAGGTACGGATCGGCCGGCGCGATCATCAGGTGCACGTCGAAGTACTTCTTCGTGTGCGGGCGCAGCGCCTTCACCACGGGCGGCCCGAACGTGATGTTGGGCACGAAATGGCCGTCCATCACGTCGAGGTGGATCCAGTCGGCTCCGGCCGCGTCCACGGCGCGGGTCTCCTCGGAGAGCTTCGAGAAGTCGGCCGAGAGAATAGACGGGGCGATGACGGGTGGAAGCATCACGACTCTTTCGACGATTATTCGGTCCAAGCAGGGTTCGGCACGCCGGCCGATCCGACTCTGCCCCTCATCCTGAGGTGCCGAAGCGCAGCGGAGACCTCGAAGGAGGGCTCCAGGGATCGCGCGGCCGGCTGGAGCCCTCCTTCGAGGCTGCTGCGCAGCACCTCAGGATGAGGGTCTAGATGGGATCAACGTCCATCTCTGTCCAAGATGCTCTCCCATCATCACGCCAGCCTTCGGCGGCGCTCGACGAGTTGCATGATCATGGGTGTCAGGATCAGCTGCATGGCCAGATCGAGCTTGCCGCCCGGGATCACGATGGAATTGGCCCGGCTCATGAAGCTGTCGTGGATCATGGAGACGAGATACGAGAAGTCGATCCCCTTCGGATCCTTGAAGCGGATCACCACCATCGACTCGTCGGCGGTGGGGATCCAGCGGGCGATGAACGGGTTCGAGGTGTCGACCGTCGGCACCCGCTGGAAGTTGATGTCCGTGAAGGAAAATTGCGGGCAGATGGTCTGCACGTAATCGGGCATCCGGCGCAGGATCACGTCGGTGACGGCCTCCGTGGAATAGCCGCGGAATGACCGGTCCCGGTGCAGCTTCTGGATCCATTCGAGGTTGATCACCGGCACGACGCCGATCTTCAGGTCGGCGTAGCGGGCGATGTCGACGTCCTGATCGGCCACGCAGCCGTGCAGGCCCTCGTAGAACAACAGGTCGGAATCCGGCGGGAATTCCTCCCAGGGCGAGAAGCTGCCTTCGGGGATGCCGTAGGCGCGCGCGTCGTGCTGGTCGTGCGCGTAGTGGCGGGTCCGGCCGGTCCCGGATTCCGCGTAGCTGCGGAACACCGCTTCCAGCTCCGGCAGCAGATTGGCCCGCGGGGCGAAGTGGGACAGGGTCGGCTCGCGCGCCATCATGGCCCGCATCGTGTCCCGGTCGAACGCGTGGAAGCCGTCGCCCTCGATGAACACCGCCCGGACATCCTCGCGGCGGAAGATCTGCTCGAAGGTGTTGCGCACCGAAGTGGTGCCGGCCCCGGAGGAGCCGGTCACCGAGATGATGGGGTGCCGCGCCGACATCGTCCGGGAGCCGAGCTTGCGCCTATGAGCGCATCAGGCCGCGCTGGCCGAAGAGCGGCGAGCGGCCGGCATCGGGCTTGCCGCCCCCGTAGTAGGCGGCCACGCACTCGACCTCCTCGGTCGAGCCGCAGACCAGCGGCGCGCGCTCGTGGATTCCGGTCGCCACGATGTCGAGGATGCGCGTCTGCCCGTCGGTAGCGCGGCCGCCCGCCTGCTCGACCAGCATCGCCACGGGCGCGACCTCGTAGAGCAGCCGCAGCCGGCCGCGGGCGTAGTTCTTCCGGGCGTCGCCCGGATAGAGGAACACGCCGCCGCGGGTCAGCACGCGCTGGATGTCGGCCACCAGGGAGGCGAGCCAGCGCATGTTGTAATCCTTGTCACGCGGTCCCTCGGTGCCGCGCTGGCAATCCTCGATATAGGCCTTCACCGGGGCGTCCCAGTGCCGGGCGTTCGAGGCGTTGATGGCGAATTCCTTGGCGGAGGCCGGGACCGACATGGCCGGGCTCGTCAGGCGGAACACGCCGTCGGCGCGGTCGAGGACGTAGGATTGTGTGCCCTGCCCCAGCGTCAGGATCAGCGCGGTGGCCGGCCCGTAGGTCACGAAGCCCGCGGCGATCTGGGCCGATCCGGGCGTCGCGAACGAGGCGATCGGGTTGGCCGGATCCTTGATCGACGGCCGGATGCCGAAGATCATCCCCACCGCCATGTTGACGCCGATGTTGGAAGAGCCGTCGAGCGGGTCGATGGCGACCGCCAGCGGCGCGTCCGGGTTCAGCCGCATCACCTCCTCGGCCTCCTCGGAGGCGACCTCGGCCACCGGGGCAGCCCGCAGGGCCGCCGTCACACTCTCGTGAGCGATCACGTCGAGGGCCTTCTGGACATCGCCGTCGCTGTTATGCTCGCCCGCCGCCGCAAGGTCGCCGCCGAGCGCGCCGCGCCCGATCCGCTCGCTGATCTCGACCGCCGAGCGCGCGATCGCCGTGATCACGGTGGCGGCGTCCTTCAGGGCCGGGTTGGCGTCCACGGCCTGCGCCAAGCAGGCCTCGAGAGGCGTCCCGATCGCCGCTGAAATTGCCATCGGCTTGTCCTTCCTGCTCGGATCCCGCCCGTCGGGATCGCGCCGTCCGCGCCGGCTCTGTAGCGGCCGCTTCACAACCAAGATAGCGGTCCCGGCCGCCCGATTGACAGGAACCGCTGGCACGGGCGTTCAAGATTTCTGTGCGATCTTGTGCCAAAGGGCAAAAAATACGAGACCTGCGCCATGCGCAACCTCTCCCTCAAGCAGCTTCAGGCGGTCGCTGCGGTGGCCCGTCTCGGCACGATGACCCGGGCGGCGCAGGAGCTGAACGTGACCTCGGCCGCCCTCTACGCGCGCATCCGCCAGCTGGAAGAGGAAGCCGGCCTGCTGCTGTTCGACCGGACGCCTGGCGGCCTCAAGCCGACGGATGCCGGGCGCGAGATGCTCTGGGCCATCGACAGCATCAACACCGTGCTGGAGACCTGCACTGACCGGCTGCGCACCCTGCGCGGCGCCGAGGGCGGTCGCGTCGCGCTGGGTGTCGTCTCGACGGCCAAGTACTTCGCCCCCCAGGTGATCGCCGGCTTCGTCAAGAAGCATCCCGGCGTCGAGATCAGCCTGTCGGTGCGCAACCGCGGCCAGACCGTGGAGGCGCTCCGCGGCTACGAGATCGATTTCGCCCTGATGGGGCGTCCGCCTCGCGACTTTCCCATCGAGGCCGCGACCTTCGGGCCGCACCCGATCGTGCTGATCGCCCCCCGGGCCATCCTTTGGCGGGCAAGAGCGGCCTGAACCGCGAGGATCTCGCGGACCAGCCCTTCTTCCTGCGCGAGGAGGGCTCGGGCACCCGCATGGTCTTCGAGGAATTCATGAGCGGCGTGCTGGTCAAGCGCGCGCCGCTCGACATCGACACGGGCTCGAACGAGACGATCAAGCAGGCGGTGATGGCCGGCCTCGGCATCGCCCTGCTCTCGGTGCACTCGGTGGCGGCCGAGCTGGAGAGCGGCCGGCTCGTGCTCCTCGACGTGAAAGGCCTGCCGATCCGGCGCGACTGGTACGCGGTCCGGCGCGCCGACAAGGTCCTGGGCCCCGCAGCCTCCGCGGTGTGGTCCTATCTGATGTCCGACGGCGCGCGCAGCCTGCCGGGCGTCGCGCAGAGTGGTCTCGTCCTCTCGGGAGCCAGGGCGTGAGCGCGGCCGGGATCGTCGTCGCCGGCGCGGGTCAGGCCGGTTTCCAGCTCGCCGCCTCCCTGCGTGAGGGCGGCTTCCGGGATCCGATCACATTGGTCGGGGACGAAACCGCCCTGCCCTATCAGCGGCCGCCCCTGTCGAAGGCGTATCTGGCCGGCAAGACCGACCAAGAGGGCCTGTTCCTGCGCCAGCCCGGCTTCTTTGCCGAGCACGCCATCACCCACCGGCCGGGGATCCGGGCCACCGGGATCGACCGGAGTCAGCACCGTCTGCACCTCTCGGACGGGCAGAGCCTCGGCTACGACCACCTCGTGCTCGCCACCGGCGCGCGCAACCGGACCCTGCCGGTGCCGGGCGCCGAACTCGACGGCGTGCGCCAGTTGCGCGGCCTTGCCGACGCGGATGCCCTCAAGACGGCGATCGCATCGGCTCGCGACATCGTGGTGGTGGGGGCCGGCTTCATCGGACTCGAATTCGCGGCCGTCGCCGCCGCGCGGGGCCTGTCGGTGACGGTGATCGAGGCGGCCGACCGGCCGATGGCCCGGGCGGTCTCGCCGGAGATCGGGCAGTTCTTCCGGGGCGCCCATGAGGCGATGGGCGTGCGGTTCGCATTCGGGGCCGGCGTGACGGCGATCCTCGAACGCGACGGGCGCGTGGCCGCGGTCGCGCTCGCGGACGGCCGGGAACTGGCCGCCGACCTCGTCCTCATCGGCATCGGCGTGCTGCCGAACCGGGAGGCTCGCCGCGGACGCAGATCTCCCGGCGGAGGACGGCGTGCGCGTCGACGCCTTCCTGGCCACGCCGGATCCGGCCATCTCGGCGATCGGCGACTGCGCCCGCTTCCCGAGCCCCTTTGCCCACGGCCTCACGCCCGACGGGACCGTGCGGATCGAGTCCGTGCAGAATGCCATCGACCAGGGTCGCTGCCTCGCGGCCCGGCTCGTCGGAAAGCCCGCCCCCTACAATGCACTGCCGTGGTTCTGGAGCGACCAGGGTCCGCACAAGCTGCAGATCGCGGGGCTCGCGGGCCCCGGCGATGCCAGCGTGGTCCGCGGGTCCGGCCCCGCCTTCTCGGTGTTCCGCTTCCGCGACGGCGTCTTGAGCGCGGTGGAATCCGTCGACCGGGCCGCCGACCATATGATTGCCCGGCGCCTGCTCGCCGCCAGAACCGCCCTGACCCCGGACCAGGCGGCCGATCCGGCCTTCGACCTCAAGGCGCTGGCGATGGGACGGCCCTGAGAGCGGCCGGGCCTCCGGTCAGCCCGGGAAGGTGACCGGCGTCGGCTTCTGCCGCAGGGCGAGAGCCGTGCCGATCCCGAGCGCCAGGATCGTGATCGCGCAGGCGATGAGCGCCCCGAACTGGCCGAGGCGGATCAGGGCCTGGCCCAGCACCGCGACACCGAGTGCCTGCCCGCAGAAGAACGAGAAGGCGTGCAGCGCCACCGCGGAGGCCCGTGCCTTCGGCGCCACCTCCGTGACCTGGGTCTGGTAGGTATTGTGCAGCATGTAGAAGCCGAGGCCCATGGCGGTCAGCGCGGCGCAGTCGACCTGCCACGTGCGGGCGAGCCCGACCACGCTGAGCGAGACGGCGCAGATCAGGCCGCCACCGATGAGCATCCGGGGCAGACCGAGCAGCCGCACCAGCAGCCCGACCAGGGCCGAGTAGAGCAGCCCGCCCACCGCGAAGCCCGCCAGGACGAGGCCGGCCTCGCGCGGACCGCCCTCCCCGCGGGCCTCGATCAGCGGAGCGAGGTGGGGGAAGACGCCGAAGACCGCGATCGCCTCGATGAAGACCGCGGAGAACAGCACCCGGGCCCGCGGATTGGCCAGGATCGCCCGGTAGCGCTTCACCGCCTCCCCGAAGGCCGGGCGGCGCGCGGGGGCGCGGCCGGTGCGGTCAAAGCCGAACAGGGTCGCGGCGCACGCGAAGGCCGCCACCGCCGCGGTGACGGCGAAGACGCCGCGCCAGCCGATCGCAGCCTCGATGAGGCCCGCGAAGGTCGAGCCGGAGAGCTGACCGAGGATCACCGCCACCAGGAAGCGCCCGATCGCCACCTGCCGCCGGTCCATGGGCACGCGGTCGCCCAGCAGCGCCAGCGAGAGCGGGATGCAGCCGCCCGCAGCCGCGCCCGCCAGCATCCGCAGGCCGAACAGGCTGCCGATGTCGGGCGCGATGCTGCACAGGGTCAGGGCGGCGGCGAGCACCGCGAGGCAGGTGCTCATGACCCGCTCCTTGCCCAGCGCATCTCCGATCGGTCCCAGCACCGGCTGGATGAACGCGTAGGGCAGCGCGAAGGCGGTGGAGAGGAGCGCCACCGTGTGGGCGTCGCTCGCGAGATCCCGGGCGAGCACGCCGACGAGCGGTTCCACCGAGCGCAGCGCGAAGGTGCTGCCGAACCCGGCGCAAGCCAGGACGACGATCAGGCGCGGGATCGAGGTGGTCGGCTCCGCGGCCAGCGGCGCCGTGTGCGTGAGAGCCTGCTCTTGGCTGTCGGTCATGGGAAAGCTTCGCGACGCGGGCGGGGTCCGCTTCGCCGAATCGCATCTCCCTGGCCGGAGCGGAACCCCGTGCACCCTGACGAACGCCCGTTGTCGTCAGGAGGTACGGTGCGAGGCAGACTTTCCCTCGGCTTCCACAGGGCGAAGGACCGCCAGACCCCGCAGAGACTCCGCGGCATAGTCGAGGAAGGCGTTCACCCGCGCCGGCCGGAAGCCCTGGCTCGGGGTCACGAGCTGAACCGGCACCGGTGGCGGCTCGTGGCTGCCGAGGAGGCGCACGAGGCGGCCGGCGGCGATGTCCTCGGCGGCCTGGTAGGACAGCACCCGGGCGATGCCGCGCCCGGCTCGGGCGGCGATCAGGGCGGCCTCCACCTCATTGACGATGAGGCGCGGCGCGAGGCGCACGCGCTTCGTCCCGAAGCGCCATTCCCGGATGCCCGAGCGCACGATGCCCAGGATGGTGTTGTGGTCGCTGAGGTCGGCCGGCGCGCGCGGCGTGCCCCGGGCGGCCAGGTAAGCCGGGCTCGCCACCACAATCTGGCTCACCTGCCCCACCCGGCGCGCGACGAGCCGCGACTCCGCGAGATGCCCGATCCGCAGGGCGACGTCGATGCCCTCCTCCACGAGGTCGAGGTTGCGGTCGGCCAGCACCAGCTCGACCTGCGTTTCCGCGTAGGCGTCGAGGAAGCCCGACACGACTGGCGCCATGTGCTTGCGCCCGAACAGGACCGGTGCCGTGACCCGCACGAGGCCGCGCACGCCGCCGCTTGAGGCCCCCGAAACGGCCGCCTCGTAGCCCGTGAGGAGGCCGCGTGCCCGCTCGGCGAGTTCGAGGCCGGCCGGCGTCGGCACGAGGCGCCGGGTCGTGCGCTCTACGAGGCGGCTGCCGGCCCGGGCCTCCAGGCTGGCGAGCGCCCGGGTCGCGGCGGCAGCGGAGCGGCGCAGGCGGCGCGCGGCCCCGGCGAGGCTCCCGGCATCGATGATCGCGACGAAGATGGCGAGTTCGTCCAGGCGATCCATCGATTGCTGCACCGGCTGAAATTCTGACTATCAGAGTCTCCGGATTTCCGCCGGAGGCCGCAAGGGCGACATTTGGTGCGCAACCGGAGATCCAGACGATGACCGAACCGGACCTGACCCTCTACGGCCTGCGCCTCTCGGGCCACTCGCACCGCGCGGAGCTGTTCCTGTCCCTGCTGGGGCTGCCCTATCGCTTCGTCGAGGTCGCGGGCAGTGCGGAGCGCGACGCACCGGACTTCCGGCGCCTCAACCCCCTGGGCCAGATCCCGGTGCTGACCGACGGCGCGGCGGTGGTCCCGGACAGCAACGCCATCCTGATCTACCTGGCCGGTCGCTACGCGCCGGACGCAGGCTGGCTGCCCCGCGATCCGCTCGCCGCCGCGCAGGTGCAGCGCTGGCTCTCGATTGCTGCAGGAGACGTGCGGTACGGGCCGGCCCTGGCCCGGCTCATGGTGGTGTTCGGTGCACCCGGCGACCGCGAGACCGTCCACGCGGCGGCGGCGCGGATCCTCACCTTCATGGACGGGCACCTGACGGATCGCCCGTATCTCGCTGCCGACCGGCCGACGCTCGCCGATATCGCCTGCTATTCCTACGTCGCTCACGCACCGGAGGGCGGCGTCTCACTCGCGCCCTACCCGGCCGTGCGGGCCTGGATCGCCCGGGTGGAAGCCCTGCCGAGCTTCGTCGCGATGCCGGCCTCTCCCATTCCCGAACCCGCGTGAGGTGCGCCATGGCCAGCTTTCATGCCGACGAGCGCGCGGCCCAGGCGCGGGCCGGCCACGTCCTCGGCGAGACCCCGGCGATCCGCCCGTTCGTGCCCGATCAGCACCGCGCCTTCTTCGCGGGCCTGTCCTACCTCTTCATCGGAACCGTGGACGCCGCTGGGGCGCCCGTCGCTACGATGCTCACCGGGCAGCCCGGCTTCGTGCAGTCTCCCGACGCGACGCATCTCGACATCGCGGGCAGCCTCGATCCCGCCGATCCGGCGGCCCGCGCCCTGGTGCCCGGCGCCGAAGCCGGGATTCTGGGCATCGACTTCGGGACACGGCGGCGCAACCGGGCCAACGGGCCCGTCACGCGCCACGACCGGGACGGCCTGACCGTGGCGGTCGCCCAGAGCTTCGGCAATTGTCCCCAGTACATCCAGAGGCGCACGGCCGAGCCGGTCCAGCGCATGGCGCGGCCCATCGAAACCCTCACCGGCCTCGACCCGGATGCCGCGGCGCTGATCCGGGGCGCCGACACGCTGTTCGTGGCGTCCCGCGCCCGCGACGGCCTCCGGGGCGGCGGCGCCGACCTCTCGCACCGGGGCGGCCGGCCGGGCTTCGTCCGGCTCCGGGGCGACGTGCTGACGGTGCCGGACTTCTCCGGCAACCGCTACTTCAACACACTGGGCAACCTGCTCGGCGAACCGCGGGCGGCGTTGCTGTTCATCGATTTTGAGCGCGGCGACCTCCTGGTCCTGCAGGGCCGCACCGCGATCGATTGGGACGGCGCGTCCGGCCCGGTCGGCGCGCAGCGCTCCTGGACCTTCACCGTCGAGGGCAGCTGGCGGCGCCGGGGAGTGGTTCCCCTGCGCTGGAGCGCTGCGGAACCGGCACCGCAGCTCGTGCGCACCGGCATCTGGGAGGAGGTCGCCTGACCGCCGCTCAGGCCGCGCCGGCCTGGGCCGCCGCAGCGGCGGCGTGCTCCTCCGCGAGTTGCGCGTCCGCGGCCGCGACCTCCTGGGAAGCCGGGCGGGATCGGATGCGATCGACATAGGCCGTCAGAACCGGATCCGGCGCCACGAGGCCGAAGCCCATCGTCCAGCCGAGTGCCCCGCCCCACAGGACGTCCGCGGCGCTGAAGCGCGCGCCGAGCAGGTACGGGCCGGGCGTCAGTGCCTCGATGACTCGGGCGATGACGGTGTCGTAATCGGCATAGGCCGACATGGCACGCGAGCCCGGCTCCCGCTTCAGGTAGCGGTCGATCACGGCGGGCTCGAAGCAGGATCCGTAGAACACCATCCAGCGCAGATAGGCCGCCCGCGCCGGATCGGTGACGGCCGGGGCGAGGCCGGCCTCGGGGAACAGGTCGGCGAGGTAGAGGTAGACGGCCGCCTGCTCGGTCACCAGAGCCTCGCCGTGGCGGATGGCCGGCACCTTCGCCATCGGGTTGATGGCGCGGTAGGCATCTTGGAGATGCTCGCCCGCGCACATGTTGAGGGCGTGCAGCCGGTACGGGACGCCCAGCTCCTCCAGGAGCACGCGCACCCCGGTCGAGCGGGTATTGGGCGCATGATAGAACTCGATATCAGACAGATCCGCCATTCTGTTTCCTGCCCAGCATTGTTGATTCGTGCGGCGGGACGCTCATACCGGCTGCTGGCCGGGTCAACCGCCACTAAAGCGGCCCCTTCTTCAGGGACCGGAATCGCGGCAAGGACGTTGGGCGTTTGTGCGGTGCCGCGCGTTGGGGCGACGGCCGGCGCGAGGCGACCCGGGGTTCGAGTTCTGATGGCGAAGATACTGCTGGTCGAGGACCATGAAGAGATCTGGGACTTCCTGTCCCGCCGCCTCAAGCGGCGCGGCTACGAGGTACTCCTGGCGCATGACGGCGAGGCCGGCGTCCATCAGGCCCGTTCGAGCCAGCCCGACGTCATCCTGCTCGACATGAACCTGCCGATCCTCGACGGCTGGTCGGTGGCTCGGACGCTGAAATCCGGATCCGACACGCGTGCGATCCCCATTATCGCGCTGACCGCCCACGCGATGTCCGGGGACCGGGATAAGGCCATCCAGGCGGGCTGCGACGACTATCACCCGAAACCCGTCGATTTCTCGAAGCTGCTCAGCCAGATCAGCACCGCGCTTGGCGAGACCGCGCAGGCCGGCTGAGCCGGGTCAGGGCGCGGGAGCCGCCCCTCGCACAAAGCCGCCCGAGCGGTCGCCCTTGAGACCCGAGTAGAGTGGAGCGCGCCCGTGAGCGAGGATCCCGTCACCGCGCAGCGCCTGCGGCAGGGTCTGCCGATCTTCGTCGCGCTCGCCTCGATCCTCCTCGTGGTCGCCACGATGGCGGCCCTGTATCTCGGGCGCGAGATCCTCGTGCCGGTGACGCTCGCGATCCTCCTCAGCTTCGTCCTGGTGCCAGCGGTCCGGATGCTCCGGCGGCTGCGCGTGCCGCGGGTCCCCGCGGTCATCCTGGTCGTGGTGATCGTGTTCGGCGCCCTGTTCGGGATCGGCAGCCTGATCGCCAGCGAGGCGTCGCAGCTCGCCTCCGACCTGCCGCGCTACACGCAGGTGATGCGCACCAAGATCAAGGACCTGCGGGGGGCGACGGCAGGGACCGGGACCCTGTCGCGGATCGTCGACATGGTCCAGGACCTCAGCGCCACCCTGCAACCGCCTCCGGCCGCGGAGCTGCGGGGGAGCCGGGCTCGCGCACGCATCCGCTCACTGTGGAGATCAGCCCCGCCCGCGCCAGCGTCGTCGACACGCTTCAGACCTTCGCGGGCCCCATCCTGCACCCGCTGGCCACGACGGGCCTGATCCTGATCTTCACGATCTTCATCCTCCTCCAGCGCGAGGACCTGCGGAACCGGGCGATCAAGCTCGCTGGCGGCTCGGGCGACCTGCGCCGCACCACGGCGGCGATCGATGACGCCACCAGCCGGCTCAGCCGCTTCTTCCTGGCCCAGCTCGCCCTCAACATCGCCTTCGGTGTGGTGATCGGCCTCGGACTCTGGATCATCGGGGTGCCGAGCCCGACGCTGTTCGGCGTGCTCGCGGCGATCCTGCGCTTCGTGCCCTATATCGGCGCCGCGATCAGCGCGCTGCTGCCGCTGATCCTGGCCGCCGCGGTCGATCCCGGCTGGGGCATGGTGATCGCCACCGCGGCCCTGTTCCTCGTGGTCGAGCCGATCTGCGGCCACGTGATCGAGCCGCTGCTCTACGGCCACTCCACCGGCCTGTCGCCGATCGCCGTCATCCTGGCGGCGACGATCTGGACGTTCCTGTGGGGGCCGATCGGCCTCGTGCTGGCCACGCCGCTGACCGTCTGCCTCGTCGTGCTCGGCCGGCACGTGGAGCGGCTGTGGTACCTCGACGTGCTGCTGGGCGATCAGCCCGCCCTGTCGCCGCCCGAGATCTTCTACCAGCGCATGCTTGCCGGCGACCCCGTCGAGGCGATCGACCAGGGCTGGCAGTTCCTGAAGGAGCGCGCCCTCGTCACCTACTACGACGAGGTCGCTCTGGCGGGCCTTCTGCTCGCCCAGGAGGATCTCTCGCGCGGCACCCTGGACCGCGCGCGCCAGGAAGAAGTCGGCGCGGCGATCCGCACGGTGGTGGATCGGCTCGGGACCGCGCCGGTCGCGCGGCGGACCCGGCGAGGCACAGCCCGCGCCCCCGATATCGAGACCGCGGCGGCCCTCGCGGCCATTGGTCCAGATCGGCAGGTGGCGGGCATCGTCCTCGCCCGCGAGGATCTCGCCCCAAACTGGCGGAGCGAGACGCCGGTCCTGTGCGTGTCGAGCCGGGGCCCGTTCGACGAGGCGGCGACGCTGATGCTGAGCCAGATCCTCGCCCGGCACGGGCTGGCCTCGCAGATCCTGTCGATGGCGGCGATCCGCGCCGGTGAGAGGCCCGAGAACCCGGAGGGTCTCGCGCTGATCTGCTTCTCCTACCTGGAGCCGGTGAGCCTGTCGCAGATCCGCTTCACCGTCCGGCAGGCCCGCGCCGCGGTGCCCGGGGTACGCATCCTCGTAGGCTTCTGGCGCGAGCGCGACCCGGCGACCCTGGACCGCCTGCGCCGGGCGACGTCCGCGGATTTCCTGGTGACGTCGCTCAACGAGGCGCTCTCGGCCGTCCTGAGCGCCTGTCGCGAGCCGGCCCCCGCACGGGCCGTTTCTGCGCCGGCAGCCGCAATCGCCGGGCCGGCCCGAACGGCGCCCGCGTGAGGCGCCGGCCTTCCCCAAGGCTCTTCCCTGGCGCGACACAGCCGACGGAGCCGCGCGGTCGACATCGCAGATCAGACCACTAGAGTCGCGCGTGCACGTCGTGATTGGCCCCGCGTAAACTGTTTCCACGGGCTGGAGGGTGAAGACCGCTTCGCATGTCTGAGTCTCCGGAAACCCCGCCGGCCGGGCTAGGTCCGCACGTCAGGGACAGCGCACCGAGCGACGTCACCGACCGCAAGAGCGACATCTTCTTCGCCGCCGTCGAGACGACGCGGATGCCGATGATCGTCACCGATCCGCGCCAGCCGGACAACCCGATCATCTTCGCCAACCGGGCCTTCCTGGCGATGACCGGCTACACGCCGGAGGAACTCGTCGGGCGCAACTGCCGCTTCCTGCAGGGGCCGGAGACCGACCGCGAGACCGTCGCCCAGGTGCGAAAGGCGATCACCGAGAAGCGCGAATTCGCCACCGAGATCCTGAACTACCGCAAGAACGGCTCGACGTTCTGGAACGCGCTGTTCGTCTCGCCGGTCTACAACGCGGACGGCGAACTCGTGTACTACTTCGGCTCGCAGCTCGACGTCTCGCGCCGCCGGGACGCCGAGGAGGCGCTGGGCCAAGCGCAGAAGATGGAGGCGCTGGGCCAGCTCACCGGCGGCATCGCCCACGACTTCAACAACCTGCTCCAGGTGATCGTCGGTTACGTCGACATCCTGGCGGCCGGCCTGGAGAAGCCGGATGCCGACCGCGCCCGGCTCGGGCGCGCCACCGAGAACATCCGCCAGGCGGCCGAGCGGGCGACGACGCTGACGCAGCAGCTCCTGGCCTTCGCCCGCAAGCAGCGCCTCGACGGCCGCGCGGTCAATCTCAACACCCTGGTCGAGGGGATGGGCGAGATGGTCGCCCGCTCGGTGGGCGAGGCCGTGAAGATCGAACTCGATCTCGCCGAGGATCTCCGGAACTGCCGGGTCGACCCGACCCAGGCCGAGGTCGCGATCCTGAACGTGCTCATCAACGCCCGCGACGCGATGCCGGAGGGCGGCACCGTGCGGATCTCCACCGAGAACAGCGAGGTCGCCTCCAGCGGGCGAGAGATCGGCCCGCTGCGCGATGGCCGCTATGTCAGCATCGCCATCCGGGACACCGGCACTGGTATCCCGCCGGCCGTGCTGGCTCGGGTGATGGACCCGTTCTTCACCACCAAGGAGGAGGGCAAGGGAACCGGGCTCGGCCTGTCGATGGTCTACGGCTTCGCGAAGCAATCCGGCGGCGCGGCGCAGATCGAGTCGACCGTCGGCGAGGGTACGACGGTGCGCCTCTCGTTCCCGGCGACCGACGGCGACGTCAACGCGCCCTCCAAGGTTTCGCTGCGGGCCGTGGACCGGCAGGGGACCGAGACCATCCTCATCGTCGACGACCGCGAGGACGTGGCCGAACTCGCCCGGACCATCCTGCGGGACTTCGGCTACACGACCCTGACGGCCAGCAATGCCCGCGAGGCCCTGGAGATCCTGGATTCCAGCGAACGAGTCGACCTGCTGTTCACCGATCTGATCATGCCCGGCGGCATGAACGGCGTGCTGCTGGCCCGGGAAGCGCGGCGGCGCCAGCCCAAGCTCAAGGTCCTGCTCGCCACCGGCTACGCGGAGGCGAGCCTGGAGCGAACCGATATCGGCGGCTCGGAGTTTGATCTCCTCAACAAGCCCTACCGGCGCACGGAGCTGGTCCGCCGCGTGCGAGCCATCCTCGACGGTCCGACCGGGGTTGGCTGATCTTCGGGAGACGCGCCATGTCTCAGGGCGACAAGTCGAAATACACGGACAAGCAGAAGCGCAAGGCCGAGCACATCGCCGAATCCTACGAGGCCCGCGGTGTGCCGGAGAAGGAAGCCGAGGCCCGCGCCTGGGCCACCGTCAACAAGGACGATGGCGGAGGCAAGAAGCCGGGCGGCTCGGGGCGTGGGAAGTCCACCGGGCATCCGGCAGCCCACAAGGGCGGGGAAGCCGGTGGGAAGGCGTCCGCGGGGCGGACGGCGGCCGAGCGCTCAGCCTCCGCCAAGAAAGCTGCGGCAACCCGGAAGGCCAACGCAGCGGCGCATGCCTGAAGTCAGGCCCGCTGCTCGGCGAGCTTGACCAGCGTGTGCAGCATCCGGTTTGCCGGCGTCGGGATCCCCAGCGCGGCGCCTGTCCTCACGACGTAGCCGTTGAGGTGGTCGATCTCGCTCGGCCGGCCTCGGGCGAGATCCTGCGCGGTGGAGGAGCGCTGATCCGCCATGGTCACGCTGAGACCGAGCACGGCGTCCAGGATATCGGGCGGCACAGCGACCCCGGCGGCGCCGGCCACGGCCACGCATTCCTGCACCACGTCGGTCATCGCCGCGACCACGCCCTCACCTCGGACCAGACGGCCGTACGGAAGCTGCGTCAGGGCCGAGAGGGCGTTGTAGGCGCAGTTCAGGATGAGCTTGCCCCAGAGCGCGTCCAGAGCGCGCTCCGAGACGGTGGTCGGGATGCCGGCCGCCGACAGAACGGCAGCGATCCGATCGCTTGTCTCCGAGGCTCCGAGGATCAGTTCACCCCGGCCGTTGTGCCGGACATGGCCCGGCCCGACCATCTCGGTGGCGACGTAGACCGCCACCGGCACGACGGCTCTGCCTAAGACACCGGCCAAGCGCTCCGCGTTGTCGACGCCGTTCTGGAGGCTGAGGATCGTCGCAGCGGGGCCGAGATGCGGTGCGATCTGCGCACCGGCCGTTTCCGTATCGCCGGATTTCACGCAGACCAGCACGAGGTCGGCACCGGCGACGCCGCTCCCGTCGGTCGTCGCCGTGACGGGAACGGAGGCGGTCCCGGCCGCGCTCTCCAGGATCAGACCGGCCGACTGCACGGCCTCGACCAGGGTGGGCCGGCCGATCAACGTGACGGCATGGCCGGCCCGTGCCAGGAGGAACCCGTAATAGCAGCCGACCGCACCGGCACCCACGACAGCGACGCTCATCGCAGCACGGCTCATCGCGCCGAAGCCGCCGCGCGCTCGGGATGGAACGGGGCCGCGCCGGCGGCACCCGTGCGGACATGGTCGAGGAGGGCTTGGACCGGGTGGCGCAGCTGCACGCCGTCGACGAGCTTGGCCTGCGATCGGCAGGAATAGCCGTCCGCCAGCAGGGTGCAGCCGGGCGCCTCGGCCACGTGGCGCGCCCAGCTCAACGCATAGATCGCCTCGGAGGTGGCGCGGTGGCGCGCCTCGTGTCCGTAGGTCCCGGCCATGCCGCAGCAGCCGGCGGCCGGCACTTCGAGCCGGAGACCGAGATGGGCGAACACGACCTGCCAGTCCCGGACCGCGCCCGGCGCATTGGTTCGTTCGGTACAGTGGGGCAGCAGGCGCAACGTCGCGCCGCCCTGTCGCGGCGCGATCCGGCCGAGCTGCGCGGCCAGCCATTCCTGGAGCAGGTGGACCTTCGGCAGGTCGCCGCCGAGAGCCTGGGCGTATTCCGAGCGGTAGGTCAGCGTCATCGACGGATCGATGCCGACGAGCGGGATGCCCTGCCGGGCGAGGTTCCGCAGCATCGTGACATTCGATCGGGCGACGTTGGCGAACCGGGCCAGGAAGCCGTGCACGTGCAGCGGCTTGCCGTTCGGCCGGTACGGCGCGAGCCAGGGTTTGAAGCCGAGGGCGATCAGCAGCGCGCAGCTGTCGGCCACGACCTGCGCGTCGAAATGGCTCGTGAAGGCGTCCTGCACCACCAGAACCGCCTTCTCCCGCGCCTGCGCATCAAGCCGGGCCAAGGCCTCCGGCGTTGCGACGGCGACGCCGAGATCTGCCAGCGCGGCCTTCAGGTCGACGGCCGACAGGGTCGGGATCTTCACCAAGCCGGCTCTGGCGAGCAGCAGCCGGGTCATCGGGTTGACCAGGACCGCGTTGCTCAGGCGCGGCGCCTTGGCCGCCAGCGGCAGCAGCGGCTCCAGGGCCGCCACGAGATGATCCTTCAGGGGCCGCGCGTAGCGAGTGTGATAGAGCGCCAGGAACTTCGTCCGGAAGGTCGGCACATCGACCTTGATCGGGCAGGAGCCCGTGCAGGACTTGCAGGCGAGGCAGCCATCCATCGCCTCCTTGACGGCGTGGGAGAAGTCGTCCGCCTCGGATCGCTGCCGGAAGCCGCTCCGCAGGGTGGCGGCCACGTCGCGGAGCCATCCAGCGCGCTGGCGGCTCAGCTCAGCGGCCGGATCGACGCCTTCCGCCGCCGCGCGGCGCAACCACTCGCGCATCAGCGAGGCGCGACCCTTGGGCGAGTGCCGCCGTTCCCGGGTCGCCTTCCAGGACGGGCACATGGCCTCGTCGGCATCGTAGCTGAAGCAGGCACCGTTGCCGTTGCAGTGGAGCGCCTCGTCGAAATCCTTCCGCACCGGCGCCGGGATGGTGCGGTCCTGCTCGCCCCGGCGCGGCACGCCATCAATCCGTGTGAGGCTCTGTCCCTTCGCCGAGGCGATCTTGCCCGGGTTCATCCGGTCGCCCGGATCGAAGGCGCGCTTGACCGCTTCGAGCGCCGGCATCAGCGGGCCGAAGGTCTCCGGCACGAACTCGGAGCGGAAGCCCTTGCCGTGCTCGCCCCAGAGCAGACCGCCATACTTGGCGGTGAGCGCCACGACGCCCTCCGTGACCTCGCGGATCAGGCCGTTCTGGTTCGGGTCTTTGAGGTCGATGGCCGGCCGTACGTGCAGCACGCCGGCATCGACGTGGCCGAACATGCCGTAGCGCAAGCCCTTGCCGTCGAGGAGCGCCCGGAACTCGGCGATGAAGTCGGCGAGCCGCTCCGGCGGCACGGCCGTATCCTCCACGAACGGGATCGGGCGGGCATCGCCCTTGGCGGCCCCGAGGAGGCCGACGGCCTTCTTGCGCATGGTCCAGAGCCGCTCGATCGCCGCCCCGCGGGCCACCGCGAACCCGAGGCGCTTGGTGTCCGTACCGCGCTCGGCCTCCAGCATTCCGGTGAGCCCATTGAGGGCGGCCTCGACGCTACCCGCGTCGTCGCCCACGAACTCAACGAGGTTGATCCCGTCCACCGGCCGGCCGGCCGGGTCGTCGGGGAAGAACGCCCGCACCTCGGCCCAGATCGGGTCCTTGCGGGCGAGCGCCAGCACGGTGGAGTCGATGGTCTCCACCGAGGCGGCGCCGAACGGCAGCAGCGCCTGCGCGTCGCGGAGCGCCGCGTCGAAGTCGACGTAGGAGAGCGCCACCAGGACCGAGGCCTTCGGGATCGGCAGGACGTTGAGTCGCGCCTCGGCGATCAGCGCCAACGTCCCTTCCGAGCCGCAGAGCACGCTCTTAAGGTCGAACCGGCCCGCCGCGTCGCGCAGATGGGCGAGATCGTAGCCGGTCAGGCAGCGGTTGAGCTTAGGGAAGCGCTCTTCGATCAGCGCCGCATTCTCGGTGACGACGGCATCGACGGTGCGGTGGATCGCACCGACCCGGCCGTCGTGTCCCTTGGCGGCGGCGAGACCGGCCTCGTCCAGCGGCTCGGCGGTCCAGACCGTGCCGTCGGTGAGCACGCAGGTCAGCGCCAGGACGTGATCCCGGGTCTTGCCGTAGAGGCACGAACCCTGTCCGCAGGCATCGGTGGAGATCATGCCGCCGATGGTGGCTCGGTTCGAGGTCGAGAGTTCCGGCGCGAAGAACAGGCCGTGCTTGGCCAGTTCGCCGTTGAGCTGGTCCTTCACCACCCCGGGCTCGACCCGGACGGTACGGTTGGCGACGTCGATTTCCAGGATGCGGTTCATGTGCCGCGAGGTGTCGACCACGAGGCCGTGGCCGAGCGACTGGCCGTTCGTGCCGGTCGCCCCGCCGCGCGGCCGGATCACGATCTCGGAAAAGCGCGGGTCGTCGAGGAGCCGGGCGATCCGCACGAGGTCGTACCGGCTGCGCGGGAAGGCCACGGCCCCCGGCTCGACCTGGTAGATTGAGTTGTCGGTGGAGAAGACCGTGCGGTCGGCGTCCGACAGCGACAGGTCGCCCTCGAAGCCGCGCAGGCGCAGCTCAGCGCAGGCTGCGGCATAGAGCGGCACGGCCTCAGTGTGGCGGGTCAGGACCGGGATCATGCCCGCGTTCTACACCCGGCGGATCGCGATGGAAGATCGGCGATTCCGTCGCGCGGCGCCGCACGCTGGCATTCCACTTGCCACGGATGCGCGGTCTCCAGGAATGGGTGCCCATGAACGCGAGCGTCGAACGGGTCAGGGATGCCCTGGCCGAGCTGATCAAGGCGGCTCTGATCTCGGACGACGCTCTGAGCTTGACCTGCCGGGAGGCCGCGCGCGCCAAGCTTGCGGCGCTCGCCGGCGACCCGCCCGACCCCGCGAGCCTGCGTATGGACGGCGCCTGGACGCTGGCGGTTCACGATGCCGAGACGCCCGAGCTGGCATCGCGAGAGGGACAGGTGAACCTGACCCTCCCACGCGCCTGCCCGTTCAGCCTGGCGGAGATCCTCGCGCCGGGCTTCGCGGTGGATCAGGCAGTGGACCACATCCGGAAGAGCGCCTCCACGGGCTGATCGCGCCTGTTGAGGACAGCCGGCGCGACGTTGCCGCGGGCGGGCCGGACACCCATCTTGGGCTTATAGGATCGAACCCTCGGTCCGACGCCCGCGCGCGGGCTCTCCTTTCCGATAGACCTATCCGGCACCCACCTTTTGGCACGACGCACCACCGTTCCGGCGCCCGAGCCTGCCGCTCCGCCGCCCTTTCCCACCCGTGAGCAGATCCTCGCCTTCATCGCCGAGTCGAAGGAGCGCGTCGGCAAGCGGGAGATCGCCAAGGCCTTCGGCATCAAGGGTGCCGCCAAGATCGATCTGAAGCGCGTCCTCAAGGAGATCGAGGAGGACGGTGCCCTCGACCGCGGCCGCGGCGGCCTCGCGCCGGCGGGGCGCCTGCCGCCGGTGGTGCTGACGGATATCCGCTCCCGCGACCGGCATGGCGACTTCCTGGCCTTTCCAGTGGAATGGAGCGGCACGGGCAAGCCGCCCGCCATCGTGCTCACGCAGCCCCGCGGTCCCCGCAAGGGCAACCGGCCGGCTCCGGGTATCGGCGACCGCGCCCTGGTCCGGGTCGAGCGCGATGCCGAGGGCGGCTACGCGGGCCGGGTCATCAAGGTCATCGGCAAGAACCGAGCGGAGATCATCGGCGTCTACCGCGCCGGCGCGCAGGGCGGCCGGATCGTGCCGGTGGAGAAGCGCTCCCAGGGCCGCGAGATCCTGATCCCGCCCGGCGAGGAGGGGCAGGCCCGCGATGGCGACCTCGTCAGCGTCTCCCTGGAGCGCGAGACGCGGTTCGGGCTGCCGCGGGGCCGCGTTCGCGAGCGCCTGGGCTCACTCGGCTCCGAGAAGGCGGTCAGCCTGATCGCGCTCCATCTGCACAACATCCCGCACGTCTTCGCCGACGCGACCCTGGCGGAGGCCGACGCCGCCACGCCCGCCACTCTGAAAGGCCGGGAGGATTGGCGCGACCGCCCGCTCCTGACCATCGACCCGCCGGACGCCAAGGACCACGACGATGCCGTGATGGCCGAGGCCGATCCCGATCCGGCTAATCCGGGCGGCTTCATCCTCACCGTCGCCATCGCCGACGTTGCCGCCTATGTGCGGCCGGGCTCACATCTCGACCGCGAGGCTCTGGAGCGGGGCAACTCGGTCTACTTTCCCGACCGGGTGGTGCCGATGCTGCCGGAGCGGATCTCGAACGACCTCTGCTCCCTGCGTGAGGGTGAGGACCGGCCCGCGATCGCGGTCCGCATGGTCATCGCTGCCGACGGGGTGAAGCGCCGCCACAGCTTCCACCGGGTGATGATGCGCTCCCGCGCCAAGCTCGCCTACGCGCAGGCGCAAGGAGCCATCGATGGGCAGCAGGATGCCGTCACCGGGCCGCTCCTGGAGACGGCTTTGCGCCCGCTCTGGGCCGCCTACGCGGCCCTGCGGGAGGCCCGGGACCGCCGCGGCCCCCTCGCCCTCGACCTGCCCGAGCGCAAGGTGTTGCTGAGCCCCGAGGGCACCGTCGACCGGGTGATCGTGCCGGAGCGCCTCGACGCGCACCGGCTGATCGAGGAGTTCATGATCCAGGCGAACGTCGCCGCCGCCGAGACCCTGGAGCACGCCCGCCAGCCGCTGATTTACCGGATCCATGACGAGCCAGCGCTGGAGAAGATGCGGGCCCTCGGCGAGGTTCTGGCTTCGGTGGGCATTAAGCTGCCGAAGGAGGGGCGCTGCGCCCGGCTCTGTTCAACCGGATCCTCGCCATGGCGGCCGAGACCGAGCACGGCGTCTTCCTCAACGAGGTGATCCTGCGCAGCCAGGCCCAGGCGGTCTACGCCGCCGAGAATCTCGGGCATTTCGGTCTCAACCTGCGCCGCTACGCCCACTTCACCTCGCCGATCCGGCGCTATGCCGACCTGATCGTCCACCGGGCGCTGATCACCGCCTGCGGTCTCGGCGCGGACGGGCTCGCGCCCGACATCTCGGTGGGCGAGCTGGCACAGATCGGCGAGCAGATCTCGGCGGCCGAGCGCCGGGCCATGGCGGCCGAGCGCGAGACCATCGATCGTCTGATCGCCCATCACCTCGCCGACCAGGTCGGAGCCACCTTCGAGGGCCAGATCGCGGGGGTCACCCGGGCAGGCCTGTTCATCAAGCTCGATGAAACCGGGGCGGACGGGTTCGTCCCGGTCTCGCAGCTCGGCGCCGACTATTTCCGCCACGAGGAGGGACGCCACGCCCTGGTGGGCGAGCGGACTGGCGAGACGTTCCGGCTGGGCGATCGGGTCGAGGTTCGGCTCGTCGAGGCCGCCCCAGTAGCGGGAGCGCTGCGTTTCGAGCTCCTCAGTGAGGGAAAGCCCGGTTCCGGCGCCCGCAAGCCGGGCCCCGGCAAGAAGTCCGGCGGGCGGCCCTTCAAGGCTGCGCCACCGGGTCGCCCCGCCGGCATCCGCAACACCGGCACGCGCCACCGCGGGTCGCGTCGATGACTCAATCCGTGTAGAGCAAGGTAATGACAGCCGACGCGATGCCCCTGCGCACCGGCCTGATCCGCGCGATGACCCGCGGGTTCTTCGGCCGCTGTCCGCATTGCGGCCAGGGCCGGATCTTCGGACGCTTTCTGAAAGTGCGGCCGGACTGCGACGCCTGCGGGCTGGAATTGCACCATCACCGGGCCGACGACCTGCCGCCCTACGTGGTGATCTTCATCGTCGCCCATATCGTCGGCTACCTGATCCTGGAGACCGAGAGCGCCTACGAAGTTCCGCTCTGGGTCGAGATCGGCTTCTGGCCGGTCTTCACGCTCCTGTTCGCGCTGGCCCTGCTCCAGCCGGTCAAGGGCGCCGTCGTCGGGCTGCAATACGCCCTTGGCATGCACGGCTTCGCCACGTTACCGCGGAGCCGCCCCAACCCGGGGCTGGAGGAGACGCGTCTTGTCGCAGCCGGTGTCCGAGGAGGCCCAGACCGGGCGAGGATCCGAGACCGCGACCCCCCTGAGCGGAAGCCCGCCGC
Source organism: Methylobacterium sp. P31 (assembly GCA_050632875.1). Taxonomy (GTDB): domain Bacteria; phylum Pseudomonadota; class Alphaproteobacteria; order Rhizobiales; family Beijerinckiaceae; genus Methylobacterium. Next base: position 2,527,908 of record JBODSC010000001.1, on the reverse strand, counting down.
TTCGCGCCTGCGCCCGCGGGACGCCGCCACCATGATCGTGATCGACCGGCGCGGAAAGGGCGGCCCGAAGGTCCTGATGGGCCGGCGCAACCCGAAGCTCGCCTTCATGCCGGGCAAGTTCGTCTTCCCAGGCGGCCGGATCGAACTCGGCGACCGCCACATGCCGGTTGCTGGCGCTCTGCCCGACTACGTGGAGGCAGCGCTGACCAGGCAGGTCTCGCGGCCGCCGCACCACCTCGGCCGCGCCCTTGCCTTGGCGGCCATCCGGGAGACTTACGAGGAAACCGGCCTGCTGCTCGGTACAACCGAGCACGGGGCCCCCGAGGACGCGCCCGCGGGCTGGGAGGACTTCGCCCGGCACGGCGTCCTGCCGGATCTTGAAGCGCTGCATCTCGTGGCCCGCGCCATCACGCCGCCGAACCGCGTGCGCCGGTTCGACACGCGGTTCTTCGCGGTCGATCGGAGCCTCGTGGCAGCCGAGGAGCCGGGCCGGGTGACGGCGGATGCCGAGGCTCACCGAACTAGCCTGGGTCCGGCTCGACGCCGCGCGCAAGCTCGACCTGCCCTTCATAACCCGCGCGATCCTGGATGAGCTGGAGGCGCAGATCGCCGCCGACTTCGCTCCCTACCGGATGATCCCCTTCCACTACGCGCGCTATGGCCGCCGCGAGCGGGTTGCCTTGTGAGCCGTCCGAAGGAGCTGGAACAGGAGGAGCGGCGCGGGATCAGGTCTGGAGGACGTGGCGGCGATCTCGGCGGCCGTGACCTGCGTCACCGTCGTCGGGATCGGGCTGAGCTTGTCGATCCCGCTCCTGTCGATCGAGCTGGAGCGGCGCGGCGCGTCGAGCACGCTGATCGGGCTCAACACTGCGGTCGCCGGCATCGCCAGCATCTGCACGGTGCCGTTCGTGCCGCGGCTCGCGGCGCGGGTGGGTGTGGCCCCGCTGCTCTGCCTTGCCCTCCTCGTCGGGGCGGTCAGCCTCGCGCTGTTCCCGCTCCTGCCGGGCATCGCCCTCTGGTTTCCCCTTCGCTTCGTCTTCTCGGCGACGCTTGGGGCGCTGTTCGTCCTTTCCGAGTACTGGATCAACGTGGCCGCCCCGCCGGAGCGCCGCGGCCTCGTGATGGGCATCTACGCCACCGTCCTGGCGGCTGGCTTCGCGGTCGGGCCGCTCCTGCTGGCGCTGGTGGGAACCGAAGGTCTGGCCCCCTACGCGACGGGCGCCGGTCTCATGCTGGCCGGGGGCCTGCCCATCGTGCTGGCCCGCGGGCTCTCGCCGATCATCGAGCCGGGCTCCGGCCGGGGCATCATCGGCTATCTGCGGCTCGCCCCTGGCGCGCTGGCGGCCGCCCTCGCCTACGGGGCGGTGGAAACCGGGATCTTCGCGATCCTGCCGCTTTACGGCCTGCGGATCGGCTACGACGCGCAAGGCGCGGCCGGGCTCGTCAGCCTGATCGCGCTCGGCAACGTACTGTTTCAGATCCCGTTCGGCTGGCTCGCCGACCGCCTCGAACGGGGCGCGGTGCTGCTCGGTGCGAGCCTCGCGGGCGCCGCTGGCTCGGCCCTGATTCCGCTGGCGGCCGGCAGCCCCGTGGCGTTCGGACTATTGCTGCTGGTCTGGGGCGGCATCGCCGGCACCCTCTACACGGTGGGCCTCGCGATGCTCGGCGACCGCACACCGTCCAATGATCTCGCGGGCGCCAATGCGGCCTTCGTGGTATTCTACAATATCGGCCTGATGCTGGGACCGCCCGTCATCGGCGGCGGCCTCGATCTCGTGCCGCCGCACGGGTTTGCGCTGGCGCTGCTCGCCCTGTTCCTAGCCTTCTCTGGGTGGCTCGTCGCGATGGAACGCGCACGCGTCCGCTCTTGACCTGCCCGGCCCGATCGGGCATTCACCCGCCCGTATTCGGCCGGGCCCTCCCGGCCATTTGCGTTTCGCTCACGCGGAATGCCGCACCCTGCAGGAGCGCCGCGCCATGGCCAAGGCCGTCACCGTCAAGATCAAGCTCGTCTCCACCGCCGACACGGGCTATTTCTACGTCACCAAGAAGAATTCCCGCACGCAGACCGAGAAGCTGACGATGCGCAAGTACGACCCGGTCGCGCGCAAGCACGTCGAGTTCAAGGAATCCAAGATCAAGTAAGCCGGCGGGCCCGCATCCCGGCCCTTGCCAGGACGAAGCCGCTCCGGAGACGGGGCGGCTTTTTTGTTGTCCAATCTCGCCTGATGCGAGCTTCGGGCGACGACAGCCCGGCTCCAGCACCATTCCTTAACAAGAGCCGCATTCCTGACGCTGCCCGACGCCGCACAGGGATCCGCCTCCCTCGGTTTCGGCCAGCCCAGTCTCTGGAGGGCGGGTTCGATGCGCAGAATCCTGCTGGCGATCCTCATCACCGTTGCGGTTCTCGCGGCCTGGTTCGCCCTGACGCTGCCGTTGCACGCGTATCGTGCGGTCCAACGCCTGCTCCTGGGCCGTCCGGCACCGGCCTGAGCGGCCTGTCGCGGCGTGGTCAGGCCGGCGTGGATTCCGCAAGTTCCGGATCGAGCGTCCGCGCCAGCGACCGCGCGATGGCGACGAGGGCGGTGACCATCGGGGTGGACGGCTCGCGGCGCGGGGCGACGAGGCCGATCGTGTGCTCCAGATTGGGGGCTGTGATCGGGATGGTGCGCACGCCCTCCATAGGTCCCAGGGCGTCGACCAAGATCTCCGGCATGATCGAGGCCCAGCGCAGGGTGCGCACATGGGTCAGCAGCACGATCATCGAGTTCGACTCGAGGGTGGCGGCGGGATCCGCGCCCGCCTCCCGGATCTGCTGATCGATGATGCGCCGGTTCTGCATGTTCGGGGTGAGCAGGCAGAGGGGCATGCTGCCAGTCTCGGCCCAGGTGATGCTGGCGCGCCCCTCGAAGGGGCCGCCGATCGCCGTCACGAGGCGATAGCGCTCCCGGTAGAGGGGCACGGAAATCACCCGCCCGAGGGGTTCGTTGTCGAGATAGGTCAGGCCCGCATCCGCCTCCAGGTTCTCGATCAGCGAGAAGATGTCGGTCGAGGTGGCGGATTCGACCGTGAGCCGCACATCCGGATGGCGCTCGCGGTAGGGTGTCGTGAGGTTCACGATCATCGGCAGCGCCGTGGGAATCGCCGCGATACGCAGATGCCCGGTCAGGCCCCGGCGCAGACCGGTGACCTCCTCGTGCATCGCCCGCGCGTCGGCCACGATGCGCCGCGCCCATTCTAAGACCCGCTCGCCCTCCGGGGTGAAGCCCTGGAAGCGCGAGCCCCGCAGCACGAGCTGGACGCCGAAGCGGTTCTCCAGCTGCTTCACGCCCGCCGAGAGGGTCTGCTGGGTCACCCCGCACGATTCGGCGGCGTGTCCGAAATGCTGCTCGCGGGCGAGCGCGAGCAGGAAGTCCAGCTTGTCGATCACGACGGAGGGATCCAGGCACGGCGAGGCGCATGGAACCTAGCGACCCGCCGTTCCCGCCACAACCGGCGGATCCGGACGCTCACCGGAACAGGATGAACGCCTTCGACAGGGTGATGCCGATGCCCCAGATGATCGGGATGCCGACCACGGCCCAGGCCAGGGCAGCGCCCAGGCTGAAGCCGCCGCGCCCGATGCCGAACGAGCCGGCCGGTCCGGAGGCCGTGGCGCCCGTGCGGACGTCGAGGGAGGCGCGCTCGGAATCGGACATGAACCAGCGCTGGGCGAGCGGACGGACCAGCAGGTTGCAGATGAACCCGACCGCCAGGAAGCTCGCGAGCACGTACATGGTCCGGCCGTAGAGATCCGCACCCTGCACGCCCGCGGCGACCTGCGCCTCGCGGATCTTGGTGATGACGAAGGGCCCGACGATGCCCGCCATCGACCACGCGGTGAGCAGCCGCCCGTGGATGGCTCCCACGAACTGCGTGCCGAACACGTCGGCGAGGTAGGCCGGGACCGTCGAGAAGCCGCCGCCATACATGGACAGGATCACGCAGAAGAAGGCGACGAAGAGCGCCTGCGAGCCGATGCCGGCCGCCCAGGGCGCGGCCGCGTAGAGCACGCCGCCAAGCGCGAAGAAGGTCGCGTAGGTCAGCTTGCGGCCGATCCGGTCCGACATCGAGGCCCAGAAGAAGCGGCCCAGGATGTTGAACAGCGACAGCAGGCCGACGAAGCCGGCCGCGATCGCGGCAACCTGCGCCTTCTGGCCCGCGTCGAGGGCGGAGAAGCCGGTGCCTGGCAGGCCGATCAGCTCACCGCCGAAGATCTCCTGCAGCATCGGGGAAGCGAGGGCGAGCACGCCGATGCCGGCGGACACGTTGAGAAAGAGGACAAGCCAGATCATCCAGAACTGGAAGGTCTTGTGCGCGTCCCGGAGATGGACGTGGCCCGAGGCGATCATGGCGTTCTTGGCGGCGGGCGCGGTCCACCCGTCCGGGCGCCAGCCGGCCGGCGGCACCCGATAGCCGAAGGCACCCCCGAACATGAAGATCAGGTAGGCGATGCCCATGACGGCAAGCGTCTGCCAGACGCCGACGGAATCGGCGCTCCGGAAGGTCTTGATCAGGCCGTCGGCCAGTGGCGAGCCGATCATCGCGCCGCCGCCGAAGCCCATGATCGCCATGCCGGTGGCCATGCCGCGACGGTCGGGGAACCACTTGATCAGCGTCGAGACCGGGGAGATGTAGCCGAGGCCCAGCCCGATGCCGCCAATCAGGCCCATGCCGAGCCAGACCAGCCAGAGCTGGTGGATGTAGACGCCGAACGCGCCGATCAGGAACCCGCCGCCCCAGCACAGAGCGGCCACGATGCCGGCCTTGCGCGGTCCGGCACGCTCCAGCCAGCCGCCGAACAGGGCGGCCGAAAGGCCGAGCACGACGATGCCGATCGAGAAGACGGTGACGAGATCGCTGACGCGCCAATCGCAGGTTGTGGTGAACAGGGCCGTCATCACCCCCATGTCGGGGCAGGCGGCGGGAGTGGGCTTGCCGACGGAGAGCGCCCGCGTGAGCGGCAGCCAGAACACCGACAGACCATAGGCCATGCCGATGCAGAGATGGATCGCGAGAGCCGCTGGCGGAACCAGCCACCGGTTGAAGCCCGGCTTGGCCACAATACGCTCGCGCGACAACAGACTCGGTGCAACATCGGGCGCGACCGCGCCCGTAATCCCAACACCCATGACGTCATCCTCCACGGCAGCCACGTAAAGGGGCAGCTCGGCGGGGGAACATGCGCGATATGTGTGCAGGGTGCCAGCGCACAGTAAACCGAGTCGACACTTTTAATCCCGACTGCGACACCTTGCATGCGTGTACCGACACGAAAAGGGCCCCTCGCGGGGCCCAGGTGTCGACCGACGGGCGGCTCAGCCGGCGTCGCTGGCGCCGGCTCCGGCGAGTTGCGGGTTCCGCGTCGCCGGACGGACCGGACTGTCGGCCGCCGGCTCCGCGACGCGCAGGGCACGCCGCACGAGGCTGTCGACCCGCTCGCCCTGCTCCGGCAGGGCGGCTTCGAGATGGGCGATCATCCGGGGCGTCCAGAACGCCTTGATGTGCTTCTGGACGCCGGCCACCGCCTCCTCCTCCGGGTAGGACCGGAAAAAGGTGGCGATCTGGTTGGCCATGCGGACGAGCTTGTCTACCTGTGTCACGGCGCTCATCGGATACTCTTACTCTGCCGCGTCCAGGGTCTGGGCGATCCGGGTCAGGGAGAAGTCCTCCTCGTAGAACTTCGCCTGCCAGTCAGACGGCCGGTTGGTCCGCCGGACCTGCACCGCCGTCACCTTGTACTCGGGGCAATTGGTCGCCCAGTCCGAGTAGTCGGTGGTGATGACGTTGGCGCCCGTCTTGGCGTGGTGGAAGGTGGTGTAGACCACCCCCGGCTGCATCCGCTCGGAGATCTTGGCCTTCAGCGCGATGTCGCCCGAGCGGCTCTCCAGGGAGACGAGGTCGCCGTCTACGATGCCGCGGAGTTCCGCATCGAACGGGTGGATCTCCAGCACGTCCTCCTCGTGCCAGCGTGAATTGTGGGTGCGCCGCGTCTGCGCGCCGACATTGTACTGGGACAGGATGCGGCCCGTGGTGAGGACGAGCGGGAATCTCGGCCCGGTGCGCTCCTCGGTGGCCACGAACTCGGTAATCATGAACCGGCCCTTGCCGCGGACGAACCGGTCGACGTGCATCATCGGCGTGCCCAGCGGCGCCTTCTCGTTGCAGGGCCACTGCACCGAGCCGAGCTCGTCGAGCTTGGCGTAGGAGACTCCGGCGAAGCTCGGCGTGAGCGCGGCGATCTCGTCCATGATCTCGGACGGGTGGCTGTAGTTCATCGGGTAGCCGAGCGCGTTCGAGAGCAGCACCGTGCCCTCCCAATCGCCGTAGCCGCCCATCGGCGCCATGACCTTGCGGACCCGCGAGATGCGGCGCTCGGCGTTGGTGAAGGTGCCGTCCTTCTCCAGGAACGAGGCGCCGGGCAGGAAGACGTGGGCGTATTTGGCGGTCTCGTTCAGGAACAGGTCCTGGATGACGATGCATTCCATCGCCTTCAGGCCCGACGTGACGTGGTGCGTATCAGGGTCGGACTGCGCGATATCCTCGCCCTGGATATACATGCCCTTGAACGTGCCCTCGACGGCCTCGTCGAGCATGTTGGTGATGCGCAGGCCCGGCGCGTTGTCGAGCTTGGTGCCCCACAGGGCCTCGAAGCTCTCGCGGGTGGCGTCGTCCGAGACGTGGCGGTAGCCGGTGAGCTCGTGCGGGAACGAGCCCATGTCGCAGGAACCCTGGACGTTGTTCTGTCCGCGCAGCGGGTTCACGCCGGCGCCGAGCTTGCCGATGTTGCCGGTGGCCATGGCGATGTTGGCCAGGCCCATCACCATGGTCGAGCCTTGGCTGTGCTCGGTGACGCCGAGGCCGTAATAGATCGCCGCCGCGCCGCCCTTGGCGTAGAGGCGGGCCGCCGCCCGGACATCCGCCGGATTCACGCCGGTGAACGGCTCCTGGTTCTCGGGGGAATGGCGGTCCTCGGCGATGAATCGGGCCCAGGACTCGAACTCGGCGAGGTCGCAGCGCTCCCGGACATAGGCCTCGTCGATCAGCCCTTCCGTGACGATCACGTGCGCCATCGAGTTGATGAAGGCGACGTTGGAGCCGGGCTTCAGCGGCAGGTGGTAATCGGCCTTGATGTGGGCCGACTTCACGAGGTCGATCTTGCGCGGATCGGCGACGATGAGCTTGGCGCCCTGGCGCAGGCGCTTCTTCATCCGCGAGCCGAAGACCGGGTGGCCATCCGTGGGGTTCGCGCCGATCACCAGGATCACGTCGGAATTCTCGACCGACTTGAAGTCCTGGGTACCGGCCGAGGTGCCGAGCGTCGACATCAGGCCGTAGCCAGTCGGCGAGTGGCAGACGCGGGCGCAGGTATCGACGTTGTTGTTGCCGAAGGCGGCGCGCACGAGCTTCTGGACGAGGTAGGCCTCCTCGTTGGTGCAGCGCGACGAGGTGATGCCGCCGACCGAATCCTTGCCATACTTGGCCTGGATCCGCTTGAACTCGGAGGCAGCGTGGTTGATGGCCTCCTCCCAGGAGACCTCGCGCCACGGATCCGTGATCTTCGCGCGGATCATCGGCTTGGTGATCCGGTCCTTGTGGGTGGCGTAGCCGTAGGCGAAGCGGCCCTTCACACAGGAATGGCCCTCGTTGGCCTTACCGCCCTTGTAGGGGACCATGCGGACGACGCGCTCGCCCTGCATCTCGGCCTTGAACGAGCAGCCGACGCCGCAATACGCGCAGGTCGTCACCTCCGCGTGCTCGGGCTGGCCAAACTCGTGGATCGACTTCTCCTGGAGGGTCGCGGTCGGGCAGGCCTGCACGCACGCGCCGCAGGAGACGCACTCGGACTCGAAGAAGTTGGTCGGGCCCGCCGCCACGCGGCTGTCGAAGCCCCTCCCTGCGATGGTCAGCGCGAAGGTGCCCTGCACCTCCTCGCAGGCGCGGACGCAGCGGTTGCAGACGATGCACTTCGACGGGTCGTAGGTGAAATACGGGTTCGACTCGTCCTTCGGCAGATACTTCTCGGAGGCTCGGCTTGACGTGGTTGTCGCCGTCATAGCCGTAGCGCACGTCGCGCAGGCCGACGACGCCGGCCTGGGTCTGCAACTCGCAATCGCCGTTGGCCGCGCAGGTCAGACAGTCGAGCGGGTGGTCGGAGATGTAGAGCTCCATCACGCCCTTGCGGAGCTTGGCGAGCTTGTCCGACTGGGTGTGCACCACCATGCCGTTCTCGGCCGGGGTCGTGCAGGAGGCGGGCGTGCCGCGCCGTCCCTCGATCTCCACGAGGCAGAGGCGGCAGGAGCCGAAGGGCTCCAGCGAGTCGGTGGCGCAGAGCTTCGGGATTTGTGTCCCGGCATGCATCGCCGCCGCCATCACCGAGGTGCCGGCCGGTACCGTGACCTCCATGCCGTCGATCGTCAGGGTGACGGTCTGCTCCGCCACGCGGATCGGCGTGCCATAGTCGATCTCCTTGATCAGGCCCATCGACGTCTCCTCACTCGGCCGCAGCCGGCAGATCGCCGGCGCGCCTGAAATCTTCCGGGAAATGGGTGATTGCGCTCATCACGGGCATGGGCGTGAGCCCGCCCATGGCGCAGAGCGAGCCGTCGGTCATGACCTCGCAGAGGTCCTCGACCAGCTTCAGGTTCGCGTCCGGCCGGATGCCGGCGATCACCTTGTCCATGGTCTCGACGCCGCGGGTCGCGCCGATGCGGCAGGGGTGCACTTGCCGCAGGATTCGGTGGCGCAGAACTCGAAGGCGAAGCGGGCCTGGTTCGCCATGTCGACCGTGTCGTCGAACACCACGATGCCGCCATGGCCGACAAGGCCCTTCTGGGCCGCCATCGCCTCGTAATCGAGAGGCGTGTCGAGGAGATGGTCGGGGAAGTAGGCCCCGAGCGGCCCGCCGACCTGCACGGCCCGGACCGGCCGGCCCGAGCGGGTGCCGCCGCCGAAATCCTCGATGACCTGCCGGATGGTCATGCCGAAGGCGACCTCGATCAGGCCGCCATGCTTGATGTTGCCGGCGAGCTGGATCGGCAGGGTGCCGAGCGAGCGGCCCATGCCGTAATCGGCGTAGGCCTTGGCGCCGTTCTCCAGGATCCACGGCACGGCCGTGAAGGTCATGACGTTGTTGACCAGCGTCGGCTTGCCGAGGAAGCCCTTCAGCGCCGGGATCGGCGGCTTCGCCCGCACGATGCCGCGCTTGCCTTCAAGGCTCTCCAGCAGCGAGGTCTCCTCGCCGCAGATATAGGCGCCAGCGCCCAACCGCACTTCCAGATGGAAGCTCTTGCCCGAGCCCAGGATGTTGTCGCCGAGCACCCCTGCTTTCACGCCGTTGGCGATCGCCTCCTTGAGGGTGGCGAAGGCCTGCGGGTACTCGGAGCGCAGATAGATGTAGCCGCGGGTGGCGCCGGTCGCGACGCCCGCGATCGTCATGCCCTCGATGAGGTTGAAGGGATCGCCCTCCATCATCATCCGATCGGCGAAGGTGCCGGAATCGCCCTCGTCGGCGTTGCAGACCACGTATTTCTGGTCCGCCTTGGCGAGCATCACGGTGTTCCACTTGATGCCCGCCGGGAAGCCGGCGCCGCCGCGCCCGCGCAGGCCGGAATCGCGCACTGCCGCGACGATGCCCTCGGCATCGAGCTTCAGCGCGGCTTCGAGGCCGCGATAGCCGCCATGCGCCCGGTAATCCTCCACGGAGACCGGGTCGATCACGCCGCAGCGGTGGAAGGTCAGGCGCTGCTGACGGGTGAGATAGGGGATCTTCTCCGGATCGCCGAGGCGCAGGCCGTGGTCGCCGCCCGCCGTCAAGCCGGCATCCAGCAGGGCGTCGACGTCCTTGACCGTGACGGGGCCGTAGGCGACGCGCCCCTCGGGCGTGCCGACCTCGACCATCGGCTCCAGCCAGAACAGGCCGCGGGAGCCGGTGCGGACGATGGTGACGTCGAGGCCGCGGCGCTCGGCGCCGGCAAAGAGGGCGCGGGCGACCTTGTTGGCGCCGAGGCCGATCGCGACGGCATCGCGCGGAACGTAGAGCGTGACGCTCACTGGCGCACCTCCGTCAGGGCAGCTTCGAGGGTGTCGGCCGTCAGGTGCGCGACGGGCTCACCGTCGACCAGGGCGGCGGGGCCGTTGGCGCAGAGGCCGAGGCAGTAGACCGGCTCCACCGTGGCATTGCCGTCGGCGGTGGTCTCGTGCCAGCCGCAGCCGAGGCGGCCGAGGATCTCGCGGTGCAGCTTGTCCGAGCCCATCGCTTGGCAGGCCTCGGCCCGGCAGAGTTTCACCTCGTGGCGGCCGGCGGGGTGCGCCCGGAAATCGTGGTAGAAGGTGATGCAGCCGTGCACCTCGGCGCGCGACAGGTTCAGCGCGTCCGCGATCAGCGGCACGGCTCCCTCATCCACGTAGCCGAACGTCTCCTGCAGCGCGTGCAGGATCGGCAACGTGGCACCTTCGAGATGCGTATGTTCGGCGATGATCCCGGACGCGCGCTCTGCGCTCCAGGGCTCGTGACGCGCCATGGTTTCCAGCCCAATCTGTTCCTTTTCTAATGCGAAGAGGAACAGAAATGCCTGTTGGCTTCAATCGCGCAGTCCGGTTGCTCGACAAAGGACGTCTGTCGAACTGTCACTCGCCTTCCACAGTCCGTGCCGCTGGATCTTAAACATTTGTCAGCCAGTGTGTTTTTCGAAAGCCACCGCGTCTAAAATCTCTTGCGTGCGTCGCAACATGAATTTGTGCCTTGCAAGAAATTGCATGCAGCCTTTTGCCAAGCTTTCGAACCTGAAGTCCTCGATCCGCGTGTCCACCACCCCGACCAGAGCGCGGCGAACCGGGTTTGCGCGAAGGCCATGGGCGAACGGGCGTGGGCGAGGAGCCACCAGATCGCTCCACCCTGCTCGCAGCGATGCGATGTGAGATCCGGCCTCACGCGGCCGGATCAGAACTCCATCTCCAGCTCTTCGATCTCGTCCGGCTCGTCGGCAGCGGCTTCCGCCCACTCGACCATCAGCGGCCAATGCAGGATCGTGTCGCGATAAGCCGCGGCGCGGGGCGGCAGGGCGACGTCGTAGGTGCGGAAGCGGGTGCAGACCGGGGCGTACATGGCGTCCGCCAGGCACGGCCGGGCGCCGAACAGGTAGGGCCCCTCGTAGCGGTCGAGGCAATCGTCGAAGATCGTGACGATGCGCTCGATGTCGGCCTTCGCGCCGTTGAACACCCGGAAGTCGGGGTGGAAGGCGCGCAGGTTCATCGGCAGGGCCGAGCGCAGGTTGACGAAGCCAGAATGCATCTCGCCGGCGATCGAGCGGCAATGGGCGCGCTCCGCCACGGGTGTGGGCAGAAGGCCAGCATTCGGGAACGTCTCGCCAAGATACTCGGCGATGGCGAGCGTGTCCCAGACCACGACGTCGCCGTGGCGCAGGCGCGGCACGAGGAACGAGGGCGACAGGTGCAGCAGCTCCGCCCGGCTGCTGGCATCGGTGCCCGACAGGATTTCGGTCTCGAAGTCGAGCCCCGCCATCCGGCAGATCAGCCAGCCCCGCAGGGACCACGAGGAGTAGTTGCGGCTCGAGATGGTGAGCGTAGCGGCCGTCATCGTCCTGCCCGGGGCGCGTTGCTGATCGTGCGGTCTGCGAGGCCCAATCCAAGACTCGTGCCGAACGGGGCGGGCAGAATCGCGCCGGCGCTCGATTCTACTCCCGTCTGAGGAGCGCCGCGATTTCCGCTTCCTCGGCTGGAGACAGGCTCGGGCCGGCGCTGCCGGCCGGCGGCGCGCGAGGCGCCAGATGCCGAAACCGCCGAGCAGCACCGCGAGAACCGGGGTCAGCCAGAGCAGCAGGGTGTGCAGGGCAAAGACCGGGCGCAGCAGCACGAACTCGCCGTAGCGGTCGACCACGTAGTCGCGAACCGCCTTGTCGCTGTCGCCCTTCTCCAGGCGCTCGCGGACGATCAGGCGCAGGTCCCTGGCGAGCGGCGCGTCGGGATCGTCGATCGACTGGTTCTGACAGACGAGGCAGCGCAGGCCCGCGGAGATCTCCCGGGCGCGGTGCTCAAGAACCGGATCCTTCAGCACCTCGTCGGGCTGGACGGCGTGCGCAGGCAGCGACGCCAGTAGGGCGATGGCCGCGAGGGCCGGGCGAAGCGACCGGTTCACCATCACTCGGCCGGCACCGCGGCGGGGAGCGGCCGCGCCTTCGCCTTGGCGGGGGCGCCCACGCGCATCCGCCGATCGGTGAGCGACAGGCCGCCACCCAGAGCCATCACCACCGCGCCGAGCCAGATCAGGAGAACCAGAGGCTTGTAGTACAGCCGCAGCCCGACGCCGCCGTCCTGGCTCATCTCTCCGAGGCTCGCGTAGATCTGGCTCACGCCGACCGTGAGAAGGCCTGATTCCGTCACCGCCATCTTGCGGCTCGGATAGAAGCGCTTGCCGGTCTCCACCTGCCCGACCTCGTCGCCAGCGCGGGTCCGGATCGTCAGGTAGGCGGCGGCCTCCTCGTAGTTGGGCCCCTGGCGGGGGCCGACCCGGTCCAGGGTCGCCACGTAGGGGCCCGTGGTCAGGCTCTGGCCGGGCTTCAGGGTCGCCAGGCCCTCGGTGGCCCAGCCCTGAGCGGCGATGCCCAGCACCACCACGCCCACGCCGGCATGGGCGAGCGCCGTGCCCCAGGCCGAGCGCGGCAGACCGGCGGCGCGGCGCGTGATCTGGCCCACGGAGCGCGCCCGGCTCGCCCCATAGCCCCGGGCGCGGGAGACGATCTCCATAGCGGAACCGATCAGCAGATAGACGCCGAGGCCGACCCCCACCGGCGCCATCACCGGGCCGCCCCAGGTGAGCGCCAGCACCGCGAGGCCGAAGGCCAGGGCCAACGCCAGCGCGGCGAACAGGCGCTGCGCGGCGGCGAGCACGTCGCCGCGCTTCCAGGCCAGCGCCTGGCCGAAGGGCACGATCAGCAGCAGCGGGACCGCCAGCGGCACGAACGTGGAATTGAAGAAGGGAGGACCGACCGTGATCTTCTCCCCGTCAGCATCTCCAGGAGCAGCGGGTAGAGGGTGCCCACCAGCACCGTGGCGCAGCCCGCCACCAAGAACAGGTTGTTGAGGACGAGGGAGCCCTCGCGGGAGATCGGCGCGAACAGGCCGCCCTGCCGCAGCAGCGGTGCCCGCCACGCGAACAGTGTCAGCGAGCCGCCGATGAACAGGATCAGGATCGCCAGGATGAAGATGCCGCGCGTCGGATCCGTGGCGAAGGAATGCACCGAGGTGATCACGCCCGAGCGGACCAAGAACGTGCCTACGAGCGAGAGCGAGAAGGTCAGGACGGCGAGCAGCACCGTCCAGACCTTCAGGGCGTCGCGCTTCTCCATCACCACGGTGGAGTGCAGCAGCGCCGTGCCGGCGATCCACGGCATCAGGGAGGCGTTCTCCACCGGATCCCAGAACCACCAGCCGCCCCAGCCGAGTTCGTAATAGGCCCAGTAGGAGCCCATCGCGATCCCGAGCGTCAGGAAACACCACGCGGTCAGTGTCCAGGGCCGCACCGCCCGGGCCCAGACGGCGTCGATGCGCCCGTCGACGAGCGCGGCCACCGCGAAGGCGAAGCTGATCGAGAAGCCGACATAGCCGACGTAGAGCAGCGGCGGGTGGATCGCGAGGCCCGGATCCTGCAACAGCGGGTTGAGGTCGTTGCCCTCGACCGGCGCCGGAATCACGCGGGTGAACGGGTTCGAGGTCGTGATGATGAACAGCACGAACACGAAGGTGATCAGCCCCTGCACGCCGAGCGTGTTGGCGCGCAGCCGCGGCGGCACGGAGTTCTTCGCCGCCGCCACGCAGCCGCCGAACAGCGTGAGGATCAGGACCCAGAGGAGCATCGAGCCCTCGTGGTTCCCCCAGACGCCGGAGAGCTTGTAGATCAGCGGCTTCTGCGTGTGCGAGTTCTCGACGACGTTCTGGACCGAGAAGTCCGAGGTGGCGTGCGCGTAGGTGAGCGCCGCGAAGGCGAAGAGCACGCAGGCGAAGGCGCCGAGCGCCGCCTGCGAGGCAGTCTGGCGCAGGGCCGGGTCGCCTGAGCGCGCCGCCCAGATCGGCATCACCACCTGGACGAGGGAGATCGCCAGCGCGAGCGCGAGGGCGAAGTGACCGGTCTCGACGATCATGCGGGTCCCCTCACCGCTCGCTGCGGGGCCCGAGGCTCCCGTCGGCTGCGGCGGTGGCGGGCTTCGCTCCGGCGCCGCCCTTGTTCGGGTCACCCTCCTGCCAGCGCCCCTGCGCCTTCAGCGCGTCGGCAACCTCGCGGGGCATGTACGCTTCGTCGTGCTTGGCGAGCACGGTATCGGCACGGAACAGCCCGCCCGGCTCCAGGACGCCCTCGGCGACCACGCCCTGGCCCTCGCGGAACAGGTCGGGCAGCAGCCCCTTGTAGTGGACCTCGACGGTGGCGTTCGTGTCGGTGACGGCGAAATCCACGTTCTGGTCCGGCCCGCGCTTGAGCGAGCCGTCCTTCACGAGGCCGCCGAGCCGCAGGCGCGTGCCCGGCGCGATGCCCTGCAGGGCGATGTCGGACGGTGAGCGGAAGAACACGATGGAGCCGCTCATGGCGAACAGGATCAGCCCCACGGCCAGCGCGAGCACGCTGCCGCAGGCGGCGATCAGGATCAGGCGGCGACTCTTACGCGTCACGATACTTCCACCCCGGGATCCGGCGGGCGTCCGCCCGGCGCCGAACCGTTGTCATTCTCGTCACCTCAGGGTGTCGGCCCCGCGAGGGCGCGGGTCAAGGGCAGGCGTCGGGACCGATTGTCGTACGTGCCGTCGAGGCCACCGGTCCTCGCGATTTTGTGGGGACCAGGGTGGGAATCAGGGATTGGGTTTGGTGGGCAGGTCGAGCTCCCGGGCGAGCCCGTCGAGCCGGGCCACCGCCTCGCTGTTGGCGGCCAGCGCCATCCGAGGCTCGGTCGAGGGCCTTGATGGCTTGGTCGCGCTCACCCAGGACACTGTAGGCCCGCACGAGGCGCAGCCACTCGTCCGGCGTGCCACCCCGGGCCGCGAGGCGGCGGTCGAGCCCCTCAACCATGCCGCGAATGGCGGCGTCGCGATCGGCCGGGGGCATGGCGCGTATGGCCGCCATTGCCGCTCCGGTTTCGGCCTGGGCAGCCGGTCCGGATGCCGCCGGCTGCCCCGGAGCTGCGCCGGGCTCCAGGCCGAGCGCGCGGGCGCCCTGCTCCACCTGAGCGAGGCCCTGCGGGTCGCCGGCGAGCGCGGTCCGGGCGCGGGCCAGGGCGGCCTGAGCCTGATCGTGGTCGCCCAGCACGGTCCGGGAACGGACGAGCCGCAGCCACTCGTCGGGGGTACCGCCGCCGGCCTTCAGCCGGGCATCGAGCCCGTCGACCATGCCGCGGATCGCCGCCTGCTGCTCCGCCGGGATTTTCGGAGTCCCTTGCGGCGCTGCGACGGGCGGAGGCGGCTCGCCCTTCAGGCGGGCCAGCGTCTGGCGCACCACGCCGAGCCAGGGGGCGTCCGGCGGGCTCGCGGCTTCGAGCGTCGTGAGCTGGCGGATCGCCTCGCCGGTATCGCCGGCCTGCTCGGCCGCGCGGGCGAGATAGAAGCGGGGCTTCGGCGCGTTCGGATCCTTGGCCTGGGCCTTCTCGAACAGGGCCTTGGCCTCGGGCGAGACGGTGCCGTCGCCCGCCGCCGTGAGCGCCTCGGCCTGATCGGCGAGGATGTCGGCGGTCTCGCCCTTCAGCCGCGCGATGTTCGCGTAGGCGCGGGCGGCATCGTCGAAGCGGCCGGTGCGCATGTAGACCGGGGCGAGCACCGCCCAGCCGCGCGCGTCGTTCGGGTCGCGGGTCAAGCGGGCCTCGATCTGCCCCACCGCCTTCATCAGCTCGTCAGTCCCGCCGCGGGCCGCCGCGCGGTCGGCGGCGGTCTGGGCAGGCAATTCCGGCGAGCCGTAGAGGCCGTAGGCGATCAGCGCCACGAGCGGGATGGTCGAGACCGCGAAAGCCGAGGCCGCCCGACGCCGGCGCAGCCGCGGCTCGGCCGGACGGGCAGCCTCCGCGGCTCCGGCATCCTCGGCCTCGAGCTGCGCCTCGCGGCTCGCCCGGAGCAGGCGGCGTGCCGCCTCGGCCTTAGCCGACTCGGCCTCCTCGGGGGCGATCAGACCGCGCTCAAGGTCGCGCGCGATCTCGGCGATCTGGTCCTCGTAGAACGCGGTCTCGGTGGCGATGGCGGTCCCGCCCGCCTCGCCGGTCGGCACGGCGGCACGCCGCGACATCGGCCAGAGCAGGCCGAGCACGGCCGCCGCGGTCATGGCCGCCAGAATGAACCAGATCGCCGTCATCGAACCTTTGCCAGCGGGCCGGACCGGCCCACGCCTCCCCACGCCATGTGGAGCCGGCAGCGTGACGCCACGACGCCCCCGGCGGTGGCACGGTGTCACGCAACTCCACCGCGATGACAAGGCCCGCGCTCATGTCATGAGGACGCGTCCCCGCGCGGGGCCCCCTCGAAGCGGGGCCGAGCCGCATCAATGCGCGGCGGTGCCGACCGGGGCATCGCCCGGCACCTCCAGAACGGCACGCAGGCCACCCAGCGCCGCCTGCTCCAGGGTGAAGCGTCCCCGATAAAGGGCGGCGAGGTCGGCCACGATGGACAGGCCGAGGCCGGAGCCGGGCTTCGATTCGTCGAGGCGCCGGCCGCGACCGAGCACAGCCTGACGCGCCTCCGGCGGCAGGCCGGGGCCGTCGTCCTCGATAGTCACGACGAGGTGGGGATAATCGTCCTTGGCCACCGCCTCGGCCCGGATCGCCACCCGGCCGTGGGCCCATTTCGAGGCGTTGTCGACGAGATTGCCGACCATCTCCTCGAAATCCTGGCGCTCGCCCCGGAAGCGCAGGCCCGGGGGGACGTGCACGTCGTAGGCGATATCCTTGTCCCGGTAGATCTTCCCGAAGGTGCGCACGAGGCCCGCCAGCGCCGGCTCGACCTCCGTGGAGGTACCGAGCGTGCCGGCGAGCGCGGCGGCCCGGGCGCGGTCAAGGTGGTAGTTCACTTGGTCGCGCATCACCGCGGCCTGCTCGCGGATCTTCCGGGCGAGATCCTCCGGGGCATCGGACGCGCCGACCTCGTTGACGATGATCGAGAGCGGCGTCTTCAAGGCATGCGCGAGGTTGCCGACCTGCGTGCGCGCCCGCTCCAGGATCTCGCGGTTGGTCTCGATCAGGAGGTTCACCTCGCCGGTGAGGGGCGCGATGTCGCGGGGATAGGTGCCGGTGATGCGGTCGGCCTCGCCGCGGCGCACGGCACCGAGCGCGGCGCGCATCTTCTTCAGAGGCGCGAGGCCGAACCGGATCTGCAGCAGGGTGGTGAGCGCCAGCGACAGGCCGAGCAGGCCGAACGTGATGGTCAGCGAGTTGCGGAACCGGTCGACGTCGTTGACGATCTCGTCGGCGGGGCCCGCGACCCGGACCGTGTAGCGACCCTCCTCGCCGAGATCGACATCGCGCTCCATGATGCGCAGGAGGCGCCCGTCCTGGGCCTTGCCGTAGCCCTGTCGGATCTGGCCGACCCCGACCTTGCCCTCCGGATCCGTAGCTGGCGGCAGCGGCACGCCGACGAGCGAGCGGGACGTGCGCACGTCCCGCGGCTTCGAGATCGGGCTTGCCGACCTGCCAGTACCAGCCGGAGAGGGGCAGGTCGAAGCGCGGATCGCCGAGCGAGAAGGTCCGACTCTCGGGGTCGTTGGGAGAGACGAGATCCGTGGCGAGGTTGTTGGCAAACACCAAGAGCCGGCTGTCGAAGCTCCGCTCGGTGTTCTCCCGGTAGAGGGTCGTGAGGATCCAGGCCGCGATCAGCAGGATCGCGGAGGCTCGCCAGGAAGGCCGAGACGGCGAGCCGCACCGCAATGGAGCGGCGGCGCAGGGAGAAGATGGCAAGGAACGTTTTCATCGGCCCGGCGGCTGGGGGATCGATGTCGTCTTGCCTGCAACGCGCAGGCAATGGAACGCCCCGTTTCCCCGAGGCCATGCAGCGGAACCCTGAAACCAGATCCGCCGACGCAGCCCCGAGTCGGGCGTGCCGCAGATCTGGATTGCCCAGCTCCGGCTTGCCCTGCCGGATCGGGGACCAGCTTCCCGGCCCCGGAACGTCGGGGCGTCGAACCCAACCCCGGCGCCCGGCGCGCCGGGAAGTGATGCTCCCGTCACATCCGCGCCGGCGGCTGGTTGGGGTCCACGAGGTAGCCGAGGCCGCGCACCGTCTGGATTAGGTCCACGGCGAGCTTCTTGCGCAGGCGCCCGACGAACACCTCGATGGTGTTCGAATCCCGGTCGAAATCCTGGTCGTAGAGGTGCTCGGTCAGCTCGGCCCGCGACACGACCCGGCCGGTATGGTGCATCAGGTAGGAGAGCAGCCGGTATTCGTGACTCGTGAGCTTCACCTGGGCGCCGTCGACGAAGACCTTGCCGGAGCGCGTGTCGAGGGTGACGGGCCCGCAGGAGATCTGGCTGGAGGCGTGGCCGGCGGCCCGGCGCAGCAGCGCGCGCACCCGGGCCATCAGCTCCTCCATGTGGAAGGGCTTGGTGACGTAGTCGTCCGCGCCGGCATCGAAGCCGTCGACCTTGTCGGACCAGCGATCCCGGGCGGTGAGGATGATCACCGGCGTCTTCACCCCGGCCCGGCGCCATTTTTGGAGGACCGTGACCCCGTCGGCCTTGGGTAGGCCCATGTCGAGGATGATGGCGTCGTAGGGCTCGCTCTCGCCGAGATAGCCACCCTCCTCGCCGTCATAGGCCTTGTCGGCGACGTAGCCGGCCTCCTCGAGGGCGGCGACCACCTGCCGATTGATGTCCTTGTCATCCTCCACGACGAGCAGACGCACGGCTCACTCCATTCCAAGACGGGTTGGGCGCCCGCTCAATATTGTCCCGCGACAGTGCCGGTGCGCGCATCCACAATCACGTGCACGAAATGCCCGTCCCGGCGCAAGGCGGTGAGCATGTATACGAGATTGTCCTCGTAACGGCACAGGCTCGCCCGCTGGATCTCGGCCCGGGGGATCACCGTGCGGGCCGCGCGGATCGCCGCCACGGGCGGGATCACCCGCCGCTCGCCGACCTCCTCGCGCATGTCGGCGGGCGACAGGCAGTTCTCGATCCGCAGCGGCGCCTGGCTCGAGACGGCCCCCGTTTGCGGGGCCGGTCCGTCATCGGCCATGGAGCCGAGGCCGCCCGCGGCGAGGGCCGCGGCGGTCAGGCTGATGGCGACGAGGGCGATGGCGTAGCGCATTGGCAGGAGATGTGGTCCGGGGGCACTGAATGCGCCCTGAATATGGACCAGCCTCTGCGCTGCAGCGGGAGCGATCGGCGCGCTGCCAAGCCGGGGAGCGAACGATCTGACGGCGGACGGCATCGTCGCGGCCTTACGGCCAAGCGTCGGCCGGTTCCGGATCACCCGCGGACTCGCACAGGTCAGCCGGATTGCGTCACCGCGGCTGAGCCGCGATGTCGGTCCGGCACCCCTGTCCGGGGCCATCCGTACGGACGACCGCCTCCGGCGCGGCCGCGCGTGCGATCAGGACGGCGGCACCGGCTCCGGAAACCCAGTGCCGGAGGCCGAGCTGCGCGCCCAGGTGGAGCGCCGCCGCCACGACCGCGGCCCCCGACAAAGCCAGCCAGAGGCGGTCGAGGATCCGATCCCAGCGCAGGCACATCTCACTCTCCCACGACAAGCTTCCAGAACGCCCGCAAAGCCGGGATGCGCGCGACGAGCCACGCGATCTGGTCGGAGAACCAGTGCGCGGCCGCCGCGGCGGCGAGGAAGGCCAGCACCGCCGCGTGCTTGAGCCGCCGCAGGTACCGGCGCAGCGCCCGCCGCTCGACATGCGCGTCGACCAGCTCGTCGAGGGCGGCAAGGCGCGGCTCGGTCTGGCGCGCGAACCACACGTGCCAGAAGGGCGGGAAGCGGATCGTCCGCGCCCGGCCGCCGAGGGCGATGCCGGGACCGCTCTCGTCTTCGGGCGGCTCGGTCGCGCGCCCGGTCGGCCTGCGCGGGTTGCGGAGGGTATCCATGGCCGTCCACTCCTGTCCCACGAGGCCCCGGGGTGCGCGGCGTCAGACCCGGCGTGGGATGCCCGGCCCGCGACCGTTCGGCTCCCGCAGCTCCGCCAGGGCCGGGGCGAGGACGTTCGCCACGCTCGCCTGCGGATCGAGAGGCAGGGCCCGGAAGATCCGCGCGGCGACACCTTCGGTGCCACCGGCCGACCGGACGACGTGGGCGGGCGCGGTGGCGAGCACGTGCCGGGCCCCCGCGGCGACCGCCGCGGAGCCGAGATCGACGCTGACGGTCCGGCCCTGGGCGGCGCCGGCCACGGCGTTCTGGCCGAACGCGGCGCCGGCCCGGATCGCGGCCTCGATCCGGTCCCGGGTGAGCACGGAGGCGGCCCAGGGCGCAACCCGGGCGATGCCGGCGGTCACGGCCGCGGCGGCGAGCGGCACGAGGACCGCCGAGAGCGGCTGCAGCAGGGCGACCAGCCCATCGCCCCACGGCACCGTCACGCCCATCATGGGCTGGGCGGCGCGCGCCGGGGACAGGAGGGCGGCGAACGGGTGCGTGGCGCAGGCGAGGGCCAGCCCCGCGCGGATGCGGTGCGTCATGGTCGATCTCCATCGATGGTCGCGCGGCGGACCCGGCCGGCTCGGGATCGGGTTCGCGGGCGCAGCTCAGGGCCGCGCCGGCTTCCGGGACGGCGGGGCGGACCCGGCCAGATCGGTGCGCAGGGCGGCCAGGGCGCGGCGCGCCCAGACGAGCCGGCGCGCGAGGGCGACGATGCCGGGCCGCTCGAAGTGCCGGCACACCGCCTCGATGGCAGCTTCGAGGGTCGGGGCCTGCTTCAGGGCGTTGAGTGCGGACGCCTC
Organism: Methylobacterium sp. P31; assembly: GCA_050632875.1. Taxonomy (GTDB): domain Bacteria; phylum Pseudomonadota; class Alphaproteobacteria; order Rhizobiales; family Beijerinckiaceae; genus Methylobacterium. Next base: position 2,506,954 of record JBODSC010000001.1, on the reverse strand, counting down.
GGTGGTGCGCAGCTCGACTCAGAGGTAGCCATAGCCGGCTTCCGGCGCGGCCGGGTCAAGGCCGTGCGCCCGGCACCAGGCCTCCATGGCCACACGCCGCGGGCCGGTCCACTGGGCGAGCCCCCAGCCGCCCCGGGAGCCCGGCACGGCGGGCGCGATCTCCTGGAGATGGCGGAAGCCGCCGCTCTCGTGGCCGAGATTGCCCAAAAGCCCCGCGGCCTGAACGTCGGTCAGGCCGAGGTCGTGCATCAGGCGGGGCCCGAGGCGGCGGCATGCGGCCGGGAAGACATCGCCCGGTATCCGGGCCGCTCGGATAGTCTGCATGGGCGTGCTCCGGTCGGTGGCGTGCGGGGCATCGGCGGTCTAAAGGGGCCGGCGCGGTGCGGACGGGGGACAGTGTGGGAAGCCGACACGACCGGCCGCTGGTGTTCATCGGCGACTCGATCACCGCGGCCTGGGGGCTCCAGCGGGCCGAGACCTTCGCGCGGCACGGCTTCGTGGCGCGGGGCGTCTCGGGCGAGACGAGCGGCCAGATCCGGGCGCGGTTCCTGCGCGACGCGGCAGGCGCGCGCGGAGTCCATCTGCTCTGCGGGATCAACGACATCGCGGCGATCGCCGGCCCGGTCTCCGACTTGGAGATCCGGGACAACATCCTCGCCATGGGCCGGATGGCCTACGAGGCTGGCCTGCCGCTCTGGATCGGCACCGTGATGCCGAGCGACTTCTGGGGCTGGCGTCCCGAGCTGCGACCGGTGGCGCGCATCCGCGCTCTGAACGCGTGGATCGGCGCCTATTGCCGGGCGAGCGCCGCCGCCCTGATCGACTACCACGCCCCGCTCGCAACGGACTCCGGGGCGCTGCGCCGGGCGCTGACCGACGACGGGATCCATCTCAATGCGGCGGGCTACGCGGCGGTCGAGCCCGTGATGCTGGCGGCCCTCGCTCCAGGCTGAACGCTCAGGAGCCCAGCGCCAGCCAGAGGGTCGGGACGTTCCCCGCACCCTTCACCGAGCCGGCGGTGGCGCAGCGGTTCCGGATCTCGAATTGCGCCGTCGTGAGATCGCTCACCTGTGTGGCGTACAGCGCGGATGCGTCCTGGGCGAAAGGCTGCGCCCAGACGCCCAGGCAGGCATTCGGGAAGGCGATGTTGAACGGCACCGAGAAATCCGGATCGGCGCTGGTCGCAAACCCCCATTGCAGGATCAGCCCGCCCGGCAGCCTCACCGACCCGTTGGGGCCGAGCGCCTGCGCGCCGATGGCGAGCGGCGTCCCGTCGGCGCGCTGGTAGTGGCGCACGCGCCAGTGTCCCGCCGCGTCCGAGGTGGCGATGCAGGTGTCGTCGGCCGCCGTGACGATGTCGGAACGGGTCGGGAGCGCCAGCGTGGACCCGTCGTGAACCAGCCGCACGGCCCCCGCGAAGCGCACGAACCGCTCCCGGTCGGGGGTGTCGCCGAAGCTCGTGATCGTCGCCGTGCCGGTCACGAGCACCCGCCGCGTGCCGGTGCCGCCGAGGTCGGTCGTGGCGGCGGCCGCGAGGGCGGTCTCGGTGGAGGCGAAGTCGATCCCGCCGGTCTTGGCGGAGGCGGTGAGCGCCGTTGTGAAGGCGGCCCCGTCGGGCGAGACCTTGAGCGTGAAATCGTCGCTTCCCAGCGTTCCCAGAAGGGTCCGGGCCGAAAATCCGGTCTCGAGGACCAGCCCGGCGTCGCGGCTCGGCGCCTTCTTGTTGAGGAACACCCGCATGTCGCCGGTGCCCGGCGTGACGTCATCCCAGCTCAGCAGCGCCGCATCCCCCTTGACGGCGAGTCGGTTGGTGGGATCGGCTTCCGTATTGATCCCGAGGCGGCTCACGCTCTGGATCGCCGTGAGCGTTCGGCGGAAGCTCGTCCACGCTGCGCCGTCGAAGACGTAGAGGTCGGCCTCGTCGATCAGGTAGGCGAGCCCGCCCGCCCGCGGCACCGCGCCGGTCCAGACGCCGTCGGCGTAGCGCACCACCTGCCCCGCGAGGCCCGCCCAGGCGCCCCCGGGATCGGACGCGACCACGAGGTAGCGATCACCCTCGCGGGGGCTCGGCGGCGGCGCTGTCAGGTCCTTGTCCAGGCAGGCGAGCTGGACCAGCGCGTCGAGGAGGCCGAGCGCCTCGTTGTGGGTGACGTGCTTCTGGGCCTGGCTCGCGGCGATCAGCGGCAGGCCGAGACGGGGCGTGGCATCGGACATGGGGCGGCTCCCAAACGGTCAGGCCGAGCGGACAGGGATGCGGGCACGGCAGGCGGATCCCAGGCCCGCCACGGCGCCGAACTGGGCCACGGCCACGTCGAGGCTCGTCTGGACCCCGCCGAAATCGACCGCCTCGTCGGCGTAGAGGAGCTGCTGGGCCTCGGCCCGGAGGGTGCGCAGAACCGTGCCTGACCGTGAGAAGATCGTGACCGCGTAGGCTTCCGGCTCGTCGAGCGGGATCTCGGCGGGTTCCCAGGCATCGCCGTCACGGCGTGCCCGGCGGATCCAGGTGAGCCGCACGCCCTGCGGCTCGCGGCGGGCCCGCAGGTGCACCGGCCGCAGCGGCCGCAGCGCCGCGAGACTGGCCGTGGCCGTGAGGTCCGTGAAGGCCGGATCGCCAGGATCGCGGTCCGCCGGCCCGAGCCGGTAGCGGAAGCCGCGGCCAGCCTCATCGAGCCGGTCCACGAGAGACGCGACCGCCCCATCGTCGAGGCGCACGATCAGGCTGCCCGCCGGGGCGATCCGGCCGGCAGCCTCCTCGCTGCCCGCGAGCCCGCGCAGAAGCCCCGACAGCCGGTAGGTGTCGGGGCCGGTGAGGATCGCCTCCGCGGCGCCGAGCAGTTCCACGGCGCTGCCCGGCCCGATCAGCGCGAACAGGTTGCCGCCCGCCAGCATCGCGGCCTCGCCGATGAAGGCGAGCGCGCCGCCCCGGCGCAGGGTGACGTCGAGCGCCACGCCGCGCTGGATCCGCCAGAGCGGCCCGGCGGGCAGAGCCGAGAGAGTCCGGCCCAGGCAGGCGGGATAGTCCACGAGGCCGTGGAGCGCGAGGGCGCCAGAACCCTCGGCACGCCAGACCGCGACTTGGCCGGGCCAGGGCTCCGCCGCCACCGCGCAATACTGCAGGATCGTCGGGCTGCCCCGGTCCACCGGCAGGTCGAGGGCGAGCGCCAGCGGCGGCCCGGGGAAGGCGGGCGGTGCCGCCACCGGCAGCGCCGGGCTTCGGGGTACGCCGCGCCCAGGGCCGGCCCGGGGCGGCACCCCGCTGGCCTCGATCCGGCGGCCGGTCGGCGCGTCGTCGATCCGGTCGATCTTGCGCAGGACCGTACCGCCTGGCACGTCCGCGGGGACGGCCAGGAGATCGCCGGGTTCCAGCTCGACCCGCCGCGGGCTCAGGGTGAACACCGCGCTGTCGCGAGCCGCGATGATGCGGTCGAGGAGCGCCTCGGCCAGGGCGTCGCCGGTCTCCCGGCGGGTGATGATGGCCGCCTCGATCCGGGTCTCGCGTCGGCGCAGCCCGGCGGGCCGCACGGCCGCGGCCGAGGCGCGGCGGTAATCGGGGCTCTCGGAGTCGGTGATGCCGAGTTCGATGGAGCGCGGCAGGGCGCTCTCCTCGGCCCGGATCTGCCGGAGCACGGGCTTGCCCTCGGAGAGCCGAACGAGATCGGCCTCGGTCAGCACCACCGGGCGATCCCGGCGGGGCCCGCGCAGGCGCAGGGTGCCGGCCGCCGCCGAGACATCGAGGCCGTAGACCTGCGCCAACGTCTCCAGGGCGCCCCGTGCCGAGAGCGGCCGGTCGATGACGTAGCCGTCGAGATAGGCGGCAGCCTCCACGGCGACCGGGGCATCGAAGCCGAAATCGGCGAGAATGCGCCGGACCAAGAGGTCGAGATCGCAGCCCTCGACCCGTCCGGTGATCCAGTGGCCGATGCGCCAATTGGCCGTATCGGCCCAGACCGCCTGCACGGTGGGGAAGGCCGGGAATGGCCGCGCATCCCAGGACCAGACGAAGATCCGGGCCGGGTCGACCATCCGGCCGCCATAGACCGGGGAGACCGGATTGTCGGCCTCGGAGAAGCCCGGCATCGCGGGATCGAACCGCGCGATCACGGCCTCCAAGCCCCGCAACTGGATCAGCTCGTCGCGCAGGCCGCGGGATTCGGGGGATAAGGGTTCTACGAGGATTTCGGGTCGGGGAAGACGTTGGGACCGTTGGTGCCCTTGTCCACCGCCGGCACGCCGACTTCCATCAGCCAGATCGGCTTGCCCATCGGCACCCAGGCTGTGGTCCGAGTTTCGGCCCCGGCGTCGCGCTCCACATGCGGGCTCGACCACCACGCCACCAAATCCTTGGCCCGGTAGAGCCACGGTTTGCCGTAGGCGCCGTCCCGGATCGGGAGGCGCTCCTGCGCGGCGCGCCCGGCTTCATCGGCATAGTACCAGTCGAAGGCCTCACCCGAGGCACCGCGAGCCTTGAGGTAGGCGCGGTCGGCGATGTCACCCGCGACCGAGAGATCCGCGTAGTCCGGGTCGTCGCGCCAGTCGGAAACGGGTGGATACCAGTCGATTCCGACCGCGCCGATATCGGGATCGGCGAACAGGTCGTCGAGGGGAAAGCGAATCGTGGCGCCGCCGTCGCGGACGTCGGCGCCGTACTCGGTCCAGTCCGCACTGTAGACCAGAGTGACTTCTGGTCCGAGGCTGGCGCGCAAGGCGGCGGCAAGATCGCGGAAGGCGCGTACGGCCGGATACCCCGAGGCTCCGCGCACCCGGGTGAGACCGACGAACTCGCTGCCGATCACGAAACCAGCGATCCGCACGCCGGCGGCCGCCCATCCGGCCGCCAGCGCGGCGTAGTGCAGCACCTCCGTGCGGTAGCCGCCCGCGAAGAAGGCCGCGACCTGCGCGTCGGCCGCGCCGGTCCCGTCCGGGCTGCCCGGGAGCCCGGACGCCGGATCGCAGGTGATGCGACCGCGCCAGGGATAGGGCGGCTGGGTCGTGCCGGGCGCGCGGGGATCGGGCAGCGCGTTGCCGGCCGGCACGTCCATCATGACGAACGGGTAGAGCAGCACCTCCAGTCCGCGGCGCGCGAGGTCGGCCACGAGCCGGGTGAGACCGTCATCCGACGGGGTCCCGCCATAGGCCGGATTCCCGTCCGGCAGAGTCGAGACCACTTCGGCCTCGGCGCGGGTAATCCCGGCGACGCTCCAGTCGGCCGGGAATGCGCGCTTCCGGCGGGCCTCGACCTTCGGCACGACCCGGCAGGATCCGGCCCGCAGGTCTGTGCCGAACCACGTCGCCACCACGGCGACCCGGCGCAGGTTCGGGCAGAGCGCCTGGAGGGCATCCAGGGACGCCGTGATGTCGGTGGCGCGCTGGAGCTGGTGGCGGTTGGCGGCCTCGGTCCGGCCGAGCCCGAGATCCACCGTGACGCGCTCCGGATCGAGGCCGAACTCGCTGGCGCCGGGAATCAGGTCGACGGCGCGGACCCGGCCAAACAGGCCGTTCACCGGGCGGATCACCTCGAAGGCGAATTGCGGGATGCGGTTGCCGAAATCGGCGAGCGGCAGGCTCTCGAAGACCACATAGGCGAGGCCCCGATAGGCCGGCGCGTTCTCCGCCCCTTCCTTGGCGACGATCAGCGGATCGGGGGCTTGGTCCGGGCCGCCGGTATGGACCCGCAGGGTGATGCCGACCTGGTCGAGTTCCTTGCCGTCCGCCCAGATCCGGCGGACGCAGGCGATCTCCCCTCGCACAGGCCGACCGCGAGGTTGGCATAATAAGCGTAGCGGGTGGTCACGGTCTTCTGGCCGCCCAGGCCCTTGGCGGGTGAAGCAGCGCGCGCCACCGCGGTATTGGCGACCTCCAGGGGCCGCGTCGCCCAGATCAGGCTGCCGCCGATCCGCGCCCGGCCGTAGACCCGCGGGACGGGATCGCCCTCCGAGGAGGTGAGCCCGGCCACGTCGGCCAGCCGCGGCCCCTCGACGAAGCGCGTGTGCCGCCCGGAGCCGAACAGTGCCCCCTGGAGCCCGCCCCCGCCGCCCCGCCGAGCGCCCGCCCGACCACGGCCCCGATCGGGCCGCCGAGCGCAGTGCCGACGGCCGAGCCGACCGAAGACAGGATCAGGGTCGCCATGACGGCCTCCAGCCTCAGCGCAGCGGCTGCGCCACGGTGTGGGATCCGCCTCGGCCACGGAATGTGGCTCGAAGCGTCCGGGATGACATCGCGACGGCGCTGCCCGAAGGCGTGGCTCGCCGCTGGAGGGAGCGCTACCGGCTGGCAGCCCGCAGGCGCGTCACGCGCAAGGCCGCAGGTCGAACCACGTCTGCCCCGCACGCCGTGAAGCGTCGGCCGCGAATCGAAACCCGGGATTGGATCCGGACCGGACCGCAGATTTCGCTTTGAAAAAGGGTGCCGTCTAAGAGCGCGGGACGAAACCGCAGTCAGCGGGTTGGGCGGGCATGGACGCTCTTGTACCCGACGACCTCTGGGCGGTGATCGAGCCGCTTCTTCCATCCGAGCCTGAGAAGCCGAAAGGCGGTCGGCCGCGCGCCTCGGATCGGGCGGCGCTGGCGGGCATCATCCTGGTTCTGCGCACGGGCATGCAGTGGAAGCATCTGCCGCGTTCCGATGTCGGCTGCAGCGGCAAGACGAGTTGGCGGCGGCTGGGCGCGTGGCAGGCGGCTGGCGTCTGGGCCGCCCTGCACCGTGTGCTGCTGGAGCAGCTTCAGGATGTCGATGCGCTCGACTGGTCACGCGCGGTCCTCGACAGTGCGAGCCTGCCGGCGAAAAAGGGGCCCCGCGACGGGCCCGAACCCGACAGACCGGGGCAAGCCGGGCACGAAGCGCCACCTCGTCGTGGACGCCAACGCCACGCCGCTCGGCCTGACGCTTACCGGAGCCAACTGCCACGACAGCCGCACGCTGGCAGCTACCCTCGACGCGGTGCCGGGCGTGCGCAGCGGCCGCCGTGGTCGCCCGCGGCGCAGGCCCGACAAATTGCATGCCGACAAGGGCTATGACCATCGTCGCTGCCGGCGTGAGTGCCGCGCCCGCAGCATCACGCCACGGATCGCCCGGCGCGGCATCGAGAGCAGCGAACACCTCGGACGCTACCGCTGGATCGTGGAGCGCACCCTGGCTTGGCTCGCACGCTTCCGCCGACTTACCATCCGCTACGAGCGACGCGCTGACCTCCACCTCGCCTTCACGACACTCGCCTGTGGCCTCATCTGCAGGGCACAGCTCAAACGGTTTTGTCCCTGACTCTTAATCTCCTGCAGGAAGACGGCTTGAGCCAACGCAGCATCCAGACGCATTCCTGAGGTAATCGAGCCAGCGTCGTTGCGAATTTCGACGGATGGAAGAAGCGCGGATTCTTCGGGGCCTGCGTAACGAGCCCAATTTTTCGGTTACGGTATTGGTCCATGCGCAACGAACGGCGTAATCCGGCCGGACCGTCGGTCACGACGGTCCGGCCGGTAACCGACGCGCGACATCCCCATGGCGACACGGCGACCGGCCCGTTGAGCCGGCCTCCGGAAACCGGAACACCCCCGTCAGGTGCCGCCGCCACCACGCGGTGAGCGCGACCTCGGTGACCAATGCGCGGTCATGGGCGTGGATCATGGCGCCGTCGCCGGTGGCGATGGCGCAGTGGCGGGCCGGGAGATGGCCTCGGAAGGCGAAGAGCAGCACGTCGCCGGCGCGCGGCGCACGCGCCGCCACGGGACCGGGCACCGGCACGAGGTGGCGCGAGGCCGCTTCGGTGAGCGGGTCGCGGCCGGGCGGGGCGGAGTCCGCCCAAGTGGCGGTATAGGGCGGCGGCGTCTCCGGCTCGGCGCCGTAGAGCCCGCGCCAGACCCCGCGCAGCAGCCCGAGGCAGTCGCAGCCGACCCCGCGCAGCGAGGCCTGGTGCCGGTAGGGCGTCCCGAGCCACAGGCGCGCCTCGCCGAGCGCCGCCGCGCCGATGTCCCGCCGCATCGCGCTCATCGGAACAGGCTCCCGCCGTCGAGGACGTGCCCCGAGCCCGGCACGGTGCGCAGGACCGCGTCGGTGCCGGGCATGTGCGGAAAGCCCTGGAAGTTGACCGCGTTGGCGAAGCGGTCGCGGCAGGTGGCGAGGCGCTTGTCGCAGCCGGCAGTGAGGGTGAACCGGTCGCCGGGAGCCACCGGCCGCGGCGGCACGGTCCAGAGTTCGAGCAGCGCGCCGAGCTGGAGGCGCACATCCGCCGCGAACCCGGCAGTGGCGCCCTCGGTCCAGGCGAGACGGCCGCCGGTGAACAGGCCCGCCGCGAAGGAGCCCGCCATGGACACCGCGAGCGTGGCGGGTTCCGGGATGTCCGTCACCCGGCCTGTGGTCTGCCAGGCGGTGAGGTCCACCCGGCAGCGCACATCGCCGAGATCGGCGCCGCAGGTTGCGCGGTAGGTGCGGCCGCGTTCGGCGCCGAGGCTGTGCGCGAGGCCGCGCAGTTCCGCCACGAACGCGTCGCCCTCCCGGCGCACCTCGCCGATGGTGGCCACGTCGAGGAGCAGGCGCGTCTCGGGGTTGGTCCAGTCCACCAGCCAGGTTTCGACCGCGGCGCCGTCGTACAGGCCACCGGCGATGTCGGCCTCGGTGAGGCCGAGGCTGCTCAGCGCCCCCGCGACGTCACCGCCGGAGACCGCGAAGCCCAGTTCCGCGCTGGCCTCGGCGGCCTCCAGCCCGGTCCGGGCGGCGTGGACGAGGCTCGCCACCGTCAGGTCGCGGTCGTGGTCGGTGAAGCCGAGGGCGAGCCCGTCCCGCCGCCGGAGCGACCAGCAGCGGCACAGGGTGGTCACGCCTCCCGCGAGATGGGCCGCGAAGGCCTCCGGAATGTCGCGCATGACTTCGCCTCTCAGGGCACGATCTCGACGAGCGGCACCTTGGGGATCTCCCCGGCCGTGAAAGCCGCGAGGTCGATGGTGAGGTCGTCGGTGTCGAAGCGGACGGGTACGTCGAAGGCGAAGCCCGCCGTCACGGCGGCGCCCTGCTCCGGGACATGGCCCGCCGCGAAAGTGACGAGCCCGGTGGTCGGGTCGCACGCGAAGGCGTCGGCACCCAGCTCCTGCCCCGACACCGCCACCCGGACGCTGCCCGCCACCGGCTTGGCGATCCGGCGGCGGTAGGGCGCGAAGCCGCTGTCGTAGGTCTTGGCGAGCCGGAAAGCCGCCGTAGCGCCGTCGCCGATGCCGAGGGGCTGGTCGATGGGGCCGACCGCCCGGCCGGGCGGCCCCGAGCGGCAATCGACCCGGTCGCGGTAGCGGAAACCGTAGAGTCGCCCGCGCCGCTCCTCGAAGAAGGTCAGCACGGCGTGCAGGGCGTCGAGGCCGCGCATCCCGAATCCGGCATCGTAGCGGCGGCGGGAATCGGCCCAGCGGCCGTTCCGGTGCTCGCGCCCCGAGGCCAGGGTCACGATCTCGGTCAGCCGCTGCGGGCCGCCGCTGGTGCGCAGCGACACGTCGAGGGGGAACAGCACCTCGTGGAAGTCATCGGCCATCAGGGCCTCCCTGTTCTCTGCGGGCGCTCAGGTCGCCCGCTGGCCTCGCGCCACCGCCCGGGCGAGGCTCGCCGTCACCTGCGCCTCGGATCGGCGGAACGCGCCCGGATCGGGGGTGGCGATGTTCACGGTCACCGAGACCGGACGCGCTGACGGGCCGCCCGCGGCGACGCCGAGGCGGCCGTCCGGCCCGCGGGCGAGGGGCAGGATCGCCTCCGGGCCGGCCTCGCCCATGAGGCCGGTGCCGCCGGCCATCGGGAAGTAGGTCGGGGCGGCCACGATCCCGCCGGCCGCGAAGGGCTGGACGCGCCCGCCCCGGAACACGCCGCCCCGGGCGAAGCCGGCCTCGGAGCCCGCCCCGAGCACGGTGTTGATCAGGCCCGTCAGCCCCGACTGGACCGGCCCGGCCGCCGCCCGGACCGCGGCGCCGGCGAGCTTGGCCCCGATCGTGCCGAGCACCCCGTCGAGGCTGCGCCCCGAGGCGGCGCCCTGGGTGAGCGCCGCGTCCAGGCTGCGGCCGAAATTCTGCGCGAGCCGGTCGAGGGTCTCGAGCTGCTTCACCCGCGCGGCATCCTGCGTATCGGATTCGGTCTCGGTCATCGGGATGCCTCAGGTCGCGTCGGGAAAGGCGGCGAGCAGGTGCTCGAAGGCGGCGCGACCCAGCGGCTCCGGATCGGCACGCCGCCCGAGCGCCGCGGCGAACTCGCGCGGCGTCGCAGCCCAGAACGCCTGTGGATGCCAGCGCAGCACCCCGAGACCGAGCGCCAGGGCGTCGTCCCACGGGAAACCGACGGCGTTGCGAGCCGCCCCCGACCGCGACGCGGTCACGGACGGCTCTAGCGAGGGTTTGCCGGGCCCGGCGCCTCCCCGAACGCGGCGGCGAGAACCTCTCCGAGGGCTGCAGAGACGGCGTCGAGCGCGCCCGCCAGGGGCAGTCGCGCCACCGCCGCGTCGTCGAGACTCGTGACCGCCGCCCCGCAGGGCGACGCCCAGCAGGGCGATCAGGTCGCGCGCCGAGATCCGGCCGCCCGCGAAGCGCTCGGCCAGCCCCGCGAGGTCGCCGGCCTGCAGCGCGCTCTCCAGCTCGGCGAGCGCCCCGAGGGTGAGGCAGAGGGTGTAACGCTGACCGCCCAGGGCGAGCGGCACCTCGCCGCGGATGCGGTTCGCCATGGCTCAGGCCGCCGTGAAGGCGAGCGCGCCCGCCGAGTCGAGGCTCATGTCGAAGGTGACCTCGCCGGCGTGGTCGCCCCGGTATTCGAGGCTCGCGATCTGGAACGGGCCCTCCAGGATCCCGAAGGCCGGCACCACGATCTGGTAGGTCTCGATGGCGCCCTCGAAGAAGATCAGCCGCAGGCGCGCGTCCGAGGCTTGATCGCGGAACACGCCAGAGCCGGCGATCGCGGCCCGGCGGATACCGGCGCCGGCGAGCAGCTCCCGCCAGCGACCAGCGGAATCGGCGTTGGTGACGTCCACCGTCTCGGCATTGAGGGTGATCTGCCGGCTGCGCAGGCCCGCCACTGCCACGAAGCCCCCTGCGCCGTCCCCGGCCCGGATCAGCAGGTCCTTGCCCTTCTGTGCGCCCATCGGCGGCCTCCTCACAGGTTCTCGGTGATCGCCTCGACCGTCAGGCTCGCCCGCGCCTCGCCGGTGCGGGCGTCGCGATGGGCCCGGATGGCGCGCACCCGCAGGGTGACGAGACGGCAGCTCACGAGCGTCAGACCGGAGTCCGCCGAGGAGTGCCGCCATGCGCTCGGCGGCATCGAGGGCGGTCCGGACCGAGCCGGGCCGCGCGATCACCGCGATCTCGTGGCTGTGACGATGGCGCTCTGCGCCGTCGACGGAAACGTCTTGGATCTCGGCATCGCCGAACAGCGCGTAGACGGGAACGGAGCCCCGGGGCGGCTCGTCGAAGAGCCGGACCCGGCCACCGAGCAGGGAAGCGAGGGCGGCATCGGCGGAGAATCGGGCGATCAGGCCGGCGCGGAGCGCCAGGAGCGGGCTCGGGTCGGTCACGGCCGGCTCTCCCGCGGCAGCTCCTCGACATGACAGACGAGGTCGCGACCCCGGGCATCGGGTTCCGTCAAGGCCCGGATCGCGAAGCGGCGAGGACCGGCGGCAAGGCGCATGGTCGGATCGAGCGCGGGCCGCCCCCGCAGGGTGACCCGGTAGGCGCCCAGCGTGTCGGTCCGGCCGCCTGCCGGACGGTCGACCACGCCCGCGGGGACCAGCGCGCCCCACAGGACCGGGCCGGCCACGTAGCGGCGCAGCACGCCCCCGAACCCGTCCGGCTCCTCCAGGGGCCGTTCGAGCACGAAGCGCCGCCGCCGCGCCCCAAGGGTCGGCCGTTGGAAAAGGGGGCCATCGCGAAGGCTCCGGTGGATCGCGGACGGGGTGCGGAAGACGGGCTCACAGCCGCATCCGGCGGAAGGGCGCCGCGAGGTCGGCGGCATCGGTGCGGGCGCCGTCCGGCTCGTCGCCGCGGTGCTCGTAGCGGGCAGCGGCCAGCCGCAGGATCGCGAGGCGCAGAGCGGCCGGCAGCGGCGGCCCGTCGCCCCCGAAACCCGCCGCGACCTCGATCAGGATGGTGCGGCCGGCCGGGTCCGGCGCTGCCGAATCGACCAGCAGGCACGGCGCCTCGATCGGGTCGGGCCCCAGGCGGACGAGGTCGGCGGCGAGGTCGGTCACGCTCCCCGTCGCCTCCGCGAAGCCGGCGCGGACCGGCGCCACCAGCGGGCTCAGCGGCAGCGGCACCCGCCCGTCCGCAGGCCAGGCGGCCAGCGCGATGCGGTAGCGGCCTGGGACCAGGATCCGCCGGGTCTCGATCTCCAGGCTCGCGCGCACCGCGGTGATCAGGGCTTGGAGCAGCCCATCCTCGGCTCCGCCGTCGTCGGGATCGAGGCGCAGATAGGCGCGGAGTTCGGCCACACTCACCGGCTCGACGGCGGCGGCGTCGGTGCGTAACGGGATCATCGCGCGTCCCTCTCGCAGGTGGTTCGATGCTGGTCCCGAAATGCCGCCCGGCGGCTGTCGCCGCCCTCGCGGCGGCCCTGTCGCTCACAGGCCTTCCGGCCCGGGCCGTCGTCGGTGGCACGGAGGCGGCGCCGGGTGGGGCCGTGATGGTGCTGTCATCGAATGGCGGCGTCTGCTCCGGGGTGGTGCTCGCCCCCGATACGGTGCTGACCGCCGGCCATTGTGCGGCTGCGGGCGAGCACCGCGTCCATTTCCGCGATGCGGCCGGCGAGCCGGTGCTTGTCGAAGTCGCGGCGCGCGCCGTGCACCCCGGCTACGATGCGGGCGCCGCCAAGGCCCGGCGGCGCTCCATCGACCTCGCGCTCCTGCGCACCGCGACACCGCTGCCGCCGCGCTTCACCCCGGTGACCTTGAGCACCGCCCTGCCCCGGGCCGGTGAGAGCCTGACCCTGGCGGGCTACGGCGCCGCCAAGCCGGGCGATCCGCGCTCCACCGCCACATACCGGAGCGTCACCCTGCCGGTCATCGAGCCCCACGGGCCGAGCCGCATCCTGGTCTGGCTACGGGGCGGGGCCGGCGGCGCCTGCCAGGGCGATTCCGGGGGCCGATCAACGGGCCGGACGGCAACGTGGTCGCGCTCTCCGCCTGGATCGGCGGGGCCTGCGGCGGCCTCACCCAAGGCGTCCTGTTGGGTCCGCAGCGCGGCTGGATCGACCGGGTGCTCGGCGGCTGGGACCGGAGCGCCCGCTGGACGGATTGATGCTCGATCGGCGGGCAAGACCAGAAGCGATCCGAATACGCCGCATAGGCTCCGACGCGAGGCTTTCAGCCAGCACGGTGCAACACGCGCGGACGGGATGATCCGGCCTGCGCTCGGCTCGAGCCGCGCGCGCCATAGCCGTACGCTGCCGCCGCATCATCGTTACCAGACACGAATTGAATACCAATTTGATCAGATTGACGAAAAACGGGTTTCTTAAGGGGTATATGAAATAGAAATTCAGCGCGCAATCGACGTCGTCATGAACGCAGTTGCGGGCCTCATCCGTGAAGAGGCTTGCCACCGAGGAAACGGCATGATCGCGAATGATGGCGCGCCCATAACCTTCTCCTCAGGCAATTTCGACGCATGTTGACCCAACGACAACGTTTAGGTCTGGGCCTGACGCTTACGGTCGCCGCCATCGTTCTTTGGTCGGTCGCAAGCTACCTGCGCGGCAATTTGATTTGGTGGCTATAGACCGCTCCTTCCGGCACGGCCATGCTTCACATGAGCGCCGAACAAAAATCCGCTCTGCAGCGCAGCGAGATTTGCAAACAACAGCGCAATATCATTGAACGCGACATCCTGTTTCACTGCAATATAAAGTCTATTCAAGACAAGAAACTCCGCACTCGCAGCGACGAGCAGACCGGCACCGAAAAAATCCAGCCGATCGGGAATCCTGCCGACGGCACCAGTGCCAAGCCAGTCATTGCCTCTATTCATCATAATTGGCCAAATTCATAAGCAATTTTTCGGCTTATCTCTCATCTAATTTCCCTTATAAGCGGCAAACTTTCTAATCCTCAGCATCGATAATCGATTCACGTTGATCGATAGACGGCGGGAACGCCCGGCGTCATCATCGATTACCCGGATTCGTTTTCATGGCGGGGTGGGACTACCGCATTGCTGCGCGCCAGGATGGCCTTTTCTGAAAGCGGCGGCGCATCTCCCGGCTCCGTCCTGGTAGGGGGATCCGGCGGCGATGGTTTGGGCGGGGGCGGAAACCGAAACGCCTCCGTAAGGAACCTCAGCTTGGCCGGGCCATTGCCTTGCTCTAGGCTGACCTGGCGCCGCGCTCCCGCGGACGGCGCCCCTCACCGCGCAGAGTGCGCCCGGAGTGCCCGATGTCCCCTCGCCCGATCCGCAAGGCTGGCCTCCGCGAACGTACCCTTCGTGGAAGCCTCGGCGGCCTCGCCGGTACCGCGCTGCTGGGCATCCTGGCCGGCCTGATGCCTGCCCCGGCTGCGGCCGTCATCAACGGCACCACCACCCACGACCCGAACGGGGCGCGCAGCTTCGTGGTGCGCATCGAGAGTACGGAGGGCGAGATCTGCTCGGGCACGCTGATCGCCCCGGATCTCGTGCTCAGCGCCGCCCATTGCGTGATGCGCCCGGCCGGCTACACGGTGATCAGCGTTGACCGCGGTTTCCGCCAGCAGCGGACTTCGGTAATCGCCGCCACGATGCATCCCGACTTCGTGCCCGGCACGACCCCGGAAGACCAACCCGGCGTCGATCTGGCGCTGCTGAAGCTCGAACGTCCCCTCGGCAATGATTACGTGCCGCTCGACCCGCGCGGGGCGGGCTCGATCGGCACCGGCGAGAGCGTCGACATCGCGGGCTTCGGCGTCGTGGCCGAGAACCGGCGGAACACGGCGCGCATCCTGCGTCTGGCGCATCTCGTCTCGATCGGCTCGCTGCAGGTCGCCAACCGGGTGACCGTGGTGGCTGACCGGCGGCGCATGGCGGAGACGTCCGGGGCCGGCGCGTGCCTGGGCGATTCCGGCGGCCCGATCCTCGTCGGCGGCCCCGGGGGCTACCGGATCGTCGGCGTGGTGAGCTGGTCGAGCGGCGCCCTGCAGCAGGGCGCGCGCCGGACCGCCTGCGGCGGCTTCACGGCCGTGACGCCGGTGGTCGAGCATGCCGGCTGGATCGCCGCGCGGTCGGCGGAACTGTCGCAGATCGAGGTGGGCGACGCACTGCCGCGCGGCAATCGCTCCGACTGGATGGCGCGTCCGGGCTGGCGCCGCTGAGCCACGCACCGCCGGGCGGTCTTCACAGCCCCGTGGATCCTTCGCGGCTGCGGGAACCAGCCGGCGCAGCGGCGCTTTCGCATCCGACCCATCGACGATTCACGGAGCGACAGCATGGCTGACACGGGCACGAGCAACACTCCCCGGGCGCACAAGACCCGCAACAACACCGACTCGAACGCCAAGAAGGTCTCGATCGAGGCCCTCAACGCGCGCCTGGCGGACGGCATCGACCTCGCCCTGGCCATCAAGCAGGCTCACTGGAACCTCAAGGGACCACAATTCATCGGCGTCCACGAGATGCTCGACGGGTTCCGCACCGAACTCGACGACCTCAACGACAAGGTTGCCGAGCGCGCCGTGCAGCTCGGCGCCACGGCCTTCGGCTCGTCCCAGGTGGTCGCCGAGCGCACGAAGCTGCCGCCCTACCCGACCGGCATCTACGCGATCGCCGACCACATCGCCGCGCTGATCGACAGCTACGCCGGCTACGCCAACGCGGTCCGCAAGAACATCGACGAGACCGACGAGGCGGGCGACCCCGGCACGGCCGACCTGTTCACCGAGATCTCGCGGGCGGTCGACAAGCATCTCTGGTTCCTCGAAGCCCACGTGCAGGAGCCGACCGGCGCCATGCGCGACGGCAACCAGGGGCGCTGAGAGCTGATCTCGCCTGACGGGCTGCAATAGGGCGGACCCACGGCCGCCGGGCCCCCTCCTCCCCGCGCGGGGGAAGAGGCGTCGTCGGGACAGGACTCCCGGTCCCGCCGGCCCCCGGCCTCAGCTGAACTTCAGCAGCTTGATCGCGTCGAAATCCTGCACCCCGCCGCCGACGCGCTTGGTGGTGTAGAACAGCACGTAGGGCTTGGCCGAGTACGGGTCCCGCAGCACGCGGATCCCGGTGCGGTCCACAACCAGATAGCCGCGTCGGAAATCGCCGAAGGCCACCGACAGGCTGTCCTTGCCGAGATCGGGCATCGCCTCGGCCTCCGTCACAGGGAAGCCGATCAGGGTCGCGGCCCGGCCGGCGGCGAGCGGCGGCTGCCAGAGATAGTTGCCCTCCGCGTCCTTGAACTTCCGGATGGCGCTCTGGGTGCGCCGGTTCATCACGAAGCCGGCATTCTGGCGGTAGCCCGCCCGCAGCCCGTAGACCAGATCGAACAGCACGTCCGCCGGATTGCTCGACGGGAAGGCGCCGGCCGCTCCCGTGGCCACGACGCCGAGCTTGCCCGGTACCCAGGCGGCATTGGCCACCGTGTCGTAGCTCAGGACGCCGCGCGGGCCGCTCGCCCCGTTGCCGGACACGAAAGCGATGCCCTCCTGCTCGGCGAAGGCGGTCTCCACCTCGGCCGAGAGCCATGCGTCGAGATCCACCACCGCGTCGTCCAGCAGCGTCTGCGTGGCGGCCGGCATCGCGTAGAGCCTCCATGGCGGGGAACGCGATCTCGGAGAGCGCCGGCCCGGCGGTCTCCGGGCGGGGCGCGGTCTCGGCCGCCCAGCCGGTGACCGGCGCCCCCACCGAAACCGCGCGCTTGTTCTGCGATCCCGAGATCTGCTGCACGCTGGCGATGGAGCGGATTGGCGAGACCTGGGCGAGGCGCGTCAGCACGGTCCGCTCGATCGTGTCCGGCACCAGATAGCCGCCGTCCGGCCCCGAGCCGGCCGACACGGCCTTGGCTTCCAGGCGCTTGAGCCCGGCGCTCTCGCCGGCCCGGACGTAGAGGTCGAAGGCCGCCTTGTGCTCGTGCGCGGCCGCATCCCCCTGGGGACCCGGCCGGCCGAGCGGCGGCCGGGCCTGTTCCAGGCTGATCCGGTCGAGGCGGGTGCGGGCGGCATCGAGCGCCGCGTCGATCCGGGCGAGCTTCTCCTCGGTGAGCACGTCGGCGCCGAGGCGGCCCTCGAGCGCACCCAGGCGGGCGTCATTGGTCTCTTTGAACGCCGCGAAGGCGGCGGCGAGTTCGTCGAGCGCGGAGCGCACCGGTCCGCCCTCGGGCCCGGCGGCCTTGTTCTCCAGGTCGGGTGGTCCGTCCTTGGTCGCAAGGGCGGTGCGCGCAATCAGAGTGTTGGCATCCATCAGGGGCCTCATCGGCGGGGTGGAGGTCAGGACCGGGCGACCGGCCGAAGCCGGACGGCGGATTTCGGCAGGCAGGCGGGCGTGATTCGCCGGGCGAGGCCGCGGATCGCGTCGGGCAAGGGGTCCCGATCGGGCTCCGGATCGGCGTCCGGGCTCGCCCGGGCCCCCGGCTGGAGCGGGAAGGTCACCAGGGAGATCTCCCACAGATCAACCCTGTGGAGCCGGCGCTCGCCGCCCGCACCCGTCCGGGCCAGCAGGGTGCGGAAGCCGATCGACAGCCCATCGAGGCCGCCCTGGCGCATCAGCGCGTCGACCTCCCGGGCGCGCTGCACCGCGAGGTTGAGCTGGCCCTCGGCGCGAAGGCCGCGGGCATCCTCGCGCAGGGTGAGCCAGCGGCCGATCGGCTCGGCCGGGTCGTGCTGGAACAGCAGCCGCACGCCGGCCGCCCCCGCTGGCTCAGACTCGCCGCGAAGGCGCCCCGCATCACCACGTCGCGGCCGAGATCGGGCACGCCGAAGAGGCTGGCATAGCCGGTGAAATGGCCATCCATGGCTGAGCCCTCGGCTGTCATGCGGTTCGATAGGGGCGGTCCGGAACCGACACGCGCCGGCCCTCCCCGTCGCGGGGCGGGAGATGCCCGGAATGTCAGGTCCGCATCTGCCGCGGCATCTCCGGCGGGTAGCCCACCGCCTCGCGCTTCTCAGGAACGGAGAGGAATTCGGCGGCCTGGACGCGGCGCCAGAGGGATTCCCGCTCCGCCGAGAGAGCCTCGATCCGGTCGAGATCCGGCTCCAGGTCCACCGGCCCGAAGGCGGGCTCGAGCCAGACGGCCAGCGCCTGCGCGGTCCGGGCGGCCAGCGGGATCAGGGTCTGGCGGTAGAGAGCCCGGTTGGCCTCGGCGTAGTTGGCGTGGGTGTTGTCGCCGGGCAGGCCGAGCAACAGGGGCGGAACCCCGAAGGCCAGGGCGATCTCCCGGGCCGCCGCGTTCTTGGCCTCTACGAAATCCATATCCCGGGGCGACAAAGCGAGCGGCTTCCAGTCGAGGCCGCCTTCCAGCAGCAGCGGCCGTCCGGCATTGGCGGCCCCCTGGTAGTTCGCCTCGAGGCTCGGCCTTGAGCCGATCGAATTGCGGCTCGGAGAGCGTGGCGCCCGCGAAGACCAACGCCCCGGAGGGCCGGGCGGCGTTGTCGAGGAGCGCCTTGTTCCAGGCGCTGGCGGCATTGTGGATGTCGAGCGCGGTGGCCGCCGCCGCGATGGGCGCGAGCCCATCGGTCTCGTGCTCCGGGTGGAACAGGGCGAGCGCCAGGATCGGCGCCACCTCGGGCGCGCCGGGCGGCGGCAGGTCGAACCGGCGGCTGCGCCTGCCCGCATCGTAGACGTAGGCCGCCGGCCAACCGTCGGGCCCCGGCAGCATCCGCATCCGGCCCGGCCGGAGAGCCTGGAGCGCCCCGACCCGGCCATCGAGGGCGACCGCCTCCAGGTAGGCGGTGCCGGTGAGCTGGAGATCGGCGTAGACGGTCTCCAGGAGATGCGTGCCGCTCTCCCGAGGATTCGGCCGGGCGAGGAGCGCCAGCAGGTCGGCCGCGCGCTCGGCGCCGGGGCCGGTGGCGATCAGCGGCAGGCTCGCGGCGCTCTCGGCGACCAGCCGGACCGCCCGATGGACCACCGGGTTGCCCTGGTAGCCGGCCCGGGCGAGCGCCGCCGGGTCGCGTGGCATCCAGCTGGCCCGTCCCTCGGCGTAGAGGGTGAAGCCGGGGAGCGCAGCGGCCTTGGTGGCCGGCGCGCGGGCGGCCCGGCGCGCGACCCGCGCCAGCCGTTCGAGGACAGTCGACATGCCGGTCCGTTCCTGAGCTATGGTCTCGCAATGCAGCCCTGGCGCCCCTCGCGATCCCGCGCAGCCCGATCCCGGAGACTCGCGGCGGCGATTCTCGCTCCGGCACTCCTCGGCGCCGCGGCACCGGACGGGGCTGCCCGCGGTTCAGGTCCGGCCTGGCCGGAGCCGGACGGCACCCTGGTCCTGGTCCGGCCCTTCGGCCGGTCGGAGATCGCCCTGCGCCTGTCGCGCCGGGTCGCCGGAGCCGTGGACACCCTGACCTGGGACGGCGTCACCTTCATCGCCGACACGGAATCCGAGGACGCGCTGCAGGCGCGCGTGGTTTTCGAGCGCGCGGCCGCCTGCCGCGCGGCGAGCGAGGCGGGCGGCCCGCAGAACGGCAGCGGCCAGCCCGCCTCGCGCCGACTCCGATCCCTGCGCTCCGGCAGGAGCTGGGCCGAGACGGAGACCCGCATGGCCCCGGAATGCCCGGCGTCTCCGGGGACCGGCGCGGCCCCGGACGTGATCCTGCACAAGCGGGTGGCCCTGGGCCTGCCGGGCCTGGGCAACGCGATCGAGGTCCAGGCGAGCTTCGTCCTGCCCGAACGCGCCGAGGCGGTGCGGTTCGAGGCACTCGCCGCGTCCGTGCCGGCGGAATTCTCCGAAGCCTGGAGCTTCGACCCGGGCACAGGCGCCCTCACCCGGCTCGATTCGGCACTGCGCGATCAGCCGCGCCCCGTGATCCTGGCGATGCCCGAGGGCTCGCACGCCGTGGCGGTCTGGAGTCCTGGCCCGCCCGCGCAGGAGGCCGGTGCCCCGAGACCCGGCTTCACGGCTCAACCGTTCGAAGGCGCGACACGCCTCGGCTGCGCGTTCCGGGTCGCGCAGGCCGCGGCCGGAGCCCACGATTTCGCCTGCTATGCCCTGGTCGGATCCCTATCCGACGTGCGCGGCGCCCTCCGGAGCCTGACGTCACCCGAGTGACAGGACTGCCGAGCCGCGACCCGCCTCGGGCTGCGGCGACGTTCGAGGCGTCCGGCACGCCATCGGTCCCGGCGGCGCCCGGTATCTATTCCGGGAATACGGTGCGCT
The DNA here is from genome assembly GCA_050632875.1 of Methylobacterium sp. P31. Classification (GTDB taxonomy): domain Bacteria; phylum Pseudomonadota; class Alphaproteobacteria; order Rhizobiales; family Beijerinckiaceae; genus Methylobacterium. The sequence goes on along the minus strand of JBODSC010000001.1, from coordinate 2,486,695 downwards.
CGCCGAGATGGCGTGTCCTGCTCGCTACAGCTTAGCGCACGAGATTGTGTATACAGGATGCAGTTCGTTCCAGAGACCACGAACCGACTTCGGCGCGCTTCTCGCGGAGGCGCGCCGTATTGTTTTGGTGCTCCTGCCACTGCGGGCAAGCCCTCATAGCCGCCGGATCCGCGGTTCGGGTCGCGTCTCCAGGAGCAGATGCGTGATCGCCCAGACCAGGGCATCGAGCCGGTCGGGTGAGGCCCCGCCGGAGAGGCCGTCCGGACCGAAATCGCACAGCTCATCCTCCAGGGCCGGGAAGGCTCCGACATGGTGGATGAGCCCGCGGGCGTAGAGCAGCGAGACCGGCTCGGCCCGCAGGTACTTGCCCCGGGTGGCGTGGACCCGGGTGACCGGCACGGCGGGATCGCACTGCGCCAGCACGGCGGCGGCCATCTCCCCGCCCTGGTTGACCTCGACCACCAGGGCATCGGCCTGGAGCCGGTGGTAGAGCGTCAGGGCCGCCCCGGCCCAGGCCTGCGGGGTGGCGCGGGCGAGGCTCGCATCGGCCAGCACGTAGGCCTGGGTGCCCGCGCGCCCGGCCGCGACGATGCCGCAGGCATCCGAGCGCGCCCCCGAGGTGGCGGGCGGATCGACCGCCACGACGATCCGGGCCAGTTCCGGCGCGACGGCGACCCGGGCCGCCTCGATGGCGGCGCGCTCCCAGAGGCCGTCGTCCCGGTCGGCTATGAGTTCGCCGTCGAGTTCCTGGCGGCCGAGGCGGGTCCCAGCGTAGCGCCCGACGACGCGGTCCAGGAAATCCGGGGCGAGGTGTTCAGCGTTGTCGTGCGTCCGGGCGCGGCTCACCACGGTGCGCGGATCGGCCAGCAGGCGGCGGATCAGCGGCACCGGCCGCGGCGTCGTGGTGACGAGGTTGCGCGGGCGCGCGCCAAGCCGGAGCCCGAATTGCAGCATGTCGAAGGCCGCCTCGGGCCGGCGCCACTTCGCGGCCTCGTCGCACCATGCGGCGCCGAATTGCGGGCCGCGGAGCGCGTCCGGCTCCTCCGCCGAGAAGGCGAGCGCGAGCGCGCCGTTGTCCCATTCGAGGCGGCGGCGACTCGGCGACCAGACCGGCCGGGCGCGGCCGCGCCGCGGCAGGGCGAGGAGCCCTGAGGGACCCTCGATCATCACATCGCGCACGTCGAGATGCGTCTCCCCCACCAGCGCGATGCGCCCGACCGGTTCGGGCGTGAAGGCCGGATCACCCCGGGCCAGCGCGTCCACCCATTCGGCCCCGGTGCGGGTCTTGCCGCAGCCGCGGCCGCCGATCACCGCCCAGGTCGTCCAGGCTCCGGCCGGCCCCGCCGCGGGATCCGGTTCGGCGGGCGGGAGCTGATCGGGCCGGGCCTGATGCAGCCAGTCGGTGGCGAGCGCCCGGAGCAGAGCCGGCGGCAAGGTGTCGAGGAAGTCAGGCAGCCGTCCGGCCGCCGACAAAGCCAGCATAGCGTCGCGCGATCTCCGCGCGCAGGGCGGGCAGGTCGCGTTCCGCATCGCCATCGCCGCCCTCCTCCGACGCGCGCCGCGCGTCTCCGCCTCGACTGCGTCGAGCAGCCGCTTGAGTCCGCCGAGGTCGCGCAGCACCCGGGCGGACTCGCGCAGAGCCGCCCCCTCCGCGCTCAGCGCCCTGTCGAAGGCGGCGATCTGCCGGATGATGTGGGCCCGCAGATGCGTCCGCAGCGTCGCCGGGTCGGCCGCCCTGTCCGGGCGCTCGAACATGGCCGGCGGGAGCCGCAACGGCCGGCCGAAGACCGTAGCGATCAGTTCGGGCGTGAGTCGCCCGAACCCCAGAACCTCGGCGACGTCGCCGGGATCGTTGCCGGGCGCGCTCAACAGCCGGACGAGCGCGGCCCGGCGCGCCTCCGGCCAGCGCTTCACCGCGATCCTGCGCGTGCGTATCGGCCTGGGCCAGCCGGCCAGGGCGTTCCAGGCATAGACCGTTCTGAGACTGACGCCCGTGCGGGCGCCGATCGGCAGGTCGGCAGGTCGGCAGGTCGGCAGGTCGGCAGGTCGGCAGGTCGGCAGGTCGGCAGGTCGGCAGGTCGGCAGGTCGGCAGGTCGGCAGGTCGGCAGGTCGGCAGGTCGGCAGGTCGGCAGGTCGGTCTCGCGCAACAGGCGCATGGTCTCGGCGCGCCGCTCGGGCGGATGGCGCTGGATTGACCGCATCGCCGCCGCTCCGCACACGTCTCGACCGTGCCTGGGTGATAACCCAGCAGCACGACGGTGTCAAGCTATAATTCCTAGATCACGCGCCGATGTAGGAATTCGTGTCCGTTATCCCTCCCAGGGCGCCACGCCGCCGTGCCGCGAGCAAGTCCCGCGATGGCTGTGGCTGAAGCTCCAAGTCCCGTCGTGGCACTTCGCAGATGCTCCGTTCGGCTTCGCGCCGTCGAGGGTCCGAGCGGGCTGGTGGACCTCGGAACCGTCCCGGCTGCGATAGTGGCCGTGCCGGTCCAGGCGGGTCTCGTCGGGCTCGGAGAACGGCCGGGCCTGCGCGCCGCCGACAGCACCGAGGAGGACGAAGGCGGTGAGCGCGAGCCGCGCGACAATGCTCCGGCGGCGGCGCACGACGGACGGGCCCGTCAATGGTCGGCACCGTGCGTACCGGCCGCGCCGGTATAGGAATCGATGTTCCCGCGGGTGCCGTCAGTGTCGCGCTGCGTCCCGTTCGGCTTGGACGCGTCATGGTTGGCGACCGTCGTCCCGTGTGCCGGAGTGTAGCCGGACACCGAACGGCCATGGCCGCTTGAACCGGTGCCGCTGATGCCGTCGCCATCCCAGGCGCTGGCGCCGGCGGTCGACAGGAGCGGGGCAGTCTGGATCAGGACCGGTCTCACGGCGCGTCCTCAAAGTTGCGTCTATTGGCATCAGACATAACTTTAGGCAGGCGTCACCGACGATCTGTGGTGATCCTTAAGCAGGCATCGGTTGTTGCCCGGCCTCCGTCGCTCACCGGGCGGGCCGTCCCGCGCTCCGCTCACGCCCTCCCGACCGGATCGAGAAACGGGGCGCGGGCGGCGCAGTGGAAGGCATCCCCATTTTCAGCCATAAGTCCCGGGTCCGCGACGCAGGATAATCTTCACGTTGCAGAACTGCCTCATCCGCAAGCTGGTGCACGGCGCGGCCCTCACGGAGGGGGATCGCACCCTCCTGAACCACCTCGTCCGCCGCACGCGCGCGGTCGAGCCGCACCGGAGCCTCGTCGCCGAGGGGGAATCACCCCCGCGGATCCTGGTGATGCTGGAGGGGTGGGCCTGCCGGTCGAAGCTCCTGTCCGCCGGTTAGCGTCTCATCACCGATCTCATCCTGCCCGGGGACATCAGCCACGTGCAGACGAACCTGCTCGGCTACGCCGACCATTCGGTGACCACCTTAACCGGCGGCGTCGTGGCCGAGATCGACCCTGCGGAGATCCCGGGGGCACTCGAGAGTTCGCCCACCCTCGCGCGGGCCCTGCGCTGGTCCTCGCTCCAGACCGACAGCATCCTGCGCCAGGCGCTGATCAACAACGGGCGGCGCATGGCGGCGCCCCGCATCGCCCACCTGATCTGCGAGGTGCGGGCCCGGTTGCAGGCGGTGGACGGAACGATCGAAGGCGACTTCGCCTGGCCGCTGACGCAGGACGATCTGGCCGACGTGACCGGGATTACCCCGGTTCACGCCAACCGCTCCCTGCGCGTTCTGCGGGACAACGGGTTGATCCTGCTGGAGCGGCGGCGGATGTGCGTGCCGGACCCGGAGCGCCTCGCCGCGTTCTGCGAGTTCCGGCCGGACTATCTGCACCTCGTTCCCGTCCCCGCCGAGCAGATGCGCTGAGCCGATGCCGCACTTCTACTTCCACTTGCGAACCCCCGGAGGCCTGGAGCGGGACGCGTTCGGTCTCGACAGGCCGAGCCTGGAGGCCGCCTACCTGGAAGCATGCCGAACGATCCCGGACCTGTGCGGCGACCTGCTCCACGAGGGCATCGCGCCGCTGGCCTGCAGCTTCCTGATCTGCGATGCGGCCGAAGCCGAGCTGCTCGAAGTGCCGTTCGGCGAACGGCTGCACGACGGGCGCCGACGCGAACGCCCCGGCGCGCTCCCCGAACAGCAGGCCTGTCTGGCGGAGATCCGGAAGGGACGGCAGCTGGTCGCGGAAATGAGGGCCCACATCGCCGACATGCGGGTCAGCGCCGCGGAGATGCGGGAGACGGCGCGGCGCTCCTACCCGTTGTTGGGCGATATCGGACGGACCGAGGTCTAGCCGGCCGACCCTGGCCGAGCCATTGGGGGTTGCAAGCGCAGGGCGGTTCCCTATTGCGCTATCCCTGTGCATGGGAGGGGGCGATGGCGTCCCGGCCCCGGAACGGCAGCCCGGTCGGGACGTTGACCGGCGCCATCCGCACGCAGTCCCCTCGTCTCACGACACTCGTCAAAGCGAATCGGGTACAAAATGGTCGGTCAGCCACCAGGGTCCGGAACGGCTGAGCCGCTGGACAACGGCCCCGCGGGGGATCCTGGGACGGGTCCGGCGCAGGGGACGGCGGAGGCAGCGGCCTTGAGCGACAGCTTCAGGCGATTCGCGGACGTCGTGCCGCTGATGATGTGGCGCTCGGACGAGAACGGCCACGCGATCCACCACAACGAGTGCTGGCTGGAATTCACCGGGCGTCCCCTCGAGGCGGAACTCGGCCTCGGCTGGCGCAGCGGGCTGCATCCCGAGGATTTCGAGCGGCACGCCCGGATCGTCGCCGAGGCCTTCGAGGCCCGGCGCCCCTTCACGGTGGAGTTCCGGCTGCGGCGGCACGACGGCGAGTACCGCTGGCTGCTTGATACCGCGCGCCCCCTCGTCGAAGACGGCCGGTTCCAGGGCTATCTCGGCTCCTGCTTCGATATCACCGACCGCAAACACGCCGAGGAGCATATCGAGCACGCCTTGGCCGAGAAGGAGGCGCTGCTGGCTGAGGTCTACCATCGCGTCCGCAACAATCTGCAGGTGATGGTGAGCCTGATCGGCCTCTATGGCCGGGCGGCGCCGGATGCCTGCCGCGGCAGCTTCGAGGCGCTGGGCCAGCGTGTCCGGGCGATCGCGCTGGTGCAGCAGCACCTGCACGAGGCGCCCCATATCGCGTCGATCGACCTGAGGGATTACCTGCACCGGCTCGCCTCGGGCCTCGGGCAGCTCCGCCGGGCCGGGCGCATCAGCGTCCAGGTCGGCGGAATCGGAAACGGGCTCGTCGAGCCGCGGACCGCCAACGCGCTCGGCATGATCGTCGCGGAGATCGTGGCCGAGTGCCTCGATGCCACCGCCGAGCATGTCGCCTGCTCGATCACCATCGACATCGAGGCCCGGGACAGTGCGCCCCTGCACCTGTCCATCGTCTCCGGGGTGAGCGAGACGGCGGCCTCGGGCCGGCCCAACGTCCCCAAGCTGGGCCCGCGCCTCATCGCCGCCTACGCGGCCCAGGCCGAGATCGCGGTCACGGGCGATGCCAGCCCGGCGTCCCCCTTGAGCCTGACCCTGCCGCCGACGCGCCCCGCCGCCTCGTGAGCGTCCGCGACCCAGAGCCGATTCGCCACGACCGCGCCGGCAGCCTATAGCGGCACGCAAGACCCCCGGATTGCGCACAGCATGCTGCCCCCGATCAACACCATCATCGAGAATTTCGAGATCGTCGAGGACGACGACATGCGGCTCGAATACCTGATCGAGCTCGGCCGCGCCCTGCCGCCGATGCCCGAATCCCTGCGCACCGAGGCGAACCGCGTCCACGGTTGCGAGAGCCAGGTCTGGATCGACACCGCCGTCGAGGGATCCGGCGACCAGGCACACCTCGTCCTGCAGGGGTTCAGCGACTCGTTCATCGTTCGTGGCTTCGTCGCGCTGATGGTCGCGCTCTACACGGGCAAGAGCCCGCGCGAGGCCGCCGAGACCGACGGCCTGGACCTGTTCCGGCAGCTCCGCTTCGGAGCCCATGTCACCTCGAAGCGGTCCAACGGCGTGCGCGCCATGGCCGACCGCATCCATCGCGACGCGGTCCGGCTCGCCGCCGCGGCCTGAGCGCCCGGCCTAGCCGCGCCACAGGCGCAGGCGGGCGCGCTCCGGCCCGGTCGCTTCCCGCTCCAGCCCGTAATGCTCCGCGAGCCGCCCCACGGCGATGCGCGCCACAACCCTGGCCGAGCGGGCCGGCCAGCGTCTCTCGGCCTCGATCCGCTCCAGCCCCTTCAGGAAGCCGCACAGGTCGATCAGCAGCCCCGACAGGTCGCTCCCGACGGCGTCGAGGGCACCGCGCACCCGCTGCCGGGCCGCGATCACATGGTCCGACGCGGCGGCGGGGTCGCGGGCACCGCTGCCATCGACCCGCGGGGCGCCGAAATCCGCGCCCATCCGGGGGAGCATCGCGGCCGCGTTCATATCCCGGCGCAGCCGCTCACCCGCCTCAAAGGATGGGGCATCGATCAGCGGCGCCCCGTCCCGATCCCGCCGACGCATCATCCAGGCCAGGGGCTTTTCCGAGGCGTTGCGCAGGACCGGCCCCGCACCTCCGCCGCCCTCCACGACGATCAGGTCATGGTGCTGCGCCACGTAGGCCATGTCCTGCGAGACGTCCTGCCGGCGCAGGTGCGCCCGCCCCGCGGCGCTGATCGTCAGCCGCGTGCCGGCGGGATCCCATTCCGCTAGATCAGCCTCGGTAAGGGTCCGGCCGGATGCGGTGGCGAAGCGCCCGCTCCCGACCGAGATCCCGTCGCCGCCTCGCCGGGCCAGTAAGGTGTCCTCGACCAGGGGGTCGGGACGGGCATAGGCGCCCGCTTCGCCCAGCCGCGCCAGCAGGCGGGCCGCCTCCACCGGAAGGTTTCCCTGCATCGCGCAGCCCCGTCTTCGCCGAGCGATCTTGGCAGGCTCGTTCCCGACCGTTTTGTTCATGTTTTGTTCCTGATAGGATATGCGGGAGAAGCAGAGCCCTGCATCATCTCAGGAAATTTTAGAAAATCAAGGTTTTTTACCTACAACCCACAGCTACGCGGTCGCGCGGCCCTGTGCGGGGCGGGTCGGCGGATGATGGAGGACGGCGGCGATCTCGTCCTCCGACTTGCCGCGGACCTCGTAGCCCATCGCCTCGAAGCGGTCGATCAGAGCCGCGCTGTCGATGGCGGTGCGCGCCGCCCACGCGGCCAGCACATCGTTTATCCGCTCGAGATCCTTCACGGAATCGCTGTCCTGCGGATCGGGGGAATCGATCATGCTGATCACCTCGGTGTCGAACGGACGGCCTCGACCGCGGCGCACCTGCAGAGCGCCTTGCGGTCTAACGCCCGATCCCGATCCCGAGGTCCCATGCGACATCCGCCCCGCGCGGGACATCCACCGGAGAGCCGATCGACAGCTTGCATCGCGGCGCCCGGCGCGACACATGCCCTAACCCGGACGTGGCGGATCCGACTGGAGATACGATGACGGAGATCGGGCACGGCTTTCTTGCTCATGGGACCGACGCGCCGGTCGCCGAGGTCCGGCCGCGACGGTTCAGCGTCCACGGGCAGGAGATCACCGACGACTATGCGTGGTTGAAGGCCGCGAACTGGCAGACTGTCCTCAAGGACCCCGCGGCGCTGCCCGACGATATCGCCGCCTATCTCAAGGCCGAGAACGCCTTCGCGGAGGCCGCGATGGCCGGCGCCGCGAGCCTGCGGCAGAAGCTGGTCTCCGAGATGCGCGGGCGCATCCAAGAGGATGAGAGCGGCGTGCCGGAACCCGACGGGCCGTTCGCCTACTACACGCGCCACCGCGAGGGCGGTCAGCACCCGCTGATCTGCCGGCGGCCGGCTTCCTCGCCGAACGTGCCCGAGTCCGGGCCGGACCCGGACGAGACGATCCTCATCGACGGTGACCGCGAGGGCGAGGGGCTGCCCTTCTTCGAGATCGCCGCGGCCGTCCATTCCGACGACCACACGCGGCTCGCCTGGAGCGTCGACACCAAGGGATCGGAACTCTACACGATCCGGGTGCGCGACCTCGCCACCGGCCAGGACCTCGACGACCGGGTCGAGGCGACCTCCGGCGAGGTGGTCTGGGCCGGGGACGGCGCCAGCTTCTGGTACGTGGCGGTCGACGCCAATCACCGTCCCGCCAAGGTGATGCACCACCGCCTGGGCACGCCGCAATCGGCCGACGACACCCTCTACCGGGAGGCGGATCCCGGCTATTTCGTCCATATCAGTCGGACGCAATCGGGCGCGTTCCTCGACGTGACGGCGAGCGACCACGAGACCTCCGAGATCCGCTTGCTCGACCGGCACGCGGATTCCGCCCGGCTGCATCTCGTGCAGCCACGCGAGCCCCTGCTGATCTACGGGGTTGAGCACCGGGGCGACCGCCTGTTCATCCGCACCAACGCCGACGGGGCCGAGGACTTCAAGATCGTCACCGCGCCGCTCGACGACCCGGGTCGCGCCAACTGGACGGACCTCGTCCCCCACCGGCCGGGGGTGATGATCCGCCACCTCAATCTCCTGGCCGGCCACCTGATCCGCCTCGAGATCGAGAATGCCCGCCCGCGGATCATCGTGCGCGACCTCGGCGACGGCAGCGAGCACACGGTCGCCTTCGCCGAGGAGGCCTACGCCCTCGGCTTGCGGCCCGGCCTCGCCTTCGACACGGCGACGATCCGCTTCGTGTACTCGTCGATGACGACGCCGTCCGAGACCTGGGACTACGATTGCGGCAGTCGTGAGCGCATCCTGCGCAAGCGGCAGGCGGTGCCGAGCGGCCACGATCCGGCCGCCTACGTGACCCGCCGGCTCTTCGCCACCGCGCCCGACGGCGAGCAGGTGCCGATCTCCCTGCTGCACCGGAAGGGTCTTGCCCTCGACGGCAGCGCGCCGCTGCTGCTCTACGGCTACGGCTCCTACGGCACGCTGATGCCGGCCTCGTTCCGGACGAACCTGCTCAGCCTCGTCGACCGCGGCTTCGTCTATGCCATCGCGCATATCCGCGGCGGCACCGAGAAGGGCTGGCGCTGGTATCTCGACGGCAAGCGCGAGAAGAAGCCCAACACCTTCACGGATTTCATCGCCTGTGCGCGGGCCCTGATCGCGGCCGGCTACACGTTTGAGAAACGCATCGTCGCCCATGGCGGATCGGCCGGCGGCATGCTGATGGGGGCGGTGGCCAACATGGCCCCGGAGCTGTTCGCCGGAATCGTCGCCGACGTGCCCTTCGTCGACGTGCTCAACACGATGCTCGATTCCGAACTGCCGCTCACCCCGCCCGAATGGCCCGAATGGGGCAACCCAGGCGAGAGCGAAGCGGCTTTCCGGACGATCCTCGCGTATTCGCCCTACGACAACGTCGCCGCCAAGGCGTACCCGGCGATCCTGGCGCTCGGGGGCCTCACCGACCCGCGCGTCACCTACTGGGAGCCGGCGAAGTGGGTCGCGCGGCTGCGCGCCACCATGGCGGGGGGCGGGCCGATCCTGCTGCGGATCAACATGGAGGCCGGCCATGGCGGCGCCGCGGGCCGCTTCGACCGGCTGGAGGAGGTGGCGCTGATCTACGCCTTCGCGCTGATGGCGGTGGGAAAAGCATAGGCGCCCCGGGCTCCGGCCGCTCAAGCTGCAACGGTCCGCTCCCGATCTGAGCCGGCCTGAGGTCGGGAGCTTGCAGGGCGCCGTGTCGGGTCAACCACCCAGGGCGAGGCCGATCCGGCACCGAGGCACGCTCGGACCGCGACCGTCTGCGCGCCCGACCCTCTCCCGGAGCATGGCGCAGAAGAGTCGGGCCCGATCTTCCGAAACCATCATGCGGTGACAAAGATCTGGAGCGAGCTGCCACTTCGCTGAGACGGAAGCACGCTTCAAAGCCAAGTCTTGATCGTCACCGTTCCGGGACGGGGACGTTTCCTTCCTGCTCAATCCAGGACAGAAAGCTTGCGATGGGCTCGTCCGACTGCCTGTTGTCCCGGACATACGTACAATAGCTGCGAGCCGGGAGAGACGGAGTCAGGAAGGGAGCGACCAAGCGTCCCTGCTCCAGATCGTCCGCGATCAAAGCCGTCGGGCCCATGGCGATGCCGACGCCATCGAGGGCGGCCTGAAGCGTGAGATAGAAGTGATCGAGAGTCAGCGCCGCAGCTGTTTCGAGCCCGGCAAGACCGGCCGCGAACAGCCAGTCGTCCCAAAGCCTGGGAAGGCTCGACGTGTGCAGCAGGGTGTGTCCGCGCAAGTCTTGAACACTTCGGAGCGGCACCCGGTCGAGGAGGCTCGGACTGCAGACGGGCAGTCGCCGCTCGGACAAGAACGGACGCGTCACGTAGCCGTAGAACGCGTCGGGGCCACCGCGAATGACCACGTCGAAGACGTCCGGTAAAGCTTCCAGTGCTTGGTTGGATGTCTCCAGCCTGACCTTGACGGCTGGATGCCGCGCGCGGAAGCGCGCCAACCGCGGGATCAGCCAGCGGAGGGCAAAGGTCGCGAGCGCGTTGACCCGGAGAACGGCCGCTTCGTCGTGGCCGTACTGCGCCGTCGCGGCAGCGACCCGGTCCAAGGCTGGGCCGACCTCCGCGAGATAGGTGCGCGCCGCGGGCGTGAGGACGATACGCCGGTTGTGCCGCTCGAACAGCGGAGCGCGCAGCCAGTCCTCGAGGAGGCGCACCTGCTGACTGATGGCGCCGTGGGTCACACCCAACTCGCCCGCGGCCGCCTTGAAGCTACCGAGACGCCCAGCGGCTTCGAAAGCCCGCAGCGCGTTCAGGGGAGGCAGGGAACGACGCATTCGCGTGAGTTTTTCTATCCTGTCCTGCGTGAGTAAATGGTTAGTCGGCGCAGTTCGCAACAGGCATCCTAGCCCGTACCCTTGAACGGAGAGCCCGCCGGTGATCGACGGCCCACGCCAGGAAGCTTTGATCCGCGTCAGCCTGTCCGCACATCGGAGCATGGGCGGCCGCGAGACCGGCGCGTGACTCCCTTCGTTTTCGCGTGCGTCACCTGTGCCGCGGTCCTCCACGCCAGTTGGAATGCCGTGCTGCGAGGCGGCAGTGACCGACTGTGGTCGATGACGCTGATGATGGGCGCCGTCACCGGCGTCACGGTGGTCGCCACGATGTTTCTCCCTTGGCCCGAGGCGCCCAGCTGGCCCTACGTGATCGCCTCGGCGCTCATACACACGCTCTACAACCTCTCCCTCGTGCGCACCTACCGCGCGGGCGACCTGGGTCAGACCTACCCGATTTCCCGCGGCTCATCGCCCGTCCTCGTCTCCCTGGGGGCGACGGTCTTCGCCCACGAGGCGATCAGCGTGGCGTCCGCGACCGGTATCGCACTGGTCTCCGGCGGCATCGTTTCGCTCGCCTTCCAACGCGGAAGAATTCGGAGCGACTTCCTGCCTGCCGCATGCGTCACGGGTGTTTTGACCGGCATCTATACTGTCATCGATGGCATCGGCGTCAGACTATCGGGAAACAGCATCGCCTACGCCAACAGCATGTTCCTGCTGTGGAGCATGACAATGCCACCGATCTTCTTCGTGCTCCGCGGAAGACCGCCGACCTATACCGGAATGCAAACGGCGTCGGCGTTGACGGGCGGCCTCGTCTCCATCCTCGCCTACGGTATCGTCATCTGGGCGATGCGGCATGGGCCGATGGGCGTCGTCTCGGCCCTGCGCGAAACCAGCGTGGTCTACGCCGCGATCATCGGGCGGCTCTTCCTGAATGAGGCGCTCACCGCACGACGGATGGCATCCTGCCTCGCGATTGCCGCAGGCGTGGCCTGCTTGGCGGCATAGCCGATCAGCCGACCTTGATGAGGGCACGGCACCGCGCAAAGCGCCCGGCCCTGACGGGCTGGCGCAGACGGAATCTGACCGGAGACTCGAAGCCCATGGCGAGCGACACGAAAGTATGGACCGGCCGGTGTCATTGCGGCGCGGTGCGTTTCGAGGCGGCCCTCATCGACGGCTTCGATTCGATCCGCCGCTGCACCTGTTCCTATTGCCGCATGCGCGGCGCTGCCGTTGTCATGGCGCAGATGGGCGGGATCAAGGTACTGCACGGCGAGGACGCCCTGACGAGCTACCGCTTCCATACGAGATCTGCGCAGCACTTCTTCTGCTCGCGCTGCGGAATATACACGCACCATCAGCGACGATCCGATCAGAACCTGTACGCCGTGAACGTGGCTTGCCTGGATGGCGTCAGCCCGTTCGATTTCTCCGAGGTTCCGGTCATGGATGGGGTCAATCACACGAGCGACACTGGCAAGCCGACGCGCCGCGCAGGCACGCTCCGGTTTATCGCGGCCGACTGACCGTTCCTCGGGGCCCACGGCTCCGGGGTACAATGGCCGCGGCGGACACCGTCCGGCCCCGGAACGCCGACGTCCCGATCAGGGTCGAATCCCAGACTGCGGACCCTCCTGCGGGACCGAGGCGGGCATGGCTCCACCCGCCTCCCCACTTTCCCGCGCCCGCCGGGCGGCCTCTTCCGCCGCGGCCTTCTCGGCGGCGGCACGCGCTCGGTCCATCTCGATCCGGGCCCGCCGGCGCTGGCGCTCCACCTGATCGGCCTCGGTCAGTTCGATCGTCTCCAGCTCGCGCTGGAGCACGAAGGCGGCGAGCCCGTTCGACAGGGGGCCGACGTCGAGGACCCGCTCCGGAGCACCGAGCGGGCCCGTCAGGCCGAACTGGACCGATGGCGGACCCGCGCTCCAGCCTCGGGGGATCGAACCGCCGGAAAGGGTTCCGCGGGCATCGAGGCGGGTGTTGCGCAGGTCGAAGCCCACCGTTCCCGACCAGCGCGCCGGTCCGAAATCGATGTCGAAGGGCCCGGCCCGGACGATCCCGCCGACGATGGTGGCCGCGGCGCGCGCGGGAGCCCGCGCCTGCGCGCCGCCCTTCGCGAGTTCCTCGGAAACCAGGGCCTGAAGCTTCCCTTCGCGCAGCGGGTCGTCGATCTCCGTTGCCCGGGACAGGGCGCGGCCCAGGGCCGCCGGATCGGCCTCCGGAACGCTGAGTCTCCTTGAGGCCGAGCGTGCCGCTGCCCGAGAGGTTCTCGGCGAGACCCGCAACGGTCTCGGCGGTCGCGGCGAAACGCAGGTTGGTATTCAGGCGGCCGCCGAGCGGGCTGCCGCCGGCCAGCGCCGCGATGGCGACGTCGTCGAGGCTGCCCTCTCCCGAGATCGCCGCGGCGGCTCCGTGCCGGGCGATCGTAACCGAGCCCGCGATCCGCCCTCCCGCCAGCTTGGCGGTGAGGTTCTGCAGGGTCAGGCCCGCATCGGCGAGACCGAGGGCCGCGACCGCATCGGTGGCGACCAGCCCGCGGCCGAGGGCGAGGCTCACGACCCGGGTATCGAGCGAGATCGGCGGGTGGGCGGCCGGCGGACCGAACCGTCCGCCCGTCCCGGCGGGCAGCAGCAGCGCGGCCGTCAGGTCCGGGAGCGACAGACGGTCGAGGGCGAGACGCCCGCGCAGGGCGCCGTCTGGTCCGCGCAGGATCATGGCGTTCACACCGGCTCTCGCGATCCAGCCGATGACCGCGGTGCCGACATCGCCCTCGGCGCGCGAGAGCGTCACGGTCAAGTCGGCCGGCCACGCACCCGGCGGCAGGCTCACGGCCCCCAGCAGCGTCAGGAAGGGAGCGAGATCGGCCGTATCGGCATGGACCTCGCCGCCGGTCGGCACCGCATCGGGGCCGACGCGGATCGGCCGGCTCGTCGACAGCCGGAGGCCCGCGACCGCCCCGTTGGCCGTGAGGGCGAGCGTCTTCTCGTCCGGGCGCTCGGCCTTCAGGTGCAGCTCGGCGGGCTGCTGAAGGCCGGCAATGTCGGTCCGGCCGAACCACGCGCCCGCCCGCGGCGCGGTGAGCGTCGCGGTCCCGCCCTCGATCCGTGTCCCGCGGCTCGCCAGCGTCAGATCGAGGGTGCCGCCGCCGGCGCTGCCCCGAGCCTGCGTGCGCAGAGCCTCGGCGGCCCCGCCCTCGCGGTCGAGGGTGACGGCAAGGTCGAGGGGCGCGTCCCCCAGGAAGGCGGGGAGCAGGCGGGTCTCGCCGACCCAGACGCGTTCGAGCAGGCCGAGCAGCGGCGCCGCCACGGGGGCCTTCAGGCGCCCGGAGATACGGCCGGTCCCGTCCGCACCGATCCGGCCGGACAGCTTGGCACTAGCGCCCGCGAGGTCGGTCACGTCGAGGCTGTCGACCACGAGGCCCGAACCGTCCGACTGGATGCTCGCCGCGATGGTGCCGTTCCCGGAGCCCGCCGTCCCGAAGCGCACGTCCCGCGCCTCCAGGGTCAGGGCGAGGTCGTGGTCGCGCAGGCTGCCCAGCGCGGCCCCGAGGGGCGGCAGGCCGGCGATGTCGATGCCGGTCGCGCGGATCTGGGCGTCGAAGCGCCCGCGCGCATGCGCCTCCGGGGCCGTGTAGCGGGCATTGCCGGTGATCCGGGCCGACCCGAGGGCGAGGCGCAGGTTGCGCAGGGACAGGCTAGAGGCGGCGGCGGAGAGATCCGCAGCAGCCTCGATGCGGCGTCCGTCGAGCAGCGCCGTGAGCGGCCCCTCCACGCCGAGACGGCGCAGGTCGCGGCCGAGCGCCTCCGAATCGGGCGCGGTCAGCGCCACCGGGCCGGTCAGGCGGAACGGCGCTGTCTCCACCTGCCCGCTGAGGCTGATGCTCGACTCGGCCGGGCCGGTGACGGAGAGGCGGCGCAGCAGCAGGCCGCCCGCTCGCTCCAGCGTGCCGGTGAGGGCGAGGTTCGACCATTCCTCGCCCCCGACCACGGCGCTGCCCACCGCGAGATCGAGATCGAGCATCGCCGGCAGGCCGCCGGCCCAGGCCGGCAATCCGCGGGCGAGCAGGCTCTGGCCCTCCGGCGAGGCCAGGAAGGCGTCGATGTCGAGGCGGCGCGCCTCCAAGTTCAGGCCGGCGCGCCACTGGCGCAGGTCGAGCCGGCCGGTCCCGCCGAGCCGGAGCGTGCGGCCGCCCGGGTCGATGGCGAGGTCGACGCCCTCGAATCGCACCTGAGTGCCCCGGGCCTTGAAGGTCCCGCCGAGCGCGAACGGCAGGTAGGCGCCCGCGGCCTGCGTCGGTGGGCCGACAACCACGCGGGCGGAGCCCTCGGCCTCGACCTGCGCGGCCCCGTCGGCCTCGGCGGGGACGAGGCCGAACCGGGCATCCGCCTCGAAGCGCGGATGCGTGTCGCCCCCGCCCGAGATCTTGACCGCGAGCCGCCCGTCCGGCCCGGACGTGCCGCTCACCGCCCGGAACGGGATGCCGCCGGTCGTTCCCTCCACCCGCCAGGGCCCCACGAGGGCCGGTGCCTGGAGGGTCAGATCCTGGACGTAGAGCTGGTCGGTCCGGCCGGTGGCCGGCACCTGAGTGGTGACGAGGAATTGCTGGACGTGCAGGTTCTCGATCGCGAGATCCCGGGCGCGCAGCGCCCCGCCGAAATCGGGGGGCAGCCGTAGGGCGTCGCTGCCGGCGACCGGAAGCTTGATCTCGGCCCGCCCGATCCGGGTCTCGGTGAAACGGAACTCGCCCTTCAGGAGCGGCGTCAGGGCGATCTCGGCCTTGACGAAGCGCGCGTCGAGGATCGGCTGGCCGGAATCTCTCCCGAGATGCAGGCGGTCGATGCGCAGCCGCGGCGACGGCAGGAGCCGGACTTCGATCCGGCCGTCGGTCCGGGCCGGGACACCCAGGGAACGGGCGAGCGCCTGGTCGACGAGGGCGCGATGGGCCTGCCAATCGACAAAGGGAGGGACGGCGAGTGCCGCCACGAGAACCAGGATGACGGCGCCCGCCAGCGCGGTCAGAAGATCACGCAATGGTCCTGTTCCGCACCTTCCCGCGCGAGAAAACGACATCGTGATGCCGCCGCCCCGCGTGCCCCCGCGGGCAAGCCCCCAGGCCATAGCACGATAAGGCGCGTCAGGCGCCAGCAGCGATCCTGCATTGCGGAGCGGCTTCAGCCATATCCGGTCCGAACCACCTCGACGCCGTTCGCGATTTGGTCCAGGGAAGCAGGATGCAGAACCGCCCGCACGCGCAGCCCGCCGGGGACGGCGCTCCCGCCTCTTCCATCGCCGCCCGCGCCATGGGCGCCCTGCGCCGCGAGGCCGCCGGCTACCTCGAAGGGCTCAACCCGGAGCAGCGCCGCGCCGTCGAGACGACGGAGGGGCCGGTCCTCGTGCTGGCCGGGGCCGGCACCGGCAAGACCCGGGTGCTCACCACCCGCATCGCACATCTGATCGCCACCGGCCGGGCGCGTCCGTTCGACATCCTCGCGGTGACCTTCACCAACAAGGCCGCCAGGGAGATGAAGCACCGGATCGGCGCGCTGATCGGCCCCGCCGGCGAGGGCATGCCCTGGCTCGGCACCTTCCACGCCATCGGCACCAAGATCCTGCGCCGCCATGCCGAGCTGGTCGGGTTGAAATCCGACTTCACCATTCTCGGCACCGACGACCAGCTCCGGCTGATGAAGCAGGTCATCGCCGACCAGAACGTCGACGAGAAGCGCTGGCCGGCGCGCGCCCTGTCCCATGCCATCGACGGCTGGAAGAACCGCGGCCTCGGGCCCGAGCAGGTGCCTCCCGGCGAGGCCTCGGCCTTCGCCTTCGGCAAGGGCGGCGCGCTCTACAGCGCCTACCAGGCCCGGCTCGCCACCCTCAACGCCGTCGATTTCGGCGACCTTTTGCTCCTCTGCCTGAAGCTCTGGCGCGAGAATCCCGACGTTCTGGCCAATTACCAGGACCGATTCCGCTACATTCTGGTGGACGAGTACCAGGATACCAACGTCGCCCAGTACCTGTGGCTGAGACTGCTCGCGCAAAACCGCAAGAATATCGCCTGCGTGGGCGATGATGACCAGTCGATCTATGGCTGGCGCGGCGCCGAGGTCGACAACATCCTGCGCTTCGAGCACGATTTCCCCGGCGCCGTGGTGGTGCGACTGGAGCGCAACTACCGCTCCACCGGCCATATCCTGGCGGCCGCCTCGGGGCTGATCGCCCGGAACGAGAGCCGCCTCGGCAAGACCCTGCGCACCGACGACGAGCCAGGCGAGCGCGTGACCGTCACCGGTGCCTGGGATTCCGAGGAGGAGGCGCGGCTTCTCGCCGAGGAGATCGAGGCGCTCCAGGTCAAGAAGCACCCGCTCTCCGAGATCGCCGTGCTGGTGCGGATCTCGGCGCAGATGCGCGAGATCGAGGACCGGTTCGTCCAGCTCGGCCTGCCCTACCGGGTCATCGGCGGCCCGCGCTTCTACGAGCGGGCCGAGATCCGCGACGCGCTCGCCTACTTGCGCGTGACCATGAACGTCAGCGACGACCTCGCCTTCGAGCGGATCGTGAACACGCCGAAGCGCGGACTGGGCGACGCCACGCTGCAACAGCTCCACGCCTACGGCCGCGCCAACCGGGTGCCGCTGCTGATCGCCGCCCAGCGCCTGTGCGAGACCGACGAGTTGAAGCCCCGCGTCCGCTCCACCCTGCGGGCGCTCGCCGAGAGTTTTCGCGCTGGGCGCGGTTGGTGGAATCCCAGCCGCACAGCGAGGTCGCGCAGACCATCCTCGAAGAGTCCGGCTACACCGAGATGTGGCAGAAGGACCGCTCGGCGGATGCCGCCGGCCGCCTGGAGAACCTGAAGGAATTCGTCCGCTCCATGGAGGAATTCCCCGACTTGGCGGCCTTCCTGGAGCACGTCTCCCTGGTGATGGAGGCCTCCGAGGCCGAGGGCGCCGAGCGGGTCTCGCTGATGACGCTCCACGCCGCCAAGGGATTGGAATTCGACACCGTGTTCCTGCCCGGCTGGGAGGACGGCCTGTTCCCGAACCAGCGGGCGCTGGACGAGAGCGGCCGGGCGGGCCTTGAGGAGGAGCGTCGCCTCGCGCATGTGGGTCTCACCCGGGCGCGGAAGCGCGCGAAGCTCTCCTTCGCGGTGAACCGGCGCATCCACGGCCTCTGGTCCTCGACCATCCCGTCCCGGTTCATCGACGAGCTGCCGGAATCGGCCGTCGACGTGGTCGAGGCGCCCGCCCATTTCTCCGCCGGCGCCTCGCGGTTCGACCGCAACCCGGCGCCGTTCGGATCGAGCTACGGCACGCCGGGTTGGCAACGGGCGCAGGCCAACACCAATTCCGGTCTCGGCGGCCGGCCCGGAGGCGGCTTCAGGTCGGCGCCGGGCGGCCGCGCCGGCGGCCCGCGCCAGATTGAGGGCGAGCTGATCGCCAAGTCCACGGGCGCGCCCTCGACGTTCCAGAACGGGCAGCGGGTCTTCCACACCAAGTTTGGGCCAGGAACAGTGGCGGGTGTCGATGGCAACAAGCTGACCGTTGACTTCGATAAAGCCGGCCGGAAGATGGTCCTCGACAGCTTCATCCAAGCTGGATGAGCCTAGTCCCGCCGATCAAGCCCGGACTTTTCAGGGCGGCAGGATCGGCCGGCTTCGCCCGGGCGGGCGGGGAGGATCGAGGTCGTGCCGGATGCCGCGTCATCGCGTCTCCCCCATCCTGGATCTGATGCATCCGTGCCAGCCGGGCGGCTTTTTCCCGGCGACCGCCCGAACCGTCACCCCGTAGTCACACCGCGCGCGCAATCGTCGGATGCGAAACACGCTGGTGCGGCAGTTGCATCGCGTATTCGGCCGCGTTCGGCACGTCGTGCCGCTCTCCACAGGCGGACGAGCGCGGGGCGGAACCTTCTGTTAGGGGCCGGTATTATTTCCGCAAACGAGTAGAACCGGGAGCAAGCAGGTAAACGGCAGTTCAGAGACAGATCCAGGTTGGCAAGTCCCGTTGGAGTGTACATCCATGAAGAGACGCCGCGCACGACTTGAACTGGTTGAAGACCGCACGTCCCGCATCCACCGCACACGCTTCGACGAAGAACGCAACCTCAGCCCGATCCAACCACTTACCGAACGCCAAGCCGAGTATCTCGACGCCCTCGCGCGCTCCCAGCAGGTCATCGTTCTGGGTCCCGCCGGCACAGGCAAGACCTACATCGCCGGCACCCGCGCCGCGGACCAGCTCCGCCAGCGCCGCATCGCCAAGGTCATCATCACCCGCCCGAACGTTCCCTCGGGCCGGTCGCTGGGCTACTTTCCCGGCACCCTCGAGGAGAAAATCGCTCCCTGGGTCGCCCCGCTCACCGAGGCCATGAAGGAGCGGATGGGCGCAGCCGCCTTCGAGATCGCCCTCAAGACCGGCGACATCGAGATCGTGCCGTTCGAGGTGATGCGCGGGCGCACCTTCAAGAACTGCCTCGTGATCCTCGACGAGGCGCAGAACACCACCACTAACGAGATCAAGATGTTCCTGACCCGGATCGGCGACGATTGTCAGGTCATCATCAACGGCGACGTGTCCCAGACGGATCTACGCGAAACCTCGGGCCTGCGCACGGCCATGCACCTCGTGAAGAGCCGGATGATGCCGATCCCGGTGGTGGAGTTCACCCGCGACGACATCGTGCGCTCCGGCATCTGCGCCGAGTGGGTGAAGGCCTTCGAGGAAACGAATCTCTAACTCACAAATTGACGGCGGCGGGCCCTCGAGGCCCGCCGTGCCATCCTGCGGCACGAGATGACTCTCCGAACCTTACCTCCGGGAGGATGAACCGGGCGCAAAACCCGGCCATCAGAAAACTCGAGTCTCCTCGTGAGGAAGCTGACCCTCGCCTTCGCGGTTATGGCCTCGATCGGCGGCGGCGCCCTCGTCCAGCCCGCCCCTGCGGCCCCCGGCATGCCGGGCGCGGTCGCCACGCCGGATACCGTCACGCAGGTCCGCATGACGCCCATAGAGCCCCGGATGATGCACCACCGGATGGAGCGCCGCATGATGCATCGGCGCATGCACCGCCACATGTGATTCCCGCGGGCGGAGCGGGCTCGACCGGCCCTGTTCCGCCTGCCGGTGGGCTCGGCCGTTGCTCCCCACCTCGAAGATTCCTATCTCGTCAGCTCGAATCGTGCAGTCAGGCGGCCGTTGCGGCAGCCGGCCGATCCGGGAGACCAGGATGCCCCCTTCCAATCGACTGTTCGACGATCTCGCCCGTCTGATGACCGATGCGGCCGGCGCCGCGCAGGGCGTGCGCCGCGAGGCCGAGACCGTGGTCAAGGCGCAGCTCGAGCGCGTCGTCCGCGACCTCGACATCGCCTCGCGCGAGGAACTCGACGTCCTGCGCGACCTCGTGACCCATCTTCAGGCGCAGAACGAGGCCCTGTCGGCCCGCGTCGCTGCGCTGGAGGCCAAGGCCGGCAGCGCCGGTGCGAGCGCCGCAGGCCTGAGCGAGGCGGTCTGAGTCCTCGCGGCAACGCCGGGAGCTTTTACACAGGAAGCGGTGCCGACGATCCCGTTTCCTGTTCACTGAATGTGACCTGCACTTTGTGTCGCGAGTCACGGCCGGTCTATAGTCGGGCATAGGGTGATTCGGGGGCTGCGGGGCGATGTCCGCAGAGCTTTGACAGTCGATCGCATCACCCCCGGCATAGATCTGCCGGCCGTTCCAGTTCTCGGAGTGTTCTCGCACTCCGGTTTCGCGTCCCCGTCACGTCGGACCGGAGAACATCCGGGCCGTCCCTTTGGATCGTCATGCCGCTTCTCAACGTCGACTTCCATGACCCGGACCGGAACGAGCATCCGCTCGACGTCGTCGAGCGTTTGGCATCCCTGCGCGACTGGATCTTCGACCGGGCCGAGACCGACGAGATGTCGGTCACGAGCCCCGGCCGGTGGACCGACTACAACGTGGCCTTCACGTGGATCGAGGACGTGGAGGCGCTGCACGTCGCCTGCGCCTTCGATCTGAAGGTCCCGGAGCGGCAGCGCACCGAGGTGATGCGCCTGATCGCGCTGATCAACGAGCAGCTCTGGGTCGGCCATTTCGACCTGTGGTCGAGCGACAGCGTGGTGATGTTCCGCCATGCTCTCCTTCTGGCGGGCGGGGCGGTTCCGACCCATCCGCAATGCGCCACGATGATGAAGACCGCCGTGGACGCCTGCGAGCGCTACTTCCAGGCGTTCCAGTTCGTGCTCTGGGCCGGCAAGAGCGCCCGCGAGGCGTTGGACGCCGTGCTGTTCGAGACCGAAGGCGAGGCGTGACCGCCCCTGGCCCCAGCGCGGCGCAGATGCCCGCCTCCCTGGTCCTGGCCGGGGCCGGCAAGATGGGCGGCGCGATGCTGGCGGGCTGGCTCGATGCGGGCCTCGATTCGCGCCGCACCACGATCATCGACCCGGTGCCGGCCCGGGAGATTACGGATCTGTGCGCGCAGCGTGGCATCGCGCTCAATCCGCCGGATCCCGAGCCGGGCGCGGTGCTGGTCCTGGCGATCAAGCCCCAGGGTCTCGAGGCGGCCGCACCCGGGCTCGACCGGCTGATCGGCCGCGACACGCTCCTCGTCTCGATCCTGGCGGGCAAGACCATCGCGGACCTGCGCGGTCGGCTCCCGCGGGCGCGCGCCGTGGTTCGGGCGATGCCCAACCTGCCGGCCAGCATCGGCCGGGGTGCCACCGGCGCCTGCGCAAGTTCGGAGGTGACGGCAGCGCAGCAGGCTGCGGCCGGGGCGCTGTTCGCCGCGAACGGGACGGTGGCGTGGCTTACCGACGAAGCCCAGATCGACGCGGTCACGGCAGTCTCGGGCTCAGGGCCCGCCTACGTCTTCCTCCTCGTCGAGACTCTGGCCGAGGCCGGAATCGCCGCCGGGCTCGATCCGGACGTGGCGCGAGACCTCGCCCGGGCCACGGTGGTTGGCGCCGGCGCGCTCCTCGATGCGAGCCCGGCAGAGGCCGCGGAATTGCGTCGCAACGTCACCTCGCCAGGGGGCACCACGGCGGCGGCACTCGACGTGCTGATGCGGCCGAACGGTCTCGGCGCCCTGATGCGGGAGGCGGTGGCGGCGGCTCGGCGGCGGGCGGGGGAACTGTCCGGCTGACATCCGGCCGCCGTCTGTGCGGCATGGCCGCGCGACAGCCCTGCCCTTCCGCGCCGGCCTGCCTACATGAGATAGGACGACCGAAAGACAGCGGGCGACAGACCCATGACCGAGAGCAAAGCCCCTTCGAAGCGCCCCCGCAAGGCCGCCAGCCCCGCCAAGGCAAGCCGCCCCGACGAGAGCGTCACGCAGGAGAGCGTTGTGCACGAGGCCTCCGCACAGGAGAGAGCCGCCCAGAGCACGCCGAAGCTCCCGCCCCGCGAGGCCGCCGTCGAGGCCCTGATGCGGCTCGCCGCCGAACAGCCCTGGAACGACATCGAGATCAGCGACGTCGCCCGGGAAGCCGGCCTGACACTCGCCGAGCTGCGCGACCTGTTTCCGTCCAAGGGCGCCATCCTGGGCGGTCTCGCCCGGATCATCGACCGGAAGGTCCTGGAGGGCGACACCACCGGCCTGGAGGACGAGCCGACCCGAGAGCGCCTGTTCGACGTGCTGATGCGCCGCCTCGACGCCATGACACCCTACAAGCCAGCCCTGCGCCGAATCGCCTACGCCCTGCGGGGCGAGCCGCTGTCGATGCTGGCCCTGAACAGCGTCATGCTGAACTCGCATCGCTACATGCTGGCGGCGGCCGGAATCGACACCGAAGGACCTCTGGGCCAGCTCAAGCTCCAGGGCGTGGTGATCGCCTTCGCCCGCGTCACTCAGGTCTGGCTCGACGACGACGACCCGGCACTCGCCCGGACCATGGCCCGGCTCGACAAGGAAATCCGGAACGGCGAGCGTTTCATGGAGCGGGCCGAGGATGTCCGCCGTCTGACGGCGCCGCTGCGTGCGCTGGGGCGGTCCTTCCTGGATCGGCGCCCGCGCGAGCGCCGCGGTCGTGACGGCGACGAGACGGATCCTGCCGCCGCGATCTAAATCGCCCGTACGAATGCGGAGGCCGGGCGCTCCGCTTCAGGCAGCCTGGATGTCGTGCAGGAAGCCGTCCACCTGCCGCTTGACGCTGAGCGCCTGCGTGGCGAGACTCGGAGGCCGCGTTCAGCACCTGCGCGGCGGCGGCGCCGGTCTCGCCAGCGGCGGCCAGCACCCACGCCACGTTGGTCGTGACGTCCTGCGTGCCCCGCGCCGCCTCGCCGGCATTGCGCGAGATCTCGCCCGTGGCCGCCGTCTGCTCGACCACCGTCGTGGCGATCGCGGCGCTGATCTCGTTGACGCCCACGATCGTGCGCGCGATCTGCTGCATGGCCTCCGCGGCCTGGTTCGTGGCCGCCTGGATCGCGGCGATCTGGCCGCCGATCTCGTCGGTTGCCCTGGCAGTCTGACCGGCCAACTCCTTCACCTCGGCTGCCACCACGGCGAAGCCGCGCCCTGCCTCGCCGGCGCGGGCTGCCTCGATCGTGGCGTTGAGCGCCAGGAGGTTCGTCTGCGCGGCGATCCCCGAGATCGTCGTCACCGCCGAGCCGATCTGATCGGCGGCGGCCCGCAGACTGGCCATGGCGGCGTTGGTTGCCCCGGATTCATGGGCGGCGTGGCCGGAGATCTCGGTGGAGCGAACCACCTGCCGCTCGATCTCCTGCAGCGAGGCGACCATCTCCTCGGCGGCGGCCGCCACCGTCTGGACGTTCGCCGAGGTCTGCTCGGCGGCCGTGCTGGAGGCGGCAGCCTGCCCCTTGGTCTTGTCGGCCACATCGGTCATGGCACGGGCCGTGGCGTCGAGTTCGCTGGCCGCAGCCGTGACGATCTCCAGCGAGCCGGCGACATTCTGCTGGAAGGTCTGGACGAGCTGGTCGACCCGGTCGGTCCTGCGCTGGCGGGCCTCCTGCTCGGCGGCCTGGGCGGCCTCCAACTCGGCGCGGGCGAGGGCGTTCCGACGGAACACCTCCACGGCCCTGGCCATGGCGCCGATCTCGTCCGTGGCGTCCTGCGACGGCGCCACGACGGCGGTATCGCCGGCGGCCAGGCGGCGCATCACCTCGGTCATGCCGGCCACCGGCCGGATGACGCTGCGGGCGATCACGAGGGCCGGGACACCGCCGAGGACCAGGGCCAAGCCGACCAGACCGATCAAGACGTGCCGAGCACGGCCCGTAGCCTCGGCAGTGGCTTTGGCAATATCCTTGCCGGCGGCCTCAATTCTGTCGCGCAGCGCCCTGCCGATCCGAACGATCTCATCCGTGTGGGGTTTGATCCCGGCGTCGAACGTCGCCTTCAGCGCGGCCCTCGCTTGGTCATGCGCGTGGAAGGCAGACGAGGCCGCGCTCAGCGCATTATGGACGGCCCCGACCTTCTGCGCGAAGGCGGCGCCCTGCGTCTTCCTGAACGCCTCCAGCTCGGCCAGAGCCTGTTCGGCCCTCTCTTCATAAACGTCGCGTTCCTGCGGATCGAAATTGATCGCGTAGCGTGCAGACGCGATACGGGCCCGCAGCACGGCGTTCTCGATGCTCTGGGCGCGGAGGAGCGTCGGCTCCGCCGCGCGTGCTCGCACGTCCGCCAGCAGGCTGTTGAACAGAGTGGCGAGCGTATTGCCCGTCTCGTACAGTTTCGCTTTAGCCTCGCGAAGATTTTCACCTGCGACCTTGAGACGTTCCAGCTCCGGCTTCATCGCCCGGGCATTCTCCCGCGTGTCGTCGTAAAGCTTCCGTCCCTTGTCTGTCAGAGCGAACGAGACGTACGTGTCGCAGGTGAGGCTCGATGGCGTGCCGCGCCTCCTCCATCGCGACGAGCTGCTCGGGATCCGGGAGCAATCGGTACCGCTCAGCATTGCCGGCAAGGCGCGCGGCAAGACCGTCGACGATGAGGACTGATTGCGCCCCCCGCTCCACGCGCTCCTGCAGCCCGTACTCCTGGCTGATTACGCTCTGCTGATAGATAGCATACGCACCGATCATGCCCGTGATCATCACGAGCATTGCGAATCCAGCGTATAGGCGAATACGTATTCCGAATTTCACAGTTTGATCTTTCGAACGCTAGGCCATTCTCGCATGCTAACCATAAAGAACGTCATCGTGACAAAGACATGTCGTCAAAATCTGCTCAGATCAAACTTTATATCTGTAACATAGGAATTATTTTTGGATATTTACATCGGCACATAAAAGGCGATCTTTGATTTTCTGTCGTTCCCGCCAATGGCAATTGGCGCCATTTCGTCGCGAACTTGCTGTTCTGACCGATTGGCCGCACCGCCGGGATGCGTCGACTTGTGCGTGTCTGCAGCGGCACCAGCATGGAGCTTCGCCCCATCGGCCTTTCGCCGCACAGGACCGGCAGCGGCATTTGAACTGCCACGCCCTTCTCGCTGCATCGCCCGTGATCGGGTTCAAAGCAGCGATTTCGACCGTCCCGGATCGTCCAGAATGTCGCCCGAGAAGAATCCGCACGCGTCAGGCCGCACACCGACTCGGATCGGTGACGATTCGGCGGAGATGCTGCGCATCGTGCTCGGACCGGCGGTCGTCACCCCGCACGTAAGAGCGTCGCGAAAGTCGAGCCGGGTGCTCGCAGGGTACTGAGCCGATCGACGGGTGACGCCGTGCTTCAGGCGGCGCGATTCGCCAGCGCCTCGCGCATTGTCGTGGCGACCATCCCGTTCTGGAACTGATCGCGCCGGACGAGCAGCGCATCCGGCACTTGAGCCGAGGCCTGGCCATCCAGAGCATCGACCGGATCACTGGCGAGGACGAGGCGCAGAGCCGGGCGCAGGGTCCGCGCCTCCAAGGCGAGTTGTGCGCAACACAGACCGCCCTGCAAGGCGGAATCGACCACCATCACATCGACGGGCAGGCCCAGAGCCAGGACTGTCATAGCATCGACGCCACGGTCGCAGGCCGTAACCTGATAGCCCAGCAGGCGGACTTGCGCGGCCACCTTGTCGCGCCAGCGCTTGTGCCGGCCAACCACGAGAACCTGGATCCGGTAGCATCCGCCCTGGGGGAGCGTGCTGGAGGCAGACTCGATGTCGGCTGTGGACATTCCGCACTCGACTTCGCGCTGGCTTTGCGATGCAGCATGCTAAGCCGGGACGCAATCCTGGCGCAAGTCCGATGCCGCGAAGACGCCGCATTCGGTGCCGCGGCTGCACAAAGCGGATGCAGCCCGAAACGTGGCCATAGGCTGGGCACGCGGTTGACGCCGCGGGGGTCGCGCGGGCAACACCGGCCGGCCGCAGAACCTCACCGCGCGCTGCCGGAGCCCGAGCCGATGTCGTCCGCGAAAGCCCCTCCCGTCTCCCCGCTGGCGCCGACCGCGATGCCGGAACTGCCGCCACTCCCCGGCGTGCGAATCGCCACCGCTCAGGCCGGGATCCGCTACAGCGGCCGGACCGATGTGCTCTACGTCGCGCTCGAGGCCGGGACCCGCGCGGCGGGTGTATTCACCCGCTCGAAGTGCCCCTCCGCGCCGGTGGATTGGTGCCGGGATGCGCTGTCCCATGGTTCGGCCCGGGCGCTGGTGGTCAATTCGGGTAACGCCAACGCCTTTACAGGCCGCCTGGGCCGGGACGCGGTGGCGCGCACTGTCGAGATCGCCGCGCAGGCGGCGGGCTGCGACGCGCGCGAGGTCTACGTGGCCTCGACCGGCGTGATCGGGGAGCCGCTCCCGGCGGAGCGGTTCGAGGGCGTGCTCGCGGATTGCGCGGCCCGGGCCGCGGAGGGTCCCGCCGCCTGGGCCGAGGCGGCCCGGGCCATCATGACCACCGACACCTTCCCGAAGCTCGCCACCCGCACGGCCGAGATCGATGGCGTGCGGGTGACGATCAACGGCATCGCCAAGGGCGCCGGCATGATCGCCCCCGACATGGCGACGATGCTGTCCTTCGTCTTCACCGATGCGGTCCTGCCTCAGGCGGTGCTGCAGGATCTTCTGTCGGCGGGCACCAAGACGAGCTTCAACTGCGTCACGGTGGACGGCGATACGTCCACCTCCGACACGCTGATGCTGTTTTCCACCGGTAAGGCCGGCCATGCCGCGGTCTCCGACCCCGCCGACCCGCGGCTCACCGCCTTCCGCGAGGCCCTGGAGAGCCTGCTGATCGAGCTGGCCCAGCTCGTCGCCAAGGATGGCGAGGGGGCCCGCAAGTTCGTCACCGTGCGGGTGACGGGCGCCGAGAGCGACGCCTCCGCGCACCGAATTGCCATGTCCATCGCCAACTCGCCGCTGGTGAAGACCGCGGTGGCCGGCGAGGACGCGAATTGGGGCCGGGTGGTGATGGCGGTGGGCAAAGCCGGTGAGCCCGCCGACCGGGACCGGCTGGCGATCTGGTTCGGCGACGTGCGCGTGGCCGTGCAGGGTGCCCGCGACCCGGATTACAGCGAGGCCGCGGCGGGTGCCGTTATGCGCGAGCCGGAGATCGGGATCCGGGTCGATCTCGGCCTTGGCGACGGCCAGGCCCGCGTCTGGACCTGCGACCTGACCAAAGCCTACGTCGAGATCAACGGGGATTACCGCTCGTGAGGGCGGCTCTCGCAGGCCCCCTTCTCGCAGCGGTTCTGGCTATACCGGTTCACGCCGACGATTCGGCCTGCAAGCGCCACATCAGCGTCGTCGGGCGGGCCACGGAGACGCGGGCACCTGACTTCGCCGAGGTGAATGTCGGCATCGAGGCGCGGGGCGCCTCGCCGGCCGCGGCCCTCGACGCCGCCTCGAAGGCGGTATCCGGGATCTCCGCGCAGGCCCGCGCCCTCAGTGTTCCGCCGGCGGATATCGGGACGGCCGCGGTGACGCTCCAGGCCGCAACCCGCCCGGTAGTCCGGCCGGGCGGCGGAACGACCGAGGAGCCCGACGGCTACCGCGCCGGCAATCTCGTGACCGTCCGCCTCGCCGATATGGACCGCCTCGGGGATCTGCTGCGGCAGGCTCTCGATTCGGGAGCCAACCGGATCGATGCCGTGAGCTTCGGGCTGCGCGATCCCGACAAGGCCGAGTCGGCGCTCCAAGTGGCGGCGGCGCGCGACGCCCGGGCCCGCGCCGAGGCGCTCGCCGAGGCGCTGGGCACCAGGCTCGGCCCGCTCTGCACCCTCTCCACCCAGGGCGGGGCGCCGTTCCCGGCGGCGAACCGCGCCCTCGCGGCCCCCATGGCGGCCAAGGTCCGGCGCGTTCCGATCGAGGCCGGCACGATCCAGATGTCCACCGAAGTCTCGGCCACCTTCGCGGTGGCGCAATGAGCGCGCCCGATCCCTCTCCCTTGCGCCTTCTGCTGGTTGTCGCGGTGGCCCTCGTCGATGTCGACGGCCGCGTGCTCGTGAGCGAGCGCCCGGCGGGCAAGCAGCTCGCCGGACTGTGGGAGTTCCCCGGCGGCAAGGTCGAGCCCAACGAGCGCCCCGAGCAGACGCTGATCCGGGAACTCGCGGAAGAACTCGGCATCCGGGTCGAGGAGCCCTGCCTGGCGCCCCTGACCTTCGCCAGCCACGCCTATCCGGACTTCCACCTGCTGATGCCGCTCTACGTTTGCCGGCGCTGGACGGGCACGCCGCGGCCCATGGAAGGGCAGGCGCTCCGGTGGGTTCGCCCGAAAGCTTTGCGCGACCTCGCCATGCCGCCGGCCGACGCGCCGCTGATCCCGTTCCTGATCGACCTGCTGGAGGTCTGACGGCGCGCCCGTGCTCAGAGCGCGAGAATACTCTCGACCGCCTCCTGCACGGCGAGCGCCTCGGCGAAGGTGGCGAGGTGATGCGGCTCGCCGCGCGTCATCCGTACCACGCCCTCGATCTGGCGCCGGAGGGTGATCGGGCGCAGCCGCTCGTTGGGGATCGCGTCGGGCTCCGGCTCGAAGCGTCCACCCGGGCCGCAACGCTCGGCGATGGCCCAGTCGCGCAGCCGCACGGCGCCCGCATCGCCCTCCAGGGTCCAGGTGTTGTGATCGTCCGCGTCGACGCCGCCGACCCGGCCGGTCAGGGTCACGGGAAGTCCGCCCGCCGTGAGCGTCACGTCGATCGCCCGCTCGGACTGGCCGGCCTCCGGGAAGGCGATGCGGCCCTCGATCCCCTCCAGGGGGCCGAGCAGGCGCCGGGCCAGGAACAGGAAGTGCGAGACCACCTCGCGGGTGAAGCCGCCCTCGGCCCTTGCGTCGAGCCAGCGCGCCGCGTCGGCCTGCCAGGGGCGCGGCCAGCGGGCGAATTCTACCGCGATGGCGAGGCGCCGCGGCGTCCCGATCGCGCCATCGGCGATCCAGCGCTCGATCGCCGCCACGCCCGGGGAAGAGGCGAAGGGAAAGTTCACCGCGCCGGCAGTCCCGGCCTCCGCCACGAAGGCCCGGGCCTCGGCGCGATGGATGGCGAGGGGCTTCTCGCAGAAGACGCTCCGCCCCGCCGCGATGGCGGCACGGGCATAGCCGAGATGCGAGGCGGGCGGCGAGGCGACGTAGACGCAGCCGCTCGCTGCGATAACGGCCGCGGCATCGGCGACGCGCGGCACCGCCGGGAAGGCCGCGCCGATCCGCGCCAGGGCCTCCGGGGCGGGATCCCAGATCGCGGCGATCCGGACTGGCGAGTCCGGCGCGCCGTGGATGGCGTTGAGCAGGCGCTCGCCCATGATCCCCGCGCCGATGATCCCGAGGGCGAGAGGGGCGTCGGTGGTCGGCATCCGCGATTCCATGGGCAGGCAATGAGTTGGCAGGCCCCGGTCCGAGGCTCCGCCAGCCTTTAGGGGCACCGACCGGCGTGGGAAAGGCCGCGGCTCGGTCCGAGGGGACGTCCGGTCACGCCCGGCCCTGGCGCGCGTCGAGACTGAGCGGACCGGCCCCGAAGGCCGCGACCTGAAGCAGGCCCCCGCCATGGCGAGGTTCTTCAGGAAGTGGAACATCTGGTTGGGGTCCGCGAGGGCAATGTGGAAGGTCAGCGCGGTGGCGACCGCGAAGGCGGCCAGGATCTGGGCGACGGTCCGAGCCCGGTAGCCCGCGATCAGCAGCAACCCCCGGCGATCTCCACCAGGGTCGCGGCCGCGAAGGAGACCTCCGGCAGCGGCAGGCCGGCGGCCCGGATGGTCGCGAGCGTCGCGGCGGGAGCGGCGAGCTTGCCGGCGCCGCTCACGAGGAAGATCGCGCTCATCAGGATCCGGCCGGTCACCGGCAGGAGAGCGGCCGGCAGCGCGGCGGAGACGGTCGGGGCGGGGGCGATCGAGGTGGCCATGGTCGGTATCCGTGCTGTGCTGTTGGAGAGCTTGCGAAGATCAGGCGGCGTCGGGGATCGCACGACCGCGCATCCAGTCGATGGCGAGGGTCACATCGGCCTGGGACAGGCCGTGACCGGTGGGGAGGATGCGGTGCTCGACCTGCGCGCCGGATGCGGCGAGCTGCGCCGCGAGACGGCAGGCGTTCTCCGCCGGCACGATCGGGTCCATCGCCCCGGAGAGGATCAGGACCGGGCGGCCCGCGAGGTCGGCAGCCGGCGCCTCGGCGAAGGGCACCATCGGGCGGATCAGGATGCCCCCGCCAGGATCTCCGGACGCAGCATCAGCAGCGACGCGGCGATGTTGGCGCCGTTCGAGAAGCCCAGCGCCATCGGCGCCCCGACTCCGTAGCGGTCGCGTGCTGCCGCCACGAAGGCGGCGAGGTCCCCGGTGCGGCGGCGCAGGTCCGCCTCGTCGAACACGCCTTCCGCCAGCCGCCGGAAGAAGCGCGGCATGCCGTTCTCGGAGACGGCCCCGCGCGGGGCGAGCAGGGCGGCCTCGGGGGCGATCATCCGGCCGAGCGGCAGGAGGTCGTGTTCGGTGCCGCCGGTCCCGTGCAGGAGCAGCAGCGGGTGCGCGGCATCCGGGCCGGACTCGAAATGGTGGATGAAGCCGAGGGATTCCTGGGTCATGGCAACCTCGCGAGGGTCTGGATCCCACCCCGCTCTGCGCGGGGCGGGTCTGAGGGTTCAGGCGACCTTGGGCAGCACCGCCTCGATCTGGGCCCGGTGCGGCTCGAGACCGGCGGGCAGCTTCAGCGCCTGGCCGAGGGCCTCGATCGGCTCGTCGACCGCGAAACCGGGCGCGTCCGTGGCGATCTCGAACAGCACCCCGCCGGGCTCGCGGAAGTAGATCGAGCGGAAGTACTGACGATCGCGCTGCTCGGTGACGTGGAGGCCCCGCGCGGCGAGCGCGTCCCCATCGCGGCCTGCGCGGCATCGTCCGCAGCCCGGAACGCGATGTGGTGGACCGAGCCGGCGCCCGGCCGGCCGCGGAGGAACCCGCCGACCGCCCGCAGGGTGACGAGGCCGCCGACGCCGGCACTGCCTGCGAAGCGGATCAGGCTGCCCTCGCGGCCCACCTCGCTGAGGCCCAGCACCTCCGTGAGGATCGCGGCGGTGGGCTCGGCCTTGTCCAAGAGGAGCGTCACGCCGTGCAGGCCGCGGATCGCGTGCTCGGCCGGGACCTCGCCCGACGCCCAGCCCTCCTCGTCCCCGACATCGACGCCCACCAGCGCCAGCATCATGCCGTCCGGATCGCGGAAGCGCAGGGTCGGCTCGCCGAACACCTGGACCAGGGGCTCGTGGGCGACGCCCTTCTCGATGAGGCGGTGGGTCCACCAGCCGATGGAGGCGCGGGGACGCGGAACGCCGTCTCCTGGGTCTCGCCGATCCCGACCCGGCCGGGGGCGGCATGCTCGATGGGGAAGAAGGTCAGGATCGTGCCGGGCCGCCCGGCCGCGTCGCCGTAATAGAGGTGGTAGGTGCCCGGATCGTCGAAATTGACGGTCTTCTTGACCAGCCGCAGCCCGAGCACGCGGGTGTGGAAGTCGAGGTTGCGCAGGGCGAGGCCGGAGAAGGCCGTGACGTGGTGGAGGCCGGTCTGAACCATGGCGATGTCTCCCGTTGGGCTGCCGCGTGGCGCGGCGCGTGTCCGATGACGGGAATGTGCCCCTTGCTCCGACCCGCGAAAATAGAAACGATGGAAACCTATCGTTTCCGGAATTGACCCATGCGGCTCCCCGATTTCGAGGCCTGGGCGGTGTTCGCCAAAGTGGCGGAGACGGGCTCTTTCGGCGGGGCGGCCGCGGATCTCGGGCTTTCGAAGGGCACCGTCTCGAAGGCGGTGGGCCGGCTCGAGACCCGGATCGGCGCCCGGCTGTTCAATCGGACGTCGCGCAGGCTCGCGCTGACCGAGGCGGGTCAGACCGCGCGGGCCAGCGCGGCGCGCATCCTGGCGGAGGGCGAGGCGGCCGAGGCCCTCGCTATCGCGGGGGCCGTCGAGCCGCGCGGGCTGGTGCGTCTGGCGGCACCCATGACCTTCGGCGTGATGCACGTCGCGCCGCTCCTGCCCGACTTCCTCGCGCAATACCCGTCCGTGTCGGTGGACCTGCATCTCTCCGACGCGGTGGTGGATCTCGTGGGCGGCGGGTTCGACATCGGGCTGCGCATCGCGGCCCTGCCCGATTCCTCCCTGCGGGCGCGCCGGCTCTGCGCGATCCGGCGCTCGCTGGTGGCCACGCCCGCCTATCTCGATCGGCACGGCCGTCCCGAACATCCGGACGACCTCGCCCGCCATGCCTGCCTCGGCTACGCCTATCTGCCGAGTCCGGACCGCTGGCGCTTCGTGGATCAGGCCGGCGTCGAGGCCGTGGTCGTGCCCGGTGGCCGGCTGCGGGCGAACAACGCCGAGGCGCTCGCGCCGGCGCTCCGAGCCGGCCTCGGCCTCGCCCTGCAGCCCGATTTCATGATGTGGGACGATCTCGAAGCGGGATGCCTGGAACGGGTGCTGCCCGGCTGGTTGCCGCCCCCGATCGCCCTGCACTTGGTCACACCGCCCGGAGATCCGCGCCCGGCTCGCATCACCGCCCTCGTCGGGTTCCTCGCGCAGAGGCTCGCCCAGGCTCCCTGGGCGGAGCCGCCCGCCCGTCCGGACCGCATGGAGTCACCGCGGAAGGAGAAAACGTAACGTATTTGAGCGCGGACTGGCGGACGTAGGATAACTTCCGCTTCCCGTGCCTGCCCGGAAGGCGGCCTCCGTTGCGGAACGCGCCTTGCGAGAAACCGTCCGTGACCGACCACGACAAGCCGGGACATGCCCCTCCAAGCCCGGATGCTTCCGTCAGAGCCCCGCGATTTCGAAGATCGGCAGCTTCTGACGTATGGCGCCCGGCAACCCCATGTGGCAACCTGACGTCATACATATTGGACTTTCCGTGAGCCTTGAGTAGGATTCTGTCGCCGCTGGCTCTTATGTACAAAAGTGAACTGTTCGTTCGAGGCGTTGATGTCCCCAGCGGTTTCGGCTCGCTCCGCACCTGACCGGCTGCGCCACAAGACCGTGGCCGCCGCCGTGGCCGATTCGCTGCGGCAGCGGATCCTCAACGGGGAGTTACCTCCCGGCGCACAGCTTCGTCAGGATGCGCTGGCCGAGGAGTTCGGGATCAGCCGGATTCCGGTACGGGAAGCGCTGCTGCAGCTCGAAGCCAGCAATCTGGTCAAGATCGCTCCGCACCGCGGCGCCGTGGTGTCGGGCCTGTCCCTGGAAGAAGTCGAAGACATCTTCCAATTGCGCGGTCAGCTTGAGCCGCAATTACTGCTTCTGTCGGCACCGCGGCTCACGACGAGCGACATCCAGGATCTGCACGCGCTCTCGCGAGAGTACAGCCACGCTCTCGAGGCCGGCGAGATCCTACGGTGGGGCGAGCTGAACCAGCGCTTCCATCTTGATCTCCTGCGGCACGCGGAGCGCCCGCGCTCGCTGGCGATCGTCTCCGGCCTGCTGCAGGATTGCGACCGCCCGACCCGCATCCAGCTCTCGAGCCCCGGCGATATCGTGCGCGCCGAACAGGAGCACACGCAGATCCTGGACCTGTGCGAGGCGCGAAAGGCCGACGCGGCGGCGGACCTCATGCGCGCCCATATCGAGCAGGTGGGAATCTCCCTGATCGCGACCTACCGCCGCGCGCTCGCCCTCGCCTGACCACGGACACGGTTCCGCAGGCCCGACGACCCGACCGGCCGCGATGACCCGGCGGCCGGGCCTGTCTTTCCGCCCCTGGACGTGCGGGTCCGAACGCGTCAGGGTCCGGCCGATCACCCATTCACCGGGATTCTCGCAGGCGCGGTGCCCACCATCGGCCTGCTGCCTCGTGCGGCTTCCGCCGCGTCCCGGTGCGAGGAGAGCAGTCGCGAACCCATGGCCGATTCCGTCGTCCCCGCCGCGTCCGTCGATCTCGCGGCCGCCCTGTCGGCGCGCATCCGCGGCATCGGCACCAGCCAGATCGGCCTCGTGGCGGATCGCGGGCGCGACGACCCCGAGGTGGTGAAGCTCTGGATCGGCGAGGGCGACCTGCCGACACCGCCCTTCATCGTCGAGGCGGCCCACCGGGCGATGCTGGCCGGGCATACGCGCTACACGACTTCGCTCGGCCTGCCGGCCCTGCGGGCGGCGCTCGGCGCCTACCACACCCGCCACTGGAGCGTGGAGATCCCGCCCGACCGGTTCGCCGTCACGGCGGGCGGCATGAACGCGATCATGCAGGCCGCGCAGGTGCTGCTGGAGCCCGGCGACGAGATCATCATCCCGTCCCCGGCCTGGCCGAACCTGCGTGAGGCGGTGCGCATCGCCGGCGGCGTGCCCGTGACCGTGCCCTACCGGACCCTGCCGGACGGACGCTTCGCGCTGCCGCTCACCGACATCGAGGCGGCGCTCACCCCGCGCACCCGGGTGATCATGGTGAACTCGCCCTCGAACCCGACCGGCTGGACGATGCCGCTTCCCGAGATGAAGGCGCTGCGCGACCTTGCCCGCGATCGCGGCCTCTGGATCCTCTCGGACGAGGTCTACGCGCACTTCACCTACGGCAACCGCATCGCGCCATCCTTCCTGCAGATCTGCACGCAGGACGACCGGCTGATCGTGACCAACACCTTCTCCAAGAACTGGGCGATGACCGGCTGGCGCGCCGGCTGGCTGATTTTCCCGCGCGGGCTGGCGCCGACCTTCGCCAAGCTCGGGCAATACAGCACGACCTCGATCCCGACTTTCGTCCAGCACGCCTGCATCGCGGCCCTCGACGAGGGCGACAGCTTCATCCGCACGATGGTCGAGCGCTGCGCCGAAGCCCGCGCGATCCTGGTGGACGGGCTTTCGCGGCTTCCGGGCGTCACCGTGGCGCCGCCGGACGGGGCGTTCTACCTCATGGCCCGGATGGGCGGTGACGAGCCGAGCCTCGACCTGGCGCTCCGCCTGTTGCGGGAGGCGAAGGTCGGCGTCGCGCCCGGCACCGCTTTCGGGCCGGAGGGCGAAGGCTTGGTGCGGATCTGCTTCGCCATCAGCCCAGCCCTGGCGCGGGAGGCGGTGGAGCGCCTGTCCTCCGCGCTGGGCGGCGCGCGCTGAGGATGCGTCTCAGCGGCCCCAGCGCAGGACCAGCGCGTCGTTCCGGCGGGCGAGACTCGATCAGGCCGGCGCGGGTGGCCGGGTGCAGCGGCTGGATCGGCAGGCGCGCCGTCTCGTGGGCGATCACGCCGCCCTCGGCCATCAGGGCCTTGCACGCCAGCAAGCCGCATTGCCGGTTCTCGTAGTTGATCAGCGGCAGCCAGCGCGCGTAGGCGTCCATCGCCTCCTCCCGGCGGCCGGCCGCGTAGGCATCGGTGATCTGCCGGATCCCGTCCGGGTAACCGCCGCCGGTCATCGCCCCCGTGGCGCCGGCATCGAGATCGGCCATCAGGGTGATCGCCTCCTCGCCGTCCCAGGGCCCCACGACGGCGTCGCCGCCAAGCGCGATCAGCTCGCGCAGCTTCGCCGCGGCGCCCGCGGTCTCGATCTTGAAATAGGCGACGTTCGCGATCTCGCGGGCCATGCGGGCGAGGAAGGCGGCCGAAAGCGGGGTGCCCGCCACCGGCGCGTCCTGGATCATGATCGGGATCGAGATCGCGTCCGAGACGGCGCGGAAGAAGCCGTAGATGCCGAGCCTCCGGCACGCGGATCGTGGCGCCGTGATAGGGCGGCATGATCATCACCATGGCGGCTCCGGCGGCCTGGGCGCGGCGCGAACGCTCGGCGCAAACCTGCGTGGCGAAGTGCGTCGTCGTCACGATCACCGGCACGCGGCCGGCCACATGCTCCAGCACGGCGTGCATCACGGTCTCGCGCTCGTCGTCGGTGAGGACGAACTGCTCCGAGAAGTTGGCCAGGATACACAGGCCCTGGCTGCCGGCGTCGATCATGAAGTCGATCGCCCGGCGCTGCCCGTCGAGATCGAGGGCGCCAGAGGCGTCGAACACCGTGGGGGCGACCGGGAAAACGCCCCGGTAGGCTTGAGCGGGCGAGGTCATGCGCGATCCTTCCGTCGAGCGGGCCGCGCCCCGGCGCCTGACTCGGTCGGGGGATCGGGACCCGCCCCCATCTAGCACGAACCCGGCGCGCCGCCGTCGGAACGCGAAGCGATCGGCGGGGACAGTGCAGCCCGCCCGCAGGCGGCCGGTCGTCAGACGGGCGCCGAACGCCGGAGGATAAAGAACGCGCGCCTCCGAGTAGAGCGTCACGACGGGACAGAAATCCGCGCCTGTCGATCCGGTCCCTTGCCAGCGCTGCCCGACTCGATTCATTGACGCAATGCACGCGCCGATCCGGGATCGACTTCGGCGGGGGCGAGAGAACATTATGATCGAGCGGGGGCAATTCGGGATGCGACTTTTCTCGACGAGCTTGGCCACGATGCTGGCCGTCTCGGCGCTTTTCCTGGGTGCACCCGCGCGGGCCGACGACCTCGACGCGATCCGGGCCGCCAAGACGCTGCGCATCGGCACCGAGGGGACCTACGCGCCCTTCACGTTCCACGACGCCTCCGGGGCGCTCGTCGGGTTCGACGTGGAGATCGGCCGCAAGGTCGCCGAGAAGCTCGGCGTCACTGCCCAGTTCCTCGAGGGCAAGTGGGACGGCCTCATCGCGGGGCTCGATGCCAAGCGCTACGACGTGGTGATCAACCAGGTCGGCATCACCAAGGAACGTCAGGCGAAGTTCGATTTCTCCGAGCCCTATATCCGCTCCCGGGCCGTGCTGATCACCCGCGCCGACCGGGCGGACATCAAGGGCTTCGCCGACCTCAAGGGCAAGAAGGCCGCGCAGAGCCTGACCAGCAATTTCGCGCGCCTCGCCACCGAGGCCGGGGCCGAGTCTCGTCGGCACGGACGGGTTCGACCAGTCGATCCAGCTGGTCGTCACCGGCCGGGCCGACGCCACGATCAACGACAACCTGTCCTTCCTCGACTTCCACAAGCAGAAGCCGAACGCCCCCGTGAAGATCGTCGCCGAGAAGGCGGATGCCGAAGCGTCCGGCATCCTGCTGCGCAAGAACAATCCCGCGCTGAAGGCCGCCCTCGACAAGGCCCTGGCGGAGATCAAGGCCGATGGCAGCTACGCGGCGATCGCGCAGAAATACTTCGGCGCCGACGTCTCGCAGTAGACCCCGTCCCGGCGGGCGCCCCCGACGGCGCTCGCTCCACCTGCCTGCCGAAGGAGACACCGCCCCGTGCCGCACTGGCTCGATCTCATGCTCCAGTCGCTCGGGCCGCTGCTCGAAGCCGGCCTCCGCTTCACCGTGCCGCTGACGCTGATCGCCTTCGCGCTGGGTCTCGGCTTCGGGCTCGGCACCGCCCTCGTGCGCCTGTTCGCGCCCCGCCCGCTGGCCGCCCTCGCGTGGGTCTATGTCTGGATCTTCCGGGGCACCCCGCTCCTCGTCCATGCTCAATAATACTGTTATTCATCAGTTATTTAGCCTTCAGTCGCTCAGCTCTACCCACACCCGAACCCGCGCTTTAAGAGCGGCTTCTAGGGTATGGTGAGGAACGGCTGAGGACTCTGCCGCCCGCACCGGATGCGCGAGCGGCGTTCGTTAAGGTGCCGCTAACTATCATGGGTTAGGCGTGGAGGGGTCAGTGCCTTGGGGGAACTGGCAATCTACGCCCGCCCTCAGGTTCGCCCCCTCAGCTGCCAGGGCGGGCGTGGATGCCCTCACTGTGAAAGATTACGGTGCCCCGGCCTCGGCCGCCTGCTTGGCCTCGGCTGCCAGCGCGTCGGCGAACTGGACGTGCAGATCGTGGCCGATGTCGACGAGCGGGCCGCTCAGGGCGTTAAGCGCGTCAGCCTCAATCTCGTCGTCGCGCTCACCGAGGTACATCAGCAGCCGGCCGATGCGCTCGACGGTGCGGATGTTGGTTTCCATCGCCAGGATGGCGGCGCGCACAGGACTGCTCATAAGCCCCTCCCTTTCCACTCACACCCGACAGTGCTCAGCACGAGCGCGGCGCGGGATGAAGCCGGCGGCTCATCATTGCCGTGGAACTGGGCGCCGCCGTTCGCACAAGGCACGTAGTCGAAAGCACGATCCTGCCCGTTGATCTGGCCGATGAATGGCAGGCTGAACCGGTAGCCGTATTCACGGCTGCCATTCCGCTCCCATTGCAGCCACCGCCGCTCGTACTCCAACCACGCGTCGTAGCTATCGAGCAGCTCGTGGGTGATAGGCTCGGCGACAGCAGACGGGGCGCCGATGAGGGCCACGCCACCGCCGATCAGCGGGAGCGTGGTGAGGCCGCGCAGGAAGCCGCGGCGGGTGGCGGGGCTGTTCATGCGCGCCCTCCCGTCGTGAGCGTCGCCCGGGCGGAGCGCAGAGCCGCGTTGGCGCGGCGCAGGCTCTGAATGGCCCTGAACCGTGCCGCGCGGCTGTCGGCGATCATGCGCTCGATGGTCTCGCGGATGGCGCGCAGCTCGGGATCGACCTCGAAGGGATCGGCCGACCGCATCGCGCGGATGGCCTGTGTGACCGGTCCTACCTGTGCTGAAGGCAGGTGCGGGCGTTCACCGCCGCCGAGGGGCGGTGTAGGGTGGTGGGTAGCCATGTGACGTAGATCCCAGGCGTTGCAGGGTTAGGCTCGGCGCGGGAGTACCAGTCCTTCGCTGAGCCGTTTGCTATTGCTAGCAGATTGCTTATAGTTGCTGGCATCCGAGCCGTCAACTAGCATCTGCTAACAATGCCTGAGCCCCGCGAGACGCGAACCGCCCCGTTGGGCCTCCGGATCCTCCCATCCGTGAAGAAGGCACTCGAACAGGCTGCTGCCGAAGACGCGCGGACGATGGCCGCCTACGTCGAGAAGCTCCTCACCGAGCACCTGAAGGCGAAGGGCTATCTGAAGTGAGCCGACAGAGGCTAGCGATGGGCCTTGGCGGCTGCATCGTGGCACTCGCGTCGATAGGTGTACTCAATGAAAACGGGTACCAGGACGCGCCGTTCTACGTTCTCGGGGCCGGCCTGTTTGCTCTGGGCATTGTCGCTGGCATTGGCGCAAAGCGGCGATAATGCCCCCTACGCCTCGTGGAAGGGGCGCTGAAGGCGGGGCGGCCACACAACTCCGAAACAAGTTAGACCGGCAGTTTTCAGCCAATTACAGGTACGCCAACAAGAATTGGTGCAATCCCGTTAAAGCGGTACCGCATAACGCGCCCCGCGTTTCGTGATACATTCTTGTTGTCTATGTGTTTTACATACCAACGCTCGACGGCTGCCACAAAATTATTACAAAAATCCACGGCGTTATATATATACATATCATTTGCTAGACAGTTGCTAAAAGCAATATTCCCTGGAAGTACGAACACAACTCTGGAAACATTATGGGCCATGTCTCCTAAACGACCGTTGTGTACAACCCCGCATCTCATGGAGTAGAGATCTTTGCCAGTAACAAACGAAAATTCGCTTCCGAGGTTGTTGTCGCACCACTCCCGGTATCTTACGCCGGTGCTCCTGCCGTCCTCGGAAATCAAAGACACACAAATATCGGGCAGCGTGAGAACAACTGACAGAGCTAAATAATATAGACCCGCATTCAGCGCTTTTCTAATTTCATTTATTATTGGCTCCATCAGCATCAGTGCTGGCCCCGCAACCCAGCAAAATCCGAGGCTTTCCGTTAGAATGTAACGCCTCAAAGAGGTCCCATAAGTCCACATCGGTGTGGTTATTCCCGCACTCATTGAATGATCTTATCACTATGCGTCCCGAGTTGTTTATCCACAACTCCACCTCATCACCTTCGGTGTACTCTCGAACGCTTGAAAGTGCCGCGATCTTTATCATCTTCGAGCCGGGTTACGCTATTTCAGAGAATTTATCCAGATGGATTGGCTTGCTTCCGGAGTGTGACGCCTAGGCGATGGCGCTCTGTGCGTTCTCCAGCGCCAGCTCGTGCATCCGGCCGAAGGTGCCTTCCATCATGCGCCCGGCCTCACGGACGTTCCTGGCCTCGTGGATGGTCGGGTGATCGTTGAAGGTAGCGCGTAGTGATAGCGAGGTCGCCTTCCTGGCCGGCCCGCAGCATGGCGTGCTGGTGATGGTGCCCCATCCCGCCAAAGGACTTCGACTTTGCCGCCGTCTGGACCGAGCGCGAGCAGAACCTGCTGCTCGCCTGCTGCTTCGGCCTTCCTGCCGCGAACAAAGCGCCAAAGCGGAGCGGTAGACGCCCTTCTGCGGCCCGCAGCCGAGTTTGCGACAAGCCCCGACGGGCGGCCTGGCCGATCCGCTTCAGCAGCACCCGGCCGGGATCGGAATGGCAGCTGAACCGGACGGCAGCTTCGCGCGACTGTGCAAAAGTGCTTAATCATAATAATTCGAGGCAATTTAATGTTTACGACTTGCTACCTACAGCTTAGCATCGCCGGACGACTTTGACCTGAAAGATCATCGGAAACTCAGGTTTATAAGTCAGGATCAGTTTTTTGCGCTAAAAAGCTAAGAGATAACAAAATGACTTTCGCTTACAAAGTGTCCCTCAACGATCCGGCGGGCTCTACTCTCGATGGCGCTCTGATATCAGATATCAATGCCGCCGCAAGTTCCTGGTCAGATATCATTAGCGGTAAAGGAACGCTGGATATACAAGTAAATGTTGAGTCTACTACGCGCGCTAATGGCGGTCCAACTGCAGTAGCGTCTCTCGGAACTTCCGGATCAGAAAC
This sequence comes from Methylobacterium sp. P31, assembly GCA_050632875.1. Taxonomy (GTDB): domain Bacteria; phylum Pseudomonadota; class Alphaproteobacteria; order Rhizobiales; family Beijerinckiaceae; genus Methylobacterium. Next base: position 2,445,857 of record JBODSC010000001.1, on the reverse strand, counting down.
TATTTACGAGAGCCTCTGCTGAATACGAGTTGGCGACTGGAAATCATGTGAGCGGATATGCTAACGATATAGTTATAAACGTAGACCCAAATTACTTAAATACCCTCTGGCTTGACCCGAGCAGCACGTCGATTGTCCCATCAGACAAGACAGATGGTCTGAGCGTATTTATGCACGAAATTGGGCATGGATTAGGTATAATATCCTATAGAAATTCCAATACTGGTGTCCTTCCGAATTACGAGATGGTTTTTGATAAATACACAGTCGTAAATCCGGATGGATCAGTTTCTTTCGTAGGGCCTAATGCAGAGTCTGTGTACGGAGGTCTTGTCTCTGTGACAACTCTGAACAACGGCGAACAGTATAGCCATTTTGGAAATTCTATATCGGAGCCAGATGGCAGAGATTTAATGAATGGAGTCGAGTTCGATTATGGAACTAGGTACAATATATCAAATCTTGACATAGCGGTTATGAAAGATCTGGGGTTCTTAGTCGGCACGCAGCCCCCGGCGGCACCGGCGTCTCTGGCCGATGCGGCGGTCGTGAACGGCCACGTCAGCGCCGCCAACGACACCGCTACACAGGCTCTGACCGGCACGGCAGAGGCCAACAGCACGGTCACAGTCTACGACAACGGCACTGCCCTGGCGCACACCGCCACAGCAGACATCAACGGCCGCTGGAGCTACACGCTGGGTCAGCTCAGCGCCGGAGCTCACAGCCTGACCGCCACCGCAACCGACGCGGCCGGCAACACCAGTGCGGCTTCCGCAGCGCTGGCCTTCACCGTCGATACATCCGGCGGCGGTTCAGGCGGAGGGAGCACGAACGCGTCTCTGTTTGGCACGGTGACGGCGGACCCGCACAGCGCGGGTGGCGAGGTGTACGCGCTGTTCGAGGGCATTCTCGGGCGCGCGCCGGATGCAAGTGGCTTGGAGTATTACGCCAACCAGATAGCCCATGGCGTCGCGCCGGCGTCTCTGGCCGCCAACTTCCTCGCCTCGCCCGAGGGTCAGGCCCGGCTGGGTGCTGCCGACAACACCGCCTTCATCCAGCAGCTCTACCAGAACACGCTGCACCGGGCCGCCGATGCAAGCGGCCTGCAGTACCACCTCGACGAACTCGCCCACGGCGCCAGCCGCGTCCAGGTGGCCGACAACTTCGTGTTCTCGCCAGAGTTCACCAACACGGTCCAGCAGGCGATCAGCAGCGGGCTGTTCGTGCCCGACGCCAACGCGTCCGAGGTGGCACGGCTGTACTACACCATGCTCGGCCGCGCACCCGACGCGAACGGGCTGGCTTACTGGACCGACAAGCTCGCCCACGGCGGCTCGGCCTCGGATCTGGCGCAGGGCTTCCTCAACTCGCCGGAGAACCAGACCACCTACGGCAAGCTGTCCAACAGCGCCTACGTGGACGCGCTCTACGTCAACGCGCTGGGTCGGCACGCCGAGAGCGACGGTCTGAGCTACTGGACGAGCCACCTCGACCAGGGCGAGTCGCGCGCCGACTTGGCGGTGCAGCTGTCACAGTCGCCTGAGGCGCAGAGCTTCCACCTCGCCCAGATCGAGCAGGGCTGGCATCTCGCTTAAATCGACAGCGTGGTGTCTCATCCCGGCGGTTCGCCGCCGGGGTGCATCTCACCCGCCATTAATCTGCGTTGTCGGCTTCTCACGACTCGGTACCACGTCCTTGAGCGGGTTGAAGGCGGGCAGCCCGCTCAGTTCCGCACCTGCGGGTCGTGGATGACGATGGTCTTCCGCAGGTAGGCAATGGTCTCCGGATCAAGCCCGCCCTGCAGGACGAAACCCAGGATCACGGAGAGCGTCACCTGAGCGCAAATCTCGTCACCGACATCGATGCCGGCTTGCTTCAGTGCTGCCTGGGCTCCGGTGAAAGCGCCTCCGAAGGCGGGCAGATCGTGCGGTGTCATCGGTTGGCTCCATCGCCCGGAACGTTATCGGGCAGCATCAGGTCCGGCATGTTGATGGGGTACTCGCCCGACGTGCAGACGATCTCGGTGTACCAAGGCTGACCGCGGGTATCGCCAACGTGCTCAACCCGCCAAGCCTTATAAACACCGTCAGCGGCGAGCCCGAGGATGGCGCCATCCTTCAGCAACTCGTTGTTGGCCTGAGCACTCTTCTCGGTCGAGGGGCTGAAGGCTGCGCGTTGGATGCTGCTCTCGTTGATCTGAAGCTTCGTGCCTGGATAGATCCGAGGGTTAAGCAGGCAGCGCACGATCACGCCATCCAAGGTCTGCTCGGGCAATCCGACCATGCCGGTATCGCTGTTCAGCACCACCACGCTGCCTGGCAGCGTCGTGTCCCGCTTCAGCAGGTAGAACCGGTTGCCCTGGATGTGCCACGTGGCGCCCACAGCCTCGCACGTCTCCCGCAACAGGTCGTGCGTCATCCCTGAGAACACGAAGTTGCGGGGGAACTTGCGGGAGCCCAGGTCGTCGATGAAGCCGACCGTCACGCCGTACTCGGCGAGCGACTGCGTGGCGAGGTCGACCCGATCCTTGAAGGTGTGCCCTGCCGCCAACGCCTTGTTCACGGTAGCGTAGTTCCGCCCGTTCTCGCTGCTCGTAGCCAGCACATGGACGTAGGTGTTCGTGATGCTCTCGCGCCCGTTGCGGATCTGGATGGCTTCGCCTTGGAAGATCAAACCGGGGTTCTCGATGTACCCGGCGTAGACCTCAACCTTGCCCTTCTCCTTACGCATCTGCGCGATGGTGCTCGGTGCGAGGTTGTAGATGTAGAGGTTGATGTGGTGAGGCGTGCCCGCAAGCGCTTGGTGGGTGTCAAACCGGATCTTGAAGCTCTCGCCATCAACCGTGACGCCGTTCACGGTGGCCTTGCAGGCGCGAAGGTACTGCTGTGTCATCGCGGTCTCGCAGAGACGATCCATCGCAAACCTGAGTGGCCCTCAGGTTTTCCGAGGCGCCCCCGGCACCGAATGCGCCGGGGGCTGTGTCAGGGCGGTTCGTCGAGCCATAGGAAGCTCGGGCCGCCTGCCGCTGGTTACTGGCGCCACTCAGCGGCTTGGCGCCGTGCGGGCATGCAGAACCCGCACTGACCGCGCACCCGGCGGCTCGCTCGCATTCGAGCGCCAGGGCTACGCGGCATCAGGCTGCCGAACGCGGGGGCGGCTCGGCGAACACGTCCTCCGGCATGGGGAGCCGGGCATCCGGATCGGAGGCCAGCCGGGCTTTTGCCGCCTCCCAAGGGCACGGCGCGGCGTTGGTGCTGCTCGGCGAGTAGCCCGCGCCAGGGTCGGACAAGCCGAAGGCCGCGTTCGCGGCCCGCCGCAGCATCGTCACCCGCGGCTGAAGGCGCAGAAGCTCGTCAATCAGGGCAGCGCGCACCGGATCGGCCTGCATGACCGCCGTAATGGCTTCCTCGACCTCCATCCTCGCGATGAAGCAAGGGGTTTCGAGCAACTGAATGTCGTTCAGCAGCTCGGCTTCCGCCTTCTGAGACCGTACGAGTTCGGCGTTCACTTCGGCCAGTTCGGCGCGCGCAACCTCTGCGTCGTCCCGATTTTCGAGACGTTCTCCTCGCATCAGCGCATCGCGGCGCGCAGCCTCGCTGTGACCCGCCCCAAGGCGACGAACCGTGTCTTCCAGCTCGTCACGCCGCGACCAGATCGACCAGCGTCGTTCTTCAAGTTCCTTGATCTCGGCGCGCTTAGCCTCGACCAGCGCGGCCCGGCGGTCGCGCTCCACGATGGCGTCTGCCAGCCGCTGACGCTCGGGCGTGCGGGCGGGCGGGATCAGGGTGAGAGATGCCTTCGCCATGCCGGTCAGGCCCCCTTGAACATGTTCGGGAACGCCTTCGAGGCTTCGGCCTTCTCGGCCGCCGTCATCGGGCGCGACGGCTTGGGCGGCATCGGCGCCGCGTAGCCGACCGAACCACCGTTGCCGATGCGGCCGTGATGCGGGAGAGCGGCTTTCACTGCGGCTTCGTCGGCCGCCATCACTGCGGTGAGCCTCGCCGGGCGGGCATCGTAGCCGAGAACGGCATCACGGCGTCCGCGACGGATGGCGCGGCGCGTCGAGGCCGGGAACGCGTCCTTGGCCATGGATTTCGTCGGGTTCAAATCCTCGGCCGCGTCCACGACATCATCGAGCATGTCGGTGACCGTGGTGAAGTCGGCGTCCGACAGCTTGCCGGACAGAAATGCCAGGATCTCGTTGATCTTGCCTTCCTCAACAGGCGCGCGGTCAGCGGCGATCTTCACGGTGCCGGGCTCGCCAACGCTGTAGGCGCTCGCGCATTTCGACATGCTGGCGCAAAACCTCATGGGACGTTCGGACATTGACTTCTCTCCTTCAGCTGCTCGGCGGGGTCCACGGGACGAAGTTCACGGCCGGCACGTCGGACGGCTTCTCGGTCGCGGGGTACAGTTCGATCACGCCGCCATCGGCGGAGTTGCCAGTGACCTGCGAGGCTGGCGCCCAGGCCGGAGCTTGGTTGTCGACCGGCTGGACGATCATGAAGAAGCGCTGATCGTTCGCTACGCCCGTGTAGGAAGCAGCAGACCAGCGGCGACAAGGACGGCCGTCAATAATCAGGGATTGTGCCGAGTAGAGGCAGACGCGATAAGCCATTGTCAGTCCCTCACTCTCGAATATTCCGGCGCAAGATCACGTACTGGATCGCCCGGCGATATTGTCCGGTGTCGATAAGGGGCTTCTCACCCGTCCGGCCCCGTGCGCGACGCGCTTCCAGCGTCCGCTCGGACAGGGGCGCGAACGTGCCGTCCGTGATCTCCCGCTGGACCGCAGCGACGCCGAGGAGCCCGATGGCGTGCAGGGCCTTCTCCGGAGCCTCCAGGTCGCCGAGGAACGCCGCCTCGGCCGCCTTCTTCAGCCGCGCGGCAGCCTGCTCCCGGATGCTCTCGACGCCCGGCACGAGGTGCGGCCGCTGCGGGATGTGCTGATCCGGAGCGCCGAACTCGCTCAGGTAGCCGATGGTGGCGTTGCTGATCGGCTTCTCGCCGGCCTCGGCCGGGTGCATGCTGTCGCCAGGGATGCCGATGGCGACGCGCTTGCGCAGTTCCCGCAGCACCGACTGCGCGAACGGGTCGAGCTTGCCGGGCTTCACCTTGACCTTGGAGGTGATCGGCATGGTGGCGGCCCGTCAGTACAGGATCTGCACGACGACGCCGGGCGCCTGCGAGATGTCGGCGTCCACGACCGCTAGGCCGCTGATCAGTGTGCCGGGAGCACCTACCGTCTGATCCGACATCGCGACGAAGCCGCCGCCCGAGAGCTTCAGCTTCACCGTGCCGGCCCCTGTGATGAAGACGCCGCGCCCAGGCGCCACCGGCGTTCCAGGCGTGAGCGTCACCGCGCTCGTGAACGGGCCGTCTAGCGGATTGCCCGACACGTCGTAGGGCACGACAGCTTGCGGCTGGTTCTGCGGGGTGAAGATCGGGCTGTAGACCGGTCCTGACATGTCGGTGTCCTCGAAGTGGTTCAGACCGTGCCGAAGCGTCGGTTGGTGCGTGAGCCAGGGAGCCTGGACCACGCCAGAGCCTCGGCCGTGATGATGAGCGGCTTGGCGGCCGTCTCGACGTGGACGATGGCGCCGGCCGCCGCGTTCGCCACGTCGTCGTGGGCGCCCTTCACCTGCGGATGGTCGATGATGTCCCGGCCCGTGCCGCGCGTGGTGCGCCGCTCTAGCGAGACGATCTGCGCCTCAAGCTTCGGCGCCTCGATCAGGCGGGCGCGCTCCGAGTTCAGGACCGGCAGGAAAGCCGCATAGATCTCGGTCTTGGACTTCTCGGACGTGACGTAGGTGATGCCGTGCTTGGCGAACTGCTCGCGCGGCCACTCGCCCGCGTACCGGTCGCCTGAGACCTTCGTGACGCCGTAGGCCTTCAAGGTCTCGGCAAAGCGCTCCACCACCACGGCTGGCGAGGTGCCGACCGCCTCCTCCCGAACGGCATCGAGGAAGATCAGGTCGCGCTCGCGGTGCGCGATGCCCAACGTCATGCTGTCGGCGCCGCCGCCGGCCGGATCCACGAAGGCGACGTAGCGGGTGCCCTGGACGGGCGGGCGCTCGCGGACTCCCACGTCCATGCACGCCTGCACGGCCTCCAAGCTGATGAAGGCCTCCACGTCCTTGCGGAACTCGGCGCCGTACTCGGCCGAGGCCGCGGCCGGGTCGCGGGTGTAGGCCCGCTTCACCACGGCCGGGTCCAGGCTCGGGTTCATGGTCTGCGAGGGCGCCCGCAGCACCAGCACGGCCGGATCGCCGTTCGGCCCGAAATCCCGCTGGTGGGTGCGGTACAGCTCGCCCTTGCGAGCGTAGGGCGAGGACAGGACACAGAGCGGGCCGCCTGTGGTGGCCAGTCCAGGCCTAACCGCGTCCAAGATCAGCGTGTCAGGGTTGGCGCTGTTCTCCAGGTGCCAGAACGCCACCTCGTCGGCCAAGCACCCCGCCAGGGTCTCGCCGCGGATCGTCTTGTAGTTCGCCGGCCGGACCTCGATGTCGACGCCGGACATCAGCCGGATCGTGTCGGCGGTCGGCTCCCCGTCCACCATGTCCCGCATCTCGGCCGAGTGCTCGAACACGCCGAGCATGTACGAGAAGATCTTGGCGGCTTGGACGGTGGTCGAGGCCATGATCGGGAGCTTGATCCGCTCGCCCGGAGCCTGAACGGCACCGTAGTCCACCAAGCCGGCGAGGTAGGCGCCCAGCACGGAGAAGGCGCGGGACTTGCCGCCGCGGCGGCCCACGATGCCCCACAACTCGTCAACAGGGCGCTCAGGCTCGCGCTCACGGCCGGTCAGGGCGGTGAAGATCGCCCGCTCATCGTCGGTCAGCGCCTCGCCGCGGGAGGCGATCAGGATGGCGCGCCAAGCCGCCCAGGTCGCACCCGGCAGGATCTCCGCGAAGATGGCGGGATCGGCCAGGGCCTCACGCATCGTGCAGAGGGGGCGGCAGGCCGGGTTCATGCCGGGCGCCTCGCATAGCGTTCACGGACGCCAAGGCGCTCCGGAGCCTTCGGAGGGCCCATGCGGCGGGCCTGACGGTCCATCCGGTCCCCGATCTGGCCTAGGGCTTCCAGGTCGACGTTCTGGCCAGCCGCCATGGCAGCGTGCAGTTTGGCCAGCTCCACCGCCAGCCCGGCGTAGGCACGGGCCGCTTCGCGCTGCGTGACCGACATGGCTGCCCGCCCGCCCCGCTCGGCCTCAACCTCGTCCAGCACGGACTTGTAGTGCCGCGCCGCCTCGGTGCTGCCCGGTACGGTCACGAGGAACGGCCGGCTACCGTTGGCGAGCGCCGAGCGCTGCTTGGGAGAACGAGTACTGGCAGGTTGAGCTTGGAACGACATTCGAACGCTCGACTGTGAGCTGCTCAATATAGGGCTGCCAAGGCAGTTTGTCGAATATTTGGTAGTATAGTCCGTGGAAGTTCCCTGCCGTTCGCTGCCGTTCTATTTCAGCTATACGGCCTTCGACGCGCGCTGCCGATTTGAGCCCCGACAGTGAGGGGAATGTCGGCGGCATGTGCTATGATCAGGCTCAGCCTCGCATCTGCTGCCGAGTTGATTGAGGGCCACTCCATGCGGCTCACCTTCGGTCACCAAGGCGACTGGGTTGTCGATCCCCGCGAGTTGGCCGCTCGGCTCGGAGTCAGCGCTGACGACCTCAAGCGCTTGGAACGGGACGGGTGCGTCGAGGCTCGGATCAAAGCCGGCAGCGATGAGAACCCGGAATTCACCCGTGTGACCGTCCGCCTGCTCAATAGAGGCTGGCGGGGCACCTTCGATCAGAGCGGTACGCTCGTTCACGAAGAGGTGTGGTGACCTGAACTGTGCCTGCCAGTGCAGCACCCTATCCTGAAGTTCGTCGCTTGCATGGGGCCGACACCCCACGGGAGATGGACGTGAAGCACGCCTATACGCTTCATGCGATGCGTGGTCGCGAAACCAAGAAGCTACCTTGTGCCTCGGCGTGGGTTGCCTTCGAGCAGCACAATCGCCTCGTTCGACAGGGCTGGAAGGTAAGCACCGTCAGTCACGCCGGTAAACTTGTGACCGGCAGCCAGCTGGAGGCCGCAGCACAGGCTGAGACCGATACGGCGGTGAAAGGGTCGGAGGCCGGCTGATCGGCCTCAGCGGCCCGCTAATGCGATCCTAGGGGCCATCAGCCCCGGATGTTGCCCTTGGTGATGACGCAGCTGCCGCTTGGCGCGTGCGTCCCCGTTTGTGGGCCAAATCCGGCTAGAAACGGCCCTGAATGTGGGACGCGGTGTGGGTAGCTGCCGAGCCTCAATCTCAAGCCACTGACATCGTTGCCTAATTCGGCGAAGTCGGCGGAAGACCCATCCGCCGCTAGGGGTTTCGGGGAGACGCGCTGCCTGCGTCAGATTTTTAGACGGGTGCGGCTCGCGTGCGCCGCCGTCTCTCGAACCCTATCCCGACGCGATCTCTACAGCGGCCACGTTCGTCTGACCCTCGTAGAACCCGTCTAGCCGTCCCCTGTCACCGTACCGTCTGCAAGTTGGCTATGCCGCGGCTATCGGCTGGCTAACCGGCCTCGTCCGCATCCGATCCGCTCCACTTGAAAAAGTGGAGTGTAGCAAGGTGGAGCAGTGGAGCGCTTGAGGATCTTTGCTCCACTGCTCCACTTGCTCCACCCCCTTATAGGGGTGAGCAGTGGTGGTGGAGCAGATCCAGGCCATTTCAGGCGTCGTCCGAGGTGGAGCACGCGAGGGTGCCGACCTCGACGAAGGTACGAGTCCTGCGAGCTTCGTCCTGGCCCTCGACCGTCACAAACATGCCGTTGGCGATCCAGGTCTTGAGCAAGCGCCCGATCCGCTGCCGGTCGGCCTTGCTGTCCGGATCCAGGCGCAGGGCCTTGGCGATGGGACGGCCGATCCACTGCGGTGACTGCGGGCTCTGCCGCCACGGGCCGCCGGCCATGACTTCGGCCTGTGCGGCCGTCAGATCGCTCACCTCGATGCCCGCGAAGGCGTCCGGCCATTCCCACGGCTCGACGACGGCGACGTGATCGCTGGCATCGAGCAAGCCGGCCGGGCCGTTGCCGAGGATACCGGCGCCAGGTGAAACCACTCAGAGCGGTCAGGCGGAGGCGCCAAGTTCGCCTTGCCGTTGTCCACCCGGAAGTAACCTCGATGGGAAGCCACGCCGGCCCGTTCGGCCTCATCCTTCGTCATGGGGTTGAGCACGCGGGCCGAGCGGGCGGCGGCGAGGAGGGCGACGGCGCCGCGACCGTCCTCAACCGTAAACTCGCCGTCCTGGCGCTTCCTGACGTGGTGGACCAACTCGACGGCCGCGTTGCCGCCGTCTGCGACGCGGTTCCAGGTCTTGGCCACGAGGTCGATTTCGTCGTTGCTGTTCTCCGTCAACCCATGGGTGCTCACGAATGGGTCGACAACCAGCACGTCGATCTCATTCTCACGGATCGTGTCGATTAGCGACTCAACAACGGGCTCCGCGACGCGGGCGCCCTCTTTGGTGCGGCTCGCGATGACGATGCTGCTGGTGCGCCCAGAGTCGAGAAAGAGACCGTGCTCTAATTCGCGCCCGTCGATCCCATAGTGAAGGCAGATCGCGGCGACCCGGCGCTCGATCTCTTCGAGGGGATCCTCACCGTTCCAATACCAAACCCGGAGCCGCTTCGGCACGGGCACGCCGAGCAGGGGCCTGCCGGTCACCATGGCGATGGCCTCGACCAGCACGAGGCTGGACTTGCCGACCGCGCCGGGCGCGACCGTCGTGCTGAGGAACCGGCGGATCAAATGTCGGCCATAGACCCACTCACGCGGCGGGATCGTGGTCGGGTCACGGTAGACGTAGGGCGTGGCGCGGATCCGCTTGCGCCCGGCGGCCTCTGCTCTCGGCGACGGATCGTAATCCGGCTCCCAGCGCTCGTCCTCCTGAGAGTAACCGGACGCCTCGGGTCCCAAATCATCTTCCATCTGATCGAAGGCGTTGCGCTTATCCATCGCGGCCTCACAATCTGAGCGCCGCATCGGCGCCCTCGCGTTCGGCCTGAGCCACCTGCCGCGCCTGCAGGTCGGCGGCGTTCTTCTCTTTCAGCATCTTGAGGACGGCCACGCCGTGCCTGAGCGCGGCGACGGTGCGCCTGATGGAGTAGTCCAACCCGGCATCGTCCTGCGCGGTGGCGTAGTCGACCGCCATGCCGGAGTAGAAGTTCACCTGCGCGAGGCAGTCCGCCACGAAGTCGCGCAGGGGCTCGGCGGTGCCGTAGTAGTGGGGCTGCCCTGTCATCGGATACCTCCACGCTGGCGGGCGCGGCGGCCCATGCTGATCGCATTGAGCCGGGCGGAGGCGTACCGGTCGGTATCCTCCCATTCGTCCGGGAAGAGGCCGCAGCGTTCCGCCATCACGACACGGTGGATGCCGTTCATGCTCACCACGGTGACGAGGCCGGGATAGGCCGGCTTGGGATTGCCGAACTGGTCGCCGAGCCGCGTCGGGCGCACCCGGTAGCGGCGCCGGCTGTGATCCAGCGCCCAGAGGAAGTCATCGTGCTGGAGGATGCGCGAGATCATCGCAGCGCCTCCCTCGAGCCGAGGCCGCTCAGCTCGAAGTAGAGCTGCGCGACAGGGATCGAGCACCGCAGGCGATGCGCGATTTTGTGGACGGGAAGGCTGATCTGCGCTATCTCAGGAATGTCGTTCTGCCGAGAAAGACATTCCGAGGCCCGCCGGCGTGCCACCGCCGCGCGGGCTTCACTCTGTCTGGCCATTGGTCAGGCGGCCTCCTGCACCAGAGACGCCACGTAGGCGCGGAGGCTCTCGTCCGTGACGAAGCTCGACCGGCCGATGTGCACGACCTTCAGCTTTCCCTGCTCGACCAGTCGGTGGAACGTGGTGTTGCTGACGCTGAGGGTGTGCTGAGCGTCGAGGCGACGATGCAAAAGCTTCCCCGTTGGCGCGCGCAGATCTCCTGCGGCACCCTGAACAACTGCGTTCATGGCTGCTTTCCTTAGTCGGTGCCCCGAAGTCCCCGGGGATGACTACAGACTTGTTGCAGGGACCGCCGATTGTCGAGCGGCCACTTAGGACAGCACTTCAAGCCTGTCCGGACACGCTTGAAGAGATGTCCGAACTAACTCCCCTCAAGTCGCCGGATCCATCTGTAAATGGTCTTGGGAGTTACCGGGCCTTCCTGTTTCTCAGCCAGTTCTGCGTTGATCGCAGCTTGGATAGCTTCGGCTGTCTTGGCGGGACGACTCAGGTCGGCTCCGATGGCTGCCGCATGGCGGCGAACCATTTCGTTCTGCGCCGCCTGGGTCTCCTTCAGAGCATCCGCCTTAGCGTCGCGGGCGTGCTTCGCCTGCGCCTTCTGAGCAAGATCACGGGCGCTGTCCGTGAAGCCGCCATGCTTTGCGACCAAAAAAACGCCTTTGATGAGATTGGTGATTGCAGCGACCGTCGCTTCCTCAAAGAAGGACGGCTCGCTTTCATCAATAATCTTCGACAGCAGTTGCAGGAGATCGCGCTGCTCCCCTTCTACGATAGCAAGACCGAGGTTGAGCGAAGCGCTGTCAGAATGATTGAGCTTATTCGCAGCAAGCGCGTCGGCGCCGACATTCCTGATGTCGTCGAGCATGCCGGTGAGTGCCGTCTTATATGCCCGATAGAAATCGCCGGTCGCAGTCGCGACTTCGAGTGCATCGAACTCAGATCGATCCTTGCCATCGCTCACGGGCGAACCTCGACACAATGCTGAGCCCAAGCGTCCATCAGGTCGCGCCGCTTCTCGAATAGGTCGGAACGCCGGTAGGCCCGCTCGGTCGCGTCACCCACGGTGTGCGCCAGCGCCATCTCAGCCAAGTCGCGCGGAAACGAGGTGCACTCGCCGGCCCAGTCGCGGAACGAGGATCGGAACCCGTGAACAGTCATGTTAGCGCGAGCGACCTTCACAAGCATGTTGCGCAAGACCTTGTCGCTTAGGCGCCTCTTGCTCCGGCTACCCACGAAGACGAACGTATCGTCGAGGCCCCGCATCTGCTTCAGGAGCGCCAGAGCCGGCGCCGACAAAGGCACCCGGTGTTCGGCCCCGGCCTTCATCCGCTCGGCCGGCACGGTCCAGATCCCGGCTTCCATATCGATCTCAGACCAGAGAGCGCCCGTCGCCTCACCGGAGCGGACCGCCGTCAGGATCGTGAACTCCAGCGCTCGCGCCTCGACCGCATCCTGATTGCGGAGATCGGCCATGAAGGCGGGCACCTGGGCGAAGGGCATCGCCGCGTGGTGCTTGACCTTCTTCACCTTGGATCGCTTCGGCAGCAGGTTGGCGAGGTGGCCACGCCAGCGTGCGGGGTTCTCACCGCGCCGGTAGCCGCGGGTCGTTGCCCAATCCAGAACAGACTCGATCCGCGCCCTCACCCGCGTTGCCGTCTCGGGCCGCGTCGTCCAGATCTGCTCCAACACCTTCATCACGAGGCCGGTATCCACCGCTTGCACCGGCAGATCGCCGAGCAAAGGGTAGACGTGGTTTTCGAATGATGCCGGCCATTGTGCAGCATGGGTGGCATTGCGCCAGCCAGCCTTGTGGGACTCGATGTAGGCCTCGGCGCACGCTCGGAAGGTGATCGCCTTCGCGGCCTCCAGCGCCGCCTCCTGGCGCTTTTCCTTGCGGACCTCGATGGGGTCGATGCCGTCTGCGGTTAGCTTGCGGCACTCACGAGCGCGCTCCCGCGCCTCAGCTAGGCTAAATGTGTGCGCAGAGCCGAGCCCCATCTCCCGGGCCCTGCCGGCGATCTTGAAGCGGAATATCCAGCTCTTGCCGCCATTGCCGGTGACCTGAAGCCAGAGACCGTGCCCGTCGCCGTACATGCCCGGCGTCTTCAACCGAGCCACGCCGAGGGCTGTGAGCTTACCTTGCATAGGATCTGCACCCGCGCTCCTACCCACACCGTAAACGCGGATTTTGGGGAACGCCAGGGGTCCGCTGGGGACTCCGGCCTGAAAAAAGCCATGCATTTTCAGACCTTTGTGGAACCGCTGGGAACGCCCCGGAACCATATCGCTGAGGAACCCCGCTCCTCGTCCAGCTCTTCGTGATCTTCTACGGCCTGCCGAGCGCCGGGATCCTGATCGACGCCTTTCCGGCCGCGGTGATCGGGTTCACCCTCAATGTCGGCGCCTACACGTCCGAGCTCGTGCGCGCCGCCATCGCCTCCATCCCGAAAGGCCAGTGGGAGGCGGCCTACGCGACCGGCATGACCCCGACCCAAGCGATGCGCCGCACGATCCTGCCTCAGGCGGCCCGAGTGGCGGTGCCGCCGCTGGCGAATTCCTTCATCGCCCTCGTCAAGGACACCTCGCTGGCCGCGGCGATCACCGTGCCCGAGCTGTTCCAGGCGGCCCAGCGCATCGTCGCCGTCAGCTACGAACCGCTGATCCTCTACAGCGAGGCCGCGCTCATCTACCTCGTCCTGTGCACGCTCCTGTCCTGGCTGCAGACACTCCTGGAACGGCGCCTCGGGCGCTACGGCGGCTACCTGGAGGCGCGCGCGTGATCGCCCTGTCGGCCATCGAGAAAGGCTTCGGCGGTACCCCGGTCCTGCGGGGCGTCGACCTCGACGTTCCGGAGGGACGGGTGACGGCGCTGATCGGCCCGTCGGGCTCGGGCAAGTCGACCCTGCTGCGCTGCGTGAATCTGCTGGAGGTCCCGCAGGCCGGGACCCTGACCCTCGGCGATGTCCGCCTCGTTTTCCGGCCCGGCGCCCCGCCATCGCGACGGGACGTGCTCGCGGTGCGGCGCCAGACCGGCATGGTGTTCCAGAATTTCCAGCTCTTTCCCCATCGCACCGTGATCGAGAACGTCACGGAGGGCCTCGTCACCGTCGGCAAGTGGCCGCCGCCGAAGGCGCGGGAACGGGCGATGGCGCTTCTGGAGCGCGTCGGCCTCGCCCACAAAGCGGAGGCCTGGCCGGCCAACCTGTCGGGCGGCCAGCAGCAGCGGGTGGCGATCGCGCGGGCCTTGGCGCCCTCCCCGCGCCTGCCGCTCTGCGACGAGCCCACCTCGGCTCTCGACCCGGGAGTCGCCGCCGAGGTGGTCGACGTGCTGGCCGGTCTCGCAGGTGAAGGCACGACCATGCTGATGGCGACGCACGACCTGCGCCTCGCCCGGCGCGTCGCCGACACGGTGGTCTTCCTGGAGGGCGGGACGGTCATCGAGCAGGGCTCGCCCGCCGACCTGTTCGTCCGGCCGGCTGACCTGCGCACCCGCTGCTTCATCCGGACGCTCCTCGGCGAGGACGAGCCAGAGATGTGAACGCGGAGCCCGCCTCGCGGGAGAGCCTGCCCCGGGGCGGCGGTCACCACCCCTGCAGCGCAGGGTCAGGAGATCGTCGAGGGTCAGCGCGGTTCCGAAGATCAGCGGCCGCCAGGCCGGCAGGGTGGCGAGGATCAGGCCCGCCAGCAGGGCGAGCCACGGGAGGGCCGGCCGGAGGCCGAGATCGGCCTTTCCGGGCCTCACCTGCGTGCTCCCGCCCGGCGGGCCGCATCCTGCTCCGTCTGGCCGACCTGCACGAGACCCAGGCCCGCGGCCAGCATGGCGCCACCCCAGAGCAGGAAGCCGAGATCCCAGTAGAGCCACTGCGCCCGCGGCATCAGCTCGTTGACGTGGTGCACGCCGAGGACCTCGTGGTCGATCACACCCTCGACCAAGTTGAACACGCCCCAGCCGATCAGGAGCGACCCGGTCAGCAGCTTGTTGGACCAGTGGAGATGCGACCGGTGCGCGGTACGCCAGAGGAGGAACAGCCCCAGGACGACGAAAACGTAGGTTGTGCTGTGGAAGATGCCGTCCCACAGGGTGTTCAACTCGAGGTTCGGGATCGAGTCGATCGGGTACCGGCTGCTCACCATGTGGTGCCATTGCAGAACCTGGTGCAGCACGATCCCGTCGAAGAACCCTCCCAGACCGAGCCCGAACAGGATGCCGGCGCCCAAGGGAAAGACGCGGTCCCGGGTCTCAACCGCTCCCATTCCGATCTCCCGGCTGCGGCATCCGGACGGTCCTACGGCGCGGAGCAGGATCGTTCATTCCGGCCGAGCCGGCACCAACGCATGTTGCATCAGGCGGCAGGCCGGGCCCGCGGCGCACTCTGGTCCGTCGAGACCATCCGCAGGTAAATGGCGAGGCCGCCCAGGAAGACCGCGAGGCCAAGCCCGGTGGCGTAGGGTGCGAACCCCTCGCCCGCGATGGCGAGGGCCGAACTGTGCCCGGCCAGGAGATCGGTCCCGGCGAGCAGGACGCCGACGCAGCTCTCCCCGACCAGGAAGCCCGACGCCAGGAGGACGCCGCGGCGGCGCGCGGCGCCCACCGCCTTGTCGGCTTTCTTGTCGCCCGTCCCGCCGCGGAGCCGGCCGCGCAGCCGGCGCTCGGCGATCCAGCCGAGCACGCCGCCGATGGCGATGGTCATCTCCACGGAGAGCGGCAGGTACATGCCGATCCCGACCGTGAGCGCCGGGAAGGTGAGATTGCGCCGCTTCAGCCACGTCTCCGCGGCCACCAGAACCACGCCGAGCCCGGCGCCGATCAGCACCATCGTCCAGGGCAGTTCGCCGTGGGTGATGCCGCTCGCGATCTGCGTCATCAGGGCGGCCTGGGGCGCCGGCATGGCGCTTCCCGGATTCTGGCCGTCGTGCGACGGCGCGCCCACGAACCCGTAGGCCTCGTAGAGCAGCGACAGGAGCGGCGCGATCACCACGGCGCCGACGAGCACGCCGAGGATGAGGGCCACCTGCTGGTGCCAGGGCGTGGCGCCGACGACCTGCCCGGTCTTCAGATCCTGCAGGTTGTCGTTGGCGATCGAGGACGTCGTGATGATGACGGCGGTGAGCAGCAGGGCCATGCCGGTGACGAACCGGTCGCCCTCCGGGCCGGCGGAATGCCCGAGCAGCAGGGGAAGGAGCAGTGCGGTCGCCATCGTGGTCAGGATGCCGATCCCCGAGATGGGGCTCGACGAGGAGCCGAGCAGCCCCGCGAGGTAGCCGCAGGCGGCCGCCATCAGGAAGCCGAACAGCACCGTGAACAGGGTCGCGGCCACCGCCAGCACGATCATCAGGCCGCCGAGATCGGCCGGCTGCGCGAAGAACCCGAACAGGATCGCCAGCGGCACGGCGAGCGTCAGCGTCGCGGCGGCCACCCAGGTGATCGGCAGGTCGCGTTCCTCGCGCGGGTGATCCTTGCCGAGCCCGCCGCTGCCCGACAGGGCGGAGCGGATGCTCGCCAGGATCGGGCGCGCCAGCGACCCCACGGTCCACACGCCGCCCACCGCGATGATGCCGGCGCCGATGAGGCGGACCTGCCCGGACCAGACTGCCTCGGCGGCCTCCCCGGCGGATTTGGCATGGTCGGGCGACAGCAGGGTGAGCACGGGTACCGCGATCCCCCAGGCGATCACCACACCGGTGAGGAGCGCCAGGCAGGCGCCGATGCCCACGAGGTAGCCGACGCCGACCAGCGCCAGCGAGAAGCCGGTCCCGGTCCGGAACGCGGCGCCGCCGAGACTGACCGCACCGTTCAGTCCGTCGCCCAGGATCTTCAGCCCGCTGGTGGCGAACCCGATCGTCCCGGCCGCCGCGGCGGCCCCGAGGAGGTCGCGCAGGCCGTGGCCGCCCTCCTCCTCGTGGCCGGTCCTGAGCACCTCGGCGGCGGCCACGCCCTCCGGGTATGGAAGGTCGCTCCCCGCGACAAGGGCCCGGCGCAGGGGAATCGAGAAGGCGACGCCGAGCAGGCCGCCCAGCATGCAGACGGCCGTGGTCTGCCAGAACGGGAAGCCGTGCCAGTGCCCGACGAGCACGAGGCCGGGCAGGGCCAGGATGACGTTGCAGAGCGTCCCGGCGGCCGAAGCCTGCGTCTGCACGATGTTGTTCTCGAGGATTCCGGCGCCGCCCATCAGCCGGAACGCGCCCATCGAGATCATGGCGGCCGGGATCGAGGACGAGAACGTCATCCCGGTCTTCAACCCCATGTAGAGGTTGGCGGCCATGAAGACGACCGTGATGGCCGCACCGAGCGCGACGCCGCGCAGCGTCAGCTCCGCATGACGGTCCCGCCCCGTCGTCCTGATCGTCGGGGTTTGGGCGTCCATCATCAACTCTGGCTGCCGCTTGCAAACCGCGCGAGGGGCCAAACCTTTCCCGCCCCGGCTGCCGGAAACGTCAGCCAACCCGGCAGGCTGCGGCCTGGGTCGATCTGTCCCGGCCGCATCGCGCCGACGTGATACAGTCATCCGGGGCGAAGGTGGGTTTCGCAGCAGACCATCGCGGCCGTGTCCGCCCGATGCGACCACCCCTCCCCGCTCCGGGACAACCCGGACAATCCATGTGGTACCTCTACGGCATCGCCCTCTTGGCCGGCATCGCCAGCGCGATCGAGCCCGGCCAGAACGCGGGTCTCGCCAAGTCCTTCGCGCGGCCGCTCCTGGCCGGGGTGGTGAGCCTCCTCGTCAGCATCGCCACGATCATCATAGCCATGGTGGTGACGGGACAGTTCGGATTGCCGGGGGCGGACTGGCTCGCGCAGGTCCCCTGGTGGGCGTGGCTCGGTGGCCTGATGAGCGCCGGCCTGACGCTGGCGCAGCTCACCATCTCCAAGGAGATCGGAGCCGCCACCTTCCTCGGGCTGATCGTCACGGCCGGCGTGGTCACCTCGATCCTGCTCGACCATTTCGGCCTGGTCGGCTTCAGGGAGCACCCGGCGAGCCCGTGGCGCATCCTCGGCGGTGCCCTGATGATCGGCGGCGTCGGGCTCGTCGCCCGGTTCTGAGGAGCGGCTCCGCGGTCAGATCGTCCAGCCGCCGTCGATGACGACGGCCTGGCCGGTCGTGTAGGTCGCGCCCGCCAGGTAGACGGCGAGATCGGCGATCTCGTCCGGCGTGCCGAGCCGCCCGATCGGCTGGCGGGCGATGAAGGCGGCGCGGGTCTGCTCGTAATCCCCCTGCGCCCGGATGCGCTCCTGCAGCGACGGGCTCTCGACCGTGCCGGGGCAGATCGCGTTGCAGCGGATGTTCTGGCCGACATAATCGGCGGCGACCGACTTGGTCAGGCCGATCACCGCCGCCTTGGTGAGCCCGTAGGCGAAGCGGTTCGGCACGCCCTTCACCGAGGAGGCGACGGAGGCCATGTTGATGATGGCGCCGTCGCGGCGTTCCAGCATGCCGGGGAGCACGGCCCGGATCGTGCGGATCATCGCCTTGACATTGAGGTCGATGGCGAAGTCGAGATCGGCCGCGCGCATTTCCAGGATGGTGCCGCCATGGACCACGCCGGCGCAGTTGAACAGCACGTCGACGGGGCCGATCCGCTCGACCAGCGCGGCGACGGCGCCATCGTCCAGCACGTCGAGAACCGCGGTGCTGAGCGTGTCGGCGCGGAGTTCGCCGAGGGCGGCCGCATTGATGTCGGTCGCGTGGACCCGCGCCCCGGCCCGGGCGAAGGCGAGCGCGCACGCGCGCCCGATCCCCTGCGCCGCCGCCGTGACGAGAACGGTCTTTCCGGAGAGATCAGCCACCACTTTACCCTCAGCAGGACGGATCGGGTCGCGCCCCGTGGTGCGACGGCAGCCTCTTGTAGGACCCGGCCCGGCCGGGCTCCAGCCCGGTCATTCTGTGTCCGAAGCTGGCCGCCGATCCCCGGCGGGTGTGCGCGGCGGGACAATCTCCAACATAGGCTGTCGCCGGGTCGGTCCAGGCCCCCTATGGCGATCCCGATCACGAAGCGGGGCAGCGTGTGAGCGGGACCGTGAGGCGCTTCTGGTCGAGCGAGACCGGAATCAACTGGCGCGCCGCAGCCTTGCTCGGCCTGTTCAGCAGCACGTTCTCCACCCTCGTCAGCCAGCTCACGGCTGCCCGCATCGGCCGCGACGCCGTCGTCGACTGGATGGTGGTCGCCGCGATCCCGCTGCGCGATCCGGCCCTGCAGGTGGAGCCGTCCTGGCCGGTCATCCTGACCGGCATTCTCTTCCACCAATGGGCGGACTTCTCCTGGGCGGTGGTGTTCTTCGGCCTGTTCGGGCGGTGGACGGCCCGCCTCGGCTCCTGGACGATCCTGCTCGTCGCGCCGTTCTGGGCGCTCTTCACCTCCGCGACGGAGTGGCTGCTCCTGGTGCCGCTCCTGCCGTTCTGGCAGCCGATCTTCCCGCTGGAGCAGCCCTACTGGATCGGCTTCCTGGTCCACCTCACCTCGGCCTCGCTCTACCCGCTATTCCCGTACCTGCGGGACGCGGTGGCGGGGCGGCGCCCCTCGCCCCATCGCCGGTTCGCGGCCGGCTGGAGCGGCTGCGCCGTCCTCGGCATGGCTGCCGTCGGAGCGCTGGCCTTCCTCGGCTGGCAGGGCCGTGAACTGCCCTGGACCGGGCACGACGCGGCCTACGACCAGGGCTACATGCGACGCATGATGGCCCACCACATCCAGGGAATCGAACTCGCGAAGCTCGGCGCGGCGCGCGCGCAGGACGGGGATCTCCGGGCCGTCGCCCACCTGATCGCCGCCGCGCAGATCGGCGAGAACGAGGTCTTCGATCAGTGGTGGCGGAGCTGGTTCGGCGACGCGTCGCAGATCTGCGCGCCGGCCGAGCACGATTCCATGCCGGGCATGCTTCAGCCCGGCCAGATCGATGCCCTGCGCGCGATGAGCGGCCCGGACTTCGACGCGCGGTTCGTGGCGCTCATGACCTTCCACCATGCCGGCGCGATCGAGATGGCCGACGAGGCTATGGGCCGGGCGGACGACCTGCGCCTGCGGATCATGGCGCAGGCGATCCGACACGAGCAGCGCGGGGAGATTGCCCTGATGCACGGGGTCGCCGGCCTCGATGCGGTGCGCGTGGCGCTGGGCGATCTCGTCCTGCCGGCCGGCCACGCGGCCCCCGAGCAGGAGGCCAGCGGCCGCGCGGAGTGAGGGCGCGGCGTCCCTGGATCCACGACAGCCGATCCCGCGTTCTCCACCACGATCACCACTCTCGCACCGGTCCTTGGAGAGTCGCCGTGGGGCTCGCCGCCTTCGTCTTCTTCGTCGTTCCGTGGATGGCCGTCGCCGTCTGGCTGTTCCTGCGGCCGGGGAGCTTCCGTCTGGGTGCCCCGGCGGCCCCCTGGCGGCCGCTCACCGACTATCCGCCGCCGCGGCGGGATCAGCAGCGCGCGGCGGAGACGCAGACCCTTGCCTCGGCTGCGGCGCATGACGGCAAGCACGTGCCTTACCAAGCCGGGTGAGGCCGTCGATCAGGTCTCGGCCTCGAGCAGGTGCAGGTTGAAGGTTCCGCCCTCCCCTGCCAGAGCGCGCGCGGCTTCCAGCCACATCCGGCCGCCACCGCCTGGAACGCGTCGGCCGCGTATTTGTGCGATTTGTCCGTCCGGATGCTCTCCGAGGCGGCGAAGCGGATGGTCCGGCCGCCCAGCCGATAGGCGGCCGGCCGGATCGCCACCAGATGCGCCTCGACGCGGAAGGGATCAGGCAGCAGCCGGACCGTGTGCCGGAAATTGTCGAGGTCGAAATCGGCGCCGCATTCGCGGTTGAGCCGCGTCAGGATGTTGCGGTGGAAGGCGGCCATCAGCCCGTCCGCGCCGCCATAAGCGCGCTCCAGGCGCCCGGGATCGGTCGTGCCGTCCGCGCCCACTAGGAACAGGCTCGGGCCCAATGTGGCACGCGCGCGCTGCAGGAACAGGCCGGCCTCGCGCGGATCGAAATTGCCGACGGTGGTGCCCGGGTAGAAGCCCAGGATTCCGCCGGGCCCCGCGCCGACCGGCAGTTGCACCGGCTTCGAGTAGTCGGCGCAGACCGGTATCATCGGAATGGCCGGGTAATCCGCCGCGAGCCGCCGGATCGCCGCCTCGAGATACGCGCCCGAGATGTCGATGGCCACGTAGGCCGCCGGGGAGGGCAGCGCGTCGAGGAGCGTGCGGATCTTTCGGCTCGCGCCGCTGCCGAACTCGACGACGGTCGTGCCGGGGGCGACCGCGCGCGCCACCTCGGAGGCGACCCGGGGCAGGAGCGCCATCTCCTGCGCGGTCGGATAGTAGTCGGCGGTTTGGCAGATCCGGTCGAACAGGTCGGAGCCGGTCTCGTCCCAGAGGTACTTGCCCGGAAGCGTCTTCGGCTCGGCCGTCAGGCCCGCCAGGGCATCCCGGAGGAACGCGGTTTTCATGGGCGGGTCGCCGTGAGCACGATCAGGGCGAGTCGCTCGACGTCGTCATAGGCCGCGGTCGCCAGCTCCTCGCCGTACTCGTCTGGGTCGAATTCCCGGTAGGTCCAGTCCAGTCCGGCGCGGTCGCAGGCCTGGGCCACCGCCTCGCGGAACGGGTCCTGCCCCTCGACGATCGCCGCGCCGGTGAACAGGACGAGGCTGCCGCCCGGGGCGAGGCGCTCGACCGCCTGCTCCACCACGGCCAGCGACAGGCCCGCCCCGAGTGGGCCGCCGCCGTTCCGGTAGGCGCGCTCCGCGGTGTCGATCATGAAGGGCGGGTTCGACACGATGAGATCGAATGTCCCCTCGACGTCGCGCAGCATGTCGCTGCGGCGGACCTCGACGCCGTCCGTCCCGGCGAGCCGGGCGTTGACGCGCGCCGCCCGCATGGCGGCGGGGTTGATGTCGACGAGCACGACCTCGGCCCCCGGCGCACGCTTGGCGACGCAGATCCCGGCCGCCCCCGAGCCGCAGCCGATATCGACGGCCCGGCGCACCGGTTTGGCCCGGCCCTCGAGATGATCGATCACAGCGGAGACGAAGCGCATCGTGTCGGGCCCGAAGAACACCGCGTCGGCGGCACTCGGCGGATAGGAGGAGTGGGCGAACAGCTCGCCGTCGAGGCTTGAGAACCGGATCGCCGGCCGCAGGAGCGCGCCCTCCTCGGCTACGGCGCCCGCCTCCCGCATCAGGGCAAGGATCGGTCCGGGCAGCAGGTCGGCCCGGAACGGCCGGCTCCAGCCGAACACGTCGCGCAGGCTCTTCGCTTCGGCATTCCGCGGCCGGGCATTGACGTGGGCATGGGTGGCGGGGGTCACCGTGGTGAAGCCGTACCCGGTGTCGCGCACGGCGCGCGCCAGGGCCAGCACGGCATCCTCGTTCTGGGGAAACGGCTCGGATCGCGTCATCGTCCGTTCCTCAGCTGTCCATCTGGGACGCCACGAAGGCGCCGGACGAGAGATCCTCGGCGACCTGCTGGGCATCCCAGGGCGCGGCGGCCGCCCCGCGCTGGAATGGGCAGGCCCAGTCTTCCGGCACCGCGCGCCCGCTGAACTGCCGGGCCGCCGAGCGCTCGCCGTGCTGGGCGAGCATCGGGTTGATCGAGCCGGTCCAAGCAGCGTCGCGGTCGACGATCGACGTGCGCAGGCGCTCGTAGCGGCCCTCCGCGCGCAGCCGCTCGAACTGGTCGTGCAGGTTGAATACCAGGGCCGGCGTCTCGAAGCGCCGGGCGCGGCGGCTCGCCCCCGGGTGCAGCCCGACCACGAAGAAGCCTTCTCCGCCCAGACTCAGCGAGAAATGCGGATCCTCCGGATCCGACGTGACCCGCGGGTCGTAACTCTGGCCGAGACACTGGTCCTTGTCGGAGAGCGACTGAACGCGCTCCCACAGCGCCACCTCGAACGCCTCCTCGGAGAGGATGCGCGGCCCCTCGAACAGCACCACGAAGCTCTGGAACAGGTTCGGCTGCGCCCGGTAGCGGCAGATGAAGGCCAGAAGGGCCGGATAGATGCGGGTATCGTCCCAGCCCGACGTGATGTCGCGGGCGACCATCATCTTCATCTGGCCGCGTGAGAGGGCCGATTTGGCACCCACGCACGGGAACGGCGCATGCTGAATGAAGTCCCGGAAGCGCTCGGCAACGGGATGACGATCGTCATTCGTGGGAAGCTGCATGGGGAAGGTGAATCAAGCCGCCACTGTCAGGCACGGTCGCACACACCAACGGCCGAGACGCCGAGGTGTCGTCCTGAATTGAAGTCCCCGAGAAACCGGGGAGCACGGGCATTGTTCCGCAGCGGACCGCTATAATCCAGCAATTGATCTATGTTAACACCTCAAATGGTGCGAGCAAATGCCGCAAATACTTCTTAGCAATCCGTATGATTCGATACCCAATCGCGCTCACGACCAAGAATCCGGCGTCGGTCCTGAGCTGCGGCACGGGCGCCACCCTCGCATCGTCGTGATCGCGCCCCGCGGTGCCGTTAACCATCTGATTACCATGCGAACCTAGCGCAACCGGCAGGAACGGCGCCCCCGCGCCGGCTGGGCGCCGATGATGAACGCCGTCGATTATCTGTATTCTTGGCATGCTTCGGCAGCGACGCACCTCGATTTCTTTGGATCTCTGGGCCTGTCCCTCGGTTTTATTGCCGGCCTCATGCCGCGGCGGGATCGGATCCTTCTGGCATCGGCGGCCTGCGCGGCCTGCTTCGGCGCGCATTACTGGGTGCTCGGAGCGCTCACCGGTACGGCGATGTGCGCCATCTCGGTGGCGCAGAGCCTCGTGTCCCTGCATTGCCTCGGCACGCCGGGCCGGAGCGGCTGGGTGCCGCCCCTGTTCGCGGCGAGCACGCTCGCGGCGGCCTGCCTGACCGCCGGGACCTGGAACGGCTGGCCATCGGCCTGCGCGGCCTTCGGGACGCTTCTCGCCACGGCGGCGCGCCTGCACGCGGCTCCGCAGGCCATGCGCCTGCTCTTTCTCGGCGCCTCCTCGAGCTGGGCGGGCCACAACCTCTTGGTCGGCTCGGTCTTCGGCCTCACCTGCGACGTGCTGACGATCCTGGGGCTGGTGATCGCGCTGCTGCGCGCCGTCCAGGCCCGCCCGGTCGGAACCGCCGCGCCCGATTGCGCGCGCGCCTGACGCACGGATCGGGGAGAGACGCCTGCGTCGATCCATCCGGGATATCTAGCACGTCCGCGCGGTTCCCCGTTCTGCGGATCGTGGCGCCGGACGGCACCGCGGAAGATGGGAGCGTGTGGCTCTTGCGTGAGGCGACCTATCCCCCCTCGACGTTCTCAAGCCCGTGGCCGACGGCGTCTGGATCGTGGATAGCGGCCCGCTCCGTGCCCTCGGTATTCCCTCCCCGTCCGGATGACCGTCATCCGACTGCGCGACGGCTCACTCTGGCTGCACTCGCCGACGCGCTACGAGGCACGCCTGCACGGGGACATCGCGGCACTGGGGCCGATCCGCCACTTGGTCGCGCCCAACATCGCCCACTGGACCTTCCTAAAGGACTGGCAGGACCATTGCCCGCAGGCGCTGACCTGGGCGGCCCCGAACCTGCGGCAGCGCGGGCAGGTCCGTCGCTCCGGCCTGCGGATCGACCGCGTGCTCGACGACGCGGCGCCTCCCGAATGGGCGGCGGACCTGCGCCAACTCGTCGTCCCGGGCGGCTTCTCCTTCCGGGAAGTTGCCTTCTTCCACGGGGCGAGCCGGACGCTGATCCTGACCGACCTCGTCCTGAACCTGGAACCGGCGAAGATGCCGGCGCTTCTGCGCCCGCTCCTGCGCCTCGCCCGCATGACCGCTCCGCACGGCGAACCGCCCCCCTACCTGCGCCTCGTGATCAAGCTGCGTCGGCGGGCAGCCGCGCAGGCCGCGGCGCAACTGATCGCCCTGAAACCCGAGCGGGTCATCTTCGCGCATGGGCTCTGGTTCGCCCGCGACGGGACCGCGCGCCTGCGGCACTCCTTGCGCTGGCTCGGCACGTTCACCTGATCGCCGGCCCGGCTCGTGCTCAGGGGCCGGCAATCAACTGCCGCGTGATCCACGTCCGCGCCACGCCGAGATCCGCGAATGGGGGCGGCGAGAGGAAATCGATCGGACCGAAGCCCGCTTCGAGAAACCATTTTCCGGCGTCGTCGCCGTGCTGCTCGGACAGACGGACCAAGACGGCAACCAGGAAACCGTCCGCAAAGACAAGCTGACTCTCAGCATCGTCGCTGTTCGTCGCGACCTGCACGGGCTGCAGGCTCAGGATCATCGGGCGATTGCTTTCCCGCGGGAAATCTTCGGAGGAGAAATCCGCCACCGCACGCGGTCGCGACTAAGGGGGAGCTTCGCCCGCACCCATCACTTCAATCAGCCCGTCTCGCCGAAGTTCCTGTTCGGGTCTGGCCAGGAACAGGGCCAGGGCCGCCCGGTCGGCCGCACATTACTCGACGGCTACCCCTCCGCTTCGGCGACTACATCGCCAAGCTCGCCGCTGTCCCAGTTGGACCCGCCCAGCGGGCGCTCGCGACCCCGACGGTCGACACGGGGCGCGACCCGTACGTCCTGCGCGCCGCCGCTGTGGGCTACCTGCGCGAGCACGACGCGGAGTTCGACGTGCGCGTGCAGCTCTGCACCGGCCTGGACCGGATGTCAGAGTCGCTCGGCCCGAAGACGAGTGCCCCTACCGGACGGTGGCCCGCCTGCGGTCCCGCCGGCAGGACGCGTTCAGCCCCGCGCGGCCATGCCCACCGAGCCGTCAGCCCGGTTGAGCGCGGTGACGCGGGGGCCGCGCAGGCCCGGATTCTGCTGCTCCAGGGCGTCCAGCACGGCGTTGGCCGCGTCGATGATCCCGCCGGGCGAGCCTCCCGGGATTTCCGGCCGGATCGCCTCGACGAGGCGGGCGAGCGTCGTCTGCTCGATCTGCGGGTGGTTATTCGCCCCCTCGGCCTGGCGCCAATAGGCAACGTGGACGTTCTCGGCGATCGTGCGGGCCGTCCGATCGACGGCCGGCGTATCCTGCTCCATCACGCACCTGCTCGGTTTCGGGGTCTCTGAGACGAGGGGGCTCCCGCCGCCGCGCCTTCAGGGTCCGCCGGCCTCCGCCGGATCGGCCCCCTCGATCGACTTGGCGAGTTCCGTCAGCACCTCCTCAACCATCGGTGGCCAGGGTGCGTTCTCCTCGTCCATCAGGCGCGCGGCACTGACGAGGGCGGCGATCTGCGCCTCGTAGATCGGCCGCCCGACGAGTTGCGCGTAGCGCACCCGGGCGGCGAGCGCCGTCGCGAGGCGCTGGACCTCCGCCATCTTCGCGTTCGGCGCGCTCGAACCCTCGCCGTTGCCCATCCGTCCATCCCCTTCGGATCCTCGCGGACCCTCATAGGCCATGGGCTATGTGCCGTCAGGGGGCGCGACGGAACGCCGTCCGGGTCACCAAGCCTGCAGGATCTGGCCGCCGACGAGGGTAACGATGATCGCGACGAGCAGGAGCGTGGCGAAGTCCCGGAGTGAACCGGCACTCCATCCGGTTCCCGTCGTTACGCCCGGAGGCCCGAGGATCCCGGCCGGCCTGTCCGACACGAAGCGCGTCAGGCACTCCGGCAGGGGCCGGTCACCCGGGACAGGCCTCGGCCGATTCCGCTCCCCAGCCCGGCGCATCCGCATGGCCGTTCCCCATCCTCAGACGTTCTCGACGTGGCGGGCGGCAGCCTCCGCGAGGCTCTTCCGCTTCGCGGATCTGGGGCGGACGAAATCCCCGAGGGGCCTGCAGGCCGGGAGGCTCAGCGTTTCGCCCGCCCGGTCCTCGGCCTTAAGCACGAGAGCGGGGCTCGGCGGGCTCTCCGCGCCAGGCGGGTCCTCCGCGGCGCGCGACCCGGCCGCGTCGTCCGGCAGTTCGACCCGGTTGCCGATCAGGTATGCTTCGAGGTCGATGAGGCGGTGGCGAAGCCGCCAGATGTCGTTTTCGACACCGTTGAGCTGAACGAGCAGGTCGGAGATTGTTCCCTCGCGCGCCGCAATAGCCGACATGACGGTGGCCCGCTCGTTCAGCAGGACGGCCTTGACGGTCGGGTTCATCGCGCGATCCTTCAATCGTTGCAAGGTCAAGGTTGGGCCTTTCAGCCGTGATAACAGCTGCCAAAATTGCTTACCGCGTACGCCTGAAGGCGAACGGATGCCGCCGGCCGCGAAAGCTTGGAATGTCCTGACGGCGACTGCCCAGCCCGGTCTCCGCGAGCCTGAACGCCGGGAACTTCGGGCGCACGGGTGCGTCGATCCGCTGCATTCCGACGCAGACAGGCGCTGAGAGCTTCAGATGCGCAGATTCAAGACACTCGCGACGGCGGCAATTCTAGCCCTGGCCGCCATCCCCGCCCGAGCGGACCCCGTGAGCCAGACGGGAACTGGCGGCGGTCCCGCCTCGGCCGCGAAGGCTCCGCACACGACAGCCACCGGCCAGACAGTGCCGAATCCGAGTGCGCTTGGTTCCAACGAGACTGGCAGCATCGAGCGCCGCGACGCGACCGAGCAGCGCAACGACGCGATCACCCGGGGCATTTGCATCGGCTGCACGCGCTAGGGTCTCGCCGCCGCGCTGGCATGCTGCCCGGCAGACTCACGGCGCAAGGACTCGGGCGTCCGGGCTCTTGCATCCGGCGAGCCCCACTTGCCTCCGGCGAGCCCCAGAAGCTGTCCCACGGCCCCGAGGCAGCCCGGGCCGCCAAGCGAGGCCGCGCGTTCAAGCCGTCCCGACGGCTGTCCTGCGGCTCTGTGCCGTCGCGGGGCCAAGATAGGATTGATAGCCGCTCATAGCCGGGGTGCCATGCTGTTTCCGGGCTTGAAGAGGCGTGCGCCTTCGCCCAAATCAGCAGCCCCCAAACTCACCGCAGACAGGAGTTGAAGAGTGGCGAACGAGGCTGTCGAACAGGCGACAGAGAAGACCTACTTCGGCCTTACACTTGCACAGCATGCAGAGCGTATCAGGAAGCTCGCGTTGGAACGCGGCCTGACCGGCGACATCTTCGAGCGCGTGACCGCGAAGGCCGTCGAGATGATCCCGACCATTCGCCTGAACGACGGGGCCCAGCGGTAACACCGGCCCCGGCCAGCTCACCGCTCGGCCCGCAGGCTCTTGATGATGCGGCTGGCGACCTTGCGCACGGCCGCATCGTCCCGCGCCTCGCCCTCGACCTCATCCCAGAGGTGGGTGAGGCTACCCTCTAGCTCATCCAGAAGTTCTGGATGACTCCGCGCCAAGAACCGGATCGTCCCGAAAAGCAGGTGCTCGGTCGCCATCTCGCGGCGGCGCGCCTCGACAATCGGATCCGGGTGCGGCGTGTGGGTCTGGTCGGTCATGGAGGCCCAACTTTCCGTACGGAGCGCGGTTCGACGGAGCCGGCGCGGTGCGACGCCGCGGAGGTCCTACGCAGGAACAGTGTCCTTCGCCCACGGTTGCCTTCCAAAGGGAGGCATTCATGAGCGACACAGACCCTGGCAAGCCTGGCAACGAAGCCCCTCCTGGCACGCCCGGAACCGGCGAGAACCTCTGCCGCGCCTGCGGCGGCACGGGCAAGATCGACGACAAGACCTGCCCTGAATGTCAGGGATCGGGCAAGGTGACGACCGGGATCGGCGGCGCCTGACGCCTCACCGTTCTGGTCATCGAGCGGCTCCGACCGATTGGTCCGCACCGCGCGCGGCTGTCACCCGGAACGCCCTCGGGCCGGGGCGGTTGTCGCTGCGAACAGGGAGGATCACGATGGTCGATGTCGCGCAGATCCAAGAACATGCCGAGGTGGTCGGCTCGGACGGTGCCCATGTCGGTACGGTCGATCATGTCGACAAAGGCGAGATCAAGCTGACGAAGGGCGACGCCGCTGCGGGCGGTCTGCACCACTACATTCCCCTCGACTTCGTGCAGTCCGTGACGGGCGGCAAGGTCCACCTCGATCGGCCGGCCGCGGAGGTGAAGCGGGAGTGGTCGACCTCCTGACCGGGAGGCTCCGGCGCGCTCAGCGCCGCAGGCCGCCGAACCAGGCGGCCAGCGGTTCCACGAAGGCGGCCCATGTCCGCGACCAGACCGTACCAGGCCGGGAATCCTCGGCACGGCTCGTGGCCATCAGGGCTGCCACGAGCGCATCCTCGCGGGGCTTGCACTCGTCCAGGGCGTTGCGCTCGTCACCGGCGCGGCTCTGGCCCGCGGGCTGGTGCGCGGAGGCCTCGCGCAGGCAGCGGTGCCAGGCCAGCTCCAGCGCACGAGGATCGGCCGGGGCGGCCGCTGGGGCCGCGACCGCCGCGAGGGCTGGCAGGAGAAGCATCGCGGACAGGCTGAGCACCGGCATGCGCATGTCCTGCGGTATGCCCGATTCGGGAGCCGGTCGGATAGAACGGATCGGCAACAGTGCCGAGCGTCGGACGCTCAGCTGCTCCGGCGTGCGCGGGCCGCCCGGCAGCTGTGATCCATCAGATCCTCCGCGCTGGCATCAGGCGCCCGGTAGGCCAGGACGATCATGCCGCTGCGCGGATCGGCGGGGTCGGCGTCGACCGCCGCGAAGCTCGCATCGTGCAGCTTGGCCCTCCAGCCCGGCACGCGCGCCAGGGCCTCGAACGGGTTGAAGCTCGCCACCGCATCCGCCGGGACGCGGCGGGCCAGGAAGCGATCCTCCTCCAGCGCCACGGGGAACGGCGCCCAGGCTTCTTCGACCGCGTCTCCGTGCGCCTTCAGCGCCGCCATCACGCTCGGCCGCATGCAGTCGAGGTGGATGTGGAGCTGATCCTGGCTTCGGCCGCCCGCCGAGTTCACTTCCAGGCCGACCGCCTCCACCGGCAGCCGCCCCTGCAGCGCGTCGGATACGTAGTGCCGCGCCGCCAGCGCCGCGCGCCAATAGGCGGCACCGCGGGGCCCCTGGAGGACGGGCGCCTCGATCCCCGAAACGCTGTCGGTGGGCATCACGACCGTGTGGGTTGGCTGGCCGGGCGCGCGCAGGACCGCCGTGCCCGGGCGTTCACCGTCGCCGAGGTCGACGGTCAGGCAGGGAAAGCTTCGGCCCGCCGCCTTCTTGGCGAGCACGCAGCCCTGCAGAGCGACCCAGAGCACGTCCCGCACCGGATTGGCCGCGATGGCAGCGGGAACCGACGTGAACGCGAGGAGGGTCGCGACGACCAGCATACGGCGCATGATCAGGTTTTCCGGTCCTTGGCCGCCGTTATGCTAGGCGCAGCGGCGGGCGATCGTTGTAGGCCCGAGCCGTCGGCGCGACGTTACGAGGATGCGATGCTTATATCGGACAGGCAATGGCTCGGCTTGGTGCGGCTCGCAGCCTGGATCCTGGTCGCGCTCATCGTCGTCATCACCCTCGTGCCGATCGGGCTGAGACCCGTGGTGACGGCCAATCCCAGCATCGAGCGGATCGCGGCCTACGCCGCGGCGGGACTGCTCATGATGGTGGGCTATCCACGGCACTGGCTCTGGATCCTGATCGGCAGCGTGCTCCTGGCGGGCGGACTGGAGGCGGCACAGACCCTGACCAGCACGCGCCACGGCCGGTTCGATGACTTCCTGGTGAAGGCGGGCGCAGCCCTGGCGGGCGCCGGTCTCGGGCTCGCCTCGCTCCTGGGGCGGCGCCTGAACGCCTGGGCTGGGAGATGATGCCGGCCGGAAGCGCACCGACAGGACAACACGGGCCCGTCAACGGGCGATGCCGCGGTTCCCGTGCCGTTCGATCCCGGCGGCAGATCTCCGTGAGTCCCGGAAACCGCCCAGCTTCCCGGGCGTTTTCCCCTCGGGGCTCTCACGCGGGGTGCTGCATGTTCGGCGCGGCCAAGCTCACGGGACGGTTCTGGTTTCGCAAGACGTGGACGGGCAAGCTGGTCCTGCTCGTCGAAGAAGAGAAGCCGCGGTGGTTCAGCCGCAGCGGGCTCACCAAGCTCCGCTGGCGCGATGCCAGCCTCCTCGATCTCGCGGAGGCGCCGATGCGCACGCTCATGACCCTCGAACGGACCTATCGGGCTGAGTATGGGTCCGGTCCCGCGCGGGTGCTTCAGGCCGTCGTGCCAGCCGGCAAGAGGGGCGCCATCCCCACGCCGATCGGGAACACGGCAAGCGCCTGAGTGGCGCCAGGGCAGAAGGCGCGGGCCGAGCATTGTGGGGCATGGCTCGGCCCGCCTGCCGTTCGGCTTCGTGCCCCCGGAAGCCGGAGCGGCCCTGTCAGAGACCACGGTGCGGTTAACGATGTCTGAACAGGCCCGGCGGGTCGGTGCACGCCCGCGGCCCGGCACCGAGGCTCTGTAACTCAAGTTGTCCGGCAGCAGGACAGCGCTTGATCTATGTTGGTATTTGTCGGCTTATGCGGTAGATAACGGCGATAATCAGTTATCTCCACGCAGATAAGGCCTTGACTGCCGACAAGAGACGTCACGTTCATGGTGGACTCCCACGTGAGAGGCGCCAATGGAAGACAGCACTTCAGTCCCGCATCAGGACCAGATCGATTTCGTCGAGCTGACCGCCGACATCGTCTCGGCTTACGTGGCCAACAATTCCGTTCCGGTTCCCGATCTGCCGACGCTTCTGTCGGGCGTCCATGCTGCGCTGACCGGCCTCAGCCAGCCGGCCGTCGCCGCCGAGCCGGAGTTCAAGAAGGCAACGCCGGCCCAGATCAAGAAGTCGATCACGCCGGACGCGCTGATCAGCTTCATCGACGGCAAGCCGTACAAGACGCTGAAGCGGCACCTTACCGGCAACGGCATGACCATCGAGCAGTACCGGCAGCGCTACGGTCTTCCCCCGGACTATCCGACGACGGCGTCCAACTACTCGGCGATGCGGGCCGAGTTCGCCCGCAATGCCGGCCTCGGGCACAAGCGCCGGAGCCCGGCCGCGAAGCGCGCCGAACCCGCCGAGACGGTCGCCGAGACCCCCGAGACGGGCGGCCGCGGCGCCGGCGGCAACAAGTCGGCCAAGGGCCGCAAGACCCGGAAGGCCGACGGCGAGGCGTGAGCAGGCCGGCCCGGCGGTCTCTGGGCAGCCCCGGGCCGGAGCGTCGCCGGTCAGTGCTTCTGTTCGGCCGGACTGTGCGTCTGCGGCCTGTGGCCCTCCTGGCCGGCGTTGTTGTGCTTGTGGTGGTCCCGGCTCTCCTGCTGGGACTGGCTGCGCGATTCGCGCGGCGGGCTGTTGCGGATCCTGGCACCGCCGCCCGCCGGCACGTTCGGCCCCTCCTTGTGCTCGATCGCCCGGGTCTCGAGGTCGTGGGTCTTGTCGCCTGCCATCGATGCCTCTCGGGTTGGTGATGTCCGCCCGCGCGCTGCGGCGGGTCCCCGGCGAACCGCGGGGGCTTGATGGTGTTCCCGCGGGGCGGAACGACGCTCCCGGCCGGCCGTTGGCCCATTCCATCGTCAGGGAGCCACGCGTGAACCGCCCGATCCCCGCTCTTCTCCTCGCCGCCACGTCAATCGCCCTTCTCCCGACGGCGACAGGGGCGCAGGACAGGACGGGATCTGCGCCCCGCGCCGAGACGGCGGCCAAGCCGGCCGCAGACACGCAGGATCCGGGCAGGACCGCGACGGAGGCCGTGACCAACTCCGCCACCGTTCCGCCGACGGAAGGGGCGGTGGGCTCCGGCAAGCCGCCGGCAGGCGGACAATCGCCGAAACCGGACCGGTAGGCCCTCCGGTGCGCCGAGGATGAGACCCGATCGTCCGCGCGCGAACCATTGCCGCCGTCGCGAGTCTCCCTCACGCGGCCAAGCGTCGGCCGCGGGAGGCGCGTAGAGCCGGATCATGCATCAAGAACGGGTCGCTCAAGCCCGCCTCGAATCCGTCTCTGCCGATCGAACCTTGCGTCACCGTTGGCTACGGCCCCTCCGCCGGTACGCCTGCGCAATCGCCGCCCCCGATCCCCGGCTCTGGGCTCTGACCCTCGCGATCAGCGGGATCGACGCCGTCTGGATGCGGGCGGCCCATATCGCGGCCGAACCGACGGGCTTCACGCTCGCGGGCGCCGCCGTCATCCTCCTCCTGGTCGCCGCGGCCTGCCTCGGCACGGTGAAGTCCGACCCACCGCTGCGCGGCATGGCGCTCGCCAGCGCGTTCCTGATCGCCTTCACAGTCCCGGTGGCGGTGCTGCATTTCCTTGCCGCGGGCCTCGGGCTGCCCTCCGTCGACGGCGCGCTGGCCCGCTTCGAGGCCGGGCTCGGCTTCGACTGGGCCGAATACGTCGCGTTCCTGGCCCGGCATCCGACCCTGTCGTGGTGGCTGGCGCTGGCCTACCATTCCAGCGGACCGCAGGTCGGCGTGGTGGTGATAGCCCTGAGCGCCACCCGCCGACTCGGGCGGCTGTGGGCCTACGCCCGACTGTTCGCCGCCACGCTCCTGTGCGTGATCGTCCTCGCCGCTCTCCTGCCGGCGTTGGGGCCCTACGCCCATTACGCGCCGCGGGTCGTGCCGGCCGAACATCTGGAGACGATCGGCGCGACGTGGCACCTGGAGCCGGTGGCGCGGCTGCGGGCGGGCACGATGGACAGGCTGGCGCTCGGCGACCTGCGCGGCCTCGCCACCTTCCCGTCCTTCCACGTCTGCCTGGCGATCCTGACCACCTGGGCGCTGGCTCCGGTGCCGATCCTCGGCGGCCTCGCCGTGTTGCTCAACGCGGCCGTGATCGTCGCGACGATCGGCGCGGGCGGCCATTACCTCCCGGACGTGCTGGCGGGCGCGCTGCTCGCGGGCGCGACCCTGGCCCGCCACGGCCGAGCCCGCCGCCGCGAGCCGTCCTCCACCATCCTGGCCGGTCCGGCGCCGGCTTCCGGGGCGATCAGCCCGGCCGATGCCTGAGGACAGCGGAGACGCGGTCCTGCGACGCCCCGAGCCGCGAACCACCTCGCGCCCGGGCGATTAGCCGGACAGCGGAGATGCGAGCGACGATGACCCAGACCCGATGGACGACCCGTGACATGCCGAGCCAGGCCGGCCGGCTCGCGATCGTCACCGGCGCGACGAGCGGGATCGGCTACGAGGCGGCGCTCGCACTGGCCGGGGCCGGGGCCGAGGTCGTCCTCGCCGCCCGGGACGGGGCGAAGGCCGAGCGCGCCATGGCGTCGATCCGGCGCCGGCACAGGGAGGCCCGGCTCGCCTTCCGGCCCCTCGACACCGCGCGCCTCGCCTCGGTCCGGGCCTTCGGCCAGCAGTGGCAAGCCGAGGGCCGGCCGATCGATATCCTCCTGCTCAATGCCGGCATCGCCGCGGTGCCGAGCCGCGAGGAGACCGAGGACGGATTCGAGCGTCAGTTCGGCACGAACCACCTCGGCCACTTCGCTCTGACGGGGCTGCTTCTTCCCTTCTTCCGGCGGGATGCCGCGACCCGGATCGTCGAGGTGGCGAGCCTCGCGCACCGGCAGGGCCGGATCCAGTTCGACGACCTTCAGTCCCGGCGATCCTACGGTCCGCAGCAGGCCTACCGGCAGTCGAAGCTCGCCATGCTGATGTTCGGGCTGGAGGCTCGATCGGCGGCTCCGGGCGGCGGGCTCGCCGATCCGGTCCATCCCGGTCCATCCCGGCGCGGCCCGGACGGACGTGTTCCGCCGGGGCGATCGGGCGGGACCGGTCCAGAGGCTCGCCGGGCACCTCATCTTCTCGGTGATCGGCCAGTCCGCCGCCCAAGGGGCGCTGCCGCTGCTCTACGCCGCCACGGCGCCGGAGGCGGAGGGCGGCGCCTATTACGGGCCGGACGGGACCTGGGAATTGTACGGGTATCCCGCCCGCACCGACATCGCGGCGCATGCGAAGGATGCCACCACGGCGCAGCGGCTCTGGTCGGTGTCGGAGACGCTGACCGGGGTTTCCTGCACCGTCTGATCCGACACCGACCGGATGCCCGCGCTTGCTGGCCGGCATCACGCTCCATAGATCCCGACGATGACGGCTCTCCCCTTTGACAACAGCTACGCCCGCCTGCCGGAGCGCTTCTACGCGCGCCGTCCGCCCACGCCCGTGGCGGCGCCGCACCTGATCCGGCTGAACCGGCCGCTCGCCGAGGAGACTCGGCCTGGATCCCGACTGGCTCGCGGGTCCCGAGGGCGTGGCGGCCCTCGCGGGGAACGGCGTGCCGGACGGGGCCGATCCGATCGCCGCGGCCTATGCCGGGCACCAGTTCGGCCAGTTCGTGCCGCAGCTCGGCGACGGACGCGCGATCCTGCTCGGCGAGGTGGTCGACCGCGCGGGCCACCGCCGCGACATCCAGTTGAAGGGCTCGGGCCCGACGCCGTTCTCCCGGCGCGGGGACGGGCGCGCCGCGCTCGGGCCGGTGCTGCGGGAATATCTCGTCAGCGAGGCCATGGCGGCCCTCGGCATCCCGACCACCCGGGCGCTCGCCGCCGTGACGACCGGCGAGCGCGTGGTGCGCGAGACCCTGCTGCCCGGCGCGGTCCTCACCCGCGTGGCGGCGAGCCACATCCGGGTCGGCACCTTCCAATTCTTCGCGGCCCGCGGAGACGTCGAGGGCCTGCGGGCGCTCGCCGACCACGTCGTGGCCCGACATTATCCGGAGGCGGCGGGCGCGCCGAACCCTACCGGGCGCTGCTGGAGGGCGTCGTCGCCCGGCAGGCCGACCTGGTGGCGCGCTGGCTCCTCGTCGGCTTCGTCCACGGGGTGATGAACACCGACAACATGTCGGTCGCCGGCGAGACCATCGATTACGGGCCCTGTGCCTTCCTGGACGCCTACGATCCCCGGACGGTTTACAGCTCCATCGACCGGAACGGGCGCTATGCCTACGGCGAGCAGCCGCGGATCGCCCTGTGGAACCTGACGCGGCTGGCCGAGACCCTGCTGCCGCTTCTGGCCGCCGACGAGGCCGCTTCGATCGCGGAGGCCGAGGCGGTACTGGCCGGCTACGCGCCGCGCTTCGAGGCCGCCTATCACGGCGGCCTCAATCGCAAGCTCGGGTTGGGCGAAGTCAGGGAGGGCGATCCGGCTCTGGCGGGAGACCTCCTCAAATGCATGGCCGAGAACCAGGCCGACTTCACGCTGACGTTCCGCAACCTCTGTGCCGCGGCCGAGCGGCCGGAGGCGGACGGGCCGGTGCGCGACCTGTTCGTCGATCCCACCGCCTACGATGCCTGGGCCGCCCGCTGGCGCGACCGTCTGGCCCTGGAGGCCCGCGCCTCGGCCGAGACCGCCGCGGCGATGCGCGCGGTCAATCCGGCCTTCATCCCGCGCAACCACCGCGTCGAGGAGATGATCGAAGCTGCGGTGGAGCGCAGCGACTTCGCCCCTTCGCGGCGTTTCTCGACGTGCTGTCCCGCCCCTACGCGGATCAGCCGGACCACGCCCGCTATGCCGAGGCGCCCGAAGGCGGCGGAGTGGGCTACCGGACGTTCTGCGGGACCTGAGGCGGCGCGACTATTCCCGGGGTCGTCCGGCGGGCGTCCATCCGGGCCAACCCCGTCACGTCTGAGGCCATGCGTAGATCGCGTGCACGCTGTCGCCGCGGCGGAACCAGTGGACCCGCGTTGCGGGGTTGAAACCGTGATCCCGGTACGAGGTCGCGATCAGCGAAATGATCGACTGTGCCTCCTGCCGGTCCTGGATATCGTAAGCGAGGAGTTGCGCCGGGCACGTGTCGGTCCGGCTCAGATCACGAACGAAGATGGAATAGGACATCGTCTCACCGCGCTTAGTCCGAAACGATTTGTTGAGAGATATATCATCGCCGCCGCGGATGTTCATCGCAATCGAACCTAAAGGTTAATAGACACTCATAAAATTTCGAGCATTTTATCTTCAGCCGCACCCGTCGGACGGCCCCTGTCGAAGCGCCAGCTCCCCTAGGCGCGAAATGCCCTCGAACCGGAGAGCCGAAACCCCATGGTGTCACGGATCCTCGCGGGGCTCGTCGCGCTGCTCCTCGTCATGCCCGGTGCGCATGCGGCCGGGATCGTCGTCGCCTCCAAGATCGACACGGAGGGCGGGGTGCTCGGCTACATCATCCTGCAGGCGCTGAAGGCCAAAGGCCTCCCCACGGTCGACAAGATCCAGCTCGGCGCCACCTCGATCGTGCGCCAGGCCCTGATCGAGGGTCAGATCGACATCTATCCGGAATACACCGGCAACGCGGCGTTCTTCTTCGGAAAGCAGGACCTCCCCGTCTGGAAGGACCCGAAAGCCGCCTACGAGACCGCCAGGACGCTGGACCGCGCGGCTAACAATCTCGTCTGGCTGGAGCCCGCCTCGGCCAACAACACCTGGGCGATCGCGGTCCGGCAGGACATCGCCCAGGCTCACGGCCTGAAGACGCTGAGCGATTTCGGCCGCTACGTGGCCGGCGGCGGGCCAATCAAGCTCGCCGCCTCCTCGGAATTCGTGACCGCGCCGGCCGCGCTCCCGGCTTTCGGCAAGACCTACGGCTTCGCCCTCAAGCCGGAGCAGCTCGTCATTCTGGCGGGCGGCGACACCGCCGCCACGATCGCCGCGGCGGCACGGGGCACCTCGGGCACGAATGCCGCCATGGTGTTCGGGACGGATGGCGGGATCACCGCCGCCAAGCTCGTCGTGATGGACGACGACAAGGGCGTCCAGCCGGTCTACCAGCCGGCACCCGTGGTCCGTGGGGAGATCCTGAGAGGCCATCCGGAGATCGCGACGGCGCTCGATCCGATCTTCCGCAGGCTCGACCTGATCACGCTCCGGGACCTCAACGGCCGGGTGCAGCTCGGCGGCGAGCCGGCCTCGTCGGTGGCGGCGGATTTTCTCAGGCAGAACGGATTCGTGCCCTAGGTGGAGACCACGCGCGGGCCTGAGCGGATGGCCGCGCCCGGAGCCTCAGCATGGGCGGATTCTCTGTGACCCAGCAGCGCCACGGACCCGGCGCCTCCGCGGCCGGCCTGAGCCGGCCCGGTCTGGACCCGCTGGGCTCGGTCTTCGCGGCTCTGCTCTGGCTCGGCCTCCTCGCCCTGCCCCTGATGGTGACGCGGCCCAACAGGATCGCCTCCGGCACTGCCCTGATGGCGTGGTCGGCCCTGCCGGCCGGGCAGGCGCTGGCCCTCGGCGGCGTCGCCCTCCTCGCCGCGCCGCTGCTGGCCCTGCGGGTGCGGCCGCCGCTGCGCCTCGCCGCCGGCTGCGCCCTGCTCCTGCTCCTCGGCCTCGCGGCCGGCTGGGCGGCGAACCACCTGACGCCGCCCGGCGATCGGTACGGACGGGTCTCGCCGGATGCGGGATGGTGGCTGGCCCTCGCGGCGGCGGGCCTCGCCGCCGGCGACGGGCTGGCGCGCCTGCGGCCAAGTCCCTGGACGCGGATCGCGGCGCTCGCGGCGATCGTCATCCTGGCCGGACTCGCCCTGAGATCCGGGTTCTGGGACCAGCTCTCGGTGCTGCGGGAATATGCCGGCCGCTCCGACACCTTCGGCCGCGAGGTCCGGACCCATGCCGCTCTTGCCCTCTCCTCGGTGGCGGCCGCCACGCTCGTCGGGATTCCCATGGCCATCCTGGCGCGCCCGATTCCGTCCCTGCGGGCGGCACTCCTCTCGGTCCTGAACGTCCTGCAGACCATCCCGTCGATGGCGCTGTTCGGGATGCTGATCGCCCCCTCGCCTGGATCGGCCGGACGGTCCCGGGGGCCGCGGATCTCGGCATCGCGGGGATTGGCACCGCGCCGGCCTTCGTGGCCCTCTTCGCCTACGCGCTCCTGCCTGTCGCCGCCGCGACCATCGCGGGCCTCGATGCCGTGCCCGGGCCGGTCCGCGATGCGGCCCGAGGCGTCGGCATGACCGACAGGCAGCGCCTCTTCCAGGTCGAGCTGCCGCTCGCCCTACCGGGGATGCTCACCGGCATCCGCATCGTCCTCGTGCAGAATATCGGACTGGCGGTGATCGCGGGGCTCGTGGGCGGCGGCGGGCTCGGGGTGTTCGTCTTCCAGGGCATCAGCCAGAATGCGGGCGACCTCGTCCTGCTCGGGGCGCTGCCGACGGTCGCGCTGGCGAGCGGCGCCGCCGTGCTGCTCGACGCCGTCATCGACCTCAGCCGCGGCCCCGTAGCGGACCGGATTCCATGATCGAGATCGAGCATGTCAGCCGCGTCTTCGGCGCGCGCACCGTCGTGGCGGACGTCACCCTGCGGATCGAGGCGGGGACGATCCTGACGGTCGTCGGCACCTCGGGGTCTGGCAAGACGACCCTGCTGCGCATGATCAACCGGCTCCTCGAACCGAGCGCCGGCACGATCCGGGTCGCGGGCCGGGACATCCGCACCGTGCCGCCGCACGAGCTGCGGCGCGGGATCGGCTACGCCATCCAGGGGCACGGCCTGTTCCCGCACCGCACCGTCGCGGAGAATATCGGCGTGGTCCCCAAGCTCCTAGGCTGGGACCCCCGCCGGATCGCCGCCCGGGTCGATGCGCTCCTGAGCCTGTTCAACCTCGATCCGGCGACCTACCGGGACCGCCGGCCCGCGGCCCTGTCGGGTGGCGAGCAGCAGCGGGTCGGGGTGGCCCGGGCGCTCGCGGCCGAGCCGCCGATCCTGCTGATGGACGAGCCCTTCGGTGCCCTCGATCCGATCATTCGCGGCCAAGCCCAGGAGGACCTCCTGGCGATCCAGAGGCGCTTCGGCACCACCATCGTGCTGGTGACCCACGACATGAACGAGGCGCTCCACCTCGGCCACCGGATCGCCGTGATGGACAAGGGGCGCTTGGTGCAGGAGGCAGCCCCGGCATCGATGATCGCCGCGCCGGCGACGGCGTTCGTCGGCGCGCTCCTCGGCACTGGGGAGCGCGCCTTCCAGCTCATGGCGCTGCGCGTGGTGGACGATCTCGTCGAACCGGGCGCGGCACCGGGCGAGCCCGTCCCGGCCGGGACCACTGTGCGCGCGGCCCTGGCGGAGAGCCTCTGGTCGCGGCGCCCGGCCCTGCCGGTCAGCCGCGATGGCGTGATTCTGGGCCGTGTGACGCGCGCCGCCCTCGAAGCGCAAGGCGCCGGGCCGTGAGCCGCGCCGCCCTCCTGGCGCATGCGGGGCTCCTCGCGCTGCTCGCGGCGTTCCTGCTCGCGCCGGGCGCCTTCGCGGGCCTGTTCCGGCCGCTCGCCCCCGGCAGCACCGCGCCGATCTACACCCAGACCCCGCTCCTCACCCTGACCGTCAACCATATCCTCCTGGTGACCGCCGCGACCCTGGCGTCGACCGTGATCGCGGTGGGCTGCGCCATCGCGGCGACGCGGCCGGCCGGGGGCGACGTCCTGCCATTCGCCCGCGCGGTCGCCAATATCGGCCAGACCTTCCCGCCCGTGGCGGTCCTGGCCCTGACGGTGCCGATCTTCGGGTTCGGTGCGGTCCCGACCCTGATCGCACTCGTCCTGTACGGGCTGCTGCCGATCTTCGAGACGGCCCTGACCGGCCTCACCGGCCTCGATCCGGCGCTGCTGGAGGCGGCGCGCGGCTTGGGCCTGACCGGCCGCCAGAGGCTCATCCAGGTGGAGCTGCCGCTCGCCCTTCCGATGATCCTGTCCGGGATCCGGCTCTCGGCCGTCATCGGCCTCGCGACGGCGACCATCGGCTCGACGGTGGCGGCCAGCACCCTGGGCGAGGTCATCGTGTCCGGCCTGCTCACGGGCAACACG
Source organism: Methylobacterium sp. P31 (assembly GCA_050632875.1). Lineage (GTDB taxonomy): Bacteria > Pseudomonadota > Alphaproteobacteria > Rhizobiales > Beijerinckiaceae > Methylobacterium. The sequence continues at coordinate 2,405,546 of JBODSC010000001.1, read as the reverse complement.
GCCTACGTCCTCCAGGGCGGTCTCGTCGTCTCGGCGCTGTCGGTCCTCATCAACGCGGGTTTCCTGGCGCTCGAACGGGCAGCCGCGCGGCGGTCTGGATTGTGTTCCTAGAAGCGGCTAGAAGACCGCCGGGACCGTACGCGCGTTCCCGGGGCGTGGAACCCCCTGTCTGATGGTTGGTGCCGACCAGAACGGCACCCGAACCTTGACCACACGGTCGGGGAGCCTGCGGCGCATGTCCAGGCGTTCCGGCGCTAAAGGTCGTAGGGACCGTTCAGACACGGTTTTCCAACTCCCCGACTCGGGATGGTCGAAGGCTCGTTTGCGGGGGCGCACCGCAGACCAGGGCCAGCCGGGAGGATGGACCATGGGTTCCAGCGATCCCGAACGCCGATTGCGCCAACTCGCCATCCTGCGTGCAGCCTACCAGGCCTGTCCGGATTCGCCGGGCACCCAAGCCGGCGCCGGGGTGGTGCGTCATTCGAGAACGCTGCTCGGCCGGATCCTCGTCGTGCTCGGCGGGATGCCCGGTGGGGGCGCCGGACAGGCGGTCCGGCCCGACGGCAAGGCGCGTCCCGGCGCTTAGCGGTCGCGCGTGGATGAGGCACCCCGGACATGGCCGAGCCGGGACCGGAAGCCGTCCGGCGCGGTACCCTGAGCGGGAGTTGAACCGAACTGCACCCGATGCTCGGGAGGGCGTTCCGGCTGCGCCTGCGCGAGTGCGCATGACGATGGGCGGATCGTCTCCAGCATCGCGCCCACCCCTGTTCGCCCGATTTCGGCCCGCAGGCCGGGTCCCATTGCCTCATGCGTGACGGAAATATGGCGGAAGCTTGACTATTACCATCGAGATCGGTTTAAGGCTTGACCGTTGCGTTGCGGATACGCCCCAATTCTAGTGGAGGTCCGGATGTGCGCACGGAAGACCTTCTACATCTTCGCCAAATCGTCTGACGGCCAGCAGTTCTGCGCCGTCCGTCAGGATCAGCCGATTCCATCGATGATCGACGGTGTGCATTGGACCTATGTCAGCTGCATCGACACGTCGCGCGATAAGCCTTTCGGCTTCGATGTCGACGAGGCGCATGAGGCGATGCGTCGTCGGGGCGTATACTTCTACCGGCGCGAGTCTCATGTTCCGCCGGGCCAACTTCCTGCTCGAAGCGGCTTGATGACGGGTGACCACGGGCGGCGTCCGCGGGAAGATGGACACCACCACGAACCTGCGGAGCCCGGGATCCTGGACTTCGCCCGATTCGCAGCACCTGAGGCGGCCTCCCCTTGGGCTGTCAGGTGGGCCTGCACGCACCCTTTGCAGGCCGGATCGGGGCTCCCATCTCCCTGAGCCGGACACCGGGGCTCGGCCGCGGGGAGAATGGGCTTTGTTGTTCAGGACATGTCTTGCCGCCGTCGCGCTGGCGACGATGGCCGTGGTTCCGACCGCGGCTTGGGCCTGGGGCGTGCCGGGATGCACCGACCTGCCCGAATACAATCGCGCCCTCGGCGCTCTGCAGGGCATGACGAGCGCCTGTGACATGAGCGTCGAGGAGGCACGCCGCATCATCGCCGCCCATGACGGTGTCGCGGTCGGCCCGCCCGCCGCCGCAGAGCCGCCGATGGCGCCACGGCCGCAGGCCCGCCCGCGGCATCGCAAGCTGCGCGCGCATCACCGACGCGCGCCGCTTCGAAGCCGCTGACCGTTCGCCGGGCGTGTCGGGGCGGCGGCCCGCGCGGCCTCATTCGCCGGAGCGGCCATCCGCCTGAGCGCGCTTGCGTACCCAGTCCCGGTCACGCTCGGCCTGCTTGGCCCGCTGCTCGGCCGCATAGACGTCCTGCTCGGCCTTTTCCCGCTTCCGCCTGCGGTCAGCGGCAGCGGCCCTTCGCTTCCGCCACGCCTCGGTCTCGGCCTTCTGGCGCGCCAGTTCCTCGACCGTGACGGGCTTCACCGGCTCCTTGGGCCGCGCCCAGGCATAGGTGCGCCGGGGCGGCGGAGGCTGGGAAGACTTCGCCTCCTGAGGCCGGCGGGACGGGCGCGTCGCCTGGGCCAGGGTCAGACCGGCGCCTGCGGCGATGCGCTCCGCAGCGGCCAGGGCGGCGGCGCGCTCGCCAGCGGTCGCACCCTGCTGGGCCAGCGCGAGGCATTTCTCGAACCGGTCTCGGTCGGCGGGCGTCATGGGCGCGTTTTGGGCTCCTCACAAAACTCCCGATCACCGCGAGTCCGACTTCTGGCCGCGACGGTTCAACGGGAGTTTCGTGAGAGGCTCTTACTGCCAAGCCACGCTGGATGTCCCGGCGATCCTTGCCGTTTACCCGCGTTTCTGGCCGGGCGCGCGAGCCCGCACGCTCCGAGCGCCGCGATGGCCGGCCCGCCGTTCCACAATCCCGGCAAGGTTCCACGACCGGGCCGCAGGGCGCTCAGGAACCGGACGCGCTTTCAAGAAGCCATGGCTCGATGCCGAAACGATCCCCAGGCCGGCTGGAGGGGTTCAGCCGCGCCTGGGCCGCATGAGTCCTTTCGGGACTGCGCGACGGATCCTGCGTGACTCCTTACCTGGAGCCCCTGTGCGAGCCGATGATCCTCGCGACGGGTGCCAGGAGCGGCATCGGACTCGTCGCCGCTCGCATGGCCGCTCAGGGGGCGCGACACTCCATCGCCGCAGTCGCCTCCGTCACGCTCAGCGCCCGCCGCCGGACCTCCAGCGACGTATCCGGATCGTCCGAGACGGCCGCCGCCTCGCGCCGCAGCGCCGCATCGCAGGCGCAGGAACTGTACCCGGCGCTGTCGTAGCACGCGTCGTGGCGCATGCAGGCGGCATCGAGGGCATCGGCGGGCGGTAGCCCCTCCCCGCGCTGGCCCTTGCCGCAATAATTGCCGTGGAAAAGTTCCTTGCCCGCGATGACGTTGCCGAGGTCCCCCGCGGCGGCGCTGGCGCCTCGGCCCGTCCGCCGGGATTCAGGTCATTGGCCGGCCCGCCCGCCTTGGTGCCGGAGGATCGCAAGGCCCTGGGGATGCCGGAGCGTTCGCCGGGCTCGTTCAGGGCTTCACCAGCGCGGGCGTTCGGATCGGAGAGTTCCGGCTGGGGCGGCGGCGGCCCGGGGCGGGGCCCGTCCGCCTCCATCGTCGTGGCGGCACCCCCTCAGGGACGGCTTGCGCCCAGGATGCGTGCGGGCAGGCCACAAGTGCCAGCCCGAAAAAGACGAGGACGGAGGATTTCAAGGCAGGCTCCCGAATACGGGGCCAACAACATGAGGCTTGGCCATTTCGTTCCCCTGCGGCTGCCAGCCGAAGGGCGCTGGAACGGCGTCACCGCGGGTTCCGACGCCCTGCACGAGCCCGCAGGTGAGGGCTGGGCCAGCCGCGGCTTCGCGTCGGTCATCCCGCGGCCGGGCGAACGATCACGTCCTCATGCCGGCTGGAGCGCGACCGCCCGGCGCTCGCGCCGACGGGAGCGCCGGCCCGGCTCGCAGGTCGCGTCCAGCCAGATCACCAGGACGAGGGCGACGAGCGCGGGGGCGCCGAGGGCCAGGAACGCCCCGGACCATCCCAGGACCGACTGGATCAGCCCGCCATACCAGGCCGATACGGCGCCGCCGATGCCCTGGATGGCATTGACGGTGCCGAGTGCCGTCTGCGTGCGACCCGACCCCCAGGTCAGGTCTGCCACCACGACAGGAACCGCGACGCCGACAATGCCGGAGGCCACACCGTCAAGGACCTCCGCCGAGATCAGCCACAGCGGATCGTCGATATAGGCCGAGAGGGCCGCCCGGAGGGGCAACACGGCGAACGCGGCCAGCAGAAGCTTGCGCCGACCGCGCTTGTCAGCGAGCGATCCGGCCAGGAGCGCGACCGGGATCATCACGAGTTGGGCGACCATGACGTAGCGCGCCGTCCAGGCGGTGCCGTCATGCGCGGCTGCCACCAGCTTCTGGCTCAGCAAGCCCAGCATGCCGCCGTTGCCGAGGTTGAACAGGGTGAGCGCCACGGCCAGCACCAGGAGCCTGCGATTGGCGATGATCATCTTCCAGCCGGCGCGCTCGGGCTGATCCTCCTCATCCTCCTTCCAGCCGACCGCGCGGCGCGCGTTGTAGCAATGACCGGGTGTGGCGACCGTCGCGATGATCGCCAGCACCGCCATGGTCCCGAGCACCCAGAAGGCTATGGCGGGGCCGAGCCAGGACGTGCCCAGGGTGATCAGGCCGGCCGCGACCAGGATCCCGAGGTGGTTGGCCGATTGGTTGCGCCCCTGCTGCTTCGGAAATCGGTCCTTGCCGACGATGCCGAGGGTCAGCGCCGTCACCGCCGGCAGCAGGAGGGTCCCGCCCGCGGCGGCCAGCATCTGCGCCGCGAAGACCATGCCGAAGGAGCGAGCCGGCAGAAGCAGAAGGGTGCCGGCGAGGATGGCGGTGCAGGCCAGCCCGATCAGCAGCCGCGGTCGCCCGAGTCGATCGACGACGGCGCCGAGCGGGCCGCTGAGCAGAAGGGCGCCGATGCCGACGAGGGTGGTGACGAGGCCGATCCGGGCCGGCGTCCATCCGCCGGCCTGCGCGAGCCACGCGCACAGAAAGGGGCCCAGACCGCCCTGGATGTCGCCGATGAAGACGTTGATGAGGGCGAGATGCGTAGTGGCGTTCATGCTCTCGGACTGTCCTGCCGAGACCTCCCGGAGAGGAGGCCGATGCGGCCCGCGCCTGACGCGCGAGATAGAACACCGGAGACGCACGAGCGAGCTAAACCGTTCCGTGCAACCTGCACACAAGTAAACAGAGCGCCGCACGGCCAACACGTGAGGAATACGCTTTGAACGAGATGGAGGCCGAACGGTCCGTACTTGGTGGGAACGGTCTTAGGCTTCGCGACGTTTCGAGACCAACTGCGAACCTGGAGACAGACCTTGAAGAAGCTTGCATTGACGCTCGCTGCCGGTGCCGCGCTCCTGGGCGCCGCGTCGTCGGCCCAGGCTTATGAGTGGGGTAGCGGGTACGGCTACGGGCCGGGATACGGCCATTCCCGCACGGTGATCCGCGAGGGGTATCGCGATGGTTTCCGCGGCGCGCGGTTCTACCACCGCGACTATGACCGGCCGGGCGTGCGGGTGATCGAACGTCGCGGCTACGGCCGCTGGCATCACCACGATTGGGACGATTGAGCGATCGCCCTGGAGGGTGATCGAGGGGGGCGCCCGTTCGGGCGCCCCTACCCGCATCGCGTTGCGTGAGGCCGCAACCGGACCGGTTCGATGCGCCTATCGGTTCGCGAGCGTGGGACGTGCGGTCACGTCCTATGGAGCGGCAGACATACGGAAAACCGGGCGCCCGGCTCGCCGATGCGACCGGTCGCTTCGATCGAACCCCCATGGGCCACCACGATCGTGCGGCAGATCCTGAGGCCCAGGCCGAGACCTTCGGCGCGCGTCGTGAAGAAGCCGTCGAACAACTTGTCGACGTCGACGGGATCGATGCCGGGCCCGTTGTCCAGGATGTCGATCGTTACGGATGCGTCTTGGTGCGATGTCTCGATCATGATGGCGGGCATCGGGGTGCGGGCCTGCCGGTGAATCTGGATGGCATTCATCAGCAGGTTGACGAAGACCTGCTGCAGCTGGATCCGATCCGCATAGACCATGGCGGTGCCCGCGTTGCAGGCGAGGCTGAACTTGATGTCGGTGCGGTTGAGGTCGTGCAGCACGAATTGCACGGCTTCGGTCAGGACCTCCGCGACGGAAATCGGCGCCCGCACACTGTCCCGCTTGGCGGCCATGCGGCGCGTACGGTCGATGATGTCGCCGGCGCGCGCGACCTGATCGACGATGCGCTGGCACTGCCGCCGAAGCAGGTCGCGGTCGATGTCCTGCCTGTCGAGGAGACGCAGCATCGCCCCGGCGGTCATGCCGATCGACGAAAGGGGCTGTCCGATCTCGTGCGCGATGGAGGCCGACAGTTCGCCCAGCGTCGAGATGCGGGCGACATGCGCGAGTTCGTCACGCAGGGTGTTCAGGGACGTCTGCCTCTGAACGTGTTCGGTGATGTCGACGAAGGAGGCCAGCCACAGGCCGGAGGTGGCCCCGTCCGCCCGCGGGACGACGCAGAACAGCGTCTCGAAGCGGGACCCGTCCAGCCGGACGCTGTGCGCCTGCTGCTGGAACGAGGTGGCGCCGGCCGCGAAGGCCCGGGCGGAATTTACCTGGGCTGTGCAGAGCGGATCGAAGAAGCGCTGCGTGCGCTGCCCGATCATGTCCGAGCGGGCGTCGGCGCCGAACATCCGGACCGCCGCCTCGTTGACGTCGAGGATCACCATCCCGTGTCGCAGCCGGTCCGCCACGGCGGGATAGGTGTCGAGATGTCCGGCGATGTCGGTGATCCCCGCGGCCTGGAGTCTCGTCGAGGGCGGCGACGCGTTCGCGCGCGTCGACGACGACGAACCCGATCGTCGAGACCTTCATGCAGACCAGGTACCAGGCGTCGTTCCAGTCGGCCTCGGTGGTCACGACGAGGCGGTCGACCGTCGGTGCGAGGCCGACGCTCATACCCGCCTCCTCTGAAGGGAGATGCAGACACCTCGGCTCCCCCGCAGCGGAGCCTGATCGGCCCGCAAGCGGGCCCGCCCGGACGCGAAGGTAGGTGTGAGCCGCCAAGTCGCCACGCTCTCGGTGCGCGTCATCGGAAAGCTCCGCTCCTGGCCGCGAGACCGGTAAGCCGATGCCGCTGTGCCGCCAAGTCACCGTTTCGGCTGGGGGGTCGCGGCGCCGGTTCAGGGACCACTTGGGTCTCGACCACGGATCCGCTCGGGAAGCTGCCACGTCAGCCGCTCAACTCCCGCAGCTCGCCGCGCGCGATGCCCGCGAGCGTGCGCAGGCCGAGGGCGCCGATCAGCCCCGTCGCGAAGGCGAGGAGCAGCAGCGCGAGGCCGTCGGCCAGCCCGGTCTGCGCGTAAGCGGCGTAGCGCACGGCCGCCACCGCCGTCGCAGCCACCGGGAAGCTCACGGCCCACCACGACACCCGGAAGGGGCAGCATCGCGGCAGGTCCCGGAGCAGGCCGACGAGGATCGCGAAGACGAACAAACCGATCAGGAACAATCCCTCCGCGAAGGCGTCGATCCGGCCGAGCGTCGCGGCGTAGCTGGAGAAGCCCACCGCGAAGGGCGCCACCAGGATCATCAGCGTCGGACGCATCGCGGGCGCGAGCGGCTCCTCGAAGACCAAACGTGCGAAGACGAGGGTGAAGAGCGGCACGGCGAAGAACAGGCCGACGCTCAGCGCGAACAGGGTCAGCGTCTGCGTGTGCGGCACGCCTAGGGCCGGGGCGGCGAGCGGGATGTCGAGGAGGCCGACCACCGGCACGATCCAGGCGGGCGTCGCGTGCGCGAGCTGCTGGCGGCTGCTCATCCACCGGCTAACGATCACGACTGCGAACACGACCATGGTGGCGGCGGCCGCGATCCAGATCCCCTGGGCCAGCAGAGGGCTGATGCGCACGACCACCAGCGAGAGCAGCAGCAGGCTGATCAGCACCGTGCCGAACAGGTTGCCGGCGATCGGATGCCGGAACTCGGCGACCACAATCGGCCAGGCCGTGACCGCCTTTGTGCCGTAGGCCAGAGCGAGGGCGAGGAAGGCCGCGAGGGCGATCCACCCGATCGCGTCCGCGATTAGACCCGGCACACCGTAGCGCAGCGCCGCGAGGTGCCAAGCGACGCTCAGGCCCGTCAATCCCATCACCGAACCGAACAGGGCGACCGGCAGGTAATCGAACCGTGGACCCCGATTGAACTGCGTCCACCGGGGTGTCTGCGCAGCAGCCGTCGTCATCGCGTGCCCTCCCGACCGTGTCGCCTCAGAAGCCGCAACACACCGTCATGCCCCCGAAAGGCGGGCCTTGCTGAGCGGCAGGCTGCGCAGGCGCTGACCGGTGAGCACCGCCACGGCGTTGACAACCGCCGGCGGCACGCCTGGCAGCCCCGGCTCGCCGATGCCGCCCATCGGCGCGCCGCTTTCCACGATCGCCACATGCACCCGCGGCATCCGGTCCCGGTCGAGGATCGGGTAGGTGTCGAAATTCCGCGCCTGACGCTGGCCGCCCTCGTAGACGACCTGCTCCAGCAGCGTCGACGACAGGCCCAAAGCCGCCGCGCTCTCCACCTGCCGCTTCACGATCGCCGGGTTGACCACCCGGCCCGGATCGATGGCGATCCAGAGATCGTGCACCCGCGCCTCGCCGTCCTTCAGCGACACCTCGGCAATCGTCGCGGTCTCAGAGCCGAACGGCGAGGCCATCGACACACCCCGGGCCCGCCGCGTGCCGTCCGCCGCCTGGAACGGCCCGCCCTTCCAGCCGCCGGCGAGATCCGCCACCGCCTGCAGAAGCGTGCGATGGCGCGCACTGTCCTTCAGGAGGGCCATGCGCAGCGCAAACGGGTCCTGGCCGCCGGCCTGGGCGATCTCGTCGAGGAAGCTCTCGTAGAAGTAGTCGTTCATCGAGTGCCCGACCGAGCGCCAGAAGGCGATGGTCACCGGATGGGGCACCTTCACGTAGGTGAGCCGCCGGTTCGGGATCGCGTAGGGCTTCTGGTCGAGGCCTTCGACCACGGACGAGTCGACCGGCGCCTTGAACAGCGCGCCGAACCAGCGCCCGATCGGGCCCTCGCCCACGGCCGCCATCTCTAGCGCCACCGGCATCCCGTCGGGCCCGAGCGCGGCGCGGAAGCGCGCGAAGCTCAGCGGGCGCAGCGCGTCCATGCCGAACTCCTCCTCCCGCGACCACAGCACCCGCACCGGCTTGCCCAGGGCCTTAGCGAGCAGGATCGCCTGCGGGAACGGGTTGGCCGGCCCGTAGTAGAAGTGGCGCCCGAAGAAGCCGCCGAGCATCGGCGAGTGGATGCGGACCTGATCGGGCTGGAGCCCGGCGGTCTTGGCGGCGGCCTGCTGGAACAGTTCCGGCATCTGGTTCGGCAGCCACAGGTCGAGGCTGCCGTCGGCCGCGAAGCTTGCCACCGCCGAGGGCGGCTCAAGCTGCGCATGGGCGAGGTAGGGCGCGTCGTATTCCGCCGTGACGACCGTGGCCGCACCCTTGAAGGCGGCCTCCGGATCGCCCGCCTGCTCGGCCGGGATGCCGGGCTCGGTCGCGCCCTTCAAAGCCGCCAGCATGGCGGCCGAGGAGAAACCGGCCGAGACGGTGGCGATGCCGTCGGGGGCCGGCCGGGTCCAGGTGACCTGCAGGGCCTCCACGCCCTTGCGCGCCCGCCACCACGTGTCGGCCACCACCGCCACGGCGCCCGGCAGGTGCTGGACGGCCTGGACGCCCGCCATCGCCCGGACCTCCGCTTCGTTGGCGATGGCCTCGGGCTTAGTGCCGAGATGCGGCGCGTGCTGGACGGCGGCGTGCAGCATGCCGGGCAGGCGGATGTCGATGCTGTAGACGGCCCGGCCGGTGGACTTGTCGCGCATGTCGAGGCGCGCCACCGGCTTGCCGATCCAGCGGAACGCCTTCGGATCCTTCAGGGCCACGTCATCCCGCGGCTGCAGGGCGAGGGCGGCGGCGGCGAGGCTCGCCGTAGCCGAGGCTCCGGCCGGAGGCGGCGTGAAGGACGCGGCCGTCATCGGTGGTCAGGCTGTCCTGCGGCACGGCGAGCTTGGCGGCGGCGGCGCGCAGCAGCATCTCGCGGGCGGTGGCGCCGAGCCGGCGCATGGCCTCGAAGCTGGAGCGGGTCGAGAACGAACCGCCGGTCATGCGCAGGCCATTGACCACCGCGTAATCGGGTCCGGGCGGGGCGCATTCCACCGCGAAGCGCGCCGGGTCGAGGTCGAGTTCCTCGCCGATGGTCTGGGCGAGCCCGGTATTGATGCCCTGGCCGCCCTCCACGAACGGGCTGAGCAGGCGGACCGAGCTGTCGGGGCGGATCTCCAGGAAGGCGGCGACCCGGGTGCCGGGCTTCGGCGCGGCGGCGGCCGGGCCCTCGGCGCGGGTCTGGGCGGCGGCCGGATCGAGCCGCAGGCCGACGCCGAGCAGGAGCGCGCCGGAGGCGGCGCCCAGGAAGCCGCGACGGGAGAGGTTGCGGACCGGCTCGCGACGGTCGGTGCGGTGGAGGGACGTGAGGTCGGTCATCGGGCCCTCCTCAGGCGGCGGCCTGCCGCACGGCGGCGGCGATGGCGTTGTAGGTGCCGCAGCGGCAGAGGTTGGTCATGGCGCCGGCGATATCGGCGTCGGAGGGCTTCGGGGTCTGCTTGAGCAGGCTGGTGGCGGCCATGACCTGCCCGGACTGGCAATAACCGCATTGCGGCACCTCGATGCCGACCCAGGCGGCCACGACCTTCGCACCGACCGGGTCCTGCTCGATCGCCTCGATGGTGGTGATCGCCTGAGCGCCGACGCTCTCCAGCGGAACCTGGCAGGAGCGGGTCGCCTGCCCGTCGAGGAGCACCGTGCAGGCGCCGCACTGGCCGATGCCGCAGCCGTACTTGGTGCCGGTCATCCCGAGGCTGTCGCGCAGCACGAACAGCAGCGGCGTGTCGGGCTCGGCATTCACCGTGTATTGGCCCCCGTTGATCGTGATCTTGATCATCGTTCGACCTCTTTCGCAGAGTGGCAACGGTTCTCGCACCGGGCACTTATGTCCGGCCGCAATGAAGCTCTCGACGACGGGCCGCGCATGTTGCGTTCCGCGGTTACGTCCCGTTCGGAAGGGCGTACAGGCGCCGCAAGCGGACCGGAATCATACGAAGGTTAGGGGTCATCACCCGAAGCGATGACCGACCGAGGCATCTAAAACCTTGGTATGGGCGCCCTCCCGGAAGGTGTGAGCGGGTTAAGACCACGCTGCGATATCGCACCTCTCCGGGCGGCCTCACTCTCTCCCTGCCGCCGGACAGGCACCGATGCCGGCGGCCCGCAGGGCTTCTCGTCTGCGCGATGCCGGCCGCGATGCCGATCGGCAAGTAACCATCCCGTGGAGAGAGACGATGAAACTGACCGACAACACGATCTTCATCACCGGTGGCACGTCGGGCATCGGACGCGGCTTTGCCGAGGCCTTCCACAAGCTCGGCAATCAGGTGATCATCGCGGGCCGCCGCCGCGCGCTCCTGGACGAGGTCACGGCGGCCAATCCCGGAATGCGGTCCGTCGAGCTTGATATCGGCGATGCCGCCGCGATCCGTCGGGTGGCGGCGACGCTCATGGCCGAGTTCCCGGCGCTCAACGTGATGTTCAACAACGCCGGCATCATGCCGTTCGACGACGCGTCCGGCGTGATCGACGATGCCGTCGCCCAGGCGGTGCTGACGACGAATCTGCTGGGGCCGATCCGGATGACCTCCGCGCTGATCGAGCACCTGAAGGCACAGCCGCGGGCGACGATCCTCAACAACACCTCGGTCCTGGCGTTCCTGCCGCTGGCCACCACGGCGGTCTACTCGGCCAGCAAGGCGGCCCTGCACGCCTACACCCTGTCCCAGCGCTTCATGCTGCGGAACACCCGCATCACCGTCCAGGAGATCGCGCCGCCCTGGGTCGATACCGGCCTGATCAAGAAGAGCGGCGATCCGCGCGCCATGCCGCTCGACGCCTTCATCGCCGAGACCATGACGGGGCTCGCGACGGAAGCCGAGGAGGTGGTGGTGGAGGCGGTGCGCCCGGTACGCGACAATCCCGGCGCGCACGAGCACGCGATGGTCAACGCCTTCAACGCCGCGTTGATCGCCAACCCGGTCCCGGTCTGAGGCCGGGCCCCCTCCGACCGGTCCACGCGGACGGAGGGGCGATGTGGCGGTGGCCATTGAGCGCCCCCGCACCGGCCTGTCAGGCCTTGGGGGTCGGCACGAGCCGCGCGGGAGCGGTTCGGGTTGAGGCCTCCTGAAGGACGGCGCGGGCACTATCGGCGAGGACGAGCCAGGCGCCGGCCATGAGCGTCACATCCTTGAGGACGAGGCGGCCCGCGCCCGACATGTAGGGGAAGCCGTGCTCGGCATCGCCCGGACGTCTTCGTCGCTGAAGAGTGCGGCAGAGGCGGTCGGCCTCAGGACCCGATCGTGTCTTCCAGGCAGCGGATCAGGTCGTCGACCGCGAGGGGCTTGCGCAGGAGCTCCCGGGCGCCTCCGGCAAGGGCGCGCCGCCGAACGGCATCGTCGGTCAACGCCGTCATCATGATGATCGGGAGGGCGGGCCGCACCAGTCGCACGCGATCCTGCAAATCCAGGCCGTTGAGACCGGGCATGTTGATATCCGTCAGAAGGCAGGAGACGTCGCCCTCGACACCCGAGGTCAGGAACGCCTCGCCCGAGCTGAACGCCAGCGTGTCGTAGCCGAGCGCTTCCAGGAAATTGGACATCGCGTCCAGAACAGCTTCGTCGTCGTCGACGACGGCCACGGCTTTCTTTCCAGCCGACACGGATGTTCCTTTCGAGGCTTCTCGCCGGCGGACGATCTCACCTCAATGCACCAGGATCGGCCATCCCGATATCATACGATCGTTTGATCCGATCGGCCGTTGGCAAACGGAGGAAGCGGCGACGCTCTACATCACGACCAAGACAGTAGAGCATATTAGGCCGTTCATTTTACAAGGATGTTGACCGCGATTTACACAGTAAGATAGTCTTGATAGGCCTAAGTGGATCGTAACTGTGTTGCGGTCTGCGGCAATCAACGCGCCTTCGACACGTCTCGTTCCGCGCAGGGCCCAGGGGCGTCGGGGACGAATGTGGCCCGAGCGCCCGTCTGCCGGTAGCAGGGCTCCCGTCAGCGGCGATTGATATCGGGTGAGATCGCGGAGTCGGACTCAGGCGCCCTGACGGACACCCTATGCCACCGCCTTCAACAACTCGGTCTTGCGCACGAGGTCGGCCACGGAGCTGGCCGCCATCTTTCGCATGACGTTGCCGCGGTGAATCTTGACCGTGATCTCGCTGATGCCCAGCGCATGCGCGATCTGCTTGTTCAGCAGACCCTTGACCACATGATGCATCACCTCGGCCTCCCGCGCCGTCAGGCTTGCGGCCAGCGCCTCGATCTCGGCCAAACCCGCGCTCTCGGCACGCCGCGCCCGGTCTCGCTCGATCGCGACAGCGATCGCGTCCAGCATGTCCTGATCGCGGAACGGCTTCGTGAGGAAGTCGAGGGCGCCCGCCTTCATGGCTTGGACGCTCATGGGAATGTCACCGTGGCCGGTCATGAAGATGATCGGCATGCGATTGCCCATCGCTGCCAACTTCGACTGCAGGTCGAGGCCGCTGGAGCCAGGCAGCCGGACGTCGAGGACCATGCAGCCGGGACGGTCCGGCAGGGTCGCGGCGAGCAGATCGCGCGTCGATCCGAAGGCGATCGTGTCGAGGCCTACCGACCGGAGCAGGTCTTGCAGCCCCTCGCGAACACCTTCGTCATCCTCCACGATGACAACGAGCGGCGATACCTTCGCGTCGGCGGCTGGTCTCCCAGCGGAGCCCCGGACGTTGCCTGCCATCGTCATCAATGAGCCCTTGCAGTCCTACGCGAGCGCACCCCTGACAGTTGTGCTTACAGAGACTGCCGGGGCCCAATCAAGCGCGCGGGACCTGACGGGGCGCCCCCCTCCCGCGCACGATCGCTGTCACAATCACTGATCGTCGAGGCCCCACGGAGCGTACCATCCCGTGTCTCACGCCGGAGGCGTGCCGCAACGCTCGCCGCTGCAGGCACGCCTCTTGGTACCGCGCCCATCGGATCCCGCTCGAGCAAGATGCTGCAGAAATCGGCGACCCCACGTCCGTGCGAGCGGACGGGCCTCGCAGCGGTCTGCTAGCCTCGGATCTCCTCGACATGGATGCCGCCGGCCCGCAGGTTCTCAGGGATATCGCTGTGGTCGTAGTACCCAGCCTCGTGGGCCATTGCGTCGAGGGCGGCGAGCGGATCCGTGGCCGAACCCGTCCAGAGGATTGCGCCTGTGGCCTTGTGCCGGATCTGGAACAATTTCATTGCCGCCCTCCCTTGTTTGACGATCCGGTCAACGTACCGCCGCCTCGGACGGGACGGCGCTACCTCAATGGGTCAATCCGTTCCGCGCGTCGGCGGCGTCGATAACCCGCCATGAGGGCGTCGCCGGTGCTGGTCTCTGCTGCTTCGGCGCGGCTTGCAAGCCAGATCGGGGGCTGCGCTGGCTCGTCGGTCGGCGGCGCGGTGGCTGCCCGCCGGGACACCATAGCCCGCCTCAACCTGGCAGGGTATCAGCATCGTCAAAGCCGCGCCGTCTTGGTTCGCACCAAGGACCGGCAGCGCGACGGCCACCTCGAACGCCACCGGCACGACCGGGTCGCATGCAGTTCGCGCGCCGGATCTGCGCTGGCACCGATCCGATGCAGGAACGGTAGCGGCCCCGATGCGCGGACCGAGGCACGCCTAGCCCTTGAGCTGTTTGTTGCAGGCCGAGTAGTAGCCGCCGCCTTTCTCGATCCACTTCATGCCGCCCAGCGTGCCCGCAGCCTTCGCAGCGTTGTAGCTGTCGAGGCAGGTGTGCATCCGGGCCTTACCCGCTGACTCCTTGGCATATTTCGGGTCGATCGCCCGAGGATAGAGGGCCGATCCCGGCGAGGCGGCCGGCGCCGCTCTCGAGGCGGTCACGGGCGAGGCGGTCGTCTTGGCCGACGGTGCAACCGGGTTCGGCACCACGTTGGCGGCGGCATCAGGGGCCGCGCCGCATTCGGCCTTGCGGAAATCGTTCCACGTCTGACCGTTGAGCGTTCCGGCCTGCTTGGCGGCTTGATATCTTGCGGAGCACTCCTTGGTGGACATGGCCGCAGCCGGCGCAGCGATGGCGACGATACTGACAATCAGTAGAGGGGCAAAGAGATGGCGGCTCATAATGAACAATCTCCGTGGCGCCTTACAGCGTCATCAGAGAAATTAGCGCAGTTGTGAGCAATCGAAAATGTGTCTCGCGTTCAATCTGCTCGCGCGGCCTCGCCCGGACGGTCCGGGGGTGACGATGCCGGCGGTACGCAACGGCTGGGCCTTCTGAATGTCATGGGTGGGTCGAGGCTCGAGACAGCGGCAATCGGCCAATCCCCGGAATCCGATTGCGAGCGCCGTCATCCGGGCCAACCAGGCCGAATCGGCGCCCGTGTACCGCGATTCCCGGGGCGCCGGCGTGAACCTGATGGGCAGCCAGGCCGAGCCATGGTGTGGAAGCGCACCTGAGGAGCCAGAAGCCGCCACTTATGCACGAATCCACCACTGATCGTCCATTGTTCGCCGTGCTGCGGGCGCTTACGTCAGGGGCGCTGGACCGCGACGGCGTCGCGGTTCCGCAGCCCTTCCCAAGGGCGTTTCCTCCCAAGACTTCGGGCCGCCCGGTTGGGGCGGCCTTTTTTCTGTCTGGGCAGAAAAATCATTTCGGATTATTGGGTTCGGTACGGTATCCGGGGGCCACCGATCGGAGGGGGCGGCCGCCCACAAGCTCGGCTCCGAGATCGCGGCGGTGTCGCATGCGGACTTGGATTGCGGCGCGCGTATCGGGGCCGAAGAGGAGCAGCCCCCACTCCTGTCGCGTGGGCCAGCAGCAATCCGCCTCCAATCGGCGGCTTAGCAATCGTTACTGTTCTGGCCCTGGATCGTCTTGTCCTCCGGCGGCTTCTTCTCGTTCGGACCGGGGTTCGTCTCGGTGCCGACATTGTTCATGGCACCGACCATCTTCGATGCACCGGCATGCTCACCGCCCGCGAGGCTCGTCGTCGAGGCGTCCGCGATCCGGTGCATCATTGTCGATTCTGCGCAGCCCTCCGGCGCCCTGGCGGAACAGTCGACGCACCTGTGCGCGGGGAAAACATCCTCGCCGGGAACGCGGCCGAGGCCAGAGAGATAGCCAAGCGCATCCCCGTCGATTTGGTCAGTTTGGATGCGAACGCAATCTCTCCGACCGGCCCCGGTGGTCACGTGATCCGGTCACGGCGCTTGGGCGATGTCCGGCTGTAGAAGGCGGCCAGGATCAGCGGACCATCCTGGCCGCGCCTCCCCATGCTCTGCGCACCAAGTTGAGGTCGGCCAGGGCCGGCAGAAGCTTATCCGCCGGTACCGACCCGGTTCTGGTGCCGATCGAACCGCACGCCGCAGGCGCGTTCGCACCAGAGCGTTCCGTCCTGAGCGCTTCAAGTCATCGTAAGGCGTCCGACCGCGGATAATCGGTGGCCGGTGGCATGCATGATGCTGCCGATTTCAGGATAAAAGCGTTGACCCGCCTTTCTGTCCCAATGCGAAACGCGCGGGCGCGTACATCCGCACGGCGCCGAACATCGGCAAGACGATCGACATCACCAAGGGTGTCTTGGGCAACCTGATCAGCGCGGAGAACGACGCGCGGTTCCGGTTCCGTGGCCAACGCGATTTCTGACGGTTCGCTGAACCGACTCAGGTACTGCAACCCGCCGCGTGCCGGGTTACCTTCATCCCGAACAAGAGCCGGAACATCGATTGATTGTTGCAATCTCCGTTGACGATCCCGAAGCTCGGTTTGCCCGGCCTATGAATCTCCGGATCTGCTTCGGCACTCTGTCAGGCCGATGCCAAGCCGAATTCCGGCGTCCGTACACCTGACGTAACAGCGCAGATGGACAGAGCCTCCGCTCCCGAGCCCTCCACGGCGTCCCGAATTATCTGACGACGGCTGCCGTCGAAGGCAGCTGGCAAGCGCGGTTGGGATCAGGATAAGAGAATACGCCGACAGATCTCAAACGTAAGAAGCGTCATCCAGAATATCGCACGTCTTTCGATGTCACAATTTGAAAGATTTTTTACTTTTTCTTGTTGCAGCTGACAGCGTGACTAGGAGATCATGCTGCCGATTTCAATGAGCGTAATGCGCTCCGGAAGAGTAGAGGCCCGTTTGCCATGCGCGCTTCAATTCTTGCAGCCGGCTTGTTCGCCGGACTTGGAATGACTTCGCTGACCATCCCGGCGGCCGCGAACCCTCTCGGATCAGCGTCTGTGTCCCTAGCCCCGAGCGACATGATAACCTCGGCGCGCCTACGGAGAGCGGACCGTCGCACAGAACTGGTGCGCCATCAGCAGTTTCGTTTCAATCAAGTCACACCTGGCGCACCAGCCGGTTATCGGGGCGGAAATGGAGTTACCGGGAGCGTCGCAGCTCCAAGCGGCAAGAACTAGGGCACCTGCCGAGTTCAAGCAGTGGCTGGATATTAGCTTCGCGCTCAAACCTTTCGAGTCCGATCGAACGACGTGACGGTGGCGATTGAGCGCCTGCCCTTTCCGGCCTCAATTGGAAGGCAAGACGCGGTCGCGCTTGATTAACGCGACAAAAAACAACTGATCGGCGAGGCCTCTAAGAGGTCGCGCGTCACACTGCCATAGATAAATTCATGGACACGGGCCTGCCCATAAGCTCCCGCCACTAAGAGGTCAGCCTTTTCCTCGGCTGCGATTCTCAAAATTTCGGCTGACACACGCGAGCGTATTTTGTCCACCAACACAGCTCTGCACCGAATCCCCCTCTGTTCAAGAGCATCGGAAATGTCGTTTGCGCCAAGCGCCTCTGCATCTGACCCGACTGTCACTATGGATACGGCTTCGGCGTTTCTCAGAAACGGCCAAGCTTCCCGTACCGCTCGCCGAGCTTCCCGGGTATCTTTCCAAGCGACGACGATACGGCGGCCCACCCCCCGCTGAACCCGAGAGGCGCAACAAGCAGCGGACAACCAAGGCGCATCAGCAACGCTCCCGGCGACACATCTGCAAACCAATCGTCCAGATCACCGTCGTAGGGCCGATTGCACAATACAAGATCCGCAATTCGTGTTTTGTTAATCAGCGCGAGTTGCGGATCTACCGTTAACGAGAAAAATTCAGTGTCTTTGAGACCTTTCGCTTCATTGCGGAATGCAGCTTCGACGAGAGCTAGCTCGTAAAGCGTGTGACGTTTCTCACTGTCCACCATCTTTGATGTGATGAGGCCACCTTTCCCGTGCCCATGCGGGTGAGACATTTCTCGAGCAGCGATCCCGATCAGTCGCGCACCAAATCGAGCGGCCAGATTTACAGCAAGCTTCGATCGAGCTGATGTATATGCTCCGAGATCCAGAGGGACCACGATATTTTCGTAGAGCATGAACATGGCCGCCTCGGAAGGCCGTCGCTCCAAACTCGGTTCGATCATAGGACATATGCGATTGGGACGGTATCCCTTTGATGTTCGGCCCCGGCATGCGGTGTGACGGATCGCGCCTGGGACTGTGGAGGGCCGTCGGGCCCGGGCGGTTGCGCGGGGCGTGGCAGAATGGAACACCGTTGCCGGCGAGAACCATATGGATCTTGTACAGTAGGACGCGATTAGCCTCCGTCGGGCTAAGGCGAAGGCCAGCCTCAAGGGTCGGTCGTTCTCTTGTCGTAACTCAATTGCGCAACGGATCACCGCCGCCGTGCAGGCAAAGCCGTGAAAGAACTCGGCCCATGGCCAAGCCCTGGATATAGACGAGCCGGGCTGTTGGCTCCTCTCGACGAGGCGGATCTTCTCGGCGGTGGAGCAGCGGCGGCGCTGAACGCCGCTCAGAATCTCACCGTACATCGGCGAGGAATGCTTCGGTCGACCGCAACGTCCTGAAGTCCTGGTCCGTCATAGCCCTCGTCACGAACGCATGCTCTTGGCGTGGCCCGGACATCCGGCGCGGCCGGGAACTGATCGCGATCGAAGCCATAGGAGATTCGGCTCCGATCTCCGTCGCCGCGCCATTGTGACTGGGCTGATCGGCGGGACGATGCGCCACGCGCCGCCGAGTTATCGGTCTTCCGCGCCTGTCAACTTCCCGGATCTGCTCCTCCAGCCGGTCAGACTCGAGATTATGCGGCGGCCTACAATCGGCGTGCCCCGAAATACCGGTCATTATTTTGGTCAAAATCTTACGAAGTTCCGTTGTATTACAATACGAAATAAAATTTTCCTACCCGACACGTTGTCGGATCCGCATGCGCCAGAAGCGTCCGAGTCTTCGGCCGCGCTCTCTGACAGCCTGCAACGGCAATGAATTCGGGCGTGCGTACGTCAGATGAGTTCTGAACTTGGACGTACCCCAAGCCCGCGAACCTGGCAGTGCAGCCACCATCCCCCGGGCCGAGATCGTTCGAGCCCGTGTGCCCCGGCGGGCGGTCGCACGACAAGCTGGCAATCACGCAGGCTGCAACTAGGCAGAGCAGCGTATTCAACTTGAGCACGTCGCCCTCAGGCAGGTTGTCAAATCACGTCTCCGTTCGCGTATATCGCAAAGGAACTAAATGTCATCCTAGGCAGTAAAATGCGCGTTTCAAGTTTGTGCCGACAATATGGCACCCATGATCCGAAAAAATCTCAGGCACTTAGCGTTTTCTAAAACGAATTTAAAAAATTAAACTGCTTTTTGGTTTTGTGCAGTGCGAACATCCCGTACTTCCGAGCCCTGTTTGCAGGCTCGTTGCGTTCCTCGCGTCGGGCCGGAACCGTTGCGCTCTTCGCGCTCGTCATAGATCGTGAGCTGTGGCCTATGGGACTGGTTCAGCACGCACTCAAGTTCCGAAACAGCTTCTTCGTGCTCTCAATTCTGATGGTTCTTGCCGGCCTCGGCTCCATCATCGTCGCCCCCAAGGACGTCCTCCCATCCGTCAACATCCCCGTTGTCGTCGTCGTGTGGACCTATACCGGTCTCGACGCCAATGACATGGAGCAACGGATCACGAACTTCAGCGAGTTCTCGCTGTCCAGCAACGTCAGCAACATCAAGCGCATCGAGAGCACCTCGATCCAAGGCGTCGTGACCGAGCGCATCTATTTCGACCAGAACGTCAGTATCGACTTGGCCATCAGCCAGGTCTCTTCGGCCATGAACGCGATCCGCTCGCAGATGCCGCCGGGCGTGCAGCCGCCGACCATCATGCAGTTCTCGGCATCGTCGGTTCCCGTCATCCAAATGGCGCTCTCTTCCGCCAAGCAGACGCTCACCCAGGTCTTCGATTACGCGCAGTACCGCACGCGCCGGAGGCTGGCCGAGGTGCCCGGCTCGACGCTGCCGTCGCCCTTCGGCGGTGCGCCGCGTCAGATCATGGTCGATCTCGACCTGCACGCCTTGCAGGGGCTCGGTCTGACGCCGCTCGATGTCACCGAGGCGCTGCTGAAGCAGAACCTGGCCGTACCGTCGGGGCTCGCCAAGATCGGGGCCCAGCAGTTCCCGATCCGCCTGAACTCCACGCCCGAGGCGATCGAATCCCTGAACCGGGCCCCGATCAAGGTCGTGGCCGGGCAGCCGGTGCTGCTGCGTGATGTCGCCTACGTACGGGATGGCGGACCGCCACAGATCAACGTCGTGCGGTCCGATGGCAAACACTCCGTCCTGATCGAGATCCTCAAGAACGGCACCGCCTCGACGCTGTCCGTCGTCAACGCCGTCAAGGCGGCCCTTCCGGACATCCGCGCCGCGGCGCCGAAAGGCATGACGATCACGCCCCTGTTCGATCAATCCGTGTTCGTCTCCGATGCCATTCACGACGTGGTTCGCGAGGCCATCACCGCCGCCGGTCTGACCGGCCTGACCATCCTGCTCTTCCTCGGTTCCTGGCGCTCGACGATCGTCGTCCTGATCTCGATCCCGCTCTGCATCCTGACCTCGCTCGCGGTGCTGACGGCACTGGGCGAGACGATCAACATCATGACCCTCGGCGGCCTCGCGCTTGCCGTCGGCATCCTCGTCGACGACGCGACGGTCGCCATCGAGAACACGTATCGGCTGTTCGAGGAAGGCGAGCCGTTCCGTGTGTCGGTGGTTCACGGCGCGGCCGGCATCGCCAAGCCGGCCCTGATCTCCACGCTGGCGATCTGCTCGGCCTTCGTGGCGGTCTTCTTCCTGACGGACGCGCCCAAGTACCTGTTCACGCCGCAGGCCATGGCGGTCGTGTTCGCGATGCTGACCTCGTATTTCCTGTCACGAACGCTCGTGCCGGTCCTGATCGACATCCTGGTCAAGCGTGAATACGACCAGCACCACGCCCATCACGCACATCATCACGTGGTCGAGCCGTCCCACCATGAGGCGCGCCCGCGCCGGACGCGTCTCGGCCGGCTCGTGTCGCCGCCCCTGCGTTTGCTGGTCTGGATCCTCTCCCCGTCCTGCGTCTCGCCTCATGGTTCCGGGGCCGTTTCGAGGCCGGCTTCACGCGGTTCCACAGCGGTTACGTCGGATTGCTGCACGTGATCATCCGGCACCGCGTCGCCACGCTGGCGGTGGTCGCCTGCGTCTTCGGGGTGACGGCTGTCGTGTTCCAGTTCGTGGGTCAGGACTACTTCCCGCAGATAGAAGCGAGCCAGATGACCCTCCACATCCGCACCCGGCCGGGCATGCGGATCGAGACGACGGAGAAGACGTTCGCGGCAGTCGAGGACACCGTCAGACAGACTATTCCACCGGACGAGCCTCGGCCTCATCCTCGACAACATCGGACTGCCCGCGTCGAACTACAATTTCAACTTCATCGATGCGTCGTTCGTGGCCTACAACGACGGTCAGATGCTCATCAACCTGAAGGGTGAGCACAAGCCGATCTCGGATTATATGAAACTCCTGCGCAAGAGATTGCGTGAGAAATTTCCCGACGCGCTGTTCTACTTCCAACCCTCGGACATCATCACGCAGATCCTCAATTTCGGCATCGTGGCGCAGATCGACGTGCAGGTGACCGGGCGCCATCACGCCAAGGATCTCGCCGTCGCCCAGGATCTCGTCCGCAAGATCGCGGCCGTGCCGGGGGCCGTCGATGTCCACCTCCATCAGATCGTCAACGAACCCCGGTTCTACGTCGATGTCGACCGCCGCCTGGCCTCGGAGATGAACCTGTCCGAGCAGGAAATCGCCCAGAACATGAACGTGTCGCTATCGGGCAGCTTCCAAGTCAGCCCGAACTTCTGGCCCGACCCGAAGACCGGCATGCCCTACAAGCTCTGGGTTCAAACGCCCGAGTACCGCACCGGGTCGCTGACCGACATCGCCAACACACCGCTGGCGGTAGGATCCTCGGACGGCAATCCGAGCTTCCCGATCCTGCTGTCGAGCGTCGCCAGCCTGCATCGGCAGCCGGAACAGGCGGTGATCAACCATGCCAACAATCAGCCGACCTTCGACGTGCTGGCCAGTGTCCAAGATACCGATCTCGGTTCGGTGCGCGACAAGATCGAGAAGATCGTCGAGGCTGAGCAGGCCAGCTTGGAGGCGCCCGACAAGATCAGCGTGCGCGGTCAGATCGAAAGCATGGAGAGCGCCTTCTCACACCTTGAGATCGGGCTCGGGATCGCGCTCGTGGCCGTCTACCTGCTGATGGTCGTGAACTACCAGACCTGGGGCGATCCCTTCGTGGTCCTGGCGGCCCTGCCGCTGGCGTTCTGCGGGATCGTCATGGGCCTGTTCATCACCGGAACCACGTTCTCGATCCCGTCCCTGTTCGGCGCGATCATGTCCGTCGGCGTGGCCAGCGCCAACTCGATCCTGCTCGTCACCTTCGCCAAGGAGCACCGGGAGGCGACGGGCTGCAGCGCCGTCGAGGCGGCGATCGCCGCAGGCGAGACGCGGCTGCGCCCGGTCCTGATGACCGCGAGTGCCATGTTGATCGGCCTGATCCCGATGGCCATCGGGGCGGGCGAAGGTTCCGAGCAGAATGCCGCGCTTGCCCGGGCGGTCATCGGCGGCATTGCGGCGGCAACCTGCTCGACGCTCCTGTTCGTGCCTTTCCTCTACACCCTCCTGCGCCGCGGCGAGGTCAAGCCGCTTGAGGATTACCTGTGATGGATGTCGCTGATCTGCACGAGACCGAACTGCGTCTGGCCCAGGCGCGTGCGGCCGAGTTGGACCCGCTTGCGGGGCATGATGAGCCGACCTCCGCTGCCGGGAGCACCGCGCCGGACGCTGAGGCCCGCGCAACACGGGAGCCACCTCGGCCGCCCGGGAAGACGCCATTCGTGCTGGCCGTGCTGGTCCTGGGCAGCCTGCTCGGTCTCGGCGGCTATCACCATTGGCAGCGGGATCAGCGCGCCGAGGAGGCCAGCCACGACACCGTCGATTTCGTTCCGGAGGTTCACACGATCGCTTTTCAGGCCGAGAATGGTCCGGTCACGCTGAAATTGCCGGGCCAGACCGAGGCTTTCGACCAAGCGGACATCTTCGCGCGGGCGACCGGGTACATCGCGGAGCGCAAAGTCGATATCGGCTCGCAGGTGAAGAAGGGCGACCTTCTGGTGCGCATCGCAGCACCGGATCTGGATGAGCAGCTCCGCCAAGCGCGCGCGCAAGTTCACCAGATGGAGGCCCAGCTCGCGGCGGCGAAGGCGCAGGTGGAGCAGGCCAAAGCCAACCAGACGCTCGCCAACGTCACCAACGGCCGCATCGCGACGCTCTCGAACCAGGGCTGGGCGACGCAGCAGAATGCCGACCAGACCAAGGCCGGCGTGCTCACCTCGAACGCCGCGGTCGACACGGCTCATGCCAACGTCAAGGTGGCCGAGGCCAACCTGGAGGCGCAGCAGGCCACGGTGCAGCGCTTGGAGGCCCTGACCTCCTTCGAGAACGTCGTGGCGCCCTTCGATGGGGTGATCGTCTCCCGCACCGTCGATGTCGGTGATCTCGTGCATGCCAATACGGGATCCAGCACGCCGATGTTCACGATCAGCAGCACACGGACCCTGCGTGTGTCGGTTCATATTCCGCAGAGCGCAGCCGTTGGCATCTACGACGGCGTCAAGGCTCAGGTCTGGGTGCCACAATTGCCGGATCGGGATTTCAGCGGGACGGTCTCGCGCAGCTCGGTGGCCCTGCGTCACTCCTCGCGCACCCTCACAACTCAGGTGGATGTCGCCAACCCCGACAATGTCCTGCGGGCGGGGCTCTACGTCTATGTCACCTTCGAAGTTCCGCGCACGCATCCGGCCATCAAGATACCGTCCGACGCGTTGATCTACGACGAGAAGGGAACGCACGTTGCGGCTCTACAGCCGGACGACACGGTCAAGATGATCCCGGTGGACATTGCGCGCGATTTGGGCGTGTCGCTCGAGCTGCGCAGCGGCCTCAAGAGCGGAGAACAGGTTGTGCTCGGCCCTCCGGCCGACCTGCGAGACGGGATGAAGGTGAAGGTCGCACCGACCGGGGAAGGGAAGCAGCACGTCGCAAACCGCCAAGACTGATACGCGCGACGACCTGTCATCGCGCTCCGGCAGCGTGGAGGGGGCGGAATGCGCGCCCCTCCGGACCTAGACGAGCGCGTTCGACACCCGGATCCGCGTCGTCGACGCGGAGACAGCCGCGCCGTGGCATGACGCGCGCTTGGACGAAGGCCTCAGCAATCTTCGCGCAGCCTCACCAATTCGGATTTGAAATGCCGTCGCAGAACCGGAGGATTTGATCGCACCCCTCTTGGCTTGCCCGACCCGGCTGTCACGCAGAAAACCGCCGCGACAGCCGCGACTGGCAATCCGAGGCCAAACATTGTTCCGGAAGGACTGATCGTCAAATATATCCAAGCATTCTCGCGCAGTTCATTTTGCTAAGCTGCCGAGAGAAGATTTTGTGATTGACTGGATCCCGATTCTATAAGGTTGACCGTGTCTGAGATTGTCCCCTCAGATCACCGAAAGGTTCGGTGCCTCGGTCAGACGACGGCGGAGTTGCTCTGACGACGCGCGAAGAGGACGATCTGAGAATGATCGTCACGAGAGCCAAAGCTCAGGAAGCAAAGTTTCGAGCCGCCATCGACAACGGTCCGGATGGCACCATGCGGGCTGCGCAGAAGAAGCTGATGGCTCGCGCAGAATGGGAGCCCTTCAAGGCCGAATTCTCAAGAATGATTGCAGGCCTCAATTCTGCAATTGAGGAGGGTGGCCTTGAATTGCGGGTTACCGTAGCCAACGACCCGATGGGATGTGGAAGAATGTGTGTCGCCCTCTCGCGAAGGCTCGGCGGGCCCTCCGGCGAGCAGATCCTGTTCACGGTTGAACCGTCCGGAACAGTATCGGTCTCCTACAAAGACACGCGCAGGCCAGCTGCCGCTTCATATCATCTCGAAACCTTAGAATCGCCAATGAAAGATTTCCGGGAAGCCGTCATTCGGTTCCTTTTGACCGCCACGGAGCCGGATCCCTGAATGCTCCGACTATTGAACGCAACGTCATCTGACGATTTCACTCTGCGAGCCGAAATGGATTGTTCTACTCTCAACCCCGACTGAGCCGCGCGACGCGCTTTAGGTCTCGACGAGCGCGCAGCCTGCAGGTCGCGCGAGGGCCGGCCGGCGCATTGGCCTGGGTGGGCCGTGTCAACGCGCGGCCTCTGCGGCGGCACCCGGATGCCGGCCCGCCCGCTGCGGCAGCAGGACGATCAGGGCGACGATGAAGGCCGCGATGACTGCCGAGGCGAGCGGCCGGCTCAGATGCAGGCCGCCGTCGCTGACCGGCTTGTCGAGGAAGTCGCCGATCGTGGCTCCCAGAGGACGGGTCAGGATGAACGCCGCCCAGAATAGGCCGACCCGTGAGACCTGCGTCCGGGAGTAGAGGACAACGACGACGGCCAGGGCCGCCGCGAAGACGAGGGCTCCGCCCTCGTAGCCGAAGCCGCCGGTGTCGGCGAGCCAATCGCCGAGCGCGGTGCCCAGCGTCTGCGAGACGTTGATCGCCGCCCAGTAGAACGCCTCGACCCGGGGGCCGAGACCATGTCCACCGACACGGTGCCTTCGCTCGCGTACCAGAGTCCGAGCACCGCGGCGAGGCAGGCCAGGAGCAGGCTCGATCCGCCGGCATAGCCGATGCCCAGCGAGCGGTCGGCGAAGTCGGCCATGGTCGTGCCGAAGGTGGTCGAGGCGACGATGGTGGCCCAGTACAGGGCCGGATGGAACCGCTTGGCCCGGATCTGGGCCACGACCAGGACGACGAGCACCAGGGCGAACAAGGCGGTCCCGGCGAGATAGCCCCAGTCGAGGGTCATCGTGAGCGTGTCACCGCCGGTCTCGCCGAGCGTGGTCGCCAGGATCTTGATGAGCCAGAAGCCGAGCGTCACCGCCGGTACCTTGCTCATCGTGGGGTCACGGTGATCCATCGGTGTCGTCTCCCAGGAATGCGGAAGCCTCAAGCCGCGCCGGCATCGGCCGGATGGCACGCATGCGCGCCAGCAGTTCCCGCGTCTCGAACGGCTTCACGAGGTAATCGTCCGCTCCGCGGTCGCGGCCGGCGATGCGTCTGTCGAGACCGTCTCGGGCGGTGAGGATGAGCACAGGCGTGTCATTGCCCGCCGCGCGGGCAGACCGCAGAAGGTTGAGCCCGCCGGCGCCGGGCAAGCCGAGGTCGAAGGGGACGAGGGCATGGCCGCCGGCCCGCAGGGCGGCGTCGACCTTCTCCCCGTCTCGCATCCGGTCCACCGCATAGCCCTCCGCCGAGAGGATACGGCGCAGCCCGTCGCCGATCATTCGATCATCTTCGATAAGGAGGAGACGCATCGGCTGGCCTCGTGCCGGGAGTCCGGTTCCATAGGCCGGTATCTTATCGGCACGAGGGTTGCGGCCGACCCCGTGAGGGCTCGAGCGCATTCTGGATTTGCTTCGGTTCAGTGGAGAGCGGATTGGTTTGCGCTTCGCTTCTCGAACTGAACGGGACTGACGCAACCAAGCGCGGGCTGGCGCCGGCGCGAATTGTAGAAGCCGTAGATAGAGCGAGCCAGAGCCTCGGCCGCGTTGGCCCGGATCTGGTCTTCGCATGACCAGAGTTCGTCACGAGACGGTCAGCGCCCCTCCCCGGTGCAATCGCTCGCCGGTAGCCCGGCCGACCACCCGACGTGCATAGCGGTCGATCTCTATGCCAGATCCAGCCAGCTCTCCCGCGCCCAGATGCAGGAGAGATCAGCGCCCACGTCTCGTCTGGCGCGGCTGCGGTGACGTGCTGATCACCAAAGACGCGCCGGTGTTCGTATGAGCCGAATGCATGTCAGCCCAGGGCACTTTTCACGCGCTCCGTAACGGCGGCAAGCTACGCTGCATTGCAGCAGGGTGGGCGGTCGAAGGCCCACGTGGGATAGCCATGGCCGTTGTTTTCGATACTGCGGAGAACCTGCACAGCCGTCGGGCGGCGAGCGCGCCGGGGCAGCAAGCCTCCCTCGCAGCCCGGCTCGCCGCTGCGCTTCGGCGTGGGGCGCACCGACGCTTCGCCGAACAATGCGACCGGATCGAGCGCACGGGGCGCGCTGGAGCGTTCTGAGGGACGGCGGCCCCGGGCGCGAAGGCCAAAGCGGCTCGGGTCCCGGGCATCGACCAGTCCCGGCTCAGAGGAAGCCGATCGAGAACCAGGGCACCAGGATGATCACGACAAGTCCGATCAGCAGGGCAACGATGTAGCCGACGATCGGCCGCATCCCGGCATCGGGATGGATGCGGCTGATGGCGCAGGCAGCGTAGTAGCCGACGCCGAAGGGCGGCGCGAACAGGCCGATCCCCATGGCGAGGATCACCGCCATCGCATAATGCACCTCGTGCACGCCCACCGCCCGGGCGATCGGGAACAGCAGCGGACCGAACAGCACGATCGCCGGGATCCCCTCCAGCACCGAGCCCAGTACGATGAAGGCGAGGGCCGAGACGACCAGGAAGCCAAGCGCGCCACCCGGCAGGCTCTTCATCGCCGCGGCGAGCGTCTGCGAGAAGCCCGACTGGGTCAGCGCCCAGGCCATGCCGGTGGCCGCGCCGATGATCAGCAGGATCGCCCCCGACAGCGCCGCGGTCGTCACCAGCATCGGGTAGAGCCGCCGCCAGTCGAACTGCCGGTAGATCAGCAGGCCCGCCAGCGCCGCGTAGACGATGCCGATGGTCGAGACCTCGGTGGCGGTGGCCACGCCCTCGACCACGGCGAAGCGGATCACGAAGGGCAGGGCGAGGGCCGGGATCGCCACCAGGAAGGCGCGACCGATAACCCGCCCGGACGGCCGCTCGACGTGGCTCAGGTCTTCGCTGCGGTAGCGCCACCAGACCAGGGCGCACAGCGTCGCGGCGAGCACCAGGCCCGGCAGCAGGCCGCCGGTGAAGAGGGCCGTGATCGAGACCCCCGTCACCGAGCCGATCGTGATCAGCACGATCGACGGCGGGATCGTCTCGGTCTGCGCACCGGTCGTGGCGAGCAGGGCCACGAGGTCGCCCTCCCTGGCGCCGCGGGCCTTCATCTCGGGGAACAGCACCGGGGCGACGGCAGCCATGTCGGCGGCCTTCGATCCGGAGATGCCCGAGACCAGATACATCGCGCCCACCAGCACATAGTGCAGGCCGCCGCGGACGTGGCCGAGCAGCGAGGCCAAAAGCCGACCATGGCGCGAGCCATGCCGGTCATCTCGATCAGCAGGCCGAGGAAGATGAACCAGGCCGGCTCTGGGTCGTTTCCTCTCATCTCGTTGAACTCACGGTGCCGCAGACGTCTCGATGCGGCAAACGCATAGATTTCAGCGCCAGATGAACTGAATTCACCTGCCCAAGCCGCCGATTGTCGTCACTGGAAATCGGGCGGCAGCTCGACGCGGAGTTCGGCCGCGAGCCAGCGCGCGAAGACGCGCAACGGGGTCCGCCGTCGCGTCACAGCGGGGAAGACGAGATGATGCCCGTTATAACGGACATTGGTGGCGCATTCGGCGAGCGGTGCGACGAGGCGCCCGCTCGCGAGTTCCCGCTCGGCGAGCAACGTCGATTCAAGGGCCACCCCGAGACCATCGGCCGCCGCCGTGATGGCCAAGAAGCTCCGGTCAAAGCGCAGCCCCGAGGGCCGTGGCGCACGCAGATCGTTGCGTTCGAACCAGACCGGCCAGCGTACGAGCTTGTTGTCGCTCTGGATCAGGGGTTGGCCGAGGAGGTCGGCGGCCTCACGGATGCCGGCAGCACGCTTCGGATCGCACAGGGGCGTCACCGTCTCCAGGCCGAGCGGCATCACGACAAGCCCTTCGCCACGCGGGGGACCGTACACGATATCGGCATCGAACTCATCCGTGATGAAGCGGGCGTAATCCATGCCGGCGGCGAGCCGGACCTCGAAATCGGGATGTCCGGCCATGAAGCGGGCGAGCCGCGGCGTCAGCCATTGCGCGGCGAAGCTCGGGGCGCAGTGCAGGCGCAGCAGTTGCGGAGCGCGCGTCGCGACAAGGTCGAAGCCCCGGTTCATCTCCTCGAAGGCGCGACTGACGTGGTCGAGGAGTGCCTCGCCCGCCGCAGTCAGGACAATGCCGTGGCTGTCGCGCTCGAACAGGAGAACGCCGAGGGCCTGTTCCAGCTTTCGCACCGCGTGGCTGACGGCGCTCGCCGTCAGGTTCAGTTCGCCTGCCGCGTCCTTGAACGAACGACGCCGTGCGGCGGCCTCGAAGGTGCGGACGGCGGAGAGCGGGACGGGGGGACGCATTTACCCCACGATGGTGCAGGCGAAAGCCATTTGGCAACCGCTGCCCGCGCGAACCCGGCCAGAGGATGGGCCTCTGATGCCGGCCCGGCTCGGCATCCTGGGGCTGAGGTATCTCCTGGGCCGCCGCCCCGGCTCTGCCGCTTCTCGGACGCGACGCTGGTGGAGGCCCGCTGCCGTTGAAATGGGTCTAGTGCGTGCTGGGCGCTGACCCCTCGGGGGAGAGAGCCACGACCGACATCATGAAGGGACAGTCCAGGATTGGTGATGCGGCCTCGGGCATCGGACGCGTCGAGAAGCCGGCTTGGCGACCATGCGTCCGGCGAATCAGACGCTGAACTGCGAGGCCAAGCGTCTCCTCGTATGCGGCCTCTCCGGCATTGCCGTCTGGCATGTCAGCACACAGCTTGGCGAACTCGGCACGAAGATCGAGATCATGCATGGGCTCACCCCTTGGCGGCGTGAGAGCCAGGGGACAGCGATGCAGTTAACAAAAGGTTAAGCCGCGGCACGGGCGCCTGGCCTGTGAGCCCGGGCTCTGCTGTTACAAGCGGTGCGCAGCCGTGTTGGCGCGGATCCAGCCTGGCGCCAGGATGTCGCCGCGCTCGGTCACGATCCAGGGCTTCGCGTTCCCAGCATCGATCGCCCTGGCCGCAGCAGCGAGCGCTTCACGTAGAGTTGGGAAGCTGCGCGCGTCGGCAACCTGAGCCGGGGCATAGGCGGGCCAGAGCGTCAGCTCTGCTGGCTTGTCGAGATCGGAGAGCATCATCGGGAGCTTGGGGCTGGAATGGGGCGCGGCCGATGCCGCGGACGTGTCGTGGCCGATGGGTCTCAAGGCGCTCGGCCAAGCAGGCTCAAACGATTTTGGGCCTCGGGCGAGGAACGCACACCTCAACCATTTGTCCGGTCAGCGGATCTAGGATCAGCATGGCTGCGTGTCTCCGGTGGAAGCGCCCGTAGAACGCCGGCAGATCACGAGGGGATTGCGGCGATCGGCGCAATTGCGCAGGTTTGGTAGACGATCCGTTTATCCTGAAGGCGCAGTGGCTAACCCGCCGCACTTGCTTGCCGCAGGATAACTTCCACGTGTCGCATGGGGTGATGACCTCGTGAGCACCGTTTTAGCGGTAAGGGCCGCCAACAGGTCTCCGGGTGCCTTCCGCCAGAACGGCGTGCGCCGCCGTCGATGCTTCGACCGGTCATGGATCATATGACATGCGCGGGCAGAATGCCGCGAGGCTGGCGTTCACCTATGTGGCTGTCGACCGAACCTGCTTGGAGCAAGCTACGGTGCTCCTCGGGCCAACGAGGCTGATCCTCTCAAAGGAGATCTGCCATGGAGCACAGGTCATTCGAGCAGCTTCACGATAGCGCCGTCCTCACCGTATATCCGCCCCTTTGCATCACGCGCGACGAGCGCCTGTTGCGGTGGGCCGACCTGCTGGACAATGAACCGAACCGCCGTCTGCTCACGCTGCATCGCCTTGAGTTCGCGAGCCGCTCGGAGCGCCCTGATCTGCGCGCGGACGGCTCTCCGATCGCAGTGGCCTTTGTCGATCCATTACTGCGCGCCAGCGGATTAACCGGTGACACTTACGGTGCGGCACGCGACTTCTTCGGTCTCTCGGAGCGGCAGGCGCATCGCCTGCTGTGCAGCTGCCTCAACGGTTACGCGGTCGAGGCGCGCCGCGTGGCAACCAACCTGCGCAGGCTGGTGCCCCGGCAGAGCCGGTGAGACGCGCTCAGCCGTATTTGTCGTTCGGGGCTGGCGCTACTGCGCCCCGCACAGCGCTCGAGGTGCTGACCTTCGCCGGCCACGGTGTGGCCAGCCGCCGTCACGCCAGACCACGTCGTCGACCATGGAGGGCCGCCGCGAGGGCGCATCCATCTGGGACGCTTCGGTTCATGTCCCACTCCCATCCTCACGCGTGGCGCTGCGGACGAAAGGACCTCGTTCCATGATCTGACGCTCTCTGATCAACAGATGGGCGGAGGGTCTTTGTGCGCCGTTCTACGATCGGGTCCGCGTGCGGAGCGAGAGACGGTGATGGCGGAGCCGGCGCGCGGCAATATTGACCAGAGCCGCACGGGCATCCCGCGCATCACGACTTGCTCGCGTGAGGAGCGTCTCGAATCGTGGCCCGCTCGATGAAAGTCACGCCGCCTCGGCAACCCGATCAAGGTCCTGACGCGGAGCCGAGGGCGGCCGATGGCCAAGCTGAGGCAGAGCCTGAATGGCCGGGCCTTGGCGATGACGGCAAACAGCGGGCAGGCTTGGAATGCTCAGGCCGGCGCCGCCAAACCTCAAAGCCACGGCAGGCACAAAAGCGGAAATATAACCTCTGCCGCAACAGCCAAAGCCAGTAAAATCGTGGCTAATTGGTCGCTGCGGTCAGACAATCCCACCTGAACAGCCAGCGAAGGTGCGTCAATTGCCTCGTTTAAATTTAAACAGTTCTTGAAACATCCCGTTTCACGCAAGCAATTGCGCATAGCAGTCCCTCGGTCCGTGAGAGGGTAGGACCCGAGTAATTCGGGGCCAGCTAAGCTGAGAGGTACAACCATAACTAACCTTTGTCCACCTTGCATCGCAACAGATTTTCAACACCGACACGACGCTCCACGAAGCCAGGAACATCCACGCGGCAGGGGCACGATGGAGGAGACATCAAAGGACCATTGTCTGAAAAATGGACGCGTGACAAAATTTGGGCTGAGCCAGGGTGAGTACCGACGTAGGCAGCCGACAGCGAGACACGAGCTTGATCCCGGCGGCCCCCTTTCCTCGCACGCAAGATGACAGGTGGCTTCATGAAACTTACGGCGGCCGGAAATACCGCTCGACGCTGGAAGCTCCGAGGGCGGCTGAGCGCTCGCAAGATGAGCGCGAAGGAAAGATCGCTTTCGATTGGCGCCTGTCAGTCGTGCGGCAAAGAGATCAGAGTCGGCGACGCATATTGCGTGCCTTGCGCGACAGCCAACACGAATCGCGACGCTGCGTATTTTGATCGCTGGCTGCTTATCTTTGCCTGCGCGATCACGGCGATGATCGCGCTATATCTTGCCTACGTGGCGACCCGGTACCTTGGTCTGGCCGCCTGACAAGGCAGACCCGGCCGGGCTCGAATCCGCAACCCAAAAACCGAGGCCTGTCCGCCACTTGGCGAACGCTGACGTGCTGATGTCATGCACGCTGTGCGGAAGCCGCAGAGATAGGCGCGGCGCACGGTGCAACGCTCAGTTCACAAGACCCGATGTATACTTGAATCCGGCCGGCAGCACGTTTGAATAGGCGTCAAAGTTGAAGGTGACCGATCCATTATACGACACGCGACCGGCAATCACATAACCCGTCTTCGCGACGTCGCTGATGCTGCCAGAGCCGGTCATGCTCAGCGTCGACGAAGGTGTGTAGATCGTGCCGTCCATGTAAATGTTCGGACTGCCGCGCACCACGTTCGTGGTGGTGGCGCTCGCGTTGCGCGACTGAAAGATCAGCACGCCCTTGTAAGTCCCCGTGCTCGGGGCTGTCAGATTGACGGTCCCGGATGCCGAGAACTGGATCGTTGAGTTCGCGTCGAGAAATATCGTTACACCTGAACCACTCAGTGACGAGTTTTGTAGCATCTTCACTGTTGCGTTCTGAAAATAATACACGCCGGGCTGAAGCGTAAAATTGCCGTTACCGTTCAGGGTGATGTTGCCACAATACGTGACATTGGACGGGAGCGACATGCTGGAACCGGTGTTCAGCCCATTGTAGTAGCATCCTGATGTCGGCGGGGATGGTTCCGGAAGCGCCGCCAGTGGATCGGGAGCTGCTGCACAATGCGTGATCGGCGTCGGCGTAAAGGTCGTGCCCGAATAGCCGCCGACCACACAGAACGAGCGCGCTTGAGCAGTGCTGTTGTTGCCGGCGGTGGCAGCTGTCGCGGATGTCGAATTGACCTGTACGCCACAGTTCGGCACCGACAGCTTGCCTGTGCCCGATACGTAGAGGGCACCCGATGCGGTGGGATCGAGCACCAGGAAGCAGTAGGCGGGCGAGAAACGCACCGCCACCGCGCTCTCGGAGACGTCCACCGACGAGAACCCGAGGGCTTTGCCAAAGGCTAAGATGATCGGGTTGCCGCGGCTGCTCGTGCGGGATGCGGTGACGCGAACGGCATTTGTTGGCGTCGCGTTCGGCGTGAACGTTTTCGAGGTCGCGTCGTAGGTGCCGAACTGGACGTCCGCGCTGGTCGTGACCGTCCCATCGCTCGAACGAGCATTTGCGGCCGCCGTCGAGAGTGCACGGTCGAGCGCCGCCGATGTGTCCGGCAAGACGGCAACGGCGGCAAGCGCCGCGGCATCGGCCGCAACGTGAAGCCGGTTATTGATCAGCTTCACGTTCGACAGGTCTATCGCGTACGCTGCGACGCCCAATCCGACAGGCGAGAGCATCCCCACGAGGATCGTCATCTGACCGGATCGATCTCTGAGAAATGATCTCATGCTCCGGGCTCCTGCTGCATGCTGACCTTCGCGTGCAGGATCGTGTTGCCGTAAGCCCAGGCCAACAGGTTGGTGGGCGTTGCGGCTCTGGCAGCGAAGGACACGTCGGTGGTGAACTGATTACTGCTCGGATTTGTGGGATTTGTCTGCGAGACTGACACGCTCGTGCCGGCTGCAACCCACCGGGGCAACTGCTGCAGAACGACGCTCTGGGCCTGCGACGCAGTAATGCGATTTGTCGCGAGCTGACGCGTTGCGTCACGCGCCGCGCTCTGCGCTGTATTGAGCGTAAAGAT
Organism: Methylobacterium sp. P31; assembly: GCA_050632875.1. Classification (GTDB taxonomy): domain Bacteria; phylum Pseudomonadota; class Alphaproteobacteria; order Rhizobiales; family Beijerinckiaceae; genus Methylobacterium. Next base: position 2,371,369 of record JBODSC010000001.1, on the reverse strand, counting down.
GATTAAGCCGAACTCTATGATCCCAAATATAATCGTGACCAGAATTGGCAACAGGAGTGCGAATTCGACGGCGCTGCTCCCCGAACTGTCATTCTCGAATTTGCGCCTGAGACGCATGCCACTTCTCGCTGGAAGCATATCCTGGTCGAGACCGGATCGTGGCAGCCGCTCGTTAGGAATCTATAACGTCCGTCTGAGCAAATTTTAGTATTGTGGCGCTTTCCGCTGCTCCGGCCAGAGTCAGTTAATCCTGAATAAATCCGCGCCGGGACACGCTCTTGAACCGTTCCCGGACGGTTCGCGACGGATGAGGGGCTACGGTGTTGACGGGTGTGCGGCCTGCCCATGCCCGGCCCGACCGCCAGTGAGGCGGCAGGCGGAAGACGGCTCGGTCGCCCGGCCCACGTGCGCGACTTCAATACCCCGAGCATCAGACCCAGGCTGCCGAACCGGTCGAAGCTGCCGCCCGCCAGTCCGGGCGGCCAGAGATGAACGTCACGGCGCCCGTGGGGTCGCCGGGTCGAGTTGGATGCCGCAGCGCCGGAGCGCGGCCTCCGGCCGAGAACGCGCGAGCCCTACAGGCGTGCGAGGCTGACCTTGGCGAGGCCGGACATGCCGAGCGCACGAGCCGATGCGTTGGAGAGATCGATCACGCGGCCGCCGACATACGGGCCGCGGTCGTTGATGCGCACCACCACGGAGCGGCCATTGCTCCTGTTGGTCACCCGCACCTTCGTGCCGAAGGGCAGCGTGCGGTGGGCGGCTGTGAGCGCGTGCGTGTTGAAGCGCTCGCCGTTGGCCGTCATCCGACCGTGAAAACCCGGCCCGTACCACGAGGCGACCCCCGCCTGTGTGCGGACTACCGTGCGTGCCTCGGCGGCAGTCATGCCAGCAGCAGAGAGCGTAAAGGCGGCAGCAATAATGCGGATCTTTTTGGAGAACAAAGCTGCTTTTCCGTTATCACTTGAACGGGTCGGCAAAATGTTCCGGAATGTGACATGAGTATGTCTGGCGCAAATATGGCGATCATGCTGCAGAAATGCCAAATCCGTGACGCACAGCGCATGGTCAACGTTGTGCGTCCGGACAATCTATCCATCTGGCCGGGCTTCTACCGTGCGCCACGCGGCGTACACAGCGCGGATCGCGCTCGCCCCTGTCGCGCAGCTCAGATGCGGGTCAGCGATGCATTCGACCAGCGCAGCAAGGAGGTCCTGAAGGCCTCCAGTCCTGATAGGGAATGCGGCTGGACAGGCCGGCATGTCGGGCAGCGGGCACGGTCGGGCGACGCTTCGGCGAAGACTTTGAGGGCGCCGTCACGCCGACACGGATGGGGCGGAAGCCGAATACGGAGAAGACCAGGGTCATGCGCCGATCTGCGAGGCCAAACCGACCTCACCGATCAACCAAGCACGGTGATGAACCGCTTCAACGGGTCGGATCATTCGACGCCGACTGTTGGACCGCAGGGTCGCGTAGACCGGCCTCGATCCGCTGCCCTTCCGGTGGCCCGCCTCTTCTCCGCGAACAACGAGGACGATCGGAAGGCCGCGGCGCCTCAATGCCACCTGCGACCAAGCTTCCCCGGATCTGCCTCAGGCAAGATCGAGTTCGAGGGCTAAGTCAGTCAGATAGAACGCGATGCGGTGGCTCGCCTCGCGGTCCGCACAATCGACGCTGAAGCCGACTGTGAGAGTCTCTCCCTCGTAGCGGCGCATCACCGATTCGGCCATCAGGGCAGCCTCGCGCTCCTCGGGGGCGCTCAGGACGCGCCGGCCGTCTCGGGTCTCCAGCGTCACCCGGAATTGCATCTGGGGCATCTTTGAAGGCTCCCTCAGCCGGCGGTCGGCGGGGCCGTGTCGGATTGGCGCATCGCCGTCCTAACGGTCGACAGCGCCAGACCGATCCGGCGCCGTACAGCAAAATTGCTACAGGACCGCCGCCCGTGTCGAGACCTTTCCCGGGGTCCCTTCGGCGCGTGGATGGAGGCTGTCGTCATGCGGAGGGCGCATTGGTCCTAGTCTGAACGATTTCCGCGCTTCGGTCGTTCTGGCCTCCTCTGATGCCCAGGTGTCGGCCGCCGGCAGGGTCGGACAGCTTTCTCGAGCGGAGGAGGATCATGACGAGCCTGCTGGACTACGAGCCCGGCGACTGCCGGACGGCCGAGTTCCGCCGTGGCTTCGCGCACGGGGCGCAGGCCGTCTTCGACGCAGCGGGTGGCCATCTCTGCGAGGAGCACGCGGTCGCGCTGAGGGACTGGCTGAACCGGGCGGTGCGGGAGTGGATCTCTCGCCCTGGCGAGGCAGAGGAGCCCCCGCCCACCCCATCGCTGCTGTCGCCTGCTTGACGGCCCCCCGCGAAGACTGGGACGCGCTCGCCACGGACTCTCGCCGGCGGGCATCCAGCCTGGAAGGTCGGGCGGAGCTCGAACGAGCCCTGGACCAACGAACCGCGGAGGAGCGCGCTGCCTTCTGGAGAGCCGTGGATCTCCTCTGCGCAGGCCGCGAGACCGAGACCTCGGATCGAACCGCTGGCATTGCGGCGGCCGGGCCGCATCCTGCTGCATCCAAGGAGACGCATGCGGGACGGTAACCGGATCCTCTCACGTCTGCCCAGCCTTCCCTTCCGCATGCACGGCCGAAGCCCTTCAGGCGGCCTTCGGGCCTGGAAGGGCCTAGGCAGGCTGGAGGATCCGCTCCACCGTCACCCGCAGGTGCTCCGGCCCGCGCAGGGTCGCCGGATGCCGATAGGGCGGAGGGTCCTCGATCAAGCGCGGAGCCTTCAGGCGGCGCGCGAGTGCCGTCAGCGCGGCCTCCGCCTCGAACCGGCCCAGAGGAGCGCCGACGCAGTAGTGCAAGCCGCCCCCGAAGCCGAGGTGGCGGGTGCCGATGCGGTCCGGGTCGAACCGGTCCGGGTCAGCGAAGACGTCTGGGTCGCGGTTTCCGGCAGCGAGTATCAGCACGAGACCTGCGTCCGCGGGGATCGTGACCCCGGCGATGTCGATGGCGCTGAGGGTCTTGCGGGTGACGAGCTGCACCGGCGGATCGTAGCGCATCACCTCCTCGATCACGCGCGGCGCGCGGCCCGGATCAGCGCGCAAGCGCTCCAGTTCGCGCGGGTGGCGCATCAGCGTGAGCCAAGCGTTGGCGATCAGGTTCACCGCGGTCTCGTGGCCGGCCACGAGGATCAGGATCGCGGTCGAGATCAGGTCGAGATCGCCCATCTGGTACCCGGAGGGTGGCGTGGTTGGCGAGCCCGGAGAGCAGATCATCGCGCGGTCGGCGGCGCTTCTCAGCGATGAGGTCGGCGAGGTAGCGCGAGATAGCGTCGAACGCTTGCGCATTGTCCAAGCGGTTCTCTTCGGTGACCTGGATCCCGGGCTCGACCGCCGTGGCGAGCTGGCGCGACCAATCGTCGAACTTGGCCTCGTCCCCCTCCGGCACGCCGAACAATTCGCAGATCACGACCACGGGCAGCGGATAGGCGACATCGTCGACGACATCGATCTCGCGCGCACCCATCTTTCGGTCGAGCATCTCTCCGACCAGCCTTTCCGAACGCGCGCGCATCGCCTGGACGCGCGCGGCGGTGAACTGATGAACGGTAGCAGCCCGGAGGAGATCGTGCGCAGGCGGGTCGCGGAATAGGAAGGGCTGGTGACGGTCGGTGACCCGGTTCTTGATCGGGTTGACGAGGTAGTCGGCGACCGGGTTGCCGGTTGGCGGTCGCTTCGTCGGCGGCTGGATCTCAGCGCTGAGGCGGGGGTCGTTCTGCAGGCTAGCGATGGTGCCGTGGGCCGCCGCCACCCAGGTGCCGTCCTCGGTGCCGTCGTCCTGACGCGAGACGGGATCCGCCCGCAGCTTGGCGTAGATCGGGTAGGGATTGGCCCGGTTGGCGAAATCCTTGACCTGGTCGAGCAGGGTGGCGTCAGCCATGCGGTGTCCTCAGGGAAAACCCGGCGCGCGGATCTCGACGCCTTTCGGCCGGTCGGTCGCGGCGCCGCAGGGCGGGAACGGCGCCCCGCAGGGCCGCGAGGCCGGCGCCCACCACGACGGCGCGCTCGGAACGCTGCGCCATCAGGCGTCCTGCTCCGGATCCTCGACCCGGATCGCCTGGACCGGGCAGGCGATCCGCGCCCGCTCGATGTCGGCGCGGTCCACGGCCGCCGGAGCGGGGTCGTAGAACAGGGCTTCGCGCCCCTCGATGCGGAAGTGCCGCGGCGCCGCGTAGCAGCACTGGGCATAGGCCTGGCACAGGTTGAGATCGACGCTCACCCGCAGGCCGGGCGGGGAGCCGGAGGACACATCGGCGGAGGCGGACATGGCGAGGCAACCGCGCGGAAGGGCGCGGGTTCCGCGCAGCGCGTCCCATCCAGCGACCGCGAGGCCGTCGCTGAGGGATGTCCACGGGCCGACCGAACGACGAATCTCGCGCACGCTCTGCCAACTGTAGCGCGCGTGAACAAGCACGCTGGCAGCATCCTCACTGCCGGTTATGGATGTGCGTCAGCCCGGCGAGCCGCAAGAGCGTCAGCTGCCCGGCCGGCCGCCGAGCGCCAAACCTTGAGGCAGAGGCGCCCTATTTGGTGATCCGCACCGAGACCGGATCGCTGCCGGGGAAGGTCTCCTCCAGTCCCTCGTCGAGCCGCTCGTGCATCCGGTCTGGACGGTTCTCCGGGAGGTGCCGATCCATCCTCGCCACGGCAGGACCCGAAGGGGCGACCGCCAGGCGTCGGCGCTCTGCCGCCGAGCGGAACGCTTCGTAGACGAGCAGGCCAAATCCAGCGGCGATCAGCAGCGCCGGCAGAGGATCGGCGCGCACATCCTCCACGAGGCGCTCGACAGTCTCACCGACCGTCTCTCTAGATCGACGGAGATCGGCCAAACCGCGCGGGATCCCCGGACCACCGAGTCGCGCCTGCAGATCGCCCAGCGTGCGGTCCAGCCGCCCACGGCTCGCCTCGACTTCCCGCTCAAGTTCATCCGGCGAGTTGCTCATGTGTCCATGCGCTCCGTGAGGACCTGCGCGTCCTGCTTCACCTGCCGCTCCGTCCGTTTCGGCTCCAGCGTCGCGAGCGACGCCTTGCTGCGCCCGAACAGTCCAAGACCGAGCGCGAGCAAGAGGAAGACGCCACCCACGATCAGTGCCGCGAGCGCATCCGACTGCACGAGGACGGCGATGCCCTTCACCAGGGCCAGCAGCAGCGTGAACAGGCCCGCGATGGCAAAGACCGCCGCTATGAGCAGCAAGCTGATGCCGAGGGAGAGGCGATGAACGCCCCGGGCCATCTCGGCTCGAAACAGGGCGATCTCGCCGGAGACAAGGTCGCGCAACTCGCGAACCGCATCGCCGACGAGGGTCTGGATGCTTCGTGTTCCCGGCTCGGCCATCGCGCCCCTCTAGAGGTCCGGTGTGGGCAGAACGTCGACCGGCACCACGGCGTGCGAGCGTGGGATAGGCCGAACGCTGGAGGCGCTCAGGATGCGGAAGAGCGCAAAGCCGGCGAGAACGGCGGCCGCGGTAGCCAAGGCCGGCCGGCGCCGGACTGCCGCGTGGACCTCGTCGTACATCTCGCCAAAGGAGCGGTGTGAGATATCCCCGGCCAACTCGTCGACGCCGAGCGCGGCCTGATCGAAGAACGCCTTCACCTGTGGCAGCCCGTCAAAGTTGTTGCCGGTGTCGCGAATGGCGACGCCGACATCCGACACGACCCGTGCGGCGTCGGCCTTTCGTCTCTCGACGTAGCTTTGGGTTTGAGCGCGCAACGTATCGGCAAAGCTCTGATCTTCGCCAGAACCCGGACCGGCGGCGCTCGACCGACGATCCTGAGTACCGTTCGGCATTGGGCAAATCCTCCGGCGCACTCTCGACCAGAAGGAACCGCAAGCACCGCATACAGTTCCGCTGCGCTGTCGAGCGAGCGGGACTCATCGCCGAAGAGACTGGTGTGTCCGCAGCCAGGCAAGTTTGGGAGCGCCTCATGCTCGACATCGATCGGCCGATTGCGGTGGGCGCAGTCGCCGCGGTCACCGACGCGGCCTCTGGCTTCTTCAACGCCGCCGTGACCGCCCGTCGGCGGTTTGTGGCTGGGGGTCTGTGCGTCCGTCACGTGGCGCATGCGGCCCGTGTCGCCGCCGGAGCGCGTGCGGATTAAGCCGTTCCGGCGCAACCGAGCTTGACCTTGGACGTTGAGAAAGCATAGCCGTTCGGCATCCCAACTAAGGTCCTCACATGCTGCTGCTCTCGTCCGTCGTGGCGGGCACGTTCGTGCTCGCCGGATCCTTCTCGCTCATGGCGGCGCTAACAGACTGATCTGCCGCTGACGCGGGGTCGGCTCACCGGCCGATTCCCCGCGCCGCCAACACGGCACGGAGGGCTTCGGTCAGCCCCTCCGGCCCGAATGGCTTGCGCAGGAAACGCGCGCCCATCGGCATCTGCTCCTCTGTCGGCCATTCCACTCCCGAAACGATCAGGATGGCGAGCTCGGGCCAACGCGCCGCGACAGCCTTTGCCAGGGTGAAGCCGCTCAAGGGTTCGCCGGCCAGATCCACGTCCGCGACCATGGCCACGAGTTCGGGCCGGGCCGCCAGATGGGCTTGAGCCGCCTCGACGGTCGAGGCCTCGGCAACCTCGTGGCCGGCATCTCGCAAGGTAGCAGCCGCTTCCATGAGCTGCACGGGGTCGTCCTCGACAACCAGCACGGCGAGCCGCGGCGCAAAGGCGTCGGCCATTCGGGGTCTCCACGTAGCCTTCGCAGCACTAACGCAGCCGGCACCGATTACGTCCCGTTCGAGCCCACTTGGTGCGAGGGCGCTATCGGGGGCCGGCGGCGCGGCCGGCCTCCAACACCGCCACCGCGCCGTGGCGGTCGTTGTAGAACCGGGGCGGTCCCCAGCTGCCTTACTCTTCGTCTTTCAGGAACATCAGCACGGCGCGGCGCTTACCCGCGTTCGTGGGGCGCAGACGGTGGCCGCGTTGGCGCCGCCGCTGAGCCATGGTGTGGCGGCGCACCGGAGGGGAAAATCTGGGACCCTTATGCGTCTCCCTGTGGCCTGCAGGCGTTTGTTCGCTGCACCGCAGGCCTCCAAGTCGGTCGCGCTGGACTGCGATAAATCACTGTTCGGCAGTCCGTCCCAAGGGCATTTCCCCCAAAATTTCGGGCCGCTCCTTCGGAGGCGGCCCTTTTTGTGTCCGCGGAGGTGCTCCGGTTTGGCCGGCGCGGCCGCCAGGGTCGCGGCCGACGCGAGGCCTTACTGCTGGCCCTGTTGCGACTGCTGTCCTTGGCTGCCATTGCCGCCACCCTGGCCGCCCTTGTTGGCCTCGTGGTGCCCAACGGCGCATCCAGCTGCAGCCCCGGCCTTGCCATGACCGGCCATATGGCCGGCCACACCGCCAGCGGCCGCGCCCTTCATGCAACCCTTCGCCTGCGCGGGGGCACCGCTCACAAGCGCGCCGACGACGACGGCCGAGGCTGCGATGATGATCTGCTTCATGGATGTCTCCTGTCTTTTCAGGAGGCCAACCCACGGTAGTGCCGCGCCGTTCCTCTTATTGCAGGCGTTGCGTGGCGGTGTTGGCGCGGATCCAGTCCGGCGCCAGGACATCGCCGGCATCCGTGATGATCCAGGGCTGGGCGTCGCCGGCGTCCATCGCCCTGACCGCAGCGGCCAGTGCTGCGCGCAGGGTCGCGAAGTGATGTCCCTGCGCGGTGTGAGCCGGGTTGTGGCTCGACCAGAGGGTGAGTTCGGCCGGCTTGTTGAGGTCAGAGAGTGTCATGGGTGTGCTCCGCTCGTCGAGAGCGAGGCCCGTGTTGAGCGCGTCAGGGCCGGACTGAGGCCCAGGCGAAGGCACCCGGCCTATGACGCGATCGTGTCCGCGTGGCCTATCTGAGATGGGCGTAAGCTGCTGGAAACTCAAGCCGTCTTGGGCTGCGGCCGAGGCACGACGATCTCGACCGTCTGGCCAGTGCTGAACGCCTGAAATCCAGGAGACGCGGGCCGAGCTGAGGGGGGAGCGCTCGGCCCGCGCGCCGTTCGGCCATCCCCCCAAGGCAAAGCCGTAGCGACGCTGTAAAGGATCACCGACCGGTTAACGATCCGTTAACCACCCCGCCCGAGCCCGCCCCGATAGCGGCGTCAAACCTCGTTGGTGCTGAGATCAGGGCCTGCGTGCGGACAAGCTGGCGGCCCAGGACGCACGTTGCATGATCTCCGCGCGCCAAGACGGCCTTGGCGGCCTCCAAGGCCCGCGGCATCCCGACGGCGCGGAACTTGGACAGCGACACAGGTCCGGCGGAGGCCGACGCAAGCCGCTGAAGTTCCAGCGCCTCGGCTTCGGTTGGGGCGTGAGTGACAGGCTCTTTCGGCGTCTTCGGCACCTGAACGAATTTGGTACGCAACAGCATGCGCTTCCGGGTGCTACGTCCTCGCTGGAAACGGGAGGATCGCTCGATGCGCCACTTCATCATTGTCCTGCTGACGATGAGCGTCCCAGCAGTTGCCGCTCCGGCGCATCGGCAGCCGACGCCCGCAGCTCTGCAGACCGGCGGCAATCCTGACAGCGCTCCGATCATTGACCCGAAACGCAACGATCAGATCAACCAATCGGACCGCAATCAGGCTCTACATCAGAAGATATTCGATGCCAAAATGAACAAAGTGATGGCAAGCATTTGCCGCGGATGCTGATAACCTCAGGAAGCGACTTCCGTCATAGCGCTCAACGCCCACGAGATCCCTGCAGCACGGGACCGGACGTGGCGTATGGGGCCGAGGTGAAGCCGGACCTGGGGGATAGATATACCCATGGGGATCGCCTGCCGCCGATGGCGGTGCTCGGGCCGGCCATAAATCCTGTGACACCGCTGGCAGAACACGGCGAGGTTGGCATCCGCGTTGTTGGGCGTGCCGTGATCCCGGTGGGCTGCGGCCCGTCGATCGGATCGGAGACGCGATGCTGGCGCCGGATCGGCATGCCGGCGCACTGCGGTGCAAAGGTTGAAAGCAGGTTTGCGGCGCAGCATCATGTGAAGCCGAATTCTCTGGATCAGTAATGGACCTCTGGCGTTCTCTCTGACGTTTTCTGGACGTCTCAGGAGGATTGTCATGGGCCTGACCGCATTCATTGTTTTCGTCGTTCCGTGGGTCGTGCTGGCAGTGTTTCTTACCCGCACGCCGACGGCCCTCCGCCTGGGCGCTGCCCCAGCCCCATGGCGGCCGATCCCGACCCATCGAGATCTCGCCCGCGAGCAGCGCCAGACGAACCAGCGCAACACGCAGACCGCCGACGGCTCAGCCTCGGCAACCGGGAACAAGCACGAGCCGCTCGCCATGCGCGATGGAGGGACGTTGGGTCCGAGCGTGGAGCCTACCGAGCCCACCGACAAGATCAGCTAGCGCCTTTCGCCGGACCGGCGTGGTCCGGTGCGGCCTCGCCACGTTCTTGTTCTGTTCTACATCCCGGGTTTCGAGAGAGGCGGGGTGCGGGCGATGGCGCGGCGTGGGGTGTTTGTACGGGCCGAGGAGGTCGCCCTTCTGGATGAGGCCGCCCGGTGGCGCCGCACGTGCATCGACATGCTGTCCCGGGCCAAGCCGCAAGGTCCTCTGTACAAGGCCACGGAAGCGATCGTGGACGCGATCGATGGGCTGGCCGAGGTGGTGGCAGGCGATCGCAAGCGGTTTCATCAGGTGAGCCCGCGGACACCGGGACCGGAGCTGCCGCCCGTGAAGTGGCGGACCGTCGAGTAGAGCGCCGCTGGCGTGGCCTGCTGCTCAACGGTTCACGGCAGACTGTTCGATCCGTCGTGTGACGATCCCCGCGTCAGCCGGTTGGACTCCTGAAGGCTCGATCGGTGAGAACCATGATCAGCAATCAGGACGCGACCGACTCCCAGATCGAAGCTAACCCCAAGTTTGAGGTATGGTTTTTTCGGGCTCAGACCGTTCTGCAATGGCTCATCGGCGCTGTCATCCTTGCGGGCGTCCTGGGTGCGTTTGGCGAGGGTTGGTTATCTACCGAGACCCGCTCTTTCCCGGACCTGCCCCTGACGGTGACCTATCAGCGGTTTCTGCGGGCTTCCAAGCCGACGAATTTCGAGCTGAAAGCGACGGCGCCCCTATCCCGCGACACGCTCGATGTCGGCGTGGGCTCTGAGCTTCTGAAGCGCGCCTGGGTCAACATCACCGAACCGGGCTCCGTGGGCGTGCGCGCCACGACGGAAGGCCTGACCTACACCTTCCGCCTCGGCGCACACCGCGACGGGGTCATCATCCTGAAGGTTTCGGCGCAGCGGGTCGGTCCCGTCGATGCCGTCCTCACGGCGGAGGGCAAGCAACTCACCCTCCCGCTATTCGTCTACCCCTGAGCGCCCGATCGGATCGGGCGGGACGGGCGCGTGACGGAGCCTGCGCCTCATGGCGCCGCCGGGCGGATCACCGCGACCGCGGGCGGGATTCCGATCCCCTTCGGCGCCGTCGTTTGACGCGGGGGGCCGGTCGTGGGAGCGATGCGCCGGCCGCGTAGACGATGTCGGGGCCGAACCGGACCAGCACGATCAGGGCGATGAGGGCGGTGCGCATGGAGACCCATTCGCGGATTTCGCCTGCGCTCCTCCGGCGACGCATCAACGGCCCCTCGCGGCAAACTCCCAGACCGGCACGCCCCATTCCTGGCCTGGCCGGTTCCGGTAGACTGCGGTGCGCTCGAACAGGATGCGGCTCGCCTCGACGCCCCGTGCCGGATCTGAGCCGACCATCAGCGCCCCGCAGGAGTCGATGCGGAGCGTGCCGTTCTGCGGATGCACCCCGAACAGCTGCGGCGCGGTCCAGCCGAGCCGGTACGACTCGGCGCCGAACCGGTCGATGAAGGCGAGCGCGTTCTCCCTGGTCGAGGCCCATTTGGTCGGCGCCAGAAAGCGGCACGGCGAGGCGTGCGGGGACAGGTGCTCGATCTGGTCGCGCCAGGAGGCGATGGCGGGCGGGAGGTCGGACATGGTCGCTGCGGTACGGCCGAAGGGTTTCCGAAAAGGAAAGCCCGCCACGGCGAACCGGGCGGGCTCAGTCGAGAGTCTCGGGAATGAGGTCGGTAGACCCGCCCGCGGCCGAATGGTTCCCGGAGCGAAGGTCAGACGCGGGGCCCCTCCCCGTCCGCACGTCTGGCCCTGGCTCCGGCGCATGCCCGGCCTCGGTTTGCAGCTCCCATTTCGCATCGTGGCATTGGGCGAGGCCGTGAAGGTGGTCGACGCGGGCGACCGGTGCGCGGCCTGCGTCTAGAAGGCAGTGGGTGGAGGCTGTCGTCGATGCCGGGCTCTACCGAGGAGCCTCCCGCGCTCTCAGGGGCGCACGATGCGCACGGCGTCGAAGCCTTCATCGAGGCTGGGCGGCTCGAAGTGCTCGGCCACGGCACGCAGCGCGGCCTCCGGAACGATCCTGTCGGCGGAGCGTGCCGCGTTCCGGCGCAGCGCGGTGGCGAGCGGCGTGTCGATCCAGACGGCCGACACCCGTGCATCACGGCGCCGGGCCGTCTCGATGATCGGCTTGCGGTGCCGCCGACCGGGCAGCGCCGCATCGAAGACGATGGCGTTCGGGTAATCCCGGGCCGCCGCGCGCGCCCAGGTGCTCTTGCCGGCTCCCTGCACGCCGCACACGACAATCACCTGCACGGGCGGCGTCGCCGCCGCGAGGGCCGCATCGAGGGCGTCGAAGGGGGCCGCCCAGGCCAGACGGTTGAGCTCCGGCGTCCAGAGGCGGCCGGCCGGTGTCTCGAGGAACCGATCCGGATCGATGATCACGCGATCCACTCTCCGAGCCGAGCGGGGCACGATCCGCACGCCGGCATCCGACGCGCGCTCACGGAGAGAACAGGCGGATCGGGCGCGCCGCACATCGATGCACCTCAAGCGGCAGCGCCCGAGCGTGCGGCCGGCTCCGCACCATCGGCGCTTCCGGCTTGGTCGCCTGACGGCTCGGACACGCCCGGCTGGCCGATGAGATCGTCGAACAGGGCGCGGTCGGCCTCGCGGGTGAGGAAGCCCGGCAGCTCGCGGCGGAGCCAGTCGGCGAGGCGCTGTGTGAAATCGACGGCATCGACCACTTGGTCCGGATGATTCAGAGCAATACCCGAAATATCTGTTGTTGACCCTAGCGCCCCAAATGTCGCACCCACGGCAGGTGCGCCGACAAAGGTGCTTACACCACCTCCTATGACCGCAATATCGCCTATAAACCCAACGATATCTGCTGCATAAGCAGCAAGTCCAGCGCCGGATTTGATATTATTATAGAATTTTGCGATCTGTACATCTGCGGCAAACAAGCTTTCTGAAATAGCTGCGCCAGGGTTGATGCTTGAGACGAGGCCAGCTCCGGCAGCGGCGAGCTGTGCACTGCTGTTCAGTTTATCTAGTTTGTCTCCACCGAAATTTGAGAGCGAGTCGATACTTTCTGTAAGCGCAGTTACTCTGCCGATTACTTCAATGGTTCCGACTGCAAGGCGCCATATTTTACTACTCTGCTATCATTCTGCTCTCTGTTATCAAGATGATTGGATTTAATTTCGCGAAAACGGCTTCCATTTTTAAAAATATCTAAGATATACAACAAGATATGATGTTGCTATTAGCAATGTAATCAAACTAATAATAAAAATGATACGGTTGTTCGATACCCATGCTCCGGCACGAGCTGGAATTCTTGGATGCTTGAGCGAAAGTATTATTAATGCTGCTATAAAAGGGGCCGCGCCTATCATGGAAAGTGCCGCAAATAGCGCAACCAGGTCCGATCGCTGTCCGAGATCCAACAGACGAAACGAACATTCCAGCAACTGATATAGGCAGAATAGACAGGCATATTATCGTTCTAATGCTATTAATCCCGACGATTTCCTCTGTTTTCTCGGTCAAATTAAAACCAATTACGTAACACTTGGTCGAATATCTTGGGGAGGAGGCATCAGAGTCTCGGCTTTATCGCGTTGATCATCTTTCATGCGCTGCTTCCGCTCTAGTTCTCATGACCGGTTCGAGCAGGAACGCGATCACCCGGCGCTTGCCGGTCACCACGTCAGCCTGCGCCGCCATGCCGGGCCGCAATGCCGCGCCGCTCCACTCCGCGGCCATCCTCACCCGATCCAAGCCCATCGTGATCCGGTAACCGCCCTCCTCGGTCGATCCCCGCGGCTCGGCTTCCCCACGGGGCGGGGTCGCCAGCCCAGATCCGCCGACCGCGTGCCGGCTCACCAGGCGCACCGTGCCCGGCACCATCCCGAACCGCGTGAAACTCACCGCGCTATGAGATCACCGGCGAGGAGCTGGCTTGGCTGGTCGAACGGATCGGCAGCCTGAGCCATATGATTGCAGCGGTTTGTGGCGATCAGCTCAAGAAGCCAGGGACGCAGGCTCACGAAATTAGACCGTTGCCGCGTCGGAGAGGGAGCCCTGCGGCCCCTCCCTTTGTCGTGATCGCCCGGTTACGTCCGGGTGGGTCAGGACACGTGCCGTGCTGCCTGATGCAGCGGGGTGCGGCTCGGGTCGACCGTCAGGGTGTTGTGTGTCTCCGTCTGGCTGGCCGAATGGCCGGTGTCGCCGCCAGACGCCGGGCTGAAGCCGGCGATCGCAGAGGTGAGCTGGATCGCCTGGAGAGTGGTGCCGTGATGAGAGGCACTCGTCACAGGCGAAGCGGCCGCGCTTGATCCACGTGCGTCTGAGACCGAACGCTGATCATGCGACCCGACGTGGTGCGAGACTCACAGCGGCAAGCGTCAGATCCAGATCTCCGGACCCATCTGGACCACCTCCGCCTAGGCGTCGATGCTGATCCGCAAACTGCCCGTGCCTTAGAGTCAGGGACAAAACCGTTTGAGCTGTGCCCTGCAGATGAGGCCACAGGCGAGTGTCGTGAAGGCGAGGTGGAGGTCAGCGCGTCGCTCGTAGCGGATGGTAAGTCGGCGGAAGCGTGCGAGCCAAGCCAGGGTGCGCTCCACGATCCAGCGGTAGCGTCCGAGGTGTTCGCTGCTCTCGATGCCGCGCCGGGCGATCCGTGGCGTGATGCTGCGGGCGCGGCACTCACGCCGGCAGCGACGATGGTCATAGCCCTTGTCGGCATGCAATTTGTCGGGCCTGCGCCGCGGGCGACCACGGCGGCCGCTGCGCACGCCCGGCACCGCGTCGAGGGTAGCTGCCAGCGTGCGGCTGTCGTGGCAGTTGGCTCCGGTAAGCGTCAGGCCGAGCGGCGTGGCGTTGGCGTCCACGACGAGGTGGCGCTTCGTGCCCGGCTTGCCCCGGTCTGTCGGGTTCGGGCCCGTCGCGGGGCCCCTTTTTCGCCGGCAGGCTCGCACTGTCGAGGACCGCGCGTGACCAGTCGAGCGCATCGACATCCTGAAGCTGCTCCAGCAGCACACGGTGCAGGGCGGCCCAGACGCCAGCCGCCTGCCACGCGCCCAGCCGCCGCCAACTCGTCTTGCCGCTGCAGCCGACATCGGAACGCGGCAGATGCTTCCACTGCATGCCCGTGCGCAGAACCAGGATGATGCCCGCCAGCGCCGCCCGATCCGAGGCGCGCGGCCGACCGCCTTTCGGCTTCTCAGGCTCGGATCGAAGAAGCGGCTCGATCACCGCCCAGAGGTCGTCGGGTACAAGAGCGTCCATGCCCGCCCAACCCGCTGACTGCGGTTTCGTCCCGCGCTCTAAAGTGGGGTCCTGCAGGTTGGCGTCGACATAGGCCTTGGCACGCTGGACCACGACAGAGCCATGAATTGGCCGGGGCACCTCCTGCGCCATGCGGTCGGCGAGGCTGGCCAGGATCAGGTCGACTCCGATCGTCGCCATGCGCTCCGCCGCGTCGGGCGTAAGCTGGTGGCGCACTCGGATAAGCTCATGGATGAAGCTCGTCGTCAGCTTAGCGGACGCGAGATCTGCCCCGACGGATAGCCCCGTGTAGAGGCGCGTCGAACCCAGCACGCTCTCCAGGCGTTCGCGCGGCAGTTCAAGAAATAGGGCTTGGCTATCCATGTGGGTCGCCAGCACGGAGGGGCGATGGTCCAGCACGACCATGTCCCCGGGCCGCTGCACCGCCTCCCGGCCGTCCTGTAGACTTGTCGACATGCCAGCGAGCTTGAACAGCACCACGACCATCCCGGCCCTATCATGGCGCCGGGCCGCGGTAGGCGTCGTCTCACACCGCAAGGCGCTTTGCGTCAGACGAGAGATGTGGAGTGGGCCGATTTCGGCAACGTCGAGCTTACCTTGGAAGGGACCATCCTCGTCGAGGCGTTCGACCTCGATCGGCACGAGCCGCTCTCCCAGGAGTTCGCGCCACAGCTTGAAGCCGTTCCTAGGATGGAGGCCCTCCGTCGAGAATAGTGTCTGCATAGGCGAGTTCTGCGACTTCCTCGTCACAAATGTCAGCTCTCGGGAATTCGTCGGCTTGTATCATGCCACGCAAAATGTTTGGCCGAGTACAGCATCAAAGCCTTCTCTTAAAATATAGAAAGATCGATCAACATCGTGGTCTGAGTCATATGCGCGCAGATTTTAGCTGTATTGCCAGACGATTTATGCGATTTGCACTAGCGATTATTGTGGGATGTACTTGGTATACAATTATCGAAGAAAAGAAATCGAAGCTTTCTACGTTGCTGAAGGCGCAGATGGAGACGGCTGGGCTCAGCGTCATACGCCCTGATTCGGGCTGATCGAGGATGTGTCGTCTGCTTCCCAGCTCCGCCGGACATCCGACCTATGGATCTAGATGCCGGAAAGACGACCCGATAATGTTGGCGAATTCACATCAGGGCCGGCCAAGGTTGCCGCCACGCTTTGGGATTGGGCAGCTTGCCCTCGCGACTCAGCGCTACGGGGCCGCCCTCAAGCCGCAGGGGGAGCTACAATCACGACTTCGCCAACAGTGTCCGACCCTTTTCCCGACAGTGGCGATGAGCCCCCGCCGAACCGGCTGAAACAGGGACTTTTTCTTCGGGAAAACGTGTCGGCTTTTCTATCGCCGGATAAACGCAGCTGACGCACAATCCCGGCATGCTCGTCGGATATGCCCGCGTCTCCACCCAGGACCAGAACCTCGACCTGCAGCGCGACGCGCTGACGAAGGCCGGCTGCGAGCGCCTGTTCGAGGAGAAGAAGTCCGGCAAGGCTGGCACCAAGCGCCCGGAGTTCGAGGCGGCGCTGGCCTATCTCCGGCCTGACGACATCCTGGTGGTGCGGAAGCTCGATCGGCTGGGGCGCTCGCTGGTGGAGATGATGCGCACCATCGACGACCTGCGCCAGAAGGAGATCCACTTCCGTTCGCTCACCGAGCAGTTCGACAGCGACACAGCACACGGGCGCTTTGCCCTGCAGATGCACGGCGCCATGGCCGAGTACTTCCTCGACCTCAACCGCGAGCGGACTATAGAGGGTCTGAAGGCGGCGCTCGCCCGGTGCCGCAAGGGTGGCCGGCCGAGGAAGCTGAAAGAGGCAGACCTCGAGGCAGGCCGGGCGATGCTGGCGGTCGGCACAATAAGCGTGGCCGAGATCGCCCGGCGGCTGGGCATCAACCGGGACACCTTCTACAGCTACTTCCCCCGCGCCCGTGCCAACAGCAGCGCCGACAAAGGCTGAGCCAAGCGTGGCAGGTTGGCCAAATCCAGATCGTCGCGGCGATAATGGTTCGAGCTTCCGTAGCTGGTAGGTACATCCATGCCCTGTGATGGCATCCCGCGCTGCTACGAGCCCGTCACCGACGAGCACCTGCGCTGCCTCGCAGTACTCGCGCTGCCGGTGTTCGAGGGTCTGTTCGACCGCCGCCCGGACACCTCCGGCCGCTACCGGGGCCGGCTCCTGATGCTCGCCCTCTGCCAAGGTGCGGCGCAGCACCGGGTGGACGGCCGGCACGGGGTGAAGGATCTCGACGTGTGGGGCTTCTTCCAACTACACCCGAGCGGCCGCTTCCCCGTCCGGTGGCGAAAGACGTGCGACTTCGGCCCCTCGGCACTCGGCTACCACCCCGACGACGCTGGCTAGACTGGGCGCCGTGTCGACGTGCTCGGCCGCTCCATCGAGGTAGAAGGCGGGGAGGATGGGACGGGGGCCGTCCGGCGCCACCTCTCCGGTGCCCGAACGCGGATGGCGTGGCATCCCGCCCAACGCCCCGTAATCGCACCGGGCCTTTCGGCCAGATCCGGCCCCGGGTGCACCATTCGCTCTTGTGATCTGCTGACCGGAAGCGGTCAAAGCGGCCGCGCAGAAGCCCGCCTCCGGCAGCAGAGCCGGTTTGGACACCACGCTCGACCGAAGATCCGGCTGATCAGGACGCAAAGCCGGTGCTTCGGGCCGATGCGGCCACATCCGCGCGCGGTATGGACTTGCCGGTGATCCATGCCACCGCCAGCGTCAGCGCTTCATCGATCGGTCTTGGTTCGTATCCGAGTTCCCGGCGCGCCTTGCTGTCATCGAATGGCGCGGAGCGCAGGGCAAGGCGTACGCCCTCACGCACAGCCATGGGACTTCGGTGCGAAATATGATCGGCGGTCCACTCGGCGACGACCGCCACGGTCATCGCAATGCTGCCTGGTAGCGCCCAGGACGGCATTGTTCTGCCCGTCATCCGCTCCAGCCTGGCTAGGAGCTGCCGCAGCGTTACGTTCTCGCCGCCGAGAACGTAACGCTGCCCTGCATGCGCCTTTTCCCCGACCAGACGCAGCCCCTCGGCCACGTCCCGGACATCAACGAGGTTGAGCGTACAATCGAGGAAGAACGGCGTGTGTCCGTTCAGGAAGAGGGCGAGCATCGCCGCGGGCGGCGTCATGTTCCAGTCGTCCGGTCCGATTGGGACCGTGGGGCTCGCGATCACGACATCGCGGCCCGCCTGCGCGGCGGAAAACGCCGCCTGCTCGGCCAGGCATTTCGATCGCGTGTAGGGACCCGCCATCCTGTCCAGGGGCGGGAGATCGTCATCACGCACCCGCACACCATCCCGAAATCCCATGAGCAGGACCGCTTCGGTTGAGCAATGCACGACCCGTGCGGCAGGCGGCGCTGCGGCCAGCAGGCGTTCCGTGCCCTGAGCATTCACGCGGGCCAATGCGCTCTGATCGGCGGCCCACAGATGCGCGTCGCCGGCCAGATGATAGACGCGCTCAACGCCAATCATCGCGGCCGAGAGGGCAGCCTCATCGAGGATCGAGCCGCGGCGGTACTCGGCGCCAGACGAAAGGCCGCGCGGCTCGCCGCAGTCGAGCACGCGTACGGCGCGCCCTGTGGCAAGTATAGACTGGACAAGATGGCGGCCAATAAAGCCGCATCCACCGGTGACAAGATCGACGGCGGTCATCGGACTTCTCTGTGCACCACCGCGATGCTGGCAGTCCGGTGCGCTCTTGCGTTGATCTCGATCAATCCGGCCCGTATAAAGTTGCGAAATTGGCGGCTAATACAGTATCGCTATCAGTTTTTTGAATCGGATAGGCTGAAGTCCTAGGCCATAGATCGAATTTGTCGCATCGCTTCGGGCGTCAGGAGGTGCGCGCCCCATCCTTGCCGCGCCATCGTCCCGGCGCGGCCCGGCCGCGCGAGGAGCATCAGCGCCGCGCCGACCACCGGCAGGAGGCTGGGCGGATCAAGACGCGCCGGCGTCAACTCCTCTTGCGCCTGCGCGAGTGGCCCCGAGCCGCCGAGGAGTTGCATGAGCGCCGCGGCGACGTCCCGCCGGCGGCCGGTCCGAAGCGCCGCGCCCAAGAGAACTTGCAGAGAAAGCCGCGTACGCACCCCCGGCCGGCCGGTGAGGCACTGCGCGATGCGTTGACCGGCAGACACGCGGACCAACAGGTCCGCGAGGTTGAGGCCCGCGAGAGTGGCGGCCATAGGCTCGACGAGGCGCGGATTGCCATCGATGTACAGCGGACGCTCGTCGCTGGCGTCGATGAAATAATCGACCGACAATGCGCCATGCCAGGACAAATATGCGCCGATTTTGGCAAGATCGCCGGCGATTTTCGGCCGATGAACGCTCTCCTTGAGGGCCGCGCCGCCTCCCGCTCCTTCGACGAGCCTGCGCGTGGCGTGGAACCCGACGAGCTGCCCCTCTTGGAAGACGGCCTGAGCCTGCTCCAGCGGCGCGGAGATCCATGCCTGCACAAGGATCGGCTCGCCCGCGATTGCCACCTGCGCCAGTTCGGCAGCGGCGCGGTCCCGGTCTGCCTGGCAGTGGATCAGCCACGTGCTGCGGCTGGCCGTGCCCAGGGCTGCCTTCACGACGAACGGGTAGGCCGCGTGCCGGGCGAGGCTGCGCGTGTCCTCGAGCAGGTGCGTTTGTGGCTGTGGTAGGCCGAGGCTCGATCAGCAGGCCGTGGAAACCGGGTTTTGTCTGGACGCGCTCGTAGCTTTTGAAGGCCGGGACAGCAAACGCAGCAAGCGGGCGCAGTTCGTCTGCCACGCGGGCGATGAGGTATCCCTGCTCGTGAATGGGCAAGAGAACGTCGAACCTCTCCTGCGAGAGCGTATCATGCAGGAACTGCCGAAACCCCTCCGGATCCGTGCCGAGGGGCGGGCAGCGGTAGCGCCGGGAGACGAAGCGCGAGAACTGCCCGAGGCATGTCGGAGCCGGATCGCAGAAGGCGATTGCGTGTCCTGCGAGCGCCAGGGCCGTGATGGCTTGGCGCGCAGACGTGCTGTTGCCCTCTGTCAGCAGAACGCGCATGCGGTGCTCATCGCCCGCAGGATGCTGCGCGGGGTGCCCGTGACGCAGGGGCAGCCGGCGGCATCGTCGACGCCCTCAGAGCACATCGTCTTTCCGTGCCGCAGGCGCGCCGCCAGCCCCGGGCTTTCGGGCGCTTCCAAGGCCTTCTCGCGCGCCGCACCGACCGGGCCGTGGTGGCTTTGCCGTCTGTCGGTCATGGCCGCCCGGCCCTCTGCGGGCTGGCAGCTTCGGCATCTGTCTCGCGGCCGGCCGAGTCCGGCCGTTCCTCGTGCGTGATGGCACCATCCTCAATGTGCACGATCCGGTCGGCGAAGCGGAAGAGACGCGCGTCGTGGGTCACGACGAGGACAGCCCGCCCTCGCTGTTTCGCGACCGATGACAGGATGGCCATGATTGCCCGGCCGTTTTCCGAGTCGAGCGCCGCCGTTGGCTCATCGGCGAGGATGACGGACGGATCCGCGACCAGCGCGCGCGCGATCGCGACGCGCTGCTGCTCGCCGCCGCTCAGCTCGCGCGGGAAGGACTTCAGCTTGGCGGAGAGGCCGACATCGGCAAGGACAGCTGCGCTCTTCGCAATTGCCCCGCGGCCTCGCTCACCGCGGATGTCGAGGGCGAGCTGCACGTTCTCCGCCGCGTTGAGCGTGGAGAAAAGATGGTAGGATTGAAAGACAAAGCCAATATGCCGCCGCCGGATGGCCGCCAGTGCCTCAGGCCGGGCGTCGCAGGTCGGCACGCCGCAGATCCGTACGGTGCCGCTCGAGGGCGTCAACATGCAGCCCAGGATGGACAACAGGGTCGTCTTGCCGCTGCCCGAGGGCCCGACCAGGACGGTCAGTTCATTGGCACGGACAACAAGGTCCAGTGCCCGCACCGCGTCGACGCGCGTCGGCCCATGCCCGTACTTCTTGCTGACCCGCGCGGCTTCAATCGCTGCACTCATCGCGTGAGCACGCTCGCGGGATCGACACGGATGATCCGGATGATTGAAGCGACGCCTGAGGCGACGCACATGAGGAGCGTGAGCCCGAAGGCTACAGCCACCAAGCCGGGCGTAATGACGACCGGGGCGACGCTCGTCGCCGTCAAATGCTCGACACCGATACTGATCACGGTGGCCACCGAGAGACTGATCAGCGCATTCACAAGCGCCTGGATGGCAATGACCCGATAAATGTATCGGTTGGACGCGCCAATCGCCCGGACCATCGCAAATTCGTAGAGGTGCTCCTTCGTGCTGGAGTAGAGTGTCTGCGCGATGATGACGGTTCCGACGATGATGGAGAGCAGGGCGCCGGCGACGAGAGCCGCGCCGGCCCCCGTCCGGTAGAGCCAGAAGTTCAGGGACCGGGCGCGAAATTGATCCGGCGTGAGCGCCTCGATGCCGGAGACACGCGATTGCGCGTCCTGCCGGATGCGCTCGATGTCGGCTCCGGGCTTCGCCTTGATGAGGAAGTACGAGACCAGATTGGCCGGCAGTCCGACATAGGATCGGGCGCTGCGGAAATTGGTGAAGACGTAGGGCCGCGTCGTGAAGGAGCGCAGACCGGATGTGACCGCTCCGACCGTCACCGGGTGCCCGCGAACCTGTGCCGTCTCGCCGCGAGCAGACACGCCGAGCTGGTCTGCGTAGGACCGTTCGAGGGTCACGGTGCCGGCGGCCGTCAGATCGTCGAGGCCACCTTCGACGATGTTCCATGGCGCGAGACCGCCCACAGGGTCCGACGCGATGATGAAGATCCCGATCAATCCGCCTTCCGGTGGCATCCAGGCCGAAAAGCCTGCCACCACCGGGATGGCATCCGATACCCCGTCGAGGGCGCTCAACTCCTGGCGTATATCCGTGTCGAGAATCGAGATGTCCTCAAAGTATTGGGCCCCCCTCGATACGATCCACAGATCGGCTGAGGTGTGATCGACGATCAGCGTCACCATCCGCCCGAAGCCGTAGAACAGGCCCATCTGCACGAGGATGAGGACAACTGAAAACACGATGCCGGTGACCGCGGCCACGAAGCGAAGCCGATCCTGAAGCAGATTTCGCAGCGCTAGAGTCAGGACAAGCGGCATTCAAGGATCCGTTTCGCGCCCCATGATGCCTCGAATTGGGCTGAATTGCGTGGCCTTAAAATTGATATAGATCAACGCTCGAGTGATGAAGATGTATTTTGAGGGAATTTAATTATAGCTTGGAGGGCAGGATGGGTCGTTTGAGCTGTATAGTCGTTGTTGCGGCCGCGGTGGTCCTGGCCGGCCCTGCAGCCCGGGCAGGGGACGGTCTTGAGGGGCGATACCTGCAGAACCGGCCGTGCCGCGGCGACAGCAGCGATCCTGCGAATCTCAAGGTGATGATCACACCTCAGCAGATCACGTATGCGGGTGGAACTTGCGCGATAAAGACCAGACGCAGCGAACGGAGCAGGATGATTTTTGGCGTCTCATGCAGGTTTCGCAGCGGCAATACGATGGGGTCGGACATCGTGTTCACGCACCAGCGGGAGGGCGCTTGGCACATGACCCAGGGGGACGGAGATTTCGAGGCGGACATCTACAGGTGTCCGGATTGAATCAGCCCGTTGGTTGACCGAAGCAGGGTCTGCCGTAGCCATCACGGCGACACCTCAGCGGTGAGCGCTTCCACATGGCGATCACGTGAACCTCCATCGCATGCCCTGAGCCTCTGCAGCGTCATGGTCTCTTGATCGGCCGCCGCGAGGTGCTCGGCTCGCCGTCGCTCACGGCGCCAGCCCAAGCGCAGAGATGAAGCCGGCATTAACACTGGAATTCCGGTACTTTATGCTTTCAAGCAGCTCATTCAGCGCTGACAGAACATGCTCTCGCTGGGGTTTGATTTTCCGCCTCTCCGATTGGGGCGCGTCCATGAGCTTCTGGTACGCCACGATCTCATCCCAGTAGCGCGGCGCTGGGTAGGTCCTGATGCTGTTTGGTGCGCTCAATTTCTTGTACGGCCAGAACGACCAGCCGACCTTATGCGCTTCGAGGAGGGTACGGAACTCTCGAACCCACTGGTCCATGTTCTCTCCCGACTCATCCATGAGCATGGGCACTCTGAAGCGGTCGCGAAAATCCAAATATTGCCGAATTCCCTCCTCGGTCGGATCAGACCAATAGTAATGAAATACGTAGACAGCCCGGTCGATGAGAGGCGCTTGCTCGAAATTCTGAAATGACAAGCCCCAGTTGGCGCCCTCAAGAAACAGCGCGTGCTTGGCGTCGACTTCTTTTATGCTATCGGAGACTTTTTTATAGACTTCGTTCAGCCCTGCGAGATTTGGAGTTTCGCCCTGAACGAAGGGCATGGGTTCGTTGAGCAACTCATATCCGATAACGGTCGTCGAACTGGCGTAATGCTCTGCAATGTGCCGCCAGATCCGGCTCATGCGCTCGGCACAGCGTGGGTCATCGAAGAGGTGCTGGTAGCCATAAGAATTGTCGATATTGGAGCCGGTCTGTCCGCAAGGGGCCGCATGCATATCTAGGAGAACGAGTAGCCCGTTTCGGGCGCTCCACTCGACGATGCGGTCTATGTACCGAAAGCCCTGATCGACCCATACCTCCGGGTACTCCTCGGGTGTGAAATCCCGGTAGTCGAAGGGCACCCTGATCAGGTTGAGGCCCATCCGCTTGATGTCGTTCACATCGTCAGCCGATACGAAATCCTCGCGCCACTGCGACCAGAATGCGTTGGCGGCCTCTTCGCCCAACAGTTCGCTGAACACCTGCCTGATCTGACGGGGCGACGTCGCGGTGTCGAAGCCGAACATGTAGCCCTCGGGCACCAGCCAGTTTCCTAGGCTGATGCCGCGCAAAGGCAGCGGCGCCCCATCCGGCGCGATCAAGTCGGGCCCACGCGCAGCCACGAACCCACTTGCCTGTTCTCGCGGCATCTCGGCTGCAGAGCCACAAGCACAGGCTTGCGCGAGAGCGAATAGGACCAGGAGTGCTCGTATCATCGGACCTCGCGGTACGATCCCCGTCACCTCATCATTAGGCTGCGGGGCGTGTTTGGCTACTCGCCTGACGCATGCCCGGGAAGGGATCCGAACCGGCGGACATATCAACGGGGCGACGATCGCGGTCCCGCTCACCCCACCGCCTGCCGCCGCGCCATTCCGCCCGGCACGCCGAGCCCGATCGCCTTCGCGAGTTCCGAGCGTCGCGCGGCGTAGCCGGGGGCGACCATGGGGTAGTCAGCGGGCAGACCGAATTGGGAGCGATATTCCTCGGGCGTGAGGCCGTGGGCGGCGAGATGCCGTTTCAGCGTCTTGTACAAATTCCCATCAATGAAGCTGGTCAGCGCCTCATCCGTAACGGACCGACGGATCTGGGCGGCGCTGGGCAACTCGGCGTCGTTGTCGCGTGCCGCTGCGTCGGCTGGATTACCGCACAATTCGCAAATCTTGCTGTGAACAGAAGCGATTAGGTCTGGAAGCTGAGCGGGAGAAACGTGGTTATGGGAGACGTAGGCGGATGCGATAGCCGTTGTGAGGCTCGATGTAATCGAAGGATTGCGGTCGGCTGTCGGTTGCAGTCATCGTCTGTCCCCGTTGTTCAGATGAAATCGAAACGGCATCGCGCCGGGTCGGCGCCATGCGCTGCGTTAACCTGGAACCAGTCGCCGGTCCCAGGATCCGTCGACAGAGCGGACCTGCCGATAACCGTGCTCGGACAGCGTCCAAGCTGCCGGTCTCGTGTCGCTCAGGGTGTAAAGCCCGCCGCTCGTTCGTCGCACGAGGTGGCGGCGGGCCAGGATCGGCAGATAGCGATTGCCTCCACTGTCTGCCGATCCGCTGTCTGATCGCCGGCTACGTTCGGGATACAGGAGATGTCAGTGGTTTAGTTCTGCGACGCGCCGTCCGAGTTCGAGGAGCAGCACATCTACGATGACGCGAAAGTGTGAGTCAGGAAGACCTATGATGGTCTTGCGGAGGTCGAGGGCTTGTTCGACCGCTTGCTCGAGACGGCATCTCAGGTCGTTGCTCTTGCTGTCGCTGGCCGGCACGATTTCCATCTCGCCTGTACCTTCTCTAGCTCGCCAACCGGGTCGCGACCCGACACTCCGGCGCCAGGACCGACTCGGTGGTTCCGCGCATCTTCTGCAACTGTCGCAGGCTCCGAACGTCGAAGCCCGCGTTGACCGCGACGATCTCGACGTCGTCGATCATCTGCGGAAGTCCGAGCGGGAGCGCGTGGATGTGAAGTTGCAGCAGCCGAAGAAGCCAACTGGTCGGCATCTCGGAAACGAAGCCTTTGATGCCGCGCGGTATCCCCCATTCCACGATGGCCGTCAGGATCGCCAGGGCTGTCGGATTGAGTCGCCGGCCGGACGTGCGCACGCTGTCGGCCACACCGATCCGGCTCCACTCGACGATGTGCGGTGAGACTCGGCGGATCAAGCTCGCAGAGCTGCGGCAGATGTGTGGACAGGACGTAAGGCCGCAACGTCGGCAGAAGTCGAGAATAGCCGATGACCTCGTCGTCCTGCACCGCGAGCAGGTGAACGGCGTGCTCGTCGTCGAACTCGTCAATCTCACGCTTGTCCTCGCGCGCGACGGCCGACCAGCCCATCTCCTCGACGAAGATCTTGTGGCGAAGCCGCCAAGCCTGCTCCATTAATGCCTGGTTCTGATCGATATCGGCCGCAGTGATGATCCGAATCATGAAGTACCTCCGTGCTCTGGTGTGCCCGCCCGATGCGGCGCGCGACACCACGCGAACGCGTGGTGTCGCGCGCCGCAGACCGTGGCCTGCCGAGATGCCTTATCCCGTAGGCGGCGGTCTGGATTGGCGCTATCAGAGGTAGAGGACAGGAGGCGTCGTGAGCAGGAAGTCGCTCGATCACACGCTCAAGCTGCTCAAGGACCTCGACCGGGCCGGCAACATACCGGAGGTTGTGGCCACCGTGCAGCGGCAGCTATCCGGCTTTGGGGTCGACTCCATTATCGCGGCGCTGCTTCCGACGGCACCGTCGCTAGCAGGCTTCAACCGCCAATTCTTGGTCATGGAGAGGGTATCCGACGAGTGGCGTCAGCGGTATCTGCACCGCCGCTACGCTGCACACGATCCGATCGTGACCCACACCCTGAAGCGTCAGATGGGCTTTGCCTGGAGCGATCCGGAAATTTCGGCATCGACATCGTTGATCGCGCGCCGGATTATGAGCGAGGCCGCCGAGTTCAATTTGTGCGATGGCTACACGGTCCCCCTGACGACCATCGAAGGCGAGGCGGGCGGGATGAGCTTCGCCGGATCACGCCTGGAGATCGGGCCAGAGCACCGCGGCATGCTCACGCTGATCGCCAATTATGCGTTCGGCCAAGCCTTGCTGGTGCGAGGCCAGCCCATAGAGAAGCCGGTTAAGCTCTCGCCGCGTGAGCGTGAGACGCTCCAGTGGGCCGCGGAGGGGAAGACAGACTGGGAGATCGGCGAGATCATGGGGATCTCGGAGCATGGAGTCGACTCAAGCTTGCGCTGCGTGCGTGCGAAGCTCCGGACCCGCAATCGGGCGCAATCCGTGGCGGAGGGGTTCCGGCTGGGCATCATCGTCTAGGAACACCCTTCCGTTCCCATGAGGCGGCGATCGGAAGGCGTGCCAGTGGCCGAGGCCGCATGGGCCAAGGCGGTGCACGTGACGATCGAGAGCACGGTCCGCCACCTCGGCGTCGAGGATGCACTCGCACTATCGGAAGGAACCGTGATTTGAGCGTTCGGCCCCTCGGCGGCGTTGTCGAGGGGCTTTGGAGCCGGACTGCAGTGCCGCCGGCGGGCGCCATTCAGCCGCATCAGAGGGCATCTCGTAAGCGGCCGTTCGGCGTCGAAGGTGGCCGGTCTGGATCCCGGCACAACCGAACCTCTTCGACCTCCGCAGAGCACCTGCGGATCGTTCAGCTATCTCCGCCTCAGATTCGCGGCATCGGCCAGAACATCCGCAAGTGCAGCCGTCCAACGAGCCCTTACCGGTCAACCAGCGCGGCCGGAATGATCCGAATGAGCACCGCGCCCACCAGCATGCAGGCGGCCACCGCGTAGAGTCCGATCGCAGGGTTGCCGGTGAGCACGTTCAGGCCCCCTACCATGTAGGGCGAGACGAACCCGGCGAGGTTGCCGATGCAGTTGATCGTGGCGATGCCGGCCGCCGCCGAGGTGCCCGCCAGGAACGCGCAGGGCACGCCCCAGAACAGCGACAGCGCCGAGAGCATGCCGGCCGTGCCGACGCAGAGCCAAGCCACCGCCGCGGCCGGGCTCTGGCCGACATAGCCGGCGAGCGCCAGGCCGACGGCGCCGGTCGCCAGGGCGACAGCGAAATGCGCCCGCCGCCGGCGGGTGCGGTCGGCGCTGATCCCGGTGAGGATGATGGTCGGGACCGCGACGAGGTAGGGAATGGCCGAGAGCCAGCCGATGGTCGCAACGTCCTTGATGCCCGAATCCTTTACGATCGACGGCAGCCAGAAGCTGATCCCGTAAAGACCGATAATGGTCATGAAGTAGACGCCGCTGAGCTTCCAGATCCGAGCGTCCCGGAGGAAGGCCGCCGAGGAGCCGTGCGTCACCTTCTCGCCGTCCTCCCGGCGCAGTTCGGCACTCACCTCCGCCTTCTCGGCCTCGGTCAGCCAGGAGGCCTGCTCTGGCCTGTCGACCATCAGGAAGAGCACGGCGATGCCGGCCAGCAGGGAGGGGGCAGCCTCCAGCAGGAACAGCCATTGCCACGCCTTCATCACTGTGGAGGTGCCGAAATGCTCCAGGATCAGCCCCGAGACCGGTCCGCCGACGACGCCGGCCAGCGGGATGGCAATGTAGTAGAAGCCCAGGGCGAAGCCGCGCTTCTTCGCCGGGAACCAGTAGGTCAGGTAGAGCATGATGCCGGGCGAGAAGCCGGCCTCGGCCAGCCCCAGGAAGAACCGCGCCACGTAGAACTGGAGCGGCGTCGTCACGAGCAGCGTGAGCGCCGAGATGATCGCCCAGCTGATCATGATCCGGGCGATCCAGACCCGGGCGCCGAGCCGGTGCAGGGCGAGGTTGCTGGGGACCTCGAACAGGAAGTAGCCGATGAAGAACACCCCGGCCCCGAAGCCGTAGACGGCGTCGCTGAAGCCGAGATCCGACATCATCTGGAGCTTAGCGAAGCCGACATTCACCCGGTCGAGATACGCGCACAGGTAGCAGACGACGATGAACGGCATGATCCGCCACGTGATCTTGCGGTAGACGTTCGTCTCCGCCACCCGTGCGTTCAGGCCGAGGCTGGCTGCATGGTCCATGGTTTCCTCCGATCGGCCCGTTGGCGGGCTCTGTCGCGATGTTGCGTGACTGTGGCCCGCCCCACCGTGCCGGCGGGGCGGGGTCCCGATCAGGGGGCGCGGCGCGCGCTCAGGCGACCTGCCGCGCGGCCTCGCCGAGGCCGAGTTCCTGCCGGAACAGGTCCTCCATCTCGCGCCGGACACGGATCGCCTCCTGGCCGGCGTCGAATGCGACGTCGCTCCAGCGCACGGCCCGGCCGGCGGGCACGTCGTTCTTGAGCACCATATTGTGGGCGAGCCCGATCGGCAGGGCGTCCTGCGCCAGGGAATCGCGCGTCGGCATCAGCTTGCCGTAGACGGTGAACCCGCCCTCGCCGTCGAGCCGCTCGCCGGCCTTGAGGGCCCGCTTGGCGGTGGCCGCCACGTCGCCGCGCCACTCCCCCGTGGCGCCCGTGGCCTCACCGCGGACCGCGATGGAGGCCACCGAGATCCCGAGTCTCAAGGCCGATCAGGTGATAGGGCTTGTAGGTGGCGGCGAAGCGGCCGCTGTCGTCGGTCTTGAGGCCGTACTGGGCGAAGCAGTCGCGCACATAGGGGCTCGGCGCCTCGAAGACCGCGTAGACGCCCCAGCGCAGGTCCCGGAACACCGGCCGCCCGTCCCGCTCCAGCGACGAGACCACCTCGACCGTGCCGCGCTCGGCCAGGATGCCCCCGTCGGCCACGGGCCGCAGGACGCTCGGCAGGTCGTCGACCCCGCAGGGCGGGAAGGCGAGGCCGTCGCGCGGGGGTGAGTCCGCAAGCGTTGGCTACCGCGGCCATCTCCAGCGCCGACTTGGTGCCGTCCAGGAAGGAGTTGAACATCTGCGGGTTGAAGTCGCCCCCGCGACCTGCTCGGCGCTGAAACCGTAATGGCCCCAGACCGTGTCGGGCGTGGAGGCGTGGTAGGCCGGCAGGTACTTGGTGCCCTTGCCGGCGCAGATCACCTCAAGTCCGATAGTGCGCGCCCAGTCGACCAGCTCGGCGATGAGCGCCGGCTGGTCACCCGAGGCCATGGAGTAGATCACCCCGGCCTCCGCGGCCCTGCGGGCGAGGAGCGGCCCGGCGAGCACGTCGGCCTCGACATTGACCATCACGATGTGCTTGCCGTGCGCGAACGCGCGAAGGGCGTGGCGGATACCGGCGGCCGGGCTGCCGGTGGCGTCGATCACGATGTCCACGAAGGGGCTCGCGATCATCGCGTCGGCATCCTCCGTGACGACGGTGGTGCCGGTCCGCGCGGCCTCCTCCATCTCGCGCGCCGCGAAGCGGGCATCGTCCCACCCCACCCGCCGCAGGGACTGGCGCGCCCGGTCCGGCGACAGGTCGGCCACGGCAATCAGGTGGATCCCGGGGTGCGGGGCGCCTGCGACAGGTACATGGAGCCGAACTTGCCGGCGCCGATCAGGCCCACCCGGACGGGCCGGCCCTCCTGCGCGCGTCGCTGCAGCTTGGAAAACAAGGACATGTCGCGATCTCCCTGGGCGATCCGCGGTCGGCCCGATCCAGGCCCGGTCCCCGCCGCGTTTGCACTTTGTCGCAAGATCGGAATTATCATTCGATTTTGCGCACGCCCATGCGAAGGATTGCAAAGGCGCCGTGCGCAAATTCGCATCTCCGAGGCGCGGCAGCCCCGATGTCCGATTTCGACTGGAACGACCTACGCGCCTTCCTGGCCGTTGCCCGGGCAGGCCGGCTGACCGTCGCGGCCCAGCGCATGGGCATCGATCACTCGACCCTGAGCCGCCATCTGTCCGCCCTGGAGGGTGCCCTCGGCACGCGCCTGTTCGACCGCCGTCCGTCGGGCTTCGCCCTCACCAGCGACGGCGAGCGGCTGCTGGCGGATGCGGAGCGGATGGAGAGCGTGGCGATCGGCCTGCGGGCGCGCCTCGATGCGGACGCGAATCAGGTCGGCGGCACCGTGCGGCTCGGCACGCCCGAGGCCTTCGGGACCTATTTTCTCGCCCCGCGCCTCGCCGAGCTCTGCGCGGCCCAGCCGGCGCTGGAGGTCGAGCTGGTGGCCAATCCGCGCAGCTTCAGCCTGTCGAAGCGGGAGGCCGACCTCGCCGTCGGTATGACCCGGCCCGAGGCCGGCCGGCTCTACGCCCGTAAGCTCGTGGATTACGCGCTGGGTCTCTACGCCGCGCGGAGCTACGCAGAGGCCGCGGACGCGATTCGGACCGTGGACGACCTGCCGCACCATCACTGGGTCGGCTATGTCGAGGACCTGCTCTGGACGAGCGAGGCTCAACTACCTGCCGCAGGTCTCGGCGGCGATCCACCCGCAGGCGCGGATCTCGAACGTCATCACCCAGCTGGAGGCGGTGCGCGGCGGCGCCGGTCTCGGGGTCCTGCCGCATTTCCTGGCGCGCACCTGCCCGGACCTCGTGACCGTCCTGCCGGAGCTGCGCCTCGTGCGGACCTACTGGCTCATCGCCCACGCGGATACCCGCGATCTGCCGCGTGTCCGCGTGGTCTCGGATTTCCTGACCCAGCAGGCCGAGGCGGCCGGCGACGCCTTCTGGCTGCGAGGGCCCTGACCGTCACCCCGCCCGGCTCGTCGCCTCCACGTCGAGTAGCCAGCGGCGAAAGGCCTGGATCTTCTCCAGCGCCCCGTCCCGCTCGCGGTAGCAGATGAAGTGGAGGTCCCGGTACAGGCTCTCGACCCGTCCGTCGCCCAGCCGCACGAGCTGGCCGGCGCCGATCTCGGCCTGCGCGAAGCGCAGGGTCTCCAGCGCGACCCCGAGGCCCTGGACCGCGGCCGAGATCACGAGTGAGCCCCGGTCGAAGGCCGCCCCCGCCGCCGACGCCGGCACCGGCAGCCCGTTCCGGACGAACCAGTCCGGCCACCGCACCGGGCTGAAGGACGAATCGAGCCGGGTGAAGCGCTCGACCGTCTCCGGCCCGACCGGCCCGATCGCCCGGACGACCTCCGGCGTGCAGAGGGCGGCGATCTCCTCCAAGCCGAGGGATTCCACGGTCAGGCCCGCCCCGCGCGGGGGCGGCCGTAGGCGATCAGCATATCGATCTCCTCGCGCCGGCCGAGATCCACCGGGTCGGCGCTGGTGGAGAGGCGGATGGCGATGCCGGGATGCGTCTCCAAGAAAGCGGGCAGCCGCGGGCCGAGCCACTTGGCCGCGAAGCTCGGCGTGCAATGGACCGCGAGCGAGGAGGGCGGCGGCGGGCTCAGCTCCGCGCAGACCGCCTCGATGGCGTCGAAGGCGTCCGTGAGCCCGGACAGCAGGCGCTGGCCGTCGGCGGTGAGCGTCGCCTGGCGGTTCGCCCGCCGGAACAGGGGCTGCCCGAACCAGCGCTCCAGCGCCCGGATCTGGTGGCTCACCGCCGAGGGAGTCAGGTGCAGCTCCGCGCTGGCTCGCGCGAAGCTGCCGAGCCGGGCCGCCGCCTCGAAGGCCCGCAGGGCGGGGAAGCTCGGGATCCGGCGCATGCATCAATCCATGAATTGGATTCACGTAAAGAGTGAAAAATCGTCGTTTGTCAACGAATTGGCGGCGCACGATAGTGCCGGCCGCACCGCGAAGACGGCCGCGCACGATAAAATTCAGGGAGACGTCACGATGGCACAGGGGGTCATGACCCTCGTCGAGCCCGGTATCGACGAGACGACGCGGATCTATCGCAAGGTCACGTGGCGCCTCGTGCCCTTCCTGTTCGCCTGCTACGTCGCGGCCTATCTCGACCGCGTCAATGTCGGCTTCGCCAAGCTTCAGATGCTCAGCGATCTGCAGTTCAGCGAGACGGTCTACGGGCTGGGCGCCGGGATCTTCTTCATCGGCTACTTCCTGTTCGAGGTGCCGAGCAACATGATCCTCCACAAGGTCGGCGCCCGGGTCTGGATCGCCCGGGTCATGCTGAGCTGGGCCGTCATCTCGGCGGCCATGATGTTCGTGACCTCGCCGACCTGGTTCTATGTCCTGCGTTTCCTCCTCGGCCTCGCGGAGGCCGGGCTGTTCCCAGGCGTGATCCTGTACCTGACCTACTGGTACCCGTCCGAGCGGCGCGGCGGCATCATCGCGATGTTCATGACCGGCATCCCGATCGCTGGCCTCGTCGGCGGTCCGCTCTCGGGCTGGATCATGAATGCCTTCGCCGGGATGGGCGGCCTCGCGGGCTGGCAGTGGCTGTTCCTGATCGAGGCCGTGCCGTCCCTGGTGCTGGGCTTCTGCGTCCTTGCCTATCTCGATGACGGCATCGAGAAGGCGAAGTGGCTGAGCGCCGACGAGAAGGCGCTTCTCGCCCGCAACGTCGCGGCCGACGGCGCCTCGGTGACTGCCCATCGCTTCCGCGACGGCTTCACCAGCGGCTGGGTCTGGCTGCTCTGCGGAATCTACTTCTTCTTCATCATGGGCCTCTACGGCGTCGGCTTTTGGCTGCCGACCCTGATCAAGGGCGCGGGCGTCTCCGACCCGCTGAAGATCGGCCTTCTGACCATGCTGCCCTACGGCGCCGCCGCTTTGGCGATGGTCACGGTCGGACGCCTGTCCGACGCGGCCCGGGAGCGGCGCTGGCACATCACCGTGCCGGGCCTCCTCGGGGTGGTGGGCTGGCTGGTCAGCATCCGGTTCAGCACCGACCTCGTCATCGCCGAGGCGGCGCTCACCGTGGCGACCATCGGCGTGCTGGTGACCCTCGCCCAGTTCTGGTGCCTGCCGACCGCCATCCTGGCGGGGGCGGCGGCCGCCACCGGCATCGCGGTGATCAACTCGGTCGGCAACCTCGCGGGCTTCGTGAGCCCCTACCTGATCGGCTGGATCATCGACACCACCAAGTCCACGAGCCTCGGCGTCTACACCCTCGCCGCGTGCCTCGCCCTGGGCAGCCTCCTGGCGCTGACCGTGCCCAAGCGCCTCGTCAACCGCTGACGCCCTTCCCTTCTCCCCTGACAAAAGGACACGCCATGCTCGACGATCATTCCCACGATGAGGCCGTCGCCCTCGACCTGCCCAACGACGATGCCGGCCGCAAGCGGACCTCGATCTACCAGCCCGAGCAGGCTGGCCTGATCTTCCCGGAGATCCCGGAATTCGCCAACCATGCCGAGGAGCGCGAGTACCGCAAGAAGCACCTCGTGGCCGCCTGCCGCGCCTTCGCGATGCACGGCTTCGACTACGGCTTCGCCGGGCACCTGACGATCCGCGATCCCGAGCGTCCGGAGCTGTACTGGACCAACCCGATGTGCGTGCACTTCTCGCAGGTGCGCATGTCGAACCTGATCCTGGCCGACCACAGGGGCCGTGTGGTCGAGGGCGCCATGCGATCAACCGGGCGGGCTTCGTCCTCCACGCCGCCGTGCACGACGAGTACCCGGAAGTGATGGCGATGTGCCACGCGCACACGACCTACGGCACCGCGTGGTGCGCCACCGGCCGCCCGCTCGATATGATCAGCCAGGATGCGGCGGCTTTCTACAACAGCCATGCGGTGATTGGCGCCTCGGCGGGCGCCGTGGCGGTGGAGAAGGAGAGCGGCCTCTCGGTCGCCCAGCAGATCGGCCGCAACCGCGGCGTGCTGCACCAGAACCACGGCCTGCTGACCTGCTCGCGCCACAGCATCGACGACGCGGCCTTCTGGTTCATCGCCCTGGAGCGTGCCTGCAAGCAGCAGCTCCTCGTCGAGGCCAGCGGGATCAAGCCGCAGCTCCTCTCGGAGAAGACCGCCCGCTACAGCCGCGAGCACGTGGGCAGCGACTACATTGGCTGGCTGCACTTCCAGACGCTGTACAACCACATCGCCGAGACCCAGCCCGACATGTTCGCGTGAACGCGAGGGACCGGCTGCGAGGCCGGTCCCCTGCCGATCACACAGGCCGCCCAGAGCTCGGCGCGCAGCAGGCGGTCTGTCGGATGCGGTGCTGGTGATGCTCCGCGATCGTGCTGTTCGCACGCGCTGCGCTGGGGACGAATTCCGTAGCTTCAGCTTCGAAAGCGGACCCCAGGGGAGCATAGGCTTCAGGATCGGCGCGCCTACCTCAAAGAAGTCGGGATGGGGCGGCCTTGCGGGCAAATGCCTCCGCCGCGACGCGGCGCGCTTGCGTTTTGAGGCATGGGCGCGGTGAGGGCTCGGGAACCCGCGCGGGAAAGCGGGGCCGAGCGGGTTTAGCTGTTGAGACCGGGCCGCTCGGCCCCTATCGAAGCATAGACCCTGGGAAGGATTTGCACTTCGATCCTGTGTGCGCCGCGGCCGTGCGCGGCCTGTGGCGTGGAGAGCCGGATGATCAATCGCGGCCAACCGTTCGTCGCGTCGTTGTCGCGCACGCGGCCGAGCGCATCGGTGTCCTGCGCACCGGTGTCCGCGTCGCGCGCAACAGATGCCTGCACCCTGAAGGCCCTGGAATCGTAGTCGATCAGGCCGCCGATGGCAAAGCGGCCGCGGCTACAAGAGGCGGCGCGGTACTGGCCGATCTCGACGTTGTAGGTTCCGTACGCAATCCGACCGACCGCGAAGGTGCCGAACTTCCTTGTCGATCGCACGGGCCGCACATCGCTGCGCATCCGAGTTGTACCAAACAGCGGCCCCGGAGCTGGACGATCCACTTGCAGATCTGCTCGACAGCTTGGAGCGGTGGCCCGCAAAGGTTGTGCGGCGTCCCGTCTTCCGCGTTGTCGACGGTGGAAGGGCAAAAGATAATTTGAATTAGAATGCCGTGCTTGAGAGTGTCTCGCAGGAATACAAAAGTTGAGATTTGAAGCTGCCGTATTGAAAGCACCGGAGAATGCCGCTTGATTTGTGGGAAGGGCGACTATTTCTGGGCGCTCACGTTCCTGTGAGTGTCGCCCGTGACAGACAACAGCCACGCCGGTCAGGCGAATGACATCGACACTGCAGCCGCCTTGGTGTCGGCCTATGTTTCCAACAACTCCGTCCCGGTCACGGAACTGCCCGGGCTGATCGCGTCCGTGCACGCTGTGCTGTCGAAGCTGAGGAACGGCGTCGACGCAGTCCCCGACGCAGCTGTAGAAGTTCAGATGCCGAGTGCCGCGCAGATCCGGAAGTCGGTCACGGACGCGGGCATCACCAGCTTCATCGACGGCCGGACTTACAAGACGCTCAAGCGTCATCTGGCGGGGCACGGCCTGGATCCGAAGCGCTACCGGGAGCGCTACGGCCTTCCCGCCGACTACCCGATGGTCGCGCCGAGCTATGCGGCCGAGCGTTCCGCCCTCGCCAAGGCGATCGGGCTCGGCCGCCCGGGCGCGCTCGCTCAGCGCCGGCAGGGACAGGCCGGCGGTCGGCGACGCACGGCGGCTTGATCCACGCCGGGGCGTAGGCCTGCACCGAACGCTCAAGGACCATGTCCAGCCTATGAGCTGAGCCGTTTACAGATGTAATCGCCGGACCATTGCCCGTGCGACCTCGCCCACAGCAGAGGCGAGGCCGTGCCGGCCCTGCGTGTGCGGTCACGCGGCATGCCCGATGGCACCGTGAGGCGACGCAGGGGCGGCAGCAGCGCACCCACATTGCGCGACGAGTAACTGAACGCGAACTGGATGGTGCCGCTGGCACACGCCAGGAGCAAGATCGAGGCGTACGCGCGCGGCGCGAATAGGATCCTGGCAGTGCCGCCGGGTCGGACGCTCGTCGGCGACCACCTTTCGGCTTCTCAGGTCCGGACGGCAGCAACGGTGCGGTCTCGGCCCGAGGGCCCCCGGCAATGCGCGGCTTCGCCAGATCTCCTCAGCGCACCACATCCGGCTTCGCTGGAGGCCCGAAACCACTCAGCGACGGACCAGTCCAAAATTACAATTCGTGGCCGCCATCACCCGAGCGATAATTGGGCCGCACCTCAGGCGGCTCCAGAAGCGATTATTAAGCGCATGACGAGCTTGATGACTTTGCAAAGCCGGCTTATGGTGCCTCTCGCTAACACAGTCCCGACCTGCGATATGAGTATTGAATGCTGAATTGGCATCCTCTTCTAAGACACCTAAACAGAGGGAATGATAGAAAAGCTATGTCCGTCGGACGAGGTTGCCGGTACGGTTAAGCCGCCCGCTTCTTTATCCCTACGACAAGTACGTAATAGAAACCTGCCGCAGTTGAGCTGGTAAAACAGGGAAACAATCAACAGACAGGCATCAGATTTATATCTGTGAACTTATAAGGTGATATTTTTTAGGCATTGACAAGTCATATCCGTTAACAGAAAGCGCCGGAAATACGATCTTTTGATCGAAAGGGAGGTTCGATGTTCAGGGCTTGCTCATGACGACCGTGAGCGTTGTCATACCGGCTTTCAACGCCGCGCCATTTATAGGTCGGACAATCGAAAGTGTCTTGTCTCAGACATGGCGATCATTGGAAATTGTTGTCGTTGACGACGGATCGAGCGACGACACGGTGGCAATAGCGCAAAGCTGCTGTCGCGGAGATGATCGCGTCAGGATCGTGCGCCAAGAAAATCAGGGCGTTGCGGCGGCCCGGAATCGAGGCATCCAGGAAAGCAGCGCTCACCTGATCGCGTTCTTGGACGCGGACGATATCTGGGCGCCCACTAAGATCTCCGAACAGCTTGCCAGCCTGCGGACGAACGAGGCGGCAGCCGTATCCTATACGGGATTCGTGAATATCAACGAATCTGACCGTCTCATAGGATCACCGCATCTGCCCAGCGCGAGCGGACCTGTTCTGAAAGGTCTCGCCCAGTTGAATTTCGTCGGCAATGCAAGCTCGATGCTGGTCAGGCGGAGCGCCATTGAAGAAATAGGCTACTTCGATACGAGCCTGCGACACGTGAACGCGACGGGGTGCGAAGATTACGACTTCCTGTTGCGTCTGGCAGAGAAATTCGAGTTCGCGGTCGTACCGGCGCCGCTGGTCCTGTACCGCATCACCACCGCGAGCATGTCATCTAACGCCGGACGTATGGCGCGGTCTTGGAGCATCGTTGCAGAGCGCGCCGCGTCTCGTTCCCCTCACCTGAGAAGTGCATTTGCGCGCGGTTGGAGACTCTACTGCGCGAACCTATTTTTCGGAGCGCTCAGAAGAGGACGAATCCGCGACTGCTTTGCGGTCCTCAAGGCTGGCCATTTTTGGCATAGCACGTTGTTCATCGCGTTGTTCGAAGTCTTCCTTGAGCGTGCTGTCAAGCAGCTGCGGAAGAAGCTGAGTGGCGCAGCTTCGAGAGCAAGCGGCCTGCGAAAAGGTGATCTACGTTGAAAGATCCCGCAGACATTCAGGTTGCAGTTGTTGTTCCAGCCTACAACAGCGTGCGCACCTTGGAGCGAACGATACACAGCATATTGCGGCAGACACACAATAACCTCGACGTGATTATTGTAGACGACGGCTCGACTGATGCGACATCTGCGCTCATCCGCCAAATTTCCTTCTCCAATGAACGCGTCAGATATCATCGCCAGCCGAATGAGGGTGCTGCCGCCGCCCGCAACACAGGCGCCGCACTCACGGCAGCAGATTACATAGCTTTCTGCGACGCGGACGATCTGTGGTCGCGGGACAAGATTGAAAGTCAATTGAAAACGCTTCTAAGCAGCAGGATCAGACTTGGCTTCGTTTACTCCGGTTTCGCAGTCATTGATGCCAATGATCGGGTTTTAAGGACATGGACCCCAACTTATGAGGGCTGGATCTTTGACAGACTTTTACGAGAGAATTTTATCGGGAACGGAAGCAGCGCTCTTTTCCGCCGTGAATGCTTTGAACAAATTGGCGGGTTCCAGCAACGACATTGTCCCGCTGAAGATCTCGCGCTCTATCTTGATGCCGCGCGGCGCTTTCCGGCAGGCGTGGTATGCCGCCCGCAGGTCGGCTACCGACGCACGGAAGGAAGCTTGAGCTCAAATGGCTTTCGGGTGCTGAAGGCGACCACTGATCTGCTGAAACAATATGCGGACGAAATGCCCTCGGCGCGCCGCACGATCCAACTCCACATCAGGGGCGTATTGATTTGGCAAATTATCCACGCCTTGAGACGCAGACAATTTTCGGATGCACTCCACCTGTTCATGTGCGACCCCGGTTTGATCATTGAAGTTGCGAGGTCATATATCCCAGAACGCACTGTCGGCCTAATACAACGCAACAGGAAACACTTAAGTTCTGCCAGCAATCGCACTGATGTTGTATTTTGGCAGCTTGAGAACTGCTGAAAGTGGATACGAAGGCCAGTAGTTTGCGCTTAGCAGCCGTCATGCTGGGTTGGCGGTCCAAGCGTGACGTCTAGCTCTGCGGATTGTGAGAGCCCTACGACGCGGCTACAGACGAAACACGACACCGCACTCGACGCGTGGATTTTTTCCGAGGCGCATGCGGGCGCGTGTCCCGCCTCAAATTCCGCTTTCAGGTAAGCATCCGGCCTGGGCCGTAGGCATTCCGGTCGCAGTGGAGCGGCGTCGGCAACAGGCCGAGTGGCAGCAGGGTGGTGCCGGTTCCACCGCAAGGGGCGTTGAGGGCACGCAAGGGGCGCCGTTGATGCGCGCGAGCGCGTCGGCCGGCCACGCCCGCGGGTCGACGCCCTTGCGGCGCGCGGTCCGAATCAGCGTGTATCTCACCACCGCGCATCGAATAAGACGAGACTCACGCGCGTTCAGCTTCCTGCGCGTGCGCAACGGCAACGGCAGTCCAATCAGCGGCAAGTCTCTGCCGATCGAGAAAGGTTTGCGAGCGGATACGAGATTTTTCAGTATTGCACGTTCATATACTGAGGCCGCAACTGATTGCTCCCGGCAATTTGTGCAATTGGCTAGCCAAGATGGCCGACTATAGGTACACTCGCGCGGTGAAGTTCACTGGTTCCCGATGTTGCCCCAGTCGGACTGCTTTCGCCGCGTGACGTTCCAGGAGTCGGACTGTTATATGTTGCAATTCGTGAGCCCGATGTCGTGCGGGTGCCGATGCGGCTGGAGGAATGATGCCCTTCACAGAGGGGAGCGGGAGCAGGGTCTCGAAGCTTCATGAACGACCCATCGCGAGGCGATCGCCTCGGCCCCGCGTTGCGGCTGTCAGGCTGCTGCAGAACGTCAGACCCACGGCGGCCCGTCGCATAGGAAAAGTCTTGTTGTCGCTTTCATCCATCGTATTGCCTTTCGGTTCGGCCAACGCTCCGCCAGCCATTCGACAGATCGAGCGGCGTTACGCACGTTTTATGCCGCTCGTGATTGCACTCGGTCTTCTGGCCAGTGCGTTCGAAGGCGTCGGCATTGGCATGCTGATTCCGATGCTGTCCGTCATCGGTCAGCGATCGGGAGTCGGCGAGGGATCGACGTGGATGCGGCAGTTCGCCGATCTCGCGGTGTCGGTCTACCCAAGCAGGCCGCTGCTCTTCGTCTCTGCGGTGATGCTGTGTTTGGCGCTGGCAAGGGCGTCAATTCAGGTTGCCAACGCCGTGCTCATGGCCAAGCTCGAGGGCTGTGCCGGGCGCGATATCCGCGACGCTTTGGCTGAGCGGGTGATCAATATCGATTATCAGTTCTTCCTCGAGAGCGATTCGAGCCGATTGGTCACGATCATCGATACCGATTCCTGGAAAGCCACGGAGGCATTCCGACTCATTCTGATGATCGCGACAGCTGTCTCTGCGGTGATCATGTTCGCGATCCTGCTGATCATGGTGGATTGGCGCCTGTGCCTGCTCGTGAGCTTCGGCGTCGCAGTAAGCAGAATTGTGCAGGTCCTTCTGTCCCGCCGGCTGAAGCGGTTTGGGAGTGCAGTGGTGCGCGCCAATCATGTGCTTGGCGAGAAGATGATCCAGATTGTAGTCGCGATCAGGGCCATCAAGCTGTTCGGGCAGGAGGCTCGCGAACTGGGGCAGTTTCGTGCCAATTCGGAGGCCGTGCGCAGGACCATGCTGGCGTCCGACACGGCAGCGGCATGGTCAATGCCGACCATTGAACTCGTCGTGCTGGTTATCATCCTGGCCGTGCTGCTCACGGCCGATGCGTGGCACGTCGGCCTGCCGACGCTGATTGCTTTCCTGGTTCTTCTCTACCGCCTTCAGAGCCCCCTTCTGACGGTGAATCACCTCACCCTGCGCCTGGCCTCATTGCGCGGGTCGATCGAGGAGGTGGAATGGCTGCTATCGATGACACCTCAGCGGGCGAGCCGAATGCGCCCGGTGGCTGTCCCGGACTTCTCGCGGGCGATTTACTTTGAGAACGTTGGCTTCGCCTACGCGGGCAAGTCCGATGCACCGGCAGTAAAGAACGTCACCCTGGCGCTCGAGCCGGCCACGATGACGGCCCTTGTCGGACGCTCAGGATCCGGCAAGTCGACACTCGTCAATCTGCTCTGCCGGCTGATCGAGCCGGCAAGCGGGCGCATCCTTCTGGGCGATACCGACATCGCGACATTCGACCCAGCCGAGTGGCGACGTCATATTGCGCTTGCCGGCCAAGACCTTGAGTTGATTAATGGTACGGTGGCTGAGAACATCGCTTATGGGAGCGACTGCGCGAGCCACGCGGAGATTGAGCGCGCGGCGCGCATGTCCGAAGCGCACGAATTCGTGTGCATGCTTCCGCAGGGGTACGATACTTGTCTGGGTGCGAGCGGCTTCGGCCTTTCCGGCGGGCAGCGCCAGAGAATTGGCTTGGCGCGTGCCCTGCTCCGTAGACCGGAGATCCTGATCCTCGACGAAGCGACGAGTGCCGTGGACGGAGTTTCTGAAGACATCATCTTCCGGCTGCTCCACGAGGAAAGAGCGTTCGGCCGCGCGATCATCATCAGTCATCGGCTCGAGACGATTCGCGCGTGCGATGCCGGCATCGAAATGCTCGACGGCCGGGTGCAATTCCAGGGGAAGCTGCAGGAAACGACATGGTTTCAGGACGCCTGGACGCGCCAAAAAGGGCTATTCGGCTGAAATTGCACAGCGACCTGATCGATGCCTC
Organism: Methylobacterium sp. P31; assembly: GCA_050632875.1. Lineage (GTDB taxonomy): Bacteria > Pseudomonadota > Alphaproteobacteria > Rhizobiales > Beijerinckiaceae > Methylobacterium. The sequence goes on along the minus strand of JBODSC010000001.1, from coordinate 2,330,524 downwards.
GACCGAACGAGGCAGAGCGCGGGCGGAGTGATTGGGAGCGAGCGGAGGCCGCCGGTGTGAGAGTTGGCGTCGATACTGGAGACTGTCGATCCGATGCTGGCGCTACGTGCGGGCCGGGCAGGAGAAAGCACGATGCCGTTCATAACTCCGCTCACTGAACCGATTGCCCGAAGAGTGTTCATGCGCCTCGGCGCGATCCTGCGACGGCGTTCTGGCCGTTGGCCTCCGCAGCGCCGGCAGGTCACCACGGCGGATATCGCGGGCACGCGGCCCATCAGCCACGACTTCGGTTGGGATCGCGGTACGCCGATCGATCGCTTCTATGTGGAGCGTTTCCTCGCAGCCAACGCGGCTGACATTCGCGGTCGGGCCCTTGAGGTGGGTGACGCGACCTATTGCCGTCAGTTCGGGAAGGCGAACGTCGTTCAGCAGGATGTCCTGAATGTAAATCCTGCGGCGCGCGAAACAACCATCGATGGAGACCTCGCCACACCGGGCACGTTGCCGGACAGAGCGTTCGACTGCGTTGTTCTCACGCAGACGCTTCACTTGGTCTTCGACTTCGGCGGAGCCCTCGCTGGACTTGCCCAGGCCATTGCGCCCGGCGGCGTCCTTCTGCTGACGGTACCCGGCATCTCACCCATCGACCGCCTCGAGTGGAGCAACTGCTGGTTCTGGTCATTTACCGACCGTTCGCTCCGGCGGCTGGCGGACCAGTATTTTCCCGGATGGGAGGTCAATATTGAGCAGCATGGGAATATCTTTGCCGCCATATCGTTCCTACATGGCCTCGCCCTCGAAGAAATCGATACAGAGAAGCTGAAACCGGTTGATGATGCCTATCCGGTTATCGTGACGGCCCGGCTCCGTCGCCCTGCCGCCGATGTTTAGCATCGCTCGACGCGCCGCCCGGACGCTGCGTCGAGCCATGCGGCCGCGTCCGGCGATCCTACTCTATCACCGCGTGGCAACGCCGCGCTTTGATCCCTGGGGAATTGCGATCAGCCCTGCGCATTTTGAAGAACAAGTTCGTTGGCTCGCGCGCCATCGCCATCCACTCACGCTCGATGCATTTGTCGATGCGCTCGCGGCCGGCACTCTTTCGCCGCACGCGGTGGCAGTCACTTTCGACGACGGCTATCTCGACAACCTCCTGCACGCCTATCCGGTGCTACAGCGAGAACGCGTTCCGGCAACATTGTTCCTGGCAACAGGCTTTACAGCCGAAGGGCGGCGCTTTTGGTGGGACTTGCTGGCCGATGCGCTTCTCGCCAGCATCGGGGAGGCGGATTGGACGCTGGAGACACGCACAGCAACCTTCGTCTGCGCGTGGCGCGCCACGGAGGTCGCTAGCCCCGGTTGGCGCGCTTGGCAACCGCCGCCGGGGCCGCGGGAAGCCGCGTTCCTGGCAATATGGACTCACCTTCAGCGCCTCTCCGAAAGCGAGCGCTCCGCGGCGCTCGAAGAAATCCTGTGTCGCTTTCCCGTAGCGCCCGAGCCGGACGCACGAGCGATGCGCGAAGACGAGGTGCGCCGGATTCTCTGCGACGGCGTCTTCTCGGTCGGCGCGCACAGCGTAACCCATCCTGCGCTCACGTCGCTCGATACCGCCAGCCTCAAACAGGAGCTGAGCAGGAGCCGCGCCGTGTGCGATGCGATCAGCGGCCGACCAACGCGTTTCCTGGCCTACCCCTATGGTGACATGGACGTGCGTGTGCAGGCTGCGGCAGCCGAGGCAGGGTTTGCTGCCGCCTTCAGCACCGAGGCTTCCAGCCCGACCCGACTCCAGATGATCTCGCAGCCAATGGCCATCCCACGGATTGTGCCGCCCTCAGCAGGTCGACATGCCCTCGCCAGAGCGCTGCGAGCGCTCTGAGCCGTGCCTCCGCGCGGCAGGCCGCAGGCGGACGAACTGCCTGGACGCGCGACGTCCTTAAGGTGCAACAATCTTGCACGTTTACGGAAGCGCATCCCGGTCGAAGGGGGCCTGACAGGCTTGGCGGGCGCGAGGCGGTTGAGGCCTCCAGCCTTGAAGATGCGGTAGACGGTGCTCGGTTCGGATGCGGCAGGACGTGGCTGACAATGACGCTGAGGTCGTCAAGCGGAGCAGCACAGCTAACGAGGTCGAGAAGAGCAGTCCTGGCACCCGGCTTGACCGCGCCTGCACCACTCACGGCTGATCTAAGCGGAGACACTGAGGCGCTTGGCAGCATGCCGGAACCCTTGCGTGAGCCGGCGATCTCGTTGTGGACAGCAGGGGTGGTGCGGGCATTCGGGCGGACTGCGCAGATCAGCGCGCCTTCCTGGCCGAGGCTTCCTGGTTCGGCCTGAACCACGAGGCGCGGTCCTCGATCGCCAACGCACCGGGCCTCGACACCGTCCCGCTGCCAAGCAACAAATTTTGCCTGATCCTAACGCCTGCTGGGAACGAGCCGACTCCGGATGGTGCCCAGAACCCTGCGAAACACGAACTTTCGCAGTCCAGGGCGCCACGCGACAGCGACCAGAAGCCGAAATATCTCCCCCACGGAGCCACGGCGCGCCGATTTGGCAAGGTCAGCAAGCAATTGCGCGCCATAATACTCGATCATAATGGAAAGGCCTCGCCGTGCGAACGCGCGCTCAGATCGGCCGCGCGAGTGCCGCTCAAGCACCGCCTGCGCAGCATCAATCATCTTCAGCTTGTCACGCGACATCGAATTTCCGTGCCGCCGGTAATCTGCGGCAATCAATGGATAGGCGGCAATATCGTAGGTCCGGGTCAAGCGGAGATAGACGTCATAATCTTCGCAGCTTTTTAGACTTGTATCAAAGCCCCCGGACGCCAGCAGGATCGATGCGTCGTAGAGGACAGTCCCGTGCATCGCAATGTGATTGGCGTTTTCAAGTAGTCCGAGAAACGCGTTCGGATAAACCTTCGGCTGAATGACGGCTCGCGGCCTGAGATCCTCGCCGACTTCCCGATAGCCGCCGTAGACAAAAGCGCGCGCGCGATCTGCTCGCAGCACAGGCAGCGCGGCAGCGATCGCTCCGGCATCGAGACGGTCATCGGAGTCGAGGAAGAGAACGAACGGCGCTGTGACGGCCCGGAGACCCGTGTTGCGTGCCGCCGAGAGACCAGCATTCCTCTGCCGCAAATAGCGCACCGCCGGAAAGCACGCCGCGATCTCCGCAGTGTGATCGACCGACCCATCGTCGACGAGCACGATCTCGTCTGCCGGCAGGGACTGTCCTAAGGCCGATTCCAGAGCATCGCGTAGAAAATGGGCCTGATTGTAGCAGACCACGACGATGGCGACACCCGATCCCGTATCTTGGCGCTGCCCTGCTGGCTCGCGTGTCACGGCGGCCGTCATTTCTAAACGAAACGCCTCGGTGACTTGCTACCGGCCGGGAGAATGTATGGGATCCATTCTCGCTGCATCAAACGGAGCTTTGTAGCGATCGGCACTGGCTGAACCAAGCTCCGCTAAATCGCTGCAGCGATCTGCCGCCTCGTTACCGACAGAGGAGACATGGACTGCGATGTAACGCCGGGAAAGAGCGGTCCTGACATGGATGTCTCATCCGTCCGCCAGCATTCTGCTACGCTGCCAGGCCAAGGCGGTTTCGACAATCACGTCGATCGACGAACACACAGGACGCCAGCCAAGCACCTCGCGAGCCTTCACTGCGGTCGCGACGAGCGCCGGTGGATCGCCGAGGCGGCGCGGCGCCCGCAGCGCAGGAACGGGCACTCCGACCGCCCGGCCAACGGCCGCGAGCAACTCCAGAACGCTCGTGCCGGTCTCTGAGCCCAGATTGAAGACATGGACGCCATCCGTCTTGGCGGCGAGTTGAGCAGCGAGGACGTGCGCATCAGCAAGGTCGGAGACGTGTACGTAATCGCGAATGGCGCTTCCGTCGCGAGTCTCGAAGTCCGTGCCAAAAATGCTGAAGGGCGTGCCACCCAGCGCCGCCCTAATGGCGAGTGGCACGGCATGTGTTTCGGGCTCGTGGTCCTCGCCGATCTCGCCAGCCGGATCACAGCCAGCAGCATTGAAGTACCTGAGTATCACCGCGCTCAGACCATAAGCCGCAGCATAGTTCTCAATCACACGTTCCGTTGCGAATTTTGACCAACCATAAGGATTGATCGGCGCTTGGGTGTGTGTCTCGTCAATCGGAAGACGCTGAGGGATACCATACGACGCGCATGTGCTAGAGAATATCAGATGGCGGACGTTCGTCTCACGCATCGCGTCGAGAAGATTGAGACTACCAACAGTGTTGCTGCGCCAATAGAGAGCGGGATCGGTGGCGGATTCGCCTACATAGGCCAGAGCTGCGAAATGAGCGACGGCGTCGGGCCGATGTTCGGCGAGTGCGCGCCGCAACATCTCGCGATCCAGGAGATCACCCTGCACGAGCGGTCCCCAGCGAACGGCCGCGCGCCGACCGCGGCTGAGATTGTCATACGCTACGACCTCCCAACCGCGGGCCGCGAAAGCCTTGCAGCAGTGGGAACCGACATAACCGGCGCCTCCGGTTACGAAGATTTTCATGAGGTCACCGAGCCTTCACTCAACAACTCGTCGAAATAGGCAATCGTCAGCTGCAATCCCCGGCGCAGATCGGTGGTCGGCCGCCAGTGCAACTCCTTCTGCGCGAGACTGATATCGGGCTGCCTCTGCAACGGATCATCTGCGGGCAGCGGCAGGAAGATCAGCTCGGATCGGCTGCCGGTCATCTCCCGAACGAGGCTCGGCGAGCGCCAGCATCGTGAACTCGCCCGGATTGCCGAGGTTGACCGGACCAGTGACCTCGTCGCGAGAGCCCATCAAAGCGACCAAGCCGTCCACGAGATCTTCGACATAACAAAAGGATCTGGTTTGTGCGCCGTCACCATAGATCGTGATCGGCTCGTTCCGAAGCGCCTGAACGATGAAATTAGATACAACGCGACCATCCTCGGCGCGCATGTTCGGCCCGTAAGTGTTAAAGATCCGCGCCACCTTGATCCGCGTTCTGTGCTGACGCCAATAATCGAAAAACAGCGTCTCGGCGCAACGCTTACCTTCGTCGTAACAAGAGCGCACACCGATAGGGTTAACGTTACCCCAGTAGGTTTCCGGCTGCGGATGAACCGATGGATCTCCATAAACTTCAGAGGTTGATGCCTGCAAAATCTTAGCACCTGTCCGCTTGGCGAGTGCAAGCAAATTCAACGCACCTAATACACTCGTCTTTGTTGTTTGGACAGGGTCGAACTGGTAGTGGATGGGACTCGCTGGGCAGGCAAGGTTATAAATTTCGTCGACCTCAGCCTGCAGCGGAACCGTAACATCGTGGCGAAGAAGCTCAAAATTGCGATTTTCTAGGAACCCGTGAATATTTCGGCGCCGACCGGTGAAAAAATTGTCGACACAAAGCACCTCATTTTGTCTGTCGAGCAGTCGCCCACACAAGAATGAGCCGACAAAGCCTGCCCCACCGGTCACCATGATCCTTCGCGTCACCGCCATGCCTCCTTCGCGCCCCGCCACGCGCGCAGCCTCGGAATCAGCATATCGTCAAATGCGTCAGCGACGCAGCAAATGTCGCGCCAATGTGATCTTACGCCCCCGCCAATAGCCGTCCGCATTAACTGATTTGATACCGGTGGCGTGATCTCACTCCGAACGCTGCCGGCGAGTCATTATAGATAACTACCGGGATCAGCAACTCACAGTTGGCTCATTGCTACCGCCACTTCCATCGATCGGGCAGCTGATCGGACCACGTTCCTAGGGTCGCGTGTCCGACTGGAGTCTAATACAGACGGGATCGGTCTCCGTCGACACTGCCTCGGCAAAGCGGCCCGCACTGAACCCAAATTTTTCGGGCATCCTGAACGCTGACGGAGATCGGATGCCACGGCTCGCAAACGCGCCGCGCACGAGCAGCTCGCCTTTACTCCGCGACAGGCGGAGAACGACGCGATGATGGACGAGGTCTGCCGTCTCGGCCGCCAGACAGTTTGAAAAGGCTTGGGTCGCCGGGAGCGGAGGATTTGTTCCAGCTGATGATTGGGTCCTAGGCTTTGCGGACGAGGCAATGGATGAGGGAACCCCGCGCGGAGCAAGCACTGCAGCGGGCCAGTCCATTGGAGATATCGACGCCGAGTCGATCGTCCTCATATCCGCCAAAGCACGTTGACCGACTGCGGCGAGCTTCACGGATGAGCGGGATCTGTTCCACGCCGCAGTTGCGCGCGGCCGCGGCGCATGGGTACCGGTCGCAGCGTCACGAAAGCTTTTAAGCGGGCATGCGCGGCCGCGAGTTCGATATGCAGCCCGAGCCGTCGGCCTGATCCGTCAACCTGCAGTTCGGCCGTTGTCCAGTTGAAGACGGCCAACGGCTATGTCGCCATGTCGGCTGCCGCGGATGAGGCCAAGACCCGCCTCGTCGTCGGCGCCGCGCGCCTCACTGCCATCAGCCTCTTCGCCCGCTTCCCAGAGACCGCCACCACCTGAATGACGCCGCTCCGGGCGTACAGAATTCGCCATCCAACCTGATGAACTTTCCATTTGCATTGTTCATTATCATTTTTCCTTGGCAAATACCACAGCTGCTGAGTTTTCGTTTTAGAAAGCGCCGCAATTGCTTCACGCCGGACATAAGCCTAGCCATAAGTCGTATCATGTCGCCGGTCGCTAAATCATAAGCAGTAGCCGCAATGCCGCCAAATTTCATGTGCGATTTATCAGAAGCCATAACCGAAATATAGCATGGTTATCGTCTGAATGACGCATCCGAACTGTAATCAGCAACAGTTTGTCTTGAAGTTTGTTCGAACAAAGCAGGCGCGGGAAATGTGTGCTATTGCCAGAAGGGGCGCGCGATGAAAGAATTTGTATCCAGGGAGTTCAGGTGGCAAAAGAGTCTATGGGTGGCTTATTTTTGGCTTTTCTTGACAGGATTTGTCGGAGGTCATAAACTTTATCTTGGCAACCGCAATGTTGCACTGAAATATGCTTTGACATTAGGATTTGGAGGCCTGGGTTTCCTTTATGATATATTCTCATTGCCCAAGCAATTGAAGCGCGCCAATAACTTACTCAAGGCAAGAATGGAGTCCAAATCAAGTCTGGATGCTTCTGCCGAGTCATCCGAGGAAATCGATGAAGAAATAATGGATTCCGTTTACTCTTACATTGCAGCTGAAGCTAGATATCGACGAGAGCAAACCAAAGATCGTCCGAATCTTGCGCAAAAGAGGCAAATTAATGATGCGTAAGTCATTGAAGGAGCAAAGATCTATTTGGGTCCGACGCGACGATTACACTCGTCCGACGCCGTCGCGAGGCGTCCGCTATGCATCCTCCATGGCCGGCACTATCCTTAGGTCCTTGTAGTCCATCGGCTTGCGGCCGGACCTATTCGTGCGGCGCGCCGCGACTTCAGACGCTCGCTACGACAACGGACCTGCGTTCATCGCCGATCTGTGCAGAAATGAATCGCGGCTGTGGGCGCGAAGAATGCACACCGAAGTCCGGGCTCACCCTGGGAGAGCGGCTACAACCAGAGCTTCGACGCGAGGCTGCGCGACGATTTGCTGAACGGGGAGACCGTCTACTCGCCGGGGGAGGCGCAGATTCTGATCGAGAACTGGCGGAGGAACGAAAACGGGATTCTGCCGCGCGCCTCCTGGGCTACCGCCCGCCGGTCCCGGCGGTGTTCGTGCCGACGCTGAGCGCTTGGCCGGCTGCGCCGGCCAAGCTATCGGTGGTGGACCGGCCGACTGCGGACTTAGCTATGGTCCAGATCTCGGTTGGTGTAGTCGCGCAGCATTGCCGTCGCGCCGAGGCTGATCACAGCACAGATCGCGATGAAGACGGCGATGGCGTAACCGGAATGTGTGCGCGCCAGCAGGGCGGTGGCAATCAAGGGAGCCGGCCCCCCGCTAAGATCGAGGCGAGTTGGTAGCCGAGCGAGGCGCCGCTGTAACGCAACCGCCCGGGGAAGCATTCGGCAATCAGCGCTGCCTGCGGCCCATACATGATGTCATGGGGTATCAGCGAGAGGATGATGGCCAGGATGATCAAGGCCGGGACCTGCGTGTCAAGCAGAGCGAAGTAGATCACCCCGTACACGCCCGTGAGTACGGCGCCAGCCATGTACACGCGCCGGCGACCGAGCCGGTCGGACAGCCAGCCGCTCAGCGGGATCGTCCCGAGTGAAACCGCCGAGGCGGCCAGCACCGAGCCGATCAACAGGTCTCGCGACAGCTTCAGCTCGCCGACGCCGTAGCTGAAGACGAAAGCCGTGAAGATGTAGAATGGCGCCTGCTCGCCCATCCGTGCCAAGGCCGTGAGCGCGACCTCGCGCGGGTGTCGGCGCAGCACCTCGGCCACCGGCGCCCGCTCGACCCGCCGCCCCTCCGTCACGGCGCGGAAGGCGGGCGTCTCCTGGATGCCGAGCCGGATCCAGAGACCGAGCCCGACGAGCAGGATGCTGAGCAAAAACGGCACCCGCCAGCCCCAGCTCAGGAACTGGTCGCCCGAGATGGCGCTGAAGGCGAGCACCGCGAGGTTTGCCAGGAACAGGCCGGCCGGTACACCGAGTTGTGGCCAGGAGGCGATGAAGCCGCGGTGCTCATTGGTCCTCGCCCATTCCATGGCCAGGAGCACCGAGCCGCCCCATTCACCGCCGACGCCGATTCCCTGCACAACGCGCAGCACGGTGAGGAGGACCGCACCCCAAATCCCTATGGACGCGTAGCTCGGTACGAAGGCCACGAAGAAGGTCGCGAGCCCCATCAGCAGGAGCGTTGCGATCAGGGCCGACTTGCGTCCGATCCGGTCGCCGTAATGGCCGAAGATGGCCGCCCCCACTGGCCGGGCAACGAAGCCGAGAGCGTAGACCGAGAACGCCTCGAGCGTGCCGACGAGGCGATCGGATTCTGGAAAGTACAGCTTGGCGAAGACGAGGCCCGTCACGGTGCTGTAGAGGAAGAAGTCGTACCACTCGATGGTGGTGCCGATCGTTCCGGCGATAACGGCACGGCGCAGCTGTGCGCGGTGTTCGGACTCGGACAGGGTGGGCGAGGGATAAGCGTCAGCAACGCTGCCGGTGGCCGCCATATCGAACCTCCCGTGAGCGGACTCTGCGTCCCGCAATGGTTCGAACGCGCGAGCGGCTGGAAAGTCCCAGCCAGGCGGCATCGTCCGCTCGACCGGGCGATGGTGTAGAATCCCCCATCGATCCAGTCTCAGCAGGGTCAGAACCCAGGCAGGCTCTCCTAGAGATGTGCAGGATCGGTCGGTCGACTTGCGGCGGTGCGAACTTGAGCAATGACCGCAATTGTGGGGTGGGACCAACGAGCGACCGCCTCTGCATAGAGCCGGATTGCGCACAGGGCACCGACCGATCGGTGCGGACCGCGTCGGAATGGGTGAGCCTCGCAGCTTATACGAGCCTAATCCTCAATTATGAGATGCTCGATAGGCACGCTGATTTTGACTATCGGAGATTTTATAACAATATTTTATAACAATATAGGTAAAGTATTTTATTATGCCAATCTTACGGTCGAGAATATTATCGATCACTTCCTGATAATGTGGCATTCCGCGTGTGACAAATTTCAGCAGATAGTCGAATCCTCCGCTGACTAAGTGGCACTCGACCAGTTCGTTCACGTCCCTGATCGATTGCTCAAAGCGGACGAGATCCTCCCGCCGGTGATCTCCGAGCGTGACCGACGTGAAAACGAGCTGTGCCTCGCCGAGCTTGGCAAGATTCAAATGCGCGCCGTAGCCGCTGATAAATCCGGCCTTCTCCAGCCGCTTCACCCGCGCGAGACATGGGCTGGGCGAGAGCCCGATCTCACTCGCGAGCATGATATTGGTCATGCGCCCGTTCTGCTGGAGCTTGGCCAGGATGTTGACGTCGATGCGGTCGAGCTTCGGGGCTGAAAGCGTGGGGTTATCATCCCCAGAAATCTTGGCCGGTCTACACCGCGTGACGCGGCTCCATCCGCACCGCGACCGCGTTTCGACGGTCGGAAGCAGAGAGCTTTGCAGCGCATGCGTGGCCTTTTGCGCCGCCGCGAGGACGCGGCACCCTGTCAGTCAGCCAGGACCTCGCGGATCTCCCTGGTTTCGAGGACTTGATCCAGAGTCTTGTGGAGACGTTCGACGAGAAGGTCGACCTCTGCGCGGGTGAAGCAAAGGGGCGGGGCAAAGCCGATCACGTCGTCGGAGAAGGCCCGAAAGATGAGGCCGTTCTCGTATCCGAGATTGAACAACTTGGCACTCAGGTTGATCGCCGGATCCGGCTTCGTCTTCCGATGCTTGTCCACGACCAGTTCGACGGCGGCGAGCAGGCCACGGCCACGGACCTCGCCGACCAGCGGGTGCTCTGTGAGACTGCCGAGCCGCTCCATGAAGTAGCGTCCGGCCCGTTGGCCGTTCTCCACCAATCCGCCGTCGGTGTAGAGCTTGAGCACTTCGAGGCCGACGGCCGCGCTGACCGGGTGCGCGGAATACGTGAAGCCGTGCCCGATGGGCAGGCCCGGCGGATTGGCGTCCGCGATGGCGCGGTACACGGTGTCTGAGAGGATGGTCGCGCCCATGGGCTCATATCCGGAGGTCAGTCCCTTCGCCACCGTCATGATGTCGGGGACAACGTCTTCGTACGCGCATCCGAACATCGGGCCGGTCCGGCCGAAGCCGGTGATGACCTCGTCGGCGACGAAGAGGATGTTCAATCCGCGACAGGCCTCACGCATCGCGCGGAGCCATCCATCGGGAGGAACGATCACGCCGCCCGATCCCTGGATCGGCTCGCAGAAGAAGGCCGCGACGCGCTCCGATCCGCCGAGTTCCTCCACCTTGCCGCGCAGGGCCGCGAGTGAGGCCGCGATGACCGATTCCGCTGATGGGCCCGCCGGATTCCGATAGGGGTAGGGCGAGGGGATGTGGTGCTGGAACGCCGAAGGACCGTCGAAGTTCTGGTGGAAGATCGGCAGGGCTGTGAGGCCGGAGCCTGTCGAGGTGGAACCGTGGCAGCCTCGATCCAGGGCGATCATGTGCCGCTTCTCCGGTCGGCCCGTCGCCCTGTAGAGGTTCTGGATAAGCCGCACTGCGCTGTCGACCGCATCGGATCCGCCGAGCGTGAAGTAGACGTGGTTCAGGTCACCCGGTGCCAGGTCGGCGAGCCGCGCGGCGAGGCGGATCGCCGGCTCGCTCCCGAAGCCAAAATAGCCCGTCGCCTAGGGAAGACGGCGCATCTGCTCGGCGGCAGCACGAACGACGCTCTCGTGGCCATAACCGGCATTGACGCACCAGAGGCCGGCAAAACCATCGAGGAGGGTCCTGCCGTGGTTGTCGGTGACGTAAGAGCCGGACCCGCTTTCGATAACGGTGACTCCGCGTTCCTCGTGCTGGCGCCACGGCGTGACGGGATGGATCAGATGACGACGGTCAAGTTCAACCAGATCGTTGGCCAGCATGGCTCTCCCTCGTCTTCTCGGCCTGCGATTGTGGTTGGAACCGCCGTGCACAGACGCCGAAGGGCAACCGCGGGATGGCACGATCTGCTGAATTGAAGCCCGGCTCAGCATGTCGTGCTGCAGCCGGCAGGCGCGGAAGCCGCGGGTGCGTGAGATTTAGACCTTCGTATGCCGGCGCGCGGGGCAGCTTGCGGCTCATGCCGTCCGCACTCGGATGCCCCGTGCTCCCGCGGGCGCGGCGGCGACCGGCTGCGGCGATGAGCTATCGCCAGCAATGGCCGCAGCGACCGCCGACCGGTAAGGGACGCGTCGTGGCCCAGCCCCTAGCGCGGTCGAGGGAAGCGGATGACGTTTCTTCGCAAGATGCTGCCCTCGACGGGTGCTCTGTTCGTCTTCGAGGCCGCCGCGCGCCATGGCAGCTTCACGCGCGCGGCGGCGGAACTGAACGTCACCCAGCCGGCCGTCAGCAAGACCCTGGCGCAACTCGAGCGCCACCTCGGCGTGAAGCTGTTCGAGCGCGTGGCGGACGGCGTGGCGCTCAGCGAGGCGGGCGTCCTGCTCTATCGCCGCATCAAGGGCGGATTTCGCGACATCGAGGACGCGTTGCGGGAGATCGACGTCCGGCGCACCGGACGCGAGACGATCACGCTGTCGCTGTCCACGGCGTTCACGACGCACTGGCTGATGCCGCGGATCGACAAGCTTCAGGACGCCTTTCCCGCCGTCGACTTCCGGTTCCAGCTCATCCCCGGTGCGATCCGCGGCCCCGTTGACGATGTCGATCTCGGCATGCGGTTCGTCGACGGACCGGATCTCGACCACGAGGCGGTCTTCCTGATGCGCGAGCTGATGCTGCCGGTCTGCAGCAAGGGGTACCAGACGAAGCGCGACCGCACGCACGACGACATCTTCATCAATCTGAGCGAGTCCTCGCCGAGCTGGGTCGAGCGGATGGACGCGCCCGCGGCGGACTGGCCCGGACGGCGCGCCTTCCTGCACTTCTCCGACTACGCCATCGTCCTTCAGGCGGCCCTGCTGGGCCAGGGGTGGCCCTGGGCTGGATCACCGTCGCCTCCCATTGGCTGCGCGTCGGCGATCTGATCCCGGCCTCCCGCCATCTGATCCGCACCGAGCGGCGCTGCCAGCTGGTCTGGCTGCGCGCCCGCCCCTTGCGCGCATCGGCGGCGGCGGTCCGGGATTGGATCGTCGCGGAGCCTCCGGTGCGATCTGGCGACGATCGACGCGCTCTACCCCGATCTGGGTCTCGCCGAAGCCAGCGGCGTCCCGAACCTCATAACCTGAGGGAATATCGCGGCGGAGAATTTGTCGTTTGCAGCCTCTCCCGCCGCGTGGTCCGATGAACTCCAGGCGCCGCTGAACGGCCGGATCATCCGGGGCGGCTATCGTCCGCTCACACGCTCCGGAAAGGCATGTCTCGCGCGTCATGGCCGAAGCGAAGACCGAATTCCGGCCGGGGCATCCCCGGGACGCGTCAGACGGCAGCGTCGGCGTCTCGATCCGCAACGCCACCCGGCGCTACGGCACATTCCTGGCGCTCGACGACATCTCCCTCGACATCGCCCCGGGCGAATTCGTCTCCCTCCTCGGACCCTCGGGCTCGGGCAAGACGACGCTGCTCGGGGTGCTCGGTGGCTTTGTCATGCCTTCGTCGGGCAGCGTCCATTTCGGCGCGCGCGACGTCACGTACCTGCCGCCCCACAAGCGCGACATCGGCGTCGTCTTCCAGAACTACGCACTCTTCCCGCACCTGACGGTCGGTGAGAACGTCGCCTTCCCGCTCCGCGCCCGCCATGAACCCAAATCGACGTGGCCGGAACGGGTGGCGCGCGCCCTCGAGATGGTCGAACTCGGCGGCTATCAGGACCGATCGATCGCTCAGCTGTCGGGCGGCCAGCGCCAGCGCGTCGCCCTGGCCCGCGCCTTCGTGTTCCGCCCCAAGCTGATCCTGATGGACGAGCCGCTTTCGGCGCTCGACAAACAGCTTCGGGAGTCGATGCAGATCGAGTTGCGACGCCTGCACCGGCAACTCGAGGCGACGATCGTCTACGTGACGCACGATCAGCGCGAGGCGCTCACCATGAGCGACCGGATCGCGATCTTGCGCGGCGGCCGCCTCGTTCAGGTCGATACGCCCGAGGGTATGCACGACCGGCCCGCCACGGCTTTCGTCGCGAGCTTCATCGGCGAGGCGACCCTCCTGCCCGCGCTGCGGGCCGGCGGCGACGGCGTATCCGTCGGAGGGACGATCCTGCGCTGCGCCAAGCCGCTGCCGGCCGCCGCGCGCCTCCTCTTGGCGGTCCAGACCGAGAAGCTGATGGTCGCAGGCCCGGCGGACAATCCGCAGGACCCTGTCCTGAACCGCCTCTCGGGGCGCGTCACCGATGTCATCTACCAGGGTGAGAGCTTGCGCGTCTTCGTCACTCTCGACGGCGGCGCGAGCGTCAGCCTGCGACAGCCCGCCCATCACCTCGGCCGCCTCGCCATTCCCGCGATCGGCGATCCGATCACCGTGCTCCTCCACCCCCGAGACACGATCGTCGTGGCCGACGAGGCGTGATCCGTTCCTCCCGCACACCGAAGGACCCACCGATGTCCCTGACCGATTTCAAGCTTCTGACCTTCGACGTCGTCGGCACCCTCATCGACTTCGAGACCGGCGTGCTGAACGCGATGCGCACCCTCTCCGGAAAGAGCGCCGCCGAGGTGAGCGACGATCAGATCTTCCGATCCTACCTGCGCGGCCGCGAGTTGAACTACGAGCGGTCGAGCGTCGTCTTCGCGGATGTCTACCGTCACGTCGCCCGGGACCTCGGGTTCCCGGACACCGATCAGGCTGCCGACGCCTTCCAACTGTCCGTCCTGCGGTGGCCGGCGTTCAAGGATTCCGCGGCCGCGCTGAAACGCCTGCGGCGCCATTACCGCCTCGTCGCCATGACGAATGCCGACCGGGTCGCCTTCTCCTTCTACGCGCACACGCTCGGCAATCCGTTCGACGACAGCGCGACCTACGACGATACCGGCGTCGCCAAGCCCAATCCGCAATTCTTCGCCTACAATCGCGGCCGTCAATCGGCGTTCGGGTACAAGCAGTCCGACATCCTGCACGTGGCCCAGAGCCAGTATCACGATATCGGCGTCGCCCGAGAGCTCGGCTACACGACCTGCTGGATCGAGCGGCGGCAGGGCCTGCCAGGCTGGGGGCAACGCCGGAGCCGGCCGTCGTCACCCAGCCCGACTACCATTTCGCGACGCTGGGGGCGCTGGCCGACGCGGTCGACGCCGCCTTCGGCGAGGCACGGACCACCGCCGCGAAGGCGGCCTGACCGTGCAGCCCTTCCCCAGGCCCGGGGTCGATTCGCTCTGGGCGGCGATCGCCGCCCCGATGGCCGGCTTCGGCCGCCTCGACCGGGACGCGCGGGCGGACGTGGTGGTGATCGGGGCCGGGTACACCGGCCTCTCCGCCGCGCTCCGTCTCGCCGCCACCGGCGAGCGACCGATCGTCATCGATGCGAACGCGGTCGGGTGGGGGGCGAGCGGCCGCAACGGTGGGGTCGTGTCGGCCAAGTTCCGGGTCTCCTACCGGGACATGGCTGCCGCTCACGGCCGGGACGTTGCGCGCCGCATGCACGGGCTCGCCGATGAATCAGTCGACCTCGTGGAGGAGCTGCTGGACGCACACGGAATCGCGGCCGGATACAGCCGTGTCGGGCAGCTGAAATGCGCCCATAACCCGCACACGCTCGCGGCGGCCGTGGCCGACATGGAATGGATGCGGCGGGAGATGGGCGATGGCTCGGCCAGCGTGCTCGCGCGCGACGCCATCCGGGCCGAGACGGGCTCCGAGGATTTCGTCGGCGGCGTCCTCTCCACGAAGGGGGCGGGATCCAGCCGCTCGACTATGTGCGCGGCCTCGCGCGGGCAGCGGCCGGCTTGGGGATCGCGATCCACGGGGAGACCCCGGCGCTGCGGCTCGGCCACGACGCCGGCGGCATCCTGGTCGAGACCCCCGGCGGCGTCATCCGTGCCCGGCAGGCGATCATCGCGACCAACGCCTATTCGGACCTGACGCCGGCAACCGGCCGCCTCCGCTCGCGGCTCATCCCCTTCCGCAGCGCGATGGTGGCGACGGAACGGCTCACGGGCAATCTGCTGGCCTCCATCGTCCCCGGGCGCCGGATCTGCGCCGAGACCCGCCGGATGATGCGCTGGTTCCGGGTCACGGACGACAGGCTGATCTTCGGAGGACGCGGCGCCTTCGGAAAGATCGATTCCGAAGCCGCGTTTGCCGCCCTGCGCGCCGCGATGGTGCGGGTGTTCCCGTCGCTCGCCGCAACGCCGATCGCCTATCGCTGGTCCGGCCTCGTGGGCATGACGCTCGACGCACTGCCCCATGTCGGGCGTCTCGACGACCGCGTCAGCTTCGCCGTAGGCTACAATGGGGCCGGCGTCGCGATGTCGACCCTGCTCGGCCGCTACGCCGCCGATTTCGCCCGGAGGGAGACGCCGGACGTGGCGCTCCTCGGCGCGCCCCACCTCCGTCCGGTGCCGTTCTACGCGCTGCGCGAGCCCGCCGTGCGTCTCGTCGCGGGCTGGTATCAGTTCCTCGACACCATCGGACGTTGATTCGATCGACCGGAGACAAGGGGGAGCCCGACGATGACTTCGCTACGCAAAGCTCTGCTGCGACCGGGGCTGGTGGCCGCGGCTGCGCTCGCCTCCTCGCGACCGCGCGCGCGCAGGACCAGATCACCTTCGTGTCGCAGGGGGCGCCTACCAGCAGGCGCAGACCATCGCGATCCTCGACCCGGCGGCCAAGAATCTCGGGATCCGCATTAATCAGGACAGCGCGCCCGACGCGTGGCCGGTGGTCCGGACCCAGGCTGCGACCGGCAAGCCGACCTGGGACGTCATCGACACGCCCACGCAGGACTGCGTACGCGGCGGCAAGGCCGGCTTCATCGAGTCCCTCGATTTCAGCAAGATCCCGAACGCGGCCGCGATCCCGTCCGCGTACAAGACACCCTACTCCGTACCTTACGAGTTCTACTCGAGCGTCTTGGCCTATTCGACGGAAAGATACGGCAAGAACCCGCCACGAAGCTGGGCAGATTTCTGGGATGTGAAGAAGTTCCCCGGCGCCCGCGCCCTGCGGAACCATCCGTTCGCGACGCTGGAGGCGGCGCTGATGGCCGAAGGGGTCGCACCCGACAAGCTCTACCCGCTCGACGTCGATCGCGCCTTCAAGAAGCTCGAACAGATCAAGCCCTACATCGCGGTGTGGTGGACATCGGGCGGGCAGTCGGCCCAGTTGCTGCAGAGCGGCGAGGTCGACATGGAGATGGCCTGGAACGGGCGGGTCACGGCGGTCGTGGAGGCCGGGGCGCCGGTCGACTACACGTTCAACCAGGGGATCCTGCAGGCAACCTCGCTGTGCATTCTGAAGAACGCACCGAACGCCGCAACAGCCGTCAGGTTCGTGAACGAGGCGATCTCGCCCAAGCTCCAGGCCGCGCTTCCGCTGCAGATCCCCTACGGCCCGGGCAATCCCACCGCCTTCAGCACGGGCGTCATCCCGGCGAGCCTCGCGGCCAAACTGCCGAGTGCTCCCGACAATGCCGCGAAGCAGGCCCTGCTCTCGGCCGAATGGTGGACCTCGGAGGCCGGCGACGCCGCGCTGCGCCGATGGGCCGACTTCGTGCAGAGGAAGTGAGTACGCGTTTGTCGATGGATCACGGTCCCCGTGCATTCCGGCGCGCTTTCAGGTGGCGCTTCGCGGTATGGGACCGTCGTCGCGCCTCCTGACCGTTCCCCGTCCCGTCGGGGAGCCGGCCCGGCGCCGGTGAGCGGCCCCTGGCGGCGCGTCTTGAGAGACCCCCAGTGATAGGCGACCATGTCCGATCAGGCAGCCTTCCTCCGATATGAGCGCGGCGAGCAACGGCTCGTTCTCCTGCTGCTCGCCCCGGCGCTGCTCTTGGTCGGCCTTCTGCTGCTCGTACCCCTGGCATGGCTCGTCTTCCAGTCTGTCTGGCACGACGGGCTGACGCTGGAGAACTATCGGCGGATCTTCACCGAGGAGATCTATGCCCGCTCATTCTTTCTCACCTTCCGCATCGCCGCGACCGTGACCGCGCTCGCGCTGGTGCTCGGCTACCCGGTCGCCTACGCGGCGGCCACGATGCCGCCGCGCTGGCGCCCGCTCGTGCTGGCCCTCGTGATCCTGCCGTTCTGGGTGAGCGTGCTCGTCCGGGCCTACGCCTGGATGGTGCTGCTGCAGCGCCGCGGACTGGTGAACGCCCTGCTGCAAGGGAGCGGACTGATCGACACGCCGCTAACGCTGATCAACAACGAGTTCGGCACGGTGCTGGCCACGGTGCACATACTGCTGCCGTTCATGGTGCTGCCGCTCTACGCCACGATGCAGCGCATCCCGCCCGAGCTGATGCTCGCGGGGGCGACCCTCGGCGGCAGCCCCGCCCACGTCTTCAGGTATGTGTTTCTGCCGCTCTCGATGCCGGGCGTCGTCGCGGGCGGCGTCCTCGTCTTCGTGCTCGCGCTCGGCTTCTACATCACGCCGGAGCTGCTGGGCGGCGGGCGGACCTTCATGATCTCGATGCTGGTCGGCCGGAACGTCGAACTCTACGACCAGTGGGGCGCGGCGAGGCTCGATCAGTGTCGTCCTGCTTGCCTGCGTCGGCCTGCTGTTCTGGGTCGCCTCACGCCTCGTGCCGCTCGAGCGGATCGTGGGTGCGCGATGAAGACCGCGCTCCTCCCCCGCGTCCTGCTCGGCACGGCCGTCGCGCTGATCCTGGCCTTCTTGGTCGTGCCGGTCCTGATCGTCGTGCCGATGTCCTTCTCGGACTCGCGCTTCCTGACCTTCCCGCCACCGGCCTACTCGCTGCGCTGGTACCAGGCGTTCTTCGGCAATCCCGGCTGGATCCAGGCCGCGCGGGTGAGCCTGATCCTGGCGGTCTCGACCGCGCTCGGCTCTACCGTGATCGGCACGGCGGCCGCCTACGCGCTCAACGCGACGCGATCGAGGCTCCTGAAAAGTCTGTCGGTCCTGCTGCTGCTGCCGCTTGTCGTGCCGGTGATCATCGTCGCGGTCGGCGTCTTCTTCGTGTTCGCCAAGGTCGGGCTCGTGGCGTCGCTGCCGGGGCTGATCCTGGCCAACATCATGCTCGGGACGCCCTACGTCGTCACCTCGGTGCTAGCGGGCCTGCGCGGCTTCGACCCGGCGCAGGAGATGGCCGCGCGCAGCCTCGGGATGAACCGACTCCGCGCCTTCCTGACGGTCACCCTTCCGCAGATCCGTCCGAGCGTCATCTCGGGGGCGCTGTTCGCCTTCATCTCGGCCCTCGACGAGACGGTGGTGGCCATCTTCATCTCGGGCGGCGAGAACCAGACGCTGACCAAGCGGATGTTCACGTCGCTGCGCGACGAGATCGATCCGACCATCGCGGCCATCTCCACACTCCTGACCGCTGCCTCGTTCCTGATCCTCCTGCTCGCCAGTGCCAGCCGTCGCTCGGCGTCATGAAGGGGGCGCTGCCCGGAGGGCACAGGGTCCGGCGTGCCGCGGACGACGGGCCGCCGCATGTTTCGTGCAGGCGCTCCAGCCAGAGGCCCGGGAGGAGGTTCGCGCGGCGCGGCGACCGAAACGCGGTTGCGATCCCCGGCATTTGATGACGTGGCGGCATCGCTCTGACCCGTCCTCCATGGCATCCGTAATCCAGCTTCCATCCGTTCAAGGCCGCGAACGTCACATGTCAGACTTGACCCCATTTCAGATCCTCCTCGGCGACGGCGGCGTGATCACGGACGCCGACAGCCTGCCTCGCTACACGCATGATCAACGCGCCTTGATGCGCGGCGAGACTCCCGGCGTCCTGCGCCCGCGCTCCGTCACGGAGGTTCAGGAGGTCGTCCGCCTCGCCGCCGACCTCGGCTTCGGCCTCGTGCCTCAGGGTGGCAATACCAGCTACGTCGGGGGCGCCACGCCGGAGCCCGGCCGCGGCCAGCTGGTCGTCAGCCTGGAGCGGATGAACCGGATCCGCGCCGTCGACCCCACCGGCTTCACGCTCACCTGCGATGCCGGGGTGATCCTGGCGGACGCCCAGGCCGCCGCTGCCGCGGAAAGCTGCCTCCTGCCGCTCAGCCTCGGTGCCGAGGGCAGCTGCCGCCTCGGCGGCAACGTGGGGACCAATGCCGGCGGCCTGCAGGTGTTGCGCTACGGTATGACCCGCGACCTCGTGCTCGGCCTGGAGGTCGTGCTTCCGGACGGAGCGTTGTTCTCGGACCTGCGGCCTCTGCGCAAGAACAACATCGGCTACGACCTGAAGCAGCTCTTCATCGGTGCCGAGGGCACGCTCGGCATCGTGACCGGGGTGGTGCTCAAGCTCTGGCCCGCGCAGACGCAACGCGCCACAGCCTGGCTTCAGCTCGCGGCGAACGCGCCCATCCCCGAAATAGCGGCCCTGGTCCGCCGGGAGACGGCGGACCTCGCCTCGACGTTCGAGCTCATCTCCGCCTCGTCGCTGGCGCTCGTCGCCGACATGCGCGGCGCCGATCTCGGGCTCGCGGCCGGCCCGGGTGGTGCGGTGCTGCTCGAACTCTCCGCATCCTCGGAGCGCATTCCGCTCGAAGATGTCCTGCTCGGCACGCTGGAGGCTCTGATGGCAGCCGGCCATGTTGAGGACGCGGTGCTTGCCCAGTCGGAGCGGCAGCGGCGCGACATGTGGACCATCCGCGAGACGATCCCTGAGGCGGAGAAGCATGCGGGCGGATCGGTGAAGCTCGACATCGCTGTGCCGACCTCCGCGGTTTCCGCCTTCCTGGCACGGGCGGGAGCCGTCGTAGAGGCGCAGGCGCCGGGCACGCGTCTGTCGTTCTACGGCCATGTCGGCGACGGCAACATCCACTTCAACCTGATGGTGCCGGCCGGTCGGGACCGGCTGGATTTCACGCGCGCGATCGAGGAAGGTGTCGCCCATGCGGTGTACGCGGTGGCGATGGACCTCGGTGGCAGCTTCAGCGCCGAATACGGGATCGGCCGCTTCAAGCGCGATCTTCAGATCCGCTACAGCGATCCGGCTCGCTTAGCCTTGCTCAGCGCGGTGAAGCGGGCGCTCGATCCGGAGGGCTTGATGAACGCCGGGGCGATGGTCTGAAGATCTGGGCCGGCCGAGGGAACAGGCACGCCGGCCACAGGCTCAGCTTGCATGAGACCGTCCCGCGCATGCAGCCTTGCGGCCACCGCTATGGAACCCTGCATCCCGCGGCCTCCGGAGATCCCGGCGCGGAGCGCTCGCTCGCGGCACTCAACCGGCGGGGCCGATCACGGATCGCGCCGGCGGCGGGCCTGTCCTCGCGATCCGGCATTCTGTTCCGCGGCGCGCGGATCGCGGATGGGTCCGCCATGCGGCGGGATGGTGCCCCGCACGGCAGGTCCTGCCGCGCGGGGTGCGTCTTCGGCATGCGTCACTGCGGTTCAGGTCCAAGGTGCCGCAAGGGGTCAGCGCGTTCCCGGAGAGAGCGGCGGGCCCGTCCTTTTCGCCTCACCCCGATGCTGTGGAGGTCGCAATGAAGCTCACGTCCCGTCTGAAGGACCCCGCGCTGCTGGTCGAGCGTGCCTACATCGCTGGGGCTTGGTCCGAAGCGGACGGGGGTGACCGCATTCCGGTCGTCGATCCCGCGACGGGCGCCGAGATCGCATCCGTTCCCGCCCTCGGCGCCGCCGAAACCGCTCGGGCGATCGCCGCCGCCGAGGCAGCGTTCGACGGTTGGCGCGCGAAGCCTGCGGGTGAGCGCGCCAGAATCCTCGAGGGCTGGGCGGCGTCGATGCTCGCCAACGCGGACGACCTCGCGGCGATCATGACGGCGGAGCAGGGCAAGCCACTCGAGGAGGCACGCGGCGAGATTCATTACGGCGCCAGTTTTGCCAAATGGTTCGCCGAGGAGGCGCGGCGCTCCTACGGCGATACGATCCCCGCGCCTTCACCCGACCGGCGCATTCTCGTTCTGAAACAGCCGGTCGGCGTATCCGCGGCGATCACGCCCTGGAACTTCCCGAACGCCATGATCACGCGGAAATGCGCTCCGGCGCTCGCCGCCGGCTGCCCCGTCGTTGTCAAGCCGTCCGAGTTGACGCCGCTCTCCGCGCTGGCTCTGGCGGTTCTCGCCGAGCGGGCCGGCCTTCCGGCCGGGGTCTTCAACGTCGTCACCGGATTGCCGCAGGGCATTGGCGGAGAACTGACGAGCAATCCCACTGTCCGCAAGCTGTCATTCACCGGTTCGACCCGGGTCGGACAGATCCTGATGCGCCAGTGCGCCGACACTGTGAAACGGGTGAGCTTCGAACTGGGAGGCAACGCACCGTTCATTGTGTTCGATGACGCGGACCTCGATTTGGCCATCACCGGCGTGATGGCCAGCAAATTCCGCAACGCGGGCCAAACCTGCGTCTGCGCCAACCGTATCCTCGTGCAGGACGGGATCTTCGATCGGTTTTCCGAGAAGCTCGCGGCCGCCGTGATGAGGCTCAAGGTCGGAAACGGCTTCTCGGACGGCGTGACCATCGGCCCCATGATCAATCGGACCTCTGTCGAGAAGATCCGCCGCCACGTAGACGACGCGCTGGCACGCGGGGCGACTGCCCTCACCGGAGGCGTACCGACGGGCGACGATCAATTCGTCCAGCCGACTGTCCTAACCGGCGCGAGCGTCGACATGGTTTTGGCGCGCGAGGAGACCTTCGGGCCGGTCGCGCCTCTCTTCCGGTTCCACCAGGAGCGCGAAGCCGTCGAGATGGCGAACGCCACCCCGTTCGGGCTCGCGGCCTACTTCTACACGCAGGATCTCAATCGCTCGTGGCGCGTGGCCGAGCGGCTGGAATTCGGCATGGTCGGACTGAATACGGGGACGCTTGCGACGGAAGTTGCGCCCTTCGGAGGGGTCAAGCAGTCGGGGATCGGTCGCGAAGGCTCCAAATATGGCCTCGATGAGTATCTCGAGATGAAGGCGTTCCACATCGGCGGCCTCGCTCCGTGATGCCACGATTCTCCTCGGCTCGCGCGTTGGAAGAGACTGAAGCTCCTTCCAGCAGCTGCGAAGACCTATGGCTTCGCGGGAACGATCGCCGCCACGGACCTGTCCCGCCTCGAATGACGTGGCGGAACGGAATTGCTCACGTCTGTACGCCGGCAAGTCTCCACCCTGATCGGCGATCGGCGGCGCTTCCACCAGGAGCATGCAACGACGCCGGGAGATGCCCTATCGCCCGTGAAGTGGCGGACCTTCGAGTGACGGAGCCTGCACCTCACGGTGCAGGCGGGCGGATCACCACGACCGCGGGAGGGCTTCCGATCCACCTGGACGCTGTCGTTTGGCGCGGGGGCGTGCCGTGGGAGCGATGCGCCGGCCGCGTCGACGATGTCGGGCCGAACCGCACCAGCGCGGTCAGCACGATGAGGGCGGTGCGCATGAGGAGCCGGCTCGCGGATCCCGCATGCGCTCCCCCAACGGCGCTCAGCAGCCCTTCGTCGCCAACGCCCAGGCCAGGACTCTCGCGCTTGTATGAGCACGCGCAAGCGTAGCGGCGTACCTCATTTGGCGGTCACACTGGTAAGCCGTACGAGTTGGCTCGCTTTCTGTTCGGCCTGCTGATCTATGACTCGCAACAACACGGCTCGGATGCGCGCAGGTCTTCTATGTTTGTTTACAATTTCTCAAGCAAAGATTGACCTCAACTCAGCCGAAACCGTCATTGTAGCGACTCCAGAGGAAACAAGGCACGTTGCGCACTCGCTAGAACGTGAGCAACTGGCGGCTACCCGCCGTTCCAAACGTTAGTCCAATGTGATTCTGCGCAGATCAACTCATAATGCCCTGCAAGAAGGGCTCTGGTCAGGGGGCACGGATGTCGAGACGCTTCTATTTCGACTTCGAGGACGGACAGGAGACGATCCGGGACGACGAAGGGGTCGAAGCAGATACGTTGGAACAAGCGCTGTCCGATGCCCGAAGTGTGATCCGGGAGATGGCCGGAGAGGTGGCTGCTAACGATCCGGGGGAGGCCTGGGCGCTGGTTGTGCGCGATGAGACCGGATCGCCGGTCGCTCGACTGCCGATCGACAAATCGCAGAACCGCGTCTCCAATTCGGGCCGTGGAGGCGCGCTGAGGTTGATCCAGCGCCCTCACTGAGTCAGAGCGCGGATCGGCTACGCTTAGTGGCCGGTTCCGCGTCCGGACTCCCCACGCAGTGGCGGTTGCGCCCGAGATCCGCCGTTCGAGATCCACTGGGGACGGCAGTGCCCGATCGCGCGGTCAGCTACCCGGCCCTGACGCCGGCCGTCATCGCGCGTTTCGTCCAAGGGCGCGCTCCGTTCGCGCCTCGTCCGGGCTAAAGGATTGTTCCGGTTGGCCCTATCGGCGGGTGGCACGCGGGTCCGGCACGGTGATCGTCACGAGCTTCCCGCTGATCGGGTCGAAGATGGTGACGGTCATGGCATCAGCTCCTGCGCGGTCTCTCCGTAGTGGAGCGCACCCGACCGCGGCCCAGAGAGCCCAACCGTCTCGTCAATAGGCGGTCTCATCAGATGCAGGCTGACCGGCTAGCCTTCCATGAGCAGCTCGTCGATTTCGTCCAGGGTATCGCGCCGAGCCTGATCGAGGCGCGTTCGCAGGGCTCCAACCTCGCAACCTGCCCGGCACGCCTCCTCGACCTCGCGGCAGACACAGGCCAGCTCCCCGAAGCCGAAGAGCCCGGCAGACGAGGTCATCGCGTGCGCGTCGAAGGCAAGATCGTCCGGCGCCTCGGATCGGAACCGCCGATCGAGGTCGTTGGCGAAATCGGACAGAAGCCCGAGGGTCCGTTCCCTGCCGATCACGGCACGGACCTCATTGAAGGCGGAATGGTTCACGGGCACGCGAGTAGGCGACCCTGGTAAACGGTCCGTTAATTGGGCGCGTTGCCGGCCGCGGTTCTCAGCACGCGGTCAGGCGCGCACGAAAAAGCCCGCCGCAGCGAACCGGGCGGGCTGAAGGTAATCCGATAGACTCAACAGCGTGACGTTAGCGCCGCTGAGGAGCCAGCAACAACCCTCATTTGGGTGAAGGAGGCAGCTCTCCCGGATCGGCCGGGCGGGCATCTCGCATGTCACGTCTCGTCAGGGTCGCCCTAGACGCGGATGCGGCACGGTCATCGTCGCTAGCTTCCCGCTAATCGGGTCGAGGATGGTGATGGTGCCGGCATCGGCTCATGCAACGGACTCTCCTTCCTGGAATGCGGCCGACCGCGCTCCAGAGAGGCAAACTGCTCAGTGAAGATGTAATATCGGCTGGCGCGCGACGGTGCTCGGCGCTCCAGCCCATTTCGGCGACCAGACTCGAGCTTCTGACTTAACTAAAGCCTTCGATAAAGTTGTCGGTATCCCGGCATCGCCGGCTTAGTCGCATCCTAAGCTGCTATATCCGTCCAGGTAAGACGGCAGTCTAGCCGCGCCAGCAGGGTTAAAGCTTATGGACGTGCGTCAGATTTGCGATCAGGTAAAGATCACCGAGCAGGCGTTCACGGCTGCGCTCGGTTACATGCGGGCGGACGGCCTGCGCGAGGCGCTGACCCGCGAGCTGCAGGACATGGAGGCTGCGGAGATCGAAGCCGGCCGGACAGAGGCGTCCGCCCGCGCCTCTTCGTGGAGGCGTGTGAAGATGCTGCACAGCTTCGGCTACCCGGTGGATTTCGGCTGGCTGCACAAGCTTGCTGAGGCGGCGTAGCAGCGGCGGCCATCTTCGAGCTGATCTCAGGCGCGGATGCGTAGCGACCGTCCGCGCACGAGTTCAAGAGGCGTCGGCCAGGCCACCCGAGTCCTACGGACAATCCGAAGCACATCGGCTGCCCCGGACGGCCCTAAGCCGGCTCCACCTGCCCCGCCCACCGCGCCAAGCGGCGGTTCCAGCGTCCCGCCAGCGACCATCGCAGCGGCCGCCAGTCGACGGCGCAGCCGTGCACATCGAGGGCCCGGAGCACGCGAGACCATTGCCGCGATTCAGGCGCTCTGCGAGCGTGCTCTGGCATCCATTATTTTAGCGCGGCACGGACATGGCCTGACCCGTCACCCGCGCTTGCGATAGGTCAACGCGCGCGCTTCGCCGTGCGGTTGTTCTGGCGGATCGTACATGCGTCACACCGCTATGACCCTGTATCGGATCTGCCTCATGGCCGCCGACGGCTCGCTTCACGAAGAGAGTGAGCCTCGACTGCGACCACGATGACGCCGTCATCGATCATGCCGGGTCGCTCAATCATCCGCATGAGATCCAGGTCTGGGAAGGCAAGCGCCTCGTGGCGCGCTTCCCATCCGAGATGGAGTTCCGTTCGCCGTTCGACGTCTGAGCCTACATGCGCTCGGCGTCGATCGGTCCGGTGCACGATCGGTCCGGATTCGTACAACCAGCAGGATCGGCGATCGGCCGCCAGCGTTCCCGTGCATTCACCAAGCGCTTCCAAGCACGCCCGGGAGAATTGCCATGGGGTTAGTCGCCTTCGTCGTGTTTGTGTGTCCGTGGATGGCCGTCGCAATTGTTGCTCTGCTCATGAACCGCGTACGTGCCAAGCCGCTGTGACGCGACGGGTGCAGCAACATCGTGCCTGCAGCGGGAAAACGGAGCGGACACGGCAGGCGGCGCGGTCTGACCGCATGCGCGTTGCGCCGCTCCCCTCACGGCATGGGTGGAGTGTTCCGGCACTGATCTGTGTTGCTTCCAAGCACCAGCGCTCCTCATTTGCTGGCCTGGACCGAGAGCACTCTATCCGAATCGACACGGTGGAAGCATTTTCATGCCGGTTACTGAGGCATCATGTCCACGCAACGCATCATATTGCCAGCGCGTTAGGCAATGACCGACGTGCGGCTCTGCAAGGGCCGGGAGGACGAACCGTATGCTGTACCTGATGCGTGACGCTTGTGATCTGATGCTCACGCCAGCACGGGTGGCGGCCGGCCTCACCAGAACAGCCTGCCAGAACCCGCTTAATCCGCTCAGCTACAGCCCTAACGGCCGCGCCATCATCGCCTCTTGTGAGCTGTTCGAGCGCGCCACCCGCAGCTACGCCAAACCGGCTTTTGGCCTACAGGCACCCGAGCGTGTCGTCTGGGAGCGGCCTTTCTGCCGCGTGGTCGCCTTCGGTGAGCCCTCTGCAAAGCCGAAGCTGCTGCTGGTCGCCCCGCTCTCGGGCCACTACGCGACCTTGCTGCGCGGCACAGTGGCGGCCTTCCTCGACACGCATCAGGTGTTCATCACCGATTGGGCCGACGCCAAGCAGGTGCCCCTCTCCGCCGGGCGCTTCGATTTGGACGACTACGTCGACTACTGCACGGACATGTTCGAGGCGCTCGGGCCCGACCTGCACGTCATGGCCGTGTGTCAGCCCTCGGTGCCGGTGCTGGCCGCCATCGCGCGCATGGAGGCTGAGGATCGGCCGCTGGTGCCTCGCTCGGCCGTGCTGGTTGGCGGTCCCATCGACACACGCCGCTCGCCCACTGCCGTGAACAGGCTGCCGCAGGAGAAGCGGATCGAGTGGTTTGAGCAGCACTGCATTCACCCGGTACCCTGGCCGCATCCTGGCTACGGCCGTGATGTCTACCCTGGCTTTCTCCAGTTGGCCGGCTTCATCAGCATGAACCTTGACCGCCATCAGACCGCGCATTGGGACATGTTCAACCATCTCGTCCAAGGTGACGGGGACTCTGCCGCCAAGCATCGCGAGTTCTACGACGAATACCTCGCCGTGATGGATCTCACGGCAGAATACTACCTCCAGACGGTCGAGACGGTGTTCATCGAGCATCTGCTGCCCAGGGGTGAGATGCGCCACCGAGGCAAACCTGTTGATCTCACCGCGATCCGGCGCTGCGCGCTGATGGCCATTGAGGGCGAGAAGGACGACATCACCGGAATCGGCCAGACTCGCGCCGCGCTCGACCTGACCACGAACCTTTCGGTCGAGAGGAAGGCTTATCACCTCCAGATGGGAGCGGGTCACTACGGCATCTTCAACGGCTCGCGCTTTCGCGCCGAGATCGTGCCGAAGATCGCCGCGTTCACGACGACCCACGCCGGTCCTGCCGAAGTGCGGCTCCAGCTTGAGGTCACATCGGCTGCCGCTGCCGATCTGCGAGGGGTCGAGGTCGAATCGTGCATGCCCGCCCCGGCACAGATCGCACGCGAGTTGCTCCAGCCCACCGCCTTGCGCGCTTAGGCGCAAGGCGGCAGAACGCCTGGACCTTATCGTGCGTCTGTCAATGCAGCACAGGGGCGTGCTTGTGAGCCGTGCTCGACGGCGGTAGCCTGCTCTCGCATCGCTGGTCAGCCATGACCTGCATGACGCGCCGCTGGAGTTGCTCCAAGCGCTCGCTCAGGGTCGAGCGCTGACGCTGCCGCTTCTGCTCAAGCTGATCAAGGATGCGCTTCTTCTCGTCTGCGGAGCCCGACCACTCGTCCAGGCGCTCGCAATCCGCTTGGTAGCCGACCTCGACATCTGCCAGCGCGGCGAGTGTCGCCTGAAGTGCGCCCGTCAGTCGGTCGAGATCGAGAGCCTCCACTGCGTGTGTCCGCCATCGGTTCAGCTCCTTCGCTCAAAGCCAGATGGGTTCCGGCAGTCTCGGTCAGGGCCGGCCTACCGAGATCTGTAATCCTCAGCAGTACGTTCGATGCGGCAATGAGCGTGCCTGCCGCGTCCCGCAGCGGCGTGGGGTAGGGCATGAACGGTATACGCGTGCCATCCGGCCGTTCCAGCACGGCCTGAACACCGCGTATCGGCCGCCCCTCCTTGATCGCCACGGCCATCGGGCACTGATCCAGCGGCAGGGGCGTCCCCTCGGTCGTGAAGATGCGCCAGGAGCCGCACCAGCGCGCCTTGCCGAGTTCAGGCCGGTAGCCCCACAGCTCGGCAGCCGCATCGTTGTAGTAGGTCAGCCAGCCGTGCGCGTCGGTGGTGTAGACGGGCGACCTGAACTCTTGGAAGAGATCGGCGCGCGAGGGCTCATAGTTCCAGCCCCGGTCAGGCCCGATAAAATCGAACTCGTCGTCGTCTGGAAACACACCACTCTCCCTCGACCGGCGGGCTGCGAAATGCCCGCTCCAGCATTCCGGTCGCCCCCTCTGTCGCGGGTGCCTGCAAGCCGATCTCGCCACTGTAATGGCAGCTTGAGCTTGCCGGTGACGCAAGACGCGTCGCACTCCAGATCGTCCACGTTGCGGGATTGTGCCTTGAAGCTTCCGGGGGCGGTTGCTTCTCGACGCCATAACCAGCTCACGCCGGCCTGGGCTCTCCCGTCACGCTTTGTACGGACGCCTTGTGGTCGCACGGATAAGCGGCCGGTTCAATACCCATGTTCCCACGCGTCTGAGGCACAACAGGGCGCTTCAGTCCAATACTACGTGCGGGATAACTTGAGTCGATTTTTCGACAGAGCGGGTACCCATCTACGTAGTTTGATCCGTGCTCAAGGCCGACGCTTCATGGAGCGAAAGCCTGTCTCGCGAGGCCTCACACCAGCATGCCGGGTACCCGAGATTAAGACTGCGCCGCACGGCTTGATCCGCCTGCATGCCCGGGCCGAGCCCGCACCCGGAATGGCATGGCCTTGCGACCCGCGGATACTTTCTTGGCATGTGCCGGGCACGCCGAAGGTTGAGATCAGCCGCCGTGGCGTAGGTTTGTAAATCGCCCCCATGCCACGACCCGGCTTTCGACGCCGACGGTAGGCCCGTGTAGGTGACGGAGTTCGCCGTCGATGTCACCGCCCGGGTCGAGCCGCGTGAGCGGGTGCGCCGCCTGGAGGAGGAGGCCGCCCGGGAGCGCGCCGAGGCGGAGGCGCGCCACACCGGCTCGGCTCGCGTCAGGCACAGATCGCCTGCCGATCCGGCGCGCTCCCGGGCGGCGCACCCTCACGCCTCGCGGACGCCGGGCTTCTTGCCTGCCTCGAAGATGAATTCGACGCCGGCCTGTTCCAGGGCACGGCGCACCGCCAGGATCGTGTCGGAGCGCGACCGGACGGTGGAGTCAGGGGCCTCCAACCGATTGAGGGTTGAGACCGAGACGTTGGCCAACGCGGCCAACTCGTCCTTCGACAAGCCTGTCAGGCCGCGCGCCGCTCGGATCTGCCCCGGCGTCAGAAGCTCCTCGGCATTCGCCGGCTTGGCGGCCGACGCGGCGGCTGCCGGGGACAGAGCCAGCGTGGCATCGGCCGCGGATGGAGAGGCGCCATATCGGTTCCGACCCGGGACGTTGAGGCACACCCCGACCCATTCGCGGACCGAGCCGTCCTTGTTCAGGACCGGCGCGCCGCGCGCGTTGAACCAGCGGTAGATGCCGTCCGCGCACAGGACCCGGTAATCCGTGTTGTAGGGGGCGGTGTGCTCGACCGCCGTCGTCCAGGCCGCATGGGTTCGGGAACGGTCGTCCGGGTGGACGGCGTCCAGCCAGCCCAGCCCCTGCATCTGCGCGTGAGACTGGCCGGTCAGGGCCATCCATTGCGGCATCTCGCTGGGCTCGCCGTTGGCCTTGTTGACCCAGAAGACAGCGGCCGTGGCCGCGACCAGCGCGTTGAGCCGGTCGTGCCGCTGCATGAGCGCGCTCATGGTGTCGTGCTGCGTGGTGACATCGAACACCACCCCCAGGCCCTGCCTTGGCACCCCGTCTGGGCCGAGGATCACCTCGGCATGGTGCAGGATCCAGCGCTGGGTCCGGTCCGGCCGGATGATGCGGAACTCGCGGCTGATCGGCTGACCGGAGCGCAGCACCGCGATCTGATCCCCGTGCGCGGCCTGGTCCTCGGGATGGATCATGTCGAGGCCGAAGCCGAAGGTGATCTCCGCGGCGGGATCGAGACCCAGGATGCGGTAGAGGCCGGGCGAGGCGTCCAGCCGCTCGGAGCCTAGGTCCGCCGACCAGAAGCCGACCTTGCCTGTATCCTCGATCAGCTTGAGGAAGTGGCGCGAGGATATGGGGCGCGGGCTCGCGCCGACCTCGGCCGGCGCCTGCCGCCGCATCAGTGCACGTGTGGGCATCGCCCTGCCTCCCATCGCCGACATGGCGCGCGATGGAAGGGAGGATGCCATGGGGTGGTGCCGGAACCGTTAAAAGGCAGAGTTTCAGTCACGCAGACCGACATATTCCGGCCCGGGTCGATCTCGAAGAGGCGTCCCCAGGCCAAGGCTGAGTGGAGGCTCGCTGCCTGGGCACAATGTCCGCCACCGCACCCGACCCGTGTGAAGGCCGACTTCAGGTTCCGGTCACGAACGGTCCGGACGCGGCAATCGCCGGCGCAGACGGATGGAAGAAAACGTTCCATTCCGGTCAGGCGCCGGGATTCAGGCGCCAAAAGCACAGACAATTCGAACGAGAAGTCGCCGATTACACCCGAGTTTCACCAATCGCCTGAGGTCGTGGCAGCTCGCGTCGTTTTATCCTGGCGAATAGAGGGGAGCACACCGGGAAACCCGTCCGGGCGCTGTGAGCTTGGACGTGCTTGAGGAGGCGCTGCTGCGCTGGAGCAAGCCAAGTCACGGCAGGGTCTCGCCGGGCGAGATCATCCCCATCGCCGAGGCCACCGGTTTCGTCGTCGAGATCGGCCGCTGGGCGCTGCAATGCGCCTGCACCGACGCGCGGGGCTGGCCCGACCTGCGGGTCGCGGTGAACATCGCCTCCATCCACGTGCGCTTGCCGGGTTTCCACGCGAACGTGGCCGCGATCTTCCGCGAGACCGGCCTCGCACCAGAGCGTCAGGAGATCGAGATCACCGAGTCGGCCCTGCTCGACCACGGGACCGCGGTGCTGGAGAACCTGAAGCGCCTGCGCGCACAAGGCGTGCGCATCGCGCGCGATGATTTCGGCACGGGCTATTCCAGGGCCGCCAACGCGATGCTGTTCGCTGCCTTTCGGGCTTACGCACCTCGCGGCGCTCCGACTGATCGACGCCCTTTGCGAAGGTCCCAAAGGGCCGGCCAATACGGCCAGCCCAGTGCGGGGCTTTACGCCTTCGCATGGCCGAAGTCAGAGTCTCTGTCGCCCCGGTCCGGTCCGTGCTCCTCTGCGCAGCGCGGCCTGCACGCGGTCGATCAACTCGCTGCGCCGGTACGGCTTGCCCAGCACGTCCATGGCGTGCGGCTGGGGGCCGTCGATCGCCATCTCGTCGTTGTAGCCGGTGGTGAGCAGGACGGGCACACTCGGATCACGGCTGCTGACCTGCTCGGCCAGAACCACGCCATTCGCGCCGCCAGGCATGATCACGTCCGAGAAGACGAGCTTGAACCGTCCCCGCCCGTGAGTGCCTCCTCGAACCGCTCCAGCGCCTCTTCGGCGCTATGGGCGGTCACGACGCGATAGCCGATGTCCTGCAGCGCCTCTGCGGCCATCGCGGCTGCCTCGCGGCTGTCGTCGACGACAAGAACAAGCGGCGGCGCGGTCAGTTGATTGAGCGGTCGCGCCTGATAGCCGGTCTGGGCCTCGACGGGGTCGGTACCCTCCGTCCTTTGCCTCAGCACGGGAAACAGCATGCGAATGGTCGTGGCGCGGCCGACTGCACTCTCGATTTCCAGCCGCCCGCCCGATTGCTGCACGAAGCCGTGTGCCATGGCGAGGCCGAGGCCCGTTCCCTCGCCGCGCGACCGGGTGGTGAAGAAGGGCTCCGTCGCCCGCGCCGCGATATGCGGCGCCATCCCGGTACCCTCGTCGGAGACGCACAGCAGCACGTAGTCGCCCGGCTCCAAGTGCCGCGAGGCGGCATCGCCGTTGAGGTGGATCTGCCTTGTGGTGACCGTGATGGCACCGCCGTTCGGAGACGCGTCGCGCGCGTTCACGACCACGTTCAGGAGCGCCATCTCCAGATGCGTGGCATCGACCCGCACCTGCGGCAGGCGCCGCTGCAGATTCAGGTGCAGGGTGGCCTTGCTGCCAACCGAAGTCTCCAGCAACTCGGCGACGGAGTTGACCAATTCGCTCAGGTCGACGCCCTTCGGCTCCAACCGGCCGCGGCGGGCGAAGGCGAGGAGCTGATGGGTCAGTTTCGCACCGCGCTCGGCCGCGGCAGTGGCTGCCGTGTGATATCGCTCAAAGGCCTTGTCGTGGTGACGCTTGGCTGCCAGCCGCTCCAGGCTGCCGTTTATGACATGCAGGAGGTTGTTGAAGTCATGGGCCAGCCCTGCGGTCAGCTGCCCGATGGCCTCCATCTTCTGCGCCTGCCGGAACTGCTGCTCCGACTCCCGGCGTTGCGTCACGTCAAGTTGGCTGGCGAAGAAGTAGATGATCTCGCCTTCGGGGTTGTGCACCGGCCCCATGAACACCGCGTTCCAGAACGGCGTGCCGTCCCGACGGTAGTTCAGGATCTCAACGGCCGTGGCGCTGCCTGACGCGATGGCTTCCCGGAGTTGGCGCACGTGCTCTGGGTCCGTATCCGCCCCCTGCAGGAAGCGGCAGTTGCGCCCGAGCACCTCGCCTTCCTCATAGCCGGTCAGGTCGAGGAAGGCATTGTTGGCGAAGACGATGGGGATGTCGTCCTGGCGCGGGTCGGCCAGGATCATCGGCATCCGGGTCATCTCGACGGCGGCGAAGAAGACGCTGCCGCGCTCGTTCAGGTCCGGGTGCGTGATGGTACTCTGTTGCCAGTGGCGCAAACCTGGTCGGCCGAGCGGCTCCAAGGCGCCCTGGTCCATGCGGCCACGGGCCGGCTCGCCCGCGCTGACATTGGCCTCGCCCCCGGTGTGCTCCGGTAATCCGTAGTCGTCATTCATGGGCGCCATGTAGCGGAGAAT
Source organism: Methylobacterium sp. P31 (assembly GCA_050632875.1). Taxonomy (GTDB): domain Bacteria; phylum Pseudomonadota; class Alphaproteobacteria; order Rhizobiales; family Beijerinckiaceae; genus Methylobacterium. The sequence continues at coordinate 2,297,216 of JBODSC010000001.1, read as the reverse complement.
GCGGCGGCTTGCCGAATAGTGGCCGTCCCGGGGATCATGAACGCATGGCCTGTAGGCTGAGGTCGGCGTTCGGTTCGAGGGAGGCGGCCTCTGTCAGCGTGCACCGCGCGCAGTTCGCACTGCCCCAGGTGGTCGCGCCGCAGACCGCCGCGTTCGCTGATGCCCGTCCGGTGGTCACCCCGGCTTGTGGTGTATCGTGCGACTCTCGGGGTCGGCCGGCAGCGATCGAAGCAGGAAGCGCGGTCAGAATGACGATCTTCGTTGCGCATCACGCCCTAGCGGCTCAGTGGGTGATCAGTTCGCGGATTCGGGCCGCCAACGTGTCCACAGCGAACGGCTTGGTGAGGACCGCCATCCCGGGTTCGAGCTGACCGTTGTTGAGTAACGCATTCTCGGCCAAGCCGGTGATGAACAGCACCTTGAGGTCCGGGCGGGCGATCCGTGCCGCATCGGCCATCTGCCGTCCGTTCAAGCCGCCGGGTAGGCCGACATCGGTGATCAGCAGATCGATGCGCGTATCCGATTGCAGCACTTTGAGACCGCCGGCCCCATCGGCTGCCTCGACCGCCGTGTAGCCGAGGTCGCCCAGCACATCCGTGACCAGCATCCGCACGGTCGGCTCGTCGTCGACGATCAACACGGTCTCGCCGGCTTCGGCGAACGGCAGCAACCCGGTCTCCGGCAGGACTTCGTCGCACTCGGCGTCACCCGTGTGGCGGGGCAGGTAGAGGCACACGGTCGTGCCGTGGCCGACCTCGGAGTAGATCCGCACCTGGCCGCCAGACTGCTTGGCAAAGCCGTAAATCATCGAGAGGCCGAGGCCTGTCCCTTCGCCGGTGGGCTTGGTGGTAAAGAAGGGATCAAAGGCCTTGGCGATCACGTCCGCGGGCATACCGATGCCGGTGTCCGTGACGCACAGGGACAGGTATTGCCCCTCCGGCATGTCGTGTTCCTTGGCTGCGTGCCGGTCGATCCAGCGGTTGGCGGTCTCGATCGTGATCTTGCCGCCTTCGGGCATCGCGTCGCGGGCGTTGATGCACAGGTTGAGAAGCGCGTTCTCCAGCTGCGACGGATCGACCAGTGCCGTCCACAGTCCGGCCAAACCGACCGTCTCGATCTGGATGCTGGGTCCCACCGTCCGCTGGATCAGCTCGGCCATGCCGCTGACGAGCCTGTTGACGTCCGTCGCTTTGGGCTCGAGTGCCTGACGGCGCGAGAAGGTCAGCAGGCGATGGGTGAGCGCCGCCGCACGCTTCGTCGCTCCTTGAGCGGCGGCCAGGTACCGGTCGACGTCCTGGTAGCGGCCCTGGATGAGCCGGGTGTTCATCAGCTCCAGGCTTCCGGAGATGCCCGCCAGCAGGTTGTTGAAGTCGTGCGCGAGGCCACCGGTCAGCTGGCCCACGGCCTCCATCTTCTGGGATTGGCGCAGTTGCTCCTCGGCGCGCAATAATTCGGCCGTGCGCTCGGCCACACGCTGCTCAAGGGTCTCATTGAGGGCGCGCAGGGCTGCAGCGGCGCGATCCCGCTCCTGCTCCACGGCGCGGCGCTCTTCGACGTCGAGGAGAACGCCCGGGAACGAGATCGGTGTGCCATCCGGGGCGCGGTTGACCCGCCCGTTCGCCTCGATCCAGTAGTAGCGCCCGTCGGCGCGACGCACCCGATACTGGTGCGCATAGGCACCGCCTCGGGCGAGAACCTCATTGGTCGCTGCGGCGAGGCCAGCCTTATCGTCGGGGTGAACGGCCTCGACGATCTTGGCGAGCGGGATACCCTCGCGCCCGAGGGCCGGATCAAGACCAAAGGCACGCGAGAAGCCCTCATCGACGCTGAACTGGTCAGTCGGCAGATCCCAGTGCCACGTGCCGATGATCGCGCCGGCCGCGAGAGCGAGTTGCACGCGCTCCACGTTCTCGCGCGCCAGCGCCTCGCTGGCGCGCAGGCGTTCTTCCGCAGCACGCCGCGCGGTCACATCGTTGAAGATGATCGCGATCTGACCTTCGATGGCGTCACCGACCGGGACGGCTCGGACGTCGAACCAGCGTTTGAATGCCTCGGCGTAGCTCTCGAAGGTCGCCGGCTCCCTTGTCTTGGCGACACGCCCGTAGGTCTCGAACCAGAACCGCTCCAGGTTCGGGGCGAACTCGGTCACCCACTTGCCGCACAGATTGACGCCGGCCTCGCGCTCGAAGGCCGGGTTGGCCTCAAGGAAGCGATAGTCCATCGGCCTGCCGTCGGCGTCGAACTTGACTTGCACGATGGCGAAGGCCGCCTCGATCGTGTCGAGGATCGTGCTGAAGCGTCCGTCACGCTCACGCAGGCGCAGAACTTCCGCCTCAAGCGCCTCGCGGGAGAGAGAACTCAGCACGCTCTGGGTCACACAGGTCTCTTGCTCGGCGAGGTTGATTTCGGCGCGGTGCGCGTGATTTTCGGAACGCCATCGTAACACATGGCGAAAGCCTCTCCTCAGACAGCCTCGCACACGCGGCCATCGTCGGACGTCCTGGCGCGCAGCGACACCAAGGTCCCTCCTGCGTTGTAGACCGCGCCCAGCACGGCCTCGAAGTGTCGCTTGACCGCCCCGTGGCACTCGCACGCGGCCTGCTCCACGGCCGGACGGCTGACGATGATGATGCGTCCGCGACGGACCTGGATCAGGCCGTGCTTTTGCAGAGTCCGGAGCGCGCGCGAGAGGTAGGAGCGCTGCACGCCCAAGAGCTCGGCCAGCACCTCGTGGGTGATCGGCAGGACGTTGGTGTCGAGCCGGTCCTGGAGGCCCAAGAGCCAGCGGGCGCAGCGGGCCTCGATCGTGTGGCTGGCGTTGCAGGCCACCGACTGCAGCACTTGGGCGAGCAGGCAGTCGGAGTACCGGGTCAGGAGGTTGCGCAGGCCCGGCGAGGTCTGCTTGATCTTCTGCAACACCGTTGCTTCGATGCGCAGCACGGAGCCGGGGACCTGCACCACGGCGCGGCTGAAGGCCGGCAGGGAGCCTTGGCTGACCACGCCGCCGATCGCGCCTTCACGTCCGATCGTGGCCGTCTCGACTGCGCGCCCGTCCCGCAAGCCGATCACCAGGGCGGCCACACACTGATTGAGCGGAAAGGATATGAAGCTGACATCCTCGCCGGCCTCGAACAGCGCCTCGCCGCGGACGTATTCTTTCAGCTCCAGGTGCGGCTTGAGGAGCACCTGATCGGGCACGCGCAGTGCGCTGAGGAGAAGGTTACCGCTGAGAAGGGCGTCGATGTCGGCTGGCATAGGATGGGGACGGGTCGGTCTTGGTCGGCGCAGACGTGCTGCGTACCGCGACGCTCGCAGCCTGTCTGGTCACAACTGACCAAATGGCCGAAATGCTGGCGGGTTTCATCAGCTTGTCAAATGTCTAAACCCAGCTTCGCTAACCGGTGCAACCTTTTGCGGAGGAAGGCTTTCTAGGTCTGCACCTGTCAGCGTTCTTCAGCCCGCGCGTTGTGATGCCCCGCTACTTCATCGACTACGAGGATGGCTCGGAGTGTCTGCGAGACGAGGAAGGAACGTGTTACGCGGATCTGCACGCCGCCCGTGACGCCGCGATCGCGGCGCTGCCCGACATCGGCCGTGAACCGCCGCCCGCGGACGGACAGCGTGCGTTCAGGGCCTTGGTTCGAGACGAGGCAGGGACGGTACTCTGCACCGTGACCCTCAACCTAGCCGCGGAGTGCCACCCGGGCGCGAAGCCATAAGCTCTCGATGGGGCCGCTCGCTCGCGAGAACGCGATGGCCCCACCGCCTCTCTGCCTTCCAATCGCGGAGGCTATTGTCAGAAGTTTCGGTTTGATGCGCGCCGGTCTGGGCAAGCGCGCTCGCCTTGAAGCGCGCCGGATAAGCCCGGGTGCGGCTGGCAGGGCCCGATGGGCTGCTCGCGGCCCGTTGCGGTCCTCCGCCGCACTCGCTTCCGGGCAGCTCAGTGCTGTGGGACTGTACCACTTGAACGGCCAAGTTGCCGCATAACGAGCGCTACCGTGAGGCTAAGATCTCCGGCTTCGCGCGTCCTCCGAGATATGCCGACCGAATCTCGTCGTTGGCCCAGAGCGCATGCGGCTCGCCTTCCAGGACGAGCCGGCCGGTCTCCAGCACGTAGCCGCGATCGGCCACCGAGAGACCCATCCGGGCGTTCTGCTCGACCAGCAGCACCGTGGTCCCGCGGCGGCGCACCTCGGCGATGATCGCGAACACTGCCTGGACGATCACCGGAGCCAGGCCGAGCGAGGGCTCGTCGAGGAGCAGGATGCGAGGCTTGGCCATCAGGCCGCGGGCGAGCGCCACCATCTGGAGCTGGCCGCCGGACAGCGTCCAGCCCAGCGCGTCGCCGAACCGGCGGATGTCCGGAAAGAGGTCGAACATCGCCTCAACGTCGTCGCGCAGGTCGCGCTTGGCGAGGCCGGTCCGGTTCGAGGCGCCCAGCATGATGTTCTCGCGGACGGTGAGCCCCGGGAAGATCCGGCGCCCCTCCGGCACGTGGGCGACGCCCAGGCGCACGATCGCCTCGGGCTTGAGACCCTCGAGCGGCTGCCCCTCCAGCAGGATCGTGCCGGCGGCGGGCCGCACGAGCCCCGAGATCGCCTTCAGGGTCGTCGACTTGCCGGCGCCGTTGGAGCCCAGCAGCGTCACGACCTCCCCGGCGGCGACGGAGAAGGACAGGCCGCGCACGGCCTCGATCTCCCCGTAGCGGACCACGAGGTCGCGGATCTCAAGGAGCGGCGTGGCGGCTGTCGTCATCGCAGGGTCACACCGGAGCGAGGTCGGTCTTGAGACTCGCCGCCGGGCCCGCGGAGACGTCTTCGCCGAGATAGGCCTCGATCACCGCGGGCTCGCGCAGCACGCCCGCGGTGACGCCGTCGGCGATGCGGCGGCCGAAGTTCAGCACGGTGACGTGGCTCGCCACGTCGCTCACCAGCGTCATGTCATGGTCGATGATCAGGATGGTCAGGCCCTTGGCGGCCATCCGGCGCAGGAGCCCCGTCAGCGCGATCTTCTCGCTGGAATTGAGCCCCGCGGCCGGCTCGTCGAGCAGCAGCAGCATGGGGTTGCCGGCGAGCGCCCGGGCGATCTCGATCAGGCGCTGGTGGCCGTACGAGAAGCCGGAAATCGGCTCCAGCGCCCGCCCCTCCAGCCCCACGAAGGCCAGGGCCGCCCGCGCCCGGGCCTCCAGTGTCGCCCGGTCGCGGGCGGCCAGCGGGCTGTTGGGGCGCTCGGCCCCGATGATGACGTTCTCCAGGGCGCTCATGGAGCGGAACAGGCGGATGTTCTGGAAGGTACGCCCGATTCCGGCCGCCGCCCGCCGGTGCGGGGGCAGCCGCGTGACGTCCCGCCCGGCCAAGCGCACGGTGCCGCCCGTCGGGCTGTAGAGGCCCGAGAGGACGTTGAGCGTCGTGGTCTTGCCGGAGCCATTCGGGCCGATCAGGGCGTGGATGCCGCCGCGCGCCACCGTGAAGCTCACTGCGTCCACGGCCTTGAGGCCGCCGAAGTGCTTGGACAGCCCCGATACCTCCAGCATCGGCGCGGCGGAGGCCTCATCCTGGATCAGCGTCAGCTCGGCCGCGGGCAGCGAAGCCGGGCGCCTGCGGTGCAGGCGCCGGACTTGGTCGCCGAGGAAGCCCCAGATCCCGTCGGGCATGAACACGACGATCAGGATCACCGCCAGCCCGTAGATCGCGAGGTACAGCCCCGGGATATCCTTGAGGAAGCGGAGCCATTCCGGGATCAGGATCAGCAGGGCCGTCCCGATCACCGCGCCGACCGGCGAGCCGACGCCGCCGAGCAGCGCCATCGTCAGGAAGACGATCGACTCGGCGAAGGAGAACTGGTCCGGGCTGATATAGGTGAAGCTGCCCGCGAACAGGCCGCCGCCCAGCCCCGCGAGGAACGCCCCCAAGGCGAAGGCCGCGACCTTCGTGCGGTAGATGTCGATGCCCGAGACCCCCGCTGCGAGCCTCGTTGTCGCGCACCGCCCGCATGGCGCGTCCGAGCCGGGTCCGCGGCATGTGCCAGACGAGCCAGCCGACCACGGCCAGCGCGAGCACGCAGAGGGCGAGGTAACTCTGCCCGTCCGCGAACAGAGCCGGGCGGCGGATGTTCGGCACGCCGTCCGGCCCGTGCGTGACCGGGATCCAGTTGGTGAGCACCAGCGTCAGGATCTGCTGGAACGAGATCGTGACCATGGCGAGGTAATGGCCGCCGAGCCGCAGGGTGGAGGCGCCGAGCGCGGCGCCGAGCACCACCGTCAGGCCGAGGCCGGCGACCAGGCAGATCCAGAAGCTCAGGCCGCCGTCCACCGTGCCGAGGCCGACCGCATAGGCGCCGATCCCGAAGAAGGCGGCCTGGGCCAGGTTGATCTGCCCGCACAGGCCGAGCACCACGGTGAGCCCGATCACCGCGATGGCGTACGTCGTCGCCTGCATCAGGATGTTCAGGGCGTAGCCGCTGAGCGGCGTCGTCGCGGCAAGCGCCACCAGGGCGGCCGCCAGGACCGCGTAGGCGAGGCTGCCGAGGGGCAGACGGCGGCGCGCCTCAGGGGTCGGCACCGGGGCTGCGTCGGCTGGCCCGGCGATCGGGGATGGGGTGCCGCTCATGCCTTCTCCGCCACGCGCTCGCCGAACAGGCCCTGCGGGCGCACGACGAGGAAGACCACGAGGACCAGGAAGGCGAAGGCGTCCTTGTAAGGCACCGAGATGTAGGCCGCCCCGAAGGTTTCGATGATGCCGAGCGCCAGGCCGCCGATGATCGCCCCGGTCACATCGCCGAACCCGCCGATGATGGTCGCCGCGAAGGCTTTGAGGGCGATCGTAGCGCCCATCTGGATCGACACGAACAGCACCGGCGCCACGAGGATGCCGGCGATGCCGCCGAGCACCGCGCTGTAGACGAAGGTCAGCATGATCATCCCGGCCACCGGGATGCCTAGGAGCGCGGCCATCTCCTTGTCCTGCGAGGTCGCCTGCAGCTTCTTGCCGACCAGCGTGTGCTCGAAGAACCAGTACTGGAACGCCACCAGCGCCGCCGTCACGGCGATGATCAGTAGGTACTGGCTGTCGAGGAAGACCGGACCGAGCAGGAATCCTTGCGTCTCGAAGACGGGCGGCAGCACCTGCGGCTGCGGCCCGTAGAGGGCCAGCGTGGTGTTGGCCAGGAAGATCGAGGCGCCGATGGTCGAGATGATCACCGGCAGGTAGCTGCGGTGCCGCAGCGGATAGTAGACGCCCAGGTTGAACAGGGCACCGAGCAGCGCCATCCCGCCAATGGCGAGGAGGACCGACAGCCAGTACGGCCACTGGAGGTCGACGGCGAAGACCACCATCAGGAAGGCCGCCACCATCGAGAACTCGCCCTGCGCGAAGTTCACCACGTTGGTGGCTCGGAAGATCAGCACGAAGCCGAGCGCCACCAGGGCGTAGACGGAGCCGATGCCGATCCCGGTGAAGAGGAGTTGCAGGATCAGGTCCATGCGGTCTGCACTCTCACGTCCCCTCCGGAAGGTGTTCTCGCGCCGAGGCGATTCAGCCCTGGTAGAAGTCGATCCGCCGATCGAAGACGATGTTGCCCTTGTCATTGCGCACGACGTTGTAGCCGTGCAGGCCGTCGCCGTTCTTGTCGAAGTTGTAGGTGCCCTCGGCGCCTTCGTGGCCGCGCACCGCCAGGAGCGCGTCCCGGATCGCGCCGGGCTCCGTCTTGCCCGCCGCGTTGATCGCCTTGGCGAGCACCGTCACCGCGTCGTAGGTCCAGGACGACTGGTTGTCAGGCGCGATCTTCGTCGCCGCCCGGTAGGCCTTGCCGAAGGCGCGGGCGGCGTCGCTTGATTCCTCGGCGTAATCGGCCACGCCGTAGGTGCCGTACAGGGACGGCCCGGCGAGCTTCAGGGCCGTCACGTTGGTGATCGACGGGGAGCCGACCCAGGGCGCGGTGACGCCGAGCTGGCGCAGTTGCCGCGCGAAGATGCCGATGTCGTTCTCGAAGGTGAAGTACGAGCCGATCACGTCGGCACCCGACTGGCGGATCGCCAGCACAACCGGCGTGAAGTCCTGGCTCTGGTTGGTGTAGCCCTGGTCGAGGGCGACCGTAGCGCCCCCTTCGCGAGGCTCTCGGCCAGGGCCTTGGCGCCGCTCGTGCCGAAGGCGTCGGTGGAGTGGATGATCGCCCACTTCTTCTTGCCCAGCCCGTTGACGCCGTGCTCGGCGATCACACGGGCCGAAAAGCTGTCATTGGGGCGGAAGCGGAAGAGCCAGGGGTTGCCCATCTGCGTCAGCACCGGGTCCGTGCCGCCGAAGCAGACGGGCTTAGCCGTCTTCAGGATATCGGGAGCCATGGCGTGGTTCTGGGTCGAGCGGATCGAGCCCAGGAAGCCGACGAGGTCACTCTGCGAGGCGAGCTTGGAGAAGGCGAAGACCGCACCGGGGTTGGTGGTCTGGTCATCCTCGGTGACGATCTCAAGCGGCTTGCCGAGCACCCCGCCGGCCTTGTTGACCGCCTCCAGGGCGATCTTGGCGCCAGCGAGCGCGTAGCGGCCCGCATCCGCGCCAGGCCCCGTCACCGGCAGCACCATGCCGATCCGGATCGTCGAGCCGGCGCCCTGGGCGCAGGCCGAGCGGATCACGCCCGGCGCCAGACCACCCGCGACTGCGGATGCGGCACCCGTCAAGAAAACGCGGCGCGTCGTCCTCATTGGCGTATCCGTCCCATCGCCGATGCTCAGGCCCGGCGTTGCGGACAATGGTCCATACTCCGCGCGTCGGTGTCTATCCTGCAGCACGGTCGGTGGTCTGATTAAATGAGAAGAAGACCTAGGATCGTCACCCGACGGCGTCCGGTCAGGCGCGACAGAAGGGGGGAACGATCGCTGCGAAACGCTGACGCCATAGAATCTGTTGTGAGTGGGACCGGGACACCAACGGGCAGAATGGGCGCGATGCGGACCGTGTTCATACGGGGAGCGGGTCAATGCCGGCTCGTTGAGGCCCGAAGCGGACCCGCCGCTTTTGATGATGCGGACGGCTAACCGCGAAGATGCTCCTCAGGCGACTTTGGCAGGTAGGGCGAAGAGATCGACGAAGGACCGCGCGAGATCCGCCTCGCCCGCGAAGGCGAGCGTGCCGCCCGCCCCGTCCCTGGCCAGGGGCGCCTTGCCGTAGATCGTGCGGCGCATCGCCATCGTGTCGCCGGTGAAGGCGAGGTCGGGTGCCTCCATGACGCCACGGCTCACGCAAATCTCACCGCCCGTCACTGTCGCGATGAAGTCCTCGCCGGGGAAGTGAAAGGCGACCGAGACAGGCAGTTCCGCGGCACGCTTTCGATTGATCAGGGCCTGGAGCGACATCATGGCCGAGGCCGCCGACATGAAGAGGGTCGGTTCATGGCGCGGAGAGCGGGCCGCCCAACACCCCATGTCGCGCATCAGCGGCGCGGCCTCGCGGCCCCACTCCGTCAGGTCGTAGACCTGCACGTTGGCCGGCGACGGCAACCGGAAGCGGCGGACGATGCCTGCATCTTCCAGGCTCTCCAGGCGCTGCGTCAGCACGTTGGCGCTGATACCCGGAAGGTTCGCCCGAACCTCTCCGAAGCGGCGAGGGCCGAAGACAAGTTCGCGCATGATCAGCAGCGACCAGCGCTCGCCAATGAACTCCAGGGCAAGGGCGGTGCCACAAGCGTCGTCGTACCGGCGCACTCGCGGCGCAGCGACCCTGGCGGTTATTTTTTCTGACTGCATGGTTGCTTTGTATAACCGGGAATGCCAGCCTGGGCAAAACGGGGCCGTAAGTGGTGCCGCGATGCGGCCGACGCGTCCGTTGTCACGGAGGAATGCGCCCCATGCCAATTGTCGAGGGCAAACCCATCTGGTTCGAACTGAACGCGACTGACCAGGACGCGGCACAGGCCTTTTACGAGGCTGTCGCCGGCTGGCGCGTCGCGCCGTCCCCGATGCCCGAACACGGCGGCTATCGAATCGCGGAGGCTGATGGGACGCCCGTGGCCGGGATCCGGCGGTCGATGCCCGAGGCTCCTGGCCTTCCCGGCTGGGCGGTCTACCTCGCGACCCGCGACGTCGACGCCACGGCCTCCCGGGTGGTGGACCTCGGCGGCAGGATTCGGTTCGGGCCTGTCGACATCCCCCATGTCGGCCGCTTTGCCATGGTGAGCGACCCGCAGGACGTGGTCTTCGCCCTGATGGATGCGACGAGCCCCGGTGAGAGCCGGGCCTTCGGGCCGGTGCCCCTCGGGACGGAGCAGACTCTCGGCCACGGCGTATGGATCGAACTCGCAACCCCTGATCCCGAGGCTGCCTTCGCGTTCTACGGGGCGTTGTTCGGCTGGGAGAAGCTCGGGGCCATGCCGATGGGCGGGATGGGCGAGTACGCCTTCATCGGCCGGGGCGACCTGCGCCCCGGCGCGGTGACGTCGAGCGCGGCCACCGGCGCGCCGGCCCGGTGGAATTGGTACGTCCACGTGGCCGATATCGATGCTGCGCTCGCGACGGTTCGGGAGAGGGGCGGGACGGTGCTCCAGGGGCCCGATCCTATCCCCGGCGGCAGCTACTCGGCCAACATCGCCGATCCAGCGGGCAACAGGCTTGGCCTTGCCGGCCCGCGCCGGGCGGCGTGAAGGGAGGCCGGCGATGACGAGCGAGAAGCTGACGACATGCCTGTGGTTCGACCAAGGCCAGGCCCGCAAGGCGGCGGAGTTCTATGCCAAAACCTTCCCGGACAGCCGTGTCGGCGCCGCCATGTATGCCCCGTCGGATTTCCCGGGCGGACCCGAGGGCGCGGAACTCACAGTCGCGTTCACCGTGCTCGGCCGTTCGTTCGTCGGCTTGAATGGCGGACCCAACTTCAAGGCTAATGAGGCGGTCAGCTTCATGGTGCTGACCGATGATCAGGCGGAAACCGACCGCTACTGGGACGCCATTGTGAGCAACGGCGGTGAGGAAAGCGCTTGCGGCTGGTGCAAGGATCGCTGGGGCTTCGCCTGGCAGATCACGCCGCGCGCCCTCCTCCAGGCCAACAGCAATCCTGACAGGGCCGCGGCCCGGCGCGCATTCGAAACGATGATGACCATGCGCAAGATCGACATCGCCCGGATCGAAGCTGCGGTCCGAGGAGGCTCTGCCGATGCGTAGGATCATCGGCTCCCCCTTTCAGTCGCTCGACGGCGTGATCCAAGCACCGGGCGGTCCGGAAGAGGACCAGACCGGGTTCGAGCATGGCGGCTGGACCTTCCCCTACTTCGCCGACTCGCTGAACGGCCCGATAGGACGGCTGCTGGGGGATGCTACGAGTTGCTGCTTGGACGGCGGACTTACGAGATCTTCGCGGCATACTGGCCGCACAATGGCGATCAGCCGATCGGTGCGATTTTCAATGCTGTGCGCAAGCATGTCGTGACGTCGTGCGACCGGGCGCTCGATTGGAACAACAGCCAGCGTCTAATCGGCGATCCTGCCGCGGCGGTCACACGCCTCAAGGCCACCCCGGGACCGGATCTCCTCATTCAGGGAAGCAGCTTGCTTTACCAGGCGCTGCTCCCGGCGGGGCTCATCGACCAGCTCACCTTCCGGGTCATGCTGGGACGCGGCAAGCGGTGGCATCCGAGCGAACCGTCGACGGCTGGGTCATAGACGCTCGTCGAGCAGGCGCACTCGCCGAAGGGCGTCCATTTCGCATCGTTTGCGCGTCAGGGCGCGGTTCACAACGGCAGTTTCGCTACCAAACACCCGAGCGCGGACGAACGCGCGCTCCGCCAGCGCCAAGCAGAAGGCAACTGGTAAGGCGGCAACTTGAGGCGGCATCCGGTCGGAATGGGCCGGGGATGCCGCCAAGCCAGATCTCGCGCAGGGCCGGCGGCCAGTGGGCTGCGGCACCGCCCGGCGTAATGCGTCTTCGGAAACCTTTTTCCCGTCGCTTCATGCACCGCTGACGGATGCCCGATAGTCGCGCGGGCTCACGCCGTAGGCCTGCCGGAACGCACGATTGAGAAGGGCGCTGTTGCCGAAGCCGTAAGCGTCTCCGATCTCGCCGATCGACCGCTGCTCAAGCGGATCGTCGAGAGCTGCCCGGACAGCCGCAAGGCGCTGACGGGCAAGGTAGCGCCCAACCCCGCCTTCCGGCTCGAACAGCCGGTAGAGCTGCGAGCGCGACATGCCGAGCGCCTTCGCCATTGCATCAATCCGGAGGGGCGTGGTGAGGTGCCCGCGGACGAACCGCTTCGCGATCCTGAGCCGGGCGGCTTCGAGCGGCGCGCTTGCGCGTGCGACCACCTCAAGACTGGGGCGTGCGCAGGCCGCGACCATATGGAGCGTGGCCTGGGCGATGTGGGCAGCGTCGATTGCTGCGATTGCGTGGCTGTGCGCGACCAAGCTCCGCAAGTGATCGGCGAGAAGGCGGCCCGCGCCGCCGTGCAGGATCAGCCCGTGCAAAGCGTCCTCATCGGGCAGCACGGAGGCCACGGACAAACGCGGCAGTGCAACGATCAGCGAGTCCGTCTCTGGCACCCGGCTGCGGCGGTAGGGCTGCGACAGGTCGTTGAGGCTGATCGCGCCTGCCGGAACGTCGGTCACGCCGCGTTCGGTCTCCACGCTGTAAGCGTGCCGGCTCAGATGCAGGACGAAGCCATCTTGGCCATCGCGCCGGATCTGAGATCTGGACCGGGCGGGCCCCTGAGGCGCGGCGTTCATGACGCGCAGAGCCACCGAACCGACCAGGGTTGTCTCGATCTGGCCGGAGAAGCCGAGTGGGTCAGCGTCGAGGTCATGGGCGGAGAACAGGGCGCGCCAAGCATCGAAGCGGTCGCGCTCGGGCAGGCTATCAGTCGTGAAGAGAGACCGGGGTACGAAGCTCACGGTAATTCTGCTGCTTGAGACCTCCGGCGACCCTAGCTCCGACTGCGTCTCCGGCCCATTTCATCCAGGACACAGTCGATGGGGGGACGTCAGTGTAGCCCATAAAGCCAGGCAGCATCACGATGGCGCCGGTTGCAAGAAGTGCCAGGCCGACGCAGATGCGGGCGAAGCGCGTGTTCCAGAACATCTCCCCTCATCGTCATTCGCCACGCCGGAGCGCCAACACCCTGCTGCTTCGCACGGCTCGCGCGGGCAGCTGCCGCAGCACCCTAAACGTTCGATCTACGGTTTTGATCCGAAATCATTGCATTCTTAAGTTGCAATAAAGGCTGCGCTTTTGGCGGCCCGACCATGGTGCGCGGCTTCGAGGAAGTCCGTCTGAGTGTCCGAGCGTTGGCGCAGCAACTTTGGCACTCGGGCGTAACCCGGCCCGCCCGGCTGGGGGTTCGAGCGCTGAGCCTCGCCCAGAGGCATGCGCAGGGCAAAGCACCAGAGTCCGGCCACCGCGATTGCACCGGTCTACACAGGGATGCGATCGGCCGACCACCGATCATCGGCTGCTGGTCGACCGAACACAGGGTGGCCGAGTCGCACAGAGGCCAAAATCGGGCCGCGACAGGCGTGATTGCGGTTCCCAGAGGTACGAGTCCCGACATGGCTCTGCCTCGCTTCGCCCAACCCGCAGGTTGATTCCCGTAACGCAGGCTAGAGGCCCCACAGGCGTGCGCCGAGACGAGCGGCCTAGGAGGAACGCTGCCCGGACAGCAACGCACAAGCCACGTTGCCGGCTCCGTGAGCGACACCCGGATCTCAGACTCCATAAAATAAAGGGTAAATAAAAACCTGATTTAAACAAACACTTGTAAAAACTGTTCTTATCTTCGCAAGGGCACGTCGCCAGCCGGCCCCGCATGCTACCGGCAGCGCATGACGTTGGCGAGCGTAAAAAGTCATACGGCCATAAATCCCAAGCCGGCTCGGCCGCTTACCCATTGACCCAGAAAATGCAGGCAGGATCTCTCCACGTGAATGACTTCGCATGGCCGCGTCGGAAGCGGGGCAGCCGGCCGCCGCTTTCTCTCGTCATAGCAGCGGGCATTGCGGCGCTGGCAATCTGGCTGCTCATCTACAAAGTCGCTGGCCGTGTCATCTGGTTCTGGTAGTCAGAACATTCAGAAATTGTACTCATCAGGCTCAGCTCCGAGATACGCTCCAAGCAGATAGCCCGCCTGATGCGCCAAAAGATAGCTAAATAATAGCAGTACATGCAGCAAATCTATTTCGGCGAAGACTAGAAATGTCAACAAAGACAGGATGAGTATGACAGCAGACGACAGACATAGAGCGGACACGATACCGCAGAGCCAGCCTATCAGGAAGCCGAGTAGAAATAAGACGGCGGCGATGATCACGATATCACCCGGTTCACTGGTTAATCTCTAAAAGTTTATGCTTTATTCTTGCTAGGGATTATTGCTATATACGCCATGGACGCGACAATCTACCCCTATTTTGGGGCTGACTGGGTCGTCAAGCAGGGGCGGAACACGGGAAGGATTACAGAGCAAGCAGCCTGTTTTCCGGCTGCCCCAGGCGGGGCGGCGGCCGACCTGTACGGTCATGGCGGACCGGCAGAGTGGGACGCTCCGTCGAAAATCGGGGCGAACCGCAACGATGCCGTTGTTCGGTCGCCCGACTGATCGCTCTGCTTGTTGCTTATCGGGCGAACGGCTTCGCGCCTTGCACAGGCGGAGCCTCCAGCGTCGGATCCGGAGGGCCCGTCATCGACGTCGAAGAAGCGGCGGCGCACGATCTCCTCCGTGTGTTCATCATTCTACTGCAACTCAGGGTAGCGGTCCGGGTTCTGTGCGAATTCAGACCGACGCCCTGGACTGCGGGATGGATGCTCCTCTTGGTTAACGAGCCGGACAGGCGTGCCGCTTGGCCGAAGGCTCTGCGCACACCGGGGCGCCACTCCCGTCCTTCACAGCACGCACCTGATTCATCGGCGCCTGACGCCCTCGTCGCGGATGATGACGAACTCGTCCGCATGGACGCGATGGACAGCCGCGCGGATGCCGGGTTCCGGATCTTCGAGACCAGGGACGGCGACGCGGCTATGGCCCTGCTCACCCAGCAGCACGCCGTGATCGTCCTCCTGTTCACCGACGTGCAGATGCCCGGCTCGCGCAACGGATTCGCCGTGGCCCGCGAGACCGCCCGTCGGTGGCCGCACATCGCCACCGTGGTCGCGTCTGGACAGGTGCAGCCGGGACCGGACGACATGCCAGCAGGAGCGCGCTTCATCGGCAAGCCGTTCACCGCCGAGATGGGGCACGACCACCTGAAGGAGATCCTGCCGGATGGGCAGAAGCCGGAGCCGCTGCGAGGTTAGCGCCGGCCGGGCCCGAACCCTACGAGACGCCGGCCGCGGCATCGTCGTGCCGGCGTGGCATGCGCTTGAGGGCTCCAGGAGACTTGGGTCACGCGTAGTGAATCAGCCCGGCAAAGCCTTCGTCCATGTGATCCTGATGATGACAATGGAAGAAGGTCGCGCCGGGGTCATCCGCCACGAAGTCGATCTCCGCCTTCGAGAAACGCGGCATGCTGATGGTGTCCTTCATCAGCCCCGACATGGCCTGGTCACCAACCTTCGTCACTTCGAAGGTGTGACGATGAATGTGCACCGGGTGCTCGTCGCCGCTGTGATTGTCCATGACCAAGCGGTAGCGCTTGCCCTGCTGCACCGTGAACAGCGGGTTGGTGTCGGGCCAGGACTTGCCATTGATCGTCCAGCGGTTGTAGCCGCCCCGACCGCCTGGGATCTTCTCGAATTTCAGGTTGATGGTCTCGTCCGGCTTCCGCGCAGGTTCGGTTCGAGCGAAGGCGGCATAGCGCCAGTCGTGCCGCTGCGGCTTGACCCATTGCGGCTCACCCTGGCGGTTGGCGTACTCGATGACCACGCCCATGCCCATCTGGCGGTCGCCATCCTCGGTCGAGCCGAGGACCCACACCCCAGGATTGTTCATCTCCACGATCACGTCGGCCCGCTCCGCCACGTCGAGCTTCAGCACCTCGACGGCGGCCTGCACCGGCACCGGGTTGCCGTCGAGCGCGATGACTTGGAAGCGGTGGCCCGGCAACGCGAGCGAGATGCCCATGCTGGCGTTGGCATTCAGGAAGCGGAAGAGCACCCGCTCGCCCTCGCGAACGCGGATCGGATCTCCATGGCCCAGCATGCGCTCGCCCAGGGTCGCGGCGCGGAACATCGTTTCCAGGCCATTGTCCGGCGGCGGCCCCTTCTTGATGTCCTGCATGCTGACCCAGTGGCCATCCCAGGTGTGGGAGGCCAGCAGCACCTCGCGGTCGTAGCGGCCAGGGTCGCCGGCGGCAGGTTCCACGATCAGGAACCCAAACTCGCCCGAATAGGTGCTCTTGGTCAGGTCTTCCATGGCCATGGCGTGGCTATGGTACCAGCGCGTGCCGGCGGGCTTGGGCGTGAACGCGTAGACCAGCGACTGGCCCGGCTCGATGATGGGCGAGCCCTCCTCGTCCGCGCCATCCTGCTCGGGCGGGATGTACAACCCGTGCCAGTGGATGAGGTTGGGATAGCCGCTGTCGTTGACGACGTTGATGCGGACCGGCTTGCCCTCCTGCAGGCGCAGGGCCGGTCCCGGAACCGTACCGTTGTAGGCGGTCGTCTTGATGACCTTGCCGGGCGCGATCTCATGCGAGACCGGGGCGATCCGGACGGTGTGGTCCGCGCGCGGCTCCGACGCGCGGGCACGGACTTGTGGCAGCGCGAGGCCGAGCGCGGTGGTGCCGGCAGCACGAAGGACTTGCCGGCGGTCCGGGTAGGGCAGGCTGAAAGGCATCGTGGCGTCCTGGTCGCGACAGGGGCGGGACAGGCCTGCGAGGGCGGCTTGTCCGAACCCCTCGTTCCCGATATCGAGACTCGATACCGTAGGATGCCGCTCCGATCCAGACCGGTGCGACCGGGTGCCGAGGGGAGATGCCGCGACGGCCCTGGGCCGACAGCCCGCCTCACAGGGACGTGACAAGATGAGCCTTTGGCACGCCCTGCTGCGAACCAAGGAGACCGGGTGGGTCAACCTGGTGCACCTGCTGGTGGGCCTCGTGGTGTTCTTTCCGGAGGGTGTGCAGAAGCTGCTCCACCCCGAGGTGCTGGGAGCGGGGCGCTTCGCCAGGATCGGCATCCCCTATCCCGAACTGATGGGGCCTTTCGTCGGCGTCGTCGAGACCGTCTGTGGGCTGCTGATCATCGTCGGTCTGGTCACCCGTGCGGCGGCAGTCCCGCTGCTGGTTGTGATGGCGGTGGCGCTCCTCTCGACAAAGGTGCCGATCCTGCTCGGTCACGACGTCGGGCCCTTCCATCTCCCGGCCGACATCAAGCGCGTCGGGTTCTGGAGCGCGCAGCACGAGGCGCGCGCCGGCCTGACGATGACGTTAGGGCTACTGTTCCTGCTGATCGTCGGTGCCGGAGGCTGGTCCCTGGACGCCCTCCTGGCCGGCCCTCGCCCGACACGCCCAGACCGAGGCCACCCATGACTGACGCCGCGCCGACCACCGAGCCCGGGCGGACCGATACGGCTTCCGCAGGCGCGTCCGGCTCCGTCGGCGAGGTGTTCCGCGCCTTCCTCAAGCTGGGCTTGACCTCGTTCGGCGGCCCTGTTGCCCATCTCGGCTACTTCCGCGACGAGTTGATCACCCGCCGCCGGTGGCTGGACGAGCGCGGCTATGCCGACTTGGTGGCGCTGTGCCAGTTCCTGCCCGGGCCGGCGTCCAGTCAGGTCGGCTTCTCGCTGGGCGTCCTGCGCGGCGGGGGCTTCTCGGCGGGCTCGCTGCCTGGACCGCCTTCACGCTGCCATCGGCCCTGCTGCTGCTGGCTTTCGCCTACGGTGCAAGCGCCCTGTCGGGACCGGTGGCCGAGGGCGTGGTCCACGGCCTGAAGCTCGTCGCCGTGGCGGTTGTCGCGCAGGCGGTCTGGGGCATGGCCCGTTCGCTGGCGCCGGACCGGCCGCGCGCCGGCATCGCGGTGGCGGCGCTGTTCCTCACCGTCTTCGTCGCGGGTTCGGTCGGGCAGCTCGGGGCCATCGTCCTCGGAGCCCTCGCCGGCCTCGGGCTCTGCCGGATGCCGCCGCAGGGGCAAGGCGGACATCTTGCCTTCCCGGTCTCCCGGCGAGCCGGCGCGGCGGCCCTGGTCGTCTTCGCCAGCCTCCTCGTCGTCCCTCAAGTGCTGGCCGCCGGCCTGCAATCCCAGGCCCTCGCGCTGTTCGATGCCTTCTACCGCTCGGGAGCCCTGGTGTTCGGCGGCGGTCACGTGGTGCTGCCGCTGCTGCAGGCCGAGGTGGTCGCCCCGGGCTGGGTCAGTCCCGGCACCTTCCTCGCCGGCTACGGCGCCGCCCAGGCCGTCCCCGGGCCGCTGTTCACGTTCGCGGCCTATCTCGGGGCTGTTGCCGGACCGAGGCCCCACGGGGTGGTCGGTTCAGCCATCGCGCTGGTTGGGATCTTCCTGCCCGGGGTTCTGCTGGTCTACGGCATGCTGCCCTATTGGGACGCCTTCCGCGCACGCCCGCTTGCCCAGGCGGCCATGCGCGGAACCAACGCGGCCGTGGTCGGCATCCTCGGTTCGGCGCTCTACAATCCCGTCTGGACCAGCGCGGTCGGCAACCCGCGCGATTTCGCAGTCACCGTGCTGGCCTTCGTGCTCCTGACGGTCGGGCAAGTGCCGCCGTGGATCGTCGTCGCACTCACGGCTCTGGGTGGTGTCGTCCTAGCCCTGATCTGACCGGACCCCGAAGCTGGCATGCGGGCCAGCACGCCGCCGGCGACACCGACGGCATCGGTCGCCGGATCGGGTGTGGGGACGGCGACCGCACCGCTTGGCGCGGACGTTCACCGGTCTGGCCGTGCATCACGGCCCGGCTCCATGCCTGGCAGCACCTCGTGGAACAACTCGCGCATCCTCTCGCGGGCCAAGTCAAGAGCCTCACGGCCCGACGGCGTCGCACGGTAGAGCCTTCGCTGGCTGCGGCCGGCCCGCTCGATCCGTGAGGTCAGGTAACCGCGTCGCTCCATGGCATGCAGCATCGGGTAGAGGGTGCCGGCGCTCAGCGTGTAGCCATGCCGGCCCAACTCCTCGATCATCCACTGGCCGTAGAGGTCACCCTCCGCCGCGTGATGGAGGATGTGCAGTCGGACGAAGCCCGCCAGAAGGTCCTGGTGTTTCATGCGCTCCGGACGATGTCGGTCGCCTCACGACAGCGGCGACGGGATGTCACCCTGCCCGATCGGACGGGCTGCCGTTCCCGACCGACCACGGCGACGTGCCGGTGATCAGGAAACTACGGGCAGGATAGCCTGAGCGCTACTTTCCCACGACGCGACTGCGTTCTGAACCCATTCCAGCTTCCGGCCGACCATCGGGGATTGAGCCCCCTGGCGGCGGCCGCCTCGGTCACGCTGAGCGCCCTGCGCCGGACCTCCAGGGACGCGTTCGGACCGTCCAAGCCGGTCCTGTCTCGCGCCGGAGCCGCACGCGGCGGCGTCCTGGCACGCGTCGTGGCGCATGCAGGCGGCATCAAGTTCGTCCGCCGGAATCGCAGGAAGCCCGCCGCGGCGAGGGCCGGGCGGGCTCGGGATGCATCAAGCCTTGGCGGCAGCCAACGGCTTATTCGATCACCTCGACGATGCGGTGGGTGCGGTCGACCAGGACCGGCTGGTCGTTCACGACGGCGTAGCGGTAGCCTGGCCGCACCCGGTACTCGGTGGGCACGTCGTAATAGGTCACGCTGTCCTCCGGCAGGACGGTGCCGACCCGGACCGGGCCGCCCCAGCTGTACGAGCGCACGCCGCGCTCGCGGATGTAGCTGCGGAAGCGGGGACGGTCGTCGATGCCCAGGATGCCGCCCACCGTGCCGGTGGCCGCCCCGACCGCGCCGCCGACGATGCCGCCGACCGGGCCCGCCGCGTCGGCGCCGACCTCAGCACCCTCGGCCGCGCCGCGCAGGGTGCCCTGCGCCTGGGCGGCCATCGGCAGGGCCAGCACGCCGGCCGTGGCCAGCGCGAGAACAAGCTTGTTCGTCATGATGGTGTCTCCTGGCGCGTCAGGGAAAGGCGCGACGCCTCAGTTGCAGCCTTCCTTGTGGACGGTCTTGGAGTTGCCCATGCCGTCCTCCTTGTGGACGGTCTTCGAGCCGCAATCGACGCTGCCCGTGGTCACGTCGCGATGCTCGACCACACCTTCACGGTGCTCCACCGCCACGCTCGGGCCGCCGTCCCGATGGACGACCGCGGTTTCCTCGGCGACCGAGGCGGTGGAGAAGCCGCCCAGGGCAGCGAGGGCCAGGCCTGCGATGACGAAGTTACGCATGTGAGTCTTCTTCCGTTCAGCGAAATGGGTTGCGATGGTCAGGAAAGCGCAACTTGGCTGAAAGGTTCCATCCTCAGATTGTCGAAAGGTTAGGCAACATCGCATGGCGGGTGGTCATTGCCGAATACCAAACGGCACCCGGCATCAGAGCACTGAGAGCACGAACCTCGTCGAAGAATGCCCAGGAGAATTTACGCGGGGCCCGCCCCGTATCTCGCGTACGCAGTTTTCCTGCGCGCCCATTGAAGGCCGCCGAGGCGGGGCCGACCCGACCTTCTGGGCCGGCCCTGCGACGGAGAGGTCAGTAGCCGTAGCCGTAGGGGCGGCCGTAGGGGCGACCGTAGCCGTAGCCGTCGCCATAGCCATGCCGGTAACCGAAGCGGCTCGGCCGGTAGCCATACCCGTATCCGTAGCCGTAATGACGGTGGCGGTAGGCGTGGGAAGCCAGGGCCCCTGCCGCGAGGCCACCGACGACGCCGGCCGCGATGGCACCCTCACCCCGGGCCTGGGCGGGCGCGCTTCCGAAAGCTCCAACACCGAGCAGGGCGGCTGCAGCTAGGGCGATCGTCTTGGTCGAGATTCTCACGGTTCTGCTCCATTCCAGCTGATTGCGCACAAGCTTTTACTGAACGAGATCAAGTCGGCTCGCGGTATTTTTAGCAAACCGCGAAGGTGTAGTGTTTGTGTTCCCGCCAATACGCCGAAGGGTGGATTTCGGTTCCACGCAATTGTCGCGGGATCCGCCTAAGCCTGCGCGGAATGCCCGAGGAGACATGCAGGGAACGCGAGGCTTGCTAAGCTTACCCGGCCCGCGGCAGGCCGGCCGGAACCGGATTCGACGCGTAGGAATTCATCAGGGTCGTCTTGGGCGGGAGCAGCGCCATGAACCTCGGCACCATCCTCGTCATCGTCCTGATCCTCGTCCTGCTCGGCGTGCTGCCCCTCGGGCTGCCCTACAACGCCGGCTGGGGCTATGCGCCGGGCGGGGTGGTCGGCATCATCCTGCTGATCGTCATCGTCCTTCTGCTGATGGGGCGTCTGTAGGCTCGGGCCATCCAGGGTTTTGTCCGCTCGGCGACGGCTTTCGAAACGTTCGTCCGGAGCCGCCGTTGATTTCGAGCGGCCCACCCGTCATTGGCCGCCGCCCGAAAGCCGACATTCGGCTTTGCGCTCATCCAAACACGTAGAACCACCTCCCCCGTGCCCGAAGGCGGACAATTGCGACCGTCGAGCGCACGTCAGACCCCGCAACGAGGTGGATCTAGGCAGCAGATTCCTCGAAATCTCAGGATCGGCCCCAGACCGAATGGGAATCTGCTCAGAGGATGCTCACCGTAGCGCAGCGGAATGAACCGATCTACTGCTCCGCCTTGCCGGGTTGACGTGGATCAGGCCATCACGGGCGAGCAGGTCGTGGCCGTCCCTGATCTAGCCTCAAGCTGCGCACGATACCCGACACCGACCGCGTGCCTTGGCCTCGTAGAGCGCCCGATCCGCCCGGCGCATCAGGTCTGGCCACGCGTCGTCCGGCGCAATCGCCTGCGCCACGCCGATGCTGACCGAAAGTCTCAGGCTGCTGCCGTCCCGCAGATCGAGCGGCGGCAGTTCCTCCAGAGCCTCCATCAAGCAACGGCTCAGCTCGTCCGTATCCGTTTTCGCCACGAGCAGGGACTCGTCACCCCCGAGCCGACTGAAACGGTTGCCTGCGCTTGTCGCCAGCTGGATGTGACGGGCGAGATGGACCAGAGCCGCGTCGCCCGCCTCGTGGCCGTGACGGTCGTTGATGCCTTTGAAATGGTCGAGATCGAACAGCGCAATCGATAAGGCCGCTCGGCTCGCCTGCGCAGCCGTGAACAGCTCCTCGGCTCGCCGCAGACCGTGGCGTCGGTTGGCAATGCCGGTCAGGTGATCGGTCTACGCCTCCTCCAAGGCGGAGGCATGCGCGTCCCGCAATCGGAACTCCTCGCGCTTCAGCGCTGTGATATCCTGCGCCACACACAGCATCCAGCCGTTGGCGAGCTTGGTGTCAGTAACCCACCACCAGCGACCGTCAACCGTATCGGCTGCGAAGCTGTAGCTGCCGACCTGCTTGCGTCGGCGCTCGCCGATGTAGCGGGCGAAATCGTCGAGCGGCTGCGAGACGAGCTTGATGCCGGTGCCGGCGCGAATGGCGGTAGCGATCACGCTCATGAAGTTGCTGCGGGCCCCGTCGTAGTGCGGGCAAAACGCTTTGCGGTAGGACGCACTGGCATGCCGGATGTCGTCGTTCTCGTCCGCGAGGCACAGCGCCGCCCCGTCGTGGTCAAATGCCTCCAGCACGGCATCGGTGAGGTTGAAGACCGGGAGCACCGATGCGAGCCCGGACATCCAGAACCGTTCCATCGCTCCAGGCACCCGCGCGAAAACACAATCTTCGGCCCGACCGACCGACTTCCCGAGTATCGCAACAAGATCCGGAACGATCTGTTAAGATCAAACCGTAGGCTGCTGGACGGCTGATCTCATTTCCGCCCCGCCACTGGCGTGAGGACCGCCAGCCCTGCGGCCGAAGCGACCTTGCCGGCACTGCCCCACGGCAGGGCACGCGTGGCAGGATCACCGCCGGCAGCCGGGCCTCTGGTGTCTCCACCTCGCC
This sequence comes from Methylobacterium sp. P31, assembly GCA_050632875.1. Lineage (GTDB taxonomy): Bacteria > Pseudomonadota > Alphaproteobacteria > Rhizobiales > Beijerinckiaceae > Methylobacterium. Next base: position 2,274,326 of record JBODSC010000001.1, on the reverse strand, counting down.
GCCTCGGTCGCCTTCGCACATCCAGACAATCGGGCTGCCGATGTCCTTCTCGGCGGCTGCCAAGGACGGCTCGTCGGCTCCGCCACCATTCAGGCTCGGGTCTCCGTTGGGGCGGTAGAGCCCGGCGACGATGCGATCCGCAACGTCGAGGGCGGCCTGGGCAACCTCCTCCAGGCTGGCGCGTCGACCGGCTCCGGACAGCGGACCCAAGGCTTCCGGAACGTCCGGTTTCAGACGCGGGGTGACGGTGATCACGTCGCCCATGGTCATGTCTCAGGCTGTGAGAGTCCCGGCAAGATCCGCCGGGGGTCCGCTTTGCAACGGGAGATGACGTCGCGACTTTCGCTGGCGCCACCCCAAGAGTCCGACACTGACCTGTCCCGCGCCTCGCGAATGGGGCGAAACGCAAAGGACTACCCGAAATCAAGTCGGCAACTACGTCGCTCGTGAAGGAGCCGTCCGACCCATGATCATGATCCTCATCTGCTTCCTCGCGCCGTGGTTAGCTATGTTTTTGCGGGGGAAGGTGTTTCAGGGCATCCTCTGCATCATCCTGCACCTGACGATCATCGGCTGGATCCCCGCGACGATCTGGGCGCTCATCGTCACGAGAAAGGAAGCGGCCTGACCGTCGCGCCGGTCCCGTCAGCGAGGAAGGGAGCAATATGAGGGCACGTCGCAGAAAGAGTCTGGGGCCCGCATCGTGGCTCGCGATGGGCACAGACCTCGCGATGCTCGGCGTCGAGGCGCAGATGGTCATTGGCGAGCGGATCGCGATGCTGATGGTCGGTGGTCCCAAGGCGCGCAGGGAAGCGCAGCGGATGGTCACCGAGAAGGTCTTGGCTGCCGGCAACGCCGCGGCGACGCTGGCGACGGGTGGCGCGCCGCACAAGGTCGTCCGCAGCTACCGGAAGAAGGTGCAGGCGAACCACAGGCGGCTCAGCAAAGGCTGATCTCATCTCCGCCTCGTGGAAGAGGCGCTAAAGGCGCGGCGCTCGATCTGACGTGCCGCTCCTTGGCCACGCTTCAATGCCGCAGCCGGCCTCGACCCACGAGCATGAAGAAAACAGCCAGCGCGAGGGCATTCATGGTCAAGCCCCAGCCATAGCTCTGGAGCGACTGGGCGTAGATCGGATGGCCGAGCTGACCAAGTCCGACGAGCGCGCCGACAACGGCCAAGGCGGCAAATAGAAGGGCAAAGACTAGCATAGCTCTCCCTCTCCGAAGCACTTCGGGGCTATGCAACAAGATGGCTGATGAGCCTCTGGTTCCAACAGATCACGTCCTTCCGTCCTTGGCGGCCACTGGGGCGACCGCGGGCACCGCCGACGGATGCGAGTTCACCAACCCGCAGTCTCGACACCGCCGTCTCGGGGATATCCTGCCGGAATGCTCCTCTTGTTCATCGCCTGCCATATCGCAGCGGGAGCTTGCCTTGGCGCTTCAGGGCTTATGCTCCTGCGCCACTACGAGCTTCCTCCATTACAGCAGCTGACGGCAGTTCTCGGGCTTGCGGCGTGCGGGTTCGGCCTGATCCTGGTTGGGCATCTCGGCGCATGATAGTGTCGTCGTTTCAGTGCTACCCACGCCACCGCGCTGTTGGCCGTCGTCAGAGGCCTGATTGAGTGATCGCGCTCTGCGCGTTCTCCAGTGCCCGCTCATGGATCCGGCCGAAGGCGCTCTACACTGTCACCGCCTGCGCGCTCCGGAACTCCATGGCGCTGTTGCATGTTAATGCACAATACAATGCTTCATGTGCAACCGATTGACAGTTTTCGATGCGTTCATGAGTACGCCATAATTGAGCAAGCGCCGCGGGTCACAAGAGAGTTTCACGTTGGACCGCTCGGCGACCGTCATGCACTGACGCGAGATCTGAAAACCGGCCAACCTTATGTCCTGCATCGTCCCGGGGACGATAGCCCGGAGATCGAGCTGGAGCTCGGATCTTTTCTCGTGCTGTTCCAGGGCGAGGAGAGAGACGACCTGCTGCGGTTGATCGCGTCGCTGCTGCCGGATGATGAGCAATCGGCACAGGACGGGACCAATCTCGTCCGGCCGCCCCGTTTCATGTCGCGCTGGATGCCGAGCGGACAGAACTGAGCGGCAGTATGTGACCACGGTCAGAGGAGATGAGGGAGCGCGCTCACGACGGAGGTGCTGTGACCCGGCATGCGGCTGCTCATCGCCCTGACATAGGCAGCTCGTGCCATCAGGCACTCGGCCAGTGCGCTGCCCGGATGCCGGCTCGCGAGCGCGCGCGCCATATCCTCCATGGTCTCGGGGTTGAGGCCCCACTGAAGCTGCTCTTCAGCCGACACAAGGAGCCTCCAGAACGGGATGGATTCGTCCGACATTGGCACAGGTTCCAGTTTGGCTGACTTGCCGCCGGAAACACTGCAATTGTCAGGCTGTCATCTTGCCCGTTCAGGAGCCGAATAAAGTTGACGCCGCACCGAACAGCGTGACCTTGCCGGCCATTCGAACCGGGCCGGGTGAGGAACGACGGCATAGCCGCTGCCTTCGGTCGCCGGAAGGCCGGATCCGGGAATATGGCGGGCGCGGAAGGTCACCCAGCGATGAGTGGGGCGGCACGCGGTTGGAGGTGTTTTGCCAAGTGGCGATCACAACCTGTGTCTCTACAGGCGAGTAGCGGATCTCCTGCTTCAGGCACTCGTTCCTCAGCGGCTCGGAAACCTCCACGTCCTGTGCGAAGCATCGGCGATACTCTTGCCCTAGCTGTGTTGCACCGCGATCTGGCGCAGCGTCGGGACCACCTGCGCCGCGCTCGGGCGCTGTCCTCGCCTCATCGCCAGCTCCTGTGGTCCTGGCCGATCCTCTCAATCAGCCCGGTTCGAAACCAGCCGGCCGGGCCAGTCCCGTTCAGCGGCCGGCCGTCCGGCTCAAGGAGCCACGCTGCGAAACCACGTTATCCATAACGCTTACCACTGGTCTCGGATCGCCGCGGCTTAGGAAGGGTGGCGCCGAAGCAAGGTGCTTGCCCGAGCCGGCCAAGCCGTCCAAAGGGATAGCCCCCTCTCGTTCAGGCTTGTTCATGTCCAAGGCCACTGCTGCGCTCGCGGCCGCGATCCTCGCCTCCCTCGGGATATCCGCTCAAGCTCAGGACCGCTTCGCTGCCGAAACGGCGACGATCGCCGAAGTCCACAAGGCACTCGCCGCTGGCCAGATCACCTGCCGCGGCCTCGTCCAGGCCTACCTCGACCGAATTGCCGCCTACGATCAGGCCGGCCCGAAGATCGACGCCATCCGCGCCATCAACCGAAACGCCCTCAAGCAGGCCGACGCCATCGATCAGGCGCGCGGCGAATTCGCCTCACGCCCGCTGGCCTGCGCGCCGCTGGTGCTGAAGGACAACTACAACACGGCCGAGATGCCCACGACAGGCGGCTCTGCCTCGCTGGAGGGCGCGCAGCCGACAGAGGACGCCCCGGTCATCGCCCGGTTGCGCAAGGCCGGCGCCATCATCCTGGCGAAGGCGAACATGCAAGAGTTCGCCCTGGGCGGTACCTCGATCAGCTCGCTCGGTGGACAGGTGCTCAACCCCTACGATCTCACTCGGACGCCCGGCGGCTCCAGCGGCGGTACCGGAGCAGCGGTCGCGAGCGGCATGGCGCTGGCCGGCACCGGCAGTGACACAGTGAACTCCATTCGCTCGCCGGCTTCGGCCAACAACCTCGTCGGCCTGCGCACCTCCCAAGGTCTCATCAGCCTCGACGGCATCATGCCGGTCTCCAAGACGCAGGACGCCATCGGCCCCATCACGCGCACTGTCGCCGATGCAGCGGCCATGCTGCAGGTCATGGCCGACCCGGACAAGGTGAAGGGAGACTACACGGCTGACCTCAGGTCCGCCCCCTCAAGGGCGCCCGCATCGGCGTGGTGAAGGTCCTGTTCGGCACAAAGCCGGAGCATGCCGAGGTGAACCGAGTCATGCAGGGCGCCCTCGACCGGCTTCGTGCAGCCGGCGCCGTCCTCGTCGATATCGACGATCCTGCCCTTGAGGCTGACAGGCTGGGTGCGGAGAACGACGTCCAAACCTACGAGTTCAAGGCGCTCATGAACGCCTATCTGGCGTCGGTGCCCAACCCTCCACACAAGGACTTGGCCGGCATCATCGCCTCCGGCAAGTACAGCAAGCCGGCCCTGGAGAAATTCCTGCTCGCCGCGCAGGCGCGCGAGGACGGCATGAACGAGCCGGAGTACAAGGCCCGCCTGCAGCGTATCGCAGCGTTCAAGGATCACCTCGCGGCGGTGTTCAACGAGAACAAGCTCGACGCATTGGCCTACCCCCTTCAGAAGCGACTGGTGGTGCCGACGACCGAGCTGAACCAGGCCGACCGCAACGGCATCATCGCGGGCCTGACCGGTTACCCGGCCATCGATGTCCCGGCTGGGTTCTCGGCTCCGACGGGAACGGCGCCGCTGGGTGTCCCCGTTGGCATGGACCTTCTCGGTCGTCCCTTTGACGAGGGGCACCTCCTAGGCCTCGCCTACGCTTACGAGCAGGCCACAGGGCCTCACCGCCTGCCGGCCAGCACGCCGCCCCTGGCGCGAGCCCACTGACTTCTGTCGCCCGGGGCCCTTGGGGTCCTGGGCGTCACTTTGCGCCTTCGGAGAACGTGAGATGATGGCGCGGACGCTTCGTCTCCGGGCTGGAGGACCGCACCGGCCGCGACTGCGCACTGCGGATTGAACCAGACGTGTTCCGCGCGCATTGGCCCGAGACCAATGAGCCGGCCGAACAGACCGGCGAGCATCGCTCGACAGTCGGTCAGTACGGGTGGTCGCAGTCCTGGAACAGGCTCGTCTCGCCCAAGCGGACCTGCGCGGCGATACGGCCGCCGTTCAGCCCGCCGCCCAGCACCCAGTCGGCACAGCCGTGGCTCCGGCTTCGGACCGAGACAGCATCCGCGGGTGTCGGTCGTGGCGCGCTCGACACCCCAGGCCACCTCGTCTCCTACCAACCATCGCCATAGTAGTAGTTGTGATGATGATGGTGGTGATGATGGTAGAACGGCCCCCAATAGCCGTGATGATGGTGGTGGTGATGATGGTAGAAGCGGCGCCAATAGCCGTGATGATGGTGGTGATGGTGATGGTGGTAATAGAACTGCGCCTTCTGGATCAGGCCCTCGTCCCGAGCCTCCGCGGCACGGGCATCCGCAGCCTTGAGCAGTTCGACCGCGTTCGGGATCGGTTTGACCAGATCGGCGTAGGACGAGACCTGCATCACCGAATCCAGGTTCGCGGGGTTGAAACTGCGGCCTGAGCCGGCCCAGCCGCAGCCAGGGCTGTCACGGCACCGACCACGCCAGCGATTGTCTTGTCCATCAGAACTCTCCTTGCCGTGACCCGACGGGAGGCCGCACGTGCGGCCATCTCGGAGTGCTGTCCGAACGCTTCGATGACGCGCCCGGCCCTCAACCCAGGGTATCGCAGCCTACGCACCTGTTTCTGTCGGCTACCTGAATGGTGGCGCAGACCTCAGGTCGTGCGAAAACAACCCAATAGCTGGGCGCCAATGGCGGAAGCACACTTCAGCGCCCCCCCAGGATCTGCGGCATCACGCACCTCTCGGTCATCGTGCCTTACTCTGGATGGCGGTCCATTCATGTGCATGGTCCCCGATCCTAGACTTGATGCGCCGTGCGCCTGCACAGCGCGTCTTCGGAAATCAAGCGCGACCGGATGAAGCCCGTCACGCGCGGGCGCACGCCGAAGCGTTCCAGCACCTCCCCGGTGCGTAGGAAGGCGGCCGCGCTGCGCGCCGTCGAGAAGGCCACGATCATCGGCGTGCGCACCAGGCCCCCGACATCTCGGCCCAGTCCCAGCCAACCAGCCCCGATCAGCAAACCTCAGAGCACCGCGAGGCCCGCGTAGAAGCTCGCGATGCCTGCCACGATCGTGGCGAACACGAGGGCGACGCTCCGCATCCCGAGAGCCTCCCGCTCGGGCGTCCCCGAGTGGTCCGCGTCGGCGGCTGTCTTGCCCATGCCGCTGGCGGTTCAGGCTGTCGTCTGAGCAAGAGCCTCTCACGAAACTCCCGTTGAACCGTCGCGTCCAGAAGCAGGACTCCCGGTGATCGGGAGCTCCGTGAGGAGCCTCAAGGCGCCCAGATCACGTGCGCTTGAATTCGCTCGTGCGTCGAAGAAATTACCGCCCCTCAGGAGGCGATACTGACTCCGCGCTTGTCAAAACTTCCGCCCACGCAAATCGCTCAATGAACTGGGATAAATCAGTCAACGCGGACTCTCTCGACGTCGATTGGCGCGACCATGCCGGGGATGTACGAGCGGGAGATGTGGGCCCGGCAGTGAGCGTGGAAGGCTTCGACCAGCCGAGACATCTGCAATTCGCGAAGCGTGGCGACGCCGATCGTCATGGGGTGATGCTCGCCTGCGATCCGAACGGTGGTCAGCCCGCGCCCGTCGAGAGCTTGGCTCGATTTCGGTCGCGCGTTGAAGAGCGCGTAGCCGAACCCGTTCGCCACCATCGTCCGGACGACCTCCTGATGCGCCGACCGCGCGGCGATGCGCGGTACGAGCCCCTCATTCATGAAGAGGGCCAAGAAGTACTCGCGGCTCAAGGGCAGATCGAGCAGGACCAAGGCCTCGTCTGCCAGCTCCGCCAGCGTGACCGCCGCCTGCCCTGCAAGCCGATGCATGTCGGAGACGACAGCGTAGGGCGGCAGGCTCACCAGGGGATGGAAGGCGATGTCGTCCGCCAGTCGCAGATCGTAGATCAGGGCGATGTCGGTCTCGCAGCGCCGCAGACCTTCGAGCAGGTCTTCCTGATGTCCCTCGACGTGGCTCACCTGCACGGCCGGGAACGCCGCCGTGAAGGACTGGCTCAGTTCCGGCACCAGCATCGGGGCGAGCGTTACCATACAGCCCACCGAGAGCGAGCCGCGCACCGTCAGGCTGGTCTGCGAGGCGACCGTGTACAGCCCCTCGGCCTGTGCGATGACGCGCTTCGCCTCGCTGAGCAGCGTGCGTCCTGCGGAGGTGAGCGACAGACCCTGCGCGTGGTGGCGAACGAACAGCTGCGCGTTCAGCTCCTTCTCCAAATGCGAGATCGCCGTGGAGATAGAGGGTGGGGAAATGTGTATCCGTTCTGACGCGAGCGTGATGCTTCCGGTCTCACCGGCAGCGATGAAATATTCGAGCTGTCGCAACGTGAACCGCATGGCGGCTCTTATCATGCGGCCCAGCTGCACGGTAGCAGCGCGCCCGGCCTTGCGGCAGAGCGCGCCGGGCCGGAGATGCGGCCTACAGGTCTCCGGGCACGCCGTAGCTCGGCGCAGCAGAGGGATCGCGAGCCCGGGTCACGTAGTCCTCCAACTGGGGCTTGTAACGCGCCCAGAGCGAGGCCAGCCCCGCGATCGGGCAATCCTCGGACCAGTCGATCCTGAGATCCGCCACGGGCCACGACACCTCGCGCACGAGCATCATCCCAGCCGAGTGCACGGGACCGGCCTCGCCGCCGGCCGCCAGCGCGGCCTGCATCGCCCGGATCAGGCGATCACCGAGATGCCCTTGCGCGCGCCCGAAGGCGTCCACCATCGCCTGGGGCACGCCCGGATCGGCCAGGAGATTACCCCGCAGGCCACGTTGGCCGCGCGCGCTTCGGCCCAGAGGCCCAGCGCTCTCGGCCCGGAATGGATGGCCGATCCGCCGTCCGCGTCCACCACCAGAATCTGACGGAACTCCATGAAGGGGGCCGACTTGCGCAGGACCCCGATCACCTGTTCGGCGCTGGCACCGAGCTTGAGCAGATCGAGAGCGCGGGTTCCGAGGGCGGGGTCGGTAACATTCTGGCTGGCGACGGCGCCGATGCCGGCGCGCGCATGGGCACAGCGGGCCGCGACGGCGGGGGAGGATGAGGACACCGCCACGCCGAACATCCCTGTTTCGGCGCAGCGCGCTGCGATCGAGAACGTCATGCCGCGTCGCCCGGAATGACGGCCGTGCCGTCGATCTCGACCAGCCATTCCGGCCGCGCCAAAGCCTGGACGACCAGACCCGTCGAGACCGGATGCACACCGCGGATGTACTCGCCCATGGTGCGATAGACGGCTTCGCGATGGCGGACGTCGGTGATGTAGACCACGACCTTGACGAGATGCTCCATCGTGCCCCCGCACTCCTCAATGAGCTGGCGGATGTTCTGCATCACCTTGTGGGTCTGCTCAACGGGGTCGTGGCTGGAGATGTTCTTGGCCGTATCGAGATCCTGCGGACATTGACCGCGCAGGTAGACGGTCCGTCCGCCGCGCGTAACGACTGCCTGGCACAGGTCGTTGTCGAGCTTCTGCTCCGGATAAGTGTCCTTCGTGTTGAACGGGCGAATGCGCGTGTGAACCATCTGTGTCTCCGGCGACGGGGGGATCGGATTTCGGGCGGACCGCTTCGGATTGGGCTGAACCGACCGCGGCCCACGCCCAGCGTATCAGGCGGCTTCCTCGCGCCCTGCGGCCGCGTGATATGCGAGATACCGGCGCTGCGTGGCTATGTGGTCGGCGAGGTAGGCCGCGTCGTGCCACACGCCCCAGATGAAGCTGGAACCCCGCCGCGACTGCCAGGGCAGGCCCAGGAAGTAAATGCCCGCCTCGGCCGAGACCCCGCGCTGGTGCTTCGGCCTGCCCGTCTCGTCGAACGCGTCGACGGCCAGCCAGCCATAGTCGGAGGCAAAACCCGTCGCCCAGAGGATCGTGGTGATCCCGGCCTCGGCCAAATCGAGGCTGAGGATCGGGTCGGTTATGCAGGACGAATCGGGCACGACCACCCGGGCTTCGGGATCCTCCGGCAGGTCGAGGCCATTGCGGACAAGGTAAGCATCGGCCTCGTCCAGAACCGACAGGTAGTTCGCGTCGCCGCGCGCGAGATTGTCCGCAAGATCCGGCGCGAAGGTCAGCATCCCACCATTGAAGGCTTCCGTGCGGCCGACGAGGATCATCCCTTGCGCGGCGAGGCGGCGGAAATCGACGGTCTGGCCACCGTGCGCGCCGCTGACCGCGATGGTGACATGTTCCGCGCCGGCACCGGGCGTCGCGGCGTCCCACTTGCCCAGCACGCCGAGCCACCAGCAGAAGTCGCGCCCGCGGTAGGATCGCGGCGGACGATCATGCGGCCCGACCGAGAGGTAGACCTTCCTGCCCGCGCGCAGGAGTTCGTCCGCGATCTGTGCACCCGAGGAACCCGCGCCGACGACCAGCACGGCGCCCGCGGCCAGTTCGGCGGGATTGCGGTAGGCACTGGAGTGGATTTGCGCCAGACCCGGCATCTCGGGCACGAGCGGCGGGATGACCGGGTTCTGGAAAGGACCCGTCGCCGCCACCACGCTGAGCGCCTCGATCACGCCGTCAGACGTCTCGACCTGGAAACCGGGTCGCCGCGCGAGCTTGCTGACCTTCCGAACCTCCACGCCGCAGCGGATCGGCGCCGCGATGCGTTGCGCGTACAACTCGAAGTATTCCGCCACCTTCTCCTTGGCGACGAAGGCGTCCGGGCTCGCATCCGGAAATTCCAGTCCCGGGAAGCGATCGTGCCAAGCGGGACCGTTTGCCACCAACGAGTCCCAGCGCGCGGTGCGCCAGCGCTCGGCGATCCGGTGCCGTTCGAGGACGAGATGCGGGAGGCCGCACCGGCTCAGATGCTCGCTCATCGCAATGCCCGCCTGGCCGGCGCCGACGACCAGGGTATCAACCGTCTCGACAGGCATCGTGAGCCCTTCCAATATTGGATGCAGAGCGACTTTCATCGTCACGTTATCTTTCGGACAGCGGAGAGACCATTACGTTTCGGGTGGGCAATGATTCGGTTTTCCCGAAATGCCGCGACACCGCCGGGTGGCAGCAATGGCCGAAGGACGTGCGCTCAGGTCACCAGCCGATCGAGGAGGCGATCCATCATCGCGTCGCAAGCCGCGAGCTGCGCGAGTGTCACAAACTCGTCGGGCTTGTGGCCCTGCTCCATGGAGCCTGGGCCGCAGATGACGGTCGGCGTGCCGAGGCGGCTGGCGAACAACCCGCCTTCCGTCCCGAAGGCCACCTTGTGGGTCTGGCTGGATCCCACCAGCTCGGCCAGGAAGGCAACCGCTTCAGAGTCCGAGGGCGTCGACAGGCCCGGATAGGCGTTCTGCGGCTCGATGACGATGCCGGCCTCCGGGAAGCGCTCGCGCCGCTGCGCCGCGATCGCCTCCCCGGCCTCCATGATCTGGCCGAGGATCGCATCGGCGTCGTCGGCCGCCACGTTCCGGATCTCGAAATCGACCGTGCACTGGCTCGGCACGATGTTGAGTGCCGTGCCGCCGCCGATCAGTCCGACATGGATGGTGGTGTAGGGCACGTCGTAGTCCGGATCCCTGGCACCGCTCTCCGCCAGCGCATCTTGGCGGGCGCGCAGGGCGCCGACGAAGTCGCAGGCGAGGTGGATCGCGTTGAGAGCCTTCGGTGCCAGCGCCGAGTGGCCGCCGACGCCGCAGCAGGTCGCCCGGGCGGCGAGCTTACCCTTGTGGCCGGTGGCGATCCGCATCCCGGTCGGCTCGCCCACGATGGTGAGGTGCGGCCTGACCCCGCGCCCGGCGAGCCGGTCGATCAGGGAGCGGACGCCGACGCAGCCGATCTCCTCATCGTGGCTGAAGGCAAGGTGCAGCGGGACGGCAAGCTCCCGGTCCGAGGCCCGGATCGCGAGGGCGAGCGCCGCGGCAACGAAGCCCTTCATGTCGGCGGTACCGCGGCCGTAGGCGCGCCCCGCCTCGACACGCAACCGGAAAGGATTGCCCGTCCAGGCTTGGCCGGTGACGGGTACGACGTCGGTATGTCCCGACAGCATGACGCCGGGCTGATCCGCCGGGCCGATCGTGGCGAAGAGGTTGGCCTTGTCTCCCCTTCCGACTCGACGAGTTCGTGCGCGATGCCGTGCCGCGTGAGGAGATCGCGGACGAAGTCGATCAGGGGTCGGTTCGGGTCCCGGCTCACCGTCTCAAATGCGACCAGCTTGTCGAGCAGCGTCAGGGTGTCCATGGCCTCACTCTCTCGGCTGATCTGTCGTCACGCCGGACGCCACGCCCGGATTCAAAGGTAGAGATGCCGCACGGCATCGTTGTCGAGGAGCTCGCGCGCCGTGCCCGTCGCGACGACGCGGCCCTTCACCAGCATGACGCCGCGATGAGCGATCGAGAGTGCGGTCTCCGCGCTCTGTTCGATGAGCAGGACGGTCGTTCCCCGCCTGTTGACCTCGGCGACCGTGTCGAAATATTCGTCGATCAGCTTCGGTGACAGGCCGAGCGAAGGCTCGTCCATGACGACGAGCTTGGGCTTGCCGACGAGGGCACGGGCCAGGGCGACCATCGCCTGCTCGCCGCCCGAGAGCGTGCCGGCCCGCTGCCCGATGCGCTCGCGGACGCGCGGGAACAGCTCCAGCATCTCGTCGAGCCGCGCCGGGAAGTCGGCGCCCCCGCGCTGCGCCTCGAAGCCCAGGCGGATGTTGTCGCGCACCGAGATGTCGGCGAAGAGGCGTCGCCCCTCCGGCACGAAGCCGACGCCCAGACCGCTGAGCGCTTCCGTGCGCAGCGCGGCGATGTCCTGCCCCATCATCGTGACGCGGCCACGTGCCAGGGGCAGAAGGCCCGACAGGGCGCGGAAGGTCGTGGTCTTGCCCGCGCCGTTGGGACCCAGGATGCAGACGAGGCTCACCCTCCGCGACCCGGAAGGAGACGTCGCGCAGCATTGGCACGGCGCCATAGTTCGTGTCGACGCCCTCAAGAGCGAGCATGCTGGGCCGCCTTTCTGCCGAGATAGGCTTCCTGCACGCGCGGGATCAGGCGCACCTCCTCGTAGGGACCTTCGGCGAGCTTCTGCCCGTAATCGAGCACCAGCACGCGGTCGGGCAAGGAGGCGACGAGGCGCATGTCATGCTCGATGATCATCAGCGCCAAGCCGGGGCGCTTTGCACAGATCGCGCGGATGTCGGCCATCAGCGCGTCGGTGTCAGCGTCGTCCATGCCGGACGAGGGCTCGTCGAGCAGCAGAACCTTCGGTTCGCTCGCCAGGGCCCGGGCGATCTCGAGCCGCCGCCGGTCGGCCTGCGGCAGTTCCGCGGCGGGGCGGTAGCGCTGCTCGTAGAGGTCGCGCGAGACCGCCTTGAGGAGAGCGGCAGCGCGCTCGGCCGCGGCCCGCAGCTCTGCCTGGGCGCGCCCCCGGCGCAGGATGGCGTCGAGCAGGCCGCATTTCATGTGCGCGTGTCCGCCGATGACGACATTGTCGAGCACCGACAGGTCGCCGAACAGGCGGCTGGACTGAAAGGTGCGGGCAATCCCCTTCGCGACGATCCGGTGGGCGGGTAGGCCATCGATCCGCGTGCCCTCGAGCCGAACCTCGCCGGAGGATGGCTTGTAGAGGCCGGTGACGATGTTCAGCAGCGTCGACTTCCCGGCGCCGTTCGGGCCGATGATGCCGAGGATCTCACCCGTGCGCAGGCTGAAATCGACCTCCGCCATCGCGACGAGGCCGCCGAAACGCATGGTGAGGCCCCGACCCTCCAGGAGGACAGGTGCGCGCATCGTCAGGCCCCGTACCGGCGCAGGCGCTGCGGGAAGAGCCCCTGAGGGCGGATCATCAGGAAGGCGATCACCGTGACACCGAAGAACAGGATGCGGTAGTCGGAGAAGGCACGCAGCTTTTCCGGCAGGAACGTGAGCAGGAAGGCGCCGACGATGACGCCGAGCGTGTTGTCCATCCCGCCGGCGATGACCATCGTCATGATCGTCACCGACACCAGGAAGGTGAAGTTATCGGGCGAGATGAAGCCGACGTAGAAGGCGTAGATGGTGCCGGCGAAACCGGCGAGGAACGCGTCGACGGCGAAAGCCAGGACCTTGTACCATGTCGGGTTGATGCCCTGGCAGCGTGCGGCGAGCCTCGTCCGCCCGGAGCGCGTTCCAGGCCAAGCCGACCCGCGAATCGTGAACGCGCCGCGCGAATACGATGGCGATCCCGACGAGCAGCGCCGAGAGATAGTAGAAGTTTGCCTGGGACGGCAGGTCGTAGCCGAAGACGACGAGCGGCGACGCGAAGGAGTGCCCGAACAGTTCCGGCACCGGAATACCCACGAGGCCGTTCGGGCCGCCCGTGAATTCGAAGTTGTTGAGGAGCTGGTTGATGACGACGCCGAAGGCGATCGTGACCAGGGCGAGATAGCTGTCCCGCGTGCGCATGGACGGCACGCCGAGCAGGAAGCCGAAGATGGTGGCGACGACCGCCGCGGCGGGCAGCGCGAGCCAGAAGCTGACGTCCCAGTTCAGGGCGAGCAGTGCGGAGGCGTAAGCTCCGATCCCGTAGGAGGCGCCAGTCGCGAAATTCGGGATGTTCGCGCTACCGAGTTGGAAGTTGAGCGCGAGGGCGAGCACGGCATAGAGCTGCCCGATCACGAGCAGGTGCAGCGCGTAGGTGCTCTTCTCAAGGACGAATGGGAATGCGAGGACGATGACGACGCCGAGTCCCGCGGCGAAGCGGCCCTGATCGGCGAAGGCGTCCTCGAGCCGCGCCTCGAGAGCGGGCCTGCGCTGCATCGCGACGAGTCCGGCGCCGAACAGGATCAGCAGCGCGACGACGAGCCGCCAGTCCTCGACCAGCAGGAACTGCCGCAGGAACAGCGCGCCCGCGACCTCGGTCGCGGCGACGAGCGCGATCGCCCGGGGCGCCGCGAGTGCGGGACGGGACGGGTTCGATGCCAACATCGTCTCAGACCTTCTCGACGACCGTGCGACCCAGAAGACCGCTCGGACGGAAGACCAGCACGGCGATCACGAGCAGGAAGACGAAGACCAGCCGGTAGGATGCACCGTTCGGCAACGTCGCCTGCACCAAGGTGTCGATGCCGGCGATCAGCAGGCTCCCGATGATGGCGCCCGGCATGGAGCCGAGTCCGCCCGCGACCGCCGCCGAGAAGCCGATGAGCCCGATATCGATGCTGAAATCGAAGCGGACGATGCCGGCATATCCCGAGAAGAAGAGGCCGCCGACCGCGCCGATGGCGGAGGCGATGAAGAATGTCAGGCGGAAGATGCGCTCCGGTGAAATCGCCATCAGACGCGCCGCGTCGCGGTCCTGCGAGACCGCCTTGATGTGCAGGCCGAGCCGCGTCTTCGCGAGGATGAAGAAGAGCGAGCCGACGCACAGAACCGACACCGCGATCGCCACGAGGTTGAACAGCGGCACCGTCGTCCCCAGCAACGCGACACTGCCCGGCACCAGACGCGGGATGGCGTGAGGGTTCGAGCCGTTCGGGAACAGGTGCCGGATCAGCTCGCGCAACACGATCCCCAGGGCGACCGTTGCGACGAGCGCCATCATCGCGGGCGCGTTCCTGAATCGTTTGATGACGAGGGTGTAGAGAATGCTGCCGAGAAGGCCGGTCGCCGCGATAGCGAGGATCATCGCCACCGCGTACCCGGCCTGGAACGATGCGCCGCCGAGGAAGGCGGTCAGGGCCGGCACGAGCGCCAGGGCGAAAAACGGCGCCGTCAGCGCGACGTCTGCGTGCGAGAAGTGAATGATGTTGAGGACCCCGAACAGCAGGCTGAAGCCGACGGCGATGAGCGCGTAGATCGAGCCGAGCGTGATCAGGTTGAGAAGCTGCTGTGCGATCTGCGCGGCCATGTCCCCCTCGTGCAACGTGCAGCCAGCTTCGCGTGCGCCGGGCGTTTGAGAGTACTCACAAGACGCCCGGTCATCGGGTGTCATCCGCGCCGACACGACATCTTGGTCCGACGGCGCGGCAGGCATGATGCGAAAGGCTGTTACACGGACGGTAGACCGGGGCGAGGCCGGACAGGGCTCATATTTTCAAAAGCTCAGCTTCGCCGGACCGGAAAGGGCGGGGTTGCCGCTGCTTCGGAAAAAAACGGCCTGGCTTCCAAAGATCCGATTTGCCTTGGTTTTCGGTGGACGGATGCTTCAGCAAGCGGTGCGGGGCTGAACGCCCGGAACCACCGAGCCCGCCGCGGGCACCTGCGAGGAGAGGACAATGCGTTTTGGTTTGACGGTTCCAGGCCGCTCGCTTGGTGCCCTCCGCACGCTGATAGCCGCCGCAATCCTGGCCGGCGGCGCGACGGTTGCAGCGGCGCAGGAGACGGTGAAGATCGGCTTCATCGGCCCCCTGAGCGGGGGAAATGCCCAGCAGGGGCTCTCCGCGCGGAACGGCTTCCAACTTGCGGTCGATCAGGCCAACGCATCGGGGCTGCCGTTCAAGGTCGAGCCCGTCATCCTCGATGATGGCGCCAACCCGCAAACCGGAGTCTCCGCCGCCCTCAAGCTGACGAACGACAGTCACGTCGTGGCCGCCACGGGGCACTGGAACAGCGGTGTCGCGCTCGCGACCATCCCGGTCTTCCAGCGTGCCGGCCTGCCGTTCGTCGTCTGGGGCGCGATCTCGCCGAAGATCACCGAGCGCAACAACTCGATGGTGTCCCGGGTGGCGCCGTCCCTCGTCAACACCAACGAGCCCCTGGCCACCTGGGCCGCCAAGACGATCGGCAAATCCATCGCCATCGTGTCCGATACGAGCGATTATGGAGCCGCCAACACCAAGAACTTCGAGAAGTTCTTCACGGCCGCTGGCGGCAAGATCGTCGCCACCGAAGCGGCGCCGGTCGGGACAACCGACTTCCGTGCTCTCCTGACCAAGATCAAGGCCCTGTCGCCCGACGCTGTCTATTTCGGCGGCGTCGTCACGGAGGCGGGTCTCGTGCGCCAGCAGATGGCGGAGCCTCGGAATGACCGTTCCGATGATCGGCGTCGACGGCTTCTACGACCCTGACTTCATCAAGATCGCGGGCCCCGCGGCCGAGGGCACGATCGCCGGGATCGTCAAGGAGAAGGACAATCCGCAGCTTACGAAGCTGATGCAGGACTACCAAGCGGCCAAGTTCGCTGAGCCTGCGACGACCTACACGAAGAACGCCTACGACGCGACCAACATCATTATCGCGGCGCTCAAGAAGGTGGGAACGAAGGACAAGGCCGCGATCGCGAAGGCGATCCGCGAGACGCAGTACGATGGCGCGATGGGCCATACGAGCTTCGATGAGAACGGCCAGACGAAGCTTCCGGTCGAGCCTCGAATTGCGCACCGTGCGCAACGGAGAATGGACCACGCGCTAGATGTTCGGTTCCGACATCGTGTGACGGATTGAGCCTGATGCGTTCGGGCTCTTTCGTCCGGTGTCCGTCGTCAGATGATCTGGGACCGCTGGCGGCATGCAACGACGGCGCGCCAGCACAAGAGCGATGATCTGCTCGCGGCTTTCTGCGGGCAGACGGTTTCCGACCCGCTGGGTCGGAAGCCACAGCTGCACGACCGCACTGACGGTGAGGATGCCGAGCGCGAGGGCGAGCGTCCCCAGGGTGTCGCCACAGGCTGACTGCAGATTCGGACGACCGAAGGTTCCGACCCGGTCAACCTTGGCTGTTCGCCTTCGAGTCTCGCTGTCATGTCGTCCTAGCGAACGCCGCCGTCGCTCAAACGATACCAAGCGATGATCGCCGAGACGTACAGGCGATGAAGGGCATGCAGCGGCAGCGGCGCGACCGGCGTCAGCGGCAGCGGAAGGCTGTCGGCATCGCCGGTGGCGATGTACGCGGCCATAGCCCGTCCCAGCGCTGACTGAAGGCCGACGCCGCGGCCTTGGCAGCCGATATCGATGAGCAGACCGGGCGCCGGCTCGTGGAGATGGGGCAGGTAGTCCCGCGTGATCGCCACGCGCCCGCACCAGCGATGGTCGAAGGCGATACCGTCGAGCTGCGGGAACAGCTTGCCGACGATCCGTTCGAGATGTGCCCAGTCCTGGGGGCTGCGCGGCTCTCGGAACGGACCGCGCCCGCCCATCAACAGGCGGCCGGTATGATCGAGGCGGAAGTAGAGCAGCAGCTTGCGCGTATCCGAGGAGACCTGCCCCTCCGGCAGGATCGAGCGGCGCAGGTTGTCGGAGAGCGGTACCGTGGCGACCTGGAAGGAGTTCGCCGCGATCACCGTCTGGGCAAGGTTCGGCCAGAGCCCGCCCGTGTAGCCGTTGGTGCACAGGACGACCCGCTCCGTGGTGAGTCGGGACCCCTGCCCTGTCGTGACCGTCCAGCCCGATCCCGTCCGGCTGAGTTCGGTGACCGGCGACCCGCCGTGGATCGCCGCGCCGGCCTTCAGAGCCGCCCGGGCGAGGCCGCGGGCGTAGCTCAGCGGCTGGATGGCGCCGCCGCGGCCATCGAGCCAGCCGCCGAGATAGCGCTCGGTCCCGAGCAGGCGGTCGGTCTCGGCCTTGTCGAGGACGCGGGTCGGCGCGCCGAGCTCGGCCCATTGCGCCGCTCGCCGCTCGACCTCGACGAGCCCGGCTTCCGTGTGAGCGCCTTGGATCCAGCCCTTCCGCAGGTGCGGCACGTCCATTTCGTGCTTGGCGATCAGGTCGAACACCGTGTCGGCGGTGCCGCCGGCAAAACCGGCGAGCCGTGCGCCGCGCTCGCGCCCGAACCGGGCGACGAGGTCGGCGGGGTCGTATTTCAACCCCGGGATGACTTGGCCGCCGTTTCGCCCGGATCCGCCGAAGCCGACCTCCCGCGCCTCCAGCACGACCGGCCGAATGCCGCGCTCGGCCAAGTGCAGGGCGGTGGACAGACCGCAGAAGCCGCCGCCGACGATCACCACGTCGGCACGGCCGGACTCGGCGAGCGGCGGCGTCTCCGGCGCAGGTGCCGCCGTGGTGGCCCAGAGCGACGGGGCGAGCGGGAACGGTTCGGCCACGGCGTGTCCTAGAGTGGATGCAGCACGCGCTGCAGGAAGTCCTGGGTGCGCGGGTTCTGCGGACGGTTCAGGATCTCGGCGGCCGGGCCCTGCTCGACGAGGCGGCCGCCGTCGAGGAACAGCACGCGGTCGGCGACCTCCCGGGCGAAGCCGATCTCGTGGGTCACGACGATCATCGTCATGCCCTCGTCGGCCAGCCCGCGCATGACCCGCAGCACGTCGCCGACGAGTTCGGGGTCGAGCGCCGAGGTCGGCTCGTCGAACAGGATCGCGTCCGGGCGCATGGCGAGCGCCCGTGCGATGGCGACGCGCTGCTGCTGCCCGCCGGAAAGCTCGTTCGGCCTTGCGTGCTCCTTGCCCGACAGGCCGACCCGCGCGAGCAGGGCGCGGGCGCGCTCCTCGGCCTCGGGCCGGGGCTCCCCTTCACGTGGATCGGTCCTTCCACGACATTCTCGAGGGCTGTCCGGTTGGCGAACAGGTTGAAGCGCTGGAAGACCATGGAGACTCGGGTGCGGATCGCCTTGATGCTGCGCTTGTCCCGGTCGACCCGCTGGCCGCCGACGCGGATGTCCCCGCCGTCATAGGCTTCGAGACCGTTGATGCAGCGGAGCAGGGTCGACTTGCCGGATCCCGACGGCCCGATGACGCAGACGACCTCGCCCTTGGCGACCTCGGCCGAGACGCCCTTTATCACTTCCAGCGCGCCGTAATGCTTCCGCACATGCTCCAGGACGATCATCGATGCCGGCCCTTGGCCTCGAAGTGGCGGACCAGCAGGATCAGCGGCAGGCTGAGCGCCAGGTACATCAGCGCCACCATCGTGTAGACGCTGGTGTTCTTGAAGGTCGAGGAGGCGATGAGCTTGCCCTGGAGGGCCAGCTCCGCGACCGTGATGGTCGAGGCCTGCGACGAGTCCTTCAGCATCATGATCATGATGTTGCCGTAGGGCGGCAGCGCGATCCGGATCGCCTGCGGCAGGATCACCCGCCGCATGGTCATGCCCCAGCCCATGCCGATCGAGAGCGCGGCCTCGACCTGCCCGCGATCCACCGCCTCGATGCCGGCACGGAAATTCTCGGCCTGATAGGCCGAGTAGGCGATCCCGAGCCCGATGATCGCCGCCTGGACGGCCGTAAGCGACAGGCCGAAATCCGGCAGCACGAAGTAGATGTAGAACAGCTGCACGATGATCGGGATGCCGCGCAGGATGTTGATCATCACCGCGCTGAAACCCGCCAGCACGGCGATGCCGGAGACCCGCAGCACCGCCCAGAACAGGCCAAGCAGGGTCGAGACCACCAGCGACGCCAAGGTGATCAGGACGGTGAGCTGCACGCCCTGGAGCAGGATCGGGAGGTAGTCCTGGGCGTCGGCGAGGAACTCGCGCATGAAGCTCAGGACCGGTCCGCCGACGGCGGCAGGCCCCATTTGGTGAGGATCGCCTGGAGCGTCCCGTCGGCCTTGAGCTTGGCGAGCGCCGCGTCGATCTTGGCCAGCAACTCGGTGTCGGTCTTGCGCACGCTGAGGCCCACCGAGGCGACGACGGTCGGCTTGAAGGTCTCGACCACGCGGACGCCGGGGAACGCGCCCTGCTTGACGTAGTAGGCGAGGATCGGCGCGTCGGCGAAGCCGGCCTTCAGCCGGCCGGAATTCACGTCGCGGATGATGTCGGGGATCGTGTCGTAGATCTTCACCTCGCCGAACAGGCCGGACTTCTTCAGCGGCTCGACGAAGGCGGTTCCGACCTGGGCGCCCACGGTCTCACCCTTCAGGTCGGCGAAGGACGTGTAGTCCTTCGTGTCGGATTTCGGGACGATCAGCCCCTCGCCGTAGCTGTAGACCGGCGCCGAGAAGGCCACGACCTCCTTGCGCTGGGGCGTGATGAACATCGCCGCCGAGATGATGTCGATCTTCGAGGCTGTGAGCGCCGGGATCAGCGTCGAGAATTGCAGCGGCTCCACCGCGACCGTGAAGCCCGCCTCCTTGCCGACCGCGTTGACGAGGTCGACCATCACGCCCTGGATCGTGTTGGTCTTGGTGTCGAGGAAGGTGAACGGCAGCCCGGTGGGCGTGGCGCCGACCTTGAGGGGCTGGGCGTTGACCGGGAGCGCCAATATCCCGAGCAGAAGCGACCACGACAGACACAGGCTTGCCGACCGTCTCATCATCATGCCCCTCCTGTTCCGAGCCTCGAAAGTGCTCGGCACCAACCGCGGCCAAATTTCACCGACATGAAGAATACCGCATGTTTGCGCGCTCGACGCAAGCGGCTTTCACGTGCATGAAGGAGCGCAGGAGAGGCAAGTTTGGTGCGATGGTGAGCATCCCCCAAGGCGACACCACGGGCCCGGACCCGGTCGACCGAGCCGTCGGGCAGCGCCTTCGCCTCTTGAGACGAGCAAGGGGCCTCTCGCTGGAGACCATCGCATCCCGTACGGGTTTGTCGATCGGCTTCATCAGCCAAGTCGAGCGTGGCCTGTCCTCGCCATCCCTCAAAGTGCTCGCGCTCCTCGCCGATACGCTGCAGATTGGGATTGGGGGCCTGTTCGAGCCCGCCTTCAGCGAGCCTGATCCGGATCCGATCGTGGTGTTCGAGAAGGATCGGCCGGAGCTTCAGCTCTGGCGGGCCGGCATCACCAAGCAATTGCTGACCCCGCCCGGCGGAACCCAGGGTATGAGCCTGTTCCACATGGTCCTGAAGCCGGGCGCCAGTACGGGCGACGAGCTGTTCAGCCACGACGGTGAGGAGGCAGGGGTTGTCCTGGAAGGACGCCTGACCCTCGTCGTCGAAGCGCGAACGCTCCAGCTCTCGGAAGGGGATAGCTTCCGCTTCGAAAGCCGCCGGCCGCACCGATTCGGCAATCCCAGCGCGCGTGGCCGGACCATTGTACTGTGGGTCAACGTGCTCGGGTCTTCTCAGTCCGGGACGCCATAGCCGGCGCTCAAGTCAGGTCATCGTCCGAGGCGTCGAGACCATGCGTGGTGCGCGCTCTTGAGGCCTGCGAAGCGTGGCGAGCCTTCGTCGCGCTATCAACCGAAGGAAGCCGATATTTGAATTGGTGCCCTATCATGCGCCTGCGAAAGAACTCCACAAGCGGACCGTCTTACCCAGCGGTCAAACCACTTGCGCAAGCAGACTTGCAGGGCGCGCAGCGATGGTCCGCGATAACGGGTCGCTGAACGCAGCACTGCGCAAGTCCGGCACGTTCAAGTCAGTGGCCATAGGCCATCCGGAACCCGCCCCAATGCCGGCCGCGCAGACGGATTGGCACGTCGATTTCCTGCATCATCACGAGCCGACCGTCGCCCATGTCACGGGCATAGGATTGTACCAGGAACGGGTCGGTGTTGCGCGCCGCCATCAGCCCGGCCCGATCGTCGAAGATGCGCCGGTTGCGGCTGTGGGCCGTGTTCCAGGCCACGTCGCCCGGACGCTGCGGCTGAGAGTACTGGCGGTTGTGAACCGGGAGATAGGCATTCCGGTCCATGGCCGCGCAGAACGTCAGGCGCGGATCCGAGCCGAGCAGGCTCTCCTGGATCGGCGTGAGCACCGCCTCCAGCACCGGCACGGCCGGTGTGAGATACTGTTGCGGATTGGTGCCGAGGATGGGCTGATACGAGGTGTCGAACAGCGCCGCCTCGCTCAACCGGCCGTCCGCCAGAACCCCTTCGAGGGCCTGTCCGATCTCAGCGGCGGCAGCCTGCGCGCGTGCGATGCGGCTGGCGTTCTGCGCGTTGACCGATCCTGTCAGTTGCTCGACCTTGGCCGCGTACCCCTCCGGCGCTCGCGGGATGTGCAGGTGCAATCCCAGTCCACTGAGACCAACGACGCGCGCCGTGACACACCCGAGTTCCGCCGTCTCGACGTCGAGGTCTAGACCGAGGCTGGCGCGCAAATCCTGCGGGGCGGACACCAAGAACCCGCCCCGGCTCACGTCGACAGTGCGAGCGGTATACCGCTGCCCACCCTGGCGGAGCGTCGCCGTCAGGGCCACCGGCAGGCGCGGATGCTGACGGCGGTCACCGAGTGCGTTGTTGCGCAGCACAACCAATGTGCGCCCATGTAGCCGCTCGACGGAGGTCGACGAGGCCGCCGTGGCCGCGCTGACCGCAGAGGCGGCTTGCGCTTGCTCCCGAATGGCGGTGGCGCTGCCCACAACTTGACTGACGAAGTTCGCGACGGCCTCGGCGGAGCGGTTCAGTTCGGCCGTCGAAGCGTTCTGCTCCTCCACCGCTGCGACGACCTCGATGAACTTCGGTCCGACCTGCTGGACCAAGCTCGCCGCGTCACCGACTGTCCGAACGGAGCCGAGCGCGTCCTGCTGCAATCGGGCGATGCTGGCGCGGATCTGATCGGTTGCACGTGTGGTCTGGGAGGCGAGTTCCTTCACCTCCTGGGCCACCACCGCGAAGCCGCGGCCCTGGTCACCGGCCCGGCTCGCCTCGATCATGGCGTTGAGGGCCAGCAGGTTGGTCTGTTTGGCGATCCCGGCGATGACATTGACGACCGTGCCAATCTCGCCCGAGGAGATGCGCAGATGCTCGATCTGGCCCTGCGCCGCGCTCACCACCCCGGTGATCTGCTCCAAGAGACCGGCGGCGGTGTGGATCTGGGCGCTGATGCTTGTCGAAGCCTGCGTCAGTTCCCTAGCGGCTTGAGCCAGCAGATGGGCGGTGCCATCGACGGTCTGGGTCTCACCGACGAGCACGGCGGTGCGCGCGCCGATATCGGCGAGCGCCGTGCTGGCCTGAACGACGGAACGACCGACTTCGGCAGAGCTCTGCTGCACGGCTGAGATGAGCGTGTGCAGGTCCTGTTCGATCTGCGCAACGATCGGCTCCGCGCGCTCATTCAGCGTCGGCATCGATAGATTGGCGCCAGGGGCGATAGCCGGAGCGGCAATGTCGGCACACTGGCGCGCCGATTCAGTTCTGCGACGCAGACGCATCAACATGAGCAGCCCTCCTGGCGCATTCACCGTGCGCCTGCCCGAATAAAGACGGTTCTTATTTGTTGGAGCCTACAGAGCTTGTGTAAATAACTGATTTTGTCTCACACAATCATAAGTATACAGCAATCCATGCCCGCATCGGAGGCGGATGTCACTAAGTTCACGCGGAAGCTTCGAATTTCGACTTCGAGACCGGTCAACAGGATAACCACGAGAAGTTGCAGGCCGCGGCGGCACATTTGACAGAAAACGGGTCACACGACGTTTCGACGAGTGGCTGTGACTGCTTTCCGAGCATTGATTGGGCCACGATCGGTATGATGGCCGTGCCGCTGGCGCGGATCCCATCGGCGGGCGCTACAGGCCGGCCGACGAAGGATCGGCACCGACCAGCGTGAGCGTCCTGACCATCGCCCGGCTGGCCTTGCCGGTCGCGCCCGAGGGCAGCGTGTCGCTGAAGACGATCACGTCCGGCACCTTGTAGCGTTCGAGATGGGCCGACACCCAGCGCCTGAGTTCGTCCACCGACAGCGCGAGGCCGGGCTTCAGCACGACGACCGCGTGGATCGCCTCGCCGAGGCGCTCGTCGGGCACGCCGGCGCACAGGGCCGCCGCGACCTCCGGGTGCGCGCACAGGGCGTTCTCGATCTCCAAGGGCGCGATCTTGTTGCCGCCGCGCGCGATGATCTCCTTCGAGCGCCCGACAAGCTCGACCTGACCGTCCGGACGCAGGCGCGCGAGATCGCCCGTCCGGAAGTGGTCCGCCTCGAAGGCGGATTGGGTCATCGCGGTGTTGTCGAGGTAGCCCAGCATGCCGCACGCGGTGCGGATCCGAAGCTCGCCGGTCTCACCCGGCGGGGCCGGCGTGCCATCGTCCCGGACGATGCGGAACGACACGCCCTCGGTCGGGACACCGATGGAGCCCGCGGTGGCGGGATCCCGCGGCCGGTGGCAGAAATCGCAGGATCCGGTCTCGGTCGAGCCGTAGAGGTCGACGAGTCTCGGCCTCCGGCCAGCTCCCGCAGACCGCCCGGGCCAGGGACGGGCTGAGCGCCTCGCCGCCGGTCAGCAAAGCGCGCAGGCGCGGTGCCGCCGGGGCGCCGTCGGCGAGCAGGGCCCGCAGCATCGTCGGAACCGCAGCGAGCACGGTCGCCTCCGCGGCGAGCAGGCCTGCGAGCGCCGCGGGGGTGAATTTCGGGACGAGGACGAGGGTCGCCCCGGAGCGGATCGCCAGGAGGCTCGCCCAGATCCCGAAGATGAAGGTCAGCTGGAGCGGCACTACGACCACATCGTCCGGGCGGAACCCCAGCAGCCGGTCGAGAACCGCGAGCTTGCGCGCTAGGGCGTCATGCCCGAGCACCACGCCCTTCGGCGCGCCGGTGCTGCCGGAGGTGAAGACCACGAGCGCGGCGCCGTCGAGGAGAGGCCGCTCCGGCGGGGCCTCGTCCGCGATCGTGTCCAGGGTGAGCCCGTCGACCCGGAAACGGGCGCGCGTCGCCCGCTCGACCGCCGCGCGGGTGAGCGGCGCGGCGGCCCTGTGCACGGGCACCGCGACCGCCCCCGCCCGCCAGATGCCGAGCAGCGTCCCGAGATCCAGGGGGCGGTTGCCGATGCCCATATGCACGAGCCTCGTGCGGGTGCACGCCCGCCGCGCGCAGCAGGCCCGCGACCAGATCCGCGTGCGCGTCGAGGTCCGGCCCCGCGATCCCCGGACCGGAGACCTCGTCCACCCGGCTGCCCGGGCGGGCGAGCCCCGCCCGTAGGATCGTTGCGAGCGCCCCGGTCATGATCCGGCTCCCGGGAAGCGGCTGTCGCGCCACGCCAGCGCCGCCTTGAGGCCCTGCGATCGGGCGATGTCCATGAAGGCCCGCTTGTCCGGCGATCCTTCGCCCTCGATCAGCAGGTCGATGTCGAGGGCCGTCTCCAGGGCCTCCAGCATGCCGCGCGCCTCGATCGACCGGTTGATCGCCCGCTTCGTCTCCTTGACGAGGTTCGGGTCGATCGCCGCGATGTGCCGGGCGAGGTGAAGCGCGCTGTCGTCGAGATCGGCGGCGGGCACGACCCGGTTGACCATGCCGATCTCGTAGGCGCGCCGCGCCGGGATGCGGTCCTCACCCGTGAGGATGATCTCCTTGGCGACCTTCGGGCCGACGATCCAGGGCAGGATCATCACGACGATGCCGGCCCCGAACTTCAGCTCCGGCTCGCCGAAGAAGGCGTCCTCGGCCGCCACGGTCAGGTCGCAGGCCAGCGCCAGCTCGCAGGCGCCCGCGAGACACGGGCCGCGCACCGCCGCGATGGTCGGCTTCGGGCAATGCCAAAAGCGCATCGGCACGTCGAAATCCTTGCGCAGGATCGGGCGCCATTGGCTCACACCCTCGGGGCGCAACGCCATCTGATCCTTCAGATCGAATCCCGACGAGAAGGCCGTGCCGGCCCCGCGCACGATCACGGCGCGCACCGCGGCGTCGGCCTCGGCCGCGTCCATCGCCTGCGCGAGTTCGTCCAGCATGGTCGCGCTGATCGCGTTGGTGCGCTCCGGGCGGTTCAGGGTGATCCGGGCCACGGGCGCGAGCGTCTCGTAGGTGATCGTCGTAAAGGCCACGGGCGGCTTTCTCCTCGCTGTCACTTGCGTCCTCCCGCCAGTCGCTTGGCCTCGGGCAGACGTCGCAGCCGCACCATCGAGGCGAGCCCCAGGAACGGCCCGATGGCGAGCAGCGCAAAGGCGAAGCGCCAGCCGAGGACGGTCCCCGCGAAGGCGATGAGCTGGATGCTGACGAGCGTCAGCAGGAAGCCGACGCAGGTCTGCACGGTCAGCATCGTGCCGATCAGCCGGCGGTCGCTGAGCCTCGCTCACCGCAGCCGAGAACTGCGCCGAATCCGCGATCACGGCCACGCCCCAGAGCACGCCCACCGACAGCACGGCCCAGGCGGGTCCGCCGAACAGGAAGCCCACCGCGATGGCGCAACTGCCGCTGGCGAGCATCGAGGTGCCGGTGACCAGGGTGCGACCGAACCGGTCCGCCGCCCAGCCGCCCAGCATGGCGCCGAACGCCCCGGCCGCCACCACGGCGAAGGCGGCGAGTTCCGGCGGGAACGGCGGGGCGTTGCCGTAGCGTTCCCGGAAGCTCGCCGCCATGAAGGCGCCGATCCAGGCCCACATCGCGTAGAGCCTCCCACATGTGGCCGAGGTAGCCGAGATTGGCCAGGCGCACCCCGCGGTTGCGCCACGCCTCCAGCGCGTTCTCCAGACGCAGGGGCGGTGCCTCCGACCGGAGCGGCCCGAGGCGCACGAAGGGGATCAGGGCGGCCGACAGGAGCGCGCCCAAAGCCGCGCCGAGCACCGGCAGATGCCAGTCGAGCTGGCCGAACGCCGCCACGAGATGCGGCAGCGCCGAACCGAGGGTGAGCGCACCCACCAGCAGTCCGATCAACAGCCCCAGGTCACCAACCGCCCAGGTCGCGGCGATCTTCATACCGACCGGGTAGACGCCGGCCATGCAGGCCCCGGTCACGAAGCGCAGCAGCGGCACCGCGGGCGAGGTCGGCTCGAAGGCCAGCATCAGGAGGTTGGCAAGACCGGCCGCGGCCGCGGCCCCGCAGAACATCCGGCGCAGGTCGAACCGGTCGGCCAGCCCGAGCAGCGCGCTCACCAGGGTGCCGGCGACGAATCCGGCCTGCACGCTGTTGGTGAGCAAGGCTTCCTGAAAGGGGCTCAGCGTCCAGTGCGTGCGGATCGCGCCGATCGAGGCGGTGGTCGCGAACCACGTCGCCATGGCAGCCACCTCGCTGAGGAGCAGCAGCACGACCGCCATCCGCTTCGCGGTGACCGCGCCGCCGTCGACCGCGTCGGGGAGCGCCATGGCCGCAGCGCCTCAGTTCGCGACCGCGTGGGCGACGAGAGGGCAGCCCCCGTCGGCCATGGGCCGGAACGCCTGGTCGCCGGGGATGGTGTCGAGGAGCTTGTAGTAGTCGTACGGCCCCTTCGACTCTGAAGGGTCCTTGACCCGGAACAGGTAGAGGTCGTGGATGGTGCGGCCGTCGGCGCGGATCGAGCCGTGCCCGAACAGCGGATCGTCGGTCGGCATCGCCTTCATCTGCGCGACGACGTCGGTGCCGCGATGCGCCTTGTCCTTGTCGAGGGCGGCGATGGCCTTCATCCAGTGGAGCATCGCGGCGTAGGTCCCCGCTTGGTTCATCGTTGGGTAGCGGCCGCCGTTGCGTGCCGCGAACCGCTTCGCCCAGGCGCGCGTGCCGTCGTTGAGATCCCAGTAGAACGCCTCGGTCAAGGTGAGGCCGTGGGCGACCTTCAGGCCGACCGAGTGGATGTCCGAGATGAAGGCGAGGAGCGCGACGAGCTTCTGGCCGCCGTCGGTGAGGCCGAATTCCGAGGCTTGCTTGATGGCGTTGATGGTGTCGCCGCCGGAATTGGCGAGCGCGACGACCTGCGCCCCGCTGCCCTGGGCCTGGAGCAGGTAGGAGGAGAAGTCGGTGCTCTGGAACGGGGCGAGGACGTGCCCGAGGGACTTGCCGCCGGCCTTCGTCACGGCTTCGGTGGCGTCACGTTCGAGGGCGTGGCCGAAGGCGTAATCCGTCGTGAGAAAGTACCAGGATTTTCCGCCCTGCTTGATCACCGCGCGCGCCGTGCTGTTGCCGAGCGCCCAGGTGTCGTAGGTCCAGTGGACATTCGTGCGGGTGCAGTTCTTTCCCGTCAGGTCCGAGGAGCCGGCGCTGGCGATAAGGAACGCCTTGTCCTTCTCGCTCGCGATATTCGACACGGCGAGCGCGACCGACGAGGTCGGCACGTCGACGATGGCGTCGACGTGGTCGACGTCGAACCAGCGCCGAACGATGGCCGCGCCGATGTCGGGCTTGTTCTGGTGGTCGGCCGACAGGACCTCGACGTGGAAGCCCTTCGCGTCCGGCTTGAAGTCCTCGACAGCCATGCGCGCGGCCTCGACGGAACCCGGACCGGCGATGTCGGCGTAGAGGCCGGACTGGTCGTTCAGCACGCCGATGCGGAAGGTCGGCAGGGGGTCGGCGTGCGCAGCAGTCATGCCGCCGAACAGCATCGCCAGCGCGAATACACCCTTCATGGTCGTTCCTCCATTGGCATGAACGGACTGCGATTGTTTTTTTCAGTCCGGCGGCGGCGCCGCGCCTGTCGTTAAGTCATCGCACCCAGATTGCCCTTGTGCTCTTCCCGTCTGTTCTGCCGTTGACCGGCCGCGAAAGGAGCCGCGAGCGTCTAGCGATTGACGTCGACGACGACGCGACCGCGCACCCGGCCCGCCATCAGGCGCTCGGCGGTGGCCACGACATCCGTCAGGCCGATCTCATCCGTGATCGCGTCGAGCTTGGCCGGGTCGAGATCGCGGACCAGCCGGTCCCAGGCCTCGAGCCGCTCGGGCCGCGGGCACATCACGCTATCGATGCCGATCAGGCTGACGCCGCGCAGGATGAACGGGGCCACGCTCGCCGGCAGGTCCATACCCTGTGCCAGACCGCAGGCTGTGACGACGCCGCGGTACTTCGTGGCGGCGCAGACATTCGCGAGGGTGTGGCTGCCGACCACGTCGACGGCCCCGGCCCAGCGCTCCCGGGCGAGCGGCTTGCCCGGCGCCGAGAACGCGGCCCGGTCGAGCACCTCGGCCGCGCCGAGGCCGCGCAGGTACTCGGCCTCCTCCGGGCGTCCGCTCACCGCGACGACCGTGTAGCCGAGGCGCGATAAGAGGGCGACCGCCGTGCTGCCGACGCCGCCGGCCGCGCCGGTGACGACAACCTCGCCCTTGTCGGGGCTGACGCCGTGGCGCTCGAGGGCGATCACGCACAGCATCGCCGTGTAGCCGGCGGTGCCGATGGCCATCGCTTGGCGCGGCGTGAGCGCCTCGGGCAGCGGCACGAGCCAGTCGCCCTTGAGGCGCGCGACCTGCGCCAGCCCGCCCCAATGGGTCTCGCCGACGCCCCAGCCGTTCAGGACGACGCGGTTACCGGCCTTGTAATCGGGATGCCGGGACTCGCGGACGGTGCCGGCGATGTCGATGCCCGGCACCATCGGGAACTTGCGCACGACCGGGCCCTTGCCGGTGATCGCGAGCCCGTCCTTGTAGTTCAGCGTCGAGTAGGCGACGTCCACGGTGACGTCGCCCTCGGGCAGCTGCGCCTCGTCGATCTCGCGCAGGCCCGCGCGGTAGCCCGCCTCATCCTTCTCGATCAGGATCGCCTTGAACATCCGGGTCACTCCGTGGGCGGCGCTCGGCGCGCCAGACAGGTCAGGAACAGGGTGGCGAAGAGATCGAGCGGCTCGGGGTTGCGCTCGAGCTTGGCGCGCAGGACCGCACCTTCCCAGCCGATCCAGAAGAAAGCCGCCAGCGCCGCGCAATCGGCGTCTGCGGCGATCTCGCCGGCAGCCTGGGCGTCGCGGAGGCAGCGCTCCGTCCGCGCCTGCCAGTCGAGGAGGACGCCGTGCAGCCGGTCCCGGAAGAGTTCCGGCAAGGCGCTCATCTCCTGCCCGAGATTGCCGACGACGCAGCCGCGGCGGAACGCGTAGCGCGCCATGCCGGCGCGCGCATCGGCGACGAAGTTCCGGATGCGCTGGAGTGGGGCCGTTCGCTCGTCGAGCAACCAGCGGTCGAGCTTGCGCGCGAAGTAGGTCGCGTACACCTGGATCAATTCGGTGCCGAACGCGTCCTTGCTCGTGAAGTAGTGATAGAACGAACCCTTCGGCACACCGGCGCTGCGCAGAACCTCTTCGAGGCCGGTCGCCGAGTAGCCCTTTTCCGACAGAAGCGCGACGCCGGCCCGGATCAAGGCCTCCCGCGACGCGCCGTAGGCCGGCTCCGGCCGCGGTGGGCGCCCCCTCTTGCGGGCCGTGACAGCTGAGGCCGGCTCGGTTTCCATGATTTAAAAATAGACCGGTTGATTATTAAATGCAACGCCGGTGGGAGCAGACGCTGCTTGTGCGGCTGCGCGGTGCGGTCCCGGCAGTCGGCCGGGCCGCGTCGGTGCCGTCCGCGGACAGTCTCCTGCGAGGCGCCGTAGCGCTTGGCGAGCACACCGGGCCTCTCGTTGGAGTGGGCGACCTCGGCGCTAACAGCAAGGCGGGCGCTCGCCGAGAAGGTCCTGGCCGCGCGCAATGCCGCCGTGACGCTCGCGATTCCGGTTGCCCGGCACCTGCAGGTCGATGAACAGGAGTTGTACGGTCGCGTGGTGCTTTTCGAGCACGCCGACCGCATCGGCAACGCGCATGGCGTCCAGCACGCGAACTCCGGATCTTCAAGGATTGCTGATCGCGTCCATCAGGATCAGGGCGTCATCGTCGACGAGCGGGGTTTGGGGCGTACCGTCCGGGATCGGATTGGTCACGCACCACAAAGCGCGACCGGTCGCAAAATTTCATGAGCGCGGTCGCGCGATTCCAGCTCGCGAGTCCAGCTCTTGTGCGCTGGAGTGGAACGCGGTGCAGTTGCCGCACGTTTGGGAGCGACCTTCAATCCTAGGAGCTATGCCATGCGCTATCTTACCGCCGCTTCAATTCTCGCTCTCACCGCCCTGGTCGGCGCCGGCCAAGCGGAGGCCCGGGGCTGCCTCAAGGGTGCTGTGGTGGGAGGCCTCGCGGGCCACGTGGTCGGCCATGGCGTGGCCGGAGCCGCAGCCGGCTGCGCCATCGGCCATCACCGTGCCAACCGCACCACGACGACGGGGACGGTGCCGACCTCGACCGGTTCATCGACTTCGACGACCACGTCGCGCTCGTACTGATCGTTCCGGCGCTCATCCTGCGGCGCTGAAATCCGTGTCTCGGGAGGGGTCCCGGTCTATGACCGGGGCCCTCTTCATTGACCGATGCGGCCGGCCGATCCGGCCGATCGACAGCAGTGTCGGTTGTGTTGGGCCGCTGCGTGGTCGGTGCACGACGGGACACGCAGGTTGCGTGTGCCAGTCCTGGGGCCCTGACAAGAAGCCCCATTGCCACGGGCGGTGTCTCAAGCGGCTTCGTCGGTGCGTACCCCAGGTTCGTCGGTGGGCTTACCCGGCTCACTGAGCCACAGGGCTCTGCAAGAAACTCGCAAGCCGGCCGCTGAACGTGCCGCCTATCAACTCGGACCAGCGGTGGCTAAGCTGATTTGGTCAGCCGGTTGAGGCAATGGACGCCCGATGGGGCTACTCTGTCCCCTGCTCGCGCATGTAGGCTTGTGGACTGCACCCCATGCCGGTGCGGAACGCGAAGACGAACACGGCAAAGCGCCCGGAAGGGGTTGCGCGCGACGAAGCTGATCAAGGATTAGGGCGCTGACACGGCCAGCGTAGCCGTCCAGGCTCTCCTGTCCCTCGATCGCCGCGGCCCTGAGGATCAATGCCCGCAGCAGCGGCTGGACGGCAAACACGGTCGGCAGCTCCGCGACCCCGCGCCCTGCTTCATCCGCGATCCACAAGCTGCGGAACGCGGCACCCAGGAGCGATCCAACCCGGTGCCGAACGCCGGTGGGCAGCCACACGGCCTGCTCCGGTGAGATCACTGTGGGCCGGCAGGTTATCGAGCACGACCGTGTCGCCGTGCCTCAGGGCCGGCACCAAGATTTCCTCGACATAGGCGCGGAAGCGAGCAGCCGTAATCGGCCCGTCAAAAAGCGCGATGGCCGTCAGACCACTGGCGCACAGGCCGGCGGCGACGGTGATAGTCTCCCTGTGCTCGAACGGCACGGCCAGCCGGCAGCGCTCGTGGCGTGGATCTCGCCCGTAGCAGCGAGCCTGAAACCCAGTCCCCAGCGGCCTGGCCGGCTACCGACCTCTATCGACGTCTGTGGCTTGGGCCGGGCAGAGTAGGTCTTGGAAGTCCACGATCTGTGACGGCTTCCACCTTGGAACGGGTCCAACAGCAAAGGACCGGCAAGCCGCAGACCCCTCGCCCCGGTTCTCTGATGGGGCCGCCTAGCCCCGAAAGCTTGCCAATGGCTTCGTTCTGCCAGAATCTAGGGCCCGCCGATCACTTACCGCGGGTCGGCGAGATCCGAGATTTGCATGTAGTTGCTAAGGCACTAGCCGTCCGGTGCAGAAGGTCGGCTCTATGAACACGGAGACGCTCGCGCTGTCCCAACGGGAACTGTACGGCGGCCTTGCTCAAGTGTTTGATATCCCGCGAGGGCTACCGGGATGCATGTCCGGAACAGCGCTCGCGACACTGAAGTGGCGCAGGATCACGCAGGGACAGCCCCGTATCCCTGCAGCGTCGGCGCTCATCCACTCGCTCATGAGGTTCGAGCGACTGCAGGGGTCAATCGGCTTCAGCGGCAAGCTCCGAGCTGCGGATTCCGGCACTTCGGCCGCCCGCGTCGGCGGCGCCGGCTGGCATGGTGCTGCAGTGACTATGAGGCATTCAGGACCAAATACCGCCACGGCAAGGGTGCTATAGCCCACATATTTCTTCAACAGTTCTTTTCTTGATTATATTGCCAATCTTGATAATATTATCAGCCAGCACATCTCGGCATCTTTGCTTTTACTGCGACCGAGCGGACGACAGTTTGACTAGTGAATCTAGACCAAAGTAGTAACCCTTAGGCACATACGTGCGGCCACATTCCGCGAGACTACTAACTCGCTATCGTCTCTTGGCCGATAACTGCAAGTGTGATACGCAATTACAAATTGGGTACGCCGATGTTCGCTTTAATTAGGAGCCAGCTGCCCTGCGAGATGATCGGCATAACCGATTGAGGGGGCGAGAAATCATGCTCGCGTTCAAGCATCGACCGGCAGCTCACGGGGGACAGTGTCCGGCGAAATTCGGCAGCCGCCAAGATCCAACTGCGGTTCTTCGTGCCGGTTTTGACGTGCTCGTCGCAGTCGTTGTCCTGGTTCTGCTCGCGCCTTTGCTGGCGATCATCGCGCTGCTCGTGCGGCTGGACAGTCCAGGCCCCGCCATATTCCGCCAGACCCGCACCGGCCTGAACGGGCGCACGTTCCTGATCTACAAGTTCCGTACCATGCACGTGCAGGAGGACGGAGGCGTGGTGCGGCAGGCCCGGCGCGGCGATGCGCGCGTGACCCGGCTCGGCGAGATCCTGCGCATGACCAGCCTGGATGAGCTGCCGCAGCTCATCAACGTGCTGCGCGGCGAGATGGCGCTGGTCGGCCCGCGGCCACACGCGCTGGCCCACGACAGCCTCTATGGCGCGATAATCGCGGCCTACTGGCAGCGGTTTGCGGTGCGGCCGGGCCTCACCGGCTGGGCTCAGATCAACGGCTCACGCGGTGAGACGCCGCGATTGGCCGACATGCAGCGCCGGATCGAGTTGGACCTGTGGTACGTCGAAAACCGCAGCTTTGCTCTTGACCTCAGGATCTTGGTCGCAACGCCGTTGCACATCCTGCCGAGCCGATCCAACGCTTACTGACGTGAGTTTTTGTCAGCGAGCCGGTAACGTATGGCGGCTTGCAGCTTGTGCGCGAAGGTGCTTTTGCGACCGCGCGCGGCATTCTCAGCGTCATGAGGTTCATCGCTCTCGACGACCGGCGCACGCGCAGCCTCGTTCAGGAAGTAGCCGAGGCACGCCAGCGCAATGATGCCCACTAAAACAGCATACATACCGCGCTCCTACCCGACACCTTGCCCTAAAAGGCTCCCGAGCTTTCTGTTTGGGACGCCGGCATGGCTAGGGCACGACTAAGGGTAAGACGAATTCGTTAACGATCATGTGTCGACCGCAGAGATAGCACCCACGCCCGCTCGGGTGAACTTGGGAGCAGTGGGAGGTGCGGAGATCAGCCGAAGCCAACCTGATCAGGGTACGCCTTGACCAGCCCGTTGCTACAACGTGGATGAGAGTTCCGCCCGCTATCGACGGAGGGGTTGGCAGACGAGCAGAGCGGAGTGAAATTGAACAGCAGGAATGCAATGCAGCTCGCCAGCCAGGAAGCGTAGCTGCACATTTTCGAGACGGCCGCGGCCGCCAGTTTGGCCGATGTCGCACGCGGGCGCGCCGCGCGGCCACCCGGCTTAGCGCCCTACTGTCTTCGAATTCAATGACCTTATATCTCGGTTCTGTCGCTTGGCTACCTCCTACAACAAACCCGTTCTTCTGGAGGAATTTGGCTACGCTCGCTCCAACACTGACCAAGCCGATTCCTACTCGCTATGGTGGATACTGTCACCCGCGATCCCAACCGTGCCGGCTCGGTAGTGTGGCGCCTGGTCCCACGTCAAGATCAGGGCCTCTATCCGCGCGATGAGCACGACCAATTCGACGTGCACAACGCTGGCGGGCCGCTCTGGCAGGCTCTAAAGACTGCTGTCACCAAGCCCACCTTCCGGGCAGAGCAAGTGCGTCCTGTGGCTGTATCGCCTCGAGCGCCTCAGTCTTCACCTACTTCTCGGGAGAAGCCCATGAGTGAAGCTTCGGTGGTGATCTGTGCCTATACCGAGCACCGGTGGGACGAGCTCCAGGCCGCGGTGGCTTCGGTGAAAGCGCAGACCTGTTCTCCCAAGGAGATCTTCGTGGTGGTCGACGGCAACCTGGCACTCCTTCGGCGTGCAGCACGCACCTTCGACGGCGTCCGGGTGGTTCCGAATAACAATAGGCCGGGGCTGTGCGGCGAGCGTGTGACGGGAGCGGAGGCTCGCTACCGCTCCCGTCGTGGCCTTCCTAGATGACGGCGCTATTGTGGACGATTGCTGGCTGGAGGAGCTGCTGGAGGCTTACGAGGATCCCAAGGTGCTGGGTGCAGGCGGCCAAGCCGATCCTATATGGCGGTCGCCCGGACCAATGGTTCCCGGCCGAGTTTAACTGAGTGTTCGGCTGCACGCACGGCTGGAGTGAGGTCGAGAACGGCCGGGTCCGCAATCACATAGGAGCAAACATGTCGGTCCGCGTCGACGTTATGCGCCGGGCTGCTGGCTTTGCGCCTGAGCTCGGTCGCTTGGAAACCCGGCACGAGGTCAGCGGCACCGCTGATGAGACGGAGTCCTGCATCCGGACGCGGCGGCAGTTCCCGGGCGGCTACTGGGCTTTCTTTCCAGCCGCGGGCGCGCGTGCGGCACGTGACAGCGCCGAGCCGTACAACCAAGACCTACTTCGTGAAGCGATGCGTCCTTGAAGGGACAGCAAAGGCAGTCCTGACCGATGTCGTCGTAACGCAGGAGGGTTAAGTTCGGAACGTCATTAAGCAACAATGACTCTTTCTCGAGCTGTCGTGCGCGGCGCGCAGTATGGGCTGCTTAAAAGGGAGAGGCTGGGGCAGCTAGGCGCGCCGCGGCCACCGTGGCGGGGGTCGTCATCACGACATGCCCCTACGCCAGTACTCGCCTGCGCCGCCGTCCACGGATGCCCGACGTGCCGAGCAGGAGCTGTCGCGCACCTGAATGGCGTGCTTATCACCGCCCCTGACTTTCTGTCCGCGGTCAGCACTCCTGAGACATATTGAAAACCTCCACGAGCAGAGGATGGCTGGTCTGATCCTCCTCTGAATGAGGCTCTCCCACGCTTTGCGTGGATCAGGCGGCGATGAGGACACGGCGCCGAAGAAGCGCTAAGCTGGCGCGGCCATATACCGCGATGGATGGTCAGCGAACCGACCACGCAGATGCGACGCGCCGCCTCTGCGCACCTGCACCCACTGACGCCCTGACCGAGCTGCGCCGAAATCGCCACCAATATCAAAGTGCGGGAGTATCACGAAAGCAGTGGAGGATCAGCAGGACGGAGTGTGGCTTGCCCGCTGCCGCTCGGACGCGGTCAGTCTGACCGCCGGACGGCGTCGTGTAATCAGATCGGATAAGGCCTGGGTTTCAGCCTCAAGCCGCCAGCGAACGGGCGGCTTGGTGTGACCTGACCGGTATTTGGACCGGGACGATTGGAAGGCTACTGTATAGCGGTGGCCACGGGTAGCCGGAAGGCCAGATCCGGGAAGGTGACGGGCGCGGGCGGCCGATGGCCTCAGGACGAGTGCGGACGCACGCGGTTGTAGGCGGCTTGCCAGAGAGCAACGACGGTCCGGGCTTCCTTGAGCGAATAGAAAATCTCCTGCCTCTGGCACTCGTCAAGAAGCTGTGCTCGGAGATCTCCGCCGCCTTGCGAGCCAGCGCCAAGCTCTTGCCCTGCGCCGTCTGCATCTCAATCTGCCGCAGTATCAGCACGACCTGTTCCGCACTCGTCTTCTGACCCCGCTTCATCCTCAGCTCCTCTGGCCCGAGCCGATCCTCAATCAGCACGGTCCGAAGCCAGCCGGTCAGGTCAGAGCTTAATGACCACCATTGCTTCTGGCCAAGGAAAGCGAAGAAGCAGTTTGGCAGCCATTCTGTGTGTAATCCACCGGCGTAACAATCCCATTCTTTGCCGCCCAGATCGCGGCCTGCGTACGGTTTGATGCTCGAATTTTTCGCATAATAGATTTCATATGAACTTTCACGGTAGCTTCCGTTATATCGAGCCGCCTAGCGATTATTTTGTTGGGGCTCCCTGAAACTAGCATAGTAAGAATCAGCTGCTCGCGCTCTGACAAACGCGAGATGCTCACTTCTATGTCGCACGCCGAACGCTCATTGTCTTGGGCCCCGACTCTGCTATCTAACGACGAGCCTAGGTCCATAGGCATGCTCGCGTTTAGCTCTAAGGGCAACAATTGAGAAGACTCAGTCTCTACGATCTCACTTAACTGCGGAGTAATTAGGACTGTCTCACCCGACATTACCAGCTCAATGATTTTTATCAAAGCGTTATGGCTCCCGAGCCGTTCCAGGTATGCGCTAGCACCCGCTCTGAACACTGCGGCGACCTCATGAGCGTCGTGCCGATTGGACAAGACCACGATTCGGGCGCGCGGCCAACGCAAATGAAGAGCGGCAACCTCGTCCACCGCTGTCTTGGAGGCGTCGCGGGCACCAAGTAAGACCAAGTCAGGACTCTGCTCACCAGCCTCACACAGTTCAGTAGAGCAGGCTAATGATCCGACTACACGGAAATGGCTCTTCGGCAGAATGCGTATTAGTCCCTCTCGGAAAAGCGGATCTGAGTCAACAACGAGAGCGATAAGCGCCTGAGACGCCATATCAACGGCCTCCTCTAATATAAATTGCACAACCAGAACACATCATCGGCAAAGGGCACGTCGGCTAGGCAATTAATCCTCGTTGATTTATGGCAGTGAGTACTGTATACACGTTATGTAAATCCGAATCAACAGTCTACCAAACCATTCTTTGCGGCGGTCTGCGCCGATGTAAAATTCTTTTAAGTCGTTGAGGTGTTAATTGCAGCGAAGCCACTTGTGCGTATCATAACTTGCTTCGATGCTATTTGAGGTTGCAGCGTTCTCAGACTTGTGTCTGGTGTTGCATCTCGGGGATCGCGCTTAAAATCTGTCTGAGAAATCAGGCCGAGCGGGCAAGGCGCCGAACGAGGACCACTGTCCGTCGTCGGATAATTTGAGACGATTTGAGACGCTCAGGAACGGAGGCTCTGGTCCACATAGCTCGGCAGGGGTGAGATTGCCCAGGCTCTCGTGAGCCCGAGCATGGTTGTCGTGCTCGCCAAAGGCGGTAACCCGCGCCTCCAGCTCGCCGGGCAAAGAGGCGTGCTCGAGCAAGATGCGGTTCTTGAGCGTCTGCTGCCAGCGCTCGATCTTGCCCTGCATCTGAGGATGACGCGGCGCGCCGCGGATGTGGGTCATGCCCCGGCTGCCGAGCCAGTGGCCAGATCGCCGGCGACGTAGCTGGATCCGTTGTCGGTGAGCAGCCGCGGCCGATGCACGATCTGCACGTGGCCGAGCCCGGCGACCGCCAGTGCGAGGTCGAGCGTGGCGGTGACATCGCTGGCCTGCATCGTCGCGCACAGCTTCCACGCCACGATGTAGCGCGAGAAGTCATCCAGCACGGTCGAGAGATAATACCGACCCCAGCCGATCACCTTCTGGGAGGTGAAGTCCGTCTGCCAGAGCTGATTGGACGCGGTGGTCTTGTCCCGGAACGCGTCGGCGGCTTTGACGACGATGTAGGCCGGGCTGGTGATCAGGCCCTGGGCTTTGAGCAAGCGGTAGACGGTCGCCTCCGAGACGAAGGAGCGCCGCTCGTCGGTGAAGCACACCGCCAGCTCGCGCGGGCTGAGCTCCGGCTGTCCCAGCGCGAGGACGACGATTCTGCTCGCGAACCTCGGCGGGCAACCGGTTCCAGATCCGGCTGGGTCGGGACGGGCGATCCGCCAGGGTCTCGGGGCCGCCGCGCTGGAGAGCGTCGTACCACCGGTAGAACGTCGCCCGGGTGATGCCGAGCTTGTCCAGGGTGGTGCGCACCGGCAGATGGGAGGGCTCGACCAGCCGGATGATCTCCAGCTTCTCGGGAGCCGGGTACCTGAAGCCTCGTCGCCCCCAGCCGCGGTCATGCTTTTTTCAGCAGGCGGGTCTCCAGCACGAGATCGGCCACGACCTCCTTCAGCGCGCCCGCCTCGCGGCGCAGGTCCCTGACCTCATCCGCGGTCGCGGCCCGGGCTGTGTCGCCGGCCAGCCGCTTCTTGCCGGCTTCCAGAAACTCCTTGGACCAGCCGTAGTCCATCGAGCTGGCGATGCCCTCGCGCCGACACAGCTCGGCGATGCTGTCCTCACCGCGCAGGCCCTCCAGCACGATGCGGATCTTCTCCTCGGCCGAGAACGGCCGGCGCGTGGCGCTGCGGATGTCCTTGATCACGGCTTCTGCCGGCTTTTCGCCGGCCCGGATGGCTGCTTCATCTACGTGCCTCAGGGCTAAGATGAACCAGCCATCCTCCGTTCGCGAAGACCCTCACTTCGTCTCACGAGTGCTGACGGCGGACAGCTGTCGTCCGGCTCAGGGAGGCCATCGAACGATCACCAGCAAAAGCCAAGTGAATCACGCCCTTCGACAGTATAGAATGAGCACGGCTCCGCCCAGGGAGATTGCGCCAAGGAGGGTAATCCGGATCCTCCCTCCCGGCGCACCTCCTTCTCAGGCGGCGGAGGCTCGACGGCGCTCCACCTCGACGGTGGTGACCGTACTGCGCTCGACCTGGTCTTCAATCCAAGCGTAGGTCTTCTCAAGGCCCTTCACCAGGGGCTGGGATGGTGCCCAGCCGAGTCTCCCTGCGAATGAGCCGGTTGTCGGAGTTGCGGCCGCGTACTCCGAGCGGTCCCGGGATGTGCCTCACGCGAATCCTCTTGCCGGCAATGGCGCTCACCATCTCGACGAGCTGATTGATCGTGACCCTCTCGTCCGAGCCGATGTTCACGGGTCCCGCGAAATCGGACCGCAACAGGCGGAGCGTGCCCTCGATGCACTCGTCGACGAACAGGAACGAGCGCGTCTGCTTCCCGTCACCCCAGATCTCGATCTCGTCCCCGCTTCTCGCCTCTGCCACCTTTCGGCAGATGGCCGCTGGGGCCTTCTCCTTGCCCCCCGTCCAGGTGCCACGGGGACCGAAGATGTTGTGAAACCTCGCGACGCGGCATTCCGCGCCGTAGTTGCGGTTATAGGCGAGATAGAGCCTCTCGCTAAACAGCTTCTCCCAGCCATACTCGCTGTCCGGAGCGGCGGGATAGGCCGACGCCTCCTCGCAGTTGGGGTTGTCCGGGTCTTCTTGGTTGTACGCGGGGTACATGCAGGCCGACGATGAGTAGAACACTCTCCGTATCTTTGCCGCATTAAGAAGATAAATCATATTGAGATTGATCGACGCCGAATTATGCATGATGTCGGCGTCGTGCTCGCCCGTGAAAATATAGCCGGCGCCCCCCATGTCTGCCGCCAGCTGATAGACCTCGTCGAACGAGTGATCGAGGACATCCCTGCAAACGACTTGCTCTCTTAGATCGCCCAGAACGAAGTCGTCAGCGTCAGTCTGGTTGAATTCCGGGTACTTGAGGTCGACTCCACGCACCCAAAAGCCGTCTTCCTTCAGACGCCTGACAAGGTGGCCGCCAATGAACCCGCCAGCTCCGCAAACGAGCGCCGACTTTCGCATTTCGAACCTCCGTTGGGAGCAAGACTAGATGTGAAAGAATTCGGCAATGCTGGCAGCCGGACAATGGCAATTCCGGGTAAGCACACCGCCACCAGCCCCCCTCCCGTGCGCTGAACATGACCGGAAGCAGTAATCCCTCCGCGATCAGAAGAACAGCCCGAGAACGCCGGACCAACTCTGCGTCACCAGGTCAGCCGAACGGGAGCCATTCGCAATCGAAGAACGCACGATACCTTTGTGCGCGCGCCAAAACACGTTGCCCCATATTTGGGCACAACTCAGGTCGATCGCCGTCGCTCAGCCGTCAGACCGTGTACCGGATCACGAACGATCCGGCCGCGGCCGAGGCGATCCGGGCCAAGTGGGACTTGACGACGTAAGCTTCGCTCAGAGACGCGCGGCGCCTTCGGGGGAGCAGCGCATGAGCTGGCGATGCCCTCGCGCCGGCACAGCTCGGCGATGCTGTCCTCACCGCGCAGGCCCTCCAACACGATGCGGATCTTCTCCTCGGCCGAGAACGGCCGGCGCATGGCGCGGCGGATGTCCTTGATCACGGCTCCTGCCGGCTTCCGCGTCGGCCCGGATGTCTGCTTCATCTTCGTGCCTCAGGGCTACAATGAACCAGTCATCCTCCGTTCGCGCAGACCATCAATCTGTCTCAGGAGCGCTGACGGCGGACACGCACAGACCAGCGCCACCCGTCGCCGTCCTCCTGTCTCGAGAGTGTGCACCCGGACCGGGGGGCCAGGTTGTCCCGTCCTGACCGTGCTGCTGGACTCATCGGTGCGAGGCGGATTTCCCAACACGCAAATCGAATGCGGCGCGGCCGTGGATGACAATCGCTCCGAACAGATAACAGGCTGAATCCCCGTGATCGCGAGCGTGCCGTCCGATGGAGGGCATATCCCCGACGGAGGCGCGCTGCGGCCGGGGCGCTGGAGATCATGTTGAAGTAGACGCGGCGCCCTGGCTCGAATCTGTCTCACTCTCGAGCGATCCCAAGGTCCGGCACAAATGTGCTCCCCTCCCCGCCGGGCCGACGGGTCTCCGTCACCCGACTGGCGGCGCCTCAGTATAGCTTTCCGCAGGGAAGAAGGTGGTGAGAGCGGCCGCGACGACCTTGCGGCAAACGCCAAGCAGAGCGATTGAGAACTCGCGTAGAGGATGCAGCGCCAGTGATGCGGCCTACCTGCGCTGCCGGCGGGGTAAGGAGGCCGCCAACCACGCGCCGAACAAGAAGGTCGCTCCGGCCGCGGCCCCGGCAATCACCAGGATCTGCGGACCCGACGGGATGTTCGCGGGATCAGCTTCGACGACGGATTGCCCCGCGGGGCCTCTATGTATTGCCCGTCTTCACGTTCGAGAGATTGCAGCCGGGCGTCCGCCTCCGCCAGGCGGCCGGCGGCTGCCAGATTTGCGGGATGGAGAGTGCCGAAGTTCTTCGAGACAGCATCGTAGTCGCGCTGCGCCTCGTCACGCTGGGATCGCACCTCGCGCTGTTTCTGCTGCCGGAGATATTCCCGGGCGACCGTATTCACCACCCGCGCGCTCTTCTCCGGGTCGGTCGAGGTGAAGGCGATCGTGATGATGTAGGAGCGAGGCTCCGTCGACACGGAGACCTTCCTCCCGACAGCATTGATACTGAGGTCACGCTTGGACGGCGGAGACCATGGCTGGTCCAGGTACTCGCGAAGCCATCCCAACAGTGCGACCTGTGTCGGAGCGGTTGTAAACTGCGGGTCCTTGTCGAGGCTCGAGGCGGTCGACGACGAGCGCCGCGATGGAACGGGAGCGTATGGACCGTGCAATCGTCTCCAGCACGTTGTTCGCTTCGACCTGGACGGACGATTGGACACGTGCGTTGGGATCCGAAGGCGAGCTTTCGAAATCCACGCGAATGTTGGCTTCAGCAGTGTAGGTGGGGCCAAGCATCACCAGGGCGACAGCGGTGGCGACGAAGACCGCTGCCGTGGCCAGTACAATCAGGAACGAGCGACGATAAATCTTTCGCAGCGCATCCTGGGCCATCGCCTCGTAATAGGCGCGCACAGAGCCGGGTTCGTCATCGGCTGCCGGAGGCTCGAAACATTGCAATCTTCTGATGCAGCATAGGGCCCATGCCGAACCGGTCATCGTCTTCGGATGTGGATGGTACCCTGGTATCGCGGCCCCAGCGGTCTTCTAATGAGAGGTAATCCTTCGGGACTACGGCCCATGGCGTGACAGCCACCGTCCCCTTGGCCGCACGCATTGTGCTTCATCGGAGCGGGCGCGCGCCCTGGGGTCACGTTCCTCTACCACCGATGCGCCCTAGCACGAACGTGGCAGAGAGTTAGCATTTTATCCTGCGGAAGATAGGATGGATCGCAAGATGGGTACAGTTCGTGGTCGGAGCGATCCTCGTCAGGTGACCCAATCCAGAATTGATTGGCGCAAAACTGCGATCTGGGCGCCACTGAGCTTGTTGATCCTGCTAGGCGGCATGGGCCGCGCTTCCGCCCAACTCGACGATCGTAGCTACAGACTTCAGGTCGGCGACAAGATCTTCGTCAGCGTCTATGGGCAGCCTGACCTTAGTGCCGAGGGAGCTGTCGACGATTTCGGCAAGATTGCCCTCCCGCTCATCGGCCCCACGCCGCTTAACGGCATTACGATCGCCGAGGCGACCGACAAGATCACGCGTCGATACGAAGAGGGCTTCCTCAAGAAGGCCCTTGTGAGCGTGCGCCTGGGGGCCCTGCGGCCGACCTATATCCTCGGAGACGTGCGGCAGCCCGGCGCGTACCCCTTTACCTACGGCACGACCGTGCGATCCCTCGTGGCGATGTCAGGTGGCTATGGCCAGGCAAGCACGGCGAAGGCGCCCAACGTCGCCGAGTACCTCTCGGCGGAGGAACGTCTGCGCAGCCTGCTTCTCGAGCAGACCACCCTGCAGCTTCGCCGCGCACGGCTAGAGGCCCATCTTGGCGGCAAGCAGGAGATTCTCGACAACCCTGGCGAAGTCGACGGGACAATTGATCGGGCGCTCTACTTGAAGCTTCTGTCAGCGGAGAAGGACAAGTTCGCGTCCGACAACAAGATCCTTGCAGCCCAGATATCTCTGATCCAATCGCAGCGCCCGCGACTCCAGAAGGAAATCGACGGAGTGTCTGGCCAGCTAGAGGTCAGTAAGCGCGAGCTGGACATCCTGCGAACGCAGACTGAGCAGTACAGCACCACGGTCAAGCGGGGTCTCGGGCTTGCGCACATCGAACTTGATTTGAAGATGGGCCAGGCTCGCCAGGAGGCGGATGTCTGGAGGGCAGTATCCCAGCTGTCCCGCCTGCAAATGGACATGGGAGAGGCTCGCGTTGCGGCTGTCCCAGGTGTCCGCGGATCAGACCAGACAGTGGACCACAGAACTGGGGACCGTCCGCAAGAGGCTCGTTGAAATCGAGACCTTGCTGCCGATCGTTCGCTGGGCGCGAGACCTGCAGGGCGAGTCGTTCGCCGGGTCCGCCGCCTCCACAGCGCGCATAGTTACCGTAAGCCGCATTGTGGAAGGAGAGACACAGACGATGGACGCGACAGAAAACGACCTGCTTCGGCCCGGCGACGTCGTCGAAATTCGGATGATCCTTCCGACAGCGAAGGTTCCGGGCACCTCGACAATAGTCTCCCACTGAGACCGCAAGCGGGCCGCCGCGCATTCCACTTAGACGCTGGACGAACGTTTTCCGGCGCCAGACCACGGAGCAGAAAAATGACCTCTGCTGTCGACGAGACCCGCCCTAGGGCCAACGTGTTGGGAGTCGAAGTAGATGTCCTGACCATTCCCGACGCCTTCGCCAGGATCCAGAAGTGGATCCGGTCCGGTTCGCAGAATTATGTCTGCGTCACGGGAGCGCACGGCATCATTGAGTGCCGCAAGGATGCGCGGCTCCGGGCTATCCACAACGCTGCGGGAATGGTGACGGCAGACGGAATGCCGGTGGTCTGGATGTCGCGGCTGTTTGGCTACCACCGTGCTACCCGCGTCTGCGGCCCCGACCTCATGAGAGCGGTCTCCGCGGCAACCGCCGGCGCTCCGGTCCGGCATTTCTATTATGGCGGGTCACAAGGCCTTGCCGAGCGGCTTGGGGCCGTCATGCGCAAGGAATATCCAGGCCTGCAGGTCGTCGGCACGTTTTGTCCTCCCTTTCGGCCGCTCACGCCCGAGGAGGACATGGAGGTGGTCAAGGCGATCAACGACGCCGCTCCGGATGTCGTGTGGGTCGGACTAAGCACCCCCAAGCAGGAGGTCTGGATGTCCGAGCATCTCGGGCGCATCCACGCACCGGTCGTGCTGGGCGTGGGCGCCGCGTTCGACTTCCTCGCCGGCACGAAGAAGCAAGCCCCGAGTTGGATGCAGCGGTCCGGGTTGGAGTGGTTCTATCGGCTGGCGACCGAACCTCGACGCCTGTGGAAGCGATACGCCGTCATCGTCCCCTCGTTCATCTGTCTGTCCCTCGCACAGATTGCCCGTGCCCTCGTGCCAAGAATTCCCGACGTGGCGCTCCCTTGGGGAAAGCGAACGTCCAAGACTGAGATCTGAACGATGTCGAGGGAAATGATCGTCACGACGAGCTGGGACGACGGGGATCCCGCAGACCTCCGCATCGCGGATTTGCTGGAGAAATACGGCCTCTCCGGGACGTTCTACATCCCGCGTTCTGCTCCAAACGTCACGTTATCGCCGGCGCAGATCCGCGG
Source organism: Methylobacterium sp. P31 (assembly GCA_050632875.1). Taxonomy (GTDB): domain Bacteria; phylum Pseudomonadota; class Alphaproteobacteria; order Rhizobiales; family Beijerinckiaceae; genus Methylobacterium. Next base: position 2,229,869 of record JBODSC010000001.1, on the reverse strand, counting down.
TCTGAGTTCCCGGTTCGAGATCGGAGCCCACACGCTCGACCACGTCGTGTTGACCCGGACTGACGAGGAGACCGCCAGAAGCGAGATCGTCCAGTCCAAGGCGTGGATCGAGGACGTTACCGGTAGCGCCTGCGTGATGTTCTGCCCTCCGCAGGGGCGTTTCAAGAAAGAGCATGTCCGAATGGTCGGCCAGGCCGGCTACCTCGGCATGCGCACCGTGGAATTGTTCTCGACCGAACGGCCGCGGCGCAGCGGCGGCATTTTCGTCATGCCGACGAGCATGCAGGTCTTTCCGCACCGACATACAGCGATCATGAGGAACCTGGTGAAGCGGTATTCTTTCGTTAACCTGCTCAGGTACTTCTGCCTCTATTCTAGCGGAGAATGGCTTCGTACCGCCGAAGCCTTCATTCGCCACGTATCGGCCGGTGGCGGCCTGTTCCACATCTGGGGTCACTCCTGGGAAATCGAGCAACTGAATTTGTGGTCGAGACTTGAGGAGTTGCTCAGCTTCATCTCCTCTTGGTCAGGTTCGTGCTCGTCAGCGACGAATGGCGACTGCGTCCAGATGGCTGCACTGAAGCATCATAGGCGGATTCAACGATGCGTATATTGATGTGCCATAACTTCTACAAGTATGCAGGCGGCGAAGACCGCGTTGTTGAATCCGAGATTCACGTCCTTCGACAGAATGGGCACGATGTCGAGGAGTTCTACCTGCACAACGACCAAATCGACCGAATGTCTCCGCATCATGTTGCGGCGAAGACGCTCTGGAACGCCGATGCCTATGACCAGATCAAGCGAAAGCTGGCGGCGGTGCGTCCCGAGACTCGTGCACTTCCACAATACCTTTCCTCTGATCTCTCCGGCCGCCTACTACGCTGCGAGCGAGGCGGGCACGACGGTCGTCCAAACCCTGGACAATTACCGGCTGGTCTGTGTCAACGCGCTGCTCTTCAGGGAGGGGCGTGTTTGCGAGGACTGCCTTGGCAAGACAGTAGCCTGGAGCGGCATCAAGCATGGCTGCTACCGAAGCAGCAGAGCTGCCAGCGCGATCGTTGCCTCCATGCAGGTGTTTCACCGCGCCAAGGGGACGTGGCGGGATCGCGTCGATGCCTATATCGCGCTCAATGATGCGAGCCGTCGCAAGTTCATCGTCGGGGGGCTCCCCAACGAGAGGATCGCGGTCAAGCCGAACTTCCTCCACATCGATCCTGGCCAGGGAGCGGGAAGCGGCGACTACGCCCTGTTTGTCGGCCGCCTCTCGAAGGAGAAGGGTCTGCCCTGTCTCCTGGACGCCTGGTCTCGCCTCGAAGGAAGATTTCCGCTGAAGATCGTCGGGGATGGACCCTTGCGGTCGCTTGTCGAAAGCCATGCCCGGGCCGACCAGTCCATCGAGTATCTGGGGCCCATGTCGCAGGAGGCAGTTCTGCAGATCGTCGGTGAGGCCCGCCTGCTCATCCAGCCCTCCGAGTGCTACGAGACCTGGCCGCGTGTGATCGTGGAAGCCTTCGCCAAGGGAACCCCGGTCCTGGCGTCGAATCTCGGCGCGATGGCGGAAATGGTGGACCACGGCCGGACAGGCTGGCTCTTCTCCCCGGAAATCCCGAAGCCCTTGCAGAGGAAGCCGGGCGCCGCCTCTCCGACTGGGGTTCGGTGGCCGGGCTCCGCAACGCGGCGAGGGCCGAGTTCTGTGAAAAGTACACGGCGGCTCGCAATTACGAGGCTCTGATGGAAATCTATGTCGACGCGATCGGCCGCACCCGCCAGCGCTCTAGGCCTCACTGACCGCGGATGCGAGGATCGCTCCCGGACGCCGGGGTCGCTCGCCTGTAGTCCGTCCGCTGCATTGGAGCGCCTCGACGATCGGCTTGGGCTCCCCCTCTCTCCTGGTTGCCAACCGGCCCGCTCTCTAGCCCGTAAGGAACCAACGAAAACACCTCATCCGGCTTCGGCCATCACTCCGGGGTCCTAGTGGGGCGAAGACGGAGGCGTTCCCGATCTCGGCAAAGCGTAGCCTGGCGGACCCCAGTGGCCCCGCAAAGGGGTGAATGCGGCAGGGCCGTTCAGCAATGGGCTCGTTTCGAGAAGCACGTAAGACCAACCCGACAGTCTCGGATCCAGTACACGAGGTGACGGGTCCTGGTACGTGCCTCCGGTGTTGAGTCCGCGCCCTCCATAGTCGAAGAAGACATTCGACCTGATGAAGGGCGTGTTCTGAGGCGATCCGCTCAGCAGCCAAAACCCGCCGCCGCCGCCCGCACCGATGATGATGTTGCCGGTATAGGCGTTTCCGCTCATCGGTCCGGCATCCGTGCAGCCAGGTCCGGACGACGTCTGGAACACGGCAGCCGCGCCGCCGTAACGGGACAAGTCGGTCAGGTTGCCCACGATCTGGATGTTGCTGCCGCCATGCAGATGGATCGTGTTCGATCCATTGCGACCGGCAATCACGTTTCCCGAGATCCTGATGTTCGAGGTGCAATCGTCAGCATAGATTGCCGATCCACCCCCGCCCCCCGTCCGCACAGCCGCAGAGGCGTTTCCATCCCTGATATAGTTGTCCTGGATTCTTATATTGGACGCGGATGCCTCGGTGTCGAGCAGATAGATCGCGCCGCAGTCGGTTACAGCCAGGCATGTATCGAAGACGAGATTTCTTTCGATGAGAAGATTCGAGATGTCGCCGTTGACGTTTGCAAGGCTGACACCAAAGGTGGGCACGTCGTGGATGACGTTGCGGGACACCGTCGTATTGGAGCAACCATAGCATGAGAACGCGCCGGGGTTGCCCGGAGCCCGCTCAAAGCCATGATGGATATGGTTGTTTACAATCGTTAGATGATCTACGCCGCCGGTGGAACCAAGGCCTGCATAGCGAAAGTGATGCAAAGTGAGGCCATTGATCGATATGTCTCGTCCCTCCACATAGATGATCCACTTCAATCCCTCACCGGGCCTGGTTGATCCCCCGGAGATCTCGGCGCTGTTGTAGCCGTCAGGCGGGTAGTAAGACCATGTCTCGCCGCTGTCCTTGGGTCCCAGGTTGAGCGCGCATGTGCCGCCCTCGCCGTCGCAGTTGGCCACAGCGGTTGGCATGTATTGGCCGGCGCGCAAGTAGGTCGTCTTCTTCGTTCGGGTGTCCCGCATCGCAAGTTGCGCCCGGCCGAGGGTTGCGAACGGAGCGTCCAGCGTACCGGTGTTGGCGTCGTCGCCTTGCGGAGACACGAAGAAGGCGGACTGGGGATCGACCACCGGGACGTGCCCGGCAGCCGCGATGGCGGCGTCTCGAACGCCCCCACAGGCGTCCTGTCCAGCTGCAAGCGATGGCGCCGAGCAGGCGATCCCAGGGTCGGCCACGGGTGCTTGAACGTTGCACGCGCCGCAGCCTGCCGGGTCCGGACGGTCCGCGCCCGTTCGGCCCGTGCCGAACGCCCAGGATGCGGAATAGATCATCCCCATCAGGACCATGGCCGCTGCCGAGTTCGTCCAGCGCGCCAACGCGACCTCCGTCAGCTACCCGCAGGCACGGCATCCGCCAGGCGACGCGTCTCGCGCGCGGTGGCGTCACCTGTCGCGCACGAAGATCTCGTCGGAGCAGCGCCAGGTGACGCCACCGCGCGCGGCTGCCAGGTCACCATTTGTCCCAGATCCTCCGGAGCGTGGGATAGGGAGCGAGCAGCATGGCCTCCAACAGGCATCGCGCCAGCGCTGTCCATTGCTTGTTGCCATAGGAGAGCACTGCGCAGCGGAACGCCATCTGCGATCTCCGGCGCCTCGTCGACCAGAGCCGGCCCAGCGACGACATCGACCGCTGCCAATCACGGTATTGCTCGATCGATATGTCGCCCTGCCCCCGCATCCGGCGGACGATGTTGTGGTCGATGTAGTCGCCGTATTCGAAGAGGCGATCGAGGTCCTTCACCATGATGCTGTTGCCATGCTTGCGATGCTCTACGAGGTACTCGGGCTGCACCCCGATCTGAAATCCCTCCGTGATCATGCGCCCCCACAGGTCGCGATCGTCGAGGCCGTGAGCGAAGCGAAATCCCCCGACCTGCATGACGTCCTTTTTCCGGTACATCGACGCTGAAGTGATGATCTCGACGAGCATCGTCGGGTCTCGCCGAGAACGCCCTTTCAGCATGTCGACCTTCGGCGCGCTGTGCCCGACCACGCGTCCTGCATGGTCGATCAGGATGGCCCAGGAGCTGACGACCGAGAGTTGCGGGTTGTCGTGCAGATATTGCACCTGCTTCTCGATGCGCTCCGGCAGCATGATGTCGTCGTCGTCATGGCATACGATCAACTCGGAATTCGCTAGGGAGAGCCCGTTATTGCGGCACGTAGCAACACCTCTGTTTTCTGGATTCCGGACTGGTCGAACCCGCTTGTCCCGACGGGCAAAGCTCTCGACGACCTCGAACGTGCCGTCGGTCGAATGGTCGTCGACGATGATCAACTCGAGGTCGCGGTGGGTCTGGTTCAGCACGCTTGCAATGGAGGCGCTGACGTAGTTCAGCCTGTTGAAGGTGGTCATGACCACGGTTACGAGCATTTACCCTCTCCCTTAACCACGTGCTCAACTTGGCCGCGCTCTGATGGCCGCAGACGGGGTCGGGTCAACGGCCGGGTTCAAGACCCTGAACGCCATGGCGGCGCCGACACCGAACCCGTACACGCACCAGAACCAGATGCCTTGCATCGGTCCTTCGAGAGCCGGGTCGAACGTGGCGTTTATGATTGCGGCAAGCCCGTAGGACCACGTGAGCACGAACATGCTTGCCCATCTCGGCAGGCGCCACGCCCGGGCCCGAGCGACATTGGACAGCAGCAGCCACGACCATGAGAGCAGCACGCCTGCCCAGAGCAAGGAACCCGGCACCCCGGCCCTCGCAAGCACGGTCATGAAGACATTGTGGGGGCTGCGAAGCGGCGGCTCCAAGCTGTGCTGGTTCGGCCGGAACCCGTCGGCATCGGCCAAGTTGAGGCCAAACCCGCGGCCCGTCCAGAAATATTGGCCATGGATTGTGTTCTGGATGATCAGGTTCCACCAGTCGACCCGCCACTGCTTCGTACCCTCGGTCTGATCATTCCCCGAGCCGAAGATGCTGGACACGTTGTCGATAACCTGTCGTGTGCTGACGGACCGGTCCTCGCTGGACGAAGCTGGGCGATACTGAACAAATGTCGACTCCAAGAGGTATGCGATGCCAAATAGGCTCCCCGCGACGACGAGCCCCACGATCAGGGTGCGAGCGCGTCCCAGTAGGAGCATCGCCAGGCAGACCGGCACGACGAAGGCCAGCATCGCCCCGCGGCTCTGCGGGACGATCAGCGCAAGAGCCGCAATCAGGAACACGATCGCATAGCGGGGCGCCCTCGCGAACCCGCCGAGGAAAAAGACGCATACACCTGCCAGGTGCACGGCCGCTTCCCCGGTCTGGACCCAGATGATCGGCGTTCCCGACCCGGGCCATCGCGGCAGGTAGTCTCGAAACATGAGACTGGTCACCAAAGAGGCCGGAACCCCGTAGGTGAACACACAAGCGAACCGCCCATAGAACGTAAGGATCATCTCGATCCTGGCAGATCTTTCCAGCAGGAGCGCGATCACGACGAAGGCATACAGGCCGTACGTGGCGACGACACTGTCGCGCAGGGCATCGAAGCCGAAGTTTTCGACATATGGAAGGGTGCGAGCCAAGATAAAGAGAATAAGGCAGAGCAACAGGAACGCTGGCAGAGTGACAAAGGAGGCCAGCAGGCACCGCGTGTTCAAGGCCGCCAAAATTCCGAGCACTAGCGTGATTTCGCCGATAAAAAACGGCGAATAACCGATATACGCAAATCCCTTCCCAAACAGCGCATAGCCCGCGAGAACGATGCCCAGCATCAGCAGATACGCGTCACGCGCCGAGGACTGACCTGATCCTGAGCGACACGCGGCCATCCGCGAGCCATTTCGATCACCGCTAAGGTGGAGACGTGCTGGCGGCGAAGTTCTCTGGGTCATCCTTCTGGTCCAGAGCGGCACTGCGCGGGCTTCTTGCCAGTCTAGATCTCGCGAAGGCGGCGGCACTTGCGCATCGGAGTGTGCCTTTCCCCTTCGGAGGTATGCACGCTGGAACCTCGACGACCCTTTGAAGGCGCGCCACGCGGGCGCCGCACGCGGTGCCACGTCCTGCAGGAAGGATATGATGGCTTTCGGGACCTTGGGCAGCTCGGTCGCGCCGTAGACGACCGCACGTCTGCCACTTGGCCTGCCCCCTCTCGTTCGTGCCAACCCTCGGCTGTCTTGAGCGAGAGCATGAGGATTACCTCCTCAGCGCCCGTGCAGTCACGATTGTTGTTGATCCATTATCCCACGTCCGGAGCGGAGAACCAGGCGGCTTTTGTGATGAGAGGGCTACTGTCGTTTGTCCGCCCTCCTTTCCGCCTGAAGACGGATGGCGGCTCGACGGGCGAGCCGCTCAGTCTCTTTCTATCCGCGCTGATTGCTCACGCCGTCGCGATCGCAGATCAGTTGGTCGTCAGCTGCGCCAGCTTCCTTGCCACCGTTCTCGTGGGTCGTTCGAGCACAGCGGCAGAGCTGGGCGCCTACGCCATGGCCATCTCGCTCGTCGCGACTCTCGTCACGGTTCAGGACTCGCTGATCGCGGTGCCCTACTCCATCGGGATCTTCGACAAGGACGGCGAAGGCCGAGGCAGCGCCGTGCGCGACACGTTCACCCTCTCGCTTGCGCTGTCCGCCGCATCGTTTCTCGGCTTTTTTTCCTGGGATGCGTGTCGCTGCTGGCGTACGATCGAAGCACCGGGCTTCTGATGATCAGCGTCGCTCTGGTCCTGCCCTTTGCCCTCGTCCGAGAACTCAGCCGACAGGTTGAATTCGCGCACCTCAGGGTCTCGAGGGTGCTGGTGCAGGACGCCTGTGTCGCGGCCTTGCAATTGGGCGGACTGGCGTGGCTGTCCTGGCGCGGCGCGCTCGGTGCAGGGAGCGCGATCGCCATCTATGGCGTGGCGGCCGCCATCGTGGGAACCGGATGGATCCTGCTTCGCTGGAACCCCGTCTTCCCGCCGCCCATTCCGCACATCGCCCAGATCAATGGGCGCCTGCAAAAGAACTGGCGTGTCGGCCGATGGTTGTTCGCAGGTCAGCTCACGGTGTCGCTCAGGGGCTACTGCCTCTATCTCCTGCTCGCGCTGAGCGGCGGGATGGAGTCGGCGGGCGTATTCGCGGCGTGCTTCGCGCTCGCCTCGATCACGAACCCCGTTGTCCTCGCCCTCGCCAACATCCTGACGCCGAGGGCCACGGTCGCTCTGGCGAAGGGTGGTCAATCCCAGATGATCCGGGAGTGCATCAAGGACACGGCTCTCTTGGTTTTCGCGGTTTCGCTTGTTTATGTCCTGGTCCTGTGCCTCGGGGATGAGGCCCTGAGAGTGTTCTTTCCGCGCCAGCAGTTTGCCGGACACGGCGACACCGTCGCGATCATTGCCCTGGCATTGTCCACGTTGGCTCTGGGCCTGCCGCCGGCGAGCGCCCTCACGAGCATGAAGCGCGCCAATACCCTCTTCGTCACCACGCTGTCCGGCACGTTTTGCACGCTCACCCTGACAGCGCTCTTCGCCCCGACACATGGTGCGCAGGCCGCGGCCTGCGGAATGCTGGTGGGCGCGGCCGTCTCGTCGACCTCGCGCTGGGTCGCGATCTGGCGCCTGCTGATCGCCCCGTCGGGATACGCCGACGCCGAACCTGCGGCGGTCCGTTCCGACGAGTCTCAGGGCGGTCTTCCGCGACGCGCTGGGCGAAGAGGCCGGCCAGGACCTCACCTTCGAAGCCATCGGTTCTGGCGAGCAAGCCACGGTCTACAAGGCGACACGGCAGGACGGACGGAATGCGTTGTCTTCCCACCGCTGTCTGGTCGCGAAGTTCTACAAGCCTACGGGCATGGCAACGCCCGCCACGCCGGTCGTGGAGCATGATGCCCTCTGCGCCCTTGGAAGGGAGTTGCAGGGGCTCGACGTGAACGGCTGGCGCTTGGCCGTGCCCACTTGCTTCCACGTGTCCCTAGCCCCGCCCGCGCTGGTCATGTCGTCGGTGCCGGGACTTTCTCTCAGCCGCTGGATGGAAAGCGGTCATCGACTCCCGGACGCCCTCTTTGCCGCTGTTCCCGCAGCGGTTCTCGATGCCCTCCTCGTGCTCTGGTCGAGGGGTAAGCAGCACGGCGATCTTCAGCTCCACAACATCATGTGCGACGTCGAGGGGAAGGTGATCTCGTTCATCGACCCTGATGCCGAGTCTCCGGTGCCGTCTTTTGGGCCGTTGTCGCGGTGGCACGAGGTCGCGACCGGCGACCTCTCCTATCTGCTCTATGATGCAAGCGTCACGGTGAGTGGGCCGGCAGCAAGAAGAGCACCGCTCCGGCACCAGGAATTCGCTAAGCGCGTGCTGACCGCCGCAATAGGGAAGATCGAGGGGGCCGAGAGTGTCCGTGCACTTGTCGAGGCGGTCGATCGCGGCGCGAGGCAGCGCGTGAGGACCCACGTGGCCCTGTCATGGTCATTAGGTCTTCCGTGGAAGCTCGTCCTGCGGTGGCTCGCTTCACGGCGCATCACCCGCATCATCTCCTCGCTGGATATGCCGGGCAGCAGGGTTCAACAGGCATTATAAGGCAAAGCGCACATACAGCGTGTTCTGCGGAGAGTGACATGGCGAGTCAGGCGCATATCGCAGTCGAAAATTTCGGGCCGTCAGGTCGAGAGTACGATCTCGCGCGTGGCACAGCTGCTTTGAAGGTCCTGGCTTTGCTGGATTCACGCCGGATCTCCTATTGCGTGCTCCATGGGTACGAAGCCTTTCCTGAAGCGCCCGGGTCTGACGTCGATATCGTCGTGTCGAGGGACGTCTCGGCAGCCGAGCTGGCCCAGCTTTTCGAGGATAATAGCACCCAACTTGGCGCCAAGGTCGTCCGGCAGGATGGCTATCATTTCCTGCTCAACGGCGAGACGGACGAGCATCGTCCGTTCATCCTCGACCTGGACATCAGCTTGGACTGTGAGGTTGGGGACGCGTACCTGTACAGCGGCGAGGACATCCTGCGCAGCCGTCGGCGGCATGACGGGATCTGGATTCCGGCGGCACATATCCAGTTCTCCTGGTATCTCGCCCGCCGAGTGATCAAGAAGGGAATCCTGGAGGCACACGAACGCCGGCTGACGTTCCTCTTCCGGCAAGACCCTGCCGGCTGCGCGTGCGCGGTTCGACGGTTTTTCTCGGACGGCAATGCAGGCCTCATCGAGGAGGCCGCCCGCTCCGGTGACTGGTCAGCCATTCGAGGGAACCTGGGCGCATTGCATTCCGAGTTGCTTCGCACAGTCTATCTGCGCCGTCCCGGGAGGACTGTCCTGGGCAAGTTTGCCCGAGTCGGCCGGTGCGCATTGAAGCTCATCGCTCCACGCCGCGGTTTCGTTCTCGTTCTGCTTGGCCCTGATGGGGCCGGCAAATCTTCGGTCAGTTCCGCCATTTGCGAGCAGATGGCCGGGGCCTTCAGCAGTTCCGTCGTGCTCCGCTTCCCCCCGGCCTGATTTCCAATTTTCGAGGTCGTATCCACCCCCCGAAGTGAACCCGCACGGAGATGCGGCGCGCTCCAGCACGGCGTCCGTCGTTCGGGCCCTTGCCTACTGGTGGGTCTTCTACACTGTGTTCTACCGTGTGAAACTTTGGATTACGATGTCACGGTTCGTCCTGGTCTTGCACGATCGACATCCCGTCGATGCACTCGTCGATCCGCTCCGGTATGGGTATGGCGGTCCAAAGTGGCCATTGCGGCTCATCTGGTGGTCCATGCCACGTCCAGACCTTATCGTGGTGCTCGATGGCCCCGCGGATCTCATTCATGCGCGCAAGAAGGAACTTACCTTGTCAGAGACGGCGCGCCAGCGCGACGCCTATCGTGCCCTGGTCCGCCCGCTCCCGTTTGGACGGCTGGTCGACTGTAGCCGGCCGCTTGGTCACGTCGTCGCCGACGTGCGAAACGAGATCATCTCATCGATGATCGGGCGACATCTGCATCAAGCCGGCAGAGTCGTCGGCGGCCAACAGAGCGAGCTTCCCACGGCGTGAAACGGAGCGACGACGCGAACGGCCGCCGCTGCGAGCCGCTCGCTCGTAAAAGCGTCCGATCAGGTCGGCACGACGCTCGAAGCCTCATCCCACACGCAATTTCTTCTTACTATGACGTAGTTATCTACACAGATGTTGGTGAATTTTTGATTCCCGATCCAGATCTATTCTCAAGATTCAAGGAACCTATTTCTGCGTCGAAGCAGCAGTTTATGACGGCGCCTGGAGTAAAAATCTTGCACGCCCATGACCAAGAAAGTAAATTTATGCTTGAGTCTCCCATCATCAGTCATCGGAAATATGCCCGGTTTGCAGGCGATTGTTGCAAAAATTTGGTATCACGCGTTGAAATTAATGGTCGCCCTGTTTTCCGAAAAACCCGATACGAAATAACGATCAATCCTCATTTATACCTATTTCATCTAAACCGGATCGATCGCAGGCTGGAGCTACTGCAAATTGCCGAGAGGCGGAAAATAAGCTGGTTTGAGCCTTCCCTCAAGAGCGGCCATAGCTACCAATTCAGATACAATGATGATGAATTACTAAGCCGCATGTTCCCGTTCAAATCGGAACAATTAGGAGCGCCAGAAAAACGCGACGGCGATTTTCATTTTTCAAACGATCTACACAGTTGGATGCATACATCCAGAAGACACAACCATAACGGTGAGATGCAGTGCTACCAAACAGATTCTCGAATCTCATCCCTGGATCTAAAATAAATTAGTGGTGACTTGACACTCGTTGTGAGTTTTTGGCGTCGCGGAGAAGGAGACTTGAAATGCGATATGGCAATTCTAAAAGAATCCTTGTAACCGGCGGCGCCGGCTTCCTCGGTTCACATTTGTGCGAGCGACTTATTGGTCAAGGCCACGAGGTGCTATGCGTGGACAATTTCTTCACCGGCTCGCGGCGCAACGTGCAGAACCTTCTAAACCTTCCAAGATTCGAGCTACTGCGCCACGATATAACCTTTCCCCTCTATGTGGAGGTAGACGAGATCTATAACCTTGCGTGTCCGGCCTCACCAATCCACTACCAATTTGATCCTGTCCAAACCACTAAGACGAGCGTACACGGCGCCATCAACGTGCTGGGTCTCGGCAAACGCGTTAAGGCGAAGGTATTTCAGGCCTCGACCTCAGAAGTATATGGTGACCCGGAGATGCATCCGCAGCCCGAGGAGTATTGGGGTCGGGTAAACCCGGTCGGCTACCGCGCCTGTTACGATGAGGGCAAGCGCTGCGCAGAAACTCTGTTCTTTGACTACCACCGTCAGCACCGATTGCAAATTAAGGTCGCCCGTATCTTCAACACTTATGGTCCTCGCATGCATCCGAATGATGGACGCGTGGTATCCAACCTCGTTACCCAAGCGCTCAAGGGCGAAGACATCACGCTGTATGGCGACGGCAAGCAGACCCGCTCCTTCTGCTACGTTGACGATCTTATTGACGGCTTTCTGCGCATGATGGAGACTGGTCCAGAGGTCATCGGGCCGATCAATCTGGGCAATCCGAGTGAATTCACGATCAGGCAGTTGGCGGAGCTAGTATTGGAGATTACCGGCTCACGCTCAGCCATTGTGCACGCACCGCTTCCTCCCGACGATCCTCGCCAGCGCCGTCCTGACATCGCGAAGGCGAAAGCCCTGCTCGAGTGGGAGCCTAAAATAGGACTACGAGAGGGCATAGAAAGAACGATTGCCTATTTCGACGAGTTTTTGTCTAATCAGCGGCGAGTTGAGCATATATAAGCAGAACCTTCCTCGAACGCATTCGCGATAGCATAAAGGTCTACGTCGCCCCCACGCCGGCGATCTGTTGGTCAGGCAGATCCGCCCGTTGTGGACGACGCGCTCGAAGGCCGGCCGGCGCTTGAGCCAGGGTGTGAGGGACTACGAACCGCCGCACCGGGACAGACAGATACGTCTGGGCGAACTGATGACCGGTGACGGTCGTCGTTTGCCGGCGCGCCTCCGAGCGGAGCTTGAGCGGGACATAGCACGGCTCGAACAGTGTCTGGCACAGCTCAGCCAGGTCGAGAGCGAGCGCGATGCGCTCGTGGCAGAGGTCGCGTCCTGCGACCCGGATGCCGCGCCGGCCACATTGCTACGCCTGCGCGGGATCGGTCCGGAACTGGCTTCGCTTCTCTGGCTCGAAGCGCGCTTCCGCCGCTTCGGCAACCGGCGGCAGTTGGCCGCCCATGCAAGGCTGACACCGAGCCCGTGGCAGAGCGGTGGGACGGAGCGTGAGCAAGGCATCGAGAAGTCCGGCAATCCACGGCTACGGCGAGCCATGATCGAGCCTCGCGTGGTTCTGGTCCGCCACCAGCCCGGCTCGGCGTTGAGCCGCTGGTTTGTCGAGCGGGTCGGTGCAGCACGCGGCAGGGTGCGGCGCACCGTCTGACCCTTTACGTCCCCCATCGCTTTGGTCCGGCGTGAGTGCGAGTTTTCCGGTTTTGTGAGACCCTGACGGGCGGAGCGGAGCCGTAAAGAACAGCAGGTTCGACCTAAGGAGCAGATCGCCTTTGCGCTGAAGCAGGCCGAGACGATCACTACGCCGCGACGCTGGCGCGACGCCGTTCCCGTCGTGACGGGCCCCGGCTCGGCCGGGCTGCCGGCGCGGCGAGCGCGGTTGCCGGGATCGAAGGTCCTCGCCTGGATCGTGATGGTGGCGCCGGACCGGCTGAGCCCGACCAATGGCGCGCTTCTCGCGCGCATCATGCAGGATCCAGACTCGGCCACGCTGCACGGGTTAGTCCAGCGCTTCGGCGCGCTCGTGCGCGAGGCCGGGACGAAGGGGAACGGATCGTCCGCACACGGCATCCGACGGCTGGAGGCATTCGGGGCCTAGATCGTCGAGGCGAAGGCGAGCGGCATCCGAGCCGCGCAGACCTTCGCCAGCGGGACCGTCGTTGATGCGGCCGCGGTGAGGACGGCGTTGACCACGCCGTTGAGCAACGCCCGGGCCGAGGGCCAAGTCACGAAACTGAAGCCAATCAAGCGGCTGATGTACGACCGGGCCGGCTTCGACCTCCTGCGCCGACGCGTGCTCCTGGCTCCTTGATCCACACGAAATGACGAAGAGCCACTAAACCGAAGCAAGTCCACTCCTCCTTGCCCCGTTACCCCCAGTCGCTTGGCACAGATGCCGATAGCACGGGCCCGCTCTAGGAGTTCCTGAGCTGGACCGTTCGCGGTCACTCTACGGTCTATGCCATTTAATGGCGCAACGTCCAAATTCAGATGGACAAATAGGGCGAGGCGTATACATTTTTAATGCCAGAAGAGGTGGAGGGCTGCATCGTGAAAACAGCTCAGATTGCCTTTCGGCTTGTGGGCGCCAAACGCGCAGGCCAATCAATTGTGCTCCAGCTGCGGGACGCCCTAATCATAGTCGGGCTATGCGCACTGTCCGGTCTTCTGATATGCGCCGCTGTCATCTATCTAGCACTACACGAGGTTTGGCCAGCCATCGCTCCAATACGCACTCGAGAGCGACTGCGGGTTCTGCATCGCTTCAGCCTATTGGCGGCTCGTGAAATTCGATCTTGGCGCTAAGCTCGACTTTGAGTGATTTGAAGTCCTAATAAGCGGATGAGGTGACGAAGCGGGAGTAGCGATTAGGGCAGGTGGCATACCGGCTAAGAAACACCGTCATGCTGACTCTCCATCCCGCTTCGCCGGGGTTGTGCTGGCGTTCGCGCCGCTGTTTATCCACGGCTCGAGGCGGCATGCTCAAATACTGTTGATTGGTGCGATCCTGGCACCATACCGCCTTATGACGCCGAGCATCCTACGCATCCTGGGCCGCGCCTTGGTACAGGGCTGTCTTGCGCTTCTCGGCCTTCAACCTGCGCACCACACCGGAGCTTTCGGGCGAGGCAAGTGTGGTCTCGGCTGATATCAGCCAAGACTAGAAGACGGGAGCGAGCTTCTACACGGTGCGGATCCAGCCCATGGTGGCTGAGCTGGAACGGCTGAAGGGGCTCAGACTTGTCGCGGGCATGCCGGTGCCGGTGGAGAGCCTTACCCAGACAGGCGAGCGTACGGTCAACTCACACCTCACGGATCCTATCATCGACCAGAGCGATAGAGCATGAATAGAGATATAGGACGCATTCGCGCCTCACGAATATTTACAGCGTCGACACAGCGGACGCGACCACAAGTGGTTAATACAAACGAGGATTTGTATTTTTCCACATATCCGACCCCGTATAAGAGAATTATTACGCGTAATAAATCTTTTCTCGCCGTTATTGTATGATGCCCTATGGTTGCGTGGACAACGTCAGAGTGACCCACCGTCCCCCAGGGAGCTTGATGAGGTCTGATGCGTTTTATTGACTCAGCGCCGGCTTTGACGCTCGTGGAATCGAGCGCGCACGCGAGTCCGACGCAATTACATCCAGCGAGTTCATGGCGAAGCGCCACCTTGCCGAGGGCGAGGTTCGAGCCGCTCGGCAACGCACTCCCGTCGCCCGGCTCAGGGGGAAGGAAAGGACACGGCGGCGACCGAAGACATCCGCGCCGAGTCTCAAAAGCGTCCTCGCCAACATGCGTGGCCACCTGCTGCACACCCTCTCGGCCAGATGATCAGTCCACCAACTCATACGAAAACTGCATCGGCTCCGACCGACGATTCGTTATCACCGAGCGCACAAGTTGTTGTAGAATTACGCCCCGGTCACGCTCGAACCCGGAGGTATGCGATGACCACCTACATCATGCTGGCGAACTGGACCGATCAGGGCGCACGTGCGGCTTCCGACTCGCCCGCGCGCCTCGATGCTGCCAAGCGGCTGCTTGCGCAGATGGGCGGGCATTTCAAGGAGTTCTTCCTGACATTGGGAGGCCACGACATCGTGGCGATCTACGAGGCCCCAGACGATGCTGTTGCCGCCCGCTTCAGCTTGCAGCTTGGGATGCTCGGCAACATCCGAGCCTCAAACCCTGAAGGCCTTTCCGGAAGCGGCCTACCGGCAGATCGTCCAGTCCCTTGCCTACGAGGAGCCTCCGCGCTGGCGCGCCTGATGCGCGTTGGCGGCGGTGACGTGGGACGTCTATGTGATTGAGGTGCAGCGGTTCCGTCGCCTCTGCAATCGTTGACGCCGGCCATGCTACTTGGATGCTTGCGCTCGCCCAAGCGTCCAACGATTTTAGATGTACACGGCGGTTCGCCAGCCTGATTGGGCGGACGCATCGTGTCGCGCCGGGAAGGTGAAGAAACGGCCCCGCGCTGACCGGCTGGCAGCGCCGGATGCGTAGGCAATCGGCCAGCGTGGGGCTCTACGGACTTCGTGGCGCACAAACCCTCCGCTCCGCCGGGATCGATCACGTCCCACCGAGTGCGTGTTGTCGGCGCGGTCGTCCTGCAGCCGGCAGTCTGCCCGGCAGCAGCGAGCGAGCCGCAGCTACTCGGAATGCATGCGGATCGCACGATCTGACACGGCGTCCGCGCCGGGTTATGCCCGCAGCGCGTCCGACAGGACGAGAAGGAACGCCTGCCGCTCCACGCTCTGCCGCACGGCGCTCTCCGTCCGGACCTTCTCAACGGCGAGCCAGAGCCGCTCCGCTGTCACGCGGATGAGCCCCATCTCAAGACCGATCCAAGCATGAGGACGTGTGTCGTGCACGGCGAGAATGGCGACAGAGACAAGCACGACACCCCGGGTCAACTGATCCAGATTAGGTTCGCAGCTCATAAGACAGATCATAAACAAGCGGGCGTCGCCTCCACGCCGTTCAAAGGCTGCCAATCGACCGCATCCGGACTCACAGCTACATTGTCCTTCAGTCCGCCCGCTGCCTGTGATGAGCTTTCACGATATCCCGTTCCTGGCTGGCCTAGACCCGGCTGCGGCAGCCGCGATTCGACAGCGCATGGTTCCCGTCGCTGTTCCCGGCGGCCAAGCTCTGTTCGAGGAAGGCGAGGAGGGGGACGCGCTCTACACACTCGTGACCGGGTGCGTCGGTATCTCAACCCGCGATCCACGCACCGGCGCGTTGCGGCGGATCGTGCGGCTTCGTCCGCCGGACACGGTGGGCGAAATGGCCATTCTCTCGCCGGCTCCGCGGTCGGCCACCGCGACGGCGTTGCGCGATTCACATCTGCTGCGACTGACCCGCGAGGCGTTCCAGGAGGTCGTCGAGCGGCATCCCGGGATGCTGCTCTACTTCGCGGATCTTCTAGCCAGACGTCTACGCAAAGCGGGGCATGGCCGACCCCGGCGCCCAGCGCCCCGAACGATCGCGGTGCTCCCGGTAACGCAGGGGCAATCCGCTGGGTCCCTGGCGTACCGGCTGGCTCAGGCTTTCAACGAGATCCTTCCTGGCCGCACCGGCTGCCTCACGGAGTGGCCCCGCGGGGCAGATGAGGTGTGGTTCCACGCCTTCGAGTCGGCCCACGCCCGCACGATCTTAGTCGCGCCCGAACTGGATTGCCCATGGTGCCAGGTCTGCCTGCATCATGCCGACCACATCCTCTTGGTCGCCCAACCCGGCGAGGCGGTACTGCCTGGCGTCGCGGAATGCCTCACGCACATCCCGGCGGAGTGGATCCGGATTGATCTGGTGGTCCACCAGGAGCCCGGGATTAACCTGCCCCGCCCGGTGCATCCCGAACTCGATGCGCTGCCGATCTCCATGCGGATCCATGTCCGCGAGGGCAACGTCGCCGATCATCATCGGCTTGCACGGCTTGCAACCGGCTCCGCGCGCGGTTTGGTGCTCGGCGGTGGTGGCGCCCGCGGACTGGCCCATCTCGGTGTGCTCCAAGCACTGGACGAGGCGGGGTTCGTCGTCGATTTCGTTGGTGGTACGAGCATGGGAGCGGTCATCGCGGCGAGCTTCGCGACGGGCACGAGCCTGGATCGCATCCGCAGCTGGGCCGCAGAGGACTTCTCCGGTCGGAACCCGCTGAACGACTACACTCTGCCTTACGTGGCGCTCACCCGAGGAGCGCGGGTTGACGCAGCGCTGGCGCGTCGCTTCGGGAATGTGCGCATCGAGCAGCTGTGGTTGCCCTTTTTCTGCGTATCCTCGAATCTCAGCACTGGCGAGATCAGGGTCCACGACAAGGGCGGCCTCGCGGAGGCCTTGCGCGCCAGCATCGCGGTTCCCGGCCTCTTGCCACCTGTCAGCACGAACGAAGGTGTTCTCGTCGATGGCGGAATGATGAACAACCTGCCTGCCGACGTGATGGCAGACTTGGAGCGTGGGAGCGTCCTCGCGATCGACGTCGGGAGTGACCTCGCATTTCGCGAGACGCCGAGGCGCAGTTGGCGGGGACACCTTTTGCGCAAGTGGCTCGGCGTCCCCGAGGCGATCCCTGCGATGGCGCCGTTGCTCCTGCGCGCCGCGACGGTATCAGGCGACGCCCAGACGATGAGAGCCGTCAGCCAAGCCACTGCGGTGCTGAAGCCGCCTTTGGCCGGCATCGACCTGCGGGCCTGGCGATCTCTCGAGGAGGCCGCTGAGGCTCGGCTATCGCTATACCCGCACGGCGATTGCGGAAGGGCGGCTGAGACAATGGTGGGGCGAGCCGAAGGACAGCGCCGGCGTGCCGTCAGAAGAAATCGTCGCCGGAATAGGCGCGACGTATCCGATCTAGGCGCATTCGCGGCTGCAGCACATGGCGAAAGCTGCAGCGCCAAACCTCGGGCGCATTGTGCGATGGATCGTGGGCGAACCAGTCGCCTCAACGGGCGGCAGTCATTTCGGTGGCCTGCTCGCGCCCGTGAGCGTTGTGCCTTCACAGCGCAACTGCCTGAACCGCCACCTGCGGGCAACCTCTTCCATGTCTCTCGGAGTCGGTCAGAAGTAGCTCCGCGGGGATCACTTGAGACGACCGTCAGGGCCGAAACGAAGGTCCGCTTTTCCGCCTTTGATCGCCGGAAGCGTCGGGCAGCTTTACGCTGCAGGTCACGAATGCCCGACGTACCGGTGACGGTCGAGGATTTGTTCGGGCCGGATACCAGCACCGATGTGCGTCTCTTGGTCGGCATCGTGCGCGACCTGCTGCAGCTGAAGGAAGGCGCCGCCCCCGTGACGAACGCGGAAGCCAGCCTCCGGCAATGGGAGGATTGGACATGACCCGGATCTATGCCGTCCTGGCCTTCCTCGGTCTGCTGCCGCAACCGGCACCCGTCTACGTGCGGGTCCGCCAAGCCGAGATTCGGGCGGACCTGCCGTCGCTGCCTGCGACACGCTGAGGTGGCCGATGCTTCGGATCACAAAGAAAGGCCCGGCTGCGATGTCATCCGCAGCCGAGCCTCTAGCGAGGTCGCCGGTAGCGACCGCCGGGCTGCTACCTGCGGTGGCGGAAGTGCCGATGCATAAAGCGGCGTTCCGCGCGATGCATGCGGCGGATTGGGTGCCAACGAACGTTGACGATGCTGTCCTGGGCGCCGGTGACAGCCGCGGCTGGAGCCGGGCTGAGCGGGGCCGCCGAGGCCGGCGTGGTGAGAGCGGCGGCGCCGAACGCGGCCAGCAGAGCCGCGGTGATCATCGATGTGCGCAAGGGATATTTCCTCTCGTGCCGCCGCCGGAGACGCTGGATATTTCGTGGGCTGAGGCAGCAGCAGATCGTCCCCAGCCCGGCAGGGAAGTCGCGGCGCCGAAAAACGGTTCCGAAGTGTCCGTCGGCGGATAATTTGAGACGAGTTGCGACGCTCAGGAACGGAGGCTCTGGTCCACCTGGGGCGAGAGGTTGGGCAGCCTGCGCGTGGTGGCGCAAGTGGCGGTCCATGAGGGTCTGGCGCTTGATCCGCGCCCGCTCCTGCAGGATGGCCTCGCCATGTCCGAAGTAGACGTCGGCAGGGGTGAGATTGCCCAGGCTCTCGTGAGCCCGAGCATGGTTGTCGTGCTCGCCAAAGGCGGCAACCCGCGCCTCCAGCTCGCCGGGCAGAGAGGCGTGCTCGCGCAAGATGCGGTTCTTGAGCGTCTGCTGCCAGCGCTCAATCTTGCCCTGCATCTGAGGATGACGCGGCGCGCCGCGGATGTGGGTCATGCCCCGGCTGCCGAGCCAGTGGCCAGATCGCCGGCGACGTAGCGCGATCCGGTGTAGGGTGGTGGATAGCCATGGCTGAGGGTGTCCTGTCAGTTCGTGGTCAGGGCCGGACGGAAGCTTGAGCCCTTCCGTTCGGTCCGCTTTTCGTGCATGCCTCAATTATGCCGGTGCCAATTTTGGCAGACCAAAAAAGACGCGGTCGCCCACCGGGGTGCGTCTACACCACCACGCTGCCCGTGCGGCTTACGGCCGAGCAGGTGTTGTCGCTTGACGCCTGGGCTGATGCTGAAAAAATCAGCCGCTCCGAAGCCATCCGCCTTGTCGAAGAAGCCTTGAAGGCGAAGCGAGTTTAGCGGAGGCACTGAGCTATGAACCCCGATATGAAGCGGTTGTGCGAAGCGGTTCGCAGGCCGCTTCAGCGGGGCTCGGCGACTGATCCGCACAAGACGGCAGAGGCTGTCGTCCGGGCCGCCCTGACTGCACTGAAGCGGCCAAGCCCAGAAGCCCTCGATGCTGCTCGGGACGTGGCGACTAGCGGTCCTGAAGGCGGAATGCAGCGCGCCTCAGCAGCGCGAGAGTTCGTGGCTATCGTCGACTACATCCTCACTGACCCGACATGACCGGGGCTGTCGCCCCGGAGAGAGGCTCGCAACCGCATCCATCAGAGGTGAAGCATGAGCGATCCCGAGCCCGATTGGGCCTTCCGCGAGCGATTGCACCGCGTTGTGACCGAAGCAGACCGTGACCTCGTGACTGAGGCAGAAGGAGAGCAGCTCGACGCGCCCGCTCGCAAGTACGACCTGTACAGGACCGGGGTACCGCTGAGGGGTTTTGACGGCTTCAACGAGGATGGCTCGGAGGAGGACTCCTCCTGACCCCATCCCCGCCTCGTTCGGGAGGCCCTGAAGGCGAAGCGATCCTAGCGGAGCTTGCAGATGCTGGACCTGGATGATCACGACCTTGAGCACTCACCGCTGTCCGGTCCAGTCACCCGCGACGGGATACCCGTTGAGGTTGAGATCTACCGGTTCGCCGAGACGCAGGATCCATGGCGGTTAGAGGTTGCCGACCAGAAGGGCCGTTGTACCGCTTGGCAGCAGGGTTTTGCCACCGAGCAGTATGCCTATCGCACCTTCTGCGAGAAGGTGGCCGATGATGGAATTGGCTCTTTTGCCGAGCCTCAACCTACGCGGCTGCACGGACCCCGTCCCCGCCTCGTGGAAGAGGTAAAGGCGGGACGCTCGTCGTTTTTGTGACCGCAACCAAATCGGCACACTTCAGCAAATTTGCTCCGCAGATTTCTATCAGTATTTACTAATTTATCTGCTTTCGGGTTTCGCTGGCCAACAATTAAAGACCTATTCACGTAGTTGTTCATACGATGGTGGCGCCTATAAGAGGGCCTACCGATGCGAAAGCTTGCCAAACTTTTTCTGGCCGATGACAGCGGCGCTACCGCAATTGAGTACGGCATGATCGCCGCACTCATCGCAGTCGTAATCATCGGCTCCCTTCGACTAGTCGGAAGTCAACTGACTGCGAAATTCTCCGCCGTTGCAGGCAATCTTAACTGACCCAGCTTGATCCGGTGCGCGTGTCTGGCACGCGCACCCAAAACCGCTGCATCTCCACATAGCTCGGCGCCATCGCGACGGTTCAGCTAAGCGATGGCGCTCTGCGCGCTCTCCAGCGCCAGTTCGTGCGTCCGCACGCGAGGCCTACACAGTCGCAGACCGCACGTTCCACGACGCGCTGGGTACGCGCTACAGACGGAGCGCATCAGACGTGCTTCCGGTCCAGGCTTTAGCCCTTCAGGCAAGTACTCATAAAACTCCTGCGTGCGGCACCCTTAAGATTTTTAGCTGAGGCGTCTGCGTTGCAGCTTTTCATCTTAGCCTGCTGGGGGGTGAGTTGCTTCTCTGGAGCCGCTGCACTCTTGCCGGCGAGACAGTCGGCCATGAACGACTTGCGTGCGTCTCCGGTCAGTTTCTGTGAGCCTGCGTCGACGTTGCACGTCTTCATCCGGTCACGCTGGGCGGTCTGAGCCGCAGAGGGCGCAGGGCTTTGCGCCATCGCTGGAACGGTCAGCATTGTAAGGATGATGAGGGTGCCGAGGATGCGCATCGCAGTAGTCTCCGCAGAACTGCTGCTAGCGTAGCGTTGAGCGGCGGGAAGGCGAGTCACTACGGCGTGCGAAGCTAACATTGCTGTTTATAGTTGATGGCATACCGGCGTCGACCGGCACAGGGACCAGCCCTCATCCGCCTTCGCCGTCTGCGGCCCGTGGTTCTGCACGATGTCGCGGAGGAGGGTGCCGGCGGCCGCAGCCTCAGCGCTTTTGCTAGGGCAACGCTCCCGAAACGTGCGTGATCTTCGGCACAGAACGGATCGCCGCGTGGCGGTCCTCTGCCCGTCGCACCGCGATGCCCATGCGACTCCTGGGGGCGCAGGTGCTGGAAGGTCTTCATCATGCTGACTCGCACCGCCATCAGCATCGCCGCGCCGATCTTCCTCATCGCCTCCTGGCCTGCTCCGTCCCTGGCTCAGCCTGCTGCGAATGGCGGGCCGAAACTCCTCATTCACGGCAACTACTGCGGCCCGGGCAACAATGCTCCGCTGCCCCCATTGACGCTCTAGACGCCGCTTGCGCCCGTCACGATGCTTGCACTCCGGATGTCGGCCCGCCCTCGAAGGCCTGCAATTTTCGGCTGGAGCGCGAGGCAGAGGCGGTCGCGCGTGATCCCCGCCAGCCTGACGATGTCCGCTCCCTGGCGGGATTCGTAGCTGTCTTTGCAGCCTCCAACCCGTCACGTGCAGCTCCGGCGGTACGCCCGGCAAAGTTGACGCGATGAACGGCGTGCCACTTCAGCCCTCTTGCGCTCGTGCCATCGTCCGCCCCGGCTCAGCCCCCTGCGCTCGAAGCGGGCGTCGAATGTGGAATAGAGGGCGGCGTCCCTGGAGATGTTGGGGTCACGTCTCGCGGGCGACGCCGCAGGCCGATAGCGTCCAGAAGTCCGCGCAGGTTGCCGGAGGTGCGGCTGTATCGGTCCAGGTCTTCAGCGTCGGCCTCGCCATCGGTGGCGCACCGCTCCTCCATCCGCTCCAGCTCGACGGTTAGCGTCGCCGCCCGGGGATGATGCTCTTCCCCGCGGCCGACACCGCAGCCTCGCCGCCAAGGTCGGACAAGTGCGGGGCCATGAGGCCGCGCATGCGCCGGGCCCACATCGAGCGCCCGTGAACCTTCGGCAGCAGCCTCGTGCTATTCGTGACGCGGCTCGGATGCGACGGCGTCTGTTCAGCAATGCTCGGACTATCTGCCACCGATTCAACAGCCTTATCGCATCCGGCGGATAAAGATCGTGCAGCCAGCTCGCTAAGCCATTGTGTTTGCTAGCGTAAATGCGCCTACTGCTGTTCAGTTTATCGCCTTGATCAAGCGGCAATCCAGATCTGGCGCACCGGGCCAGCCGCGAAACAGTCTGCAGCCAGGAATTTTCGGGCCAGTGGTCCATGTCTCGGCCCCCTTTCAGAGGGCGGTAAGCACATGTCGCAATCCTTGCGGCATGACCTCGACTCTCTCGACGCCTCGCCTTTTGGCGGCCGTGTCCGCGCTCGGTGGACTCGTTCTCATGATGGTCCAACCGGGGCCGTCGGTAGCGGGCATCCTGAGTGGGTTGTCGAGTATCCTGCTCTGTCTGGGGTTCTCCGTCGTACCCAGGCCGCGGCGGCACGAGCAGGCGGGACGCGTCGAAGCCCCGATCGTCACGAGGTCCACACCACATCATGAACCGCCGCCGTTCCCGATATCCGAACCGCTCAAGAGTCCCGAGCTAATCCCCTCCAAATTGCCGGAGTTTCCATCCCACCGTGAACGGCTCAAGGAGCGGCGGGCCAACCGGCGATAACGGTACCTCAAGGTTGCCTGATCGGCCTCAGCGGCCTGATAAAGAGGTGCTACGGACCATCAGCCCCTAAAGTTACCCTTGGCATGACGTAGGTGACCGCGTTCTGCGTCGCCTTCGCTTCGAGTGAGCCTATGAAGCCTCCGCCGCGTTGTCCTTCCCGAACATTGGAGGAGCGTGATGGCCTACGTGACCATCGAGAAGGATGGCGAGCCTTGGATGCTCTGCCATTCGACGCATGAAGGCGAGATCGAGAAGCAGATTGAGGCTGCCAAGGCGGCGGCACCGACAGCGACCTTCACGCACCGGTTGTCGACACCGATAGAAAGCCAGCATTGCGCGGACGCCATGGATGCCCAGGACGGAATGGTCGAGGATCCGTTCAAGTTCTTTGCCGTACAGGTGACCGAGGACCCGACAGCCTGACTGGCTTGGCCTTCGCGCGTGCTGTTCTGTGGGCAGCCGCGCTACCAGCGCCGGCACAAAGCGGAAGACGGGCGGCAGCACGGCGATTGCGGAAGGGCGGCTGAGACAATGGTGGGGCGAGCCGAAGGACAGCGCCGGCGTGCCGTCAGAAGAAATCGTCGCCGGAATAGGCGCGACGTATCCGATCTAGGCGCATTCGCGGCTGCAGCGCATGGCGAAAGCCGCAGCGCCAAACCTCGGGCGCGCGGCCCGACACGGTCCGGCTGGCCGACATTACCGACCTGCCGACCGCAGAGGGCCGGCTCTACCTGGCCGCCGTCCTGGATCTGCTACGCGCACGAACAAATCTCGGCGTCCTAAGCGATCATTGGTGAGCGGTGGTTATGGGGCCACGATGCGCCACCCGAAGGCTCACCTCCAGGCCGCTCTCGCCAAGAGGAATGCCGCGCCCGACGGCGCGGGTGGCGATCCGAGAGGGAGGCTACAGATGACGACCCTGCACCTCACGCACACGTCCGCGCTCGCCCATCTGGGGCCTCCCTGGCATCCCGAGCGCGCCGACCGTATCAGGGTCGTCGAGCGCTGCCTGGAACAGGAACGCTTCGCCGACCTCGTGCGCGAGCAAGCCTCCGTCGCCTCCGAGACCGCGCTGGGTCGCGCGCACGAGAGGGCCTACGTGGAAGCCACAATCGAGAGCCTGCGGAACGGCACTCTCGCGCTAGAAGACGAGGATACCTACGTCGCGGCCGGCACGCTGGAGGCGGCCTTGCGCAGTGCCGGCGCCGCGGTGCAGGCCGTCGACGAGGTCATGACGGGAGCGGTCGGCAACGCCTTCTCGGCCATGCGGCCACCCGGGCACCATGCCGGCCGGGCACGGACGGCCGGCTTCTGCTTCTTCAACAACATCGCCGTCGCGGCCCGTCATGCTCAGGCGGTGCATGGCGCGGAGCGCGTCGCAATCCTGGACTGGGACGCCCACCACGGAGACGGCACTCAGGAGATATTCTGGAGCGACCCGAGGGTGCTCTTCTGCTCGACCCACCAGTGGCCGTTCTACCCCGGGACGGGCGCGGCCTCGGAGCGTGGCGAGTACGATACGGTCGTGAACATGCCGCTTCCCGCCGGTGCGGATGGGGCCATATTCCGCGAGGCTCTCCGCAGGATGGCATTTCCCCGCATCGCGGCTTTCCGGCCCGATCTGATCTTGATCTCGGCCGGCTTCGACGCGCATTGGCGCGACCCGATGGCGAATCTTGCGCTCACGGAGTCGGATTTCCGGTGGGCGACCGAGCACCTCGCGGACCTCGCCGATCAGGCGTGTGGCGGGCGCATCGTCTCGCTGCTGGAGGGCGGCTACGACCTGATCGGGCTGGCACGCTCGGTGGAAGCCCACGTCACCGCCCTGCTCGAACCGGCCAACTGCCGCATACGAGATACGGCCGGCAGCTCTCCGACGCCGCTCCCTGCCGTGTGCGACGCACGAATTCCGAGTGCTGGACCGGTTGTCGCTTAGGACGAAACGTCGGCCCCCAGCTTTTATACATGGAACGAGCCGGCGCACAGGGCTGGCCCTGGCCAAGTGCCAGAACCAACAAATTTTGACTTCGCCGACGCTCTCTCATAGTGCACAAATTAGTTGCGATCAATAATATGCGATCAGGCTTAATCGGCCTCAAAGCACATACCACAGCCCTAGTCTTGGGAACCGGTGTTTCTGCTGCTAGGTTTGAGAACTGAGCAAAAAGAGCCGGAGAGCGGTCTTGCACCTGATCCGAGGCATTGCTGTTGCGTCCGCGTTGGCGGTCTTGGTTCTTGAGCCGGCACACGGACAATCTCCGGCCGCGCCTCCCGATACGATGGCCGAGCGCGTGCTGGCTTGTGCTCCTTGCCACGGTGCACAAGGCGAAGGAACGCGCGACCCCTACTTTCCGCGTCTCGCGGGGAAGCCGGCAGGTTACCTCTTCAACCAGCTCGTGGCGTTCCGGAACGGCCGGCGGCACTACCCGCCCATGAACTACCTTCTGGAGTTCCTGCCAGAGGCCTATCTCCAGGACATGGCCGATTACCTGGCCAGCCTGAACCCGCCGCTCCCGCCTCCGGCCGTTCCGGCAATCGGGGAAGAAGTCCTGGCAACAGGAAGGAAGCTGGTCACCCAGGGCGACGCTGCGCGCAACATCCCGGCCTGCACCAGCTGCCACGGTCCCAATCTGACCGGCATGGAGCCGGGCATTCCCGGCCTCCTCGGGCTCAAGCCCAGCTACATCAGCGCACAGCTCGGCGCCTGGCGCTACGGCACCCGGACCGCCCTCTCACCGGACTGCATGCAGGTCGTCGCGGGCCACCTCACCGAGGCGGATGTCGCGGCCGTGACCGCATGGCTCGCCTCGCGGCCCGCGCCGGAGGAGCGCCGCTCCGTTCCGAAGGGGACCTACGCGCTTCCCTTCGCCTGCGGGAGTCAACCCCAGTGAGGAGGAACGTCGTGGCCAGCCTCGCCCGCCGGGCTCTCCCGGCCCTGCTCACCTCGTTCCTGGGGACCGCCGTCGAAGCCCAGACGGCACCGGCTGCCCGTCCCGACGCGGGCGTGCTCGCGAAGGGCGAGTACCTGGCGCGGGCCGGCGACTGCATCGCCTGCCACACCGCGCCCGAGGGCAAGCCCTTCGCCGGCGGCAGGTCCATGGCGACCCCCTTCGGCACGCTCTTCACCTCCAACATCACACCCGATCCGGAGACGGGCATCGGCAAGTGGACGGCCGACCAGTTCTACCAGATGATGCATACGGGCCGCTCGCCCGACGGCGGGCTGCTCTACCCGGCCATGCCCTTCGGCTCGTACACGAAGGTGACCCGGGCCGACAGCGACGCGATCTACGCCTACCTGATGTCGGTCCCGCCCGTGAACCAGGCGAACAAGCCGCACGACCTCAGGTTCCCGTACAACAATCGCCAGCTCATCCTCGGATGGCGGACGCTGTTCTTCCGCGAAGGCGAGTTCAAGCCCGACCCGAAACAGTCGGCGGAGTGGAACAGGGGCGCCTATCTGGTCGAGGGTCTGGGGCACTGCGGCATGTGCCACACGCCCATCAATGCGCTGGGTGGCAACTCGGAGTCCCAGGCCTTCCAGGGCGGGCTCATCCCGATGCAGAACTGGTACGCGCCCTCGCTCACCTCCAACCGCGAGGCCGGGGTCGGCGACTGGAGCATCGAGGAGATCTCCGACCTGCTGCGCACCGGCGTCTCGCGGCGCGGCGCCGTCTACGGACCGATGGCGGAGGTCACCTACAACAGCCTCCAGTACCTCACGCCCGAGGATACCCGGGCCATGGCGGTCTACCTCAAGAGCCTCGGTCAGGAGGTGCCAACGCCGGTCACGTCGACTGTGCCGACCACCGAGAGCAGCCTGCTGCTCGCGCTCGGCAAGACCGTCTACGACGCGCACTGCGCGAGCTGTCACGGCGCGCAGGGACAGGGCAAGGCGCCGGCCTACCCGCCGCTGGCCGACAACCAATCGATCCAGATGGCCTCGGCCGTGAACGCGATCCGCATGGTGCTGAACGGCGGCTATCCTCCGGGCACTCAGGGCAACCCGCGTCCCTATGGCATGCCGCCCTTCGCCCAGTCGCTCTCGGACAACGAGGTTGCGGCCGTAGTCACCTACATCCGCACCACCTGGGGCAACCACGGCACGGCCGTCACCGCCCAGGAAGCCAATCAGCTCCGCTCCGCCCCCTGGACTGACGCCATGCTGAACTCTCCCCCGCTGCAGCACCGCGACGCGGAGACCGAGCACCGCGAGGTGGCCGCCGCCGTGCGGGCCGGTCCCTCGGGTGCCGTGACGCTCGCGGCCATCGCCACGGCGATCGTGGTGGCGTGCTGGTTCGCCTTCTACCTGTTCGTCTTCCTGCCGCGCGGGAGCTGACCCGGAGCGCCGATGACAACTTACGACCACGTTGACGAAGGCGCCCGCGTCGCCGAGCGGGTCGAGCGCCGATGGGCTATTCTGTCCATCGCCATCATCGTCCTTCTGGCGGGGCTGGCGGCCTTCGCCGGCATCCATCAGGCGACGATGCCGCAGGCCCGCGTCGAGACGATCAAGCCTCAGACCCTCCACCTGACCGGCGAGTTCGTGGAGAGCAACCTGGGCAGCGCGGTCGAGCCGGACGGCTCGGTGACGGTGCGGGCCGTCGGCCAGCAATACAGCTTCACGCCCCAATGCATGGTGGTGCCCGCCGACACGCCGGTGGTGTTCCGCGCGACGAGCCCGGACGTCGTGCACGGCTTCCTGATCCAGAACACCAACATCAACACCATGCTGGTGCCTGGCTACGTCTCGGAGATCCCGGCCAAGTTCAGCAAGCCGGGCGAGTACCTGATGCCGTGTCAGGAGTTCTGCGGTGTGGGACACGAGGGCATGTGGGCCAAGGTCAAGGTGGTCGACAAGCCCGCGTTCCTGAACATGACCTCGGCCAACGGGAGGGTCACCTGTGTTGAGTAGCAGGAGGCTCGTCCTCGCCCATTTCTGGCTGGCCTTCGCGGTCTTCGGTCTCGCCCTGCTGCTCGGGGCCTGGCAGATGTTCATCCGCAGCCCGCTGCATACCTGGATCAGCAACCCCGAGTGGTACTACCGCTCGTTGACGGCGCACGGCACCGTCATGGGCTACGTGTTCCCGACGCTCGTGGCGATGGGCTTCGGCTACGCCATCAGCGAGGTCTCGCTCAAGCAGCGCATCGTCGGGCTGCGCTGGGCCTGGGCGGGGTACTGGCTGGTGGTGGTCGGTGCGGTCACGGCGATGATCCCGGTGTCGCTCGGCCGGGCCTCGGTGCTCTACACCTTCTACCCGCCCCTGATCGGCAGCCCCTTCTACTACCTCGGCGTGGTGCTCGTGGTTGTGGGCTCCTGGATCTGGGTCGTCCTGATGTCGGTGAACCTTCACATCTGGAAGAAGGCGAACCCCGACACGCCGGTGCCGCTGCCGATGTTCGCCAACGTGGCCGGCTCCTACCTGTGGGGCTGGACGGCGGTGGGGGCCGCGCTCGAACTGCTCCTGCAGATCCTGCCGGTCGCCTTCGGCCTGAAATCGACCATCGATGCGGGATTGGCGCGGGTGTTCTTCTCCTGGACGCTGCACGCCATCGTCTATTTCTGGCTGATGCCGACCTACATTGCCTACTACACCATCGTGCCGCGGGCGATCGGCGGCCGGATCTACAGCGACACCATGGCCAGGATCTCATTCATCCTGTTCCTGGTGGTGGCGATGCCGATCGGCATGCATCACACCTTCACCGATCCGCAAGTGGGTGCCGGATTCAAGTTCATCCACTCGGCCTTCACGGCGCTCGTGGCCTTGCCGACCCTGCTGACGGTCTTCACCATCTGCGCCTCGGTGGAGATTGCCGCCCGGCTGCGCGGCGGCCGCGGGCCGTTCGGCTGGATCAGGGTCCTGCCGTGGTCGAACCCGATCATGCTCGCGGTGGCGTTCTCGTTCGTGATGCTCGGCTTCGGCGGTGCCGGCGGCCTCATCAACATGAGCTACCAGCTGGACACGTCGATCCACAACACGCAGTGGATCACGGGCCATTTCCACCTGATCTTCGGTGGCGCGATCGTCATCATGTACTTCGCGATCGCCTACGACCTGTGGCCGCACCTCACCGGCCGCGCCCTCACCGACCTGCGCCTGATGCGCACGCAGCTCTGGCTGTGGTTCATCGGCATGATCGTGACCACGTTCCCCTGGCACTGGGTGGGGATCCTCGGCATGCCCCGCCGCATGGCCTACTTCGATTACAGTGATCCGGCCGTCGCCACGCAGGCCTTCTCGGTGGCGCTCTCGGCCATCGGCGGCTTCATCCTAGTCGCGTCGGGGGCCCTGTTCATCCTCGTGCTGATCCGCGGTCAGCGCGCGCCGCGCGAGGAGGCCGGCGTCTACCGGTTCGCCATCTCGCTCCACCCGCCGCTGTCCGTGCCCGCGCTCAACAGCTACGCTCTGTGGCTCGCGCTCATGGTCGGCCTCACGGTGACCAATTACGGCTACCCCATCGCGCAACTCGCGCTGCGCAGGGATACGTCGGTACCGGCGGTGTACGTGGGAGCAAACCCATGAGCGACGACGGCCTGCTCTCCCCGAGGAACCCCTGGTTCAGCGGCCCTGTCGGCATCACCGTTGCCCTGCTCGCCGGGACAGCGCTCGGCGGCTTCGTGCTGCTCCCTTATGCCCAGCCGGACCTCAAGCTCGCCGGCGTCTGGGACGCGATCTGCAGCGCTGCGGGCGTGCCGAAGGCGCCCTCGTCGGCGGCTCCGGTTCAGCCGGAAGGCAAGCTCACGAAGGTGGTGGTCACCTCGGCGCTGCCGAGTGCCGCGGACCCGGAGGCGGTCGGACGCGGCGCGACACTCGCCCAGCAATGCGCGATCTGCCATGGGCCGACCGGGGTGAGCCGGGCCGACTCGCCCAACCTCGCCGGCCAGTACGCGCCCGTGGTCTACAAGCAGCTGGCCGACTTCAAAGCGGGCGTGCGGGTCAACGCGACGATGACGCCGTTCGCAGTGAACCTGTCTGAGCGGGACATGGCCGATCTCGCGGCGTACTACGCGTACCTGCCCCGGCTGCCCGGGTTCCACCCGGACCGCGACAAGCCCGCGCCCCGGATCGTCATCAACGGCGCACCGTTGCGGAATATCGCGCCGTGCGGCTCCTGCCACGGTGTTCTCGACAACAAGACGGGGAGCCCGTGGCTGGAGGGGCAGCCTGCGGCCTACGTGAAGTCTCAGCTGCAGGCCTTTGCCTCAGGTGCGCGTCGCAACGACATTAGCCAGCAGATGCGGAACATCGCCCGAAAGATGACCCCGGAAGAGATCGACCAAGCGGCGGAGTGGTACGCGTCCCAGCCATCGACCACTGTCCACACGCAGTGATCTCCGCGAGCGAGCACGTTTTGTTTCTATGGACGGGGCCCATGCTGAGCTGCACGTCCTCCGCCCGCCGCTTCTCGCTCGACAGCGCACCTCAACGGGCAGCCGCAGGGGCCGTCGTTCCGCGAGCACCGGCACGTTCCCTCCGGGCATCGTTCCCGCCGAACTCTGGTTTCGCGACCGCGGTCTCATCGGACAAGGTTGATGGCTGCGTGTCTCCGCCGGGTTCAGGCGCGTTCCCGCTCGCCGGGAATGAAAGGCACCGTGCCATGCGTCTGGCCCGGTCAGCAGGCAGTGTTTCCGGCCACGCTGTGCCGCTCCGCGCCGCGTCCGCTCCCGCGTTCTGACTGAACAGACCTTCGACCGACGGGCGCCCAAAGTCCGTCTTGGGGCTGCCGGGAATCCGGCATAGACTGGGATCAACCAGACTTATTTTGTATTCAAAATAAGTCTGGGCAATATAATTGCGTCATATAATCCGATATGCAATCTTCACGCCCTGCGCTGGCAGAAAATTCTCAGACGGCGCAGGCCAGTCACTCTCGCGACGCGCGCAGAACCATTCGAGACCTGCTTCATGAGTGCCTCGCGGGCGTACACAGCGGGAGGTATCGGTATGGATCATGATACGATGCGCCGTGCAACCGCCGAGTTCTTCGGCACTTTCTGGCTCACCTTCGGCGGCTGTGGCGCCGCCATACTATCGGCCGCATTCCCCGAACTCGGGATTGGCTTCCTGGGTGTCGCGTTCGCCTTCGGTCTCACTGTGCTCACGATGGCCTATGCCGTCGGCCACATCTCGGGTGGCCACTTCAACCCTGCCGTGACGCTTGGCCTGTGGTCGGGCAATCGTTGCGCGACGCGGCACGTCCTGCCTTATATCTGCGCCCAGGTAGTCGGCGCAGTTCTTGCGGCGGGTGTTCTTTACAGTATCGCCTCCGGCAAGGCGGGCTGGGTTCCAAACGGCTTCGCTTCGAACGGCTATGGCGATCTCAGCCCCGGCAAGTATGGACTTGCAGCCTGTCTGATCACCGAGTTCCTGACGACATTCTTTTTCCTGTTCATTATCATCGGCACGACCTCGAAAGGCGCCGCGGTGGGATTTGCCGGTATCCCGATCGGCTTCGCCCTGGTGCTGATCCACCTCATCTCGATTCCGGTGACCAACACCTCCGTCAACCCGGCTCGCAGCACGGGACCCGCCCTGATCGCAGGCGGCGAGTACATCGGTCAGCTTTGGCTGTTCTGGCTGGCGCCGGTCGTGGGCGCGATGGCGGCGGGGGCGTTGGCTCGATGGCTCTATGAGCCTGCCGACATCGTAGACACGACTGTGGTCGAGAAGCAGGCCGCTGTCTGAGGGTAGCACTCTTACGACTACGGGCAGCTCGGGTTGGCGATGCGCATCCCGGCTGCCTCGCAACGGCTGCGATAGGCGCTCCAGCGCCCAGTCCGCGAACGTTCGCTTCCGGTGGTGACGCGATTCTCAACGGCGTTCAGGCAATCAGCGCCTCGGCGCTCTGAGCGGCCTCGATGGGCTTCTCGCAATGGCGTACGCCCGCATAGCGGTCCGGGATCGCGACCTTCTCGTAACTGGAGCTGGCGCAGATCGTGAACGTCGGCAACAGCCCCGAAGGTCTGGGTTGCACGTCCCGTCTCATCGCGGATGGCCTCGGCACGGCTCAGGAACCAGCGGTACTGCCCCTCGACGCTCCGGATGCGGTACTCGCCACGGGCAGCCTCGCCCTTCTCTATCGCGGAGCGGAGGTCGGCCAGACAGCGCTCGCGGTCGTCCGGATGAACCCTGTCGAGCCAGCCGTAATCCCGTGCCTGCTCGGACGATTGGCCGGTGTAGGTGCACCAGCGCTCGTTGAACCACGTCGCCTGGCCAGCCGGATTGCTGCTCCAGAGGAAGTCTGGAACAAGGTTGGCCACGGTCCGAAAGCGTGCCTCGCTCTCGCGTAGCGCCGCCTCGGCCCGCCTCCGATCCGTGACGTCCAGCACGAACTCGACCACCTCGTTGCCGACCTTGCGCGGCGCGAACAGCCCCCACCAGCGCGAGCCGTCCTTGCGAAGATACTCCTTCTCGTAAGGGGTCGCCTCGCCGAGCGTCATCACCTGCTCGACGGCCTTGAGGGAGGCCGGGTGGAACTCCTGGGGCGTCAGTTCCTGCCACGTCTTGCCCAGCGCCTCCTCCCGACTGAAGCCTGTCATCGTCAGGAAGGCGTCGTTCGCCTCGGTCAGCCCGAAGCCATGGCCCCAGAAGATGATGCCGACCGTCTTGATGGCGAGGGCGTTGCGCAGTCGCTCCTCGGCCAGGCGGCGCGCGGTGACATTGCGGCCGATGAGGCGCCTCTCGGCATGGAGGCGCGCATGATTTTGTCAGTGGCTCCCGGGCAGCATGCGGCGCAGGACCGTGTCATGCTAGAGGTAATGGTGCACGAGCGCGGCCGCGGCATGGAAGAGGGCGAGGGCCACCAGGAGATGGGAGGCGAAGCCGTGCCAATGGGTCAGCGGGCGTCGCCAGGCCGGGTCGCCGAGCTGGAGCAGGCTGAGGGGGCCGATCAGGGAGACGCCGCGCACGAAGGCGTTCGCGATGCCGAGGGCGACGACGACGAAGAGGGTCAAGTAGAGCGACAAATGGGTCGCCATGGCGACACGATGCAGGAGGCCAGGATCCTCGACGGGAAGTCGGCGTCCCTCCGTCCGCCGCCACGTAAAGAACGAGACGACCACGATGACGAGAATGAAGCCTAGGCTGAAATGCGCTGACCAGATCCCCGAGCGCAGCGGCCCCTTCGGCACAAGGTCTTCCAGGAAGGTCCCGGTCAACCAGAGAACGAGTACGAGTCCGACCATCAGCCAATGCAGCGCGACGGTGGTGTGGTCGTAGATGGGGGCGGGCGGACGCATGGCGGTGCTCGCTTCTCGTCGGGTTGATCTGCGCGTCGGCGCCGAATGTCCCGCAGGATGCCAGAGGCGTGTCGAACTTGTGGGAGACGGGATTGCTGTCGGGCCGCGCCGTTGAGGCAACCCATTTCATAATAATGGTACGGAGGCCGGCCTCAGATCTTTGAGATAGATCATGGCCGAAGCTGCCTTCCGAACGTCTTGTACGGACCTTCGATCTTCACCTTCAGCACCGTCGCCCCAAGACCAGCGTGCGAAGGCCTGATGGAGGCACGCGATGCCTTCTGCCGCCACAGCTTCGCTCCACCCCGACTCAACACAAGCCACGGCCAGACGATGGGCACGGCACCGCTTGGCTCTGTGCGCCGGTCTGCTGACGAGCTTAGTCTCCCTTCCGGCCGCTGCAGGTTCGTGCGGTGGTCATTGCCTGGCTGGCCGGAGCCTCGCTGCCCAGTTCTGCAGCGAGTGTCACCTTATCGGCCGCGAACCGCAGGCGAGCGGCTTCCTCGGGCTGCCGTTTCTGGCGATCGCCAACTCGCCGTCCACCACCGGACTGTCGCTCAGCGTCTTCCTCCGAAGTCACCATCAGCGCATGCCGAGTTTTCGTCTGGAGCGCGACGAGATGGACGCGATTATCGACTACATCCTCAGTCTCAGGGGCAGCGAAGCGCAGCGCTTGTGAGGCCCGCGTGTGCGCAGCTCATGCACCGACCCCGGCCACGATCTGACGGGGCGTGCTCTAAGAGAACTCGGCCGAAAACGGGCCGCCCTTGCCGAAAGGTGCGATCCGGCGTTGGCCGTCGCGGAGGCAGAGGTTACGTCTTGTCCGGCTCGGTTGTGGGAGCCGCAACGGCCCCAGCCCCGTTGCCCAATTCCACTCCAGTGTGAGGCGGCACGCCGCTGGGCACGATGGGAGCGGCTGCGGGCTCTTCCCCGCCCGTGCAAGTCCGGCCTTCACCTC
Organism: Methylobacterium sp. P31; assembly: GCA_050632875.1. Lineage (GTDB taxonomy): Bacteria > Pseudomonadota > Alphaproteobacteria > Rhizobiales > Beijerinckiaceae > Methylobacterium. The sequence continues at coordinate 2,195,620 of JBODSC010000001.1, read as the reverse complement.
ACGGATGAGATCCGCGAAATCGTACGGCTTCTTGAGCAAGCGTGCGTTCAGCGGCAACGCGCTTTGAAGATCCGCCCCACCGCCCGATGTGACGATGATACCGATGGTCGGCCAGCGGTGGTGAACGAGGTGCGCGAGGGCGATACCATCGCCCACGATGCCCCGCCCCGTGATCAGCATGCGGACGGTAGCCGGTCCTTCGAGCACCGCCAGCGCCTCGGCGGCCGTGCGGACCTCAATGGTCTGGAAGCCCGCATCCGCCAGGATGTCGGTCGTGACCATACGGACGAGGTGGTCACTCTCTGCAATGAGGATGGCTATGGGCCTGCACTCAGCGGTCACCGGGGTTTCTCTTAATCCGAACCTTACGGACGTCGGGACGAGGAGTCAGAGGCTTTCCGGAATGGCGATGTAGCTGCCCGGTAGATCCTCAGGGCTGCAAACCCCGCTACCACAGCGGGAACAAATTGCTTAATCTGGAGGCAATCGCAATCGTCAATTGCACCAAGGTACAGCCCGCCGCCGCATTGAACCAGCTTTCGGCCCTGTTCCGATAGCCTCCGCTGTTGCGAAAATCTCCGGCCGCCCGGGCCATTGGCCAGATCGGCCCTTCGGCAGATGCTCGATGCTGGTGGGTCTGGATAGGCCCACGGCTCACCACTGCCCCGATGTGGCACTTTGCAGGCGACGTCCGAGCCATCGCGCGCCGCTGAGGCATCCCGCGCCGCGACAGGCACGGCGAGCAGGTGCAGTCCGCCGGTTGCGAGGAGAAGGACGCCTCTATCCCGCATCAATGGCACATCAAGCTGCAGAGGGGGAACGGTCGAGAAGGTCGCGTGTGACGCCACCGAACATCCACTCCCGCAAGCGGGAATGGCCGTAGGCGCCCGAAACGGTCAGGTCGGCATCCTGCATCAGGGCGAAGCGGAGGATCTCCGAGCCGTCGTCGTCCGCCGTGCGCAGGAGATGCGTGGTGACGCGGGCGCCGTGGCGCGCGAGGTGGTTGGCCACGTCTTCCGCGCGTCCGTGCCCGAGATCCGCGCCGACCGTCGCGACGAAGACCTGGTCCGCATCGCGGATGAAGGGAAGCGCCGCCGATATCGCCCGTCGCGCCTCTGGGCCGTCCTTCCAAGCGACCAAGACGCGCGCCGCCTTCAGGCTCACGGTTCGCGGCGGCACCACCAGGACAGGCCTCCCGGCCTCCATCAGGACGGGTCCGGGCAGCGCGCCGAGCGGCTCCGGATCCTCGTCGCCCGGTCCTCGCCGGCTCATCACGACGAGATCCGCCGCGCACGCCTGCTCGATGAGGTGCGTGGCAGGATCGGCGAAGCCTGAGCGCCAGTCGGTGCGGACCTGATCGCCTGCGCCCTGCTCGAACAGCGCACGCGCCTGTTCCAGGATGCCTTGCACCTGCGCCTTGTTGCGTCCCTCCTGCTCGATGACGTCGGAGACGTCCTTTACCAGGAGGGGCGCCGGGATCTTGTGGGCGGCCGCGCCCGTAAGGGTCGCCTCGAAACGCCGGGCGAGGTCGGCGGCGAGCCGTATGCGGTCCGGCGCCGCGTCGCCGAGGTCGGCGGCGACAAGGATGTTCGCATAGCCCATGACGACCTCCGTCGTGCACCGCGTCGACGGATGGAGCCTGGCCTCGGATGAGACTGTCCGCCTTGATTCATCGCAAGCCGCCGCGGAACCGCCCGCGGTCGCGCGGCTCCCGCCGGGTCGGCGTGGGCTTGTGATGGATCAAGGCCCAGCGCCCGTGGCGACGACAATGTGGACGGGTTCACCGTTCGACGCCGGGAGCGGGCCCCGTGTCGTACGCCAGTATCGTGGTCGCGGTGGCGCGGGCGGCGGATCTCGTCGCGGTCGTTACGCGGGAAACGAGGGCACGTTTTTCCGAGCTACGCTCCGTGTGATCCGAGGGGACGAGAGATGGACATGGATCGCGAGTGGGAGGTCGAGCATCTCCATTTGGCAGACGATCACATCGCCATGGCCGAACGGCACGTCACGAAACAGCGGCTCCTTGTCGAGCGGCTACGCACGGGTGGTCACGACGCGCACGAAGCCGAGCGCCTCCTCGGGACGATGGAGGGGACTCTCGAAGCGTTTCGGGAGCACCGTCAAAGCATCGCGGACGCAATCGATCGGATCGATGCCCGCCGCGCGTAGGCAGGACGACCGCTGACATACCCAGACCGAACCGGACGCGCCGTCCGCCATAGGTCCGGCGAGGCCATGCCCGGGGATCAGGCTGCGTGTGCCAGCCGCTGCTCAATCCAAGTCTGTGCCGTGTCGCGGTTGGGGAACAGGGGTGGGCATGGATCATGGACGGGCCCGAAGCCAGCCTCCAGGAACCACATCCCGGCCTCGTCGTCGTGATCGTCCGAGAGCTGAACCAGCACCGCCACGAGGAAGTCGTCGGCGAAAACGAGCAGGCTCTCGGCATCGTGGCTACCCGTCGCGACGTGTGCAGGCTGTAGGTGCAAGCTCATTCAGCCGCTCGCTTCTCAGGTGCAGGTACGTTGGGTCAAACTCGCAGACCTGCAGAAGTTCATCCCGCACTGCGATCGCCAGCGTGCGGCACCAGAGCGTCATCAGGAATTGGCCACGAATCTCCTTCGGCACGCGGTTGACGTGCACGGACGTGTGCCCCGGCGCGTCGGCGAGATCGGCTCCTGAGATTGGCGCCCCGAGCCTCGGCTACGGCCTGCGGCAGGCGGCTTGACCATGCCGCCTGCCGCTCCTGCTCGCACGTCTGCCAACGTTTCTCGAAAGTTGTGTTTTCGAGCCGGATGGCGGGTGAGACCGGTTTATGGACAGGAACCCTTTGTGGGCCAGCCGGTCGTTGCGCTCTGGAGCCCGAGCCGTGTAGCTTGGAGCAGCCGTGGCAATCTCAGCGAGCGAGAACGCGCGCCGCATCCTTGGTTGTTTGCACGGCCGCAGAGACGTTGGTGACCGAGTTCGAGATCGCCAGAATGTTCTGCCCGATGGCCGATACCGCGCTCGCGACCTGCTGCATGTTGCCCGACATGTCGCTCGTCACGACGCTCTGCTCCTCGACCGCAGCGGCCGTGCTGACCACGTAGCCGCGCATCGTCTCTACCGAGCCCTGGATCGTGCTCAGCCCATCCACGACCTGCTTGGACACAGCCTGCACCTTGTCGATCTCGCTCGCGATCTGCTCGGTCGCACGGGCGGCTTGGTTGGCGAGGTTCTTCACCTCCTGCGCGACGACCGCGAAGCCGCGCCCGGCCTCACCGGCTCGCGCGCTCTCGATGGTCGCGTTGAGCGCCAGGAGGTTGATCTGCCCGGCGATGCCCTGGATCAGCCCGACGATGCCGGTCATCGCAGCCGCAGCCGTCGAGAGGGCCTGCGTGACCGCGGCGGTCGCGGCGACCTGCCCGTGCGCCTCGTCGGTGGCAGCACGCGACTTGGCCATGCTCTGGGCGATCTCAGCCACGGATGCGGCGAGTTCCTCGGCTGCGGCCGCCAGGGTCTGGACGTTGTCGGCCGTGCTGCCGGCCGATTGCGTCGCCTCGGCCGCCTCTTGGTTGGAGTGCGCGATCGCGGCGTCAATCTCGCCGAAGTTCTGCTCGATCAGCCGCTTCAGGTCGGCCAGCAGCTTGACCTGTGCGGTGATGTCGGTGGCGAACTTCACGACCTTGTAGGGCCGGCCGTTGGCGTCGAGGATCGGGTTGTAAGATGCCTCGATCCAGATTTCCCGTCCGCCTTTGCCGATGCGCTTGAACTGGCCGGCCACGTACTCGCCCGCGCGCAGCTTGGACCAGAACTCGCGATATTCTGCGCTGTCTTTGTAGGAGGGCTCGACGAACAGGCTGTGATATTTGCCGACGATCTCCGGTAGGGAGTAGTCGAGAGCGCGGAGGAAGTTCTCGTTGGCGTCGATGACCGTGCCGTGGAGGTTGAAGGCGATCACCGCCTGCGACTTGTTGATGGCCTCGATCTGCCCGCGCCGGTCGGCCCCCTCGGCGATCTGACGCGTGATGTCGGTGGCGACCTTGACCACCTTGCAAGTCTTGCCCGAGCGGTCGAGCACCGGGTTATAGCTCGCCTCGATCCAGACCTCGCGGCCGCCTTTGGCGATGAGCTTGTAGCGGGTAGCCTGGAACTCACCCTGGCGCAGCTTGTCCCAGAATGCCTTGTACTCGGCGCTGTCTTTGTAGGAGGGCTCGACGAACAGGCTGTGATGCTGTCCCTGTATTTCGGGCAGGCTGTATCCCATGACGGCAAGGAAGTTCTCGTTGGCGGTGAGGACCGCGCCGTCAGGGCTGAACGCGATGATGCCAAGCGAGCGGCTGAGCGCACCGAGTGTTGCCTCGGCTTCGGCAGCGGCCTTGTTGCGAATATTCAACATCTCGCCCTCTCGCAGGCACGTTGTGCTGTGCCATAGCGCCCGCACGCAATTCTTCGTGCACTTGTTAAAAGCCGGGCTGCACCCCGAGCGCTCAGACTGCCTTATTGCTCCTCCATGGGGTTGACGAACGATTAACGCGGCCGAAGATCACTCATTCTTGCGTTGAAACGCATGAATTTCTGTCATTTACAGCTTCTTGACCTCAGAAGCTTGAACAGGTCGGACTTGTTAACCTCCGTTCTCCAGTGTGGCGGTGGGTCAGAGGAGGATCGGTGCTGTCAAACTGGCCCGGTGAGGTCGTTGATGCATCCGTTGCACCCGAACGAGGTGAGCCGCCTCCAGGCGCTGCACGATCTGGAGGTGTTTGAGGCACCTCCAGAGCCGCAGTACGACGCGATCTGCCGGACCGCTCAGGCACTCTTCGGCGTTCCGATCGCGCTGGTGTCGCTCGTCGGGGAGACCGAGCAGCGGTTCAAGGGCAGGTGCGGCCTCAAGGCAAGCGGGACATCGCGGGAAGTCTCATTCTGCACGCACGCGATCCTCTCGGACCGGGTGCTGGTTGTTGAGGACGCCGCCAGGGACGAGCGCTTCTCTGCCAACCCGCTGGTGACAGGCGAGCCGCGCATCCGCTTCTATGCCGGCGCGCCGCTCGTGCTCAGCCCGGGCATTCACCTCGGCTCGTTGTGCGTCATCGACCGCACGCCGCGCACCTTCTCGCCGGAGCAGCAGAAACAGTTGCGCGATCTGGCGCAGATCGTTGTCGGCCAGCTCAGGCTGAGCCAAGCCGACAGGATCTCGCGCGAAAGAGCGGATCGGCTCCGCGAGAGCGAGGCCAACTACCGGCTGCTGGCCGAGAACAGCACCGACGTGATCATCCGGTCGGATCTGGATGGAACGCGGCGCTACATCTCACCGGCCGTCCTCCGCCTGCTCGGTTACGAGCCTCGCGAGCTCCTCGGCACTCACCCACTCGCCTTCGTGCATCCGGATGAGGCCACTTCCTACGCGCGTCTCCTCGAACAGTTGGAGGTCGGTCAACTGAGCGAGGCCGTGACCCAGCAGCGCTATCGCCGCCGAGACGGCAGCTTCGTCTGGGTCGAGGTCTCCTTCAGCCTCACGCGCGATGAAAAGAGCAGCGCGCCGAGCGGCTACGTTGCCGTCATCCGCGACATCTCGCAGCGCAAAGCGGCTGAAAGCGAGATGGCACGCATCGCCCGCCATGACCCGCTCACAGGTTTGCCGAACCGGCTGCACTTCCACGAGCAGCTTGCGCAGGAGATCGCGCGCACCAAGCGCAACGGCGGGGGCTTTGCCCTGTTCTGCCTGGATCTCGACCGGTTCAAGGTCGTCAACGACATGCTCGGCCATCAAGCCGGCGACGCGTTGCTGAAGATCGTTTCGCAGCGGATCAGGTCGGTTCTGCGCACCGAGGACACGGTCGCCCGGCTCGGCGGGGACGAGTTCGTCATCATCCAGACCGGCTGCGCGCAAGATGATGACGCGAGCCGGCTCGCTGAGCGGGTGATCGACGCGATGCTGCCGCCTGCCGATTTCGGCGGCTATCCAGCCGGCGTGGGTGTCAGTATCGGGATCGCGCTCGCTCCGCGCGACGGTCTTGATGCCGATCTGCTGTACGCGCGCGCCGATCAGGCCCTCTATCGCGCCAAGGGGGCAGGGCGGAGCACCTTCCGGCTCTGGACCGAGGAGGACGCCCGTCCCGATTCGACGCTCAACCGAGCTGACTTGGTCCAGGGCGATCAATTCCTGAAACAGATCACACTGAACCCGCTGCTTAAGGGCGACCTGCTCCGCGACATTCTGGACAGCAGCAGCGATTGCATGAAGCTCCTCGATCAGGATGGGCACTTGCTGTTCCTGAGCGCAGGCGGGCTCCCGGCCATGGAGATCGAGGATGTCGGTCAGTTCCTCGGCCGGTCTTGGGTTGATCTCTGGCAAGGCGAGCACCGCACCGCGGCGCGAGAGGCCGCAGCACAGGCCAGGGCTGGGAAAGCCGCACGCTTCCGGGGCTTCTGTCGTACGGCCAAAGGCCAGCCGAAATGGTGGGATGTGGCCCTGACCCCGCTCAAGGGACTGAGCGGCGCGCGCGGTGTGGTGCTCGCCATCTCGCGCGATATCACGGCGCAAATGCAGCTTGAGCGCAATCTGCACACGACGGCCGAGCGTTATAGGACGCTGATCGAAGTCAGCGCGACGATAGTCTGGCGGGCAGAGCCGGATGGCTCGGTCATCGAGAGCAGCGGATGGGAGAAATACTCCGGGCAGCCGGAAAGCGCCTACAAGGGCTTCGGCTGGCTCACCGCTGTCCATCCCGATGACCGTCAGTATGTGATCTCCACGTGGCGCGACATCATCGCCTCACGATCGGCCGGCTCTTGCGAGTTCCGGATCCTGTGCCGAGACGCGGTGTTCCGCTGGACTCTGGCCAGAGTCGCGCCCCTCAAGAACGCGGCCGGTCAGGTGCAAGAGTGGGTCGGCACCGCAGCCGACATCCACGAGACCAAGCAAGCTCACGAGGCGCTCCGCATTCAGGAAGAGCGTTACCGGCTGGCCGTGCTGGCCAGCGAGGAGGGCATCTGGGATTGGGATCTACGCACGGACGCGGTCGAGTGGGCTCCCGCAACCGTTGAGGTGCTCAAGCACAGGGATGAGGAGGAGGAGCCCTCCCTGGCACGCTGGGCGTCGCGGATACATCCTGATGACCGCAGGCGGGTCACCAGTTCAATCCACGCTGTCATCGACAGCGGCGAGACTCGCTGGTGTGAGGAGTACCGCTACGAGCGTGATGACGGCACTTATGCGGAGGTGACCGACTGTGGGTTCGTGCTGCGCGATGAGAAAGGCCGTGCGTTGCGCATGGTCGGAGCTGTCCGCGATGTGAGCGAGCAGCGACAAGCGAACGCTGCCTTGCGCGCCAGCGAGGAGCGCCTGCGGCTTGCCCTCCACGTTGGACGGATGGTTGCTTGGGAGCACAACTTGAGCACCGGGCACAGCACCCGGTCCGAGAACGCGCCGGACCTGCTGGGGCTTGCCATTGAATCCCCTTCTGAGTTCTTCGTCCGTGTCCATCCGGAGGACCGGGCGGAGATGGCGAAGTTCCTCCAATCGGCTGGGACCCGGGAGGAACGCGAGTTCCGGTACTTTCCACCGGCCGGTCCGATGATGTGGCTCCGCTCCTCGGTGGAGCGGGCCGATGCGGATCGGATCATCGGCATCACGTTCGACATCACCGAGCGTAAGCTTGCAGAAGAACAGGCGTGGCGGGCCGCCAATCACGACACGCTGACGGGTCTGCCCAACCGCCGACTGTTTCATCAGCGGCTGGAACAAGCCATTGCCGCCGCGGAGCAGCGTGGGACGAGTGCGAGCCTGCTGCTCGTTGACCTCGATCACCTGCGAGACGTGAACGACACGCTCGGGCACGACGTGGGCGACGCCGTGTTGGTAGAGGCAGCTCAGCGGCTCAGCCAAGGGCTGCGCGAGACGGATTCGGTCGCCCGTCTGGGTGGCGACGAGTTCGCCCTGCTGCTCGTGGAGCCGCTGCGCCTGGAACACGCCCTCAGTTACGCAAAGAGGCTCGTTGAGAGGCTGGGCCAGCCGTTCAGCCATCGCGGTCACACTCTGACCTGCAAGGCCAGCATCGGTGTTGCAGCCTACCCTGACCACCACCGCGAGCCACGCGAACTGATGAAGGACGCGGACATCGCGCTCTACCGCGCCAAAGTTCAGGGCCGAAATCGTGCAGTCGTGTTCGCGCCGGAGATGCGCGCCGAGACTGAGCGGCGTGTGAGCATCGCGGCCGAGATCAGGGCTGCGCTCGATGCGGGGCAGATCGTGCCCTACTACCAGCCCAAGGTGTGCTTCACGACCGGAGCGGTCGTGGGCTTTGAGGCGCTGGCGCGCTGGCGGCATCCGGCGAAGGGCCTGCTGACGCCCGGCTACTTCGGGTCGGCCTTTGACGACCCGGAGCTTGCAACAGCCATCGGTGACAGCATGCTCCGGCAGGTCGCAGCGGATCTGCGCGCGTGGCAGGCACGCGGCCTCAGCCCAGGTCGGATTGCGGTGAACTTCGCCTCGGCGGAGTTCCGCAGGCCCGATCTAGCCGGGACGATCCTGTCGGTTCTGGACGAATACGGCGTGCCGGCGAGCGAGTTCGAGGTCGAGGTGACCGAGACGGTGTTTCTTGGGCAAGGCACCGAGAACGTCCCGGCCACCCTCCAGCAGCTTCACGATGCGGGTGTTCTCGTCACCCTCGATGATTTCGGGACCGGCTTTGCCTCTCTGATGCACCTGAAGCAGTTTCCGGTCGGCCACATCAAGGTGGACCAGAGCTTCGTGCGCGATATGGAGCGAAACGAGGACGACGCGGCCATTGTCGCGGCGGTGATCGGATTAGGCCGGAACCTTGGCGCACAGACGACGGCGGAAGGCGTCGAGACGCCCGGGCAGGCCCAGCAGCTCAGCGCGATGGGCTGCGACTACGCCCAGGGCTACCGCTATGCCAAGCCTATGGCCGGCTCGCGGGTACCGCGGTTTCTTCAAAACTGGACCGCAGATGTGGTGATGGCGGAGGGGCAGCTCCTGCGGCTTGCCTGATCACCGGTACGCCAGAACCGGCCCTGCTTCGCTGCAAGCCGAACGCGCCAATCCCTTTCCGGGCGTCCGCGTCAGGCATCTGGTCCAAGGAATCCCTGGAGGCCGGAAAGAAGCGGCTGGCCGGCGACACGGCCCGTGCTGCCACCGCCGACGCGGTCGAGGCGCTGCGCCGTGAGGCGGGCGCGCTGAAGGAGGTCGTGGCCGATCTCGTCCTGGAAACCCGCCTGCCGAAAAGATATGACCCGGGCTGGGGGCGAGGAGGCATGAGGTGCCCGGCACCCGAGAAGCAGGAGATCATCCGGCTGGTTGGGCCGTGATGCTGATCTGTCTCAACGCAACGACAGCATCTTCGCCCCAGCCTCCGCCCACCTTGCAGCCTCGGAGACGGGCCGATGGGTGAGCACATCGTTGTCATCGGCGCATCGTTGAGCGGCATCGACGCCCTTCGTCGGCTGATCGCGGACCTCCCGGCCGACTTTCCCGCGCCGATTCTCATCTGCCAGCACGTCGCGCCGCACAGCCCCGGCCTGCTGCCGCAGATCTTGGCCGGGGCCGGTAAGCTCGAAGCTGTGCACTCGAAGTCGCTCCAAGTGCTGGAGCCGGGCACCATCTATGTCGCTCCGCCCGATATCGGCACATGCTCGTGGAGAAGGGGTATGTCCGCCTGTCCCACGGGCCGCATGAGAACTTCGCGCGCCCGGCCGTTGATCCGCTGTTCCGGTCAGCGGCCATCGCCTACGGCCCGGCTGTTCTCGGCGTCGTACTGACGGGGCAACTCGATGACGGGACGGCGGGGCTGTTGGCGATCAAGGACCGGGGCGGGGCCACGATCGTCCAAGAGCCTTCCGAGGCGACCGCGCCGTCCATGCCGACGAGCGCGTTGCGGCATGTCCCGTCGATCACCGATGCGGGCTCGCCGCGATGGCCGACCTGCTGACCGGGCTCGCCCGCGACGACCCGAACAGCGCGGAGACCGAGACCGATGCAATGGCGCTCATCGAGACCGCGAACAGGATCTCTCAAGGGGTGTTCCGAGTGGAGGACTGGTGGCGCTTCGAGCAGATGAGCACGCCCTCAGGCTACAATTGTCCGACTTGCCGAAGCGCGGTCTACGAGGTGACGGACAAGAGGCTGCTACGGTTCCGCTGCCGCTCCGGACACGCCTTCTCCGCCCTGAGCCTGTTAAGCGAGCAGGCGGATGCACGCGAGCACCTCCTCTCATCGCTCTTTGGAGCGCTGGTCGAGGAAACAAGCTTGACCAAGCGACTTCTAGGCATGCCTGAATATGCGGGCGAGCCGCACATCAGCGGCGGTCATGCTGCTCGCGCGACGGAATTGGAAGTTGAAAGCGGGCAGGTCTGCGGGTGGCTTCATGCCCTCACGGGTCTGGTCGAGCCGGAGCCGGGCTGAATGGCTGCCGCGTGGTCTCTTCCACATCTCGCCACGGCTCAATCATTCGCAGGCTGCAAGGAAGGTGGGCGGCTCGGTGCCTTCAAGCGAGGAAACCCGAAGATCGACATTCGAATCGGCCGTTTCGCACTCCACACGGCGCGCGGCGCCGCGCTGGTTCTGCCGGAAATCCGGGCGCGGAAGACCGGAGGCGCCTTGCCACAGCGTCATGAATGCTCGGGCTGACCTATCTTAGATGTTGCTCAGGAGATCAACCCGGTGAGCCCGCAGGCCGCCAAGGTCGAAACGAGTATCGTGAACCCGAATAGACAACCTGTGCCCCCAAGATCCGGGAACAGCGCCAGAAATCTCATCGCTCACTGCCCCCGATCGGCGACATCAATTCTTTCTGCCGGCATGGCAACCAGTCACGGTGGCCGCGCACTTCAGGCGCAATGCCGGCACTTCATGAGAGCTGGCGGGCTGGACTGCCGGTCGAGAGCAGCCGCAGGAACAAGGGACGCCCCGCAGGCCGAAGGGCGGCACGATCAACCTGCGGGGACCGGCTCCCTCGAAAGGCGGCTGGACCAGCCACCGGCCCGAAAGCAAAGCAACAACGACTCAGCCGGTCTTTGATCCATATCAAATGCTGACGCATGGCATCGTGCGTGAATGAACGCTTACATCTGCCCGATGAATGGTGCCGCCCCGGCAATAAAGAGATCGCCGGAGGCTGGTCCGCCATCGCATTCCGGAAAGGCTGATCACGTTCGGCTATCAGCTCGGATCATGGACTGCAACACACTGACAGGGGCTCGAATATGTTCTGATAGACCCGAACCATTCAGCCCGCACAGCGTTCAACTTCGATGCCGAATACCTTTAGCCGTACCGGCTCGTTGTCAAAGAGGCCGGGCGGTCGGGAGAGCGCCCATGCCCAATAGGACCAAACGGGTTGAACTCGCTCAAGCCGCTCTCGACGCTTATCTCCACGCCGAGGGCGCTGACCGACGCTGGACCGGCGGCGTGCCCGCCTGTGAGGTCGTGGATTTGGTTACCGATCTGCTCCTTTTCGCCAAGGCTCGGGGGCACGATCCCTGCTCGATACTCAGCAGGGCCAAGAGGCATCTGGAGGCGGAGGCGGGAGAGCGCTGTTAACACAGCCTCCTAGCCGGCTTCGTCCGAACGCGCTGAACCGGATGACCTCAAAACGTCCGGTCCGTCGTCGGGCTCTGGCTGGGAGGGAGCCGCAGAGCGGCCCGTTCATCGAGCCAACTACCAAATGGCACGCTCGCCCTTTCCGCGCCTGACACGGACGCTGCCGCTCATCGAGTCGCGTGCGCAGCGCGGCACTGAGCGGCTGGGCGGGACACGATCAACAGACATCGCCATGCTGACACGACCCGCGCCGCTTGAGGGCCGCGGTATTGAGTTCAGCACGTCGGGGTACCCGCAATAGCGTCACTGCCGATGGAGAGGTTGTGCATCTTCAACGGAGAAGGGGCCAATCCGCAACCGGCTTTCGGGCAAGCAGGTCGGATCGCTCTGGCGCCATGCTGGTGAATTCGCCTGCTCCGAATGCCCCTTCTGGTCTCTCAACGGTTCGCCGATTGCGCCCCGGATCCGGTTGTGTGCGGACCTAACCAGCGTTAAAAATCGCGGATTATGAGCACGCCTTCTGCGAAAACTTCTACGAATGGGTTTTCGATTCTGCAAAATTTGGGATCATGCTCCTATCTGAACCGGTGCATCACCCCGTAGCAATCTCGGGAGCGCGCGATGGAAGCAGCCGCCTCCATGGTGAACGCGTCGATTCAAACGGATGATGCCGCGGTCCAGCCCCTGAAGCTGTCCGCCGCCGAGTTGAGCGAAACGCTTGACGACACTGGCATCTGCATCTGTTCGCTGGACCTCGCCACAGGGCAGGTCGCCTGCTCCGCTACCTGTTCTCACCTCTTCGGCGTACCGCGCGAGCAACTCACCGACCTCGCCGCCTTCCAGGCTCTGCTCCATCCCGATGACCGACAGCCAAGGGCAGACGCGATCGAGCACGTGCGTCAGCACGGCCGATCCTACGAGGTGGACTACCGGATCATCCGCCCCGATGGGCAGATCCGCTGGCTGCGCTCGCGCGGCCGTGTGCAAGTAGACGAGCGGGGGCGCCCTGTCCGGCATTGTGGCGTGGTCTTCAGCATTGATGCGCAGAAGCACGCCGAGGATGAGCAAAAGAAGGTCGAGGCGGAATTGCGGGCGCGCGAGGCGCACTTGCAGTCGATCCTCAACACTGTGCCGGAGGGCATGATCGTCATCAGCGAGCAGGGCATCATCCGCGCGTTCAGCGCCGCGGCCGCGCATCTTTCAGTACCCGGCAGCCGAGGTCGTAGGTCAACATATCAGCTTGCTCTTGCGGGAGACGAATCGAGACCAGCAAGACCCGCAACGGACCGAATACCGTGGGACAGGCGCGCGCGGAGTCATCGGTGGGGCGCGGATCACGACGGGCCAGCGACGTGACGGGACAACTTTCCCGCTGGAGATTTCCATCGGCGAAATGCGCTCGGGCGAACAGGTCTTCTTCACCGGCTTCATCAACGACTTAACCGAGCAGCAGAAGACCCAAGCACGGCTTCAGGAACTTCAGTCCGAACTGGTCCACGTCTCGCGCCTGAGTACCGTAGGCGAGATGATCTCTGCGCTCTCGCACGAGCTGAACCAGCCGCTGGGCGCGGTCACCAACTACATCAAGGGCTGCCGCCGGCTTCTGGAGCAGGCCGACTTGGCCGTTCTCCCGAGAGCGCGGGAGAGTCTCGACAAGGCTGCCGACCAAGCCCTCAGGGCCGGGCAGATCATCCGCCGACTGCGGGAGTTCATCGGACGCGGCGAGACGGAGAAGCGGATCGAGCCCGTCGCCCAGATCATCGAAGAGGCCGCAGCCCTCGCCCTGATCGGCGCGCACGAGCAGGGGATCGTTGCGCATGTCAGCCTGGATCCGAACGCTGGACGCGTTCTCGCCGACCGGGTGCAGATCCAGCAGATCCTGACCAATCTGATCCGCAACGCCCGCGAGGCCATGCAGGATCTCGCGGCGGCGCGAGGTGTCGGTCACGACCACCCGGAGAGCGGAGATGGTCGAGATCGCGGTGGCCGACACGGGCCCCGGCATCTCGGAGGCGGTGGCGAGCCGGTTGTTCCAGCCGTTCGTGACCACCAAGGCGACCGGCATGGGTGTCGGCCTTTCTATCTGCCGACCATTGCCGAGTCTCACGGGGGACGACTGGCGGTAGAGCGCAACGGTGATGGTGGGGCGACCTTCCGTCTGACGTTACCGGCTGCGGATGAGGAACCGGTTACGGATGGCCAGTAGCCTTATCCATGTGGTGGACGATGATCCCGCTCTGCGGGAGTCGCTTGCTTTCCTGCTCGACACGGCAGGCTTCGCGGTGGCGGTCTACGAGACCGGGGTCGAGCTTCTCGATGGCCTCACGAAGCCTGCGCAGGGCGGCGTGCTGACCGACATCCGCCTGCCGGGCATCGACGGACTCGAACTGCTCCGCCGCTTGCGGGCGGACGGTCACACCCTGCCCGTCGTGATGATGACGGGCCACGCCGACATCCCGCTCGCGGTGGAGGCGATGAAGCTCGGAGCTTGCGACTTCATCGAGAAGCCGTTCGAGGATGACGTGCTGCTTCGTGCGTTGCACGACGCGCTGGAACGCGGTGAGGTGACCGAGGCGGCTGATCCGACCCTTCAAGCATTCGTCTGCCGCGTCAGCACGCTGAGTGAGCGCGAACGGCAAGTATTGGATCATCTGGTCGCTGGCGGGACAAGCAAGGGGATCGGCCGCGCACTCGATATCAGCCCCCGCACGGTCGAGATTTACCGGGCCAAGCTCATGGCCAAGACGAGTGCGGCGAGCCGTTCCGAGTTGGTTCGCTGGACCGTCCTGGCCGGTCTCGGGCGGGCTTGATCCACCTTGAAGGTAAGGAACCAGAGAAGCGGTATCGTGATTTGTCGGACCGGGCAGCCAGCCGCTCCAGCATGTGAGCGCGCCATGTTTTCCGAGGCAGTCTCATGCCGATCTTTATGGTGGACGATGACGCCGAGAGCCTGAGTTCGGCGCAGTTCATGCTTGAGGGCGAGGGCTATCTTGTCGCCACCTTCGAGAGCGGCAGCCAGCTGCTGGCTGCGTTTCCAGGGGCGAAGCCGTGCTGCATCGTGATTGACTACGTGCTGACGGATATGACGGGGCTGGATGCCTCAGAGCGTCTGCGAGCCCTGGGTGTGACCGCTCCCGTGATCATCATCACGGGTCACCCGAGCCGTACGATCCGCGAGAAGGTGCACAAGGCAGGCCTGCCCCTGGTCGAGAAGCCGCTCGTGGATGAATTGCTCAGCACCCTCGAGGCGGTAGGTCCGCTGCATTAGAGCAGGGCTCAGCCGCACGCCTGCACGCGGCGGACCACGAACTTGCCGGACCGGCCGGTTTGGAGGGGAGTGTCAGGAATTTCGTGTGAGGGCGGCGGGTCGAACGTCGCCTGCCGATCGCGCGGGATCGACAGCTCGATCCAGCCGGTCTCGGTCGTGACTGTCCTGCGGCCGTAGCCGTTGCGCGTGTTGCCGGCCTCCTCGCCTGCCAGATGGTGGCCCATCTCGGCGTTGAGCGCCCGCTCGGCCAGGGCCTTCTTCAGCTCGTCGAGCAGGCCGTCGGTCGCGAAGGCCGACTTCGGGTCAGCACCAGCCAGCAGTTGGTCGAGGATCGCGTCAGGGATGCGGGGCGCTTTGCGTCGTGCCATCGGGAACCTCCTTCGGCTCCACTATGGCCGCCCCACACGAAATTCCTGACAGCCCCCCGGCAGGATCTGCCGTCGACTGCCGCGCGCCATTTCTGCACCGCCGTCGGGCTGACGCCATAGCGCTTGGCAGCCGCTCTCACACTCTCTTGACGTAGCTGTATTGCGCGACGGATCGCCTCCGTCGTGCGGGCGCTGCCTTGGAGAACCTGGCCCATAGCGCATCCCTCGCAGCATGCTGGTCAACCGTACCACCACGCCGCGGGATCAAACAGCGCGCGTGGATCCCTCCCCCGGACACCCGACGGCTGAGCAATGGTCCGACCACGGCTCGCCTGCCGATCTGCTTTTTGGACCCTCCCTGAGCACGGACCTCCTGATCACGACATGCGAGTAGCAAACGGCAACGAGCCGCTGAACGAGACGGAATGCTTCGTCGAGAACGTACTGGACAACCTGGTAGCTCAGGCAGCCCTCGATGAAGGACCTGGCGGGCGTCGGACCTGCGCGGAATTGATTGAGATGGCCGCCCGCGCCATGGCTCGCGCCGTTCTCGACCACGAACTCAAGCCGCAAGCGGTGGAAAAGATGGCGCTCGGCCGTCTTTCAGCGCTCCTGACGGCGGCGCTTGAACGTGCCCAAGTGCGCTTGCCGCCGGAGCTGAGCATGATGAAGTAGCTGCGGACGCCCTGGAGATGACCTCACCTTCTGGGTCGCGATCAGCGAGCAGACGGGGAACCTTCGCGTCGGCTGGGTGAGACGCAAGCTGCAGGTGGCGACCCGCATGCAGGCCACCACCGCCTGCATCAGGCTCAGTCTGATCAAACCGTGAGCCCCCGACCGCGCGGGCTGCGCAAGGCGCTCTATCGGCAGGGCCGACCGGGGGGACATGGCGGATGCGGGTTGCCGTGTGACGGCGGCAGCCCTGGTCGTGCAACCGGAGGAGCCGATTGCGGACGCGCCATCATCTGCTGTTGCTGAGCGGCCTGTTGCTGGCGCACGGCGGCTTGCTGCTGCCGTTGGGCCGCCTGTTGCGCGAACTGCGCCTGCAGGGCCTGATGCCGTAGGAAAGCCTGTTGTGCCTGCTGCTGGCGGGCAGCCTGCGCTTGCTGCTGGCGCTGTGCCGCCATGGCCTGAGCGGCGGCATGCCGCGCAAAGGCATCCTGTCGCTGCTGCGCCATCACCGTGGCGCGCGGGTCGACGGACCGCCTCGCTGTCGCGACTCGTTCCGCGGCTGGCCCGCGTAACCGTTGGGCCAACGCGCCTGAACCGGAGCGGAGGATCTGAGGGCGCGCCGCGCCGACCGGCGTCGGCGGCAGAACCTCAGCGGGCCGAGAGGCGGCCCGCGGCGCGGTGGCAGACATCGGGACGACAGGCGGGCCTGCGGTTCGGGACGCGGGGGTCGGGAGGGGTTGGCCATTCGTGCCGGGCAATGCATGCGCAGCTCCCGGCTGTGCCGACAGGGCGGGAAGCGCCGCCTGCGGACCGGATGGGAGTGGCCCCGGACGAGGGTCATCCGACCTCGACCCCGCCGCCATGCCGGCGACGGGCGGGGTGGTTCCCGGCAGAGGCGCGGGTGCCACGGCTGCACGGTGCTGCAGGGCCGCGGGCAGTGCGATCCGGGTTGCCGCGACGCCGAGCCCGGACCCAGGACCTGCCGCCGGCGCCTGAACCCCTGTGTTCTGACGGTTGATCTGCTCGATGGCGGCCGTGTTGTGGATGTTTTGGAACAGCACATTGTTCGGCGGCGGCATCACGTAGTCCGGTGCGGACACGTAGGCCGGCACCGGCATGATTGGCGGTGTCGGCAGGGCGTATACGCCGAGAACGGGTGCCGGGGGCGCCAGCGCCACGAGATAGGCTGGCGGCGGAAGGAAGATGAGGGCCGGTCGGGGCGGCGGCGGCAGTGCGAAGACCGGGTCGTCGAGGAAGAGCACCGGCCGGTCGACGTACACGATCTCCTCGGGCGCGGGTGGCAGCACATCGTAGGCGAGCACCGCGTAGCGCGGCGGCGGCTCCAACGCTGCGGCGAGCGAGGCGAGGCGACGGCGCGCATCCCAGGCGTGCGGCCCGCGCGGGTACCAGGCGAGATATGACCAGTAGGCGTCCGGCGTGCCGACGAGCCATGTGCTTCTCCAGACCAGCGCCTCGCGCCTGGCAGCGACGAGCGCGCGCACCCGCCGGGCCAGAGCGTCGCCGGGGTAATCGGTCACGAACTCTTGGTAGTGGGTGAGGTCGTCGCGTTCCAGGCAGACCGCATAGGCGTCCTGGACGCCGAGGTCGCGCAGCGGACGGTCGCGGAGCGTGGCGACCCGCTCCCGCCCCAGGGCGGGGGCATTGGCGGCCCGGTCGAAGAAGACGAACGCAGAAGACGTGCGGTCGGCATCCCACGGAACCTCGGCGCCCTTCGTGGCGGCATCGACGCGCAGGCGCACGCGGTCGAACAGCGGACCCGGCTGGAGGCCGCCCTCGCGGATCATCTCGACGAGCGCCTGGGCATAGGCGCCATAGGGCCCCTTCTCGTCCGGTCCGACGGTTCCGGGCGCGGCGTTGAAGGCGATCAGGCTGCCGGGCTCGGCTTCGGTGAGGGCGAGACCGCCCGCGAGCGGCTTTTCCGGCACGGTGAAGGGCGTGCGCCGCGCCCCGTCGAGGACAAAGAAACGTGCCTTCAGCGGTAGGGCGGCGAGGCTCTTGGTGTAGTCCGAGACCCGCAGCGCCCGAAGGCCGACATCGGCGGCGCTGGCCACGCGCAGGTCGATTGGGGCGAAGTAGTTCTCGCCTTCTAGCTGCAGGCCGTAGCCGGCGAGATAGACGAACGTCACGGTGTCTGGCCCGGCGGCCGCGGCCTTGTCGACGAAGTCGCGCAGCGATTTTCGCAATCCATCCTCGTCGAGATCCCGGGCGCCGATCACGTCGAAGCCCGCCGCCTGCAGCGCCTGGGCGACGAGCCCGGCGTCGTTGGCGGCGGTGGCGAGCGGGCGGGCCCTATAGGCGGCATTGCCGACGACGAGCGCGATGCGCTTCTCCGCGGCCCAGGCGGGGGTGGCGAGCCAGGCCGCGGCGAGGGTTAGTACGGCAAGAAGTATGTTAGCGGCGTTGTGGAGTCGCATCGCGGGATCCCATCGAAGAAGAGGCCGCCAGGCGTGGGACGCCGTCCGGCAGCGCGGTCGTCGTTGCGGGCGCATCAACCCGGTTGATTGCGGCGGGGAGACGACCCCGTCATGGCGGGAGGCAGGTCTTGATGGTCAAGATACTGTGCCAGTCCCATGGGGTGGCCCCGACGCGGCGGGTCACGCGACATCCCGGGTCGCCGTTCACAGGCACCGCCGCGCGATAGACCGGGTCTGGTCGTCCGACCACCGCAGTCCGGGGCCGCGCGAGGCGGGATAGGGCCGGTTGGTCACGATGGTCCGGCCGCGATGCCACCCGCCCTGGCAGTGCGGGCCGCCTCAGGCATGATGCACGGACGCTCCGTGTCGCTGGCAACCCTCGAAAGCCGGTGGCCACTCTCGTGATGCCAACCGCCGCCGTGATGACCGCCATGACCGCGACCATGGGCGAACACCGGCGGTGGTGCGATGAGCGGCACGGCGAGACCGACGGCCGCCGTCATCAGTGCGCAAGAGACCACAATCCATCTCCCTTGCGAACGCGCCGGATCGACGGTTCGAGAAAGACGGTACGCTCCGGCACTGGCGCGTCTTCTGAACTGCTCTGTCAGCCCTCATTCATCGAGGCTGTTATTGTGCGCCACCCCTGATGATTCGGTCCCAGAATTTTAGTCGGTCAGTCTCGACAAGTTCAGACAGCGAACGAGAATGCAATTGGTGGTTTGAGCTTCGCCGGCGAAGATTGGCAGCTGCCGCCTATCTGGAACAATCGGCTCACGTCGATTTGTGCTGTTCAACGGGCGGCGTGCGAGCGGCGGCTATTTCCCGCCCGGGCCGGGATGCGGACAGACAGCTTTCGGCCAAGTTCCGGCCGGCCGCCTCGCGCCCATCCCGGTCATTCAGCGGTTCGGATCAGCGTCTCCGGAGCGGACGTTCCGAAACTGTCCGGCATGAGGTGCCGACAGAGCGAAGCTTGCGTCGGCCCCGCCTGATGGTGGACGGCTAACGCCGCCTCGGCATCACCGAAGGGTTACGCAGCCGCGCATTCGAGCAGATTGGCAGCGGCACTCCGGCTCGGGCCGAACCGCGCCTAACCTTCGTGCTCTGGGGACGAATGAATCAATCCGAAGGTCTATCCCGCACACGCTCGCAACGATCTCAACGCTCGCGCCAAGCTTTGGCGATCTGGTCGGTGAGCGGTTTGGTCAGATAGCTCAGTATCGAGCGCTCGCCGATCTGCAGGAACGCCTCGACCGGCATGCCCGGTACGAGCCTCACCCCGCCCAGCCGCGCCCGCTGCTCATCCGCGACCGTAAGGCGCGCCACGTAGTGACTGAGACCGGTCTTCGGGTCCTGGGTCACGTCCGCCGAGACCCGAGAGACCGTGCCGTCGATCTCCGGCGTCGTGCGCTGATTGAACGCTGAGAAGCGCAGCACCGCCCGCTGCCCTGATCGCACGTTGTCGATGTCCTGAGGTTGGATCTTCACCTCGACCGCAAGCTCGTCGGCGGTCGGGACGATCAGCATCGCCGGCTCGCTCGGGGTCACAAGGCCGCCGACCGTATGCACTGTAAGTTGGTGAACCACACCGTCCTGCGGCGCGCGCAAGTCCACACGCTTGAGCTGATCCTCGGCCGCCACTCGCTTCTCGACGAGCTCCGACCACTTGCCCCTGATCTCGGCCAGATCCTTGCCGACCTCAGTGCGCATGTCGCCGTCGACCTGCAGGATCTGCAGCTCGGTCTCAGTGATCTTGCCCCGCGCGGATGCGGTCGAGGCAACAAGCTGACCCCGCTCACCCTGGAGACGTGCCGCGTCGCGCTCCAGCGCCGTAACGCGCGAGAGCGGCACGAGGCTCTTGTTGTAGAGGTCGCGTACGCCCGCCAATTCGCTCGTGATCAGGCTGATCTCCCGCTCCTTGGCGCCCGCCTGCTCAATCAGGCCGGCGATCTCTTGGCGGAGCTGGTTCACCCGCTCGCGCAGCTGCGCCTTCACCCCCTCGCGAGCGGCCACACGCGCGGCGAACAACCGGTGCTCACCCTCGATCAGCCGCGCCACGGTCGGGTCCGTATCGGCTCTGGCCAACAGGTCGCGCGGGATGCTCATAGTCTTCGCACCATCGCGCTCGGCTTCATCTCGGGCACGGCGCACCGCGAGCTCGTCGAGTGCGCTCAGCACGATGTCGAGATTGGTCCGGGTCTGAGTCTCGTCGAGCCGGATCAGCACGTCGCCGGCATGGACGCGATCGCCCTCACGCACACGCAGTTCGCCGACCACGCCCCCGTCGGGTGCTGTACCTTCTTGACGTCGGACTCAACCACAAGTTGACCCGGCGCAATCACCGCGCCCGAAATCTGCGTCAGACTTGCCCAGCCGCCGACCCCGAACACCAGGACGGCCGAAAGGGCGAGGGTAAGCACCAGGTGCCGGCGGATCGAGACTTGCGCGCGCGCTGGCAACTCGTCTCCGAGGCGCGGCTCAAGGGGGAGCTGGATGCCCATCTCACCTTGGTTCAGGCCAGCGGCCATCAGGCACTCTCCCGAGTTTCGAACGCAACCCCGGGGCGAGCCTCTGCTGGTGGCACGGATGCGGGGCGCAGGACGCGCTTGAGCACCTCGTCCTTGGGGCCGAAGGCCTGGACACGGCCATCGGCCATCATCAGCACCGTGTCGACAGCCGCCAGGGCGCTTGGACGATGAGCCACCACCACGCAGATGCCACCGCGCCTACGAACGCCCAGGATCGCCTGGGTCAGAGCGTTCTCGCCCTCACTGTCAAGATTGGCGTTCGGCTCGTCGAGGACGACAAGGAACGGGTCGCGGTAGAGCGCGCGCGCCAAGCCGACACGCTGGCGCTGTCCAGCCGATAGACCGGCACCTCCTTCGCCGAGCCGAGTGTCATAGCCTTCCGGTAGCCGCAAAATCAGCTCATGCACGCCAGCTGACTTGGCGGCGGCAATCACCAAGGCCGAGTCGGCCCCCGGCTCAAAGCGACAGATGTTCTCGGCCACTGTTCCCGCGAATAGCTCGGCTTCCTGCGGCAGATAGGAGATGCAGCCCGAGTTCATCGCTCGACCATTGGTCGAGCGCCGCGCCGTCGAGGCGTACCTTGCCGCGCAGCGTCGGCCAGACGCCGACGAGTGCCCGCACCAGTGACGACTTTCCCGAGGCAGATGCGCCGATGACGCCCAGTCCTTGGCCGGCTTGGAGCGAGAAAGAGGCATTCAGGACTACAATCCGCGAGCTGCCGGGTGGGGCAACGGATGCGTCCTCCACGTTGAGCCATCTCTTCGGCCCGGGCAGCGCGAGCGGCTGATGTGCGGGCGGCAAGCGGCCGAGAAGATCACCGAGTCGCGCCCACGATTGTCGTGCTTGAACAAAGCCCTTCCAATTTGCAATCGCGAGTTCAGCCGGCGCGAACGCGCGCGAGACTAGGATCGAGCTTGCGATGATGATGCCGCCGGTCGCTAGATTGTCGATCACAAGCCAAGCACCCAGGGCGAGGACGCCCGATTGCAGAGCCATGCGCATCACTTTGGAGAACGCGCCGAAACCGCCCGAGATATCGGCGGTACGCCGCTGGGCCTGACGGTAGTCATCATTGGCCGAAGCCCAACGGCGTGCCAGCCGGGCCTGCATGCCCAGCGCTGTCAGCACCTCGGCATTGCGGAGGCCGGCCTGAGCCAGAGCATTCCGGCTGAGGCTGTGGCTGGTCGCAGCCTGTGCCGAGGACCGTGTCAGGCGGTCGGTGATGAAGGTGATCACCACCAACACGCCGGCGCCTCCGAGCGCCGCTAGGCCGAGCAGAGGGTGAAACAGGTAGCAGATGGCCACATAGAACGGCATCCACGGCAGATCGAACAGGGCGCCGGGCCCGGTGCCGGACAGGAAAGCACCGATCTGGTCGAGGTCGCGCAGCGGCAACAAGCCGTCGCCTGGCGTCGTGCCCCGCAGCTGCAAGCGCAGGGTGAGGTCGAAGACGCGGTCGGCGAGCTTCTCGTCGAGAGCAGCACCGACTCGGGTCAGGATGCGGCTGCGCAGGGCATCGAGGCAGCCCTGGAAGGCGTAGAGCACGAGGGCGAGGACTGCGAGCCCGACAAGTGTGGGCAGGGAGCGACTGGGGATCACCCGGTCATAGACCTCCAGCATGAAAAAGGAGCCGGTGAGATAGAGCAGGTTCATCAACCCACTCATCAGGGCAACGCCGCAGAAAGCGCTGCGACAGGAGCGTAAAGCTGATTTCAACTCAGCTGCACCTGTGTCTCGGCTCACGTCGCCGGTCGTAAGCATGGGAAGGGGCGGCATGACAGCTGAACTGATCCTCCCCTGACTTCGCGGACACGGGGAGATTAGCTCGCGGTCCGTTCGGCCTGCTCGGGCGTGAGATAGCCGAGTGCCGAATGGATGCGTTGCCGATTGTAGTAGCCCTCGATGTAAGCGAACAGGTCGCGTCGCGCCTCATCCCGGGTCGCCCATCGCCGCTGATGGACGAGTTCGACCTTGAGGGTGTGGAAGAAGCTCTCCATCGGGGCGTTGTCGTAGCAGCATCCTGTCCGACTCATGGACGGCCTGGCCCCTATGCTGGCGAGCTGCTTCCGGTAGGCCTCCGCCGCGTACTGGCTGCCACGATCCGAATGGCAGATGAGCCCTGCGGCCGGTCGCTGCCGCTGGGCGGCCATCATCAGCGCCGCCACGCTCAGCTCGGTGCGCATGTGATCGCGCATCGACCAGCCGACGATCTTGCGCGTGGCCAGATCGAGGATGGCGGCCAGGTACAGCCAGCCCTCGCCGGTTGGCAGGTAGGTGATGTCGGCCAGCCAGACCGTGTTTGGCCGCGTGGCCGAGAAGTCCTGCTTCAGGAGGTTTGGGGCGATCGGGAGATCGTGACGGCTGTCGGTCGTGCAGGGCCGGAACCGACGCCCCGCCAGGGCACGGATGCCGTGCCGGCGCATGAGACGCTCCACCCGCCCACGGCTGACAGACCGGCCCTCGGCCCGCAGGGTGGCATGCACGCGTGGGGCACCGTAGCGCCGATGGTGGGCGGCATGGATGCGCCGGACATCGTCCAGGAGCTGGCGGTTGGAGGCCGAGCGGGCGCTCTCTGGCCGTGACCGCCAGCCGTAGAAGCCGCTGGGTGAGACTCCGAGCACGCGGCACATGAGACGCACCGGCCAGGTCCGCGCATGCTGCTCGATGAAGGCGAAGGTCACTTGGGCATCTCCGCGAAGATGCCGATGGCTTTTTTAGCACGGCGCGCTCCATGCGCGTGCGGTCGAGCCTCACGCCGCAGGCGAGCGATCTCGGCGGCCTGATCGGACGGCGAGGCGACCGGGCTTGGTGGCGAAATCCCCGTCGATCCTGCCGGCCGCGGCCGGGGTGAGGCTCCGTTCAGCGCGGCACGCCACTGCCGCAACATCGAGGGCTGGATCCCGAGCTCGGCCGCGACCTGTATCTGCGGCCGGCCACTGCTCTCCAGCAGGGCGACCGCTTCGCGTTTGAACTCGGGCGTGAACTCCCGTCTCGTCTTCGCCATCCGACACCTTCCCCGCTCAGCATGAGCGTATCAGAGGTGTCCGCGAAGCCGAGGGAGGATCAGAACGTCCTGTATCGGCTTTTCAGAATGCCGGAGGCGCAGAGATCTCAGTCTTCGGGCAGGCAGCGCGAGCGGCTGCCTGCCCGGAAGTTCTGGTTCAGACGTGCAGAGGTCCGTCGTGAGGCAGGTGCAGCGCGCTCATGTCCTGGCTTGCTGCATTCGCGCCGAGATTGCCGTGGTAGTCAGCGCTTTGGCCGTGAACGGTATTGACGTAGTCGGCTGCGGCCTGCTGCGCCGTGGGCGTGTAGACGTCAACTTTATTGCTGTTGCCCAGGTAGGCGTAGACGCTGTGATTATTGGTGTCGACCGCCAGGGTGTGTGCCCCAGACTCGGTAGGCAGCCCACCTGCCAGCGTATCGGTGCCGAGCTGGACGATATGGCAGAGGCGAAGCGATATGGCGGTGTACGGCTACGCGCGTTTCGACCGCTACCCAAGCGAACGAGGGTGAGAGCCTCGACGTGCAGCGCCGCATGATCGAGGGCTACGCCCTGATGCACGACCTGTAGCTGGATGACATTCTGGTCGAGGAGGGCGTGTCCGGCTCCATCCCGCTCAACGAGCGCCCGTCCGGAGGCCGACCGAGGCTCTCAGCTTTCCCACCGGAGCTACAACGCGACACGAAGGCCTTCTTCGGGACCTATGCGCGCGCGTGTGTCCAAGCCGATCAGCTCCTGTTCTCGTTGGGCTCGACCGCGCATCTCGAAACGGCCTGCCGCACGGCACCCTTCGGAAAGATCATGCCTGAATCCCTATACATGCACCCCACGGCGGTGCCCGAGCTTCCCACACTTCTTCGCCTATAGAGGGCTGTGCACGGAGCTACATCGGCACGGCCGCGGGCGCTACGGTAGTCAAGCTGAAGCTCAATGAGCCGAAGGTATCCTATATGAGCTACCCAAATTTTGAGCGAGACCCGCATCCAGCCCTCTCAGACTCGACCTCGGTCGATCTGCGCACCTTTTGTATCAAGCAACGTCTGCACGATGAGCACAACAATCCACCGGCGCTCCACCGCAAGGAGCTTTTCGTGTCCTCACACGATCCATATCGGACGAAATACGCTCGGTTGGCGGCAGCCGAGGAGACGAAATGCCTCTTCGATACACCTGCAACGGTCGCGACACGATGTGGCTGGCAGGAAGCATTGAAGGTACGGGGTCTGGCATTGAAGGGGCACCGTTTGCTCTCAAACATCCGCGCGGATCGATGAAGGAGCCGATCTCGGCGGTTCGTTGCCATGGCCCTTAAGAGCCCAATCCAGAGGTAGGATTGCGTGGAGCGCCGCATTGCCGTGTCGCGAGAGCCTCAGATCAAAACGTGGCCCTTCGTTTGCGCGTCACTTAGCTGGTAGGGCTACGCCACGCGGCCAGATCCGCCCATCCGGCCGCTGAACACGCAGCTAGCTCTTCCCATTTACCGGTGGGGGCCAATGGTGGGGCAACCAACGCCTCAGCCTGAAAAAGCCTTATAAAGCACCATTAACTGGCGGAGGGGTGTCCGCCATACCCAAGCACGTCGGAGTCTGTAGAAGTTCATTATCGCCCTACCCCGACTACACAAATAGCTGAGTTTGTGCTTCCGACGTCCGCTGGCGTTTGCTGCGATCCGCCCCGTCTGCTGGGGTGAATGTTGGGGTAAGCGCTAGTGGCTCGTGCGGTGAAGAGGCTCAGCGCGCGCACCGTCGCCACCGAGGCCAAACCCGGGCGCCACTCCGACGGGGACGGCCTCTACCTCGTCGTGGATGCCTCAGGCGCCAAGCGCTGGCTGTTCCTGTTCCGCTGGCAGGGCAAGCTCAAGGAGATGGGCCTCGGCGGCCTCTCGACGGTGTCGCTGGCCGATGCGCGCGAGCGGGCGGGCGAGGCGCGCCGGATCCTGAAGAGCGGACAGAACCCGATTGAGCAACGCCGTCTCGCCAGGGCTGAGCCTGAGGCGGCGGTCACGTTCGGTGCCTTCGCCGATCAGGTCGTGGCCGACCTCTCGCACGGCTTCCGCAACGACAAGCATAAGGCGCAGGGGACCTCGACCCTGGCCACCTATGCCGCCTCGCTGCGTCCGATGCCGGTCGACGCAATTGGCACCGTCGAGGTGCTGGCCGTGCTCACCCCGATCTGGCGCAGCAAGGCTGAGACCGCTTCGCGGCTGCGCGGACGCATCGAGCGGATCCTCGACGCTGCGAAGGCCAAGGGACTGCGCATGGGTGAGAACCCGGCGCGCTGGCGCGGTCACCTCGATAAACTGTTGCCGTCCCGGCACAAGCTCACGCGCGGGCACCACGCCGCGATGCAGTTCACCGGTTGCAGCAGGCGTGCCGCACCGACCCGGCTTTGCTGAGGGCGCAGGCCCTTCTCGACTGGCTCGGCAGCCGCGAGGAGGCTGAAGTGAAGTTCAGCGACGTGCTGCGCCTCGGGCCAGCGCCAACCCGCGTGAAGAAGGAGGCGGACAGCGCGCTCCGCATTCTCGTCGAGCACAACCTCGTGGAGGAGATCAGCCAGAGACCTCGCCTGATCCGCCGGACCGACGCGGGTGTGCGCTCGTGATCTTGCGCGCGAAAGTCAGGGTACCCGCTGCGAAGGTTGCGAGACTTGCGGACGCTCATGGCTCCCGGCCGCGGAGTTTCGCAAGTTTCGCACGGGGCACCCGCCCATTCGCACTTCTGGAGGAAGCCTCGCCATGCAAGCAGCCAACGGCAACGAACCGCTGAACGAGACGGAAGGCTTCGTCGAGAAGCGGAGCGTAGTGAAGTAGCCGCTGACGGCCTGGGATGACCTCACCTTCCGGTTCGCAGATCCGTGCATCGGGGGCGAGGACAACCATCCGCAAACAGCGAACCTTGGCTCCTAGTCGAAAAGCGGGCCGTCAGCTTTGCACCCATTGCGGCCGTCGAGCCGAACCCAACAGCATCCCGAAAGCGGACGCCGCGGTAGCGAGGCCTTTTCTGCTGGTTCGCGCCACAATGGGATCTTGGCTCCTGGCCGGGAAGCACGGTCACCGCTTCGAGACGCAGGCTGCAGTCGAGGGTTGAGCAGTGAGTAAAGGAGTTCACCCAGCTCCAGTTCGGCGGTGCTTCCGGGCCGCGGTCATAGTCGCGCCTTCACCTCCTCGACGACACGCTCGGCCGTGATGCCGAAATGATACCAGAGGTCGGTCTCAGCGCCTGACGCACCAAAGGTGCTCATGCCGACGAAGCCGCCGTTGATGCCAAGGTAGCGGTCCCACCCCAGGCGCACTGCTGCCTCGACACCTACGCGAACGGTGCCGCTTCCAAGGACGGATTCGCGGTAGCTCTCATCCTGGCACTCGAAGAGTTCCCAGCTCGGCATCGAAACGGCAGCCGTCGGCACGCCGGACGCCTGCAGGAGGTCTCGCGCGCGAATGGCGATGGAAACCTCGGACCCCGTTGCAAGGATTGTTGCACGCCTGGGGCCCTCAGCCTCCGCGACGACATACGCGCCGCGTCTCGACAGATTCTCGGAGGAAACACCTGACCTCGCAGCCTGTAACGGCTGGCGAGAGAAGATAAGCGACGATGGGCCGGTGCGATTGGATAGAGCTATCTCCCAGCATTCCGCGGCCTCTACGGCGTCAGCCGGCCGTAGCACGAGCATGTTGGGGATTGCCCGCAGCGAGGCGAGGTACTCCACTGGCTGGTGGGTCGGACCGTTTCGGCCGATGCCGATCGAGTCCTGAGTGAAGATGAACGGGACCGGGAGGCGCATCATCGCGGCAAGGCGCAGGACCGGCCGTAGGTAATCCGAAAACACGAGATAGGTGACGCCGACCGGGACCACGCCCCCGTGTGCGGCCATCCCGTTCATCATCGCGCCCATCGCGTGCTCGCGGATGCCGTAATGCACGTAGCGCCCGCCGTGGTCGGTCGCCGTGAATGCCCGTAGGGCACGCTTGTGCTGCGTCGCCCCTTCCAGATCCGGCGCGCCGGATATCAATTCGGGTATTACCTCGGCCAGCCGATCGACGGCCTCGGCTGAAAGCTTGAAGCCGTGCTCCGCCGATGGTTGACCCAACGCCTTATCGCGCAATTGGCGCAGAGGCGTCTGCCAGCCTTCCGGCAGACGCCCGGCCTTCAAGCGCTCGAGCAACTCCCTTTACTGGCGTCTAGTTGGGCCACGCGGTCCATCCAGGCGTGGTACTCAGGCAGACTGCGGCGGCTCGCGTCCTGCCAAGCCGCGAGGACGTCAGCGGGCACTTCGAATCGAGCGTGCGGCCAGTCCGCAGCATCCCGTGCACGATCGGCCAAGTCGCTCGTGATCCGACCGCTATGAGCGGTTCGTGTTCCTTCGACGCCTGGCAAACCTCGGCCAATGACAGTCGTGCAACGGATCATGGATGGACGGGGGTCTGCCTTGGCCGCTGAAATGGCCGCGGAGACCGCCTCGATGTCATGGCCGTCGACCTCCTGGACATGCCAGCCACTGAGCCGGAAGCGCGCGGGCATGTCGTCGCTCAGCGCGAGTTCAATCGCTCCGTCGTCCGTCATTCGGTTATCATCCCAGAGGAAGGTCAGCTTACCGAGGCGAAGGTGGCCTGCCAGCGAGATGACCTCCTGGCCGACGCCCTCCTGCAAGCAACCGTCCCCAACGAACGCATACGTGCGGTGATCGACGATATCCGGACCAAGCCACGCATTAAGGTAGGCCTCGGCCAACGCCATGCCCGCCGCGTTGGCGATGCCTTGGCCGAGCGGACCGGTTGTCGTCTCGATTCCGCAGGTGGGGTCAAACTCTGGATGCCCCTCGCACCGTGAACCTAGCTCTCGAAACCTTCGGATCTCGTCGAGGGTGATCTTTGCGTAGCCGGTTAGGTAGAGCAGTGAGTAAACAAGCATTGAACCGTGACCGTTCGAGACAACGACTCGATCACGGTCAAACCAAGTCGGATCCTGCGGGTTAAACTTCAAGTGTCTTGTAAACAGCGCAGTAGCTGTCTCGGCGGATCCCAGAGGAGTTCCAGGGTGCCCCTCGCCCACGCGCTCGATGGCATCAATGGAAAGAAAGCGGATCGCATTCGCCATAACACGAGAAGTAGACGATATCGACACGACATTTTCTCCGATTGGGATCATAGAGCGTATAAACTTGCACAAACGTACGTTTGCGTCGGGTATTGACACCAGTCTATAGCAACGGGTCGGCTGCCGGGTCTCAATAAATAAGTTATTGTCGCAATCAGCAAACCTAGACGTCAGTTAACGCCTGACGGGCATCAGGGCCGAACTGGCGCCGCCACATGACGAAGAGAACAGCAGCGGTCGTCGTCATCAGCACATACGGCCCGACGAACCATCCAAGATAAGCCAAGGCAAAAAAGAACGCTTGCAGACCGCGATTGAAATGACGACCGGCCTCGATATTTGCGATGGCAACTCGATTTGATGCACGCTTGACGTCCTCGAAGTCGCCAGTCCGATCGGGCACCGCTCCCATTAAGATGGACACGTAGTAAAACAGCCTGAATGACCAGGAAAATTTGAAAAAGGCATAAATAAATATAATTGCTATTCCGAGTAATTTTGTAATCCAAACCTCTCTGTCGAAAGGCTGGTTGAATAATAGGCCCGAAAGCATAGTGAGCATATCGTCTGTGGTGTTTGAAAATGAAAGGACGCCGCCGAGGGCGACCAGTGAGGTCGACGCAAAGAAAGCGGTACCATTCTGCAGCGTTGCGTTGATCAGAATATCGACCACGCGGTTTTCACGTACGCCGAGCTGATTTGACCAGAGGTGCCGGTGCGAATTCATCATCCGGTTGAGGCTGACACGCCCGTTCTCGACGCGTTCTAGGCTGGCGCTATAGGCGCCCCAGGCAAGCAGGAATACTAGGATGGCTAGAATATCCGAGTAAGAGAAGCTGCCCATGATACATCAATATGCTGGAATGAGAGTGCGCGATCAACAACCGTATGAAACAACTCCACCTGGCCGGATGCAGTCATTCCCTTTATCTGAAAGGGTAAGTTCAGAGGAAGCCGATCGAGAACCAGGGCACCAGGATGATCACGACAAGTCCGATCAGCAGGGCAACGATGTAGCCGACGATCGGCCGCATCCCGGCGTCGGGATGGATGCGGCTGATGGCGCAGGCGGCGTAGTAGCCGACGCCGAAGGGCGGCGCGAACAGGCCGATCCCCATCGCGAGGATCACCACCATCGCGTAATGCACCTCGTGCACGCCGACCGCCCGGGCGATCGGGAACAGCAGCGGGCCGAACAGCACGATCGCCGGGATCCCTTCCAACACCGAGCCCAGCACGATGAAGGCGAGGGCCGAGACGACCAGGAAGCCAAGCGCGCCACCCGGCAGGCTCTTCATCGCCGCGGCGAGCGTCTGCGAGAAGCCCGACTGGGTCAGCGCCCAGGCCATGCCGGTGGCCGCGCCGATGATCAGCAGGATCGCCCCCGACAGCGCCGCGGTCGTCACCAGCATCGGGTAGAGCCGCCGCCAGTCGAACTGCCGGTAGATCAGCAGGCCCGCCAGGGCCGCGTAGACGATGCCGATGGTCGAGACCTCGGTGGCGGTGGCCACGCCCTCGACCACGGCGAAGCGGATCACGAAGGGCAGGGCGAGGGCCGGGATCGCCACCAGGAAGGCGCGACCGATAACCCGCCCGGACGGCCGCTCGACGTGGCTCAGGTCTTCGCTGCGGTAGCGCCACCAGACCAGGGCGCACAGCGTCGCGGCGAGCACGAGGCCCGGCAGCAGGCCGCCGGTGAAGAGGGCCGTAATCGAGACCCCCGTCACCGAGCCGATCGTGATCAGCACGATCGACGGCGGGATCGTCTCGGTCTGCGCACCGGTCGTGGCGAGCAGGGCCACGAGGTCGCCCTCCCTGGCGCCGCGGGCCTTCATCTCGGGGAACAGCACCGGGGCGACGGCAGCCATGTCGGCGGCCTTCGATCCGGAGATGCCCGAGACCAGATACATCGCGCCCACCAGCACATAGTGCAGGCCGCCGCGGACGTGGCCGAGCAGCGAGGCCAAAAGCCGACCATGGCGCGAGCCATGCCGGTCATCTCGATCAGCAGGCCAAGAAATACGAACAGCGGCACGGCCAGCAGGATCAGGTGGCTCATGCCCTCGTCCATGCGGCCGACCACGACCATCGAGGGCGCGCTGGTGGTGAGCGTGATGTAGGCGAAGGTCGACAAGCCGAAGGCGAAGGCGATCGGCACCCCGGAGAAGACCAGCGCGCCGACGCCGAGGACGAAGAACAGCAGCAGGTTGAGGTTGCCGAGGTTCGCCAGCCAGGGCTGGAGCGCCACGAGACCGGCGGCGACGCCGCCGCCCAGCACCATGGCGCCCGCGGTGAGGCGCCAGTCGGCGGTCTCGAGCAGGCGGATCACCGCGACGATCAGCATGAGGCCGAGGCCGATCGGCAGGGCGGCCGCACGCCATGCATTGTTGAGGTCGAGTGCAGGGGTCTGCACCCAGATCTCCTCGCTGGCGAACTCGTAGGCCGGGTGTAAGACGAGGGCCACGAAGATCAGGCCAGCCACCAAGGCGACGGTTTCCAGGAAGGCGCGCAGGCGCGGCCCGCTCATGGCCACGAGGGCGGTCATGCGCATGTGCTCGGCGCGGCGGAAGGCGACCACAGCGCCGAGCATGGCGAGCCAGAGGAACAGGATCGAGGCGAGGCTCGTCCGACCAGACGAGCGGCTCGTGAAACACGTAGCGACTCACTACACCAGAGAGCAGCACGCCGATCTCGGCTACCACCAGCAGCGCGGCGGGGATCTCGACGAGATAGCCGATCGCGGCGTCAAGCTGCTTCAGCCAAGTGCGGGCCCGCAGCGGTGGCCCATGCAGGTTGGTGTCGGGGGCAGCTTCTGCGGCGGCGATATCGATATGCATGACACCGCCCCCTCACGCGAGCTTGCCGGAGACGGCTTCGAGGTGGCCCCAGCCGGCCTCGCCGAGTTTGGCTTTCCAGTCCTTGTAGAAGCTCGTCTTACCGAGCGCCGAGCGGAACGGGTCCCGGTCCACGTCGATGAACTTGATGCCCTTCTCGGTTAGAGTCTGACGTAGTGACTCGCTGAGCTTGGCCACATCGGCGCGCTGATCGATGGCCGAGCGGTCCAGCTCCTTGGAGATAGTCTGGCGGACATCCTCCGGCAGCTTCTGCCACGCCCGCTTGTTCCCCAGGATCCAGTAGCCGTCCCAGACATGGCCGGTCATGCTGCACGACTTCTGCACCTCGTAGAGGCGCGTGGTGGCGATGATCGGCAGCGGGTTCTCCTCGCCCTCCACGACCTTGGTCTGCAGCGACGAGTATAGCTCGTTGAAGTTGATCGGCGACACGCCGGCGTCGAACGCCTTGAACAGCGAGGTCAACAGCGGCGCGGGCGGGACACGGATCTTGAAGCCCTTTAGGTCCTCCGGAGTCTTGATCTCGCGCGTCGAGGAAGTGATCTGGCGAAATCCGTTGTCCCAGATCTTAGAGACAGGCAAGATTGGGGTCTTGGCGATTTCGGACCGGACGTACTCCCTCAAGCCGCCGTCCATCGCTTTCCACACGGCGTCGTAGTCCTTGAACGCGAAACCGGTGTTGGGCAGCGCCGCCGCCGGAACAAAGGTCGACAGGATAGAAGTCGAGAGATTGAAGAACTCGACGCTGCCGTTGCGTACCTGGCCGAGCAGGTCGGTATCGGAGCCGAGCTGGTTGGCCGGGAATAGCTTGATCTCCATACGGCCGCCCGTGGCCTCACGGATCCGGTCAATAGCCTCCTGGGCCCGGACGTTGACTGGGTGGGTCGGGTCCTGGCCGGTGGCGAGCTTATAGGTAAACTCCGCAGCCTCGCCCCGGCGGGTCAGGATACCGAAGACCGGAATTGCGGCGGCGCCGGCTAGAAGGTGGCGGCGGCTCAGACGTGTGTCGCGCATGATGTTCCTCCCTGGAGGTACAAAGAGCCGATGCCGGTTTTCCGGTTTGTCGGCATAGTCCCGACTGAGGCCGGGGATTTCCGCTTTGCCCGCGCCGTAGTATTGCGGCGGCCGCGGTTGTCAGTCCTTATGCGCCGTTGAGCAGGCGGTAGGTGCGCACGACCTGGCTGTCGTCGGCCGCACCGTCGCCCCGGCCAGATGTCGAGAGGAACAGTTGGTGGGCGAGCGCGGCCAGCGGCAGCGCCGCCCCGACGTCGCGGCCGGCCTCCAACACGATACCGAGGTCCTTGACGAAGATGTCGACCGCGCTGGTCACGCGCGGGGCGTCCTCCAGCATCCGCGGCCCGCGATCGCGCAACATCCAGCTCGACGCCGAAGACCCCGACAGGATCTCCAGGACGACGTTCAGGTCGACGCCGACCCGGCTGGCCAGAGCCAGCGCCTCGGCGGCAGCGGCGATATGGACGCCGCACAGCAGCTGATTGACAGCCTTCACCGTCGCTCCCTGCCCGGGGTCGGTGCCCACGTGAAAAATCCGGTCGCCCAAAGCCGCGAGCACCGGGCGCACCGCCTCAAGCATCTCCGCCGGGGCGGCGACCATGATCGACAGCTTGGCGGCTTCGGCACCTACTACGCCGCCGGAGACCGGGGCGTCGACGAAGCGTCGCCCGGCCGCTAGAACCCGGGCGGCGATCGCCTTCACCGCCTCCGGCGGACAAGTCGCCATCAGGATCACGTGCGCCTCCGGGGCGAGGCGCTCGAGCGCGCCCTGGGCGAAGAGCACGTCTTCGGCCTGGGCGGCGTTCACCACCATCAGGATGATGGCGTCGGCCCCGTCCGCGGCCGCGGCGAGTTCCTCGGCCGGCGCGCCGCCTGCGGCGGCAAGCGCCGCGCGGCTCTCAGGTCGGACGTCGTAGCCGCGCACCGCGAAGCCGGCGGCCACCAGGTGGCGGGCCATCGGCATACCCATCGAGCCGAGCCCGACGAAGGCGATCATCCCGGGCACGCCCATCACAGCCATCCGCGGATGCTTCGGGTCATGGCCTCGGTAGAGATGCCGTAGCGGTCTTGGAGCGTCGGGAGCGCACCAGCGTCGAGGAACTCGTCAGGCAAGCCGACCTGCCGGAAGCCGCGCTCGGGCAGGGTTCCGTTGCGCATCAGCAGCCCCGCTACCGCTTCACCCAGGCCACCGACCACAGTGTGGTTCTCTGCGACTACCACGAGGCGCCCGCCGCGGCGGACCTCGGCCAGGATCGTCGACTCGTCGAGCGGCTTGATCGTCGGGACATGCAGCACCGCCACATCAGTCAGATCTCCGCCGAGGCTCCTCAGCCACTTCTAGCGCACGCATGGTCATCAAGCCCGACGATATGATCAGCACGTCGCGCCCGTCGCGGATGGTCTTGGCCTTGCCGAGCCTCGAACTTATAGCCGTACTCGTCGAGCACCAGGGGGACGTTGCCGCGCAGCAGCCGCAGGTAGACCGGACCTTGGTGGGCGACCATCGCCGGCACCATCTGCTCGATCTCGTGCGCATCGCAGGCGTCGAGGATCGTCATGTTCGGCAGACCGCGGAAGATCGCCACGTCCTCCGTCGCCTGATGGCTCGGGCCGTAGCCAGTGGTCAGCCCCGGCAGCGCGCACGCGATTTTGACGTTGAGGTTCTCCTCCGCAATCGCGAGGCAGATGAAGTCGTAGGCCCGACGCGCCGCAAACACCGCGTATGTTGTCGCGAACGGTACGAAGCCCTCACGGGCCATACCCGCCGCCGCACTCATCAGGAGCTGTTCGGCCATGCCCATCTGGTAGAACCGATCTGGGTAGGCCTGCGCGAAGATGTGCAGGTCGGTGTACTTGGCCAGATCCGCCGACAGGCCGACGATGTCGGGGCGGGCCTTAGCGAGTTCGACCAGGGCGTGACCGAACGGGGCCGGCTTTGTCCTCTGACCGGGGGCGGCCAGAGAGGCGATCATCGCCGAGGTCTTCGCACCGCTGCCGACCCGCGGCGCAGGCTTCTCGTACTTCGAACGCCTCATTTCACCCTCCCTTCGTCCAGGATCTTCAGCGCCTGCGTCCATTCGGTCGGCTCGACGCGCAGGAAGTGGTTGCGCTCGCGCTCTTCCAGGAAGGGCACGCCCTTGGCCATCTTCGTGTCGCAGATGATAACGCGGGGCTCCGGTCCGGCATGGTTGCGTGCCGCGTCGAAGGCCTGCACGAGGGCGTCAATGTTGTTGCCGTCGACTCGCTGCACGAACCAATTGAACGCCTCGAATTTCGGTGCGAGCGGCTCGAAGTTCAGCACGCCGAGGGAGGCGCCGTCCGCCTGCATGCCGTTCACATCGACGATGCCGATGAGGTTATCGAGCTTGAACGAGCCCGCCGACATGGCAGCTTCCCAGGTCGAGCCCTCGTCGAGCCTCGCCGTCGGAGAACAGGTTGTAGACGAAGCTCTTCGACCCCTTACGCTTGAGTCCGAGCGCCATGCCGACCGCGATGCCCAAGCCGTGGCCGAGCGACCCGCCGGTGATCTCCATGCCGGGCGTGTAAGCCGCCATCGCCGACATTGGCAGGCGGCTGTCGTCGCCGCCGTAGCTCGTGAGGCTCGTCCTCGGGGAGGATACCGGCCTCGATCAGCGCGGCGTAGAGGGCGATGGCGTAGTGGCCGATCGACAGGCAGAAGCGGTCGCGACCTTCCCATTCCGGATCCTCCGGCCGGTAGGTCATGGCGTGGAAGTAGGACACCGCCAGCACGTCGCTGATGCCGAGCGCCTGGGCGATGTAGCCCTGGCCCTGGACCTCGCCCATCAGCAAGGCATAGCGGCGGATGTGATAGGCCCGCTCCGCAAGCGAGACGTTGGTGCCCTCGTGCGGGCGTTCGGTTAGCATGGTGTCCTCCCTGTCAGTGGATGAGCATGCCGCCGTTCACGTCGATCACCGCGCCGGTGATGTACGCGGACAGGTCCGAGGCCAGGAACAGGCAGGCGTTGGCGACGTCGTCTGCCACCCCGAGGCGGCCCAGCGGGATGCCCTTGGCGATCTCGGCCTTCAGCTCGGGCGTGAGTTTGCCGCCGGTGATGTCGGTCTGGATCAGGCCGGGCGTGACGGAGTTCACCCGGATCCCGTCGGGGCCGAGTTCCCGGGCCATAGCCTTCTGCAGGCCGAGCACGCCCGCCTTTGCCGCGGAGTAGTGCGGACCGCCAAAGATTCCGCCGCCGCGCTGGGCTGAGACCGAGGACATGCACACGATCGAGCCGGAACTCTGCTCGCGCATGGTGGGGATCACCGCCTGGCTCATGTAGAGAGTGCCGCGCAGGTTCACGTCAGTGACCGCGTCGTAGTTCTCCGGCCCGATATCCATGATCTTGAGGGGCTGGGTGATGCCGGCGTTGTTGACCAGCACGTCGATCCGACCGAGCCGTTCGAGCGTCGTATCGGCGGCTTTCTGGCAGGCGGCCTTGTCAGTGACGTTGCAGGCAATGCCGAGATGACCTGCACCGAGATCAGCAGCGGCGGCTTCGGCTTGACCGGCATCGAGGTCGAGGATGACGACGCGAGCCCCGTTTGCCGCGAACAGGCGCGCGGTAGCCTTGCCGATGCCGCGAGCGGAGGCCGCCCCGGTGATCACGCAGACCTTGTTATCGAGAAGCATAGATAAACCCTCCCTGCAGGCTGAACGATGCAGTTTTTGCAATGGGAGGCGGGAATTGGGGCCGGCATGATGCCGGCTCACCCTTCGAGCTGCGGCGCTCAGGAGGCGCCAGCGTCTCTGGTTCGTTTCCTCACGTCCTATCGTTGACAGAATGTTGCCAAGGGAGGTCGCGGTGAGCAAACGCTAATTTTTCATCTAAACATGACTCAGAATCATCTATTAGCTATCAAAGGTCGGAACTGGGTAAAATTGACAGTTCTGCGGCAAGCCAACGTGCAAACACCTTCAGTGGTAAGCAACGTCGGGCAGACGGCGGATAGACAAGATGGTGGCCGACGTAGCTGACGTCTTCCGAACGACTAGCAAGGGGTGCGATTAGGCGGCCGGTGGAGATCTCCCGTTCCGCGAGCCGCGTCGACTCCAATGCTACGCCGAGACCGTCGGCGGCGGCCGTCAGGGCTAGGAAACTGCGATCAAAGCGGAGAGCGGGCACCGGCGGCGCTATGAGGCCGTTCTTCTCGAACCAGTGCGGCCAGCGCACTAGCTTCGCGTCGCTTTGAATCAGGGGTTGTTTGAACAAATCAGCGGGTTCAGAGATCTGTCTGCCGCGATCAGGATCGCACAGGGGTGTTACCGTCTCTAAACCAAGCGGTATTTGCAGCAATCCCTCGCCACGAGGTGGCCCATAGACGATGTCGGCATCAAACTCGTTGTCTGTGAAACGCGTGTAGTCTACGCCGGCAGCCAGCCGCACCTCCATGCCAGGCCGCTCACGCAGGAACCGGGCGAGCCTGGGGGTAAGCCACTGCGCAGCAAAACTCGGCGCGCAGTGTAGCCGCAGCAACTGCGAGCCGCGGGTCGAGACCATATCGAACCCTCGGTTCAATTCGGCGAAGGCCCGGCTGACGTGATCGAATAGCACTTCACCAGCTACTGTCGGCGCGACGCCTTGTCCGGCGCGCTCGAAGAGCGGCATGCCAAGCGACTTCTCCAACCTGTTCATGGCGTGGCTGACCGCACTGGCCGAGAGGTTCAGCTCCCCGGCCGCTTCCTTGAACGACCGACGACGAGCCGCAGCCTCGAAGATCCGAATCGCGGATAGGGGAAGAGACGCAGGCATTATCACCTTTTGGTCCTGGCATACATTTTGTGCGCCCAGCTTCACTTACCTGAGCGGTCCCAGTGTAGACGTTTCCTGCGCCTAACAGGGTTTGCCCGAGGCTTTCGAGACAAGCCCACAGGCAGTTTTAGGGCTTGTCGTCATTTGATCCAATCAAGACGGGAGGCTAGGCATAGAGCACCGGCGGAGCTGGCCGCGATCTTTTTGTAGCGTGTGGCTACCACGCGCCGCTCCTTCAGCCACGACCGGGCGCGCCTAAGCTTTGAGGTCTTCGCGGATATCGCTGCCGCGCTGGCCAACATGATCCTGGAGCTGTTCTCGGCTGCCCCAGGCCGGAGGAGCTGACAAAGCAGGAGGGTGAACTCCACGCCTTCATTGCGCGACCTCTCCGGCCGCTCTTGCATAACGGCATCCGCGAGCACGCCACGGACTCGATGATGATCGGCATGGATGTCCTCACCGACCGCCGCGGACTGTGTTTCTTGATCTGCTCGCGGCAGGCTTTGTTAGCCCTCGGGCGGCCAGACATGAGCGAGAATAGTTGCGCGCTGGGTCCCTACGTGCTGAGAGGCCGAGGTGTGCAGAAGGGCACGTTGGGCGATATCGCCACGGAAGTCGCGCTGCTGCTATCCGCACACGGTGCGCCTCGGACGAAGGGCGTACTGACAGCAGCGGTCTCCAGGCCGTTTCGGGAGACTCTCACGGTGCAGACGAGGCCTTTGATTACAGAATCTTCCCGCGATACACGATTCGGGCAGCTGTCGAGACTACGACACGGCTAAAACAGCCGGCTCACCGATGAAGGCGGCCTCGTGGGCATGACCAGCTTTGGCGCATCTGGAGCGCCGGACGGTCTATTTCGCCACTTCTGCATCACCGACGAGGCAGTCGCGACCGCCGTGCCGGCACGCTTTCACTGGGACTTGCTGAACCGGTCAGATCATGCCGACGCTGCCGGTGCGCGCGATCCGCTCGCGCTGCTCGGCGTAGCGACCCGCTGCGGCGCGCCGCACCACGACGCCGAGGAGGCCGGCGGCCTGCATGAGGAGCGGCGCGGGGTGCTTCGAACGGAAACCCACCAGGTTCGCAAGGGTGGTCATTGTGCCCGATCCAATTATTACCGGGCCAAAGGCCCACTTTGCTGCGGTGCAATATGTACCCGTTCGTGTGGGCGCGTGAGTGGCGCCAGGGGCGATCTGTTATGCGGTGGAAACATGAGGGAAGGAACGAAACATTAACCGGCCCGCGAACCGTTGGCGGGTTGCGGAATGGCGAAGAGCGCAGTGCAGTCAGCAGAGCTGCCTGAAATCCTCAGCTAGTCGGGCGCATCGATGCCTACTAGGTTGTCCATAGTTGGACTTTTCGCATTTCAGTTGTAGATCGTTATCAATCCGAATGAGTCTCGCCCTGAAAGTCCATTATTTTGATCCACAGGTAGGAAGCGGACCGGCAGCTTCCGGCCAAGAATTACTCTGCGCTGCCTCGTGCCGAGGCTCTTCGAGGCCGTCGCAACGTTTTGAAGCGGGCGCGGCTATGCCATGCTCCGTCGTCCGGAAGACCGGATTCAAAGCGCAGCCGAGCTGTCCAGCCCCGCGCTGGAGCCGGGTTGGAGCGAGGCCAGCATGTCCAACGATCGCTATCATAAGAAGGCGCTTGGCAACCGCCCGCTCCATCCCGAAACTCTGATGCTCGGTTATGGCTACGATCCAGCCCTGTCTGAGGGCGCGGTGAAGCCGCCGGTCTTTCTCACATCGACCTTCGTCTTCACCTCGGCCGAGCACGGCAAAGCCTTCTTCGACTATGTCTCTGGGCGGCGCGAACCCCCGCACGGGGAGGCGGCGGGGCTCGTCTACTCGCGCTTCAATCATCCAAACAGCGAAATCGTCGAGGATCGGCTGGCCGTCTTCGAAGGGGCCGAGGCCGGGCTGGTCTTCTCCTCCGGCATGTCGGCGATTGCGACCACGATCCTGGCTTTCGCGCGGCCCGGTGATGCGATCCTGCACTCGCAGCCACTCTATGGGGGTACCGAAACGCTCATCTCCAAGACCCTGGCCGAGTTCGGTATCGCGCCGTTTGGCTTCTCGGACGGGATTGATCCGGCGAGCGTGCGCGCCGCGGCCCACCAAGCCGCCGAGGCGGGGCGAGTCCGCGTCGTCATGATCGAGACGCCCTCGAACCCGCTCAACACCCTCGTCGATCTCAGCCTGATCCGCGCGGTCGCCGACGAGATCGGCGCCCGGCAGGGCGGTGAGGCTCCGGTGGTGGTTTGCGACAACACCCTGCTCGGTCCACTCTTCCAGCATCCGCTGCGCCACGGCGCCGACATCTCGGTTTACTCGCTGACAAAGTACGTCGGCGGCCACTCCGACCTGATAGCTGGCGCTGCCCTGGGCTCAGCGGCGCAGATAAGGCCGGTGCGGCTGCTGCGCTCAGCGATCGGAACCGGCCTCGACCCGCATTCCTGCTGGATGCTCGGGCGCTCGCTCGAAACCTTGTCGCTGCGGATGAGTGCCGCCAACCGCAATGGCGAGATTGTCGGCCGAATGCTGGCTGGGCATTCGAAGGTGTCGCGCCTTCACCATCTCGCGCATCTGGAGCCCGGATCGAAGCAGGCTCGTGTCTATGCCCAGCAATGCGCTGCACCAGGCTCGACATTCTCGTTCGACATCGTCGGCGGCGAGGCAGAGGCGTTCCAAGTCCTCAACGCCCTTCAGTTGTTCAAGCTCGCTGTCAGCCTGGGCGGCACGGAGTCGCTTGCGAGCCACCCGGCCTCCACGACCCATTCGGGTGTGCGAAAGGTCGTGCGTGACCGTCTCGGTATATCGGACGCGACGATCAGGGTGTCGATCGGGATCGAGCATCCAGACGATCTGGTCGCCGATCTCGCCGCGGCTCTCGCTGTGCTCGGCTGAGTGGCGCTCAGCCCGCGTGGAATGCGAAAATTTGGCTCTGCCAACCCGGCCGCCCGAGCTAAGCCAGGAGCCGACTTCGAGACTCCGTTGAAGGCGGACCTTCGGCTATGCGCCCAACCCGGTCGTTCAGCCAATTGTGGCAAAGTCCGGTAAGCGGACCTTCCTACGTAGCTGTCAGGCCGTTCGCATAATTGGCTCATACGAAATGGCTCAGCCTGTTACTCTGCGCCGCTTCGTCAGTTGGTCCAGTTCGGCACATTCTTGGAATGAACGGGGTCGACCTGCCAGCCGCATTAAGGTCGCTGGTATTCAGAGGGCAGGCCGTGGCTTCCGCTGAACACAGCGGGGCCTACGATGCAGCAGAAACTATTTATCTGCTGACCGGATCAAACTCGCCTTTCGAGGTGCTCTACTCAGACCTCGGATTGAAGCTCCGCTCCGAACTCGTGCTCACGTCGGAGGCGGAGCACGGCGGGACAGGCGCACTCATGGTCGACGAGCACAACCGCACGACGGTGCCTGGCCTCTACGTGGCAAGCGGTGTGGTGCGCGGGCGCAACGAGTCGTCCTCGCCGTGGGGTACGGGCCGTTGGCTGCCATGGACATCCACAAAAGCTGCGAGTTACCCACCGAGGAAGAGGTCGATGGGGCCGAGGAAACGATCAGCTCTGCGTGATCCTTGTGGAGAGAGGCGGGCTCCGGCGTTGCAAGCGACGCACCGGTCAACCTGTCCCAGCGCCGGCTGATTAGCGTCAGGAGGCCTGCACCTCCCGGCTGAGCAAACCCTGAGGGTCCGGAACGCCTTCGATGAGAGCCGTCCAGACCTGATCCCAGATCTGCGCGCTTCGTGCTGCCAGGAGACCGAACCGCCTGCCTCCAGGCTTGAACGGATCACCGTTCAGATACGCGGCCTGGCCGCCGCTCTCCTGTAGCAGGAGGATTCCTGCCGTGTGGTCCCAAGGCATGCTTTGCCAGAACAGCACGAAGTCCTGCCGCGCCTGGATGAGGGAGAGGTACTCCGCCCCCGTGCACTTGCAGCCTGGAGTAACATGACCAGCAGCGGAGAAGCGCCTCTCGATGGCTTGCCGCAATCCGGCATCGAAATAACGGGTCCAAGCGGCACCGCGGAGATTGCCTATAAAGGGGGCAGCTACCGCTATTCGCCTTGCTGAGAGGCCTTCACCTCGACCTACGGTCAGCAGGACGTCCTCAAGTGGGTCGAGGATCCAGGCCAGAACCGGCGCGCCACGGTACAGAAGCGCCGCCATCATGGTGATGGGCGTTCGCCCCTCTGTGAAGTTCGCGGTGCCATCGAGCGGATCGATGAGCCAGACCCATTCATCATCGAGATGCAAGAGCAATTTGGGATCGGCTGCGACCGCCTCCTCGCCGATCACCCGTGAATGCGGAAGGAGTGTCGCGACAATTGCGGTCAACCGGCTCTCAACCTCACGGTCGATCCGCGTCACAAGCGTGCCGGATGCCTTCCGTGAGACGTCCGCAGGGCCAGAGCCGCCGAAGTTGGGGATGACCAGTGAGCGCGCCGCTTCTCGGAGCGCAGATGATACGGCCTCTTGAAGGTCGGTCGGGAGCAGAGCGCGCCACGCGTTGTCTTGCCAACCTACCTTCGCTAAGCCGGGCCGCCCCGGCCTCCTCGCAGATTGGCCCATCTCAAAAGCTCATTCTTTCGTGCAGTCCTCTTGCGCGTTGGACGCACTGGAGCTGCAAGCCATAGGTGCTGCGGCTGCCATCCCGCCTTTGCCGGTTTGCCACTGCTGGGAAATGGTGGGGCGCTGCTGCAGCCGCTTGGGCGCGCGCTCACGCCAAGATTGTTCGAGGATGCGCTGGAAGGTGCGCTCGTCGACATACGCGAGGTGAACCCGCAGCCGCAGCTGCAGACGGCTCCGCCGACAGCCATTGTCGGAGAACGTCCTCGGCTCTGCTTCGATGAGCATCTCACGCTCATCGTCGCCGATATCGACCAGCAGCGAGACACCGTCCTGATCAAGGCGCGCCAGAATCTGGCGTCCGACCTGAAACACGGGACCCTGGGCGTTGGTACGCTCCTGAACGCCGGGTAGCGAGAGTGCGGTGCGGCGCGCAACCTCGAACCAGATAGACGGCTTCCTGATGCGGGAGGTCGGGCGCGGCAGCTGCGTATTGCCTTCGTGATGCAGACTCGGTCGCTGAGCCGCTTGCGCGGGAGAAGGTTTCGCCGCTGCGAGAATCTGGGTTCGGCGACCACCCAACCGAACAGAGCCGGTGGAAGGCCTCACGAGCCGCCATTCCGTTCGATCTCGTCGAGCACAGCGTCCGGGGCGACGTCCTGCTGAAGCTCCTCGATCTCGTCATCCGCCTCCGTCTCGATGCCGAGATGGTCCGTGATCGCTGAGACCAGGGTCACCAACTTGGTCACCTCGTGCTCAGCCAGAAGGCTGATGTGCAGGTCGAGGTCAGCGCGCTTGTCAGCGGCGGCTGCCATGCGGTTCTGACTGATCAGCACGAAGGTCGAGAGGAAGATCGCTTCAACGGAAGCCGCGGTGCCGAGGATCACAAAAGACTCGTCCCACTTTGGCAGCAGCGTCACCAGGCCCGAGTTCACGAGGATCCAAAAGCCGAACAGCACCACGTGCAGGTACACGAAAGCCATGCTGCCGGTGAAGCGCGTGATCGCCTCGGCGACACGCTCCTGCAGCGACGCCTGTCGCTCCTCATGGCTGCGGCGCTTCTGGAGCGTCTGAATGTTGCGCGCGAGCGCCGGCGACAATCCGCTCGGCTGGGGCGGTGGGAAGGTCGGTTTCGGCATCCGGCGCACATGACGCTCGGATTGGACATTCATCGGCATGCACCCCGTAGCACCTTTACAATCCAACCCTGCGAACGCCGTACCCGATCCCTCCATCCAAATCTCAGCCCGCATCCGGCGACCAGGAGTCTCAAGCTGTAGCGGAACGGCCGGACCGAGTGGCTGTCACAAGCAACGCGCTGGCTGCACCACGAAGTGGCGGGCCAAGTTGGCAATGTAGTTACG
The DNA here is from genome assembly GCA_050632875.1 of Methylobacterium sp. P31. Lineage (GTDB taxonomy): Bacteria > Pseudomonadota > Alphaproteobacteria > Rhizobiales > Beijerinckiaceae > Methylobacterium. Next base: position 2,152,141 of record JBODSC010000001.1, on the reverse strand, counting down.
AGATTCACAAATCGAAAATTGAAGCTCAGACCTGCATCTGGCCGTTTATATGTCGGGTTTGCCGTCAAGAATTTTCCGTTCATTTGCCGATAGACTTGGAGAAGGCTTCAGCGTGTGCTGGCCGCGCCTCAGGATTGACGTGCCTTTGGTCCATGTTTATCGCGGAACTCGCCCCGACGCGCCTGGTTGGACGGTCCATAGGCAGGTCAATACCTCGGGGTGAGCGCCGCATGGCAGGAGATGACGAACTTCGCTTCGGAGCCTTGGGCGACAGCTGCGCGCATCTGTGTGTCGACATGCAGCGGATGTTTGCCGAGCACACCGACTGGTGCACGCCCTGGATGCCGCGAGTCCTGCCGAAAGTGCGAGCGATCGCCGAGACCCACCCGCACCAGACCGTGTTCACCCGCTTCATCCCGGCACAGGCGCCCGGCCAGGGTGAGGGCGCCTGGAAGCGCTACTACGAGCGCTGGGCCTCCATGACGGTCGAGCGGCTCGGCGCAGACCGGATCGAGCTGGTGCCGGAACTCGCCCGGTTCGTGCCCCCGCCGAGACGGTGGACAAGCACGTCTACTCGCCGTGGGTGGAGACGGACCTCCACGAACGCCTGCGCGGGCGCGGCATCGACACGCTCGTGGTCACGGGTGGCGAGACGGATGTCTGCGTGCTTGGCACGGTGCTGGGGGCCGTCGACCGGGGCTACCGCATCGTCATCGTCACCGACGGGCTCTGCAGCTCCTCGGACGAGGCGCACGACGCGATGCTCACCCTTTATCACAGCCGCTACGGCCAGCAGGTCGAGACCGTCTCTACACAGACCCTGCTCCGCCACTGGGCATAGCGGAGGCAGGGTCCGGGAAGGCGAGACGATGCCGGCGTGCAGGCTGAGCCGTTCTGTCCGCCGGCGCAGCATCCTCGCGGCGGCTCTCCTGCTCGCGCAGCACGCCCGGTCCCGGACGCTCAACACCCGAGAGGAACCCATGCCACACGTCGTGCTCCTCGGCGATTCCGTCTTCGACAACGCCGCCTATGTGGACGGAGGACCAGACGTGGTCTCGCAGCTTCGAGCGATTCTCCCCGCCGGTTGGCAGGCGAGCCTCTTCGCCGTCGACGGCAACGTCATCGCGGACGTACCTCGCCAGCTCGCCGGTCGCCCTCGGGACACGAGCCACCTCGTAGTCAGCGTCGGCGGCAACGATGCGCTGCGGGCCGCCGCGGTGCTGGATCAGGCCGCCCGATCCGTGGCCGAGGTCCTGGCTGTTCTGGCCGACGTGCGGGATCGCTTCCGCGCCGAGTACGTCGCCATGCTGGATGTGGTGCAGGCGACAGTCCGGCCGGCGGCACTCTGCACGATCTACGATCCGCGCTACTCCGACCCGCAGCGGCGACGCCTGACCGGAGCGGCTCTCGCCCTGCTCAACGACGTCATCACGCGGGAGGTCTTCGCGCGCGGCCTCCCGCTGATCGACCTGCGCGTGCTCTGCGGCGAGGACGCGGATTTCGCCAACCCGATCGAGCCCTCAGTCCAGGGCGGGCGAAAGATCGCGCAGGCTGTCGCGGCGCTCGTGCAGGCGCACCCCGAGCATCCGGGCAGTCCGGTCTTCGCGCGCTGAGGACGGAGCACCCGCCGATCCCGCCCGTCCCCACAATAAACCCGCGCCATGCCCCACCGCCTGATCCAGATCCTTCTGCCTGTCTCCGACAATGAGGGCCGGCGCTTCCCGCCCTCCGCGTATGCGCGCGTTCGGTCGGAACTCACCGAGCGGTTCGGCGGCAAGACGGCTTTCACCCGCAGCCCGGCTGAAGGCCTCTGGGAGGAGAACGGCAGGACGGCTCGCGACGACATCGTCGTGTTCGAAGTCATGACGCCCGATCTCGACGCTCCCTGGTGGGACGGCTACCGGCGCAGCCTGGAGACCCGGTTCCGGCAGGAGCGCATCGTCGTCCGCGCCCAGGATATCGCACTGCTCTGATCGAAACGGGATGAATGGCGCGGCATCCGGTGCCGGTCTGGGTCTTACGGACAAGACGGCTCCGCCATCGCCTCCCGCAGAAGAGCAGGCACCTCACCGGCGATCTCCCGCGCCAGGAAGCCGACCGGCCCGATCCGGTCGACCAGCCGCCGCCCCGCTTCGCCGTGCAGGAAGACGCCCCACAAGGCGGCCGCTGTCGCCTCGGCCCCGCGCGCCAGGAGGTCCGCGAGGATCCCTGACAAGGCGTCGCCCGAGCCGGAGGTAGCCAGCCCGACGCTACCCCCGTCGTACAGCCAGCGCTGGCCAGCCGGGTTCACGATCCAGCTCTTCGCGCCCTTCATGATCACCACACATCCGAGCCGGTCCGCCGCCCTGAGTCCTGCCGCGAGGGGATCTGCCTCGGCGGCGTCCCGATCGATTCCGAGAAGCTGCGCCATCTCGCCTGCATGCGGGGTGATCACCGCTTGGCCTCGGAGCAAGGCGCATCTGAGGCCGCGGATGTCCGTGGCCCGTCATCAAGTCTCCGCGAGCCTCCCTTTGGCCGAAAACCGCGCCGTCGCCGCCGAGATGGTGAGGCCATGGTGGACGAGATTGCCTCTGGCACCTGTGCTCACTGGGGAGATGACCTTTCTCACCTGCGCCGGAGGAGCCATTTCGGGCCGCGGTGAGACGCCCCTCCCTGAGGCATGCGTAGGTCCGCTTCTGCTGCTCTGATGCGGAAAGCAGACCAGCAGCTTCCGGCCAGACTACGTCACGCCGGATCGCTGGAGCGCGCAGGACCGGACGTTCGGCTTTGCGCCCATCCCCATCATTCGCGACGGGCAAGCGCGAACTCGGAAGCGGACATTGATCAGCCTCCTTCAGAGCCCTTCGTGACGTAACCGCAACCTGCTGGATCGCATCCGAATTACAATGAGACTCGGCTGCGCACCACGCTTCCGGTGAGCGGTGTTCGACGATGAGGGCTCTTCACATTCAGGCGAAGTTTTCAGTATAATCTGGTCGATAACACCATTAGCGATCTCGTCTTGGATCTGATCGAGGTTCTCATAAAGCTGGATTAGAGCAGTGCGCAGCAATTCCCTTTGCTCCGGCGAGAGGGAGCGCGTTGATACGTCCTCATAGTGCTTGGCAACCGGCATGTATCTGGCTGCTAGAATTCTCCCAGGCTCCTCCAAGTAGACCTGAACGCTGCGCTGGTCATTTGCCGAGCGCTCGCGCCGCACGTAGCCCCGGCGGTGCATCTCGGCCACGACGCGTGACAGGGTCGAGAGATCGGCGGATGTGCGGGCGGCAAGTTCTCCGAGCCGCAACGGCCTCTCCTCTTCTGAGAGCGTGGCGAGCACGCGATACATTTGGAGGGATAGGCCATCCCGCCGGGCGACGCGGGTGAACAATTCTCCCGTCCTGATCCCAAGACGGGCGATGAGGTAGGGAAACGAGTTGGACAGGCGGTACATGGCCTCCGATCTGGCACGAGGGCGACACGACCGGCAAACCACGAAGGCTTGCGACGACAACTCTCTATGACCCGTTAATTGCAAATGCAATATTTCCATTGACAAACGATTGCGCGACCGGTTCGATTCCTCAGGCGGCTTGGCGCCGCGCATCGGGAGGCCGAGGCGTGCAAGGAAAAATCGCGCTCGAGGAACATTTCGCTCTCGAAGAAACTCTGGGCGACAGCGAACGCTTCGCGCCCGCAGCGGATTGGCCGGAACTCAGGGCCCGGCTCCTCGACATTCAGGATCGGCGCCTGCGCGAGATGGATGCCCACGGCATCGAGACGATGCTTCTGTCCCTCAACGCGCCGGCGGTGCAGGCTATTCCCAGAGCCGCGCAGGCCCACGATGTCGCGCGGCGCGCGAACGATTTCCTAGCCGAAGAGGTCGCGCGGCGCCCCACACGCTTCCATGGCCTCGCCGCGCTCGCCATGCAGGATCCGGATCAGGCCGCGGGAGAGATCGAGCGCTGCGTTCGTGATCTTGGCTTTCGCGGCGCGCTCGTGAACGGCTTCAGCGACTCCGAGCGCACCGACAAGGCCGTCTACTACGACAGTCCGGCCTTTCGGCCGTTCTGGTCCGAGGTGGAGCGCTTGGACGTTCCATTCTACCTTCATCCCCGCAATCCCCGGCCTCAGGATGACGGGATCTACGAAGATCATCCCTGGCTGCTCGGTCCCACTTGGGCCTTCGCCCAGGAGACGGCCGTCCATGCTCTGCGGCTGATGGGCTCGGGCCTATTCGATGCACAACCGCGCCTGCAGATCATTCTTGGTCACTTGGGCGAGGGCCTGCCCTACTCGCTTTGGCAGAATCGACAATCGAAATAAGTGGATGAGCCGGCAGAACACGTATTCCGCCAAGCGCAAGATCGCCGACTATTTCCGCGATAACTTCTATATCACCACCTCCGGGAATTTTCGCACACAGACTCTAATCGATGCCATGCTCGAACTCGGCGCCGATCGAATCCTATTCTCGGCCGACTGGCCGTTCGAGAACATCGATCACGCCGCGCAATGGTTCGACAGCGCGGCCATCGCCGAGGCGGATAGGCAGAAGATCGGTCGCGATAACGCGCTTCGTCTGTTCAAGCTCCAGGAGAGCGGCGGGCATGGGGGCGCGCGCGCCGGCTGATCGGAGACTATGAACTGGAGAAAGCCTCGATGGCGGTGACGCTGCTCGACGTTGACGATGAACTCGCGGAGGCGAGGATCGGCCCATCCCACCGGCGCCTCGGACTCCTGATCACGCTGGTCACGTTCTGCGACGGCTACGACACGTTCAACCCGGCCTATGTCATTCACTACGTCGCACAACCTTGGGGGCTTCAACCGAGCCAAGCCGGGCTGCTGATCAGCGCCGGGCTTCTCGGCTTCCTCGGCGGTGCAATTGGGCATGGCGCGATTGCCGATCGGCTCGGGCGTCGCGGAACGTTCCTCGCAGGTCTCTGGATCGTCAATGCCTTCACTTTGGCGACAGCGCTGTTCGCGAACGGCTTCTGGAGCTTCTGCTCGCTCCGCTTCTTGACCGGCCTCGGCCTCGGCGTTTTGCTTCCTCTCAGCACGACGTTCATCAACGAGTTCGCGCCACGTCATGCGAGCAACGCCTTTTCGCTCTGGGGCGTGACGCTCGGCTGGTCGGCCGGCGGCATCATGGCGGGACTAGTCGGCGTGTTCCTCACGCCCGCCTACGGATGGCCTGTGCTCTACTACTTGGGCGCGCTCTCGGTCCCCTTGACCTGCGCGGCGCATCGTCTGTTGCCGGAAAGCCCGAAGTTCCTCGCCTCACGCGGGCGCATGACGGAAGTCAATGCGATCCTCGTGCGTCTGCGACCTGAGCGAGCCGCGCTCTACGCAAACGCCGCGTTCCGCTCTCCGCCGCTATCGAAGGCGCAGTCCGCCTTCGCCGTGCTGATCGGTTCCTACCGCCGCATCTCGGTCAGTCTCTGGATCACGGCCTTCATGAGCCTGTTCGCGATCTTCGGTCTCACCGGCTGGATCCCCACCGTGATGATGGGCCGGGGAGAGACATTCGCGACCTCCTTCGGATTCGGTGCGCTGATGCAGGCGACCTCCTTCGTTGGCGGCCTCGCTCTAGCGCTACTCGCAGACCGCAGCCCTGCCCTGGCCCCGCGTCGGCTCGCGATGTGGTGGTTCGTCGGCGGCCTCTCCGTGCTCGCGCTCAATTTCATCGACGGGCACCTCACGAACTGGCTCTTGGTCGCAACCGCCGGATTCTGCATCGTCGGCGCCCAGCACGTGCTCAATAACGTCACGGCAGGGGCGTACGACACGAGCGTGCGCGCCAGTGGCGTGGGCATGATGCTCGGCGTCGGCCGCATCGGCGCCATCCTCGGACCCTTTGTAACTGGCTTCCTGCAACAGGTAACACACGGGCCGGACGCGGTGTTCTGGGCAATCGGCCTTGCGGCACTCGTCGCTGCGGGTGCCATTGCCTCGCTCGCCCCGCTGGGGCGCGACCCCGCTGCCCGTCCCGGCATGGCGACGATCTGAGGCATGTCGCTCTCTGTCCTCGACCGGTCAGCGATCCGGGTCGTCTTCGGGTTCGGCACGCGTTCCCCGAGTCCGTCGCGAAATCGAGCGGCTCGGCTGCCGTCGTGCGCTCGTCCTGGCCACTTCGGAACCTCTTCCGGCAGCCCTTCGGGCCTTCCTCGAATGCGCCTCCGCCGGAATCCGCGTTGCTGCGAGCGCTGAGAAGGAGCCGATCGTTGCGTGACTTCGACGAATTCAACATCACGGCCGCTGTGCTCGCGCAGATCGCCGGCACGCCGGATCCGCGTCTTAAGCGGCTCATGACGAGCCTCGTCAGGCATCTCCACGACTTCGTGCGCGACGTGGAGCCGACGGTCGACGAGTGGAACGCCGCGATCGCGTTCCTGACCCGCACCGGGCAGATGTGCACCGACAGGAGGCAAGAGTTCATCCTGCTGTCCGACACGCTTGGCGTGTCGATGCTGGTCGACGCCATCAATCACCGGATGCCGGATGGCGCGACGGAGACGACCGTGCTCGGACCTTTCTACGTCGAACGGGCTCCAGAGGCTCGCCTCGGGCGCCGACATATCAGGCGGCTTCGCGGGGAGCTTCTCATCGTCGATTGCACAGTGAGCACGCCGGACGGCACGCCGATCCCGAACGCCCTGGTAGACGTGTGGCAGGCCGACAACGACGGCTACTACGACGTGCAGAAGCCCGGCCTCGACACCGACCTACTGCGCGCCCGCTTTCGCACCGATGCGGACGGTCGTATCCGGTTTCGCTCCATCATGCCGGCACCCTACCCGATACCGGATGATGGGCCGGTCGGCGACATGCTCAAGGCTACGGGCCGCCACTCCAATCGCCCGGCCCACATCCACTTCATGATTGCGGCCGAGGGCTACGAAACGCTGGTCACCCACCTCTTCGCAGCCGACAGCCCTTACCTCGATTCGGACGCGGTCTTCGGCGTCAAGAATTCACTCATCGTCGATTTCCCGAAGGACAGTCCCAGCTTGCTAGCCGGTGCGCGCCGCCTGACCTACAGGTTCGGCTTGAAGCCGGCAGATCCTGACCGCGCAAACCGTCAAGCAACAGGAGCGACATCATGAGCACTCTCGCCATTCCGGCAGCCGGCAGTGCTGCGCCGGCTCGGTCGCGCGCCGAGTCCCTCGCGCTCCTCGCCCTGAGACTCTGTCTCGTGCCGTTGTTCTACTACAGCGGCGTCGGAAAGGTGATGAACTTCACGGCAACCGCGGCACGACTCACCGGGAGCGCGGATGTTTTGGGGTCCGTGCTGACGGCCGGCGCGATCGCCATCGAACTCGGCGTGTCGACCGCTTTGCTGCTCGGCATCTTCGCACGGTCGGCCGCGCTCGTACTGATTGTCTTCACGGCCGCAGCCACTCTGATGTTCCACAAATTCTGGGCCTCTCCCGACGGGCAGGTCGTCATGCAGACTATCAACTTCCTCAAGAACCTCGGCTTAATCGGCGGCCTGTTTGTAATTTTCGCTTTTGGGCCCGGACCTTGGGCCATCCGCAGCGCGCCTCGCGGCTCAGCGCGGTGAACGCGCGCAGCATCAGTGACACAAGTAGGCACGAAGCCGGATGTCAGGTTCCAGGCGCCGGGCCGATCCCGTTTTGTCCCTCCTGAGCCGTCTTCAATTGGCGGTCGCCTTACGGCCACTCGGTGAATTTCCGACGATCTTCAGCATGACAAAATGGAACGAAAGCGGTGTGCCCAACCCCCTTCCGGCTGCTCCAATGCAGTCGGGGGACTTTTGGCTGTCGCTTGCTGCGCCATCATCTGCTCCCTGGACCTCTCCAGGGTCTTGTGAGCTCCCCATTTTCCTTAAAACTCACAGAAGATTTGCCTCTGCGCTTTCAAGGTCGGAAGCGAGCCTGCGGCACTCAGCCAACTTCAGTCGTTGCGCGGAACCGCGTGAGTGTCTCAGAAAGGTAAAAATAGTCTCTCGCCTCGTGCTAGGAAATGGACTTCCGCTCAGTAGGCCAAACCCGATCGGCTGTCGATGTGATCAACATAGCGTTTTGCAGATCTTATAAGAATAATTCGTCGTACGCGGCCGAAATATTCCGCTCGGGAAAAGCCCTTAGATCGGCTATCCGCGAGGGAGCTACGCGAGTAGTCTTGCGGAAGCTCCGAACGGGGTATGCGCGCACTTCTTGACGCACCTTCGCAGCAGGGAAATTTTCGCGCCTGTCGGGAGGGAAAGGCGATGACGAACATGCAAATGGCCGTTGAACCAGAGTTTTTGCAAGAGGGATATAGACGCGCCACCTTCCGCCTGGTCCCATTCTTAGTCTTTCTATTTGTTCTTGCCTGGATCGATCGGGTCAATGTCGGTTTCGCCAAACTGTCGATGCTGTCCGACTTAAAATTCAGCGAAGCGGTTTATGGTCTCGGTGCCGGAATTTTCTTCATCGGATACTTTCTGTTCGAGGTGCCCAGCAATCTTCTTCTGGAAAAGATAGGCGCCAAGCGAACTCTCGCCCGGATCACGATCCTCTGGGGTCTGACTTCGATCACGATGGCTTGGATCCAATCACAATGGGCCTTCTACGTCCTACGCTTCCTGCTCGGCGTGTTCGAGGCTGGCTTCTTCCCGGGTGTCGTCCTCTACCTGACCTACTGGTTCCCGGCCGAGAAGCGTTCACAGATCAACGGCATGTTCATGACGTCCTTCGCCATCGCGGGCGTCGTCGGCGGTCCCCTGGCCGGCTGGATCATGAGTTCCATGGGCGGCGTGTGGGGCCACGCGAACTGGCAGTGGCTCTTCATCTTGGAAGGGATCCCGTCTGTTCTCGCCGGCCTCGCGGTTCTCGCCTTCCTGCCCGACCGCCCGAACAACGCTTCGTGGCTCAGCCCTGCCATGGCGCAGGCCATGACCGCTCACCTGGATAACGAGGCGAAGGCTCAGGCCAAGGAGCACGACCTCAAGACTGCGCTCGCAGATCCCAAGGTCTGGCTCTGCACGTTGCTCTACTTCTGCATCGTCAGCGGCAATGCCACCATCGCGTTCTGGACACCGTCGATTATCAAGGAGATGGGCGTCCAGGGGAACTTCAATATCGGACTGGTTGCGGCGATTCCCTTCCTGGCCGGTACGATCGCGATGGTCTGGAACGGCAACCATTCGGACCGGACCGGGGAGGTGCGCCTCCATTGCGGCATCGCGGCGCTGATCGCGGCCATCGGCCTCGCCGCCACGGGCGCCCTGATCGGCAACGCCACGGCGGCGCTGATCGCCCTCACGGTCGCGGCCATCGGCATCCTGGCGGCCTTTCCTGTTTTCTGGGCGATGCCGCAGACGTTCCTGGCAGGCACGGCCGCAGCAGGAGGGATCGCGGTGATCAACTCGATCGGGAATCTCGCGGGGTTCGTCGCGCCCTACACGATCGGGCTTTCGACGCAGTTCACAGGCTCATCGTCCGCCGGGCTCTACGTCGTCGCCGCATTCGAATTGCTCGCCGCCTTGCTTCTCTTCAGCATCGGCCAAGTCATGTCGCCGGCCAGGAAGGCTCCGGTCGCTGTCCACTAACCAGCTTACGAGAGATCTCATCATGTTGACGTTCGACCGCTTCTCCAAGGCCGGCCAGGACCGGATAGCGGTGGAGATCGACGAGTTGATCATCGCCGGTTGGGCAGGACGCGATGCGGCCGCCATCGAACACCACATCGAGGAACTCGCTGCGCTCGGGATTCCGAGGCCTTCAACGACGCCCGTCTATTATCGGGTCTCGGCCGCGACGCTGACCCAGGCCGAGCGTTTCGTGGTGCTCGGGCCTGACTCCTCAGGAGAGGTCGAGCCGCTGATCGTCTCGCTGGCGGACGGCCTCTGGATCGGCCTCGGTTCGGACCATACGGACCGTAAGGCCGAGACGGTCGGCATCGCACTCTCCAAACAGCTCTGCGGCAAGCCGGTCGGTAGACAGCTCTGGCGCTACGAGGAGGTCGAGGGGCACTGGGACGAGGCTCGTCCTCCGGTCCTTCGCCACCATCGACGGCGAGCGGGTGCTCTACCAGCAGAGCGCCGCGTCATCGCTCAGGACGCCCCGTGACCTGATGCGAAAGCACACCGGGACCGACACTCTGCCGTCCGGAACTGCCATGTATTGCGGCACGCCGGGCGCGATCGGCGGCATCCGGCCCGGCACCCGCTTCGAGATGGAGCTGGAGGATCCGGTCCTCGGCCGCACTCTGCGCCACGCCTACAACATCGAGGTCCTGCCCGTCGTGTCGTGATTGATCGAGGCGCCTACGCGGGCGCCTCTTCTTTCCGCGCCACGCCTGACATTCCAAACCAGGCGTCTCGACGCTTCTCAATGTGTCATCTGTCCTCGTCGCTTCCTAAACCTCCAGCCATTGCCCCGCGAACGGCCGCTTTCCCCTGCCCTCGCCCGGAAACGGACAGGCCGTTTTCGGCCAGGTCCGGCCGCTTCGCGCCGATTGCGGGCGCTCAACCGTGCACGATGGCATCTCGGATGCGCACGCTTAGGCCGCCAAAATCTCCGGACTGGGTCGCGTCATCACCGGATCTTGTTATTAAAGAAATCGATATTTCCGCGCGCTCCATGGGCAACATAACCGGACATCTTTGATGTCGTCATAGAAAGCGCGCGGTATCGCCCAATACAGCCTTGGCCGGCAGTCAAAGTCCAAGTGCTATACCATCGCTCCGCGGGTCATGTGCACCCTTGATGTGCCCATCGTCAGCTATCACAATGGCACCGGCCTGCCCCGCCAGTGGGCTTAGAGCCTCGATCATACTGATCTGGTGTCCGCGCTCACGCAACGATGTCGCGACGTGAGGGCCAACGCTGCTTTCTAATTTCAAGCTATCGCGATCATCTGAGAAGGTACGGCCCAGAAGAAAGCGTGGCCGCAACAAAGCCTCTGCTGGATTGAGTGCGTAATCGATGAGACGCGTCAGCAGCACCGACAAGGTTTGAGGTTGACCGTCGGCGCCTTGCGTTCCGTAGAGGATGTGCGGCCGCCCATCCTTGAGGGCCATTCCCGGATTGAGCGTGTAGAAGGGCCGCTTGCCGGGCGCGAGCATGTTAGGGCTCTCCGGGTCGAGGCTGAAAGCGGCACCACGGTTCTGCCAGAGCACGCCGGTATCGCCGACGACGACACCGCTGCCCCAATCGAAATAGGTGCTCTGGAGGACGCTGACGCTGTGTCCCTGCGGATCGGTCGCACCGAAGAAGACGGTGTCGCCTGTCCGAAAGGTCTGAGGCCAATCGAGGGCTTTGTTAAGATCGATGGCGGCCGCCTTCGCGGCAAGTCGATCCTCGCCGGTCCAGAGGTCGCATGCCGGGGCGATGAACGCCGGATCCCCAATTGCGTTGCGGTCGAGGAAGGCCTGCTTCACCGCTTCGATGCAACGGTGAAAGTAGTCTGCACTGCCTTCCTCCACGCCCGCCAGGCCAAGGCGTTCCAGGATGCCCATGATGGCGAGCGTCGTCACACCCTGCGTCGGCGGCGGCGGGGCCAACAGCGTCAGCCCGCGGTAGTCGAGCGCGACGGGAGCCTCCTCCCGCGCTTTCGTATTGCGCAGGTCTTCTGCCGTGAGGGGTGACCCCACCGCAGCAAGGCCCTTTGCGAGCGAGGCGGCCAACTCGCCCTCGTAGAAGTCGCGAGGACCATTCTCGGCGATCAGCCGGAGGCTCCGCGCGAGCGCCTTCTGCAGGAAAGGCTCGCCGACGCGCGGGACGCGGCCCTCGTGCAGGAAGGTGCGGACGAATCCAGGCCAAGCGGGCAGATCCGTACGACGGAACTCGGTCCAGAACGCCTGGGAGGCCGAGAGTGGGAAGCCGTCTTCGGCATAGCCGATCGCTGGGTCGAGGAGGCTGGCGAGGCTGTGCCGACCTCCCCAATGCTGGCGCGAGAAGTCGTGCGCGAGGCGCCAAGTATCGACGACGCAGGCCGAGGCGAGTGTCGAGAGGGGGCCCCGGGTCGGAATCGCACCCTGATAGTCGGGCGATGCCGCGGCGGCCTGCCCGATTCCGGTAAGCGTGGTGGACCGGCCCTCCCGGTCGGCAATGATCCAGATGGCATCGCCGCCGATGCCACAAAAATGCGGGTAGGCCACCGCGATGACGCCGCCCATGGCGATTGCAGCTTCGATGGCGTCTCCGCCGTCGCGCAACACCTTGAGGCCAGCTTGGCTCGCAAGCGTGTGGGGACTCGTGACCATGCCTCGGTTCGAACGCGCCAGGACAGAGCCGGGCGTGCCCGCATCCGGGAGGCCCGCTTCGGGAGCAGGAAGTATCATCACGGTTTCCAAGTCGGGGGAGGCCTGACGCCCTTTGGCGTCAGGCAGAGGGCATGCGCACTAATGCTGCGTCGCAGGCTGGGACAGATTGGTCTCGGGACGTCCCGGGTGGTGGGTGCCGAGCGTCGCGGTGAGCCAAGCATAGACAGGTCCGAGTGCATTCATCGCCAGCACCGAGACCAGAGCCACCAGCGGGTCCTTCGGAACCGGGCCGAAGCCGCCGAAATAGGTTGCAAAGTAGCAGGCAAAACCGAAGAACATGCCGGGCACAAAGCTCAGCGGCTCGAACCGGCCGAGCGCCATCATCGTTCCGTTGAGGCTAAACAGGATCGCGCACTGCGCGAGAGTCAGCGCCGAGCCGGAGAGATGCTGCGCGGCAAAGCCAAAACCGAGCACGATCAGGCAGGCGACGCAATTGCCGAGCGCCATGGTTGGCCAGATCCGCTTCAGGACCACAGGTGTGGGGCCGCCAGCGGCGAAGGTGCCGGCCCAGCCGATGAAGATCGCCCACGGCGGCAGGTGATGGGGAATAAACAGCGTTGTCACGGCAAGCGCAGAGGCGACGATTTCGGCGGGTGGCTTTCTCATGGCGTAGTCTCCCAGTATCGGGCCCGTTCGCCGGGCCTCGTCGGTTCAGTATGGATGTGATTCGCTCCTCACCGGGTGGGCGTGTCCGCAGTTCCGGCAGATGCGGCTCTCGACCGTCGTCACCAGGGTGACGCGACCGTTCTTCAGCACCCAGGATCGAGCCGGTAGATCGAGCAAGGCGTCGGCGACGCTGAGTGTGTCGAGAATTACGATGTCGGCGCGCTTGCCAACGGCGAGTCCGTAGGTTTCCGAGATGCCAACGGCGCGCGCGGCGTTGACTGTGCCCATTTTGAGGATCTCGGCCTGATGCTCGGGCGTACCGAACTGAACGAGATGTGCGAGCAGGTTGCCGATCTGGAGAGGGTCCGCTTTGCCGAATGGCGTGAAGGCATTTCGGATATTGTTTGAAGAATAGGCGACGTTCACGCCCGCCTCATGGAGAGACTCGTACCGGAGTAAGCCCTCGTCGTGGCTTCGCCTCATCCTTGCGCCCGCCAAGATAGACATCGGTCGCGGGTAGGGTGACGATGTGGATATCGGCCTCCCGAAGGGCGTCAATGACAGGCTTTGCCTCCTCCGGGTCCAGAGCCCCCATGCTCGTAACATGGCCGAGGGCGACGCGGCCCTGGTAGCCCGTGGCGATGGTCTTCTCGGCGATGTAGCGGGCGGTGGCGAACCGGGCGTCGCGCGTGTCGTCGGCGAAGTCGACATGCATATCGATCGGAAGGTCGCGCTTCATCGCGATGTCAAAGACGCGGTCGATATGGCTGCGCGTATCTTCGGGCGTGAGACTCGTTATAGGGGCATCCTCCGACAACATCGGCGCCAGCATCAAGCGCCTGATCCATCAGTTCGACCACGCCTGCCGTCTTGAGAATGCCTTCCTGCGGAAAGGCGACGATCTGGATGTCGATCAGGTCGCGGTACTCCTCGCGAAGTTCCAGGGCTGTTTCGACGCCGACCAGGCCTTGGATTGGATCGACGTCGGGATGCGCGCGGATCAGAGTGGTGCCGTTGCGGATCGCCATGTCGAGCACGCGGCGCGAGCGCTCCAAAACATCGTCGCGCTCTTGCTTTGCCTTCAGGATACCCGTGACGCGGATCGCCTCCTCAAGCGTGCCTGTGCGGGCGGGCAGACGCCGGTGCAGGAAGGCCTTGTCGAGATGCAGGTGGGGCTCGACAAAGCCGGGCAGGGCGGCGCGGCCAGCGGCGTCGATCTCCTCGACAGCCGTCTCTGGGATCTGTTCCGCGATCTCGACGATACGGCCAGCCTCGATGCCGATATCGACGAGGGGCCGTTCGTCATCGATGCGGACCCGGCGTATGACAATATCCATGACGAGCCTCGCCCCGTAGCTTACCCGACTCGTTGGCCGGTGCGGATCACTCCCGAGTTGCACCATGGCTGCCGAAGCAGCATGGGAACAATCGGCCATTTCCGGGTTCGGGCTCGGATTAATCCGAGCTGCAGCGCAGCATCAGGCGAGGCCGTGGGCCACGGCATAGCGCACGAGATCGGCCGTCGTCCCCGCATCGAGCTTGATCAGCAGATTGCTCTTGTGCGTACTCACGGTCTTGATGCTCAGGTCGAGGCTCACGCGCAATCTTCGAGACGGAGCGGCCGGCGACGAGTCGATCGAAGATTTGGCGCTCGCGCGGTGTCAGGGCCGTATGCGGCAGCTCAGGCTCGAGCATCTGCCGGATTAGCGCTTGGGAGGCGCTAGGGCTGACGACGCGTTCGCCGGCCGCTGCCTTGCGGATCGTTTCGATCAGTTGGTCCGAGGCACTGGCCTTGGTGACGTAGCCAGCGGCTCCCGCCTTCAGGGCCTCGATCACGTATTGTCGCTCATCGTGCATGCTGAGCACGACGATGCGCATGGATCCGGCAGTCGCGACTTCGCGTACGAGAGCGATGCCGCTGCGACCGGGCATCGAGAGATCGAGCAGAACCACGTCGCAGCTCAGACCTGCGAGCCGTTCGACGAGGCCGTCGCCCGTCGTCGCTTCGCCGACAATCTCGAAATCGGCCTGCTCGGCGAGGATTTGCTTCAGTCCCTCGCGAAAGATCGCATGATCGTCAGCGATAAACAGACGAATCATCGTGCATTCTTCCGTCGATTTTGGCGCTTGAGCGGCAGGCGAACCCGGACCGTGGTGCCGGCGCCTGCCTTGCTGTCAATGGCGAGTCTGCCGCCGAGGAGGCGTGCCCGCTCCCGCATCCCAGCCAGACCGAGCCGCCCGTTGATTGAGGCGGAGCGGTCGATCCCGCACCCATCATCCGAGACTTCGATGAGCAAGGCACTCCCATCGTTGTGCGCACGCACCTCGATACCTGTCGCCGCGCCGTGGCGCAGGACGTTGGTTAGGGCCTCCTGCACGATCCGAAAGGCGGCGGTGCTGACATCCGGTTGGTAGGTCGTTCCCTCGTCGAACACGAGTGTGATCGGAAGTCCACTGCGCTCCGCCATGGTCTGAGTCAGCCATTCGATGGCCGCACGCAGACCGAGACTCGTCAAGGATCAGAGGTCTCAACTCGGTGGCGATGCGACGCAGATCGACCACGGATCGATCGGCAAGCGCGATGAGGCGCTCGATCCGGGTCGACACCAGGGCAGGTTCGTTCAGCCTGTCCCGCATCCAACCCAAGTCCATCTTGATCGCGGTCAGCGTCTGGCCGAGTTCATCGTGGAGTTCGCGGGCGATGCGGGCGCGCTCCTGCTCACGCGCCCGCTGCTCGAATTCCGACAGCTTCCGGAGCTGCTCGCGTGAGGCGATCAACTCGGCCTCTGCCGCCTTACGCTTCGTGATGTCACGCGAAATTCCGACAGTGCCGATGATGTGGTTGCTCGCGTCCCGGATCGGCGACTTGATCGTGTCGTACCAGCGCAGAATGCCGTCTGGGCCGCGCCGCGCTTCCTCGTAGCGCCGGCGCTTGCCGCTGCGCAGTACGGCACGGTCGGTCCTGAGATAGATTTCGGCGATATCCGCTGGCCAGATCTCCTCGGGGCGCCGTCCGACCACCTCGGCTTCGCTCACGCCGAGGACATCCAGATAGGTGGCGCTCACTGCAAGGTAGCGTGATTCGCGATCCTTCAGCCACGCCATATCGGGGATGTTGTCGAGAAGTGCGTGCTCCAACTGTCGATTGCGGCCCGTGGTGATAGACATGATTGGGAACTCGGCAGCCCGCGCTTGTTGTACTCGCTGTATGCATTGCGGACCAGCAAGACGGCTTGCTCACGGGCCCGAGGGTCCGGACAAGACATTGCGGACGTCACACCGGTGGTTGGGGCTTCGGCCGCTCCATCGACGGCGGGCCGGTCGATGTCGCTCAGCACCTGCCCTGCTTCACCTGCCCAAGACAAAGGGCACACCGCGTGCCTGCAGGGCGTCGGCCACGGGGTAGACCAGCTCGTCCTGCAGGTTCACATCGAGTACCGCCGCATCGATCTTGGATGTGGCTGCGATCAGCTGCAGCGCCTCTTCGACGCCCGGCACCGGACCCAGCACCTCGGCTCCGCTCGCCTCGAACGCGCGCTGCATATCAGCGGCGATGAAATAGTCGTCCTCCACCACGAGCACACGGCGGCCGGCGAGTGCGTTCGTGGCTGATGTCATGCGCAGCTCCTCGCCTTGTCGACCTCGGTGAGCGGCAGGTCGATGGAGCAGCGCAACGCGCCTTCGCTCAATTCGTAACTCGTCTTGGCGTGCAACGCGTAAGGCAGTGCGCGCTCGATCAACTCGCGGCCATAGCCGCGCCGAGCCTGAACCTGATCTTCTCGTTGATGCTCAATGCCCTGCTCGACCCATTCCAGAGCGAGCCGTCGGCCCGCACCATCCGCCTCATAAGTCCGCCACGTCACCCTGAGCTGCCCATGATCGGCGGTGAGCGCGCCGTACTTGAGAGCGTTGGTGGCGAGACTCATGCAAGGCCAGCGCGAAGATTTGCACCGTTGCCTTGCGCAGGCGAACAGAGGGACCGTCCAGCACGATGCGGCCCTGCATGGCGGCAGCTCCGAGTGCATCCAGTTCGCTCTGGATCAGCGTGCGGATGGTGATCGGCTCCTTGTCGGAACGCGAGAGCAGGCCCTGGACCCGCGAGAGGGCGGACAGGCGGTCATTGAACTGGCTGCTGAACGCTTCCAGCGAGGAACTCGTCGCCATGGTCCGCTGTGCGATCGAGCGCACGACCCCGATTAGGTTACGGGTGCGGTGCTGCAGCTCGGCGACGACGACGGCCTGCTGCTCCTGGAGCTGGCGCAGATCGTGAATGTCGGCGGCAGCCCCGAAGGTCTGTGCTGTGCGTCCCGTCTCATCGCGGATGGCCTCGGCACGGCTCAGGAACCAGCGGTACTGCCCCTCGACGCTCCGGATGCGGTACTCGCCACGGGCAGCCTCGCCCTTCTCTA
Source organism: Methylobacterium sp. P31 (assembly GCA_050632875.1). Lineage (GTDB taxonomy): Bacteria > Pseudomonadota > Alphaproteobacteria > Rhizobiales > Beijerinckiaceae > Methylobacterium. The sequence goes on along the minus strand of JBODSC010000001.1, from coordinate 2,134,870 downwards.
TCGCGGAGCGGAGGTCGGCCAGACAGCGCTCGCGGTCGTCCGGATGAACCCTGTCGAGCCAGCCGTAATCCCGTGCCTGCTCGGACGATTGGCCGGTGTAGGTGCACCAGCGCTCGTTGAACCACGTCGCCTGGCCAGCCGGATTGCTGCTCCAGAGGAAGTCTGGAACAAGGTTGGCCACGGTCCGAAAGCGTGCCTCGCTCTCGCGTAGCGCCGCCTCGGCCCGCCTCCGATCCGTGACGTCCAGCACGAACTCGACCACCTCGTTGCCGACCTTGCGCGGCGCGAACGGCCCCCACCAGCGCGAGCCGTCCTTGCGAAGATACTCCTTCTCGTAAGGGGTCGCCTCGCCGAGCGTCATCACCTGCTCGACGGCCTTGAGGGAGGCCGGGTGGAACTCCTGGGGCGTCAGTTCCTGCCACGTCTTGCCCAGCGCCTCCTCCCGACTGAAGCCTGTCATCGTCAGGAAGGCGTCGTTCGCCTCGGTCAGCCCGAAGCCATGGCCCCAGAAGATGATGCCGACCGTCTTGATGGCGAGGGCGTTGCGCAGTCGCTCCTCGGCCAGGCGGCGCGCGGTGACATCTTGGCCCACCTTGAGGAAGCCGCGCGGCGAACCGTCCGGGTGGCGCAGCGTGGTGACGGAGCCCTCGATGAACACCCGCGAGCCGTCCTTGTGCAAGTGCCAGCGCACGTTCGGTGCCCAGCCCGCGCGCCGAGCGGTTTCGATCTCTTTCGCGTCCTCACCGATCTCTCGGTCTTCCGGCGTGAACAGGATGCTGCTGGGCTGGCCGATGGCCTCCTCAGCCGGCCAGCCGAACACGGCTTCTGCCCCGGAGTACCAGTCGGTGATCAGGTCCTCGGGGTCGGAGGTGAAGATCGCGTAGTCGCGGGCGTTCTCCACCACGAGGCGAAAGCGCTCCTCGGTCGCGCGCAAGCTACTCACCTTCTGTAGGCGGTCGACCACCGGCCCCAAGATGGTGGCGTAGGTACGCAGGAACTCAGTGTCCTCGTCGCCGAAGTCGCGGGGCTCGGTCGCGTCCACCTGCAGCAGGCCATAAGCCCTTCTGCCGGGCAGGAAGATCGGCACGTTGGCCAGGGCGACCACGCCAGCCTTCTTCATGAACTCGGGGACCGTGAAGCGCTCCTCCTGGTGGATGTCTTGCGTGATGACGGGCTTGCCTTCCCTGATCGAGAAGGTCTCGGACGAGCGCTCGCTCATCAGCAGGCGCAGCCGGCCGACGATGCCGGGATCCCAGCCGACGCCGGCGCGCACGAGCAGACATTGGCCGTCCTCTTGGATCTCCAGGATCTTGGCCCGGCCTGTCCCAAGCGCCTCGCCGACGAGGCGGCAGGCTTCGGTGAGCACCTCGTCGAGGTTCTCGCTGCGCAGGGTGAGGCTCGCCGAAGTCGGCCAGCACCTGCTGACGCTTCCTCATCTGCGCGTGGTCAGGCATCGCAGCTCCTCGGCACTGAGCTATCCGGCGCTTGTCAACGAGGAGCCGCGGTTCAGAACCTGCGCTGCACCTCGATCACCTGTGTGAACACCGCGAGCCCGCGCCGGGTCCAAGCCCGCCTCAGTCGGGCTTGCCCGTATCGGACAATCCAGACCGGCGTCGGGCGTGTTCCTACCGAGTGGCCCAACACTCTGGAACAGCTCCGCTCTGGAGCCTCAAAAGCTATCGGGACAGCCAAGCCCATCAACCTTCGCGGCGGAAACCTTTCGGAGGTCCGCCATGCCATGCCGCCGTCAGCAGCCCTTGGCCGGTGACAGATCGAACGGCTCCTCTGGGTTGTGAGCGGGCACGACGGCGACGTCCGCTTTTCCGGTTTCCTGGTCAGAAACGGACCGGCCGCAATCGGCCAGACTACGTCACGCCGGATCGCCAGCGCGCGCAGGACCGGACGTTCGGCTTTGCGCCCATCCCGGTCATTCATGGTTACCTCGTTGATGCTCCGAAGCGGACGCCAGCAGCCGTACACAACATCACCAGCTAATGAATGCGCCTCCGCCACGCTTACACTCCAGGTGGGACGGCGAGCCGCGCCCTGCGATCTGAGCGCCGATCCGCGACACGCGATAGCGTCAAAAGGCTGCCGACGGGCAACGGCCGACCGTGAAACACCAGATCATTCGACAGTGCGCGCTAGCGATCTAACAGGCAGAACCATGCCCTGAGGATCTGCGGCCGTACGGTCTGCGGAACAATGCTCGGATCGAAAAAACGCGGCCACGCGTTGATATGATTATGCATAACAGCGATCCAGCAGACCCACTGGAAGTGCCCGCAGAGTGCGTCGAAGAATTTGCAGAGGCTGCACGGCAAATCATCGATGCGCGGCTGCAGGCGCATGCGGGTGAGTGTCCGGATTTCTGGAAGATTGTGGCAGGCTTGTACACTCTAGCACCGGAGGAAGATCTACAGGCCGACGAAGAGCACTGAGGCCAGTCCGTGGAGCCAGTTCAACAGCTCGGCGGCCCTCGTCCGTGGAGGCTTGCGGCTGCGCTAGACAAGCGGATCCCAGGATGAGCCAAACAGCGCTTGCGGCTGGGAGCCGTCCTGTTCGGAACCCAGTGAACGGAACCGTACTCTCGCGCGTCCAGCGTGCAGACCTGGAGGCGCTGAGTCTCAATCGCCGATTGGGGTCTACTCCTGACCCGGGTTGTGCGAGCGCAGAAGCTTCAGAGCCGCGCGGAGATTGCCCGGCATCCCCCTGGCCGACGGCGGAGGACAGGTACACTCGATGAGCCTGACGAGTGCATGGAGCTGCGCGTCCTCCATGATGTTCGGGGTGCAGTTCGATCGAGGCAGCCATGGGTTCGTCAGCGACATGCGGCGAAGCTCCTTCGATGTGGCGATCAAGACGGTGCTGCTGGCCATACGACACCAGCCAAATTCGGCGCCCCCAGACTCCTGACGATCCGGCGGTGCGCCTGAAAGAAGCGCAAACGGTTTCAGCGCTTCGAGCGTTCCTGGCGGTCGAACACGATGAGGTGCCGGGAGGAAGGGTGCCATGCACACCTGGAGGGCCATGGATCGGGCCCCGCACGATGGGCGGTGGATCATCGCCATCAACCGTGACGAGCCAGACCGGCGCGCCATCATCCGCTGGGATCCCGAACACGCCGGCGATGCAGCGCCTTGGCACGTCGCCTCGTGCGCGCACAGCTACCGCACCGACGCGTTCACCCACTGGATGCAGTTCCCGGACTGCCCACCCGTCGAGGACAGGAGCGCAGTCAGGCAAGTCGAAGGAGATAACGATGGCGGCGGAAGCCCTCGCAGCCCTCTCCCTGAAGGTTGAGCCCTGCCCGGAGGACCCGTCGCGCTATCGCTGGGTCATCCGCGATCAGGACTGCATCCTCCGGCAATGCCTCTACTCGTTGCCCGATGAGCAAACGGCGCTCAGTCGAGGAGAAGCCGTTCTCCAGGAAATGGCTGCGCTGTGGCGCGACGCGCAGTGAGGCGTGAGAGTCGGCGGCCTGTTCCTCAGCGAACCGCGCGCCACATGCGCCTGATGCTCGGCCGGGCATCGCTGCTGTTCGTGAGGCGCTCGGCAGCAGGGTGGTGATCTGGCTGTTCGCGTGAGGCGAGCATGATGACGAGCGCCGATGCCAAAGCCTTTGCCCGCCTGCACCACGTCGGTCAGGTGGATGAGATCGGGCAGCCCGTCTTCGAGCATCTGGAGCGGATCGCGTTCGCTGCCGAGCCTCCGTGCCCAGCATGCTGAAGACACGGGCTTGCCAGTGGTGCCCGACGAGGTCACGCAAGCGGCCTGGCTGCACGATGTCATCGAGAACACCACGGTGACTGCAGGCGAGCTGCGCACCGCCGGCTTTGCCGAGCCAGTGATCAGGATGGTGGATTTGCTGACGAAGCCGAAAGGCCAGGAGACCGATGAGGCGTGCATCGCCAAGCTGATTGCGAGCGGCAATCTGGGGGCCATGCTGATCAAGCTGTCCGTGATCGAGGACGCGGTGAGCCCGGATCAGGCATCGGATCCGACGACCACGCGGCTGGCGTACGCTGTCGCCGCAATGGCGCGCCTGCGCAAGGCGGCCGAGGCGCTCGGCTATTCCGGGCCGTGAGATCTCACCAGCCGGGCGGGATGCTTCCTGACGCCCGGTCCGCAAACGTCCATTCCCGACGGCAAAGCAGTCCGTTGCAGTCGCCTGGCTTGAAAAACCGCTTTCCTCTCGTTCCGAACCTGAATGGGTCCAGCTCAAGCGTCCGCTTCGGTCCACCTCCAGGCTCTACGAAGTATCACGCTGAACGTCCGCTTCTTCAGTTTAGATACGTAAAGCGGACCGGCAGCGTTCGACCAAAGACGGTCGCTAGCCGGCCGTTCAAGCGCTCCCTGAAGCGGATGTCGTTGCGCGTTTACCTCCCCGGACAGGGCCACATCCATTCACCGTCTCAGATTAGCCCAGCCGTCATTGAACGTTGCCCACTCACGAGCGTCGATAAATCTGCTCATCAGCAGGCCATAGAATGTCCAGCTTCCGCTATCAGCACCTGTAATGGTCAAGGTGACATATAGGACGGGGTGTCATTGCGATTGCATTTTATGCTGTCGAGGCAGGAAACTTTTTGGAGCTGAGGTCCCTTCAGACAGGCACATCTTGCCGTGCGCTTGAAATTATTTTCACAAACTTGGGAGACGTTCCATGAGAGCACTGGTGTGGCACGGCACTGAGGATATCCGCTGCGATACGGTGCCGGATCCCAAGATCGAGGATGATCGCGACGCAATCATCAAGGTCACCACCTGTGCGATCTGCGGCTCGGATCTCCACCTCTACGACCACTTCATGCCCGGCATGGAGAAGGGCGACGTGATGGGCCACGAGTTCATGGGCGAGGTCGTCGAGACGGGCAAGGGTGTCAACGGCGCCCTCAGGAAAGGTGAGCGCATCGTCGTGCCTTTCACGATCTTCTGTGGCGAGTGCGACCAGTGTAAGCGCGGCTACTTCTCCGTCTGCGAACGCTCGAACCGCAACAAGCATATCGCCGCCAAAGCCTTCGGGCACACCACCGCGGGCTTGTTCGGGTACACCCACCTCACCGGCGGCTACCAGGGCGGCCAAGCCGAGTACGTCCGCGTGCCGTTTGCCGACAAGACGCACATCAAGTTCCCGGAGAACCTGAGCGACGAGCAGGTGCTGTTCCTCGGTGACATCTTCCCCACTGGCTGGCAGGCTGCGTTGCAGGCCGATATCCAGCCGACCGATACCGTCGCGATCTGGGGGGCCGGCCCCGTTGGCCAGATGACGCTCCGCTCCGCGCTCCTGCTCGGGGCCAAGCAGGTGATCTGCATCGACAGCGTGCCTGAGCGCCTGGAGATGGCGCGCGCTGGCGGTGCGACCACCATCGACAATAGCCGGGAGAGCACGGTCGAGCGGCTGAACGAGCCTCACGGGCGGCAAAGGCCCGGAGAAGTGCATCGATGCCGTGGGCATGGAGGCGCATTCGCCGCGCGCGCTCGAACACGCTTACGACCGACTGAAGCAGTCTATGATGCTGGAGAGCGACCGCGCCGCGGTGCTGCGCGAGATGATCTATGTCTGCCGTCCCGCGGGCATCATTTCGATCCCAGGCGTCTATGGCGGGCTCGTCGACAAAATGCCGATGGGAGCCCTGATGAACAAGGGGCTGACCATTCGCACGGGGCAGACCCACGTGAACCGTTGGACGGACGACCTCGTCAAGCGCATCGCCGACGGGCAGATCGACCCCTCCTTCGTCATCACCCACCGCGTCGGGCTCGAACAAGGGCCCGAGATGTACAAGACATTCCGCGACAAGAAGGACAACTGCATCAAGGTTGTGCTCAAGCCGTGAATGGCTCCGCAGCCCGTCGCGCTGCGGCGGGCCTGCCACTTCGCCCTCAATGCGGCAGCGAGGAAGTCAGCATGTCCGATGCCATGTCTCAACGCGACCGGGGCCACGCTCCCGTGCTCTCTTCCCTGCCGAGTTATTTCACCTCGGACCCGCGCCGAAGACCGGATCCCGCAACCCGGGAACTCGCCCACGGCTTAGGCTGGTTCTCCATCGGTCTCGGTCTGACCGAAGTTGCGTTTGGAGATGCCATTGCGAGCTGGCTTGGAAAGCCGCGCGCAGCCCCGGTCATCCGAGCCTACGGCGTGCGCGAACTCCTGCAGGGGGCCGGGATCTTCGGCTCGCGCGATCCGACTCCCTGGATCTCGGCACGTGTCGCCGGAGACGCGCTCGACATCGCCACGGTCCTGCCCGGGCTTGAGGGCGAGAATCCGCGCAAGGACAACGTGTTGATCGCCCTTGTGGCTTTGGCCGGCGTGACGGCCGTAGACGTGATCTGTGCACAGAACCTCGCGGAGGCGCCCCTCGCTCCGTCCCAGAAGGTCCGACAAGATTACCGCCGCCGCAGCGGCTTCCGCCGTCCTGCCGAGGCGATGCGGGGCGCGGCACGCGACTTCAAGCCGCCACCCGACATCATCGGCCCGGAGGCGATGCGTCCCTGGACGCTAACCAACGCCTGAGGCTGGAAGGATGGTCAGCCGGATGCTGCCTGTCCTTGAACAGGCGTCGGGCGCGCTCGTCATGAGCCTCGTCCTCACCGACATCTTCCTGACGGTCCTCTACGCGCGCATCGGGACGGGTCTGATTGCGGATCGGGTCGCCCATCTCACCTGGGCAATCTTCCGCTACGCCGCCGATACGTTCGGGCAGAAGCGGGGCACTGTACTGTCCTTCTGCGGCCCGATCATCCTCATCGTCTACGTCCTGCTCTGGGCACTCGGGCTGACCCTCGGAGCCGGCCTGATCATCCACCCCGCGCTCGGGACGGCCGTTCGGGCGAGCAGCGGCGAGACGCCGGCCGACTTCATGACCGCCCTCTACGCGGGCGGCAGCAGCATGGCGATCGTGGGGGCCAGCGACTTCAAACCAGGCACGGACAGCTACCGCCTCCTCTATCTCGTGAACTCGCTCGTTGGGGTATCGGTGACGTCGCTAGTTCTGACCTACGTCATGCAGGTCTACAGCGCGCTGCGGCAGCGCAATGCGCTCGGACTGAAGCTGCATCTCTTGGCGGGTGAAACCGCGGATGCGGCCGAGGCTCTTGGCACAGCTCGGGCCGCAGGGGCAGTTCAACTCAGGATACACCCACTTGGCCGACATCGCCGGGTCCATGGCCGAGATGAAGGAGGCGCATCACTTCTATCCCGTGCTGTTCTACTTCCGCTTTCGGCAGCCCTTCTATTCGGTCTCGGCACAGACCTTCATCGCGCTCGACACGGTGTCACTGATCCGGAGCGGGATTGCAGACCGTCAGGCAGCATGGCTGAAGGAGGCCGCCGCCGTCGATGCAATTTGGCGCATCGCCATGCTGCTCGTCGTCACGCTCGAGACGACGTTTTTACCCGGAGACCTGCCAGCCCCAGCCGACATAAACCGCGCCGAGAGCGAGGCGTGGCGCAGCCATTTCGCAGCGGCTGTCAGGCGGCTGTCGGCTGCTGGCGTCGAGACAATGCCCGATGAGGCAGGGACAGAGACTTATCTCGCGCTGAGGGCACAATGGCAGCCGCATATTGCACGACTGGCACCCGCGATGGCCTACCACATCGACGAGTTCGAACCCGGCGGAGACAAGTGCCGATGATGCGCTGCGTCACTCCGAGGCCGGTACGCCAGCCGCCTCGACGTTCACTGAGGGATCCCTTAGCCTGCATGTCTAAGGTCAGATAAATCTTGCCCTTCGCGCAATATCCGCTTGCACGATAGGCTGTCTGTAAGCGGACGGGCAGAAGTGTACTCTTTCCAGTCGTACGGCTCTGTTTCACCAAGCGCCTGAAGCGGACCGCCTCAGGGCCTGCTATGGGTCGTGAGCGGGCATGACGGCGACATCCGCTTTTCCGGTTTCCTATCCAGAAGCGGACGGGCCGCAATCGGCCAATCTCGCTCGTACGTAGCCCATCAGATGGCGGGCCAGCAGACCTCATGGATGGCCCTCGACGGCCACCCGTTGCGGGCATCCGGAAATCGCCCTATCGGCGGCGTCGATGCCCGGCCGCTCACTTCGCCCTATCAGGTCCGATAGCCTCTTTGGCGAGGTCAGCGTGCGGCTGCCGCTGTTCGAGGATCTGCCTCCCGACGCGATTCAGCATCTCTCGGCGTCGGGCTTTGGCCGCGGTTTCCTTACAGCCTCCCTGCGTGCCCGTCTGCGCAAGGCTGGGTACCGGGATCTCGGTCACCTCGCCCAAACGTCACCGGAGGCGATCGCCAGGATCAGAAAGTTCGGCCCCGTCCGCGTCGAACTCGCTCGGACTTTCATCCTCAACGAGATCGCACGTTGGCTGCCGCGCGCACGCGAGGTGCACACAGTCGGGGCCACCGGAGAGCGGAGGCTCGGACGGCTGCGGGGTATGCCGGTCGAACGTCTGCCTTTTCGCGCCGGCGAAATTGCAGCGCTCGGCATTGCTGGAGGCTCCTGCGCCGATGTGGCCGACCGTTCACGCCACGAACTCCTCGGCACAGGAGTCGTGAAGTCCAGCGATGTGGATCGCATCATCACGACGCTCGCCCGCTTCCTGGCAGAAGACAGGACGACCGCTCCTCTGGCTGTGGAGGTGGCTACGGACGCGCCGGAGTCGGAAACGGAGGCACTTGCGGCCCGTCGTGCCGCCCTGCTCGCGAAGCAGGATCGTGAATGGGAGGAGGCAGCACCGGTCAGGGATCGGCATCGGAGTAGCATGTCCCGCACGGCCTGAAAGCGAAACCGCGGTGAAACCGCAGCGCCGGATCGGCAGCCGCTCGATCCGGATGCTCCTGGCTCTGCCGCCGGAGACGAGGCTGCACCTGTGCCACGACTACAAGGCCCCCGGGCGCGACGTTTACGCATGGGAGACGACGGTGGGGGAGCAGCGTGCGAATAACATCCACGTGAAGGAGGGCGTGAGCGAGGAGGACTTCGCGGCGATGCGCACAGCGCGCTACGCTACCCTCGCCGCGCCGCGCTTGTTGCTGCCTTCGATCCAGGTGAACATCCGCGCCGGCAAGTTCCCGCCGGCGGAGGCGAACGGGGTGCACCACCTAACCATTCCCGTGAAGCTCAGAGGCGGTGCCGAGGTGGCGGTCTAAGGCGTGGTCTCGATGACGGCCGCGGCTCCCAATGGGGTATGGTTCGGAGGCTGGCCCACCCTCCACGCTTCAGTGAGTTTGCGAGGGTCTCGGACGGGACGAGGCACATCGTGTGCCTAGATTGTAAGAATACGGACCGGGTCCCCGACGACCGCCCCGCACTGGCGGCGCGATGCGGGCCCTGCGATCAGCAGCTTTTCGAGGAGCGGCCCATCGCGGCGGACGAGGCCACCTTCGAGAAGCACGGCAGCAGCGGTGACATCCCGCTCCTGGTAGATGTTTGGGTGCCGTGGGGCGTGCCCTGCCAGACCCTGGCACCAGCGCTCGAGCGCGCCGCAAGCCTGAGTGAACCCGAGGTCTGCCTGCTCAAGCTGAACTCGGACGCGGTGCCGGGCTTGGCCTCGCGCCTTGGGCTGCGCCGCACCCCAGTCTTGTTCCTGATCCAGTGGACTGCATCCTAGCCGGTACCACGGACGCCATGGACATTGCGCGCATCGTCACCTTGACCCGCGCTCAGCGGCTGCCCGACGAGCAGCCTAGCCGCTGACCCCGCCAACAGGTGTGAGCCTCGGAACGGACAGGGTTATGTCCCGGGCCCTTGTTGGCTTGCTGGCTTAACATAGGACCGGGGTTACAGCGCGTTCGCTGGCAGTGGCAGCCACCAGGGATGGTGGAACGGATTAGGCGCGCTGGGTCAGGCTGTGCTAAATAAGCCAGTGCTAATTTTTGCTGTATGCCTCCATGGATGCCGTGACACCCTCCGACCTGCTGCGCCTCCAGGACAGGGCGGCCGATGCAGCGCGATTGCTGCGCCTGCTCGCCAACGAGAAGCGCCTGCTCATCCTGTGTCTGCTGATCGCGCGCGGCGAGATGGACGTGACCAGCCTGGCCGAAGCCGTTGAACTCAGCCAGTCGGCCTTGTCGCAGCACCTCGCCAAGCTTCGTGAGGACCGGCTCGTGGCGTTCCGGCGAGAGAGCCAGACGCTGCATTACCGGCTGGAGGATCCCCGGGCAGCGCGCGTTCTCGCGACCTTGAAGGACATCTTCTGTCCGGACCTCGGCTGAGCGCGCGATCAGCCGCGGACAAGCTCCGCTTCGAGCCCTGACCGGTCACAGCGGTTGCGAAGATGCAGGCTCAACCCGCTCCGGCGCGACGCCATCTCGGCGATGGCTAGCCCGAGGCCGCTCCCCGTCGCATTCTTATGGCGCCCGCGAAAGAAGCGCTTCGTCACGTGCGGCAGTTCCTCGTCCGGAATGCCCGGACCCTCGTCGCGCACGAAGACCCCCACCCGCCGGCCGCCGTCCCCACGCGATCGTCCCAGTCCCCATGTGCTGCACGGCATTCTCGTGAAGGTTCCTGACGGCGAGGCGCAGGCCCTCCGGGTCCGCGCGCATCGTGAAGCCCCGCAGCCCGGGATCGATGATGGTCCGGATGCCAGGCGGCGTCCGCATGCCTGTCACGATCTCGGCGATCAGCGCGCCAACGTCGACATCTATCACGGGGCTGATCTCCGTGGCGGCGTCGAGCCGGGCGGTATCGAGGAGCTGGCGGACGAGATGTGTGGTCCGGTCCACGGCCGCGAGGATCTGGCGGAGCGCGGCCTTCGCGACGTCCGGGTCCGCCGCCGCCATGGCAACCTGCGCCTGCGTCTTCAGGCCGGCCAGCGGCGTGCGCAACTCGTGCGCTGCAAAGGCGGTCACCTCCCGCTCGTGACGGCGGGCCGCCTCGACCTTGAGAAACAGCCCGTTGAGGGCCTCCGCCAGGGGCGGACCTCCGCCGGCGCTTGTGCGGCGTCGATGGCGCTCATGTCATCGGCGTCCCGGTCCGCAAGGTTTCGGGCCATCACCCGCAAGGGGCGTAGGCCACGCCCCAGGCTCACCCAGATCAGCATACCGAGGAGCGGCACGACGAGGAGCGCGGGCGTGAGCAGACCCATGATGAGGTCGGTGACGAGGCGCTGGCGTCTGCCGAGCCGGTCTCCGACCATGACGCGGATGCCTTTCTCGGGATCCTCGACGGTGAAGACCCGCCAAGCCTCGCCATCCACCTCGCGTTCCGAGAAGCCCGCCGGGGCGTCGGTCAGCCGCTGCTCAGGGGCACCACTCGACCGCGCCACCATCCGACCGTCGATGGACCAGATCTGGCAGGAGAGCTGCCGCTCGTAGGATATCGGGGCCGGGATCGTGGGCGGCGTCCCGTCTGGGCTCTTGCCGCCCACCGTCCCGACGAGGGAGCCGACCATGCGCGCCGCTTCCTGGAGCCGGTTGTCGAGGACCTGCTCGACTTCGTGCTTCGAGCCCAGGTAGATCCACACCATGGCGCTCATCCAAATCAGCCCGGTCGCGAGGAGGAGGATGGCGAAAAGCCTGACGCGCAGCGACTTCATGCGAGCGCCCTCATCCGATAGCCGAGGCCCCGAACCGTCTCGATGGCGTGCTTGCCGATCTTGGCGCGCAGGTTGTGGATGTGGACCTCGACCGCGTTGCTCTCGACCTCCTCCTGCCAGCCGTAGAGCCGATCCTCCAACTCGGACTTCGAGCGCAGCACGCTCGGCCGTTCCATCAGGGCGGCGAGCACCATGAACTCGCGCCGGGACACGGTGACGGTCGCCCCGTCGACCGTGACGGTCGAGGTGCCCGGATCAAGGCTGATGCCGCCGTGCTCCAGGCTAGCCGCGGCTCGTCCAGAGGCGCGCCGGACGACGGCGCGGATTCGAGCGGAGAGCTCGTCCAGATCGAAGGGCTTGCTGAGATAGTCGTCGGCTCCGCAATCCAGGCCCGCGATCCGATCCACCACGGCGTCGCGGGCCGTCAACAGGACGACGGGTGTCCGATCACCCCGCCCGCGCAGGCTGCGCAACACCTCCAAGCCGGAGCCGTCCGGGAGCATCAGGTCGAGGACGATGGCACCGAACCGGCTCGCCGCGAGCGCGGCATCGGCGTCGGCACACGTGGCGACGCAATCGACGGTCGCGCCGCCCATGGCGAGGCCGGCCCGGAGGCCGTCCGAGATGATGGGGTCGTCCTCGACGACGAGGATGCGCATGCATGTCTCCCTGGCTGTCCGGCATCCTCCGGGCCTCGCTTAAGCCTGGCTTAAGCTGCGTTTCAGACCCGCGGCGGGCCGATCCGAGACCGGACCCCGCCGCTCATGCCGAACCGCGTCGCTCTAAGCGCCCTCGCCGCCCTGGTCTGGGCGGCCTTCTCCTTCTGGACCCCGGGACAGTGCCAGGAAGGCACCACCCGGCGAATTCCCTTCACCCTCGCGGCCAGCCGCGACGCGGATCTCTCGCTGCGTCTGCGCTGGACCATCGCTCCCGGCACCTACCTCTACCGGGATAAGATCGGCGTGGCAGCCGGGACCGGTCTTCTTCCTGTCTCCACCGCGTCGGGCGAGATCAAGGACGATCCGAATTTTGGACCCACCGAGATTTATCACGGCTCAGCCAAGGCCATCGTGCCGGGCGCGGCGCTCGCAAGCGTGCACGAGGTGCAGGTCACCTTCCAGGGCTGCGCCGAAAAAGGCATCTGCTATCCGCCCGTGACGCATCTCATCGACCTATCGGCTTTGACGATTACCGATGCAGCGACCTCCGGCCAGGGAAGGGCAGCCGCTAGTCTGACTGAAAGCCGCGGCCTCCAGATGGCGGGCGACATCCCCGCGGGCGTCCTGACCGATGGGCCCGCCTCTCTCCTCACCGGCAACTTGTTCGGCCTCCTGTCCGGCATGTTCGGGTTCGGCATCCTCTTGGCGTTCACGCCTTGCGTCTTGCCAATGGTGCCCATCCTGTCGGGCATGCTGGTCCGCTCGGGCCAGAACCTGTCGTCCAGGCGCGGGTTCGTCCTCTCGGGCAGCTACGTCGTCGCGATGGCCGCGGCCTATGCTAGCCTCGGTCTCGCCGCGGCCTGGCTCGGGCAGAACCTGCAGGTTGCCCTTCAGACGCCGGTTGCGCTCGGTCTGATGGCCGCCGCCTTCGCAGCCCTCGCGCTCTCGATGTTCGGCCTGTTCGACCTGCAGGTGCCGCGCTGGTGGAGGAACCGTGCCGGCGGCGCGCCCGCGGCGGGAAGGGGATCGCTCCCGGGCGCCGCGCTGCTCGGCTTCAGTTCGGCCCTGGTCATGGGGCCCTGCGTGACCCCGCCGCTCGCCGCCGCGCTCCTTTACGTCGGCCAGACCGGCGACATCCTGCGGGGGGCTCTGGCCCTGTTTGCGCTCGGTCTCGGGATGGGCGCTCCCCTGGTGCTGGTCGGCACCTTCGGGGCCGGCATCCTGCCGCGGTCCGGCCCGTGGCTGGTGCGCATGAAGCATGCGTTCGGCTTCGCCTTCTTGGCGCTGGCGATCTCGCTCGTCACCCGCCTGTTGCCCGACGGGCTGTCGCTCCTGCTCTGGGGAGCGCTCGCCATCGGTTTTGGGCTGTCGGCCGCGGCGATGGCCACGAACGGCACCTCGGCCCGTATCGGTAAGACGGCGGGCGTCGTCGCCATCGCCTATGGCTGTGTCCTTGTCGTCGGCGCCGCAGCCGGCGGGACCGACCCGCTTAGGCCTCTCCGCGGCTTCGGCCAGGAGCAAATGAGGCATATCGCCGGCACCCGCGTAGTCTCCTCCGTGCCCGCCTTCGAGGCCGCTCTCCGGGACGCCGGCGCGGAAGGCAAGCCGGTGCTTGTCGAGTTCGCCGCCGACTGGTGCACCGTCTGCCGGACGAACGAGCACACGGTCCTGGCCGACGCGGGAATTCGGGAAAAGCTGAAGGGCGTGTCTGTCATCCGGGCCGACGTCACCCGTGACGACGCCAACACCCGCGCCCTAATGCGACGCTTCCAGGTCGTCGGTCCGCCGACGCTGATCCTGATGCACCCCGACGGCGCCGAGGTCCGGGAGGCCCGCACCGAGGGCGAGCTCACGGTCGAGGACCTGACGCGCCGTCTCGCCCTCGTCGGCGTCTGAGCCGGCACCCTTTCGAGACAACCACGGAGACCGTCATGGACCGCAGGATCCTGCTCGCCCTTCTGCCCGCCGTCGCGCTCGCGCCGACCCTTTTGTCACCGCTGGGAGCCAGCCAAGCTTTCGCCGAAGGCATCGACGCAAATGCCATCCTCAACGACCCGGAGGCCCCGGTCTCGGGCAACCCGAAAGGCGACCTGACCATCGTCGCCTTCCTCGATTACAACTGCCCCTTCTGCAAGAAGTCGGAGCCCGACCTCCTCCGCCTGGTGAAGTCGGACGGGCGCATCCGCCTCGTCCATAAGGACTGGCCGATCCTGGGCGACGCCTCCGTCTACGGCGCGCAGCTCGCTCTCGCGGCGAAGTACCAGGGCCGATACGACGCAGTGCACCGGGCGCTCATGGCGATCCCGGGCCGCAAGATCCCGAATGAGCGGATGCTGGCGGCCGTTTCGGCCTCGGGCGTCGACATGGCTCGCCTGGAAGCAGACCGGAAGGCCCACCAGGACGAGATTGCGGCTCTGCTCCAGCGCAATCTCGATCAGGCCGACGCCCTCGGCCTGCAGGGCACGCCGGTCTTCCTAATTGGTCCGCTGAAGGTCGCCGCAGCGCTGGACTACGACGGCTTCAAGCAGGCCGTCGCACAGGCCCGTGCGAAAGGCCATCCGTGAGCCGGGTCCGCCCGACGGGTCCCGGCGCTGCCGGCCCTGGGCATTCACGCGGCTTCGGCGTCCCACGCCCGTAGGCGGCCGCCGCGGACGACCTTCCTTCGATGACGGTGGTCAACCCGCGCGACCTGGCGAGAACCCGCTGCAGCCCTCGTCCACCGGCGGATGCCTATTCCTAGTGCCGCCAAGACGGCCTGTAAGGGCCAGCGTTCCGAGCAGTCACCGCGGACGCTCATCCAAACTCTTACCCGCAAGCGACCTGAGAGGACTGAGGTGAATGGGGCTGGTTCAATACGCTCTGAAGTTCCGGGTCAGCTTCTACGTCCTGGCCGTCCTGATGGTGCTGGCCGGCATTGGATCCATCATCGTGGCGCCGAAGGATGTTTTGCCATCCGTCAACATTCCAGTCGTCGTCGTCGTCTGGACATACAATGGCCTCAGTCCAACCGAGACGGGCCAGCGCATCACGACCTACAGTGAGTTCTCCCTCTCAAACAACGTCAACAACATCAAGCGCATGGAGTCGACGACCCTCCAGGGCGTTGCCATCGAAAAGATCTACTTCGACGAGACCGTCTCGATCGATCTTGCGATCTCGCAGGTGGTGTCCGCCGCGAACTCGGTGCGTGCGCTCATGCCGCCCGGCGTGCAGCCGCCAGTGATCATGCGGTTCTCGGCCTCCTCCGTGCCGGTGATCCAGCTCGCGCTGACATCGACGAAGGACACGCTCACGAAGGTCTACGACTACGCGCAGTATCGGATCCGGCAGACCCTGGTCCAAGTGCCTGGTTCGACATTGCCGCCGCCGTACGGCGGAGCTCCGCGGCAGGTCATGGTCGATCTCAATCTGCACGCGCTGCAGGCGGTCGGTCTGACGCCGCTCGATGTCACGAACGCGGTCCTCGCGCAGAACCTCACCGTCCCTTCGGGGCTCGCGAAGATCGGGGAGCAGCAATACCCCGTCCGTCTCAACGCGACCCCCGAGGTGATCGACACGCTCAATCGTATCCCCGTCAAGGTCGTGAACGGGCAGCAGATCCTGATGCGCGACGTCGCCTACGTCCGCGACGGGTCGCCTCCGAAGCTCAATATCATCCGGTCGGACGGCCAGCACTCCGTGCTGATGCAGGTGCTCAAGAACGGAAACGCCTCGACCCTCGACGTGGTGAACCACGTCAAGGAGATGCTGCCGGCCATCAAGGCGGCAGCCCCTGAGGGGATGACCATCCGGACGTTGTTCGATCAGTCGGTGTTCGTCTCCGCGGCCATCGAGAACGTTGTCCACGAAGCCGTCCTCGCCTCCGCACTGACTGGGCTGACCATCCTGCTGTTCCTCGGGTCCTGGCGCTCGACCCTCGTGGTTCTGATCTCGATCCCCCTCTGCATCCTGACCGCGCTCGCCGTGCTCACGGCCCTTGGCGAGAGCATCAACGTCATGACACTCGGCGGGCTCGCGCTCGCGGTCGGCATCCTCGTCGACGACGCGACGGTGGCGGTCGAGAACACCTACAGACTCTTCGAGGAGGGCGAGGATTTCTATACCTCGGTCATCGAGGGCGCGGCCGGCATCGCGAAACCCGCCCTCATCTCGACGCTCTCGATCTGCGCGGCGTTCGTGGCCGTCTTCGCCCTCGCCGATACGCCGAAGTACCTGTTCACCCCGCAGGCGCTCGCGGTCGTGTTCGCGATGCTGACCTCCTACTTCCTGTCACGGACCCTGGTGCCGATCCTCATCGACGTGCTGGTCAAGCCAGAGTTCCGGCAGCGCCATGGCGAGATCCTGATGCCCGACGGCAAGATTTGGGCTCCTCGGGAGGAGGGAAAATCCTCGTTGCGCTTGGGACGAGCCGCCGCTGCCGCATCACGCCTGCTTTCTCCGCTGCTGCGGGCGGGCGCCGCCTTTCGCGCCACGTTCGAGCGCGGTTTCGCGCGGTTTCATGCCGGCTACGTCCGGTTCCTGACCGCGGTTCTGACGCATCGATTGGCCACGGGTGCGACGGCGCTTGGGGTGCTGGCCCTGGGCGGCGCCCTGATGCCCTTCGTCGGGCAGGACTATTTCCCTCAAATCCAAGCTTCGCAGATGACCCTCCACGTCAGGACGCGCCCGGGGATGCGCCTGGAAACCGCCGAGAAGACCTTTGCCAAGGTCGAGGCGACAATCAGGGAAATCATTCCCGAAGATGAACTTGGCCTGATCCTCGATAACATCGGGCTGCCGGCCATGAACTACAATTTTGCGTTCTCGGACGGCTCTTTCGTCGCCTACAACGATGGGCAGATGCTCATCAATCTCAGAGGGGAGCATCGACCGATCTCCCACTACATGAAGGTGCTTCGCGAGCGGCTCGCAGAGCGGTTTCCCGACGCGGTCTTCTACTTCCAACCGTCCGACATCATCACGCAGATCCTGAACTTCGGCACCATCGCGCAGATCGACGTTCAGATTGCCGGCCGCAATGCCGCAAAGGATTACGCGGCGGCCCGCCGGATCGAACGCCGCCTGAAGCAGGTCTCGGGTGCGGTCGACGTGCACATCCATCAGATCATGAACGTGCCGGAGGCTCTTCGTCGACGTGGATCGGGGGCTCGCCTCGGAGCTGAACGTGACGGAGCAGCAGATCGCCCAGTCGATGACCGTGTCGCTGTCCGGCAGTTATCAGGTGAGCCCGAACTTCTGGGTCGACCCGAAGAACGGCATCCCCTACCAGCTCTGGGTCCAGACGCCCGAGTGGCGCAACGACAGCATGACCGCCCTGAGCAATACTCCAATCTTCGTCCAGGCATCCGGACGAGAAGCTCCCGGGGCGCTGACGCTGCTCTCCAGCGTCGCGACCTTCCATCGGCAACCGACCCAGAGCGTGATCAATCACGTCAACACGCAGCCGACCTTCGACGTGCTCGCCAACGTGCAGGGAACCGATCTTGCATCGGTTCGAAACGCATTGGCCAAGATCGTCGCCGAGGAACAGACGACTCTGCCGCCACCCGACAAGATCGTCGTTCGGGGGCAGATCGAGAGCATGGCGTCGGCCTTCGGGCGCCTGGAGGTCGGCCTCGCCATCGCCATCGTCGCCGTCTACCTGCTGATGGCGGTCAACTTCCAGGGCTGGGGCGACCCCTTCGTCGTCCTGTTGGCTCTGCCGGTCGCCTTCTGCGGCATCGTCCTGAGCCTGTTCGCGACCGGCACGACCTTTTCCATTCCCTCCCTCTTCGGCGCGATCATGTCGGTCGGCGTCGCCTCGGCAAACTCGATCCTCCTCGTCACCTTCGCGCGCGAGTACCGGGAGGCGACCGGATGCTCGGCCCTCGATGCGGCGCTCAAGGCCGGGGAGACCCGCCTGCGCCCGGTTCTGATGACCGCGGGCGCCATGTTCCTCGGGTTGATCCCGATGGCCCTCGGCTCGGGCGAGGGCGGCGAGCAGAACGCGGCCTTGGCTCGGGCCGTCATGGGCGGCATCGGTGCGGCCACCGGCTCGACCCTGCTGCTCGTGCCCTTCCTGTACGCGCTGCTGCGCCAAGCGCCCGTTCGACCGCTTCGCAATTTCGTATCGAGAGGCTCCGATGCACGCGCCTGAGACGTTTTCGAAGCACGCGGTCGGGCCGGCGAGCAAGGCTCCCCTGGTGGTTGCGGCGTTCGTCCTCGCGGGTCTCGTGGGCCTTGGAGCCTACGGTCAGCAGCAGCGGCAGCACGAGGCGCATGCCTTCACCAAGCGCATGTCCGAGCTGGTTCCTACGGTCCGGACCGCAAACGCGAGGCGGATCGACGCCCCGATGCAACTGACGCTGCCGGGTCACACGCGTGCCCTCGATGCCGCACGCCTCTATGCCCGTGCCACCGGGTACATCGCGGAGCGCATGGTCGATATCGGGTCGCGTGTGAAGAAGGGAGACCTGCTGCTCCGGATATCTGCCCCGGACCTCGATCAACAACTCGCCCAAGCACACGCGCGCCTCGGTCAAATGCAGGCGTCGCTCGCGCAGGCGGAAGCCGGTGTCGAGCAGGCGCGGGCGAACCTCAACCTCGCGAAGGTGACGGACGCGCGCACGTCCACGCTGGCCGGGCAAGGCTGGGCGACGAAGCAGCGGGCCGACGACACGGAGGCCGGCGTGTTGTCCCAGGCGGCGAACCTGCGGGCTGCGGAGGCCAGCGTGAGCGTG
Source organism: Methylobacterium sp. P31 (assembly GCA_050632875.1). Lineage (GTDB taxonomy): Bacteria > Pseudomonadota > Alphaproteobacteria > Rhizobiales > Beijerinckiaceae > Methylobacterium. The sequence continues at coordinate 2,115,989 of JBODSC010000001.1, read as the reverse complement.
GCGCGAGCGAACCTCAAGGAACAGCAGGCGGCGGTGGACCGGCTCGAAGCTCTCGCCGCCTTCGAGCAGGTGGTCGCGCCCTTCGACGGCGTCATCACGACGCGTGACGTCGATGTCGGTGACCTCGTCAACGCGGACTCGAAGACCGGGATGCCCCTGTTCTCCATCGAGCGGGACGACATCCTTCGCGTCACCGTCAGCGTTCCGCAGAATTCCGCGGTCGGTGTGCGCGATGGGCTGACGGCTTCGGTCCAGGTACCGCAACTGCCGAAGCAATCCTTCGCGGGTACCGTGTCGCGGACCTCGGTCGGCCTGCTGGATTCCGCCAAGACGCTCACCGCGCAGATCGACATCCCGAACCGAGACCACGCCCTGCGGACGGGCCTGTATATCTATGCCACCATCGCGATACCGCGCGCCAATGCGGACGTCCTGATCCCGGCGGAAGCGCTTATCTTCGCCGAACACGGAACGCAGGTCGCAGTGCTGGACGAAAGCGACACAGTCCACCTCAGGACGGTTCGAATTTTCCGCGACCTGGGAAAGGAGCTGGAGATCCGCGACGGTTTATTGGGAGACGAGCGGTTGATCGTCAGTCCGCCGTCGGAATTGACGGAGGGATCCAAAGTGCATGTCGCCGCCTCGGTCGGTGCGAGCGCATCAGCGCGCATGCCGTGAGCTGACGCCATCATGATGTGACGGCACCGCGACCCTGTGTCGGCGCCCCCACACCACCTACGGCTGCGCGCCTCGCAGTCGGCAGGCTTCGCGGCGACGAGCCGGATCCGGGCAGAGAGCCTTAAGCTGGCCTTAAGGCACGCCCGCAACGGCCTGGCGAAGGATTAGGCTGATGGGCACTGACCGCGCCAACTTCAACGGGAAGATAGATGAGGCGGATTCTGGCAACAGTAGCCGCCGTTCTCGGCGGTGCCTTTCCCCTCCCGCTGGCACAGGCCGGGCCGCGCACAGAAGAGGCTGGTCCGTTGGTCGAGCGCTTCCCGCCCTGGCAGGAGGGTGCGAACAACCCGGCGGAGGACAAAGGCCTCGAATTCACTGTGCGCGAGGCCGACAACCTCGCGGACTTTCGCGGTGACCTCACGAATGCCCGGCTGACCCTGTTCGTCGGCGGCAACTATTTCTTCGCCATGGCGCCACTGGTCTGTGCCTTTGAGGAGGACCATCCCGATCTCCGGGGCCGGATCTACTATGAGACGATCCCACCTGGGCTGCTCGTTCGGCAAATGAAAGCCGGTGGGCGTATCACCGTCGGCAACATGACCTGGACCGCAAAGCCGGATGCCTACTTCGCCGGTCTGATGGCGGTGAAGCGGCTGATCGAGGCCGGCGACCTAGAAGGGCCGCCTGTCGCCTACGCCACCAATCAACTCGCCATCATGGTGCCCGCGGGAAATCCGGCCGGGGTGAAGGGCCTCGCCGACCTGGGTCGCCCAGACATCCGCCTCGCGATGCCGGACCCCGCGTTCGAAGGCGTCGTCCAACAGATCAAGGCGGCGCTCAGGAAGGCCGGCGGCGAGGCGCTGGTGACGGCGGTCTACGAGACCAAGGTGAAGGACGGCACGACGCTCCTCACGCACATGCACCACCGTCAGACGCCGGTCTGGCTCATGCAGGGCCGAGCCTCAGGCTGGCGTGACCTGGCGTTCCGAGACGATCTTCCAAGCCGAGCGTGGGCTGCCGACGGCCCGCGTCGATATTCCGGACGATCAGAATGCCACCGGCATCTATGCTGGCGCCGTGGTGAAGGGCGCGGCGCATGCGGCGGAGGCGCGAGCCTGGCTTGACTTCCTGCAACGGCCGAAGGCGCGGGCGATCTTTGCGCGCTACGGTTTCGGCGAATACCGACCGTGATCCGCTGCTATCCCCTCGCCCGCCGACCGGGCCCAAGGCCTCGTATGTGGGACGGTGACCGTCGCCGTATGGCACAATTTAACAGCGACGGCGGTCTTGCGTGCCCTAGATCGACGCCAGCGGCACGGCGCCTTCTCGCCGCCGGCTTGGTGCTCGGGCTCTCCGTCGCGGCGGCCCAGGCGGTCGAGGCGGTGGCGGATGGCACCCAAGCGGATGCTCGTCGCTTGGTCGAGGACGGCAACGACGCCGGGGCGCCGGCGCAGGGCTGCTTCCGCTACAGCATGAACGGCAAGGCACCACCGCTCGGGGACCCGGCTCTGGTGGCGCTTGAGAGCTATGCCGACTTTCTCGCCCGGGGCGCCCCGGTCGGCGAGAACCTTCCGGGTCGGGGTTATCCCGAGCTTTCCGAGCCGCCGAAGCTCGACCTTGTAGCAGGTGCGCAGGTCTACGCGGCCAAATGTGCCCTCTGCCATGGCGGTAGGGGCGAAGGCCAGGCGACCGCCGACGGGCGGATCGTCTTCCCGCCGCTCTGGGGGCCCCGCGCCTACAACTGGGGCGCCGGCATGAGCTCCATCCACAACGCCGCCGGCTTCATCAAGGCCAACATGCCCTTCAGCCAGGGCGGCACGCTCAGCGACCCGGAGGCCTGGGACGTGGCCGCCTTCATCGACGGCCAGGAACGACCGCAGGATCCGCGCTTCAACGGCTCGGCCGCCGAGACCCGCAAGGCCCACCACGATGACCCGCTCGACCTCTACGGGCAGACCGTAAACGGGGTCGTGCTGGGTGAACACGCGCCGCCATCGGGAACCGTGCCGCGCTGATCCCGCGAGCAGCGTTGGGCCAGATGGCAGTGACTTTCCTACTCAGCCAGAAAAGGGATGCACCCGCATGACATGTGAACGCCGCAGTTTGCTCCTGTTCGGCGCGGGTCTCGCCGCTGGCCTCGGTGCGTCGACCGCCGAGGCAGCCCCCGGTAGTTCAATGCTGCCCGATGGTGCGCATGCTCTGTCCGATCTCGCCGACCGCCTGGCGAAGGCGCCGCGGCGGCGTGACTTCAAGACGGTGCCGATGATCCTGGATCACCCGGACCAATGGGATGACGAAGCCCTGACGGAAGTGATCTCCTACCGGGGGACACGCAAGCAGGTTTGGGATCACACCAACCTCGCCGGTCCCTGGCTAAACCTGATGCGCAACGCGCTGAACGTGCAGGTCTGGGGTTTCCGTCATCCCGACTTCCTGGCCGTGTCGGCGACGCACGGCTCGGCCCATCTCGCCCTGTACGACCAAGCCATGTGGGACAAATACCAGCTGACCCAGCTTGCGGGCGAGCACTTCAAAACCAACACGCTGATCGTCGAGACACCGGCCGCTGCAGCCAATCCTGCCAAGTACGAGGATCCTGCAGGCGCCTTCTCGGCGGAGGACAACACCATTCCTGCTCTGCAGCGGCGGGGCGTGGTGTTCCTGTCCTGCCACAACGCAATCTGGGAGCAGGCGGGCGCGCTGATCAAGCGCGGGCTCAACCCTGACAAGCTCGCCCACGACGCGCTGGCGGCGGAATTGACCAACCATCTTCTGCCGGGAGTCGTCCTCACGCCGGGCGCCGTAGGCACCCTGCCGGAGCTGCAGCAGGCCGGCTTCTTCTACGCGACCTGAAGCGCGGTGATGCGGAGGGCGCGACCGCGAAACGGAGCGGTCGTGGCACCACGTCAGTCCTGCCGCTGCAAGCCGGTCGAGAAATTCCGTCCTTCCACATCCGTGACCGTGACCGATGCGGGGCCTTCGGCGTGCGGGATCTCTGCCGAAGGCGAGAGCGTCACGGTCGCCTTGGCCCCCATGCGCGCAGCCAAGCCATACACGCCGGTGGTGACTTGATTGTAGGGGAACACGTTCCGGATGGCAGCGGGAGGAAGCTTGGCGAGTGAAGCCGTGTCCCAACGCTGGACCACTTGGTCACCGACCTTGAACTCGGCATCCATGAGGTGTGCCGGCGTATCCGGCGAGCCGCCATCGAGAAACAGGTCGAAGCGGATCCGCCCGTCCCCTAGCAGCACGCCGTCGCTGAGGCTCAAGTGGTGCTCGCTCGGGCTGACAGGGCCGGGATGGTAGGGCGTGATCACCGAGCCGCGATAATAGCTGTAGGTCCCGACATCGAAGGCCAGCACGAACGCCGGAACGATCAGGCTGAGGTGCCGGACGGCCTTGACACTGAGCGGCAAGGGCAGGCTGCCGCCAACCCAGCGAAACCATGCAGCGTCGGCAAGTTCCGGCCTGCGGCTCAGGGCAAGGTTGTCCAAGGCATAGGCTCCGCCACCGCCCAGGAGTAGCGTCGCACCCATGGCCAGGTTGCACGCGGCCATGGTCCACTCATCGATGCAGGTTGCCCCCTGCCATCCGAACATCAGCATCAGCACGATGGAGAAAGCCATCGACGCGAATGCTGCCAGCCGGGTCAGGAAACCTGCCATCAGTGCCGCACCCACGACGAGTTCAGCCAAGCTGAACACGATCACGCCCAAGTACAGCAGCCAGAAGTGCTGGAGCATGTAGGTGATGATCTGGTCCGTGCCGAGCAGTGCGCCCGGCATCGCTCCCTGGAGCTTGTTGGCCATCCAGGAAGAGGCGTTCGGGTCGAGTTTCTCGGGACCGTAGATGAAGCGGCGTGAGCCGCCGCCCCAGTAGACGAAACCCTGAATGGCCCGGGCAGGCAGCAGCGCCAGGGCGGCCGATGCCCAGGACGGGTCCCGCACGCTGCTGCCGACCGGCAGGATCGGCATGGGCCGTGCCGTACCGGATGAGGCCTCGGCTACCTTGCCCGTCATGCGCGCGCAGCCAACTCCGCCTCATGAGCGCGACGCCCCTTATCGGTTCCAATCGACGGCAGGCTGGCAAAGTCGCCGCGTAACGCTTTCAGGGCGTTGCGCTCGATGTCGATCTCGCGGGCGGTGCGGAAGCCGAGCCGCCGCAGGATCGGCAAGGGCGGGCACCAGCCCTGCACAGCGTGCTGGAGCAGGAAGGCCGTCACCACCATCGGCAGTGCCAGCCAGCGCCGGTCTGCCGCCACGCCGAGAGCCGTTCCGGCCAGCGCCAAGGTCGCCGCGTTGGCCTCCAGCGTCCGCTCGGTGTCCCACTCCGCATCCAGGTCGCGCAGGCGGCGGTCAATCGCCTCCGGATGCGCGGCATGCCAGCGAATGCTGTCCCTCAACCGCGCCTCGATCTGCGCGTTCACGCTGCGGCTGGTGTGCCGCGGGACCCGCTCCACAGTGCCTGGGAACATGTCGCACGCTCCTTTGTATGTCGGACGAGGCAGTGAAGGAACGCTTGACATCATATTAGGTTGCTCTAAATTAACAACATCTAATTAAACCGCGCCGCTTTACCGGGCGCCGCTGTCATCGCCTCCATCTCAGTCCCTCGCAGGCTGCCCGGATCCCGGGCGAGTGCGGGCCAGGAGTGAGCCTCATGAATTCCTTCACCCCCTCAGCGCCCTCATCGGCGGCGTCATGATCGGTGCCTCTGCGGCGCTGTTCCTGCTCCTGAACGGCCGCATCGCCGGCATCAGCGGTATCCTCGGCGGCCTGCTGGCCCCGCCCTCGCGCGAGACCGGCTGGCGACTCGCCTTCCTCGCCGGCTTGGTTCTCGCGCCGCTGGTCTATGCCGGCTTGAGCGGAAGCCTGCCGCCGGTCTCGGTCGACACCGCCTACCCCTGCTGGTGCTCGCCGGCCTTCTGGTCGGGTTCGGCGCGCGGCTCGGGGCCGGCTGCACCAGCGGCCATGGCGTCTGCGGCATCGGCCGCGGCTCGCCCTGCTCCCTCGTCGCGACCGGCATCTTCATGGCCGTGGCGATCGCGACGGTCTTCGTCACACGCCACCTCATCGGAGCCTGAGCCATGCGCCAGATCGCCGCCGCTTTCGCCGTCGGCCTGCTGTTCGGCCTCGGCCTCGTCGTCTCGGGCATGGCCAACCCGGCCAAGGTTCTCGCCTTCCTCGACGTGACCGGTCGCTGGGATCCGAGCCTCGCGCTCGTCATGGGCGGAGCCGTCGCGGTCTCCGCCCTCGGCTACAGCATCGCCAAGCGTCGGGGCCGGCCGGTGCTGGCGCCGCGGCTGGAAATCCCGACCCGGCGCGACCTCGACCCGCGCCTGCTCGCGGGGGCCGCGATCTTCGGTGTCGGCTGGGGTCTTGCCGGCCTCTGCCCTGGCCCGGCGCTGACCCTTCTCGCGATTGCGCCGGCCCAGGCCGCCACCTTCGTGGCCGCGATGGTCGCGGGAATGCTGGTGTTCCGCCTGCTGCCCGCGGCCGCCACCCGACCGACCCCGGACGGCGGCGCAGACAGCCAGGCCGAGACCGCGCTTGCGGGAACCGACGCGTGATGACCGGCTTGCTGGCATCCGGTCTCGCCACCGGCTCGGGCGGGGTCGTCGGCGTGATCCTCGGCCTTGTCGGCGGGGGTGGCTCGATCCTGGCGGTCCCGCTCCTGACCTATGTGGTCGGCGTGAATTCGCCGCACGTGGCCATCGGCACCAGCGCCCTGGCGGTCTCGGTCAGCGCGGCCGGCAGCCTCGTCCCGCATTGGCGCGCCGGGATGGTGAAGTGGCGGTGCGCGGCGGTGTTCTCGGCGGCCGGTATCCTCGGCGCGCTTGCCGGCGCCGGAGCGGCCAAGGCGGTCAACGGGCAGAGCCTGCTCGCCCTGTTCGGTGTCGTGATGCTCGTGGTCGGGGGTCTGATGCTGCGCAAGCGGCGCGGCGAGGGCGACCCGGACGTACGCCTGACCCGGCGGAGTGCCGCAGTACTCCTGCCCTGGCTGCTCGGCATCGGCTTCGCGGTGGGCCTGTTCTCCGGCTTCTTCGGGATCGGCGGCGGCTTCCTGATCGTGCCGAGCCTGATGCTGGCGACCGGAATGCCGCTGCCCATGGCGATCGGCACCTCGCTGGTGGCGGTCAGCGCGTTCGGGGCCGCCACCGCGGCGAGCTACGCCGCCTCCGGTCTGATCGACTGGCCGCTCGCCGGCCTGTTCATCCTGGGCGGCGTTCTCGGCGGGCTCGCCGGCGCCGGCCTCGGCAAGCGCCTGGCCGCGCACAAGCGCGCCCTGACCATCACCTTCGCCGGCCTCGTCATCCTGGTCGGCCTCTACGTCGTCGCCCGCGCAGCCCTGCCGCTCCTCAGCGCGACAGCCTGAACCCAGACGGAGGAGATCCATGACGGACCAGACTGCCACGCCCCTGCGCGGGCGACCCATCGTGACGGGCTTCTACGACCCGCCGACCGGCAGCATCCAGTACGTCGTCGCGGACCCGGAGACGAAGCGCTGCGCCATCATCGACCCCGTGCTCGACTTCGACCCGAAGTCCGGCGCCACCGCCACCCGCTCCGCCGATGCCCTGCTCGCCCATATCGCGCGCGAGGGCTACGCGCTGGAGTGGATCCTCGACACGCATCCGCACGCCGACCACTTCTCGGCGGCCGGTTACCTGCATGACAGGACGGGCGTCCCGACCGCCATCGGCGAGAAGGTCGTCGCGGTGCAGCGGCTCTGGAAGGGGCTCTACAACCTGCCCGACACGTTCCGGACGGACGGCGCGCAGTGGTCGCGCCTGTTCGCCGACGGCGAGCGCTTCCGGATCGGCAACCTGGACGCCGAGGTGATGTTCACGCCGGGTCACACCCTGGCGTCCATCGCCTATCGGGTCGGCGACGCCGCCTTCATCCACGACACTCTGTTCATGCCCGACAGCGGCTCGGCGCGGGCCGACTTCCCGGGCGGTGACGCGCACGCGCTCTGGCGCAGCATCCAGCGCATCATGTCGCTCCCGGACGCGACGCGGCTGTTCACGGGACATGACTACCGCCCGGGCGGCCGCGCAGCGGCGTGGGAGAGCACGGTCGCCCTCCAACGGGCCGAGAACACACACCTGACCGAGACCGAAGGGGCTTTCGTGCGGATGCGCGAGGCGCGCGACGGCACGCTGCCGATGCCCAAGCTCATTCTGCAAGCGCTGCAGGTGAACATCCGAGGCGGTCGCCTGCCCGAACCTGAAGCGAACGGAAAGCGCTTCCTGAAGATTCCGCTGAATGCGCTCGAAGGCGCAGCCTGGGACGAATGAGGGAGACGACGATGGGCATGAAAAGCGCGAAGGACTTGGTGGCTGAGGCAAGCCGCGAGGTGGAGACGCTCTCGGCCGAGGAGGCGCTGAGGCGCCTCGGCCAGGCGGATACGGTGTTCGTCGACGTGCGCGAGGGCGAAGAAGTGGCCAAGACCGGCCGGATCGCCGGTGCCGTTCACGTGCCGCGGGGATTCCTGGAGTTCCAGGCCGACCCGGCGAGCCCGACCCACAAGGCCGAGCCTCGGCGGCGGCAAGACGCTGGTTCTCTACTGCGCTTCTGGCAACCGCTCGGCCCTGGCCGCCAAGACGCTCAGGGACATGGGGCTCACGTCCGTCGCCCACGTCGCCGGCGGCTTCCCGGCGCTGGAGCAGGCAGGCGGGGCAGTGGAGCGCAGGTGACCGCGGGCGAACCGCATCCTGTGCCTGCACACCACGCTGGTACCGGCGGCTTCATGAGAGGAATCTGGTACTCGCTCAGATACGTCAGCCCGTCGATCCAGTGGCGGCTCAACCCGGCGCGGTTTCGGGTCGTCGTCTGCTCGCCCGTTTGGGCCGGCAAACTTGCGGGTCCGATGCGAACCTATCTACAGCAGGCGGGCAAGTTTCCGCGCCTCTGTGGGGCAGCCGTGTCCGGGGCCGGCGGCCGGCAGTCCCGGTTCTTCCGCGAGATGGAGCAGCTCGGCGGTCAGGGTGACATTCCGACACTTTCCCTGATGCACCGCCAAATTGACAACGGCACGTACGAGCACCCGCTCGAGATTTTCGTCGAGATGCTTCAGACAAGCCTCATCGAGGCCGCCTGAGATCGCTTTGGGTACGGCGCGAGTAACGCCGCAAGGTGCCGAGTTGCCGACGAATGAACGTGTCGAGACAGGAGACTCGGATTGTACGCAAGCAAGCCGCCGCATTTCACATTCGGTGCGGGCGCTGGCTCGCTTTGCGGTTGAGGAGCATAGTCAAGACGGTCGAATAGCCGCCGCAGGTATGGTGGCGTTTCAGCAAACGTTGTCATGCAGTCCATCCTGGGCCAGGTTCGACGGCGCATTGAGGCCCGGCTTGTCCCGCCATTGGCCGTCCCGCCGACGATTCCGAAGACAACCGCCCCGCTTCAGGTCGGTCCCACCTGCCTCCGGTATCACCGCGATATGCTTGAGGATGCCAGCCGTGCCCGCGACTTGCCGGGTCGCCCCACTGGGCTCCTCCTGGTTTTGTCGTTCGACCATGCCGGTCGGCACCACTAGGCCGTCCTGCACCTTCACCTGCATGGCATTCCTTCTCACGGCGACGGACCAATCGAGCAACGGCACTGCGCGATTGACAAGGCCCTGCGGGGCCGTCTCGTCGACGCAGCGCAGTTCGGTATCCTCGACGCCGCCGCGCCCACCGGGCGCCTCTTGGACGGCCCTCTCGGTAACCGCGAGTCCGGCGTAGATGCCGACGTGGCCGGTGAACGTGACGGTGCCGATGTTCACAGCCACGCCCATGTCGGTTGAATCGATGCGAGGATCGGAGGTCAGCGCATCGATGACGTGTTGGTCTACAGTCTGGTCCATCGGTGACCCGTCTCCTCAGGCTCTCTCGGCCGAACGGGGCACGTCTGTGGCGGCAGACCGTGCAGGCCGAATGCAGCTCATCGCGAACCGTTGCGGGCAAGACCTCCGAACGCGTCTGGGATTGGCAGAGTGCTCGACCGGGGGACCCAAGGTTCCGGGACGGTCGGAGAGAGTGGAACCTCCGAAGGCGATTCCGGCGGCACGCCAAGCGGCTCGCCGACGGGAAGCGGGTCCAGCGGCGGAGAGGGCAGGCCCGCCGGTTCAGGCAGCGGTACCTCCCGCGGCTCGGCTGGATGCGCTGGGGCCGGGTAGGGCGACGGCGGTATTGGCTGCGGTTCCGGCTGATCCGGCGTGATCATCACACGCTCCGCGATCCTTCCACGGGGCCGGGAGAATGCGGCCCCAGCCGCGTCTGCGCTGGAAGCTCGACCTCGAGTGCCGGCGGTCCATAGGGCGGCGGAGAGGGCTGGGCGGGATGGCCGGCGGGCGAGAGGCCCGGCCCGGACGATCCCAGGAAGGCATGGCACTCCTGCTCCCGGCCTCGCACCACTCTGTGGCCAGCCATCGGTCCGTGCGTTTCCGTCACGACGGTCCGCTGGCCCTCTGACCCGCGGTCTGAACTGAATGCGACAACCACCCAATCGCGCTGTCTGCCGAGTTCATGGGCCCGCGCCGAATTCGAATACAGCGCCGTGAAGGTCCAGCTCGCTCGCTGGGTGTGCAGGATGGGGAGCCATGCCACCCCGCTGGGATTGAAGCGCCGGGGGCAATCTTGGGAAGATCGTCGACCTGCTCGCGATATTGTCTGTCCACATCGAGCAGGATCGCCACGGACGGCTCTTGATCGGGGCGCCGGCCCGGGCGCGGCATCCGCGAGAGGACCGCATTCAGGTTGGCGCGCAGCATCTTGACCCGGCGCGCTCCCAAGCCCTGCACCTCGTCCAATCGCCCCTGCTCGGCAACCATCTCCAGCTGCTCGAGCGTCGATACGTGCAAAGTGTCGGATATGCGCGCGGCCAGCACGGGTCCGATACCCGGTATCGTGCGTAGCAGCTGCACCGGATCCGCCGAGCCTCGCAAATGCTCCAGGTAGGGCCAGCGGCCCGTCTCAAGCAATTGCATGATCGCCCGGCCGATGGAGCGGCCGACACCCGGGATGGCATCCAAGGCGTCGGGCCCACCCTGTGCAACCTCTCGAAGGTCGCGATCGAGATGTGTGACCGAGTCGGCGGCCTTCCGATATGCGGCGGCGCGGAACTTCTCTCCCTCCGTGCGATCGAGGAGATCTGCAGCCTCGCGCAGACGCTCCGCGACAGCTTGGTTACATGTCGGCTGTGCGTGTTCGGACGATGAAGCCCGCGGCGCCCAGCGCGAGCCATTCCCGTCGTCTGGCCTCCGCCTCATCGCGCCTCTCCAGCAGCTACGCCCCTCGGCTGACGAGTCCGACAAGAGGGCCGGGAACCGTGCTGCTGAGAGCAGCTTGGCTCGTCACCTCAGGTTCGGACCGCCCTGGGGCAAGGCAAGGCCACCTTATCGTCTGCCCAGCACTCGGCAGAATTGACGCACATCAAGGCTCGATGACGAGGTGGAGCTGGTGCGGAAGCTGCCACGAATAAATGTGTGCCGGAAGCGAAGCCGGTCCTGATCCCAGGAGCAGCACTGCAGTCATGACGGGCCGCGCGGAAGAACGACCATGCACGTCAGGGCCGCGCCGCCCCGAACTGGCCTCCGACCCGGGAGAGCAGCAGGGCGGTCTGAGCCGGCCCAGCGAGTTTGGCACCTGCGGCTCACCGCCTGTTCGCGGACAACCGTGCCGTGGGTTGCAACGGCGGTAACTTGCTTGCCGACCCAGACGCCGTCCAACCATCCGCAAGTCTCCCCACGCGACCGGAAGCCTAAGCAAAGGTTTGTCGCTGCGACAGAGGTCCTAGCTTTGTACGGAGGGACCAAGTGTCTGTTTCATGCGGAAATGGTCAGGAGCAACGTCGATATCGACTTGCGCCTTGACCATCGTTGAAGATGTTGGGAAATGTTAGTATCTCGGATATTTTTCCCGGCGCCACGCTAAGCAGCTCGATCGCGCGGGGCAGGCCGGGGGGCGTTGTAGCCGGCTTTGAAACCGACCGTCGCATCCATTCAGTCCAGGCAAAAAATTTGGGAGACGGACGGTGTATTTGTCGCCGTAGATTGTCGCTTACTCCGATTTGCCTTGACGTACGTCAAAGCGGCGCCGTGAAACGGAGCCAGTCTGCAACTCGCGAGCTGAACCTTCCTGATCCGTAAGCTCATGACCTAGTCCCTGGTCACGCCTGCCGGCCTCCTAGAAGCTCAGACACGACCATGAACGGCGAGCATCCGCGATGCAGATACCTGCGGAAATCGACTTTCAAGGCCTTGATGCCTCTCCGTCGGTTGAGCGTTCCGTCTCGGAGCATATCGCCGAGTCTCGAACGGCGCTACGGTCGGGTGACGGCCTGCCGGGTGGTGATCAAGGGGCCCGGCGACCACCATCGCACGGGCGGGCCGTACGAGGTGAACATCCACCTCGTACTGCCTGAAGGTCGGGAGGTCAGCGTGACGCGCACTCCTAGCCAAGATGAGCGCCATGCTCAGTTGGTCTTCGCCATCGACGACGCGTTCAAGCGGGCGCGGCGCCAACTTCAAGACCACGCGCGCAAGTTACAGGGGCAAGTCAAACAGCACGAGGCAGTTTCCAGCGGCACGGTTCTTCGGATCGACGAGTCCGGCACGTTCGGCTTCCTAGAGACAGGAGACGGTCGTGAGGTCTACTTCCATCGCAATAGTGTCTGGGACGACGCCTTTGACCGAATCGCGCCCGGTACCCGTGTCACATTCACAGAGGAGATGGGACAGAAGGGACCGCAAGCGAGTACGGTCAGGATTCTCGGAAAGCATGGACTGAGGTTGTAGACAACGCGACGGGCCGGAGTGCACACATGAGCCAACTGGCGCTGCTGATTAAGTCGGAACAGGGTGCTTTCAGCGCATCGTGTCCGGATTTTCCGGCTCTCCGGCCCCATGCCGAGAACCTCGACATGCTGTTGCGGGAGGTGGGGCGCGCACTCGTACCGCATTTCAGCGCCAGCTCCGAGGAGACAGGTGAGCCGCCACTGGTTCGCGCATCAAGCGCGGCCCCTGACGATCCGACGACGCGCCAGGTCTGCGACCGTGCGATGGCTGAACCGGCCGGCGATAATGGCCCGAGGCCAGGAACACGCGTGAATATTTCTCTCGACGAGAGCCTTCTCGAGCAAGTCGACCGCGTTGCGGCGGCGCGCGGCGAAACCCGTTCGGCGTTTCTCGCAGAGGCTGCGAAGGCATGGATCCGGCAATGCGAGGCAGAGCATATGGTCGGTGCGCTGCAAGCGAACTGAGGATCGCCGGAACCGTCGCTGTAAACTGGCAGCTGATCTGGAGGCCTCACTGGCCTCCTCGCAGGAGGCTTCGCATGCGGCCGCGAGACCCGCGCCGGCAAGAAGCCCGTTCCGCGTAGATGGTTCTTCATGCCCGGAACAGGCAGGTGGGCGTCAAACCGCGACCTTCCTGCCGGCCATGTTCAAGGTGCGGTGCGCCAACACATTTTGATCTGCCTCAATCCCGATTCCGCTCGCAGGCACAGGCTGCGATGCAGCGGTTCATACGCACCTTGCAGCTTGGCGGACGGTGATCTGGAGGAGGAATCCATGAGCGCCACGGGATTGGACGTCTTCGATACGACACTTAAAACCACGAACATCTGGCTTGATGAGATCATGGCTGAGCTAGGGCCGCCGCGTCAGGTGGCTTGGCACGTGCTGGGCGGCGTCTTGCGCACCGTTCGAGACCGTTTGCCCCTGGGTCTCGCAGCTCATCTCGGTGCACAATTGCCACTGCTCGTGAGGGGCTCTACTACGAGCAGTGGCGTCCTACGGCAGAAGAAGCCGCTGCGGCTCGCACCCAGGAACAATTTCTTGAGCGCGTGAGCGAGGCTCTAGCCACAACCCGGCCGATCGACTCGAGCCAAGCCGTCCGTGCTGTCTTCAATGTGTTAGGGCGACACCTTTCAGCTGGCCAAGTCGATAATATTAGAAATGCAATGCCAGAAAATGTCCGGGTGCTCTGGTCAACTTCGGGCGCCGCAGAAGCTATTACGCCGGATTGAAGCGCCTTCTTGGAGAAACCGCATTATCGAGCACATGGCTGATGAGGTAAATTGCGATGAATTCAATCAGAAAACTTGACAGAGTTCTCATCGAGGAAATTCCGGCAGGCTGCCGGCTCACGATCGAGGATGAGGACGGCGAGACCACGCAGATCGTCGCGACGGAAGCTCAATTCAAAGCTCTTATCCAGGACCTCCGCGCCTATCTGAGCCTCAGCGTCAGAAGAAGACGAGCTTGTTTACCATGAGGAGATAGGCGACGAATAGCGATCTCTGCGAAGTTCATTGCTTTGCGATTCGAGGGCGGCTAAGGCGCAAACTTGGCGCCGGTCCTGTCTCCACGGTCGTAATGCTTCAGGTCACTGTTCGTTGCGCGACAGCATTGACCTTGTTCACCAGATACGTGACCGCCCCATCAATGGTCAGCAGTTTCGGGTAGTCCAGCTCCGGTATGTCGATCCCGAGCCGGTTATGCAATGCCGTCACCAAGTTGAGAACATCCATCGAGTCTATGTCGAAGGCTTCGCGGATATCATCGCTTGGGTCTATCGAGGCAAATACCACGTCCGGCGCGATGCGGGTTAACTCTTCCCGAACCAGGGTTCGGACCTCGAGTCTCTGTCATAAAGCCTCCGGCTCCTTAAGCAGGTGTTCGATTTCGGCAAGAAAGAGCGCGCCGCGATGTCCATCGCTGACCCGGTGATCGGCCGCGAGCGTCACTGTCACCGTCGGGCGAGGAAGAACAGTGCCGCCGGCCACCCAGGGCCGATCAACAATCTTGCCGAAGCCGACGATTGCCACCTGCGGTGGGTATATAACGCCGAAGAGCGTCTCGACGCCCCGGTCGCCGAGGCTGGACACTGTGATGGTGGGGTCGGCGAGCCTCGGAGCTGCGGAACCGGCCCGCACGCACCCGTTCGATCAGATTGCGCATCCTCATCATCAGAGTTCCGAGATCGAGGTCCGCTGTATTGTGGATGGCCGGTGCGACAAGGCCGCCACCGCGGATTGCGATGGCCAAGCCGACGTGAATGGCGTCGCTCTTACGAAATTGCTGATCTCCAAAGAAGCCGTTGAATTCCGGGTAGGAGCGTGCCGCGAAGGCCGCCGCTTTTACGAATACGGCACCCATGAGGAGACGAGTTTCCGGCGGCCGCTCGGAATTTGTCTTGGCTAACCAAGTCTGCGCGGCGGTAAGGTCCAGGGTGTGGGCAAGATAGTAATGGGGGATCTCCCGCTTCGAACGGCTCATCGCGCTCGCGATGGCAGCTCGCATTTGCGAAAGATCCGGAGCGCCGGCTCGCGGCGGCGCCTCGGACCTTGCCTCACGAGTGCGGAGGGCGGCTTCGACGTCGGCGAGCACGACGGCACCGGCCGGACCACTCCCGGACAAAGCCTTCAGATCGAGCTGGTGCTGCACCGCTAGGCGGCGCGCGACAGGCGAGGCACGTGTTGTTCCCCGAGGGGAGAAGTGGCCGGACTGCATTGGCTCTGGGGT
This sequence comes from Methylobacterium sp. P31, assembly GCA_050632875.1. Taxonomy (GTDB): domain Bacteria; phylum Pseudomonadota; class Alphaproteobacteria; order Rhizobiales; family Beijerinckiaceae; genus Methylobacterium. Next base: position 2,100,798 of record JBODSC010000001.1, on the reverse strand, counting down.
GGGTGGGATTGCACGAGTGCCTGGGCGGAGTGACTGGGCAGGGGCCTTCATTGCTGCGGCGGGCCTCGTTTCTCCCGGTGTCTCAATGAGAGCCAACGGCGTACCCACGGGAACGCGCGCGCCGACATCGACAAAAACGCGTTTGAGAATGCCGTTCTCAAACGCCTCGATCTCGATCGCTCCCTTCTGTGTTTCGACAACGGCGATGATGTCGCCGCGCTTGATCGAAGCGTCTGGTTTGACAAGCCACTCCACCAGGGTCCCGGCCTCCATGTCGGCGCCGAGAGAGGGCATGCGAAATTCGCCCATGACGTCCCTCAGGTTGGCCGCACAGCCGCCTTGACCGCCGCGACGATCTTGACCACTTGGGGGATCGCCGCTTCCTCAAGGTGGCGCGCATAGGGGATCGGCACCTCCTCGGTGCAGATGCGGCCAGGGGAGCGTCGAGTTCCCAGAAGACATCCTCGACGAGACGCATGCCGATCTCCGCAGCAAGGCTGCCAGTCCGCCAACCTTCATCGATGATGACGGCTCGGCGGGTTTTCGCGACGGAAGTGGTGATGGTCGCGGTGTCGAGCGGACGCAGCACGCGCAGGTCGATCACCTCCGCCTCGATGCCGTCTCGAGCGAGTTCATCCGCCGCCTCGAGCGTTTTCCAAAGCGAGCCACCATACGTGATCAGGGAAATGTCACGTCCGGGCCGCCGGACCACTGCACGGTCGATATCGACAGCACCGGCGTCAGCCGCGAGCGCGCCGCTCCGGTTGTAGAGCATGACGTTCTCGAAGATCAGCACAGGGTCGGGCTCTTGGAGCGCGGTCCAAAGCATGCCTCGCGCATCTTCGAGCGTCGCCGGCGCCAGCACTCTGATACCCGGAATATGTGCGTACCAACCCTCAAGACTGTGGGAATGCTGGGCCGCGAGCTGACGGCCGGCTCCGGTCGCCATTCGGATCACCAACGGGACGCCGAACTGATTGCCGGACATGTGCCGGATGGTAGCGGCCGTGTTGAGGATTTGGTCGAGCGCCAGAAGACTGAAATTGACGGTCATGAGACTCGACGATTGGTCGCATGCCGGCAATGGCGGCCCCAATGCCCGCGCCCGTGAAGCCCGACTCGGAGAGGGGGTGTCGAGGATGCGCTCGGGCCCGAATTCAGCGAGCAGTCCCTTGCTCACCGCGTAGCAGCCACCGTACCGACCGACATCCTCGCCCATGAGAAAGACGCGGTCGTCCCGGAGGAGCGCCTCGCGGACCGCGTCGCGGACGGCTTCCCGATAGGTGGTCTGGACGACGTCCCGCGAAGAAGCCGTCGACGGCGCGGGTGGAGCAGGGCGCTCGAAGCTGTAGACGTGCTTGGTGAGGTCTTCGACCGGCTCCCAGGTTCCCGCCTCGGAGAATGCGACCGCATCGGCAATCTCCGCCTGAACCGCCTGGATCATCGTGGCAGCCTCGTCCGGGTGGATGATGCTGTTCTCCTCCAGCCAGTGCTGGAAACGGTCGATCGGGTCCTTCTTGCGCCAAGCCTCGACCTCGTCCTTCGTTCGATAAAGCTGGGCGTCGAACATGGAATGAGGCTCGGAACCGATAGGTCCGGCATTCCAGGAGCTGAGGTTTGCCCTTGCTGCGGATGGCGTGGATGGCCCGGCGCGCCGCCGCTTCCACGGCGACCACGTCCATGCCATCGACGACCTCGGAGGCGATCCGGTAGCTCTTGGCCTTCAGGTGGAGATCGGTTTCCGCCTCGCAGATCTCGACCGCTGTGCCCATCGCGTAGAGATTGTTTTCGCACACGAACAAGACAGGAAGCGACCAGAGGGATGCGAGATTAAGGCTCTCATGGAACTCGCCTTCAGCAACCGCGCCGTCGCCGAAGAAGCACGCGGTCACCCTATCCTCACGCCGCATGTGGTCCGCCAGGGCGAGGCCCACGGCAAGGGGAGGCCGCCGCCCACGATTGCATTGCCCCCGCAGAATTGGGTCTTCATATCGAAGAGATGCATCGAACCGCCGCGCCCCCCGCTGCAGCCCTCGCGCTTGCCGTACATTTCGGCCAGGACCGTGGCCATGGGAACGCCGCGCACTAAGGCGTGGCCATGCTCGCGGTAGGTTGTGACAACACGGTCGCGCGGCTCCAGAACGGGGATGACGCCGACTGCGACCGCCTCCTCGCCATCGTAGAGATGCAGGAAGCCGCGGATCTTCTCCTTCGTGTAGAGACTCGGCGCATGTGTCTTCAAAGCGCCGGATCCGGATCATCTGCTTCAGCAGCCCGAGTGCGTGCGTGCGCGAGAGATGGGGCTTGTCTAGCTTGTCGATGATCGTCATCGCTCGTCGCTCTCAAGGGTCGAGAGGTCCCCTTCGGCTAGGCCGAGTTCCCGCGCCTTAAGAAGCCGGCGCATGATCTTGCCGCTCCGGGTTTTCGGCAGGTTCTGCCGGAAGGCGATCTCCTTGGGCGCCACGGCAGGCCCCAGACGTTTGCGCGCGTGCCCGAGAAGCTCCATCCGCAGCCCCTCCTTCGCCTCGATGTCCGCTTTGAGCGCCACGAAGGCTTTGACCGCCTCCCCAGCTACGGGATCGGGCAGGCCGATCACGGCCGCTTCGGCCACCGCCGGATGCTCCATCAAGGCGCTCTCGACCTCGAAGGGACCGATCAGATGCCCGGCGCTCTTGATGACATCGTCGGTGCGTCCGACAAACCAATAGTAGCCGTCCTTATCCCGTCTGGCGAGATCGCCAGACAAGTACCAGCCGTCGGCAAAGCACTTGCGGTAACGCTCTTCCTCGTGAAGGTAGCCGCGCATCAGCGAGGGCCATCCGGGTCGCAGCGCAAGCTCCCCGACTGCTCCAGGCTCGGTGAGTTCCCGCACGCCCGTGTCGGTCTTTTGCAGAATGCCGGCTTCCACGCCGGGCAGTGGCTTGCCCATCGAGCCCGGCCGCACATCCATGGCGGCGTAGTTGGCGATCATGATGCCGCCGGTCTCGGTTTGCCACCAGTTGTCGTGGAACGGCTTGCCGAAGGCCTCGACACCCCACAGTACGGCCTCCGGATTGAGCGGCTCGCCGACACTCGCCATGAAGCGCAAACGGGAGAGGTCGTAACGGCGGGCCACGTCGGCTCCCACCTTCATCAGCATCCTGATAGCGGTCGGCGCCGTATACCAGACGGTTACTTTCTGATCTTGGAGGATCCCGTACCAGCGCTCGGCATCGAACTCCGCCTGATCGACAATCATGGTCACGCCGTTGGCGAGCGGCGAAATGATCCCGTACGACGTTCCGGTCACCCAGCCAGGGTCCGCCGTGCACCAGAAGATGTCGTTGGGGTGGAGATCCAGGGCGAAGCGGCCGGTCACTATATGCGCGACAATGGCCTCATGAACATGTACGGCGCCCTTTGGACGGCCTGTCGTGCCGCTGGTGAAGTGAAGAAGCGCTATGTCCTCGGGACGCGTCCGCTCGACCTCAAACTCGTCCGACGCGCCCGCCATGAGCCGATCGAGATCAAGGGCTCCTTCCGGACATGGGCCGTCGCAGTCGACCAGCAGCACATGGCGGAGGCTTTGTAGCTCATGACGCCACGCGGCGATCTTGCGCCGATAGAGAGCGCCCGTAGTGATGAGGACCCTAGCTGCGCCAATTGTCATGCGAGTCTTGAGGGGCTCCGGCCCGAACACCGAGAACAGGGGCGAGAAGATGCTGCCGTTCTTCAGCGTCCCAAGAGCAGCGGTGTAGAGTTCGGGAGCCCGGCCGAGTAGCGAGAAGACGGAGTCGCCCTTCACCACGCCCAGGGAGCGTAGAACGTTCGCGAACCTGTTCGTCTCCAGCCGGAGCGCCTCGAATGTGAGGTCCCTGGGAGAGGCATCGCGGCCGATCCACCGGATCGCCACTTTCGTGCCCTGGCCGTGAACCACATGCCGGTCTACGGTTTCGTGCGCAATGTTCAGCCCTCCCCCGGGAAGACCGTCGACGAAAGCCCTGGCCTGCTGCCACGAAAAACGAGCAGCCGTCCCTTCGTAGTCTTCAAGGTTCGCGTTTTTCCTGTCCTGTGTGAGTTTGTGGACTATATCATGCGTCATCCAGGCAATTCCCATTCTTGACTGGGAGGAGCGGAGCTATTTGCCGGGCTCGACTTGCGGAGCCGAGGCTCAGCGCCCGGGCGGCTGAAAAGTGAGTGGTAGGGTCGTGCGAAGCGTCGGCCTGCGCAGGATAGAGTGGGACCGCCATCGCTTCCCCACGCGACGACAATCATGTCCCGTCCGGTAAAGACCTGATCACGTCCTTGAAGCGAGCCCACTCCGTGGCTGCCCAGACTTCGGTTCGAGCGTGACCGAAGCTGCGGATCAGTGTCGAGACCTTCGTGGCGGTCTCGATATCTTCCGCCCAGAAGACGTCAACATAGTCATACGGGCCAAGGACGGCATAACTCGCCAACCATTCGACAGCCGGGCACTGGTTTTTGACTTTCGCCATGACCTTTCGCTCAAGCTCTTCCAGACTTCGGGGAGAGTGAACGGCATCAGGGCTTACCTGAGTCAGAATGATGAACAGGGGCAAGTTGGCCTCCATCATCTTGTCGCTTGGATCCGACGTCGAACGCAGGCGAGTTCGCGTGCATCGCGATCCTGCGACGCCATTCAGGGCGGAAACATAGCTTCAGGGTCAGGTTGCCTCAGTTCGGAATGTTACATGCCACCGCACGCGGACGCGCGGAGTCGACAAGCACAAGGCGAGCTTCGCGCGATCAAGCGAGGCCTCATCTTGACTCGCAGCAGAGCGCTACCGCGCATCCGCGCAATGATTTAGATCAATGTCGGGCTGCCGGGATCGGTCTCTCGTTCTCAATTGGTAGAGAATCTCGCAATGGCTGGATTGACTTTGGATGCCGAGCAGGTGGGATTAGCGCCGCCAGAGGCGAGGGATTGGCTCAACACCTTATTTGAGGAGGTCTGCGGGAGTTCACAATCAACTACATCGAGCGACGGTTCTGGACATGGCGCGCCATTGTCGGCTCGGCAACCTGCAGCATTTTGGGATGTGCCTCGACATGGTTGTGACGGCATTCCGCGAGGAGTAGGGCGATCTCGAAGCCGTGCTGTTTGCCTCTGATAGTCGTGGTGCGATCTCCGTTCATGAGATCACGCATCGCAGCATACTGCGGCGGTGGCAGGAACTGGTTTTAGCGCAAGGGCCTCTGCCGGTCGTCGAGACGAAGCGCGCGCCCAATCCGAGTGCCGCAGTTGCCGAGTCGGGGGACGGGCACGCCGCGATGAGCCTCGGTGTAGACGCTGAGATCGCGGCATCGCTTGGGTGAGACTTGAATGATCACGAAAACAAAAATCGAGTGCGTGATAGGCAAGGATGTTTCGGACGACCTTGCCGTTGCCGTCATCGAGGCCGGTGGAGAGGCTCGGCGACCTAGAGGTCGCCCAGCAATGGCTCTCTAGTGCGGATGACGTGATGGGAAAATCGGGACATCAGCTTGCCGGCGCTGCCGCCCGGATCTATGAACTCCTTGCCGCCGAACAGGAAAATTCTGCCCGGGATCACTGAGAACAGTTGAAAGCGCGCCGCGGTGGTCCGGCGGGACGTGACCGGAGATGAGCAGACCTGTGCAAGTCTTCCTCTGTGGCGACGTGATGACAGGAAGAGGGATCGATCAGGTCTTGCCTCATCCCTCGGATCCCGCGCTCTACGAGGATATCGTCCACTGCGCCGATGTTTACGTGCGGCTTGCCGAACGGGTCAACGGGCCGATTCTGAGGCCTCGCGCCTTCGACTATCCGTGGGGAGAAGCGCTCGCCCAACTTGAGCGGGAGCAGCCGGATCTACGGCTGATCAACTTGGAAACGAGCATCACCACAAGCAACGAGTTCCTGCCGAAGGGCATCAACTACCGCATGCACCCGCGCAACCTACGGTGCTTGACTGCGGCCGGCGTGGATTGCTGCGTTCTCGCCAACAATCATGTCCTCGACTGGGGCGAGCACGGCCTCGTCGAGACCCTGCAAGTCTTGCGCGGCGCGGGTATCAGCACGGTAGGCGCGGGGTTGAACGAGGCCGAAGCGCAAGCACCTGCAATCTTCGGACTAGCTGAGAGCGGTCGAATTTTGGTCTTCGCGCTCGCCATCCCGACCAGCGGAACGCCGCGGGAATGGCGCGCGCGGCCGGACCGGCCCGGAGTCAATGTCGTCCCTGATTTCTCGATCGCGACCGTTCTGGCCATTGCGGAGCAGGTAAACCGCCACCGCCGTGAGGGAGATCTTGTTATACTCTCCATTCATTGGGGGCCCAATTGGGGCTACGATGTTCCCATCGACCAGCGGCGGTTCGCGCACGAGGTGATTGACCGTGCCGGGATCTCGATCGTGCACGGGCACTCCTCTCACCACCCAAAGGGTATCGAGGTGTATCGGGGGAAGCTCATCCTTTATGGATGCGGCGACTTTCTGAACGACTACGAGGGAATTGTCGGTCATGAGGAATTTCGGGGCGATCTCACACTCATGTATTTTCCACCATCGACGGAATGAGCGGCGATCTCCTCGCGCTTGAAATGATACCTCTGCAATTGACGCAATTTCGATTGATACCTGCGAACGACGTCGACGTGCGTCATCTCGAAGCCGTGCTAGGTCGAACGAGCCGTCCCTTCGGAGCCACCGTAGAGCGCTCGCCTCGTGCTACCTTGGCGCTCGGTCGAGCGAGCCGCGCCTCAAATATGTCCCGTTGAGCCCGAGAGAGTGAGATGAGCACGAGTCTGAAACCTGGCGTCTCAGGCGGGCCGGCTAAGGAAGTTCGGCCGGAACTGGACAGCCTGCTGGACGAGGCACTCGAGGAAACCTTCCCGGCAAGCGATCCGACCGCGATCGGTCGCTCGGACCACGCGGGCGCTCCGCCCGAGCGGGAGACTGATGCGCCCCGTCCGCGTGATCCTCATGAGCCAGTGTCCTGCATCTGATGGATGGTTCAGGCGCTCGGCTCGGGGCATCGAAGATCGCTGAGGCGGGTTTGGTCCAGACGAAGGGTTGGGCCTTCGGTTGTGCTCTGCGGTGTAGCGGTTGATGGTGGCCCGCAAGTCAACGATGCAGGTGACGGCGCCGCGCTGCAGACGGCGTCGCGTGAGAGCAGAGAAGAAGCCCTCGACCGCGTTGAGCCACGAGCGCGAGGTCGGCGTGAAGTGGCAGGTCCACCGGGAATGGCGGGCGAGCCAGGCACGGACCTTTGGGTGCTTGTGAGCCGCATAGTTGGCCTAAGATCGCGTGGACGCGCTTGCCGGGCGGCACGGCCGCTTCGACCGCGTACAGGCAAGCGGATGAATTCACCGTGGCGGTGACGCTGCATGCAGCGACCGAGCACGGTGCCTTCCAACACGTTGAGGGCCGCGAACAGGGTCGTCTCTCCGTGGCGGACATAGTCGTGAGTCTGGGCAGCGGGATGATCTGGTCCGAGCGACTGGGCGGGGCGGCTGCCCTCCAGAACCTGAATCTGAGATTTCTCGTTGATAGATAGCACCACCGCGTCAGCAGGCGGGTCCATGTACAGTACACCCGATGATGCGGTGCTGGACTTGAACTTGGATGGTGAGACGTCCCCCTCGTCGCTGATATATTAACCGCAAAAGGTATCTCCATCATTTTCGTGATCGGCTACGACTAAGCCGCCATGCCCAGGAGCCATGCGGCTGTGCGCTGGTGGGCAAAGCCAGTTCAGATGTCCGACTCTCTGCGAGAAATTGGGCTGCTGTTCGTGGCCACTGCATAAGTACAAAGGGCCGACGACCTGAAGGTCTGAGAAATTTGGAAGCCGGAAGTTCAACTTGCCATGCCATAGTGGCTTTTCCGATCGCGATAATACCGTTCGTACATAGGCCGTGCGGGCCTTCCACCGGCAGATCGAACTGCACGTAATCCCGGCTGTTCCCTCATTAGAGCCTCTGTATCCTCGCAACGGTTCAACGTATGAACGGGAAGCCACCCAAGGATCCAAACGTCGCTCACGGGAGCGCCTTGATAGAGGAGATCCGCCAGGAGACCGAAGCGCTTCAGCAGCAAGTGATGCAGAGCCAGCGGTTGCTCAAAGAAGCGCGCAAACTCCTCGATGCCACCAAACCGAAGCCGCGCAGAGGCGCGGCAAGGTAGCCTTCGGAGGACGGCTTGGCGGGGAGACGGCCAAGCACGGCCCAGTCGAAGCCTTTCCAGGCCCGACGCTCGTCATGGAGCGTCAGCCACAGAAGGGCGAGCACCGCCTCGTCGATGCGCTCCTCGTCGACCGACATCCGAGCAGATTAGCACGCTGCGCTCAGACCGGGCGTGATGCCAGCCGATCGGTTACCCATCAGCGGACCTTCCAAACGCCCGGTTCGGATCGTGAGCGGCCGTCACAACGACGTCTGCTTTTCCCCTTTCAGTCACGAAGCGGACGGACCGCAATCGGCCAGATCTGGACGCTAGCATCCACGCGCACTCGCGCCGCAAGGGTGAGTGACAGACGCCGGGTCCAGAGTCGTGCGTGATCTCGCCCGGCAGACAATCGCTGCTGCCGAACGTCTGGATCGATGCTCATCGGGTCATTGCGCAGCAACGTCGTGTCCACGTAGCTTCCGGTTTCCAACGACGCGCTGAGGCTCTTGTCTCAGTCCAGAGGATCTGCATGCGCTCCCTAGAGCGTGTTATGAACTGGTCAGCAGTCTTTCTGCCTGTCTGAGCATGAGGCAGACGAAGGCGACCATGTGCAATCCTGCCAGCGTGCTGCCATAGCGCTCGTAATCTTTGACCAAGCGTCGGCAGCGCGTGGCCCAGGCGAAGGATCGCTCAACCACCCACCTGCGCGGCAGAAGCACGAAGCCCCGTTTGGCCTCGGGTGCCATGACCACCTCCAGGTCGATCCCGTGCGCAAGGGCCGCGCCAGCCGTGCCGTCACCGGTGTAGCCTTGATCGACGAAGCCCTTCTCCACGCGGCCGTCCGTCTCCGCCTGCACGGCCGCACTCAGCCGCCCGACCTCGCCCCTGTCGCCGATATCGGCCGGGGTCACGTGCAGGGCGACGACATGCCCAGGCGTGTCGACCGCCAGATGCACCTTCGACCCCTTCTTGCGCTTGGCTCCATCGTAGCCCGCCCGCTCACCGCTCTCCGGCGTGGAGCGGAGCGTGCGGCTGTCCAGGATCACCGCAGACGGCTCCGGCTCGCGCGCCGCTGCCATCCGCAGGACCGCCCGCAAATCACCCGCCACATCTGCAAAGCACTCTGCCGAAAGCCAGCGCTGCGTCTGCTGGTAGACGGCCGCCCAAGGCGGCAGGTCGTGAGGCATGAACCGCCACGGTGCCCCCGTGCGCACGATGAACCGCAGGCCGTTGAACACCTCGCGCAACTCGTGATCACGCTGCCCCGAGTCTCTCCCGCAGAAGCGCCAGATACGGCGCCACGAGCGCCCACTCTTCATCGCTGACGTCGGACGGGTAAGCGGCGCGTTCCAAGCTCATCCTCGGAAACACACAGACCCATCAGTGGTTCATAACACGCTCTAGACCTCGCTCGCGCTGCAGCTATCCTCGCCCCTCTGTTCTTCGGAGCAGTGCGCGCGGCCGAAACCGGACAACCGAACGCCTCCACGGTACCCGTCATGACGCCGCTCGTCGCCGATGTGCTGACGGCGCCACACGTCGTGCCCATGTCGGACGGTCACAATCACCTCGTCTACGAACTTCGCCTCTCAAACGTGTTGGATGGGCGCTTCGACCTCAGGCGCCTTGTCGTGCTGGACGGCAGATCGAAACGGCCGCTCCTCGTGCTCGATCGGGAGACAATAGCTCAACGCTTGTCGCTCGGCGGCCGTCGGGGGAGCGCGACAGCATCACTCGGGGCCTATCAGTTCGGGATCGTCTTTCTTCATATCAGCCTCGACGCAGGCGACAGCATCCCCGAGACCCTTGTTCACGAGGTCGATGGCTTCGCTGAACCGCTGAAATCCGATCTGGCGATGCAGGTCGCGAGCACCCCGGTAATCGATCGACCTTTGCCCGTACTCGCGGCACCGCTACGCGGAAGTGGCTATGTCGCCGGAGACGGCTGCTGCAATTCTGTTCGGCATATCCGAGCCCTCCTGCCGCTCAATGGGACCTTCCATTTGGCGCAGCGCTTCGCAATCGACTGGGAGAAGATCGATGACGAGAACCGGATCGTGCGCGGTGATCTGAAGGACTTGAGGAGCTACCGCGTCTACGGTGAGCCTGTGCTAGCCGTGGCAGACGGCACGGTGGTCGGTTCCCGCAACGACTTACCTGACCAAGTACCAGGTGCGCTGCCGTCAAATCTGCCGATCGACGAAGCGGACGGTAACTTCATCGTCATGGATATCGGTGGCGGAGCGTTCGCTCTTTACGCCCATTTCAGGCCTGGAAGCATCACCCCGCCTGTCGGCGACCACGTCACGCGGGGTGAATTTCTCGGTGAGGTCGGCAATAGTGGCAACAGTCAAGCGCCACACCTTCACTTGCACGTTATGGACGGTCCAAACGGACTTCTGGCGAACGGTCTGCCTTACGTGTTCGAGGCTTTCACTATTCCAGCTGCGGTCGAGGCGGGGACCGCTGATTTTGATCAGGCCGAGGCGACCGGCTCACCGCTTCGCCTGACCCCAAAAGTTCCACCGTCGACTGTCCGTTATGTCCTGCCGCTCGACCTCTCGATCGTTGATTGGGGGGCGTCATTGTCGAAGCAAAACAAGCCCTAGGACCCATGCCGTCAGAGAAGATTTTGTTCTGCCGTTGAACGTTTGCGACACGCCTTGCCGCAGGTGTGCGTATCAAGTATTCAAATGCATTGCACAGCACATGTTGTTTCGCGGTCCTGGTCATAGGTCCACAATGGGCCTTGGCCATCGCGGCGTTCCGAGCGGCCCCATCGTTTGGGTGGGTTAGTCCCGCCGCGCACCGACACGATGTCCTGCGTCCGTTGCGTCTGCGTCCAACTCCAATCCCGGAGCACGCGCATGCTGCAGAGACCCGTTCCCCATCGCCACGCGGACGGATCCGTCCACTACACCCACTGTCATGGCGAGTACGACGCCACCCTCGACGTATGGGCCCACGTCTGCGTTGCGGAGCCCGGGCGTGACCGGCACGGGCGGCTGCGTCTGTTCGGGCTCTCGCTTGGCACCGCCACCGCAGCGTTCTGGGGCGTGATACTCCTCGCCCCGCCCGTGACGCAGGCCCACAATACGCCGGCGCGCCTCGCTCCGTGCCTGGCGGCGGCGGGCCAAGTCGCCCCCTGGTTCGAGCGCGAGATCCGGCGCCGGGCCGGCCTCGGCAACGCGGCGTTCGAACGTGGCGGCTTCAAGATGATGCTGCTCGACTACCAGTCTGCCCAGGGGCAATGCGCGGCCGGCCGTGTCGAGGCCGCCGTCCGAGGCTACCGACAGCTGGCGGCACGGGTAACCGCCCTGTCTGAGCGGGACGAGCCGGACGGGCGTTGAGGCGCCGGCATTACCCAGGCCCTTGGCACGGCCCCGAGCCCAGGCCTGCCCCGCGGGGAGGCCGTGGGGTCGCAGCAGGGCCGACACATCTCACGATGAGTAGTCGGGCGGCCCACATCCGGGGCTTGGTCCTGCTCGTCGTGCTGACCGGTACCGAGGGTGTACTGGGGTGTGTGTCGATCGCAGCACCTGCTGTGGATCCGTTCGCTTTTTGTGCCCGTGTTGCCGCAGCGCGGCAGCCTGCGCCTAACGGCTCAGCTACGGTGCGTGCGTCCCCAAGGCGCTCCCCATGCTCAATCGCTCCATCCTCGTCCGCGGCGCCTTCATCGGACTGCTGCTCGCCGGACTCGTGGCGCTGGCGGACGGCATAACGCGCCTGCAACTCGACCAAGCCGTGACGGCCTCCCAGAACGACGGAGGCCGCATGGTCGTGCGCGTCGCCGGTGCGGTTGATTGAGAGCCGATCCTGGACGGCATCTGGGCGCATTAACCCGGTCGGCGCCACGGTAAACGGACAGTTAACCGAGTGTACGCAATTGCATGGGACGCCGTGATCCGGCCGCCTTCGGCCGACGTTCTACCGGCACACCCGCCGGAGACGCGCAGCCATGCTGATCCTCAATCCCCTGACCGGACAGACGGTTGAAGTGCGCGTGCCGCGGCCGGGGCCGAAAACCGCCTAAGCCGGGGCTAGGCCCCGCCCCTCGTCCCGCAAGAGGTGGGCGTGCATGGGCCTGCTCACGAACCGGGCGCGCCGCCATCTACCGGCCGCAGCAGGCCTCCGGCATAGGGCCGCCCCCGCCACAAGCGAACGCGCATTCATGACGCTCATCGACCTCGACAGGCCCGCCGAACTGACCCTCTGGCCCGGCCACGCCCCGGCCCACACGGCCGACGCGCGCAGTTTTCCGACCCTGCGCGCAGCCCTGACCGCCGCGGCCAAGGCGATCCGGACGGAGAACGCGAAGCCCTGGATCATCACCGAGCGCGGCGACATCCTGGCGCCTGGCTGGATCCGCGCCAACGCCGCCACGCATCACTGGCAGTAGCAGTTCGCCGCCATGCGGACGGCCGGTCACGCCCCTGCGGCCGCGCCGGCCAAGCTGCGGCGCTGGAGCGCTTCGCTGCGGCGCTCACGACCGCGGCCCTACGCCGACCTCCAGTGATCAGGCTTCTTCTTGTCGTTCAGATGTCGCACACGAGCGACAAGGGGGCTGTGACCCTTGCTCTTCGCCCAATCGATCGCCTCTTTCTGGATCTTGGAGGTGTGCAACACATGGTCGGCATGGTCCTCGACCACATAATCTTCGATGGGCGATCCCTCAGGGCGTCCCTTAGGGCGCGCCTCAATGTAAACATTGGCCATTGCCACTCCCACTAACCGGAGGCTCGGCCCAATTAATGCTGCAAGCAACTTAATGGTTGCGCCAACCCTGCTTGCGCCTTGAAATCTCAGCTTTGACGCAACAATGACCGTCTAAGCCGCCCACAAGTACGACGCCACGCAGCAGCGGGGCGAGGTCCAGGGGCACGGCGGCCACGGCAAGAGGGATGTTCCGGCCGGGAATATCCCTACCGTTACCGACCTCCGCCTGACCCGCAACCCGATCCACGAGGCCCGGCAGCTGCGCGACGCTGAGGCGGCCGATCTTGGCGTGATCCGCCGCACGCTCTGATGAGAGGCTCGAGCGCGGGCAAGAGCCGATGAAGGCCGCAGTCCGCGGCGCCGTCGCCGAGGTCATCAACCTTGACGACCGGCGCACCCCCGAGTTCGCCGAGCGGCCTCAGGCAGCCTTCTTGCGCCCGCGCTTCTTCGGGGCCTCGGTGACGGCCTCGGTCTTGGTCGCCGCCTTGGCTGCCGCCTTCTGGCCCAGCCCGATGCTCCTAGCCATAGCGGAGCGCTGCTCAGAGTAGCTGGCGGCCACCGAGGGGTAAACCCGAGGCAGGCCGAAGCGCTCTCGATATTCCTGGAAGGTCAGGCCATGCGTACTCAGGTGCCGCTTCAGCGTCTTGTACGGCTTGCCGTCGATGAAGCTGATCAGCGCATCCGGCGTGATCGACTTCCGGATCTGAGCTGGGGTGAGTTTTTCGATTGCCGGCGCCTCGGATGCGCCACCCTGGCCGAGGCTGGAGAGTGCGGAGTGGATGCCAGAAATCAAGTTCGGCAGCTCCGCGACCGGAACGCTGTTGCTCGACACGTAGGCTGCCACGATGTCGGCGGTCCGTTCTATGCCATTACTCGTCGCTGTAGTCGTATTCTCGTTCATATAGCGCTCCTTCGCGATGCAAGCGCACGAACGAGTCAATTTGTTCATAGAGTCAAGCGGCTCTCGAGATTTCGGAGCAAGATTCAAGTTTTTACGTCCGCTATCTGACACAATCCAAGCATCTTAGGCCGGTCACCGCATACTACAGCTACCTGACTGCTGCGGTGGACGCGCTCGATCTGCTTCTCTGCCGGGCCAATCTAGGCCCGGCAGATGTTCGCCCGCACGATTAGCGAGCCAGTGACCCGGTTACCTCCGGTTCAGTGATGTTGGCGACGGTCCGGGACAGTTCGGCCGCCGGGACGAGGCGCGGGGTTGTCGCCAGCTCGGAAACCGAGCGAACGGCGGCCGTCGCGTGAGCCTGCTCGCGGTAGATCGGAGGCGTGATGTTGATGCGCTCGTCTGCCATCACAGAGCCGATGGTGGGAACGACGGCAAGGGCGGCGAGGATGACGGTGCGAATGGTCATGGTGTTGATCCCTCGTGCATTTCGGGATTGATCCCGGCTTCGAGGGGTTATGTGCGCCGCATCGCACCATTATCCAAACAGATGCCGTCGATAGTCGATATCGCTGATATCAATATGTGCTGCGCGCAACGGTACCGAGTAGCCGGTGACGAGGATCATCACCTCGCGCTTCGGGAGCCGGAAGCAAGGATATCTCTGACCGTTCTGGTCGGGCCGGCAGGTCTCCCCGAATTCGCCCCCCTTCACCGTGCCGCTCGACAAGCATCCGGCTGGCGCCCCGCATCACGTGGTCGGACCACTTGCCGGTCAGCTCGGTGGTAAGCAGCGCCGCAAGTCGTAGGCGCCTCAGTCGCTGCTGTCGTCGTCGCCGGCGCCCAGAAGCCGGTCGGGCAGCCCGGGGATCACCTCTCCAGCCACCTCCCCGGCGGTCTCAAGGGCCCTGCCCGCCTTCGCCTCATCGCTCTCGGCCCGAACCTCCGCGAACAGCTTGCGCGCCAGCCGGTCGAGCTCTTCGTCCGAGAGCTTCTGGTCTGGCTCATCCATCATGGCCTCCCTTGCGAGGATCGGCCGCTCGGCCCCGTCCCGATCTGCTCACGGGACGGGGGAGCGCACGGGAGCACCGAACCACCATGCCCGACCTCGGCCTGTTTGCTGCCGCCGGCATCACCCTCAATGCTGGCACCGTGCAGCCCGCGCCCAAGCGTATCAGCAGGCCCAGGAAGCCGTCCCAGCCCCAGCGAGCGGCCGCTCTGTGCACCTTGTGGGCGCCCGCTGCCCACGGGCACCACAGGCGCCTGGACAGCGCGCCAGCGTTGGGCAGCCGCGCGATCTGAGCCCCGCGCCGGCGCTGGCCTTTCCGCTGGCCACCAACTCAGCAGCCTAATCCTGCTCGGCATTGCGGTCGTGGGTGCGGTCGTGGCCATCCTGCTGATCTGCCTGGTGGTCGGTTAGAAGCGAGGGGCGCACACGGAAAGGGCCGCCGCGGCAGAGCCGGGCGGGGTGAAGTGGGCTGAGTATCAGGTTGACCTGCCCGCTGCAGAACGGATCCCAGCTGTCTGCGGTGCCAGTTTGTCAACAGTCTACTAAGACACGACGGTGACGGCCGAGGCGCTCGGCTTCGTCGGCGACCACGCGGCTGGCGTACGCTGTCGCCGCAATGGCGCTCTGCGCAAGGCGGCCGAGGCGCTCGGCTATTCCGGGCCGTAAGATCTCACCAGCCGGGTGTAGGATGCTTCCTCACGCCCGGTCCGCGAACGTCCATTCCCGATGGCGAAGCAGTCCGTTGCAGTCGCCTGGCTTGAATGCCTAGTCCCCTCTCGTTCCGAACCTTGACGGGCGTCGGCTCAAGCGGCGGCTTCCGGTCACCTTGAGACAACTGCCTGAGCCGTAAGGAAGGGCCGCTTCTTCGGTTTGCATGCCGAGAGCAGCCAAGCCGCTTTCGGCCGGACTACGTCATGCCGAACTGCCATCGCCCGCAGGACCGGACATTCGGCTTTGCGCCCATTGCCGCCGCTCAGTTACCCTTGAACGCATCCCGAAAGCGGACGCCGCGGCCACAGAGGTTTCGGGTTATGGATCGGCATAGGGGTTCGACGCCGATCCAGGTAACCGGGGCAGATTGCCGGGTGGTCAAACTGTAACGGCGTTTCTGACGAGGTCTGGTAAGGGCGGGATCGCGTCACTGTCTGGGATCCCGAGGCGGCCGCCGAGGTAGCGGAAGAACGAGACGCCGAGCTTGGCGCAGGTCTTCATCAGGCCGAGCATGACGTCGCGGGCGGTGCGGCCGGCCTCGCTCATGGTCCCGCCGGAGATCTTCCGCTTGGTCACGCAAGCGCGGATGTCGTTCTCCGAGCCGTTGGCGTGGAGCGGGATCTCGGGCCGCTCCAGCACGCGGAATGGCGGCTTTGTGCCGCTGCAAGCGGCCGAGCAGCCGGTCGAGCATCACTGCGCCGGTCGCGCGTGTGAAGATCCGGTCGAAGCGGGCGCGCAGGGTGCGGGCTCGCTTGGGACAAGGGGCGCGGGCTCAGGCCTTCAGGTCGGCGTAGAACCACCAGATCAGGGTGTGGGTGAGCGCGATGGCTTTGCGCTGAGCCGCTGGTCGTCGGGATCAGCGTGTGGACGGGGCGCTCGGCATGAACCCAGCACAGCGCGTGCGGGACGACCCGGAACTGGCCGGCTCCGTCGCAGACCACGACCGTGTCGGGCATCAGGCCTTGATGCCGGGGCTGGAGTGCCTCTACGAGGCCGCATAGGCCGCCCGCCGAACCGGAAGTGGTCGGAGATCGCGTCGGCAGCTTGGGCGTTACCGGCTGACGGCCCGCTCACTGCGAAGGGTGCCGATGGCCAATTCGACATGAAGAAGGTTCATGCCTATCTCAGGCGGCTCTCCTTACTGCGTCAGCGGCAATTTCTGGCACAGATCCAAAGAAGGTGTTCCAGTTTACGCCGCCGCTCCCAGCAAATACCATTTTTCTGAATCATTAGTGAGAAAGCACTGTTATCGCGGACCATCCAACGGCAGTCTGATATCAAGGCAGGCGCCGCCGAGCGCGCTCCTACAGGCTATGATCATCCCGCCATGCGCATCGATGATCTGCTTTGCAATGGCGAGGCCGAGACCTGTTCCTCCATGCTCGCGGCTGCGCGATGCATCCGCACGATAGAAGGGGGTAAAAATAGCGGCACGGTCCTCCTCACGAATGCCGGGACCGTCGTCATCCACGAGAACACGGCAAATCTCCGGTCCCTGTTCGATCCTAACCTCTACGGACGAGCGTCCGAACTTGATCGCGTTCTCGATGAGATTGGCAATCACCCGCCGCAGAGCGACAGGATCCCCTTCGATAAGGATCGGCTTTCCATCATCCTCGATCAGGCGAACCGGGCAACCTGAGGCCGCGCGCTCAGCGACTTCGACGGCAACAAGGTCGGCCATATCGAACCTCCGGCGCTGCTGCGACACGGTTGTCCCCCGCGCAAAAGCGAGAGATGTGTCGAGCAAATCACCCATCTCGTCGAGGTCGCGGATCATCCGGTCGCGGCGATCCTGATCCTCAACGGCCTCCGCTCGCAGACGCAGGCGCGTCAGGTAGGTCTTGAGATCATGCGAGATTGCTCCGATCAGAAATGAGCGCTCCTGCAACAGCGTTGCGATGCGGGCCTGCATGCCGTTGACGGCCCGGACAAGTCCCCGGATGTCCGGAGCGCCCAGTTCGGGAACAGGAGCTTCTGGGCGCGCTCCGTCAAAACCGCTGACCGAGCGCGTCAGTTGGCGGAGCGGCCGGGCCTCCCTTAGAGCCGCCAGCAGTGCCAGGCCGGCGACGCCGAACCCGAGGATGCCAACCCAGAAGCCAGGCGGCAGGCCTAAGATGCGCGCGGGCAGTATGTTCGCCCGGCCGGGCGCATCGATGACGAGGAACTGTCCCGCCGGCAGGCTTGCGACCACACGCGCAATGCGCCCGCCGCGGCCACTCAAAAAGGCCTGTCTGCTGGGGTATCCGACTCGATAGGCCTCGATATCCGCTGGAGGTTCCCCGAGCTTGTCCTTCAGCCGCTTCTCGAACCAGGGCGCCCGCACCAATTCGCCGGGGTTTGTCGGCGCACTGTCCGTGATCGTGATCCGGAAGCCCGTCCCGCTGAGAGCCTGCACGAGCGAAGCATACTCGTCCCGTGGTATCCGGCGCACGACAGCAACGATCGCACTGGCGTGATCAAGCAAGGTTGGCCGGGCCGGTGCCTCCACCGCGGTTCGCTGCCAGCGGTTGAGGCCGATCGTCAGCAGGACGAGCGCGAACAGTGCGCACATCAGGATCAGCATGATCCGTCCGATGAAGCCGAGCCGATCCATGGACCGTCACAACCTTCGGACCGGCGCGGCGAGAATGTAGCCTGCGTTGCGCACGGTCTTGATCAGGTCGCCCGAGGAACCGCCATGCCCTTCGAGCTTGCGGCGCAGCCGGCTCACTTGGACGTCGATCGTGCGGTCGAACACGTCGGCCACCCGACCGCGTGTCCAATCGAGCAGCTGATCGCGCGTCAGGACACGTTGTGGTCGCGTGACGAAGCATTTCAGCAATTCGAACTCGGCACTCGTGAGCGCCACCTGGGCGCCTGCCTCGCCGGCTGTAACCTCTCGGCTATCCATGTCGACGATGAGGTTTGCCACGCTGAACCGCTGAGACGTGGGCACCTCGGGTGAACGCGTAGCCCGACGGAGCACAGCTCGGATCCGGGCCAGGAGCCTCTCGGGGGCTAAAGGGCTTGGCCACGTAATCGTCCGCGCCCATCTCCAAACCGAGAATCCGGTCGACCTCCTCGCCCTTGGCGGTCAGCATGATGATGGCTGCGCCGCCGCTGTCGTGGATCCGGCGGCAGATGGAAAGGCCATCTTCGCGCGGCAACATCCAGTCGAGCACCAACAAATCCGGACGTCCCGAACGCTCGACAAGACGGTCGAGGGCTGCGCCACAGTCGGCCGTCTCCACGCGAAAACCTTCCCGCGTCAGAAAATCTGCCAGGAGGACGCGGATCTCAGGATCGTCCTCGACGACGTAGATGCTTGGCTCGGACGGCATGACAGGAAGCATACGGCGCGCGCAAGCGGCGGCAATCGCCGAAGCCGTCCTGTTACAAATTGATACGAAAGCCGCCGCTGCTGTCACATCCGCGAAAACCAGGACACGGATTTTCTACGGGCACGAGGTGGTTCAGGACGCGTCTGGAAGTTCTTCGCATTCAGCCGGCCTGCTCCTCTCTTCCCGTGACTGTGCTGATCTATTCGTGCCGAGAGAAACATGATGCACATGCCCTCAAAGCTTGCCGCTACGGCAGCGTTGCTGATCACCGGCATCGCCCTGGCACCGGCAGCGCAGGCCGCTCCACTCGCACCGCTCTCCTCGGGGGTGCTGCAGGCTGACGCCCCGATCACGCTCGTCGCTCAGGGCTGTGGGCCCGGTTTCTTCCGAGGGCCTTATGGGGGCTGCCGCCCGTTCTATGGCCCGCGCCGGTTCTACGGCCCAGGGCCGTACTACGTGCGGCGTTGCTTCATTCGGCCGACGCCCTTTGGGCCGCGTCGCTTCTGCCGCTTCTAGGCGGCGGCTGGGTTCGAGGACGCCCGCCTCTTAACCCAGCTATCCGCGTTCCATTCATGCCTGAGCGGAGCAGAGAGACCGCAGCATGTCCGTCGAGCTTGGTCGCGCCGCTTTGGCCTTTGCACGCTTCGGCTTGGGGCCGCGCCCAGGCGATCTGAGCCGGAATGCGGATGGCCTTGAACTCCTGCGTCACGAGGCTCAAGGCTGGGACTGTCGCGACGCCCGTCAGCCCCGATCTCATCACAACACCCGCGATCTTGAGCCTGGTACAAGCGGAGTTCCAGGCTCGCCGCCTCGCCCGTGCGGCCAAGCCGGACGGAGCCGTGATCGCTGTCGGCAAACCCGAAGAGACGGGTTCGCCGATGGCGGGCGACTCGCCATCCTCTCCTCGCTTTCCCGCGCGGGTCAATACTCCCGCTGGGTTGCCGAAAGAGGCTGTGACAGCACGTCCGGTCGCCCAGCGCCTCTACCGAGCAGAGGTCTCCGCGCGTCTCGCCATCGCGCGCGAGGTGTCTATCGGCTTCGTCGAGCGGCTGGTGTGGTTCTGGGCCAACCACTTCACAGTCTCGGCGGCAAAAGGGCCGCGCTTGCGAGCCACAACGGGTGCCTTCGAGCGCGAAGCGATCCGGCCTCACGTGCTCGGACGCTTCAGTGACATGCTGCTCGCGGCCGAACTTCACCCGGCCATGCTGATCTACCTCGACAACGTCGCTTCCGTCGGCCCGAACTCACCTGCCGGTGCACGGAAGGGCAAGGGCCTCAACGAAAACCTCGGCCGCGAAATCCTTGAACTCCACACCCTCGGTGTCGGTAGCGGTTACACGCAGGACGATGTCACCAATCTCGCCCGGATCCTCACTGGCTGGACCATTGCGCGGGAAGCGAATGCGGCCGACCTCCCTGGCAGCACAGTCTATCACCCCGCGGCCCATGAGCCTGGTGCACTGACCCTGCTCGGCAAGAGTTATCCCAATGCTGGCCCCGAACAGGTCCGCATGGCCCTACTGGATCTGGCTCGCCGTCCAGCTACGGCCGAGCACATCGCGACGAAGCTGGCCCGATGCTTCGTGGCCGATGAACCGCCAAAGGCACTTGTGGTCAAGCTCGTCCAGACCTTTCTTGAAACTGACGGCGATCTCGCTCGCGTCTCTTCGGCACTGATTGAGGCGCCAGAAGCTTGGTCGCCAGAGGCGGTGAAGGTTCGCTCACCGCAGGAGTTCCTGGTGGCGTCAATGCGGGCATTCGCCGTCGAGCCGGATCCCGTCAAGATGATGGGTGGACTTGCAGTGCTAGGGCAACCCTTCTGGGCTCCGCCCGGCCCGAACGGGTATTCTGATCGAGCTGTGGACTGGGCCTCCCTGAGGGCATGAAGGCCCGGCTCGATATCGCTGCTCGCTTCGGCCAAGCTGTTTCAGTCCAAGAGCCTGCGGCCTTTCTTGAGAGTGTGCTCGGCGCATCTGCCTCGCGGGAGACCCGCGCCGCCGTTCTTCGGGCTGAGAGCCGTCCGCAGGCCATGGCGCTCCTCCTGATGTCGCCAGAGTTCCAGAGACGGTAAGCCCAATGTCAGTGCTTTGTGAAAGCAATCCGTCGCGTCGCGCCGTGCTCGGCTCAGCTGGGGCTCTGTTCGCCTGGAGCTTTGTTCCGCGAACAGCCTATGCGGCTCCCGGCAGCCGCGACGCACGATTCATGGTGGTCGTGCTGCGCGGGGCCCTCGACGGGCTCTCCGCGGCCGCACCACTCGGAGACCCGGACTATGCGGCACTGCGGGCCGGTATTGCTCTCACGCGCGAGGGACCGGACGCGGCTCTACCCCTCGACGGCTTCTTCGCTCTGCATCCGGCCATGCCGAACTTCGCGCGGCTCTACGCTGCCGGGCAAGCCACCGTCATCCATGCAGTCGCCACGGGTTATCGCGAACGCTCGCATTTCGACGGCCAGGACGTGCTGGAAAGTGGACAGCCCGGACCGGGTCAAACCCAGAGCGGCTGGCTCAACCGTTTGCTTCAGGTGCTGCCCCAGGGCGAGCGCATCGCGCCGGCCGGAGCTTTGGCCGTTGGCACCACCGCGCCGCTTATCCTACGCGGAACCGCACCCGTTCTGGGTTGGGCACCGCCGCTTGTCCCACGCGCTGGCGATGATCTCGCGCAGCGCTTGCTCAGCCTCTACGGGGAGCGCGATCCCATGCTCGGCGTAGCGCTGGCACAAGGGCTTGAAACCGAGCAGCTTGCAGTCGCCGGGGCAATGGGCCCGGCGCGTTCGGGCGGACCCGGCATGGCTGGTCCGGCCGGTATGCGACGGATGGCGGAGGGTGCTGCGCGGTTGATGGTGGCCGACGGTGGACCGCGGATCGCGGCCCTCGCGCTTGAGGGATGGGACACGCATGCAAACGAGGGCGGCGCGACAGGCCGGCTTGCAGGTTTGCTCGGAGGTCTTGATGGAGCGCTGGCGGGGATCGAAGAGATCCTGAAGCCGCGTTGGGCTGATACCGCCATTCTGATTGTGACGGAGTTTGGGCGAACCGCGCGGGTCAATGGAACGGTCGGCACAGATCATGGCACCGGGACAGTGGCCCTTCTGGTGGGAGGCGCCACACGCGGTGGCCGTGTCATCACGGACTGGCCAGGGCTATCGATCAAGGCACTTCACGAGGGGCGGGATCTAAAGCCGACGACAGATGTCAGGGCGGTAGCAAAGGGCATTGCTGCCGATCTCTTCGGCGTGTCGGCACAGGTCCTGGCACGTGACGTATTCCCGAATACAAGTACGTTGCCGCCGATCAATGGCTTAATTTCATGATTTTAGCTTAACGCCACATGTGTCAAACGAAACCGGATTGATCATTGACAAAAAATTTGTTGTACAAGAATACACCATCCGGCTCGACGAGGCAGCCGCAGTCATCTCGGCGACAGCCTTGAATAGGACGGGCTTAATGCGAAGGCGTCACGGCGGCCGAATCCGAAGGGGCTGCATTGACGCGCCAAACTGTGTTTCCGACATCGTCAGCAATCAGCCGCGCCGCACGTCCGTTTATTCACCACCCAAGCCTCGAAGCTGACGAGCCGCTTTCGGCCAAGCGGTGTCGCTTGGGGACGGCCAGACGGCTGGCGAGCAGTCATTCCGAGAGTGAGAGACGGGAAAATTGCAGTCCATCCGTCACCCAGAGCTGCTCCGACGCACCTTCCCTGTTGAGTTGATCCCTACACCAGCTCCGCTTCGAGCGTCCTTCTTCTGCCTGCCGGCATGGACCGGTTGGGAGAAGAGCGATGGGACATTCAGAACACGATCCAGCCTTCAAGGATCGCCGCCCCTGGAACGCAGGTCGCAAACTCGGCGCCAAACGAGCCCTCAAACCGCAGCAGGTCTGGGCCATCCGCTTCTGGCTTGACGGCGAGCGGCGTGTGCGTGATCGAGCCCTGTTCGACTTGGCCATCGACAGAAAGCTGCGTCGCTGCGACATCGTCAAGCTCAGGATCGGCGACCTCGTGAGCGGCGGTCGCGTCCGCTCACGAGCGACCGCCGTCCAGCGCAAGACCGGACGGCCGGTGCAGTTCGAGCTGCTGGAGCCGGCCCGCACCAGTCTTCTCGCTTGGCTGGAGTGCCGAAGTGGTGCGCTCGACGAGTTCGCCATTCCCAGCAGGGGCGACCACGCGGCGCACATCAGCACGCGGCAGTATGCTCGGCTTGTGGATGAGTGGGTGACCGGCATCGGACTGAGGCGAGAGGATTACGGGACGCACTCGCTGCGGCGGACGAAGGCGTCGCTGATCTACAGGCGGACTGGCAACCTGCGCGCGGTGCAGATCCTGCTGGGGCACACGAAGATCGAGAGCACGGTGCGCTACCTCGGTGTGGACGTCGAGGACGCCCTCATCCTCGCGGAAGGAACCGAGATCTGACTGTCGGGCTCGTCGGCCTTAAGGTCGCCGAGCCCACCCAATGTGCCGGGCCGGATTGCGCTCATTGCCGCCACTCGGCCGACTCTGGCGGCTTATCAGAAGCGGACGTTTCATCAGCGAGGGTTCCGGGCCCGGATCGCGCCATCTGCGGACCTCCGTCATCATTCCACTAGAGATCTGCTCTCGATGCAGCAGCAGACCTGCAGCCATCGGTCACTGCAATCACCGTGGGCGCGGCAATGTAGGGACTGCAGGTTGCCGATCAGCTCATGGCCAAGAACGCGTTGACCGCCCATGCCCGGAACGAGCTCGGCATCTCCGAGATCACCACGGCGCGCCCCGTCAAGGCGGCGCTGACCTTGACGGTGATCTTCACGGCCGGCGCGGCCCTGCCGCTGCTCGTCGCTGCGCCACGTGATCGACGTATCGTCGCCGGAGCCATCGCGTCGATGCTCCGAGAGAGTCCGTGCCTCAGCGTTGATTTAAGGATGACCGCAATGTCAGCATATGTGTGTATCAAATGAGATAGGTCGAGCTGAACGGGAAACTCGTTCCTCAAAAAAGGATTTTGAGCGAGATCAAGGACTGGCGCCTCTGGCTCGATCAAAGTGTGTTCGTGCCATCTGACTGAGCGATTCGTCGCCAATATCTTGAGCAGGGGAGGCCTGTCATGAACAAAATGCTGCTTGCCATCACCGGGATGATCGGTGCGCTGGCCATGGTTCCCGCATCAGCCGATGCGCGCGGAGGCTTCCGTGCCGGTGGCGGGCGCGCAGCCGGCGGACTCCATGCTGGTGGCTTTCGAGCCGGCGGCGCGCATGTTGGAGGAGGCTTTCGAGGCGGGTACCGCGGAGGCGCTGTCGCCGGAGGCATCGGCCGCTACCCCGGCGTGCGGCCAGGCTATGGCTACGGGCGGGGGTACGGCTACGGGCGCGGCTATGGCTACGGAGTCAGGGCGGCTGCCGCGGGGGTCGGCCTCGGCTTGGCTGCGGGTGGTCTTGGCTACGGCTACCCTGGCTACGGCTACCCTGGATACGATGACAGCTACGCGCCGACGACCTACGCCTATCCCGAAGCTCCTGTAGCTGGCGAGGCTCCCGCAGCGAGCGAAGCCGTCGCCTACTGTCAGCAGCGCTACCGCTCGTACGACCCCGCTTCGGGGACCTATCTCGGCTACGACGGCCAGCGGCATCCTTGTCCTTAGGAGAGACCTGCGGGCCTCGGAGAGAGGGCGCAAGCTATCCTCAAGTATTGGCTCGTGACCGACGGCGCCAGGGTTTCGTCGGGTCAGCAGATCGCGATGACCCGCGTCGGCGAGAACCTGCACGAACTACCGCCCCGGACTGCCAGCCTGCCGGCGACCGCGTCCGCCGTCTCGAGCCTGGTCGAGCAGTGCTGGCTCATTGCCTGGGTCTCGGCCCAAAACTGGCCGCGAGGGCGCCGGCGGTCGGGCCCGGCTGATCTGGATCTACGCCAATCTGGGCTGATCCTAGATTCAAGCTCTGGCGCTTGGCCGAGCAGAGCCGCGGCTGGATCGCCAAGATCGCCAGGACAACTAAGCGCGACTCGTCTGACCTGACGATGGTGCTCCGGCGAGCCGCCTAAGCATACCAGCCTTGACGCCGCTCCGCCCGCCAAGGCGATCCCTGAAACGCCAAACGGGCTCTCAGCGATTCAACAGGATGGTGAGGAGCAGGGATGAGTCCTCGACGCCCTTCACAGAATGCCTGGCGCCACCATCCAGATAGACCCACTGGCCAGCCGAGAGTTCCAGAGTGCCCCCGGCGAGGCCGAGCAGCACACGCCCTTCGAGGCAATGAAGCGTGATGTTTCCGGAAACCTGATGGGGCGGTATCTCCCTGCCCGCCGGAACGATCAGGCGGACAACTTCGAAGGCGTCGGACTTCACGATCGCCGTGGTGCGGCTTTCGCGCAGGCTGCCCCCGAGGGGCTGCAGGTCCACCACTTCTCCTGGCCCAGCATGATGTACCGCCATTCGTCACCTCCCATTTCCAGGCCGCTTCCACCACGGACAAGGGTTCCACTCGACGCCAATCGGGCTATGCTCAGGGCATGCTGGCAATCGAGTTCGAAGACGGTGCCGTCCAGATCGACGCGATCATAATCGCCCAGGGGCTCGGGATCGAGCCTGCGCTCGTCCAAGCGGGCATGCGCGAGGGCAGGATCACGGGCCAGCATGAGCGCGGGACCGATGAGGACGCCGGCCGGCATCGGCTGACCTTCTTTTCGGCGAGCCGGCGCTTGTCTCTGATTGTCGACAGTGCCGGGAACGTCATCCGAACATCCGTGATTGATTTTGGCGGCCGCCCGCTACCGGCATCGTTGCGACGGCCATCCCAAGCACCCCGGAGAAGAGGGGGAAGGCAAGGATGATCAGTGAGTTGTCAAACAGGCTCTCAGCGAGGTCGCGAACGAGGAGGCTCTTCTGCGAGATTATGTCATGAACGTCGGCTATCATTGAGATTGTGACAACGGCGTCCGCGAACTCGGGAGAGCAGCACCTTGGTTATCTGTGGATGGCGGTCGGCGCTTCGATGCTCGGCCTCTCGGCCGTGACGGCGGCCATTCCGCAGACAGCGGCTGTCCATGCTTCGGCCGCGGGAACCGTCGGGACCATGGTGCTGGCGGTCATGACCCGGGTCTGCCGGGGCCATATCGGGCGTGCGCTGACCGCCGACTGGTTGACCGCCCTGATCTACGCCCTGGTCAATCTCTCGGCCGTGGCGAGGATCGCGGCAGCCTTCACCTCCACAGCGGCGTCCTGGTTGCTAATGGTCGCGGCCGCGCTCTGGATCACGGCTGTCCTGTTATTCGCGCGTTGGTGCGCACCCATCGTCATGCGGCCGAGAGTTGACGAAGCGCACTGAGGAGGCAGCCGGGGCCGATAGCCTCATGTGGCCCGTCCTAGGCCTCTCGGTCGGACTCGTCCGCGGCGGGCGTTTCACAAAGCCAGCCCGATCCGGGCGACAGAGACAATGCCCACGACAGCGAGTGCAATACAGCTGAGGCGCACCGCGATGGTTGCTACGAACTTGGCCTCGGTGTGAACGTAGTCTTCAATGACCACCTGCAATCCGAGCGCCGTGTGATGAAACAGTGCAATGAGGAGCAGAACCATCAGGATCATGACGGCTGGGGTCCGCAGCCACATGACGAAGCTGGCATAGTCGCGGCCCGTGTGGGCAATGATCGAAGCCACGAACCAGAGCGTGAGCGGCACGAGGGCCACGGCGGAAACGCGCTCCGCCCACCAATGCTCTACTCCCGATTTCGCAGATCCAAGCCCCCTCGCACTGGCGAGCGGCGATCGCGTGCTTGCTCGTGCCATGACCTTTAGACCCCCATGAATCCGCTGACGATCCAGGCAGTCACGGTGAGCACCACGCTAGCGGCGACCACGATCCAGCCTCCCAGATAGATCGAGCGGAGCCTCGAATCCGCGCACGGTGTCCCACACCAAATGCCGGATCCCACCGCAGAAATGGAGGAAGAAGACGAACGTGAATCCGAACAGGATGAGTTGCCCGCCCAAGGAGGTGAAGGCGGCATGCACATTCGCGTAGGCATGCGGTCCTGAGGCGCCGGCAGCAAGCCAGGCGACTAGGCCGAGGGCGCCAAGGGCCAGGAAGACACCCGTGATCCGATTGGCGATCGAGAGCACCGAGGTCAGTTGTGGGCGATAGATCTGGATGTTGGGCGAAACCGGCCGAGGCCGCGCCGCGACGGCTGGCGAGCGGCCGCCTCTCCCCTTTTCACCAGAGCCGCCCTCCAGTTCCTGCCGCATCGCGGCGGCGACCCGGCGCGGCGTGTCCGGAGTTCCGGCAGCTTCATCGTCGATGCCCAGCGGAGCGGCAGCCGGATCGGCAAAATCGACCTTATCGGCGGTGCGGCCGCTGTCGGTCGTACCCTTGAGTTCCTGCGCCGTCAGGCTGGGGCGGGCGCGCGTAGGTCGGCGCCGGTCATAATCCGTTGCCATAGGATGCTCCGTCCTTTCACGCGGAGGCCTTGTCAAAAGCGCTCGCGCGCTTCGGTCAGCTCCGCCGTTCGATCATCTTCTTCTTGACCTCGGCGATCGCCTTGCCTGGGTTGAGGCCTTTGGGGCAGGTCCGGGTGCAGTTCAGGATCGTGTGGCAACGGTAAAGCCGAAACGGGTCTTCGAGAACATCGAGACGATGCTCGGTCGCTTCATCACGGCTGTCCGTCAGCCATCGCCAGGCCTGCAGGAGAGCCGCCGGGCCCAAGAAGCGTCCGGGATTCCACCAATGGCTCGGACAGGCCGAGGTGCAGCAGAAGCAGAGAATGCACTCATAGTAGCCATCAAGCTGAGCCCGCTCCTCAGGCGACTGAAGTCGCTCCTTCTCCGGCTCGGGCGTGTCAGCATGAAGCCAGGGCTCGATCATCTCGTATTGAGCGGCGAGGTGGGTGAGGTCGGGGACCAGGTCCTTGATGATGCTCCGGCTTGCCAGCGGGTAGACCCTGACCGGGTCGCCGAGATCGGAGATGAACCTCGTGCAGGCGAGCCAGTTCGTGCCATCCATGTTCATGGCGCAGGAGCCGCAGACGCCCTCGCGGCATGACCGGCGAAACGTCAGAGTGGGATCGACCTTGTTCTTGATCCAGATGAGCGCGTCGAGGACCATCGCGCCGCAATCGTCGACATCCACCTCGAAGGTGTCGATGCGGGGATGCTCGCCGGATTCGGGATCGTACCGGTAAATCTCGAAGGCCTTCACCCGTTTTGCGTTGGCCGGCGCGGGCCACGTCCTGCCCCGCCTGATCCGGGATTGAGGCGCCACCTTGAAGTTCTTCGGTACAGGGAACCGCTTGAGCAGGGTGAAGTGCGGGACCTCATCTGACGACTGAACAATCATCATCACCTACCCCTCGGGTCCGTTGCGCAGCCCGTCGGATCCAGGTCGAGCGCGCGGTGCGAACCGGCACGCCGTCGTGCGTCTGATGCTCGCGGATAGCCGCCCAAAACGTCGCGTCGTGATGGGAACTGCTGCGCCGCGACGGCGTTCCACGCGCGCACGTCAGGAGCCTTTGAGCGTGCGCCAATCCGCGTCGATCACTCGCTTCTCCGCTGCGGTCACTAGCCCCGGAGTGACGTGCATGGGCGATGGGCGACAGGCCAGCCGATGAGCACGAGCATTCCAGCAGCCAATATCAAGCTGAAGCGGGCGTATGAACCAGCGGAGCCAGATGATGGCGCGCGGATTCTGGTCGACAGGCTGTGGCCACGAGGGGTCTCAAAGAGAGACGCAGCGCTGGATAAATGGATGAAGGACGTCGCCCCCAGCGCCGAGTTGCGCACCTGGTTCGGTCATGATCCGGCTCGTTGGGACGAATTCCAGCAGCGCTATCGGGACGAACTGGATCACAGACCCGAGTTGCTGAGCAGCTTGCGCTCGCTTGCGCGGCACGGCCCAGTGACGCTGGTCTATTCGGCCCATGACGAGACCCACAACGACGCGGTCGTGCTGCGGAACGTCCTGCTGGGTAGAAACTGATTCTCCCCTGATTTCGCGAGCACGGGGAGTTTAGCGCGCGTTTTGTTCAGCCTGCTCGGGCGTGAGATAGCCGAGCGCCGAGTGGATACGCTGCCGATTGTAGTAGCCCTCGATGTAGGCGAACAGCTCGCGCCGCGCCTCATCTCGCGTTGCCCATCGTCGCTGACGGACGAGTTCGACCTTGAGGGTATGAAAGAAGCTGTCCATCGGAGCATTGTGAAGGCGAAGGTCACTTGGGCATCTCCGCGAAGATGCCGATGGCTTTTTTAGCACGGCGCGCTCCAGGCGCGTGCGGTCGAGCGCACGCCGCAGGCGGGCGATCTCGGCGGCCTGATCGGACGGCGAGGCGACCGGGCTGGGTGGCGAAATCCCCGTCGATCCTGCCGGCCGCGGCCGGGGCGAGGCCCCGTTCAGCGGGGCACGCCACTGCCGCAACATCGAGGGCTGGATCCCGAGACTCGGCCGCGACCTGCCTCTGCGGCCGGCCACTGCTCTCCAGCAGGGCGACCGCTTCGCGTTTGAACTCGGGCGTGAACTCTCGTCTCGTCTTCGCCATCCGACACCTTCCCCACTCAGCCACAGCGTATCAGAGGTGTCCGCGAAACCGAGGGAGGATCAGACCTCGGCGATGTCCCGTAAGCAGACACTCCTAGCTGCCATGCCGGGCCATTCGCATAAGAGCGGCTTACGGAACGCCGTTTTGGCGTACTCTGGTTTGGCGAGCCACGACCTGCCTCAGCATGCGCGAGACCTGGTCGGCCGCGTAGGGCTTGTGCAGCAGTTCAAAGCCATGACTGCCCTCCTCGGCGAGCACGTGGCTGTAGCCCGAGGCCAGCACCACCGGCAGATCGGGTAGGCGCCGTCGCAGCTCCTCGGCCAGCGCGAGCCCGCCCATGCCGGGCATCACCACATCCGAGAACACCACGTCGAACCCGTCGCCGTCCGGGCCGAGCCGCTCCAGCGCCGCCTCGGCGTTCGCCGCCCACTCCGGCGCATAGCCGAGGTCTTCCAGGATCTGGGTCGCGAAGCGGCCGACCTCGACGTTGTCCTCGACCACGAGAACCCTCCGGCCAGCGCCGTCGGTCGTCCCGGCTTCACCAGCCTGCTCGCAAACAGCCGCATCCGCCGCGTCGACCTCGGGCAGGTACAGCGTGAAGGTGGTGCCTGCACCGACTGCGCTCATCACGTCGATGTCGCCGCCCGACTGCTTGGCGAAGCCAAACACCTGGGACAGCCCGAGCCCGGTACCCTTGCCGACCTCTTTGGTCGTGAAGAACGGCTCGAAGATGCGGGTGAGATCGCTCGGCGCGATGCCCGCGCCGGTATCCGTCAGCGAAACGGCCACGAAGGCGGAACGCGAGCCGGCATGGCCGCGGATCGCCGGAAGCGGATGATGGCAGGCCAACCGCAGGGTCAGCGTGCCCGCGCCGTCCATCGCGTCACGGGCGTTGACCGCCATGTTGACCAGAGCGGTCTCGAATTGGCTGCGATCGCAGCGGACGTAGCAGGGGGTGTCCGGCGCTTCCAGGGCAACCCGGATGCGAGCGCCGGTGACCGTATCGAGCATCTCGGCGACACCGCGCAGACAGGCGCCGACCTCGAAGGTCTCGGGCTTGAGCGCCTGCCTCCGGGCGAAGGCGAGAAGCTGGCCGGTGAGCTTGGCGGCGCGGTCGACCGTGTCCGAGACCGTGTCCATGTACCGCCGCCGCCGCTCATCCGGCAGGTTCGGCCGGCGCAGGAAGTCCACCGACGAGCGGATGATCGTCAGCAGATTGTTGAAGTCATGGGCGACGCCGCCGGTGAGTTGGCCGACGGCTTCCATCTTCTGCGATTGGCGCAGCGCTTCCTCGGCGATGGCGCGCTCGCCCACGGCCTCGGCAGCCCGGCTCTCCAGCATGGCGTTCAGCGCGCGCAGCTCCGCCTCGCGGGCGCGCAGCTCCTCCAGGCGCGCCCGGGCCTCGTACTGGCGCCGACGCCCGCGCAGAGCGGCGGTGACCACGCTGACCAGGGTCGTGGGGTGAAAGGGGCGTTCCAGGAAGCTGACGTTGCCGAGGATGCGCGACAGGCGCGCCGCCGTCGGGTTACGGTCCGCCCCACCTTGGTGCGTGAGCACAATGAACGGCATGTCCGACCAGGCCGGCTGTTCGCCGATCCAGCCGCCAAGCGGAGCGAGGTCGGCTGTACGCACCGCCTCCTCGGCCACGAGCACCGCCCCGGCTGTCTCAGCGAGGCCCTGCACCAGTTCCGGAAGGCTCGGAACCACCAATGCCGCGAGACCGGCTTCGGCGAGCAGTTGCCGAGCCAGGACGGCATCGCGCCCGTGCGGCGCCAGGATCAGCACGCGCTCGGACAGCGAGTTATTGGGCGCCGTCACGGTCGGTCGCTGTCCAGAAGCGCTTGGTCCTGTACCAGGGTCGGGACACCGCGCAGCACGCCCTGGAAGTTGCGCAGCGGTTCGCCGATCTGCAGGCCGGTGCCCGTGATGCGGTACTCGCGGATCGTGTCCTCGTGCGCGCCGGTGCGCTTCTTCGCCGCCGAGATCGCTCGGCGTACCTGCCCGTGCGCCTCGAAGTAGCGCAACAGGATCACAGTGTCGGCGAGGTAGGTGACGTCGACCGGGCTCTTCATGTCGCCGACTAGGCCGTGCTGGGCCACAGTCAGGAAGGTCTTGGCGCCCTGGCGGTTGAGATACTGCAGCAACTCGTGAACGTGCAGGATCAACGCGTTCTCTTGCGGCATCGCCGCTTGGTAGCCGTTGAGGCTGTCGATCACGACGGTCTTGGCCCGCGCTTCGTCGACCTGACGCCGCACGAGGTGGGCGAACTCGCCCGGCGACAACTCGGCGGCGTCAACCTGCTCGATCATCAGCTGGCCCTGGTCACGCAGGCCGGCCAGGTCGAAGCCCATCGCCCGGGTGCGCTCCAGCAGCCCCCGAGTTCCTCGTCGAAGATGAACATCGCCGCCTTCTCGCCACGCGCGACGGCGGCGAGCACGTACTGGATCGCGAACAGCGATTTGCCGGTGCCGGCCGGCCCGAGGATCAGAGTGCTCGATCCTGCCTCGACACCGCCGCCGAGCAGCGCATCGAGTTCCGCCACCCCGCTCCCGAGCCGATCGCGGCCGAACGCCGTCTTGTGCTCCAGGGCGATGAGGCGTGGGAACACGCGCACACCGCCGGTGTCGATGCAGAAGTCGTGATAGCCACCGCGGAAGCGCTGGCCGCGGTACTTGAGCACCCGCAGGCGTCGCCGCTCGGCCCCGTAGTCGGGCGCCAGCTCTTCGAGGCGGACCACCGCGTGGGTGACGCTGTGCACGGTCTTGTCGAGCGCGTCGGCGGTGAGGTCGTCGAGCAACAGCACGGTCGTGCCGCGGCGGGCGAAGTAGTGCTTGAGCGCCAGGATCTGGCGCCGATAACGGAGCGAGCTGCCGGCGAGCAGGCGGATCTCGGACAGGCTGTCGAGCACGACACGGGCTGGTTTGGTCGCCTCGACCTGCTCGAAGATCGCCTTTGTCGCCTCACCGAGTTCGAGGTCGGAGGAGTAGAGCAGGCTCTGCTGCTGCTCAGCGTCGAGCAGGCTCTCGGGTGGGATCAGCTCGTAGACGGTGATCAGGTCATCGGTCACCCAACCGTGCGAGCGGGCGGTCTCAAACAGCTCCTCGCGCGTCTCGGACAGGCTGATGTAGAGCCCACGCTCGCCCTGGCGGGCGCCTTCCATCAAAAACTGCAGGGCGATCGTGGTTTTGCCGGTGCCGGGGCTGCCCTCCAAGAGGTAGAGGCGATCGCGGGCAAAACCGCCGCCGAGAACGTCGTCGAGCCCGGCGACGCCCAGCATCGCTTTGCCGGAATGGCCGGGTGCCGGTTCGGTATCAGCGGCCATAGGCGGTCAACTCGTTCACGGTCGCCGCTGGCAGAACGTGGGCGGGGATGGTGGGCAGCACCTCGGCGAGGTCGGCCTCGGCGCGGGCGAGATCATGCACCTGCTGGAGGCCGAGCCAGAAGTGGCCAGGCAAGCTGGACAGGCGAGCGAGGCGGACGGCCATATCCGGAGTGACTGCAGCAGTTCCGGCCAGGACGCGATGCAGGGTCTGACGGCAGACACCCAGTTCGCGTGAGGCCTGGGCCACGGTCAAGCCAAGGCCGGGCAACACGTGCTCGCGCAGCACGGTGCCCGGATGCAGCGGTTTGGGTCCGGGACCGGACATATTCGAGATCTCTCCTTCGCATCCGTAGCGTCGAACGCGACAAATCCCGAACGGTTGCCTTATCAGCCGCAGGCTCATGCATCCGGTGCAAGGGTTCGCATATCCGTTTGAGCTGCCCCAGAAGTCAGTAGCTTCCTCTCGGGATGGTAGCCCTTCGCGGGTTGGCCGCCAGCAAAGCCTTCGTCACTGCAGTCAGCGGAACAAGCCCCTCGCTTCCCGATCGTCCTGCAGAGAATGCTTAAGCGGAGACCCTCCCTCTGCCCACGAAATCACGATGCTCGCCAATGGGCCGCCAATGAGGTGTGCTGTGGTGGTGCGACGAGCTTGACTACAGCACGCACCAACTCGGCCTCCCGGAACGGCTTCTCCAGCCGCGGCCGGTGCCTGTAAGCCGACGTGTCGGCGAGCTTCATGTCACCCGTGGAGAACAGGTAAGGGACGCGCAGGACGCCGAGCTTGCCGGCCACCGGATAAACGTTATCGCCGGCGCCCAGGTTGACGTCGAGCACCGCAGCGTCGGGGCGGCACCCCTCGATCAGGTCGAGGGCTTGGTCCACGCTCGGCACCGGGCCGAGCACCTCGCCGCCGGCCGCCCGCAGCCAGCGCTTTAGCTCCAGGGCGATCAGGTACTCGTCCTCGACCACCAGGATGCAGCGATTAGCCAGGGGGCAGTAGCGTGAGACATCAGCCCTCTGGGCGTGATCGGCCGAGGCCTGGCATGTTAGTTGGACCACGCGGCCCCGCACTCACGTAGGTCAAGAGACGGGCATCTCGATCCGGCAGCGCACGCCGTCCTCACACAGCGCATAATCGACCTTGGCTTCAAGCGCGTAGGCCATCGCCTCCTGGATCAACTCGGTCCCGTAGCCACGGCGCGTGACCTTCTCCGGATCAATTGCGACGCCACTGTCGATCCAGCTCAGTGCAAGACGACGGCGTCCACGTTGGTCGAGCGCCACGTCCCGGGTTACGTCCAGCCGACCGGTCTCGGCCTTTAGCGCCCCGTACTTCACCGCGTTGGTGGTCAGCTCATGCACGGCAAGCGCGAAGTTCTGCACGTGCCGAGCCGTGAGGAGAACTGTCGGCCCCAAAGCCGTGGCCCGATCTCTCGTCCCATCTGCATGTGCGGCCAGCTCAGCCCGGACCAGGGCCCCAACTTCGACGGTGTCACTGCCGCCTTTGCTCAACAGCGCCTGCACCCGGCCGAGTGCCTGCAGTCGCTCCTCGAACGCCTCGACCGGGCCACCCTGCTTCACCGTCCGGCTTGCGACGGCGGTGACGACGCCGAGTAGGTTGCGCGAGCGATGCTGTAGTTCGTTGATCAGCACCTCCTGGCGCTTGGCCGCAGCCTTCTCCTCGGTGATGTCGCGGCCGACACCGCCAAGCCAGCACACCTTGCCCGCCGGATCACGCATCGGGAAGTCGGTGTCGCGCAACCAGCGCACCTCGCCATCGAGAGGGCGCCGGATGCGGTACTCGAACGAGACACGCTCGCCCGCGCACACGCTTTCGATGCTGCTGAGAACGGCCTGACGGTCCTCGGGCACGATCAGGTCGAGCCAGCCATTCATGTTATCGTCGTGGAGCGCCGTTTCGCGGTCGAGCCCGTAGATCGCCTCGAAGGCCGGCGTTACATAGATCCACTGCAGGCTCTCGGCATCGCGGATCCAGAGCACGTCGGACGACGCCTCGCCGAACTGCCTTAGCCGCTCCTCGCTCTGCCTAAGCGCTTCGGCGCTTCGCTGGCGCTCGTCGATGTCGCTGATCACGCTGACAGCGCCGGTCACGTGTCCGGCGTTGCCGAAAGTCGGGACGGTGGCGACGTTGGTCCAGATCTCCCGGCCATCGTCGTCCGTATAGAGCATGTCCTGCCCTGGGATCACGCTTTCGCCCCGCATCGCTCGTGCGCCAGGGTAGTTCTGCGGGTCGAGTATCTTTCCCTCTTCGTCCCAGGCCCGCCAGCGAGCACACCGCTCTGGATCGCGGGAGGGGATCACGCCAGTCGGCAGGAACCGACGGTACTCGGCATTGGCGATGGTGGCCTTGCCATCTGTATCGATAACAGCAATCCCGACCGGCACGCTTTCAAACGCCGCAGCCAGCTGCGCCTTCCTCTGACGCAGCGCCTCGTCAGCCTGTCGGCGCTCCGTGACGTCCTGGCCGATCTTGAGGAAGCCGCGCAGCGAACCATCCGCGGCCCGCAACGACGTCGTCATCCCCTCGATGAACACGCGCGAGCCGTCCTTGCGCAGATGCCAGCGCACATTCGGGGCCGAGCCCTCCCGAGCAGCCATCTCGGTCTCCAAGGCATCCTGGCCCGCTTCTCGGTCTTCCTGCGTGAAGATGATGGCTGCAGGCTGCCCAACGGCCTCTGCGGCTGACCAGCCGTACACGGCCTCTGCACCGGGGTACCAGTCGGTGATCCGGTCCTCCGGGTCGGAGGTGAAGATCGCGTAGTCACGGGCGTTCTCGACCACGAGTCGGAAGCGCTCCTCTGTGACGCGCAGGACGCCCTGCTTCTGCAAGCGGTCGATCACCGGCCCAAGGATGGTGGCGTAGGTGCGTAGGAACCCTGTGTCCTCGTCGCTGAAATCGCGCGGCTCGGTCGCGTCCACTTGGAGCAGGCCATAGGCCTTACCGCCGGGGAGGCGGATTGGCACGTTGGCGAGTGCAACGACACCAGCTGCCTTCATAAACTCGGGAAAGACGAAGCGCTCCTCCTTGCTCAGGTCCTGCGTGATGACCGGCTTACTTTCGCTGATGGCAAACGTCTCGGAGGAGCGCTCGCTCATCGGCAAGCGCAGCTGGCCCACGATACCGGGGTCCCAGCCGACACCGGCCCGCACGAGCAGGGATTGTTCCCTAACTTGGATCTCCAGGACTTTCGCTCGGCCAGTCCCGAGTGCCTCGCTGACGAGGCGGCAGGCTTCGGTGAGCACCTCGTCGAGGTTCTCGTTGCGCAAGGTAAACTCGCCGAAGTCGGCCAGCGCCTGCTGTCGCTTCATCATCCGGTCGTGGCTCGGCATGGCAACCCCTCGGCGGTGAGACGCCACACGACCGTCGACGAGGAGCTGCGGTTCGGACCGCGCACGCCGCCTCAGCTACCTACATGAACGCAGCTTAGGTCTATACGCCAGCCGTCCACGGGAAGCAGCTGTCGCTTCAACCCCGGCCAGAGGCCTTCATGACGCCTGCCACGGTGCCCTTGGTCGAGGGTGCTGCGGCATTAGTTTTCGGCACGGGCTTCTTCGGCTACTTGGCTTCACGGTTCCCGCGCTTCTTCTCAGTAG
Organism: Methylobacterium sp. P31; assembly: GCA_050632875.1. Lineage (GTDB taxonomy): Bacteria > Pseudomonadota > Alphaproteobacteria > Rhizobiales > Beijerinckiaceae > Methylobacterium. Next base: position 2,064,574 of record JBODSC010000001.1, on the reverse strand, counting down.
CCATGGTCTCGCTCCTGGGTGAGCTCTGCAGGCGGAAAGCCGCCGCCTTCACGGATCGATCATCGGCTTCTGGTCCTCGAGCAATTTGATCGAGGTCGCGACCGGGCCGTCCAGCGGTCCGACGTGGGCTACGAAGCGCGCACGTGACCAGAGTTCAACGCGGTCTCCGTCGCTCAAGTGGAGAGCACGTTCTGCCGCTTCCGCGTCGGTGGCGGCCTCGATCGGTATGGTTGATCGGACACTCCCATCCGGTGCGAACCGGTACGCCCGATAAGGCGAGATCGTGCAGGAGGAGCGGCCGGTAGCCGGAAAGCTTACGACGTCTGCCATCCGAACGCCTGTCTGCCACGGACGGGAACACGGCCCCAGAGTTGCTGGATCCTAAGGCCGTCCATCCGTCGATCCGGCATCCTGCGCCTCTGTGGGCAGCAAAGATAGCCCGCATGGCAGGTTAGCGCGGAACCGCGTGCGAAGTCCCGTTAAGGCCAGCACGATGACCGGGTGACAACCATCTGGCCTATGCACCTCACGGAACACTCCGCTGATGCCGTCGGTTCGTGCCACACGGCACGCCACGTTGGCGGGCCAGAGACGACCAGGGTATCTCCATGGCTACCGGCACTGTGAAGTGGTTCAATGAAACCAAGGGCTACGGCTTCATCCAGCCTGACGACGGCGGTAAGGACGTATTCGTGCACATCTCGGCCGTCGAGCGCGCCGGAATGCGCAACCTGATCGAAGGGCAGAAGATCGCCTACGACGTCGAGGCCGACCGGCGCAGCGGCAAGGAAAGCGCCGCCAACCTGAAGAGCGCCTGAGCCTTCTTGTTCCAGCACTTTGGTGAGCGCTCGTCGTTGGGCTTCGGCTAAACTGAGCTAGGTTTCGTCATTCCTGTGAGCCAAGTTGCGTATCGGCTCGCATCGGTGGATTGGACGATCTCATCGATGTCGCTTGGCCTCCTCGTCACCGCGAAGGATCTTCGGGCCCGGGTAGATCAAGGTCGCATGCCGGTTAGCAACCTTCCACACTGGCAGCGACCCCTCGCGAACGAACATGGCGAAAGCCTCGATCACGTCCGGCCGGTCGAAGGCCCGCACGCCCTCCAGTGCGCGCCCGACGATGCAGGCCCCATCCGCCGTATCAGCCGCGGGTGAGCGACTGTCCAACGAGAACATCACGCCCGATCGATCGGGCCTGAGCGCGTCCGGCAGGGCGTCGATCTTGCGCCACAGGCAGTACCACCGGGCACAGGCCTCCGGGCGCTCGCTGTAGATCCCGCAGCCGGTTCCGATGTTGTGTCGGCACAGGATCCCTGCCGGCTTGTCGAGGGCCGGGATCGCCAGAACGCGGCAGCACATCGTGCAGGAACCGCATGACCGGCCGGGGACGGTGCGCTCGGTGTTCGCGGAGAGCCCTGGCTCGGGCCGCCGCGGGCTCGTGCTTCGCTTGCGATGGTGCTGTCCTCGATTGCCGTCGTCCGGCGGGGATATCGCTGATGTCGGAGAGGCGATGGGTCTATGCTGCGCAACCGTCGGGCGCTGCACCGATCGCAGAGCCTCATTGCGCTCCATACAGTCCCGACCGCCACTGTTCACGTCCGTCGTCCAGGATGGCGGCCTTGGCATGCGGGGCCGCCGCATCGGCCGGACGCCGCTCCGTGATCGCGTGGGACCGAGAGTGGGGCGGGTGGTGGATGCCGAGGAAGGCGGTTTCCCGGCGCGGACCGGGATCTCGGCAGTGGCGTCGGCGACGGGGGCCCAAGTGGTCCCCGGATCCGGCAGGCGGGTGGCTCAGGCCGCCGGGCGCCGCGCGAGCCGCCATGCCGCGATCGCGCTCCGTCGCGCCTCGAAGGCCGTGCGCAACCGCGTGCCGGGCGCGCCCTGACGCTCCGCGCCGAAGCCGTGAAGCAGAACCGCATCGAGCCCAAAAACGCGTCGCATCTCGGCGCGCCAGAGGCGGTCCGCGACGGCGAGCGTGGTCTCGGTTTCCGCGAAGCGTTCGATGTCCATGGCCGACGTCCCCAGCTCATCGCCGCCTGCCACAACGCGCCGTCCTGCCCAGAGGTCCCACGCGACCGTGACCCCGGCCGCAATCGCGGAGCAGCTCCGGGAATCGGCGCGGCTGGAAGACGTCGCGGGCTCCGATAGTCGCGGTTCGGACCCTTCGCGCGATCTCGCAGCGTTGCCGATCGGGGTGGCCGTCGCGTCAGAGGGCCCGCGCGAGGCTCGCTTCCAGATCGAGTGCGCTGGCGGTCTGTTGAGAGAGGCGGACGCCCGTCGGCTCGACCTCCGCATCGGCCTTCACCGCGCGGCGCACGATGGCCAGCGCCTCGTCCTCCGAGGTGGTGATCGCGGCGTAGAACATGACCAATCGGCCCGACAGCTCCGCGTCGTCGGGCCGCGTCACCTTGAGGATGAAGGCCGTCTGATTGGGTTCGATCATCGCCGCGTCGGCCGAGTGGGTGCCCGTGTTCGTCGTCATGGAATTCAACAGCCTTGATCTCGGTCCACCCGGACGACCTCCGCCGGGCCGGCGAGCCCTGGCGGATGCACGTCACAGGACGCCATCTCGCCGCCCGCAGGCTTGACCTCCGGAGACCCTTCAGGCGGGCGTGAGTTCGCCTTCCCGCACGGCACGCTCGCCGCTCGCGGACTTGATGCGGTAAGTCGGCTCGCCAGAACGGTCGTCCGGCGTCAGGCGAACCACCTCGAAGAGGCCGTCGACGATGCTCTTTTGGCCGGCGTAGCTGGTCCCCAATTGCCGGACCTGCTGGCCGATCTTGAACTTGTGAGACATGGGTCGTCATCCAGGGTGATGGCGCTCGCGGGCTGGGTCGGATCTAGCGACGTGCCCGCATTTTACGGGCCGCAAATCGCGCGTCGCGTGCAGCCTTCTGCTCGGCAGCGAGAGCGACCTGCTGCTCCGCTTTCTCCGCAACCAGACGGTCGGACTCGGCCGCGGCGCGCGCCTGCGCGGCGTGGACCTCAGCCTCACGCTCGACCTCGGCGGCCAGACGAACGGCTTCCCGTTCGGTCGCCCGCAGGTCTCGCGCTTGGATGACCGCGCGCCGCGCGGCTTGCCGAGCGAGGACGACCGGATCATCGGCCGCGGAGCGTGCCCGGAACCGGGCCAGCGTGGCCTGCCGCGCCCTGGCCGTCTCCGCGAGACGATCGACGAGGTGATTGGCTTTGAAAGGCTTCACGGATTCTCCGAATGCGCACCGGACCTCGGCCCTGGTGGCGAGAAATGGACGAAGCCGCTCCGCAATCGGAACGGCTTCGCGGCGCGTCACGGGCTGACGCGTGAGACTCAGGCGGCCTGAAGGCTGCCGGCCGACTGCTTACCAGTACGGCGGTCGGTCTCCATCTCGTAGGAGACCTTCTGGCCCTCGTTCAGGCCCTGCATGCCGGCGCGCTCGACGGCCGAGATGTGGACGAACACGTCCTTGCCGCCGTCATCCGGCTGAATGAAGCCGAAGCCCTTGGTGTCGTTGAACCATTTAACGGTGCCGATGGTCATAGGTATTCCATGTCAGTGAAGGCAAATAAATAGGGCCGACGCATGGATCGCACGCGCCCGGTCGCCGTATGTCGAAAATGGGAGAGATGCAGAACGCTCGCCCAATTAAGGCGATGCGGCCGGAACCTGGCAAAGAGTCGATGACATATCTGTACACCATCGACGTGACGATGACAAGTACACTGTGAAATTGTGCGGTTCATCCCGAGCTGCGCGGCGATTATTCAGCCTGAAACTTCGCGTCGAATTTCTCGTGAACCGCTTGGACGAAGGAGCCGCCGGCCTCCGCGCTGTCCCGCGCTCGGCCGCCCGATCTCCGACAGTATCAACGGCTGCTCCCGTGTGATGTGGGCCGCACAGCGGGGCAGACCCCAGGCGGCAACGTCGGCTCAGACCCGTGACGCCACCCGCGCCCGCTCCCCACCCCGACGGTGATCAGCTTCTCGAACCGCGGCTTCCCGACCAAGGCGGTGGCCATCTGGAGTGCCCTCGACGGCGGGGGACATGCCCAGCTCGTCGGTCTGTACCTCCGGCGCGCTGGCTTCAACCGCGTCGAGAGACGCGTCCTCAAGCCCACGGGAGGCTCCGGCGATCCCTTGACGGCGGTGATCGGCTGGACGGCCGCGGCCTGAGGGCCCGGCATCGGCCGGCCCCCGCGCCGTACCCGGTCTCGCAAGCCGGGGCGCGCGGAGGAGTCACAGCCGCGTCGATGACGCCCAAATCGGCCTTCACGCCCGCCCGTAATTCGCTGCCGCCGCGACGGGATGAGCCCTTCCCTACGCCGGAGGCCTGCGAACCTCACGCATCCCGGTCGGCCATGCCAGGGATTGGACGGACTGACACTGCCGATCCAGAGCACCGACCGGGATCCTCGGGTCCTTGAGCAGGTCAGGCATCGAGGCCGTCCTGCCTCATTTGCATCTGAGGCTGAAGAGCCTAAGCTACGTCATCGCTGACCACGATCCACCGGGCGTCGGCGCCTGAGAGACCATCGTGCTCCCGCCTGCTTAGGACGAGGAGCGCGCCTGTGGCCACTGATCTCCGCCTACTCGACTATCCCTCCCCGCCACGAGCCTATCGCGTCTTGCATCTGGCAGCCGATGGCCGCGTGTTGGCGTCTGTCCCCGTCCCGGCCGAGAGCGATCTCGAAGCGCTCACGATGGCGGAAACCCTGAAGGGGAATGTGCTGTCGAGCTATGGGACGGTCTTCGCTTCATCGAGCACTTCAAGCCTGCCGTGCTTGCCTCAGCAGTCGCCCCGTCTCGGCTGCCCGTGAGCGTTCGCCTCCTTTCAGAGCTTCGGGCGTAGGCCGTAGAGGAGGCACCGAATTGGAGGGCGCGGTTCGTGTCGCTACCGTGGATCGAGGCGCTCGTCGCCGCCAACGAGGACATCATCGCCTGTGAAGGGCGGTTCCATTGCCAGTGCATCTTGGTCGCGTACTTGGCCGAGCACGGACAGGACACGGCCGAGGATGAGATGCTGCTCGCCTCCTACATGGCGAGCCTCACCCTGATCCGCGCCCACCGCGACAGCCTCTTGGCGGAGGCTCCGACCGGGACATGAGTATCGCCAACACGCATTTCGAGGCAGCCGTGGAGAGCTTGAGCCGCCGCATTGCGGAGGCCGAGATGCGCTCGACGGCTGCGGCTGGCGCGCTCGCCGCCCTGAGCAGGACTGGGGCCGACACCGTGGAGGCGCAGCAGCAGCTCTGGGCGGAGATGGATGCCTTGTGGGTCCTGCGTCGGCAGTTCTGGGAACTCCGGCCGTCGGGAGACGCGTGAGCCACGCCACGCTGCCGAGCGCCTAAGCTGGCGCACCGAGGCTGTTCGCGAACGTTTTGGCGCTTTGCTCCGAGTAGGCGCATACGAACGGCATCCCTCCGCGCAATCCCGTGCACTGGGCTACGAAGCGGAGGCCGAGATGGCACGCGAATTCACGACCGGCAAAGCGCAGGCCGTCACGCCTGAGGACTTCAACGAGCGCGTGAAGCGCCTGCTGGCCAACAAGCCTGACCCGCGCAAGGCTGAGCCAAGAAGCAAGAATTACAAATCCAGCAACCCCTTCACGAAGGGCTGAGGGGTCGATCTCGGAGACGTTCGCTTAGGGGCGGGCGTCTCTCGATCCATGGCCACCCCATGCCGGTCACCGGTCGGGCTCCGGCCTACATGCCGCCCGTCCATGGCACTCGGCCGTCGCTTCAACCTCGGCCGATTGCCTTCATGGCGCCTGCAACAGTGCCCTTGGTCGGAGGCGCGGCGGCGTTGGTCTTTGGCACTGGCTTCTTCGGCTTCTTGGCCTCTCGGTTGCCGCGCTTCTTCTCAGTTGCCGTGGGCTCGCTCCTGAATGGGTCTTGCAGGCCGGACGCCACCTTCACGGGTCGGTCGTCGGCTCGTCCCCAAGCAGTGTGATCGAGATCGCGACCGGGCCATCCAGCGGTCCGACGTGGGCTACGAAGCGTGCACGCGACCAGAGTTCAACGCGATCTCCGTCGCTCAGGTGAAGAGCACGCTCTGCCGCTTCCGCGTCGGTGTCGGCCTCGATCAGGATGGTTGACTTGACGCCGCCGTCCGACGCGAACCGATACGCGCGATATGGCGAGATCGTGCAGGAGGAGCGGCGGTCGGTCGGAAAGCTCACGACGTCTGCCATTCGCGCCTAACCGTTACAGGCGGGCCACAACCCCCAAGCCACTGAAGTCCGGGGCAGTCCACTCGCCGAGGGCACCACCTTGCGCCTCTATGAGCAGCAAAGATAGCCCGGATGCTGAGACTGCCCAAGGTAGCCCGAGAAGCTATGTCGAAGATCGGGAGGTAATCGGCTTGGTGCTCCTGCCTGTGCGTTTGACGGAAAGGGCGGCCGACACGACCGGTTCGAACCTCACGGCGTGCCGCGTTGGCGCGCATGTGACGACCAGGATACGGCTATGGCTACCGGCACTGTGAAGTGGTTCAACGAAACCAAGGGCTACGGCTTCATCCAGCCTGACGACGGCGGCAAGGACGTATTCGTGCACATCTCGGCCGTCGAGCGCGCCGGAATGCGCAACCTGATCGAAGGGCAGAAGATCGCCTACGACGTCGAGGCCGACCGGCGCAGCGGCAAGGAAAGCGCCGCCAACCTGAAGAGCGCCTGAGCCTTCCCGAATCGGGATCATCGCAACGGCTGCTCTTGAGGCTCGGCTTACCGCTCTCCCTCATCCTATTTCCCGAGCCGCGCTGCGCTACTTCGCTCAGGCCGTGCGAACCACAGTACGCCCCGCCAGCCCGTGATCAGATTGGGCGGCGCGAGTGAAGGCAAAAGATCTCTAAGATCAGGCGGCCTTGCGGCGCCCCTTCGGAGCACTCTCGGCCACAGCACCCGGTCGGCCCAGCCCGATGGCTTTGGCGAGCGCAGAGCGGCGCTCGGCATATTCTGGCGCGACCATCGGGTAGTCAGCAGGCAGGCCGTAGCGCTCGCGGTAGCTGCGCGGATCGAGGCCGTTGGCGGCCAAGTGGCGCTTGAGTGTCTTGTACGGCTTGCCGTCGATGAAGCTGACAATCCCGTCGTCTCGCACCGACTTGCGGATTTGGACGGCTGTCGGCTTCTCGATTTCGGGCTCGGCAGCGGCTACGCTCGATGTGCCGTTAGCAAGTTCGGCAACCGCTCCGTGCACCTTCGTGATCAACCAAGGAAGCTCAGAAACCGGCACCGGATTGTTCGAGACGTAAGCGGCGATGAGGCTGCCAACAAGCTCGACAATATTCGAGCCACCGCCTAGAGCTTCTTCAGTCATTTTATCGGCTCCTGATTGATCCATCTTTCGAGTGGTGTTTCACTGACACGCTAAAGGCAACTTAAAATATTCCAATTTACCCACACCCCAGCCATGACTACGATGCATGAACGAAATGTGGCTCGCGTTCCGGAGTTACACCCGCGATCAGGTTGCACCCGCCTCTAAGCCCGTTGCTCGCTCTCGCCTCCTCACTGCGGTATGATGGCTGCCAGGCAGAGGGATTAGAGTGAGAACCAGCATCGACTTCATCGCATCACTCAAGCATGAGCATGCCCGTCTCGGACGTCTGCTAGGTGTGATCGACAATGGCCTTTGGTGGACGAAGGAAAATCCAGGTCACACCAAGGTCGAAGGTCTGCAAGAGCAGGTCGAGATCATCAAAGCCGCAACAGACGAGATCGAGCGCGCCGTAGGCCAGATCGGCAACTGACAGTTGGATGGGCCGAGTCAACCCCACATGAAATCGAACACCCACGCTGCGCCAACCGCGGCGAAGATGCCTAATATTCCGACGATATCGACAAAAAAGGTGACCACGACTCGGTCTGACACCCAACCCCTCCGCGACGCCCTGACACCGGAAGCGGAGCGCTCCTAGACGAAGGTCGAACGGCCTCCCGGCCCGTATAAGACGCCAGATGATGAGCGCCCTCGGCTCGCACGAGAACCGGGGTCTGGGACGGGCGGCTTGATCGCGCTCATCAGTTCCCACATCTGTGCGCGTTCGTCCCCATCAGAGACTTTCGGTCAAGGGTGGTCAAGCGGCGCTCATTCGCGAAGCGATCACCCGCCCGTGGGTCTGTCTGTCACGCACTCATGAATGAGATCACCTTCAGCTCGCCCGGTTCGCCGCGGCGGGCTTACTTGTGCACCACGCACTCTGCCGCGACTTGTGAGCGGTCGTGGCAAGCGTCTACGCGGCCGCCGAAAGCGTCGTGGACCTGCACGAGTGACTCGATTTTGCCCACTCGATGGGCGGCTATCACCGCGTTGCAGACTATGCGAGCCTCAGCGGACGTTGCGTAAGTCTGTGCCGGGCGGTCCAAACGCATCTCACCGTCAGGCGAGAAGATGAGTGCGCGGACGGTGTAGGGCAGGGGGTGCATCACGTTACCTCACGCGCAAGTCATACAGGTAACGCGAGTTGGTTGGTCACTGTGCCATGGATGGTCGCTTCGTATCGCTCTGCCCACAGGGGATGAACATCCTGCGGCTCCCCATCGCCCCGCGAGCAGATAGAACAGGCGTAGAACGATGCGGAGGACCGAGTACCTGACGGCGAAGGACCATCTGAAGTGAGGCGCACGCTCTTGCTCTCGGTACCAAATAGGTAGGCGCAATCGAGCCCGCGCCTTCGGATTAGCGCCTAAGAATGAGCGCCAACCCGGAGGATGCGATGCCTCGTCATTTCGCTGCTGTTCTCGCCATCCTGCTCGCCGGCGCACCGGCTTCGGCGCTTGGACAGAACCTCAGCCTCCCAGCCGCAGACGCTGGCTCTCGCATCACTGAGGCGTCCGCTCGGCTTGGCGAGCACATCGACTGGGAAGCGGCAAGTTGCGGTGAACCGCAGCACTTGCCTGGCACATGCGGCTGGAAGCTGGGCCCTCGACTTTCGCTCACGGCTCACGCGTACGGCTCGCAACCTGCCGCGACGATCATTATCACTCGCTGGATGCCCGTCGATCTGCAGGACATGACGGCGCGCGAAAAATTCGACCAGGCGTGTCGAGGGCTGGTGGCGGCCCTGCTACCAGATTGGCCAGCCGCTCAGGTCAGTGCATTCACACGCGCGCTGATTGGTTCAGCCGGAAGAGACCGGTCGGCCAACGTCGAGGCAATTGGGTTCGCTCTCTACATCTATCCGGGGTCCATCACCTGCGAGGCGCAGCGGGCAAATGACTAGCCTTCTCCCGTCCCGAGGATCTGCGGTGGCACGGTCTGCGGAACAGTGCTCGGATCGAAAAAACGCGGTCACGCGTTGATGTGATTATGCATAACAGCGACCCAGTAGCGCCACTGGAAGTACCCGCGGAGCGCGTCGAAGAATTTGCAGAGGCTGCACGGCAAATCATTGATGCGCGGCTGCAGGCACATGCGGGTCAGTGCCCGGATTTCTGGAAGATCGTGGCAGGCTTGTACACTCCAGCGCCGGAGGAAGATCCGCCGGATGATGGCAAGTATTGAGACTAGTTCGTGGAGCCAGTTCAATAGATTGGCGGCCCAGGTCCGCGGACGCTTGTGGCTGCGCTAGTTAGCGACCAACGTCCCTGCTGCCGAGTGGGCAACTCGTATGTTGTGAAAGAAGAAGCCCACACCGTCGAGGATGAAGGCGGTCACCCCCAACGCAGCCTTTAATCACCACATCTCTTCTGCAACCAACTCGCCACTCTTATCGAAAGTGCCTTGCCAGCCGCTGCCGTGCAGGAGGACAGTCACATGCGTCAGACCTGCATCCACGCCGCTCCCGGATGCAATGCGAGCCTCGACTTGTCCGAGCCGCTCCGAAAGCTTCAGGTATTCGGTGCTCACACCGAGGAGTCTCGCAAATTCACGGGGATCGACGATCCAATCGCCTTCGTGACCAATTTCAAGCCGCACGGAGTAGCCCTCCATCAGCTCGGCAGCAGATGCGGGGCTGAGTTTAACGATAGCACAATCCGCGCTCTTCGGCACGTCCCACCTCGTGTCAGGTCACGTGCCAATCCCTGCTTCAGATCCCAACGCTAGCCGCACCGGCAGCGGCAGCCTGCTCTACAGTGGCTCCGTCACGCAGCGCCATCGCTATAGCGGTCGACATGGTGTCGACGGCGAGCGCGCGATCCTCGCCATGATCGTAGGGAGTGTTCACGCCGGACCTCAGCTTCGCATAGTGTCCGTCTGGAAATTTCTGATCCATCCGATCCTTCAGCATCCTGGCGGCTGCGTTGTAGTCCTTTTCGAAGCTCTCAGCCTTGCCGGAGAACGCGCTGTTAAAGGTACCTGCCTCCCGCTCCTTGGCATTTGAAGTCGCTCTGCGCGTGTGTGCGCGACCAAGGAAGAACTGGGTCAACTTGGAGATCAGCCAGCTTAGGATGGGCATCGCAGGCTCCTGATCAGGCGACGAACGCGTCCTCACGAACTGGGTAGCACATCCCGATGATCGTTGGGCTCTGAGGTGCTGTTATCGCCGCCGACCGGCCCGCCGCTCCTTGAGCCGTTCACGGTGGGATGGAAACTCCGGCAATTTGGAGGGGATTAGCTCGGGACTCTTGAGCGGTTCGGATATCGGGAACGGCGGCGGTTCATGATGTGGTGTGGACCTCGTGACGATCGGGGCTTCGACGCGTCCCGCCTGCTCGTGCCGCCGCGGCCTGGGTACGACGGAGAACCCCAGACAGAGCAGGATACTCGACAACCCACTCAGGATGCCCGCTACCGACGGCCCCGGTTGGACCATCATGAGAACGAGTCCACCGAGCGCGGACACGGCCGCCAAAAGGCGAGGCGTCGAGAGAGTCGAGATCATGCCGCGAGGATTGCAAAATGTGCTTACCGCCCTGTGAAGGGGGAACTCAGACATGTACTACAAGCTCGAAAATTCCTGGCTGTAGGCTGCTTCGCGGTCGGCTCGGAGGGCCAGATCTGCGCTGTCGCTTGATCAAGGCTATAATTTAGCTGTCCTAAACATACGTAAAGGAATTTATTCAATGACTTATCGCGGCGCTTGCGCTATCATTGTCTAACCGATGTCCGATCAGGCTGTTAGGTCGGTGGCAGATAACCTCAGCATTGCTGCGCAGGAGATGTCGCATCGGATCTGGGTGATGCTAAGCTCCGGGCTCTCATGATCGACGAGCGCATCGCAATCGAAGACATCAGCGCTGTCGTCGACGGCTGGATCACGGAGCCGTCCACGCAGGATTTCCCGATTGGGTCAAACCGTGTTTTTGATCTGGCTGCGGCCGGTGACGCCAACGCCTCCGCACCCGCAACGATGGTAAGCCCTCAACCCTGGACACTCCAGATAGGAATTTATTCTACGGCACGCGGAAGGTCTCGGCTGACTTCAGACGGTTGGAACCGGGGTCGCTTGAAGCCTCCACGTCGCTGCCATCTCATCCAGTGCTGTCTTGCCGGCCACCCGAGTTACCTGAAGCTGGCGTAGGCCATCGACGACTGCTTCCGCACCAACCACCCACGTTGCCGGACGGCCCATGAAAAAGTGCTGCGAAGAGGCTTCGACCTGACCGGCTGGCTTTGGACCGGGCTGATTGAGAGGATCAGCGAGGACTGGAGGAGCCGGGGATGAAGCGAGGTCAAAGACGGGCGCGGAGCAGGTCGTGTTGAAGCTGCGTCAGATTGAGGTGCAGACAGCTCAGGGCAAAAGCTTGGCTCTGGCGTGCAAGGAGGCGAAGGTCTCCGAGCAGAGTCATTATCGCTGAAGCAAGGAGTACGGCGGCCTGCGGGTCGACCAAGCTAGCCGCTACCAAACGGAACCGATCAAATCTCTGATGCCTTATCTTCCGCAAGGTCGAGCAGCCGTTGCGCGAGAAGTACCGCCGTTGCCGCATCGACCGCAGATGCATCGGCTCCGACCCGCCGGACGAGTTCCGGATGTTCCAGGAACACCGGACCTCCGACCATGACACCGATAGATCGGTTGCACGACGCTTCGCGCACCGAGTGGATCGCCATAGCAAGCTGATCGATACGCGTCTCGTTGCTAAGCGTCAGGCCGACCACCCCAAACCATTCGGATGCCACCAGAGTGGCAATCTCTTCTGGGCTAGATGAGAGCCCGATCGACACCTCCCAGCCCGCTCTGCGCAGGAACTGCTCGACAATCCGCACGCCGAATGTGTGCTGCTCGCCAGGGGCGCCCATCAGAAGTAGGCGACGTTTCCCGTCGAGCGGAACCGCATCGCCGTTGACCCGGAACTGGGCCACGAGACGCTGAAGACGGCCAACTCCCGTCGTCACTTCGATAAAATCGCATAGATCCTCGTCCCACATGCGGCCCAGGAGAACCGCCGAGGGTGCGAGCAGATCAAGAAACAGACGCTCGACGAGATGACCTTCCGCCACCAAGGCCGAGAAAGCCTCGATCAGGGCCGCATCATCCGGTGCGAGCGTCAGACCCGTAAAGGCTGCGACCTGCTCCGCGTCTGCCTTGAAGGTGGGTTTGGCCGCCTCAGACACGAGGCGGGGATGCAGGAGCATCAACTGTGGGATGATCTCGGTCTGGACGACCTGACCCAGAGCCAGACAGCGCTCGCGTGCGGCCTCGGCTGCGCGTTTGCGCGCATAGACCTGACGGGCCTCCGCCGTGCGTTCGGTTTCATGGGGACAGCCATCGCCCCACTGGTAATCGGACGAAGCGAGGTTCTGCACCGTCCCCCTTTCGGCGCCACGGTGTCAATGACCTTGATGGTCCGTCGATCACCGCTCAATATGAGAGCGGCAGTCAGGTCCGATGTAAAGACCGAGCTATGACTCCCAAGATGAGACGAACTGATGCAGGGATCTTGGTCGTGGCGCAGATTTCTGCCGCAAGGATGGGGGCATGACTGCTTGCTTGAATCAGTTTGGTCTCCTCGCGTTTTGCGGCTCGCGTCCAACTGACCGAGAGGCACCCTCATGCATCAGGGCAAAGCAGCCGTCGTGATCGGGATTGGGCCAGGGCTTGGTCTCGCGATCGCCCGCCGCTTCGCCCGCGAAGGCTTCACGGTAATCGGGCTCGCGCGCTCGCCCGGCAAAACTCCCAGTGAGGCTGAGATCGAGGTTCGCCAAGGCGATGCTACCGACCCTGCTGGCCTCGACGCTGCCTTACATGCCATCGAGGCTGATCTCGGACCGATCGAGGTTCTGGTCTACAACGCCTATCGGGTCAGCGTTGGGCCCCCTGGAGAACCTGAGCCAAAGGAACCTGAGGCCGATCTGCAGGTGAACGTGGTCGGAGCCTACGCGGCAGCTCGGACGATGCACGGTCTGATGGCGGCGCGCGGCCGCGGCAGCATCATCCTGACGGGCGGAGGCCTCGCTATCGATCCCCGGCCTTGGCTCAGCGCGTTCTCCCTCTCTGTCGGGAAGGCTGCCCTGCGTAACCTCGCGTACTCGCTTTCCGAGGCATTCAAGGCAGATGGCGTGGGCGTAACCACCATGACGATCGCCGGAAGGGTCCAGGAGGCCACGCCATTCGCCCCCGATCTGATCGCAGATGCCTACTGGCGTTTGTATCTGGAGCGGGAGAACGCCGGGCCAGAGCTGGTGTTCACTGGGGGCGATCGGCACCAAATCGCTTGAGTGGTTGTCAGGGCCCCCTGCTAGCAGGCAGCGATGGTTCAGATGGATCCAAGCTCCGATGAGCGTTTGGCGCGGGAGCTCGTCCAGGGCCTCGTGCGGTCAGCCATCGCCCGAGGTGTTGACCCAGCCGCTCGCCTTGAGCAGTTTCGCGCGCTGCAGCAGGCGGCAATCGTGATTTCGCGAGACCCTGCAGTCGCCCGGGCAGCCGAACACCTCGTCCGTGCGATTGATCTTACCGTCTAGGATTCTGCCGCGATTCGATCGTAGGCCAACGCGGCTCAACAGCGCGGATGCGCACCCCGCGGACCGTACGGTCTCGCGCGGCGAACGTAGGGAGCAAGTGCAGGCGCTAAAGCAGGACGTACGGCGACCTGGCCGGCAGGCTGTAACGCCTCCAAAAGCCCTCCAACTTTCCTGCGCGCTTGCCGCGCCTTCGCTGATCCCAAAGAAACCTGACGACTGGAAAAAGGCGAGCTGCCGCAATGCTCGGTGGCTCTGGCCAAGCATATAGACGAGCAGAAGGGGATCCTGTGCCGATAAGGCTTGATCGCTTCTCCGCGTCGGGTGAGCCCGATCTGGACGGCGTTAGCCTCGACCTCACGCGGCTTCCAAATCTCGCCAGCTCAAGGCGAAGCCAAATTCGCGCTGGAAGTAGTGCACACCCGATTTCCGCATGGCGGCGTCGGCATCATCGGGATCGAAGCCCAGCAGCTTTTCGATCGGGACGTTAAGAATCCTGGAGAACTCCCAGCTCACGCCATCTAGGAAGATCGGGATCGGCTGGTCCTGCCGAACCGCGCAGAACTCGTTGGCTCGACCGACTCTGCTGAAAATGTAGAAGACCTTGCGTGCGCACATAGTACGCCCCCTCTGGACGCGATCACATTTGTGTCTCTAGCGTCACAGTCAATAGATCCGATTCGTCGTAAACGGTCAAGCTTCTGCCACATTCCCAACGAGTTCGCTGGGCGATCACCTGTTTGATCGTCTCCGTGCAGGCGCAGCACAGGTCGCCGGTTGCCCTGATCGCCACGAACAGGCGCGCAAGTGGAGGCGCATCTCGCCTCCAGGTCTACATGAGGGGGCAGATCACTGCCGGACGCGCTGCGGCCGGATCAGTCGGGAGTGCTGTTCTCGCTCGACGCGCCCCCCTCCCTGAGGCGGGAAGCCTTGAGGGTGTGTACATATTAAGGGGTGTCGTGAGTCGACCACGGCTCGGATTGCGACAGTCCGTCGCGGAGGCTTTCGCGATGTTTGTCCGTGAGGGATCGCTGCCGGTTTGGCGGGTGGCCGGCCAACGCGCGATCCGGCTGCGCCCTGATCCAAAGACGGCGATCCGAGTTAGACGCCGACCGTCGCGCCGGCAGGATCGGCTGTCCGCCAGCGGTCAAGCTCTCGGTCGATGGCTTTCTCCGTGCCGCGCAAGAACTCGGCGGTCGGCAGGCCCGGGGCGATGGCGGCGAGATAGCTCACGACGATGGTGCCCGGCCGGGCTGTGGCCCCGCCGGGCCAGAACAGGCCGGAGTTTACAGCAACCGGAACCACCGTCAGGCCGAGCCGGCCATAGAGCAGCTCGACACCGCGCTTGAAGTGTACTGGGTCAGCCATCTCGCCGCGCGTCCCCTCCGGGAAGATCAACACCGAACGGCCTGCCGCAACGGCCTCCTGGCATCCGTCGATCATCGTGCGCAAGGCTTGCGTGCCGTTGGCGCGATCGATGACGATCATCGGCGAGCGGCGCAGGAACCAGCCGACCACCGGGATCGCCAGCAACTCGCGCTTGGCGATGATGGCCACGTCGGGGACGAGCACGAGGAAGGCCAAGGTCTCCCACGCGGATTGGTGGTTTGCCACGATCAGACAGGGCTCGGAGGGGATGTGCTCTCGCCCCTCCTCAACGTAGTTCAACCCGATGAATCGGCGTAACCCCTGGAGAATGCCGCGTGCCCACAGGCGAGTCGCCGCGCGGATAGGACGTGTCGGCGCCCCAGCTAGGGCGAAGACAGCCAGCGGCGCGAGAAACAGGGCTGTCCAGCCCATCCAATACGAGGCGAACAGAAAGAATCGGACCCGTGCCAAGGTAGGGCCTCACGATACGGCCCGAGCCAGGGCAGGTCGTGTGAATAGCGCCTCGCAGGGCGGGACGCACGGCGTTTCGAAGATTGCTTCGCTGGGCTCTCCCGAGGAGGATGCTTCGGCTGGCTGAACGGCTGCGCGGTCCTCGCAAGCCCGTCCGCTTGCGTGATGGTCGTTCTTCAAAGCAGCCGTTCCGCTTACGGCCAGATCCGGCCGGCCGCTTCGTGGTCAAGGCAGCTGCCGAGCGGGGCGGCTGGCCTGCTCCGAAGCGGACACGTGATGCAAACGGGCGAACGTCATAGAAGGGTGGCAATCGGATCTCGGCGCTCCTTCCGGAAGCGGACGTTCCAGTTTCGGTGCCGTGACGGATCGTATACCGGGACGACCAGCAGTTCGCGGGCTTGTGCCAGGGCCTCCACGCTGTTGGACAGAGCCGTAACGTGGTGCCCCCGCAGGTGCTCCATCTGTCTTGCAAGCTCCTGGCGCTGCTGGTCGGGCGGGAGGTCGTTCCAATCAGTCATGGGCTCATCGTGCCCAATCTGAATCCTGCCGACATTCACACATGTGCGAGCTTGGTCCCGCTCTCCCGGCCAGCCGGAGGCCGAGAACTAAGAGGGCTTGATCGGCGTGCGGCGTTGGCTCACCAGCACCGCAGCCTCGTGAGAGATGAAGTCGAAGCGAAACAGCACGAGTTGACGCTCGTCGGTCACTTCGATGTGCCAGTCCTCTCCCAACGCGATGCGCTGGGCATAGTTCTGGAAGATCTCGCCAGCTAAGCCGACGGCTTCCACGCGGGCTTCCCGCCAGTCCGTGAGTTCGGTGCCGGCATCATCGGGAAGGCTGACGCCGTCGTAGATGTTGAAAAAATAGCGCGGCACATGCCTCTCCGCCGTTGAAGGCGAGAGCCGATGGCCCACAGTCGCGGACGCGCCTGGACTAGAGACCACGATTACCGCTGGGTATCACACATATCGGGGGTGGCGCTCTCATTCAGATCAGATTCTGATCCGCGCGGTCGGTATGCCGCAACGCGCATGTGGACGGTCTGCTCGCTCATAGGAGTCTGCCGCGACGATGCCTGGGCGGTTCAAGGTCTTGGCGCCGCCCTTGAAGAGGAGCACCGGATTCTGGCGTTGCCGCACGGGCCTATCGTGCGTAGCTACGAGGATGCGATCAGGTCGGTCAGAACACGCAGCAGATCCGCCTTCGAGCACGGCTTTCCCACCAATGGTGGGTCGTTGTAGCCGCCTGCTCTGACTTGCTCGGCCGCCTCGCCTGTGGCGAACAGGTAGGGCACGCCGAGCAACTCTAAGCTGTCAGCGACCGGATAGGAGGCATCCCCGTCGCCGAGGTTGATGTCGAGCACGGCTGCATCGAGGCAGTGATCCTGGATCAGGTCGAGCGCGCGATCGACGCTCGGCACCGGGCCGAAGACCTCAGCCCCTGCCTCTTGCAACCAGCGCTTAACCTCAGTGGCGATCAGGTACTCGTCCTCGACCACGAGGATGCGCCGACCGAACAAGGGGGAGGCAGCACATGTACCAGCCGAGCCGGATCTGCGGAGCCGGACGGGTTACCCGAATAGCGCCGCCCTGCATTCACGCAGGTCAGGATCCTGCCCTTTGGTCCGGCATGGGACAGTGCGGCCGGGGCCGAGCAGAACTAATCTGGATTAGACTTTCTGCTTGGCTGGGTACAGGATGGGGGATCACCAGCCCGTTTCCGAGCCCGGAGGCGCGCTGGTGGCGTCGGGACGCGTACTCACGCCTAAGTCACGCGAGCGCTGCGATGACACCGCTTCAGCACCTGCTCCTCTCTGTTGCCGAGCACGACAGGGTACTCGCCGAAGCCAATCGGCGCGCCATGACCTCCGAATTCGATGCTAGGGTCGTCCGGAACGCCCGGCAGGCGATCCAGCGCTCACGCGAGTTGCTGGAGGCGACCAAGCATCAGGTTCGCGCGTCATGCCAGCAAAGCGACCGCGGCAGTTAGGTTCTGGATGCGGGCCGGTGAGTGGTGAGCAGAGACGCAGTAAAGGAAAAGGCTGCAACAGCGTTGCAGCCCTGACCTACGCCTTCCGTGAGCCAGGACGCGTAAGATGAGCATGGACCGGGATGCAGAGTTTCAACGGCTGAACGAAGCTGACGGCCACATCGCTAACGGCGAGCGGCGGGTTATGCGGCAACGGCTTGTCTTAGCGAGCCGACGTGCGAACGGCCAGGGCACTGCGGAGGCCGAGCGGCTCCTCAGGATGATGGAGGAGAGCCTCGAAGAGTATCGAGAGCACCGGCAGTTGACCCTGGAGATGATCGCGCAGATCGACGCCGGTCTTGCACGACCCAAGTCACCCGAGCGGGCCTTTGCAGCATTGATGAGGCTGCCGACCACACCCTTCTGAATGCCAGAGAGCAGACCTTCCGAACTCCCGAGAAGGGTCGTGAGCGGGCCTGACAGCCACGTCCGCTTTTCCGGGTTCCTGACCAGAAGCGGACGGGCCGCAATCAGCCAAACTACGTCACGCCGGATCGTCATCGCGCGCAGGACTAGACATTCTGCTTCGCGCCCATACGCGCCGTACAGCCGTCCCTAACCGCAGCCCGGAAGCGGACGCAGTAACGCGTACGCGAAGGGCCAACGCGAGTGTTGTGGCCGCTCACCCAAGGCATACACGTGCTGAGGCCATAAGCTCGCGAACTTTACGAGCAAGACCCTGGGCCTCCCAACCGCGTTGACCCAGCTGAGGCGGAGCATCGGTTCGCGCGCGAGGGATAAGGAGCAAGGCGTATGCAGATCTCCGAGAGCCTGCTCGCGGCCTGCGTTGTCCTGGCCCTGATCGCCCGTCGCATGCACCTGCCCCTGGCCGTGGCGCTGGTGCTCGGCGGTATGGTGCTCGCTCTCGTCCCAGGCCCGCCGTCTGTCACCCTCGACCCATAACCCGAACAGGCTGATCGCGGCAGCTACGGCCAGCTCGAAGAAGTTCGACGCACTGATCAAGGCCGAGAGACCGCGCACGCAGTGTTGCTCACCGGCCAAGCGGTTCAGCAGGTAAGCGAGCCCGGCGTTGAAATGGACCTGGATCAGGATCGGTAAGGCCAGGAAACAGATCACAAGGGGCTGGGCGACGATCTGCTCCGCCATCCGCACCGTCGTCAACACCGCGCGCCTGACCGGCGCCAATCCATTTGGTACCATTTTCAAAACCGTGGGTGCCTGAACCCCGCCATCACGGACGTGGGTAATCACCTCTGGATTTCAGTAAGTGATCTGCCATCCAACATACCAGGAATACTGGCTGGTCTTGTGACCGTACAAGAATTCTCGCCCAACCGAGACGAGAAAATGATTGTGTGCATCGATGTCGTAAATTGCACCGAAATTGAATCCAACGCGGTCGGCCCCGCCGACGGCACTGGCTGTCTGATAAAAGATCTCACCACCGACGGAAAACTCTTTATTTATTTTTCTCTGCAGCAACCAGCCGAAAAAACAGTAATCCTTACTCCTATATTCTACACTCTTGTTCAGCCAGTAACCGCCGCCCCCATAGGTCGTCCAATCGCCAAAATCTTTTTGTACCCATATCGGTAGAAATACGCTCACATGGCCCGCACCGAGACCACGAGACTGACTACCCGATGGAACTTCGATCAGTGGAAATGTACCAACGGCAGGCAACTCACTGTTGGGATCTTGCTCGACAAATCGGTATTTTAGGCCCAACTCGACGTCGCCACTGCCAAAAATCGTCGGCCCTCCGAGCGGGCTGTTAAAAGCCACTGGGACGATAATGTGGAACTGGGTGTTTGGCAGGATACCGTAGTTGAATTCGACAGCGGGTAGGGCTCCCGTGGTATCGCCTCCAACATGGGTACCAGTCGTGAACGTATAAAATTCCCAATGCTGGTAATCGACAGGCTCCGGATCGTCCGTGCGGAATGGTGGACCCGCGCTTGCCGCGCCCGACATGAGGCCAAAGCTGAGCATTCCGACGCACGCGGCTGGTAGAAATCTCGCCTGCTTAGTCATCGACCTACCGCAGGCGATTGCCAACTCCTGCCAAGCTTGTGACTGTGATGGCAACCGTAGCAACGGTCAAGAACTAAACGACGGAGACGAGACTAAATGTGGAGGGATCCTGTAGCCGTGGGAGATAGGCTGCCGCCAAAAGGAAGGCGACAGCAGCGAAAGCCCAGATATTCATGACGCGATTTCGGAGCAATCCGGCTGCCACAACAGACTCGGTCTCCGAGCGCGAGATCAGCGCCAGTGCCGCGTGTCCAAGCATCCACGCTGTAAACGCGGCCGTCTGGACCTGCGCATCGCTCGCGCTTCAGTGCGCTTGCCGCATAGCCTCAGAATCCGCCAACAGTGTCCGACCGTTTTCCCGACGAGTCGTCCCAACCGATAGGAGCCCGACCAGAACGGCTCAAATTTTGTCGGGAAAACGTGTCGGGCTTTCAAACGCTGGTAAAACGCTCGGTCAGGCGATCATGTCTGCTCCAAGGCACCGCTTGCGAGAAACCGGACAGGCAGCTTTCGGCCAGCCTCGGTCATTGCACAGACCCGCGTGAGTGTCTTAGACGGGTGGTAAACGGAAGTTGGCTTGAGGCTCGGAAATGGGCGTTCGACGGTCGCGCGTTATCGAGCCTCCTTAGGCCGCCTCGGACACCGAGCTGTCGCTGATCAAGCCTCGATTGAGAAGGCGGCGAACTTGCTCACTTGTGCGGGCGGCAAGATCTCTGACCTCTTCTAGTTGGCACTGGAAGACCTCAGGTCCCCCTTGCTCCACACGCTGCTCGTTGCACGCCTCCAAACCGCGGCACGCAGTTGCGAGTGCCGCAAATCCTAACATGCCAGCCGACGAGACGAGGCTGTGTGCTTCATAGCGCAGATGAGCCCGCTCCTCGGGTGTCAGCGCGGTGCCCGAAAGGCTACTGCTCAGATCCTCAAGCAGCACCCTTAGCAGCTCGGCCATGCGCGTTGGGCCGATCAGTTCCAGGATCTGCTCGTGGGTCGTGTAGTCGAGGAGGCCTGGATCCCTTGCTGGCTCAGCAGCCCCGGATGCAACCGTTGCCGCGCACCATGACAGCCACTTCTCAATCGCCGCGCAGAGTGCGCCGCGGTCAAAGGGTTTGCCGATGTGGTCGTCCATACCTGCTTCACCGAACATGCGTACCTGATCCGGCAACACATTGGCTGTCATGGCGATGATGGGCACGGTCGCTGAAGGCGTGCCGAGTTGCCGGATGCGCCGGGTCGCTGTGATCCCGTCCATGCCCGGCATCTGTACATCCATTGATCCTCCCTCGGCTTCGCGGACACCTCTGATACGCTCATGCTGAGCGGGGAAGGTGTCGGATGGCGAAGACGAGACGGGAGTTCACGCCCGAGTTCAAACGCGAAGCGGTCGCCCTGCTGGAGAGCAGTGGCCGGCCGCAGATACAGGTCGCGGCCGAGCCTCGGGATCCAGCCCTCGATGTTGCGGCAGTGGCGTGCCGCGCTGAACGGAGCCTCACCCCGGCCGCGGCCGGCAGGATCGACGGGGATTTCGCCACCAAGCCCGGTCGCCTCGCCGTCCGATCAGGCCGCCGAGATCGCTCGCCTGCGGCGTGAGCTCGACCGCACGCGCATGGAGCGCGCCGTGCTAAAAAGCCATCGGCATCTTCGCGGAGATGCCCAAGTGACCTTCGCCTTCATCGAGCAGCATGCGCGGACCTGGCCGGTGCGTCTCATGTGCCGCGTGCTCGGAGTCTCACCCAGCGGCTTCTACGGCTGGCGGTCACGGCCAGAGAGCGCCCGCTCGGCCTCCAACCGCCAGCTCCTGGACGATGTCCGGCGCATCCATGCCGCCCACCATCGGCGCTACGGTGCCCCACGCGTGCATGCCACCCTGCGGGCCGAGGGCCGGTCTGTCAGCCGTGGGCGGGTGGAGCGTCTCATGCGCCGGCACGGCATCCGTGCCCTGGCGGGGCGTCGGTTCCGGCCCTGCACGACCGACAGCCGTCACGATCTCCCGATCGCCCCAAACCTCCTGAAGCAGGACTTCTCGGCCACGCGGCCAAACACGGTCTGGCTGGCCGACATCACCTACCTGCCAACCGGCGAGGGCTGGCTGTACCTGGCCGCCATCCTCGATCTGGCCACGCGCAAGATCGTCGGCTGGTCGATGCGCGATCACATGCGCACCGAGCTGAGCGTGGCGGCGCTGATGATGGCCGCCCAGCGGCAGCGACCGGCCGCAGGGCTCATCTGCCATTCGGATCGTGGCAGCCAGTACGCGGCGGAGGCCTACCGGAAGCAGCTCGCCAGCATAGGGGCCAGGCCGTCCATGAGTCGGACAGGATGCTGCTACGACAACACCCCGATGGAGAGCTTCTTCCACACCCTCAAGGTCGAACTCGTCCATCAGCGGCGATGGGCGACCCGGGATGAGGCGCGACGCGACCTGTTCGCTTACATCGAGGGCTACTACAATCGGCAACGCATCCATTCGGCACTCGGCTATCTCACGCCCGAGCAGGCCGAACGGACCGCGAGCTAATCTCCCCGTGTCCGCGAAGTCAGGGGAGGATCAGAAGGCCCAACGTGCGTTGATGCGGCCCAGTAGGGCGCGGTCGATATAGAGGCCGGCCTCAGGATGCTCGGCAAGGTGACGGAAGTAAGCGCGGTCGCTGACGTTTGGGCGTGCGGCTTTTAGGTCTGGGCTAGGGTTCCGCGAGGCAACGAGGTCGCCGCGTTCGTCGAAGATAGCGATCTGGACCGCCGCCTCGTTGAGAGAGGTCGAGCGCTTCATCCAGGTGGCGAAATCGAACTTGTCCGGATCCTCGGTGAAGTCGGCCTGCACGAGCCGCATGACCTGATCGGCTCCCTCGATCAGGCGCGAAACCTGCTCGGCTAAGGCCACTGACAAATTCGTGACGTCGCGGCGGCCCTGCTCAAGCTCAACCTCGTAGCTGTAGTTCAGGTGGAGGCAGACACTGCTCCACAAGAGAGCGATGAATCAGGAGGCCGGCAGCGAGCGGCAGTGCCTGCGCCTTTCCGATACCTGCGAGTGCCCGCAGCTGCCGCAAGCAGCCAACCGAGACAGCTGAGATCATCTGCCTTCCCCCTGCCCTTGCTCCTGAGGGTGCAAGGAGGTGCGTAAGCGACCAACTCTCAGCGGAGGGCGGGGCAGGCTGTATCCGCAAACGCAAATTTTTGCTCAATTGGCCCTGGCTCTCAGAAGTGATTAGCCAGGAGAAGTTGTAATTTTGTCACACAATCTAGTTGGTGCCAGTGCCTCCGTCCTTGTACAAGTCCCACTCGCTGTGAACGCTGCATTATCCATTGCAGTGCACACACTTGAGTTGCGCCGCCTCCGTGCCGCGTGAAACACTGCCGCCAGCCCTAGGATAAACGGGCGCGGAGAACTGGGCCATCGATGAGCGAGACAGGGTCAAAGCCGGTCCTGGTGGTTGACGACAGCCTAGCGGTCCTCACCATCGTCCGCTCGGTGCTCCAGCAGCTCGGGTTCGAGAGGATTGATGAGGCTCGCGACGGATCCGAGGCTCTCAAGCGCCTTCGCGAACGGCACTATGGCCTCGTGATCTCAGACTGGAACATGGAGCCGATGACGGGCTACGCCCTGCTCCGGCACATCCGCTCCGACGAGCGACTGCGGGCCACGCCGTTCATCATGATGACGATCGACACGGATCCGGAGAGGATGGTTGCGGCGAAGCGAGCAGGCGTGGACACATGTTTGATCAAGCCCTTTAGTGTTGCAGCTCTACGCGAGAAGATTACCTCCATCGAATAGACCGCTGACTGCACTAGTCGATCCCGCCCGGAGATCTGCTCCGAAGATTAATCATGGCATTGCAGGCAACCTTTCATCGGGTGACATTATTGCAGATCGGTTAGTATGAGTAGAAGCATGTCCGTGTTTATGGCCCGCCGACCCTAAATCGATGCTGCGGCTTTCGAGCATATTCGGTAAGGCTTTCTACATCGGTGTGCCTGGAAGCAGACTCTCTGAACTTGAGGGAAGGGCCGAGAGCGGCGGTTCAGCCGGTGCCACGCGAGCGACCGCTTTCCCCTGCCTCCGCCCGGAAGCAGACAGGCCGTTCTCGGCCAGCCCCGGTCGTCCAGGGCCGATCAGACGGCAGGTAAGCAGACCTTCCGAACGCCCGAGAAGAGTCGAAACCTGCCGCTGACATATGTCGGAAAAACGGTCCGGTATCCGACATACGAACTAATAGAACTGATGTCCGAGTTGGGTGGTGAGCCGTCATTGGGCTGCCGCCCAGAAGCCGACATTCAGCTCTGCGCCCATCTCGGTTGTTCAGGATGCTCGATGCGCTGCCCGAAGGCGGACGCCGCTCACTCGGCGACGTCATACGCCTCCGGCGGTGGGCAGCTGCACACGAGGTTGCGGTCGCCGTAGGCGTTGTCCACCCGATTGACCGGTGGCCAGTATTTGTCCATCCCGCGCGCGCCGGCGGGGAAGCAGGCCGCCTCGCGCGAGTACGGGTGCTCCCAGGCGCCGATCAGGTCCTGCACCGTGTGGGGCGCGTTCTTAAGCGGGTTGTCGGCCCGGTCTGAGCCGCCGGTCTCGATCGTGCGGATCTCCTCGCGGATCGCCAACATTGCGTCGCAGAACCTGTCGATCTCGCCCTTGGTCTCCGACTCCGTCGGCTCGACCATCAGCGTGCCCGCCACCGGCCAGCTCATGGTCGGCGGGTGGAAGCCGCAGTCGATCAGCCGCTTGGCCACGTCCTCGTTCGTGACGCCCGCGCTCTTCTGGAACGGCCGCAGGTCAACGATGCACTCATGCGCGACCCGGCCGTTGGCCCCCGCGTAGAGGATCGGGTAGGCGCCTTCTAGCCGTTTGGCGATGTAGTTGGCGTTGAGGATCGCCACGCGGGTCGCCTGGGTCAGCCCGCGCCCGCCCATCATCAGGCAGTAGCTCCACGAGATCGGCAGGATCGAGGCCGAGCCGAACGGTGCGGCTGAGACCGCGCCCGCCTCTCCGGTGCGCGGGTCACTCGGCAGGAACGGGATCAGGTGCGCCTTGACGCCGATCGGACCCATGCCCGGCCCGCCGCCGCCGTGCGGGATGCAGTAGGTCTTGTGCAGATTGAGATGGCTCACATCCGCACCGATGTCGCCGGGCCGGGCGAGCCCGACCAGCGCGTTGAGGTTCGCTCCGTCCAGGTAGACCTGGCCGCCATGGGCGTGGGTGATGGCGCAGATCTCGCGCACGCGCGCCTCGAATACGCCGTGGGTCGAGGGGTAGGTGATCATGCAGGCGGCGAGTTTCTCCGCATGCTGCTCGGCCTTGCGGCGGAAGTCCTCGACGTCGACGTTGCCCTGCGCGTCGGCGCCGACCACCACGACGCTCATCCCGCACATCTGCGCCGAGGCTGGGTTAGTGCCATGCGCCGAGGACGGGATCAGGCAGACAGTACGGTGCTCCTGCCCACGCGAGAGATGGTAGCCCCGGATCGCGAGCAGGCCCGCGTACTCGCCCTGTGCCCCCGAGTTCGGCTGCATCGAGATCGCGTCGTAGCCGGTGATCGCGCAGAGCTTCTGCGACAGATCGTCGATCAGGGCGCGATAACCCTGGGCTTGGTCCTCTGGCACGAAGGGGTGGATTTCCGAGAACTCCGGCCAGGAGATCGGCAGCATCTCGGCGGTCGCGTTGAGCTTCATCGTGCAGGAGCCGAGCGGGATCATCGCCCGGTCGAGGGCGAGGTCGCGGTCGGCCAAGCGGCGCATATAGCGCGTCATCTCGCTCTCGGCCCGGTTCATGTGGAAGATCGGGTGGGTCAGGTAGGCGGAGGTGCGCTGAAGCGCCTCCGGCAGCCGCGGCTCGGGCCACGCCTCCTCGTAGGTGAGGTGGGCGCCGCCGAAGGCGCGCCACACCGCCTGGACGATATCGGGCCGGGTACGCTCGTCCACCGTGATGCCGATGCGGTCGTCGCCGACCTTGCGCAGGTTGACGCCGTTGGCGACCGCATTGGCCAGGATCACGCCTTGGAACGGGCCGACCAGCACCGTCACCGTGTCGAAGAATGCGCCGTGGTCGGGGGTGAAGCCGAGGCGCTCCAGCCCTTTGGCCAGCCGCACCGCGTCCCGGTGGACGCGACTCGCGATCGCCTTCAGCCCCATCGGCCCGTGGTAGACCGCGTACATCGAGGCGATGACGGCGAGCAGCACTTGGCTCGTGCAGATGTTCGAGGTCGCCTTCTCGCGGCGGATGTGCTGTTCGCGGGTCTGGAGTGCCAGGCGGTAGGCGCGGTTGCCGCGCGCGTCCATCGAGACGCCGACGATGCGGCCAGGCAGCGCCCGCTTGTGAGCGTCGCGGGTCGCCATGTAGGCGGCGTGGGGGCCGCCGTAGCCCATCGGCACGCCGTAGCGCTGCATCGAGCCGACCGCGATGTCAGCACCCATCTCGCCCGGCGCCTTGAGCAGCGTCAGCGCGAGCGGGTCGGCCGCCACGACCGCCACGGCATCTGCCCGGTGCAGGGCCGAAATCACCTCCGTGAAGTCGCGCACCGCGCCGTTCACACCCGGGTACTGGAAGATCGCGCCGAACACGGCTTGCGGGTCGAGGTCACTGAGGGGGTCGCCCACCACGACGCGCCAGCCCAGCGGTGCGGCGCGGGTTTTGAGCACCGCGATCGTCTGCGGCAGGCAGTCCCGATCGACGAAGAAGGCGTCCGCTTTCGAGCCCGCGACGCGCTTGGCCATCCCCATCGCCTCGGCCGCTGCGGTCGCCTCGTCCAGCAGCGAGGCGTTGGCGACGTCGAGGGCGGTGAGGTCGCAGACCAGGGTCTGGAAGTTCAGCAGCGCTTCGAGCCGGCCCTGGCTGATCTCCGGCTGATAGGGCGAGTAGGCCGTGTACCACGCCGGGCTCTCGAAGACGTTGCGCTGGATTGCGGGCGGCATGGTCGTGCCGTGGTAGCCCTGGCCGATCAGAGAGACGAGGAGCCGGTTCATGTCGGCCGTCTCGCGCATCCGCTCGATCGAGCGCCGCTCGGTGAGCGCGCGCCCGAACTCGATCGGCTCAGCCTGCCGGATGTCGGCGGGGAGCGTCTCATCGATCAACGCGTCGAGGCTCGGCGCACCGACGCGCTCCAGCATCTCGGCTATCTCGGCGACTGTCGGGCCGATGTGGCGGCGGTTGGCGAAGTCGTAGGGGTCGTACTGGCTGGCGGTCATCGTCATCGGCGGGTTACGCTTTCAGATCGTCACGCTGTTGCCTGGTCCGGACTGTCGGCGGCGGATCGACGCGCGGGCTCCTCCGTCGCGCGATCACTTGTCCAGGGCGTCGTAGGCCGCCGCATCGAGGAGCGCCTCCATCGCGGCTGGGTCCGTAAGGCGCATCCGGTAGAGCCAGCCCGCGCCCTGCGGGTCGGCGCTGATGCTGGCGGGGTCGCTCGCTGCCGCCTCGTTCACCTCCGTGACCTCGCCGTCCAGTGGCGCATAGACGTCGGAGGCCGCCTTGACCGACTCGATAACGGCGGCGGGTGCGCCTTTGGTCAACTGCATCCCGATCTTCGGCAGTTCGACGAAAACGAGGTCGCCGAGCTGTTCGGCGGCATGGGCGGTGATGCCGACCGTGGCGATCCCGTCCTCCAGACGCAGCCACTCGTGCTCCTCGGTGAATCTCAGCATGAAGCTCTCCTCGGGTGTCTCTCGGATCAGTCGCGCTTGAAGCCAGCGGCAACGAAGGGCAGGCTGGTGACGGTGGCTGGTAGGCGCTGGCCGCGCACCTCCGCGAAGACGCGCGTGCCGGATCCGGCCAGCGCGGCGGGCAGGTAGCCCATTGCCGCGGGTGCCCCGAGGCTCGGCCCGAACCCGCCCGAGGTGACGCGGCCGGCGGGCACGTCGTCGTCGGCTCCCGCGAAGAGGAGCGCTCCGGCCCGCACGGGCGCGCGTCCCTCCGGGAGCAGGCCAATGCGGCGGCGGGCCGGACCCTTCTGTATCTCGGCCAGGATGCGGGCGGCGCCCGGGAAGCCGCCGCCGCGCCGGGCAGGCGAGATCGCGAAGGTCAGGCCAGCCTCGACGGGGCTCGTGGCCGTGTCGATGTCGGCGCCGTACAGGCAGAGCCCGGCTTCCAGACGGAGTGAGTCTCGCGCGCCGAGGCCGACCGGCAGTACGGCGGTGTCGGCGAGCAGCGCCTCAGCGACCGCCTCGGTCGCCGCGAGCGGCGTCGAGATCTCGAACCCATCCTCGCCCGTGTACCCTGAGCGCGTCACGAGGCAGGGCATGCCTGCAACCTCGATCTCGCGCGCGTCCATGAAGCGCATCTCCGCGACCTCCGGGGCCAGCGCCGTGAGGACTGCCCCGGCGGCGGGACCCTGCAGGGCCAGGAGCCCTCGATCGAGCGTCTCGACGGAGACTGCGGCGGGCAGGCTCGCCCGCAGGTGCGCGGCGTCCGTCCACTTGTTGGCGGCGTTCACCACGAGGACGAGCCGGTCGCCGAAGTTGGCGACCATCAGGTCGTCGAGGATACCGCCGGCCTCATCGGTGAGGAGCCCGTAGCGCTGCCGGCCGGGCGCCAGCCCGACCACGTCGGTCGGCATCAGCGCCTCGAGGGCGCGCGCGGCCTCGGCCGGATCGTCGGCGCGGAGCGCGATCTGGCCCATGTGCGACACGTCGAACAGCCCGGCTGCGGCGCGCGTGTGCAGATGCTCCTTAATCAGGCCCGCGGGGTACTGGACCGGCATCGCGTAGCCCGCGAACGGCACCATCCGCGCGCCGAGGTGCAGGTGCAGGTCGTGGAGCGGCGTGCGTTGGAGGGGGCGGTCTCGGCGGCCGATGCCGGCATCTGGACTCTCCGCGACTGAGGCTCCGGACGCACCACGCTGGTGCGTCCAACCACCCCCATCTGTCGCGCTTACCTGAGAGCTTCCCCCACGCCGGAGACGTGGGGTTTCTCCTTCGGTGGACGCCGTGCGGCGCCTCTCTCCAGATCGTCCAACGATGCGGTGATTGTGCCTGAGAGTTTCCGGGGGTGGTTGCTCCGTCGGCGCCATGCCTGGCTTCCGGCTAGGCTGGGCTCTCCCGCATTGCCTTGAGGACGCACCGAGATAAGCACGTGGGGCCTCGCGGCACAACATCAGGTCAGCGTGCCCCAGCGGCCGCCGGTCAGCCGCGTCTGCTCCGGCCCGACGCCCGTCCGGTAGCGGTTGGGCAGCTCTCGGCCAAATTACGTCACGCCAGATCGCGATCGCGCGCAGGACCGGACCTTCGGCTTCGCGCCCATCTTGGTCATTCGGCGGCCTTCGCCGGCAACTCCAAAGCAAACATAGGCTCAGGCCGAATCACAGCGAGAGCGTAGCGCATCCCGAGAGAGCAACTGCCGGGTACAGGCGTCATGGCCGCGAAGGTGCATGGCCGGCCAGCGGCGTGAACAATCTCGATGAACTCGCCGAAAGCCTTCGGCGTCCTCATCGCCTCTGCTCCTGGGTCGCTGCACGCCTCATCCTCACGTCTCCGTCTCGGCTTCAACCCCTCACCTACCGGCCTGGCACGCGAGTAGTGCACCGTCTCCTCGGCGCGCGCCATCCGGGCGTTTAGCAAACGTTCAACGGCCGAAAAATCGGCTCCGAACAGCACGTCACGATCCCCGCTCACCAACTACGGCGGGGTATGCGGATCGGTTTGACACGCCCACTATCGGCTTCCGAGAACTGCCGGCGTGAGGCGCGGCCGGCGTTCTTGATCAGGGTCTCGGCCGGCTTCCGCGCCGGCCCGGATTGTTGGTTGATCGTCATCCCTGAGGGCTGAGACGAACCAGCCACGCTCCGTTCGTGAGGATGTTGTCCTCAGCGACGCCTGTCATAGCCTCGGTGTCCGGAGCAACTATGACATCCGCCCGTGCCTCGCACGATAATGCGGCCCCCCGCCTTGACAGAAGAAGCCTGGCTGTAAGAGGGATTCGATCGGCAGGATCATTCATGAAGCTGCTGGCGGATTTCCTATTGCGAGCGTGTGCATGAATTTCGTGATCTGTTTAGCCGCACTGTTCTTTCTGATGACTGCGGCCTATCGCGGCTACAGCGTCATCTTGTTTGCGCCGCTCGCGGCCCTCGGTGCCGTGCTCGTCACCGATCCTTCCGCCGTCCCGCCGATCTTCAGCGGTTTGTTCATGGAGAAGCTGGTCGGCTTTCTGAAGCTCTATTTCCCGGTCTTCCTGCTCGGTGCCGTCTTCGGCAAACTCATCGAGATCTCAGGCTTCGCTCGCGCCATCGTCAGCGCGGTGACCGGCCTTCTGGGGACCAGCCGTTCAATCATCGCCATCGTGCTAGTGGGGGCGATCCTGACCTACGGCGGCGTCTCGCTCTTCGTCGCGGTCTTCGCCGTCTACCCCTTCGCCGCCGAGCTGTTTCGTCAGAGCGACATCCCCAAGCGCCTGATCCCCGGCACGATCGCGCTCGGCGCCTTCACGTTCACCATGGATACGCTGCCGGGCACCCCGCAGATCCAGAACATCATCCCCTCGACCTTCTTCAAGACCAACGCCTATGCCGCCCCGATCCTCGGCATCGTCGGTTCGCTGTTCATCTTCACGGTCGGCATCGCCTATCTCGAATGGCGCCGCCGTGGCGCGGCCCAGCGCCGGGAGGGCTATGGCTTCGGGCACGCCAATGAGCCGGATACGGTCGAGGCCTCGACGCCGATCCATCCGGTGGTTGCGCTGCTGCCGCTGCTCATCGTGGGAGTCAGCAACAAGCTCCTCCTGGGCGTCATCGCCATGGCCTACGGCGCGCAGGCGAGCGTCGCACTCAGCCCGGAGATGGCGGCCCATCCCGTGACGGTCGACGTCAAGGCTGTGACGGCGATCTGGGCGGTGATGGGCGCGCTGATCCTCGGGATCCTGGCGACACTCGTCCTCGGGTTCCGCAACATCCGTGGCCGGTTCGCGGAAGGCTCGAAGGCCGCGGTCGCGGGCTCGCTGCTGGCCGGCATGAACACCGCGACCGAGTACGGGTTCGGTGCGGTGATCGCTGCTCTGCCGGGCTTCAAGACCATCTCGGACGGGCTCGCCGCCATTCCGAACCCCCTGGTCAACGAGGCGATCACCGTAAACGTCCTCGCAGGTGTCACGGGCTCGGCCTCCGGCGGCCTCTCGATCGCCCTGGCCGCCCTTTCGGACCGCTTCATCCAGGGGGCTCAGGCAGCCGGGATCCCCATGGAGGTGCTCCACCGCGTGGCCTCCATGGCGAGCGGCGGCATGGACACGCTGCCCCATAACGGCGCGGTCATCACGCTGCTCGCAGTCACCGGCCTCTCGCATCGCCAGAGCTACGGTGACATCTTCGCCATCACCCTCATCAAGACCACGGCCGTGTTCGTGGTGATTGGGGTCTACTATCTCACCGGGCTCGTCTGACGCTCACGCGAGGCTGTGCCACTGAGCCCGCAGCGCGTAGACGACGATAGGGGGCGGTCATGCGCAACAAAATCGTCACCGCTGCGGAAGCGGTCGCCGTGATCCGGCCGGGAGACGCGCTCTGTACCTCCGGCTTCGTCGGCATCGGCGTCCCTGACGCCTTGCTCAAGGCGCTGGAAGCCAGATTCCTCGAGACGGGCGAGCCGCGTGGCTTGACCCTCCTCTTCGCGGCGGGCCAGGGCGACGGAAAGGGCCGGGGCCTCAACGCCCTCGGGCATGATGGGCTGCTCAAACGCGTCATCGGTGGCCATTGGGGCCTGATTCCGAAGGTCGGCCGCCTGGCTCTTGAAGGGAAGATTGAAGCCTACAACCTGCCTCAGGGGGTGATCTCGCACCTCTACCGCGATATCGCCGCGGGCAAGCCGGGAACGCTGTCGCGCGTCGGCACCGGCTCGTTCGTCGATCCTCGCCTCGAAGGCGGCAAGATCAATGCGGCCACGACCGAAGATCTCGTCAAGCTGATCGAGATCGAAGGCCAGGACTGGCTGTTCTACAAGGCATTCCCACTCAACGTCGCCTTCCTCCGCGGCACCACCGCCGACCCGAACGGCAACATCACTGCCGAACGGGAGGCCCTCGCCCTCGACAACCTCGCCATGGCGATGGCGGTGAAGAACTCTGGGGGCGTTGTCATCGTGCAGGTCGAGCGGATCGCCCGTGCCGGCTCGCTCCACCCGCGCCAGGTGCTCGTCCCAGCCGCCCTCGTTGATTGCGTCGTCCTCGCCGAGCCAGAGCATCACCGGCAGACCTACGCGACCGTGTACAACCCGGCCTACAGCGCCGAGATCACGGTGCCACTCGACAGCGTCAAGCCCATGCCTCTCGACGAGCGGAAGCTGATCGCGCGACGCTGCGCGATGGAGTTGCGGGCGGGCGCGATCGTCAATCTCGGCATCGGCATGCCCGAGGGCGTCGCCTCAGTCGCCGCAGAGGAGCGCATCAGCGAGTTCATCACACTGACCGCAGAGCCCGGCGTCGTGGGCGGCGTGCCGGCCTCGGGTCTCGATTTCGGAGCGGCCGTCAACACCGAGGCCGTCATCCATCAGAACCAGCAGTTCGATTTCTACGATGGCGGCGGCCTCGACCTAGCCGTACTCGGCATGGCGCAGGCCGACGCGGCCGGGAACGTCAACGTGAGCCGCTTCGGCTCGCGCCTCGCCGGCGCCGGCGGGTTTATCAACATCAGCCAGAATGCCCGCAAGGTCGTCTTCGCGGGTACCTTCACGGCCGGCGGACTGGAGGTCGCCGTCGGAGAAGGGTGCCTGCGCATCTTACAGGAGGGGCGCGCTCTGAAGTTCGACGAGCACGTCGAGCAGATCACCTTCTCCGGTCAGCTCGCGGCCGAGAAGGGCAAGCCTGTCCTGTATGTGACGGAACGCTGCGTCTTCCAGTTGCGGCGCGAAGGGTTGGAACTCGTCGAAGTCGCTCCAGGCATCGATGTCGAGCGGGACATCGTAGCTCACATGCGCTTCAGGCCGATCATCAACACCGTCCGGCCGATGGACGCGCGCCTGTTCGCCCCGGAGCCGATCGACCTTCGTGCCAGGATGCTCGACCTCAACCTCGCGGATCGTCTCGCTTACGATCCCGAGCGCAACATCCTGTTCCTGAATTTCGAGGGTATGCACGTCCGGGAGGCGGGGGACGTCGGGAAGATCCGGGAGGCTGTCGAAACCCTCTGTCGAGATGTCGGCCAACGGGTCGCTGTCGTCGTCAACTACGACGCTTTCCAAATCGAGCAGAGCGTTGCGGACGCGTACGCGCAGATGGTGCGGGACCTGGAGGCGACATTCTACACGCGTGTCTCCCGGTACACGACGAGTGCCTTCATGCGGATGAAGCTCGGGCAGGTCCTCACCCGATCCGTGCGCCCCCATCTCTTCGAGACCCGTGCCGAGGCGCAGGCCTTCCACGAGGTCGTTCTCGACAACGGCTGATCCGCAGCGCGTTAATGTCCCGGTGCTGCTCTGCCGCCGCTCGACCCTCCGGCCGATTGCTGACTGCAGCCATATTTCGCACGGTTGAGAGGCCGTTAGCCCTGGTCGTGTTCCGCGTTCGTCCTAAACCCTGTTCAAGGATCAGGGGACGGACGATGGCGAGGCGCGGGAAGTTCGTGCAGGCCGAGGAGGTCGCGTTCCTCGAAGAGGCCGCCCGCTTGCGCCGGACGTGCATCGACGAGCTGCCCCGGGCCACGGTGCAGGGCCCGCTCTACAAGGCCACGAGGGCACCGTTGACGCGATCGACAGGCCGGCCGAGGTTGTGATCGGCGACCGCAGCAGGTTCTATCAGCGGGACGCGACGACCCCCGGACCGACCTCGCCGCCCGTGAAATGGCGAACCGTCGAGTGACGAAGCCTGCGCCTCATGGCGCAGGCGGGCGTATCACCACGACCGCGGGCGGGTTTCCGATCCACTTCGGAGCGGTCGTTCGTTGGCGCGAGGGGGCCGATCGCAAGAGCGATGTGTTGGCCGCGTAGACGAGGTCGGGGCCGAACCGGACTAGCACGATCAGGGCAGTGCGCGTGGTGGGGTAATTCCTGGACGTCGCGTGCGCTCCGGCGGCAGCGCATCAATTGCCCCGCGCGGCGAACTCCCAGACCGGCACACCCCATTCCTGGCCGGGCAGGTTCCGGTAGGCCGACGTCCGCCCGAACATCACGCGGGTCGCCTCAACCCCCAAGAGCGGCGCGGTAGCGATGGAAGGCGCACAGAGCGCGCCCGAGCCGACGCGAAAGCCCGCTTCAGACACGACCTCTGCCGGCGAGGAAGCTGCACCGGCCGTTGACCCTGCAGTGTTAGATCGCTGTCGACAGCGGGCAGACGATCAGAAGCTCAAGGAAGGGCCAGAGCGGAAGGCCTTCATGGGGACCTGCGTCACGCCTGAGGACTGAGCGTTGTAGATAAGTCGCGCTTCGCCCTGCTAAGCTGCAGCACATCCTGCGAAACCGGGCCAAACTCCACCCCAGGTGAGGCGGCCGCCCGAGCCACAACATCCTTCTACACGGGCCAGAGAGGGCTGTCCGTTGTGATGGTTCTGTGCTTCGCCACCATGATGGTGGCGCTATCAATTTTGCAACGCGGCAGTCGCAGAATGGCTCTAGCCGCATTTACCATCAGCATGCTAATGTCATTGTGGCTATTTCTCTTCGAAATCTACAGTCCATCCCATGATTTTCGCATGCCGTGGCTGCAGTGGTAGGTGCATCGGTGCTTCAGCCTAATATCCAAGGCACAAAGCTCATCGCCAAATTGAGCAATCTAGGTCTTATCGGCTTGCTCTTAGTTCTTGCCGCCATTCTCACTGCAGCCGTGGTTATACAGTACGGATATGGCGAAATCCCCTGTCCGCTCTGTCTTCTGCAACGCGTCGCAATGTTCGGCATCTGCTTTGGCTTGATACACCATTTCCAGTTGGAAAATGCGGCAAGGGGCGTCGGTCTCGCTCTCGTCTCTGCTGTCTTTTTGCTGTTCATCTCGGGGCGTCAAACCCTAATCGACATTTATCCACGGCCGGGTCATAGCTATGTCGGAAGTGCCGTGCTTGGACTTCACATGCCGGTCTGGTCGGTGCTGATCGCCCTTAGAGCACGGGACGAAACCGCAGTCAGCGGGTTGGGCGGGCATGGACGCTCTTGTACCCGACGACCTCTGGGCGGTGATCGAGCCGCTTCTTCCATCCGAGCCTGAGAAGCCGAAAGGCGGTCGGCCGCGCGCCTCGGATCGGGCGGCGCTGGCGGGCATCATCCTGGTTCTGCGCACGGGCATGCAGTGGAAGCATCTGCCGCGTTCCGATGTCGGCTGCAGCGGCAAGACGAGTTGGCGGCGGCTGGGCGCGTGGCAGGCGGCTGGCGTCTGGGCCGCCCTGCACCGTGTGCTGCTGGAGCAGCTTCAGGATGTCGATGCGCTCGACTGGTCACGCGCGGTCCTCGACAGTGCGAGCCTGCCGGCGAAAAAGGGGCCCCGCGACGGGCCCGAACCCGACAGACCGGGGCAAGCCGGGCACGAAGCGCCACCTCGTCGTGGACGCCAACGCCACGCCGCTCGGCCTGACGCTTACCGGAGCCAACTGCCACGACAGCCGCACGCTGGCAGCTACCCTCGACGCGGTGCCGGGCGTGCGCAGCGGCCGCCGTGGTCGCCCGCGGCGCAGGCCCGACAAATTGCATGCCGACAAGGGCTATGACCATCGTCGCTGCCGGCGTGAGTGCCGCGCCCGCAGCATCACGCCACGGATCGCCCGGCGCGGCATCGAGAGCAGCGAACACCTCGGACGCTACCGCTGGATCGTGGAGCGCACCCTGGCTTGGCTCGCACGCTTCCGCCGACTTACCATCCGCTACGAGCGACGCGCTGACCTCCACCTCGCCTTCACGACACTCGCCTGTGGCCTCATCTGCAGGGCACAGCTCAAACGGTTTTGTCCCTGACTCTTAGTGTAATTTCGGCTCTGTCTATACAGATTGCTGTTGTCGGCGAGCTGCAGCTACGACGCGGTGATCTGTCCCCGAAAGTGGTGCGCATCGTTCGTTGGACAGGGCTGTACGTGATCATGCTTAGCGCCATCAACGTCGTGTCTGTTATTGTGCAATGCGGCTTGGATGCCTGTAAGACCGACGGATATAGGCTGCTGGGGCAGGTGATACCCAGCCCGATCAAACCGGCCGCGAGGTCGGCAACGCTTCAGGAGCTTCCCGTTCCGGGGGGCGTTCGCATTTTGATGCCTGGTTTTCGCTCTGGTGGAACTCAGGTTTTGAGCCGAGCTACAGAAACCCGCTCCCCGAGTGCCACTTGAAGGCGTTCGCTCTCAAGATGCCCCCAGCAATCGCCGCACCCACGCAACTGCCGCCGTAGGCTATAGATGCTCTGTCGCTCCGGCCCAATGTCCGAACGGCACAGGGCCGAACCACGTCGCCACGGGATCCGGCCCGACAAGATCGGCGGGGCTACTCACCCCGCATCGTCACGGAGCCGTCATCAGGATCTTCGGCCTCAACCCTCGGGCCCCGTTGTAGGCCGTCCAATGTCATTGGGGGCTGCCTCCTCCCATTTCGCAGATCGCGCGGTGATAAGCCAAAGCGCTGGCGGAAGGCGCGGCTGAAGCTCGGCGCATCGGTGAAGCCGCAGCTGTACATGATGGCTTCGATGCCTCTGCCGTCGTTTGCGGGCGACGAGAGAAGCTTGTGCGCACGATCAAGGCGGACATTACGGATCACCGCCGCAACGCCTTCGCCATCGGTAAACGCGCTATAGAGACGGCTGCGCGAAACGCAGAGCGCTTGGTGGAGCGCCTCTGTACCAAAGCTCGGGTCGTGAAGGCGGCGCTCGATATGAGCCAACGCAAGCGAGCGCAGCGCGTCGGTCGAGACCTCGCTGCTCGGCACGCCCGCGAGACCACGCAGCAGGTGCAAGGCAGCTTCTACTGCGATGCCAGCTTCGGTCTCCGACATCCGAGCAACTGATCCCGCGTAGCCCCGCAGGTAGCTCGCGAACAACTCGCTTAATGCACTGCGGCCGATCTTGCCTCCCGCGAACGCCTCAGGTTCGCCGACATGGGTTCGGAAGGCAGTGCGTGAGGTCACCAGCCGGATTTCCTCGTACTCCCATGGCTACCCACAAAGTAGGGGCGGTTGCCGATGGCGAAGCCAATATCTCCGGGGCTCAGCAGCGCGCCGCGGTTCCCCTGCTCGTGAAATCCGCCACCGTGCAGGAGTAAGACTATGGTGACGTCATCGCGCTCATCGCGCCTGATATGGTGCGGCAAACGCTCGACACTGATCTTGGTGCTCCGGGTATGAAGCAGGGTGCTGTGCGCCGTCATGGCGACGAGGCGACGGGCTGTGAATGACCGCTGCTCATCGACCCCGGTCGTGGCGTTGCCGCTTCGCCCCAAGACGGTATGGCGCCAGAAGTCGAGCGCGCGCTCCTGTTCAACATCCGTCGTGGTCTGAACCATGCTGTGAATGAGAGGGGGGTCACCCACCGACTAATGCCTCGCCGCTAGCGTGGTGAAAGCGAGATATAGAATGCTTTCTATAAAAATCCGCACCCCGAGTGTCCTTTGAACGCATTAGCCCGCCGGATGTAGCCGACGACTGTCCGCGGATCCCGCTGGCCCGACTGATCCATGATCCAGCTACGAACCGCGCCCCTAGACAAGAAAAAGCCGCCCTCAAGGAGCGGCCCGAAGTCTAGGGAGGAAACGCCCAAGAAGGGCTGCGGGACGGTGACGCTATCGCTGTCCCGCAGGTCCCACCTAAGCTTTTCCGCCGCAGCGCACAATCGCTCAGGGCCGCAATAGCTGCATAATTCAACTGGTCAGATCCGCACAGGTGTGCTTTCACACCATAACTCGACTACTTCGGTCTCCTGCTTTCGAGCTTTGGCTCGGACGGTCGCCGCCGCAACCGTAGCGCTAGGATCAGCGCGCCGGGCCAGAACACGAGGCTGAGCACGGCAACCGGCACGACGGCACGGCCCTTCCACCAGACGATTATGACCGGCAGGAACAGGCCGGGGATTGCGACCGCGAGGAGCGCCCAGAACTCCAGGTCGGACAAGTCCATGGGCGCTCCTGCTAAGCCCTACCGCTACGCTTTCTTCGCGCCGGGTGGCACAGTACCGCTACCATGCCGATCCGGCGCGAGCACCGCTTCTTCTACCCCATCGACTGGCCGCAGCTGTCGGCGGTGGTGCGTTTCCGGCGCGCTGGCGGGCGCTGTGAGGGCTGCGGGCGGCCACACGGGAAGCTTGTGGTCTACCACCTTGGCGATGGGCGCTGGTGGGATGCGGAAGCCGGCCGGTGGCGCGACGGCTGGGGGCGTCGGATCCGGATTGGGTCGGGGACTGACATCCTCGGCCGCGCCCGCCGGACCCGAGTGGTTCTAGCCGCTGCCCATTGGGATCACGACACCTCGAACAACGCGGATGCCAACCTCGCCGCCTTCTGCCAGCGCTGCCACCTGATCCACGACCGGCCGGAGCATCAGAGGCGGCGCTGGCACACGCTGTTCAGGCGGCCGACGCCCGTTATCGCTCGCCGGCTTTGAACGGTGGTTCTTTGCCCGGTGGTACCCCTTCCTCGGCCATGCTCAGCAGCATGGCCACGGTCACATATGTGCCGCTCAGGGCTGTCAGGTCGACCACCCCTTGCTCACCCAGCACCTGCTTGGCTCGGGCGAACGTCTCGTCCGAAACAGCATGCTGCGTAGAGAGGCTCCATGCAGAAGTCGTACACCGCGGCCTCGTCCGGCTTCATGCCCTCCGGCCGCTTGTTCGCCTTGAGATCGGCCGCAACCTGTTCGGACAGGCCAGCTTTGATCGCCAGCGGGTAGTGAGCGTACCACTCGACCTGCGAGCGCCAGAGGCGCCCCTGGATCAGAATTGCGAACTCGTTCAGCCGGGTCGGCACGGACGTGTGCCAGCGCAGGTAGTCGAGGAGGTCGTACATCCGCTGCGCCATTTCGGGGCTGCGGATCATCGGATTGTAGGGGCCCGCGAGCCCAACGCTTGAGATCTTCATGATCTTTTCGCCGAGCGGACGCTGGGCAGGCGTGAGCGTCTCCATTGTCAGTTGCGGGAACCGCGGCTCGTGCTCAGGTGCCCCCCAGGAGGTCTGGGCCACCAACCAACCGCCTGCTGCCGCCATGACAGTCAGCGCCAGGGTCCTGCCGCTTTCGAAAACGCCCATTGTAGGTCCTCCCGTGCACAGGACTGCTTCAGCATGCCTTTGTGCCAGGGCATAGTCCGCCATGTGTCAGGGAAGATCCAGCGTGCCATCTTGGGCCGCACGGCTCGCCGTGCCGGCCTCGGCCTTCACCTTGGGCCGGTTGAGCCTCAACAGAGGTCCGCTTTTCCGGTTTCCTGTCCAGAAGCGGACCGGTCGCAATCGGCCAGACCCGGTCATTCTGGCCACTTAACTGAACTGGCTAGGAGCGGACGTTTCTACCTCTGCTCAGGGGCAGACGCGGCACAATCACGCTCGTACCTTCCAGTTTTATGTGGTATTTCGATACCGTAATCAGGCGGACGTGGGGCAGCCATTGCGGGCTCTTCAGGTAAGAACGCGAGATCTACGCTGCACCAGCGCGTGCGCGGAAAGCCGTTCGCCCCGGGCAATCCCGGCCGGCCAGCAGGTGCCCGCAACCGCACCACTCAGGCCATCGAAGCCCTCCTGGACGGCGAGGCTGAGGCGCTGACCCGCAAGGCCATCGAGATGGCGCTAGACGGTGATGGGCCGGCCATGCGGCTGTGCCTCGACCGGCTGTACCCCCCGCGCCGGGACCGCCACGTGCCGTTCGCCCTCCCGCCGATCGCCTGCGCGGCCGATGCCGTGAAGACCAGCGCCGCCCTGGTGGCGGCGGTCGCTGCCGGCGAACTCACCCCATCGGAGGTCGCCGAGTTGGGCAAGCTGATCGAGACCGTCCTGCGCGGGATCGAACTCACCGACGTTCAGGATCGCCTTGCCCGCCTGGAGGTCAGCGCGTGAGGACGAGCGCCAACCTGACCAAGCGCCTCGCCCGCATCGAGGCGCGCCGCCACACCGGAGCCCCGACCGTCATCTTCTCAGATCGTCCGATCGGCGATCCGGCTGGCGACCTGGAGGGGGCCGACGCCTTGGCGAACTGGCCGCGCTGGGTTGCGGCGGGAAAGGCCGGCGTCCGCAGCGGCGTGCTGTACCTCACCAGTCCGGGGATGACGGATGAGGCATGGGCGGCGCGGTACGTCACCGCAGACTGAAGCGATACCGTCGGTGCGCGATCCGGCCGGAGCGCGGGTCGGTCTGGACGCGCTGAGAGCGCTTCACCGGTACAGCAGCGCCACCTGAGCGAATGCGGCCAGCGAGGCGGCAAGAGCGGCATAGCCATTCACGGCCGATTGTAGTCGCAGCGTTGGGACGAGGAGCATGTGACGCCGCCCGAGCCGGACAATTGCTCCATCTGCGGTCGGATCCTCGACAGGCGGATCTCTGCGGCTTCGCACACCGATCCCACCTGAAGCGAGCCACAAGAAGCCGGAGGTTAAGCCGGCGAGGGCCGCGATGGAGGAGCAAGCATCCTTCAGCGTCACGTGCCTACCTCCACCGCGTCGACACCGACCCATAATCCGGGTCGATAGCCTCAAGCCGTGGGCCCGGCATGCTCATGGTCGTCAGCCGGTCGAGGAAGCCGTTGCAGGCCGCGGCAAACACGTCGCCGTCGTCGGTCGGCCCTGCGCAAAGGAAAGGCCGCCCGGATCGGCCGGTTGTGCATCGTGGCGGCGCCAAACACTTCGACGCCGCCTTCGCTGCAAAGGCGCTCAGCCTTCCTTCCCCGAGCCGGATCCCGCTCCGCGACCATCTCCTACGCCCCTAGGGGCGATGCTGCCGACGCCGAAGATGCGCACATCCCGTTTGCGCTACGGCCGCCACCGGTACAGGGCAACGAGACCGCACCGCTTGCTGCCGTTCACGGGCGTTCGCCGCAATCCGGTAGGAACGTTGGGGTTAAAAGTTGGGGCGTTGCGGTTACGTCCGAGAAAAAACCAGCACTATCAGCTACTTAGCGGGATGTGCTGGCGGAGAGGGGGGATTGTCCCCGCCGAGAGCAAATCACTTACGAATCAATGACTTATTCGGACGCTAATAGGCTCATATGTATCAGCAGGAGGGACAAGTGTCGAGCTACAGGCCTCCATATTTCATGAGCGCTGCCGGCCAACAGCGCTAGGGCCTTGACCGGGAGATTGGCCGCCGAACGATGCAGTTTACGACCCCGAATTTCCGAACTGATGGAGCAGGTCCGTGAGCCTCGTTGAAGGGCGGCCATAACTGACGATCGCAACATCGAGGCCAGCATTGGCTATCAACCGACAGGCTCTCAGGATGGCGTCGTCGATCCAGGCATCCTCGTTCCCGAAGGCACCACCACCCAGACGGGTCAGCAGCACACGCTTTGAGCCGCCGCGCGCGGCGTTCAGGACGCCAGCTAGCAGCGTCGCCTCATAGGCAGCTTCAAGGACAAGGCGGGCGAACGGTTCCCAAGCCGACGAACTGACATCAGTATATGTGACCGGCAGCGCCGAGCAGAACGCCTGCGTGACCAGCGGGCCGGGAGCCTGCCCATCTGTCACCTCGACGTCCCAGTGCACGCCAATGCGCAGCCGCCCTCGCAGGGCGTCGCGCGTCGCATCGTCGGCGTCTGTCAGCAGCGTGCCAATCGCCGCTAGGCCAGCCGCGGTCGCGAGCGCGTAGCCGTTCTGCATGCGCCAGAGCGCGGAGACGGGTCTGCCCAGGCGCCCAGACAACTCGCGGCCGAGATCGGCCAAGCCATCGATTTGCCGGTCCGCCGTCTGGCCGATCGCGCCGTCCACGGGCACGAGGTAGTTGCGGAAAAGTATAGCCGCGCCAGCAGCCATGGCGCAGGCCGGCCCTTGCGTGCTGTCATGTGCATAGCCGGTCACCCCGTCCTCGGGCGTGATGTCCTCATGGATCATCTCCAGCATGTTGAACTGCGAGGCGACCTGGAACAGGGCACCGCGGTTCTCCGGCAGCCGGTGCATCTTGCGGACGTCGCCCTCAGCGATCGACAGCCTCAGGCGGCCCGGCAGGTGAACGGCCTGGGCCCGGGCGCGCAGCTCGGACAGGCTGGGCAGCTCAAAGGTGCCGACGCCGTAGCTGCGCCGCGTAGCGTCCGAGTGCAGGCGCCCATCGACGACGGACACCCGCTGCTTCGTCTCCTCATAGGTGGTCTCCGGGAAGCCGGTGAGCCGCTCGAACCAGTTGTCAGCGGGCGTTGAATACTCCCTGATTGTGGGCATCGAAAATTCCCTGGTCGGTGCCCTGGCCTGCAGTAGTCAGGACTTGATCTGACAGATGGTGTCGTTGAGCTGAGGCGAGAGCCGAGGCCGGGCGCGGAGTGGTCGGGGTGCGCAGCGCCCGGCCTCGGCGTTCGTGAGGACACCGACCATGACGAGGGAACAGAAGGTCATCCGCGGCAAGGTGGGCCTGCTGGAGCTGGCCAAGCAGCTCGGCAACGTCAGTCAAGCCTGCAA
This sequence comes from Methylobacterium sp. P31, assembly GCA_050632875.1. GTDB lineage: Bacteria > Pseudomonadota > Alphaproteobacteria > Rhizobiales > Beijerinckiaceae > Methylobacterium. The sequence continues at coordinate 2,022,449 of JBODSC010000001.1, read as the reverse complement.
GATGATGGGCTACTCGCGCGATAGCTTCTATCGGTTCCGCGAACTCTACGACACGGGCGGCGAGGTGGCCCTGCAGGAGCTGAGCCGGCGCAAGCCGCTCCTGGCCAACCGCATCGCACCGGAAGTCGAAGCGCTGGTCGTGGGGATCGCCCTGGAGCAGCCGGCCTACGGACAGATCCGCGTGGCCAACGAGGTTCGCACGCGCGGGCACTCGATCTCACCGGCGGGCGTGCGCGGCGTCTGGCAGCGCCACGACCTGGAGACCATGAAGAAGCGGCTGAAGGCTCTGGAGGCCAAGGTCGCGCAGGAGGGGCTGATCCTGACCGAGGGGCAACTCGCGGCGCTGGAGAAGGCCAAGGCCGAGAAGGAGACGCACGGCGAGTTCGAGAGCGAGTGCCCCGGCTACTGCGGAGCGCAGGACACCTTTTACGTTGGCACGATGAAGGGGGTTGGACGGATCTACCAGCAGACCTTCATCGACACCTACGCCAAGGTGGCGTTCGCCAAGCTCTACGACTGCAAGACGGCACTCACGGCAGCCGACCTGCTCAACGACCGCGTGGTGCCGTTCTTCGATGCCCAGGAGGTCAAGCTGTGCCGCGTGCTGACCGACCGCGGCACTGAGTACTGCGGCAACCCCGAGCACCACGAGTACGAGCTCTACCTCGCGGTCGAGGACGTGGACCATTCCCGGACCAAGGCCAAGAGCCCGCAGACGAACGGCATCGTCGAGCGCTTCCACAAGACGGTGCTGAACGAGTTCTACCGCGTCACCTTGCGTAAAAAGATCTACGGCTCATTGGCCGAGCTGCAGGCGGACCTGGATGCCTGGATCCGAAGCTACAACGAGGAGCGACCGCATCAGGGCCGCTGGTGCTTCGGCAAGACGCCGATGCAGACCTTCCTTGACGCCATCCCGCTGGCCCAGGAGAAGATGATCGCCGCCTGAGCACCATCAGGCAGTCGAGACCGACCATCTCCGGACATCGCCTGTCAGATCGAGTACCAGCTACTACACGTCAAGGAAGGTTGAGACGAACTCAGCGTTCGCCGAGCTGCGCTCGTTCAACTCTCAGCTTCGCGAAACCCTCTTTGAGCCGGGCGCCCTCAGCGATCGGATCCGTACGCTATGTCCAGCCTGAGCAATGCGAGCCCTGTTGATCTTGGTGCAGATCAGACCGCCCGGAGCGGCAGTCCAGGCGCTCCCTTTCCTATAAAACAAGTGCGCTGACTCTGACCGACTTGCCTCCTCCGGCCGCGACTATCTTCAACGCTGATTAAGCGGCTCATGCCATCGTACCTGGACCAGAACGTAAGCTGCCCGCTGCAGGAGCCGGAGGATGCGCTCGGGGGACCGGTCGAATATGTGCTCTTATCCTGGGCGTCGCGACTTGCTGCAGGGACTCGCCGCATGCGGACTCGGAGCGCTGACCGCACTCGGAACACCTCGCCCCGCGCGCAGCGCCACACACGTGCTCAAGATGGGCTACGTCTACGTGCGCGCCTCCCAGCTCGGCGCCGGCGCGGCGGAGTTCGCCCAGAGGATTGAAACCGGGACAAAGGGCGCCTGGAGAGTGGAGGAGTACCCTAACGGTGCTTTCGGCGGCGAAGTCGAGATGCTCGACGGGCTGCGCAAGGGCGAGCTGGACCTCGCCTTCCTCACAGCCGCCCCCTTCTCCGGCCTCGTGCCAGATTTCGGCATCTTCGACTTACCGTTCCTGTTCCGCGACGCGGCTCACGCCCGCGCGCTGCTCGATGGCCCGTTCGGGCAGGAATACCTGGCCAAGTTCCAAGAACATGGTCTGGTGGCGCTCGCCTGGGGTGAGAACGGCATGCGCCACATCACCAACTCGCGGCGTCCGATCCGCGGGCCATCCGACCTCCAGGGATTGCGGCTGCGCGTACCGCAATCCGAGATCACCTTGCGCTGCTTCCGTCAGCTCGGGGTTCAAGCCGCCCCGCTCGGCTTTCCCTCGCTTTACGGGGCGCTGGAATCCGGGCGCTTCGACGGCCAGGAGAACCCGATTGCCACGATCAGGGCCAGCCAGTTCGACCGCATTCAGCAGCACCTGACCCTGAGCGCCCACATGTACTCCGGCGCGGTCATCTTCGCTTCAGGCGATCTCTGGGAAACCCTGGCCGCGCCAGAACGCGAACTGCTCGTGGCGTCCGCGCGCGCGGCCGGTCTGGTCTCTCGCCAAGTCGCTGAACAAGCCGAGCGTGACGGGATCGCCGCCCTTCGCGCGGCAGGCATGCAGATCGTGCCCGAGGTCGACAAAGCTGCCTTTCTGCACGCTCTGGAGCCAACTTGGTCGGCGCTCGCCCGTCAGTTCGGCCAGACGCAGATCGAGCGCATCCGGAGACAGGCATGACCATGCGCGCTCCGCGGCTGCGCTCGATCTTCTTGGCCGGCAGTCTCATGCTCGCGTCGCCTGGGCTAGTCTTATCTGCCTTCACAGCCGTGCAGGCGTGGCATGCCTTGACGGAAGCGAACGCCGCCGCTGCCGGCACAGGCGCTGCCGGTGCGGTGATGCGGGTCGCCACGCTCCTGATGGTCGAGCGTGGGCGCCTACAGGACGCGGCCGTTGCGGGTGACTCGAAGCTTGGAGTGACGGTTCGCGCAGCCGCCGATAGCGACAGCGCACTGGAACAGGCTCAGCAGGCCATCCGGGCCGCCGGGCTTACTTTCACAGCCGTAGAGCGCGCGCGCACCGATCTCGCGCTCGCACGTGATCGGGCAACCGTGGCGATTGAGCAGCATCTCGCTATGCGTGCGCCAACGGAGCAGCTCAACCGGCTGATCGAGGACTTGGAGGACGAGGCCTCGCGCATCGAGCGCACGATAACTTTGGCCAACCCGTCCGTCGGGATCGCCGTCGGACTGGCGCGCTCCGTCAACGAGCTGCGCGGCATCGCGGGACGGCGCGGCGTCCTCCTCAACAGGTGGTTCTCGGGGCAGCCGTTGCCGCCTTCTCAGAAGGACGATCTTCTGCTGCTCACGGGGCGGCTGGCCGGCGCCTGGGACCGGCTGCAGCGCGGCATCCGCGCCGCCAGCATGCCGCCCAGCCTGGCCGAGAGCGTCCGGCAGACGGATGCGAGCTTCTTCGGCCATCGCGAGCCGTGGCTGCGCGACCTGGTCACGGCCGCCGTCACCGACGCAGAGCGGCCGCTGACCCACGCCCAGTTCCGCGCCTGGCACGTCGCCGTGCTCGACGCCCTCCTGCCGTTGCGCGACGCGCTGGTCAGCGAGGCTGCCGCACGCGGAGAGGCGGCTATCGCGAGCGCGCGGCGTGGCCTGCGCGATGCGCTGCTCTTCGCACTCCTGTCGCTCGGACTTGTCGTCGGTGCGATGCTCGGCCTGCTGCGCGGGTTGGTCGCTCCAGTGCACCAGATGACCGGGCTCATGGCTGCGCTTGCTAGAGGCGAACTCACCGCCCGATACCCGCGCTACAGTCGATTACGCGAGATCCGCTCGATGGCCGAGGCGGCCTCGATCTTCCGGCACGCGATGGCGAGCCTGAAGGACCGCGAGGCCGAGCTTCAGCAGACCAACCTGCACTTCACCGCGGCCCTGGAGAACATGTCGCAGGGCCTCGCGATGTTTGATGGGCAGGAACGGCTAAAGGTGTTCAACGGCCGCTTCTGCGAGCTGCTCGGGCTACCCAGTGAGCGCGTCCGGCTCAGTATGCCGTTCCGGGATGTCATCGCGATTAGCGTCAAGGCGGGCAACTATCCTGGCTTGACCGTCGAGCAAGCCTACGCAGATCGGATGGCCATAATCTCCCGCCTGACCGGGGTGAGTGTCTATGACGAGCTGCAGGGTGAGCGCTCCCTCGCAGTCCACTACCAGCTGATGACCGGCGGCGGTTGGGTTGTCACGCTCGATGACGTGACCGAGCGCAGGCAGAAGGAGGCGCAGATCGCCCATATGGCGCGGCACGACGCGCTGACGGGCCTGCCCAATCGCGTCCTCCTGCGCGAGCGCATGGAGCAGGTTCTCCCGGCCCTGCGCAGGGGCGATCGAGCTGCGGTCCTGTACCTCGATCTCGACGGCTTCAAGGGCGTGAACGACACGCACGGTCATCCAGTCGGCGATGAGTTGCTGCGGCAGGTGGCCCAGCGCTTCTGCGCCACCATCCGCGAGACGGACCTCGTGGCGCGGCTGGGTGGGGACGAGTTCGCGATCATCCAGGTCGACCTCGATCAGGCCTCCGGCGCATCAGCTCTCGCAGAGCGGCTGATCGCGGCCCTGCACGCACCGTTTTGCCTGCGCGAAGGTCATGAGGTCTGCATCGGCACCAGCATCGGCGTGGTCGTCGCTGAAGGTCAGGACGTCACGGCAGACGGTCTGCTGCGCGCGGCCGACGTCGCGCTCTACCGCGCGAAGGCCGACGGTCGGGGCACGTGGCGCTTCTTCGAACCGGAGATGGACGCGGCGCTCAAAGCGCGCCGAGATCTGGAACGGGCGCTCAGGCTGGCGCTGGCCGAGGGACAATTCGAGCTGCACTATCAGCCGATCGTCTCGGCGAGGACGCAGGACCTGACCGGCCTTGAGGCCCTGGTTCGCTGGCGGCATCCGGAGCACGGCCTGGTGAGTCCGGGCGAGTTCATCCCGCTGGCCGAAGAGACCGGCCTCATCAAGCCACTGGGCGCGTGGGTGCTGCAGCGCGCCTGCAGCGATGCCGCGGGTTGGCCCGCGCACCTGCGTGTCGCGGTCAACCTGTCACCTGTTCAGTTCGCCGGGGGTAACTTGTTCGAGGAGGTCGTAGAGGCGCTGAGTACCTCAAATCTTGATCCGAACCGGCTAGAGCTGGAGATCACGGAGTCCGCCCTGGTCCAGGACAGCGCGGCGACGCTGGATCTGCTGACGCGCTTGCGCTGTGTTGGCGTCCGCGTCGCGATGGACGACTTCGGCACCGGGTACTCCAGCTTGAGCTACCTGCACCGGTTCCCGTTCGACAAGCTCAAGATCGACCGGAGCTTTGTGCACGACCTGGGGAAGGACGGCAGCAGCCTTGAGATCGTCCGCGCGATCGTGGCCCTCAGCAGAGCCCTTGGCCTCAGCGTTCTGGCCGAGGGTGTCGAGACGGCAGATCAGCTCGCTATTCTGCAAGCGGAGGGCTGCAGCGAGCTGCAGGGTTTCTTGTTCAGCAGACCGAGGCCGGCGCAGGACCTGCCATCTGTCATCGCGGCCTGCGCTGCGCGCCTGCTCGATGGCACATCCTCGGGAGCGGGCGCGACGAGCGCCCGATTGAGCGCGGCGTGAGCTTGGAACAGTCGATATCGCAGGCTGGTAACGCAGATGAGGGAACTATCACCGCGTCTACTCGCCTCGGCATTACAGGTCTGCTTCAGCACCACATCTGATTGCGCGGCGCGGGGCGACGCGCCGCGACCTATGCCGCGCGCCAGCGTGCCGGGACGCGCAGGTTCTCGGCGCCCCTATTGAGGCATGCGATGTGGAACCAGCCGAAAGCATGATGTCAGCCGGAGGGCGCTAATTGCGTGTGCAAGGTGCCGCTCCATCGATGCGGCGGCTTTCCGGAGCACGCCGGCTTACGAACCTCGCGGTCAATCAGTTCTCGATCCATAAACCATCCAGCATGTTGTACATCTATAAATCTAGTTTTCACCTGCGCCCGATGTTGTGATGGCTGCGCATCAGAGGAGAACAACATGCGCACTCTTAGAGCTTTCTCCGTCGCTTCCATCCTGTCGGTCGGAGCACTTATCGCGATTGTCACCGCGCCTGACACAGTCCTTCTTATGGGGGAACAGGTGCAGGTACCGGCAAACGAGTGTGTCACTGCTAATATCTGCCCGTGATATCGGGAGCCTCTATGCTGCTCGGGACACAGATTGAAATGCGCTCACAGCATTCAAACTGATTCGAGCAGGTATTCGGCCGATTACCGCAAACATGTTACAGCCTCAGATCTAAAGTCTATAGGGGCGCTCATCTAGGATGGTGAGCGCGGCGACTCCACCAGAGCCTCCGTGCACGTCGTGAAACCTAATCTGGCCAACACGGCGGGCACGATAGCTCGGATCATGGGAACGTCGTCAACGCAGAGCGCGGGCGTCTGAAGCAGATCAGGCTTGGCGGCACCGATCGGATTGTAAGGTACTGGTAAGCACGACGGAGCTGACCCAAGGCTTGGACTGCGACATAGCCGCAACCGGTTAGCCGGGGCAGAATGGCGTGTGGCGTCGATACGCTGGCGACATCCGTTCCGGCGTGCCATTTCGCAAGCATGACGAGGCTCGATCCTCTGACCTGCGCTTCCTCGCGACAGTGCGCGCTGCTGGATACAAGCGGCGGGGACAATCCTACTCACCAGAAAACGAGGCAGATAATCAAATTTGATCATGATTCTGTGTTTGGAGCCGCAAAGAGCAATGCGGGCTTAAGCGAGAAAATTAGGCTTCCTTTAAATCCATGCTCGATAGCAGTGAGAGTTGGTAGAATGCCTGGAGGCATATCTGTGCTGCGCCGTTTCAGACGCCATGCAAGTGGTACCGCCGCTATCGAGTTCGGTTTTATCGCGCCCGCGCTCCTCGCCCTTGTGATGGGTGGCGTCGAGTTCGGCTCGATCCTGTATACCTACGCTGCCGCCGAGTTCGCCACCAACGACGTCGCCCGGCAACTGGCCACAAACCGCATCAGCCAATCGCAGGTGCAGTCCGCGATCGTGCCGCGGCTACCAGCCTGGGCTCAAGCCAACGCCGCGGCGAGCGCAACAGCCACCAATGCCAGCACCCCCAGCAGCAACATCTACACCGTCACCACGACCATTCCGATGGCGAACGCCACGCCCAGCACCTACCTCCGGTCATTCTACGGCTCGCGCACCCTGCACATCGTCGTCAGCGTCCAGCAGGAGCCTACCTCGTGAGCGACGTCCGTCGCACCTTCGGTCGCGACCAGCAGGGCAGCATGGCTATCGCCATGCCGTTCCTGATGTTGGCAGTTGCAGGCTTCACGGGCCTGGCCGTCGATGTCGGCAATTTATATTACACCAAGCTCAAGCTGCAGAAGATCACCGACAACGCAGCAGCTGGCGCGGTGTTGTTCCTGCCAGATCCCACGAAGGCCACGAGCACGGCCACAAACCTCGTCGGCCTGAACACGCCTTCTGGCTACGGCACAGTCGCGCAGAGCACCGATATCCAGCTCGGCACCTGGGACTCTACGGCCAAGACCTTCACAGTCACCTCATCCGGTCAGAACGCCGTCAAAGTCACGGCTCACCGTTTGGCTGGCGCTCCCTACAACAATCCCGTCCTGACGTACTTCGGCGGTGTGCTCGGCAAAAAACAGTTAATGTTCAGGCGTCGAGCGTCGCCGTTCGGTACGGCACCGACGCGTGCGTGTACGCGCTCGCCCCCAGCGGCAACAGCACGTTCGCAACCGGCGGCTCATCGAGCATCTCCGGCTCTTGTGGGGTCCAGGTCAACTCGTCAGGCGGTAAGGCGGCCAACACGGGCGGCTCCAGCAGCGTCAGCGTCAGCAAGCTGTGCGTGACAGGGAATTACGGTGGCAACGGCTGGTCAGGCACTCCTCAGCTTCAGAGCGGCCCTACCGCTTGCCCAGCCTTGGCGGACCCGCTGCTGTACCTAGCCGAACCGACGCTTCCGGCCACATGCACGACCAGTGCGAACCTGATACCGGGGGCTGCTATACAGGCAATATCACTTTGAGCGGGACGATAAACCTTCCGCCTGGACGCTACTACCTCAAAGCAGCCAGCGTCAGCGCCTCCTCGCAGACCACGGTCACTGGCAAGGGCGTGCAGATCTACCTAGACGCGACCAGCAGCCTCGACTTGACCGGCGGCGCGACCGTCAGTTTGTCCGCATCCAGCGCGTATAACGGTGTGCTGATCTTCGGCTCCCGCAGTGCGAGCGGAACCCCCATCGCGCTCGGCGGTAACGGTTCGCTCAGCCTGAACGGTACCATCTACGCGCCGGGCTCAAACCTGACGCTCGGCGGCACGTCCACTCTCAGCATCACCACCGGCTACATCGTCGCCAACACGGTCACGACCACGGGATCGTCACAGATCACGCTCAACGGCTTCGGCAGCAGTTCTGTGACAACCGGCAGCTTGATCAAGCACTCCTCTCTGGTGCAGTGATACGCGTGCAGGCTACCAGCAACTAAGCCTTCGTTCATCAAACATAACAAATATCATAGACTGCTCGACTGCCGCTCCACCGAAGGTACCATCCGCTCACACCATCTTATCACGTCTTGTGCTCTCGTTACTGCGACCGGGAGCTGCATACCATGGCAAGTGAGACATCGAACGCGTGGGGTCGCGGCGAACTGTACGAGACGCTGTGCCTTCTCACGATCGGCGCCGCGATCTGGTTCGTCGGCGTCACGCTCGGCACGTTCGACCTCCTGAACGGCTTCATTCTCGCCTACAATCTCACTGACATGCTGATGCTGGCCGCGTGCATGGGCTTGGCCTTGTTCGGCGCAAGCGTCCGCAAGTCAGTCCTGCTGCGCCGGCTCATGCTGGAGCGCGACGCGGCGACCGCTCATGCCGAGGCGATCGCCCGGCACGACGGGCTGACCGGCTTGGCCAACCGGCGTCGGTTCCTCGAAGTCATCCAAAGGACCAGCGCGGCAGACGGCTTGAGGTTTGACGGCGCCGTCCTGCTCATCGACCTCGACCGGTTCAAGCCGGTCAACGATCTCTATGGCCATGCTGCGGGCAACGCCGTGCTCTGTGCCGTGGCCGAGCGCCTGCAGGCGCTCCTGCCAGCCCACGGAGTAGCCGCTCGGCTGGGCGGCGACGAGTTCGCCCTCTACGTCCCGGTGGATCAAGGCAGCGAGGGTCTGACCCGCATGGCTCAGGCGGTGATCGCCGCGATCGCAACCCCGGTGTTGTGGAACCAGAACGAGCTTAAAGTCGGAGCCACCGTCGGCGTGGCTCTAGTGACGGGTGGTCACCCGGACGCGGATGCTGTGCTGCACGCGGCGGACCTCGCTATGTTCCAGGGCAAGAAGGACGGACGCGGGACCTACCGGTTCTTCCGCAGCAACATGGACGAGGAGCTGAGGAGCCGGGCCTTGCTGGAGGTTGAGCTGCGCGCAGCCATCGAGACCGGAGCGATCGAACCCTTCTACCAGCCCGTGGTGTCACTGCCGGGCAAGGAGATCATCGGCGTGGAGGTGTTGGCGCGCTGGCGCCACCCCACCCGCGGTCTCATCGCGCCAGCGGGCTTTATCACGGTGGCGGAGGAGACCGGGATGATCGCTGACCTTAGCTACGGCCTGATCCGTCGCGCTTGTCTCGATGCGCGTGACTGGCCAGCCCACTTGACCGTGGCGGTCAACGTTGCCCCGCAGCAGTTCCAGGACGCGTGGCTGGCCGAACGTATTCTCGCGATCCTGACCGAGACCGGTTTTCCACCCGGGCGCCTCGAAGTGGAGATCACCGAGAGCGCGCTGATCCAAGATCTGGAGGCGACGCGGGTGACGCTGACCTCGTTGCAGCGGCTGGGAGTCCGGGTGGCGCTGGATGATTTCGGCACGGGTTATTCGAGCCTGTACCACCTGCGCGAGCTGAAGTTCGACAAGCTGAAGATCGACCGGAGCTACGTCGACGCGATCACGATGAGCGACGAGCGCGCCAAGCTGGTCGATGCCATCATCAAGCTTGGCACAAGCCTGGGCCTCTCCACCACCGCGGAGGGCATCGAGACAGACGCCAGCGTCGGCTGGCTCTCTGACCAAGGTTGCGACTTCGGCCAGGGCTACCTGTTCGGCAGGCCGATGCCCAAGGCTGAGATGGACCGCGTACTGAGTGGTGCGGATTTACGTGAGGTGGGTGTCTTGAGCCGCGCTCTGGGCATTGATGCTCATGCTGCAGCCTGATCCGTGAGGCCCGTGAACTCGGACAGGATTGGACGTGCTTCGGTTTAGATACTGCTGGCGAATTCCTACGCGGCCGTTAGCTGAGCCATGAGGCGGGCGAAGGCGGAGCGTTGGGTTCGGACAGCGGGCGCGCCGTCGCTCCAAGCGGCGAGGCGGCCGAGGTTGATTGCCGTGGCCGTCAACAGATGTTGCAGGTGCGTTCTGGCCAGACCGAGATAGCGGCTGCGACGCACGCCCATCGCCCGTACGCCGCGCGAGAGCGCACCTTCAATGCCGGCTCGCCGCCGCCGGTCGGCTGCGAACCCCGGTGAGACCTCTCCGGCCCGTGCCGCCACGAGCGCCTCGTGTTCCTCACGCGAGCCTGGCGTCAGGAGCCGGGGACCCGAGCGTATGCAGCGCGGGGCTTCAGGCAGCAAGCTTCGCAATCCCGCGTGGCGAAGCGGATGCGTATGACCGTACGGCCGAGATTGTGGTTCGGGTGCCAGCTCCGGCTGCTATGTCCGGCCGGGCAGATTGCGACCTGTCGATCCTAATCGAGGTGAGAGGCTTCGAGGGTGAAGGCGCCGGCCGTGCGCACCTGCCACTGGTTGTCCTTCGTCACCGGCCCGGTCAGGGCGACGCCGTGCTCGCGTGCTGCGGTCACGAGGCCGTCGGCGCCGATATAGGCGGCATCGATGAGATGGCGCGCTGGCAGCGGGTCCTTCGCCGCCAGCGCCGTGTGCAGTGGGTCGAGCACCGCGCGGTCCACGAACGGGGCCGGGGTCGTCGCGACGTGGACGATCAGCGGCGGCCGACCGTCGTCGCAGATCTCGGTCACGTGAACTTTGTAGCCGATCTAGGTAAGCGCGCGCTTCTTGGCGTAGTTGACATCCGGATCGTAGGGCGAGGCGACCTTCGCCAGGGCGGGCGGGATACCGTCGGCCTCCGTCCGCCATCGGACCCGATCGCCTCCGTGCGGACCTGCATCGCTCCCCTCGCCGAGGCGGAAGTTCTGCAGCCGGACCCGGCGCAGGACCACGACGGCGGGCACCTCGCGCAGCCAGCCCGGCGCGGTCCCGGCGTCGGTGGCCACAAGCAGCCGATGCCCGTCAGACCCGACCTCCTCGGCGCAGGCTCGGCGGGCCGCCTCGCCCTGCCAGATTGAAGACAATTGGTCGATGGGACGGCCATAGCGCTCGATCCAGCTCGGTTCCGTATGAGCACGCAGCCAGTCCGGTGCGGCGACCGCCAGGGCGTTGAGCGCGACCCGCAGGGTCTCGGTGGCGCAGCCGAGGCGGTTGAGGCTGCGGACCGCTCCGAGGACATGGGTCGCGTCGGTGCGCTGGCGGCCGCGCTAGGCCAGGAGGCCGCGCTCGCGACACGCGTCGCCATGCTCACCCGCCTCATCGCTGCCTCCGCCGCCGAGCTGCGGTGGGGAGCAATTCAGATGAGGCAACGCCCCACCTTCGGGGGCATTTCAGGCGAGGCAACGCGGGGTCTCATCCAGATCGCCGCGCTACAGGTGATCCCACATTAACTATCCTGCACTAGCAGGAGGAGGCATCAGTAGACGAGGCGCCCTGGCGCTCAGAGTAGTGGGTAGTCAGTCTACCGCCTCGGCTGCCACCTGTGAGTTGCGTTGCCGTGGCCAGAATTCTTCAACAGACCCGCGCGCCTGCATCGGACGCACGAACCTCGGTTGCTGGCTCAACCTCTGGCAGGATGATCCGAATAGCTTCCGCTGGCCGCAGACCAAAGCTGTCCATTGGCTCGACACCGTGTCGGTTCCTGCCGCGCGATACGCGCAGGCTGTTTGCTGCCGTTAGCATCCTGGGCGTCGGGCTCACGCCTCTTCTGATCGCGCTCCCGGCTGAGACTGCGCGCGCCACGGTTCGACCCGGTGCACAGGTGAAGCTTGGATCAGCGACCTGGCTGATCGGCACCAAGCTCCAGCACCGGCTCAGTGAGCAGGAATGGGATCTGCGGACGAGCAGCAACTGAGGTCGCCCACGGAGCCGGTCAGGAGGACCCTCTTCTCAAATCATCACTCTGAGGGGCAGCCGCCTCGCGTCACTATTCGCCGGCGGCTCATTATGGCACCTAAGTAAGCCAATTTCGCGTGTGGCTATCAGCTCGCCGCCACCGAAAAGAGGCCCGGTCGCAGGGGCCTCATTGCCTCAATGCAAGACGCGGCTATGCGCTTTCGCCCTCAGCTCAATCTGCGCTGCTACTAACGCGCCGACGCGTTTGGCGGCTTCAGGGCTGGGAACATGGGCTCGGATCGCTCGACGGCGATCCACGGGTTTGCTCCGTAGATCGCCCATGCCCATGGCCTTGGCCCACGTCCACGAAGCTGAGCTTCAACGCGAAAGCTAGGACTGAAGCGTGCGGCCATGATCAAGCAGGTATAATGTATAGAGCACGGCCTGTCCCCAAGCTGCATCAGGCTGCCGCACACCAAAGTACAAGCTGGACCGTGCTCATCAAGGACTGTCAGGCGCTACGATGAGGGAAGGCTCACGCCGTCACAAACGGCGCATCCGCAGACCATAAATTTCAACATACCAGTCCAGTCGGTTGCCTTGCTTGGATATTCCACCCACTCAGTAACAAATTCACCAAACTCTACAACCAAGACCGCCGATCGACGTGCTAGGCCGGTACTGGGGATCGTTTGCCGCGTTACTTATGGTCTCTGATGATTAACTCGCGGCGGACCCGGGCAGGGCCGCTCTGTCATGCCGTCCTCTTCAGGTTGCAGCCATGGGGTCGGGCGCGCCGTAGGCACTCACGACAGGGCGGAACGCCCGCACGAGATCGCTGTCCAGGCGACCGGCCATGCTTTCCAGGATACCATAGGCCTTCGCGCTCTCCATCGGCGGCTTGTAGGGGCGGCGCTCGATCAGCGCCGCGTAGATGTCGCAAATCGCCACCAAGCGGACGAGGTCTGGGATCTCGCTGCCCTTCAGTTTGTCCGGATAGCCAGAGCCGTCGAGCATCTCATGGTGCGAGCGCACCACCGTCAGCATGGTCGCGTCAAAGCCGCGGCCCGCCAGCATCGCATGGCCTAGCGCCGGGTGGGTGCGCATCACCTTCAACTCGGTCTCGTCGAGCTTGGCCGCCTTGTTCAGGATTGCTGGCGGGATCTTGGTCTTGCCAACATCGTGCAGCAGCGCTGCTTTCGCGAGGCGATGACAGTCGGCCGGGCTCAGCCCGAGCGCACTGGAGAAGGCTGCTGCCAGCCCGGCAACGAGCAGGCAGTGCTGGTGCGTCACGTCGTCGAAGTGCTGCACTGCTTGAACCCAGTCGCGGATGCCGGTCTCGCTGATCGCGCGCGAGACGAGGTCGGTGCCGGTCTCGGCCAGGGCCGGGGTAACCGCACGCCCGGAGAAGAAGGTGTCGGTGAGGAACTGTTTGGCCCCGGCCGCGTGCTTCTGCGTCACCGCACGGATCGGTTGAGGTTGCCCGCTCAACTGAGCGATTGCGTCAGATAGGCGGTGCGGCGCTGTGGCGGCCGCGAGCGTCGCGGTCGCGCCGAGGATGCCCGCCTGCGCCTCTCCGCGCGCTGCGTTGCCGTGGACGAGGAATAGGTGCGGCATGCCCTCGCGACGCACCCGATCGAGCCGCTGCTTGAGGCGCACGAAAGCGCCGGAGTCCAGGTACTCCACGTCGCTGATGATTAGGCGCTCACCGTCACATGCGGGCATATCACCATACAGGTCGTGAACCTTACAGGCGCCATACGGAGCAAGGCTGCGCGCGAGGCGCTCGGCCCGGCTTAGGTCGTCGCTGATCAGGAGGAAGTCGCCCACGGGTGCGGGTCCTTGTCGCTGGGCTTGATTGATGGCGGTCTTGGCTCAATCGGAGGAGCGGACGCCAAGCATATGCCAGGTGCAGCGGACGACAATGCAGGATTGTCGAGCGCAGCCCGAGGCGCAACGAAGGGGAGAGCGCCTGTGACGCCTGACACAAGACAGTAGTGCTTAAGCGTTCGTTCAATATCGTGCCAGATCTCACACCCGCCCGGGCGTGAGCACGCGGCCGGGCCTGAAGTTCTAGCTCACACCCTTCGTTCCTGTTCCGCCGTTCAGGCTGCCTTGACGTTAGCCAGGAACGTGGAAACCTCCTGTGTCAGACCCTCGGAGCGTCGGGCGAGTTCCTGAGCGGCACTCAGCACCTGGAAGGCCGCAGTACCGGTCTGGCCTGCACCTTCGCGGACCTGCTTGATGTTCTCGGTTACGTGACCGGTCCCTTGCGCCGCTTCCTGCACGTTGCGGGCGATCTCCCGCGTGGCTGCGCCCTGCTCCTCAACGGCTGCCGCAATCGAGTTCGCGATACCTGATACCTCGGCAATAGTCCGGCTGACCGCCGTGATCGCAGTCACCGCTTCGCGCGTCGCCGCTTGGACCTGACTGATCTGGCCACCGATTTCCTGGGTGGCGCGAGCCGTCTGATCAGCCAACGCCTTGACCTCGGTCGCGACCACGGCAAAGCCGCGGCCCGCTTGTCCAGCGCGGGCCGCCTCGATCGTGGCATTCAGGGCCAGCAGGTTCGTCTGCCCAGCGATGCTGTTGATGAGCGTGGCGACCGCGTCGATCTTGGCAACAGAGGTTGAGAGCACCTGCACGATCTCGCTCGTGCGCTGCGCGTCTGTGACAGCTTGCCCGGCAATCTTTGAGGAGTGCGCCACCTGCGCCGCGATCTCCTGCACGGATGCGGCAAGTTCTTCTGTGGCTGCCGCCACCGTCTGCACGTTCGCGGAAGTCTCTTGCGCTGCTCCGGCGACGAGACCCGATTGGTGCTCTGCCTGATCAGCGGTCGCGGTCATCGACCGCGCCGTGGCTTCCATCTCGGCCGCGGCGGTTGCGAGCGCGCGCGTCAAGCTGCCCACCTGACCCTCAAAAACTCTGGTCGTCTCATCCAGAACAAGCGCACGCCGTGCCTTTGCCTCGATCTCTGCGATTGCGGCCTCGTCAGCGGCTCGCTGGGCAGTGAGTGCATCCCTGAACACTGTCAGCGCGCGCGCGATGGCTCCGATCTCATCACCGCGCTGTTGGTGCGTGATCTCAGAATCGAGATCGCCCTGCGTGAGCCGGTCGATACGGCCGCAGAGGGTCTGCAGGGGGCGGAAAAGGCGCGAGGCGGTGAAAGCCGCGCCACAGCAGGAGAGGACCGCGATAAGGGCGGCCGCAAGGCCCATCGCCCACATCGTATCATTGTAGGCTGCGAAGAACGCCTCGACCGGCACGCCGACATACAGGATGCCGTTGACCTTACCTTCGGCGTCGAAGGTGGGCAGGTAGACGGTTTCGAACCGCTTGCCGAATAGTGTGACCGGCCCCTGGTAGGCCTCGCCGCGACGGACCACTGGCAGGGCCGGACTGTTGGCCGCGAGTTCGGTCCCAACGGCGCGCTCACCGTTCTCCTTCTTCACAGTGGTCACGCGGCGGAGGAATTTGTCCTGCTCGCGGTCGTAGGTGAAGATCGTCGCGTTGCCGCCGACGTAAGAGACGGAAGCGTCCACGACCGAGAAGTCGCTGAAGTTCGCAAGCGAGGGGCTCTCAACGCGTACGACACGCCCATCTACAACCTTGGCTTGGACGCCTGGAAAACGCTTCGCGAACACGAGCGCCAAGCTACGCAGGTACTGCTCAGCCTTTTCGCTCTGCTGTTCTTCCAGCTTGGTCCATATCTGCTTTGATGCGGCGAACCACATAGCACCCGCTGTCGCGATAACGGCGATTGCAACCAGTATGCAAATCTTTGTAGTCAGGTTTAATTTGCGCAACATGTCGGCACCGCATTTCAACTTGCAACCCGGATGCTGCTCTGAGTTGCTTAACAAGCACCTTTATGCCCGCTGACATTAGGAGCAGCTTGTCGCGTTGCGCGATTTCGTTGGACGCAATACAGTTCTCTGCATCCAGCGCGCTGCGCAGCGCATGAAGGACCTATCCTCATCTTGCAGGACACGACCGAGTTCATCTACGGCCGCGCGAGCCCGGGCAAGATCGGCTTCACAAGGACCATCAACGGCGGGCGCTACAAGGCGGGGCAGCCCAACGTGCTGACGCTGTGCGGCGTGCTGATGCATGCAAGCCTCGCCGTCTCGCTCGCGGGCACTCCGCAGTGCGTACGAGGGCGGCTACCCGCTTATGGTTGACGGCAAGCTCGTAGGTGCGATCGGCGTCTCGGGCGTCCGGTCACCGCAGGACGATCAGGTCGCGCGAGCCGGCGTCGAGGCCATGAAGTCGCGGTAAGCCGCCCGCCGCCTTCAGGCCGTCCGCCCTGAGGTTTCTGCGCAACTTGGGCAGAAACCTCCTCAGCCGCTTTCCGCTTTGCCTCGACGATCGGCGCTCATTCCGCGATATGCTCGGAGCGCTCCTGCACAAACAGCTCCGTACGGTGCAGGTTCTCGGCGATCTCATGACGATCCGGGCCGAGCAGCAGACGTGCGAGGTGACGCCCGGCACCCCACCCCTGATCAACCCCCATCCTGCCAAGACATTAGAGCCTGACAGGTACCTCGGCATCGCGGCCAAAGCCGAGTTGCGCCACAAAGCGGTTCCAAGTCTCAGCGCGCACCTGACCCCCGGTCGCACGCCTGTGTCCCTGCGCAAACTGATCGTCTGGACCAAGAGGAGGAGCGTGCTCCTGCAGGAAGCTGATGAGATCCGGTACACTGGCGCTGCGCGCGGCGAAGTGCACGTACCCCTCTCGAAAGCCTGCGTTGGCGGCAATCACAACCTGCCGGCGTAGGCGGTGGATCCAGGATTGGGCCGTCAGAGCATGGATCTGGCACGGCGAATCGCAGCGGATCAGAGCCACCGGGCCGGCAAACAGCGGCGGCACCTTGCGCGCGACCTCGAGCGCCGCCTTCACCTCAGCTCGCGCCTCATGCAGCTTCATCGTATCCTCATCCTGACCCGAAACGACTTCCTCAGGTCCTGCAGACCGCATCAGGACGCGCAAGGCTGGCGAAGCATCGCCACTGGATGAGCGTCGCTGTGCGTTGATCAGGCTGACCGCCTCGCGCAGCGCCTTGAGGGAGTGCGCCTTCTTCAGGGACGTCATGACCTCGGGGAAGTCGGAAGAGGCGCCACGCTCTCCAAGGTCACCGATGAGGCCGAGCCCTGCGAGCCAGAGCAGGTCAGCCGCAGCATCCTGGCCGATCAGCGCCTCTGCGCAAGCGAAGGCAAGCAGGCTGGATGTCGGCGCCGGTTCATCCGCCTGTCCACTGACGACCGTTGCTGTTCCTGCAGCCGGCAGCGAGCGCGGCACGTGATGGTCCACAAACACCGTTGGTATGTCGGGTAACACCGGCTCTGCCTGGACACCCAGATCAACGATGACGATTCCGGCTGGAGCAAGTGCCGCGATCTCCGCGCGAAGTGATGGTGCCCAGGCACTCTCGCCGCGTCCAACGATGCGGATCCGGGCTGTCCCGTGTGGAGAGCGCGCGAAGGCGCGCGCGAGAAGAGCTCCTGCCGACAAGCCGTCTGCGTCATCGTGGCAGAGCACGAGCGGCGGACCGGATCGGAAGCTGGACGTCGCGCGCAAGAACGCTGCGCCGTGCTCGGGCAGCGCCGTCATGCGGTCACGGCCGAACGGCTTGTCGTGAGCATCTTGCTGCGACTCGCGAGGCCGATGCTCGTCGAGCCACTCCGGCGTAAGCTGCGGCCCATCTTACACGCTTGCCTCTGGCCAGGCCTCAAGCAGGCTATGTTCCTGCCAGAGCTCGACCCGGTGCATGTGGGCGTCGTCTCGCGTTCGGCACAGGTCGATCGCGGAGGTGAAGCGCATACGAGCTGCCACGTCGGTCTCCACGCTTTCGCAGATTGTCCGTCGTCAGGTGATTTGAGACGATCAGGGACGCTCGGGAACGGAGGCTCTGGTCCACCTAGGGTGAGAGGTTAGGCAGCCTGCGCGTGGTGGCGCAAGCGGTGTGAGGCGCGCTTGAGCATGGGCTCAGGATAACATGGATCAGCACCGCGCGAAGTACCCGGACGGTATCCAGTGCTCGCGCTGGGCGCCCCCCAACCCCAAAGGCATTCCTGATCCGGGTGTATCCTGCACGGCGTCAGCGACTGTCGCGTCACAGGGCTTCCACGTCCTTCAGGGCGAGTTGTCCTCGACTGCACGCTTCCTGTTCACTCGGCAGCGAGTAACAGGATTGCCGCACAACGTGTCCGCGGCCGGAGATCGTCCAGCTGTAGCGGTTGAGTTCGCGTCTGCAGGGCTCGACACGTAAGCGGAACGAACCTTCCTGGCCGGTCATCTGGCTTCCTCCTGCTGAACGTCTGACGGACAGTCCGGGAACGACATCCAGTCGGTGAAAGCATCGCACAACGAGACCCGCCAGCAGCTACAGGGGCGCATGCCTCGATGGCATGTCTTCGGCCGCCAGCGATCGAGACCGTGGCGGCGTAGGTAATCCACCCCGAGAACCTTCGGCGAGCGTGGCCGTTGAGGCAGCAGGACGAGAGATCCCCCAGCTCTGGTCTGACTCGGCGGCGTGGGAGAGGGAGCTTTGCTCGCCCGCACCGCCGAGCCCTCCCCGACATCTGACGGCTATCGTCCAAGACCTGTAGAGGCGGCATGGCGGGACCGGGAACCCGGCCAGCCAATCGACGATTTGTATATCACGTTGGTTCCTGGCGGGCCCGACGGTGATGATGGTCTGCAACTGAGGCCCTGTCTCTGTTCTCCAGCAGAGCCGGGGCCTTTCGCATATGGGCTGGCGGACCGCTCCGGTCACCCCCGCACGAGGTAGTCGGTCAGACGCTCCAGAAAGGCCCGCTGCCAATCCCACTGGTCAGGATCGGGATGCAGGGCCGCCAGCAAGGCATCTGAGGGTTGGTTGCGTATAGCCTCAAGCACGGCACTGACGAGAGCGTAAGCCTCATGGTCGGCGAGTTGGTGGCGATACAGGACGGTCTTCGTGGCCTCGACCAGATGGCGCATGTCGGCGTTCATGAAAGGCTCGGCTGGCGGTTGATGCGTGAAGCTTTGCCGTAGCCCGTCGCCTCGCCGAGTAGAAGCACCGCCGCTGATCAGCAGGTTGTCACGCTAAGCTACTCTCTGCATCCATCCCGCGATTAACTCATCAAGCACGGCCTTCCCGGCTAGGCGGGCGTCCTCGAAGGTCTCGTAGGTGCCCGACCCCTTGTTGATCACCCGTCCGTCTCGTCGGATCGCCCAGTGGAACCGTCCCCCCATCCACTTCTGGGTCTCGATGTGGATCGTGAAAGGGTGCGAGACGCGTTTCGGCATGAGTGCAAAATAATATGCATGATCAACGACTCGGGCATCATAATGCGCGAGATGCTGGTCTAGGTTCCAAGATGCTCCGAACCATGCGCTGGACGCGGGTCTGGCATTTGGCGCTTGGTATACCAGCAGGCGGTGTGCACTGCCATATATGTTGCAACGCAAACGCCAACACGGACTGCCCGCAATGACCGCTCTGCTCCTCTCCGCTCTCGTCGCCGCCGTTGCCGCCAACGTCGCGCTGGTCCCCTTCGTGGCCGACCGCCTGAGCCCGAAGAGCAGCGCCCCCGTGGTGAACGGCAGCCTGCTGGTCAGCAACGAGAACTTCCAGGCCGTGACGAAGATGGCCGCGTAATCGCCTCACCACGATTGCTGCATTGCGAACAAATCAGCCCCGCCCGGTTCGCCGCGGCGGGGTTTTTCGTCTCAGGCCACAGCTCGCCCACGAAAGAGACCGGCTACCAACCGGAAGGGGAGCAGCGTCAGCCGGACAAGACCCTGGAGGATCAGCACGGCGAGGACGGCGAGGACAGCGAAAACGGTGTTGCGCATTGGAACGCACTCCACAGAGGCAGATGCGGAAACGCCCAATGGCCACGCTTCGTTGCAAGATACCTCTGACGCGCACCGCTGTTCTCAACCCTGAGGCTCAACAGGTAGCAGGGTGTCGCTCTCGGTCCGCCGCTTCATGAACGGCCACCACGCCCTTTTCTGAGGGGCCTTTTCTGAGGGGCCTGCTCCACGGTGTTAGGGCGGACCTCAAATGCCAAGCGCCTGCGGTGCGCTTGGATGATCCGGTCGAGCCGCTTCATCGCTGTGAGCCCCTGCGCTGCCATGAGGCTATGGCCCTCACACGCGCCATCCTCGGTCAGGCGCCGCACGATACCTTCAGCGCGGATGACGAGGCTCGCGGCTTCAGCGCAGTACAGGTCCACCTCACGAAGATCCGACACCTGCCCCTCCGCAGCAATCGACGGCCGCGGGCATTCACCCAGGCATAGGCCGTCGCCGCGCCGGTATTCCCGGCCTGGGCAATGGATCGAAGTTCGCGTGAGAGCGCCTCACCCGTATGAGGGATGATCACGCATCAGTGAGCGGCCATGTGGCGGGCGAGCTTGGCGGCGCTCCAGGCGGCCTTCAGCGCCACAGACATGGCCTCGCCCCAGGAGCAACCGAAGCGCTCCTGGTGGAGGCGTGCGGCCTTCGTGGCGGCATGCATGATGGCAGACCGGTCGAACTTGCCAGCGACAACCAGCGGACGACGACCGAGGCGGACGGTCAGATTGATCGAGGCCTTCGCCGCGAGCAGCCCAGCCGGGATCTGGGACCGGGCATCGTGGCCGCTACGGGTGATCCGGTTCCAGGAGACGGTGCGGTAAGGCATCGGACCGGCCGTGTTCAAGCTCGCCGAGGACATGCGGGAAACCGTGTGGCCCGCCCGCATCCTGACCTTGGCAGCCCAGATCGGCGACGACGTTCTCGGTCTCGGCTTGTGCCGTGCGCTGCGGGGCGAGCCCGTCAACAACATCGCTACCGCGGAGGCTGGCCAGACCACCGGCCCTTTCCAGGCGTAGAGGCCCCGTCCGCGGACCTGAAGGCCAGCCTGGACGCTATGGACCGCCTACGGGCGATCCCGGCCACCGTGGAGGCGATCGAGCGTCAGGAGCGGGCACGCCTCTGGCACGCCTACCAGGAGGCCACCAGGGCGAGCACGGCCTACGGCGGCCAACCGCTACCGACGCCTGAGGAGCACGCCGCCACGATGGAAGCCCTGCGCGCCGGGGCCGATGCCGCCTTGGATGAGTACGGCCGGAACGATGGCTTCCGTGAGGATGGGGATTGGTAAGACGCTTTCGTGTTGGGGCTGAATGGCAGGTGGCCGCACGCATGCGACCACCCTTCGCGTTCAGCGCCGGGGTCTACTTCCCGTGTTGCTCTGAGTGGTGCTTGCTGGCCTCGGAGGCGTGATGGGTCGCGTGCTGCGTGTGGCCGTGCGCCGTGTGGGCGTGATGCGCTGCCTTCTCGTGGTTGCCGCTCTCGTGGTGCTTAGCGGCTTCCCGGTGATGACGGGCGGCATGCTCATGATGGTCAGCGGCGCTGGTGTGGTGCTCGGCACCCTTGTGCTTGGTCGCCATGGCTTGTTTTCCTCATGCTGTGATTGGATCGCCCATCGGATTGGATAGGGATCGAGGGTCACAACGCTCCGGAGTGAGGTGTAGGCGCCTCACAAAGCCGTGTTCAGGATTTCATAGCCGGCTTGCTGATCCTTATCGACCCTCAACTGCATGCAGTCTGCACTGCCTGAATAGATCTGAAATCTGCGGTGAGAAGATCATAATTCTGGACGAGAGATCACAGGCTCCGTTACGAACCGCTGTCGAAGCTCACGCAGTTCAAGCCGACCGGATGCAGCAAGCCGCTGTCCGAGATGAGCGCGACCGAGCTGCTGTTGCATGTCGAGAGCCTACGGGAGAAGGCAAGCCGCAAGCGCGCCCTAGAGGGTGTTATGAACTGGTCAGCAGTCTTTCTGCCTGTCTGAGCATGAGGCAGGCGATGGCGACCATGTGCAATCCTGCCAGCGTGCTGCCATAGCGCTCGTAATCTTTGACCAAGCGTCGGCAGCGCGCAGCCCAGGCAAAGGATCGCTCAACAACCCACCGGCGCGGCAGCAGCACAAAGCCCCGCTTGGCCTCGGGCGCCTTGACCACCTCCAGGTCGATCCCGTGCGCGTGGGCCGCGGCCGCAGGCTTGTCGCCGGTGTAGCCCTGATCGGCGAAGCCCGTCTCCACGCGGCCGTCCGTCTCCGCCTGCACGGCCGCACTCAGCCGCCCGACCTCGCCCCTGTCGCCGACGTCGGCCGGGGTCACGTGCAGGGCCACCACATGCCCGGGCGTGTCGACCGCCAGATGCAGCTTCGACCCCTTCTTGCGCTTGGCTCCATCGTAGCCCGCCCGCTCACCGCTCTCGGGTGTGGAGCGCAGCGTCCTGCTGTCCAGGATCACCGCAGACGGCTCCGGCTCGCGCGCCGCTGCCATCCGCAGTACCGCCCGCAGGTCGCCCGCCACATCGGCAAAGCACTCTGCCGAAAGCCAGCGCTGCGTCTGCTGGTAGACGGCCGCCCAAGGCGGCAGATCGTGAGGCATGAACCGCCACGGTGCCCCCGTGCGCACGATGTAGCGCAGGCCGTTGAACACCTCGCGCAGCTCGTGATCGCGCTGTCCCGAACTCTCCCGCAGCAACGCCAGATAGGGCGCCACGAGCGCCCACTCTTCATCGCTGACGTCGGATGGATAGGCGGCGCGTTCCAAGCTCATCCTCGGAAACGCACAGCCGCATCAGCGGTTCATAACACGCTCTAGCGAAGATCTCGGGTTAGCCCTGCTGTCATATGATCGTGCTCTGTCCAATTGTATACAATTGAGCCAGATCAACGCCGTGCCGCATACAGGCGGTAAGAACGCAATGACAGTTGGATCGGGGAAAGCGCACGGCAAACCCCGTACGATGCGCTCTGGGCCGATCCACGAAAGCCGCCACGCCCGCGGAGTACCGTGGTGGGCTGTATTCACCGCCAAAGCTGCCAGAGCCTCTGGCCGGAACCCGGTTAACCAATCGGCGGTTAACCTAATACGTCGGCTCGTCGCGGTGTCGGCGTTCATGATGGTCAGTCCGGGATGGCCCTGTCTCTGTTCTCCAGCAGAGGCGGGGCCTTCTCGTTCAGGCCGTCCGCTTCAACACCCGCTGGACCTGCACGGTCTGCCACTTGCCGCCCTTGGGCGTGGGAATTCCGCGCTGATTGAGTGCTGCCGCTATGCCGTAATCCGTCTCGACGCCGCCGGCCTTGATGCTGGCGATGATCGGCAGGACCCTCGCGGCGAATGCATCCGCCCGAGCCTGTCTCACTGCTGTAGCGATCGCATGGCCTGTGGGTCGCCTGGTCTTGGGTTTGCTCATCACGCTGCAGCCTTCGTGCTGAGAGCCCGGTGAACGCTGCCTACGCCGATCCCGAGCTGCGCAGTAATCTTGGCCATGCTGAAGCCCGGCGCAAGCCCTTGATCTGTAAGGCGGCTCAAATCTGAACCACCGGTCAGGCGGTCCGCTGCAGCACCCGCCGCACCTGATCTCTCGACCAGGAGCACCCTCTCACCGTAGGGATGAACCGCTCCGGGTTTCCCGGAGGCCGTTTGGTTTGGGTCAGGCGGCCAAGGCTTGGACCTCGGCCTGGGCATAATAGCGTGCCTCCGCCTCGGCGGGAGGGATGTGGCCGATCGGTTCGAGCAGCCGGCGGTGATTGAACCAGTCCACCCATTCGAGCGTGGCGTACTCGACAGCCTCGAACGAGCGCCACGGCCCGCGCCGATGGATCACCTCCGCCTTGAACAGGCCGATCACCGTCTCGGCCAGGGCATTATCGTAGGAATCCCCGACGCTGCCGACGGACGGCTCGATGCCCGCCTCGGCGAGACGCTCGGTGTAGCGGAGGCTCACGTACTGCGATCCGCGATCCGAGTGACAGACGAGGCCGCTGCCGGCGAAGGGGCGGCGCTCGTGCAGAGCCTGCTCCAGGGCATCGAGCACGAAGTCCGCCCGAGCCGAGCGCGACACGCGCCAGCCCACGATCCGGCGGGCGAAGACGTCGATCACGAAGGCCGCATAGACGAAGCCGCTCCAGGTCGCCACGTAGGTAAAATCCGCGACCCATAGCCGGTTCGGGCACTCGGCCCTGAACTGCCGGTTGACCCGGTCGAGGGGGCAGGCCGCAGCCGGATCGGGAATGGTCGTGCGGACCCTCCGCCCCCGGACGACGCCGGCCAAGCCCATGGTGCGCATCAGTCGGGCCACCGTGCAGCGCGCCACGACGATCCCCTCGCGGGCGAGCTGACGCCAGACCTTGCGCACGCCGTAGACCCGGAAGTTCGCCTCGTACACGCGCCGGATCTCGACCATGAGTGCCGCGTCCCGCTTGGCCCGGGCCGGCAGCCTTGCAGGATCAGCCCGCCGCGCGGCACGGGCGTGGTACGTCGACGGGGCGATCGGCAGCACCTTGCAGATCGGCTCGACCCCGTAGAGCGCACGATGCTCGTCGATGAAGGCGATCATGACCGGAACCGGCGGTCGAGGCTCCGCCTGGGCAAAATACGCGCTCGCCTTGCGCAGGATCTCGTTGGCCTGCCGAAGCTCGCGAACCTCGCGTTCCAGGGTCTTGATCCGCTCGCGCTCGTCCGTCGTCGGTCCGGCCCGCACGCCTCGATCGCGCTCGGCCTGGCGCACCCAGTTGCGCAGCGTCTCACCCGAGCAGCCGATCTTGGCCGCGATCGAGCGGATCGCCCCGTACTGCGTGTCGTGCTCGCCTTGGTGCTCCAGCACCATCCGCACCGCGCGTTCGCGGACCTCGGGGGAGAAGGGTGTGGTATGCTTCGTCATGGCTCCAGTCTCTCAAGAGTTGGAGCCTCCGAAAATCCCGGGGCGGTTCAGGATGCCCCGCTCGTTCAGAACTGCAGAGATGCCGGTGTTTGTCTCGATACCTTCGGCTTTGATGGCGGCGATGATTGGCAGGACCTTCGCGGCGAACGCATCGGCTTGAGCGCGCTTTGCGGCCGTAGCTTTGACAGTGTCCCTTGCCAGGTTCGTTTGCGGCGCGCTCATCAGGCTGCCTTGCTCCACCGTGCCAGAGCGGCCTCGGCTTCGGCTCGGTTGCCCCGGATGCGATAGACGGTCTGCCGGGTCAGCCCCGTAGCCTTGGCGATGGCCGAGACGCTCCCGCCAAGGGCTCATCCCACTCAATGCGTTGCGGTCGGTTACGCGATCCCACGCCCGACG
Organism: Methylobacterium sp. P31; assembly: GCA_050632875.1. GTDB lineage: Bacteria > Pseudomonadota > Alphaproteobacteria > Rhizobiales > Beijerinckiaceae > Methylobacterium. Next base: position 1,997,491 of record JBODSC010000001.1, on the reverse strand, counting down.
AGTGGAGGACAATCAGTCCCATCGTTCCGACGCATGAAACGATGGCGCAGACGATAAGCGCTTGGTCGAGCATAAGGCGGTAGCTTAACCGTTCGTTCACCGGTTGCAACCCGACGGCGAGACCTGCGCCAGCGTCGGTGCCGCTTGGGTATGTCCCTATTAAACCGGTCCCGATCTGGTTTTAGGAAACGCCGTTCTCCCATTCAAAACAGACCCGCATGGTGTGAACCATCCAAGCCAGACTCACGGGTTGGTGCCTGTGAGCCTCCGCCGACCTCGATACGGCCAAGCGGTTCTTCCGCAAGATGCTCTCGACCGAGCCGCTCCTCGCGCCCGACCGCATCGGCACGGATGGTGGCGGCCCTGGCAAATCATACGGACTTCGATCGGGCCGTCACTGACCGGCCTGAGCGGGGCGCTGTCCACGCGCCAACCGGACCGGCGGCAACCCCACAATGTCGTAAGTGGCCGAGGCGATGCCGATGCCGGCCGCATCGAAGCCGGCCAGGATATCGCGGCTCATCGCGTCCTTGACCCCGCGGATCTGGTGCGTGCCGAGGATGAAGCGGACGCTGAGCTCCAGCCAGTTATCGGTGATGCGCCAGAATACCCGTGGCTCAAGATCGAGCGGCTCGACACCGAACCGGGCTTCCAGCCGTGCCTTCGCCTCAGCGGCCATCTTGCCCGGATCGATGGCGTGCTGGCGCGCCGCGTCGAGGAGGATGGCTTCCGCCCGGGCCCGGTCGTCCGAGTAGCTGACTGGGATGGCGATCTCCTCCCAGATGAACGGGAAGTCTCGGGTGTAGTTGTAGACCGGGTCCGAGAAGATCTTCGAGTTGCTTACGGTGACGATGCGCCCGGTGAACTGTCGGCTGCGCACCCACATCGCCGGTTCCGCCCCCTGCACGGCCGGCGGCTGGCCCATTTCCATGATGGTCGTCTGGATGAAGCCAAGCCGCATGACGTCCCCGCGCACGCCACCCATGGAGATGCGATCGCCCACCGTGAAGGTTGAGCCGCGCAGGATGACGAAGTAGCCGGCCAGCGAGGTGATCACCTGCTGCAGGGCGAAGGCCAATCCCGCTGAGACAAGGCCGAACGCGGTGGCGAGCCGTGTCGGGTCGTCGAACCAGATCGACATCAGGCCGAGGATGAGGAGTGCGGCCGAGAGGAGGCTGACGCCCTGGCGCGTCCAGAACCTCGTCTGGACCGTGGCATGGTCCGACCGGGACAAGACGAGCCCGACCAGCGCGCGCAGTCCCATGCCTCCGCCGACGACGACCGCGATAAACGCGAGCGACAGGACCAGCTTACGCCCGTTCTCGGCGTTCACGCCGACCCAATTGATTCCGAAGAAATGCAACGCGACCACCTCCGCTTCTGGTGACCAGCGACCGCGGTCTCATGGGCGTCGTCGGAATGGCTGTCCGGCGTTACCCGAGCCGGTCCGTTGCGTCTGAACGAGCTGTCCAGGATACCGGTGCCCCTGCGCTCAAGTCACGTTTGCGGGGGCGTCCGCTGCTGATCCGCCCCACGAGAGTGGCCCGCCCTTTGGTATGGCTTTCGAGCCTGGAGGATGGATCAATGTCGAGGAAACCTGCCAGGCAACGACGGGCGAGGCGTCACCTCCTCGCCCGCTGGCTTCGCGCCTTGAGATCAGTCCGGGATCACGTCCACGATCTCGTAGGTGTCGGGATCAATGATGACGATGTCATCGCGTACCAAGATGAACCGGTAGCCCCTGTAAGCCGGCACCAGGCTCACGATGGTCGGCGGTAGCGGGTGCAGCGTGACCGATCGCGGAACTGCCGTCCCGACGTTGAGGCTGAAGTTCACGTCCGTGACGCGCGACACCCCGGTCTTGGTGATCGATTGCCGGAACTCCGTGCGCTTGGCGCTGTCCAGCCGGCTCACGGCGCCATGAGCCTCACCGCGCCCGGCATGCTCGCCTCTGGTGCCCGCGCCTTCACGGCCGCCGCGCTCGTCCGCGTTGCGCGCGCCGCCCTTCTCTCCTCCATGCTCACCGTGTTCTGTCGCGCTGCCGGCTTTTCCAGACCCTTGCTCACGACCTCCGGTCCGCTCTGAGCCATTCCGGTCACTCGCGCCTCCGCGCTCGCCGGACGTGCCCTTCTCTGCAGCCCCGCCACGTTCTCCGGTTGCGCCGTGCTCAGAGGCTCCGCTGGCGCCGCTCCTCGTCCCGGCCCCGCTCTCACTGCCGCGTGTTCCCGCACCACCACCAGCAGCACCTCCTCCAGCGCTGCCACCCTCCCCGCGTACCCCAGCACCACCGCCGGCCCCGGAAGCCGCTCCGCCGCCGGCTCCTCCGGTGCTCGTGCCACCTGCTCCGGCGGAACCTGCACCGCCTCCTGCCGCACCACCGGCTGCGCCGCCTTGCGCGAGGGCTGTCGCGGCTCCGAGCACCAGAATAGCTGCAGTTGCTGTACCTCGAAGGAGCTTGTTCATAGCGTCTTCCATCCCGTGTTCTTCAGAATTGACGCGAGCGCTTCGTCGGCGTGGTCGCTGTCCTGCAACGAGGGATTGGAGAAAACCGTTCCGCCTCCGGTGGTTAGATCACGAGGTAGCCCCGCTTGTGACTACCAATCCGGAACACCGTCTGTGACGCTTGAGTAGCGGCGTCACCCCACTCCAAAGGAGGACCGTCCTATTCGCCGGCATGTCGGCTATTCGATCGGATTTACGGCATTCGTGGTTGATGCGGTCGGCGCATAGCTACGGCCCAGACGTGACCGATGGCCGTGTTGGTCCGAGTCCAACTTGGCCGACATGGACCCAGTTCGCCGCAAGCGCCGCAGGATCGCGCTCATAAACATATGGGCCGATCGATTGAAGAGCGGGCTTTGACGTGTACCGCCCGCGGATTGTGAGACACCGATCTGAAGCCTACGCGGCCAAGGCCGCGGGTGGAAGCTGCGCGGCGCGAATGGCGGCTGGGGGTCGGAACCCGTGCCGCTCGATCAGCCACGTCTCATTGTAGAGGTCGCGAAACGCCAGCAGCGCGCGACGCAGGTCCTCGACCGTGTCGAAGTGCTCCACCCACAGCAGGTTCTCCTTGAGCATGCGGATGAAGCGCTCGGCGCAGCCGTTTCCTTCCGGTGCGCGCACGAAGGCGGGCGAACTCGCGATACCCAGGAACGCCAGTTCCGCCTGGAAATCGTCCGCCATGTACTGGCTGCCATGGTCGTGCCGGACACTCAGGCCGGAGGCGATCTCGGCCGTAAAGCCGCCGAAGCGCTGCCGCACGCCCTGGCGGATCGGCTCCAGCGCCTCGAACCGTGTGGCCCGGCGTGCCGCATGGATGCCCACGCACTCGGCCGAGCAGTGATCGACGGCCACGAACACCGCGACCTGCCCCTCGGCCGTCCAAGTGGTGGTCAGATCGGTGCCCCACATCGTGTCCACCCTCTCCGGGATGATGGTGCCGTCGTGATTGCGCGGGCCGCGCGGTGTGCCGACGCGAGAGGGGGCGAGCAGATCATGGGCGCGCATCAGGCGCAGCACGCGGCGCTTGGAGGTGCGCACACCCTTGAGGCGCAGGCGCGCCCAGACCTTGCGGTGACCCTCGCCGTGAAAGGGGCTGCCGGTGAGGGTGGCGCGGATCTGCGTGAGTAGCGCCGCATCCAGCATCGGCCCGACCGGGCCGGGACGCCGCGACGGCTCGGGCCGGGAAGGTGAGAGGTGCCGGTGGACGGTGGCGCGCGACACGCGCCAGATCCGGCACACCCGGGCCAGCCCGTAAGCTTTGCCGCTGGCAGGCGAGACGGCCCGACTCATGGCCGCGACCGCCTGCGGGCCAAGGGCCGGGGCCGCGCGCCTCCAGGGCGGCGATCTTGGCCTCCAGCAACTCGCGCTCGATCAGCATCTCACCGAGCTTGGCCTTCAGTCGCCCGCTCTCCAGCGCATCCGCATCAAGGGGCCGGGTCGCCAAGCTCGCTTCGCCCGCCGTCAGGAAGGCGTCGCGCCAGCCCGACAAGGTCGCGGCGGTCACGCCCAGACTGCGCGAGACGCTCTCCAGATCCTCGCCGCGCAGCAGCCGCAGCACTGCATCCCGTTTGCGCTGCCGGGACATGCGCCCGCCGCGACCGGGACCAACTGCACCTGCATCTGCCTTCGTATCCGAGTCTCATCGTCCTCACCCCTGTCGCGGCGACCGTCCGCTAACGGGGTGTCTCAAGCAACCGGGAGGCGGAGGACGCACAATCAAAATATAACAATTCTAATTTCTCTAGTGTTGTGTCTTGTCGAGCACACTTTGGGCTTTCTTCCTTTGAGTCCGGCCTAGAGCATTGTTGATGCGGCGATCACCCCGTAGTGCCATCAGGTCTGGCGCGATCTGCGCTTCGAACAGTGCATTGATGAGAGCCAAACCCGCCTTCTCGATCAGGCCGCGTTCCACGATCACGCTAAGCGGTCTCACAGTGCTCGTCGGCCTATGCGGTCCAGCCGCAGCGGCTGACCTCGCCGGACTGCGCTCCGCAGCGGACGCTCCCAGCTATACCGACTGGTCAGGTGGCTATGTCGGCCTGGAGGGCAGCGCAAACGGATCTTACGGGGCCTTCAACTTCGGAACCAGCACGGTCGGCGGGAACTCCATCCCGGCCTTCAAAACCGGCGACTCCACAGGCCGCAACGATCGCGGCCAGACTGCAACCACCGCTGTCGTTGGCACCTTCAGCGGCTGGAATTGGCAGAGCGGACCCTGGGTCTACGGCATCGAGGGCAGCTTGGATGCCGCGAATCTGAAACGGCCGGTCGCCTCCACCATCGCCGGCTTCGGCTACGAGAGTGCGGATCAGACCTTCAACATCATTCGCGCCAAAACGGACCTGTACGGCAGCTTGCGCGCCCGCCTCGGCTACAGCTTCAACCGCTACCTCGTGTACGCCACCTTCGGGCTCGCGGGGGCCAATGCCCGATTCCTGGCGACCTACCCGGACTTCGACACCGGCGACCAAACCGCAGCGCGGCGAGACCTCGGCTATCTCGGCTTCACCCTCGGCGCGGGCGTGCAGTACGCCATCACCGACACCATCGCCCTCGGGATCGACTACCGCTACATCGACCTCGGCAGCAGCCGGCGCTTCCCCTTGGGCTTCGTGCCGGGAGATGAGGGCGGTCCGGTCGCGACTCGGGCGAGTTCCACTGCAAACCAGGTATTCCTGCGGCTGATGTGGTTCCCGGGCGGGTTGAAGGTGCCGCCCGATCCGGACGAGACCGCCCCGCACGACCCTGACAACGGCGACACCGGCAGGTTCTCCCTCCACGGGCAGACCACCCTGATCGCCCAGGGCGTGCCGGGCTTCCGCTCGCCCTACGCGGGCGCGCAAAGCTTGGTCCCGCACCAGGTCCGGCAGACCACCACGGCCACGATCTTCCTCGGGCTGAAGCTCACCGAGGGCACCGAGCTCTACTACAACCCGGAATTCAGCCAGGGCTTCGGCCTGTCGCGGACCCTCGGCGTCGCCGGCTTCGTCAACGGCGAGGCGCAGAAGGCCGGGGCGCCGTTCCCGAAGCTCCGGTCGAACCGCTACTACGTGAAGCAGACGATCAATCTCGGCGGCGAGACCGTCGAGGTGCCGGACGGGCCGAACCAGGTCGCGACCCACTACGACGCGGAGCGGATCACGCTGATCGCCGGCAAGTTCGCGCTGGGCGACTTCTTCGACGGCAACGTCTACGCCCACGATCCGCGGGTGGACTTCTTCAACTGGTCCCTCTGGGCTTCCTCAGCCTGGGACTTCCCGGCGAACCTGCCCGGCTTCACGCAGGGCGTGTACGCCGAGTACAACCGGCCCGAATTCGCGATCCGCGCCGCCTACACCCAGGTGCCCAAGGAGCCGTCGAGCGACGTGCTCGACCCGCGGGTGTTCCGGCGCGCCGGGCTGAATGCCGAATTCGAGCAGCGCTACGTCCTGCCGGGCCTGGACCAGCCGGGCAAGCTGCGCTTCGGGCTGTTCTCGAATGTCGGCGTCTCGGCCAACAACCGCGAGGTCGTCACCCTGACGCAGCTCGGCGCCTTCGGCGACATCAACGACGCCGTCGCGGCGACCCGGCGCCCGCGCCGCAAGACCGGCGGCTACATCAACCTGGAGCAGGCGCTCACGCCCGAACTCGGCCTGTTCGCCCGCGCCAGCCTGAACGACGGCCGCACTGAGGAGGTGTCGTTCACCGACATCGACCAGAGCTTCTCGGGTGGCCTGTCGCTGAAGGGCAAGGCCTGGGACCGGCCGGACGACACGATCGGCATCGGCGCGGCGACGAACGCTCTCTCGCCCTCGCACCGCGCGGCGTTCGCCCTCGGGTCCAAGGGTATCCTGATCGGGGATGGTGCGCTGTGCTATGGCCGGGAGCGGACAATCGAGAGCTATTACGCGGTCAATCTCACGAAGTTTGTCACCCTGACCTTCGACTATCAGTTTGTGAGCAATCCCGGCTACAACCGTGACCGCGGGCCGGCGCATTTCTTCGCCTCAAGACTCCACGCTGACTTCTGAAATTGCCCGTCCGGGTCAGTGCACCAGCCTCCGTGGTCCCGGCCACGTCACGTCGATAGCAGGCTACCGCACGACCATCGGGAACTTCCGAGCGATCTCCAGACAGGACGCCTCCCGTCCCAGTGAGGCGGCCATGCGCTCGAACTTCTCACGTCCCGCATACATCAGTGGAACGGCAGCGGAGGAGCCGAGCTGTTCGAAGCAGCGCTTGGCGTCCTCTACGGTGGCGGGATTGTACTGCTCGAAGGCGCACTGCCCGAAGCTCCAACGCAGGAAGCCGTGCATCTGGAGTACTCCTGGGCAGTCCACTGCCGCAGAGGTTCCACCGCACCCCATCATCAGCAGGCATACCCCGCCTGTGAATGCCGCCCAGGATCGAAACACAGGTTTGATTATCAGCTGATCGAGCTGCATGGGAGTAGTCCGCCTTGAGGTATAGATCTTCGGCCGAACCGCCCAGGGTTTCACGGAGGCCATTGGGTTCGGGTCAGGAAGCTGCGCGGAAGGCTGAGGATCGCAGCCTTCGATGCTGCGCTCCCGAGCGCCGGCGCCACCAACCGTTGTCTGATGATCTTCCTCATCTCGGTATAACGGATGATCCGCGCCGGCCTCGCCTCGGTTCGTGCCCTATGCGGCTCTGCACTCGGCCTCCCCAAGGATGCGCTCGGGCAGCGTATCCCCTGCGTGCCACAGCGTCGTCACACCGTCCAGCGCCTGCTCGCAATTTCGGACGAGCCGGATTTGCGCGCGGCCGAGCGAACGGGGGCATCGATTATTCTTCGAGCAGCACCACACGCGCTCGCCTCATAGTGGATGGCGTCCACGGACGAGGTGCAATTCCGAGACCGCTGCGGTGGAGATCAGAGCGTCCACCTGGATCGACGGCTAAAGTGAAGTTCGTGGGCTCCGACCTGAGCGGAGGCACCCGGCGGCCGACTGCAGAGTGGCGTTGATCGAGGTGTTGCGAGATGAGCCGGCGACGGCAACGTCCTGCGTTCATTCACCGAAACGGTCCTGCAGATCCTGATGAAGGCCGACCTGGAGGGCCTAATCGACCCAAGCCACTACGAGCGCTCAGGTGAGCGCAGCACTTACCGCAATGGCTACCGCGAGTGTAACCTCGGCACCTGCCTGAGGCTCGCTCAACCTGAAGATCCCCAAGCTCCGGACCGGCTCCTACTTCCTGGGCTTGCTGGAGCGCGCCGCGCGGTGGAGAAGGATATGGGTCTGTTAACCATCCATCTTCTTAGGCGACCGTATCTCGCCATCGCCGTCATCGGGTGTGTGTTCATCGCCGATCTCATCGAGCCGTACGACAACGTCTCGATCTGTTTTGCATACACGCTGCCGATCCTACTGGCCGTCTATGCTGGCCCGGGCAGTGCCTACCGCCTCGCTGGTCTCTGCGCCTTGGCTTCCCTCGTTGGCTCGTTCGTGCGCCCTCCGGAGCAGGGTGTCCAGCTCAGTTTTATCGCCAACCGCGTCATCGCGGTCGCGGCACAGTGGCTCGTGGCGTTCCTGATCGAGCAGCGGCGGCGTAACCACGCCGTCATGGAAGCCCATCTCGTCGCGGAACGTCATAAAGCCGAGACCGGACAGCGCTTCGTCCAGATCCTCACCCACGAGATCGCGACCGCTCTGACCTCCATCGACGGTCAGAGCTACCGTTTGGCCAAGCTTGCAGGCACGATCACACCGCACGATATCGTCGCCCGCACCGACAAAATTCGGCAAGCCGCGGCTCGACTCGATACCTTCATCACGCGCATCCGGCTCGCCTCGGAGGTCGGGCAGGGTGACATTGCGCTGGCGCGTGACGCCATCCCCGCGGGCGCCCTGCTGGAGCCTCTCGTGACAGCCTACGATCCCGCACGCATCCGCCTTGACGTTCGCGTGCCCGAACCTGCGCTGCACGGCGACCGCGACCTGATCTACCAAGCGGCCTCGAACCTCATCTCCAACGCGGTGAAGTACTCCCCAGCGCCGGCCGATGTGGTGATCACGGTCGCGCGGTCCGAGCGGCTCGAAGGCACGGTGATCGCGGTGACCGACCATGGATCCGGCATCCCCCAAGAGGAACTCGACCGCGTGTTCGAGCCCTACTACCGAGCCCGCAACAGCGGCGGCATCCAGGGGATCGGTATCGGTTTGCACTTGGTACGCCGCTTCGTCGAAGCTCATGGCGGGGAAGTTCAGATCGAGAGTTCGGTGGGCAGTGGCACCACCGTCCGGCTTCATCTCCCCGGCGGGACCGCTCCATGACCCAACGGATCCTGTGCGTCGAGGACGACGCGGCCATCGCGGAGCTGGTTCAAGAGGAGTTGACCGACGCGGGCTACCATGTCGACCTGGCAAGTACCGGCACGGAGGGGCAAGCGCGTCTCGGCGACGGTCACGATGCCATCATCTGCGACCTCGACCTTCCCGGCCTCAGCGGCCTCGATCTTCTCCGTGCACTGCGCGCATCGGGCTTGCAGACCCCGTTTGTCGTGCTCACCGCCTTCTCGGGCCGTGAGAACCAGATCGAGGCGCGCCGGCTCGGCTGCGACGACTTCGTGCCGAAGCCAATCGACTTCGAGCTGCTGCTCGCGGTCCTGGACAACGTGCTGCAGAGGAGTTCCGCGTCGGTTCAGAGCGAGACGCCCGGTCCCGAGCTGACGGAGCGCGAGCGGGAGATCTTTGGCTGGATCGCCCGGGGTAAGTCGTCGGCGGAGGTCGCCGGCATCCTCGGCATCAGCGAGCGAACCGTGAATTTCCATGTCGATCGGGTTATGCGCAAGCTGGGTGTCGCAACGCGCATGCAGGCGACCGTCGCCTGTGTTCGCCTCGGATTGATCACGTCATGACCATCCCGCCGCGCCGCTTGGTGCTCCACGACCATTTGGAATGGCAGCCATGTCGACGTCACGCTGGCAATAGGGATCGGGATACGCCGCATCACGTCCGATCACCTCAATCTCTGCCCTGCTGACCTGTCAGACCTGACAGTAGCCCGGAGCACGCCTGGGCCCATACTATGCTTGCGCGCGATCATTGCGGCCACAGCAGCGTAGGGTGACCCCGGCTATGGGCAGTTCTCATTCCGATCAGGCGAGCCCTGCCCCGTCGCTCCACGACGCGACGATTGGCGGAGCGTTTCTGAGCAACCTCGGCAGGCCTCCCCATCTCGACCGGCGCCCATCCGATCCGAGGGACACTGTACCCGTGCGGCTTGCAAAACGGTGCTGGACTCAGCGTAGTGCCTCGCCGAGGAGATCATACTCGATCATCGGCAGGATACTTCATCGGCTCGGATCATCGCTTGCTTGGCCGCACTGATAGTCTATTTGGTGTGTGCGCACAGATTGTTCGACACCTAGAATCGTTATACTAGCATATCGAAGGCCGTGCTCGTACACAAGCGCTTAGTGAGCACATTTCCAGATAGCCCCAGCATACAAACTGGATTAGTTCAATTTATTATTGTCGATTATATTTAAAATAATCGATATTAACTTATAATATTTAAGATATATACATTAAATCCATGCATATTAGATCTGTTTTATTTAGATAGAATCGCAGCCTTGGTTGCGCCTTCGCTATCAAGTGCGGCTGCGTTGTTAAACTTTAGGTTTGTTTTGTCAACTCAGGTTGCTCAGACCTGTCAGATTTGCCAGTTGCCGAGAGCGCCACTCTCTCTTAACGCCATGCGGGGCTTGTGGATGGCCTCCAAGACCTTGGCACATTGGTTTAGAATCTCCTCGGTTCCTAAATGCCGCCGGCGAAGAATTATATCGGCCTACAATGTCTGACCAAATAATTGGCCGCGTATCACTTCACCGATGCAAATATCAGGTCTAAGCGATCTACGGGAATGACTTTGGTATGGACGCGCGCAATCCCCTCGAACATGACAGCTTCGATGTGGGCGACGCGCGCCGACGTAGAGACGTTAGCTCGCCGATCGTAAAGTTGGCTCTCGCGTCGGTGTTCCTGATCGGGGGTGTCGTGGCCGTTGCCGTATGGCCAGATACGGCGCGCGACTTCGCCGGATGGACACTCGGTTTCCTTTCCCCGTTGTCCGGGAAGCTAGCGGACAGGAGCGGGTCGGCAGAGCCCGAGACCGGAAACACCACCGCAGCCGAGCGCGGCTTCCGACCGACGAAGGCGCAGCTCGCCGCCTTTGGCATATTGACCGTCCAAGCCATTGAGTTCCGCCCGGAAGGGTCGGCCGAAGGGCGCATTGCGCTCAACGACGACGAGAACGTGCCGGTCTACTCACCGTATGCCGGCCGTGTGACCAAGATCGCCGCCAAGGCGGGCGACGACGTGAGGGCAGGCCAGCCCCTGTTCACGGTCGAGGTGACCGATATGGTCCAGGCGCAGAACGACTTTCAGAGCGCGATCAACGCCCTCAACAAGGCTCAGGAGCAGCTCAAGCTAAACCAGACCATCGCCGAACGCCAAAAAATCCTGTTTCAGGCCAAAGCTGCCGCACTCAAGGACTACCAGAGCGCCGAGAACGACGTGATCTCGGCACAGAGCGACAAGCAGACGGCTGAGGCGGCGTTGGAGGCGGTCAAGAACCGCCTGCGGATCCTCGGCAAGACCGACACCGAGATCGCCGCGTTCCAGAAGAACAGCCGCATGAGCCCGGACACGGTGATCCAAGCGCCGATCGCCGGCACGGTCGTGCAGCGCAAGGTCGGCCTCGGTCAGTACCTCAACACCGGCAGCGACCCGGTCTTCACCATCGGCAATCTCTCGACCGTGTGGCTGATCGCCAACGTCCGTGAGAGCGACATCCCACGCGTTCGCCTCGGGCAGCCGGTCGCCGCAACTGTCAACGGCTTCGGCGACCGCGTGTTCAAGGCGCGCGTCACCTACATGGCCGCGAGCCTCGACCCGGCCACGCGCCGCCTCGCGGTCCGGTGCGAGGTGGAGAACCCTGACAGGGAACTCAGGCCCGAGATGTTCGCGCGCTTCGCGATCGCCACAGGCGCCGCCGTGACCGGGCCCGCAGTCCCGGAGAGCGCGGTGGTCCAAGAAGGCAATGGGGCTCACGTCTGGGTGTTGCGTCCCAATGGAACCGTCGCGGCCCGTGAGATCAGGCTCGGCCTTCGCAGTGGTGACTTGCTTCAGGTCACCGAGGGTTTGCAGGCCGGCGAGCAGATCGTCTCGCGCGGAGCCCTATTCATCGATCGTGCCGCGAGCGGGGAAAAGGCGTCGTGATCTTCGATCCGAGCGCACCGGCCTCCACTGCAGCTTGCCGCGGAACGGGACAATGACCAGCGTCATCAACTTCGTTCTGCGCCAACGCGTCCTCGTCTTCCTGCTGTTTCTCACGACACTTGTGATCGGCGTTGCCAGCTACACGCAGCTGAACATCGAGGCGTATCCCGATCCCGTGCCGCCGCTCGTGGACGTGATCACCCAAAATCCGGGGCAATCGGCCGAGGAGATCGAGCGCTACATTACCATCCCGCTCGAAGTGCAGCTCGCCGGCATCCCTAACACGAAGGTGGTGCGCACGATCTCGCTGTTCGGCCTCTCGGACGTGAAGGTCCAATTCAACTACAATTATACCTATGAGGAGGCCGAGCAGCGGGTTCTGAACCGCCTGTCGCAGCTCGGCTCTTTGCAGAACGGTGCCCAGCCGCAGATCTCACCGACGAGCCCGATTGGCGAGATCATGCGCTACCAACTGGTCGGCCCCAAAGGGTTCTCGCCAACCGACCTCAAGACGCTGCAGGACTGGGTTTTGCAGCGCCGGTTCAAGGCGATCCCCGGGGTTATCGACGTCACCGGCCTCGGCGGCAGAACCAAAGAATACGAAATCGCCGTCGATCTCGCCCGGCTCCAGGGGCAGGGTCTGACCTTGGTACAACTCGTCACCACGCTGAATAACTCCTCGATCAACGTCGGCGGCCAGACGCTGAACATCGGCGAGCAAGCGGCCGTGGTGCGTGGCATCGGCCTCATCCGCGATCCGGACGACATCCGCAACACGATGCTCACGCAGGTGAACGGAACGCCTGTCTTCATACGCGATGTCGCGGAGGTTCGGGTCTCGCACGCACCACGTCTCGGCATTGTCGGCCACGACGATCAGGACGACATCGTTCTCGGTATCGTGCTGCTGCGGCGCGGGAGCCCGAGCCTGCCGACGATCAGGAGCGTCGAGGCCGAGATCGAGACGATCAACACGAGCGGCATCCTGCCGCCCGATGTTCACATCGTGCCACTCTACGACCGATCCGGCCTGATCAGCAAAACCACGCATACGGTGATGCACAATCTCGTCTTCGGCGTGGTCCTCGTGTTCGTGGTTCAGTGGCTGTTCCTCGGCTCACTGCGAAGCGCCATCATCGTGGCAGCGACGATCCCATTCGCCCTGGCTTTCGCAGTGGCGATCCTGGTCATTCGCGGCGAGTCAGCCAACCTGCTGTCGCTCGGGGCCATCGACTTCGGCCTGATCGTCGACGCCACCGTAATCATGGTCGAGAACGTCTTCCGGCACTTGTCGGAGCATCCCGGCACTCAGAACACGCACGCCGATGAGGTGGACGACGACGGTTCGGCCCTGATGGGCAAGCTCGGCGCCATCAGTTCTGCCGCGTCCGAGGTGAGCCGAGCGATCTTCTTCTCGGCCACGATCATCATCGTCGGCTTTCTGCCGCTGTTCACCCTCAGCGGCGTCGAAGGGCACATCTTCGGGCCGATGGCGAAGACCTACGCGTACGCGCTGGCCGGTGGTCTGCTGGCCACCTTCACCGTCTCGCCGGCCCTGTCGGCGCTGATCCTGCCGAACGAGATGGAGGAGCGGGATACGCTCATCGTGCGCCTCCTGCACTTCGGGCACACGCGCTTCCTGCGCTTTGCCCTGGGCAACAAGGTCCTGACGCTCTGCGCGATGCTCGTCGTCCTGCTCATCGCCGGCACGATGGTCCGCTCGCTCGGCCTCGAGTTTCTGCCCAAGCTCGAAGAGGGCAACCTCTGGATCCGCGGGACCATGCCGCCCTCGATCTCACTCGAGGCCGCAAACACGTACGTCAACCGAATGCGCGCTGTGCTCAAGGCATACCCAGAGATACAAACGGCAATAACACAACAAGGTCGGCCCGACGATGGCACCGACGCGACCGGGTTCTTCAACGTCGAGATCTTCGCTCCCCTCACTGACGAGGAGACCTGGCCGTCCGGGCTGACGAAGGAGCGGCTCGTCGAGGACATGGCGAAGAAGCTGGAGGAGCAGTTCCCAGGTGTGGAGTTCAACTTCTCTCAGTACATCCAGGACAACGTCGAGGAGGCCGCCTCGGGCGTGAAGGGCGAAAACTCCGTCAAGATCTACGGCAACGACCTGAACGCGCTCACGCAGGCGGCCGAGCAGATCAAGGCGACGCTGTCCGAGGTGAAGGGCATCACTGACTTGGCGATCTTCACTTCGCTGGGGCAGCCGACGGTCCGCATCACCGTCGATCGCGAGAGGGCGGCCCGCTATGGCCTGGCACCCGGCGACGTGAACACGACGGTTCAAGCTGCGATCGGCGGCCAAACCGCGGGTGACGTGTACGAATATGGCTCGGATCGGCACTTCGCGATGCGGGTGCGGCTGGCGTCCGCGTACCGCCGCGACCTCGCCACGATCCGCAACATCACGGTGGGTGCCACGAACCCGAACGGCGGCGTGGTCCCGGTCCCACTGTCAGAGATCGCCAAGGTGGAGGCTCGTGTCGGGCGCCTCGTTCATCTACCGCGAGGGCCAGCAGCGCTACATCCCGGTGAAGTTCTCGGTGCGCGGCCGCGACCTCGGCGGTGCAGTGATCGAGGCGCAGAACCAGGTCGCCCAACAGGTCCAGCTGCCGCCCGGCTCGCATCTCGAATGGGTCGGCGAGTTCGGGAACCTGCAGGACGCGATCGCCCGACTGAAGATCGTCGTCCCGATCACGCTCGCGATGATCGCACTGCTGCTCTACATCAACTTCTCGTCGGCCACCGACATGCTGCTGACGCTCTCGGTGATCCCGATGGCGATGGTCGGCGGCATCTTCGCGCTCGTGCTGACGGGAACACCGTTCTCGGTGTCGGCGGCAATCGGCTTCATCGCGCTGTTCGGTATCTCGACCATGGAAGGCGTGATCCTGCTCGCCTACTACAACCAGCTCGTCGCTGAGGGATGGGAGCGCCGAAACGCGGTGTTTCACGCGGCGACGGTTCGGATGCGTCCGGTGATGATGACCTGCGTGGCGGCCTGCGTCGGCCTGCTGCCGGCCGCGATCTCGACCGGCATCGGCTCGCAGGTGCAGAAGCCCCTGGCCCTGGTGGTGGTCGGCGGCATTCTGCTGGCCCCGGTCCTGATCCTGGTCGTGATGCCGATCCTGATCTCGCTGTTCTCACGGCGGCAACCGGCCAAAAGCACACAGCCTCGGCCCAAACTGCAGGCCGTATTGACCCCTTAGAAGTCTCGCAATCGCCTTGAGCCACGGTCAAGCTCCATCGCTTGCCGCCGCTCGACCGGCCACGTCTGAAAAAGTGTCGTTATGCGTTCGGAACTCGATGATCATGCTCACCGATGTCCGACGCGAAAGGGCAAGTCCAGGCACGTGGGGGCCAGTCGGCAGCCGCCCTGAAGCCGGGTCTCGGCCGCCTCTCCCGCTGCGGAGGCGGTCTCGCTCTGGCCTGGAGCATCGCCGCCTGTGCGGTCGGCCCGAATTTCGTGCCGCCCGAGGATCCGCCGGTCAGCCGCTACACCAAGGAGCCGCTGAAGAATCCCTCGGCGGCCGACAAGATCCGCACCGGCCAGGGCGGCTCGGCCGACCAGAGCTTCGTCTCCGGGGCCGACATCCCAGGCCAGTGGTGGACCCTGTTCCACTCCAAGGCGCTGAACCGCCTCGTCGAGCAGGCGCTGGCCAACAACCCGAATCTCGAGGCCGCCCAGGCCTCCCTCCGGGTGGCGCAGCAGAACGTGCTCGCCCAGAAGGGCACGCTCTATCCGAGCCTGACCGCGACCCCACAGATCCAGGGCGCCCAGGCGCCCGGCCTCGACCTGCAATCGCCGCTGCAGAACCAGAACCAGTATCTCTACAGCCTCGTGACGCCCCAGGCGGTGATCGCCTACAATCCGGACGTGTTCGGCGGGAACCGCCGCCAGATCGAGTCCCTGGAGGCCACCACCGAGAACCAGCGCTTCCAGCTGGAGGCGGCCTATCTGAGCCTCACCGCCAACGTCGTCGCCGCCGCCATCCAGGAGGCCTCCCTGCGGGCGCAGATCGACGCGACCCGCAAGGTGATCCAGGCCCAGACCGAAGTCCTGCAGCTCTACAACAAGCAGCTCTCCCTGGGGCAGATCGCCGGCGCCGACGTGGTGCAGCAGCAGGCGGCCCTCGCCCTGTCGCAGCAGCTGCTGCCGCCGCTGGAGAAGCAGCTCGCGCAGCAGCGCAACCTGCTCACCGCCCTGGCCGGGCGGCTGCCCTCCGACGAGGTCAGCGAGACCTTCGAACTCACCGCCCTGCGGCTGCCGACCCGGCTTCCCGTAAGCCTGCCCTCGCGGCTCGTGCAGCAGCGGCCCGACGTGAAGGCGGCCGAGGCCCTGGTGCAGCAGGCGAGCGCCAATGTCGGCGTCGCTCTGGCCAACCGCCTGCCGCAGTTCAGCCTGACCGCCACCGGCGGCTCCAGCGCCACGCGGATCGCGCAGGTGACCAATCCGGGAGCGGCGTTCTTCACGATCATCGGGCAGGCGACGGCGCCGATCTTCGATGCCGGCACCCTGTTCCGGCGCCAGCGCGCCTCCGAGGAATCGCTGACGCAGGCGCAGGCGCAGTACAAGGCGACCGTCATCACCGCCTTCCAGAACGTGGCGGATCCCTGCGCGCGCTGCAGGCCGACGCCAAAGCCGTGGCCGCCGCCGAGGCGGCGGTGAGCGCCACGAATCAGAGCCTCGGGCTGATCCGCAAGCAGTTCACAGCGGGCGCAGTGACCTCGACGCAGGTTCTGATCGCTCAGCAGGGCTACCTGTCGGCGCTGGTCACCTCGGCGGGCACGCGCGCCAACCAGTACGCCGACACGGCGGCTCTGTTCGTGGCGCTCGGCGGCGGCTGGTGGAACCGCACCGACGTGGCGCCCCCGCCACCGGAAAAAGACCCGCTGAAGTTCCTGTGACGCGGCATCCATACCGCTGGTGACGATCCGCAACAGTAGGGAAGAGGAAGAGCGACCCGGGCGCTCGCCGCTCACCCGGGGCGGTGATGGGCGGCGAACATCCTGGGGTGCCGGATCCAGGCGCTGTTCTCGGGACGACCTGTTCGGGTGAGCACAAGGACACAGGGCACATGCTGTATCGACGACCTCGCATCGACCGGATCGTCCGCTCTCGCGGTGAGGAGGGATCACCACGCTGCCGTGCCCGCACGCTCTCTGAAGCGATAGCCAAAGTCGTTCCCGCCCGCCGGTCCCTGGCACTTGGCACCAATGGCGGTCGTCGGCGGCCCGCAAGGTCTGCGGGAGCGATCCGCGTGATAGCGTTCGGTCTGCTTGCCGGAATGGCTGGTCCCAGGATCGCGGCGGCGGCCGATCTGATCGTCTCAGCGCCGGCCGGTCGGTTCCTGGCGACCTGCGAGACGCTCGGCCGGTTCTGCTACGCCGATGCGTGCGGCCGAGATCAGATCGACGCTGCTACGGGCTGCCGGGCTCAATGCCCGAGGCTCCGTCGTGCTCAGCGTCGTACCCGCTGCCTGCCCGCTGTCCGGTGCGCGTGTCCGCGTCGGCCCGGCCGCGCAGGCGTCGGCGCTCGAACCCGGACCTCTTCCGACCTCCGCGCGAGAGGCGGTCGGGCTGGTGTTGAGGCGGCGCACGGCGGCGTTCACGACAGTCGCTCAGACGCTGCGCTACGCTGAGCGAGCGAGCAACGGCGCGTTTGCCCTCGAACGGGTACGCGCCGAGCACCGGCCCGATGAGCCCTATGCCCGGGTTCGTATCTGCTACCGCCTCGGCGACCGATCTGCGCCGCCGATCTGCAACCTCGACTATCTGGTGACCCGCAACCCACCGCACGTCGAACCCGCCGACCGGTTCAACGGCATCGGGCGAGACTTCGAGCAGGGGCCCCAGGCCTTCATGCGGGCCCTCGCCCGAGAGGCGGAACAGCAGCAGCAACCGGCACTGCTGCAGGCGTTCCGCCAAGTCCTCGAACCCTACAACCCCTATGACTGGCGCTGACAGCGGACCGGCTGCGCTCGCTCCCTTCCGTCCAGGTGTGGACAGGGCCCTGGGCGCCACACTCCTGCGGGTGCCAAGCCGCGAGCTGGCGTCGTGATGGGCCCGAACACCTACTTGGTTTTGCCCGCCTTGCTCGGTCCCAAGCTGGTAAAGCTCTTATTGCCCGGCTGGCGTACGACGGCCGTCACGGTCCTGCACATGAGCGCGACGGTCTTCACCGACCAGCCCTCCGCCGGACGGAAGAGCTTCCTCCGCACGTGCGTGCAAACGGGAGCCGGCGCTGAGGTGCTGACAACCCTCGCAGGCTTAGGTGCGGTGCTCGCAGGACGCGCCAGGGCCACTCCTGGCGTGACCAGAAGCGTGAGTATGAGAGCGTAGCGCAGCATGGCGGAGACCTCAGGACGACGCCACGGTGACAACGCGGCAAGCTCAGCCGTTGTTCAAGCTGTGCCGAACAATAAGGTTACTTGAGCCGTCTGAGCACGCGGCGGTAGCAGAGCCTTCTGCCAGAGCGCGCGCCTCGGCACGAACACTGCGGCGGTGCAGGGCAAGCCTGTCTGATCGGCTCGCCCCGCAGTGGGCGGCCTCACCTAAAGGAACGTCGTTTGGCCACCACTGTAGACAACGCCTGCTCGCAAGGGGTCGACACCGACTTCGTCGCCCTGGGCTACGCCAAGGTCGCCTTCCTCGGTGTCGTACAGGGCCTCACCGAGCTGCTGCCGATCTCCTCAACCGCCCACATGCGCATCGTCCCTGGTCTTCTGGGCTGGTCAGACCCGGGCTCAGCCTTCTCGGCGGCCATGCAGCTCGCCGCCCTGGCTGCGGTGGTCAGCTACTACTGGCGCGATGTGCGCGAGATCGTGGTCGGCTCCGGCACTGCCGTGCTCCGGCGCGACTTCTCCAGCCCGGAGTTCCGGTTCGCGGTCGGCATCGTGCTCGCGACAATCCCGATTGTCATCGCTGGCGTGCTGCTCTCGCCCGTGCTGAACGCCTGCAACTCACCGCTCCGGACGCTGCCGGTCATCGCTTGGGCCTGTGTCGTGCTGGGCCTGCTCCTGGCAGGCGCCGAACTCGCCGCACGCCATACCCGGCCGGCCAGCAGCGCGCGCCTGGGTGACATGCTGATGGTCGGTGTGGCGCAGGTCGGGGCGTTGATCCCGGGCGTGTCGCGATCTGGGTCGACCCTTACAGGCGCCTTGATGCTAGGCTTTAGGCGCACCGACGCGGCCCGGCTCTCGTTCCTGATCGGACTGCCGGCGATCTTCCTAGCCGGGGTGCGGGAGATCTGGATCCTGCACAAGGTGGGGCTCACCGCGACGGGGTGGAGCGTTCTGGCTGTGGGGCTCGTGGTGGCCAGCATTTCGGCCTTCGCCGCGATCTGGTTGCTGATGCGCGTGCTGGAGCGGTTCTCGGCGTGGCCGTTTGTGCTCTACCGCATCGCTCTCGGGATCGGGCTTCTGGCGGCGCTGTATGCCGGCGTGCTTGCCCCTGATAGCGGGCGCTCGGCTTGTCTTACCACGGCCGCGGGGCTCGACAGATTGGGGGCCGGCCCGCGGAGCTATCCGCGCTACGCACAGGGTTAACCTTCCGTTAAGCACCCGATTGCCGCCGAGCCGCTGGCGTGAGAGCGTCCGTTAACGAGAGCTTAGCGGTCAGGTCCTGGCGATGCGGTTCGCGACTACCAAGAGGCGGAATGCGCCCCTCGCCCGCACCGCACGTCGCCTCGGGCTTGTCCTCGCGGCGGTCCTCTTCCTCACTCCTAGGATCGGTGCTGCGCAGGCTCAGACCCTCGCCTCGCTGCCGAGCGTGCCGAGTGTGGCGCAGCCGCTCGGGACGGTGCGGCCTATCGCAGCGTGGGTGACGTTCTGCGAGAGCTATCCATCCGAATGCGCGCTGGATCGCGAGGAGCCCGCCCGCATCACCCTGACACCGGCGACCTGGGCGACCATCCTCTCGGTCAACCGCCGGGTGAACAAGGCGGTGCAGCCGATGACCGATATGGACCACTGGCACGTGGCAGACCGGTGGAACCTCGCGGAGGATGGCTTCGGCGATTGTGAGGACTACCAGCTCCTGAAACGGCATCTCCTGGCCAAGGCGGGACTGCCGCGTCGGGCGATGCGGATGACCGTGGTCGTGGATAGCGACGGAGAGGGCCACGCGGTGCTCACCCTGCTCACCAATCGCGGCGACCTCATCCTGGACAACAAGACCAGCCAGATCCTGCCCTGGGACAGGACCGGCTACATCTTCGTCAAACGAGAGAGCCAGGACGATCTCGCCTGGGTAGCCCTTCACGGGGTCGGCTCACCCGCTACCACGGCGAATCGCTGAGGCGGTGCTCGTCGCTGGATCAGGCACGTCCCGGTCAGGGTCGTTGAATTCTGATACTGTTCATGACCGTGCGCGTGGTGCGATAGCGCTCTCCCATGGCACAACCAGAGGATTGAGATGCGGCTGCCGTTGGTGATGCTCACCCCGCTCGTGCTGTTTCTGACAGATGCGTCCGCCCAGGCGCATGGCAGGATTGGCAAGGCTCACCGTCACAGGGCCTCGCGTGCGGGTGACATGGACCTCACGCTCAGGCGTATGGCAAACGCGGATCGTGCGAGAGGTTGGAGAGATTGGGACGAGCAGAGGCCACTCACCAGCTACTTGCCGCCAGCGACCAAGGAGCGGGTCTCTGCGCCACCATTTACGGGCTGGGGCTATGGTGGAACGATCCCTGGTGCGTGGCCGGGGTTCTGATCGAACCATCCTGCGCCGTGCTCAGGGACTGCCGCTATGATCCGCTCAACGCTGCCCATCGTACTCCCCTCAGCATAAGCACTCTCGCGGTGCACCATGACCTGCTGGGGAGGACCGGGCTGAAGGCCCGAACCCGCAGCGAGCAGACGTAGAACGGCTTCCGTGAAGCAGCCTGCGACGCTTCCGCGGATGCCGCTGATCGTGGCCGTGATGGCCATCACGGCGGCCGCCGGTGCCGTCGGTGCCGTCGCCGCGGGTGGGAGAGCCGGAGGTGGCGCAGGCGGTGCGCCGTAGCAGCCAATCTACGCCGGCCTCAGAAGCGGACGCTCGCACCGTCACGCCATTGAGGTCGAGGGCCGCTAGGCGCCCTGCAAGACCGTGGACCGGCACGTCGCGCTTGGCGATTTCAATCTCAGTCCCGACCAAGGGCGAGGCTGCTGTTGCAACACTGTTACACTGACCAGAGACCCGACTGAGGATGCTGAAACCACCTTGTCAGCTCGGATGCGAATGACGCATCTGTAACAGTGTAACAGTTAGTTTGGTCATGGTGCACTTCTCCATCCGGACCGCCCTCCTCGCCGGCACAATCCTCGGGGCAGTGGGCTACCAGGCTTCCCACGATCCGGCTGCCGCCCAGGGCAAGTCGAGCGTGACCCTCGACGAGATCAGCGTCACAGCCCCGCGCAACCCGGCCACCGCGCCCGGCACCGTCGCGAGCGGCACCCCAGCGCCTAGCACACCAGCCCCTGCGGCCGCGGAGGAGGCCAACAACCCCGCCGTGGAGGAGCGCCGCTTCAGCGAAGCCCGCGATCGCATCTTCACCAAGGCCGGCGCGACCGTGACCACTCTCAACCGGGGCGCGATCGAGGCCCTGCCGCAGGGCGACAACCAGCGCTTCGACCAGCTCGTGCTGCAACTGCCCGGCGTCACCCAGGACAGCGCCAACAACGGCGACTTCCACGTGCGCAACGAGCACGGCAACGTCCAGTACCGCATCAACGGCGTGCTGCTGCCTGCTGGCATCTCGGGGTTCAATCAGTTCCTCGACCCTGCCTTCATCGGCAGCATCTCGCTCGTGACCGGCGCGCTGCCGGCCGAGTTCGGCCTGCGCACTGCGGGCCTGTTCGACATCCGCACCCGCACCGGCGCGTTCGAGGGCGGCAGCGTCAGCCTGTACGGCGGCGTGCGCGGCACGATCACTCCGAGCTTCCAGTTCGGTGGTCACATCGGCGCCACCGACTACTTCGTGTCCTCGCGGTATTTCCGGAGCAACATCGGCATCGAGAACACCACGCCGAGCTTCAACCCGATCCACGACCACACCGACCAGGGCAAGTTCTTCGGCTACGTCTCATCCCAGATCGATGAGGCGACGCGCCTCACCTACATCACCGGCACCTCGGTCGACCGCTACCAGATCCCGAACACGCCGGGGCTCAGCCCGAGCTTCACCGCCTTCGGGCAGAGCAACTTCAACTCCGCCCAGCTCAACGAGCGCCAGAACGAGTTCACGACCTTCAACGTGCTCGCCCTGCAGCGCTCGCTCGGCGACATCGACCTCCAGCTCTCCTACTTCCAGCGCTACACCACCCTGCACTTCAGGCCCTATCCGCTCGGTGACCTGCTGTTCAACGGCGTCGCCTCGAACGTGTACCGCTCGTCCCTGACCAACGGCGTGCAGGGCGATGCCGCGTGGCGGGCCTCCCTCGACCACACCCTGCGCTTCGGCTTCTTCTTCAGCGCCGAGCAGACGCTCAACAACAACACCAGCATCCTCCTACCGACCGACGCCAACGGCAACGCCTTCGACGCGCCGTTCGGCATCAGCGACCGCATCCAGAAGACCGGGTACCTCGCGGGCGGCTACGTGCAGGACGAGTGGAAGATCACCGACCGGCTGATCCTCAACACCGGCCTGCGCTTCGACCAGATGTACCAGTACGTGAACGCCAACCAGCTCAGCCCGCGGGTCAGCGCCACCTGGACGCCGTTCGACGGCACGGTCTTCCATGCCGGCTACGCCCGCTACTTCACGCCGCCGCAGCAGATCACGGCCGCGCCGACCAACCTCGCGCTGGTGGGCGGCACCACGCAGCAACCCGGCGTCCCGTTCAACAGCCCCGTACAGCCGGAGCGGGCGGACTACTACGACATCGGCGTGGTGCAGACGGTGCTGCCGGGCTTCGAGGTCGGCGTGGATGGCTACCTGAAGCTCGCTCACAACCTGCTGGACGATGGCCAGTTCGGCCAAGCCTACGTGCTCAGCGCCTTCAACTACGCCCGCGGCACCAATCAGGGCGTGGAGATCAAGGCCAACTACGTCAACGGCAACTTCTCAGCCTACGGCAACGTCGCCTTCGCCTACCAGAAAGGCCGGCTGATCACGTCCAACCAGTTCCTGTTCGACCCTGACGCTTACGCCTACATCGCCACGCACCCGATCTACACAGACCACTCGCAGATCACGACCGCCTCGGGCGGTGTTTCATACCTGTGGGAAGGCACCCGGTTCAGCGCCGACGCGATCTTCGGCAGCGGGTTGCGCGCGGGCTTTGCCAACACCAGCCACGTGCCGTCCCACGTGCAGGTGAACCTCGGCCTGTCGCGAGAGGTCCAGCTCGCACCGGGGTGGAAGCCGGCTGTGTTCCGGATCGACGTCGTCAACCTGCTCGACGACAAGTTCCAGATCCGGGACGGCTCGGGCATCGGCGTGTTCGCGCCGCAGTACGGACCGCGGCGCGGCGTGTTCGCCGGCGTCGCCCAGGCGTTCTAAACTCAGGGTGCCACGCTGTCACTCGGTTGATGCGGCGGACCGCTCGCGCCAACGGCGATCTCGGCCAGTAGCGTCCTGAATACAACGTTCGCTCACAAACAAGCAGGCTGGCAGCCAATTACCGGTTCGACCAGAACCTATCTGGTAGCCCGCGAGGCACCCCGTGACGTACCGCCCCCTAAAGAGCTGAAGCTGGGGAAGGTGGTATGTCACAGCGGGTGTTCGGTGCTGCCGGTCTGGTGCTCTGGCTCTCGGCGGCACCTGCCCTGGCAGCCGATGCCGTGGCCGACCGCCCTCTTGCGCAGGACGGTGCATCGACCGTGCAGGCCAATTCAGGTTCTGAGCACCGCGGCAGGGAACGAGCGGACGGGGGTGAGGGGCAAGGGCCAAGAGAAGCGGTCGACGCCAAGAACCTGTTCGGCTTCACGCTCGGCTCCGACATTCTCCGGCAGGGCAGGATGGAGGTCGAAGGCGAGGGCGTGGGCCGCATTGGCCGGCGAACGAGCCGATACGAAGCCGGTGAGCCGAGCCTGCGGTTCCAGTATGGCGTGACCAACAACTTCTCCGTCGCCGGTGCCCTCTTCGGCGATTATCATAGCGTCTTGCCGTTCGGCGGTGCTGCGGGGCTAAATGCTGGGGCAGACCGACTGGGCGGAGGTGGCGGGGGTGCTGCAACGGGCGAGGTGATCACGCCAGTCCCTAGCCGGATGCGCTTCAACGGCGGCGACATCCGCCTGCGCTTCGGCCTCCTGGATCGGCAGACCTCGCCCTTCGGCCTCACCATCCAGATCCAGCCGAGCCGGCGATTGTACGCCGACGATACCGGTATGGCTGCCGAGAGCTACCTGTCAGAGCATCGCCTGATCCTCGACGCCCAGATCACCCAGAACCTATTCGTGGCGGCGAACCTCGTGCACCAGATCGATGCAACGAGGCCGCGAGGGGAGCGCACCTTCGATGAGGCCTCGACCTTAGGCGCGACGTTTGCCGCTACGAACCAAGTGGCCCCGGGCCTGTTCCTCGGCGGCGAACTCCAGTACCTGCGCGCCTATGCGGGGCTTGGCCTCGACCGGTTCCTGGGCGAGGCGGTTTATGTCGGCCCCACCCTCTTCGCAAAGCTGCCGCGAGAGGCGTTCCTGACCTTGTCCTACAACATCCAGATCGCAGGTCGGGAGCGGGACAACCCGGCCGCACGGCGCGACCTCACGAATTTCGAGCGGCACCGCTTCCTGATCCGCACCGGTGTTGAGTTCTGACGGACCTCGCGTGAGCTGCCACACCACGGCTCATAAGGCGCGTGTGGGCACGCTCGTGCATGCTCACAGGGTCAGCAGCAGGCTCGCGTAACCGGCCGCTCCGAGCAGGAAGGCCCAGAAACGGCTCTGGCGCTCGCTCGGCACCTCCTCCTTGAGCACGTTCAGCACCACGCCTCCACCCAGGAAGGCTGTGAGCGCGGCGATAGCCGCCTTGGAGATCTCCGTCGCTGATCCGACAGCCCAGCCCAGGGCGACAGCTGCAATCAGGATCCAGCGCCCGAGGTGCCGATACTGCTGCTTATGGTCCTCGTTCAGCCCGTAATCGGTGACGATGAAGTGCAAGGCCATGGCCACGGTGAAGAAGGCCAGGGACAGAAGCGTCATCACCTCACGGTGGAGCAGCAGGTAGCCGATCAGCGCGTTGTAGACCCCGAACGAGGCCATGTGGATCCAGAACACGCTCGGGCTGGTGCCAGCCTCCGCTGCCGCCTCGGAGGCGCGCCCACCCTGGACCGGCGCTCCCTCCCGGCGCGAACGCGAGGTCTTGGCGAGGCGATCAAGGCCATAGAAGACCAGCAGGCCAGCGAGCGCGATCAGGTAGACATGCCGCTCAGCCAGGGACACGGCGGTCGCCCTGCCGATAACCTCCTGGCCGGCCGCGAGTTCTGGCAGGAGGTGCACGAACACGTAGGCGACGGACACGCCGCCAGCGACAGAGAGCCAAGCGCTGCGCGGGGTGCCCTCGAGAAAGCGCATGGATGGCGTGAGGACATGCACCAGCGCGAGCAGAGCGACTGCAAGCAGCGTGAGTAGCGTGATCGTCAAGCCTGACCCTTTCAGCAGCTCCTGTCGGACAGGGTCGTAACTCTCCCCATGGGGGCATTGGATCCCGCAGCGCGCTCATCTCAGCAGCTTGGAAGGCTGCATCCGCAATCTACATCTGAAAGGGAGCCGTTCGCTCTCTGTGCCCTCTATCGCGGCGGTATGGCAGCGGCCACTGCGGGCGTGTCGCAAACCTGGATGCGAGCCGCAGAAGGGCGTTTACCGTCCCGCTTTCACGCTTCGTTCGCTGCGGGAAGTCCAAAGCAGTAGGCGAGTAGCTGGTTCTGCTCCCGAACGGTCCACGCGCCTGAGAAGCCGAAGCCCTTGCGCAGCCATAGCATGGCCTCGAAGCCGCAGATCGTGCGCCGGGCCGTGTGGAACGAGCGAAAGCCGCCCACCCTTGGCATCGCCCGTTTCACCCGGAAGTGGTCGCGCTCCATCCCTTGCTGCATGTGTCTGTTCTAAAGCCGATGGATCAGAATGATGCGCGCAACGCAGCCGCATCGCGGCTTGCAGTGGCGACCTGCCACAGCCTCTAAGTTAGCCAGGACAGAAGGCCACCGCGGGACAAGTATATCTCCTCGGAAATGATGCTTCGCTTTCCCGGAGGCTCAACTAAGCACCGCGCTTGGCAGGCACTTTTATGCCAGGAACATCCTATTCACCATCCCGCCCGGCTGTCTGGTTCATGGCTCAATTTCCTGCACCAGATCCGACAGCCAGCCCCGCGCCTTCTCGACCTCTCCCCACGGCACGTTCCCGAGCGGGAAGTGCGCGCCGTACACGACGCCGATGATGGCGTTTAGCCGGGCCAGGCGCTCCCGCTCCTCACGCCCCGCGCTGCCGTGGTCGGCCGCCACCATCTCATCGCGAAAGCGGGTCAGGCACATCATCGTCTCGGAGAGGCCGTGCCCGTCCTTGTGCGGCTTCTGGCTGATTACGCGGTCCAGGGCGGCGAGCGCTCCATGTCCGGGGTGGTCGCCGCTTCCCGCACTGCCAGGCGAGGCATCAAGTTGTGGCACGCCGGTCCTCCCGCTGCTCGCGCGAAAGCCGCCCAGGTCGCAAGGCACAGGTCACAGCCTTAGTGGTGTGGATGCTGGTGTTGGGATCGCCCGTGATGGCGAGCAGCACGTTGGCGACGGCACCGCGGGCGTAGCCCTCCGGTCCAAACACCCAGGGCATAGCGACCTCGTGCACCGTACGTCCGTCGATGGTGAAGGGCCGCAACCGCTCCGTCACCATCGCCTTCGCCTCGATTTCGCCGCGCAGCGTCGAGAGCACCGTCCAGCCGAGGTGATGGACCCCCAACTCGTCAGCGAGTTCGGGCGAGATCTCGACGAACGCCTCCGGCTGCAGCTCGGCCGTGTGCGGCATCACCCGGGTTGGAATGCCACCGCAATGTAGCTCGGTCAGCCGGAAGGTGGTGAAAACGTAGGGAAAGCGCGGGTCGTCCGGTTTGTGGAGGCTCGTTGCCGGGTCGGCTCCAGATCTTGGCGGCAGGGTTGATCTGCTGGCGGTAAAGCGGGTTCCTGATCGGGCTCTCGATCGGTTCATAGTGCGTCGGCAGGGGACCGTCCTTCAGCCCGGTCGGAACGAAGATCTGCGCCTTGCCGTCAGCCTCCATGATGAACGGGTCATCCCCTCCGAGAGCCTCCATGCCGTGCGGCCGCTTCGACCAGTCAGGCCGGTAGTCGGGGCGCTTGTCAGCTTGGAAGTCCGGTACGTCGTCGCCGGTCCACTTCTCTTGGTCGGCGTCCCACCAGATCATCTTCTTGCGCTCGGACCAGGGCTTCCCATCCGGGTCGGCGGAGGCACGATTGTAGAGGGTGCGCCGGTTTGCGGGCCAGGCAAAGCCCCAGCCGAGATGAGCACCCGACCCGCCCGGTCCATCAGGTCGACGCGAGCGGGCTTTGTTGTCGCCAGGCTCAGGCATGATGCCAGAGTACATCCACCCGCCGCAGGCGGTGGTGCCATCGTCCTTGAGCGCGCGGAAGTCCGACACGGGCTTGCCGCCATCTACCGTGTAGCCGTTGATCTCGGCGAGCACCGCCTCGGCGTCCGGCTCCTCAATTTCGCCCTTCACCGGGTAGTCCCAGGTTAACGCCTGGATCGCCCGGTCTCGAGGCTCCGTACTGTCGGCGTATAGCTCCTTCAGCCGACGTCCCAGATGATACATGAACCAGAGGTCCGAGCGGCTGTCGCCCGGCGCCTCGCAGACCTTATCATGCCACTGTACAAGGCGGCTCGTGTTCGTCACCGTACCCTCCTTCTCGCCCGGCAGGGCAGCGGGCAGGAAGAACATCTCGGTGCCAATTTCCTCGGGCCGGACCTCGCCCTTGCGGACCCGGTGGCCCTGCTGCCAGAAATTGGCCGTCTCGGTCATGGCGAAGTCGCGCACGACCATCCACTTTAGCTTGGCAAAGCCCGCCTCGACGAGGCCGGCGTTGACCGCCCCCACCGCAGGGTTCTGGCCGAGGATGAACTGGCCGCGGATTAGCCCGGCGGCCATCGACAGGGTCATCGGCTCCTGGGAGGCGTCACCGGTGAGCTTGGGCAGGAACTGGTAGCCCCACTCGTTGTCGGCCGTCGCGGCCTCGCCGTACCAGGCCTTGAGCAGGCTGATCACGTATTTCGGCATGTTCGCCCACCAGCCGGTGGTCGGCGTCTCGGTGTTCAGGTAACCCTTCAGAGTCGCGTGGTCGTGGAACACGTTCGGCTGCGGCAGGTAGGTCGGCAGCATGTTGTAGAGCGTCGGGATGTCGGTCGATCCTTGGATGCTGACATGGCCGCGAAGCGCCATGATGCCCCCGCCCGGCCGGCCGACATTGCCGAGCAGCGACTGGATGATCGTGGCCGCCCGGATGATCTGGACACCGGTGGAGTGGTGGGTCCAGCCCACCGCGTACGTGAAGGCGCCGGTCTTCTCCCGCCCTGAGTTCTTCGCGAAGGTGTCGGCGATCTTGAGGAAGAGATCCTTCGGGCAGCCGGTCACCCGCTCCACCATCTCGGGCGTGTAGCGCGCGTAGTGGCGCTTCATGATCTGGTAGACGCAGTTCGGGTGCTGCAGGGTCGGATCCTGCGGTGGCGGGCTCTCCGTCATAGTCTCGTAATCTTTGCCGCCGTCCTGGTCAGGCTGTTGCTCTTGTGTCTGCACCCGGTGCTCGGCGATCGAGGACGGCACCTGCTTGCCTTTGTATTGCCACGTATCGTGCTTGTACGACGACGTCTCGGGATCGAAGCCTGAGAAGAGCCCGTCGTTCTGCTCAGGGTCGCTGTAGCCGTCCTCGATGATGTGACTGATGTTCGTGTAGGCCAGGGCGAAGTCCCGGAACCACAGGTCGTTCTCCAGGATGTAGCGGATCATCCCGCCGAGGAACGCGATGTCGGACCCTGAGCGGATCGGCGCGTAGATGTCGGCGAGCGCGCTGGTGCGGGTGAATCGCGGGTCGATGTGGATGACGGTCGCGCCCCGGCGCTGCGCCTCGACCACGAAGCGGAATCCCACCGGATGGTTCTCCGCGATGTTGGAGCCCATCTCGATGATGCAGTCGGAATTAGCGAGGTCCCACAGCGCCATGGTGGCGGCGCCGCGCCCGAAGGAGGTACCCAGACTGGGCACCGAGGACGAGTGTCAGATGCGGGCTTGGTTCTCGATGCTGAGGATGCCGAGGCCGCCGCCGAACAGCTTCTTGATGAGGTAGTTCTCCTCGTTGTCCATGGTGGCGCCGCCGAGCAGAGCCGAGGCCCAGCGTGTGGTTGACGATCCGCCCGTCCGGCAGGGTCTCGGCGAAGGTCTCGTCACGGACCTGCTTGGTGAGCTGCGCGATGCGCTCCATGGCCCAGGCCAGCGGCCGCTTCTCCCAGCGGTCGGAATAGGGCGCGCGGTAGAGCACGTCGCTGATGCGCTCGGGCGAGAGCAGCATGCCCAGCGTGCCGGCGCCCTTCGGGCACAGCGTCCCCTGGTTGATGGGGCTGCGCGGATCCCCCTCCACGTGGATCGGCTTGCCGTTCTTGGCGTAGATGAGCTGGCCGCAGCCGACCGCGCAGAACGGGCAGACGCTGGTGCCGATCCGGTCGGCTTCCTCCAGGCGCGGACGCAGGTGCTCGGAGGTCGTGCTCCGGGCCGCCTCGGACATGACGCTCTGCCCGGCGAGCTGGCGCGGGAGCGACCAGTCCCGCACGAACCCCGCCACCCTCTCCGACAAGCGCCTGCGGATCGTCGTCATAGCGGCCCTATCCGATTGTCGTGGTCCAACGTCTTGCGGGACATCTGATTGTTCAGGCGATTTGTTCCCGGTTGAGCGCCCAAAATGAACCTGGACTTAGAAGAAACAAAACCTGCGATGCCCAGTTGACCCGGCGATCGCAACGCTGGCTGGCACCGGCACGGCTTTGAACGGCCGCAAGGCTTCATGAGTTAACGTGAAGGGCAACGCCGATGCACTGCAAGGATGGCGTGGTCACCATCGTCCAGGAGAGCCGGTTCCAGCTCACGGACGATAACGGGATCTCGCACTTGTTCCTGCTGGACCGCAACGCCGCGGCCGAGCCCGCGCAGCTCGCGCCCCTCCAGGCCCGGCAGGCACGGGTGCGCGTGACCTACGAGCCCGCCCGCAACCTGATCGGCCTCGTGGCCCGGTCGGTGACTCTCCTGGCGCAGCCAGCGGCACGCCGAGGAGGCGTCAGCCCGTGACCATGCATCCCCGCGCCGTCGACTACGCCTGTTCGACCCTCACCCATGTGATCCCCGACGAATCCGAGGCTCACCGCCGGCGTGCGGATCGAGCCGGGGCGGTCCTACGGCTTCTTCACCGACACCACCGTCTGCATCGGCTGCAAGGCCTGCGAGGTGGCCTGCAAGGAGTGGAACAACCTGCCGGCCGACAATGTCGGTCTGACCGGCCAGAGCTTCGACAACACCGGCGCCCTGTCGGCCAATACGTGGCGGCACGTGGCCTTCGTGGAGAAGGCGGGGCGCGGCGGTGTGCGGGACGGCCTGGACCAGAAGTTCCAGTCCGGCTGGCTGATGATGAGCGACGTGTGCAAGCACTGCCACAACGCCCCCTGTCTCGAAGCCTGCCCGACCGGGGCCCTGTTCAAGACCGAGTTCGACACGGTCGTGGTCCAGCAGGACATCTGCAACGGCTGCGGCTACTGCGTGCCGGCCTGCCCGTTCGGCGTCGTCGACGTCAGCCCGGTGGACGGCAAGGCGCACAAGTGCACCCTCTGCTACGACCGCCTCAAGGGCGGCCTGGAGCCCGCCTGCGCCAAGGCGTGTCCCACCAACTCGATCCAGTTCGGTGAGTTGTCCGACCTCCAGGCCCGGGCGGCCGAGCGGGTCGAGCACCTGCACTGCATCGGCGTGGAGAGCGCCTACCTCTACGGCACCCCCGACGCCCCCGGGGCCACCGGCGGGCTCGGGCATCTCAACGCCTTCTTCCTGCTCATCGACCGGCCCGAGATCTACAACCTGCCGGCCGCCCCGACGCGGCCCGCGAACCGGGTGGCGCCGAGTCTCGCGACCGGACTCGCCACGGTGGCGGCCCTGGCGCTGGCGAGCGCCCTGCTCTTCCCCCGGCACGCGGGAGGTCGCCCGTGACCGCCACGATCAGCCCGGAGGCCGCCTCCGCCACCCGGGACGGCCCGGAGGACGCGCCCCGGGTGCCCCGCCGGGCGACGGAGCCGCCCTCGGTCCAGGGCCGGCCGAACCGGGCCGGCTGGACGGGGCCGACCTATTACGGCCGCCCGCAGCTCAAGGCGTCGCCGTTCGAGAACCCGGTGGTCGGGGGCTACATCTTCCTCGCCGGCCTGTCCGGCTCGGCCGCGGTGATCGCCACCCTGGCCGATCTCCGGCAGGGCGCGGCGGCGGCGCCCTCGTCCGCCGCGGGCGCTACCTCGCGCTGCTCGCGCCGGTCCTCGGGGCGCCGCTGCTGGTCTACGACCTGCACACGCCCAAGCGCTTCTACAACATGCTGCGCGTGGCCAAGCACACCTCGCCGATGTCGATCGGCACCTGGATCCTGATGGGCTTCTCCGGTGCGGCCGGCCTCACCGCGGCGGCGCAGGCCGGGACCGACCTCTGGCCCCGGGCGCGGGGCCTGAACGGGCTCGCCCGCGCCGCCCAGGTGCCGGCGGCCCTCGCCGGCCTCGGCCTCTCGACCTACACGGCCTCGCTCCTCTCGGCGACCTCGACGCCCCTCTGGGCCGCGGCCCCGCGCAGCCTCGCCATGCGCTTCGGTGCCTCCGCGATGGCCTCCGCCGCCACGGCCCTGGCGCTGACGGAGCCGGATCCGGGCCGGCGCCGGTCCCTCGAAGGGACGGCCGCGGCGGCGCTCGCCGTGGAACTCGCCGGCGGGGCGATCGCGCACGCGACCTACCGGCGCCGGGGCGTCGAAGGTGCTCTGGAGAGCCGGGCCGGCCGAGTGGAGCATCTGGGCGCGACGCTCCTCGGCACCGCCCTCCCCCTGGGCGTCCTCGCCGCCTCGCTGCTCACCCGGCGGGGCCTGCCGCGCCCGGTGACGGCGCTCGCCGCGGTCGCGACGCTCGCGGGCGCCGCGGCTCTGCGCGTGTCGATCATGGCGGCGGGCGACCGCTCGGCCGAGGATCCGAACGTGAGCTTCCGGTTCAGCCAGCCCGAGAACCTGCCAGACGTTACGTAGGGGCGGTGCGGACGCGGACTGCCTCGCGTTCAGCGCCTTGAAGCGTAGTCTGATGATCAGGTCGGCATGCACGCTCTCGAACACGATTGCGGTCGGGCTGGCCGCATCCGGCACCGGAAGCTGTCCAGCCCCTGACCGAAGCGCTCCTGCAGGTAAGCGTCCGTTCTCTCTACCATAGCCTTGTCGGACGCAGCCGACAGTTCGAGAATGCGGGCGGCGCGCCAATCGACGACTTTTCCGTCCCCTACGATGACTTGGCCGTGCTTCAGCACAAGCTTGGCGTCTGAGAACGTCGCCAACCGGTCGCGGCCATCGCAGTAGATAGCCACGTTGGCCCGAGCGCCGTCGCGCAGGTGGTCGCGGTCGTCACGGCCCAGGAGCTTAGGGCGTTCCGGGGGCGGCCGACGGGGCACTCGCCAAGCTCAGCCGCCCCGGCCCGGGCCAGCCTGTCAGTTACCAAACATCCGCTGGTGTTCGAATCGACGCCGCGCATGACGGCTCCGCATGGGCCTCTGGGGCGTACGGCGACGCATTTGCCTATGCATCATCCTGTGTTCCATGCGGCTCATGTGGATAGGGGACACGATGTCTCTGGCGGTCACGGTGGTAGAAGCTGGACCAGCCGGCAGGGCAGAGGCCGATGAGGCTAATGAGACCGCCCCCAGCGCAGTTAGTAACGTGGCGGCAAGAATGGACGTGCGCATACGAAAGTTTCTCCATTTTGGCTGTTTTTGACGGTCTGGTAAGGACAATCTAGTCAAGCGATAGAGGCTCTGAACCACGAGACGAGGTCGTTCCTGGACAGCTTACAACCCTCCAATCGCGCGTACGCAGGCGAAAGGTCGTGTTGCCGTCCATCGGTTTACCTCTGTTTGGACGTAGTAAGTCGCTTGACACCGGTCCCCCTTCATCAAACCAGCCAGTCGGCGCGGAGTTCGCGATCAGAACTCCAGCTTCTGGGCAGCATTGCCCGGGTGGCAGCCGGTCAGGTCAGACGCCGGTGCGCGCCCCATCATGCCACGCGAGGTTGAAGCCCGATCAATCGCGCGGCACGCTTCTAGGTAGGCGTTCTCAAAGCTCAGCCCATCGAGGACGAGCAGTTCTGCTCCAGCTCTCGCGGGGTACGAGGGTCGAAGTAGAAGTGCGGCACAGCCCCGACGCTCCTTCGGCAGGAACCCGGGTGAGGTGCAGGTAGTCCGGCCGGAACTCGCAAAGGGCGGCGAGACGTTCCGGGTCAGGTACGAACATCCGGCGCCGCTCCAGCAGGATCAGTCCATTACTGCGTAACACGACGATCGAACGGCTGACGTGAACGTTTGTCATCCCCGTCACGTCGGCGAGATCATTTTGCGTCAGCGGCCACGCGAAGCCGCCATCGACAGGATCACCCACGGCCTGCAACCGGGCCCGGACCTCACAAATCAGGTGGGCGATGCGCAGGACCGCCATGCGCCGCCCGTTGTTGATGAGCGCCTGACGCAGGATGCTGTCGGTCTGGAGCAAGGACCAGCGCAGGGCCCGCGCAAGGCTGGGCGAACGCTCGAGCGCCTCCAGGATTTCCGCGGGATTGATCTCGGCGACGATGCTTCTGGTCAGCGTGGACAGGGAATGATCGGCGTAACCGAGCAGGTTCGCCTGCCAGTGGCTGATATCGCCGGGCAGGAGGAGGTCGGTGATCAGGCGCTGACCGCTGGTGAGGAGCTTGGAGCAACAGGCCCACCCCTCCAGCATGACGAAAACTCGAGGGGTGCCCTCGTCCTCAGCCACGAGGCACTGGCGCGGTTCGACGGCGCGGGTACGGCGGATCAGATGAGACAAGCAGGCGTGATCATCCTCGGAGAGGTCTGCACCGCAGGCCAACTTGCGGATGAAGCGGTTTGGCAAAATACGGCGTCCCCTGTGTCCTAACCCGGCAGCGGCATGTTGAATTAATCTAATCAAAGCTTAGCCGTTAAGCCACACATCCGCTTAGTTCCGTTCGATTTCAC
Source organism: Methylobacterium sp. P31 (assembly GCA_050632875.1). Classification (GTDB taxonomy): domain Bacteria; phylum Pseudomonadota; class Alphaproteobacteria; order Rhizobiales; family Beijerinckiaceae; genus Methylobacterium. The sequence goes on along the minus strand of JBODSC010000001.1, from coordinate 1,963,534 downwards.
ACCGCAAAATGAGCGCCACGATGGTTCGAGCGGGGGTTGGTTCAGACCTTCAGAAGGGCTTTGATAGGGGAGATTCGATCCCAATGGGTGACCCCGGTCACGCCGATCGCGCGGATCGCATCAAAGATGCTCTGTCCCGCGAGACCAGCACGTGACTTGCCGCAGCTTGGTCGCCCCCTGTTCCGGTTTGTGCCTCTTCGTTGGCGTCGCCTCCTCCGTCCCGCAGAGCAGTTTGCTGAAGCAGGTGAAAAATCTGCGCACGCATCCGGGCTCTTTCGTTCATGACCAAGCAAAGTGGCCGCTTCGGTTCTCGACGGTGGGATCGGTCCCGAACAGCTCTGCGCGCTTCGCGTTCCGAGCTAGCTGATGTCCGCGTCCGGAGGGGTCGGGTGGAACTGAAGTTTCAATAGGCGGTTCACAACCTGAGGCCGTGACAGGGTGCCGGAAGTCTCGGTCCATTCACTCTTTTGTTACCAGCGGGACTCTGCGCTGAACGCCTTGTAAACTCGCAGAAAGTGCGGCCTTAATCACGCCGCTAGGTGCCTGAGGGCACAGCGAATTCAGGAGGAAAGCTGTGGCGTTGGATGACATCTTCAAGGGCGGCAACATCGTCAACGGTCTGGCGCTCGCTGTCGGAGCCGCCGTGTTGACGCCCATCGTCACACCCGTGGTTCGCCCGCTCGCTAAGTCGCTGATCAAGGCCGGCCTGCTCGCGTACGACCAGGGCCGAGTTGCCATGGCGCAGCTGAATGAGCATACCGGAGATATCGTCGCGGAAGCTCGGGAAGAGCTGGCGCACGCTAAGACGGAGGCGGCACCTGGGGCGGACGCGAAGGTGGCTGCGACGGGTTGAGCCCGCCTCGTTACCCTAACCCCGCCAGTTAATTTGTGAGTCCGGCCCGCGCCCGCTGTGTGCTGCGGCCCCGTTGAGGGGTGCGCGTGCGGTCCGACGTGGAGCGCCCATGCATGCCTCATTCTGCCGGTTTAGCGGCGCTGCGCCCGAAGGCGCGGGCGCCGGCTGGCGCGGCTAACCCGGCCGATGATACTGACCCTCAACAAGCCGGGGCCGGAGTAAGCGGCCGATCGAGTCCTGACGAGCCCCGCCTTTCGGTCCTGCACGCCGGAGTGCCGGGACGGGCGCGGATCCGCGTCGGCGGTCTTCAAGGGTCTACCGAGGTCAAGCACTTGCTTGAGTGCGGGCTGGGGTTCGCCCCGGGCGTTCACACCGCGAGCGCGAGCCCCACAACCGGTAACTTACTCGTCCATTTCGACCGCGCCAAGTCGCTCGACGACTTGCTGGCCTACATCTCTGGACTGATCCGGGGCGAAATCGTTCCCTCACCTGACCAGGATGAGCCGGTCAACTCGCCCGGAAGAGCTTGGCACAGCCTCGATTCTTTTGAGGTTGCCACAGAGCCTCGCCACATCTGCGACCACCGGCTTATCCGCGAGTCAAGCCGAAGCGCGGTTAGTACAGTCCGGGCGCAATACCCTTCCAGAACCTCTCTCGCGCTCAGGCGCAAGCATTCTGGTCGCTCAGTTTCGCAATTTGCCGGTCGGACTCCTTGCCGGAGCCGCGGTTGTCTCGCTCGTCACCGGCGCCGCCGTCGAGGCGGCAGCCATCCTGGGCGTCGTGGCCCTAAACGGAGTGATCGGCTACCTCACCGAGAGCCGAGCCGAGCGCACCATCCAGAGCCTCGGAAAGGTCGACGCCGAAGCGGTCGCCGTGATCAGGGGCGGTCTCGCCGCTGGCGTTCCGGTTCCGGATATCGTGCCTGGCGACCTAGTGGTTCTAAGCCGCGGCATGATAATACCAGCGGACGCCCACCTTGTGTCCTGCCGTGACCTGACGGTGAGCGAGGCGGCTCTCACCGGCGAGAGCCTGCCCGGCCTGAAGAAGGCCGAGCCGATCGGCCGCTCTTCCGTGCCTTTGGGCGATCGCTTTAACATGGTCTACCGCGGCACACTCGTCACGGGCGGGAGCGGCACTGCCATCGTGGTCGCGACGGGGCTCGCGACGCAGGTCGGGCGCATCCAGCGACTGGTCGGGACTGCGGCCCCCCGATGACGCCCATGCAGCGGCAACTAGATCTTCTCGGGCGGCAGATCGTCTGGCTTTCCCTCGGCGTCAGCGGCCTCGTTTTCGGGCTTGGGTGGCTGCGCGGTTTTGCTCTCCTGCAGATCTTCCGCTCAGCCCTGTCACTCGCAGTCGCTGCCGTACCGGAAGGCCTGCCAACCGTGGCAACAACTACGCTCGCGCTCGGTATCGATGACATGCGCCGGCGTGGCGTGCTGATCCGCCGGCTGGATGCAGTCGAGACACTTGCGTCGGTAAACGTCGTCTGCTTCGACAAAACCGGCACACTGACGCGCAACGAGATGCAAGTCACCTCTGTCGCGTGTGGAGAGCGCGCTCTGCGCAGGGCCGACGGTGCTTTGGCGGAGCCGACCAGTCCCTTGGTTCAGCGCCTGTTCGAAACCGCCGTCCTGTGTAGCGAGGTTGTGATCAACAGTGCACCGGGCGAACCTCTCAGCGGCTCGTCGACAGAGGTCGCGCTGGTGCGGACCGCGCTCGAGCGCGGCATCGACGTACATGGACTGCGGACGGACCATCCGTGCTTGTCGACTCAGCATCGAACCGAAGCCGACCGCTTCATGTTCACTGTCCATGAAACAGGTTCCGGCCTGCGGCTCGCGGTCAAAGGAAGCCCGCTCGAAGTGCTCGGACGCTGCCGATGGGAGGCAACCCCCGAGGGCGGCCGCCGCCCGCTCACGCCAGCTCGGCGCGAAGCCATCGAGCACATCAACGCCGATATGGCACGTCGAGCCTCTGCGCGTGCTCGGCTTTGCTGACCGCAAACTGTTGGGCAGCACAGGCGAGCACACTCAACTTGCCGCCGACGACCTAACCTGGATCGGCCTTGCGGGACTGTCCGACCCGGTGCGCGAGGGCATGCCCGAACTGGTGGCGCGGTTGCAGCGTGCGGGCGTGCGCACAGTCATGATTACAGGTGATCAGAGCGCGACGGCACGGGCGATCGCCGATCAGCTCGGACTTGGAGCCGGCTCGCCCGCGCGAACTGTTGATGCGGCTGAATTCGGCCACCTCGGCAACGACGAGATCGCGGCGGTGGCCAAACATGCTCACGTCTTCGCTCGGGTGAGCCCTGAACAGAAGCTTCGCATCATCGAGGCGCTGCAAGCACCCGGCGCCGTCGTGGCCATGGTCGGTGACGGCGTCAACGACAGCCCGGCCCTGCGCGCTGCCAACATCGGGATCGCCCTCGGTAAGGATGGAACTGCGGCAGCCCGCGAGGTAGCCGATGTCGTGCTTGAGGCGGATGATCTTGCGACGCTGTTGATCGCGATCGAGAGGGGCCGAACCACCTACACGAACATCCGCAAGGCGATCCGCTACCTTCTCAGCACAAACTTGAGTGAGATCGTCGTAATGGTGGCAGCAACTGCGGCCGGGATTGCCGAGGCTCTGTCTCCCATGCAGCTTCTCTGGATCAACCTGATCTCGGACGTGCTGCCTGGGCTTGGGTTGGCATTGGAGCCTCCTGAAGCGGGCGTCATGGAGCAATCTCCTCGGGTTGCCGACGAGGCGATCGTCGGCCGGAGTAGTGTGCGCCCGTTGGCATCCGAGGCTGCGCTCCTGAGCTCGGGCGCGCTCGGGGCCTGCGCATACGGCGCGCTCCGCTATGGCAGGCAATCCGCCCAGGCACGGACGATGACATTCGCGAGTCTCGTGACTGCACAGCTCCTGCACGCCTATACGTGCCGCTCGTCTCGGCAGAGTATGCTAAGTACAAAGCGCCTGCCGCCCAATCCTGCCCTGACGCGCGCGCTTGCGGTCTCGGCCGGAGCCTCAAGTCATCGCGTTCACGGTGCCGGGTGTACGCCAATTGCTCGGACTGTCTACGCTCGGACCAACCGACATCATCGTGACGCTTGCAGGTGGTGTCTTGCCCTTCGTCGTTGGCGAAACGCTCAAGACGTCTCGCGACGAAAATGGGCGCTCAAGGAAGGCGGGTCCCGCAGCTCGCCATGTGCCCGATAGCAGCTCCTTGTTGGCGGCACCATGAGGCAAGTATTCAGGAAGCCGCACTCGTCCTGCGGGCCAGCACGGCGCATTGTGGCTGAACCCGTGCGGTCCTTCGACAAAGCTCCTACCACTCTCCTCGCGGCAGCAGAGGCGCTGGCTCGGCCGCCGATCCGCCATGTGAAATTGGACAGGTTGAGATTGGGCGAAGGCAAGCACTCCCTCCAAGGCCGACATTGCAGCCTCTTGTGCCGCACCGTACCCAATCGGCGCGCCCACTCGCCGCAGCAGTGCCGTAACGATCAACTTTACAGCAATAGGGGTAAAGGCGGATCGGGCGCCGGTCCAAGCCAGGTGGGCAGACGGAGTCGACGGGCAAAGGCGAGGGTTTCGGACCGTCAGCTGAGCGCGGTGTGCCGCCTCACCTCGGTATCCTGGAAGTTCGCAGGCGAGAAATTGTTCAACCTCGAAGGTCTCTCGGTGCCGAACGATAACGCTTGCCGTAAGTGGGTTGACTTCTACGCTCTGCACCCCGCGCCGCATGCTCGTCCTCTGCCGAAGGGCGTCAAAGAAGCGAGCATCGCGGCATCGGTCCGGAAAGCTCAATCGCAAGCGAGACGCCGTGCGGTGAGCGACATGGGCCTGAAGATATTGCGGCATGGCCTGGACAAGAGCCTCTCGCACTACCGTTCGGCAGGCCCTACCCACTTGCAGATGTAATCTTAATGACAGCACGGGGTGAGCCACGCTCCAATGGGGGCACCTCGCTGCCATCGCGGGTTTGGCCTCGATTATCAGTTTTGTGACGCTGCAGCCGGTGAATTTTTTTTCGGGGCTCTTAGCCGGAGGAGATAGGTATGGCGCTTGTTGACGATCTTCTGAAGGGCAACCCAGTCGCAGCCCTTGGACTGGGCGCCGCCGCACTGGCTGTCCCTATTCTGTTTCTTCGCTGCGGCCAAAATGGGCCGCAGCGGTGAAAGGTGGTGCAAAGATTTTCTTCGAAGCTGAGGGCGGTGCCGAGGGCGACATTATTGATAATTTGGCCGAGAAAGCCGTTGATCAACTTGCCGATGCGATGGCTCGGGATACTCCTGAGGAGCGCAAACAAGCGTCAGCGGCAGTAATCGCGAGCTACAAGCGTAGAGCGCGTGCGCGCGCCGATCGTCTCGGTGGCAACGGAAGGGACCGTGACGCGCGCTTCGACCGGCACATGGCTCGACTTCGTCGTAAGATCTCTCATCGTCACACCAAAGCCACCAATGACGAGAGGGCGCACTGGGCGCATGTCGAAAGGCTTGTTGGCGAGGGGTAGACGACGGTTCAGTCCAGGTGGCGATCTCCCGGCACGTTGTCGGGCAGGGTTTCGTGCATGAACGAAAAGGAGACGTTTGATGGCTCTCGTTGAAGACATGGCCAAGGCGGTCAGCGGATCCGGAGCAGGGGTGGTCGGCGGTGTCGGAGCTTTGCTCCTCGCCCCTATTGTGCTCCCGCTTGTTGGGCGTGTGATCCGCCCGGTTGCCACCGCTGCCCTGAGATCCGGGATCGTGTTGTACCGCGACGTTGAATACGCAACCTCCGAACTCGTCGCGGAAGTGCGATCCGAGATGGTCCAAGATGCGCCGGGTGCGAGCACGGCTCGGAGTAAGAAGCTCGGCGGGGGCCGCAAGAGCGTACGCGAGCCCAAGCCGGCCTGAGGTCCTATCCTGCAGCGACGGCGGGTCTCAGCCCGCCATCCAGGTCACCAGGAAAATGAGGCAGCCGACCAACGAGCCAACGATGGTGCCGTTCATGCGTATGAACTGAAGGTCGCTGCCAATCACGAGTTCGAGGCGCTCAGTAAGGGTCTGCGCGTCCCAACCTTCGATGACCTCGGCCATAAACCGGGCGATCTCGCCGCGGTAGTTGATGACCTGCCCTGTTGCCTTCTCAAGGCTAAAGTCAATTTTCGCCTGCATGTTTTCGTCGGCCGCTAGCGCAGTTCCGACGGAATGGATGGTTTTCTCGAGTGCTGCTCGCGTACCCGAACTCGGGTCTACCGCATCTGCGGCAAGAGCCTCGGAGAGTTCGGTCCAGATTGCATTGAGCCAGGCCTGAACATCGGGATGCTGGAGTAAGCGATCCCGTGCCTCATTCAGCTCCTCCCGCCGCTGGGGCGAGTGCATAAGGTCATCAATTAGGCCGGTGAGCGCGCTTCTGAACTTCTGACGGGACACGCTCTCAGGCTGATGCAGTCCGGTCAGAACGTCACTCACACTCTCAATGAGTGTGCGGGCAAGACGGCGATCGACTGCTCCGGGGACCCACCAGCGGCTGCGTTGAGCAACAAGCCGGTCGATTTCGCCACGGTTCTGCTCCAGCCATTGGAGGGCAATGTCGGTCGCACGCTCAAATAAGGCATCCGCTTCCCCGCTCTGGGTCAGGAGCCCGAGGACCCGTCCAACTGCCGGAGCGAGGTCAATGGCGCGTAGTTGCTCGCCAGCTGCTTCTTTGAAGAAGTCGCTCAGTTCACGGCTCTCGACCACACGTAAGATCTGCGGCAGGGCCGCCACAACGGGTTCAGCGACGAGCGCGGCGTTCTCGGGCGCGGACAGCCAAGTTGCGAGCCGGCGGCTCGGGTTGGCGGCCCTGAGGCGGGGCAGCAGAACGGTCTCGGTCAGGAAGCTGCGCTCGACGAAGGTGCCGAGGGCTCGACCGATCCGAGCTTTGTTGTTGGGCAGGATCGCCGTATGCGGGATGGGGAGGCCAAGAGGATGCCGGAACAGGGCCGTCACCGCGAACCAGTCGGCGAGGCCGCCGACGATGCCCGCTTCTGACCCACTTCGAAGAAGCGCAATGCCAAACCCGGGGTAACGCACGAGATGTGTGGTCACAAAGACGGCAACCATGACGAGCAGGAGCCCCGTGGCGAGGGACTGGTTGCGCCGGATGGTCCGGCGGGCGCTCTCCTCGTCCTGGATGGTTGGAATGCCGTCACCTGGTGTGGGGGCACGCGTTGTGTAATGACCTGTTGCCTTCGGCCAATCCATTCCGGCTCCGCAGCGTCTTCCCTGATGCAACAACGCCCGGCACGCTCAGGCGGTCGCACGGCTCACCCGTTTGCAGGGCTGATGCGGGCGCCAAGCAGGCACCGGTTTCAGGCAAGGCGCGGACACCTGAGGAGATGTGATCGGCCAGGGCAGGTGCGCTACTGCAGCCACAGCAGATTTTAAAGGCATTTGATCACGTTTCAGGAGGTTCACGCGTGTCCACCACAGCTTACATCGAGCATCAGCTTCCGAACCGGTTGCGCCTGAGAATCCCATCCGAGCGCGGCAACGTGCCTTTCTTTGAGGATGCGATCGGACAGTTGCGGAAGGCTCCTGGGGTGACACGCGTGAGTGCCAATCCGACCACAGGTAGTCTGCTCGTGTGCCACAAAGCAAGCACTGACGCGATCGTCTCCGTCTTGGTGCGGGACTGCCGCTATGAGATCGGAGCAGGCGTGCCGAGCCGGACGCGCCGCCAAAGTCGTGTGGGCATGCGGGCTAGGGACCCGAACGAGGTACTTGCGGTCGGGCTTTCCGGCCTCGGTGTACTCCAGGTGGCGCGGGGTCAGGTCACGGGCAGCGCCGCCGAGAACCTCTGGAACGCCTACCGCGCCCAGACGCACCTCAAGAAGCCGTGGTTGAGCGCGCTTCTTGTCGGCTTCGGTCTTTACCAGTTGGCCAATGGAGAACTCCTCAATTCGGCAACAGCGCTGATGTTCTACGCACTGACGGCCCAACGCCTCTCTGAGGAGAAGCGGTCCACGACGCAGGAGCAGCCTCCTGAAGAACTGGGGCAGCCTGCGATGTTATTGGAGAGCGGTGCTGAATGAAATTGGTGCCCATGCCCGTTTCAATGGAAGGATAGGTTCGCTCGCGAGCAACATTTCCGCGGGTAGCTTCGGCCCAGGCCGAACAGAAGGGCGGATTCGTCCCCCGAGATCAACCCGGCAATTGGGTGTGGTCCAAACTGGGCGGCCAAACAGATCTGTCACGGCTCCCTACGGGATCATGCCCATGAGCGCCAAACCAGTCCACCACTTCACGGCAGAGGTCCGACCGAGCCGTGATAGGGCGGGTTGCTACACCTGGGCGATTCGCGATCACGGAAAGCTGTACCGACGCTCGGATTGGCCGCACCCATCCAAGGCTCTGGCCCAGGCAGCTGCTGTAGCCGAACTCGCGAAGCTGACGGGATGTGCTCAGCCGTCTGACGACATATCCAGCCCGCTACAGGTGCAAGATGCTGAGCGCTCTCGTCGCCGCTTGCGCGGTTGCCCCGTGAGCCCAGGAGCATGAGGAGCAGTTCGCCTCGCCTGCTCAAATCAGGGGAGTTTCTGAAGCAGTTCGCCATCCCGCCAACAACCGCGGGCGATCCGCAGAGCCTCATTTCCTCGGTTGGCCTGTCGGTGACGTGCTTGCGTTGCTGAGGTGTTCCAGGTTCTCTTTAGGTGTCTCTGCTTCGGTCGCCTCGACCGTGTCGATATTACCGCCCACCGTCGAATCGAGACGCGAGAAGCCGGAGGCAATGCGAGCCGTCTCCGCTTGCGGGCCCGGATCCTCGTCGAGCAGGTGCCGCAACTCTGCCGGGCGCCCAACATCGCGAGGGTCGGTCTGGCCGAAGTCGTGTCCGTTGCGGTCGGCGTACGCATTGAAGCTGCGCAACGAGGGACGATTGGTTCTGCTGTTTGACATCTGCTGACCGCCACCTTCCGGCGTGAGAATGCGAGGACCTGGGTCTAAACACCAAGGGGCGATTGGTTCCTCCTCCCGTGCTCCTGCCCGCGACGGACCGGGGTCCGTTAGCAACCCCACGAGATGGTAGACCTTCGCGGCAGGCTGTGACCGGTTGGCCTGCAACTCTCCCACCGCCGCCCTGGCAGCCCGTGTGCTCGCTCGAACCTGCATGGCCTCCCCCGTCGTGGAAGCGCGGCGCAGCGTAGCTCCCTGCTTGGTCGGGGGGGCAGGAGTGTCAGCCTCGCAGTGTTGGCCGCGATGTGCTCCGGCATGCCCGGGTATCCCGCAAGCATAGACGTCCGCTGTCTTAGCCACTGCCCTGCGGCACCAGAGCGCGTCGGGGAAGTTATGCCGATGCTTCGAGGCTCACCGTGAGCCTGCCCATATCGGTGAGACATGGCGGATCCGCAAACTCCTCTCGATCCTTCTGCGCAAGGCAGCCACACCTCTCCGTTGCTCTGGACGGCGTTCCTCGGCACAGCCCTGCTGGGGCTTGTCGCTCTGCCACGACACCGTGCATCTCCGACACGCGGAGTTCCCGCCTCTCGACAAGCCGGCGAGAAGCCCGGATCGGAGGATGGTCATGTCTCGCATGAGGGCGTGGCGGCCGAACGCTTGGCCGGGCGTGAGGCAGATCGGGGCCGGAAGGCAGATACCCCGTCCGAGATTTCCGCCCAGGGCTGGAAGGACATCGCGCTGCGTGTCTACCAGGAGTTCAACAGGGATCGTCTCTTGCTCGTCGCAGCCGGCGTGACGTTCTACGCCATCCTAGCTCTGTTCCCGGCTATCGCAGCGCTCGTCTCCTTGTACGGCCTCGTGGCGGACCCGAGCACGATCAACCAGCACCTGAACGAGTTGGGCGGTGTCTTGCCCGGCGGAGCCATCGACGTTATCGGCGAGCAGGTGAAGCGCCTGACTGCCAAAGGCGGCGGCACGCTGGGCCTGACCGCGGTCATCAGCGTCCTAATCTCGCTGTGGAGCGCCAACGGCGGCGTGAAGGCGATCTTCGAGGCGCTCAACATCGCCTACGAGGAGGAGGAGAAGCGCTCGTTCGTCATGCTCAACCTGCAGTCGCTCGCCTTCACTTTCGGCGCGCTGCTGTTCGTCGTGCTGGCGCTCACCGGCATCGTGCTCGTGCCGGCGGCGCTGCAGGTGCTCGGTCTGGACGAGAAAGCTTGGTACATCGCGCTCCTGCGATTCCCGGCCCTGCTGCTCCTCGTCGTCGCAAGCCTGGCGGTGCTCTACCGCTACGGCCCGAGCCGCCGGAAGCCGAAGTGGCGCTGGGTGACCTGGGGCAGCGCGGTGGCGGGCGTGCTGTGGCTCATCGTGTCGGGTCTGTTCTCCTGGTACGTGGCGCATTTCGGCAGCTACAACGAGACCTACGGTTCGCTGGGGGCGGCTATCGGCTTCATGACTTGGATCTGGCTCTCGACCACCGTCGTGCTGCTCGGCGCGGAGCTGAACGCCGAGATGGAGCACCAGACCGCGCGCGACACCACGGTCGGCGGCCAGAAGCCTCTCGGAACTCGGCAGGCCCGCATGGCTGATACGGTTGCGGGATCCAGCCGAAGCTGAGGTCGGAAAGGGGCACGCGCCCCGCCAGGATATGCCCTCAGGGCATCCGTCCACAACCTCTGATGCGTCTGAGCGGCCCTGGTGCGCTCAGGCTCTCTCGTCAAGCTCTGGCGGATGAGGCTCATAGGGCGTGAGGCCGGGCGAGTTTCTGGAGCTCCCTCAAGAACTTCGGCCTGGCCGTCGCGCCTCTCCTCGTGGTGCTCGGCGGGAGCTACGCACCCGCCTCGTGCGTTGCCGTGCATCTCCCGTTGCGCGAGGTCTGCGGGATGATCGATCGCGCGTCAGACGCGTTGGACTCCGGCGGGTGCGCTGTCGCGACCTGTTCGACGACCTAATGCCGCTACGGGACCCACAATCATGATTCGACCCAAGGTCATCGCGTTCGACATCAACGAGACCGTCTTCTCGCTGGAGACGATCCGGCCCCGATTGACCGCGCTCGGCCTGCCAGCGACTGCGCTGGAGGTGTGGTTTGCCTCCGCGCTGCGCGACGCGTTCGCCATCGCGATCACGGATCGCTTCGCGCCGTTCCGGTCGGTGCTGGAAGGTGCGCTCATGAGCCTGCTGTCCACTCACGATCTCTCCAGCACACCAGAGGCGATCGCCTCCGTGCTCGACGGTATGGCCGAGCTAAAGCCGCACCCGGATGCCGGCGAGACCTTCGCGCTGCTGTCGGACGCGGGTTTCCGCCTGATCGCGCTCAGCAACAGCCCGAGCGCCTCGACCGAGGGTCTGCTGCGCAGTGGCGGCCTTGACCGCTATGTCAAGAACGTCCTGTCAGTTGATCAGGTGCAGCGGTCCAAGCCACGCCCGGAGGTCTACCGCTATGCAGCGGAGGAAACCGGCGTCAGGCTTGATCAGCTTGCTCTTGTAGCCACCCACGCGTGGGACACCCATGGTGCGAAGGCCGTGGGTTTATTCACCGGCTTCGTGGCGCGCCGGCAGACGTACCCGAGCGTGCTGCTTCCGCCCGACGTGCAGGGCGAGACCCTCCTCGACGTGGCTCATGCGCTCGCCAACCTGCCGTCAAGCTCGCGACCATAGCCCGTGACCGACCTAGTGGTCGAAATCTGACGCTCGGCACCAATGGCAGGGGGCGCTTTCGCCTCTCAGCAGACTGTCGGACTCCCTCTCATGCGACGGCTCGCCGCTCTGCGCGGGCCGCCGTCCAGACCTCCCGCGCGGCATCGGCGTTCATCGCCGCAATGCCGAGACCGACCAGCAGATCGGGCCACGCCGAGCGCCAGACAAAGGCCGTGACCAGCCCGGCCGCGATGATCGCCACGTTGGCGAGGGCATCGTTGCGGGCGGACAGAAAGGCCGCGCGCGTGAGGCTGCCACTGTGGTGACGGTAGCGGGCGAGCATGAACGCACAGGTCAGATTGATCGCCAGCGCACCGAGACCCGCGAGCGAGAGCGGCAACGGGTTTGGTGCCGCCGGGGTCCAGAGCTTGTCCCACGCCGTCCAGAGCGTGGCGAGGCCGGGCACCAGCAGGATCAGCGCCAGCAGCATACCGACCCGCGCCCGGTTACGGGCTGTCCAGCCAAGCGCAGCGATGATCAGTAAGTTGACTGAAGCATCTTCGAGGAAGTCCACGCTGTCAGCGAACAGCGACACCGAGCCAATCGTCAACGCGACGGCGAACTCGACTCCGAAATAGCCGAGGTTCAGCAGGGCCACCCAGAGGACCACCCGGCGCAAGGCTGCATTGGCCGGGTCGAGTGGTGTCATGTCATGATCCTCATGGTGCTGGCCGGAGTGCGCAGCCGGGCGGCAGGGCAAGCCCGTTCGCCTCTGGTTCGAACCATGCAAACGCGCTCGGACGCCGAGCCGATGCAGGTGCGACGCCCTCATCCGTCCCCGTCTTGTCCGGATGCGATTTTTGGGTCTGCGAACGTTTGTAACACGCCTGTGTGGCGCACCGTGCTCACGGCCGAAGAAGCCGCGATCTGACCGCTTCGCACGAGTTCGGGCCTTCATTGCCTTACCTTTTCGTCACCTCTGCGATATGGGGCGTGTCGACCCATGTCGCGGAGGCCGCGGTGCTCACGTTCTACTTCAACCTGTCACCGAACCCGACCAAGGTCGCCCTCCTGCTGGAGGAACTCGGTTTGGACTACCAGCCGGTGCCGGTGGACACCCGCCGTGGCCAGCAGTTCGAGCCAGCCTTCCTTGCCGTGAACCCCAACGGGAAAGTGCCCGCGATTGTCGACGGCGACGTCACCGTCTTCGACAGCAACGCGATCCTGCTCTACCTCGCCGAGAAGGCCGGACGCTTTCTGCCCGTAGATGCTGCCGAACGGGGGCCGCTCCTGTCGTGGCTGATGTTCGTGGCCACAGGCATCGGGCCATTCTCCGGGCAGGCTGTGCACTTCCGGCACTTCGCGCCCGAGCCGGTGCCTTACGCCCGTGAGCGCTACGCCTACGAGGCACGTCGTCACTACGGCGTGCTGGAGAGCCACCTGTCGGGCCGCCAGTACATGGTCGGTGAGGCTTACACCATCGTCGACATGGGCGTCTGGGGCTGGGCGCGGATGCTGCCGTTCGTGCTCGGCGAGGACGCCTGGGACAAGCTGCCGAACGTGAAGCGCCTCCACGACGAGATCGCCGCGCGACCTGCCGCTCAGAGGGCGCTCAGCCTGAAGGATCGTTTCAGCTTCAAGGCAGAGATGGACGACGAGGCGCGTGCCCACATGTTCAAGCATCTCACCTCGTCCACCTGAAGCGGGGTGGCACAAGCAAGATTAGCCAGCCAGCGACAGACATGCGCACGCCCGGCGTAGGCTATGTCGTCGCCCTCCTCGCGTCGACATTCCTGATGGGGTCGAGCTTTGTGGCGGGCAAGATCCTGCTACAGTCCGGCTTTGCGCCGTTCCCATTGCTCGGCTGGCGGTTTCTGCTCGCTGCGGCTTCCACGCTTCCGCTCCTGGTGACAGAAAACCGGCGCCCGGTGGCGACTCTGCTTCCGCGGGAACTCACGATCCGGCAGTGGATGACCGTCATCCTGATCGGACTCTTGCAAACGGCGGCCGTCATGAGCCTGGCGTTCCTGGCGATGCGCACGATCCCCGCTTCGACGACGGCCATTCTGCTCTTTTCCAATCCTATTCTTGTGGCGCTGCTCGGGCGCCTCTTCCTGGGCGAACCCTTGTCGAGCCTGCGGGCGCTCGGCCTTCTGTCCGGCTTCTCCGGCGTCGCTTTGGCAATCGGTATGAGCGGGCTAGGTGTGCAGTCCGCCGCGATGCTCGTCGGAGAACTCACTGCCTTAGCTTCGGCGCTCTGCTGGGCTACGGCAACGATCGTAAACAAGCGTGCCGAGTTGCCGATGAACCCCTGGGCACTCAGCTTCTGGCAGATGCTCATTGGCGGGCTCGCCTTGTTGGGTTGCGCCTATGTCGAGGGCGAGAGCTGGCCGGCAGACCTGAAGCTGGCAGGATGGGGATGGTTTCTTTGGCTCGCAATCCCGGCATCGACGGGCTCGTTTGGTCTCTGGTTCGTGGCGCTCCGGGCAGGAGGAGCGACTCGAACGAGCGGCTATCTCTTCCTGACGCCGCTCTTCACAGTGCTGCTGTCGGCACTCATCCTGGGCTCCAGCCTTTCTGGATGGCAGGCCATTGGTGGCGCCCTGATTGGCGCCGGCTTATGGCTGGTGAACCGGGAGCCTTCTCCGGTAAGCAACCAGTGACGCGGGGCACTCAGCGAAGTTTAGCTGTGGTCATAACCGTGAGGAACCCCTGATATACATGGGTGAAGCTCGACCTGCAGGCAAGCGCCGAACTGACTACCTCCTCCTGCGCGCCAATAACGTCTCTGACAGCAAGTAATTTATAGAGGGGCTCCGGACGGCGCCGATCAGAACCGCGTTATTTCATTGATCTGGCCAAGCACAATCATGCTTTTTTCAGCTGAGATTAGAAACTCAGCTTCGATACGGAATCAAGGTGTTTGGGCCTGTTCTTCGGCCTCCCTGTCGTCGGGTTTCCTGTTGAAATCACCAGCATCATGGCGCTCGTGGAGCTGATCAGCAGGCTCTCCGGTGATGCGATTGACCTTGCGACCACGCTGCACAGCCGGCCGTGCGAAGACCTGTTCGGCCCAGCGGACGACGTGCTCGTAGTCTTGTACGGACAGGAACTCGGCCGCCCCGTAAAGCCAACCCTTCACCAGACCGCCATACCAGGGCCAGATCGCCATGTCGGCGATCGTGTACTCGTCGCCGGCGACGAAGGCGCTCTCAGCCAGCCTGCGGTCGAGCACGTCGAGTTGGCGCTTCACCTCCATGGCGTAGCGGTTAATCGGGTATGCGAGCTTCGTCGGCGCGTAGGCGTAGAAGTGGCCGAAGCCGCCGCCGAGGAACGGTGCCGAGCCCATCTGCCAGAACAGCCAAGAGAGCGTCTCTGCGCGGGCGGCCGGCTCGGACGGCAGGAAGGCGCCGAACTTCTCCGCGAGATAGACCAGGATGGCGCCGGACTCGAACACGCGCACCGGTGCTGGGCCGCTACGGTCCACCAGCGCTGGAATCTTCGAGTTCGGGTTGACTCCGACAAAGCCGGAACTGAACTGGTCGCCCTCGCTGATCTTGATCAGCCAAGCGTCGTACTCGGCGCCCATATGGCCGAGTGCCAGCAACTCCTCCAGCATGATGGTAACCTTCTGCCCGTTCGGCGTGGCGAGCGAGTAGAGCTGGAGGGGGTGCTTGCCGACCGGCAGCGCCTTCTCGTGCGTCGGTCCCGCAACAGGCCGGTTGATGTTGGCGAAGTGTCCGCCGCTGGCCTCATCCCAGACCCAGACCTTCGGCGGGACGAACTCGGCTGTTTCGCTCATGGGGGCGTTCTCTGTGTGTGATGCCACGGGCTACTGAGAAGATGGTGCTCGACGCATCGCGGGCGAGGCTCAGCTGTTGGGCGCGAGAGATACGCTTCTGCTGGACTCCACTCCAGGCCGACGCCAAGGCAGTGGCCGCCGACGCCGCGTGAGCGCCACGAACCAGAGCCTGGGGCTGATCCGCAAGCAGTACACGGCGGGCGCGGTGACCTCGACGCAGGTGCTGATCGCCCGGCAGGGCTACCTGTCGGCCCTGTCCGATCCGGGCAGAACTCGCGGTCTTCCGCCCAGGCTATCGGGGCACCCAGCACGAGCGCGACGGGCGCGATAAGGCGTGCCGCAAAGATCCTTGGCATAGAAGTTATGCTCCCCGCCTGGGCGCAATCCGGTCCGGCAGGGCGATATTGGGTTCGGCAAGCCGGTCCATCTACCTCGTCGCAGTGGATAAGCAGAGGTTGTGAGGTGCTGTTCGAAGATAAAATTTTTTCGGTCGTTGAACGTTTGCGACACGCCCGCCTATCGCGCGATCTAGTGAAACGGATGTGGCTTAAGTCCGGTGAGATGCGGTCAGTGCGATCTCCCGTCGTGTCGATGACACCCCGGGAGTGCCGGCCTCAGGTCTGTTGCAGTCTTCGGTACTCGGCCCAGATCAGCCGGTGGCATTCGCACACGTCCTGCTCCAGCCCGGCGCGATCCCGCACCGTGATGCACGCGAACTTCTGGTCCACGAGCCCGGCCTTCTCCAATTGCTTGACGTGCTCGCTCACGCTGGGCCGACGCATTCCGAGATGATCGGCAATGGTGGCGTGGCTAACGCAAATCTCGTCGTCATCCAGCAGGTCCTGAGCCAGCAGCAACCAGCGCCGGACCCGGTGCTCGACCGGGTGGTGCGTGTTGCACAGCGCCACCTGAGCGGCATGGACCATCCGAACATGCACATAGGTCAGCGCCAAGCGCCGGAGCGCGGTGTCCGTGCTGAAGAGCGTCTCCGCATCCGCCGCCTTCAGCCGGTAAGCCTCGCCTGCGGTCTGGACGATGATGCGCAGAGGTGAGCGCTTGGTTCCGAGCACGAGCGCCAAGCCGGTCATGCCGAATCGGCCGAGTGTCCCCACACCGTGAGCGCCATCGGTCGGCGTTCGCGCCTGTAAGGCGGCGAGCCCGTGCTCGATAAAGTAGACGAACGGGATGTTGGTTCGGGGCTCCTCCAGCACCTGCCGCGGTCGCAGGGGCACAAGCTCCAGAAGGGGCTCGATTTGCGCCCATTCAGCAGGAGGCAGCGCGGCCAGGAGCATATTGCGGGGCAAGAGGCCCTCAGAAATGTTCAGAAACACAACGGTGAACGCCACCTTTGGCCGTGTAGCAAGCTGTATCCGCAGGTTACGTGATCACAATTAGCTCAGGACTGCTCCACCGGAATGACATGTGGGGGACGGGGCACGCCCGCTTTCTACCCAGCGCAGCCGGTTCTTTCCGTTCGCTTTGGATACCCTTTAGTTGAACGGGTCGACCCTGCGCGTCGGCAGCACCGTTCCAGCGCCGCCGAGCGAGGTGCGTCTCAGCTTCAGCGAGGGCGTCGAGCCGCACTTTTCCGGGATCGAGGTCACCTCAGCCGATGGCCGCTCGGTCGCTGCCGGTCGTGTGCAGGCGCAAGGTTCGGAGATGCGGGTTGCGCTCGTGCGAGGGCTGCCAGCGGGCTTCAGCGAATTACACGGGGCATTGTATGGCATTCCAGCCAAGCAGGAGGCCGCGTCTCGGACGCAACACAGCCGAACTTTGCAGCGTGATGACGCGCCAAGAGCCTGCCGCAAGTGCGAGAGCACTGCTGCTCACAACTCGGGGTGAATTGCACAGGCCCGGTACTCACGGAGGCCGTTCGAGCGGTCCCGTGCGGATCTTTGAAACGAGGATGAGCGGCCGCGTTGTCTAAAGCTGAGCCTCCGCCGAGCGGAGCGCTTGCCACTGTCGTGAGTTCGTCGAGGACGGGATGGAAGCCGCCAACCAGCCTGAAGCTCGGTCTGTCGCGCCACGTGTGCCCCCACCCGCCACGCCCGGCCCTTCCGGCCTCGGAACCACGGCCGTTCTCGTGCTGGTGGTCGCGGTGCTCCACTTCGGCCGCGAAATCTTCATCCCGATCGCTCTCGCCGTCCTGCTGGGCTTCCTTCTTGCGCCAGCTGTGCGCTTTCTACGTGGATTCCTTGGCCGCGTTCTGGCGGTGCTTGTCACCGTCACTGTCGCTCTCGGCATTCTCGCGGCCGTGGCCGGCGTGATCGGGATGCAAGTCGCTCAGCTCGCGACGGATTTGCCCTACTATCAGCAAGCTATCGGGCAGAAGGTGCAGGGCCTTCAGGAGGGCGCTCTCGGGCGCGTCTCCGAACTGCTGAACCAGCTCAATCGCGGTGCCCGCACCCGCGCTGAGCAGCCCAACAAGCCGGCAGATGAGCCCGCAAGCGGCAGCAACGC
Organism: Methylobacterium sp. P31; assembly: GCA_050632875.1. GTDB lineage: Bacteria > Pseudomonadota > Alphaproteobacteria > Rhizobiales > Beijerinckiaceae > Methylobacterium. The sequence goes on along the minus strand of JBODSC010000001.1, from coordinate 1,945,869 downwards.
TACGCCGGCGCCAATTGCTCCGAAGCCGGTTCCTGTCGAGGTCCGAGAGCCCCCTCCAACGCCCATGGCGCTCACCGAGCGCCTGATCGGCCCGTTGCTCGAGCCTCTCGCCACGACCGTCATCATCCTGGTCGTGCTGGTCTTCATCCTCCTGCAGCGCCAGGACCTGCGCGACCGCATGATCCGCCTCTTCGGGTCGGACGACCTACACCGCACCACGGCCGCAATGGACGATGCAGCACGGCGCCTGAGCCGCTACTTCCTGGCGCAGCTTGGGGTCAACATCTCCTTCGGTGTGCTGATTGGATGTGGGCTCTGGCTGATCGGTGTGCCGAGCCCCGTCCTGTGGGGTGTCGTCGCCGCGATCATGCGCTTCGTGCCCTACGTTGGCGCGTTCGCCTCAGCGACAGGCCCGATCCTGCTGGCCGCCGCTGCGGAGCCAGGTTGGTCGATGGCGCTGTGGACGGCGGCCCTGTTCCTCGTAACCGAGCCCCTGATCGGCAACGGTGTCGAGCCGCTCCTCTACGGCCACAGCACAGGCATGTCGCCGATCGCTGTGGTGATCTCGGCCCTGTTCTGGACCTGGGTATGGGGCCCAGTTGGGCTGCTCATGTCGACGCCTCTGACCCTTTGCCTGGTCGTGCTGGGCAAGCACATCGAGCATCTCGAGTTCCTGGACGTCCTCCTCGGTGATCGCCCGGCCCTTACGCCAGTCGAGAACTTCTATCAGCGCATGCTGGCAGGAGACGCCGATGAAGCCGAGGAGCATGCGGAGCAGCTGCTCAAGGAGCGCTCATTGTCCTCCTACTATGACGAGGTGGCGCTGAAAGGATTGCAGATGGCCGCAGAAGACGCACGACGTGGCGTGCTCGAGCCGGACCAGATCGCCCTGATCAACGAAACTGTCCGTGAACTGATCGAGGATCTGGATGATCATGAGGACAGCGACCCAGATCCGGAGAAAACGGAGCATCAGGCTTCGGCGGACATCCCATCTCAGGCCGAGCAAGCCTTGCCGGAGAGCCGGACTGTCACGGATCGAGTGCCCGATCCACAGGAGCTCCCGCCGCTCTGGCGTGGTGAAGCTCCGGTCTTGTGTATTGCCGGCCGGGGGCCGCTCGACGAGGCTGCTGCTGCCATGATGGCGCAACTCCTCAAGAAGCACGGGGTGGGTGCGCGCATTCTTCCGCACACCGTCACAAAGCGCAGCCGGATAGGGGAGCTTGATCTCGAGGGGGTGGCGATGATCTGCGTCTCCTACCTCGACATCAGCGGCACTCCTTCGCATCTACGCTATCTATTGCGCCGGCTGCGTCAGCAAGCGGGTGACATCCCGGTTCTCGTCGGCCTGTGGCCGTCGAACGATGCCGTGCTGAGAGACGAGACGCTGCGCAAACAGATCGGTGCGGACCACGTCGTGGCCACGCTGCACGGGGGTGGAAGCTTGTTTGGCCGTCGCGCGAGAAGCTGCACGGCAGGCAACCCCACGCGCGGAGAGGATTCGCGAGACTCAAGGCCCAGCTGAACATCCCTTCAAAGCCGAAAAAGTGATCGCCTTCAGGCAAACAGATCCTTGGCTCGGGGTTTCACCTCGATGGAGCTCGTGGCCTAAAATCTTACACTTGGTACCCGCGACGAGTGGCTGATTTCAGCCCAAATCGGAAATCAGTCCTATTAGCTCATATGTCGGGTATCCGACCGCTTACCCGACATATGCCGGCGGCAGCTGTCGACCGCTTTCCGACGGCGAGCCAAGTGCAATCGAACCTCTGTATCCCATCTTGGACAGCCAAAGGGGCCGAACGCGCGGAGGGGACCGGATGTCGATGCAGGACCCGGCGGCGAGCGCCGCGAGCGGGAGGACTGACGCTGCGATCCGCGATGTGCTGGCGGGACGGCGCCGGGGCTTCGGCTCGACGCTGGTGATAGTGGGACCAGCCGTGGTTGCCTCGATCGCCTATATGGACCCCGGCAACTTCGCCACCAACATCCAGGCCGGCGCCAAGTTCGGCTACGCGCTGTTGTGGGTCGTCGTGGTGGCGAACCTCGTCGCTATGCTGTTCCAGGCGCTGTCGGCCAAGCTCGGCATCGTGACGGGCATGAACCTCGCCGAGATGTGTCGCCGCCACTGGCCGGCCCGCGTCACCCTGCCGATGTGGCTCGCCAGCGAGGTTGCCGCCATGGCGACCGACCTTGCCGAGTTCCTCGGGGGAGCCATCGGCCTGTCACTGCTGATCGGCATCCCGCTCCTTGCCGGCATGGCCGTCACGGCCGTCGCGACCTACGCGCTGCTGTCCCTGGAACGGCGCGGCTACCGCACGCTGGAGGTCGTCATCTCCGCGTTGGTCGGCGTCATCGGCGTATCCTACCTCGCCGAAGTGCTCATCGCGCCGGTGAACTGGGGGGCAGCGGGCCTGGGCAGCGTCGTACCACACATCCCTGCCCCCGAGGCCTTGACGATCGCGGTCGGCATGATCGGCGCTACTGTAATGCCGCACGCCCTCTACCTCCACTCGGGCCTGACCCAGCACCGCGCGCCTGCGCGCGACGACCGCGAGCGTTCATTGCTGCTGCGCTTTTCGAACCGAGACGTCCTCGCAGCATTGACGGTGGCGGGCCTGATCAACATGGCCATGGTGGTGATGGCCGCCGCAGCTTTCCACGTCGGCCACGAGGACGTCGCGGAGATAGGCTCCGCCTATCACACGCTATCGCCGCTGCTTGGGCCGGCGGCTGCGGGCATTTTCCTCGTGTCGCTATTGGCCTCGGGCCTGTCCTCCTCGGCGGTGGGCACCATGGCGGGGCAGATGATCATGCAGGGCTTCGTAGGCTTCTCGACGCCGGTCTGGTTGCGCCGCCTGATCACGATGGTGCCGGCCTTCGCGGTCGTGGCGCTGGGTATCGACTCAACCAGGGCGTTGGTGCTGAGCCAAGTCGTGCTGAGCTTCGTCCTGCCCTTGCCGATGGTTGCGCTGGTGCTCTTCACGCGCCGCCGCGACATCATGGGTCCCTTCGCTAACACGCGGCTCGTCGACGCCGCTGCAATAGTCGGTACGGTTGTCGTCTTGGCACTGAACGCCGTGCTGATCCTGCAGGTCGTGGGAGTGTCGATCCCCGGGCTGCCCGGCGCAGGCTAGAGTTGTTGGCGCTCGCCTTAACTCTCGCGATCTGCTTCAATCCGATTTGGGTATACCCAAACCAGACCTCGGAACGCGACGCGGTTGGCATTGTTGGCCTGATATCCGGCCGGAGGATTGACGATGCGACCGCTCGTTATCGCCGCCGGCGCGCTGATCGTAGGAGCTACAGTCGGGGCTCTTGCCCAGGACGCGCCACAGGAGAGCAAGGAACGGGTCTGTCAGGCTCGGGCTGACGAACTGAAGATCACTGGGGCGATGCGGGACACCTACATGCGCGAGTGCCTCGCTGGTGAGCACTTGGAGCGGACGAAGGCCAAGGCCAAGTAGCTGAAACCCCATACTCGCACCGCACCGACACCGGCGCATAGCTCTGCATCAGCCGCATGAGCCTTGAGTGTCGGAGATCCGATCGTTTTTCCGACGATCGTTGGCCACGCATGTTGGGGCACCAAAATGGCTGCAAGCCTGTCGGAAAACCGCGACGGCTATTCAAACGTCGGCAAAACGTGTCTTTCCGCCGGCGGGGGCGAGAATGCTGCGGTGTCCGGTTTCCTGCATCGTGCAACCGAAAGCAGACCAGCGGCTTTCGGCCATCGTCAGTCGTTCGTGCCGTTCATCAGCTGCCCGGAAGCGGACCTTACAGGCGCCCGTTTTGGGTCAGCTCCAGCCTCTACAGCGCAGCCGATGAACAGGTGAGTGGGGTCCGGAGCTGAGGCGCGAGCATGGGGGCCGCAGCCGCGCGGATCAGTCGAAGCCGTCGGTGTCCTCCTCGTCTGGTCCCTCCGGGGATCCTTGGCGAGTTGCTCGCGGAACAGCCGCCCGAACGCGTAGGTCGGCATGCCCGCGACCGCGGCGCGGAAGTACTCGACCTCCTCGTTGCGCAGGCGGTTCTTGTCGGGGTCGTCCGCGTGCTTGCCCCGGCTCACGCGCAGGTCGAAGGCCGCTCACTTGGATTGGACGGCGAGCGCGGACAGGGTGTGCGTCCACAGCCTGCCCTCGGTGCTACGGAGCATGGCCTTGTCGATGACATGCTGGGTGTAGGCGGCCACCCATGTGGCGAGGCGCAGGATGAAGCGCCGCTCGTCCGGATCGAGGTCTGAGTCAGGCGGACGAGGAGCGCGTCGATGGCGCGGGCGTGGTGGTGCCCTCCTCGATCATCGTCTCGTGCAAGTGGATCGCGGCGGGGAGGAGCGCGTCGAAGAACTTCATTTCGGGCATGGGCATGAGCGGGGTGCCCGTGAGGCTGCAGAGTACTGAGGAGGGCGTGGCGGGCCGGCGTCACGGTCAGTCCGCCACGAGGCACGCGGACGAACGCTGATTGCGGGATCAGTGCGGCCGGTAGGGTGGCATGCAGTCGCCGGATTCGCCAGCAAACATCGCCAGCAGCAGTGCGTCTGCGCACTGCGCCTCCTCGTGCGGCGTGCCCCGCAGTCCCGCCGGCAGGTACGCCGCCATAGAGCTGGCCAGTGTTCCGGTTCCGTGAGGGGCGTCGAAGCAGGGGCGCCACAGCGGTGTTACGGTTAACATAGCCTGAACCCCCATCCGCTCGAGGGTGCGCGTGAGGTGCAGGATGTCGGGGTCGTCGACTTCATCGCCGTCGCGCGGGACGCCGTACTTCTCCGGTAGATTAATGAGCACCTGACCGAGCAGGCCGTCCGCATGAAGGGTGTGCAGCACGCGTCCCGTTTCGGTGTTGCGACTGAAGCGCTTGCCGCGCCGGGGTGGGGTCAGACGTACGACGCGGTTCCAGGAGCAGCGGTCCGGCCCCGTATTGCGGCTGAGGATGGCGAGTGCCCCCGGGCGTTCGGTGATGAGGGCGACGATGAAGGGGGTATGAAGTGATGAGGGTAAGGAGAGGTCGATTTCAGTTGCCATGCCGGTAGTCCTCTGACCGCATCCGCGTCGCAGGAGGCGACACGCCCGAACGGGTCGAGGCGATATGGCGGGGAGCCGGCCGTTGCCGCAGAGATCGGCGCTGCTTCGAGGCCCGAGACATGCAGCGTTATGGATTGGGCGGCGCGCCGGCTCGTGAACCGGCGCGGGGGGCTGGGATCAGATCACGCCGAGGCGTAGCAGCCAGGAGGGGTGCCCGTGCCGGCAGGTGCCGTCGGGTTCGACGAGGCAGCCATCAGTAGTCTCGACGACGGCCTCGAACGGGAACTGCGAGGGTGACGAACTCCGGCTCCGGGGTGGTGGGGGCGGGCCAGGGCAGGCCCGCCTGCAAGGGGAACGAGTGCTGTTTAAGATAGGCCGCCGGCGAGCACAGCAACCGTGGCATTTATAGCTTGGGCTGTTCTTCGTTGTGCTTGCTACGGATGTGGGCGTTCGTCGTTTCAAAGACGCGCCGTTGGCTCTCGAGTTCGTCGAGGCGCTCGGCGATCCAGGCTGCCTGCAGTTCTTCGTAAGCCGACATTGGGTCGAGTGCCGTGCGTCGTGCCTCCAGCCGGGCGATGGTGGCCTCAATGTCCGAGAGAGGTATAGTGACGCCCGTCTCAATCTCGACCTCCAGGTCGGCGGGCATCTCCGTCGGCCGTGGCGGAGGCGCGACCGGGGTGTCGACTGCAGCGACCGCCGGCCCGATTAGCTCGTGCAGGTCACACAGGGCCGCAACGGCCCGGCGCGGGTCGGCTGCCGCGATACCACCTTGGAGAGTGTCGTATACGGCGAGCACCGGCACGGCATGCAGGTCGGGATCGCGGGCGACGAAAGCCGTGAGCGCCTGGTGGAGGACGCCGATGAGGGCCGCCTGCGCTCTGGTCAGACGGCGCAGACGCAGGGCGCGCGCCGCCTCCCAGATAAGGGGGCGCAGGATCGCGGCGAGATTTTCTGCGGTGTGGTCGCCGATTGGGTCCTGGGTGGAGTCGCAGTGGTAGTCGTGGATCTGCCAGTACAGCTCCTCCGCAGTCCGAGTCGGCTCGGCGCGGGCGAGGAAGGCGGCGGCGGTCGTGAGCACCTCGAAAGCCGCGGACGCAGCTGGGGCGAGCGCCGGGGAGGACCCGGCTGTGGCGGAAGTGAAGACGGTCAGGCTGCGCGTGAGTTGCCGGCGCGCCCAGGCGGAAGCCTGCGCAGGATCACGCGGTGCGGCGTGAGCGACGAACGGGACTTTATTTGAGGGTGTGAATGACATAGCGAGGGATCCCGGGCCGGCGAGGGGTGCCACTGTACGGCGGCGGTGCGGCCTGTTCGATATGGCGAGCCCTCGTCGGGGAGCGCAGGTCGATGAAGGCCTAGGGGTGGAGCGTTCGCGCGCCGCACCGGCGAAGGCAGCCGAAGCGGCGCGGTACGAGTGTCGATCAGATGACGCCGAGGCGCAGGAGCCAGGACGGGTGCCCGTGCCGGCAGACGAGGTCTGGGGCGACCAGGCAGCCGTCGGTCGCTTCTGCGGCACCCTCAACCATAAATTGAGCGAGGGTGATGAAATCGGGCTCCGGAGTGGTCGGAGCTGGCCAAGGGAGGCCGGTATCGGCGTCATGAGTGACGTGCGGGACGGGCTCATCGTCGGGGTCGTCACCGGTGTTTGCTGGCGGCTGCAGCTTGCTCATACCGTGATTCTCCCGGCGATGGTGGCCTCTCTGGCGTAGGCGGAGAGAGGGCGGTCGGCGATGAAGTAGACATCGCGGCTGACGGGCATGTTGAGGTAGCCGCGCAGCCGGTAGAGCTCATTGAGGTCGACGTAGCCGAGTTCCGGGGAGCCGAGGCCGAGATCGCAGAGGCCGAAGGCGCGGGTGGGCTCGGCAGGGTCCAGCTCGGTGAGGAGCCAGGTGGCGGCGCCATCCGCCAGGAACAGCTTCACCACTGGTAGGGGGTCGATGTCCTTGCCGGCAGCAGACTTCCGACCGTTGGCCAGCAGCTTTGCGCGCTGGGCGCGGGTGAAGAGGAGGCAGCGCTTCATCGACGGCTCTCCGATAAAGCGGCTTTGCCAGTTTTAGGTGATCGAGATGCTGAGGGCCGAGGCGGTGATGTGGGAGGTCGTCGCGACAGCCTTTGGCTGCGCAGCGAACGCGATGAAGCGGCGGACCCGCAAGCTCCGGGCCGGCTGGCGCTTGCGTCGGGATGCGGCTGGAGGGTGGCGCCGGTGGCGGGATCTACGCCGCTTGCAGTGCGGTATGCGAGCTGAGTTGAGGCCGATGAATGGCAGGGCGGGGGCAGCGCGAGCGGTGAGGATGGAGGCTGGGGCGAGCCGCCGTCATCCTCACCCAGCGCAACAGCTGTCACGCGCCGGAAGTCGAGGTAGCGCGCATGAAGTGCCTGAGCGTGCTCTGGCAGGCCGGCTTGGGACAAGGCGGCCAGAATGGTTTCGAGCGTGAGATGAATGAAGCCGACGCGGTCCGGCGTGGCTCCGGTGGGGTTGATGAGAGCGTTGGCGTAGACCTTGGCGGACGCGGCGACGCGTCGATTCAGTGCGGGGCCGACAAGGACGAACAGGCCGCGAGCGGCGTGTCCCTGATCCACCATGAGCTGAGCCAGGGTGTGCTCTCGGCGCAGCTGCTCGAGGCCAGGGCGGTAGAGCAGAGGATCATCGGGATTGCGGAAGAGGCGGGAGCCATGCGCGACCTCGTGGTAGCGGGGGCGGGCTGAGGCCGAGGGTCCGAGCATCGCCTCGATGAACTTCAACTCTATCGCGACGAAGGCCGGCTCACCATCGGTGGTGATGACGTCGAGCCGGATGTCGAAGGCGGTACCGTCGCCGAGATAGGTAGGATCACCTCTTCCCGGAGAGGTCTCGAAGGTGATGTGGGTAACGGCCTGCACGAAACCCGGCAGCAGGGCTGAGAAGACCCGGCTGGCGAGGGAAAGGTCGAGAGCCAAAGGCACGAAGAGGTTGAGGGCGAGCCCTTGGCTGGCGAGCAGGTTGCCGCGGATCTTAGGCTCGTCCCACATCGCGCCGGGTTCGCGCAGGATCAGGGCGCGGTGGACGAAGGCGGCGATGTCAGGATTGAGAAAGGCCAGGCCAGCTTGAGCTGCATCCCGACGCAAGCGCCAGCCGGCCCGGAGCTTGCGGGCCTTGGTCCTGGAACTGGGGCCGAGTTCGGCATGAACGCCAGCGGTTAGGTTTTGGTCTGCGCGCCAGAGCGACGCGAGAAGGCGGGCGGCAGCGGCAAAGCTCGTGTCACCAGCGATGAATGCGGCGTGCTGGCGGCGGATGGGATCGGGGATGACGGGGGGATGCGTGAGCCGCGTGAGGTAGATGGTGAGGGGTGAAGCAGGGTCGACCATGAAGAAGTTCCTAGACGGCGACCGCGGGAGGTGCGGTCCGGAATAGCTTCACGGCGGCCTGCTCGAACTTGCGATCCGGCGTAAAATTAGCTGTGCTATCGATCGTACCGGCTGCCGCAATATATCGTGCGGCGCCCATGTTGTGCATTTGTCTACTCGGAATTATGCTCGTGACACTGTTCTCTTGATTTGCCGTAGCAGCTTTTTCTCATTTTATCCTTTGCTGTTTTTGCCTCTTCCCTCTGAAATATAGCCGAAAGTCACAAGTAAGATGAGCGGCCAAAATGGCCTCGGGGTACAGCGTTTCGGATGTACCATCGAACGGTGCGTCGCCCGCGCGTCCGACGTAGGTCCGAGAGCGCGAGCGACGATTGAGGAGCAAATTGTCAGAGAGGCGAGTGGCCGGCCGTTGTAGGCGCGGCGGGCGCGAGATCCGCGCCGTCGGATGTCGTGCTAGCCGCTCGTTGCGCGGCCCGCGCCTCGCGTTCGCGAGCCCAGGCACCGTCCTCGGCCGAGCCGGGTTCGGGCCAGCCCAGCGCGCGCGCGAAGGCAACCAGGCCTTGCTCGGGTAGGCTCTTGAGATCGCCGTCGCGGAAGATTTTCCCGCTTTTGGGCCAGAAATTGAGGTCGCCGACCTTCAGCTGCGTGGGAGACGGACGGCGGATGTAGGTTCGGTTGTTGCGCAGCAGGTATCGCACCGCCTCCGTCATGCGCGGGTGGTCGCCGGGACGGAACAGTTTGTCGAAGGTACGCGGCCGGTTTGGGTCGAACGTGTTCATCGCGTGTCTCCTGCGGCTGCGCAGGCACTCCGGATCGGGCCGGCAGCCGCAGGCATATGGCGGTTACATACATCGGCTCTGCACCGAGACGACGGTGCAGGGGAGCAGCGTTGGGGCTCCGCCCCCAATGGGATCAGTCGCCCGGTTCAGCCCCTTGCGTCCGCCGGGGTGCCCCAACAAGGCAGAAGTTTGCGGCTCCAGAAGCCATCCGGGTCGCGAGCATAGAGAACGGTGAAGACGTGATCTCTGCCATCGGTCTCTTCAATGACCATCCTGTACTTCGCTAGTCGGATCTCGACGTCGGTCTGCTTGCCCCATAGCAGAGCGCGGTACGTCTGCCGGATATCAAAGATTTGGCCGGTCCGCAGCCACTCCGCCGAAAGCTCGCCCCTCGATGGACCGACGAGGTCGACGATCGCTGGATTCCAACCCATGGAGGGCTGGCTGCCCGGCGTGAGGAATATGAGGCAGTCGCGGACCTCGTGTCTTCCGTTCGGCGTCGTGTCCCAGCCTGTCATCGGCTGCCACTCGGACATCGGGACCCGCTCGAAGACACTGGCCTCGGTGGATCGGTCTGGGGGCGCAGCAGCCGTGGCGTCAATCGGCCCGTGCGTGTGCGACCCGACCTCATGGTCCGACATGTCCTCTTCGCGGCTACCTGAAACCTTGACCTCGCATGGCGCAACAGGGCCTGGCTCCGGCCCCATTCCTACGGCGCCCAGCCCCGCGTCTATGAGGCTCTGGGCTACGACGTCGCCGCTGGCGATCGTCCGTTTGGATCGATAGAGCGGACCAAAACGCACGTGGGTGCGATGATCGTCCCGCGTCAGACCCCAGAGGCTCCATCGCAAAGCTGAGAGCATCTGGCCCCCATCCACCGTGCAGCGAGCGCTGGGCGCCGACAGGACTGCCTCGACGTCTTGGTCTGGGTCGCTATTGCGACTGCGCTGACAGCGCCTCACCGAGATTGCGAGCACGCCGTCGCTGAAGACGTAACGGGTGGCCGAGGTGCGCAGCGTCGCCGACTGCGAGTCAAGACGCCCGAGCGCCTTTGCCAGACTGGCGACATCCTCGGCCTCCAGGTGCAAATCGAGCCCGGCGAGACCAGGATTTCGAAAGATGGTGTAGCTGACCCCGGCGCGGGTACAGAGCGCGCGACCGTTGCGGATGTCGACGGAGCCCAACCGCTCTCTCACCGCGAAGGCGCGTGGTCCGCCTCGGGACTGTTCAACGTTCGTCGGCTGCGTGAAGTACTTAGCATGCGCCGTCCGGTCCGGCAGGCTAACGCTGACGGTATCTAGCGCGCGCTGAAGTAGAGCGGCGTCTAGGGCGACGGTCGTCTCGGCGGGCGCGTCAAAATCACTTGGGTCGAGATCCTGAGCGAGCGGCTGCGTGGTCAGCGGAAATTTTCCGCTTCCACCGCGGTAGCACAAGTGCAGCTCAAGCGTGTGTCGGGCAGGGTTGTAGCGCAGCCACTCTTCGGCAGAGGGCTCAAGCCAAGTGTGCTCCGAGCGTGAGTTAACCAACAGTCGCAAAAGGTTGACCAGCGTCACGCGAAATGGGGGTGACTGGTAGAGTTTGGCCCCCGACGCGATTGGGAGTGGCAGGTCAACTCGGCAGCGCAATTCGGGCGAGCCGCTGTCGACTCGCAGGACGCTCCCGCGCAGCTGCAGAACGGTAGCGGTCAGTTTGTCGAGCCTGCGCCGCTCGTCCTTGCTCATGCGTTTGAGCGCTTCGCTGTCGACGTCCGGCAGGTCGTCAGGCAGCGGGAAGACCTCAGGCTGGAGGCCCATACATTGGACGCGTCGTCGCCAACTCGAGCGGCGGACTGTGACGAGATCCGTGGCGATGAGGGCCTTTCCCAATGCGGTCGGTACGAGAGGCACGGATACCCAGCCTGTTGCTTCGTGCGATTTGCGCATCGTTTCTGCCGCGCTGACTTCGGCTCGGTGCACCTTGGACACCGCAGTCAGCGCGCGCAGCGCTTCGGCAGCATCAATGGCGGCCTCCTCGGTACGTTCGGCTGCCTCGTGTACATCGGGCGTCTCCGGCATCGCTCACCTTCGCTCAAAAACAAGTTTCATGGCCGGAAGCTTGGCTTTTTGATAAACCAGAGGCAAGTTTCTCGACGCGGTCTGGGACCAGCGTTGTGGAGCGGTGCGCGGCAACCTCCCGCGCGGATGGCAGGGTTCATGGCGCGGGACGTGAAGCTTAATGATCGGTATCTGGACGCCGCGATCTGGACAGAGCGCTTCCAGCCGGAGACCTTCGACGAAGTCATCGCGAACGACAGCGTCCGAGAATACCTCGGTCACCGCGTGCGCAGCAGGGACGAGCGGCGCACCGGCTCGAACCGGCACCGCGCCATCATCCTGCACGGCCCCTTCGGCTGTGGGAAGACAACGCTGGCACACATATTTGCTAACGCGATGAACTGCGCGCGCCCGCAGGAGGACGGCTCGCCGTGCCGGACCTGCCCGTTCTGCTGCAGCTTCAATCCTTTCGGCAGCACAGTCTGTCGATACCACCACTGTGCTGAGCAGGGAGGCGGCCTCGAGGACGTGCGTGGCATCCTGCAAGAGGCGGAGGGTCACCCCGGCGAGAACCGGATCCGTGTGGTCACCCTGGACGAAGCACACGCCCTCAGCCCGGCGGCGCAGGACGCACTCTTGAAGCGTCTGGAGCGGCCGCCGGCCGCGACGGTATTCGTGCTACTGACGACGCGCCTCGACAAACTCACCGCGACGGTCCGCTCCCGCTGCGATACCCTGGGCGTGCAGGAGATCGCGCGCGAGGAGGCCACAGACTACGCCCGCGCGATCTGCAAGCATGTCGGCGTCGACTGCGAGGATGAGGCGCTGGCGCTAATCGTTCATAAGGCGGACGGTCACCTGCGCGATCTGGTGCGAGATCTTGAGTTCGTCGCCGAGGGTGGGGCGGTGACGGTCGCGCGCACACGCCGCGTACTTGGCCTCGATTACCTCGATTACATGCTCGACTACCTAGATTGTGTTGTGCGGTGCACGGCCTTGGAGACGCAGGTTGCAGCAATTGACGCTTGGCGAGCGCCGGCGACGATGAAGGCAGCACAGCTTCAGGATTTTTTGCTGTACCTTTACTTTACGGAGGTGCATCACCTCCGGCGGCCACACCCTCTGTTCGGGGCCATCGAACCGGAACGCAGGGCAGGTCTCGTCAGTGATTTCGGGATGAAAGCCGCCGCCGGCCTGGCAGTTACTGATTTCTGGGAAAGCCTTATCGCGTTATGGCGAGCGCCGATCGGCGGCTGGAGCGAAGCTGAGTTTGGGCTGCGGCTGAGTCAATTTGACCGGTTCCTGCACTGGGAGCCGGATGAAAGAGCAACGGAGCGACGCGGCCGCGACTGGAAACGCAGCGGTTCGGATGAATTTGCCGCGCGACGGACGCGACGTGTTCCGCCGCAGAACCCCGATACCGGCGAAGACAACGAAGGCGGCCCGTGGTTGACACTCAATTGGGCGAAGAGGTTCTGGAACGCAGGCTCATTCTTGGTTCAAGAATACGGTGTCCTCTTGAACATGCGCGTTACTTTTGATCACGGGCTACGTGACGTTCTCGCGCATCAGACCGCTGCCGAGCACGTCGGACGCTTCATGCACGCGCTGACAACGATGCTGCATGGGACCGCGACCGGAGGTGGGCGGCACGCCGCGGACGAGTTTCACTGGATGTACGTACATGAGGCGGACAAAGGCGGCGCACTGCGCACCCACGTCGTGGCACACATGCCGCCAGCAACTTGGCCGCGGGTGCGGAAATGGTTCCAAAATCGAACACACGAAGACAAGCGCAGTCCAGTCGGACGCGCTGCGACGCGGCTGCACCTGCTGGATTTACACCGAGACGGAAAAGCATTCGAGCTGCACGTGAACTACCTGCGCCTGTTGTGCCGGGGTCTGAGCCGGTCAGTAACGGACAAGGGTGCAGCCGTAGTCGATTTACTCGGTGTACCCAAGCATTGTCAGGACCAGATTGGTCGCGTCCTGTGCACGCAACGGGGCCGCGTATCCAAGAGTATTGGCGAGGGGACGCAACAACATTGCAAGGAGGCGGGCTTGGCCATGTTGTCGGCCTTCGAGCGCCACGCGTGGGCTGAAGTTGCGAGCGGGTGGGAACTGAAAGAGCATGCGGAGCGGCAGCGAACGAAGGCGGAATTTGTTCAGGAGGAGGCGATTGCTCTTGGAGCGCTTGACGGACATCCAGAGCCGCTTCGTGAAAAGATGCGGGCACAGGTACTGCGGGCGTTATTCGATAAACGCCAGAAAGCAGCACATCTACGCCAGCGCGATGAGTGTGGGTGGTGGTCGTCGGGCGTGGGACGGAGCAGCGACGGTTCCTGAGGGAAGGAGTAGTGCTCTGCGAAATAGGCAAAACATCGCCCATTTCGCATAATGCGGAGCACTGTGCCAACGAATTCAATGGTTTAGGGTAATCTACGGGAGCCGGCGAGCGGTGTGCCAGTCGCAGAATCCTGCGAAACAGGCCTCTTACATCCTGCGAAACGCCCCCGGTAAACCGGGCGCCCTGAGGGCGCACCCCGGGGCAGCTGGACCACACATTTGGGGTCTCCCGGTGCGATGAAGCGCGTCTGCGGGTGAGCGTCGGCCCCTCGGATGCAGGTCAAAGCGCTGGAAGTTGATGAGGCTGTCCGCGAGGGCGAGGAGCATCGCGGTTTCGTCATTCCATTGACACGGTTCGAGGTCGAAGGGGACACCGCCCGTCGTTTCGGTATGAGGGGTCTGGTTGTCGCGCTCGCTGAACTCGAGCGTGGTGCCGAGCGCGTCGCCGACGGCGAGGCCGAGGAGCGCACGGCTGGCGCGGCCGAAGATGGCGGGGGAAGTAGCAGGGGATCGGGTCAGGGGTTGAGTCCTTCCGAGCGGGGGCAGCGAGAGCTTCACGGGCGTGTCTGCGAAGTTACGTGCTAGCCCCCGTTGAGGAAATGGAGCAGAAGGCCCGAAAAACGGAGCGGCTTTCGGGCAAGCCGCTGACCCAGCTGACGAAGTTCGCGGGGCCGCTTAATGAGTTTGCCGCCGCCCCGGGGAGCGGAGCAGGTGACTATAGGGCTCAATGATGAGATTGGAGTGGAAGAGCGGCGCTAGTCAAAAATGGCGACGAAGGGTCGGGGCAGACGTCCGGAGGGCACGCTGAAGTCAGCAGAGGTGCCGTGGTCTGCTGGGACGCCGTCATCACACGGAGGTATGCGAGAATATGGAGCCGGAAGCGGCTCGCTGGCAGCGCCGCGGCCGGTCTTCTCGCGGCAGAGGTAGAGCGTTTCACAGCCGTAGTGGGCGGGTGAGAACCGATATGTGTGGCGGCTCAGATCGGTGAAAATAAGCCGCAGTTCGCGCCAGGCGAGCTACCGCGGAACGCGAAGACGAGAAGCTTCGTGCGGAGGCTGCCGAGGGTATGGACCGGTGTGGCGATGAGCGCCGCGGGCTTCACGAACATCAGTGTCGAGAGTGACCTTCTGTTCCTGCGCGAGCAAGACCGCAGGCAACGACACCGCGCCCAGGCTTGCTGCCGACGAAGCGGATGAGGCGGCAGTGGCGCCGGCCCGGGGTACGAAACGGATGATGGTGCCGACGTCGGCGGCGTATAGTGGCCAGCAAAAGCAGGAGTAATTTTGCAGCGTCTACGCAATCGCCAGATGAAACCAAAATACTGCTCCTGCGGCTAGCTGGGGATCGTGCAACTGCAGCGCTTGCAATAGTTGCTGCGAAATGCTCTCCGCGACGGCATTATGATCGTAGTTGCGTGAGAGAAATGCGTGTCGCAACCGCATCAATATGGCAAACAAATCGTTTTTTATCTTGCGCAGCGCAGGAAATCTAAGTTTTCTGCTCGAAATGTCAAGGAGATTAGTAACCATTCCGATGACGTTTATAAGGCTATCGCCGATCCCTACACCTCCGATTTTGATTTTATAACGCTGCTCAGAGCTTTGTTTCACGCGTAGGTAGGCATCTTCGTTTTCAGATTTGGAGATATATGCGGCGCATACACATAGTATTCGGCATGATATGCCGATAACGTCTGAGTCGCTATATTGATTGTCCTGTAAATACTGGTTAAAGAGTTCCACATCGTTGCGCAGCGTCTGCATCGCTTGCCGTCTAAGCGAACGAGCGTCCCCCGGGCCGCCGAAGTGGCCGGCTTGACACATTGCGGTGATCGACTCGATTAGACTCGGCTGCATGAAGGCGGCCCTTGTTCCAGCACTCCGCATCTCATATCATCCCTCATTAGATGCAAGCAAGGGCTTGGAAGCATGATTGGCAAGGCTTGGCAGCGTGCACGCCGCAGTGCTCACTCGGTGCCTCACGGCCACGAGGTACTCCAAATGATCAGTACTTCTGCTATTCGCGCGGCCCTCATCGAGGCCGCCGAATCAGGGTTGCCGCCAGTTGCGGCAATCAGCGCGGCTCTCATCGAGCGCGTCGGCTCGGATGATGCTCAGTTGGCTCCAGTGAAACAATTTGTCGGGTTGTGCGTGAAGGCTGTTCTTGAAGATGCTGGGTTTGAAGTTGCTGGAAGTGGCGTCCGGCTACCGCGCGACCCAGTGTTCGTCACAGGCGCCGTTTATCGGCGAGCAACGCAGTTTGCCCCCTCGCTTTCGACAGATCTCCTCATTCGCATTCTTGGAGCGCTTAGTGATGATGAAGCGGCGGCGGCCGCCGACATCCTCAAAGCACGGTTGGCTAGTCGTGGCCAATGAACATCGGGTTGAGCGTGCGACCGCCTGCGAAGCCTAGTGCACAGACGCCGACGAACGCACCACGTGATTGTCCGCCAACTTGCTGCCATCACTTCGAAAACGGCGCTGCCTTGTGTACGCCTTGTTGGCGTCAGAGCATTAGGATTGGCAGTGCTGCATGATCGAGCAGAAGCTACAGTAACACTCGTTGCGGTCGGCCACAGCGCTCAGGACGGCGCGCCTGCGCACGACAGGGCGCAGCTTCGCCTGTGACCCGGCAGAAGCTGCGAGGCACGCGCGGCGTCCCGTGGGGGAGGCCGCCGGAGCCGGGGCCGGAGGTGAAACCTTGTGGCAGGCAGGCCGGGGTTGGGCTGTCGGCCTTTACTCACCGCTTCCCGCTCACCGAGCGGCCAACGCGGACGGATGCCTGCTCTCCGGACCCTTGGAGCAGGCGGTCGTCTGAGAGGTGCGGGGCGACCCGGTCCTCGCTCCTGAGCGGCCCGGCGCACCGGACCACCCTTGTTGCCGATGCCCTTCGGTGCTTGATCCGGGGATCCCCGTCCCGGCGCAACGAAGCGAGGACGGGCAGTGCCGGCGACGTCAGTGCCAAGGGGGCGGGTGTCACGCTGGGGCAGAGGCTCAGACGTCGAGGCAGATCTCGCTGTACGTGTCTGGGGGCTGGACGAGGGGCCGGCGGCGGCGACCTTGCCCATGGGCGTGAGGAGACGTTGGAGCGCGGCGAGGCCGGTCTCGGGGAGCGCGGCGAGGTCGTCCGTGCGGTAGATGGTGCCCTTGTCGGGATAGTAATTCAGGTTACCGATGCGGATGTGATAGCGGCTGCAGCGGACGAAGGGGACGCGCTGAGTGCGGAGCCAAGCGAGGGTCTCGCGGGTGGCTTCGCTGTCCTCGGGGTAGGTCTCAGGGCGGGGCTTATGCTTCTTGGACATACGAGGCTCCGGGGCGAAGAGGTTGGAATACGGCCAGCAGTAAGAGGGGTAGTCAGGTATATGGCTGGTTGAACCATGGAACCGATCCCGGTTCGTTTACTGCTCTGTTTACAGCGTCGAACGTCTCGCCTGTTGTTCTCTCGTTCCCCTTCGTTGTTTGTAACACAATGTCAAGAGATTTTCTACTGTAAAATTACCAACTTCTCCGGTTATGATCTGTCGTGATCACAGCGTTGCTATTGAATTGGCCCAAAATTCTGTGTAGATGTGGAGGTCGGCGCCGATGTTGATGGTGTTGATCGCCGCCTGGAGCTGACGAAGCGTCGTACGCTTGGTTCAGCGGGCGGTCTCGCCAGGTGTCGTGTGACCAGTGACGCGGTCGATGATGGCAGTCTGAACATCCGCCTCGTGCATCAGCGTGGTCGCCGTGTGCCGGAAGCTGTGGAAGACGAGCTTGCCCCGGTCGAGGCCGACCTCGCGTCTGTACCGGGTGAACCAGTTCGTGAAGGCGTGTCCGAGGCGCCCGTCAGCGCCGCCCGGCTTGGGCTGCGGGAACAGGCGGATCTCGCCCCGGCCCCGGAGCTGGGTCACCCTGTCGAGGAGGCCCAGACGGACAAGTTCGTCATGGACGGGTACGCAGCGGGCAGCCGTGGCGCTCTTCAGCATGCGCCCATTGCGAGCGTTGAGGTCGAAGAACCAGATGCCCTCAGCCTACCGAAGGTCATCCGTATCCGTCCGGTGAAGGACGCAGGGGCTACGGTTTAGATGGCAGCAGGTCTCTTTCCGCTCTGTGAGCGGCGATCCGCGCCTTGATCTCGTCGATGCCGTCGCGGGTGAATGCGGGGCACGCCTCGTCGCCCAAGCCGTGGACCCAGATCAGGCCGTCCTCAGGCTCCATGTCGTCGATGATGTCGAACAGGGCGTCTTCGTCTGCTCCGAGGTCAGCGGCGACCCGGGCCAGCGTGAAGACGGCGCTCACCTTGTTGCGCTGCATCGGTTCAAGTCCGCCACGGTATGATCGTCTCGTCAGGGCTCAGGCTGGCTGGCGACAGGCTCAGGCGGCCTCGGCACACGGGCCGGTGGCCGAGCGCCAATGCCAGGGAAGAAGCTCGTGCAGGCGCTGCGCCGGGTGTTCGGCGATGCGGGTGAGCACGTCGGCGAGCCAAGCCTGCGGATCGACGCCGTTGAGCTTGGCCGTCACGATCAGCGTCGCCATGGCGGCGGCCCGATCGGCGCCCCGCTCCGAGCCGGCAAACAGCCACGCTTTGCGTCCAAGCGTCATCACCCGTTCATTCTGCCCATGTCGGGCAGGAAGCGGAGGTTCATTACCGCTGGCACCCCCATTTCGGCCGGAAGGTGCTGGTGCGCCGGGTTGAGCAGCGGACGTACGGCCCGATGCTTCTGGTGCAAGCGCCTTCCGGCGTTGTGATCGCCATGGCCGGATGGATGTTCGATCCGGTTCACTGCGCCGGCATGACCCCGGGTCTCCGCGCGTCGATGTCACGGCGCTGATCGAGCTGGCGCGGCTGTTGAGCGCGGCAGACAGCCCCGCAAAGTTCCGGAGCGATGTCGGCATCGTTCCGGAGGCACAGGATGGAACCCCTCAAGCGGTCGGCCGCGGTGCCGGATCGGCAGATCAGCTTCCTCTTCGAACAGGACAGGCTGGAGGGCCTGAGCGCTCAGGAACGCGACACGGTCGTCGCGGCGCTGGCGCAGATCCTCATGCAGGCCGGCGGCCTCGGCGTCGAGGAGCTTGACGATGACGAGCGCTGAGCTGCTCCCGCCAGCCATCCTGAAGCGAACGGCGGTCGTCTATGTGCGGCAGTCGACGCAATCCCAGGTCATGACCAATCTCGAGAGCAAACGGCGCCAGTACGATCTGGTCGATGTCGCCCGCCAGCGCGGCTTTGTCGACGTCGAGGTCATCGACGATGATCTCGGCCGGTCGGCGAGCGGCACGGTGGCGCGTCCCGGGTTCGAACGCCTCGTCGCCTGGCTTTGCGCCGGCAAGGTCGGCGCCGTCCTGTGCTTCGATGCATCGCGGCTCGCACGCAACGGTCGCGACTGGCACCATCTGCTCGAACTCTGCGGGCTGGTCGAGGCGCGCGTCATCGATCACGACGGCGTCTACAATCCTTGCCACCCCAACGATCGCCTGCTCCTCGGCATGAAGGGCAGCATCAGCGAGTTCGAGCCTCGGCGTCCTGAGGGCAAGGATGCTGGAGGCTGCCCGCTCGAAGGCCGGTCGCGGTGAACTGCGGATCTCGGTTCCATTCGGCTACATCTGGCATCGGGATGCCGGACTCGGCCTCGATCCCGATCGTCGCCTCCAAGAGGTGATTCGGCTGATCTTCGCCCGCTTCCAGCATCTCGGCAGTGCCCGCCAGGTGCTGCTTTCGATGACGGCGGAGCAGATCCACTTCCCGCGTCCTTCCGACGAGGGCCGGATGACCAGCTTCGAGTGGAGGCCGATCCGCTACCGCAACGTGATCGCCATCTTGAAGAACCCATTCTACGCCGGGGTGTACGTCTACGGCAAAAGCGAGAAGCGCACCTGCATCGTCGACGGACGGGCGCGACGGAGCTACGGGCACGGCAAGCCCGCCGGGACGTGGGAGGTGATGATCAAGGATCATCACGAAGGCTACATCGGCTGGCCGGAGTACGAGCGGAACCAAGGCCAGCTTGCCCTCAACGCCTACGGCCGTCGTGGTGGCATCAAATCCGGCCGCGGCGGGCGGGCGCTGCTGTCAGGGTTCATGAGCTGCGGGCGATGCGGACGGAGGCTCGGGGTCGCTTATACCGGCAATCCGCAGAGCCGGCCGGTGTATCGCTGTGACAAGCCCAACCTTATGATGGGCCTACCCCGCTGCATGACCTTTGGCGGACCACGGGTCGATGCAGCCGTGGCGGCGGAGCTGCTGCAGGCCGTGAGGCCGGTGGCGATCGCCGCAGCGTTCGAGGCGGAGCGGATGCACCGGGATCAGCTGGACGATCAGCGACGCATCCTCGATTTGGAGATGCAGCAGGCCCGGTACGATGCGAGCCTGGCCGAACGCCGCTACGCCGCCTGTGATCCCGACAACCGCCTGATCGCCGCGACGCTGGAAAAGAACTGGGAAGCCGCGCTTCGACGCCTTCGAGACCTGGAGGGCCGCCAGCCTGTCGAGGGCTCACCCGGCCACACGCCCGACCCGAACGCTTTCTGGACTCTGGCCGACGACTTGTCGGCGGCCTGGACTGCACCAGGGGTGACGACGCGAGCCCGGCAACAACTCTTGCGGGCGCTGATCACCGACATCATCGTCGATGTCGACGATGCGGCGCGCGACGTCGTGCTCACGATCCACTGGCGCGGCGGTCAGCACTCGGAACTGCGCGTACGCAAGCCTCGGACCGGGGAGCACGGTTGCGCGACCACCGAGGATGCTTTGGCCGTGATGCGCAGCATGGCGGGTCGCTGGTCGGATGAACACATCGCCGCGTCGCTCAATCGGATGGGCCTGCCGACCGGACAGGGCAAGACCTGGACGGCCCACCGCGTGAGTTCCGTTCGGCGTGTGCGCGGCATCCATGCCTATCGATCGGCGGAGAAGGACGGCGCGTGGCTCACGATGACCGAGGCGGCGAGGACCGCGGGCGTCACAAGCCATACGATACGGCGGCTCATCAAGGCCGGCATCCTGCCGGCCGTTCAGGTCGTTCCGGGGGCGCCTCATCAGATCCGGGCGGATGATCTGGCGTCGGACCCGGTCAAGACGGCGATCGCCCGAAAAGGGCGCCCGTGTCGCATTGCGGACGCAGACACGCTTCCAATGTTTACAGACACTTGAGAAAGGGGCGTACAATGACACACCCGTCGCGAAGCCTCGCAGCGAACGCTCGGCGGCGTTGTTCGTCAGGCAGATCCGACCGTCCTCCAGGAAGTGGGTGAAGCCGGGCCAGCGTCGCAGCAGGTAGTCGATCGGCTCCGCCACAGCCGAGGAGCGCGACAGGCGCGCGCGCTGCTCACGCAGCCACGTCTCCAGTTCGGCCACGCGGGGCGCGCTCTCGGCACGACGCACCCGCAGACGTTCGTCGGCCGAGCGGCCGTTGATCCCACGCTCGATCGCAAACATCTCGTCGATCCGCCGGACCGCCTCCAGCGCGATCGGCGAGATCACCGCAGCTGTCTTGCCCCGCCGTGCCTTGGCCGCGACGTCAGCGAGCACGAAGAACCCGCGGCGGGCATGCGCCCAGCAGAGCGCCGGGCGGATCGTTCCTTGCGGGCGTGCGGGATCGTAGAGGCGGTTGTAACCGCTGTAGGCGTCCGCCTGCAGGATCCCGCTGTAACCGCGCAGATGAGCCTCGGGATGCTCTCCGGCCCGGTCGCGCGAGGCGTAGAACAGCGCCGCCGGCGGATCCGGGCCGCCGAAGGGGCGGTCGTCACGGACATAGGTCCAGATCCGGCCGGTGACCGTCCGGCCCCTGGCCAGGATCGGCACCGTGGTGTCGTCGCCGTGCAGCCGCCCGGCCGCCAGAACATGCGCCGCGATCAGCGCGTGCAGGGGCGCGAGCGCCGCCGTGCAGGCACCGACCTGGTCGGCCAGCGTCGAGACCGACAGCGCGATCCCTTCCCGGGCGAAGCGCTCGCTCTGGCGGGTCAGCGGCTGATGCTGGCCGAACTTCTCGAACAGGATCGTGGCCAGGAGGTGAGGCCCGGCAAAGCCGCGCGGCGTGACGTGGAAGGGCGCGGGCGGCTGCGTGATCGTCTCGCAGGCCCGGCACGAGAAGCGCTCGCGCACGGTCTGGATCACCTTCCAGGTCCGCGGGATCACCTCCAGCGTCTCGGTGATGTCCTCGCCGAGCTTCGACAGCTTGGCCGATCCGCAACACGGGCAGCACTCAGGGGCCGGAACGAGAACCCGCTCGCGCGGGAGATGGGCCGGGAACGGCTTGCGCGCGGGCGGCCTGCGGGCCGGCAGGCCGGCCCCCAGTGTGCGCGCCAGGGCAGCCTCGGCGGCGGCCGCCTGTTCCGTGGCGGTCGCTTCCAGCTCTTCCAGTTCGAGCTCCATCTGGTCGATGAGCCGCGCCGCGCGCTCCGAGCGCGTGCCGTAGAGGCTCGCGCCGCAGCTTCTCGATCTGCAGCTTGAGATGCGCGATCAGCGCCGCACCGCTCGATCGGTCCGCCTCGGCGGTCAGCCGTGCGGCCCGTTCAGCCAGGATCATGGCGTGCGCGGCGGCAAGGTCGGAGGGCAGCGACTCGGGCGACGTGGTCACCGGAGGAGGGAATCACGCCCGCCCGGTCCTGCAAAGGGCCGAGCTCACCCGACCGAGCTGGGCCGCCAGGTCTCCTGGGGATGACGCCAGTCGATGCCCGAGAGCAGGTAGCCCATCTGCGCCGATGAGATCGTCACCACGCCGTCGGCTGGGCTCGGCCACAGGAAGCGCCCCCGTTCCAACCTCTTCGTGAACAGGCACGCGCCCTGGCCGTCGTGCCAGATGACCTTCAGCAGATCGCCGCGACGGCCGCGGAAGCAGAACAGATGCCCGTTCAGCGGATCGCGCTGGAGCACCTCCTGCACCTGCAGCGCGAGGCCGGGGAAGCCCTTGCGCATGTCGGTGTGGCCGGTCGCGAGCCAGACCCGCACGCCGGTGGGGACGGGGATCATCGCTCCTCCAGAACCGACAGCACCCGGCGCAGCGCCGCGGCGTCGACGTCCCGATCGACCCTGAGACGCCGGCCACCGCCGAGATCGATCTCGATCACACCGGCCCGGCGGCGGCGACGCGGATGCTGGTCTGCAGCGGCCGATGCCGGCAGGGTTGGCGCGCAGGGGTCAGGGGCCGGCTCAGGTTTTGTCACCACGGGCACGAACACCGGAGCCTGCTCGGCCCCGCCGAGCCGGCCCTCGCGGGCTTGCCGGCGCCACGTGAACAGCAATCCGAGCGCGACCCCATAGCGGCGCGCGAGCGCACTCACCGAGGTGTTGGCCGCGTAAGACGCCTCGACGATCCGCGCCTTCTCCTCGAAACTCCAGCGCCGCCGGCGCTCGACCCCGGCAAGAACCTCGACCCGCATCGCCCTGATCCGATGACCTTAACGCCAGCATTAAGGTCACACCTCAGGCACAAAACCGGATCTCACAAGGCGGCCATCACCGGGAGCTTACGGTCATCCAGACTCACGTGACAGATCTCTTCCTGTCTCATGCCGGAAAAGACAGCGACGAGGGGTAGCCAGAACTTCTCGTCCCGCAGGATCAGGGAGCCGGGCTCGGTCCGGCGTGTCTCGGACGCGCGCCCTGCCCAGACCGGCGAGGCGAAGAGCGCGATCCTTGGCTACGTAGCGCTGTCCGGGCGACAGTCAAACATCTAAATACAATATACAGATTAATCAAACACGGCCGCTCTGTGAATACGGAAATAGAACAAACTTATGAATAGCCGATTCGTTTTTACGTGAAAGAGTTTTTCTGCTACTTGCATTCTATATAATATCCACCACGCTACTATAAATCCAATTCCGGAATTTTCAAAATCTGATTGTGCATAGCTTTTAGTAGCTTCAACCGGCCGTAGTCTCCCTGCGTTGTCTCCTGCGAGTGCCCGGTCAGAGCGTGGCTGATATCAGTGCGTAGATCATATTCGCGCGTGAGCGTCACCATGCGGTGACGCCAAGCATGGTTGGGCTGCTTCGCGATGCCACCCGTGAATAGGGAGTGAATCCAGCGGCCAATCAGCTTTTGCGCGTTCCCTCCCCGGCTGCCGAAGCGATCAGGTTTGACGCCAGCAAAAATTGGTCCACTCACGACGCGGCTGACGAAATCGGGCAAGCCCGCCTTCACGAGCGCTGGATGCAGCGGGATGATGCGCTCGGACGACCTGTTCTTCAGTGAGCCCGCAGCTTTGGTAAAGCGGATAAACGGAATGCCGTCCTCGACGCCGATATCCTCCACGCGTAGCTGACAGACCTCTGAGATGCGCGCGCCGGTATAGGCGCAGATCCAGGGCGCCCAACGCAGCAGCGGATCCCTCTGCGCATTAGCCGCTCGCAGGATGACACGCGCCTCATCATCCGTGTAGTCGGGATCGCCGGCATCACCCTCATCTTTGTGCGAGACAAGGATTCCCCGGACCGGGTTCGTCGGTAGGCGCAAATTGCGAACAGCGGTCTCGAAGATCGCCTTAACAGGCGCGAGCTTGCTGTCGCGAATGGTTTTCGTGTTCAGCCCCGCCTCGATCAGCGCGAGCTTCCAACGGACGAGGTCGCCCGCTGTCACACGACTCGCATCGTCGTGGCCAACGAAGCGTTCGAACTGCCGCAGCGAGGCGGTGAAGGTGTAGCGAGTTTTCTCCTTGGGCCGACGTTCGGCGGCCCATTCCTCAACGAGGGCAGCGAACGGCAGCGCCCGAGCGGCGGGCTGCGTCGGGACCAGCAAGCTTGGAGCCGGCAGGTCCGGCGTTGGACTGATGCGCGATGCGGACGGATCCTCCTCACCGTCGGCGAGGCGCCGCAGTCTCAGGCTGGCGCGCTGCATCGCGCCAGCAATCGCGCGCATGAGATTTGTTCGGCCACCGTCGTCGACACGCAGGCCGTGGCGCTCGAGACAGCGGTCGGTCTCCACCTCACACCACCTGCGCATCGACTGCCGCCGCGCCGGCCTCAGGTCGAACCCTTCTACAAAAAGTTCGGACATGCTCTTCGTCGAATCGAGCGAGACGAGCGGTTCAAGCTTCCAAAGGCTTGGATGGACGTCTGTGTCCCACAGGGACTGAGCACTCGGATTTTCGCGGTGCTCGGCGAAGTGGTGTTCTTCGTAAGGCATAGCAAGCGCATGAGCCTCACGTTCGCTCAGGGCCTGTGGACCGCGTCGCAGGTTAGCCCACTGCACGTCGAGTTCGACGAGGGCCTGCGCGAGATCGTCGCTTGGCCTCGGCCGCATCACGAGTGTCCAGGCTGCGCCGAATCTCAGCGACACCTAGCGAAGCCTTCAGGTCGTCGGGGACCCGGCGGCGGAGATAATAGATGCCGCTCTTGTGTTTCCAGGGGCGCACCATCGCGAGGGCCATGTGGACCACCCTTGTGGACTAGGGGGCGGCCGAATAACCATCGTCTGACAGTAACTTGCTTGATTCTCAAGCTCTTTGAGAGCAGTGGCGGAGAGGGGGGATTCGAACCCCCGATGCCCTTGCAGGCATGCCGCATTTCGAGTGCGGTGCATTCAACCGCTCTGCCACCTCTCCGCGGCAGAACTCCTTTAGAATCAGGTACTTGGCTTATCGCCTTGACCGTCCCTAAAGGCGTCCCTAAAGCGCGTCCCTACCGAAGTCCGGAACGGCGGTTGCCGGGCTCCTATAGAGCGTGAGCGCATCGATGTCGAGCACCAATCGGAAGGCTCGGGGCGACAGGGATTATGTGACGCGGAAGCCGGGCCGGAGGTGGGCCGTGCGATTCCAGTACCCTGAGGCACTGCGCGAAAGCGCGATGGATCTCTACGGCGTCGATAGCTGGCCAACAGAAAAGCAGGTCTCCCTCGACACCCACGACGAGCTTGAGGCCCGACGCAAAGCCCTGCCGCACATCAGCGCTCATCTCGATCTGCTGGCCTATCACCACGCCCGCAACTCCGACGAGCATATGGCCAATCTCGCGTATGAGTACGAGGTTGCCCCGGACACGAATGAACGTAAGCCCGATGGCACCCAGATCGTCGCATCTGCCGCGACCATCACGACGATCCACCCAGACGGTCGGGTAGAGAGCCGCCCAAACACAAAGCGTCCGATCTTGAACTACACCGCGGCAGGGCTAACGCACCCAGCGGTAAAAGACGCAATCGCGATCAGACGAAAACTAGACGCCGCCATCTACAAAGATCCAGACCTAGAAGTGATCGAGCATTACCTCGACCGCCGCTTCGGCGCTCGCGGCGAAGGTGGCAAGCGCGCCAGGTCCGACAAAGGGAATGTAGCTCTCGTACACTACGTTCTGAAGCGTTGGAAGGAGCATTCGGAGGGAAAGCTCCTAAAGGATGCATCGCGCAAAGACGTAGCGGCCTTCATCAAAGAATAAATCGACAGGCGAGCCGAAAAAGGCCGCCCACTTCACGGGCTGGAGCGCACCAAAAAGATGGTGAAGCTCCTGATAGCGGCTATCAATGAGGACCGCCGCGACGCCGAGAACACGATGTTCGAGGCAAACCCGTGGGCTGATCCTGATTGGACCCGATACGACAGCGACTACACTCCCGCCCGGAAGGCAGCTCCTTTCACCGAGGAAGAGATCAGACTCATCAAGGCAAATATGGAGATATTCAGCCGCGAAGAATTCACAATGATTGCGATGCACTGCGCCATGAGCGTTCGGCCGGTCGGCTTATGCTCGATTGTCCGCGATCAATGGGTGGAAGAAGACGAGTACGATGCCGACGCCAATCTCGTGCGCTCTCACCGCATCCGCTGCGTCTTCATCGAGACCGACAAGGATCCCCACTACGGTAAGAGGCGGCTTCCGATCCCTGAATGCCTGCTCGCAGCAAAATGGCTGGACGGGACATCACTTTTGCCAGACCAGATCGTCGGCAAGCTGTTCACGACCAGCGAGACAAAACTTAATCTTGCAATCAACAACAAACTCAAGAAAATTGGCCTCAAATCCGTTCATCAGGCTCTCCAGGGCCGCCGTTTCGGAAGTTGTCGAGAACCGCGCGGCGATCAGTTCGGATCCGCGGATGCTCAGGGTGCGGCCATCGAACACGACCAGAGACTCGCCAAACGCGCAGCCGAACCTGCGGCATCGCAGACTCGCAACACCTCGCTGACTATCCTAGGTCGCGTTGTTGTCCTCATTCGCAGGCAGCACGTGCGCGGGACCCGTCGCATTCGCGTTCGACGATGCGCAGTAACTCAGCGCTAAGCAGGGCCGCCGGTTTGGAACGTTGAGTGATTTTAATTTCGACCTCCTGGAGGGGTCAGGGCTAAGGTGACCTTGTTGCCCCGCACCGTTGCGCGGGACCTTGAGCGAGATTTTAGATGCGCACTTTCAAGTACGTCACCATCCTGCTCTACGGCGTCCACCTCAATTACGAACAGATCCACGAGATCTTCGTCTTCTGCTCGTACAAGGCCGATCAGGCGACGGATGGCGATCGGTCCCTCTGGTGTTTGCACATGAGTAACAATGTGATCCTGATCTGTTTCATGCACAAGTACGACTGGAATCTCTTCCAGGATCACGCCGCCATTGTCCCGGCACTCGCTAGTGCCTCGACGACCGCTGTTAGGCAAAACTCCTGCGCAGTCTGCCCTGTGCGGCTTGGAGAGCAGGTCGGTGAGAAGTTCGAGTTCATCCACAGGCTCAGCTACGACTACGTTGAGCCCGAGCAGGTTGGGGAATATGGCGCCGCTGCTTCCGAGATTGCTGATTCGCTGACGGAGGACGATCGGCCTTCCTATGGCGTGTGGTTCTATAACAACGAGATCTACGTCGGCTTTGAGAATGAGGACGATCGGGACGTGTTCGCCCAGATCGGCGACGACGAGATCGCTGCGGAAGAGGACATGTTCTACGAGTCGATTCCGTTGACGGACACCCAGAGGCAGGCGATCACGGCACACTGATCCGTCATCACCCGTTCGGACAAGCGAGGCACAGCGGAATGCCTCGCTTGCCGACATGACCGCGCCAGGGTTTGGACTCGATCAGCGCCAGAAAGTGAGCACCAGAAGCTCGATCGCCCCGACGACCGCACGGCGAGAAGCTTCTCGTGCAGGACGGCGTCATGATCGTGGGCGGGCGGTCGTGGAAGATGATCGAGGCGGATGCCGCCGCACACGGGGTTAAATCCTCATCAGCCAAGGTGCGGCGATCGTCTTCACCCTGAACGTGAAGCGTCTGCCGTTCGAGATGACGAGGGACCCGCAATTTGATCGGTTTCAGGTCGCAGTCGGTCCCGCCTCAGCGAGATAGGCCCACGCCGCAACCTCCTCAGACAGATCGAACGTCTTTGTCTCGACCGGCATCAACGATCCGCCGTGTCGCCCGAGCAGCCCAGCCTCCCGGCAACCTATGTTGACCTCTAGCGGTCGGGCGTGTGAAGCTTTGAGCAACCGGACGGTTGAGATTAAAGGGTTTTATGCTGACAAAATCGCGTACCAAGACTCACTTTAACATCTACGATCGTAATGAGCGCGCTCAGTTAGCCCATCGTCTTGGCGTTACTGAGGACCGCTTGCGCAAAGCTGTCACCATGGTGGGCTCACGCATCACCAGCGTGACCGACTACCCCCGACATCCCCTATCATGAGTGATATAGCCGGTTTCGCAAGCTGCGGGGCAGGCAAAAGGAACGAACGCCTGCCCCTGGCCATGAACGAGATCGGCGTATTCGCGGAGTGCAATCGGTAAGGCTGAGGATCTCACCAAGCGCGTGCCGGATGCCCTGGCCCTGAAGGTCGTAGCCGACGATGTGACTGGCGAACTGGAAGGCGTGTCGATCCTCGGCCAGTTGGGTGAGGCTCCGGACGATTTCGCCGAGAGTTTGCAGGGCTAAGTCGTGGCCAACGGCCCGTGACTGAGCCGTCGCGCGCAAGGGACCTTTTACATCAGTTAACGCTTACTAGGAGATGAACCAGCCGAACGCATCCTCAATGCCGTATGCCCTCGTTGTTGATGATGACGGCCTGATCCGTATGGCTGCGATGGACATTCTGGAGGATGCGGGCTTTCGCACCTTCGAGGCGAGCGACGGCGACAAAGCCATGGTGTTGCTGGCTGAGCAGCACGCCCTGATCGTACTGCTGTTCACTGATGTGCATATGCCCGGCTCCCGTAATGGCTTCGCCGTTGCCCGCGAGACCGCCCGCCAGTGGCCGCACATCTCGATCGTGGTAGCCTCCGGACAGGCTCACCCTGGTCCAGGCGATCTGCCGGAGGGCGCGTGCTTCCTTGGCAAGCCGTTCTCGGCCGAGATGGTTCACAACCACCTCAAGGAGATACTGCCGGACGGGCAGAAGCCGGAACCGCTGCGCAAATGAGTTCTACCTGGGCGCTGATCGCAGTTTAGCGCTGAGAGAGGCGCCTCAACTCGCGAGGGCGCGCATGGCGGGCGCGTCTTCACGCAGCACGTAACCGCGGCCCCAGACGGTCTCGATGAAGTTCCTACCGCCGCTGGCGTTGGCCAGCTTTTTGCGCAGCTTGCAGATAAACACGTCGATGATCTTCAACTCGGGCTCGTCCATGCCGCCGTAGAGATGGTTGAGGAACATCTCCTTGGTCAGCGTGGTGCCCTTCCGCAACGCGAGGAGTTCCAGCATCTGGTACTCCTTCGTCGTCAGCGGGACGCGCTTGCCGCCCACCGCGGCCATCTTCTCGTCGAGGTCGATCTCCAAGTCGCCCATGGTGATGATCGACTGAGCGTGGCCCTGCGAGCGGCGCACGATGGCCTGGATACGAGCTATAAGCTCGTCCTTGTGGAACGGTTTGGTGAGGTAGTCGTCGGCACCGAAGCCCAGCCCCTTCACCTTGTCCTCGATGCCCGCCATGCCGGAGAGGATCAGGATCGGCGTCTTGATCTTCGCCACGCGCAGCGAGCGCAGCACCTCGTAGCCCGACATATCCGGTAGGTTTAGATCGAGCAAGACGATGTCGTAGTCGTAGAGCTTGGCGAGGTCGATGCCCTCCTCGCCGAGGTCGGTGGTGTAGGTGTTGAAGTTCTCGGACTTGAGCATCAGCTCAATGCTCTGCGCGATGCTCGCGTCGTCCTCGATCAGCAGCACGCGCATGGCCCTATCCCCAGCATGCCAGTTCGAGAACGGGCGCGGATCGGATGCGTACATCGTCGTGGTAAACACTAAGTGAACTTAGGGTTTATCGACGTGCTTCCTCGTCAGCCACGGCTTCGACGGCTGCGATCACGTTCTCCAACTCGGCGACCTGCCGGAGGGCGCTCCCGGCGGGCATCCCGTCGTGTTCGGCCATCGCCAGGACAAGATCGCGCTGATGCGCCTTGAGGCGTTCGAGAAGGGCGTTGAGCTTGTCGGACATCAAGCGGCTGTAATCCCGGATTTCACCTTCGACAACTGGAAGGGTAATCTAGCTTGTGGTCGATGGGACGCAGGCCGAGCGCAGGGCCGATCTCGCCCGGAGCATAGAGCAATCCGGACATCGAGACCCGCGGACCGCAGTCGGCTACATCCGGCGGGCGGACACGCGCAAAGGTCGCAGCGGGAGCGGGCTCCTGTAGGAGGACAGGCCGATGCCGGAGGCAGATCAGGAGCGGTTCGCGGCCATCGTCGCCGAGAACGTCGTCTCAGCCTACGAGCGCTTTCGCGAGGAGCCATACCTGCCGGAGAGACGTGCGGCTGCGGTTGCGGGCTTCCTGCGCGAGTTGCTGGCAGTGATGCCGACCACATCCGGTGCCGTGCTTGTTACCGCCTGCAACCGGCACCTGAGCATCTTGCCCGATCACGGGTGGTTCAGCCCACGGGTCGAGACCATCGACCTCACCGATGGGTCGGTCACCTTGGAAGCCGAGTGAGTGTTGTGGCCGAGCAGGTCACGCGGCTCGTGGAGGTATAGCCGGTGGTCCGCCACTTTCGGCGGGCGAACGGCGCAACCGCGGCGCGGTTGCGCTTGCGTCCTATCGGAGTCGTCCGACGTTTCCCTTCCGGTAGCGCCAACGATGTTGGCTGAGTGCTCGCCGCAATGGATCGGAACGAGTGCGACGCCCTGCCGGGAGTGAACGGATGCGCACCCTGACCTTGAGCTTCATGCTCGCCGCTCTAGCCGCCAGTCCGGCCGCCGCCGAACAAGACCTGCTTTTGGGTGCCGACATGTCCTCGCCCGCGATGACGAGGGCCGAGATGAGCCGCGCCGATGTCGAGGCGCTGATCGCCAAGGCGGGCGGCAAGCCCATCGACTTGCACGACAAGGCGCTCTCCGGCCTTGACCTGTCTGGGCTTAACCTCCGGGGCGCTAACCTGCGCACGGCGCGCCTCAACAAGGCCAACCTGAGTCGAGCCGATCTGAGCGGGGCGAACCTCGAACAGGCTTGGTTCCTGAAGGCCGATCTCTCCGGCGCCAAGCTCGCGGACGCGAAGATGTTCGGCATCACTGCGCGCGACGCGAACCTCAGCGGCGCGGATCTCAGCCGTTCGATGCCGATCGGCGACTTCAAGGGCGCCAACATGAGCGGGGCGACGCTCGTGGACCTGAAGGCCGGGGCCGACATCAAGAACCAGTCCATGGGACTGATGCGGGCGGTGTTCACCTCGGTGAACCTCTCGGGTGCGAAGCTGAAGGGTGCAGATCTCAGCCGGTCCAGACTGGAGTACGCCGACCTCCGGGGCGCCGACCTCACCGACGCGGTGTTGATGGGCTCGGACCTGTCCGGGGCCAACCTGACCGGCGCCACGATCGCGGGCGCAGACTTCAAGAACGTCGATGTCAGCGGCGCTCGCCTCATCGCCCTCAAGGGCCAGGACACCGCGAAGGACTGGGCGCAGCGGGTCAACGCCGACCGGGCTATCACCCAGACGCCGTAGCCGATGAAGGGCCTCAATCTACATCGGCCTCATCGTCACCGACCCATCATCGGGATCGACCGCCTCGACCCGCGGGCCGGAGATGCCGCATTCCGCCAGGAGAGAGAGATGGCGGTTGCAGGCGGCGGCGAGAGCATCGCTCGATGCGCCGGGCAGAATGACCAGTAGCTCGCGCATCAGGCCCGCCACGACCATCTCGCGCTCGTTCTCCTCGAACGCCGCCTCGTCGTGCGCGCGCTCGAAGGCCGAAGCCACATTCTCCGCGATGACCTGGGCTGGCTGCTCAAGATCGGGGCTCATCATAGCCCAACCCCGCGAGGATGAAGCGGACTCCGATGCCGCGTTGAAGCGGATCGCGAAGCCGAGGAAAGCCGAGCTTTAGAACGGCTTGCTCGGCATCTCATGTTGGCTCGACAGTACAGGAGCTTCTAGGGAGATAAAATCGAAGCGGAGCAGCACGAGACCATACTCGTCTGCAATTTCAAGGCGCCAATCATCGCTCAGAGCGAGGCGCTCGGCATCATCCTTAAGAAGAGCGCCCGCTAACCTGACGGCTTCGACACGGGCCTCCTTCCAATCAGCCAACTCGGTGCCCGTATCGTCAGGCGTGCTGACGCCATCGAAAATGTTGAAGTAGAAGCGTGGCACGCGGCCCTCCACCCTTCAAAGGGCGGGAGCACACGCTGCTCTCAGCCGTTGGTGCCCGGATCAACCTGCCAACGATAAGGCATGCTTAAGTTCGGATCGCTCGGCTCACACTCACTTGGATGAGGTTTTCGCTGCTGTCGCAACTCTACGTGCGAAAATTATGATCGCCAATTGACTTGGCAGTAATTTTCAATCGATCCGAGCCGACCCGCGCGTGGCACAGGCGAGGGCGGGACGCTCGTTATCCGCGCGCCTGTCGATGATGCCATCGACCGTCGCGCCGGGCGGGATGCTCTCCCCATAGGTTCGCACGTTGTCGCCGATCGCGCCATTCGGGGTCGGGACTGTCCAGTTCGGCATAGCGGGGCATCCGAGATACCGCGGCTGTCGGCGGAGGTGCCGCCCATCTATGACTGCGAAGGAGCGAAACAGCATCCGGCCTGCGGGCAAGTCTATCGGCTCTGGCCGGTAGCGCGGCATCGGATCAGCCCGCCGTGCGTCGCCCATGAAACCCACGATCGATTAGAAATGGCATGCCATTGAAATTTTCCGGCAGACACCACCTATTTGCGGTGTAAATTCCTGCCCTTCAAAAAAGATCCGAGATCATTAAATACGTTAATCGATGGCTGCTGCGGTCCGTGACGGGTTCTTCCTCTCGGACTCGGCTTGGCCGCCGAATGAAGATTTCGGGAGCGGATGATGACAACAGCCGCATCTCCGCCGACAGCGCCGATCCGATCGGCCGATGCCGCAGTCTCAACCTTGAGCCTGACCGCCGCCGAGTGGAGCGACACGCTCGATGAGACGGGCATCTGCATCTGGTCGCTCGATCTCGCCACGAGCCAAGTTGCCTGCTCCGCCGCCTGCGATAGCCTCTTCGGCCTTCCGCGCGAGCAACTGACCGACCTCGCCGCTTTCCAGGCCCTACTCCACCCAGATGACCGACAGCCGAGGGCCGACGCGATCGAGGAGGTTCGCCGTCACGGTGGAGCTTACGAGGTGGATTACCGGATCATCCGCCCCGATGGGCTGGTCCGCTGGTTGCGCTCGCGGGGCCGTGTGCAAGTGGACGAGCAGGGGTGTCCCGTTCGTCATCGCGGCGTCGTCTTCAGCATCCATGCGCAGAAGCAAGCCGAGGCGGACCTGCTGGCCCGCGAGGCGCATCTGCGATCGATCCTCGACACCGTGCCGGACGGCATGATCGTCTTCAATGCGGAGGGCACGATCTGCGCGTTCAGCACTGCGGCCGAGCGCATCTTTCAGTGTTCGGCAACCGAGGTCATCGACCAGAACATCAGCCTGCTCATGCCCGAGCCAAACCGTGACCGGCACGACGCTGATCTGACCGGCGGCCGAGAGACGCGCCTGCGCCGGGGTATCGGTAAGACGCAGATCGCGACGGGTCAGCGGTGCGATGGCACAATCTTCCCGCTGGAATTCACTATCGGCCAGATGCGCTCGGGCGATCAGGTGTTCTTCACCGGCTTCATCAACGACCTGACCGAGCAGCAGAAGACCGAGGCGCGCCTCCAGGAACTCCAGTCCGAACTGGTCCACGTCGCGCGGCTGAGCACCGTGGGCGAGATGATCTCGGCGCTCTCCCACGAGTTGAACCAGCCGCTCAGCGCGGTCACCAACTACACCAAGGGCTGCCGCCGCCTTCTGGATCAGGCCGACTTGGCCGTTCTCCCGAAGGCGAAGGAGGCTCTCGACAAGGCCGCAGACCAAGCCCTCAGGGCCGGGCAGATCATCCGGCGCCTGCGGGAGTTCATCGGACGCGGCGAGACGGAGAAGCGGATCGAGCCCGTCGCCCAGATCATCGAAGAGGCCGCAGCCCTCGCCCTGATCGGCGCGCACGAGCAGGGGATCGTTGCGCATGTCAGCCTGGATCCGAACGCTGGACGCGTTCTCGCCGACCGGGTGCAGATCCAGCAGATCCTGACCAACCTGATCCGCAACGCCCGGGAGGCCATGCAGGATTCGCAGCGGCGCGAGGTTTCGATCACGACCACCCGGAGAGCGGAGATGGTCGAGATCGCGGTGGCCGACACGGGCTCGGGCATCTCGGAGGAGGTGGCGAGCCGGTTGTTCCAGCCGTTCGTGACCACCAAGGCGACCGGCATGGGCGTTGGCCTGTCCATCTGCCGGACCATCGCCGAGGCGCACGAGGGACAACTGACGGCGGAGCGCAACGGTGATGGGGGGCGACCTTCCGGCTGAGGTTACCGGCTGCGGATGAGGAGCGATTGACCGATGGCGCGTAGCCTCATCCATGTGGTGGACGACGACTCCGCCCTGCGGGACTCGCTCGGTTTCCTGCTCGACACCGCCGGGTTCGAGGTGGCGCTCTACAAGACCGGCACCGATCTGCTCGACCGGCTCGCAAAGCCCGCACGAGACGGCATCCTCACTGACATACGCATGCCCGGCATCGATGGGCTGGGACTGCTGCGCCGCTTGCGGGCGGACAGTCACACCCTGCCCGTGGTGATGATGACCGGGCACGGGGATGTGGCGCTCGCGGTCGAGGCGATGAAACTCGGGGCGTGCGACTTCATCGAGAAGCCGTTCGATGATGAAGTGCTGCTGCACGCGCTACATGCCGCCCTGGACCGCGGTGGTGTGACCGAGGAGGCTGATCCGACCCTTCAGGAGTTCGTCCGCCGCGTCGCCACGCTGAGTTGGCGCGAGCGGCAAGTGCTGGATCAACTGGTGGCGGGTCGCACCAGTAAGGGCATCGGCCGCGCCCTCGACATCAGTCCCCGCACCGTGGAGATCTACCGGGCCAAGCTCATGGCCAAGACGCAGGCCAGCAGCCTGTCCGAGGTGGTGCGTTGGTCGGTTCTGGCCGGTCTCGGGCAGGCTTAATCCACTTAAAGGATAGGGGACCCAGGAAGCGGTATTCTGATTGCTCAGACCGCGGATTCATCCGGTCCGGCATGTGAGCCCGGTCTGGCATATGAACCGCCATGGTTTCTGGGGCAGCCGCATGCCGGTCTTCATGGTGGATGATGATGCCGAGATCCTGAACTCAGCGCGGTTCATGCTGGAGGGCGAGGGTTATCCGGTCGCCACCTTCGAGAGCGGCAGACAGTTGCTTGCCGCGCTCCCAGCGGCGAAGCCCTGCTGCATCGTGATTGACTACCTGCTGCCGGACATGACGGGTTTGGATGCCTGCGAGCGCCTGCGGGCTCTGGGTGTGACCGCCCCCGTGATCATCATCACGGGCCACCCGAGCCCCATGATCCGCGAGAGGGTACAGATGGCGGGTTTACCTCTGGTCGAGAAGCCTCTGGTCGCGGACCTGCTCAGCGCCCTTGAGGCGATGGGCCCGCTGCTATTGATGAGCCGACAGTGGCAGGTATAGGCGATCAAGATCACCGCGAGGAGCGTCATCGCCGAAGCTCCACGATCCTCTCGAACACCGTCTCGGCCTGGAGATATGGCTGATGAGCCTGCTGACGGTGTCGTTGCAGCTGACGATCGGGGTGAAGGGCAGCCCGGTAGGCTCGCCGTGCCGCCGTGATCAGGAAATCCGGAGCACGCCGATGAAGGCCAACTTGCCGGTAGGTTCGCTCCTCCTCAGTCTCCTGACCCACCCCGGCATTCGAGCGCGCCCGCGCCAGATTGACCTCAAGCGCTGCGATCTGAGCGTTGCGTTCAGCCAGTATGGCAACATGGCTCTCCCGTTCGACCTCCAAGGCGCGCCGCGCTCGCTTGTGCCGCCTCGCCGCGCTCGCGATCAGCGGGACGTAGCGCAGCGCGGCCGACCACAGCACGAGGATCGTGAGCCATGGCGGTAGCGCAGTCGCGATAACGAGCACGACGGCCGCCACGCCCGCGCAGGCGGCCGACTGGC
The DNA here is from genome assembly GCA_050632875.1 of Methylobacterium sp. P31. Classification (GTDB taxonomy): domain Bacteria; phylum Pseudomonadota; class Alphaproteobacteria; order Rhizobiales; family Beijerinckiaceae; genus Methylobacterium. The sequence goes on along the minus strand of JBODSC010000001.1, from coordinate 1,910,017 downwards.
AACGCGAGGAGCCTGTACTCGATTGGCGAGTAGTTCATGCTCGGAGGCTCGCAAGCAGGTCTGCGGGCAAGCCGGTCGAGGTCCGTCGCTTTATCCTGCCGAGGATGATGTCGCGTTGGACGCCGACGAGCTTCGCGGACGCGGGCAGATGGTGGAACGGAAGCGCTATCACGCGACCTCCGGCAACGTCTGCTGGGGTTCCTCGGCAGCGTCGAGGAGTTCTGCATGCCACCCGTCATTATCGGGATCGCCCAGCGCCCACTGGCCGAGCATGCGTGCGACGGAGCGCACGATCGCCGGATCGCCCGGCGCGTGGTCGAACACGGCAACTCCGCAGGCCATGAGCTTGTGCCGGATGAGATCCGCGCGATCAGCCCGCACGCGCCGATTTTCGGCCGCGTACATCGCCTCCAGGAAGAAGCCAGCGTTGGTGCGCCTCAGCACCGCAATGGCACCGGGCTCACGGGCATCGGAGGGCCGAAACCCAACGAACAGGGTGGATCCGAGGAAGCTCTCGCTGATCCTCGTCTTCAGGCAGTTGCGGTACTTTCTACCCGCTGCGGTCATCATGGCAGCAGTGGCGAGGACGACGAGATTGGGATCCCCGCGCGTATCGAGTCCGTGCGGTAGGCGATCGAAGCGGTTCGCCCAGGACTTGATCAAGGTGACGCAGCTATCCTTCGGTCGCAGGCGAGTGAGTGAGGCGCGGACGGCGTCATCGGTCGCCCATGAGCAGTAGGTACGCACGTAGCTCAGGGCTTGGCTGAGTTCCTCCACGTCCTCCGGCTCATGAAGCTTGGTCACAAGGTTCGGATGAAGGAGAACGGCGTCGAGCCTCCCGATGATCTCGACCTGGGGCCCGGCCAGACCGCCGCTGATTTGCCCGAGAACTTTCGCGCGCCGCCGGTCGGCGGGATCGCGCGAAAGGAACAGACGCGCGAGTTCGTAGTAGGTTCTGGGCTCCCCGATCGGGGTGTCGCCAAGGCGCGCTAGGGTGCCGAGCAAGCCGACAGGAGGGCCCGTAAGGACGGCTCGTACCAGATCGCGGGGGCGGTGGAGACGGAGAACGGCTTGGCCGAGGATGGCAGTGGGTGCCGTGCCAGTGAACCCCGATATGCCCTCCGCAGACCGGAGGTGGCCAGCGACTTCGTCAGTGCCAAGGATTTCGGCAAGCGCAAGCACCAAGAACAGGGCTTGCCGCCGCTGCGATCCGAAACAGAAGCTTGCCGCGAGTAGGCCAGGGCAGTCGTGATCCAGCTTGATAGCGAAATTTAGCGCCCATCCTGAGAACGGGACTGGTCTCCGCGAGGTCTTCGCATCGTTCTCGGTGATGGAGGCAGGGCGAAGTTCCAACGGCATGCTCCAGGCATCGCCGTGGTCACGCGCATGTACGCATCACCCGTCTCGACCACCGCGAAAGCATAGCACAAAGGCGATATTTCACAATGTGCTCTGCCGACGTTGCACTACAAATGGCGGCCGGCTGCTCTAGTGCTGGACGCGCGGGACTTTTTATATCATCCTCGGCCTCAACATGGCGACATCGACTACGAGAACGGTAGACGCTGCGGCGATCCTGAACGACATCTGGACTAGGAATGCCTTGAGGCGTGAGGCGGGACTTCCGCTCTGGCCTGTCCGCGAGACCTTCCAGCGCGAGCTACAAGCCGCGCGCTGGCGGCGCCACTTTGAGGCGAACCACGAGACTACTCGGACGCGAGTTCTGGCCGAGCTTCGGGCTCGCCATGGAGAGGGTTTCGGGCTCTCGGCAGGGGGGCGCTGGGTTATTGAGGCCAGGACCTCGCAGGCGTTACGCGCCTCGTTTAGGCGGAGCCGATAGCCGTCTGTGCCCCAACATCGAGGCGTCCCCCTTGCAGCTTTATGGCCGCATGCTCGTGCTCTCGACCATTAAGTTCGAGCCCGGCGTGCCAGCAGCAGCTTGCGCGTAGGCAGAAACAGCTTGACCGGGATGTAGCTGCCTTCGACGCATAACAGGTCCTCGGAAGGTCTGCTTCAGGCTGCATGCTAAAACAGAAAACTGCGGTTGGATCGGGTGGAACGCGGCCTTTACCGTTCCTACAACAAATGTCTCCAACGCCACTTAGGCTTTGTAGCGCCGGTCAGAACTTCTTCTCGGTATCAGCCTTCTGTGTTCCAAGTAACAAACCGAAACCCTAGCCATACCTCAAACGGTCGCCCATCAGCCACTGCTTCCGCAAGGGCGAATGCTTCTTCATCGTCCGCTGCGAGCAATGACTGAGAGTCCGTAAGCGAATTTTGGTCATTCAGCAATAACAAAGTATATCGCAGCCGCGGGGGAGGTTCGTCGGCATTAGAAGAGTCGCTGATGTTGTTCGACATCACGAACCTCGTTCGAATAATCGCGAGGGTGGCTCTGCAAAGCCGCTGCGCTGAGTTTTTCTTGATGCAATGTCATTAAGTAGTGCGATCACAGGGGGGATAAAACGTATCATCGGTCGAAAGTCCGCATTGACCTCGATCAATGCAGCATTCGTTTATCGGACGATCATCGAGCGGCTGCCCGCGCGGGCAGCCGCTCGCGCTTGTATCTCGCGCGCCCCTTTCCACGCGGCATCGGCGGTGGCCTCAGCAATATCAAGGTGTCATCATGTCACCCGATGTTAGCAGCGCATTAACCACAAGTTCATCGCCGTCAATGACGAATTACAAGTTGGTGCTGCTCAACAAGGCTGGTGATTGGATCGATGTTCAAGACATACTCGCATTTGATGATGTGGAGGCCATATCTATTTCCAGGCTGCTGACCGATAATAATCCATTTGAGCTTTGGCTTGGCATTTGCTGCGTTGCGATCTCTACTGGCAAGCTCCATTGAGTGTTGCGGCTTGAAGGGTGTGTGCTCTGCACTCGCTTGCGCAGGCGGCAACCGGTCGAAAGCGGAAAGTCAGCTTCTGGCGAAGGGCTAGGGACTGTTTGCCACTCTCAGCGGAAGTCAGATAGCGGCTTCCCACTACGTGCGAGCGCTCAGAAGCTACTGCCGCCGAAACGAACCGTTGAAAGTTGGTTTCTCGCCATGCGGGATGCATCAGGCGAACTGCTGGTGCGACCGTCCTGCCGATCCTCTCGCGCTGATCGTCACCCTCCTGGAGGCTTCGCACCCGGCCTCCCGCGAGCAACACGCGCCTGACGGTCGGGTTGAAGCTGGCGCTCCCTGACTTCGGCCGCGGAGGATCTGACCGAGGGTGGTGGCATCGTCCGCCTCAAGCGAGCCCACGCGCTTCACGCCGGAGGCCGCTGAGTAATCGGCGCCGTCTTCTGCGACCGGTAAACAGCGCCGTTTTCATCGCGGTAAGTGGCGTCATTTACCGGGTCGGATAAACGGCGCCATTTACAGGGTGTGTTATGGCGCCGTTTTCTCGTTGGGCAAACAAAGCTGTCTTCTCTCGGTATTCGACGCCATTTTCGCCTCTCGTAATCGACACTGTTTACCTTGTACGCTGAGCGCGATGCTGGTTTTCGACCAATCTTGATCCATCCGTCGCTAAGGATTACGCGCGGCGGATGGGCCGCCCTCCTCTCCACGTCGAACGCACCACGGTGCACCTCTCCCCCGGAACTGGGGAGCGCTTCCGCAGGCTCGTGCGCAACTACAAGGTCTCCGAGTTCATCCGCACCCTCGTCGATCGCGAACTCGACCGGCTTGAGCGGAGCGGTGTCAGTGTGGCCGAGGCCACCTCGACCGGCGTCGCCGTCGAGGGTCCCGCCGAGGTCCTGCCTTCGGACAGGCAAGAGAGGTCAATCCTGGCAGAACCTGCTGCGCGGGTCGGCGAAGACGCGCCGCTGGCATTCACCCCGAACTCGCCCAAGAAGCGCTCAACGTGCGCGGTTGGCCGAGACATGGCCGCTCGTCCTGCCCGTGCCTCATGGCGCTCGATGCGCCAGAACTCGCGCGAGACCGGCCACCCCATCGTGCCCGCCTGGAACGACTTCAGGGTCTTCGAGAATGATATGGGGCCGAAGCCTCCTGGCGCGATCCTCGTGCGCCGGGACCAGAGTCAAGGCTGGAGCCCGGACAACTGCACGTGGAGCACCAAGGCCGAGGTCAACCAGAACCGGCCCACCAACTCACGCCACACGATTGATGGCCAGACCAAAACATCGGCCGAATGGGCGAGGTCGGCCAACATGAACTCCAGCACCTTCCGGATGCGGGTGAACAAGCTTGGCTGGTCGGCCAAGAAGGCGATCGAAACGCCGGTCCCGCCCGCTCCTGCACCAGGACCCTGGAAGATCAAGCGCCGGTCCGCGAAGAGCCTGATGCCTATCCGGAAGAAGGACCCGCGATACAAGCTTTGGAAGGATATGCGGAGACGGTGCAGGACGAAGGGCGACACATACGTGCCCGAGTGGGGGAGTTCTGGATCTTCTGCCGCGACCTCGGCGAGAGACCGCCGGGGGCCGTTCTAGTGCGGCGGGACGCCAGCAAGCCCTACGGCCCGGCGAACTGCTCTTGGGGCACCAAGGGAGACGTGAGCCGCCTGCGCTCGTCCGTCCGGCGATACATGCACGGCGGCTTGGAGATGACCGTTCCAGCATTAGCCCAAGTGGTGGGTATCCGCTCCAGAACGCTCAACGCGCGCCTGCGGAAGGGCATACCGCTTGAGCAGGCGCTCGCCCCTGTAGTCAGGCCGGGTCCCGAGTGACCGCGCCGATAAGTTCACCTGCGCGAAGTTCGAAGCTCCCGCAGGACGCACGGCCGGTCCTCGAAGATCCTGGCTGCACGCCGATGACGGTCTGCGGGATCATATCGGCCACGGTGGCCTAGACTATGTCCACAACCTCCCCGCCCTCCAGCCTCAGTAACCTTCGCGCCAACCCGGAGCGGGTGCGGTCTTGTCAATTTTTCTTTTGACTCAGACTCTTGGCTTCTATGGTCAACGGTGAGGGCGTGTGGCGGCGTTCTATCGGCGGGGTGATGTTTGGTGGGTGAGGTTCCGGCGGGACGGAGTTCATGTTCGGCGCAGCGCGAAGACGGGCAAGAAGGCTGAGGTGCAAGCCTTTCTGTATCGGCTCCTGGAAGAGCACGCAGGCCGAGCGCGCGGAGATCTGCCCCGCCACACCTTTGCGGAGGCCGTCGAGCGCTTCTTCCAGGAGATCCGCGTCAAGCCCTCGACGCTGCGCTGTTATAGGTCGAACAGCCGAACGCTCGGCTCGACCTTCGATGCGCTCTACCTCGACCAGATCACGAAGCGCACCATCGCGGAGTTCGTGAGCGCTAGGAAACGGGCCAAGGTCACGGACACCACGATCCGGCGCGACCTCGCCTTCCTGAGCGTGGTCTCCGCCGCCGCCCAGAGATGGTCGTGGCTGGACACGAACCCGGTCACAGCCTCCGGCGGCAAACGTGGGCTTCGCGAGAGCCGCCCGCGAACCCGGTTCCTGACCCTGGCCGAGTTCGAGCGGCTTATGGCTGCCGCGTCCCCGAGTTTGCGACCGGCGATCATCCTCGCGGTCGAGACCGGCATGCGCCGTGAGGAACTGTTCGGCCTCACGGTCAACGCTATCGATCTGAACCGGCGCGAGGCGCACCTAGAGAAGACGAAAACCAGCGCACCGCGTCGGGTGCCACTCTCCCACAAGGCCGTCGCGACGATCAAGAACCTACTCGACGATCCCGCTCGGCCGCGTTCGGGCTACCTGTTCTGCAAGGAGGACGGTCCGCGCTTCAACGACATGAAGAAGGGCTTCGCAGCGGCCTGCCGACGAGCGAGGATCGAGAACATGCGATGGCATGATGATCTCCGACACACGTTTGCGTCGTGGTTCGTCCAGCGCGGTGGCGACCTCTACAAGCTATCCCGCATCCTGGGCCACACGAGCCTCGCGATGACCTCGCGATATGGACACCTTCGCGTCGAGGACTTGCACGACGAGATCGAGAAGGTGGCACAATACCGGCCACAGGAGCGTCTGATCGACCTGTCCGAAGGCTACCGAAACACCGACCCAGTGGATGACGGGAACCGCGAAAACCCTCGTTAACGCAGAAGGTTGAGTCGTTCGGAAGATCCGGAATTCTTGGTGGGCGCACTAGGGTTCGAACTTAGGACCCGCTGATTAAGAGCTTCACGTCCACATCGCTCCAACGGTGATAAACTTTGTTTCTCAAGGAATTACGCTAGATTTGCCGTTTTCGGTCTTGATCGCTGTTGGCGGTTGAGTGGTCACAGACGGCGTTCGGGCGCGGGAGCTGCGCCCGACGAGGTCTTAGCATCCCGAGCCCGCTTCTGATCGGGGCCGATCTGGACTCCTCGTCGAGGATCTCGTCCTCGTGGAGGAGATCTGGGTGACCTTCCCGTTGAGGTCCGCCTTCGCTGGCCAACCCCGGTCCCATCGATCATCGGCGCGAGAGATCCAGGCCGTGTCGTCAAGCTTCTCGCCGACACGGCTGCGGGATGTATGACCACTTGCCAGTCAAAGTCACCTTGAACCGGCCCTATCCCGTTCGTGAAGCAGATCTCGACCTCGCCCTGATCGGCATCGACACGGTGGCGATCCGGGTCTGCGGCACGATCTCCGGAAGCGTGGGGTTCTCGTCGAAGATGGTGGTCCCGACGATCGCGTTGGACGGATCCGGCGAGGCGGGCTCGGCCTTCGGGGTGGAGGGGCGCAACCGTGATGTCCAGGGCAGCCGAGAGGGACATCACCAGGATCGCGCCTGCGGCTCGGCTCGAAGCTCGTCGAGACGGACTTCTCGGTGATGATCGCGAACATATTGTTCGAGGGGTAGGCGCGGGCGCGCCCACCCGCTCGCGACGGTGGCGCCAGCCCGGCCCGAGGGGCCGGATCGGCCTGACACCCCGTCGATCCGGCTGCGCCGGGATGGACCGCGTGGATGACGGCGGCGGGGTCCTCTCTATGCATCCTGCTTTTCCCGGCAACTATCGGCTGTAGTCCAGTAGTCCCATGTGGTCCAGGGTTCAGATCGAGCTATCCCCTTCGCCACCACCGCGATCCCTGGACCGCAGCCGGACCACGATCTGCCGGGAAACCGTGGTCCGACCGTCGCCGAGACGATCAGCCGACCCTGTCGTGCTTGGCCGCCATTATGTTCTTCATGAGGGTGTGGGCCACGGGGAACTCGATGGCCGTGACCGAAAGGTTCTCGGTGTCCGTGTCGCGCACCATGACGGAGGTGGAGGACGGCAAGACGATCACGTTGTCCGACGAGGGCTCACCACGATCCTGAAGCCCATCACCATCCTCGAAATCGGGCAGGCAGAGCCGGAAGCCGCGAATAGCGCGCCGCGTCCCGTCAGTCCGGCTGCCGACCGTGGTCGAGCGCGCGACCATCCAGCCGCCGCCGAGCATCTCAGATCGATCGAGGGGGACTAGTAGGCGGGACAGTGAACGCACTTCACGCGCCGCCCCCGTCGCCTCGAACATGCCAGAGCCAGACCGCTACCGTTGCGTGATCGTCATGCCCCTGCCTTATGGAACCTGCCACTTCAACACGGTGAGGGTTACCCATGAGCCCTACGCTGCGGAGGACAGTGGCCGAATGGCAGGCGACTGGGTATCGCGGCCTGCGAATACCACGTTGCACCATCTGCAGGATCGGGACATGGGCAACCTGGGATGACCTTGGTGCCTATGCCGACGAGGACGTAATCGCTGTCGCCGCTCGGGTGCGCTGCACCTCATGCGGTCAGGCCCCAGCCGGTCTTGGTGTCGTTGCAACCATCGATGGAACCGGCCTGAATTGACGTGGAGGGCCGGGTGGACTCACCGCCCGTGACCATCACCGAGCCGGAAGTGTCCTAAAGCGCACCGGATGAACCGGCTGCTTCGAACAGACACTGGCCTGCCTGTTCTCGACTGAAGATCGAAACAGCGCGACAAAAATGGGCGCTCCTCTTGGTAGAGGAGCGCCCTGAGTGCGTTCTGGTCTCGGAAAAGAACGTGTCGGCTCGATATGACCTCACGACCGCGTGAACAAGGCGTCGGAAGCAAGAAGCCCGGTGTGTATCCCTGTCACGGCAACGTCACATGTGTTAACGGTTGCCTCGAACGGCCCTCTCAGCTGCGGGAGGAGAAGGCATGGTCTCCGTCGAGTACATCGCGGCGACGCTCCATGGGCCTTCCCCGCCCAGAGTGTCCGGCATCACGCGGCCGTTGAGATCGAGCGCAAGTTCCTCGCCAGCACTGCCGTGCTGCCCTTCTGCCGGTCCGGCACTCTCCTCGTCCAGGGCTACCTCTACACCGACGCCTACAACACGATACGGGTTCGCCTCGCGGCCGAACGGGCGGTCCTGACGTGGAAGGGGCCAAAAAGCGGCGCCCGCCGTGAGGAGGTGGAGTTCGAGGTGCCCTTGTCGATGGGCGAGGCGCTGCTCGCCGATGTGCCACCGCAGGCTCGCATCCAGAAGACCCGCTACCGGACAGAGCACGCCGGGGCGGTCTGGGACGTTGACGTATTCGGTGGTGTCCTCGATGGGCTGATCCTGGCTGAGATCGAGATGGTGCGCGAGGACCAGTTTGTTGTGCTGCCACCCTGGGTCGAGCAGGAAGTCACGGCCGACGCGCGCTACCGCAACTCGCGTTTGGCGATGGGCGCTATACCAGATCGGCTGGCAGCAGCCTGACCCACACATCAACACGGACCGGCTCCGCCGCAGCGGGTTTTGGCCTGCCTCCCGCGAACCAGCAGCCGCTACCAGTTCACCTGTCCAATGCGGAGGCGCTCGATCATGGCTAGAGCTTGCGTGCGCGCCTTGCCCTCCGCCGAGAGCGGAGAGTCGAAACGCCGCACGAGCTTATCGTTCTTGCGGATCGCCCCATGGTAGCCACCCGCCTCGCGCTTCGAGGGCACCAGATCGAAGGTTGAGGTACATTAGTGACCGCGATTGTTGTGGCGGCTCGACATGTGGGGCCGCCAGACCGATGTGAGCACCGATGGATTAAGGATGTGCCCGTTGGCGGACGCGCCTAAGCATTAAATTCAGATCTTCGACAATAAACACTGCTTAATTCTTCGCCATGCATATTGCATAGCTGCGGCTTGTGGCGCCTGCACTCGACCGACCTCATAGGAATCGATCTCATATGTCAGAATTCGAGGCTAAATGCATCCAATGCGGCGGGCTCATGCAGGAGGGACGCTTCAACATCAAGCAACAAACATTTCCAATGGAATGGGTTGAAGTGATTCCTGGCTTGAATGACCCGCAAGGGGAAAACGTTTTTGGCTGGGGGCCTGCCGCTCAGGCGTCGAAAATTAAACGAGAACAGCTTGAGAATAGTCGGAGAAACATTTCGGCTTGGCGTTGTGTTCAATGCGGCAGGCTCGAATTATATGCCTTTTAGGATACAAAACGCGACGACATCCTGGCGAAATCGCGCGACTTGATGATCTCGTCAATCCATTCAGGACGCGGCCTGCACTTCGGACCCGTTCAGCACCAGAACGCAATGATGGCAAAGTTAGCTGTCAGACGCCTCACCACGATGGGCAAGGCGCTCTTCCAGGTGGGTCGCCGCATCCGCGTACAACTCGAAGCGCCTGAGCAGCACGGTGCGCTTCTCCGGCTTTTTGGCCCCGTCGATCTTCGTCTTGGCCCTATCGGCGTGGTCGCGCATCTTCTTGGCCAGCTTCTTGAACGCCTTATCGATCTTGGCGTTCACCTTGTCGGCCTCTGCCTTCGCGGCGTCGGGATTGCCGACCACGGCTGCGGGGAACGTGCTTTTGCTATCCTTGCTGTCCTTGGTCATGGCGCACCTCCAGTCGGCTCCATGCACCTTGAGACCGTTAAGATAGGTTAGCAATCCGCCTTGGCGCACCGACTTCTCTCAGAGGTGAAGTGGCCGCCTGACAAAATCACGTTAGCCTACTCGGGGCGGCAAGCACCTCATGAACTCACCTACGTCCTCGTGATCGAGGCTGAGACATAGGCGACCCAGAACCACCTCATCGCCGAAGCTCCGCGATCCTGTCGAAGGCAGCCTCCGCCTTCAAAAAGCGGGCGTGCGCCTGCTCGCGGTGCCGCGGGTGCCGATCAGGGTGAAGGGCGCCTCGATAAGCTCTCCTTGCCGCCGCGATCAAGAAGCTCGGGGCTCGCGGGTCAAGACCGACCTGCCGATAGGTCCTATCCTCGTCCGTTTCCTGGTAGGCACCGGAGTTCGAGCGCATCCGCGCCAGATCAGACTCAAGCGCTGCGATCCGGGCATCGCGCTCGGCGAGAAGAGCGGTGTTCGTCTCAAGCGCGATCTCCGCCCGTCGCTGTGCTCGGTGATGTTCACCGAGAACGCGGCTGAGGGACTCGGCCAATATCACGAACTGCATCGATGCCACCCACAGCACCGGCCCGGCGATGATGAGGGGCAAGGTCGTCAACGCAGCGGCGATCGTGACCGCGAGCCAAAGGCGCGGGTGCCAGCCCGGCAAGGACAGAACGCGGATCTCGAATGAAGTCAGGGTCGTGCTGATCGGGGCGGCAGCCTCCATGTCACGCCGCCTCCTGGAAGATCTGCTGAAGCCCTTCAGCGGCCTCCAATATCTCATCGCCCCACCCTCCAGTGAGGTCCGGCTCATCGAAATCCACGATGCCCAACGCATTCGCCGTGGCGTTCAGAACGCTCCATTCGCCCGGCCCGTGGTCCAAGATGGCCACCCCACAGGCAGCGAGCCTGCCTCGGACGATGCAGGCCCGATCTGCTCGAACTCGCCGGTTCTCACGGGCGAAGAGGCCCTCCAGATGATAGCCCTGGGTCGTCCGACGCAACTCGCAGATCAAGCCCGGTTGACCAAGAGCCTCAGGAAGATACTCGACGAACAGGAGGGAGCCGATGAGGACCTCGTGGATCTTGGTCGCAAGGCAGTTTTTGTAACGGCGTCCAGCGTCGGCGAGAGCAGCGGCGCTCCCCAGAACGTTGAGCGTCGGGTCGCCACCCGTGTCGAGCGAGCAGGGCAGAATGTCGAAGCGGGCCGCCCATGCCCGGATCAAATCAGACCACCGGCCATCTGGTTTGAGGCGACCAAGCGAGGCCCGGATCGCGTCATCGCTCGCGCGCGAGCAATGCGCTCGGACGTAGGCAAACGCGAGGTGGAGTTGAGCGACTTGTTCCTCGTCGCGAAGAAGCTTCACCATCGCTGGGTGAAGGAGCACCGGATCGAGCAGGTTGACGACCTCGATGTGCGCGCCGACGAGACTGCCCTCAATCTGGCCCAGGACCTTGGCGCGTCGCCGATCAGCCGGATCCGACGAGAAGAAGAGCCGGGCGAGTTCGCGGTACTGTTCTGGTTCGATTGGATCGGGTCCAAGGCGTGCCAGGGCGCCGAGTAGTCCATCGGGCGAGCCCCCAAACACCGCGCGGACCAGATCGCGCGGGCGCCGCAGGTGAACGACTGCTCGACCGAGAAGGGCTACATCCTCTAGGTCCCGGAACTCGGGTGCAAATTCCCGGTGACGTAGTCGGCGGGCGACCTCGTTGACGCCGCGCTCCCGGACCGTCGTGAGTACCAGAAAGAAAGCCTGACGCCGCTGAATGCCGAAGCGGAGGGTCGCGGCAATAAATCCGGGGCAGGCGAAATCCAGGTCGATGCTGAGATCGAGAACCCACTGGGAGAAGATAGCGATTTGCGATCTGGTCGAGACTACGGGTGTCGCGGACCGGGCCAACGGCGTGCTCCAAGAAGCCTCGCCGTGATCACGCGATCCCGCACGCTGACCCGTTTCGACCACGAGATTGTAGCGGAAAACCAAAATACCTCAATCGGCTCTGCTGGTGATCCACCTCAGAGCTTTTGCCCAAACATCAGTCCGCTGGACGATCAGTGCACGCTACATCATCCTCGGCTTCGACATGAAGAACTCGACTACTACAACGGTGGATGCTGCGGTGATCCTGAGTTCGATCTGGGCCAGGAACGCGCTCCGTCGTGAGGCTGGTTTGCCACTCTGGCCGGTGCGGGAGACGTTCGAGCGCGAACTCAGACAGGTGCGCTGGCGAGTTCATGTCGAGGAGAACTACGCGGCCACTCGAAATCTTGTGCTTGCTGAGCTTCGCGCGCGCCATGGACAAGGGTTCGGGCTCTCGGCGGGTGGACGCTGGGTCGTCGAGGCCAGGACCGAGCAGGCGCTGCGAGCGTCGTTTCAACCGACCTGATGCGCGGCGTCGCTTCAAGGTGAGAAACTGACAACAGCCATCGGCTAGGGTGCAGTGTTGAACCCTGGCCGAGCGCCGTGAAGAAGCGGACCGATGTCGAAGATCGAGCGTCTTCCCGCATGGTCGCTGCTGTCGCGGTCCGGCGTAGCTGGGCTGCTCGCAAGGCCGAACGGCGGCCCGCCCCTGGCGATCCGGCTTGGTCCTGACCTCGATGCGATCAGCGCCGCGGGGATGCCGCTGCTGACTACGCTGCGCCTCATGCTCACCCGCGCGCAGGCGAACGGCGGCCTCACGCTGACCGCCACGCACGTCCTGTCGCGCGCCGACACGCGCGCCCTGTTCGATGCCCTCGTCTGGCCAGACTACGACAAGGCCGAGGTGCTGGCGGCCAACAAGGTCCTCAACGAGGCGGACGTGATGCCGGTGGAGACCACCCGGCTCATCGCGCAAGCGGCCAAGCTCTTCCGCCGTCGCGAGCGCAAGCTGCTGGCGACCAAGGCAGGTCAGGAATTCGCCTCAGGCAGTCGGAACGTAGAGATGTTTCGGCGGCTGTTCACGCTGATCTTCTGGCGCATCGACCTTAGCTCGCTCGACCGCGTGCCGGTAGAGCGCTGGCCTCAGGACCACGTCGGCCTCGTGCTGTGGTGTCTGTCGGCTGCCGCACGCGACTGGAGCAGCGTTGGAGATCTCCTGCCGGTCTGCACGGTCCTCGACGCGGCGGCAGAGGGAAGCGCGCCCGATTACCTCGCATTCGCCTTCGAGAGCCGGATCTTGCGTCCGTTGACGTGGTTCGGGCTGCTTGAGACGCGCCGCGTCGGCGAGCCGGGCACGTTCGCGTGGCGCTACGTGCGCGAGTACCGCATAGCGCCACTGTTCGACCGAGCGTTGGCGTTCGAAGCTCAGTTAGCGCCCCCGGTTGGATCGCGACACTGAGCACCAGCAAGTCGGGTCGCGTGCTCTGACGCACAGATGACTTCGGCGCACAGTTCAACTCACCTTGCCGATAATCATCGGACAACCGGGATCGTAGCCGTTTGCAGTTCTGGAGACGACATCGGCATCCGCCCGATGACGAGCGCGGGGACATGATTTGGAAACAGCCCGGCCTCACCGTTGCCGAACTCGCATGACGCAATGGCCCGCGACGACAAGGAGCCCAGCATGCGGCCGTGCGACGTTTACAGGCGGCGGATACTGGTGCATCGCCATCGGCATGCTCTTGGTCGCGCTCGCTCAAGCGGCCTGCGCTCAGGCTCTCGGCTCGCAGGAGATGCTGAAGGACGCACGCGGCTTCGGCTACGACATTGCCCTCTATGCCATTGCAGCCCTGCGCAGCGGGCGCGGCGCGCGGACAGAGCGGCTCACCACCTTTTTGATTGGTGCCCTCTTGGCGGCTTCAGGCGCCGACGCCGTCGCGGATCTGTGGATGAGCCTTGGCCGTCTCCTGAGGAGGACACCGCGACGGAGACCTTACTGTCTGACGCCTTCGCGCTCGCCGCGCCCAGCCTTGCCGCCGCGACGCTGCTTCGGTTCCGGCGCTCCTTGGACCCTCTCGTGAAGGCGTCGTGGCTGAATGCGCGCATCGACGCCTTGGCCGCTTTCCTGACTTGCGCGAGTGATGCCCTGGCGCGCGCCACAAGCCTGCGCTGGCCGGGCTATGCCCTCGATCTGATCGGTGTGGTATTGTCCTTCCAAGCTGCCGCGATCGTGCTCCGCTCGGCGCTTACCGAGCCCGACGCGTGCGGACCTACCGCTCTGGCGGAGGGCTCGCGATGACCATCTCTCAGGACTGCACTTTCACGCCCTCAAGCGAGGAGATCGCTGGTCCCAGAGTTGCGGCTCGTACAGACCGCAAACGATCAAGCTCGTTCGACGCGTTCTACAGGATCGGCCTGCCTGTTGCCCTATGGATCGGGTTCGTCAACGTCGCCCACCACTACTACGGGAAGGGTATGGCCACAGACGCGGCGTTGCAGGACGTAGTCGCGGCCGAACTCGTCAGCCGCCGCTGCCCCGGTCTTCGCCTTAATCCCGCGGGGTTCCGAGAGCTTGCGCAGGAGCGCCGCATCAACCACGCCGATCTCTACCAGAAGCGCTCGCCGCGTCTTCAGAAGGCTGCCAATCGCCTGGACCGCAAGCTCCGTGAAGATCCTGACGGCGAGTGCCAGCAGATGTTCGACTTGTACGGCGGATCGGGGCCAGCGCCCCGTCTGCTCATCCGCGCGTGATCAATGGCTTAGCCTGCTGGGATGGCATCCAGGCGGTAGGCTCGCGATCATGGTACGCTCATCGAGCGTGCTGCCGCCTGCGTTATCTTCCCGCCGCGCAAACAGCTATCAACCCGGAGTTCGGCTCAACCAATCGCAGAGCTTGGTGTAGCGCCGCCGCGAGCCTCCCCGCACTGCCATGCCGACCGCCTTGCGCTGCCCGATCAGCACCACCAGCCGCTTGCCGCGGGTCACGCCCGTGTAGAGGAGGTTGCGCGCCAGCATCGTGAAGTGCTGCGTCACGATCGGGATCACCACCGCCGGGTACTCCGAGCCCTGGCTCTTGTGGATCGTCGTCGCGAACGCGGGCACCAGCGTGTCGAGTTCGCCAAACGGGTAGACCACCTCGCGCCCGTCGAAGCTCACGATCACAGCACCCTCCTCCTCGTCGATGCGGGCCACCATGCCGAGGTCGCCGTTGAAGACCTCGCGGTCGTAGTCATTCTGGGTTTCCATCACCCGGTCGCCGGGCGCGAACCGCCACCCAAACCGCTCCACCTGCTGAGGCGGGTCCGGGTTCAGCACGCGCTGGAGTTCGTGGTTGAGGTTGCGCGAACCCAGCGAGCCGCGCTGCATCGGGGTGAGCACCTGCACGTCCCGGACGGGATCGAGGCCGAAGGAGCGCGGGATGCGCCGGGTCACCACCTCGATCAGCTTGGCCACCCCGACCTCCGGGTCGTCGATCTCGACCAGGTAGAAGTCCACCTTTTCGTCGGGTTTCGGCCGCTCGGGCATCTGGCCTGCATTGATCCGGTGCGCGTTGACGACGATCCGGCTCTCGGCGGCCTGCCGGAACACCTCCGTGAGCCGCGCCACCGGCACCGCGCCGGAGGCGATCACGTCGGCGAGCACCTGCCCTGGTCCGACCGAGGGTAGCTGATCCACGTCGCCGACCAGCAGCAGCCCCGCGTGCTCCGGCACCGCCTTCAGCAGCGCGTTCATCAGGGGCACGTCGATCATCGAGCACTCGTCCAGCACCAGGAGATCGCAAGAGAGTGGGTTCTCCTCGTTGCGCGAGAAGCCGCCGTGCTTGGGGTCGATCTCCAGCAGGCGGTGGATGGTCTTGGCCTCCAGCCCGGTCTGCTCGGCCATGCGCTTGGCCGCTCGGCCGGTTGGAGCAGCAAGCAGCACCCGTGCGCCCTTGGCGTTGATGATGCGCAGCAGGCTGTCGAGGGTGCTGGTCTTGCCCACCCCCGGCCCGCCGGTCATCACCGCGAGCTTCGAGGCGAGCAGCAGGCGCACCGCCTCTGCCTGTGAAGGCGAAAGGGTCTTGCCGGTCTTGCCTTCGACCCATGGCCGCGCCTTATCGAGGTCGATCGTGGGCCAGGGCGGCGAGCCGGAGGCGCGCGCCAGCAGGCGCCCCGCGATGCCGCGCTCAGCCGCGTGCAGGCCGCGCAGGAACACGCACTCGTCGCCGCCAACCGTGTCGGCGATCACGTCCTCGCCGCGGGCGAGTTCCTCGGCCACGGCAGCGCGGATCAGCGCGGGATCGACCTCCAGGAGCTTGTGCGCGAGCGCGGCGAGCCGCTCGACCGGCAGGGCGCAATGCCCCTCGTCGGTGGCCGTCTGAAGCGCAAACGACACGCCTGCCCGCAGGCGCTGGGGCGCCTCCTTGGTCAGCCCGAGCTTCATCGCGATGGCGTCGGCGGTCTTGAAGCCGATGCCGCGGATGTCCCGGGCCAGCCGGTAGGGATCCTCGGTCATGACCGCGATGGCCTCGTGGCCGTAGGTCTTGAAGATCCGCACCGCCCGCGCCGTGCCGACGCCGTGGGCGTGCAGGAACAGCATGATCTCGCGCACGGCCTTCTGCTCGACCCAGCCCGCCACGATGCGGGCGGCACGCTTCGGCCCGATACCATCCACCTCCTTCAGACGATCCGGCTCGGCCTCGATGATCTCGAACGTGCCCTCGCCGAAGGCCGCCACGATGCGCTTGGCCATGGCCGGACCGATGCCGCGCATGTGGCCGGAGGCGAGGTACTTCTCGATGCCCTCGACCCCCGTGGGCGGGGTGACCTTGAGGGTGTCGGCCTTGAACTGGAGGCCGTGCTGGCGGTCGGTGTGCCAGATGCCGGTGGCGGTGATCCACTCGCCCGCGCCGATGGCGGGGGCGTGGCCGATCACCGGCACGAGGTCGCGCTTGCCCCGCGCCTGGACCTTGAGCACGCAGAAGCCGGTCTCGGCGTTGTGGAACGTGACGCGCTCGATCGTCCCGGCCAGCGCCTCGACGGGCTGGCCGCGCTCGAACTGTCTTGGCGTCGCCCTCTGGTTCATCATTCGCGTCCACTGCGCCAGTAGGACTAGATCTAGCGGGTCGCGCTCGCGAATGCCGCCGCCCGCGGCCGTTTACCCCCTGCTTACGGATAGAACCAAAACTTCGCAGCCGGGCGAACGAGCGCCCTTCTCGGCGCGGTCGTGACGGTGTTCCAGGTGGGAGCCGATGAAGCCGGGGTTGCCCGTCTTGGGAGAGACCGATCAGCGCCGCTTCATCACCTCCCAGCCCATCACGAACCCGCATACGAAGGCGATCAGCCGGACGCCGATCCAGACCAGCAGGTGGCACGCGTAGGCGATCAGGATCACCGCCAGCAGCGTTAGCGCCTAAGCTCCGCGATCCGTGCGAACGCGGCTTCGGCCTCAATAACGATCGTGGGCGACGCTGCCAGCACGGTAGGACCCTCAAAGAGCGATAGGTGCGACCTCGTTGTGGCCGAGCCAATACACTCAGGAGACGTACCCTCGATCCACATGCGCTCGCCGCAAGGCGATTATACGTTCGCCTGTTACACTCCCCAGCTACTTACATTTTAAACCGTTCCTCATACATCACCACATATGTCAACGCCAATCCTTGACTCGAACATGTGGCAAAGCGCCTGATGGTTTAGGTTGCTACGGCGCAGCAAAGGGTACCCATAGATTGCATCAGTGAGCTTCATACAGGCCTGCCGCGGACCCAAAACCGATAGAGAACCAGCACAATTCAAACAGTCAAATCAAACAAATTAACAAGTAGGATCAGTCAAAGAATATGAGCGCAAACCTCAGAGGAGATATCTTCCCAGGAAACGAAGCTGCTTATCGAGAGCTGAAAGAGGTAAAAAAATCGAAGACACGATAGGATTTGTCGGCGTGGGAGCCAGCGCGCCATTGTATCCAATGTGGAACCGCCTTCTGAATAACTTGGCTGAAGATATCGTCAGTCGAGGTTTAGTCTCCAATCCTCAGGATATTGCAGCTATCAGGGAGCAGATAGAAGCCGATCCATTGGAAGCAGCAAATTCCATTGAGGGAGCATACACAAAGGCCGTTTTTAGGAACAAATTCGCATCGATATTTAGGCAGAACAATGATCAGTTTACGCCTACTCACGAAGCAATAGTGCAGCTCGGATTGGCCGGGCTTATCACGCTAAACTACGATGAGGGACTAGAAAACGCGCATTCCCACGTGTGCCGAAAGACTTATAATACGATCAGAATGAATGATCGATCCGAACTCACTCGTTGGATGCAGCGCGCAACTTTTTCTGATGCCCGCAAACCCCTGGTGCACCTACACGGTATATCTACCGATCCAAACAGCATGATCATCACTGCGGATGATTATAACCAGCATTATGCAGATAACGCAGTCGTCGATTTTATCAAACAATTGTGGCTTTCAGATCGGCTACTCGTAATTGGTTTTGGCTTCACCGACCCGTTCCTAATACACGTTGCCGAAGGTGTTCTACGGAGCCTGCCAACAGAATCCCGGCACTTCGGCCCAATTGGATACAGAACAGAGACACCCATTTCGACCCTGCAAAGAAGGCAATTTGTCCGAAAGTATCGACTGTCTCCGATATTTTATCAGATTAGGAAAAATCATGACGGCTCAGAAGATCACTCGGACCTACTACTTCTACTGAAATCAATGATGCCAGACGGCCCGAGCAAGGGCTCGTCTGCTGATCTCGTTACTACTGACACGACACCGACCGCAGGATCTGGAGGCACCACTCCGTCCAAATCTGATCCAAACGCCGAACTCAGAAGCGAATTTCAGTCCCAGCTACTGATAGCGCCAACCGGCGTCCCACTATGTATTGATCCTCGTATTTATGCAGCCAGCTCAGGTGATGAATCGGCACTCACCGGCGAGCGTGCCCAGATACCGGCCGCCGATATCTGGACGACGGATGAATCGTATTTAATCTATTGCGGCCCCGAGTACGGCGCCAGCACTCTATGTCGCAAGACTGCACTCGAATGTGGCCTCAGGGGAGACCAAGTCGTACTACGAGACGCAAGATCGCTACCAAATTACAAGAAAAAAATTACAGGAAGAATTTAAGTTGCTGCCGGGATCAGCCAGGAAGGTTCTGATCTTAGACAATTTCGACGTTGAAAGACACGAAAGGATGATTAATGAACTTCACGCGTTAAATTTATTTGACAAGTTGGTAATCTGCGCGGATAAGACAAGGGACGTGGATCTGGTCGGTAGTAGCACTGGATCTTACGGGCAACATTTTCAGATTGCGCAGCTTTCAAGTCTGGAACGAGCGGATATTCGTTTTTTGACGAAAATACTATTCG
Source organism: Methylobacterium sp. P31 (assembly GCA_050632875.1). Lineage (GTDB taxonomy): Bacteria > Pseudomonadota > Alphaproteobacteria > Rhizobiales > Beijerinckiaceae > Methylobacterium. Next base: position 1,891,020 of record JBODSC010000001.1, on the reverse strand, counting down.
ACTCCGAAGACGCAGACTATGTATCGAGCATAATCGAGAAAGTTTATACCGACTTGTTGCAACTCTGTATACCATTAACGCCACTAAACGTGATTATGTATCTACAAATTATTTACAAAGAGGGCGATTTTACGCCTCTCAATCGGATACAAATTCTAGACAGATATGTCCACCAACTCCTCTCGAAGCCAAGTGACGATTATCGACTGGCTTTGAACGCACGGGGCAAGATCGACCTCGTATCCTCGTTCGTCCATCATCTATCCCCCAACGAAGAAACTTATTGTACTGAGACTCGATTGGTATAATTTCTGCCGCAAATACAAGGCAGACAATCTGATTTCCTTCGATGAGAGAGAACTTCTCAATGATCTCGATCGGCAGAAGATTTTTTGCGCCTAAGCGGAAATATAGTCTTTCGATACCGATTATTCTACGCGTATTTTCTCGGCCGGTACGTTGCAAATCGCGGGTCTGTCCTAGAGAAGTTCCTCGCGACGGACCATCATATCAGTACGGCAGGTTTGGTTGATGCAATTTCTTACTTTTCGACTGATAATACGAAACTGATTGAGGATTTGGTCCAGAAACTTGATGCTGCCATCGATGCATTTCACGCGACATATATACCGTCCGACTTCGACCCTTTTGCCAAACTGACCTGGGTCGATGACGGCGGGGACGATAGGACCTGGAAACCATTGATGCAGGAGATCGAGTCGGGACCAGCCTCTACAGACGAATTGGATAAGCTGAAAAGCTCATGGGTAGCAGAACGTCGAACTGAAGATCAGACGGTTGTTATCCGCCGCTTCAACGAGATGGAACGGAAGCTTCTGGCATATCATTATGCACTTGCCGACGCTTTGGTATGCGCAGAGCATGCTACTGGTGCGTCAAAGGCGGCAGCGGCCAAAGCATTATACAGAGGCTGGCGCGCAATTTACCAAGTTGCATTGTGCCACGCGCCCCAAATAGCGCGCAATAGGTACTATGTCTGAACGGATTATTATTTTATAACGAAATGAAGTACAGCGATGAGGATACAATCAGAACGCGGACCATGATGGTTCTATTTGGTTCTGTGAGATCCATTTGTGATCAAGCGTGCGAGATGATCGGATCGAGGAAGGTAGGAGAGGTTTTTAGATACATTTCGAACACCGCCGAACTAACTGGCTTTCGGCAGATTCTAAACTACGCTCTCCTGCTGAGATCCAAACCCGAAAATTGGGAGCAGACTGCAAAATCAATCTTTTATCCGTAGACAGAAACACCTACTACATGCGCTCGCTGCTGATGCATGCATACCATCAATACAAAAATGAGGTTAACACACATACTGACCGCGAGAAGCTTAAGTAATTAATTGCGGTTATCCGAGCTAGGAGAGATATGAAATCAAACAACCCTAGCTCTAGCTTGATCAAGCGGGTGCTGGAAAACCTTGAAGAGGCGAACGTCTTCGATGACCCGGCTACAGCGGCTGGCGCGAAGTCTTAGCATGATGAGAACGTGGGCGTTGGGCTGCAAGCGCATCGCGCGAACAGGTTGGGAGTGGGCATAGCAGGGTGGCACCCCGTCTCTCTGCCCACCGAAGAGAGGCTGTGAGGCCTAAATAGTTGCCGGGGTGGGTGAATCATCGACGCTCCTGTCGAGCCCACCAGCGCCCCGGCTGACAGCGCTGTTGCCAATGGACGGGCTCTCCTTACAGCTGAGGAGCCTGTCTGGCGGTCAAGCCAAGGCGCTAAGGCCTTGTTTTTCCGAGGAGATTTGTTGGCGCACCCGACACGATTCGAACGTCTGACCTTTGCCTTCGGAGTGCAAAGAGGGAATTGACCTCTCGCGCCAGTTGCATCCGAGTCGCGGCGCATACTCAAAGCACCCGAAGCAATCGGGTCCAAAGGGCACATGAGACAGGAGAAATTCGGCCGCTAGAAGCGTTAGATGGCCGAGACGCGGCCGTCCCTAACAGTAGCCCCTACCGCCCCTAAGTCACCAGCCAAGTCGTTGATTTTACAGGGGCATGCCGCATTTCGAGTGCGGTGCATTCAACCGCTCTGCCACCTCTCCGCGAGGTGCCTCGACGAGACGGGCGGTGCCTAGCACGCGCGGTCCGGCTTCACAAGCGGTCTCGGCGCGCTCGGCGACGGGTCAGACCACCACGGTGATCGCCTGTGCGGCGCGGGTCAAACCCGTGTAGAGCCAGCGCGCCCGGTGCTCGCGGAACGCATAGGACTCATCGAACAGCGTCACCCGGTCCCATTGCGAGCCCTGCGCCTTGTGCACCGTGAGCGCGTAACCGTAGGTGAACTCGTCGGTCTCGCGGCGCAGGAACAGCGGGATCTCCTCGTCCGTCCCGGTGATCATCACCCGCAGCACCTTGATGTCGGTGGGGCGGCGGCGCAGGGCCGGGTCGTCCTCGGGCACGACGTCGAGGCGGATCAGATCCGGCCGGGGCGGGGCACGCAGGGCCTGCACGGTCCAGGTCGAGCCGTTGAGCAGCCCCTTCACCCGGTCGTTGCGCAGGCAGACCAGCTTTTCGCCCACCGCCGGCATCGGATCGGTGTGGCCGGCTAGTTCCCGGAGCCGGGCGTTATAGAGGCGGCGGGTCTTGTTCAGCCCGACCAGAACCTGATCGCATTCGAGCACCTCGGCCGGGTCCAGGGCACGGCGCGACACCACCCGGCTCTGTCCGTAGCTGCCGAGCTCCAGCCGGCCGCCCTCGCGCACGGTCATGGCCATGCGGACGATCGGATCGTCCTTGGCCTGCCGGTGCACCTCGGTGAGCATCACGTCGGGCTCGGCCTCGGTGAAGAAGCCGCCGCCGCGCACCGGCGGCAGCTGCGCCGGATCGCCCAACACCAGGACCGGCCGCTCGAAGGACAGGAGATCGTTGCCGAGATCGGAATCCACCATCGAGCACTCGTCGATGATGATCAGGTCCGCCTTGGCGGCCGGGCCGGAGCGGTTCAGCGTGAAGGTCGGACCGCCCTCCTCCGCCTCCTTGGTGCGGTAGATCAGCGAGTGGATCGTGGCGGCGTCGTAGCAGCCTTTCTGGCGCATCACCGAGGCCGCCTTCCCGGTGAAGGCCCCGTAGACCACCGTGCCGTCGACATCCTCGGCGATCCGGCGGGCGAGCGTCGTCTTGCCGGTGCCGGCATAGCCGAACAGCCGGAACACCTGGCTTCCGCCCTCGCGCCGCCACGCGGCGATCGCCTTCAGCGCCGCGTCCTGCTGCGGGGCGTAGGCGGCCGGCAGCCCCGCGCTCACGGCCAGCGCACGGTGGGCGGCATGGAGGACAGGATCGAGGCGACGTTGCCGCCGGTCTTCAGCCCGAAGATCGTGCCCCGATCGTAGAGCAGGTTGAACTCCACGTAGCGCCCGCGGCGCACCTGCTGCTCGGTGCGGTCGGCCTCGGTCCAGGCGGTGCGGACATTGTCGCGGACGATCTTCGGATAGGCCTCCAGAAAGGCCAGGCCCACGTCGCGGGTGAAGGCGAGGTCGGCCTGCGGATCACCGCTCCAACGGTAGTCGTAGAAGATCCCGCCAATACCGCGAGGCTCGTCCCGGTGCTTGAGGTGGAAATACTCGTCGCACCACGCCTTGTAGCGGCCGTAATCGATCCCGTGTGCCGTGCAGGCCCGCTCCAGGCAGGCGTGGAAGTGGCGGCTGTCCGGGTCATCCTGCGTGCGGCGCCGATCCAGAACGGGCGTGAGGTCGGCACCACCGCCGAACCAGGCCCGCGTCGTCACGACGAACCGGGTGTTCATGTGCACCGTCGGCACATGCGGGTTCCAGGGATGGGCGATCAGCGAGATCCCGGTGGCGAAGAAGCGCGGGTCCTCCGCGGCGCCCGGCATCTGGGCGCGGAATTCGGGGCGAACTCGCCGTGCACGGTCGAGATGTGCACGCCGGCCTTCTCGAATACGCGGCCCTTCAGCATCGCCATGGTGCCGCCGCCGCCCGGCCGTCCGGTATGGTCGGTGCGGTTCCACGGCGTCTTCACGAAGGTCCCCGGCCCCGCGGGGGCATCCGGATGGAAGGGACCTTCGGCCTCCGCCTCCAGGGCCTCGAAGGCCGCCAGGATGCGATCGCGCAGGGTCTCGAACCATGCGGCGGCTTCGGATTTCATGGCCGTCACGTCGGCCTCGGAGACAGGGGCAGCCAGGGCTGCGCGGGCTTCATCCGGCATGGTCATGGCACAGGCTTTCCCACCGTGCCGAGCGGCCGTCAATTCGGCATCGGGGGGACACGGGCGCCAGGAGCCTGTGGAGGCGCCGGCCTGTCGCCCACAGGCTTGAGCAAGCCGGTGGCGCTCGCCACCAGCTCCCCTGCCCCGTCGCGGATCTCGGCCTCGCAGAAGATCACCGAGCGCCCGGCCCGGGTGACGCGGCCTTCCGCGACGAGCAGGCCGCGACCGGGGCTGAGAAACCGGGTCTGCATGTCGAGGGTCACCACGGGGCGGCCCGCGCTGAGGCGGGCCGCGGTCCCGAGGGCGACGTCGAGCAGGGTGCAGAGGATGCCGCCATGGGCGATGCCGAGATTGTTGGCGTGCTCCGGCCGCAGGGCAAGGCGCAGACGCGTACGCCCCTCCCGCACGTCGAGCGCCTCGATCCCGCAGAACGTCACGAATGGGACATGGGCCCCGAAGATGGTGCCCGGCTCCGATTGCTGGTCCACGCCGATGTCCCGGATCTCTCCCCGCCGGGACGGTTATGGCCCAGCCGCGCGTTGAAACCCAGGACCTTCGGCTCGACGCTATCCGCGTGACGTGGCTCGGCCGATGGCAGGACGCCGCGTGAAGTCTCGCGTCTCTCGTCAGGCGGAAACGGATCTTCTCAGACGAAGGGACCGGCTGAATGGCGGCGAATGGCGTATCAGCCGAGACGCCGGAATACGGCAACGCATGCAAGAGCGCCTTGTGGCAACGGAATTGCTCGGGCGACGATTTCAGCTCCACCGTGCGCCTGAATAATATGCGTGTTCATGACCGGGGCGTTGTGTAAGGAAATCCTAGACGACGACTTGATTTTTCTGCACAGACGATCAAACCGTGTGACCACCGTCGGATAGAGGGAATCAACGATGGACGATAACGCCACAGAACAGCAGCAGACCTTTATCGAGCAGGCATCGGACATCGTCTCGGCCTATGTCTCGAACAATTCCGTTCCGATCAGCGAGCTGCCCGGGTTGCTCGCTGGCGTGCACGCCGCCCTGACGAAGCTCTCCGCGCCTGCCGCGGCGGCCACCGAGGCGGCCGACAAGCCCACGCCCGCCCAGATCCGCAAGTCGGTGACCCCGGACGCGCTGATCTCCTTCATCGACGGCAAGCCGTACAAGACGCTCAAGCGCCACCTGTCCCGCAATGGCCTGACCATCGAGCAGTATCGCGAGCGCTTCGGGCTGCCCCGGGACTACCCATCGACGGCGGCCAGCTATTCCGCCCAGCGCTCCGAACTCGCCCGCAGCCTCGGTCTCGGCCAGCAGCGCCGCAAGTCCGCGGCGGCGCCGGCCGCGCCGGAGCCCGCTCCGGAAGCCGCCGAGAAGCCGAAGCGCGCGAGCCGTCCGCGCAAGGCCAAGGAAACGGCCTGAGCCCGGGCGTTCCGGCTCACAGATCCCGGGCGGCATGCGGATCGCGTGCCGCCCCCTCAGGCGAAATCAGCGAGATGGTCGGCGAAGTCTCCGGCGGCGATCTCGGTCTTGGCCCTGTCGCGCTCGGCTTTGTCGCGCGGGGGCTCGATAGCGGGCCGCAGATCCGGGGAACGATCCGGCCTCCGACTTGCCATCGCTGCACGCTCGCTGCTGACCCCGCGGTTGCGGGTCAAAGCCCTGAGCGCGGCGCGCGTTCCGAACCCTGAATCGCCGGCCCCGTGACGGCTCCCCCGATCCGAAAAGCGCGGGGCTTCAGCCTTCGCGAGAAAGATGGGACGAAGACGCGCGACGCAGCGGCGCCGGCTCGGCGCGCCGCCCGCAACGAGGGACGGAAACGCAGAATGACACAAAGCCCATCCCGGATGGAGGCGAGCCGCCGCGAGATGCTCACGGCCTCGCTCCTCGGGGCATTTCCGATCCTGATGGCGAGCGCAGCGCAGGCCAGCCCGCTCAATCCCGAACAGACCATCATCCGGTCGCCCGATGAACTTCCCTGGGTGCCGTCGAAAGGCTATCCCGAGCGCAGCGTCGACCGGTGCATTCTCACCGGCGACATCAACGGGACCGGCCTCTATTACACGCTGATCCGGTGGTGGCCGGGCTACATGAGTGCGCCGCACACCTACACCACGGACCGCTTCTGCATGGTCCTGTCCGGCACGTGGTGGTGCAACAGCGGCGCGGATTTCGATCCGGCCGCCTGCGTGCCGGTGAAGGCCGGCAGCTTCGTGCGCCGGGTCGCGGGGACGCCGCATTACGATGGCGTCGTCCGCGACGGCAGCGAGCCCGCCGTGATCGCGATCTGCGGGATGGCGCCGGTCAACTACCGGCTGGTCGACCCGTCGCAACCGAATTGGCGCCGGGTCTGACGGCGGCTGGCCGCAGGGAGCCGCGTTGATCGCCCGGAGACCGCGATCGGGAGCAGGATTTGGGCAACCGCTACGGACTGGAGATGCGCGCGGCCGCGGGATCCGACGCTGCGGGCCTCGCCGCGCTGTTGGGCGAGACGGGCGCCGCGATCGGGGCCGCGGACGTCGCGGCCCGGCTCGAGGCCCTTCGGCGCGCCGGCGGCACCGCGCTCGTCGCCGTGGAATGGGGGCCGCCGAGCGGCCTCATCGCGGTGAGCCCGATCCACACGCTCGACGCGGCCCGGCCCTTCGGCCTGATCTCGACCCTCGTGGTCGCGGCGGAGTCCCGGCGGCGGGGAATCGGGCGCGTGCTGCTGAAGGCCGCCGGACGGGCGGCGCGGCAGGCCGGCTGCGACCGGCTGCTGCTCAGCGTCGGGCCGGATCAGGACGCGCTGCGCGCCTTCTGCGCCGCAGCCGGCTTCACCGAGGACGGGGCGCTCCACGCGCGGCCGCTGCTGAAGCGCGGATCCGGCGAGTCGTGAGAGCCCGCGACATCCTGACCGCAGCCGAAGGCGGTTCCGGGCGTTGATCGAGACATGCTGGAGCCCCGCCGATGACGTTGCGATCCGAAACCCCGCCGCCCGCGAACCTGCCCTGCGATCCGCCGCCGGATTCGGACACGCCGACCACGGCCCAGTTGAAGGGGACATCGACAGCGGTCGGACCGCCGACAAGACCCCGCACATGGATATCGGGGCCGCGCCGCTCGGGACCTGCGAGGAGGCCGGCGGGACGCCGCCGACCTCGCAGGAGGTCCGGGTCGCCCGGCAGACCGAGCGGGCGGCTTCGGAGAAGAAGGCGGCCGGCTATGTGCACCAGCGGCAGCCGTGGGTCCTGCCGGCCTATATCGGCTTCATCATCCTGGCGGCGATCGCGCTGGCCCTCGCGCTCTGGCTGACGCGCTGAGGCCGCGGCCCGCGCGGGGCGGTGGGGCACCCCGGCCGGGCGCAGGTCTCGTCCCGCCGGACCGCGTGGACGATCCGGCGACGCCGCTGGCCGCGATGATGCAGGACGGCACGCCCGCGCGCAGCGCGGCTTAAAGGTCGATTCACGTCGATGCGGTTAGCGTGGGCTTACTGCAGTCCTGCGTAAACCGATCCTCCATGCCCCCATCCGTCGATGCACCGCCGGACCTGTCCGGGCTCCTCGAACTGTCACGCATCGAGAATCTCGATCTCAAGCCGGTCATCCTGCGAGTGCAGACCGACCTGTTTGTCCGGGCGCCGGGCCGGGACCGGAGCGCGATCGAGATCTTCGAGTCGCTGGCCTGCGGCCTGATTCCCACGGTGGACGACGAGACGGCCCGCGTGGTCGCCGGAAAGCTCGCCCCCTGCCCCGAGACGCCGCCGGCGGTGCTAGAAGCGCTCGCCCTGCGCGGGGCGCCGCCCGCGACGCGGTGGTGGAACTGGCCCCCGCCCTGAGCCATCGCCTGATCGAGGCCGCCCTCGCCGACGGCTCCGACATCGCCGCCCGCATCGCCGCCCGGGACGGGCTGAGCCGCGAGGCGATGGACGAACTCTCCCGCGAAGGCCGCCCCGAGATCGACCGCGCACTCGCGGTCAACCTGGGCATCACCCTGCGCGGGGCGGCACTGGCCCGCCTCATCAGCCGCGGCCGCGGCGCGGCCGATCTCGCGCGGCTGCTCCTGGTCCGCCCCGACGTCTCGGCGGCCGACCTCGTGCCCCTCTACCTGCATGCCGATCCGATGCGCCGCGCGGTGATCGGCCGGACCGTCGAGGCGACTGCGGCGCTGCGCCCCTGCCCGCCGCCGCCCCGCGGCCTCGGCGAGACCCTGACCCGGCTCTCGGCCGCCCGCGACGTTCCGGCCTTCGTTGCGGCCCTGGCGGACGGCCTCGGCCTCGCCCGCGATTTCCTGACCGTGGTCGCCGACGCGAGCGCCCGCTACGACCTCCTGACCCTCGGCCTGCGCGCCGCCGGGCTGCACGAGGAGGAGGCCGTGTACATCTTCCTCACCCTCAACCAGGGGGTGGCGCGCTCGGCCGAACGGGTCGCCGACCTCGTCCGCCTGTTCCGCACCGTGAGCCGTCCGGCCTCCCGGGACCTGATCGCCGCGATCCTCGACCGGCCGCTCGCCGAGCGCGGGCGCACCGACGCGCACCAGCCGCTGCACGGGCCGGAGGCCAAGCTGCGCCAGGGTGCCGAGCGCACCGCCGCGCAGCGCCCGCCCCTGCCGGTGCGCGCGCGCCGGGCGACGGCCGGAGAGGCAGGCTGAGACCGGCCGCCCCTCAGCGCGGCTCGACGCCCCGCCAGGCCGGCTGCCGGTCCGATTCCTCCAGCGTGTCGTTCGAGGCCGGAGGCTCCGCGGCCCGGCGGCTCAGCTCCGCCATCAGGCCCCGGGCCAGGACGGTGCGCACGGCCCGCTCGCGGGCCTCGGGCGGGACCGCCTCGAGGGCCGCCGGAAGGGTCGACGGGGCGCTCGCCACGGAACCCGCGAGCTTGCGGGCCTCGGCGGCCGGATCCGCCCCCTTGCGCATCAGCGCCAAGTACGACAGCGCGCCGATCACCAGCGCGGCGCGCAGCAGGAAGGTCATCGGACAGCTCCTCCGCTCCATGTCGAGCGTGACACTTCGATGGGTTTCGTGAACCGGGCCTCAACCGGTTCCGGCTTTCACGCGCGATGGTGAACGAAGCTTGCCCAAACCCGTCCGGTTACCTTGCGGAAAGCATCCCGGACGGTTGGACCAGTCCCGCAACACTCGTTTAAGCCGCCTCTGCGACCGTCCGGAAGTCGTTCGAAGTCGAACCGGAGGCGTGATGGATGCGAAGACGCATACATCGCGGCGTGTGTCAGCCTTGCCTATTAAAAATGTCCTGACTTCCTTGATCGACGATCGTCTCGCGGGGCTGGTCCACGAAACCGTGGCCGACGATGCGGGATTGCGGGCGCGCCATCAGCGCTTCCTGGTGTCGCGCCTTGCCACGGGCGCGGTGATGATGGCCGCCCTGCCCCCTTACCTCCTCTGGCGCGGGGTTCCTTCGGGCATCGAGGTGCTGGCGATCGCGAGCCTGCTGCTGCCGGTTCTGGCCGCGGTGCTGCTCGCCCGCACCGGGTCCCTCTGGCTCGCCCACGCCGTCTCCTCGGCGGGCCTGACCGGCTTGGTCGTCGCCCTGGCGAGCATCACCGGCGGCGTCTCGTCCCCGGCTGCGGTCTGGCTGGTGGCGATCCCCCTGGAAGCCCTTGTCTCCGGCTCGCTGCGCGCGACCGTCGCCGCATCCCTCATGGCAGTACTCGGCGTGCTGGCGGTGGTCTGTCTCAATGCCTGGGCCGGCGCCCTGCCGGCCGTGGATATCCCGGCCTTCATCGCCCTGCCGGCCTTCGCGATCACCGCCATCGGCCATGTCGCCGCCCAGGTGCTGGAGCACATGCGCAACGAGGGCGCGTGGCGCGCCCGGCTGCACGACAACGAGGCGCGCGACCGGCTCCTGCTCTCGGCGATCGACGACCTCGTCACCTGGCACGACCGCAACGGCCGCGTGCTGGACGCGTCCATCTCGGCGCTCCGTCTCGTGGGCAGCGATCCGGCGCGGCTCCACGGCCACGGGCTGCTGGAGCGCGTCCATGTGGCCGACCGCCCGGCCTTCCTCAAAGCGGTCAGCGACGTCGCGGCCAGCGGGCGGCCCGCCACCCTGCCGCTGCGCCTGCATGTCGAGCCCGAGGCCGGCCGCCCCGACGGCGCGCGCCTGATCCACGCCGAGATGCGCGCCCACCGGATCGCGCACGGTCCCCACGACACCGCCATGGCGGTCGTGGCGGTGACCCGCGACATGACCGAGCACCACCGCCACGCCGAGGAGCTGGAGCGCGCGCGCGCCGAGGCCGAGCGGGCCGACGCGATCAAGAGCCGGTTCCTGGCCAACGTCACGCACGAGCTGCGCACGCCGCTGAACGCGATCATCGGCTTCTCCGAGGTCCTCGCGGGGAAGGCGCGGTCGGCCTCGGCCCGGATCAGGCGCGGGAATATGCCGGGATCATCGGCGCTTCCGGCCATCACCTCCTCGGGGTGGTGAACACGCTCCTCGACATGAGCCGGATCCAGAGCGGCAATTTCGACTACGCGCCGGAGACCTTCGACATTGCGGCGCTTCTCCAGGCCTGCTGCGACCTGATGCGCCTCAAGGCCGAGGCGGCCGGCATCGCCCTGGCGGCGTCCGTCTCGGGACCGGTCGAGATCACGGCCGATCCCGGCGCGTGCCGGCAGATCCTGATCAACCTCGTCTCCAACGCCGTGAAGTTCACGCCGCGGGGGGCCGGATCGATCTGTCCCTGCGCCGCGGTGCCGACAGCCTCGACCTCGTCATCGCCGATACCGGGATCGGCATCGGCGCGGATGACCTGCCCAAGATCGGCACGCCGTTCTTCCAGGCGGGGAGCGGCGGCTACAAGCGCCAGCACGAGGGGACCGGCCTCGGATTGTCGGTGGTCCAGGGCCTCGTCGGGCTTCATGGCGGCGCGATGCTCATCGAGAGCGCGCCGCAGGCCGGCACCGTCATCACCGTGACGCTGCCCCTCCTCTGCCGGGCGGCCGCCGCCGGCCCGGCCCCGATCCGCACGGTCGTACGGGGCACCCCGGTACCCCGCCGCGTGGTGCGACTGCCGCTCGGCCTGTTCGACGCGGAGCCGAGCCTCGCCTCGACGCCGGCCGGTCCGGTCCTGCGTCGCGCCGGCTGAGCCCCAGGTCCCTCGGAAGGAGACACGATGTCAGGCTACCGCGAGATCACCGTGCCCGGCGAAGCCAGCCGTGTGCGCCGTCCGGCGCCGCGTCGCGCCGCCGTCCAGGGCGATTGGCGCAGCGTGCTCGTGGGTGCGCTGAAGGCGACCGGCACCACGTGCCGGAACAGCCCGGGCACCGTCCTCGGCAGCCTCGTAGCCGTCGGCGCGGCAGGCTTCATCTGTGTCAACGCGCTCGGTCATCAGGCCGGGCGTCATCCGGCGCCGATCCTGCCCAAGCTCGCGACCCAGAGGGCGGCGGCCTCGCACGAGGCGGCTACGGCCGCGAAGGAGCCCACCAAGGAGGCTGCGCGCGACACGGCGCGCTCCGAGCCCGACCGGCCTGCCGCGGCCGCCCCGGCCAAGCCGGCGGCCCGGGACGCGATCAACGAGCTGATCCGCTCCGACGAGACCACCGCCTCGGTGACCCCGAAAGCCTCCCCGGCCCGTGTCGCCACGAAGCCGGCGGTCAGGGAGGCGCCCAAGACCACGAAGGCCGAGAAGGATACGGATCCGGTCCTTCGGGCGCAGCGGGCTCTGTCGAAGCTCGGCTACACGGTGAAGCCGGACGGCGCGATGGGTCCGGGCACCCGCGCCGCGATCGAGAAATTCGAGCGCAGCGCCAAGCTGCCGGTCACCGGAGAGGCCGCGGGCCGGACCCTGCGCGAGCTGATAGCCCGCGCCGGTCACGGCTGACGCAGGATGCGGAACACTGGAGGCCGCCTTCCCGGATCACGCTCTAGTCCTGCGTGCCGGTGAAGCGGCAGATCGTCTTGCATCGGGGACCGCCGTTGCCCTGCCACGACTTCGCGTGGCCGATCGATCCGGTCATGTCCTGCGCCGGATTTCCTCCCGGCCTCAGGACAACGATGTTGCAGGGATCGCCCGGGGTCCTCTGATAGCGGGGGCAGGATCTGGCCTCACGGTGTCCCAGCATATCCATGAGCGTTTCCGAACGTGCGCCGGTCAGCGGATTGAGAGCCCACACGCAGGCGAGGACCAGCGTGGCTATCGCACAGTATTCGTTCGTTATTTAATCCCGAATTATTCGAAATTTTTCTGCGGAATATTTTGAGCGATGAGCCATGCCCGATTGCCACCGCTAGGCACCGGCTCACGCCGATCGGCGGGGTGCGCCGTGATCGGGCCCTGGCATCAGCGGGGATCGAGTTGCCACGACCGGCCGTTTCGCGCATGCCGATCGGGCTTCCGGAGGATCTCGGACGAATGCGCCTGCGCTCCGACTTCTGGGTCTCGGCCCATCTGCGGCGCCTCGATGTCGAGGGCATCCCGGCGGTGCTGCGGCGGCGCGGGGCCGCGGAAGCAGGTGCGATCTTCGCGAAGGTCGACCGCCTCGACGGCAGCGCCGATCTCTACGGGCCGGCGCCGCAGGCTCTGTTCGAAGCCGAGGAGAGCGGCACGCGCCGTTTCGTCGCCCTCGTCACGGGCGGAACGCCGCTCGACGTGGAGGAGCGCCTGACCAAGGAGATCCGGTTCGACTCCGATCTCTGGATCATCGAGATCGACGACCGCCAAGGGCAGCATTTTTGGATTTGGCGGAGTAGTACGGGCTCCGGCTGATCGCTTCGCCGCCCTTCTTGCCCGCGGCGAAGCGATCTAGGGCAGCGCCACACTCACCGATGTCGCGCTGCCCTGGGTCACGTCACTTCGCACGTGATGAGGGGGCCGTCAGCCCTCGATGATCCGCTCATCGAGCTTCCGGTCCACGATCTCGACCGTGCGGTCGATCTCGGCGCTGGGCTCGCCGAGCTGGTGCGCGATCAGCTTCACCAGCAGGTCGACCCGCTCGATGTAGGGCGCGCCGTTCGCGACAGCCCGCGCGGCCGAGGACGGCTTCAGCAGGCTCTCGGCGGCCTTGGCGTATTTCTCGAACGGCACCTGATCGGCCGGGTCGGCGCCGAGCTTCCGGGCGATCCCGTCGACATGCTCGTAGATCGCCCGCGAGCGGGCCAGATCGCCGTGGACGGCGTCGTGGATCGATTGCGGCTCGCCCGGGGTGATGCAGCGGTAATTGCCAGTCAGCAGCATCGACCACTTCGCCAGCGGCACAAACAGCGAGTCGAACACCTTGAGCTTCACCGGCACGTCCTGCCCGTCGAGGCGCACCGCGTCGATGTCGGCCTCCAGCTCCCGGAGCAGCCGATTGTGCGCCGCGTCCGCGAAGGCCGCGGCCTTGAAGTTCGTCGGCAGCCCGACATGGAGGACGTTCGCCTCCTCCTCCGGCGGCCGGAAGGCCTGCGGATCGGGGGAGCAGAGCGACACCAGCCCCGGCTCGAACCGGTCCCACACGCCGGCATTGGTGTAGGCGTCCTCGAGGTCCATGGCGGCGAGCGCCGGGATCCGCTTGAGGTAGGGCAGCGGCGGCATGTTCATGATCGACAGACAGGGCAGCTTCGCCGCCGCGATCTTGATCATGAGCACACGGATCGTGTGGTTGTTGTACTGCGGCTCCTGCATGGCGAGGCCGACGAGGTCGTAGCGCGACACGTCGACCTCCTCCGGCGGCATCGCGTCGAGCTGGCCGGGCAGGTCGCGCGAGTGGATCGCCCGGTGCTCCTTCTCGTCGCGCAGCTTGATGCGGACCTCGGTGCCTGCGCGGTTGATCAGGTCGGCGGTCTTGCGCCGGCAGACCAGGGTCACGTTGTGACCGGCCATCAGGAGCTTGGTCCCCAGGAGCGAGCCGTAGGAGGCCCCCAGGATCAGGATGTTTCTGGCCACGTCGTTCCTCCCCAGCATTGGACTTGCTGTTGGTCTTCTGGCTGCTGGGTACGGCGCGTCTGCGCCACGCCCCCCATCGCACCGTCGATGGATGGCAGCCGGCCGGGCGGAACGCAAGCCTTCTGGTATACCTGATCCCAAGCCCGATGTGGCGTCAGGCCAGTGACAAGTGGCGCGATTCCTATCCCCACAGCTCCGGCGTGGGCGGATGCATGAGGCTGCCCTCGTAGCGCAGGGGCGGGTCGCGGTCCTGGGCGAGGAGCAGCGGCCCGTCGAGATCGACGAAATCGGCCCCGTTGGCGAGCAAAGCCGCCGGGGCCATGCCGAGCGAGGTGCCCAGCATGCAGCCGACCATGATCGCGAGGCCGCGCGCCCTCGCCTCGCGGGCGAGGAGCACCGCCTCGGTCAGGCCGCCGGTCTTGTCGAGCTTGATGTTGATCGCGTCGTAGCGCCCGGCGAGGGCATCGAGGCCCGCGCGGTCGTGCAGGCTCTCGTCGGCGCAGATCGGGACGGGATGCGCGATCTCGGCGAGCAGGGAATCGGCATCGGCCGGCAACGGCTGCTCGATCAGGGCGACGCCGACCTTCAGGCAGGCGTCGAGGTTGGCCTCCACATTCTCGGGCCGCCACGCCTCGTTGGCGTCGACGATCAGCCGGGCCTCCGGCGCGCCCGCCCGCACGGCGGCGATCCGCTCCGGGTCCCCGGCCCCGCCGAGCTTCACCTTGAGGAGCGGACGATGGGCCGCCTTGCGGGCGGCCTCGCCCATGCTCTCCGGCGTGCCGAGGCTCAGCGTGTAGGCGGTGATCGCCGGCTGCGGCGCCGGCAGGCCGGCGATCTCCCAGGCGGGACGGCCCTGGAGCTTGGCTTCGAGGTCGAACAGCGCGCAATCGAGGGCGTTGCGCGCCGCGCCCGCCGTCATGCGGGTCATCAACTCGTCCCGGCCGATCCCGGCGGCGATCGCCTCCGCCTGCCCCTCGATCAGGGCGCTGACGCTCTCGACGCTCTCGCCGTAGCGCGGATAGGGCACGCACTCGCCGCGCCCGACCCGGCCCCCGTCCGTGAGGGTGGCGACCACCACGGCGATCTCGGTGCGGCTTCCGCGGGAGATCGTGAAGGCGCCCGCGATCGGGAAGCGCTCGACGGCGAGGGTCAGGCGGCGGCCCATCTCAGGCTCCCGGGAAGTCGGCGACGATCCGGTCCACCAGCCCGTCGACGCCGAAGCGTACCGGGTCGGTGGCGGGCAGGCCGTGCTCCACGGCGAGCTTGTCCAGCAGCGCCCGGGCCTCGCCCTCGGCAAGCGCCTGCGTGTTCACCGCGATGCCCACCGGCTTGATCGCGGGATTGGTCAGGCTGCCGAGCTGGACGGTGAGGTCGATCACCTGCCGGATGGTCGGCAGCGGGTGCTTCACGCCGCGCATCGTGGTGCGGGTCGGCTCGTGGCAGACCACGAAGGCGTCGGCCTGGGCGCCGTGGAGCAAGCCGAGGCTCACGCCCGCGAAGGACGGGTGGAACAGCGAGCCCTGGCCCTCGATCAGGTCCCAGTGATTCGGTGCGGCTGCGGGCGAGATCGTCTCGACTGCGCCCGAGATGAAGTCGGCTACCACGGCGTCGATGGCGACGCCCCGGCCGGAGATGAACACGCCGGTCTGGCCGGTGGCGCAGAAATCGGCGTCAAGGCCGCGCTCGCGCATCCCGCGCTCCAGGGCGAGCACGGTGTACTTCTTGCCCACCGAGCAATCGGTGCCGACGGTCAGCAGGCGCCGGCCTGTCCGCTTCGTGCCCTTGCCGGTGGGGAACCGCTCGTCGGTGTGGCGGACGTCGTGGAGCTGGCGGCCGCGCCGGGCGGCGGCCTCCGCGATGGCCGGGATCGTGCCGAGCTTGACGTGCAGGCCGCTGGCCACGTCGAGCCCCGCCCCGATCGCCGCCACGATCTCCTTGACCCAATGGTCCGGCAGCACGCCGCCGGCGTTGACGACGCCGATCACCAGGGTCCGGCAGCCCTTCGCGAGGGCCTCGGGCAGGGTCATGTCGGGGATGCCGAGATCGGCGGCGCAGCCGGGCAGACGCATCTGGCCGACGCACCATTCGGGGCGCCAGTCCTTGATGCCGTAAGCCGTCTTGGCCGCCAGCGTGTCCGGCACGTCGCCGAGGAACATCAGGTAGGGCGTGGCGATCTGCATCGGTCGAGCAACCTTCTCCGGAGGCCGGCGGACCGTCTATGCGGGATCGCAGGCGCCCGGCGCAATGCATGGACGCGGCCAAGATGATGGACGTGGCCGCCATTGGGCGCATGCCGGGGATGCCGGGATCGGGTGCCGCATCGTTTCCGCCCGCTCCGTCATCGCGCGCTGCCCTGGATGGTTTCGCCCCGCTCGCGAAGACGGTGGCGCGTCCGCCGCCTCACCCCTGCGGCCGGCGGCAGTTCCGCTCAGGCGGCCCGTCGTCGCGCGACCCCGGCCTCGTTTGCCACCGCCTCGACCGGCGCATGCACGCCGGTCGCCCGGACCAGACCCTCGGCTCCCGCGAGGGCGCCCGGGCGCAGCTCCAGCCCGAGGAAGCGGTCACGCTCGAACGGGCCCGGTAGGGTCAGGCCCTCCGACAGCGCGCGGTCGAAGCCGAAGCGGGTGTAGTAGGGCGCATCACCCACGAGCAGCACGGCACCGTGGCCGAGGGATTCGGCGCGGCCGAGGGCGGCCTGCATCATCACCGAGCCGAGCCCCTGGCGCTGGATCGCCGGATCGACCGCGAGCGGGCCGAGCAGCAGCGCCGGGCGGGCGGAACCGGCCTCGACGTGCCACAGCCGCAGGGTGCCGACGAGGCGCCCGGCCCGGATCGCCGCGAAGGCGAGGCCGCGGGCCGGCAGCCGCCCCTCGCGCAGGCGCTCCGAGGTCTTGGCGCGGCGGTTGCCGGGAAAGCACGCGTCGAGCAGGCGCTCGCGCGCCGGGATGTCGTGGAGGTGCTCCGCGCGGATCTCGATCATGGCTGTGCCCTCCCCGGGCCGGCAAGCGGGAGAAGCGATGGGTCTTCTCGGCGGGTGGTCAGAGCGTGCCGCAGCTTCGCTAGAAGCGACGGCCGGCTCTAACGTCGGGCGACCGCATGATGGTTCCAGACAAACGGCGTCCGCTCGTCGGTCCCATGCTCTCGCGCCACCCGCCGGGAGCAATCTCGGATGGGAGCCGCCCGGAGTGCATCCCGGGCGGCCCGCGCGATCAGATCACGATCTGCTGCAGGGGCGGGAAGCCGTTGAAGGCCACCGCCGCGTAGGTGGTGGTGTAGGCGCCCGCCCCCTCGATCAGCACCTTGTCGCCGATCGAGAGCGAGACCGGCAGCGGGTAGAGCTGCCGCTCGTAGAGCACGTCCACCGAGTCGCAGGTCGGGCCGGCGATGACGCAGGGCTCGGTCGCGTCCCCGTCCCGCGCGGTGCGGATCGGGTAGCGGATCGCCTCGTCCATGGTCTCGGCCAGACCGCCGAACTTGCCGATGTCGAGGTAGACCCATCGGACCTCGTCCTCGGCCGCGGACTTCTTCGAGACCAGGACGACCTCGGCCTCGATCAGGCCGGCATTGCCGACCATGCCGCGGCCCGGCTCGATGATCGTCTCGGGGATCTGGTTGCCGAAATGCTTGGTCAGCCCCCGGAAGATCGCCTCGCCGTAGCTCTCCACGCCCGGCACCGCCTTGAGGTACTGGGTCGGGAAGCCGCCGCCGAGATTGACCATCGACAGGCCGATCCCGCGCTCCGCGCATTCGCGGAAGACCCCCGCCGCGGAGGCCAGCGCCCCGTCCCATGCCTCGGTGTTGCCCTGCTGCGAGCCGACATGGAACGAGATGCCGTAGGCCTCGAGCCCCTGGCGATGGGCGTGCTCCAGCACGTCCGCGGCCATCTCGGGCACGCAGCCGAACTTGCGGGACAGCGGCCAGTCGGCGCCGGCGCCGTCGCACAGGATGCGGCAGAACACCCGGATCTCGCTGGCCGGCACGCCCATGGCCTCGGCGGCCCGGGCGATCTTCTCGACCTCGGCCTGGCAGTCGACCGCGAACAGGCGGATGCCGAGCTTCAGGGCGCGGCCGATGCAGCGCTCCTTCTTGATCGTGTTGCCGAAGGAGATCCGGTCGGCGGTGGCGCCGGCGGCCAGAACCATCTCCATCTCGGCCACTGAGGCGGTGTCGAAGCAGGAGCCCATCTCGGCGAGCAGGCGCAGCACCTCGGGGGCCGGGTTGGCCTTCACCGCGTAGAACACGCGGGTGTCCGGCAGGGCGCGGGCAAAGGCGGTGTAGTTGTCGCGCACGACGTCGAGATCGAGGACCATCACGGGGCCCTCGTCCTGACCGAGGTCGCGGCGGACGCGCAGGAAGTCACGGATGCGGTCGGTCATGGTCGTCTCCCGGCACGGGTTCGCGTGCGCCCTGCGCGGGGCGCGCTGTCGAAGATGACGGCCTGGACAGGCCGCCGGCGTCAGGGGGCGATGCGTCGCGCAGACCCACGCGCTTTGGAGACGCGTGCGTCGATGCGGGCGCAGAGCACCCGGAAGCTGCCGTGGATTGGAAGGGGGACCCCCACCGCACGCCGGGCAAAGAGAAACAAGCCTCTTCGGTGCCGGCCTTTGGAGGGCCGACGAGACCAAAAAAGCCCGTTCGTCGTTGCTTTAAGCTGCGTCCCCCGTGGAGAGCGGGGTTCGCCGGTTTCGCCTCCGGCTGCCGGTTGTTGTCGGGGTCCGGTGTCGCCACCTGGATGCCGGCCGTAGGGATCCACCCTTGCGACCATCGATCCTTTAAGACCCCTGGCGGCTGTCCGGCAGTTGACCGGATGCCCACCAACCGGCACGCGGCCACAGGCACGTGCGAAATTGGGCAGGGCGCATATACGGAGCAAAGCCCGGCGCGACAAGGGGAAAGCGCTCTGGAACACCCGCTTTTTCGCACCAAATCCACAGCCGGCGCGGCCCGTTGCAAAAACAGCGCATCTGGAATGCGCGGCGGAGGCTGCGCGGGCTTCCCAAGCGGGGCGGAAGCGGGCATCTGACCGCGCGGGGGCGGAGTACTCAGGCGGGCGAGCGATGGCGGGGCCGACCAGATCCACCGCGACGGCGCGGGCGTGAGCGCCCCCTGCGCCATCCTGTCGGCGACGGGTTCCCGGAGCCGATGATCCGCGCCGCCACGCTCGCCGATCTCGACGCCCTGGTCGCTCTGGAGCACGCGGCCTTCGCCACCGACCGGGCCGAGCGCCGGGCGATCCGCCACGCAATCCGGTCGGCCACCATGGACGTGCTGGCAGCGCTGATCGACGCGCCGGACGGGGAGCGGGGTCCGGTTCTCGTCGGCGCGGCGGTGCTGGAGCGGCGGCGCAACAGCCGGATCGCCCGCCTCGTCTCGATCGCGGTGGCACCGAACCGGGGCGGCCTCGGGATCGGCGGCAAGCTCCTCGATGCCGCGGAGGCCCAGGCGCGAGCCCATGGCTGCGACTGCCTGCGCCTGGAGGTTCGGGCGGACAACGGTGCCGGGATCCGCCTCTACGAGCGCCGGGGTTACACCCGCTTCGCGGTGCGGCCCGATTATTACGAGGACGGGATGGAAGCCTGGCGCTACGAGCGCGGGCTGTAGCGGCGCCCGCCCCGTTCCCGCCCGGTTAGGGAGTTTTACGGGTCCCGCACTACATCGCGCGGACTGCTCGAGAGACTCCGCCGCTCATGAGACCCTGTTCATGGCCGTGATCGCCGCCTTCATCATCAATGCGGGGCTGAACTTCGTCCTCGGACTGCTGATCGCCAAGCTTCTGGGGCCCGCCGATTTCGGCCGGTTCGCGCTGGCGACCACCGGGGCCATCGTGCTCAACACGGTGCTGTTCGAGTGGCTGCGGCTCTCGGCGACGCGGTTCTATTCGGGGCGCGTGCGCCTGGACGAGCCCTGGATCCGCCACGGGCTCGACCGGGCCTATCTGCGCATCGGCCTGCTGCTGCTGGCCGCCGCCGCCCTGTGCGGGGCCTTCGCCTTCGCGGGGGGCGCCGACGGGCGCGAGGCGGTGCTGTGCGGCACGGGGCTCGCGGCGCTCGGGATCGGCGTGTTCGACTACCACGCGGCGCTCGCCCGGGCGCGGTTCGACGGCCGGCTCTATCTCGGCCTCGTCGCGGTGAAGAACCTCCTGTCCTTCGCCATGATGGCCGCCGCCGCGTGGTGGCTGCCGCACCCGGCCTGGGTGCTGGCGGCGGCGGGCGTCAGCCAGTTCCTCGCGGTCTTCCTGCTGCGCCATCCCCTGCGCGACCCGCGGACGCCCTTCGAACGGCCGCGCCTGTCCGCCACCTGGCGGGTCTTCGCCCGCTACGGCCTGCCGCTGATCGCCGCCAACACCGCCTACCAGTGCCTCGCCTTCGTCAACCGCGGCGCCATCGCGGGCCATGCCGGCTTCGCGGAGGCCGGCTATTTCGCGCTGGCCGCCGACGTCACCTCGCGCTCCCTGATGACGCTGGGCACCGCCCTCGACCTGCTGCTGTTCCAGCTCGCGGTCCAGGCCGAGGAGCAGCACGGCCGCGCGGCGGCCGAGGCGCAGGTCGCCGAGAATGCCGGCACCGTGTTCGCGCTGCTGGCGCCCTGCGCGGTCGGGTTCTGGGCCGTCCTGCCGGCACTCCAGGGGCTCGTGGTGCCGGACGCCTATCGCGGACCCTTCGAGAGCTACAGCGTCGCGCTGATGCCCGGCCTGTTCTGCCTGTCGATGATGTTCTTCGCCCTCAACCCGGTCTTCCAGATCCGCCGCCGGACGCTTCCCGTGATCGCCGCGGCCCTGGTCGGTCTCGCGGTCAACGGCGCCGGACTCCTGCTCCTGCCGGATCTGATCGGCGGGATCGGGGTCGCCCTGGCGCAGACTCTCGGGCTCGCCGCCGCCGGGCTCTGGCTCGGCTGGCGCGCGCTCACGGGCCCGCAGCGCGTCGTCCTGCCCTGGGCCGAGATCGGCACTGCGGCCCTGGCCTGCGCGGCGATGGGACTGGCGCTCGCCCCGTTCCGCCACCTGCCCCCCGCCACCGCCCTGGCGATCCTGGTCCCGGCCGGGATGGCCCTCTACGGGGCGCTGGTCTGGATCTTCGACATCGCCGGCCTGCGCCGCCAGGTCATGGCACCGGCTGCGCCCGGCGCGGGCGGTTTCGATGACCGAGCGCTGCCCTGGCGTGTGAGAACGGAGCCTCTGAAACCCCGCGACTCCGCCCGCGCTTGAATCCGCAGCCCGTTCCGGCGACACCCCTCCTGGAATGGATACAAACAGGACCGGGACGGGAACGATGGGCGTCTACGAGCCCGGCACCGAGGCGGAGGCCGGGGAAATCGTGCGGGCGGCGGCCGGGCGCGGTGAGCGCCTGCGGCTCGCCGGCGGCGGGACCGCCGCGGGTCTCGGCCGGCCCGCGCAGGACAACGCGACCCTTTCGGCGAAGGCGCTGACCGGCGTCACGCTCTACGAGCCGGCCGAGATGGTGGTGGCGGCCCGGGCCGGGACGCCGCTGGCCGAGGTCGAGGCGCTGCTCGCCTCCCGGGGCCAGATGCTGCCCTTCGAGCCCATGGATCTGCGCGGCCTCTACGGCAGCACCGGCGAGCCGACCCTCGGGGCCGTGGCGGCAATCAACAATGCCGGACCGCGCCGGATCAACGCCGGGGCGGCCCGGGACAGCCTGATCGGCGTGCGGTTCATCAACGGGCGGGGCGAGGCGATCAAGTCGGGCGGCAGGGTGATGAAGAACGTCACCGGGCTCGACCTCGTGAAGCTCATGGCCGGCGCCCACGGCACGCTGGGCCTTCTCACCGAGGTCACCTTCAAGGTCCTGCCGGCCTGCGAGCGGGTCGCCACCCTGGTCTTCTCCGGCCTGGACGACGCCCGCGCGGTCACGGCCCTGTCGGAGGCCCTGGGCTCGCCCTTCGAGCTGACGGGCGCGGCCCACCTGCCGGCCGGGATCGGCGCCCCGGAGACGCGGACGCTGATGCGCCTCGAAGGCTTTTCCGACTCCATCGACTACCGGACGGGCGAGTTGCGCCGCCTGCTGAAGCGCTACGGCCAGCCCGAGATCGTGGACGGGGAAGCCGGCGCCGCCCTCTGGCGGTCGGTGCGGGACGCCGCGCCGCTGGCCGAGCCCCGGGACGCCGCCCTCTGGCGGATCTCCACGGCGCCCACCCACGGGCCGGCCCTGGCAGCGGCGATCGCGGCGGAGCGCGACGCGCGCTGGTTCTTCGACTGGGGCGGCGGCTTGATCTGGCTTGCCACCGGCTCGGACGGCGATGCCGGCGCCGGGACGGTGCGCCGGGCCGTGCAGGCCCAGGGCGGCCACGCCACGCTGGTGCGTGCCCCCGACGCCGTGCGCGCCGCCGTGCCGGTGTTCCAGCCGCTGGCAGAGCCGCTGATGCGGCTCACCGCGGGAATCAAGGCGGCGCACGATCCGGCCGGGGTGCTCAACCCGGGCCGGATGTACGCCGGACTGTAAGCTTCAGATTTCGCCCCTCCCCGACCCTGGGGAGGCGAGGCGCCGAGGACGCGACCCGTGCAGACCAATTTCAGCCCCGCCCAGCTCGCCGACCCCGCCATGGCGGCGTCCGAGAAGATCCTGCGGACCTGCGTGCATTGCGGCTTCTGCACGGCGACCTGCCCGACCTACCTGCTGCTCGGCGACGAGCCTCGATTCCCCGCGCGGCCGGATCTACCTGATCAAGGACATGCTGGAGGGCGGCAAGCCGGCCTCCCAGGAAGTGGTCAAACATATCGACCGCTGCCTCTCGTGCCTGTCCTGCATGACCACCTGCCCGTCGGGGGTGCACTACATGCATCTCGTCGACCACGCCCGGGCGCATATCGAGAAGACCTACGCCCGCCCCGCCGGCGACCGGTTCCTGCGCGCGCTGCTCGCCCAGATCCTGCCCTACCCGAACCGCTTCCGTCTTGCCCTCGCGGCCGCCAAGCTCGGCGCCCCGTTCCGGGATCTGGTGGCGCGGCTGCCGCGGGTGGGGAACCGGCTTGCCGCGATGCTCGACCTCGCCCCCGCGCAGCTGCCCGGCCGCGAGCCGACGAACCGGCCGGGCCGGTTCCCGCCGGGCACGGGACAGGCGACCAAGCGCGTCGCCCTGCTGCGCGGCTGCGCCCAGAGCGTGCTGCGGCCGGACTTCAACGCGGCCGCGATCCGGCTGCTCAACCGCTACGGGATCGAGGTGGTGCACGCCAGCGAGGGCTGCTGCGGGGCGCTGACACACCACATGGGCAAGGAGCACTCGGCCCACGCCCACGCCAAACAGACGATCGACGCGTGGGACGCGGAGATCGCCAAGGGCCTCGACGCGATCCTGGTCACGGCCTCCGGCTGCGGCACGACGATCAAGGATTACGGCTTCATGTTCCGCGACGACCCGGCCTATGCCGAGAAGGCGCGGCGGGTCTCCGCACTCGCCAAGGACATCACCGAGTACGTGGCGCAGCTCGACCTCGCACCGGTGGCCGAGAGCGACCTCGTGGTGGCCTACCACTCGGCCTGCTCGATGCAGCACGGCCAGGGCATCCGGACGGAGCCGAAGGCGCTGCTCAAGCGGGCGGGCTTCACCGTGAAGGACGTGCCCGAGGGCCATATCTGCTGCGGCTCGGCGGGGACCTACAACATCCTGCAGCCCGAGCTGGCCCTGAAGCTGCGTGCCCGGAAGGTCGCCAATATCGAGCGCGTGCGCCCCGACGTGATCGCCACCGGCAACATCGGCTGCGCCACCCAGATCGGGAAGGGCACCGGCATCCCGATCGTCCACACGGTGGAACTGCTCGACTGGGCAACCGGCGGCCCGAAGCCGGCGGCCCTGGCCGAGGTGGCGCCGCGGCTCGAAGCGGCCGAGTAGCAGGGGCGATCCTGCCAGAGTGCTGCGCGCCGTCATCGCGCGCAGCGGAGCGACCCCGGGACACGCGACGGCCCGAGACCGCGCACGGCACCGGGTTGCTTCGCTGCGCCGGCAAAGACGGCTGACCTTCGCCCGAACCCGTGACGCGCCCGTGACATCAGTTCACGGTTGACCCTTGCCAAATCCGCGCGGCGGTCTGTAAAGATACCGACCCCTTTCCGGTCCCGCCGGCCGCCGCAGCGGCCCGCGGACGCGGCCGAATTCCTCGTGAAAACGGACGCGGTGTCGCGGTGGGCTCTGTCGGCCCCTCTGGCGGCGACGGGTGTCCTCCCCGGTCGGGCAGGTGTCGCACGACGCGGCGGATCCTCCGCCGCACCCAGGAATTCACGGCCGGTCCGATCCGGCCGAGATTGTTTCGCGAGGTCGGGACCAGGATGGACGGACGCACGGCCCAGCAGAGCGCTGCGCGTGCCCCGGAGGCGCATGAGGTGCGTCGCACCGGTCCGTCCCTTGACCCGGCCAGGTTCAACCCCAGGCGCCCCAGGTGCCGACCGGCGGTTGACGGCAATTTCCCCTCGAACCCATCCGCCTCGGCGACGAGGCCGGCACCGCGCCCGACAGCATTGATGTCGGGCGAAGCGCCGCCGGGACCACGGGCACGGAGAACGACGTCGGCCGCCATGCCGAGAGTCCGACATGGCCAACAAAATGCTGATCGACGCGATGCACCCGGAAGAGACCCGGGTCGTCACGGTCCACGGATCTAGGGTCGAGGAGTTCGACTTCGAAGCCGCCAACCGGCGCCAGTTGCGCGGCAACATCTACCTCGCCAAGGTCACCCGCGTGGAGCCGTCGCTCCAGGCGGCGTTCGTGGAGTACGGCGGCAACCGCCACGGCTTCCTGGCCTTCAACGAGATCCATCCCGACTACTACCAGATCCCGCTCGCCGACCGGCAGGCGCTCCTCGAGGAGGAGGCCCGCGACGCCGAGGAGCACCGCGAGCGCGAGGAGCGCCGCCGCCGCTCGTCGCGCCGCTCCCGGGGCCGCCGGGCCGAGGCCCGTTCCCGCCACACCGACGAGACGGTGAGCACCGCGGATGCGTCCGAGGGGCACGAAGCTACCGATCATGCCGAGGGCCATGAGAACCATGAGGCCGTAGAGGCCGGGACCGCTCCGGCTGTCCTGCCGGATACGCTCGCGGAAAATCCCGAGGCCGTGCAGGAGGCCCTCGCCTCCGAGACCGCCGCCGGTGATATCGCCGCGCCGGCGGCCGAGACCCCGGCCGAGGCGCAGCGCGACAAGCCCGCCCCCGAGCACGACGGCACGGTCCAGCCTGAGACCGTGATCGCCGTGGCCGAGGCGCTGACCGTGGCCGAGGCGCCCGCCGATGTATCCGCCGAGACCGTCGCCGAGGATGCGACCGAGGCTTCGGCCTACCACAGTTCGGCCGGCGCAGAGGCCGAAGACCTGTCCGACGAGGACGAGTCGGAGGACGAGGACTCCGACGACGAGGATGAAGACGAGGACGAGGACGAGTCGGAGGACGACGAGGACGAGTCCGACGAGGAGTCGGATGAGGATTCGGACGAGGAATCCGACGATCCGGACGCCGAGCCCAAGATCGCCCAGGTCGGCGGCAACGGCGACGCGCTGGCCGAGATCCCCGAGCGGCCCCGTCACTACCGCCGCCAGTACAAGATCCAGGAGGTGATCAAGCGCCGCCAGATCATCCTGGTGCAGGTGGTCAAGGAGGAGCGCGGCACGAAGGGTGCGGCGCTCACCACCTACCTGTCGCTCGCCGGGCGCTACTCGGTGCTGATGCCGAACACCGGCCGCGGCGGCGGCATCTCGCGAAAGATCACCTCGGCCGCCGACCGCAAGCGCCTCAAGGAGGTCGTGCAGGACCTGGAGGTGCCGGAGGGGATGGGCGTAATCCTGCGCACCGCCGGCGCGTCGCGCTCCAAGCAGGAGATCGCCCGGGACTTCGAGTACCTGATGCGCCTGTGGGAGTCGGTCCGCGAACTGACCCTGACCTCGATGGCGCCCGCGCTGGTCTACGAGGAGGGCTCGCTGATCAAGCGCGCCATCCGTGACCTCTACAACAAGGATCTGGACGAGGTTCTGGTCGCCGGCGAGGACGCCTACCGCGAGGCCAAGGACTTCATGCGGATGCTGATGCCCGGCCAGTCCAAGGTCGTGAAGCCCTACCGCGACCCGACGCCGATCTTCGCCCGCTACGGCATCGAGCAGCAGCTCGACGCGATGTTCTCCACCCACGTCTCGCTGAAGTCGGGCGGCTATCTCGTCATCAACCCGACCGAGGCGCTGGTCTCGATCGACGTGAATTCCGGCCGCGCCACCCGCGAGCACGACATCGAGGACACCGCCCTCAAGACGAACTTGGAGGCCGCCGAGGAGGTGTCCCGCCAGCTGCGCCTGCGCGACCTCGCGGGCCTGATCGTCATCGACTTCATCGACATGGAGGAGAAGCGGAACAACCGCGCCGTCGAGAAGAAGCTCAACGAGTGCCTGAAGAACGACCGCGCCCGCATCCAGGTGGGCCGGATCTCGCCCTTCGGCCTCTTGGAGATGAGCCGCCAGCGCATCCGCACCGGCGTGCTCGAATCCTCCTCGATCCCCTGCGCCCATTGCGGCGGCTCGGGTTTCGTGCGCGCGACCTCGTCGGTGGCGCTGCACATCCTGCGCTCCATCGAGGAGGCGCTGCTCAAGTCGGCGAGCCACAATCTCGTCCTGCGCACCCGCACCGAGGTCGCCCTCTACATCCTCAACCAGAAGCGCGGGCACCTGCGCGAGCTGGAGACGCGGTTCGGCGTGACCATCACGATCGCGGCCGACGAGCGGCTGGCCGCCACCGCGGCGTTCCAGCTCGACCGCGGCGAGCCGGCGCAGCGGGCGGAAGGTCCGGTGACGGGCGTGCGCGCCCAGGCGATCTCGCCCGCCATGGAGTTCGAGGACGAGGATGAGGAGGCCGACGAGGCTCGAGGCGGAGGCCGAGGGCGAGGCCGAGGAGAGCTCCGCCGAGGCGCGGGAGGACGGGTCGCGCGAGGAGGGTGAGGGCCGTCGCCGCCGCCGCCGCCGCCGGCGTCGCGGTGGTCGTCAGGAAGGTCGCGCCGAGGAGGACCGCCAGGAGGGCGGGCGCCAGGAGGAGAACGGCCGGGACGAGGACTGGGACGGCGAGGAGCCGGCCGGGACCGATGAACCTGCCGGCGAGCCCGCGCAGCCGGCCATCGCGGCCGCGTCCGAGGAGGCCGGGGAGACCGTGGCCGGCCAGGACGAGCAAGCCCGCAGCGAGGACGAGGGCGGCCGCCGCCGTCGACGCGGTCGCCGGGGCGGGCGTGGGCGCGGCGAGGGCCGCACCCGTGAGGCCGCCGAGACCGAGGAGGCCCCGGAGGCGGCGGGCGATGCCCTCGCCCTGCCGGCCGAAGAGCCGGTGAGCGCGCAGGCCGTAGCGGAAGCGGTCGAGCCCGAACCTGCAGCGGCGCGCGGCGACACCGTGCTGGATGGGCCGGCCGCGTCCGCCCCGGAAACGACCGCACCGGAGTCGCGGGATTCGTCCGTTCCTCCTGCCGCGGCGCCCGAACCCGCTCCGGCGCCCGAGCCCGTGGCCGTGGTGCTGACACCCCCGCCGATCCGGACCGGCCGAAGCGCGCCGGCTGGTGGTCCCGCACCAAGGCCGCATTGACGGGTGAATGAGGCCCGCGCCCCCGGATGAACTTCAGTCCGGGGGCACCGAGCGCCAGCATTCAGTAAGCCGGCCAAAAACGCAGACCTTTGATCGATCGCGGAAGACGAAGTTTACCTTTCACCATTGATTGAAGATTTTATGCGAGCCTCACTCCCGAAGTGATTTTTGGGAGGGCACCCGCATGTTCAGTTTGCGCCGCAAGCGCCATGACCCAGGCGCGGCCGGATCCCCGGTGACCGCCAGCGCCCCGGTCGAGGCGCCTGTGGTGGCGCCGGCGCATCCGGACCCGCAGCCTGAGACCGCTTCGGCCTTCGATCGCGAGTGGCTGTCCCTCATGGCGCGGCTCTCGGCTGCGGCCTCGGATGCCGGGACCTCCATCGGCTGGATGACCCACGACGCCTCCGGCACCGCCGAGCAGGCGCGCCTGATCGCGGCCGCCAGTGAGGAACTCGCCGCCACCACGGGCGAGATCGCGGCTCGCTCCTCTTCGGCCGCCGAGACCGCCGAGACCGCCCGCGCCGGCATCGCCACCTGCGTCGGTGATCTCCATCGCGCCACCGAGGGCATGCGCGGCATCGAGGAGGGCACCGAGGAGATCGGCAGCCGGCTCGACAGCTTCTCCACGGCGGCCCTGCGGATCGAGGAGATGGCCGGCACCATCGCGGCGATCTCGGCCCAGACTAACCTGCTGGCGCTCAACGCCACCATCGAGGCGGCCCGCGCCGGGGAGGCCGGCCGCGGCTTCGCCGTAGTCGCCGCCGAGGTGAAGACGCTCTCGGCGCAGACCGCCAAGGCGACTGACGAGATCCGCGCCCGCGTGAGCGGGTTGCGCGAGGAGATGGCG
This sequence comes from Methylobacterium sp. P31, assembly GCA_050632875.1. Lineage (GTDB taxonomy): Bacteria > Pseudomonadota > Alphaproteobacteria > Rhizobiales > Beijerinckiaceae > Methylobacterium. The sequence goes on along the minus strand of JBODSC010000001.1, from coordinate 1,862,593 downwards.
GCGATGCAGGCGGCGGTCACCCGCAGCCGCAGCGCAGTCGAGACCGGCGCCGCCGCGATGATGCGGGCCAATGCCCGGGTCGAGGCGGAGAGCGGCGCCGTCGCGAACGTCGCGACGCAGATGCGCGAGGCCTCCGAGATCCTGAGCCAGCAGATGCAGGCCACGGGCGACATCGCCCGGAATGTCGGCCGCATCGCGGAAGGCACCGACAAGGCGCGCCGGGAGATCGGCGAAGCCCTGGCCCAGCTGGAGCAGATCGAGGATCTCGGCCGCACTCTGCTCGATCGGCAGAAGGGGGATTCGGTGGAGCAGCGCGTGGGCCGCCTTCCGGCCGACTGCGCCGCTTGGCGCCGCGCCATCGCGGCGACCCTGGTCGGCATGCGCTCGGCCGACAAGCCGCCGGCGGGCGTTGCGGCCGATCCGACCCGGCCGGCCGCCATCGAGGCGCCCCTGGCACGGGCCCGCGAGCAGGCCGCGGCCCTGATCCGCCATGTCCGCGCCCAGGCCTGGGACGAGGCGACCACGGCCTTCGTCGCCTTTGAGGCGGCCATCAAGGACGCCCGGGCGGCCATCGCGGCGGCCTGAGCCGCCGGCGGCCTCAGGCGTCGATCAGGCGATCCAGGCGCAGGCGGGTGATCTGCGCCACCTCGTCGAGGGCGGTCGCCTCTTCGGCCGCCTGGTCGCGGTCGAGCCGACCCTCGAACACCGCGAGGATCTCGGCCCGGCTGCGTCCCCGCACTGCGATGATGAAGGGAAAGCCGAACCGCGCGCGATAGGCCGCGTTCAGGCGGTCGAAGGCCGCCGCTTCGGTCTCGGTCATGCGGTCGAGGCCGCCGCTGCCCTGCTCGCTCGCCGAATCCGCCGTCAGGCTTCGCGCCCGCACCTCGGGGCCGGCGAGCTCCGGGTGCCCGTTGAGGAAGGCACGGCGCGTCTGCCCCGGCGCAGCGCGCACCGCCTCCATCATCGCGCCATGCAGGTCCGCGATGCTGGCGAACGGGCGCCGCTCCCAGGCGGCCCGCGCCACCCAGGCGGCGTGCTCGAACACGCCCCCGAGGAGAGCCTCGAAGGGCTCCGCCTCCATCCGGTTGATCGCCGCGAGGTCGGGCACGGGTTCAGCTGCCGCGGTAGGTGGTGACGCTGCCGGGGGCGCACAGCATCGGCACGTGATAATGCTGCGTCGGGTCGAAGATCGCGAAGCGCACCACGGGATTGTCGATGAAGATGTCGCTCTCGGCAGTCCCGGAGCGGCCCCTGAAGTAATCTTCGACATGAAAGGCCAGCTGGTACTGGCCGACCTTGGCCTCGTCGGCCGCCAGGATGGGCGTGTCGGTCCGCCCGTCCGCATTGGTGACCACGCTCTTCACGAGCCGCCACGTCTCCCCTTCCAGGACGGAGAAGTCGATGCGGATGCCGGCGGCGGGCCGCCCGCGATCGGTGTCGAGGACGTGTGTCGATATGCCGGCCATGGGTTCGATATCCGGGACGGATGGGCGCGGGACGGGGTCAGCTGCCGCGATAGTAGGCGTAGCCCCAGGGCGTGAACAGCACCGGCAGGTGGTAGCTCTGGCCGGCGTCGCGGATCTGGAAGCGGATCGGCACGAGACCGAGGAAGTTCGGGCTCGGCAGTTTCACGCCGAGCGCAGCGAAGTAGGCCTCGACATGCATCAGCAGCTCGTAATGGCCGGTCTTGAGGGCGGCGTCCACGAGGAGCGGTTCGGCCGGGCGGCCGTTGATGGCCGTGACGACCGTCGTGATCGGCGTGTAGGTATCGCCCTCGCGCCGGGACAGGTCGCACACCATGCCGGCCGCGGGCGTGCCATGGAAATTGTCGATGGCGTGCAGTGTCAGCCGCGGCCCGAGATCCGACTGCGAGACCGACGCGGATGCGAGCGCACCGGGCGCGCTCGGGGCTGCCGGCCCGGATCCCGCCCGGGCCATTGCGCCGTCCGCGGATGCGGCGGCCCTGGTACCGCGGGGATCGGTTCCGGCGAGACTTCGACGGGTCAGGGTAAGGGGCTCCACGAAGGATTCCCGGCGCTCTGGATCCACGGGTGACAGGCCGGGGCGGATGGCAGGCGGCCGTCAACGGTCGGCTCCGGCGCACGCCGTCCGCCCTGCTCCGCTCCCGGTACCGACGCTCTCGCATCGCGCGAAGCCGCGCAAGGCGCAAGCCGGAACCGGCGGATCGCTATTGCGGTTTCGGGTCGGGCTTGGACGATCCCGGCGCGTCAGCGGAAATCTGGCGCTCGCGCTCGTTGCGCAGCTCCCGCTCGGCCAGCAACCAGAACTCGATCTCGAATCCCTCGGGCCGGTGATTGCGCTCCCACAATTCGTAGGCGCGCTCTCGGATCTGCTCGAAGGTGATGGGATCCGGCGCCCGGGCCGGGGCAGGCTCGTTCTTGTCGTCTGGCACGGACGATGACCCGGGAGGAAGGGGCTGGTGTCCCGAGGCTGAGGGCCCCAGGGAGGCATGGGAATCGAGCTTCACGTCGGTGCCGCCCGCCGCCTCAGGAGGCCGGCTTGTCGAGATAGGCGGCCACGCTGGTGATCCGGCTTCCGACCATCGTGACCGCCTTGCGCAGCTGCTCCTCGCTGACGCCGAAACGCTGCGCCCACGCCTCCCGCGTGGCGCGATCGTAGATGTCGATATGCGTCTTGCCTCTGGATTCGATCGACATGCTCTGCCCGCCTGAAATCCCGATGCGCCGCGGCCTCGCCGGGCTGTCTGGAGAGACAACCGGAGCTCACCGAGTTCGGTTGCCGCCCCCGGAAGGGGCGGGCAACTACGGTTCGCGGGCGATCAGTGCGCGGTCGGCGCGGGCTGCGGGACCGAGTCGAGCAGCGGTTCGATCTGTTCCACCTCGGGCTGGACCCGGGCCGCCACGAAGGCGGTCAGCAGCGGCACGAGCAGCGCCGAGACCACGACGCTCGCGGCAACCAGCACCGTGGCGGGGCCGGCAGCCTCCGCGTAGGCCGGGTTGGCGGCCGCGATGAGCGCCGGCACGGCGGCGGCATTGCCCGCCGTGGAGGCGGCGGCCACCCCAGCAACGCCGTTGCCGCCGGTGAGCCGGTCGGCGACGAACAGGACCGCGCCCGTGATCGCGACCACGGCGACCCCCAGCCCGATCCCGAGGAGGCCCGCCTGCCAGATCTTGGCGAGGTCGAGCCCGAAGCCGAGGGCGAAGGCGAAGAACGGGATCATGACCGGGGCGGCCGCCGACAGGAAGGCGCGCATGTCGCGGTCGAGGTTGCCCAGCACCATGCCGATCAGCAGCGGCAGGATGCTGCCCACCAGGGTCGGCCAGGGGAAGGCCGACAGACCCGCGAGGCCCAGCGTCACCATGGTCAGGAACGGGCCGGATTCGAGGCTCATGATCGCGTAGGCGCCCGCATCCTTCGGGCGGCCGAACTGGCCCATCAGGGCGAGATAGAGCCCGCCATTGGTGTCGTTCATCGCGGCGACGATCGCCAGTGTCGAGAGCCCCGCGAAGGCGCCGCCGACCACGGGCGACTCGCCGAGGATATGGCCGAACACCACGCCCATGATCGCCGCGACGCCGACCTTGGCGGCCAGCAGGACGCCGCCCTTGCGGGCGATGGCCGGGGTGGCGCGGAAATCGATCCCCGCGCCCATGCAGACGAAGAACACCGCCAGGATCGGCAGCGCCCCGTTGAACAGCGCGCCGGTGAACGAGCCGAAGAAGGTCGCGGTGTTGGGAAAGAGCGTGTGGAGGATCGCGCCGAGGAACAGCGGCACCACCATCAGGCCGCCAGGGACGCGCTCCAGCGAACGCTTGATCGGAATCTGCATGGGTCGTCCTCCGGTGCCGCCCTGTCCCGAGCCTGACACCCGCCATCCCCCCGGGCGCCTGCTACAACCTTTCGACAAGTGGGCGCAACACGGGGCTGCGGCCGCCAACGTGTTGACAAGGCGGCGCCTTCATCGATGACTTGGCGCAGCACGCACGGAGTCGCTCTCGGATGTCGTCAACCCTGCCATGCTCAGGGGAGGCTGCTGGCCTGGACGGAGGCGCCCCGGCCCCGGCGAGGCCGGCGGCCCTGGCCGACGGCATCTATCGGGCGATCCTCACGGGCATCGCGAACGGACTCTACGGCCCCAACGCGCGGCTGCCCAGCGAGCACGATTTCGCGGCCCACTTCCAGGTCTCGCGTCCGGTGGTGCGGTCGGCTCTCGACCGTCTGCGCCGCGAGGGGGTGATCGTATCGCGGCAGGGTGCCGGCAGCTTCGTCCGGCCGCGCGAGGCGAGCCGGGCGCTGGGCTTCGCGCCGGTGGAGAACATCGCCGACATCCAGCGCTGCTACGAGTTCCGCCTGACCATCGAGCCGGAGGCGGCCTTCCACGCGGCGGCCCGCCGCGACGCGGCGGCCCTCGGCCGGATCGAGGCGGCGCTCGATCTGCTCGGCATCGCCGCCCGCCAGGAGCAGCACCGGGACGACGCGGATTTCGCCTTCCATCACGCGATCGCGGCCGCCTCGAACAACCACTACTACGCGGCCTCGATGCAGGCGCTGCAAGCGCATATCGCGGTGGGGATGAGGACCCACGGCCTCGCCCTGCTCGGCCCGGATTCCGGCCTGCGCACGGTCCTGGAGGAGCATCGCGAGATCTTCGCGGCGATCCGCGACCGGGATGCCGAGGGGGCCCGCGCCCGCATGTCCGCGCATATCCGCGGCTCCCGCGACCGTCTGTTCGAGGGACGGCTCCTCGATCTGTCACTGGAAGCCGGCCCAGCGATGCATCGTGCTTGATCGCGGGACCGCATCGTCGGTATGGGCTCTGATAACTTTACAACAAGTTCCGGATCAGAACCGGGTCGCACTCCCATCACCCTGCTGCCATGACCCGCCTGCGCCTCATCGCCGACGACCTGACCGGCACCCTCGATACGGCGGCCGGCTTCACCGGCCTGTGCGGGCCGATCCCGGTCGTGTGGCCGGAGATCCTGCCGGAAGGTGCCTCCGGGTGCCTGGCGATCGATTCCGGGACCCGCGAACGCAGCGCGGAGGCGTCTGCCCGGATCGTCGGAGATCTGGCCCCGCGCCTCGACGGGGCCGACATCGCCTTCAAGAAGGTCGACAGCCTCCTGCGCGGCCCCTGGGCGGCGGAACTCGCTGCGGTGATCCGGGCCAGCGCCTGGGAACGCTGCATCGTCGCGCCCGCCTTCCCCTATCAGGGCCGCCGCACGGAGGAGGGGCGCCAGCTCGCCCGGCGCGACGGTGGCTGGGCCCCGGTCTCCGGCGACATTGCCGAGGCGCTGCGGGCGGTCGGGCTGCCGGCGCGCCGGGCCTCGGTCGCCGACGGCCCGGTGACGGGCGTCGCGGTCTACGATGCGTCCAGCGACGCCGAGCTCGCCCGCATCGCGGCCCTCGACGGCGACGGGCCGGTGCTGTGGTGCGGCAGCGGCGGCCTCGCGGCGGCCCTGGCGCGGGGCGTGGATGCACCGAGCGACGATCGGCTCGCCGGTCCGGTGCTCGGCCTGTTCGGCTCCGACCGGCCGGAAACCGCCTCCCAGCTCGCGGCCTGCGGCCGGTACAAGCTGGTCCTGCCCCATGACGACCGCGACCATGCCGCGCCCATCGCGGAACGCCTCGAACGGGACGGCGTCGTGCTTGCGAGCCTCGCCCTGCCGGACGGCACCGCCCGAGAGGCGGCGGCGGACCAGATCGCGAAAGCCTTCGCGGGCGTGATCGGCCGGATCGCCAGGCCCGGCACGCTGCTGGTGGCCGGCGGCGAGACCCTGAAGGCGCTCTGTCTCGCACTCTCGGTCGAACGCCTTGACGTCACCGGCCAGATCATCCCGGGCCTGCCCCGCTCAACCATACGGGGCGGGCGCTGGGACGGGCTCGCGGTGATCTCGAAATCCGGCGCCTTCGGAACGGACGGCGTCTGGCGCGATCTACTTCAACGCAATGGTTTGACGCCCGACAGGAGCGACCCGTGACCCCACATCTGGCCATTACCATGGGTGATCCCGCCGGCATCGGCCCGGAGATCATCGTCAAGGCCGCCGCCCGGCTGAAGGACCGCATCGCCGCCGGGACCCTGCGCCTCATGGTCATCGGCAGCGCCCCGGCCCTGCACCGGGCCGAGGCGGCGCTCGGCCTTCTCCCCGAGCGCATTCCCGAGGTCTCCGAGGACGGCGACTGGCCGGCCCTCTGCTGCCTCCAGGCGGATGCGGAGGGCGCGCCGATCGAGCCGGGCCGGCTTTCCGCCGATGGCGGGCGCTTCGCCTACAAGGCGATCGAGGCCGGGGTGCGCCTCGCGATGGCGGGCCGGATCGGCGGCATCGTCACGGCGCCGCTCAACAAGGAGGCGCTCAACAAGGCCGGCTACCACTATGCTGGCCACACCGAGATGCTGGCGGAGCTGACCGGCGTGCGCGGCTCGGTGATGATGCTCGCCCACGGCAACATGCGGGTCTCGCACGTCACCACCCACGTGGCGCTGGAGGACGTGCCGAAGCGCCTGACCCCGGAGCGCCTGCGCCTCGTCATCGACCTCACCGACAAGGCCCTGAAGGGCCTCGGCCTTGCAAAGCCGAAGATCGCGGTGGCCGCGCTGAACCCCCATGCTGGCGAGGGCGGCCTGTTCGGGCGCCAGGACATCGATGTCAGCACCCCGGTGATCGAGAAAGCCAACGCCGACGGGCTCGACATCCACGGGCCTGTGCCGGGCGACACGGTGTTCGTGAAGCTGCGCGCCGGCCAGTACGACGCGGTCGTCGCCATGTATCACGACCAGGGGCACATCCCGGTCAAGCTGCTGGGCTTCGAGATCGACCCGGCCACCGGCAAGTGGATGGACCTGTCGGGCGTGAACATCACCCTGGGGCTGCCGATCATCCGCACCTCGGTCGATCACGGCACCGCCTTCGACATCGCCGGCAAGGGCATCGCCAACGAGCGCAGCCTGATCGAGGCGATCGAGTTCGCCGAGCGACTGGCCGCCAACCGCGCGGCGTGACGATGGCAGACAGACCGGGAGCGGCTGTCCAACGCCCGACCTCATCCTGAGGTGCCCGCGCCAGCGGGCCTCGAAGGAGGCGTCCAGGGATCGCAGGGGGCCTCCGGAGGGCTCCTTCGAGGCGGCTTCCCCGCACCTCAGGATGAGGGGGATGGGTGGTACCACCCGAACATGGCGAACCCACCGCGGCCTGTTTCACGTGAAACAAAACAGGAACGCGGGCAACTCAGCGCGTCTCGGCCTGGGACCTCTCCGCCACCGCCTCGCAGGCAAACGGTGAGGGCGGCGCCTCGACACCACGCCAGCGGGCATAGGCCCAGGGGCGGTACCAGACCGCGCCCTCCGGCAGCCGCTCCGGCACGAGGTCGATCCCGTGGGTGCCGAACGGTCCGCAGCGGCAGATCCGGGCGAGCCCCATCCACCCGCCCGGCCAGAGCCCGTGCCGGGTGATCGCGCTATCGGTGTACTCGGAACAGCTCGGCCAATGCCGGCACTGGCGGCCGATCAGGCCCGACAGGGTGAGCTGATAGGTGCGAATCGCCCAGTGGGCGGCGCGCCGCATCATCGGCTCAGGCGGCAGCCTGCCGCTTGGCGGCAATTTGGTCGAGGGCGTCCACCACGGCGTCGAAGGTCAGCAGCGTGGAGGCGTGGCGCGCCTTGAACTCCCGGACCGGCTCCAGCACCGCGAGGTCCGCCCAGGCGCCCTCGGGCGCCGGGCCGTTCTCCTTGAGCATCGCCCGCATGGTCTCGCGGACGCCGCGCAGCTCCTCTTCCGTAGCCCCGACCACGTGCCGGCCCATGAGCGACGAGGACGCCTGACCCAGGGCGCAGGCCCGGACCTCGTGGGCGAAATCGGCCACCCGGCCGTCCTCGCCGAGCACGAGATCGACCGTCACGGTGGAGCCGCACAGGCGCGAATGCGCGGTGGCGCTGGCATCCGGCTTCTTCAGGCGGCCGAGCCGCGGGATGTCGGCGGCGAGTTCGAGGATACGGCGGTTGTAGATGTCGTCGAGCATCGGGTCCTCGGCCGGGAGCGCGAATCCCTTCGGGAATCTGCCGCGCGGCTCGCGCATTGCGCGTTGCCCCGCGAACGATGATATAGGCCCCCTACGGCCGCTTCGCGAGGAGGCGCGCCGTCGACCAGGGTCGCGCCCACGGCCAAGGTGGTTCCCACAGCTCTAGTCTACCCGGGGCGCCGGCTTGAAACCTTTTCGAGCCCGGGATCTTCCCTCCAAAGCCCGACGCGATCCGACGATGTATGCCAAGCCCGACAGCACCCCGATGAAGTCCCGCATCGCGCGGGCCGGAGATGCCATGGATGCCGCGCTCAAATCCCTCTCCTACCAGGGCGACGGCCAGGCGTTCGACCGGAACGGTCTCGACGGGCAAGGTCTGACAGGCATGCGCAATGACAATCGACCGGTGGATGACAGCCGTTCCGTAGAGATCGCGCCGGAGCCTGCCTCCGTGACCCGCGTCCCGGAGGGCATCGAGACCGGCCGCCCGAGCCGCGCGGAGGCCGAGGCCGCCGTGCGCACGCTCCTGCGCTGGGCCGGCGACGATCCGAGCCGCGAGGGCCTGCGCGATACCCCGGCCCGGGTGACGAAGGCCTACGAGCAGCTGTTCGGCGGTTACGGCGTCGATGCCGAGAAGCTGCTGGAGCGTGTCTTCGAGGAGGTCGAGGGCTACTCGGACATCGTGCTGGTGCGCGACATCCCGTTCCACTCCCATTGCGAGCACCACATGGTGCCGTTCATGGGGCTCGCCCACATCGCCTATTACCCGACCCGGGGCGTGGTCGGTCTCTCGAAGCTCGCCCGCTTGGTCGACACCTTCGCCCGCCGCCTGCAGACGCAGGAGACCATGACCGCCCAGATCGCCGACGTGATCGAGAGCATCCTCAAGCCCCGCGGCGTCGCCGTGATGGTGGAGGCCGAGCACCTCTGCATGGCGATGCGCGGCGTTCAGAAGGCCGGCGTCTCGACCATCACCAGCCAGTTCCGCGGCGTGTTCAAAAACGACGCCAACGAGCAGGTCCGCTTCCTGACGCTCGTGCGCGGCGGCGCCAAGTAACGTCCCGGACGATCCTCGGCGCCATGACCGGCAGCGACAGCGCTTTCGATCCCCCGGCACCCGCGCCGAGATCGAGGAGGGCATGGCCTTCACGCCGCGCTTCGACCGGGACGGGCTGATCACCTGCATCGCGGTCGACGCGCATGACGGGCGTGTGCTGATGCTTGCCCACATGAACGCCGAATCGCTGGCGCGTACCATCGAGACCGGGGAGGCCTGGTACTGGTCGCGCTCGCGGGGCGAGCTCTGGCACAAGGGTGCCACCAGCGGGCAGATCCAGCGCGTCCTCGAGATGCGGGTCGATTGCGATCAGGACGCGCTTCTGATCCGCGTCGCGGTCGGCGGCGACGGCGGCTGCTGCCATACCGGCCGGCGGGACTGCTTCTACCGCAGCGTCGTCCGGGAGCCGGACGGCCGGGTCGTCCTGAAGGCCGCCGGGCGATGAGCCGGCCCCTTGCCACCCGGTGGCAAGGCGAAGCGGCCGAGTCGCATTTCCTCCCCGGGACCGTCGAGCCGGTCCGCCCCCCGCCGAGCGCCGGCCCGCGGGTCGGGCTCGCCTTGGGCGGCGGCTCCGCCCGGGGCTGGGCCCATATCGGGGTGATCCGGGCGCTCGAAGAGGGCGGGATCCATCCGACCGTGGTGGCGGGCTGCTCCATCGGCGCGGTGGTCGGCGCCTGCTACGCGGCCGGGCGGCTCGACCGGCTCGAAGCCTTCGCGCGGGCGCTGACCCGGCGCCGGGTGGTCGGGCTCATCGACCCGCAGCTGCCGGGCTCCGGCCTGATCGCCGGTAACCGCCTGCGCCAGCGACTCGCCGCGGATCTCGGCGAGCGCCGGATCGAGACGCTGCCCATCCGCTTCGGCTGCGTCGCCACCGAGTACGGGACCGGCCACGAGGTCAGCCTGACCGAGGGCGCGGCGGTGGACGCGGTGCGCGCCTCCTACGCGATTCCCGGCCTGTTCCCACCGGTGGCCCACGAGGGCCGCGTGCTGATGGACGGGACCCTGGTCAACCCAGTGCCAGTGGCGCTCGCCCGGGCGCTGGGCGCCGGCTTGGTCATCTGCGTGAACCTCAACGGCGACACCGGCGGCCCGGTGGTGCGCGAGGCGCCGCATCCGCCCCCGCGCCGGGGCTTCCTGCAGGTGATCCGCGGACGCCTGCCGGGTTTCGGCCGTCCCGAGTCCCAGATCTCCGTGCCGGGCATCGCCCGGGTGGTGCTCGACGCCTTCAACACCACCCAGGACCGGATCTCCCGGGCGCGTCTGGAGCGCGACCCGCCCGATGTGGCTATCGGCCCGGATCTCGCCGCCTTCGGGCTGTTCGATTTCCACCGCGCCGCGGAGGGCATCGCCCTCGGGCACCGCGCCGCCCGGGCCGCCCTGCCCCGGATCCGTGCCGTGCTGGAGGGGGCGGCGGCGCGCGCATAGGAGCGTCATCCGGCTGTCGTGACCGCCTGCGATGGGCGCCCGCTACGCTAGAGGGTTTCCAATGTCTGCGAGTCGCCGCCAGATCCTGCTCTCCGGAGGCGCCGGCCTCGTCGGGCTGGCCTCCGGCCTCGGGCGCCCCGGGCTGAGCCGCGCCGCCGACCGGCCGGTCCTGACCCACGGGCTTCAATCGGGCGATGTCGGGACCGACTCGGCGGTGGTCTGGGCACGCGCCGATCGGCCCGCCCGAGCGATCATCGAGTGGGCGACCACCGAGAGCTTCTCCGACATCCGCGGCGGCGTCTTCGCCGACGCGCTGCCGGAGACCGACGGCACCGTGAAGGTGGCACTGACCGGGCTGCCGGCCGGCCAGGACGTGTTCTACCGGGTCCGCCTTCAGGACATCGCCGCGCCGACCATCGTCGGCCAGGGGCAGATCGGGCGGTTCCGCACCGCGCCGGCGGATAAGCGCTCGGTGTCGTTCTGCTGGTCGGGCGACACGGCCGGCCAGGGCTGGGGCATCGACGAGGCCCGCGGCGGCATGACGATCTACTCCGCCATCCTGAAGAACCGGCCGGACTTCTTCATCCATTCCGGCGACACGATCTATGCCGACGGGCCGATCCAGGTCGAGGTGAAGCTGCCGGACGGCAGCCTGTGGCGCAACCGCGTGACCGAGGAAGTCTCGAAGCCCGCCGAGACGCTCGCGGAGTTCCGGGGCCGCCACAAATACAATCTCACCGACCGGAACGTGCTGGCGATGAACGCCGCCATCCCGATCCTGGCGCAGTGGGACGACCACGAGGTCACCAACAACTGGTGGCCGGGCGAGCCGCTGACCCGGGCCGAGCACCTGAAGAAGAAATACACCGACCCGAACGTGCTGGCCCTGCAGCTGCGCGCGTCACGCGCCTTCCACGAATACATGCCGATGCGCTTCGAGCCGGCCGAGCCCGGCCGCGTCTACCGCAAGATCGCCTACGGCCCGCTCGTCGACGTGTTCATGCTCGACATGCGCTCCTACCGCGGCCCGAACGGCGAGAACCGGCAGACGGAATACGGCCCCGACGCCTACTTCCTCGGACCCAAGCAGTTGGCGTGGCTCAAGCAGGCGCTGCTCGATTCCCGCGCCACCTGGAAGGTGATCGCCGCCGACATGCCGCTCGGCCTCGTGGTGACCTACGACGTCGACCGCAATTTCGGCTCGGAGGCCGTGGCGCACGGCGACGGGCCGCCGCTCGGGCGCGAGCTGGAGATCGCCGACCTCCTCCGGTTCATCAAGAGCGCGGGCATCCGCAACACGGTCTGGCTGACGGCCGACGTGCACTACACGGCGGCCCACTATTACGACCCCGACAAGGCGCAGTTCCAGGATTTCGACCCGTTCTGGGAATTCGTCTCCGGGCCGCTGCACGCCGGGACCTTCGGGCCGAACACGCTCGACAACACGTTCGGGCCGCAGCTGCGCTTCGTGAAGGCGCCCGACAAGGGCCAGGTGAACCTGTCGCCGGCCGCCGGCTACCAGTTCTTCGGCCACGTGGCGGTCGACGGCGCTACCGAGCAGATGACCGTGACCCTCAAGGACGCGGCCGACACCGACCTCTGGCACGTCACGCTGGATCCCGCGAAGGCGTGAAGGCGGGCAGCGCATCGCCGATGAGCGGGCGGGACGCGCCCCCTCCCGAGCCCGAGGGGGTCGGGGTTGAGGGCGGAGAACTGTCCGGATGGGGCACACCCAGGGGAGGAGACCCGCGCCCCGCTCAGTCCGAAGCTGAGCACGTCCGGGCCCTGAGCCCATGCCGCCTGTAGCTTTCGTGGAGCGGCCGCCGCGTCCGGCCGTCCGCTCCGACCGGCGCCCCTACGCGGTGGTGATATAGTCGCGCAGCGCCTGGTGCTCCGCCTCGACGGTGGCGATCTTGCGCGCCACCACGTCGCCGATCGAGACCAAGCCGATCAGGTGCCCGTCCTCGCAGACCGGCACGTGGCGGAAGCGGCCGTCGGTCATCAGCGCCATGACCTCCTCGATCGTCGCGCTCTTGGTGCAGGTGGTGACCTCGGTGGTCATGTGCGCGGAGACCGGCGCGTCGAAGGTCGAGCCCCCGTGCTGGGCGAGCGCCCGCATGATGTCGCGCTCGGAGATGATGCCGGCCACGGAGCCGTCGGCATGCGCCACCACGAGGGCGCCGATCCGCTTGTCGGCGAGGATCTGGATCACCTCCTCGAGGGCCTTGTCGGGGCTCACGGTGACGACGGAGCTGCCCTTCTCGGCGAGGATGCGTGCGACGTTCATTGGGTCTCTCCCTTGACGCGGCTGGTGCGCCGTCAGCCCGCGGCGCCCCCGTTACGCTGCCGTCCGGGTGGGCCCCGGCTCGTTTACATTGTGGCGAGTGTGTGACTGAACCGGCGTGTTGGCAAGGTGCTCATGGCCGGCCCGTCTCCCGCGGGTCGAGCAGGGGGAAGAGCAGGAAGCCCACGACGAAGCCGCCCAGATGCGCGTCCCAGGCGATGGCCGCGTTCTCGCCCACCAGGGGCATGCTGACGAGGCCGAAGAGCAGGTTGGTCAGGAGCCAGATCACCAGGAAGGAGACCGCCGTCCTGTTGCGCAGGAGTTCGGGAATCGTCTCGGCTGGCCGGTGCGCCGGCAATTGCCAGGGCGGGCCGCGGTAGCCTGAGGCCGGCGGCTGGAACACGAAGCGGGCGGCGGCGGCCATCAGCGCCGAGATCCCCGCCGAGGCGCCGACCAGCGGCCCCGCGCTCAGGGGATCAATCAGTACGTGCAGCAGTCCGCCGGCCGCCGTGCCGGCGAGCGCGATGATCCCGTAGCGCCAGGGTCCGCAGCGGCGGGCCACCGGCGAGCCGAAGGCGGCGAGCCAGACGCTGTTGAAGATCACGTGCATCCACGAGCCGTGCAGCAGCGCGTAGGTGACCGGCGTCCAGGGCTGGAGCGCGTGCTCGCCCACGATGTAGCGGGCGAAGGCCTCGCGCGCGGCTTCCAGGCTGGGATCGCCGGTGTCGGCAGCCGCGCGGATCACCTCGGAGGCCTTGCCGGGATCGAACCACACGGTCCAGCGGGCCGGCACCAGCGCGAGATCGAGGACGAGACGGATGTCCCAGGTGTCCGGCAGCAGGAACTCGCGCACCGCCTGGACCGCCAGGAGCAGGCCGATCGAGAGCGTCACCACCCCCGGCATGTTGAACACGGGCACGCGGCTCTGCCGCGGGAATTCGGGGAGGCATCCATCGCGGCACCATGTCGGGAGCTAGGGCGGCTGGGCAAGCCCCGGCGACGTATTGAAGCTCGTCGGTCAATACGGGGCGGTCGACCGTATCGGACCGAATTCGGGCAGCCCGGCCCGACCGGTTGTAAAATCCGACCGCTTCGCGCAGGTCTCCCGCCGCGGTTCCGCGGCGGGTCGGCGATTCGGCCCCAAGCGTCGCCGACGCCGACCCTCGACCCGCCGCCTCGGCGGTGTCCCGGGTCGGACGGCACGGCCCGTGCGCTCCGAGACGGTGAGCGCCCGGTTCGGCCGGCCACAGCCACGCGGATGTGCCAGATCGAGCCAGGGATGAACCAGAGGCGTTTAGAGTCGGGACACCGATGAAGCATCCTACGAGCCGCATGCTCCATACCTATTGGGAGCGCCTGCGCGGAGAGCGCGCCGCGCCGGAACGCGCCGAGATCGAGCCCGGCGAGATCCGGCACCTCCTCGCCGACAGCCTGATCCTGGAACTCGACATGGCTGCGCGCTCGGCGACCATCCGGCTCGCGGGCACGCGCGTCTGCGCCCTCTACGGCCGGGAACTGAAGGGAGAACCCTTCGCGCGGCTGTGGGGCTCGCAGGCGCCGGACCCCTGGCGGATCATCGAGATCGTCGCCAACGACACCCTCGGCGTGGTGGCGGGCCTGCGCGGCACGAACGTGGCCGGCGAGGCGGCCGACCTCGAACTCCTGCTCCTGCCGCTGCGCCATCGCGGCCGCACGCAGGTCCGGGCGCTCGGCACCCTGAGCCTCGAAGGCACCCCGCCCTGGATCGGCCTGCGCCCGCTGGTGGACGCGGCGACGACCTCCCTGCGTATCCTTCCCGGCCGCCGGTCTGAGGCTACCCCGCCGCCACGGCCGGCCGCCCGCGCGAGCGCCGGCTACCCTGGGCCGGTGCGCCGCGGCCATCTCCTCGTCCATGCCGGCGGCCGGGCCTGAGCAGTTCGGCCGGCCGATCCGAATTTCACTCGGCCGGTTCATTTTTCCGGAATCACGAACACTTGCGCAGTGCGTCGGATGTGCCGTCCGATGCTTGAATCGACTGACAAACCGTCGGCACGGCCGATACAGCTCCGGCCGGGACAAGGGTTTCGTAACGGTCCGAGGCTAGTCTGCGGGTTCGATTGTTGCGGCGCAGGGCCTATCTCGGGATGATCGCGGTCGACGCCACCGCCGGAACAGAGCTACGCGGGGTGGCCGAGTATGCGCGCGGCGCCGCCGACGACCGCCGGCACCAGCGCGTCCGGGTCGCCGTGCTGGGGCGCTACATGCTGTCGGACCGGCGTGAATATCCCTGCCAGACCTTGGACATGTCGCCCGGCGGCGTGCGCCTGACCTGCGCGGTGCAGGGAGAGGTCGGCGAGCGCGTGGTGCTCTACCTGGAGCATATCGGCCGGATCGAGGGCGTCATCGCCCGCCTGTGCAAGGGCGGCTTCGCGGTCCAGCTCAACGCCACCCCGCGCAAGCGCGACAAGCTCGCCTCGCAGCTCACATGGCTCGCCAACCGGGAGATCCTGGGGCTGCCCGAGGGGCGCTCGCACGAGCGTCTCGTGCCGACCCAGACCGCGGTGGTCCTGCGGCTCGACGGCGGACGCGAGATCCGGGCGCGGGTCATCGACATCTCGATGTCGGGCGTCGCGATCTCCTGCCCGGCGGCGCTGCCGCTCGGCTGCGCCGTGACGGTGGGCAGCACCCCGGGGCGGCTGGTCCGCTACTTCGAGGGCGGCTTCGGCGTGCAGTTCCTGCTGCCGCTCTCCCCCGACCGCTTCCATGCCGGGATGACGCTCTAGAGCCGCGCCCGAGCGTCCTCAGATCTTCTTGGCGAGCTGCGCAGCGGTGTCGGCGGCCGGGCGCGAGAGATCCAGGGCGCCTAGGAACCGGTTCTGCGCATCCATCACGTACACGATGGCGGTGTGCTCCATCGTATAGTCCCCGTCCTTGGCCGGGACCTTGCGGGCGTAGGCGCGATACGCCTTCTCGGCGGCGGCGACCTGCTCGGGGCTTCCGGTGAGCCCGGTGATGCGCGGGTCGAAGCTCGACAGGTAGGTCTTCAGGCTCGCCGGGTCGTCGCGCTCCGGATCGACCGTGATGAAGGCGACGCGCATGTGCGCGGCCTTCGGGCCGAGGGCGGCGAGCACGTCCGAGACCTGCTGCAGGGTCGTCGGGCACACGTCCGGGCAGTGCGTGAAGCCGAAGAACACGAGGTGCGTCGCCCCGGCGAAATCGCGCTCGGTGACCGTGCGCCCGTCCTGATCGACCAGCGTGAACGGGCCGCCGACGCCGGGCACACCCACCGGCGCCTTCTCGGGCAGGAACGCGAACACCGCCGCCCCGGTGATGCCGACGAGGCCGAGGCAGAAGGCGAGGAGCGGGATCAGGGCGCGGCGCATGTGACGGGTTCCGACCTCCGGGCGGAGGCTGGCACAGCACGGAACCACGCACCGAGGCAAGCCGGCCCGGGGCCGCCTCTCGAATCCGTCAGGGCTTCTGCGCCGGCTCGCCCGCCGGGCTGGCGGGGGCCGCGCCCTTTGGCGGCTCCTTGCCGAGATAGACGTATTCCGGGGCGGCCCGCAGCTGGTCCTTGGTCGTGTCGATGCGCGCCTGGAGCGTCTTGCCGTCGGTGCGGTCAAGCTTCAGCACGGAGGGATCGACGGCCACGTATTTCGAGCCGATGCCCAGGAAGCCGCCGACCCCGATGATCCAGGCCTTCACCGCTCCCTTCTGGTCGAGGACGAAATCGGCGATCTGGCCGATCGTCTCGTTGGCCCCGTTGATCACGCTCGTCCCGATCAGCTTGCTGGCGACCATGTCGTCGGGGGTCTGGGCCACGAAGGTCGGGCGCAGGTTGTCGGCCATGGTGGCGGGCTGCCCGGGCACCGGGGCCGCGGCCTTGCCGCTGTCCGTGTTGGTGTCGGCATTCTGCGCCGAGGCGGTGGCGAGGCCGGCCAGCAGGAGGGCCGAGGCGAGGAGCGGGGTGCGCATCGGGTCAGGTCTTTCGGACGGAGGGCCGCGGACGAAGGTGGCGCCGCCATAAGGTTCCGGCGGAGCTTAAGTTCCGCCGTCTCCGCCGGACCTCGGCATCGCTGTTTGCCGGCCGAGCGGCCGGTCCCGCGCTTTGACGGCGGGGCTCCTGCGCCCCACAAGGCCGGGACCATGCTCCGCCTCGCTCTCTACCACCCCGACATCCCCCAGAACACCGGCACGATGCTGCGCATGGCCGCCTGCCTGGGGCTCGCGGTGGAGATCGTGGAGCCGGCGGGCTTCGACGTCTCGGACCGGCACCTGCGCCGCTCCGGCCTCGACTATCTTGACCATGTGGCGATCACCCGGCACCGCTCCTTCGCGGCCTTCGAAGCGTGGCGGGCCGGGACCGGCCGGCGGCTCGTGCTCGCCACCACGGCGGGCGCCCTGCCCTACACAGACTTCGCCTTCCGCCCAGACGATTGCCTGATGGTCGGGCGCGAATCCGCGGGCGTCCCCGAAGCCGTCCATGCGGCGGCCGACGCCCGGATCGTGGTGCCGATCCGGGCGGGCCTGCGCTCCCTGAACGTCGCGGTGGCGGCCGCGATGATCGCCGGCGAGGCGCTGCGGCAGGTGGGCGGCCGCGCAACGGATCCCGTGCCGCCGGCTTGATAAGGCGGGGCTTCGACAGCCCGCCCGGGGAGACGCGCCGCCGCATGGACGAATCCGCCTTCAGGCCCTCCCGGCGCCATGCCGATCTCGGGCCGGCCTTCTTCGACCCCGTCACGCCGGCCCGCTTCCCGGAGACGATCCTGCGCTACCGCAACCAGGCCTGGGCCGAGCGGGTCGGCGTGGGCGGTCTCTCGGACACCGCGTGGATCGCCCATTTCGGGCGGTTCGAGCCCTTGCCCGGCAGCTTCGAGACCCCGCTGGCCCTGCGCTATCACGGCCACCAGTTCCGCTCCTACAATCCCGAACTCGGCGACGGCCGCGGCTTCCTGTTCGCGCAGGTCCACGACCGCGCGGACGGGCGCCTCCTCGATCTCGGCACCAAGGGCAGCGGCACGACGCCCTGGTCCCGGGGCGCCGACGGGCGGCTCACCCTGAAGGGCGGCGTGCGCGAGGTGCTGGCGACCGCGCTCCTAGAGGCGCAGGGCGTCTATACCTCGAAGAGCTTCAGCCTGATCGAGACCGGCGAGGACCTCGTGCGCGGCGACGAGCCCTCGCCGGCGCGCTCCTCGGTGCTGGTGCGCCTCTCCCACGGGCACATCCGCATCGGCAGCTTCCAGCGCTTCCTGGCTCTGCGGGAGCCGGACAACATCGCCCGGCTCCTCGACCACACGATCGAGATCCACCGGCCGGAACTCTGGCGCGACAGCCTGGAGGACAGGGGCGTCGCCTTCCTAGAAGACGTGGTCGCCCGGGTCGCCCGGATGGGGGCGCAATGGGCGGCGGCGGGCTTCGTCCACGGGGTTCTCAACAGCGACAACATCAACGTCACCGGCGAGAGCTTCGATTACGGGCCCTGGCGCTTCCTGCCGCATTTCGACCCGGACTTCACCGCGGCCTATTTCGACGAGACCGGGCTCTACAGCTTCGGCCGTCAGCCCGAGGCCCTGTTCTGGAACCTCGCCCGGCTGGCCGATTGCCTGCTGACGCTCGCGCCCCAGGCGCGCCTCGAATCCGCCCTGTCCGGTTTCGGGCCGGCCCTGCAGGAGGCCTTCGCGCGGGCCCTGTTCCGTCGCCTGGGTCTCGCGGAGGCGCCACGGCCGGAGACCGACCGGCTGGTCGCGTCTGTCTGGCGCTTCCTGGCCGAGACCCGGGCGCCCTTCGAGCGGTTCTTCTTCGACTGGTACGGGGGCCTGGCGAGCGCCGGGCGGGCGGAGGCCGGGCCGGCCGCCGAACACTACCGGGCCGACGCCTTCGCGCCGGTCCGGGCGGCCTTGGAGCCGCTCGCGCCAGCACCGGGCGCGCGACTCGGCCACCCCTATTTCGCCGGGGAGCCCTGCACCCTGCTGATCGACGAGGTCGAGGCGCTCTGGGCGCCCATCGCGGCAGCGGACGACTGGTCCCTGTTCACGGCCAAGCTCGCCGCGGTGGCGCGGATGGCGGAGGCCTGCGGCACGGCGCCCGCGGCCTCCTGAGCCGCCTCCTCGGCGAGGCGCCGGCGCTCCGCCGCGTAGCCTCCCGCGATGGCGAGGTCGACCAGCCGCCGGGTCAGGCGGAAGGCCAGCCAGAACAGGACGAGGCAGACGGTCGTCGCGG
Organism: Methylobacterium sp. P31; assembly: GCA_050632875.1. Taxonomy (GTDB): domain Bacteria; phylum Pseudomonadota; class Alphaproteobacteria; order Rhizobiales; family Beijerinckiaceae; genus Methylobacterium. The sequence continues at coordinate 1,843,628 of JBODSC010000001.1, read as the reverse complement.
CGGCGGCCTTGAGCGGGTCCACGGGGCTCCTCCGGTGATGTCTCCTCGATCGGGGCGGCCCTCTTAGAGCCGCGGCCGGCGCGGTGGCAATTGGACTTGGCGCCAAGACCGGCGTCGCGGGCGCACCGCCTCGCGGGACGGGCGCGGTGCGTCAGCACGGGCGGTGTTCCCCCGGAGAGAGGAAAGCGGGTGTCCGGCGTCGGGACGCCGATATGCAGGAACGGCGCCACCGGAGCATGCGGGGTCCGGCCCCGTGCTGTGTCGCTCCGCGCCGTCATTTCGGGATTGCGAGCCGGCACCGGAATCCAGATCCGCAGCGTGTGGCTTACAGGGGGCGTCGGCGTGTCTGGATCCCGCGCTCCGCTCGCGTCGCTCCGGGACGACGCGGCCGATGCCGGCGGGTGGCGGATCCGGGTCCGAAACCAGGGGCGGCGCGCCACGGTATCGCATCAGCGCGCGGGCCGGCGATCTGCGCCGACACGGGACCGGAACGTGCTATGGCGCGCCCGGGCCGGACCACACGATCCGGCAACGGATGACCCTCGATCAGGCGGATCCCTTTGCGCGAGACCTTCCACATCGAAGTCCTCGGACCAGAGCCGGACGAGATCCAGACCCGCATCTCCGTGCGGGTCGGCAGCCTTGAGAATGCCCAGGAACGCGCCTTGCGCCTGTTCGCCCGGGCCCGGGTGCCGCAGAAATCCGGCGAGCCGGCCCAGGCCGTCCGGGTGATCGACGGGGCGGGCCGCGAGGTGTTCTATCGCACACGGTTCGACGAGGGGGATTGAGGTGCAGGAGGTCATGGGATGCGCAAGGCGCTGATCCTGCCGGGGCTCGCCCTTCTGGTCTGCGCGCTGTTCCTGCGCAGCTACACCCTGCCCCCGGCCCCCGACCGGCGCGGCGGCACCACGATTCTGCTGACCTGGCCGAACCGTCCGGCCTTCGGCAGCCCCCGGGCCGATTGCCTCGCAGCACCGGCGGACGCGCCGGTCCTGCCCTGCCTGATTGCGTCGGTCGGCCGGGTGCGGGACGAGGGCCTGACGCTGGCGCAGCTTCCTTCTGCGCCACCTGCTACGACCTGTCCGGGCGGATTGCGGTCATCGGGCAGGATGAGGCGGCGAAGCAGGCGCGAATGGCGCAGATCGCCCGTTTCGGGTGGTGAGGCGCGCCCGGGCGACGCGCTCGCGGGCGCGCTCCAGGGCCCGGGCGGCCGGGAACAGGGGATCGTGCCCCGCCTCCACCAAGCGGTGGGCGATCGGCCGCCGCTCCGTCCAGAAGGCCGAGCCGAGGGCGAAATCCGGCGGCGCGCAGGAATCGATCCGGTCGATCCCCCATGCCCCGGCGGCCACCGCCTCGGTCAGCTGGTGGACGAGCTGGATTCCGGGGCAGTCTCCGGCCGGGCCTCGTCGTGGGCGATCTTGAGCACCCACGCCTCGGATCCGGTCACCGGCAGGATCAGGGAGGCCAGGGTCCGGTCGGCTTGGCGCAGCCGGGCGATGCGCACCCGGCCCTCGGCTCCGAGATCGGCCAGGGCGGCGCGCAGGAAGGCGACCTCGTCGGGCCGCTGCCCGAGACTGGTTCCCGCCCGCCCCTTCCATCCGGCCGCCTCCAGGGCGACGTGCTGGTCCAGGGCTTGGTCGAGGGCGGCCGGTGCGTCGAGGATCTCGAGCGCGACGGCGCCGTCCGCCTCGAGGCGCGCACGGGCGCGGCGCAGCCTGCGGCGGCGCTGGCCGGAGAGGTGGCCGAGGTAGGCCGCCCGCGCCTCCGGCGCACGGCCGGTCAGGTCAAGCAACCCGCGTTCATTCGGCCAGTAGGCGGCCTGCCGAATGCCACGTGCCGCCAGCAGATCCGCCAGGGGGCCATCCGCGGGCGCGTTCGGCAGGAGGAGCCGCTGCGGCAAGCCGAGCGCCCGCGGGGCGGCGAGCAGGCGCGCGAGGGCGGCCTCGGGCTCGCCGGCATCGAGGAGCGGTGCGCCGAAGGGGCAGTAGCCGTGGGTCCAGCCCATGAGTAGGGGCAGCGGCAGGCCCCAACGCCGCCACGACATCCGGAACGGCCAGGCGGCGCGGAACCGGACACCCGCCGTCTCCGGGGCCCGGTCCGCGACGATCAGCAGGCGGATGCCTGTCCCGAAGGCGTCGCGGGCGGCGAGGGCGTAGCCCGCCTCATAGAACGGATTCCGCACCAAGGCCGCCGCACCGAGCGCGCGCCATGCGGGAATCCAGGGTGCGGCCGGATCGAGGGGCCGGATCGCCGCCACGAGGCCCCGCCCAAGCGTGGCGGTGTCCGCCATGGCGGATCAGGCCGCGAGCCGGTGGCGGATCGCGCCGGCGAAGCCGAGCACGTCGTAGCGCCACGCGGTCGCACCGGCCGCGGCGGCGAGCAGGACCAGGCGCAGCGCCTGGCCCGGAGGCATGAGCCCACCCGGCATCAGGCCGATCCCGGCATTGGCGGCGCCGCAGGCGAGGGCGATCCCGGCGATACCGGCCATGTCGACCAGCGGCAGCGGCATCGTGGTTCCGGCCCGGCGGGCGCCGAGCACCAGCACGAGACACGCCGCACTCTGCCCCCCGCGAAGGCCAGCGCCGCACCGGCGGCGCCGAGGGTCGGGATCAGCAGGAGCGAGAGCGCCGCCACGGCCGCCAGGGTCGCGAAGGCGGCGGCGGCCTCCAGCCCGCTCGTTCGGGTGAAGTAGATCACCTGCCCGAAATAATAGGCGCGGAACATCATCAGGATGCTCGCCAGGATCAGCACCGGCGCGAGCTGGCGCGCCTCCGCCCGGTAGTCGGGGCCGAGCAGCACCGCGACCACGAGATCATCGAAGCAGAGGAAGAACACGGCGCCGAAGGCCGCGATCAGCGTCATGGCACGCGCCGCTTCGCTCAGCACGCCGGACGCCGCCACGAGGCCGCCGGTGCGGGCCTCGCGCTTGGCGATCGAGATCAGCGACAGAGCAATCGCCTCGCCGAACACGATGAAGCTCTGCTTCAGGAAGTCGGCGAGCGCCCCATAGGCGCCGAGACCCGCAGGCCCCACCGTCTTGGCGATGATCAACCGGTCGAGGCTCTGGGCGAGGGCCGCGGTCCCGAAGGAGAGGACCAGCGGCCAGCCATAGGCGAACAGGCGCAGGGCCTCGGCCCGGCTGCCGCGGCCGGGCATCATCGGCGCGATGGTGGCGGCGGCCGGGAGCGCGGCGAGCGCGTTGGCGGCCGCCACCGCGAAGGCGAGGTACAGCGGATCGGCCCAGAGGTGGAGCGCGAGGCTGCCGAGGCCGAGGATCAGCACCGCCCGGCTCATCACCGAGGCCGCCACCGACCCGGCCCGCAGCCGCGTGCGCGCGATCTCGGTGGAGCCTTCGAACAGGGTCGTGCCGAAGGCGAGCGCCAGGATCGCGGCGGCCATCCGGGCCGGCACCAGCCCGAGGCCGGCGGCGACCGCGCTGCCGAAGCCGGCGAGCAGCAGCGTGCCGCCCAGGATCCGCACGACGGTGCCGACCTGGGCCGGCTCGCGGGCCTCGTCGTAGAGGGCGAAGAACGCGAATTTGGGCCACTGGCAGGTCGCCCCGTAGAGCACCAGCGCCCAGGACAGGACGTACAGGTAGGTGCCGTAGCTCGCCACCGGCGCGAGCCGCGTGAACACCGCCATGGAGGCCATGTTCAGGGCGGCCGCGAAACCGCGCGAGCCGACATAGATCAGGCTGTGCCGGGCGATCATGTCCTAGGACTTGCCGGTGGCCTGAGGGCAGCGCCCCGCGCTGGGACGGATCGGTCCCGCGGCGGGACGTATCGGAGGCGCTTCCTGCATGGCGGCCGGAAAGGTGCAGCCGCCATGCCGCCCGGCGCTCAGCGCCCGCCCGCCTTCCGGATCAGGGACGTCCCGGTCATCTCGGCCGGGCGTTCGAGGCCCATCAGGTCGAGGAGCGTCGGCGCCACGTCCGCCAGCCTGCCGTCGGCCAGGGACACGCCCTCGATGCCGACCAGCATCGCCGGCACCGGGTTGAGCGTGTGGGCGGTGTGGGGCTCGCCGGTCTCGGGATCGCGCATCATCTCGCAATTGCCGTGGTCGGCGGTCACGAGCAGCGCCCCGCCGGCGGCCGTCACGGCGTCGACCATGCGGCCGAGGCAGGCATCGACGGTCTCCACCGCCTTCACGGCGGCCGCGAGACTGCCGGTATGGCCGACCATGTCGGGATTGGCGAAGTTCAGGATGATCAGGTCGTAGCGCCCCGAGCCGATCGCCTCCACGGCGCGGTCGGTGAGTTCCGGCGCCGACATCTCCGGCTGCAGGTCGTAGGTCGCGACCTTCGGCGACGGCACCAGCACCGCGTCCTGGCCCTCGAACGGCGCCTCGCGGCCGCCATTCATGAAGTAGGTGACGTGGGGGTACTTCTCGGTCTCGGCCATGCGCAGCTGGGTTCGCCCGGCCCGGGCCACGGTCTCGCCTAGCCCGTTCGGCAGGTCGAGGGGCCCGAACAGGGTGTCGGCGAAGGCATCGATCTCGACGCTGTACTGCACGATGCCCAGGGCGGCTGCGAACCGGATCGTCCGGGCGCGGGCAAAGCCCGCGAAGCCCGGATCGAGGAGCGCCTCCAGGATCTGCCGGGTCCGGTCCGCGCGGAAATTGAAGCTCAGCACGCCGTCGCCGTCGCGCATGCCGGCATAGTCGCCGATGACAGCGGGCCGCATGAACTCGTCGGAGACGTCCTCCGCGTAGGCGGCGGCCACCGCCTGCCCGGCCCGCTCGAACCGGGTGCCGCGCCCGGCCGTCAGGGCGTCATAGGCGACCTGGACCCGCTCCCAGCGCCGGTCCCGGTCCATCCCGAAATACCGGCCGCACAGGGTGGCGATGCGTGCGCCCTTCGGGAGGGCGGCCTCCACGGCGGCGACGCAGGTGGCGGCTGAGCGGGGCGGCATGTCGCGCCCGTCCGTGAAGCCGTGGAGGCGGACCGGGATCTCCGCCGCGGTCAGGACGCGTGCCAGCGCCACCGCGTGGTCCTGGTGGGCATGGACGCCCCCGGGGAGAGCAGGCCGACGAGGTGGCAGGTTCCCCCAGATGCGCGCAGCGCCTCGATGAACCGGAGAAGCGCCGGGTTCCGCGCCAGCGAGCCGTCCGCCACGGCGGCGTCGATGCGGGGCAGATCCTGCAGCACCACCCGGCCGGCGCCGATGTTGAGATGCCCGACCTCGGAATTGCCCATCTGGCCCTCGGGCAGGCCGACATCGGAGCCGAAGGTCCGCAGCCGCGCCCGGGGGCGCTCGCGCATCAGCGCATCGAAGACCGGGGTCCGCGCCTGCTGGACGGCGTTGTCGGCCCCTTCGTCCCGCAATCCCCAGCCGTCGAGGATCACGAGCATCACGGGGCGCGGGGTCCTGTCGGGCAAGGTCACAGCTCTCCTGGGCTTCCGCGCGCGGCGCGGCCGGGTCTTGTGGGCACGGCGATGCCGGCCCCGTGCGCGTGTCGATAATCGGCTTAGCCGCCCGAGACCACAGCCGCAGGAGAGGAACAGGAGAGCGATTTGGGACTATCGCGGGCTTCTGACATGCCCCGGCACAGCCCGGCGGCCCCGATGTCGCACCCGTTCCGGGCCGAACCGCCATCCCGTCCGGCGGGAAAGCGCGCTAATTGACGCTCGCCGGATCTGAGCTTGGCGGGACGCTCAGCAAGGGCGGCTTCCGGCGCAGGGCGGTCCGGAGGAGCGTCTTCCGATAGCCCGGGTACGACAGGAATCCTGCGGCCCAGGACAGGTGCATGGCCACCGCCGCCGGGCCGCTCATGATCAGGATGGGCTCCCGCGCCTTGAGGGCGAGGGCGAGACCGCTGAGGCCGCAGCCTCCGACATAGAGCGCCAGCAGGATCAGCAGCCCCGGCGCCACCGCCGCGAGGGCGAGGGCCGCGACGGCGTAGAGCAGCACCAGGGTCGGCAGGATCTGGCGCAGCCGCGGCAGGCTGCCGTGCTTCTCCAGGGTGCGGGCGCAGCCGCGACCGTAGAGGAAGTACTGCCGCGCGAGGCTGCGCAGGCTCTCGCGCGGGAAATACGTGACTGCGAGGTCGGCCGCGAGATAGATCCGGCCGCCCGCCGCACAGAGCCGGCGGTCGAGCCTCGGCATCCTCGTTGTGGGAGAAGGTCTCGTCGTAGCCGCCCACCCGCAGGAACTCGCGCCGGTCGAAGGCGGCGTGGTGGCCGTGGGAGACGTAGCCCGAGATGCCGCCCAGGCGGTGGGCCGATCCGCCATTGCCGAGACGGCTGTTCTGCGCGGCCGCGATCGCCCGCTGCACCGGCGTTACCCCGACGGTCCGCAGCGGTACGACCACAGAGACCGCCTCCCGCAGGCGCATCGTCTCGACGAGGCTCTGCACCCAGCCCTCGGGATAGGTCGCATGGCAATCGGCGCGCACGAGATAGGCGGTGCCGGGATGCGCCAGCCGCGCGGCGAGGTTGATGCCCGCGGCCTGGATGCGGCGCTCGTTCGGGACCAGCCGGATCCGCGGATCCCGGGCGCTCAGCGCCCTGACGATCGCGCAGGTGCCGTCGCTGCTGCCGCCGTCCATCACCAGCAGTTCGCAGGCGATGCCGTTTCGGTCGGGCAACACCGAGGCGATGGCGTCGGCGATGTGATGCGCCTCATTCAGCGCCGGCATGGCGATCGTCACGAGCGGGGCGCCGGCGACGTCCCTGGGGTCCTGCATGGCGGTTCTCCTGCAACCTGGATCCGGTCTTCGGCCGGACCCGAGGCAGCCCCATTCCGGAGGAAGCCGGATTCCGCCGATGACCCGTCCGTCCCGGGCAGGCGCCCGGGCCGGCAGGGCCAGCCTCGACGGAGACGACGTTCCGCGCTTGAGGTCTCATCTGTCGTCATTGGCGGCCATTACGGTCGCTAACCACAACCACCACTTCAGTCGGGATCCCTGTTACGGCGAAAGGTGTAATTCAGGCCGCCGCACCGCGATGATAGCCCGTCCTGGCGGGATTGCCGGGCGGCTTGCCAGCCGATTCGAGACGGATCCCGCGCGGATTGCTCGTCATGCGGGACGACCTCGAATGATGAAATCTTTGGATACGCTCGTCCTCGACGCCTCGAAACACGGTTCGACCGGCTCGAAATCCGATCCGTCGACGATGCGCGTCACCGAGATCGCTCCCGATGACAGGATGCTTGTCTTCGACGCCGCGAGCTTCTGGCACTATCGCGGGCTGCTGCGGGTCCTGATCCTGCGAGACCTGATGGTCCTCTACCGGCAGACGGCCCTCGGCGCCTGCTGGGCGATCGCGCAGCCGCTCTTCACGGTGCTGATCTTCACCGTCATCTTCGGCCACTTCGCCAAGATTCCCACTGACGGCGCGCCCTACGCGGTGTTTGCCGGCAGCGCCATCGTCCTGTGGACCTACTTCGCCGAGTCGGTCCGGCGCAGCGCCACCGGCCTCGTCGCGGAGGCCGAACTCATCCGCAAGATCTACTTCCCGCGGCTCGTGATCCCGCTGGCCACGGTGGTGTCGCCGATGGTCGACTTCGTCATTGCGCTCGCCGTGATGCTCGCCCTGATGGCTTGGTACGGGGTCGTGCCGGACTGGCATCTCGTGCTGGCCGTCCCGGTCTTGGCCGTCACCGCCATGCTGGCGCTGGGCGTGAGCCTCTGGCTCGGTCCGATCAACGTCCGCTTCCGGGACGTCAAGCACACGCTGCCGTTCCTGATCCAGATCTGGATGTACGCCTCGCCGATCGTCTACGCGTCGAGCATCGTGCCCAGCTCGGTGCGCTGGATCTACGCGCTGAACCCGATGGTCGGGCTGATCGAGGCGTTCCGCTTCGCCATCCTCGGCGGGACAGCCCCCGACGTCTTCGCGCTCGCGGTCTCGGTCACGGCCGCGCTTGTCCTGCTCATCAGCGGATTGATCTTCTTCCAGCGCATGGAGCGCTCCTTCGCGGATGTAATCTGATGTCGATGGCGATCAGCGTACAAGATATCGGCAAGCAATACTGGCGCGCCCCACGGGCCGCGCACCAGAACTCGCTGCGCGACGCGCTGAGCGAGAGCCTGCGGGGCCTGGTGTCGCGCCGGTCCGGAGCGCGCCCGTCCCGGGAAGCCTTCTGGGCGCTCAGGGACGTCAGCTTCGGCATCAAGCACGGCGAGAATGTCGGCATCATCGGCCTGAACGGCGCGGGCAAGAGCACGCTCCTCAAGCTCCTCTCGCGGATCGCCGCCCCGACCACCGGCCGCATCCGCCTGGAGGGCCGCGTCGGCGCCCTGCTCGAAGTCGGCACCGGCTTCCATCGCGAGCTGACCGGCCGCGAGAACATCTTCCTGTACGGCTCGATCCTGGGCATGAGCCGGCGCGAGATCGCCGAGAAGTTCGACGCAATCGTCGAGTTCTCCGAGATCGGCGACTTCATCGATATGCCGGTGAAGCGCTATTCCAGCGGCATGTATGTCCGGCTGGCCTTCTCGGTCGCGGCGCATCTGGAACCCGACATCCTGCTCCTCGACGAGGTCCTGGCGGTCGGCGACTACACGTTCCAGCGCAAGTGCATGGACTTCGCCCGCCGCCTCCAGGGCAAGGGCTCGACGATCCTGCTGGTCTCGCACAACATGTTCAGCATCAAGACAATGTGCGAGCGCGTCATCTACATCAAGAACGGCCGCGTCGCCTATGACGGCCCGACCGACGAGGGGCTGAGCCACTACGAGCGGGACAGCTACCTCGCCGACGCCTCCTGGTTCCGCCCGGAGAGCGGCGACCTTCCGGTGAAGATCCACGCGGTGACGATCACCGACGAGGCGGGGGCGCCGCGGACGCTGTTCCGGCACGGCGAGCGGATGCGGATCCGGGCGCGCTACACCGCCACGGAGCCGGTCGCGGACCCGCACGTCCTGTTCTCGATCACGCGGTCCGACGAGTTGCTCTGCTGCAACTTCAGCACCCAGACGGACCGCGCCGGGCTGAATGCCCTCTCCGGCGAGGGCGAGGTCGAGCTGCTGACGCCGCCGCTGACGCTCAATTCCGACACCTACACGGTCTCGGTGGTAATCCGGCAGCGCGGCTTCGAGCGCCTCCTCGCGGCGCAGATCGGCGGACGCTTCCACGTGGAGCACCCCGTCTTCAACCCCGACGTCTTCGGCGTCTTCCACGAGGCCGGAGAGTGGATTTCGAGCGGCGCCGGGTCGCGGCGCTGAGGCCCGGAGGGCAAGATGACAGATGTTGCGTCAGAGCCCCGCCGCGACGGGGTCGGGGACGATGCGGCCGGGCGCGCCGCGCGCGCTGAGCGGATCCTGGCGAATTTCTCCGCCTACGACGCGCGGGTACGGAACGCCGAGCGCCTCGCGGCGGCCGGCGACCCGGCGGCCGCGGCCGTCGAGACCGCCATCGCGGCGACCCTGGCGGCCCATCGCCATTGCGGCGTGTTCGCGAGCCCCGCCTGGAATGTCTGATGACCAGGATCGGCCGGGAGGCTCGACGCGGCCGACGAGCCTCCGCTGTCGGACCCGGCGCCCTTCCGGCGCATCCTCCACGTCTGCACGCAGCTTGCCCCGGTGGGGGGCCTCACCAAGATGCTCGCGCTCTGGATCGGCGCCGACCGGAATCGGGTCAACGGCGTCGCCCTGACGCAGCATCGCGGCCCGGTCGACCAGCGGATCACCGCGGCGGTCCGCGCGAGCGGCGGCACGATCCACCACCTGAACCACCACAAGGGCGACAAGCTCGCCTGGGCGCGGGAGTTGCGCCAGATCGCCCGGGGCTACGACGCCGTCGTTCTCCACATCCATTGCGAGGACGTGGTCCCGCTGATCGCCTTCGCGGATCCGGCGAAGAACCCGCCGGTCCTGCTTCTCAACCACGCCGACCACCTGTTCTGGATCGGGACCCGGATCAGCCACGCGGTGATCAACCTGCGCGAGGCCGCGCGCCGGCTCGCGATCAGCCGCCGCGGCGTCGAGCCGGCCCGCAACCTGCTGCTGCCGACTCTGATCACACTGCCCGAGCGGCAGCGGACCCGCAGCGAGGCGAAGCGGGCCCTGGGCGTCCCGGAGGACAGCGTCCTCCTGGTGTCGGTGGCCCGGGGCGCGAAGTACCGCAATGTCGGGCCGGTCACCTACGCGGACCGCCATGTCGACCTTCTGGCCGCGCACCCGCAGGCGCGGCTCATCGTGGTCGGTCCCGGCGCGCGGGACGACTGGGAGCGGGCCCGGGCCGCCACCGGCGGGCGCATCACGCCCTATGCCGAGCTGTCGGATCCGCGGGTCTTCTTCGAGGCCGCCGACATCTACGTGGATTCCTATCCGTTCGTCTCGTCGACCTCGATGCTGGAGGCCGCGGCCTACGGGCTGCCGCTGGTGACGCGGTTCGAGGCGCCGGAAGCCGCGGAGATCGTGGCGATCAACCATCCGGGGCTCGATGTCACGGCGCGGGTGGCGCACGATCAGGTGGCCTATGAGGCCCAGCTGACCGCGCTCATCACCGACCCTTCGGCGCGCGCGGCGGCCGGGGCCGAGACCAGTGCGGCCATCGCGCGCCTCTACGCGCCGTCGGCCTGGCTGGCGGGACTCGACGCGGTCTATGCGCAGGCGCAGGCGCTGCCCCGGCTGGTGCCGGATTCCGGCGAGCCCGTCCCGGCCGAGGCGCCCCATCTCGGCGAACCGGACCTGCGCCACCAGGACATGTTCGGCTCGACCTTCCCGGTGGCGGAGATGACCAAGAACTACATCGGCATGCTGCCCCTGCGCCAGCGCGTCGCCTCCTGGGCGGCCCTGGGCCGGGCGGGCGATTTCTCGGGGCCCTGGGAGCGGGTGCGCCTGCTCCTGCCGGAATGGCTTGTGCGGAACGTGAAGGACCGGTTCGTCCCGATGCGGGTCCGGGGCGCCTGATCCCGGGGCAGTGGGGACAGGCATCCGCCGGTCTCCGCTGCCCCTCTCCGGCCGACGACGTCCTCGCACAGCCGGATCAGCCGCGCCCTCCCCTCTGCAGGAGAGGGAGGGCGCGTCCCGCGCGAAGCCCAAGTTCCTCCGGACAGGTGATGACCTGGGACGCCCGGCTCAGCGCGCCTTCCCGGCGGTCAGCGGCGCCGCTGCCCTGCGCGGCGATCACCGCAAGCACGGCCGCGCGCAGACGCGTCGGCCGGAAGACTTGCCGGATCGCCCGGTGCGGCATCAGCCGGAACGCCGTGAGGAGCGCCCCCGCGGCGGCGCGCCGGTCGCCCCGGGCCGCATGGGCCTCGGCGGCATCCAGCAGGGCGTCGTAATAGCCCTGCACGGTTCCGAAGTAGAGCCGCAGGGCCGCGAGCCGCGAGACCCCGAGCGCGGGCGCGTGGCGGCGGAAGACCAAGCGGGTGAAGTGGATCCGGCGGGCGATCAGCCGGTCGAAGGTCCCGGCCGGCCGCTGCCGGAAATGCACGCAGGGCACGGCCACGAAGCCGACGCCGTGAGCGCGGATCGCGCGCAGCTGCCAGTCCCAGTCCTGGTCGCCCAGCAGGGCCTCGTCGAACAGCCCGATCGCGTCCACCACGCGCCGGCGCACCATCGTGGCGCCGATCTGCGGGAAGTAGCCGCTCATCATCCGGCGCAGCAGGGCGCCCTTGTCGGAGGAAGCTCCGCCGGCCAGGGGCCGTAGGTCGGCACGAGGTCCTGATCGGTGGTGACGATCTGCCCGAGAACGATCCCGAGTTCCGGATCGGCCTTGAACTGGCGGAGATGCTCCCGGATATGCCCCGGCTGCCAGACGTCGTCGTCGTCGAGGAATGCCACGTAGGGTGCGCTCGCCCGAGTCAGGCCGGCGTTGCGGGCCGCGCCGGCACCGGGACGGTCGACGGGGACGTGGATCGCGCCGAACTCGGCGGCGACCTGGGCGGCCGGCCCCGGCTCGCCGTTGTCGCCCACGATGATCTCGAAGGCGAGATCGGGCCCCTCAAGGGCGCGGATGCTCGCCAGGGCCTCGCGCAGGAGGGCGGGCCGGTTGCAGGTCGGCACCACGACGCAGACGCGGTGCCGCGCGGGCTCGCTCATACCCACTCCTCCCAGGCATCGTAGGCGCCCCGCAGCAGGGCGCCGAACACGAGGTCGTTGTCGAACTGCGTGACGAAGCTGCGCGCCACCGTCCCGGCCGGGCGGGTCTCCACGGCCTGCGCGTAGACGATCCGGTAGCCCGCCTGCCGGGCGGCGCGGGCGGCCGCCTGCGTCCAGTTCGCCGACTGCCCGAGGGGGATCGCGAAGCTGTCCGGCCGGAAGCCGAGGCGGGCCGCGATGGCGCTCCGGGATCCTTCCAACTCCTCGGCCGCCTCCGCGGCGCCGAGCCGTCCGAAATCCGGATGGGTGACGGAATGGCTGCCGATCTCGACCTCCGAGGCGGCGAGGGCCTCGATGGCGCGCCAGTCCAGGATGCCGCGCGGCCCGGTCCCGGGCCGGTCGAGCCAGCCCGAGACGATGAACAGGGTCCACGGGATCCCGTACTCGCGCAGGATCGGCGCCGCCGCGCTCAGCACGCTGTGCCAGCCGTCGTCGAAGGTGATGGCGAGGTCCCGGGCGCCGCCGCGCTCCTCCGCGATGTCGGCCGCCGGCACGAAACGGTAGCCGAGGCGCAGCGCCCGCTCGATCTGGTGGCGGAAGCGCCCGGGGGTGACGTCGTTGACGCCGCATTCCGGCTGCCCCACCGAGTGGTAGCAGAGGATGCGCCCGCCCGGCATCGACCGCCGGGTCCTGGCGAGGGCGAGAGTCGTGCGCTCGCAGGCCATCCGGGCGGCGGCGACGCGCGGGCGCGTCAGCCCCACCGTCCGGGCGAGGCTCTTAACCGGGGCCGGAATCATCGCAGCGCGGCGCGAAGGCCGGCGACGACCGCGTCCTGATCCGCCTCCGTCATGCCGGCGTAGAGCGGCAGCAGGATCGCGTGATCACGCGCCCGTTCCGATTCGGTCAGCGCGAAGCGCCGAGGCGCATCGGCATAGGGCGGCTCGAGATGCGCGCACATGATGCCGCGCCGGGTGGCGATGCCCCGGTCGAGCATGGCCTGCATCACGGCCCCCTGGTCGGCCGCCTCCGGCAGGCGGACGCAGTAGCTCTGCCAGTTGCTGCGCAGGCCCATCGGTTCGGGGGGCGGCGTCACCTCGGGGAGGTCGGCCAGCCGGGCGCGGTAGCCCTCGGCGAGGCTGCGGCGGCGCGCGATCAGGTCCGGCAGCCGCTTGAGCTGCTCCCGGCCGATGGCGGCCTGCACGTCCGTCATCCGGTAATTGTATCCCGCGACAGAGTATTCCTCGGTGACCACCCGGGCGCTGCCGTGGCGGGCGACGTCGGAGACGCTCATCCCGTGCTGGCGCCACAGCCTGAATTTGTGGTCCCAGTCGGGATGGGCGGTGGTGATCATGCCGCCGTCGCCGGTGGTCAGCACCTTGCGCGGGTGGAACGAGAAGCAGGCGACGTCGCCTGCGGGACCGCCGACCGGCCGCCAGACATCGCCCTGCAGCCGCTCGGAGCCGATGGCGCAGGCCGCGTCCTCGATCACCGGGATCCCGGATCGGCGGCCAATGGCCACAATGGCCTCGAGATCGCAGGGCATGCCCATCTGGTGGACGCAGACGATGGCCTTCGTCCGCCCGGTGATCGCCGCCGCGGCGGCCTCCGGCGCCATGTTGAAGGTCGCCGGGTCGATGTCGACGAAGATCGGCGTCGCCCCGCACTGGGCGATGGCGTTGGCGGTGGCGATGAAGCTGTGGCTGACCGTCACCACCTCGTCGCCGGGTCCGACCCCGGCGGCGAGGAGCGCGAGATGCAGGGCGGTCGTGCAGTTCGAGACCGCGCAGGCATGGGGGCGCCGACGGTCGCGGCGAACTCCGCCTCGAAGGCGGCCACCTGCGGCCCCTGGGTGAGCCATCCGGATCGGACGACGGCGGCGGCGGCCTCGGCCTCGGGGGCGCCGACCTCGGGCTTGGCGATCGGGATCATGCCAGCGCCCGCCGCAGGTGTTCCGAGCGGGATTCGTCCTGCCACCACGCCACGAGGTCGGCGAGGCCCTCGGCGGCGCCGATCTTCGCCTCGAAGCCGATCAGCTCCTTGGCGAGGCGGGTGTCGCACAGGCGCCGGGGCACCGGGTTCACCGCCCGTTCCGCCTCGTGGATCAGCGGCGTGCCGTCCCGTCCCATGATCCGGGTGAGGTGGGCGGCGAGGCTCGACCAGCGAGGTCTCGACCCCGGCGCCGACGTTGAGCACGACGTCGGTGGCCGAGGACGTCGCCGACAGGATGTTGGCCCGGGCGATGTCGCGGACATGGACGAGGTCCATGGTCTGCAGGCCGTCGCCGAACACGATCGGCGACTGGCCCTCAGCCAGGCGCTGCATCCAGCGGACCATCACCTCGGTGTAGCGGCCGGTCAGGTCCATCCGCGGCCCGTAGGCGTTGAAGTACCGGAGCGCGACGTAGTCGAGCCCGTACATGTCGTTGAACGAGCGCAGCATTCCTTCACCGAAGGACTTCGCGGCCCCGTAGAGGGTCCGGTTGTCGTAGGGATGATGCTTCTCGTTGGTCGGGAAGGCTTCCGCCATCCCGTAGACCGAGGCCGAGGAGGCCATCACCACCTTGGCGACCCCGGCGTCGACGCAGCTCTCCAGCAGGTTGAAGGTCGCGGTGGCCATCACCTCGAAGGCGTGGCGGGGCTCCGAGGCGCATTGCGTGATGCGCAAAGCCGCCTGGTGGAACACCACGTCGGTGCCCTTGATCAGGGTGTCCATCAGGGCCCGGTCGCGGATGTCGCCCTGGACAAGCCGGACCCGGCCGGAGCCGAGGGCGTCGCCGAGGTTCTCGGGGCGCCCGCGGACCATGTTGTCGATGGCCACGATCTCGTCGCAGCCGGCCTCGACCAGCAGGTCGATGATGTGGGAGCCGATAAAGCCCGATCCGCCGGTAACCAGGATCCGCGTCCCGCGCAGGTCGCCGGTGAACCGGCTTCCCTTGGTGACGTCACGCAGCTTGGGCATCGGCGACCTCGCAGTAGCTCGCGACGGCCCGGCAGACGGTATCGATCTGCGTGGCCGTCATCTCCGGGAACATCGGCAGGGACAGGGTCCGGGCGGCCAGCCGCTCGGTGACGGGCAAGCGGCCGGCGCCGTCGTCCAGATGACTGTAGGCGGGCTGCTTGTGGACCGGGACAGGGTAGTGGATGCCGGTGGCGATGCCGGCCGTGTTGAGGTACTGGCGCAGCCCCTCGCGGTCCGCCGTCGAGACGGCGTAGACGTGGAACACGTGGTCGAGCCCGGCGGGCGCCGGCAGCTCCAGGCCGAGGCCCGCGAGCCGGGTACCGTACTCGGCGGCCACCGCCTGACGGGCGCGGGTCCAGGCCTCCAGATGCGGGAGCTTGACCCCGAGCACCGCGCCCTGGACGCCATCCATGCGCTGGTTGAAGCCGTGGCGGACGTGGTTGTACTTGCCCTGCTGCCCCCAGTCGCGCAGGCAGCGTGCGGCCTCGGCGAGGTCGTCCCGGTCCGTGACGATGGCGCCGCCCTCGCCGTAGGCCCCGAGATTCTTGCCGGGATAGAAGCTGAAGCAGCCGATATCCCCGACCGTGCCGGCCTTGCGGCCGCCGCGCTCGGCGAGATGCGCCTGGGCGGCGTCCTCGATGAGAGCGAGGCCGTGGCGCCGGGCGATGGCGCCCAGCGCGTCGAGATCCGCCATCCTTCCGTGCAGGTGCACTGGCAGGATCGCCTTGGTGCGGGGCGTGATCGCCGCCTCGACCAGGGCCGGATCCATGGTCCAGTTCAACGGGTCGATGTCGACCAGGACCGGGGTGGCGCCGGCGTAGAGCACCGCCGCCACCGTCGCCACGAAGGTCGACGAGACCGTGATCACCTCGTCGCCCGGGCCGATGTCGAGGGCGAGCAGGGCGAGGTGCAGGGCCGCGGTGCCGCTGCTGACGGCAACCGCGTGGCGGGCGCCGCAGGCCTCGGCGAAGGCTGCCTCGAAGGCGCTGACCGCCGGGCCGAGGACGAAGTCGCCGCTGCGCAGGACGTTGAGGACCGCAGTCTCGACGTCGCCGCCGATCGCCGCGTACTGCGCCTTGAGGTCGAGGAAGGGGATCACGAGGCCCTCGCAAGTGGCATGAGGTCGATGGGGTGGCCGTTCTGGCGCAGGGAGCGCATGGCGGCCTCGAGCATCTCGACGACGCGCAGGCCGCTGTGGCCGTCGGTCATGGGCGCCGTGCCGTTCTCGATCGAGGCGACGAAGTGCTCGATCTCGACGATGAGCGCCTCGCGGAAGGACAGGTGCGGCGACCACATGTCGCCGGTCCGGTAGGAGACCATCAGCTCGGTGATGTCGTCCGAACCGCCGCCGACGGTGACGCCGCGGTCGTAGACCTTGACCTTCTCGATCGGATCGAGGTCGTTGTAGACGATCATCTTCTTGCTGCCGCCGATCAGCGTCTGCCGCACCTTCACGGGCGCCAGCCAGTTGACGTTGATCTGCGCGACCACGCCGCGCGGGTAGAAGACGGTCAGGTGGGCCATGTTCTCGGGGCGGCCGCTGAAGTGGCCGGTGCCGCTCGCCGAGATCGCCATGGGCGCGAGATCCAGGATGTGGTCGAGGATCGCGAGGTCGTGGACCGCGAGGTCCCAGATCACGTTCACGTCGCGCTGGAACAGCCCGAGGTTCACCCGGGTGGAGTCGTAGTAGAACACGTCGCCGATGGCGTCGGTCGTGACGAGTTCATGGATCTTCTCGACCGCACCCGTGTAGACGAAGGTGTGGTCGACCATGAGGGTCAGGTTGCGCTT
This sequence comes from Methylobacterium sp. P31, assembly GCA_050632875.1. Lineage (GTDB taxonomy): Bacteria > Pseudomonadota > Alphaproteobacteria > Rhizobiales > Beijerinckiaceae > Methylobacterium. Next base: position 1,826,888 of record JBODSC010000001.1, on the reverse strand, counting down.
GGCCGCCTCCTCGATCAGCAGCCGGGCCTCGAAGGCCGAGGGCGTGATCGGCTTCTCGATGAAGACGTGCTTGCCGGCCCGGAGCGCGTTGATGGCGATCTCGAAATGCGAGCTCACCGGGGTCGCCACCATGACGGCGTCGATCTCGGGATCCGCCACGAGGTCGCGCCAGTCCTGATGGAGACGGACGGAGGGGTGCCGCTTGCCGGCTCGGGCCAGGGCCGCGGGCGACTGGTCGGCGATGGCCGCGAGTCGGCAGCGCTCGGTCTCAGAGGTGCAGCGGGCAAGGTTCGGCCCCCAGTAGCCGTACCCGACGATTCCGATGGCGATCATGTGCGTGCGTCCCCTCAAGCAACCTGCAGAGGCTCGGCCGCCGGATGCGGCGACCGGGCGGATCGGGCGCGCTTCTCGCGCGTGTCGCCGATGACCCGGGCGGGGCAGCCGGCGACGATGGCGTAGGGCGGCACGTCTCGGGTCACGACGGCGCCGGCGCCCACGAGGGCGCCCTCCCCGATGGTGATTCCCGCCACGATGGTCGCGTTGGAGCCGATCGAGGCGCGGGCCTCGACCACGGTCTCGACGAGGTCCCACTCGCCGTCTCGCTTCAGACTGCCGTCCTCGTTCGTGGCCTCGGGGTAGAGTTCGTTCGTGAAGACCACGCCGTGTCCCACGAAGACTTCCGCTCCGATCAGGACGCCCGCGCAGATGAAGGTGTGGGAGGATATCTTGCAGCGCGGACCGATGCGGCTGCCCCGCTGGATCTCGACGAACGGGCCGATGCGCGACCCGGATTGGATTTTACAGCCATAAATATTGACTAAGTCTGGGTAGAATATCCCGACATCACTTTCAATATCCGCATCGGTAATCGGCATGATCGCCGCTCCTTCCGCCGAACTTCTGTGCGGCAAAACTGCACAGAGCTGCGTACGGTCGGGAACCCAGGCTTTCGATGCCGTTCGTCCGTCGAAAGGCGAACAGGCCCGTCGCGGATCCGACCGGCCTGGCGAACCTTCGTCGATTGGCCGGCCGAGGCTACGCCGAAAGGTGAGCCCCCCGCCCCGGCATGGATGCACAGGCCGTCCTTTTGGATGAGTCCCGGCAGGCTATGCCGGCACGCATCATGCCACCCCAGCCATCCATGAGCCCGTGAGGCCGACGCGCGGTTCGACCGCTCGATGGCCGCGCCCGAGCATGAAGGGACGATGCGTGTCGAAGACTTCGCCGAAGACCTCGCCTGACCCTGCCGCCCCCCGTCCTGTCGCGACGGCCGGCCGGCGCGGCACGGGGCGCGGATCTCTCGCCGTGCTTGCGGCCTGCCTCCTCACCCTGGGCACGCGGCCGGCCTCGGCGGAGTACCGGATCTCCCCCGGCGACACGATCGAGGTGAGCGCCCTCAGCATTCCGGCCTTCAAGCAGGAGGCAACGGTCGGGACCGACGGTACGATCATGGTCCCGCTGCTCGGGGATGTGCCGGCTTCAGGACTGACCCTGACGGAGCTGCGCCAGAACCTGCAGAAGGCGCTGCCGGCCAAGGCCCTGCGGCAGCGCAACGCGGAGGGCAAGGAATCGATCGCCGTCATCGAGGCGGACGAGATCGGCGTGCGGATCTCGAAGTATCGGCCGGTCTATCTCAGCGGCGACGTGACCAAGCAGGGCGAGCACCCGTTCCATCCGGGCATGACCGTCCGGCAGGCGGTCGCCCTCGCGGGCGGCTACAACCTCCTGCGCTTCAAGATGGAGAACCCGGTCATCGAGTCCGCCAACCTGCGGGCCGAGTACGACGGCGTATGGGCGAGCATCGCGCGGGAGAACGCCACGATCTGGCGGCTGAAGGCCGTGATCGCGGCGGCGCGCGCCGAGAAGGCTCCCGCCGCCCCGGACTCGCTGCCCGGCACCGCGGCCCCCGCGCGACCCCGGCCCAAAAGCTCGCGGAACAAGAACTCAAGATCCAGCTGACGGATCTGGCGAAGGAGAAGGAGCACCTGCAGCGCTCCCTCGCCCGGGCCCAGACTCAGCTCGCTAGCCTCACCGAGCAGCAGAGCAAGGAGAAGGAGGGGGTCACCGCCGATGCCGACGAATACGATGCGGTGCGCGCCCTGTTCCAGCGCGGCGCTGTCGTCACGACGCGCCTGACCGACGCAAGGCGCGCCGTCCTGCTGTCCTCGACCCGGGCCCTGCAGACCACCGTCCAGGTGACGCAGCTGGAGCGCGACAAGAGCGACCTCGCCCGCAAGCTCGAACGGGTCGACGACCAGCAGGCCATGGACGCCCTGGAAAAGCTTCAGGTCTCGGAGAACAACCTCGCCACCCTCCGTTCGAGACTGAACAGCATCAACGACAAGCTCGTCTACACTGGCGCCCTCCGGGCGCAGCTCCTGTCCGGAAGCCGGGCGCACGCGTCAATCTCGGTCTTCCGCCAGGGCAACTCATCCCAGATCCAGATCGACGCGGCCGAGGACATGGAGCTTCAGCCCGGCGATGTCGTGGAGGTCGTGCTCAAGCCGGATCCCAGCCTGCGAGGGATCGGCGACGGGACCGGTCAGAACTGACGCTGCGCACAGGCGCGGTCCCGCCGCGGTGAGGAGAGAGCCATGAACCGACACTCGACCAGCGCGTCCTTCCTCCGCGTCGACGCGGCAGGCCCCGGCGGAGCGCGGCCATGGCTTGGCGCGCCACTACCGCCCGAGGCCGAGGCGCAGGTCTCCATCCTGACGATCGCCCGCCAGAATTGGCGGCCGATCCTGGCGCTCGCCCTCGTCGGCCTGGTCTGTGCGGCGATCTACGTGGCGACCGCACCGTCCATCTACACGGCCCGGGCCCGTGTCTACATCGAGAGCCGCACGAGCCCTGTGACCGCCCGCGATATGCCGAATGCGGCGACACCGCTCGAAATTCCCGAGGTGGAGAGCCAAGTCGAGTACATCCGCTCGGAGAAGATTGCTCTGGCCGCGGTCCATAAGCTCAATCTGCCGCCCTCGCAGGAGCTGGCCGTCCCGCCGCACCCGCTGGTGTCGAAGCTTCGCGAGGTGGTCAACGCGATCAAGAGGCTCCCGCTGCGCCTGCTCGGTGCCCAGCCGCCGAGCAAGGAGCACGTCGCCGTCAGCCCGGAGCTGCGGCAGGCGCGGGCCATCCGCGAGAACGTTGAGGCCAACCGCGTCGGGGCGGCCTACGTCATCGAGGTCGGCTACAGCGCCGACACCCCCACCACGGCGGCGGCCGTCGCGAACGCGGTGGCCGAGGCCTATGTCAGCACCGAGCTGGAGAACCGGACCCAGATCTGGAAGGTCGCCGGCGAGTGGATGCTGCCGCGCCTGAAGGAGATGCAACAGCGCGCGAGCCAGGCCTCCCGCGAGGCCCAGACCTACAAGGCCGAGCACGCGATCATCGATCTCGGCAAGCGCGGCCTCGTCGGCGAGCAGCAGCTGGAGGAACTCAACACCGCCGTCGCGGCCGCCCATGCCAAGACCGTCGATGCCCGCGCGGTGCGGGACCAGATTCGCGGCCTGCTCGCGTCCGACATCGCGGATCCGGGCATCACGGAAGCCTTCAAGGACACGGTGATCATCCAGCTCCGCCGGCAATATGTCGAGCTGGTGCAGCGGGCCGACGACCTGAGACGCCGGCTCGGTCCGGACCACGAGGCGGTGCAGGCGATCCAGCGGGACGTCCAGGCGGCCAAGCTGTCCCTGCGCACCGAGCTGGAGCGCCTCGCCGGCTCCCTGGACCACGATTACGAGGTAGCCAAGGTGCGCGAAGACAGCATGACCGCCGCCTTCAACGACCTGATCTCCAAGACCCTCGTCATGAGCAACGCCCGGGTCAAGGCGAAGGAACTCGACCGGACGGCTGAAACCTACGACCAGATCTACACGAACCTGCTCCAGCGCTACATCGACGCGGTCAACCAGCAATCCTATCCGCAGCCGTCCGCGCACGTGATCACGCCGGCGGCCGTTCCCGAATTCCCGAGCGCCCCCCGCGGCAGCCTCATCATGCTGCTCGGTCTGCTGGTCGGCACCGGGATCGGGGTGAGCAGCGCGTTCGCGCGGCACTGGTTCGACCGGACCATTCGCTCGCCCGGGCAGCTGACAGGGCACGGCCTGGCCTGCCTCGCTGCCCTCCCCGAGCTGCGGCGCGAGCCGGGCTTCCGCGCCGCCCTGGCGCTGGCGCAGTCGCATGCCAGCGAGGCGCAGCGCCCGGCCAGCGTCGAGGCGTTCAAGGCGAGCGCCGTGCGGTTCATGCCGCAGTCGGTGTTCGTCGAGCGCCTGCACAGCCTGAAGACGCATGTCCTGGGCAACGACCGCCGCGGGCCGGTCTTCGCGATCGGCGTCACGTCGGTCGGGTCCGGCACCGGCAAGACGATGTTCGCGAGCAATTTCGGCCAGCTCCTCGCCCGCGCCCGCCTGGCCTCCAGCCGGGTCCTTCTGATCGACGCGGATGTGCGCCAGGCCACCCTGTCGCGCCTCAGCCAAGCCGCCGACCAGCGGGGGCTGCTCGACGTGCTCGCCGGCCGCTGCTGCACCGAGGAGGCGGTCCGGGTCCAGCTCGGGGACGTCCGCCTGCTCACCTGCGGCAACCGCCACCTCAACGACCCGCATTTCAGCGACCTGATGACGCCGGACGGCATCGCCTCCCTGGTCCGGGACGGGCGCTCGTCCCTCGACCGCATGATCGTCGACCTGCCCCCGGTGGACGAGCTCCCCACGCTGCGGCCGCTCCTCGACGTCCTCGACGGTCTGATCATCGTTGTCGAGGCGGGCAAGACGAGCATCTACGACGTCGCGGCCGCCGTGCATGAAATCGAATCCGGCGGCGGCACCGTCCTGGGCGTCGTCCTCAACAGGACGAACGACGGGACCTCGGTCCGGCGTGGTGGCTTCCTGAGCGCCCTGCTGCGGAGGAGGTCGGCCGTGGGGCCGACGGGTGCGGCGGCCGAGCCGACTGGGGCCGCCCAATCATGAACCCGCCGGATCGCGGCGGCTCCTGCGCGGCCCCGGCCGCCTTCGACGGAGCCGTGCCCCCGCAGGACCGCCCGCGCACGGCCCGACGGGACGGGCCGGTGGCCGACGCCGCGGCCCGGGCCGCCGGGCCGGGCCAAGTCGCCTTCTTCGGCCACGACCGGGCCGAGCCCACGATACGGAAGCGGATCGACGCCATCCAGGATGCCGGATGGGGTGTGGTCGAATACGTATTCGTGCGGGTGCGTTCCGGCCTCGCCATCGCGCCGGCGGCGCAGAATACCGTGCCACTTGGGCAGACCATCGACCGGAATTACGCACATCGCCTGCCGCTGCTCGCGCTCGGCGTCGCGCGCGCGCTCCGGCGCTGGCGCGACCTGCGCGCCGCGGACGTCATCTACGTGCGCAACCTCGACATGGCCCTCGTGGCCTGGGCCTCGGCACGCCTCGCCGGGAGCCGCGCCCCCTTGTCTACGAGGTACTCGACATCCAGCGGCTGATGGTGCGGCCCGACTGGCCAGGCCGGCTGGCCCGCGCGGTGGAGCGCTGGATCCTCAGGCGCAGCGCGCTCCTCGTCGTCAGCGCCCCGGATTTCGTCTCCCGCTACTTCCAGCCCGTCCAGGGCTTCTCCGGCGCCTGGCACCTCCTCGAGAACAAGGTCATGGGTCATCGCCTCGGCGAGGTGGCCGACCGGCTAGACCGTACCCGTACGCCGGGCCCGCCCTGGGTGATCGGCTGGTTCGGTACGCTGCGCTGCCGCCGGAGTCTGACGATCCTTGCCGCCGTCGCGGGGGCACTCGGTGACGCGGTGCGGATCGTCATCGCGGGTCGCCTCTCTGAGGAGGATATCGACCCGCGCGACCTGTCGGAGACGCTAGGCCGCCATCCGAACATGTCGTTCCGGGGCCCCTACGTCAATCCGCGCGACCTTCCCGAGATCTATAGCGGCGTCCATTTCAGCTGGGCCGTCGATTACCTCGACGACGGTCTGAACTCCGACTGGCTGCTGCCCAACCGGCTCTACGAGGGCGGCCTGTGCGGCGCGCTGACGCTCGCACGGGCCGAGACCGCGACCGGCCGCCACGCGGTCGCCGAAGGGTTCGGCCGGGCCTTCCCCGAACCGCTCGCCGAGTCGGTGGCCGGCTTCCTGCAAGACCTCACGCCGACGGCCTACGCGGAGATGCAGGGTCGCCTGCTGGCCTGCGAGATCTCCAAATTCGTCGACCTCGGCGGCATGCGTGACCTGCTGGGCCGGGTCGCTTGATACGGCGCCCCGCGTGGTGTGCGACCGCAGGTCAGCGGGCCGCCCTGCGCATCGGCGGGCGCCACCTCGGCTGCCGTTGCCCACCCTTTCTGGCTGCCTGATTCGGCCCGCCACGGGGAAGCCCGCGCCGGGGCGCGGCAAACCGTCCTTGTGCGCCGGCTCGGTCCGTCAGCGTACCGGCGAAATCAGTAATTACCACGGACCAGCTGATTTGGTGCTTAACCTATGTGACATTTTAGGCGCATGCACTGGGCGGTGTCGCGGCGCGACTGGATACCATTGGTGTGAATACCGAAGTCGTATCCGATGCACTGGCCGGCCCAGAGGAGCCCGCTGGACCGGCTTGGCAATTAGCTTCGGCAAGGAAATCACCGATTTGCTTATTGCTCGACTTCAAATCCTTTCGCCCGATACGTTTCTATTCCTGCGAGAGTCCGCAGTTCGCCGCAAAGGACTTAAAAAATGCGCGGTGGAAGCTCGAGCCGGCAGCCAGATCAGCCAAATTACGGGCTACGTACGTAGTCGATAACTGCTATATTTTAGTCTGAAATTGGACTGCTTAGTGGCCGACAGGGTATTTACAGATGATTTTACGAAAGTTAGTATTGTATCGTGGTCCTCGAGAAGTGCCGCAGGGCGCCCGACCAGACCGCGTATGCCAGTGTCACGCCGTTGGCGACTTCATTGGGTTCTCACGTCATAGCGGGCAGTGGGCTTCCTGCGAAAGGAGGTAATTCCTTATGGCTAGTCTTGGTACTCGAGACGAGTGCTCATCATCGTTGAGCGGGACACGGCCGAGAGCCGCGGCGGCTTTTCGGGAGCGCAAGTCGGTGACAGCCCGGCCGTCATCGAGCCACGGGACCGGTCACGGCCCCGCACAAGCCGCATCGTGATCATCGATCGGAGGCAGCTCGTCGGTCGATGTCTAGCGGCCTCCCTCAGGGAAGCCGACAAGAACACCACGTTCGACGTCTTCCCGGACATCGAATCCTGGAAGCGCCAGACGCCCTTCACGGCCGCCAGCGTGGTCGTGCTCTGCCGGCCTGACGGCAATCTGTCGGAAACCGAGTGGGCCGAGATCACCCGGGAGCTGACGCTGCTGCAGGGCGAAGCCGGGGCAACGCCGGTGGCCGTCATCTCGGACGGCGAGAACCTCGACCAGATCGTGCGCATCATCAAGCTCGGGGTGAAAGGCTACATCCCGACGACGACCTCCGTCGACATCGCCTTGCAGGCCCTCCAGCTCGTGCAAGCCGGGGGCATCTACATCCCCGCGGAGTGCCTGCTGCCGCTTCTGGCCAACGTCAAGGTGGACGAGCCGGTGGAGACCAGCGACGACGAGATCTTCTCGCCGCGCCAGCTCTGCGTCGCGCGGGCGCTCCGGAAGGGTACGCCGAACAAGATCATCGCGTATGAACTGAACATGTGTGAGAGCACGGTGAAGGTTCATGTCCGCAACATCATGAAAAAGCTCAAGGCGAAGAACAGGACTGAGGTCGCCTACCTGACGAACAAGTACTTTCTCAGGGAAGATTCGAGCTTGGCGACCATGAAAGCCCCCGCGGCCTGATCGCCGGACCACCAAGACGTGCGCTCCGGCATCACAGTGCCGGAGCGTGGGCATGCGGACGAAACAGCCGTCCGGAGCGGCCGGTCGAAGATTCGTCGACGATTGAGGGCCCCTTTCCGGGTCGCCAGAGCAGGCGCCCCGGGAGGAGGCCCGTTTTCCGTGGGCGGGCTCCGCGGGCGGGGCCGCGCCGAATCCGTCACCAAGCCGGTCCCGTTCCGGTCTTGGCCGGGACGGCTGCCTCGGGGATCCGCGGCGTCTTGGAGACGGCGTGATGCTCCGCAGCGCGGCCGATGCTGCTGTAGGCGAAGCCGTGGGACCGAACCTCCTCCGGCCGGTAGACATTGCGCAGATCGACCACGACCGGCCGGCGCATGGCGGCGCGCAGGCGCGCTAGATCGAGCGCTCGGAACGCGTCCCACTCCGTGACCAACACGAGGGCGTCCGCCCCCTCCGCGCACGCATAGGGATCCTCGGCGAACGCGACGCCGGGCAGGAGCGGCCGGGCCTGCTCCATCCCCTCGGGATCGTAGGCGCGGATCATCGCGCCCGCATCCTGCAGGCCCGTGATGATCGCGAGCGACGGGGCGTCGCGCATGTCGTCGGTATTCGGCTTGAAGGTCAGGCCGAGCACCGCGATCGTCTTGCCCCGCACGTTTCCGCCACAGGCCGTGATGATCTTGCGGGCCATGCGCCGCTTGCGCTGGTCGTTGACCGCCACGACGGTCTCGACCAGCCGCACCGGGCTGCCGGCATCCTGCGCGAGCTGCACCAGGGCCAGCGTGTCCTTGGGGAAGCACGAGCCGCCATAGCCCGGGCCGGCATGGAGAAACTTCGTGCCGATCCGGTTGTCCAGCCCCATGCCGCGCGCCACCTGCTGGACGTCAGCCCCGACCTGCTCGCACAGATCCGCCATCTCGTTGATGAAGGTGATCTTGGCGGCCAGGAAGGCGTTGGCGGCGTACTTGGTCAACTCGGCGGTGCGCCGCGACGTGACCATGATAGGCGCCTGATTGAGGTAGAGCGGCCGATAGATCGCCTCCATCACCGCGGCCGCCCGGGGATCGTCGGTGCCGATCAGGATGCGGTCGGGCCGCTTGAAGTCGGCGATCGCCGCACCCTCGCGCAGGAATTCCGGGTTCGAGACGACGGCAAAATCCGCATCGGGCCGGATTTCCCGGATGATCCGCTCGACCTCGTCGCCGGTGCCCACCGGGACCGTCGACTTGGTCACCACCACGGTGAAACCGGTGAGCGCGCGCGCGATGCTCCGGGCGGCCTCATAAACATAGGACAGATCGGCGAACCCGTCGCCGCGGCGGGAGGGCGTGCCCACCGCGATGAAGACGGCATCCGCCTGCGCCACACCTGCCGCCAAATCGGTGATGAAGGACAACCGGTCCTGCCGGACGTTTTCCGCCACGACCGTGGCGAGTTCCGGCTCGAAGATCGGGATCTCCCCGGCATTCAGCGCGTCGATCCGTTTGCGATTGCTGTCAACGCACACGACCGTATGGCCGAAATCGGCGAAGCACGCGCCCGAGACTAGCCCGACATAGCCCGATCCGACCATCGTGATGTTCATAAATGCCTCGTTCCCGCGGAAACCTCGACGCTCTGCTGTATGCCGGTGTCTTCGCGGCTCAACGTCATATCTAAGGCGTATCCGCCTCTGCCGGGACGGAGTAGCGGCGGGGATGCAGGCTCGCACGGCCGCGACGCTCCTGCCGCACCGAAGCGATTCGGCGGCCGACCGGAGTGCGACAGGGGCCGCCAGCCGGCTCCGCGCCGCGCTCCCCTGCACCGTCCTTCAGTCACCCACCCGAGCGGCCCGAATACCTCATATTGCTTAGACGGCGCCGACTATACGTAATCGACGAAAATTTTCTTAGAGTACTCACCCTAATTGCTAAGCCGGCTCGCGCCTATCGATTTTCTCTGTCCGAGAAATCGGTCGTCCGAGATGTTAACTCAGGTTCAGGCGAGGACCTTGATCGGGGAGGGCCCTGTTGGCCGCGCGCTTCTACTTCGAGATCAGCAATGTCGAGGAGACTATTCGCGACCTGGAGGGCGTCGAGGCCGCGGACCTTGAGGAAGCTCTGTTCGAAGCGCGCAGCGTCATCGCCGAGATGGCCGAGGAAATCACCGCGGACCACCGGGGGCCGCCCTGGACATTGCTGGTCCGGGACGAGGCCGGCTGGCTGGTCGGACGTCTCCCCATCCGGAAATGACCCCGATGTCGCGACCGGCCGCGCAATCGTTAACGCGGCGTTAACCACTGGTTCGGAGGATCGTCCCTGACCTCACCGTGTGGCAGCCATGGCCAGAACGACGTCCTCGCCCGTGAACGATCCCCGCGTCGCCCGGCTGGCGGAGGCCATGGCCACCGCGATGGCACGGGCCGCACACACCCTGGAAGGTCGCGGCGATCTGGAAGCCGCCGAGTCGCTCCTCGAACTGGCGCGGCACAACCGGATCGCGGCACTCAGGATGCGGGCCGAGCGAGGCGTCGCGCAGGAGCTGAGGCCCGCCTTCGCGCAACGCTGGAGCGCTGCGCGCCGAGGCTGACGCCTCCCGGCCTAGGGAGGGCGTCCAGGTACCGACTCGGAGCCGCTTCCGCGCGCTTTCCGGCAGGGGAGGAGCCACCGTGAGATCGAACGGGGCGGCCTCCCGCCCCCGACCTGTCGCGGCCTTGCCCAGGATAGCATCCTGCTCAGCCCAAGCCCGGCTTGCCCGGCTTGGGCGGGGACAGGGAACGCGCTCAAATCTGCGGCCATGACCCCGCCGCTCTTGACCACGCCCGATGCGGCCGGGAGCGGCGCAAGCCTCTGGAGGTCGCGCTCGCATCGTCCGGCGGAAGCGGCGCATCTCGGCCATCGGAGACAGGACGGCGACCAAGCTGCCGAGAGGCCGCACGACGCGCTTGGCAGAGCGACCCGGATTCCCGATCAGCCCCGCGACAGCCAAGCCGATTAGGATCGTGCACGCTGGACCAGTCTCGATCCGCGTCCCCGGCCCTTCCGTCAGAGGCACTTGGCGGCATCGGCCAACCTGTCGGAAACGGACTTGGCTTTAAGGAGCGGAAATCAATGTATAAAATCATCAGATGACGGGCCTGTTCGTTGGCGGTAAATACAGATCGTGCTAGAATTAAAAAATTGAGCTTGACAGGGAAGTCAGTCGCCGTGTCGCCGATAGAAGCCGGGAACACCGAAGTGAGCGCGAACTTGGCGCTCGATATGGTCGGCCGCGCCTATCTGGCCCTGGCGCTCCTGTACGAAACAGCCCATCCGGGTGAGTTCGGCGATATCCAGCAGAAGATTCGCGCCTTCGTTGAGGACAATTTCAAGATCATCCAGGAGACAAGCCGGAGCGACACCCTCGCTGCGGGAACCATCGAGGGGGCAACTCAACTTGTGAATAGCGTCCTCGTCGAGGTCGAGAACAAGATCGCCACGATGATCCGGCCGGCTCGCCACATGCGGGGCTAGAGTTTTTACTGAGACCGACAGAGGATTTACAGCGACTGTTGCAGTATAGCCATGGATGGCCAACAAACGGCCCGGCTCTCTCCAACAGCCATGATTGCAGTGGCCGGCAGCGTCGACAGTCTTAACAGGACATGTTACCCGGCACGTGGGCAGCAATCATTCTACAAGCGTGATGATGGGCAGCGATGATGGCGACGGGGTCGCGCATAGTGCGGATGTCGCGCTTGAGGTTCTGGTCCGGGCCTATCACGCTCTTGCGGTCGTCTACGAACTGTCCAGTCCCGGCGCCTATGCGGCGCTCCACGGCAAGATGATGCCCTATCTGCTGGACAGTTTCCGCCACGGCGAGGCGCGGGCCGCCGACGATCCGGACACGGCCGAGATGTTCTCCAGCGCCCTTGAGCGTGTCCGCTGCGCGCTGGACGAGGTCCGCTCCGACGTGGCGGCCGTCCGGATGCGCAAGGACGAGCGCGGCCGCTGACCTCGCCTAGGAACGTCGGCCCCTGCGGCGCGCTTCAGCGCGCCGGCTGCAGGCGGCGCTCCCAGTCGAGGAGAAGGCGGGGGCCGGCTTCCGGGGCCGGAGCGGCCGGCGTGAGGCGCGCCGCCTTGGCCGCCAGGGTCACGGTCAGGATGTGCCACCACGCCCGAGGAGCGCCGAGAAGCTCCCGCAGGGCCGCCGCGTAACCCTGCGCGCGACGCCGGTCGAGGACGCGCCGGTGCTGCCACTTCCGCATCGTGGCGTCGCGGTGGGCCCGGAGCGCCGCGCGGGCGCGCGGGCCGAGGGCGGGTCGCGCCAGCATCGCGTCGTCGAAGGCCAGGATCGCCGCCAGATCGTCCGTCCGATGCTGTGCGCTCAGCGAGTTCGACCGCTCGACCGCCACGTAGCCGCAGGGTGCCGTCACGGTGAAGACGGCCCCCGCCGCCAGGGCCTCGACGTAGAGGGCGTAATCCTCGCCCAGCCGCAGGCGCTCGTCGTAGCGGAGCCTCCGGCCGTCCAGGAAGGCGCGCCGCATGATCGGCTTGAGGAATCCGAGTTCCCGCCGGCGCTCGCCCCGGCGTCCGATGTTGCCGGTCACGAAGGCCTCGAGCGAGAGCCGGTGCGGCCGTCCGGGACCGGTCACGAGAGCGGCGACCGCCGCCGAGCCGCTGCCGCCGACCATCACGATGTCGTCGGCGATCAGGTCCCAGCTGCGCGGCGCCGACAGGAGGCGCCCCAGGCGGCCGTCGAGGAAGTAGTCGTCGGCGTCGAGGATGCAGATGAGGGGCGCCGTCGCGACCGCCAGGGCTCTGTTGCGGGCGGCCGCGGGCCCGAGATTGCGGGAGAGCCGCAGGAGCTTCAGCCGGCCGGAACCGTCGGAGGCGGCTTCCGCGACGGCACCGGTCCGGTCGTCCGAGGCATCGTCCACGACGATCACCTCGGCGACCTCCGGCTGCCGGAGCGCCGAGGTGATCGCGGTGGCTATGGTCCCCTCGGCGTTCCGGGCCGCGATGATGACGCAGACCTCCGGGGCGGTGGGATGAGCCTGTAGGCTTTGCAACGGGCGTCTCCAAACCTTGGCTCGGCCGTCCGGCCGCGCTTGCCGGACGGTAGGCGGCTCCCGCGCGCGACGCGATATCGTCCGAAAGGAGGGGTCGTGCGCCGGAGCCGCTCGTCCGAAAGATCACCGCCCGGCCGCGTTGCCGCCGCTACGGTGCGTCCCGGCAAAGGCCTGCCACGGGCAGCGAACGGGAGCGCCCGGAGGCCGGCGATCGCAGCCGCGGAGCGGCGACAGTGAGGATGTGTGCATGACGATACGGTCCGGCCCGATCTGCGGCGGCCTCTGCGTGACGGCACTGTTCCTCCAGGCCGTCCCGCTGCAGGCCGGCGAGACCGCCTCACAGCCAGCGGCCGCGCGCGGCGGCGGCTCGTTCGTCGAGACCTTCAACACGCTGAGCGACCACCGCTGGTTCGTGTCGGACGGCTGGGTCAACGGCGACGGTCAGAAATGCACGTGGTCGCGCCAGCGCGTCCAGATCGCCAAGCCCGGTGAACTCACGCTGGTCGTGTCGGACGCCGGCTACAAGGACCGCGCCTTCAGCTGCGCCGAGATCCAGACGCGGGAGCGCTACGGCTACGGCACCTATGAGGTCCGGATGCGGGCGGGGGCCGCCTCCGGCCTCGTCTCGGCGTTCTTCACCTATAACGGGCCGGAGGACGGCGACCGGCGCACGAACGACGAGATCGATTTCGAGTTCCTTGGCAAGGACACGCGCGAGGTCCAGCTCAACTACTTCACGTCCGGCACGGGCGGGCACGAGAGCTTCGAGAAGCTCGGGTTCGACGCCTCCACCACGACCGCCGACTATGCCCTCGAATGGCTGCCGGACCGCCTCCGCTGGTACGTCAACGGGCGCCTGCTGCGCGAGGTGCGCGCTTCGGCCGATCGGCCGATCCCGTCGCATCCCAGCAAGATCATGCTCAGTATCTGGACGGGCCAGGGGCACGATTTCGAATCCTGGCTCGGACCAGCCACCTATCCGGGACGGCCGATAACCGCGCTCTACGAGCGGGTGGCGTTCACCCGGATGGGCGACCCTTGCGCGTTCAAGGAATCGATCGTCTGCCGGTGACGGAGATCTCTCAAGCCCAGTGTTGACCGTCCCGCGCGGCGGGACCGTGCAGACAGGCTTCTAAATTCTGCTGCGACAGGCTGAATTTTAACATCTTTCGCGTCAGAGTGCGGTCCGAGTTCGCCGCGGAGCTACGCGATGCATTGGTCTGTCCTACTCATCGCGGCTTACGCTGCGGGCTTCGTGGAATTCTGGCGCCTGTGCGTCGAAGCGCCCATCGCCGAGGACAGCCCGGCCTGAAGCGCCCCGGGCCCGCCGAGGGCGGGCCGCGGAACGCGTTACGCCGGGCGGCCCACCGCTTCGAATCTCCTCCTGATGAGAGAGGCGGGCTCTGCCACAGGCGAGCGAATCACCGCTCGTCGTTCATCGGCCGCAGGAGGGCACCGAGAAGGAATGCCAGCTGACCGCAGATCAGCAATGCCGTGCCCCGCCGCAGGCATGCCCCGGCACTGAGGTGATAGACCATCAGGCCGTAGGCGACCTCGGCCGCCACGAGCGGAAGGAAGACCAGTAGGAGCCAGACCGAACCGAAGCGCCCCAGCGTCAGGCCGAGCAGCGCGTTGAGCATCATGCCCTTCATCAGGGCGATCCCCGGCCGACGCGGGCGAGGCGGCCGGGTCGGCCTCGGGACCTGACGCAGAGGGCCTGCAGGCGGGTTCGCGGCGCGCGCGCGCGGGACAGGATCGGCCCGCAGCCAGGCGAGCATGCGCGGCAATCGATCATGACGTCAGCGGCTGCCGCGCTGGCTCAGCACGGCCGGCACCGTCTTGAGCAGGATGACGAGGTCCCGGGAGAGCGTCCACCGGCTGGCATAGGCGCAATCCAGGGCGACGCGCTCCGCGTAGCCCGTGTCGCTGCGGCCGGAGACCTGCCACAGACCGGTCAGCCCTGGCGGGACGGAAAAGCAGGTCGCGAAATCCGCTCCGTAGCGGACGACCTCCGCCTGCACGATCGGCCGCGGCCCGACGAGGCTCATCTCGCCGCGCAGCACGTTCCAGAGTTGCGGCAGTTCATCGAGCGATGTCTTGCGCAGCACATGGCCCAGGGCCGTCACGCGGGGATCATGGGTGAGCTTGTAGGTTGCCTCCCACTCGGCCCGGGCCTGCGCGTTCGTGGCGAGATGCTGCGCCAGGACCGCGTCGCCGTCCGGAACCATGGTCCGGAATTTCAGGCAGCTGAAGGGGCGCCCGTAGCGGCCGAGGCGGGTGTGGCGGAAGATCGGCGACCGGCCATCGTTCCCCCAGATCAGCAGGGCGATGAACAGGAGGAGCGGCAGCAGCAGGCACAGGGCGGTCAGCGCGATGGTTGCATCGAGAGCGCGCTTCGTCGCCCAGCTGAGCCGCAACCCGGGGCGGCTGTGCGCTGTGGCCGGCAAACCCTTGACCAGCGCCTCGTTGATCGTCTCGACCATGTGCTGCGGGCTCGAAGATTCGATCGGCGTCGGAGTCCCAGCCGGGCGCAACATGTCGGCTCCTCACTCGGGTGGAGAGGGGGATGGAGAACGTGCGAGATGATGTCGCCGAACGGTCTCACCGGCCGGGGGCGACGCAGCCGGATGCTGCGGCGTTCAGCCAAGGCGAGAAGCCGTCGATCGGATGTGGAACCAGTTCGGTAAATACTGGACCCAGGCGGCGCCCCCAACAAGACGGCTGTCCGTCCATCAATGGAGGTAAGTCGTTGCTGGTCCTGCTGGTCTTCGCTGCTCTGATAGGAGGAGCGATCGGCTTCGCGCTGGCCCTGCCGCACGGCTGGCTGACCGCGATGCTCGCCGCCCAGGCCGGCGCGTCGGTCTCGGTGGGGGTCGTCGTCCTGTTCGGCATGCGCCGCTGAGCGGTCCCTTCACGTGCGGCTGTCCGGCATCGGCGCCGCAGCGGAAGCGCGCGAGCCGTCACCGTCTCTTCGCTGACCCACCCGGAAACAAGCGGGCCGGCCCCGTCGGGACCGGCCCTCGATCGGGGACGAGCCCGACATGCCCCTGGCCGGGCACCGGGGCACGCTAGCTCTTTGGACGGGCCCGTTCCGCCGATCGAGGTACAGCGGCTTGGTCCGGGGGCCGGATTATAGCGGCGTCTCAGGCTGCCTCATTCGTCCCGGCCCGGATCCGCGCCCGGCCGGCCGCGCGCAGCGTCACCGAGCGAGGCGAGCCGTGGCCCCTCCAGAGCGCCGCATCATCGGGTTCGACGGCCTGCGGGCCATGGCCTTCCTGATGGTCTTCGTCAGCCATAAGGCGCCGAGCCCGCGGACCGAGGCGTTGGGCACCACAGGTGTCTGGCTCTTCTTCGTCCTGAGCGGCTTCCTGATCATCCGCATCCTCGCCGCGTCCCGCGCGCGCGTGGAAGCCGGGTCGGCGACGCCGATAGGCAGCCTCGGGCAATTCTACCGGAACCGGATCGCCCGCA
Source organism: Methylobacterium sp. P31 (assembly GCA_050632875.1). Lineage (GTDB taxonomy): Bacteria > Pseudomonadota > Alphaproteobacteria > Rhizobiales > Beijerinckiaceae > Methylobacterium. The sequence goes on along the minus strand of JBODSC010000001.1, from coordinate 1,810,596 downwards.
TCGTTCCGGTCTATTATGCATTCCTGTTCGTGATGTACACGTTCCGGCTCGGCAGCCCATCAAGTCTCGGCAGCGAAGACTTCAAGCTCTCGACGTGGTTCTATCTGACGAACTTCTACATCGAGCGGAACGGCTGGGGGACGGAGCTGGGGCACCTGTGGAGCCTCGCCGTCGAGCAGCAATTCTACCTGCTGTTCGCGCCGGCGGCCCTGTTCCTGCCGCTGCGCCGCCTCGCCCCGCTGTGCTGGGGGCTCGTCGCCGCCAGCGTGGCCATGCACGTCGCCCTGTGGCTGGCCGGTGCCTGGCCGACTTGCTTCGATGTCGACACGCTCGCCAATCTCGGGCTGATCGCGCTCGGCGGACTGGCCGGGCTGCGCGCGAAGCCCCTGCCCGACTGGCTCACGCATGATGCCGTCCTCGCCGGCGTGCTGATCCTCTTCCTGGCCCTGCCGCTCGCAATGGCGCAGACCGGCTGGTGGCTGATTGTCGGGCGCCTCAGCGGAGTCCTGGCGGCGCTGCTGCTGCTGCAGGTCGCCCAGGCCCCGGCCGGCCGCGCGGTCGCCCTGCTGGACATGCCCTGGCTGCGCCGGATCGGCGTAATCAGCTACGCGGCTTACCTGTTCCACGTGCCGCTCCATGCGGAGCGCATACTGGCCATGGCGGGCGTGCCGGTCGGAGGACCACGCTCGGTCTCGATGGCCCTGGATCTGCTGCTGACCCTGCTGCTGGCGGAGGCCTCGTGGCGGCTCCTCGAATCGCCTGCGCGCCGCGTTTTGCGGGCGCCGCACCGAAGGATCGGCGCTGCCGTCCCGATCAGCCCGTAGACCTGTCCGCAGCATGGGCGGAGACGCAGGCCGCAGCCTGACAGCCGTGGGATTTGGACGGAGAGCCCGATACCCGGGGTCTGGCGGCACGGGATGATCTGCGTAAACGGCCCGTGATCGCAGGGCCCGCTTCAAGCGGCCTCAGTCCGATCCAGGCGCCGGGAAAGGTCCCGGATCCGCGAGCGGGCCGTTCCTATCGCGTGATCGGCAGCCGTCCGACCAGCGTGCCGGTCGCGTCCCGCACGACGAGCGTCCATGTGCCGCTCAGATCGTTGGCGGCCAGCTCGTTCGCCATCTCGTCGATCACGCTGCGAGCCTCATCCAGCGCCTCGGCCAGGCTCTCGGCTTCCACGCCGTGCTCGTCGCGGATCGTCTCCTTGCCGTTCTCGATGTCGAAATAGAAGCGGATGGGCACTCATATCCTCCCTGATTGCTGCCCTCGGGAGGGCCCTTGGATACTGCCTACGTAGTTCGCTCACGTCCGACAATGCTCATCTGGAGATATAAACCTTAACAAACGCCAAAGCTGATTTTGTCATGTGCGTTGCAATAATGTCAGGATTCGCGCCGAATAATCCATTATAGGTATCGACGATCACCCATCCGGCCGCCCCGGCCTGGGGACAGCGGTGATGTGCCTGCTCAGGGGCATTCGACATGTCGGCCGCCGACGACCCGGACCTCAAGAAAAAGCCCGCTTCTGCTGCGGATGAAAAACAAAGATTGCGTGCACACATCCGAATGGTTTTAGCAAAAATCAACACAAGCCGGAGTTCGGGCGGCCCGGTCGGGCGCGGGGATGAGGGGGCCGCTGAGCGCGGCGCGGCCACCTGCGCGATTCGAATCCCGTGGCCGGCGCCCGCGATGCCGCCGGGACCACGCGGATTGGAGCCGCGCCATCCGCCGCAATAGGAAGGCACGACACCGTCCCTACGCCCTTTGAGCACCGTGCACGGCGCCCGCTTACCGGCATTCTCGATGGAGAAGGCCGCCCAACGCGGGTCGACCGCGGGCGGCGGCTCAGGAAGAGCGATGGCGGATCAACTCTTGTCCGATGGCCGGAACACGTCCGTGGACGTCTCATTCGTCATGGCCGCGTACAACGCGGCGCCTTGGATCGAGACGGCGATCCGTTCCGCCCTCGACCAGACCGCCGTCGCGGTCGAGATCCTCGTCATCGATGACGGCTCGATCGACGGCACCGGCGGCGTGCTGGCGCGATTGGCGGCCTCCGACCCGCGCGTCCGCCTTGTCGCGCTCGACGGTTCGGAATCGCCCCGCGGCCCGTCGCGGGCCCGGAATGCCGGCCTGCGGGCCGCCCGAGGCCGCTGGATCGCGGTCCTCGACGCGGACGACCTGATCCTTCCCGATCGATCCCGGACGCTCATCGACCTCGCGGAGGCGGCCGATGCAGATCTCATCGCCGACAATCCGATCCCCTTCACGGAGGCGTTCGATCCGCGGGGGCCGGGCATGCTGGACGGGGGCCGGGAGCCCTACCTGTTCGAGGTCGATCTCGCCCGATATCTCGCCTGCAACCGGATGCTCACCCCGGGCGTGAAGCTCGGCTATCTCAAGCCGATGATCCGGGCCGACGTGCTGCGCCGGCACGGCCTCCGGTACGAGGAGGACGTCCGGATCGGCGAGGATTTCCTGCTGTGCCTCGCGGCGCTCGCGGCGGGTGCGCGCTTCGTGGTCACCTCTTACGCCACCTACGGCTACCGCCGCGGCCCCGCCTCGCTCTCCCACCGGCTGCGCCTAGCCGATATCGAGCGCCTCGACGCGGCCTTCGCGGCCTTGGCGGCACACGGAGGCTCTCGCCGCGGCCCAGACGCGGTCGGCAGAGATCCGCAACGGTAGCCGCGCCTACCGCGACAGCCTCGCGACCGCGCAGGCCATCGCCCGAGTCATCGACGCAGCGCAGGTGGGCCGGTGGGGCCGGGCCGCCGCCCTGGCGCTCCGGACGCCCCAGGCTTGGCGCTTCCTGGCCGCCTCCGTGCTGTCGGCCGCCGGCAAGCGCCTGCGGCCGGCGATGCCGGCCCCCTCCCCTCGTACAGAGGTAAGACGCATGCGTATGTGCATCTGCATCTGCACCTGCGAGCGACCGGCGGGGCTCGCGCGCCTGCTCAAGGCGCTGGATCAGCAGCGGCTCGGCGATCTCGCCGAAACCGCCCTGCGGATCCTGATCGTCGACAACGGGCGCAGCCGTGCCGCCGTCCCGGTGGTGGAGGCCTATCGGGCGACCGGCCGGTTCCCGGTCACCTACACCCGGGAGGAGACCCGCGGTCTCGCCGCCGTCCGCAACAGGAGCCTGGAGGCCGCGGCGGCAGTCGGTGCGGATTGGATCGCGCTCATCGACGACGACGAGTTCCCGGACCGGGACTGGCTCCACAACCTGCTCGGGACGGCGCTCAGGTCGGGGGTTGCCGCCTGCGTCGGTCCGGTGGTGCCGTTCTTCGACCGGGTGCCGCCGGCCTGGGCGGTGGCGGGGGCTTCTTCGCCAAGCGCCTGGACGTCCGCGACGGCTTCGTGGCCGATGGCCACACCTGCAACGCGCTCCTGGACCTGCGGGTGATCCGGGCGCTCGGCCTGTCCTTCGACATGCGCTTCAACACTATGGGCGGCGAGGACACGTATTTCTTTCGCGCCCTGCTGCGCGCCGGGCACCGCATCGCCTGGGCGGAGTCGGCGCTGGTCTACGACAGCATCCCGACGCACCGGATGCGCGTCCGCTGGCTGCTGGCCCGCTGGTACCGCAGCGGCAGCGTCGAGGCGTATCTCGGCCGGTACCGGCCGGAGACGGTGAGCGGCCGCCTCGCCAATGCGGGCCGGGGCCTTGCCCGCCTCGCCGGGGGTCTGCTGCGCCTCGGGAGCGCAGGCCTGTCCCTCAAGCCGGCCAACCTGATCAGCGGGGGCTACACGCTCTGCCGGGGTGCTGGCCTGATCGCGGCGGTGTTCGGCCTGAGCTACCGGGAATACCATCCGTCGCGGTATCGGTAGCGGAACGACCGGCTACCGGAACAGGGGCAGCCCCGCGCCGATGATGACGAGTCCGAGCACGATCAGGCTGCCCCCCGCGCTTTCCAGCGCGGCCTGCTGAACTGAGCGCCGGGGCGCCACGCCGGCGAGCACCCCTCCCGAGACCAGGCAGATCACACTCAGGAAGGTCATGGCAGGGATCCCGGCGCCCGATGCGGACACGCACAACGTCATGGTGCCGCCGAGGATGCCCCCCACGGTTAAGGAACCGCCCTCGTCGCTCACGCTTGGACAACAGGGAGATGCCGCGCATTCCCTGGCCGATCCGCGGCCCGTTCGACGCGAAGCTCGGTCCCCACCGCATTGGCATTGTGTCGCGGCACCGGAACCGTCATGCCCGGCCGCACCGGCCATGGAAGGATCACGACGGGCCCGGTGCCGCGCCCCCTGCCCATCACGCATCGTTGCCATGTCCCGGGCGGACGTGCCGCCACAATGGGAAGGTGTATCCTCCGTAAAAAATGGAGGGAACGATGGCTTACAAGATCACTTACCGGAAGGGAAAACGGGCCATTTCCGCAAAGCTTTGGCCGTGCGAACTCGAGGCCGCGATCGCGCACGCGAAAGCCCAGCTTCCGGTTCAGCACGCGCAAAACGGGGCGACATCCGTCAGCGTGTCCTGCGAGCGAACCGGCGAGGTGGTCTTCACCTTCGCCGAACAGCCGGAGGCGGTCGATCCCTAGGCGGGGCTCGTTAGGCCAAGGCTACACGGGAGCACGGGCACGCGGTTGTTGAGGAAGCGCCATGGTCTCACACGCGACGGAGCCGCCAGAGCCGGCAGAGCCGTCATCCGACGCCTCGGAACGCTGTGCCACGGAGTTCGGCGCGTACAGTTCGCCACCGTGCTTCATGCACGAGCCTCGATCCGAGCTTCCTGGGGCTGGCGGCCGATCGTGACCTCGCCGCCTCAAGCCTCCCTGAAGGAGCCGGTGCCGACTGGCCGACCGTCCGGCAGTGGCGGAAGGAGATGCGCGCGCGGCTCATCGATCGACGGCTCCGCATATCGTCCCAGGACCGCGCCGTGTGGAGCGCGCAACTCGGCGCGGCACTGGAGACGCTCCTGTCGGCCTCATCCGGCGCGCTGATCGGCTGCTACTGGCCGTTCAGGGGCGAGTTCGACGCGAGGCCGGTACTGACCGGTTTGCGCGACCGCGGCGCGAAGTTGGCTCTGCCCGTCGTGGTCGAGAAGGGACAGCCCCTCGCGTTCCGGGCCTGGACGCCGGACACGCAGTTGATCCGAGGCGTGTGGGGCATCCCGATCCCGGCTGACGGCGCGGCCGTGCAGCCCGATATCCTGATCGCCCCCTTGGTGGGCTTTGATCCGGCCGGATACCGCCTCGGCTACGGGGGCGGCTTCTACGACCGGACGATCGCGGCCCGACCGACGAAGCCGCGGCTCATCGGTGTCGGCTTCGCGCTCGCGCGGCTCGCGACGATCCACCCGCAGCCCCATGACATTCCCATGGACGTCATCGTGACGGAGGACGGCGCCCGGCCCGCGTCCCGGCCATGACACGAGCGGTGTTCCCGACGGGACCGGTGAATGACCGCTCGCCAATCCTTTGGCCTGGATGACCGGACGGCCGGATCCCGGGCCTGTCCGTGCTGCATCGCCCGATCGCCGTACGAGATTTAGACAAACGCAGTGATCGCTTACGGTCATGGAACGCGGCAGCGGCCGAACGGTCAGCCTTCGCGGAGCGTCCGTCGCGCGACCATGCCGAGGGTCGAGCCCTGCACCACGATGGTGAACAGCACCACGGCATAGGTCGCGGCAAGGATGGCAGCTTTGGCCTCGCTCTCCGGTACCGAGAGGGCGAGCGCCACCGAGATGCCACCGCGCACCCCGGCCCATGTCAGGAAGGGCACATTGCGGGCCGAGAGGTAGCCGCCCCAGCGAACGGCCAGGAGCGGCGTCGACACGGCCACAAGCCGCGCCAGAAGCACGATGGGCACCGCGCTGGCCGCAAGCCCCAACCCGCTCGCCTCGAACCGCAGGACCAACACCTCCAGCCCGATCAGCAGGAACAGCACCGAGTTCAACACCTCGTCGATCAACGTCCAGAGCGCGGAGACGTAGCCCTGTGTTCGTTCGCTCATGGCGTCGCGAGGGGCTCGGTCGCCGACCAGCAGCCCTGCCGCGACCACAGCCAATGGACCGCTCGTGCCGAGCCTCTGCGCGAGCGCGTAGGTACCGGCGACGAGCGCCAGGGTGATCAGCACCTCGACCGGGAAGTCGTCGATGGCCCGCATGGCCCGGTAGGCGACGTAGCCGGTCACCACGCCCAGCGCGAGGCCGCCGCCGGCCTCCTGCAGGAGGAGCCGGGCGACGCCCCCGAAGCTGGTCGCCTCGCCGCCTGACCCGGCCGCAAAGGCGAGCAGCACCGTGAACAGAACGATCCCGACCCCGTCGTTGAACAGGGCCTCGCCCTGCATCTCGACCTCCAACGCCTCGGGCACATTCACATTCTTCAGGGTGGCAAGCACCGCGACCGGATCGGTCGGGCTGATGAGGGCGCCAAAGACAAGGGTCCACGGCAGGGGCAGCGGTCGCCCGATCACCTGCGCCGCCGCCCAGAAGGCGCAGCCCACGATGACGGTCGAGATCAGCGTTCCAACGAGGGCGAGCGTCGCCACGGCCCAGGCGCGATTCCGGAGCGCGCGCAGGTCGAGGTCCATGGCTCCGGCGAACAGCAGGAAGGCCAACATGCCGTTCATCACCACGTCGGTGAAGTCGACTTGGCCGAGCACCCGCGTCAGGTCCTCGTAGAGGTGTTGGCCGGGAAAGAGGAGGTCGAGGGCGACGAGCGCGAGCGAGGCGAGAAGACCCATCACCAGCAGGCCGATCGTGTGAGGCATCCGCAGGAAGCGGCGGTTGAGCCAGCCGAACAGGGCCGAGAGGGTCAGAAGCAGCGCGGCGAGGTCGGAGATGGAGATCACGAGCACCCCTTATCCGCGTCGTATCGACCTGCGAGCCGTGCTCGAAGGTTGCGTCGCCATCGGGTTTGGTGGAGCGGCAACTCGCATCCGCCCGTACGCGTGAAGGTCAACGCCGTCGAAACCGTTCGGTCACGCCCGGGTTCGCCGACGCGGTAGGGCCTGCGGCCCTGGCGCCGGCGAGCGCGGACCAGCGGTAGGCTCACAACCGGTGCGACGGCACCGGCCCCACACGATCTCGCCGATCTGGAGGGCCGATCCAGAGGAGCAGCACGCCCGCTTTTCCATGTCCAAGACAGCCGGCACGCGCTGATCGCCCGAAACGCGCATGCCCGCCGCGGTGACGATTGGACCGGCCTTTCCGAACGCTTCGCGGATGCCTCAGCAGTCGCCGTCTGCTTTGTCCTCGGGGCCGAGCTTCGGGTGGGATCCGGCGTCGTTCGGGGCGCCGACCCTGCCGGGCAAGGCCGGCTGCCCGCCCGGGCGGGCGGCCCTTCCGCGCACGGGTCAGCCCTGCGACCGGTCCGAACCTGTCATGACCCTGGACGTGCGTGCGCCGTCGCCAACACGCTCGCTGGATGCGGAATGGTCGAGTTCGTCCGGCCCGGCCCGCTCGCCCGCTGCCTGAACAGGGTCGATGCCCAGGACTGTCGCTGCGGTGAGGCCCGTCCGTGGGCTCACCTCGGGCAGATCACCGACGCGATAGGCGACGCCCGCCAGCAATGCGGCGCAGACGGCCATCGCAACCAGGAGGGTGCTCAGGAATTTCATGAGACACCAACCAACGGCCAAGCTCTCTGTTCCGAACTTTCGCCATCTTTCAGCACGTGCTGTCCACGGGTCTGTTCAGGCGCGCCGCAGGCTGTCGCGGCGGAAGCGGAAGGCGCGTGCGCCCTTGCGCAGCGTCCGCAGCAGGTCCGACCTGCAGACCGTCGGCGGTGGCGCGTTCTCCGGCCCTCGACGGTCCGGGGGCGCTGACGTTCCGAGCCTGTCCTGTAATCCGAAGCGACCGTCAGCCCGGCGAAATTTCTGTTCTCGAGGGCGCCGACGGTTGAACGTGCCCTGGATCCTTGGCACGCCCGGGGCATGCACGCACCGAACCCGATACGCCGTCCGGCTTCGGCCCTGCGCAGACTGATAACCAGCGAGGCCGGTGGCGGGCTCGTTCTGATGGCCAGCGCCGCGCTCGCGCTCGGGGTCGCCAACTCGCCGCTGGCCGACGCCTACTTTGCCGCGCTCAGGGCCCATATCGGCCCGTTGAGCGTGCTCCACTGGATCAACGACGGCTTGATGGCCGTGTTCTTCCTGCTCGTCGGGCTGGAGATCAAGCGCGAGATGCTGGACGGACAGCTGCGCACCTGGCCGGACCGGGTGCTGCCAGGACTGGCAGCGCTCGGCGGGATGGCGGTCCCGGCCCTCGTCTACGTGACGGTCAACCGACACTCTCCCGGGACACTCCGCGGCTGGGCGATTCCGGCCGCCACCGACATCGCCTTCGCGCTCGGCGTGCTGGCGCTGCTCGGCCCGCGCGTGCCGGTCTCGCTCAAGGTGTTCCTGACGGCGCTCGCCATCATCGACGACCTCGGTGCGGTCCTCATCATCGCCCTGTTCTACACCGCCGACCTGTCGCCGCTGATGCTGGGCGGAGCCGCCGTCGCGCTCGCGCTGCTCTACGGCCTGAACAAGGCCGGGGTCAGCCGCCTCTGGCCCTACCTGGCGCTGGGCAGCGTGCTCTGGGTGCTCGTGCTCCAGTCCGGCGTGCACGCCACGGTCGCCGGCGTGCTGCTGGCCCTGACCATCCCGCTGCGGCTCAGCGTCGGCAGGCCGGACGATCCGACCTCGCCGCTGCACAGCCTGGAGCACGCAATCCAACCCTGGACGGCCTACCTGATCCTGCCAATCTTCGGCTTCGCCAATGCCGGCGTGTCGCTCGCGGGCTTCGAACCCCGGATGCTGCTCGATCCGGTGACGCTCGGCGTGGCGCTCGGGCTGCTCGTCGGCAAGCAGGCCGGCGTGTTCGGCTTGGTACTCGCCGCGGTGCGTCTCGGTCTGGCGCAGCGGCCGGCCCATGCGGGGTGGGGGCAGGTTTACGGCGTCGCGCTCCTGTGCGGCGTCGGCTTCACCATGAGCCTGTTCATCGGCCTGCTCGCCTTCGCCGAGACACCGGCGCTGGAGGCCGAGGTCAAGGTCGGGGTCCTCGTGGGGTCCATCGCCTGTATGCTGGTCGGCGCCGGGGTCCTGCTGGTGACGCTGCCCGAGAAACAGGACGCCTAGGAGGCGCCCACGCCGCGCGGCTTCGGCCACGTCGCGGCAAGAGATTGTCGCGGATGTCGGTGTCCGGCCCTGCCCTGTCCCTGAACGCCGTGGAGCGCTGATGCTGCACGATGCCACCGCCGTCTCGCTCACGGACATCCTGCTCCGGCTCGGTTCGGCGACTGTGTGCGGGCTGATCTGGGAAGGATCGGAACACCGCGATCTCGCACGGACCCACGGGCGCCGCGACGGTCCAAACGGACTCGGCTGCGGCCGGCAATGCGGGCATCGCTCGCGGCGCGTCCCGCAGGGAAACGGCGGGAGCGACAATCCCTGCTCCGCGACATTGCGGTCGGTCGGAGCAAGGGTTGAGTCGTCGCACGGCCCTCGCCGCGCGATGACGCATCGGATCTGTCGCCCCCCTGCGCAAGCCCATCGCGTACGCTGCCACAGATATGCGTGACTGAACCCCCGTCCGGACGCGGGAGCGAGCTTACCGGGCGGCCACCAAACCGGTCTGAATCAGCTCGGTTCGCGCCGATCGCAGCCCGGCCCCGAACCGCCCTCCAGTGACCGGGTGGCATCGGGCGCATTACCGCAGGGTGAGTGCGTCCAGCCAGCCGCGTGCGGCCCCGTGGCGGATGATCTCGGCCCGCGTCCTCAATCCGAGCTTCTCCGCGGCCCGCGCCTTGTACGTTTCGACCGACTTCACGCTGACGTCGATGCGGCGCGCGATCTCCTTGTTGCTGAAGCCCTGGGCGATCAGACGCAGCACCTCCGTCTCCCGCGGGCTTAGCGCTTCAACATCCTCGTCCGGGCTGCTGCCCTTGGCCGACGCCGATGGCTCCGACAAAGCATGGCCCGCGATGGACGGGTCGAGATAGACTCCGCCTGCCGCGACGGCACGGACGGCACGGGGGAGGTCGTCCGCCGCCGAGCGCTTCAAGAGGTAGCCGCGCGCGCCGGCCTTGAGCAGCGGCTGGACATAGGCCGCGTCCTCATGGACCGTGAGCACGAGAACCCGGGTGTCCGGACACGCGCAAGCCAACCGCTCGGCCAATTCGAGGCCGTTCAGGCCGGGCATCGACACGTCGATGACAGCCACGTCGGGCCCGGACGAACAGATCATCGGAAGCGCGTCGCTGCCGCTGGTCGCCTCACCGACCAGCTCGATCTCCGGATCGGCGTTAAGGAGCGCCCTGATTCCCGCGAGGACGATCGGGTGATCGTCGGCGAGGACGACGCGAATGCGATCCACCATGTGATCCTCCTTCGACATCAGGCGAGCTGCTGCGGGAACGGTATCCGGACGAACAGCGTGGTCCCCGATCCCGGCGAGGTCTCGAGCGTGAGGCTTCCCCGCAGCAGGGACAAGCGCTCGCGGATGCCGGAGAGACCCAGCCGCGGCTTGGCCGCCGGCCCGCCCGCGGGCGGGCCGGCATCCGCCTCGGCGTCGAAGCCGATGCCATCATCCTCGATGATCACGCGCACCTCCTCCGGGCGCTGCTCCAGCGACACGCTGACCGTCGAGGCCTGCGCGTGCTTGAGGACATTGGTGAGCGCCTCCTGCACGATCCGGTAAATGGCGGTCTCGACCGCTGCCGGAAGGCGCACGCTCTCGCCGAGGACCTGGAAATCCGACCGGATATTGTGCCGCCGTGTCCACTGGCGCAGCAGCGTGGCGAGAGCCTCACGCAGGCCGAGGTCGTCGAGGGCGGTCGGGCGCAGGTCGACGGCGGCGCGGTGGATGTCGCGCCCGATCTCGCCGGCGAGCGACTGAAGCCACTGCACGTGGCGGCTCACCTCGCTCTGGGCGCCGGCCTCGACCAGCCGCTCCAGGCTCTTCAGGCCGAGGGACAGGCCGGTGACCGTCTGCCCGACTTGGTCGTGCAATTCGCGCGCGATCCGGCGCTGCTCATTCTCCTGCGCCTCACTGAGTCGGCGGAGCAGCTCGGCGCGTTCGGCCTCGGTGCGTTTGCGCGGCTCGATGTCCGCCACCACGCCGTAGATCAGCCTGGCGGGTTCACCCGTGTGCAGTTGCGGCACGCGCCCGGTCATACGGATCCAGCGCGGGCCAAGCTTCCGATCGACGACGCGGAACTCGAGGTCGAGCGGTTTGCCCTCCGCAAGGCTCTGCCGCAGGGCCTCGGCCAGCCGCTCCCCGTCATCGGCGTGGACCGCCTCCTGGACTTCCCGGGCATGCGCCACGCTTTCCTTATGGTCGGCTTGGTCTGCGGTCGCCGTGCTCCAGCCGAGGAGTTGGGCCGCACGGGCGGAGCCGGTCACCTTGTCCCGCGCGACGTCCCACCGCAGGGTACCGAGTTCCGCGGCCTCGACGGCAACGGCGCCCTGCTCCTCGCTCGACCGGAGCGCGAGATCGAACTGCGCCTGCTCGCCCGCCCGGCGCTGTGCCATGTCGCGGCCCACAAGGCCGACCAGCGCCAGGGCCAAGCCGATGCTGACCATACTTCCGCCGGCCAGCACGAAGTAGGAGCGCGAGACCGGCGCGTTCAGTGTGGCGACCGGCATCCCGAAATGCACCGACCAGCCGCCCGTATTCTCGAGCGTGCGGTACACGACCTCGACGTTCGAGCCCTCCAGCGTCGATCCGGTGTAGAAACCTTGCGGCGCGCGTCGGATGGCCGCCAGCAGGGCGGCATTGGCCGGATGGCCGAGTTCCTCCGCCTCGGCGCGGGTGCGGGCGATCGTGTTCCCATCCGCATCGACGATGGTTCCGACCCATCCTTCCGGCGCACCGGCGTCCCGCAGGATCGAGCCTCACCGCGTTGGTGGCGAGCCCGACCGAGAGGACGTAGCGGAGTTCTCCGGCCCGGACGACCGGCACCCGCAAGGCCACGAGGCGCTTGCCGGAGATCGATCCGACCGGTCCGATGCCGCCCACCACGGGACGCAGCGTCCGTACGACCGCGTCGAAGCTCTTGCGGTCCGCAGTCGGGCCGAGTCTCCTTGTCGAGCGAGCGGAGCAGGTTGACGACCTGCACGCCGTCAGGATTGGCGAGGCTCGACGGTCTCCCACAGGGGGTGCGCCTGCCTGAGACGCTCGGCCTCGGCGTAGAACGTGGCGAGGTCGGGCCGGTCGAGGCTGGCCGAGGCTGCCTCGGCGTCGAGAACGGCGATCTGGGCGGCGATGTCGGATGCGACCCGCTCGGCGACACGGGTCGCGCTGATGACGGCGGCGTTGCGGTTGAGGTCGCGCTGCTGCTGCGCCATCAGCGTAGCGACCCAGCCGCTGAGCAGCAGGAGCGGAATAGCGGCCGCGAACGCCAGAGCCGTGAAGGTGCGGCCGCTGCCGCGATTCAGCTGGTCTCCGAGTGTCTGATCGCGGTCCCCTGGACTCCGTTCGGACATATGCGCCGCTTGTACCAGCCTGGGGTCGACGGAGAGATCACTCGTGGCCCGGAATGTTGTGCGACCCGCAAGTCTGTCCCGCCCAGGACCGGTGGTGATGGGTGGGCCCCCAGGGTCGCGGCATCATGATCGCCGACCCACCTCCGATAAGTGCGCGGGATCCATCGGTCTATCCCTTCCGGACGCGGCGCGTTCGCCTGTGTCGCCCGGGAGGCGACGAGCGGCTTCGATCACCCGGAAAGGCCTGACGGTCGCCGCGGTCCTCACGCCCGCTCCGCTCTAGCCGTGCCGCAGCCGGCCGATCAGGTCAGACGGTGCCGCTGCGTCGTGCGAAAGCTGCGCCTCCGGAAGGGTCACGGCTCGTGCCGAGCGACCGAAGGACCGCGCCTTCTGGAGCCAGGGATGTCCGCCGCATGATGCCGACCTCCCGAAACCCCGCCCGGCCCCGGAGGGCACGGCCGATCCGCAGCCGGATCCGGCATTGCGGCGACCGGGAACGTTTGGAGAGGGTGCATCACGCCCGCCCCCTTGCCCGTCGGGAAGAGCACCGACAGCGGTCGGGCTCGGCGCAACGCAACCTTCTTTCCATCGGTCGAGGTCGCTATCGCCCTATCTGCGCTGGCCTCAGGCTGAAACCGGCGACGCGGAGGGGAGTGCCGCGCCATCCGGCTTCTCGGTCCCCGCGATATCCGGCAGCAGACGTGCCGGGTGAGGCATCCGGGACGCCTTCTCCCAAGAGGAGCCGTCGTACCCTTCGAACCAGGCCCGGCGCTCACGGGAATCGCCGGGGTATGGACAAGCATCCCGCGGACGACCGAAGCCCCTGGCACGGGCTCCGAGCTTGATGATGTCCATGAGCATGGACGCTAATCTTTCAGCTGGCTTGAATCTTCTGTTCAGTCATGTTGAGTAGCGCTCAAGTCTTATCGTCGGGCAAGTGGTTTGCACGGGCATGCGGTTTTCACTGACGTATGTCAGGTTCACCCCGACACCCTGCAGGGGCGCCAAAACTTGACTGTTGCAGCGGCACCCGCCCGAGCCCTCATGGGAGGGCGATCAGAGCGCGGTGACGACCGGGGGCTCGATGGCCGTGGCCTTGCCGTCCGGTGGTCAGGTGCCCTTGTGATCGTCGTTGAATGCGGGCGCCCTCGTGATTGGGTCCTTGCGGCGCCAACCATGGCCCTGAGCGGTCCGCCGGCTTGGTCAGGAAGATCATTCGTGGCCTCTCACCGGGCGAGGGCATCGTCGCAGCGCTCAAGGCCGACACCCTGTCGCTGATCTTCTGGCAAGTCGGCATGTACGGCTCCATGGCGCTGGCCCAGTTCGCCCTGCTGCCGGCGCTGGGCGCACCGCCCGCAGACCTGGACACGGCTTGGTTCTGGTTCCCGATGCCGATCGCGATGGTCGCCGGCTTCGTCACGGCCTGCCCGGTGAACGGGTGGCTCGTCAGCGCCGGCGCCAGGGAACGCATGCCGCGCCGCGGTTGGCGCGACGCGAAGGTTCGATCGAAAACCGGCGCATTCGTCCCCGCGAACCATCCGGTTAGCCACGCCGGCTAAACTCGGCAAGATGCGCCGCGCCCCCGTCCGTCCCCGCGCTTATTCTCAGCAAAACCACACGTTCTGCCGCTATCGAATACAGCTTCGCCGCCAGCCGACCCGTTCTCGCGACTGTGACATCGGTCACGTCCTGATCTGCGATTTCATGAGAGCGTCAAATATTCAAGACAATTGGCCCTCCCAAGAGGAGCTATCATGGAACGGATTGTGATTTTCGTGCTGTTAACTGTCGCCGTGACGGACGTGGCCGCGACGGTGCTCGCGCTGTTGGCGATGGCCTGACGGACAGCGGCTGATGCGAGGAAACCGGCCGGTTACCGGCGATTTGGTCTGTCACTTAGTAAGGCATGACCACTGACCCGCCCAATTCGCTGCGGCGGGTTTTCTATTGCGCACGTCAGCGATCCGGAACGAAGCAGACCCTCATCTCGGCGGCCAAAGCGTTCGCACGTGCAGAGCGCAGCCCGCGGATGAGCATCGCATTTCCACATCATGTAGGGTGTAGCAGTCATCGGATTCCCGAACGCGGTAGAGCATTGCGTGCCTCCGCGGACGGTTAACCCGTATTTGAAATCCGGTTTACGGCAGGAGTTCCGAACCGGGCCAAGGGGGGCCGATCACGGCAGCAGATCCAGAACCATGGGCCCGAACCTGACCGCTGCCGCAGTCGCAAGCAGAGCGTACATTACCCAGCGGAAAGCCAGGTCGGGATCGTCGGAGGTTTGATCCTTGAGCCACCGGTCCATAATCCGGCCCTATCTTTCGACAATACAGTTTTCGCCGGTCAGAAATGAAGCACCCGATCGGCGGGTACTGTCCTTCGGTGCGGTACGCGTGCCGCACCGCGGACCTGTCACTGGGCGTCTCCTCCCAAGACCTTGGGCCGCTCACTCGTGGGCGGCCGCTTTTTGTCCAGATCTCGCTTTCAAATCAGTAGCTGAGAGTCTATTGTCAACGTTCCTGCCAAATTGTCAGGTTCAGTCGCCAACGAGTCGAGAATTTCTGCCCTGGATTTTGTATTCGGGCGCCAGCGCCGTAGACTCACCGCCTGCCTCAGCCCGCCCGGTTCGCCGCGGCGTATTTCCTCTTTCGGCCGTATGTCTGCGGGCAGACGACCAGTGATCGAGCGCGTGATCCGCGCTACGGCGTCATCCAATCCATGAAGATGAGATAGGTGACTGAGATCGCGAGGGCGGCGAGGCAAGCAAGGCCGCCGAAACTGATCGGTTCATCGTTCGACGGCATAGCGACGCCGGTCAGCGCGCCACAACTCCGGCAGAGCCTGTCCGTCGCTCGAAGCGGGACACCGCACGACGTGCACTTCGGCATGGCCCAGCCCTTTCGGCCCGAGCAGCGATGATGAGGATATGGGGGTACGACACCAGAATCGCACAGAGCCGGATCGGTTCGGTGCCGTTTGCTTTCTCGTGCGATCCGGCGTTTCTCTAGCCGTTCACGAGCAAGATCAGCAGACAGGCCACAGCCGAGCCCACAACCGCGATGCCGAGCAGGATCGGGCTGGCGAGCTGGTCCATGGTGTCGACGCACTGACCTCGACGATGCTCCGGACGGTTGGCGGCCGCATTGCTCGCCGAGCTGGTGTACAGATCTGGGTATATTGGATAGACAGGTGCGTTCATCGGAAATATCTCCAGTAGAACGATAAATTCGGCTCGCCTAGTCGCCAGCGATCAGCCCTCTGCTTACGGCAAATCGGATCAGGTCAGCATCCGTCATCACGAAGTCGCCGAGCTGCCAGTGCTGAAATTCGTCTCCGCACGGCATCACCATGATCCCATCGGTACGCAGGGCTCTCACGGCATCCTGAGCGAGGGGGAGATGAGCAATCCGCTGCCGCTCCCCGCCGACAACAGCTCTTATCCATCGGATCAGCATGAGAGGGCCGCCTGCGATCATCGCACTCGCTCCCCATCAGTAAATCGAGCGGCAACATACACCATTATTCAGCAATCAGAAACTAGGTTATGCAAGTCCTATCGCGGAATCTGCATTCGCGCACTGGAGCGACAGAACACCTGTCTTAGGATTATCGTAGCTGCTACTCCACCGTGCGCCGCTTGCCCGGTGGCAGATCCGGCCCAGGCGTCCGCGGGCTCACCTGGCGGAAGCGCTTGCGGTCGCCGGCCCCAACGTCACGCGGCCGCCATATAATCGTCCTCTGTCCATTCGTGCGCAATTGAGCTAGATCAACGTCATGTTGCGCCACGGAGGTCAGGCTGCGGACCCAGTTGGAACGGGGAAGGCGCCCTTTACCCCCTCACGATGCGCCTTGGGCCGATCCATTCAAGCCGCCGCGCCCGCGCAGTACCGTGGCGGACTGGTTGAAACGCAATCACTCCACCGTGCTTCACTTCACCGACGGAAGATCGGGCTCTGGCGTTCGCGGACTCACTTGGTGGAACCGCTTGCATTCGCCGGCTACGACCTCCGCCACGCCGTCGATTGCGTCCATGACTTGCTCGGAGGCGCTCACGTGGTGCGCGCTCACTGTCCGGGCGTCTTCGCTACCTACGAGACGTTGAAGGACGGAACGCGCCGCGCGTATGTGTTTCACCGCGCCAACGGCACGCGCCTCGATGGCGCACCAAGCGAGCGCTTTCATCCCGAGCTACGCCGAGGCCGAGTGGACGCTCACGGCGCGTTACTCCGGCGGCACCTTCAACGGACTGGTCCGCGAGTTCACCAGCTCGGTCGCGTTCGAGACGAAGCTCTCGGCCGGCACGCCGCGCGAATACAAGCGCATGCTCGCCGAGGCCGAGCCCGAGTTCGGCGACATGTCCCGCGAGGCTTTCAACGACTGGAAGGTGTGCGAGGATCTGATGCAGTGGCGCGCTCAGGTCGCCAGAACCCCGCGGGCATGCGCGAGGCCGACAACCGCCGGTCCGTCATCTCGGCGATGCTAACCTGAGCCGTCGGCAACGGCCGGCTACGGGCCACTCGCTCAAGGCGGTGACCGTAATTCTGGAGCGCCATCATGCGCGAACGCGCAGAGCAGGCGATCTTCAATTGGGAGAACTCACCGCGGACAGAATCTGCAAACCACTTGCAAACGGCGCCCCCGACGCATCGACCGCCGCGAGGAAAAAGCGATGATTGAAAAAGGTTTAGATGGCGCGCCCGAAAGGATTCGAACCTCTGACCCCCAGATTCGTAGTCTGGTGCTCTATCCAGCTGAGCTACGGGCGCCCGTCACGTCAGCGGGGCCTTGCCCGCCGGTGTGAAGGGGCTTCTAGAGACTCGGATCGGGCTTGGCAAGACACCTCCGGCAACGACTTCACCGATCCTGGTGAAGAGCCCGACCTGAGCGGCTACCGCGTCCGCGCGCTCGCCTGCACGCGCTCCTCCGCGGCCCGGATCGCTTGCGGGGTGCCGACATGGAGCCACTGGCCGTCGAGGCGCATGCCGAACAGCCGGCCCGACGCAATCGCCCGGTCGAACAGAAGATTGAGCGAGAAGGCGCTCTCCGGTGTGTCGGCGAACAGGGCCGGCGTCAGGATCGCCACGCCCGCGTAGATGAAGGGCGCGACCTCGCGCTCGCCCCGGCGCTCCAGGCGCCCGTCGGAGTCCATCACGAAGTCGCCCGCGCCGTCGTAGCCGAGGCTGGTTGCAGTTGGCGCCACCAGCAGCAGGCAATCCATGCGGCTCGCGTCCCAGGTGTCGATCAACCGGCGCAGGTTGGAAACCGGCCCTTCGAGCCAGAACGAATCCGAGTTCAGCACCACGAAGGCCTGGTCGCCCAGCAAGGGCAGCGCCTTGCGGATGCCCCCACCCGTCTCCAGCAGCGCCGCGCGCTCGTCGGACACGATCGTGGCCGGCTCCCCGGTCCGGCGGGCGAGATGCCCCTCGATCAGGTCGGCGAGGTAGTGGACGTTGACGACCGCCGTGCCGATCCCCGCCTCGGCAGCCCGGTCGAGGGCATGATCGAGGAGGGCCTTGCCGGCCACCTCCACCAGGGGCTTGGGCACCGTGGCAGTCACCGGCCGCATGCGCTTGCCCAGGCCCGCGGCTAGGACGAAGGCGCGGCTGACGGCGGGGGCGGGCTCGCTCATGCGATCGGGGATCCGGTGGTCAGGTTTCGGGAGCGGGGGCGACGAGGCCCGGCAGGTGTTCGGCGTGCCAGGCCCGCAGCCCGGCGAGCGCCGGATGGGCGAGGTTGCGGGCGAGATAGCCCTCGATCCGCGGCAAGTGAGCGAGGTAGCCGGGCTTGCCGTCACGCCGGTCAAGCCGGGCGAAGATGCCGAGGATCTTGGTCGCCCGCTGGGCCGCCAGCAGCGCGTAGGCGGTAGCGAAGGCGCCGACATCGAAGGACGGATCCCGGCCCCGGCGCTCGCGGGCGTAGAGGCCGAGCAGCCGCAGCTCGAACTCGGCGCTGGCATCGACCCGCGCGTCCTGCAGCAGAGAGGCGACGTCGTAGGCCGGGTGGCCCATCACGGCGTCCTGGAAGTCGATCAGGCCGACGCGCTCCAGCCCGTCGCGCTCGGGCAACCAGATCAGGTTGGGCGAGTGGTAGTCGCGCAGGGTCCAGGTCGGCCGGTCCGGGACCGCTCCTGCAGGGCCGCCCGCCACAGGTCCACGAACTCCGCCCGCGCGGCATCGGACAGGGTAACGTTCCGAATCGCGGGCGCGTACCATTCGGGCATCAGTTCCGCCTCGAACAGCAGCGCCTCGATGTCGTAGACCGGCAGGACGTGCTCGATACCGTCGGCCACCGGCAGGATGGACGGCAGCGGCGTGGCATGGAGTTTGGCGAGCAGGCGCACCGCCTCGGCGTAGCGCTCGGGCCGCGGGGCGCCGGCCTCGACCACCGGCTCGCTGCCGAGATCCTCCAGGATCAGCAGGCCCTCGGCGAGATCCTCGCCATAGATCTTCGGCGCCGAGAAGCCCAGCGCCCGCAGGCCTCGGTCGAGAGCCACGAAGGCGTGGACGCTCTCGGCCAGATGCACGATGGCGCTGTAGGGCTTGCCGTCGCGGACCGGCGGCCCGTCGGGCCGGGGCGGCGCGATCATCAGCACGGCGCTGGTGCCGTCGGGCTTCGTCAGACGCTCGTAGGCGCGGGAGGAGGCGTCCCCCTGCATCAGCATGCGCTCGGCGATGTCCCAGCCGCTGCGATCGAGGAGCCGGCGCACCGCCCGGGCCCGGTCGAGGCGGGCGCGCATGCCGCCGGTGCCGTCGATCCGGGCGAGCCGCGCCCCGGGGCCGAACTCCGCCCGCAGGGATAGGTCGACGGTGAGCACCGGCCCGTCGCGAGGAGGCATCCGGTCGGGCCACTCGACCAGCGTGATCGCACCCTCAGCCATCTCGTCGAAGCCGAGTTCCAACAATTCGTCAGGGTCGCGCAGCCGGTAGAGGTCGGCATGGATGATCGTGCGGCCATCCCGGGCCGTGTAGGGCTGGATCAGCGTGAAGGTCGGGCTCGGGACCTCCAACCGCGGGTCTCCGGCGAGTTCGCGGATCACCGCGCGGGCGAGCGTCGTCTTGCCGCCGCCAAGGCCGCCCGACAGGGCCACGACATCGCCCGGGAGCAGGAACTCGGACAGGAACAGTCCAAGATCCTCGGTGGCCGTCTCCTCCGGAAGCACGAATTCCCAAGGGGTCGGCAGCGCGGATGCGCCCGCTTCCCCGCCGGCCTTCTGCCCGTCCCGATCGTCCCCGCCCAAAGCCTGCCTCCGAGACCCGTGGGCGCATGGTCCGGAAACACGCCACGGATGCAAGCGTTTCCGGCCGCGGTCGTGCGCTTCCCGGCTGCCCGGTGCACCGAAACCACGCTCGCGGCGTGCCGCGACGACCGCGCGACGGCTCAGGCCGGGACGCCCCGGCACCGTCGGCGCCGGTCGGTGGCGGCGGGGAACGGTTCGCAGCACCAGGCCCGGGCGTCCCAGGCCGCGGCCACCCCGATCCCCTCGGCCAGCCGCAGGATGGCGCGCCGGCGTTAAGGCCGCCCCAGGGTCGTTGCGGCGTCGCCGTCGCGCGGCTTCCACCAACAGCGATGTCGCGTCTGGCGGGCGCCGGCGGCACCGGCTCAGCCGCGCGGGATCCCGTGAGCCTTGATGCGGGAGGCCAGTGTCGTCGGGCGCAGACCGAGCAGTTCGGCCGCGCCTCCGCGCCCGGAGATCCGCCCCCCGCCAGCGCCAGCGCCGCGACGATCTCGGCACGGTCGCGGGCACGGCGCTCAGCCTCCGTGACAGGCCGTCCCTCGGGCTCGACGGCCGGCAACGCCGGATCCGGGCTTCGGACCGGCTCCTCGTCCGGCAGGTCGAGGCGGAGCCGGCCGCGGGCGCTGAAGATCGCGGCCCGCTCGATCACGTTCTCCAACTCGCGGACATTGCCGGGCCAGGCGTAGCGGCAGAGGCGGCGGACATCGCCCTCCGAGAGCCGCGGCTCCGGGATATTGAGGCGGCGCGCGGCCGCCTTCAGGAGGTGCTGGGCGATGGGCGGGATGTCCTCGGGCCGCTCGCGCAGGGGCCGCGCCTGGATCGGGAAGACGTTGAGGCGGAAGTAGAGATCCTCGCGGAAGCGCCCGCCGCGGACCTCCGCGCGCAAGTCCCGGTTGGTGGCCGCCACCACGCGCACGTCGACCGCGCGGGTGCGCGCCTCGCCGATCCGCTCGAAGGAGCGCTCCTGGAGAACGCGCAGCAGCTTGCCCTGCAGTTCCAGGGGGATCTCGCCGACCTCGTCGAGGAACAGCGTGCCGCCGTCGGCGAGTTCGAACCGGCCGACCCGGTCGCGCAGCGCCCCGGTGAAGCTGCCCTTGGCGTGGCCGAAGAACTCGCTCTCGAACAGCGCGTGCGGGATCGCCGCACAGTTCACCCGGATCATCGGGCGGTCGCTGCGGCGGCTGGCCTCGTGGATCGCCCGGGCGATCAACTCCTTGCCGGTGCCGGATCTCGCCGGTGATCAGCACGGTGGCGTCGGTCCCGGCCACCAAGTCGACCTGCCGGAGCGTCGCCGCGATGGCCGGCGAGCGGCCGATGATGCCCTGGTGGTGGCGCTCGGCCCGGATTTCCTCCTTCAGATACGCGTTCTCCAGTTCGAGGCGCTCCCGGAGGGAGTCGACCTCGGCGAGCGCGCTCTTCAGCCGGGCCTCGTCCTCCCGGCGTTGGCTGATGTCGCGGAACACGATGACGGCACCGAGCAGGCGCCCCCGGTCGCGGATCGGCGTCGAGGTGTACTCGACCGGGAAGGACGTCCCGTCGGCGCGCCAGAAGACCTCGTGATCGACCTGATGCACCGCCCCGTCCCGGAACGCCGCGTAGATCGGGCAGTCGCGGTGCGGGTAGTGGCTGCCGTCCGGGCGGGTGTGGTGCACGGCGGCGTGCATGTCCCGGCCGACGAGGTCGGCGGCCTCCCAGCCGAGCATGCGCGCGGCGGCCGGGTTGACGAAGGTGGTCACACCCTCCGCGTTGACGCCGTAGATCCCCTCCCCGGCCGCGCGCAGGATCAGCTGGTTGCCCCGCTCGATGTCGCGGAAGATGCGCTCGACGCGCTGCCACTCGGAGAGGCCCGCGCGCATGTAGGCTTCCGCCTCTCCGTCCACCTGCCGGCGGTGGAGCGCGTCGGGATCCGCCAGGGTCACGAGGAGCCGGGTCGGCGGACCGGCGAGCGGAAAGGCTGTGGCCTCGACCCGCAGGTCCCGGCCCGAGGCGTGGCGCGGCGACAGGGTCCGGGTCCACCAATGGCCCTTCGCCAGGGCGGCCTGGGTGAACACCGTGAGCGCCGCGAGTTGGCCCGGAAAGAGCCTCGCTGGCCCGTGCGCCCCGAAGCACCGAACGCGCAGGGCCGAGCAGGCGCGCCGCCGCCGGATTGGCATCCGCGATCCGGTCCACTTCCGGTTCGAGGACCAGCATCGGTTCCGGGCTCGCCTCGAAGATGGGCCCGAACGCGCCGGGCGCGTGCGGCTCACGAGATCTCGTCATCCGGTCACGATATCGCGTTACCGACGAGATGTCGTGCGTGCCGGTGGAACCGCCAAGGTCTTGTGCGGACGCGCGATTCTGCGACCGATCCTCCTGGCACGCCGTTTGCCGAGAACCCCGCGACCGTCTGTCGGCAGGCGTGACGCCCGAGGCCGGGCCCTGCTGCTACCCGACGGACAGCCTTCCGCGCCCGACCGCGACCGCATCCCTCACCGGTCGCGGTCCGGGCGCGCACCCTCGGGGGTGGGGCGGGGCCGCGGTTTCTTCGCGGCCCCGCCCGAGCCGAGTGGACGAGCGATCAGGGAGCGAACGATGAAGCGCGAGGACCTCACCGAGAAGCTTCTCGACATCAAGCGCGAGAAGGGCTGGACCTGGAAATACATCCACGAGCAGATCGGCGGGCTGTCGCCGTTCCTGATCACCGCGGCCTGCCTGGGCCAGATGAAGCTGCCGAAGGCCCAGGCCAAGCGGGCCGCCGAGCTGTTCGGCCTCACGCCCGCGGAGGAGCGGATGATCAACGAGCCGCCCTTCCGGGGCTCGATCCCGTCGATGCCGCCCACCGACCCGCTGATCTACCGGTTCTACGAGCTGGTGATGGTCTACGGCACGACCTTCAAGGAGCTGATCCAGGAAGAGTTCGGCGACGGCATCATGTCGGCGATCGACTTCAACCTGGACATGGCGCGTGAGGCCAACAACAAGGGCGATCGCGTGCGGCTGACCATGTCGGGCAAGTTCCTGCCCTATAAGTACTACGGCAACGACGACGACACCCCGGAATACGGCTTCAAGGAGGGGTGAGCGTCGAAGAGCTCCCGACAATCCAGAACGCACCCTCATCCTGAGGTGCCGGGCGATCGGAGATCGCCCGGCCTCGAAGGAGCCCTCCAGAGGGCGCGCGGTCCCTGGAGGGCTCCTTCGAGGGCTCCGCTTCGCCACCTCAGGATGAGGGCGTGGGTGGGACAGGTCGCCAATCGACCCGTCCCAGAGAAGCGGCCTCGCCGAGCCGCAATCCACGCGCTGCGCCCGGATCCCGTTTCAGGCCGCCGGCCGGCCCTCCGGTTCCAGATAATCCTGCACCGGCCGGGCGGGGCCGCTGCGCATCAGGACGTAGAGGAACGGCACGAGCAGCAGCGTCGCCGGCGTCGCGAAGGCGATGCCGCCCATCACGGCGCGGGCGAGCGCGGCGTTCTGCTCGCCGCCCTCGCCGGTGCCAAGCGCCATCGGGATCAGGCCCAAAAACATCGCCGAGGCGGTCATCAGCACCGGCCGCAGCCGGGTCTCGCCCGCGGTGATCGCCGCCTCCAGGGCGCCGCAGCCCGTCGCCTCCCGGTGCTCCTTGGCGAAGGTGACGAGCAGGATCGAGTTCGCCGAGGCGATGCCCACTGACATGATCGCCCCGAAGATCGACGGGATCGAGAAGGTCGTTCCGGTGATGAACAGCGCGAAGGTGATGCCGCAGAAGGCCATCGGCAGCGCGGCGATCACCACGAAGGGGTCGCCCCAGCTCTGATAGTTCACCGCCATCAGCAGGTAGACGGCGATCAGCGCGATGCCGAGGCCGACCTCCAGGCGGAAGAAGGCCGAGCGCATGTTCTCGATCTGCCCGCGCACCACGATCTTGTCGGGCGCCTTCAGGTTCTTCTGCTCGTCCTGCACGACCGCGTCGATGTCGCGCGCCACCGCGCCGAGGTCCCGGTCCTGAACCGAGGCGTAGATGTCGAAGGTCGGCTGGATGTTGACGTGGCTGATCATGGTCTGCGTCGGCATCCGACGCAGCTCCGCGAGGCTGGAGAGCAGCGTCAGCACGCCGGGACCGGAGCCGGAGGTCGCGGCCGCGCGCACGAACATCGGCGTGTTGCGCAGGTCGTTGAGCGAGCTGTTGCGGTATTCGGGCGTCTGCACCCAGAGCTGGTAGGGGATGCCGGTCTTCGGATCGGGCCAGAAGTTCGGCGTCACCTGGTAGCTGCCCGAGAGCGAGATGTTCATGTTCTGCGCCACCTGCTGCTCGGTGAGCCCGAGTTCGGAGGCGAGGCGCCGGTCGACATCCACGTAGAATTGCGGTTCGTTGACGATCTGCTGCAGGTGCACGTCGACGAGGCCCTTGGTGTGCTTGAGCCGCTGGACGATGCGCTGGGCGACCTTCAGGTCCTTCTCCTTGTGCCGACCGGAGACCTGCACGTCGATCGGCGTGATGACGCCGAAGTTCAGGATCTGGGTGATCATGTCGGCGGGCTGAAAATACACGATCATATTGGGGAAGCGCTTCATCAGCACGGCGCGCAGGCGCTTCCTATAGCCCGCCACCGAGCCGTGGCCCTCCTTGAGGCTGATGAGCATCTGGCCGTCATTGTAGGAGACGAAGGAGCCGTCCGAGAAGGCGAAGTTGTAGTTATTCGACGGCAGGCCGATGTTCTGGAGGATCTGGTCGACCTCGTTCGGCGGGATGATCTCGCGGACCGTGTCCTCGACCTGCGCGAAGGCCTGCCGGGTGGTCTCGATGCGCATGCCGGTGCGCGTGCGCAGATGCATGGTCATCTGGCTCGCCTCGATCTGCGGGAAGTAATCCTCGCCGACGAAGACGAACAGCACGCCGGTCATCCCGAGCACGCCGCCGACGACACTCAGGGTGACGATCCGGTGGCGCAGCACCACGTGCAGCAGGCCGACATAGCCCCGGTGGAACCGCGCGAAGCCGCGCTCGAAGCCGCCATGGATGCGGCCGGCGAGCCGCATCAGGGGCGCGCCGACGAAGCCCACGGCCCGGGCGATGCGGCCCCGCCGGGGCGGCGCGTGCTCATCCCGATCCTTGGCGTGCTTCTGCCGGTATTCCGGCGCCACGATCACGTCGATCAGGAGCGGCACCAGGGTGCGCGACAGCAGGTAGGAGGTCAGCATCGCGAACACGACCGCGAGCGCCTGCGGGGTGAACAGGTATTTCGGCGTGTCGGTCAGGGCGAGCACCGCCGTGAAAGCCGCGCAGATCGACAGAGTCGAGATCAGCGCCGGCTTGGCGATGCCGGCCGCGCCGTGGACCACGCTCGCGCGGAACTCCTCGCCCTCCTCGAACAGGCGGTAGGTGTTCTCGATCGCCACGGTGGCGTCGTCCACCAGGATGCCCACCGCGAGCGCCAGGCCGCCCAGCGTCATGACGTTGATGGTCTCGCCCAAAGCCGCCAGCACGGCGAGCGAGGTCATCACGCAGAGCGGGATCGAGATCAGCACGATGATCGTCGAGCGCCAGGAGCCGAGGAACAGCAGGATGGCGAGCCCCGTCAGCGCCGCCGCGGTCAGCGCCTCGTGCAGCACGCCCTCGATGGCGTTCGACACGAAGACCGACTGGTCGAAGAGCTGCTTGATCGACAGCCCCTCGGGAGCGGCGGCGCGGATCGTCGGCATCGCCGCCTTGACGTTGTTGACGACGTTCAGCGTCGAGGCGTTGCCGTTCTTGATGACCTGCATCAGCACGGCCTGATGGCCGTCCGCGCTCACCACGTTGATCTGTGGCGGGCCGCCGTCGCGGACATAGGCGACATCGCGCACCAGAACGGGCTGGCCGGCCACCACCTTGATCGGCGCGAGATTGAGCGTCTCGATCGAGGGCGGGGTAGCGTTGAGCTGGACCGGGTATTGCTGCTCGCCGATCTTGGTGAGGCCCGACGGCACCGTCAGGTTCTGGGCCGTCATGGCGTTGGTGACGTCGAGCGGCGTCAGGCCGAGCGCCTGGAGGGCGTTGAGGTCGAGATCGACCATGATCTGCCGGGGCGCTCCGCCGAACGGGGACGGCAGGGTCGAGCCCGGGACCTGCGCGAGGGTCTGGCGGATCCGGTACTGGGCGTAGTCGTAGACCTCGTTGAGGCTCTGCTTGGCCGAGGTCAGGGCGAGCTGGATCACCGGCACCGAGGAGGCGGAGTAGCGCACGATCACGGGCGGCTGCGTGCCGGTGGGCATCACGGCGCGGATCGAGTTTGTGGAGGAGACGACCTGCGCGATGGCGAGATCGATGCTCACCGAAGGATCGAAGTAGATCCGCTGCACCGCCGTGCCCTGGAGGGTCGTCGACTCCATGCGGCGGATGTTGTTGACGTTGTTGGAGATGCCGTACTCGGCGTACGTGGTGATGCGCTGTTCCATCTCCGGCGTGGACAGGCCGGTATAGGTCCAGACCACCACGACGACCGGGATATCGACGACCGGCAGAACGTCCTTGGGCGTGACGATGATGGCGCCGATGCCGCCGAGCATCATCAGCACCGCGAGCACGTAAGTCGTGATCCGGAACTTGAGGGCGTAGAGGACGAGGCCCATGCGGTCTCCGCCGGCCGGCGCGGGACCGGCAACTCCGCGTTGTGTACCGACGCACCGGACACCCGGGATGTTTCGCTATCACGTCCAGGCAGGCAAGGGGCGGGCCGCGACGCCGCAGGGCGTCGGCTCGTCTGCGCAAGGGCGCATCTACCCAGCCGCCGCCTCGTCCTGAGGTGCCCGCGCAAGCGGCCCCTAAGGAGGGCTCCAGGGATCAGGGCGCTGTCCGGAGGCCTCCTTCGAGCCCTCCGCTGTGCTCCGGCACCTCAGGATGAGGGTGCGGAAATGAGGATCCGGCGAGATGCTATCGGAACCGTCGGAGCGAAGCGGCTCCTGCTTGTCACCGCAGCAGCGCGGTCTTGTCGACCTGCAGCGCCGCCGCGATCTCGTCGAGCGCCTTGTGCTCGACCGCGCTGATGCCGTCGAAATCGGCGACGTCAGCGCCGATCAGGAAGACGTCCTGGCGCTGCTCGATCGGCCGCTCCGCGATGGCGCCGACGAGCCGCAGGTTCTCCAGGCGGCCGGCCCGGGTCTTGGCCCGGGCGATGGCCTCGTAGAGTTCCTGCTCGACCCGCAGGGTGTCGTAGGATTTCTCGAGGATCGGGTTGGCGCGGATGCCGGTGATCGCCGATTCGATTTCCTCCTCGGCCACGTCGCCATCGGCCACGATGACGTTGGCCGCCGACGAGACTGCCGCCTGCAGAAAGACCGCGTCGCCCGCATACGACATGATCGTGCGGCCGAACCGAAGGATGGCGTCCTGGAAAATGCTCATGCCGACCTCCCGTCGGGTCGGAAATGGCGGACATTGTGGCCGCCGAGTCAAGATGCGGCCGAGCTTGGCTCGGGGAGGCCGGATTCAGGTGGCGGGCTCGTGGCCCGGCCAGTCCCGCCCGAGATGGGCCGCCACGCGGGCCGGATCGTCGCCGACTGCCGCCACGGCGGCCTCGACCTGCTCCACCGGGACCATGAACCGGCGCGCCCAGTAGGCCCGCTCCCAGGCATGGGCGACGTTCACGGCCCTGGGTTCGATCGGATCCTGCAGGCTCTCGTCGGTCATAGGCCCTCCGCGTCTCGCGAGGGCCGGACGGCCCTCCGGCGTGAAGAACGCGGGCCGGGCGCATCGGGTCCGGCCCCAAACCTGGACAGCGTGATCATTGCAGCGACGCGGCGCGCATCAGCCACGCCGGCCGATCCGTATCGGGCCGCTCCCCCTCAGCAGCAGCGGACCCCCGAGGTATTCCCGACCCCGAATCGGGCGTTCTCCCGGTTGCGGAAGAACTCCACCTCGGTCATCGGCACCCGGTCGGGATGGGTGCGGCGGACATGCTCGACGTAGGCCGCGTAGTCCCCCTGCCCCACCATCAGCCGGGCGCTGTCGCAGACGCATTTGGACAGCGTCCGGAGGCGATCCCGCAGGTTTGGCAGCTGCAGCATGGCACCCTCTATTCCGCCGCGACCATGCGCGGCTCGGTCTCCAGGGCGGTCCAGCGATCCGCGCGCCAGGCCTTCAGGCAGGCGGCGATGCCGAAGCCCGCGATGGCGACGACGAGGCCGATGAACAAAGCCGCCAGCACCGCGTCGATCCGGTCGTTGAGGATGATCTGGCCCATCTGGCCAGCGTTCTTGGCCGGCGCCAGCACCTTGCCCTCGGCGGCGGCGGCCGCGTAGCGCTCGGCATGGGCCAGGAACCCGATCTTCGGATCGGCGGAGAAGATCTTCTGCCAGCCGGCCGTGAGGGTGCAGATGCACAGCCACGCGGTGGGGATGATAGTCACGAACGCGTAGCGCTCGCGCTTCATCTTGAAGATCACCACCGTGCAGAGCGTCAGCGCCACCGCGGCCAGCATCTGGTTCGAGATGCCGAAGAGCGGCCACAGGGTGTTGATGCCGCCGAGCGGGTCGGTCACGCCCTGGTAGAGGAAGTAGCCCCAGGCGCCCACCGAGATGGCGGTCGCCGCGATGCTCGGGCCCCAGGCCGTCGTGTGCCTGAATGCCGGCACCGCCAGCCCGACGAGATCCTGCACCATGAACCGGCAGGCCCGGGTGCCCGCATCCACGGCCGTGAGGATGAACAGGGCCTCGAACAGGATCGCGAAGTGGTACCAGAAGGCCATCATCGCCTTGCCGCCCACGGCCGAGGAGATGATGTGGGCCATGCCGACCGCCAGCGTCGGAGCGCCGCCTGCGCGGGAGATGATCGTCCGCTCGCCGACATCCGCGGCGGTCTGGGTGATCACCTCGGGCGTCGTGGCGAAGCCGAGCTTGGTCACGGCGGCGGCCGCGGTGTCGGGCGTGGTGCCCACCAGGGCGACGGGCGAGTTCATGGTGAAGTAGACGCCCGGGTCGATCACGCAGGCCGAGACCAGCGCCATGATCGCCACGAAGGATTCCATCAGCATGCCGCCGTAGCCGATGAAGCGGGCATCCGCCTCGCTGGCGATGAGTTTCGGGGTGGTGCCCGACGAGATCAGGGCGTGGAAGCCCGAGACCGAGCCGCACGCGATGGTGATGAACAGGAACGGGAACAGGCTGCCCGACCAGACCGGGCCGGTGCCGTCGACGAACTTGGTGATCGCCGGCATCTGCACGTGCGGCGCCACGAGGGCGATGCCGAGCGCCAGCCCGACGATGGTGCCGACCTTGAGGAAGGTCGACAGGTAGTCGCGGGGGCGAGCAGCAGCCAGACCGGCAGGATCGAGGCGACGAAGCCGTAACCGATCAGCATCCAGCAGAGCTGCGGGCCCGTGAAGGTGAAGGCGGGTCCCCAGACCGGGCTCGCCGCTACGGAGCCGCCGGCGACGATCGCCAGCATCAGCAGGACGAAGCCGAGGATCGAGACCTCGCCGATCTTGCCGGGGCGGATGGTGCGGGAATAGACGCCCATCAGCATGGCGATCGGGATCGTCGACATCACCGTGAAGGTGCCCCAGGGGCTCTCGGCCAGCGCCTTGACGACGATGAGCGCCAGCACGGCCAGCAGGATCACCATGATCAGGAAGGTGCCGAACAGGGCGATGAGGCCCGGCACGGTGCCGAGCTCGGCTCGGATCAGCTCGCCGAGCGAGCGCCCGTCCCGGCGCATCGACACGAACAGGACCACGAAGTCCTGGACCGCGCCGGCCAGCACGACGCCCGCCAGGATCCAGAGCATGCCGGGCAGGTAGCCCATCTGCGCGGCCAGCACCGGGCCGACCAGCGGGCCCGCGCCCGCGATCGCCGCGAAATGGTGGCCGAACAGCACGCCGCGGTTGGTGGGTACGTAGTCGAGCCCGTCATTGTGGCGCACCGCCGGCGTCACGCGCCTCGGGTCGAGCCGCATCACCTTGTCGGCGATGAACTTGGCATAGTAGCGGTAGGCGATGATGTAGACGCAGACGGACGCGACCACGATCCAGAGGGCATTGATGGTCTCGCCCCGCTGGCTCGCCACGATCGCCAACGCCGCGGCGCCAAGCGCCCCCACGAGGGCCCAGGGCCCATGCCTGCCGATCGCCGCACCCATGTTCCCCTCCCAGAACGCCGCCTCTGGCTCGGACGGCTCTTCGGCCACCGGCTGGAATTCGTGGATCCCGTGCGACAAGTTCAGATTATCCTATTGACCTCCCGTTGACGCAAGCGATCTGAGCTGTGATGCAGCGCTCCGGACCGCACGATGACCGCTGCGTGCAGCAGCGGACATTCGTCACGGACCTGTTCTCTTTACCGGGCCGGACCATGGAAACCCGACGCCGCTCGCCGCTGATGTGGCTCCTGCTGCTGCCCTTCCTGGGGCTCCTGTGGGTTCCGTTCTACAACCAGCACGACCCGATGCTGCTCGGGTTCCCGTTCTTCTACTGGTACCAGCTGGCCTGGGTGCCGCTGACCTCGCTGATCCTCTACATCGTCTACCGGGCCGTGCGCGATGACCGCTGATCTCGATATCCCGGCCCTGTCGGTCTTCGTCTTCTTCTTCCTGCTCGTGACCGTGATGGGCTTCGTCGCCGCCCGCTGGCGCCGGCCCGAGACGCTCGCCCATCTCGACGAGTGGGGCCTCGGCGGGCGCAAGTTCGGCACGTGGATCACGTGGTTCCTGATCGGCGGCGACTTCTACACCGCCTATACGGTCATCGCGGTGCCGGCGCTGGTCTACGCGGTGGGCGCCTACGGGTTCTTCGCCCTGCCCTACACGATCATCGTCTACCCGTTCGTCTTCGCGGTGATGCCGGTCCTGTGGCAGGCCGCCAAGGACAAGGGCTACGTCACGGCGGGCGACGTCGTGTACGGCACCTATGGCTCGCGGACCCTGGAGCTCGCGGTTGCGCTGACCGGCGTCATTGCCACCATGCCCTACATCGCGCTCCAGCTCATTGGCATGGAGGTGGCGATCAAGGCGCTGGGGCTTCACGGCGAGGTGCCGCTGATCGTCGCCTTCCTGGTGCTGGCTTTCTACACCTACTCGTCCGGCCTCAGGGCGCCGGCGCTCATCGCCTTCGTCAAGGACATCATGATCTACGTCGTGGTGCTGGTGGCGGTGGCGATCGTGCCGTCGAAGCTCGGCGGCTACGGCGCGGTGTTCGACGCGGCCGACGCCGCCTTCAAGGCCAAGGGCTCCGGCGGCATCCTGCTGAGCCCGGCGCAGATCCTGCCCTACGCCTCTCTGGCGCTCGGCTCGGCGCTCGCGGCCTTCATGTACCCGCACACGCTGACCGGCATCTTCGCCTCCTCGGGCGGCAATACGATCCGCAAGAACGCGGTGCTGCTGCCGGCCTACACGCTGCTGCTCGGGCTGCTGGCCATGCTCGGCTACATGGGCCACGCGGCGGGCCTCAAGGTGACGAGCAACAACGACGTCGTCCCGGCCCTGTTCAAAACCCTGTTCCCGGGCTGGTTCGCGGGCTTCGCCTTCGCGGCGATCGCCATCGGCGCCCTGGTGCCGGCGGCGGTGATGTCGATCGGCGCGGCCAACCTGTTCTCGCGGAACGTCTGGAGGGCCTACGTCAACCCGAACGTCACCCCTTCGGGTGAGGCGCAGGTCGCCAAGATCACCTCGATGCTGGTCAAGATCGGCGCGCTGGTGGCAATCCTGGTCCTGCCGACGCAGTTCGCCCTCGACCTCCAGCTGCTCGGCGGTCTGTGGATCCTGCAGACCCTGCCGGCGCTGATCTTCGGCCTCTACGTCTCGTGGTTCCGCGCGCCGGCCCTGCTGGCGGGCTGGGCGGTGGGCTTCATCGCCGGCAGCCTCATCGCCTGGTCGGACGGCCTGAAGCCCCTGCACAGCCTCACCTTCGGCGACACGAAGTTCACGCTCTACACGGGGCTCCTGGCGCTCGCCGTGAACATCGTCGTGGCGGTGGTCGTGAACGCGGTGCTGACCCTCGGCCGCCGGGCCCCGGCGACCGCGGCCGGCCGCTGAGCCACGGTTCGGAGCCACGGTTTGGGATTGCGCCGGAGCGATCCGGCGCTCGTGAGGAGAGCACTATGGCGAAGGTCGCATTCCTGGGTCTCGGCGTGATGGGCGGCCCGATGGCCGGCCATCTCGCCAAGAAGGGGGCCACGACGTCACCGTCTACAATCGGACGACGCCGAAGGCTGAGGCCTGGGTGAAGACCTATGGCGGCACCTTCGCCACCACGCCCCGGCAGGCCGCCGAGGGTGCCGAGATCGTCTTCGCCTGTGTGGGGAACGACGACGACCTGCGCAGCGTCGTGCTGGGCGAGGACGGGGCGCTCGCCGGCATGAAGCCCGGCGCGGTGTTCGTCGACCACACCACGGCGTCGGCCGAGGTTGCCCGGGAACTGGCCGCCGCGGCCGAGGCCAAGGGGCTCGGCTTCATCGACGCCCCGGTCTCCGGCGGCCAAGCGGGCGCCGAGAACGGCGTGCTCACCGTGATGTGCGGCGGCGACGCGGCCACCTACGCCAAGGTCGAGGGCGCGATCGGCGCCTTCGCCCGGGCCTGCCGGCTGATGGGCCCGGTAGGCGCCGGCCAGCTCACCAAGATGGTCAACCAGATCTGCATCGCCGGCCTCGTCCAGGGCCTGTCGGAGGGCGTCCACTTCGCCAAGCGCGCCGGCCTCGACGTCGAGGCGGTGCTCGACGTGATCTCCAAGGGAGCCGCCGGCTCCTGGCAGATGGAGAATCGCGGCAAGACCATGAACCAGGGCAAGTTCGACTTCGGCTTCGCAGTCGACTGGATGCGCAAGGATCTCGGCATCCTGCTGGACGAGGCCCGCCGCAACGGCGCCAAGCTCCCGGTCTCGGCCCTCGTCGATCAGTTCTACGCCGAGGTGCAGGCCATGGGCGGCGGCCGCTGGGACACGTCGAGCCTCGTGGCGCGCCTCGAGCGCTGAGGAAGCTTTCCGGCGGTCTTCCTGCTCAAGCCCGTGAGGGCGGAACAGGCCAGATCGCAATCAGGAGGAGCGGGGCCGGCCTCGTAAGCGTCTCCTCCCCTTGGCGGGGGAGGAGACGGCGTGGCAGCCTCAAAGCTCAGCCGCAGCCGCCTCCGGATCGATCCAGCGCCAGTCCGTGCCCATCTGGTGGCGAAACCACGTGAACTGGCGCTTGGCGTAGGCCCGCGTGTCCGCCTGCCCCCGCGTGATCGCCTCCTCGAGGCTGATCGCCCCATCGAGATGGGCGATCAGGCCCGGCACCCCGTGGGCGCGCATTACCGGCAGCATCGGG
Organism: Methylobacterium sp. P31; assembly: GCA_050632875.1. Classification (GTDB taxonomy): domain Bacteria; phylum Pseudomonadota; class Alphaproteobacteria; order Rhizobiales; family Beijerinckiaceae; genus Methylobacterium. The sequence continues at coordinate 1,777,716 of JBODSC010000001.1, read as the reverse complement.
TCGAGTCCGCGCGCGCGCAAGCGGGCGATCTCATCCAGGGCGCCCTCCGCAATCATGGCCCGGAAGCGCGCATCGATGCGGGCGCGCAGCACCGCGCGGTCCGGCGCCAGGAAGATTTTTCGAGGGCCCGGCCCGCCAGCGGGCCGGGCACCGGATCGCCGTAGAAGCTGGCGATCGGCCTCCCCGTCGCGAGAAAAATCTCCAGGGCGCGCATCACCCGCATCCGGTCGCTCGGGCGCAGGCGGGCGGCCCCCTCGGGATCGTGCCGGGCGAGGTCGGCATGCAGCGCCTCGGTTGGGCGCCCTTCGGCCTCGGCCCGCACCTGCGCGCGCACCGCTTCCGGCACCGGCGGCAACTCCGAAAACCCCTGCTCCAGCGCCCGGAAATACAGGCCGGTGCCACCGACGAAGACCGGCAGCCGCCCGTCGAGGGTCGCCAGCAGCGCCGCCGCATCCCGCGAGAAATGCCCGACGGAATAGTTCACGGCGCCGTCGACATGGCCGTAGAGCCGATGGGGCACCCGGGCCTCCTCGTCCGGATCGGGCCGGGCGGTGAGGCGCCGCAGATCCGCGTAGACCTGCATGGAATCGGTGTTGATCACCACGCCGCCGTGACGCAGTGCCAGCCGGGTGGCGAGCGCCGACTTGCCCGAGGCGGTGGGCCCTGCGATGAGGATCGCCGCCGGGTGCCCCCGGCTTCCTCCCGGTCTGGCGGCAAGGCGAACCTCCACGATGCTGGTCGCGGTCCTGATAGCAAACCCGGATCGGCCGTCTATCACCGACGCGGTGCTGGCCGAGACGCGCGCCGTGCTGCGGACGGGGCACCAGCCCCGGATCCTGCACGGGGAGGTCGCGGCCGAGCTGCTGGTGCCGGGCGAACCCGGGGCCGCCCTGGCCCTCACGGAGAAGCTGCGGGCGGCGCTCGCGGGCGAGCCGATCGACCTCGCCGTGCTGCCCGCCGACGCGCATCGGCGCAAGCGCCTCTTCCTGGCCGACATGGACTCGACCATGATCGAGCAGGAATGCATCGACGAGGCTCGCCGGGACGCTTGGCCTCAAGGACCACGTCGCGGCGATCACCGAGCGGGCGATGCGGGGCGAGATCGCGTTCGAGCCGGCTCTGCGCGAGCGCGTGGCGCTCCTGAAGGACATTCCGGTCGGGGCGGTCGACGGTCTGATCGCCAAGCGCCTCAGCCTGACGCCGGGCGGGCCCACGCTGGTGCGGACGATGCGGGCACACGGCGCCCATACCTGCTTGGTCTCGGGGGATTCACCCTGTTCACCGGCCCGATCGCCGGGATGATAGGCTTCCACGAGCACCGGTCCAACGTGCTGGACATCGCGGCGGAGCGCCTGACCGGCACCGTGGCGGACCCTATCGTCGGCAAGGCCGAGAAGCGCGCGGCGCTCATCGAGCTGCGGGAGACGCTGGGTCTCGGCCACGCAGACACGCTCGCGGTCGGCGACGGCGCTAACGACCTCGACATGCTGCGCGAAGCCGGCCTTGGCGTGGCGTTCCGGGCAAAGCCCGCTGTGGCCGCGGCCGCCCACGTGCGGATCGAGCACGGCGACCTCACCGCGCTCCTGTACCTGCAGGGCTACGCGGCGGCGGAGTTCGTGGGTGAAGCTGCGACCGCGCGCTGCGCTCGGTAGATCCGCCGTCATCGCGAGCGCAGCGAAGCGATCCGGGGCAGCGCGACCTTGGCACGCGCGGCGCACGTGGGTTGCTTCACTCCGTTCGCAAAGGCGGCGGCGCGTTCCCGCATAGGAAGGCCGCCGCCTCGCTCCGGGAGCGACGGCCTGCCACCGTCTTGAAGGCCGCTCAGTCCAGCCCGATGGCCACGAAGCGCACATCGCCGGTGGCGCTCGCCACGAGCAGCAGGACCGACTTGCGTCCGTCCTTCTTCAGGGCGTCGACGCGCTTGGTGACGTCGGCCGGGGTGCTCACCGCCTCCTGGCCGACCTCGACGATCACCTCGCCCGGCTGGATCCGCTTGTCGGCGGCAGTCGAGTTCGGATCGACGCGGGTGACGACCACGCCCTTCACGGCGTCCTTGATGGAATACTTCCGCCGCAGCTCGTCGGTCATGCCAGAGAGATTGAGACCGAGCGCCTGGCGGGTCGCGCTCTCGGGCTCCGGCTGGCGCAGGTTGGCGAGCTGCGGCTTGTCGCTGTCCTCGAGACGGCCGAGGGTGACGGGCTTGGTCACCTCCTCGCCCTTGCGGACGACCAACACGTCGACCTTCTGACCCACGGGGGTCGAGGCGACAATCCGCGGCAGGTCGCCGGAGGCCTTCACGGCGGCGCCGTTGAACTTCACGATCACGTCGCCGACCTCGATGCCGGCGGTCTTGGCCGGCCCCTTCTCGTCGACGCCGGCCACCAGCGCGCCCCGCGCCCCGCCCTTGAGGTTGAGCGCCTCGGCGGTGGCGTCGTCGACGTTCTGGATGCGCACGCCGAGCCAACCGCGCCGGACCTCGCCGTAATCGCGGAGCTGGTCGATCACGGGCTTGGCCGTACCCGAGGGGACCGCGAAGCCGATGCCCACGGAGCCGCCGGTGGGCGAGAGGATCGCCGTGTTGATGCCGATCACCTCGCCGTCCATGTTGAACAGCGGGCCACCCGAGTTGCCCTTGTTGATGGCCGCGTCCGTCTGAATGTAGTTGTCGTAGGGTCCGGACTCGATGTTCCGGCCCCGGGCCGAGACGATGCCGGCCGAGACCGAGCCGCCGAGCCCGAACGGGTTGCCGATGGCGATGACCCAGTCGCCGGGCCGCATCTTTTCGGAATCACCGAACGGCACCGCCTTGAGCGGGTGATCGGCCGGGGGCTTCACCCGGAGCACAGCTAGGTCGATCTTCGAATCCTTGCCGACGATCTCGGCCTTCAGCTTGGTGCCGTCGTGCAGGATAACCTGGATGTCGTTGGCGTCGCCGATGACGTGGTTGTTGGTCACCACGAGGCCGGCGGCGTCGATGATGAAGCCGGAGCCCAGAGAGTTCGACTTGCGCTGCTGGCGCGGCATGTCGTTGTCGCCGCCCTTGCCGCCGCGCCGGTTGAAGAACTCCTCGAACAGGTCCTCGAACGGCGTGCCCGGCGGGACCTGCGGCATTGTGCGGCTGCCGCGGGCCTCGACTGTCGTCGAGGCGGAGATGTTCACCACCGCATCGGTGACCTGCTCGGCGAGATCGGCGAGCGAGGCCGGGCCTTTGGCGAAGGCCGGAACCGGGAGGGACGCGCCCGCCACGCAGGCGCCAACGAGGATCGCGGCCATGAACGCACGGGCGCGGGAGCGTGGCTGCGCCTTGGCGCGGCCGAGGAGCGCCGCTGGGGCGCTCGCGACGGGGTACATGGTCGACCTCTTCAGAACGCGTTTCCGACTCCGTGGGCCTCCGACCGGAGGTCGGCAGACCACGGGTTTTCTCGCAAGGTAATCCCCGGCCGTCGGGGCGCCAACACGCGCCTGGACGCACCCGATCAGCGCGCGGCCCCGGCCGTGGACCCGGTGGTGGCACTCGGATCGGCGGGCCCGCGGGGTCCACGCGGCGCCGAGGCAGCCGCCTTGCCCTGCGGGTCGCTGAAGTAGCGGAAGAAATCCGAGCTGGGGCTGATCACCAGCCGCGTATCGGAACCCTTCAACCCGGTCTCGTAGGCCTGCATCGAGCGATAGAAGCTGAAGAAATCCGCATCCTTGCCGAACGCGTCGGCGAGGATCCGGTTCTTGTCGGCGTCACCCTGGCCGCGCAGCTGCTCGGATTTCTGCGTCGCCTCGGCGAGAATCACCGTCACCTCGCGGTCGGCCTTGGCGCGGATCGTGGCGGCGATCTGATCGCCGTTGGCGCGGATGTCGGCGGCCTCGCGCTCGCGCTCGGTCTTCATCCGCCGGTAGACCGCGGCCGAGTTCTGCGCCGGCAGGTCGACGCGGGTCATGCGCAGGTCGACGATCTCGATGCCGAGCGCCTTGGCCTGCCGGTTCACCTCCTCCTGGATCTGGTGCATCAGCTGGCCGCGCTCGGTCTTGACGATAGCGTCGCGGGTGGAGCGGGCGAGCACGTTGCGTAGGCTGGAATTGGTGAAGCTCGCGAGCCTCTGGTTGGCCAGCCCGATATTGCCGACCGCTTGGTAGAAGCGCAGCGGGTCGAGGATCCGGTAGCGGGCGAAGGCGTCCACCTCCAGGTTCTGCCGGTCGGCGGTGAGCACCGTCTGGACCGGCAGGTCGAGGTCGAGCACGCGCTTGTCGAAGATCACGACGTTCTCGGCGAACGGGATCTTGAAGTAGAGGCCGGGCTTGTCCTCGCCGGTGGCGTTGAGCACGGCGCGCACGCGGCCGAACTGCAGCACCAGCGCCTGTTGCATCTGGCCGACGGTGAAGATCGAGGCGTAGAGGCCGATCGCGACGATCGCCGCGATCACGATCAGGCCGGTGCGGAGCGCCTGTTTCATCGGCCGGCTCCCGTCTGGTTCTGGGCACGGGCGCCGAACTCGGAGAGTGGCAGAACCGGCAGCACGCCGGCCGCCGCGGCCGAACCGGGCTGCGTCCCATTCTGGTCGATGATCACCTTGTTCACGGAGCCCAGAACCTTCTCCATCGTCTCCAGGAAGATCCGCTCGCGGCTGACGGCGGGCGCGGCCTTGTAGGAAGCATAGACCTCGCTGAAGCGCGCGGCCTGGCCTGTGGCGTCGGCGGTGGCCTTGGTCCGGTAGGCCTCGGCCGCCTGGACGATCTGGGACGCCTTGCCCCGCGCCTGCGGCACTTCGCGGCTGGCGTAGGTCTTGGCCTCGTTCTGCGCCGTGTCGGCGTCCTGCTGGGCGGCGTTCACGTCGATGAAGGCGGGGCGCACCTCCGGCGGCGGGTTCACCGAGACGAGCTGCACCACCTCGATGCGCACGCCGGCGCCGTACTCGTCGAGCGCCTTCTGGACCATCTCCTTGACCTCCTGGGCGATGCTCGACTGCTCGTTGGTGAGGATCGCCTGGATGTTGCGGCGGCCGATCACCTCGCGCATCGCGCTCTCGGAGATCGCCTTGATGGTGCCCTCCGGGTTCTGGAGGTTGAACACGAAGTCGGAGGCCTTCAGCGGGTTGACCCGCCACTGCACCTCGAAGTCGAGGTCGACGATGTTCTCGTCGCCGGTGAGCATCAGGCTCTCGTCCGGCACGTCGCGGTTGCGGCCCTGGCCGCCGGGGCCGGAGCGGAAGCCGATCTGGATCGAGTTCTGGGATCCGACATCCGGCTTGACCACGCCGCCGATCGGATAGGGGAAGTTGTAGCGCAGGCCCTCGCCCTTGGTGCCGACATAGCGGCCGAAGATCGTCTCGATGCCGACCTGCCGTGGGTAGACGGTGTAGAACCCGGTGGCGAGCCAGACCGCGACGGCGAGCGCCGCGATCACCGCGGCGCTGCGGCCGCCGCCGACGCCCGTCGAGCCGCCGCCATAGCCGCCGGAACCGCCGCCGCCCGGAATCAGGCCGCGCAGGCGGTCCTGCCCGCGCCGGAGCAGGTCCTCAAGGTTCGGCGGGGTCTTGCCGCCGTTGCCCCAGGGGCCGCCACCGTTGCCGCCGGGCCGGCCCCAGGGCCCCCGCCGCCGCTCTGATTGCTCCAAGGCATCCTAGCCGTCGTCTCCTGCCTGTCCGCGCCCGGCTCACACCCGGCCGGCGCCCCCTGCCTGAACGGCCACGCTCGGCCTGCTAGTCCCGTGCATCCGGACCAGCCACCCTGCGACATGATCCGGCTGACGGGCTAAGCGCCTGTCCGCACGCATCTTCCCGCAGGATGCGGGCGCCCGCCGCGGAGATGCGCACCTCACAGGCACCTGCGGGCGTGCGCCCCATGCTGTCAAGGCTGGCAGGTGGGCACGCAGGGCGCGGAAGGCAAATGCGGCGGCGCGCCTCAGCGGATGCGCTCCCAGTCGACGAACGCGAAGGCGTGCTCGTCGCGCGGACCGGCCGGATGCGCTTCGCGGAACGTCTCCCGGAAGCGCGCGCGGTCGAAAGCCGGGAATCGCACGTCGCCCTCCGGCTCCGCCTCGACCTCGGTCAGGTGGAGCCGGTCGGCCTGCGGAAGTGCGAGTGCGTAAATCTCGGCGCCGCCCACCACCATGAGCTCCGTCCCGGCGGCCGCCGCCAGCGCGGCGTCCCAGTCGTGGACGATCTCGGCCCCCTCGGCCCGGAAACCGCGGTCCCGGGTGAGCACCAGCGTGCGGCGCCCCGGCAGGGGTCGGCCGATCGAATCCCAGGTCCGCCGGCCCATCAGCATCGGCTTGCCCATGGTCAGGGCCTTGAAGCGCTTGAGGTCGCTGGACAGGTGCCAGGCCAGCCCGTTGTCGCGGCCGATCACGCCGTTGCGGGCGACCGCGGCCACCAGGGAGACGATCACGCTCATACCGCCACCGGGGCCGCGATGGCCGGGTGCGGGTCGTAGCCTTCGATGGAGACATCCTCGTACCGGAAGGCGAAGAGGTCGCGCACCGCCGGGTTGAGGCGCAGCCGCGGCAGCGGGCGCGGGGCGCGGGCCAGAAGGGTGCGGGCCTGCTCCAGGTGGTTCCGGTAGAGATGCGCGTCGCCAAAGGTGTGGACGAAGTCGCCGACCCCGAGGCCGCTCACCTGCGCGATCATGTGGGTCAAGAGGGCGTAGCTCGCGATGTTGAAGGGCACGCCGAGGAAGGCATCCGCCGAGCGCTGGTAGAGCTGGCAGGAGAGCCGCCCCTCGCTCACGTAGAACTGGAACAGGCAGTGGCAGGGGGCGAGCGCCATCCGGTCGAGGTCCGCCGGGTTCCAGGCCGAGACGATCAGCCTACGGGAGTCGGGGTTGCGCCGGATCTCGTCCAGCACCCATGCGATCTGGTCGACGGTGCCGCCCCCGGGCATCGCCCAGGAGCGCCACTGCTTGCCGTAGACCGGGCCGAGATCGCCGTTCTCGTCGGCCCATTCGTCCCAGATCGTCACGCCGTTCGCCTGCAGGGCGGCCACGTTGGTGTCGCCCGCCAGGAACCAGAGCAGCTCGTGGATGATCGAGCGCAGATGCAGCCGCTTCGTGGTGACCAGCGGGAAGCCGGCCGACAGGTCGAAGCGCATCTGGTGGCCGAACACCGAGAGCGTCCCGGTGCCGGTGCGGTCGTCCTTGGCGGCGCCCTCATCGAGGATGCGCCGGAGCAGGTCGTGATAGGCGTCCATCGGGCACTCCTGCGGCCCAGAGTGGCGGCCGGCAAGTTCGCAGCCGGTATATGTCCATCGCGGGCTCGCGTCTCGATGCGGGACGGGTGCGCGACTCAGCCCGGCCAGAGCAGGTAGGTCACGAGGGCGAGGTTCGACCAGCCGTGAAGCGCGATGCCGGGCCAGAGCCGGCCGGTGCGCCAGCGCAGCCAGCCGAGCGCGACGGCCAGAGGCAGCAGCGAGACCGGTCTGGCGAGCCCCCAGGACGAGACATGGGCGGCCGCGAAGATGATCGCGGTGACCAGGATCGCCCCCGCGGGTCCCAGCGCCGCATGGGCCCGGGCGAAGGCCTCGCCGCGCAGCAGCAGCTCCTCGGCCACGGGCGCCAGGATCGCCAGGTAGGCAAGCCACGCCGCAACCGCCGCCTGGCTCATGAACGGGGACAGCCGCACATGCTGACCGAAGCTCGCCCCGAACATCTCCGCCGTCCCGGTGACCCAGGTGATGTGCAGCACCGGCCAGACCAGGAGAATCGCCAGGAGGGCGACGGGCCGCATGCCGTTCGGGCGCTCGCGGTCGAGGGCGAGGCGGCGGCGCCATCCGGTCCGGTCGCGCCACCACGCGCCGCCGAGCACGAGAAGGGCGAGGAAGACTTGGCGCAGGGCATCGACCGCAAAGGCCCGGTGAGCGAGTTCCACCGCGCCGAGGAACGGCCGCCGCTCAGGCGGCAGGAACGGGTCGATGCCGTTCCACAGGTCGAAGCCGACGCGCACGCACACCAGGGAGAGCAGGCTCGCAACGCCCAGGTAGAGGACGACCAGGCCGACCAGGGCACCGAGCCGCCAGACCGCCGCCCCGATGCGATCGGCAGGGCTCCGGTCGAGGAGGCTCGCATCGAGAAGTGGCGTCTCGTCGGGCACGATGGCGCGCGACTGCGCGCTTCCGGCAACAGCCTGGACCGGAGACTCGCCATGAGGCAGTCGCGCGATACGATCGGGCTTCAAAACCGGACCGATCCCCTCTATATCTCGGGAGCCGGTCGCGAGGCCGGCTATGGCGATAAACGTTCTTCGAAATAAACCTATCGGACCCGGGGGCGGTACCCGGCGCCTCCACCCGAGCCCAGGACATGCTGCCGCAAGGCGCATGATCGGAGCCTGGGCTTTGGCGGGGGCGAAATAGGATCGACGAGGGCGTAAAGGTTGAGCTTTCGCTCGGCATGGTTCCGCCGTTATCGGGCCATTGCAATAGTTGCCAACGACAACTTTGCTCCGGTGGCGGTGGCCGCGTAAGCGGTCCCCAATACCGACCTAAAGTCCTAGCGGGTAGCACCGCATAGGCGGGGTTCGGAGGCACCTGGCAACAGAAGCCTCCACTTCAATTCCTCGGTCCGGCCATCCGCGGCGGGGCGCCGGGCAGACCGGGCTAGAGCGCGACCGCAGATGGCAGACGACCTGATCCGCTACGATCTCCTGGTACAGGACGCCCTGCGCGGCGTGGTGCGCAAGGTGCTGACCGACGCGGCCCGTGAGGGGCTGATGGGCGAGCACCATTTCTACGTCTCGTTCCGGACGGAGGCGCCGGGGGTCAGGATGTCGCAGGCCCTGCGCGAGAAGTACCCGCAGGACATGACCATCGTCCTGCAGCACCAGTTCTGGGACCTCAACGTCACCGAGCACGCCTTCGAGGTCGGCCTGTCCTTCTCGGGCGTGCCGGAGCGGCTGCTGGTGCCGTTCGATGCGCTCTCCGGCTTCTTCGACCCGTCCGTGCAGTTCGGCCTGAAATTCGATCTCAGCGAAGCCGGCGAGACGCCCGAGGAGGCCAACACCGCACCGGCCAAGCCTGGTCCACGCGGTGCAGGGTCCGAGCCCGGGGAGGTCCGGCCGAAGGGCGCGGGACTCGCCGCGATCGGTTCGGGCACCCCGAAGGTGCTGCCGGCGCCGGCCGTCCAAGGTGAGAAGTCCGGCGGCAAGCCGGACGAGAAGGCGCCCCGCCCCGCCGCCAAGAAGGAGGGCGAGGAGGGCAGCGCCGAGGTCGTGAGCCTGGACGCGTTCCGGAAGAAGAGCTGAACGCGCGGGGCCGTCAGCCCCGCACCTCGGCCTCCATGCGCAGGCCGTGCTCCGGCCGCAGCGTCACGCGGTGGAGCGGCGTGACTGGCGGGTGGTCCTCCGGCAGCCGGAACCGCACCGCCCGGACGATGTGTGCCAGCACGATCACCGCCTCCTGAATCGAGAAGCTCTGGCCGATGCAGACCCGCGGCCCCGCCCCGAACGGCAGGTAGGCGAAACGCGGGATCGCGTCCCGGTGCTCGGGCAGGAACCGCTCGGGCACGAAGGCCTCCGGATCCTCCCAGAGCCGGTGGTGCCGGTGCAGCACCCAGGGCGCCACCATCACCAGCGAGCCCCGCGGCACCTTGATCCGGCCGAACCGGTCGTCCCGGACCGCCTGCCGGCTGAGGAACGGGACCGGCGGGAACAGCCGCATCGCCTCCTCGATCGCCGCCCGGGTGAAGGGCAGGTGCTCCACGGAAAAGTCCCCCGGCCCGGCGGCGTCGACCTCGGCCTCGACCCGGGCCCGCGCGGCGGGATCCTGCGACAGGCAGTAGAGCGTCCAAGTCAGCGAATTGGCGGTCGTCTCGTGGCCGGCCGCGATGAAGGTCACGATGTTGGCCTTCACGGCAAGATCCGAGAGGCCGTTGCCGGTCTCGGGATCCTGCGCGGCCAGCAGGAGCGTGAGCAGGTCGCGGGGCGCCTCCTCCCGTGCCATCAGCGCCTTGCGCCGGGCGATCAGTTCGTCGACCACCTCGGCGAAGAATCGCCCCGCCGGCCGCGCCCGGAGGCGCCCGATCCGCGGCACGAAATCGGGCACCCCGAACACGTCGAGCGGGTCGATCGGTCCCACAGCCTCCAGAAAGCGGGTGATGGCGCGGCCCAGGGCGTCGGGATCACTCGGCAGACCTTGCGTGAAGATCGTCCGCTCCAGCACGTCCAGGGTGACGCGGGTCATCTCCAGCGCCACATCGACCTGCTTGCCGCCCCGGCGGCGGAGGCGCCGCCCCAGGCGGGCGCCGGCGGCGTTCATGGCCGCGGCGAAGCCCTGGACGTTGCGCGCGCTGAAGATCGGCGCCAGCGTCCGGCGCTGGAGCCGCCACTCGTCCCCCTCGGCGCTGAGCAGGCCGTTGCCCAGCCCCGGCGCCAGCACCCGGCGCTGGAGGTCGTCCTTGCGGTAGCCGTCGGCATTCTCGATGAGCAGGTAGCGGATCAGCGCCGGATCGCTCACCACGGTGATCCGGCCCATCGCGCCCTCGGCCGCCACGACCGGCAGCCTGAAATGCGCGTCCATCCAGGTGGTGATCGGGTTCTTCCGGGCCGCGCGCAGGAACGCGAACAGGCCCAGCGGCTCCCGCAGCGGCGGCGGCACGGCGGGGCGGAACCGGCTGGGGGGCTCGGTCAGGTCGATCGTGGCGCTCATCAGCTCCTTCCGGCGGGAACAGAGCCCCGCCCTTGTCGGTGCGCCGGGGAAAACCGGCATCGCGATTCACCCGCGCCTCATTTAAGTAGGCACCGCACTGCACCAGACGTAGAGGCCACGATGTCGCCCACCGAGACCGGAACCGCCACCCGCACCGAGTCCGACACGTTCGGCCCGATCGAGGTCCCGGCGCATCGCTACTGGGGCGCGCAGACCCAGCGTTCGATCCAGAACTTCAAGATCGGCACCGACCGGATGCCGGCCCCGCTGGTGCACGCGCTGGGCCTCGTGAAGCAGGCCGCCGCCCTGGTGAACAAGGATCTCGGCGCCCTCGATCCGAAGCTCGCCGACGCCATCGCGGCCTCGGCGGCCGAGGTGGTCGAGGGCCGCTACGACGACGAGTTCCCCCTCGTCGTCTACCAGACGGGTTCGGGCACCCAGTCCAACATGAACGCCAACGAGGTGATCGCCAGCCTCGCCAACGAGCGGCTCGGAGGTCAGCGCGGCGGCAAGTCGCCGGTCCACCCCAATGATCACGTCAACCGCGGCCAGTCCTCCAACGACACCTTCCCGACCGCCATGCACATCGCGGTGGCGCGCGAGATCAGCGGCCGGCTGATGCCGGCGCTCACCCATCTCCATACGGCGCTGGACGCCAAGGCCAAGGCGTTCGAATCGATCGTCAAGATCGGCCGCACCCACCTCCAAGACGCGACGCCGGTCTCGCTGGGCCAGGAATTCTCCGGCTACGCCGCCCAGGTGGCGCTAGGCGGATCGCGGGTCGCCGCGACCCTGCCGGGCGTCCTGGCACTCGCCCAGGGCGGCACCGCGGTCGGCACCGGGCTCAACGCCCATCCGGAATTCGCCGAGCGCTTCGCCGCCAAGGTTGCGGAGCTGACCGGGCTGCCCTTCACTTCGGCCGAGAACAAATTCGAGGCGCTCGCCAGCCACGACGCCCTCGTGTTCACGCAGGGCGCGCTGGCGGCACTCGCCGCCGGCCTGTTCAAGATCGCCCAGGACATCCGCCTCCTCGGCTCGGGCCCGCGCTCCGGCCTCGGCGAGCTGTCGTTGCCCGAGAACGAGCCCGGCTCCTCGATCATGCCCGGCAAGGTCAACCCGACCCAGGCCGAGGCGCTGACCATGGTCTGCGCGCAGGTGATCGGCAACGGCACCACCGTCAGCTTCGCCGGCAGCCAGGGCAATTTCGAGCCTCAACGTCTTCAAGCCGGTGATCGCCAACGCCGTGCTGCAATCGGTGCGGCTCCTCGCCGACGCGGCAGTGAGCTTCGCCGACAATTGCGTGGTCGGCATCAAGGCCAACGAGGACAAGATCGCCGACCTGATGAGCCGCTCGCTCATGCTGGTGACGGCGCTCGCCCCCACGATCGGCTACGACAAGGCCGCCGAGATCGCCAAGACCGCGCACAAGAACGGCACGACCCTCAAGGAGGAGGCCCTGCGCCTCGGCTACGTCACCGAGGAGGAGTTCGAGCGCGTGGTCCGGCCGGAGACGATGCTGGCCCCCAGCGCCGACTGATACTTGTTGAACCGGGCCGGTGCGGGTGTCCCGCGCCGGCAGCCGATTCCGGGAGGCGATCCATGGCCGAGATCATCAACCTGCGTCAGATCCGCAAGGGGAAGGCCCGCGCGGTCGAGGATGCCAAGGCCGAGGCGAACCGGATCGCCTTCGGGCAGCCGAAGAAGGTCAAGACCCTCCAGCAGCGGCGCAAGGCGCTGGAGACCGAACGCCACGAGGGCCACCGACTCGAGCGGCGCGAACCGGATTCCGATTCGAGCGCATGACCGGTTCTGCATGAGCGCGGGCGTCACCAAGCGCTCCGTGATGATCGCCGGCCACCGCACCAGCGTCTCCCTGGAAGATCCGTTCTGGGCAGCGCTGCGGGAGATCGCGGAGGTGCGGGGCCAGTCCGTCCAGGCGCTCATCGGCGCGATCGATGCCGGGCGCGGCGGGCAGAACCTGTCCTCGGCGATCCGCGTGTTCGTCCTGGGTGCGGTGCGCGCGATGCCGGAAACGTGAGCGCGTCCGGCCTGTCCGCTCTTCTGCTTCTGCATAGGTTGTGACAGGCGCGTGACAAAACCACGCAGGAAGAGTCGCTCATGGCCAATCGCGAACCGCTGCTCAGACCCGTCCCGATCGCCGAACTGCGCCCGACGCAGATGACGGTGGGCTACCGGGAGGTGGCGGAGAAGCGGCGGCGCTGGCGGGAATACGACGGCGGCAAGAAGGAGGCTTTCCTCGGCGCTCACATGATCCCGACGCTGCTCGGGCCGAAGAAGCACCACTACATCATCGATCACCACCACCTCTCCCGCGCCCTGCACGAGGAGGGCGTCGAGAGCATTCTCGTCACCGTGGTGGCTGACCTCCACTACCTGGACAAGGATGCGTTCTGGACGGTCTGCGATCACAAGTCCTGGGTCCATCCCTACGACGCCGACGGCGTGCGTCAGAGCTTCAAGGACGTCCCGAAATCCGTCGACGCTCTGGTGGACGACCCCTACCGCAGCCTCGCCGGCGAGCTGCGCCGGGCCGGCGGCTTCGCCAAGGATACGACGCCGTTCAGCGAGTTCCTGTGGGCCGATTTCCTGCGGCGGAACATCAAGGAGAAGCGCATCGAGAACGACTTCTCCGCTGCGCTGGAGAGGGCGATGGCGCTCGCCAAATCCAAGGACGCCGACTACCTGCCCGGCTGGTGCGGGCCGGTGACGCGCTGAGTCAGATCCCCCAGTAGGGCGCGGCGTCGTAGTAACGGTGGATCTGCTCCTCCCAGGCGCCGCCGGCGGCGGGATCGGTGCCCTCGGGCGTTTGGGCGGGCGCGGCCCGCAGTTGCGCCTCCGTGATATCGACCACGTAGGCATCCTGCTGCGGCTCGAAGCGGAGCATCGACCAGGGCAGCGTGTAGAAATCTTCGCCGAGCCCCAGGAAGCCGCCGAAGCTCATCACCGCGTAGGCGACCCGGCCCGAGGCCTTGTCGAGCATCAGCCGCTCGATGCGGCCGATACGGCTCCCGTCCGGACGGCGTACATCCGTGCCGATGACCCGATCGCTGGCGATCAGGCGGCGGGGCTGTCTGGCGGCGGATTGTCCCGCGGCGGGCTGACCGGTCGCCGTCGTCGTCGCCTCCCACGCCATCTTGGGCTATCTGCCCGAAAAACGCCCCGGCCCTGAGCGACGTTCCGGCGGGCGCCCGCGCCCGCCCTCCCCTGCCGGACGAACAGCTTCCCGCATGCCGATGCCGCGCCTAGCCCAGAGCCTCGCGCTCGCCGCCCTGATCCTGCCCGCCGCCGCGCATTCCCAGGATCGCGGCAGCCTCAACCCGAAGCCGCTGCCGCCGCTGGAGCATCCGGACGCGCCCTCGACGCCCGCCAAGGCCCTGTTCGGCCGCGTCACCCACCCGGCCGCGGGTCCGCCCCACATCTACGGCTTCTACGCGAAGGGCTGCTTTTCCGGGGGCGAGGCGCTGCCGCTGGACGGGCCGAACTGGCAGGTCATGCGCCCATCCCGCAATCGGATGTGGGGCACGCCCCAACTCATCCACTTCTTGGAGCGGCTGTCGCAGAAGGCCGCCCGGGTCGGCTGGCCGGGCCTGCTCGTGGGCGACATGGCTCAGCCCCGGGGCGGCCCGATGATCACCGGCCACGCCTCGCACCAGATCGGAATCGATGCCGACGTCTGGCTGACGCCGATGCCCGACCACCGGATGAGCCGCGCGGAGCGCGAGGAGACCTCGGCCACCGACATGGTCCGCCCCGACCGCCTGGACATCGACCCCGCCGTCTGGACGCCCGCGCACCTGCAGTTGATCAAGCTCACGGCCGAGCAGCCGGAGGTGGAGCGCATCTTCGTCAACGCGGCGATCAAGAAGGCGCTCTGCCGCGAGGCCGGAGGCAGCCACTGGCTGACCAAGGTCCGGCCGATGTACGGGCACAACTACCACTACCATATCCGGCTCGCCTGCCCGGCCGGCCAGGAGGAGTGCCAGTCCCAGGCTCCGCCTCCCCGGGCGACGGCTGCGACGACCTCGGCTACTGGTTCTCCGACAAGGTGCTCCACCCGAAGCCCCCGAAGGTGCCGCCGAAGCCCAAGCCCGCCATGACCATGGCCGCGCTGCCGGCCGCCTGCCGGGCGGTGCTGAAGGCACCCTGATCATTCCGGCGGGCGCTGTTCGGCGAACCGGCGGAGTGCTAACGCCCCGGGATGCCCCGCTGGCTCTTCCTCCTCCTCGCCACCGCCCTCGCCCTCTCGGTACTGGGCAGCGTGCTCATCGTGCTGCGCAGCCCGAACAGCACGCCATCCCTGGGAGGCAACTTCCTCACCCCAGCGGCGCCGGGCGCGCGCAGAAGCGGCCCGGCGGCAATCCGTGAGGATCAGGCGGCGACGCCCGTCCCCACCGGGCAGCTGACGCCGGTGCCGCCCAGGCCGCAATAGCCGGCCGGGTTCTTGGCGAGGTATTGCTGGTGGTATCCTTCCGCGAAGTAGAAATGCTCCAGCGGCTTGATCTCCGTGGTGATGTCCGGGAAGCCGCGCGCGCGCAGCGCCTCGGCATAGGCCGCCCGCACTGCCCGGGCGGTGGCCTCCTGCTCGGGGCCGTTCGTGTAGATCCCCGAGCGGTATTGCGTGCCGACATCATTGCCCTGGCGCATGCCCTGGGTCGGGTCGTGACTCTCAAAGAAGGTCCGCAGCACCGCCTCAAGCGGCAGAACCGCCGGATCGAAGGCGACCAGCACCACCTCGTTGTGGCCGGTCTGACCGGTGCAGACCTCCTCGTAGGTCGGGTTGGGCGTGTAGCCACCGGCATAGCCCACCGCCGTGACGAACACCCCCTGCGGCAGTTGCCAGAACCGGCGCTCGGCGCCCCAGAAGCAGCCCAGCCCGAGCACGATCGTCTCGGTGCCCGGCGGATAGGGCCCTTTGAGCGGATTGCCGTTGACGAAGTGCATTTCGGCCGTCGGGATCGGCGCCGGACGTCCCGGGAGGGCGTCGGAGGGGCTCGGCATCTCGGGGCGCTTGTGGAACGGGAACATCGGCTTGCCTTCCGGTCTCGGGGCTCGTGCCGAATATGGGGCCGGGGCCGCCGCCGAGAAAGCGTCCGGCGCCGCTCGGGCTGCGCCGAAACGGCGCCGGCCGCACGAAACCGCCAAGCGGGACTGGACCCCGCGCGCGATTTCCGGCTTGTACGACACGAGAATGCGGCCCGCGTGTCGCGGTGCGAGGGCTGAGCCGTATGGAGACGGGCTGGACCACCACGAGCCGCGTGCTGGACAACCTGAAGGCGGAGTCGCACCCGGGCGATCCGTTCGCTGCCGCGGTGCGCGCGACCCGGATGCCGATGATCATCACGGACCCGCGCCAGTTCGATAACCCGATCGTCTTCGCCAACGACAGCTTCCTGAAGCTCACCGGCTACACGCGGCTGGAAGTGACCGGGCGCAACTGCCGCTTCCTCCAGGGGCCGGACACCGACCCGGCGGCCGTGGACCGGATCCGCGAGGCGATCCGCCAGGAAACCGATGTCCGGGTCGACCTCCTCAACTACCGCAAGGACGGCTCGACCTTCCACAACGCCCTCTATGTCGGGCCGGTGCGGGACGCCGAGGGCAAGGTGGTCTACTTCTTCGCCTCGCAGCTCGACGTGAGCGAGCACTACGCCCTGACGGCCGAGATCGCGCGGCTGAAGGGCGCACTCGCGGAGGCCAGGGCCAAGCTCGCCGGCCGGTAGGATCCGGCGCCGCGCACGGCCTCGGCTCAGGGCTTCGTCAGGAAGCCGATCGGCTCCCGGCCCGGCTGGCCGAGCCAGAGCAGGACCGCACCGAGACCGAGCCCGATCAGGGAGGCCGGCGCCAGGGTGAGCGGCAGGCCCAGGATGTGCCAGAGCCACGGGGCCGCCCCCTCCACACTGCCCTGCAGGGCGCCGGCCTTGTCCTTGAACAGGGTGGCGATCACGTCGGAGAGCGGTGTCACCCGCAGGCCGTTATTGGCGATCGAGCGGGCGCCGTCATAGACCAGCGCGACGAAACCGCCGGCCATCAGCAGAAAGCCCAGGACGCGGGCCAGGAAGCGGAACATCGCGGGATCTTCTGAGCCATGCCTGCGCGCCCCTTGAGGGCGCCCGCCACGGGAGTATGGGTCCCGGCCGCCGGGTGCAAGCGCCGGCACCGCCCCGTTGCCGACCCGGGGTGCCCGTGCCACAGGGTCGCCCGGCGGCGGGTCGCCGGGGGAACGGTCGCTCTTGGACGCGCGCGCGCAGAAACTCGGCCTCGTGATCTTCGATTGCGACGGCGTCCTGGTCGACAGCGAGCCGCTGAGCCTCGCCTGTCTCACGGCCGGGCTCAACCGGATCGGCGTGGAGATCGACCTCGCGACGGTGCGGACGCGCTTTACCGGCACATCCATGGTGTCGATCATGGCGCATATCGCCCGCGACTACGGCATCACGGCCCCGGCGGGCTTCGTCGAGGCAGTCAAGGCGGAGACCCTGGCCCTGTTCGACGCCGAGCTGAGGGCGATGCGCGGCGTCGCCGAGGCGGTCGCCGCCCTGGACCTGCCGGTCTGCGTGGCGTCGAGCAGCGACCCGGTGCGGCTGCGCCATTCCCTGGGCCTGACCGGGCTGCTGCCACTGTTCGGCGACCACGTCTTCTCCGCGATGCAGGTGGAGCGGGGCAAGCCCTTTCCCGACCTGTTCCTCTTCGCCGCCGACCGCATGGGCGCGGCGCCCGCCGCATGCCTAGTGATCGAGGACAGCGTGCCTGGGGTCATGGCCGCCCGGAACGCCGGCATGCGGGTCGCGGGCTTCACCGGCGGCGGTCATTGGGGCCACGACCCCGCGGGCGCCGACCTCGTGCAGGCGGGCGCCGCCCGGATCTTCTCGGACTTCTCCGGCCTCGCCGCGGTGATTGCAGGCACCTGAACGATCCCGCCTCTCCGGGGCGCGAACGGGACCCGCTTCCTACTAAGCGGGTCTTGAAATTCGGCATCCCGTTCCGTTGACGGGCGGTGGTCCCACATCCATTTTTGTGGATGCCAGTGCGGCGGGCGATCCGACTGCCCTCCGCTTCGGCCGCGGTGATTTGAGAAGCGTAGCTTGCGCCGCGTCATCAAACGCTAAAGCACTGCGACGGCCGTCGCGCCGCGCGGTCCTTCAGTCTGGAGGACGTTCCATGTCGGGTCGAACAGGTCCCTTTCGACATCTGCTCCTGAACGCGAACGGCTCCCGAGCCCAACATTGGCGCTGTCGACGCTAGTCCGTCGATCCCCGCAGCCGTCATCGCGATCCGGCCAGGCCTCAGGCCGGCCAAGGGAGTTCAGAGTCCCATGCACAGTCTCTCCGCAGCACGCACGTCCGAAGACCCTCTGGAATCCAACTCGATCACCGCCGATCCGCTGCCGGGCCGCGTCCCGTCGGTGGTCCGGGCCGAGCCGCCGCGGGTGATCGAGATCGGCGAGGTCACCGCGGGAATCGCAGTGCCGGAAGGGCGCGGCGTCCGGTTCTTCTCCTCCGCGCGTGATTTCGACGGGCTCGACGGTGCCGTATTCCGCACGGCCGAGCAGGCGGCCCGCGCCGCCCGCGAGCGGGTCCGTGCCCGGGCTCGGTCGGCCGCGCCCAAGCGGCAGCCGCGTCTCCGCCGCGCCTGATCGGGGCGCTACTTGCTGCACTCCTCGCGGGTGCGCTTCATCGCCTCCGCGAACCCGCCGAGCGCGTATTCGTCGCTCGTCGGGCTCCCGCGCAGCGACGTGGTCTTGATCACGAGTTTGGGGTTGCGAGCGCTCATCTCGGAGACGACCCGCGCCTCCTCGGCCGGGTTCTGCAGCCACGCATTGCCGTCCTTGACTACGAGGCCGTAGCGGCTCGTGCCGAGGTTGAGACTCGGGTCGGTGGGCGCGGCGGCCGAGCCAGGCTTGATCTGGGAGGCGGCGGGCTTCGACGGGAAGCCCAGCATCACCGCGACCTCGTTCTGGACGTTCTCGCCCTTGCGCACGCTCACGAACAGGTAGGCGGTGTCGCGCTTCAGGGTCTTGGGCGAGCGCGTCTGCGGTTGGGCAATGGCGTAGCAGAGCTTGTTGCGGCCATCGCCGTTCACGAACACGTTCCAGTCGCCGAAGATCGCCACCGGGGTGGCCTGCTGCATCCCGGGCGGTGTGGTCAACTTCTTCTCGGCGTGCTTCGCCCGCTCGCGCCCGTGCCGGCGCCTAGCCGGGGCCGCATCACCGGCACCCGCATCGGGCGCCGCCTCCTGCGCCTGGGCGGCCGTCACGGACAGGCAGGTTCCGCCGACCAGCCCCCCAGGAGAGCCGTGGCGAACCCGGATGCGAACAGGGCAAGGGCTCCGACCGGGAGCAGGCGGGGGACGCGGACCATCTTCACTTCCTGACGACGGGCGGCTCCGTCAGGAGCCGGACCGGGGTTCGGGATTAGTGAAGCTTGCGTAAAGCGTCGGCAAGATGGCGGCGGTGCCCCAGGCCGAATCCGTGCGGATCCGTTCAGACGGCCCGTGCTTCCGTCGCCAGAGTCGCGATCACCGCCGCCGGGACGGAAACGGGTTCCGACGCCGCGGCCTGGAGGGCAGCCGGGGCCGCGACCGCATTCGGCTGGGCCGGGGCGGCGCGCTTGCGGGGCGGGTCGTTGTAGGGCGTGTTGTAGCCCTTGCGGACGGCGGCCCAGTAGGAATCCCGCGTCAGGCCCGAACCGGTCAAAGCGGCGTCGATCATCGCCGTGGCGCGAGCCGCGAGCTCGGGCACCTCTTCCGGCTTCAGCCAACTCTCGACGGGCATCATGGGAACTCCGATCCACACAGCCGAGCTTCTAACGGGCCGGACTTAGCCAGACGGTGAACGCGCCGACCGGAAGATGGTTGCAACGCACAATGCCGTGGTCAAGCCCGTGTCTAAGAGCGCGGGACGAAACCGCAGTCAGCGGGTTGGGCGGGCATGGACGCTCTTGTACCCGACGACCTCTGGGCGGTGATCGAGCCGCTTCTTCGATCCGAGCCTGAGAAGCCGAAAGGCGGTCGGCCGCGCGCCTCGGATCGGGCGGCGCTGGCGGGCATCATCCTGGTTCTGCGCACGGGCATGCAGTGGGAGCATCTGCCGCGTTCCGATGTCGGCTGCAGCGGCAAGACGAGTTGGCGGCGGCTGGGCGCGTGGCAGGCGGCTGGCGTCTGGGCCGCCCTGCACCGTGTGCTGCTGGAGCAGCTTCAGGATGTCGATGCGCTCGACTGGTCACGCGCGGTCCTCGACAGTGCGAGCCTGCCGGCGAAAAAGGGGCCCCGCGACGGGCCCGAACCCGACAGACCGGGGCAAGCCGGGCACGAAGCGCCACCTCGTCGTGGACGCCAACGCCACGCCGCTCGGCCTGACGCTTACCGGAGCCAACTGCCACGACAGCCGCACGCTGGCAGCTACCCTCGACGCGGTGCCGGGCGTGCGCAGCGGCCGCCGTGGTCGCCCGCGGCGCAGGCCCGACAAATTGCATGCCGACAAGGGCTATGACCATCGTCGCTGCCGGCGTGAGTGCCGCGCCCGCAGCATCACGCCACGGATCGCCCGGCGCGGCATCGAGAGCAGCGAACACCTCGGACGCTACCGCTGGATCGTGGAGCGCACCCTGGCTTGGCTCGCACGCTTCCGCCGACTTACCATCCGCTACGAGCGACGCGCTGACCTCCACCTCGCCTTCACGACACTCGCCTGTGGCCTCATCTGCAGGGCACAGCTCAAACGGTTTTGTCCCTGACTCTTAGTCCGCGCCCGGCCCCATCGGACCGGGCCAATCTGTGGATGACGGCCGCGATGCCGATCAGGCAAGCCGCTCGACCCAGGCTTGCGCCTGCTTGCGGACGTTGTCCGGCGCGGTGCCGCCGTAGCTGGTGCGGCTGGCCACCGAGTTCTCCACCCCGAGCACCGCGTAGATCGCGTCCGTGATGCGCGGCTCGGCCTCCTGCATCTCGGCGAGCGACAGTGCCTCCAGCCCCACGCCCTTGGCAGAGGCGACGCCGACGAGGCGACCGGTGACATGGTGCGCCTGCCGGAACGGCAGGCCGAGCCTCGCGCACCAGCCAGTCGGCGAGGTCTGTGGCGGTAGCGTAGCCGGAGCCGGCGGCACGGGCGAGGATCTCGGCGTTCGGCTCTAGATCCTTCACCATGCCGGTCATGGCGGCGAGGCACAGGGACAGCGCCTGGAGGGCGTCGAAGGTGCCCTCCTTGTCCTCCTGCATGTCCTTCGAATAGGCGAGCGGCAGGCCCTTCATGACGATCAGCAGACCGGTGAGCGCGCCGATGATCCGGCCGGACTTGGCCCGCACCAGCTCGGCGGCGTCGGGATTGCGCTTCTGCGGCATGATCGACGAGCCGGTGGTGAACCCATCCGACAGGCGGACGAAGTTGAACTGGGCCGAGGTCCAGACCACCAGCTCCTCGGCGAAGCGCGAGAGGTGCACGGCGCAGATCGAGGCCGCCGCAAGCGCCTCCAGGGCGAAGTCACGGTCGGCCACCGAATCCAGCGAGTTCGCGGTCGGCCGGTCGAAGCCCAGCGCCGCCGCGGTGGCGTGCCGGTCGATGGGGAAGGACGTGCCGGCGAGCGCCGCGGCGCCGAGCGGGCATTCGTTGAGCCGCGCCCGTGCATCGCGGAACCGCCCGCGGTCGCGGGCCAGCATCTCGACATAGGCGAGGCAATGGTGGCCGAAGGTCACCGGCTGGGCCGACTGGAGATGGGTGAAGCCCGGCATCACGGTGCCGGCGTGCTGGAGCGCCTTGTCGGCCAGCGCGCGCTGCAGGTCTGCGGCCTGCTGGTCGAGCGAATCGAGGGTGTCGCGCACCCAGAGCTTCATGTCGGTGGCGACTTGGTCGTTGCGCGAGCGTGCCGTGTGCAGACGCCCGGCGGCCGGGCCGACGATCTCGGTCAGCCGGCTCTCCACCGACATGTGGATGTCCTCGAGCCTCGCGCTTGAACACGAAATGGCCGGCCTCGATCTCGTCGCGCACGGACTTGAGCCCGGCCTCGATCGCGGCCACATCCTCCGCCGGCAGGATGCCGGCTTGGCCGAGCATCGCCACATGCGCCAGCGAGCCGCGGATATCCTGGGGTGCGAGGCGCTTGTCGAACCCGATGGAGGCGTTGATCTCCTCCATGATCTCCGCCGGGCCGCTCGCGAAGCGGCCGCCCCACATCCGGTTGCTCATGTCGATCCTTCCGCGTCCTGACCGTCCCGAGGCCCGCGTCTGATGCCGGGCCGCACGCCCATCCTGGCCGGCGCAGGCATCGCCGCGCTCGCCGTCCTCGGCCTCGCCCTATACGGGAGCGGTCTCCTGCCCGGCAACACGGGTCAGGCGCCCGGCCCCTGCACGGGCTCCAAGCCGGCGATTGCCCGGGTGGACGCCGCCGCGAAGGGTGAGGTCGCCGCCATGCAGGCGCTGCCGCAGGCGCGGCCCGCACCGGAGATCCGGTTCAAGGGTCCGGACGGCGCCGAGACCGGCCTCGCCGACCTGAAGGGCCGGCTGCTGCTGGTCAATCTCTGGGCGACGTGGTGCGCCCCTGCAAGGCCGAAATGCCGGCCCTCGACCGGCTCCAGGCGCAGCTCGGCGGACCCGATTTCGCCGTGGTGGCGATCAACGTCGACACCCGCAACCTCGAGAAGCCACCGGCATGGCTCAAGCAGGCCGGCATCCACGACCTCGCCTTCTACTCCGATTCCGGCGGGCGGGTTCTCCCGCTGGTCCAGCGGGACACGCAGTCGCCCGGCCTGCCGACCACGATGCTGATCGACGCGCAGGGCTGCACCATCGGGGTGATGAAGGGGCCGGCCGCCTGGTCGAGCCCGGACGGCTTGGCGCTGATCCGCGCGGCTCTGGGGCGCACGTCGTGAGCGGCGAGGTGCCCGGCGGAGGGGTATGCCGTCCGCCACGGCTTCAGGTTGAGATGATGCGACCCAGCCGCACCCTGGGCTGACCGGGGACGCGGGCTCGCCGCTTCATCTCCAGGGCACGCGCTTGCGCCTCTGGCTCACCGCCCTCGGGGCTGCGCTCCCCGGCTTACTATCGCGGACCTGGACCTCTTGGGCCCCGCCCCGAAGACTCCGCCCCTGCCTGTCGCGCGGCACCCCGAGGCCCGACCTGTCCACGCGCAGGGCGGATCCGCTCGCGCACGTGCCGGGATCCGCTGCGGGCGAAAATACGCTACCCCGTCGCAGCATGCGCTTCTATCTCGGCCTCGCCACCACCTTCCACGATCCCGCCCTCGCCCTGGTCGGGCCCGACGGCAATCTGCTCTTCGCCGAGGCCGCGGAGCGCTTCCTCCAGTACAAGCGCGCTCCAAACTGCGAGCCGGACGCTCCGGCCCGAATGGCCGCGCTGCTCAAAGAATTTGTCCCCCCAGGCTCCGAGCTCGTCGTCGCCTCCACCTGGGGACTTCAGTTCACCGACTTCCTGCGCGGGCAGGCCGGGGCCGGCGCCTTCGACCTGATGGCGCTCGCCGCCCACACCACCGCGCTCAACCGCTCCTTCGTGCCCGAGCAGGCCGAACGGGTGTTCATCGCAGATCTTCACGGCGCGCAGGAGCGGGCCGGCCATGGAACGCTGCTCGCCCTCAACCAGGAAGCCCGGATCACCGGCGCGGCGCCGCGCGCGACGATCGCCGGGCAGCGGCGTTACCCGCACCATCTCTGCCACGCGGCCTACGGCCTCTGGGGTAGCCCGTTCGACGCGGCGACCGCCCTGGTGGTCGACGGCATGGGCGAGACCGGCGCGGCGGCGGTCTACCGGCTGGAGGGTGGCCGGATCACGGAGCTGCGCCGCCTCCGCGGGCGCGGCTCGCTGGGGTTCCTGTACGGGCTGATCACCGACCTCGCAGGCTTCGACCAAGTCAAGGGCGAGGAATGGAAGATCATGGGGCTCGCCCCTTATGGCCGCCCAGACCCCGACCTCGCCGCCCTGCTCGACCGGCTCTGCACGGTCGAGGGCGGCCGCCTGCACTACGCCGAGGTGGAAACCGTCCGGGCGGTGGCCGCGGAGATCCGCGCGCGCCGCCCCGCGGATGCCCTGGAGAACGGCTGGGCCGACCTCGCCCGCTGCGGCCAGGACTTCTTTGGGACCTTGATGGACGTGCTGGTGGCGGAGGCAGCTGCCCTCAGCTCCTCCCGGAACCTCGTGCTCTGCGGCGGCTGCGGGCTCAACTCCTCCTACAACGGCCGGGTGCTCGGCCGCTCGGGCTTCGCGCGGCTGCACGTGCCCTCGGCACCGGCAGATGACGGCAACGCCGTGGGCGCCGCCTGGCTCGCCTATGCGGAGGACAATCCGGGCTGGGCCGGGCCGCCGCCCGCACAGCGCCCGCTCACACCCTATCTCGGCTCACGGGTCTCGACGCTTCCCATGGAGCGCCTCGCCGAGCAGGAGCCCCGCGCGCGGCGGCTCGGCCACGCGGAGGCGACCCGGGCGGCTGCGCGGATCCTGGCCGAGGGCGGCCTCGTCGGCTGGGTGCAGGGCCGGGCGGAGTTCGGGCCCCGGGCGCTCGGCAACCGCTCGATCCTGGCCGATCCGCGGCCGGAGGGGGCCAAGGACGCGCTCAACGCCAAGGTGAAGTATCGGGAGGCGTTCCGGCCCTTCGCGCCATCGATCCTGGCCGAGGCAGGCCCGGACTGGTTCGAGGACTACGCCGACAGCCCCTACATGGAGCGCACCCTGGTCTGGCGCGAGGCGGTCCGCACCCGCGTGCCGGCCGTGGTCCACGCGGATGGCACCGGCCGTCTCCAGAGCGTCACGGCAGAGCGCAACCCGGCCTACGCGGCCCTGCTCGGCGCCTTCGCGGCGATCACGGGCGTTCCGATCCTGCTGAACACCAGCTTCAACGTGATGGGCAAGCCGATCCTCCACGGCGCCGAGGACGCGATCCTGATGTTCTACACCACGGGCCTCGATGCCCTGGTGGTCGAGGATTGGCTGGTGGTGAAATGAGAGGCGCCGCGCCCCGGAGGGACGCGGCGCCAAACCCGCGCAGCTCTAGGCCAGCGGTTACTCGCAGACCTCGACGCGGCGGTAGGTGAACTCGCCGTCTCCGAGCCACTCCTTGCGGCGCTCGTAGTGGCAGATCGGCCCGCGGCGCTCGCGGACCACGACGGTCTCGGGCTCCTCGACGACCACGCGACGCGGGCGGTACTCCGGCGGCGGAGGCGGGGGCGGGTTGGCGCCGTTGACGAGGGCGCTGCCCACCACGCCGCCGACGACGCCGGCCGCCAAGCCGCCGACGATGGCACCCGTCTGATCGCGGGCGGTGGCCGGGGCGACGGCCCCGAGAACCAGGGTCGCGGCGAGGGCGGCGGCCCCCGCGCGGGTCATCGTGAAGGAACCGTTCAAGGACACGCGAAACATCTCCCGTTCGTGTTGAGGGTGATCCAACACCGGGAGGATTAAAAATCTCCGAAGCGGCTTGATCCGATCGCGTGCCGGATACGGCCTTGCAGCTCCGGGGCCCACGAGCGGAGGCGCGCGAGGCCCGCCTCCGCTGAAGGGTTACTTCGCCTTGTCGGCGATGCCCTTCAGGCCGGCCTCGTAGACGCCCGCAATGGCCTCTTCGGCCTTCGCGTCGGGGGCGCCCTTGGCCTTGAACGTGCCCTTCCACGTCACCTTGGAGCCGCTGCCCGCCTTCGCGACCATGATCGTCGAATGATAATCCGTGACGGGCAGCGGGCCTTCGAGGATCGTGTAGGTGTAGTCCATCTTCTTGTCGTTACGGGACTCTTCCTCCTCGACGATCGTCCCGCCACCCTTCAGGCTGAGCGTGCGGACGTCCTTGCCGCCCTTCTTGGACAGGGCGCATTTCTCGACCACCGGATGCCAGTCGCCGATCCCGCAGAACCCGCCGATGGTCTTCCACACGGTCTCGGGTGACGCAGCAACATCGACCGACTTGGTGACTTCGAGGGCGCAGGCGGGCCCCACCACCCCGACACAGAATGCGGCCGCCAACAGCACACGCTTCATCAGACACTCCCTAGCGCTCGACGCTCGATTTCAAGGCGTACGAGTCAGGGCTAAACCAAGCGCAGCAATTGCAGGCTGCAAGATCGACTTTAGTACAAGCCGAGCTGCGTATCAGAGCAGCCCGTCGAGCGACTCGACCAGCATCGAGGGTGCGAGGTCGGCGTACTCGTCGGGCAGCCTCTTGCGGTTCACCCAGGCTGTCCGGAATCCGAAGGCGCCCGCGCCCGCCACGTCCCAGCGGTTCGAGGAGCAGAACAGCACGTCCCCCTCCCCGACAGCCAGCCGGGTCAGGGCGATCCGGTAGGCGTCGGGATGCGTCTTGAACACCTGGGCGTCGTCCACCGAGAGGACCGCGTCGAGGTGGTCGGCGAGGCCCGCGGAGGCCACGGCCCGGTCGACCATGGCGGCGTTGCCGTTGGTGAGGATTGCGGTGCGGATTCCGCGCTTGCGCAGGGCCGCCAGCACGCCCGGGACCTCCGGATAGGCATCGAGATCGCGGTAGGCGTCGAGGAGCCGCTCGCGCAGACCGGGATCGACCGCGGGATGGACGGCCAGCGCGTAGTCGAGGGCCCGGACGGTGAGATCCCAGAAGGCCGCGTAGCGGCCCATCAGCGACAGGGTCCAGCTGTATTCCAGCTGCTTGTTGCGCCAGACCTCGGAGAGATGGATCGCGTCCGGTCCGACCGCCTCGGCGTAGCGCTGGACTGCGGCGTTCACGTCGAACAGCGTGCCGTAGGCATCGAACACCGCGGCCTTCACGCCCGCGAGTGGTCCCCTTGCGTCGGTCATGGCGCTCCTCACTGGGTGCTCTCGTCCGATCTGGGGCCGGGAACGCGCCGCGGCGAGTCCGGCCCGTTCTTCTCATGCCCGGCGCAGGCGCAGGCCGAACAGGTGCAACAGCCCGACCAGCAGGCCACCATAAACGGCGACCCCCGCAAGGCCGAGGAGCGCCAGAACGACGAGCTCGCGCCCGTGCGGCAGGGCCGGCACCAGCGCCTGAGCGAGATCCTGACCGTAGACCGCGACACCGGAGAGCCCCAGGCAGGCGAGCAGGACACCCGCGACGGTGAGACCCAGGGTGCGCCCCGGCGCCGTCCAGTTCCGGCGCTTGGCCAGAACCAGCAGCAGCAGCAGGTTGACCCACTGGCTCACCGCAGTGGCGAGCGCCAGGCCTGTGACGCCGTAGGGGCCCGTGAGCCAGAGCTTGAGCGCGACATTCACTAGGATCGCCGTCAGCGAGGCCCAGAGAGGGGTCTTGGTGTCCTGGCGGGCATAGAAGCTCGCCACCGCGCTGCGCACCAGCACGACGGCGGGCAGCGCGAAGCCGTAGGCCGCCAGCACCGCGGCGGCCCGGGCGGAATCCTCCGCGCTGAAGGCGCCGCGCTGGAACAGCGCCGCCATGATCAGGCCCGGGATGGTCAGGAACGCCACGGTGAAGGGCGCCGAGAGCGCCAGCGAGAAGCCCGCGGCCCGGTTCTGCGCTGCATGCGCGCCGGCGATGTCCCCGGCGGCGATCCGCCGGCTCATCTCGGGCAGCAGCACGGTGCCGGCCGCGATGGCGATGACGCCGAAGGGGAGCTGGTAGAGCCGGTCGGCGTAGTACAGGGCCGAGACCGCCCCAGTGGGCAGCCAGCTCGCGATGATCGTGTCGGCGAAGGCCGCGATCTGGAACCCGGCGGAGCCGATCACCGCCGGGCCGAGCACCGCGAGGAACCGCGTCAGGACCGGGTCTGGGCGCGGCACGGCGAGGTCCGGCATCACGCCGGCCCGGCGGCAGCCCCACCACAGCAAGCCGAGCTGGAGCACACCCGAGATGGCGACGCCCCAGGCGGCCGCGTAGGCGGCGTTCGGGAACAGGACGCTCAAGGACAGCGCGGCCAGCATCGCGAGGTTGAGCAGGACCGGTGCGCCGGCCGCTACGGCGAAGTGCCGGTGGGCGTTGAGGATGCCCGACAGCAGCGTCACCAGGGTCATGAACAGCAGGTACGGGAAGGTGATGCGGGTCAGCGCCACGGCGAGCTGGAAGCGCTCGCCATCTTCCGCGAAGCCGGGTGCGAGCGCGTGCACGACCCAGGGCATCGCCGGCAAGGCGAGGTTCAGCAGCGCGAGCTGCACGATCAGCATCAGGGTGAAGACGCGGTCGGCGAAGCGTTGCGCTTCGCCGGGTGCACCCGCCTCGGCGAGCCCCGCATAGGCCGGCACGAAGGCGGTGTTGAACGCGCCCTCGCCGAAGATCGCGCGGAAATGGTTCGGCAGCCGGAAAGCGACCACGAACGCGTCGGCCATGGGCCCGGCCCCCATCACGGCGGCCATCGCCACGTCACGGGCGAAGCCCGTGGCGCGCGAGACCAGCGTCCAGCCGCCGACGGACAGGATGGAGCGGATCATGGTTCCGCCCGCTGACCTGCGGGTTCCTCCCTCCACAGGGGGCGAGGGAGCGTCTCGGACATGGGACGGGTGTCGATCGAAGGGGAATGGCCGGACCCTTTTGCACCGGCTGGCCCGGCAACGGGCGCATCAAGAGCCGGTTTCGTCCGCCATCTCAAGGGTGCCGCGGACACAGAGCCCGCGGCACCGGCGGAGACGCCTCAGCGGATCGCCTCGGCGTACATCTTCTCGACGTGCTCCCAGTTCACGAGGTTCTCGATGAACGCCTTGAGGTAGTCGGGCCGGCGGTTGCGATAATCGATGTAGTAGGAGTGCTCCCACACGTCGACGCCGAGGATCGGCTTGGCGCCGTGGACCAGCGGGTTCTCGCCGTTCGGGGTCTTCATGATCGCGAGCTTGCCGTCCTTGACGGCCAGCCACGCCCAGCCCGAGCCGAACTGGCCGACGCCCGCTTGGATGAAATCCGCCTTGAACTTCTCGGCGCCGCCGAGATCCTCGTCGATCTTCTTGGCCAGCGCGCCGGGGATCGCACCGCCGCCATTCGGCTTCATCCACTGCCAGAAGTGGATGTGGTTGTAGTGCTGGCCGGCATTGTTGAAGAGCGGCTGATTCGTGTTGTAGGCGGCCTTGACGATCTCCTCGACGCTCTTGCCCTGGAGATCCGTGCCCTCAAGCAGCTTGTTGCCCGTGTCGACATAGGCCTTGTGGTGCTTGTCGTGGTGGAACTCGAGGGTCTCCTTCGACATGTACGGCCCGAGCGCGTCGTAGGCGTAGGGCAGTTCCGGCAGGGTGAAGGTCATCGCGTCTGTCTCCGCTTAAGCAGGGGGCGGCCTCGTCCCCGGCGGGGGCTCCCGAGTCGAGAGCCCGCTAGGTAAGTCGGGGGCCGCGGGACGGCAACGCCGTTCCGCCACGGCGGCGCGGGAAGTTCCGGGGATATCGACTCCCGCGCGGCGCGACCCGGCCGGCATGGGCCGCACACCGACAATCGGAATAACCCGGTATCCCGAACAATCTCACCGCATGGTTTTGCAATATGACGGCAAGGCCTTACTGTGCGCGACGCCGTGTGAGCGCCGGCGGTGAGCCGGCTCGTGCCAGAGAGTAACATGATCGCTGCGCTGTTCGCGCTCGCCGCCGTCATGATCATCGGGGCTGCGCCGCCGTGATCCAGGGCTTCCCGTATGTGCGTCTGGAGAGCGGGCTCGCGATGGTGATCGCCGGTTCGGTGGCGGCCTCGTCGGGCGCGGTCCTAGCCGGGCTCGGCGTGCTGGCCCTCGTCGTCCGGCGGGTCGAGCGGGCCATCGCGCAGATCCCGGCGCCCGCCGCGCGGGACGTCACCGCCGCAGCCGCACCGGCACCGGCACCGGCCGACGAGAGCCGGACCCTTCTGCCGCCGGTCCTGCCCGCCGCCCCCGCCTTCATCGTACCGCCCGTGGTCGAGCCGCCCTTCGATCCCGAGCGGCCCCGGATCGAGCCGAGCCTGGAGCTCCGGACGGACGCGGCACCGCTTCCCGCCGCAGAGCCGACGGTAGCCGGCGCGCCGGAACCCGTCCGGACGGAGCCGGATCTGACGATCCCGGCGCCGCCCGTCGTGGCGCGGGAGCCGAGCGTCCGGCCCGAGCCGGAAGCGCCGCAGCCCACGGGCGGGATCTCCCCGAGGACGACCTGTTCGCCGCCCCGGAGGCGGCATCGGAGCCGAAGGAGGAGCCGCCGTCCCTGCGTCCGAGCCTCGACGCGGCGCCCGAGCCTGAGCCCGAACCGGCCCCGAAGCCGGCCGCGCGCAACGTCGTCGGGCGCTACGCCTCGGGCGGCAACACCTACGTGATGTTCGAGGACGGCTCGATCGAAGCGGAGACGCCGCAGGGGCGCTTCACCTTCGCCTCGCTCGACGAGCTGAAGGCCTTCGTGGATGGCGGCGGCGAATCAGGAACCCGCGGCGCGGCCTGACGGCCGCCGAGCGGCGGATCACACGAGGGGGTTGAGGCTGTCGTTGCGCGGCGGGATCGGGGCCCGCATGGTCAGGGAGAAGCCGCCCGGCGCGTAGTCGGTGGTCACCTCGGCCTGGACTTGCGTGATCAGGACGCGCTGCAACAGACGCGAGCCGAAGCCCTGACGGTTCGGCGGCTGGACCGGCGGACCGCCGGTCTCACGCCAGGAGAAGCGCAGGATTCCGGCCGGTCCGCCGGGCTCCAGGGACCATTCCACCGCCACCCGCCCGGTGCGGTTCGAGAGCGCCCCGTACTTGGCGGCGTTGGTGGTGAGTTCGTGGATCGCCATGCCGATCGGCACCGCGATCTCGGACGGGAGATCGATCGCCGGCCCCTCTAGGCTGATGCGGCCCTCGGCGCCGCCCTCCACGGTGACTTCGGCGTAGGGTCTCAGCTCGTTGAGCAGGAGGTTCGCCAGGGAGGCCGTCTGCCAGGTGTCCTCGGTGAGCACCGAATGGGTGTGGGCGAGCGATTTGATCCGCCCGACGAAGGCCTCGTAGAAGCTCTCGATGCTCGACGCCGTCCGCGCCGTGGAACCCACGATAGCCTGGACGGTGGCCAGGGTGTTCTTCACCCGGTGGTGCAACTCGCGGATCAGCAGGCTCTGGCGCTCCTCCGCGAGGCGCCGGTCGGTCACGTCTGCCACCACGCCGATCAGGCGGCGCGGCAGGCGGCCGGGCGCGTCCCGCTCGAACCGGCCGGCCATGTCGATCGTGCGCCACGCGCCGTCGGACTTGCGCCGGATGCGGCCGCTGACGTGCAGGATCCCGTCCTCCCGCAACGCCTTCGAGATCGCTTGGCGGACCGCGGCGCGATCGTCCGGATGGAGGATGTCGTTGAGGAACTCGTTCTTGCCGATCGTGCCGTCCTCGGGCGCGTGCCCGAAGATCTCGTACATGTGCTCGTTCTCCCAGATCGCCTGGTCCTCGAGCATGTGCCACTCGAAGATGCCGAGCTTGGCGATCGTGGTCGCGACCCGCAGGCGCTGATCGCGGGACAGGATCTCGTCCCGCGCCTCGACACGGGTGGTGATGTCCTGGATGACGCCCACCATGCTGACAGGCTCGCCGTCGGGACCCGGCACGGCTTGGCCCCGCACCCGCAGGATCACCGTGCGCCCCGCCACCGTCGTGGGTGTGTCGAACTGGTAGGGTTCGCCGGCTCCGGTCGCCTCGGCGATGATCGCGCTCAGGCGCGCGAGTTCCGTCTGCGACAGGCCGGTCTTGAGCTCCTCCCACGACACGGAGCGACCAGGCGGCCGGCCCAGGATCCGCGCGGCGCGCCGCGACAGGGTGAGGAGCCCCGTCGCCCGATCCCAGCGCCACTCGCCCAAGCCGGCGGCCGCGAGCGCCTCGCGGTTCGCCTCGGAATGGGCCGCCGTATCGACGTCCACGGGTTCAACCACAAGGGTCCGGCCGGCGCGCCGGACCCGCACGTCGAGGGCGTTCCCGTCCGCCCGGCGCCAGAACTGAAGGCCGTCCTGGAGGCCGCCCGGTCCTTCGTGCAGAAGCGCGGCGGTCGCGCAGCCGGGCAGCGTGCCCGGCTCCCAGCCGACGAGATCGTGCAGGAAGCGGTTGGCGGCGAGGATCTCACCTTCGTCCGCCGACAGCACGAGGAGGCCGATCGCGGCCTCGTCGAAGCCGGTGCGAAACGGGTCGCCCGCCGCCGGGTCCTGCCCCACCCACTCGTTCACTCGGAAGAATCCCTGAACGCGCCATGGCGCGCTCCCGCCGGAGATAGAGCATAGAGCCCCGCCCCGGCGCGATCTGCAACCGCGACGGACTTTCAGGATGGCGCCCGAGCGTGACCGTTGCAAGGCGTCCTGCGAAGACTGCGGCGACCCGCCCGCCGACGCCGGGAGTCCGCTCCGCCGGGACGGCAGCCGGCCCGACGCGGGAGAGCGCGTCGAAACAAGGGCTTAGCGCGGCAGCCGCGCGAATTCCAGATAGGTCGGCCGCCGGCCCGCTTCCAGCGCCTTGGCCTCGTAGCGCGTGCCGGGCCACCCGGCGAAGGGCTGGATCCAATCCTGCGCGGTCCGGGCCGTCCACTCCAAGGTCGGGCAGCGGGCGGCCCGCGCCAGCGTCCAGCCGGCATAATCGTCGATATCGCTGGCGAAGCGGAACAGGCCGCCATCCTTCAGGACCCGGCCGATCTCGGCAAGCGAGGCGTCCGACACGAAACGGCGCTTGCGCTGGCGCCGCTTGGGCCAGGGATCGGGATAGAGCAGGTAGACGCGGTCCAGGCAGGCATCCGGCAGCCGCGTCAACAGAGCGGTCACGTCCTCGTCGCGGATACGGACGTTGCGCAGGCCCCGCTCCTCGATCTCGGCGAGCAGCTTCACCACGCCGTTGACGAAGGGCTCGGCGCCGATGAAGCCGATGCCGGGATGCGCTGCGGCTTGCGCCGCGAGGTGCTCCCCGCCCCCGAAGCCGATCTCCATCCAGACGGCGTCCGGCGGCCCCTTCATGGCCGGGAAGAGCGGGCGTGGGTCGAGGGGCTGGCCGTCCGGCGGCAGGGCGACCCGCAAGGCAGGCAGCATCTCGGCCAGCCGCCGCTCCTGCTGGCCGCGCAGGCGCTTGCCCTTGCGGCGCCCGAAGAAGGCGCGCTCCGGCTCCTCGGCCGGGTGAGCGGAGCATCCGCTAGTATCTGACATGAGCACGGTGCGCTGTCGGCCACCGGCCCGCCGTTCGGGGATGAAGCGGGCGGGTGGACGACCTGTGTTCCGAACGCCCGGACCCGCTGCACGGGTCCGGGATGACGCGGCGCGGACGCCGACTCTCAGGCGAGGGCGGACTTCAGCTTGTCGGCGAGATCGGTGCGCTCCCAGGAGAAGCCGCCATCGGCCTCGGGGGCGCGGCCGAAATGGCCATAGGCCGAGGTGCGCGCGTAGATCGGCTTGTTGAGGCCGAGCGCCGTGCGGATGCCGCGGGGCGAGAGATCCATGGCATCCATCAGGACGGCCTCCAGCTTGGCCTCGTCCACCGTGCCGGTGCCGTGCAGGTCCACGTAGATCGAGAGCGGCTTGGAGACGCCGATCGCGTAGGCGAGCTGGATCGTGGCGCGGCGGGCGAGGCCGGCGGCCACGACGTTCTTGGCGAGGTAGCGGGCCGCGTAGGCCGCCGAGCGGTCGACCTTGGTCGGATCCTTGCCCGAGAAGGCACCGCCGCCGTGGGGGCCGCGCCGCCGTAGGTGTCCACGATGATCTTGCGGCCGGTGAGGCCGGCATCGCCGTCCGGGCCGCCGATCACGAACTTGCCGGTCGGGTTGACGTGCCAGACCGTCCCCTCGTTGACCCAGCCCTCCGGCAGGGCCCGGCGGATGTAGGGCTCGACGATGGCGCGCACGTCCGCCGAGTCCAGGGACTCGTCGAGGTGCTGAGTCGAGAGCACGATCTGGGTGACCTCGACCGGGCGGCCGTTCTCGTAGCGGACCGTCACCTGGCTCTTGGCGTCGGGACCGAGCTTGGCGGCATCGCCCTGCCGGGCCTTGCGGGCGTCGGCGAGGTCCTTGAGGATCTTGTGCGCGTAGAAGATCGGCGCCGGCATCAGCTCGGGCGTCTCGTCGGCGGCGTAGCCGAACATGATGCCCTGGTCGCCAGCACCCTCGTCCTTGTTGCCGGCGGCGTCGACGCCCTGGGCGATGTCGGTCGACTGGGCGTGCAGATGGATGGCGACGTCGTTGTTCTTCCAGTGGAAGCCCGACTGCTCGTAGCCGATGTCCTTCACGGCCTCGCGGGTCAGGGCCTCGAGATCCTTGAAGGTGACCGAGTCAGGTCCGCGAACCTCGCCGGCGATGACGATGCGGTTGGTGGTGGCAAGCGTCTCGACGCCGAGCCGCGCCTCCGGCATCACCGACAGGTACGCGTCGACCACCGTATCCGAGATCCGGTCGCAGACCTTGTCCGGATGGCCTTCGGAGACGGACTCGCTGGTGAAGAGGTAGTTGGAACGCGGCATCGGACGGCCTCAGCTCGAGAGGTACGCCGTCGCGATCGCGGCGTTTGACTCGGTATCGGGCCCGGGTTCTCGCACCCGCTCGGACCATGGTCAAGGCGGATCAACGAACGAGATCCGCTATAGCGGACGATCTGGATGAAAAAAGTCCGCTCGTGGCTGAACCGGCCCTGTCTCAGCCGCCGAGCTTGCTCTCGAGCGCGCGGATGGCGTCGGCCACGTCGCGGCGCGCCTCCTCGGAGAAGTTCTCGGTGATATGGCGGCCCACGGCCTCTGCGAGTCCCTTCAGGCCGCCCTCGGCCAGGGTGGACTGCTCCGGCTCGCTGAAGCCCGGAGCGATAAAATCGTCGCTGCGCGGCATGCCTTTAAAGAAGTAATCCATCGGCACGCCGGTCATCCGGGAGAAGATGTCGAGGTGAACGGCACTGATTCGATTGGTGCCCTTCTCGTACTTCTGAAGTTGGGCGGCAGACATGCCGAAGCTCTGCGCAACACGGCGCTGCGTGAGAGAAGCCTTCCGGCGCTGCTCGGCGATACGCTGCCCGACATAGACGTCGCGCTGATCGGTTTTCTGACCCGCCATGAAGAGCCTCGTTCACCCCCTGCCCCGATTCCCGGCAGCGAAGCTTAGCGCGACCCTCGGATCTTGTCACCGGGACGCGGTTGACGCGGTGTCGGGTCTGACACTCCGCCGAGACCGGCGGAGATCGCGGATATGGAATGCTGGCGTCCCCGGCAGGGCTCGAACCTGCGACCCCAGGTTTCATACCACTTCGGCTTTCGCCGCCGCGCCCCAAAGGCCGCGTTCGTGGCCTGGACTATCCCTTCACCTTGGACGGGGCTTGCGCCCCACCGTTAGGTGCCGCCCGTCTAGTCTCTACACCTTCCTGCGGGACGCGGAGGCGCCGCGCAGGCTTGGCTCGGGATTGGCAGGGCTCCGGACGACGAGGTGCCGGCGCCGGGAGCTTTCCCCGACTTTGAGCGGATCCGCCGCGCGGTTTCCCGGCGCGACGCCCAATTGAACCTGTTTAGGAAACCTGTGCTCTGTCCAGCTGAGCTACGGAGACAACCGCGCGCTCCATAGCATTCTCCCGGTCCGAGGCCAACCGCGCCCGGTGGACAGGACGTGTTCCGGCGGCATGATGCGCCCCGGGGCGTTCGATGATCAGGACGGCGGGATCGGCAGCAGCGAGGCATCGGGCGGCTTCCGCGGGGGCGCTGACAGCCGCACTCACGCTCGTGGCCTCCGGCTATGCCATGCCGGTGCGGGCGGTCCCGCGGGCAGGCGCGGCGGAGTGCTTGGCGGGACCGGCGCGAATCGACGTTCTGGAGGGGATCGGGCCACGGGGCGAGATCCGCTTGGCGTCCGGGGCCCGCGCGGTGCTCGACTCCCTGCGCTGGCCGGACGCGCCGGAGGCTGCCGCGTCGGCACGGGCCTGGCTCGATGCGCGGCGGGGCAGCAGCCTCACGGTGACGCCGCGCGGGCAGTCCGACCGCTGGGGCCGGGAGCGGGCCGACATCCAGGTCGCCGGGGGTGACGACGACCTCGCCGGAGGCCTGATCGGGGCGGGCCTCGCCTTCGCGGACGCGAACGAGATCGAGGCGCTCTGCCGCCCTGCCCTGCGCCTCGTCGAAGAGGCCGCGCGGGTGGACCGGCGCGGCCTGTGGCGCGCTCCGCTGCCCTCGGCCACCGACGGATCGGCGCTGCGGGCGCTGGTGGGGCGCTTCGCGGTCGTGGAAGGTCGCGTGCGGCATGTCGGCGAGCGCGGCGCCCGGACCTATCTCGATTTCGGGACCCGCGGCGCGGACGCACTTACCGTCACGGTATCGAAACGCACTTGGCGAATGGTGCGCGCGCGTGGTTTGAGTGCGGCCTCGCTCGAAGGCCGGCGCGTGCGCGTGCGCGGCATCCTGGAGGTCTGGCGCGGCCCGACCCTTGAAGCCGGCGCCGACGCCATCGAGGTCCTGAGCGAGTCGGAGCGGCCGGAGGCCGAGCCGGAGGGGAACGGGAGCTGCGGCGCTGATCGCGATGAGCGGGATCACGGGGCATTTTCGGTCGGCGGGGTCTCGCCTGAGCGGCATGGCGGCACTCTGTGCCCTGGCCTTCCTGCTCGGCGCCTGCGTGGCCGACCAGACGGAGGCGACCGTCCGGCCGGCCGTCGTTCGGGTGCCCGCGGAAGCGCCGCGGACCACCGGCCGCGAGCGCGCCGCTGATGCCGACCACCTGAAGCTCGTGGCCTCCTTCGGGGGCGAGGTGCGCGCGCCCAACGTGACGCGGATGCTCACGGACGTGACCGACCGCCTCGTGAAGGCGAGCGACCGGCCCGACCAAGCCTACGCGGTGACACTCCTCGATTCTCCCGTGGTCAACGCCTTCGCGCTGCCGAACGGGCGCCTCTACGTTACCCGCGGGCTGGTGGCGCTGGCGAGCGATACCTCCGAGGTGGCGGCCGTGCTGGCGCACGAGATGGCCCACGTGACCCTCAACCACGCCACGGCCCGGAGCGAGCTGGAGCTGCGCTCGGCCCTCGTCAGCCGGGTCGTGGCGGACGTGCTGAACGATCCCGATACCGGCGCCCAGTTGCAGCACCAGTCGCGGTTCGCGCTGGCCCGCTTCTCCCGCGAGCAGGAGCTGGAGGCGGACGCCACCGGCGTGCGCACCCTCGCCAAGGCCGGCTACGACCCGTTCGCGGCCGGGCGCTTCCTCACCGCCCTCAACCGCTCCACGGCGCTGAAGGCGGGGAGCGCGACCGCACCCGACATGCTCGCGACCCATCCGGGCACGGCCGAGCGCATTGCCCAGGTCACCCGGGCGGCCCGCCGAATCGGCGCACCAGGGATCGGCATCGACGACCGCACGGCCTACCTCGCGGCGGTGGACGGGCTCGACTACGGCGACAACCCGCGCGATGGCGCGGTGCGGGGCCATCGCTTCATCCATCCCGGTCTCGGCATCGCCTTCGAGGTGCCCGACGGCTTCGCCCTGGAGAACACCCGCTCGGCCGTGCTCGGCACGACCCCCGATGGCAACCGGCGCCTGCTGTTCGACCAGATCGAGGCCAAGGAGGGCCAGCCCCTCGATGCGGTGCTGAAGGCGAGCTGGAATGACGCTCTGGACCCGGCCGGCTCCGAATCGCGGGAGGTCTCCGGCCATCCGGCGGCCTTCGCCCTCTCACGGGGGAAGGACTGGACCTTCCGCTTGGCGGCGATCCGCATCGGCGATTCGACCTACCGGATGATCATGGCGGCCAAGGGCGCGACCGATCCCGAGCCGGCCTTCCGCCGCTGGACCGCGACCCTCGTGGCGATATCACCCGACGAGGTGGTGCTGCGCCCCCTGCGGCTGCAGGTGGTTCAGGCGACTTCGACCAGCGCCGAGGAGCTTGCCCGCCGCATGGCGGTGCCGGACCGGGCGCTCGACCGGTTCCTGGTCCTCAACGGCCTCGAGCGGGGCGCCGCGCTGGTGCCGGGCCGCAGCTACAAGATCGTGGCGGAATAGCCGTCCTGCACGGCCGCGGCTTGTGCGAAACCCGGCTCCGGAGATCCTTCCGGGGTCGTTCAGGGAGAGAGTCGTGATTCGATTCTTCTACAATCTCAGCCCCAACCCCATGAAGGTCGCCCTCTGTCTTGAGGAGATGGGCCTGCCGTATGAGCCGGTGCCGGTGGATCCGCGCAAGGGCGAGCAGTTCGACCCCGCCTACACGGCGATCAACCCGAACGCGAAGGTGCCGGCGATCATCGACGGCAACGTGACGGTGTTCGATTCGAATGCGATCCTGCTCTACCTCGCGGGCAAGACCGGCCAGTTCCTGCCCGAGGGCGAGCCGGTGCGGG
Source organism: Methylobacterium sp. P31 (assembly GCA_050632875.1). Taxonomy (GTDB): domain Bacteria; phylum Pseudomonadota; class Alphaproteobacteria; order Rhizobiales; family Beijerinckiaceae; genus Methylobacterium. Next base: position 1,739,942 of record JBODSC010000001.1, on the reverse strand, counting down.
GCGAAATGCTGTCCTGGCTGATGTTCGTGGCCACCGGCATCGGGCCGTTCTCCGGCCAGTGCGTGCATTTCCGCCACTTCGCGCAGGACGGGGGCGCCTACGCCACCGAGCGCTATACCTTCGAGGCGCGCCGCCACTGGGGCATCCTCGACCAGCGCCTGGCCGGCCGCCCCTACGTCCTGGGCGACACCTACACGATCGTCGACATGGCGGTGTGGGGATGGGCGCGGATGGTGCCGTTCGTGCTCGGCGAGACCGCCTTCGCGGACCTTCCCAACGTGAAGCGCCATCTCGACGCGATCAACGCCCGCCCCGCCGCCCAGGCGGCCGAGGCCCTGAAGGGCCGCCACACCTTCAAGGCGGAGATGGACGCGGAGGCCCGGAACTTCATGTTCCGCGCGACTCAGAGCGCCGCCTGACGGCGATCCGTGACCCGGCTCACGCCCTAACGGGCGGGGGCCGTCACGGAGAGCATCGGCAGTGTGACGGACAGCGTGTCGCTCGGCATCCGACCGGAGCCGAGTGTGAGGCAGGCCGCGAGGCCCAAGCACAGGGCGAGACCGAGCAGCGAGGTCTCGAAGCCGCGGTAAACCCAGTCCATCGGCGGTCCCTTTCACCAGGGACTTGCAGGATGCGCCACCTGGGTTAATGGATCGGTGCGTCGGCGTTCAGGCCCTCACCAGTCAGAGGCGACGAGGGCCGCCCCGACGGCGATCAGCGCGACGCCCATCCAGGCCGCGAAGCTCAAGGTTTCCCCGAGCAGGCTCGCGCCGAAGATCGCCACCAGCACGACGCTCAGCTTGTCGATCGGCGCGACCCGGGCGGCGCCCCCGGGGACAGTGCCCGGAAGTAGCAGAGCCAGGACGCCCCGGTGGCGAGCCCCGACAGGACCAGGAAGGCGAGGCTGCGGCCGGAGATCTGCGCCAGCCCGCCAACCTGCCCGGACCCGAGGACGATTGCCCCTGCGAAGACCAGGATCACCGCCGTTCGCACGAAGGTCGCGACGTCCGACTGCACGCCCGAGATGCCGACCTTGGCGAGAATCGCGGTAAGCGCCGCGAACCCCGCGGCAGCGAGCGCCCAGAAGCGCCAGGATTGCAGCAGATGGCTCAAGCGGACCTCATGCCATTTCTGTCTGAACCGCTCAAAGGCGCCGTCATCGTTGCGAGCGGAGCGAAGCAAACCCGTTGCGCGATGCCGGCCGGGCTCCTGCTACCCTGGATCGCTTCGCTGTGCTCGCGATGACGGTTCAGATCAGAGCGACCGAGCGACCCGGGCGGATCCCCTATCGTGCTGAAGAGCCGCCGCGCGGGGGCACGACGGCTCTCCTGTATCAGCGCTCCGGATGCGGGACCGCCGTTGTTTCCCGTGAAACAACGGCCTCTTACAGCAGCTTGTCGATGGTGATCGGCAGGTCGCGCACCCGCCTGCCGGTGGCGTGGAACACAGCGTTGGTGATCGCCGCCGCGGTGCCGATGATCCCGATCTCTCCGAGCCCTTTCACGCCCAGCGGGTTCGCCTTGTCCTCCTCGTCTACGAAGATCACGTCGATATCGTAGAGGTCGGCGTTCACCGGCACGTGGTACTCGCCGAGATTGTGGTTCATGAACCGGCCGATGCGGTGGTCGAGCATCGACTCCTCTTCCAGAGCCGAGCCGATCCCCATCACCACGCCGCCGAGGATCTGGCTGCGTGCCGTCTTCGGGTTCAGCACCTTGCCGGCCGCGATCGCCGAGACGATCCGGGTGACCCGGACTTGCCCCAGTTCCTCGTCGACCTTCACCTCGGCGAAGATCGCCGAGTGGGTGTAGGCCTCGTATTTCTGATTGAAGTCCTTGTCGGGCCCGGCCTCCTCGACGGCCTCAACCTTGTCGACGCCGGCGGCCTGCAGCACCTCGACGAGCGACACACTGCGGCTCGGATCGCCCGCGACTGAAATGCGGCCGTCCGAGAACACGGCGCGATCGAAGTCGACGTTGGCGAGCGGCGAGTTCTCCATGGCGCGGGCGAGCTTGAACACCTGTTCGCCGATGTTGCGGCAGGCTTTCATCACGGCGGTGCCGGAGGAGGCTGCTGTCCAGGAGCCGCCCGCGACGGGAGCCTCCGGCAGGCGGGTGTCGCCAAGCTTGGTCGTCACCGCGTCCATCGGCAGGCCGAGGGTGTCGGCCGCGATCTGCGTCAGGATCGTGTAGGTGCCGGTGCCGATATCGCCGGTGGAGTTGCCCACCGTGAGGCGGCCGTCCGGCGTCAGGGTCGCGATGGCGCTCGACTGCATCATCATCGATTCCCAGATGCCGGTGGCCACGCCCCAGCCGACCAGTTCCCGTCCCTCCCGCATGGAGCGGGGCTCGGCCGAGCGCTTCGCCCAGCCGAACCGCTCGGCGCCCTGCCTGAAGCAGCTCTTCAACTCCTTCGAGCCGAAGGGCTTGCCCTCGGCGGTGGCGTCGGATTCGGCGTAGTTCCGGAGCCGCAGGTCGATCGGATCGAGCCCGGTCGCGTAGGCGAGGCTCGTCCATGGCAGTCTCGATGGCGAAGACGCCAGTCACTGCGCCGGGCGCGCGCATGTCGCCCGGCGTCGGCGTGTCGAGCTTCACCAGCCGATAGCCGAGCGCGACGTTGTCGCATTTGTAGAGGACGCCCGACCAGTTGACGACGACCTCCTGGTAGTCCTCGAAGTGCGAGGTGCCCTGGACGGCGTCGTGCCGCAAAGCCGTCAGCCGGCCGTCCCGCTCGGCGCCGAGCGCGATGGTCTGGAGCGCCTCGGACCGATAGGTGAAGCTCCACATCTGGTCGCGGGTCAGGGTCACGCGGACCGAGCGCTGCAGCTCCTGCGCGGCCAGCATCGCCAGGAACAGCTGGTATTGCGGGCGCAGGCCCGATCCGAAACCGCCGCCGAGATAGGGGTTGAGCACCCGCACCTGATCGGGCTTCAGGCCAAAGACGTTGACGAGATACTGGTGGCTGTTCGAGACGCCCTGGATCTTGTCGTAGACCGTGTAGGTCCCGTCCTGCTCCACCACCACCGTCGAGGCGTGCGGCTCCATCGGGTTGTGGTGCTCGTCGGCGAGGCTGTAGGCGGCCTGGACGCGCACTGGCGCGCTGCCGAAGGCCTTGTCGGAATCGCCCCAGGGCTCCGGCGGCGGCTTGATGCCCTGGCGCTTGTAGGGCGGCTCGTAGGCGGTGCCGCGCAGGGCCTCCAGGTCGGTCCCGGGCTCCTCCATCGCGTAGCTCACGCGGACGAGGGACGCGGCGTAGCGCGCCGTCTCGAAATCCTCCGCCACCACCAGGGCGACCGGCTGGCCGCTGAACACGATTAGGTCGTCGTAGAGGGCGCGGAACGGCGAGCCGGGGGGCGCCACCTGGTCTTGGAAGTTCTTGTCCCGCCAAGCGGTGCGCGGCCGGTTCTCGTGGGTAAGCACCTTGAGGACACCGGGCACAGCCTCGGCCTCGGCGGAATCGATGGCGGTGATCCGGCCCTTGGCGATCGAACTCGACACCACGTAGCCGTAGGCGAGATCGGGGGCGGCGAACTCGCCCGCGTATTTGGCGAGGCCTGTGACCTTGGCGGGACCGTCGATGCGGCTGCGCGGGCTGCCGACGAAGGTGTCGCGGCCGGTGGAGCTGAAGGTCTGCGTCATGGCGGGGCCTACTGGATGCGCTTGTCGCTGAGCGACTGGGGCGTGCCGGCGGCGGCCTGTTCGAGGCCGCGCACGATGGCGCGCCGGGCGAGATCGATCTTGAAGCCGTTCTCCGACTGGGGCTTGGCCTCCGCGACGATCAGGTCGGCCGCAGCCTGGAAGCTCTCCCGGGTGGCGGGCTTGCCCTCGAGCAGGGCCTCGGCCTCGCGGTTGCGCCAGGGCTTGTGGGCGACGCCGCCGAGCGCCAGACGGGCGGTCTTCACCCGGTCGCCGTCGAGTTCCAGGCCCGCCGCCACCGAGACCAGCGCAAAGGCGTAGGACAGGCGGTCGCGCAGCTTCAGGTAGGTGTAGTGCTGCGGGAAGCGGCTCTCCGGCAGGTCCACTGACACGATGATCTCGCCGGGGGCGAGGTTCGTGTCTTTCTCGGGGAAGCTGCCGGCAGGCGGTGGAACTCGGAGAATGGGATCGAGCGGTCGCCCTGCGGCCCGCTCACCTGCACCATCGCCTCCAGGGCGGCCAGCGCGATGCACATGTCGGAGGGGTGGGTGGCGATGCAGTGCTCACTCGTGCCGAAGATCGCGTGGATGCGGTTCATCCCGCCGATCGCCGGACAGCCGGAGCCGGGCGCGCGTTTGTTGCAGGGCGTGGCTACGTCGTAGAAGTAGTAGCAGCGTGTCCGCTGGAGCAGGTTGCCGCCCGTGGAGGCGGCGTTGCGCAGCTGCGCCGAGGCCCCCGCCAGGATGGCGTTGCGCAGCATCGGGTAACGCGCGGTAACCCGGGCATCGTACGCGACATTGGCGTTGGTGGCGAGCGCCCCGATCCGGAGGCCATCCCCGTGATCTTCGATCCGGTCGAGGGGCAGGCGTGTGATATCGATCAGCCGACCGGGTTTCTCGACCTCGTATTTCATCAGGTCGATCAGGTTGGTGCCGCCGGCGATGAAGCGCGCGCCCGCCCCGAAGGCCTGTACCGCCTCCGCCACCGTGCCGGCGCGGACGTAATCGAAGCGGTTCATCGGGCGCCTCCCTGCATGACGTCCTCGATGGCGTCGACGATGTTGGTGTAGGCGCCGCACCGGCAGAGATTGCCGCTCATCGCTTCTCGGATCTCGTCCCGGGTATGGGCGTGGCCCTCGTTCATCAGGCCGACCGACGAGCAGAGCTGGCCCGGCGTGCAGTAGCCGCACTGGAAGGCGTCGTGCTCGATGAACGCCTCTTGGATCGGGTGGAGGGCGTTGCTGCCCATCCGGCCGCCGAGGCTGGCAAGGCCCTCCACCGTGGTAATCTCGGCCCCGTCCTTCATCACTGCCAGCGTCAAGCAGGAATTCACGCGGGTGCCGTTCACCAGCACCGTGCAGGCGCCGCACTGGCCGTGATCGCAGCCCTTCTTGGTGCCGGTGAGGTCCAGCCGCTCGCGCAGCAGGTCGAGGAGCGTTGTCCAGGGCGCGACCTGGAGCTCGCGCCGCTGCCCGTTGATCGTGAGCGTGATGCCGATGGGCGTGTCCGCCGACACGGGCGATGGTTTCTCGAGGAGCATGGCGTGTCCACGGTCTGGGCCGGCCCGGAGCCGGACTGAAACGGATCGGCCCGAGGGCGTGCGCGGGGCCGGCGGATTCGGTCGATAACCATTCCAATCTGCCGCCGTTCCGGGACAGACGGTCTCAGTCCCGGATGGGACCGCTCACGCCGTGGGGTGGTGCAGAAGGAACCACCCCTCTTCCGGGCGCATGCAGCGCCAGCGGAATGCGGCCCGGGACCAGCACAGAACCCGCTGCGGAATCGGCTCATGATCGGGCGCCCGCGCCCTCCGACGTTGCCGCCCCTGCCCCGCCTCGGCTAACCCTCGTTCCCGCAGAGTTCCCGCCGCACCCCGGAGCCCCCGATGGCCGCGCTCGACGCGATCCTAAACGACATCGACACGGACCTCGAGAACGCCCTGGAGCGGCTCTTCGCCTTCCTGCGGATCCCGTCGATCTCCACCGATCCGGCCTATGCCGGGCATTGCCGCGAGGCCGCCGCCTGGCTCGCCCAGAACCTGACGGCCCTGGGTTTCGAGACTTCCGTCGAGGAGACCTCGCTGCATCCGGTGGTGCTGGCCCACCGGCCGAAGCCCGGGGCACCGCACGTCCTGTTCTACGGCCATTACGACGTGCAGCCGGTCGACCCGCTCGACCTCTGGAAGACCCCCCTTCGAGCCGCACATCGCCAACGATGGCCAGGGCGGCAGGAAGATCGTCGGCCGTGGCGCCTCCGACGACAAGGGCCAGGTGATGACCTTCGTGGAGGCCTGCCGGGCGCATATCGCCATGAGCGGCGAACTGCCCTGCGGCGTCACGATCCTGGTCGAGGGTGCCGAGGAGAGCGGCTCGCAGGGGCTGCCTGAATGGGTCGCGGCGAACCGCGACCGGCTCGGCTGCGACGTGGTGCTGGTCTGCGATACCGGCATGTGGGACCGGAACACGCCGGCGATCACGTCGTCGCTGCGCGGGCTCGCCTATTTCGAGGTGAAGGTCACCTGCGCCGACCGCGACCTGCATTCCGGCTTCTTCGGAGGCGCGGCGCGCAACCCGATCCACGTGCTCGCCAAGATCATCGCCGACCTGCACGACGCGGACGGGCGCGTGACGATCCCGGGCTTCTACGAGGGCGTGCACGAGCGCCCGCCCGAGGTGCTGGAGCAGTGGCGGGGCCTTGGTCTGACGCCGGAGACGCTGCTCGGGCCGATCGGCCTCAAGGAGCCGGCCGGCGAGCGCGGGCGGATGCCGATCGAGCTCGTGCAGTCGCGCCCCTCCTGCGACGCCAACGGCATCATCGGCGGCTACACCGGCGAGGGTACCAAGACGGTGATCGCCTCCACGGCCTCGGCCAAGATCTCGTTCCGCCTCGTGGACGACCAGGATCCGAAGCGCCTGGCGCAGGCGTTCGAGGCCTTCGTGCGGGAGCGGGTCCCGGCGGACTGCAAGGTCGAGGTCATCACCTACAAGGGCTCGCGGGCGATCAGCCTGCCCTTCGACATGCCGCAGCTCGGGGCTGCCAAGGCGGCGCTGGAGGACGAGTGGGGCGTGCCGGCCGTCACCGTCGGCGCCGGCGGCTCGATCCCGATCGTCGGCGACTTCAAACGGATCCTCGGACGCGACACCCTGCTGATCGGTTTCGGGCTCGACGACGACCGCATCCACTCGCCCAACGAGAAGTACGACCTGACGAGCTTCCACAAGGGCACGCGCTCCTGGGCGCGGATCCTTGCGGCCCTCGGGCAGGGCTGAACTCAGCCGGCCGCTGCCCGCATCTTCGCGTCGATCCAGGTCCAGAGGGCCCGGATCTCCTCGGCGGCCTGGCTGCCGGGGGCGAATTCCGTGACGCCGAGCCCGGTCGCCAGGGCGTCCTGATGATCGACCCGGTGGATGATGCCCGGTTCGGCCAGCACCCCCAGCGTCTGCAATTGCGCCGCGTAGGCGCTGGTGCGGGGTGACGGCGGCGGCGGGCACTGGTTCAGCACCAGGGCCAGCCGACCCCGCAGCCCGAGGCCGACCAGCGCCTGGAGCGTGGGGCGGGCCGCCACGATGTCGAGCCGGGAGGGCCGCACAGGCAGCAGCACGAAATCGGCCTCCTTTAGGGCGGGCGCGAGGCCGGCCGAGCTGCCGGCGGTGTCGAGGATGGCGAGCGTCGTGCCCTGCTCGGCCAGGATGCCCAGGATCTCCGAGAGCTGGCCGATTTCCCAGGGCTGGATCCGGTCGACCGCCACGCCGACCTCCCTGCGCAGGGCTCCCCAGCCGGCGAGCGAGCCCTGCGGGTCGAGGTCGAGCGCGGCGACATGCTCACCGCTTTCCGCCGCGGCGACGGCCAGGGAGGCCGCCAGCGTGGTTTTGCCCGTGCCGCCCTTCTGCACCGCGACCGCCAAGATCCGAAGCGGCCGGACCTCCTGTGGATCCGGAGCCCCGGGCTCTCGTGCGGATCCTTGAGGATCCATGCGCCTCCTACCTATCGCTCTCGAGCCCGGTCCCGCCTTCGTTGCGGCACTGGACAGTTGCAATCCGCTCCCGTTCCGCGCGCGAAACCGCGCGCCGGCCCTGGTGCCGCGGGCCCGCCCCCATGAATCGCCTGTCGGGGCTCTCCGTTACGGCAATCGTACGCCAGATATCATGACGATCCGGCCCTGGACACAGGACCGGATCGTCATCGCTGCGAGTAATATCCAGCTCGTTAGGGGCAAAAATCCGAACCTAATTCTCGATGGTCTGAATTAAAAACTAAATCTGACTCGATAATCAGTTCCATAATCAATTCTGACGCGCAATCTATATTATCTACTCTTATCGTGCACCAGCCACACCCGTCAAGACTCACCCGGTCAACGGGAAGCTGCTGGCCGATCCGCAAAATATTCCGATCAATGTGAAATATTTACAATTATTTCTATAGATAGTGACTGATCAATAAGGTTTTTTCCTATTCTGACGCGATAAACAAACGCCGGAATGCGCCAGCCGCCTCGATGGCTCGGCCGAACCTCTTGTCCGGGACCCGCGACGCGCCAGAGCGATCCGCTCGCACCCGCCGAGCGAGGCGCGCGCCGCGAGCGCACATCGCATCCGCGGAACGTGCCAAATGCCCGGTGCCGCATTCCGACCGGAGATGGACGGCGACGGCCGTCACCCTTACGAGGTCCCGCGCATGCACTTCGACACGGATCCGGTCAGGGAGGCCGGCATGACCGACCTGTCGCACGATCCCGACTTCTTCGCCGTGCTCACAGGCAGCTACGGGCGGCGCCTCGGCGAAATGCTGGTGCCGGACGGCGCGGATGCGGCGTGGCTCTACGGGACCGCCGGCTTCGCGGTCCTCGCCCATGACGGCGGCGTGGATCCGCGCTTCGTCTACGCCAACAAGGCCGCGCAGGCCTGCTTCGGCTACACGCGGGAGGAACTCATCGGCCTGCCGTCGCGCCTCTCGGCCGAGGCGCCCGAGCGCGCCGAGCGGCAGCGGCTCCTCGATGCCGTCGCTCGGGACGGGTTCAGCCGCGGCTATCGCGGGCTGCGGATCGCCAAAGACGGGCGTCGCTTCTGGATCGAGCGGGCGGTGGTCTGGCAGCTCGACCGTGACGGCGTGACGGTGGGCCAAGCGGCGATGTTTTCGGACTGGCGCGACGCCTGACGGGAACGCGGGCGCCACGCAGCGCCCGGCATGAACCGCGCCGCAACACCCACGCGGGTCCGGGCTGGCGGATCTGGACCGACGTTTCGGTACCGGCCCCCTGGGCCCAACCTCGCTCAGAGGCCAGTGGGCGCTTGGCCGGAAAGCCGTTGCTCGGTTCGCAGCCAATTTGGTCGCTGCGCGCATCCCGACCTTCGAAGCCCGCGGGCACGCAATCCGAAGCGGATGTGGCGGCCTCCCATCGATCGATGTCGCTCGGCCGACCTGTCGGCCCGGTGCGGGCCGGCATGACTCGCGTCCAGTGCCCCGCGCCGGTCCAAGGCGCTTCGGATTGCCGATCCGTACCTTGCCGATTTTTAATCGTTTGGACATGTGACCAAGACGACGCCCGCCCATTATGTGAATGCGGGATGAATAAGGCGAGTATAGATATAAGCCTTAGTTCCGGCGATCAGATGGAGATAGGAAGATGGCTTATCGGAAATCTATGGCTGCGGCGCTCGTGCTCACGACCGTCCTCGGTGGCAGCGCCTTTGCCGCTGAACAGGCGGCCCAGCAGAACGCCACGCAGACCAGTGCGAACCAGACGGCGCTCGACAAGGACGTCGGCAAGCTCTCGAAAGATGGTGCCCAGGGCTTCCGGGATCTCCAGCTGACCCGTCTTGCCATCTTCGAGGCCGATCCCGCCCAGGCCAAGGACATGATCGGCAAGGCTCAGGCGGCCTTCGCGAAGGCAAAGACCGACGACGCGGTCTTTAACAAGGCTGAGGCAGACTTGAAGACCCCCGCCGACATGGCGGCCCATAAGGCGACGGCACAGTCCGCGAACGCTGAGACCAAGCCGGCCTCCAAGGAGCAGGTCGCCTGGGTGCCGGTCGATGCGCAGCTCACACTGGGCGACGACTTCGTGGCCACGCCCGAGAAGGCCTCGGCCGTCACCGAGGCGAACAAGAATCTCGCCCGTGGCGATCAGACGGGCGCCCTGGAGAAGCTCAAGCTCGCCCATGTCGATGTCAACTTCACCTTGGCGGTTCTGCCGCTCAACAAGACCATCGCCGATGTCGATCAGGCGGCGACGCTGATCGGGCAGGGCAAGTACTATGAAGCCAACGCAGTCCTGAAGACCGCACAGGATGGGATGCGCTTCGACGTGATCAACGCGGTCGCAATCCCGCAGAAGGCCAAGGCCGCGACGGCCGACAAGGGGTCGCCGCAGACCACCGGCACGACAGCCGCCGCCAAGACCGGCAAGTGACCGGTTCCCGGCTTGCCCGGCGCGTCCCCGGGCGCGCCGGCCGACATCCGCTGCGGATCTGGTCGGATCGTCAGGGACGGGGCACATGAGCAAGGTCTGGATGCCTGCTCTCCTCGACCTGCTCCTGTGCGGATCCGTGGCCGCGTGCGCCTGGGCGAGCGGGCTCCCGGCCCTCGACATCCGATCGGTGTGCGCACCGGAACGCCGCGCGGGATCCGCTCCTGTCGATCGGGCGAGCTATCGCGGCTGCTTGGTGGACGAGCACGCCGCGCGACGCAAACTGATCGCGCAGTGGACGACCTTCGGAGCCCGGGAGCGCCGTGTCTGCCGGCAGGAGAGTGAGATCGGCGGTGCGCCGTCCTACGTGGCGATACTCACCTGTCTGCAGCTCGGCAGCGACGATCTTCCCGTCCAACCATCCTTCGGGCGTTCCAGCAAGGCACCCGCGCGGTGAGCCGATGATCCGAACGGATCAGACTCCGGGGCGCCTGGCGCGCCCGGCCGGCGTGCCGGTCCCGTCAGGCCCGCCCTTCTTGCACCGCATGGCAGGCGACGCCGTCGAGGAGCGCCGGCACCTCGGCGCGGCAGCGGTCGTTCGCCAGCGGACAGCGCGGATTGAAGGTGCAGCCGGGCGGCGGGTCGATCGGGTTCGGGATCTCGCCGGAGACCGGCACCCGGGCGCGGCCGACATGGGCGAGGTCGGGCACCGCGTCGAGCAGCATCCGCGTGTAGGGATGGCGGGGCGCCGCGAACAGGTCCTTGGCGGCTGCGACCTCCACGAGCCGGCCGAGATACATCACCCCCACCCGGGTCGCCATGTGGCGGACCACGGCGAGGTTGTGGGAGATGAACAGGTAGGTCAGCCCGAGCCGGTCCTGCAGGTCGCGCATCAGGTTGAGGATCTGCGCCTGGACCGAGACATCGAGCGCAGAGGTCGGCTCGTCGCCCACCAGGAACTCGGCCTGGCTCGCCAGCGCCCGGGCGATCGCCACCCGCTGGCGCTGGCCGCCGGAGAACTCGTGCGGATACTTGCGGGCGTCGTCGGCGTGTAGGCCGACGAGGCCGAGGAGCTCGCCCACCCGGGCGCGGATCGCCCCCTCGCCGCGGATCAGGTCGAAGGCCCGGATCGGCTCAGCGATGATCTTCCCCACCCGCCAGCGCGGGTTCATGGACGCGTAGGGATCCTGGAAGATCATCTGGATGCGGGACCGAAGACGGCGGCGGGCGGCGGCCTGGCGCGGATCGGTCATCGAGACGCCGGTGATGCGCACCTCGCCGGCGGTCGGCGGCAGCAGGCCGACCACCATCCGGGCCACCGTCGACTTGCCGGAGCCGGACTCGCCGACGATCGCGAAAGTCTCGCCCTTGGCGATCTCGAAGCCGACCCGGTCCACCGCGGTGAGCAGCCGGCGCGGCTCGCGCTCGATCACCCGGTTGAGCCAGGGCTTCGAGACGTCGAACTGGCGGCGCAGATCGGTGACTTCGACGTAGGCGCTCACGCTGCGCGCTCCGCTGCATCGTACAGGTGACAGGCCACCCGGCTCGCCTCCACCACCTGCGGCTCCGGCCGCTCGACCCGGCAGCGCGCGAAGACCTTCGGGCAGCGCGGGTTGAAGGCGCAGCCCTTCGGGATGGCGGTGAGCCGCGGCATCGATCCGGGGATCTGGCTCAGCCTCTCGGCCTCCTGCGACAGGGTCGGGATCGCCCCCATCAGGCCGACCGCATAGGGGTGGTGGGGCTTGGCGATGACCGAGGCGACCGGGCCGATCTCGGCCACCCGCCCGGCATACATCACCGCCACCCGGTCGGCGGCCTCGGCGATCACGCCCATGTCGTGGGTCACCAGCATCACGGCGGTGCCATGCTCGCGGCAGAGGCGCTTCAGCAGGGTGATGATCTGGGCCTGGACCGAGACGTCGAGCGCCGTGGTCGGTTCGTCGGCGATGATCAACTCCGGCTCCGCGGCGAGCGCGAGGGCGATCACCACCCGCTGGCGCATGCCGCCGGAGAATTCGTGCGGGTAGCCGTCGATGCGCCGCTCGGGCGCCGGGATGCCGACCTCGGCCAGCAGATCGATGGCGCGGGTGCGGGCTGCCTTCGCGGTGAGATCGGTGTGGGTGCGCAGGGTCTCGATGATCTGGTCGCCGACCCGGAACAGCGGATCCAGCGAGGTCAGAGGGTCCTGGAAGATCATGCCGATGCGCTTGCCCCGCACCCGCCGCATCGCCTCGGGCGAGAGATTGTCGATACGCTCGCCGCGCAGGCGGATCTCGCCGCCGGCGATGCGGCCAGGGCGGTCGATCAGCCCGATCACCGCCGAGCCGGTCACCGACTTGCCGGCCCCGGACTCGCCAACGACGCCCAAAATCTCGCCGCGGCCGATGTCGAAGGAGACCCGGTCGATGGCGGTGAGCGGCCCGCGGCGGGTGTCGAAGGCGACCGTCAGGTCGCGCACGGAGAGGATGGTCTCGGTCATGGCGTGCCGGCTCCGGCGGCGGAGCTGCCTCCAACCCGCGCCCTCATCCTGAAGTGCCGAAGCGCAGCGAAGGCCTCGAAGGAGCCTTCCAGCCAGCCGCGCGATCCCTGGAGCCCTCCTTCGAGGCCGCTGACGCGGCATCTCAGGATGAGGGCGTGGATGGGATCCAGCCGGGGGTTGTGGGAGACCACGCCCATCATTGCAGCTTCGGATTGAGCGCGTCGCGCAGCCAATCCCCCAGGAGGTTGATGGCGATGACGAGCCCGGCGAGCGCCAGCCCCGGGAAGGCGACGATCCACCACTCGCCGGAGAACAGGAAGCGGTTGCCGGTGCGGATCAGCGTGCCCAGCGACGGCATGGTCTCGGGCAGGCCGGTGCCGAGGAACGACAGGGTTGCCTCGGTGATGATCGCGAGCGCGAGGTTGATCGTCGCGATGACGAAGACCGGGCCGGTGACGTTCGGCAGGACGTGGCGGACCATGATCACCGGGGGTGACAGGCCGATCAGCCGGGCCGCCTGGACGTAATCCTTGCCCTTCTCGACCATCACGGAGGAGCGCACGGTCCGGGCATATTGCACCCAGAACGACAGGCCGATCGAGACGACGATCAGCCCGATCAGCGGTCCGACATCGAGGGCGCTGCCGAAGGTTGCCTTGGCGACGCCGTCCACCACCAGGGCGATCAGGATCGCCGGGAAGGTGAGCTGCACGTCGGCGACCCGCATGATCAGCGTGTCGAGGAAGCCGCCCGCGTAGCCGGCGATCAGCCCAAGCGCGATGCCCAGCACGCCGGAGGTCAGCACCCCGAGCACGCCCACGATCAGCGACAGGCGCAGGCCGTAGAGCACCGCCGAGAGCACGTCCCGGCCCTGGTCGTCGGTGCCGAGATAGTAGGGCGCCTGACCGTCCGCCTGCCAGATCGGCGGCAGGTTGGAGTTGATCAGGTCGAGCTGGGCCGGGTCGTAGGGGTTCTGCGGGGCGATCCACGGGGATGCGAAGGCGAGCCCGACCATCAGCAGCGTGGCGATCAGCGCCGCCACGGCCGTCTTCGAGCGCAAAAAGTTCGCCAGCAGGTCGGAGTCGCGCCAGCGCGCGAGCCGGGACGGCGCCGCCTCCGGCAGCGGCACCGGCGGAGCATCGCCCGCGTCGAGGTCGTATCCGCTCATGGGCCGCCCCTCACGCCGTCCGCCCGGCGGGCAGCCGCAGGCGCGGGTCCACCACCGTGTAGAGGATATCGACCACGAGGTTGATGGTCACGAAGATCAGCGCGACGAGCAGCAGATACGCGGACATGATCGGGATATCGACGTTCTGCACGGCTTGGACGAAGAGCAGGCCCATGCCGGGCCACTGGAACACCGTCTCGGTGATGATCGAGAAGGCGATGACCGAGCCGAGCTGAAGCCCCGCGATGGTGATCACCGGCACGAGGGTGTTCTTCAGGGCGTGGCGCAGGTGGACGGCCCGGGTGGTGAGGCCCCGCGCCCGGGCGAAGCGGATGTAGTCGGTGCGTAAGACCTCCAGCATCTCGGCGCGCACCAGCCGCATGATCAGCGTCATCTGGAACAGGCCCAGCGTCACCGAGGGCAGGATCAGCGCCTTCAGCCCCGAGGCGGTGAGGAAGCCGGTGGTCCACCAGCCGAGCCGGACCGTGTCGCCGCGCCCGTAGGAGGGCAGCCAGCCCAGCGTCACCGAGAACAGGTAGATCAGCAGAATGCCGATCAGGAAGGTCGGCAGGCTGATCCCGATCAGCGAGACCGCCTGGAACAGCCCGGCGAGCCAGGAGTCGCGGCGCAGCGCGCAGTACACGCCCATCAGGATCCCCACCACCAGAGCGAAGATCGTGGCGCAGAAGGCGAGTTCCAGGGTTGCCGGCATGCGCTCGGCGAGGAGCTGCGAGACCGGCTGCCGGAACTGGTACGAGATGCCGAACTGACCCCGCATCACGCTGCCGGCGTAGCGGGCGAACTGGACCAGCACCGGATCATCCAGGCCCAAATTCTTCCGGATCTCGGCCCGCTCGGCCACGGTGGTGTCGGGGCCGACGATCTGGTTCACCGGATCGCCCGCGAACCGGAACATCGCGAAGGCGATGAGCCCGACGACCGCGAGGACCGCGGCCGCCTGGATCACCCGGCGCAGCAGGAAGGCGAGCACGCCGGACTCCTACTGCGGGTCCTTCGACACCCAGTAGAGCAGGAGCAGGTTGTCGGCGCGCTGGGTCAGGTGGACCTTCTTGGAGACGCCCCAGGCCAAAGCCTGCTGATGCAGCGGGATGTAGCCCCAGTCGGTGTTCAGGACGTCGAAGCCCTCCTTGATCAGGGCGTCGCGCTTGGTCTTGTCGGTCTCGCCCTCGACCTTGTCGGCGATCTCGTCGATCTTCGGGTCGCAGTAGCCCGCGAGGTTCCAGCTGCCCCGGCCCGACTTGTCGCCGGGCTTCCGGCAGCCGACGATCTCGTAGAGAATGTTGTGGCTGTCGAGCGAGGACGGGGTCCAGCCCAGCAGGTAGAACGACGTGTCGTAGTTCGGTGCCAGAACCTTGGCGAAGTACTTGGCCTTCGGCTGCGCGTTCAGGTTCACCTTGACGTTGATGCGGGCGAGCATCGAGACCACCGCCTGGCAGATCGCCTCGTCGTTGACGTAGCGGTCGTTGGGGCAGTCCATGGTGAGCGAGAACCCGTCCGGATAGCCGGCTTCAGCCATGAGCGCCTTGGCTTTCTTGAGGTCGGTGGCCGGGCGCTTGAACTCGGCGCCGCGGTCATAGAGGCTCGGAGCGATCATCAGCGCGGAGGGCACCGCCTGCCCGCGCATCACGCGCTTGGCGATCGTGTCCTCGTCGATGGCGAGGTAGAAGGCCTCGCGCACCTTGATGTCCTTGAACGGGTTCTTGCCCTTGACGCTCGAATCCTTCAGCTCGTCCCGGTCCTGATCCATGCCGAGGAAGATCGTGCGCAGCTCGGGCCCGGCCATCACGGTGGCGGTGCCGCTGGCATTGACCCGCTGCTGGTCCTGCAGCGGCACGGGATCGATCCAGTCGACCTCGCCCGAGAGCAGCGCGGCGACGCGGGTCGCCGGGTTGGCGATGGTGGTCAGCACCGCCTCGTCGAGGTTCGACTCGACCTTACCCCAGTAGCCGTCGAATTTCTTGAACACCGTCTTCACGCCGGGCTGGTGTTCGGCGATCACGAACGGGCCGGTGCCGTTCTCGTGCAGGGTGGCGTAGCTCGGGCTGGTGGCGCTGGCGGGCGTCGGCTGGACGACGCCGTTCTTCTCGGACCACGCCTTCGACATGATCACCCAGGTCGCGAACTGGGCGATGGCGATGGGGTTCGGCTTCGAGAGCTTCATATCGACGGTGTAGTCGTCGACCTTCACGAACTCGGCGTCGGCCGGGACGTTGGTGGTGAAGTTCGAGCCCGGAGCGCGGACGCGCTGGGCGGAGAAGAGCACGTCGTCGGCCGTGAACGGCGTGCCGTCGTGGAACTTGACGTTCTTGCGCAGGTGGAAGCGCCAGCGGGTCGGCTCGGGCGTCTCCCAGGATTCCGCGAGCGCCGGCGCGAATTTCAGGTTCTTGTCGAGGGTGACGAGGGGCTCGTAGGCTGCCTCCTGCATGCCCTCGGTGAAGCTCTCCTTGAGGGAGTACGGGTCGAGGGATTTCAGGTCACCTTGGAAGGCAAAGCGGAAGACGTTGGCGGCCTGCGCGGGCAGCGCGGCGAAGGCAAACGTCGCGACGGCGACCGCGGACACGCCGCGGGCGAGGGTCTTCAGGGCTGAACGGGACAAGCGGATCTCCGGAACCGTGAATGCGCCACCGGCTGGCGGCCCGGTGCGTCAACCGCGGCGTCAGCAAGCTTCGGACCATCTGTATACAAGACGACAGCAGAGCCTGTCGCGGCCGAGTGACATGACTCGGCTGCCGAAACGCGTTTTCCCCGCCTGATGCCGGCTCGTGTGTCGCAGGATCGAACATGAAGCTTTGTGCGCGTCCCTCCCCCTCTGCGGGGAGGGAGACCCGCGCTTCCTCGGCAACCTCACTCGGCCGCCACCCGCGCCGGCTCCTGCCGCATCTCCGCCTCGGCCCGCTCGCCTTCCGCCACCGCCCTGCGCCGGAAGAGGCGCATCACGACGACGAAGAAGACCGGCACGAAGAACACCGCCAGCACGGTCGCGGTGATCATGCCGCCCATCACGCCGGTGCCGATCGCCTGCTGGCTCTTCGAGGCGGCGCCGGTGGCGATGGCCAGCGGCACCACGCCGAAGATGAAGGCGAGCGAGGTCATCACGATTGGCCGGAACCGGAGCGTGGCAGCCTCCACGGCCGCCCGCACCACCGAGGTCCCGGGCTTCCAGAGATCCTTGGCGAACTCGACGATCAGGATCGCGTTCTTGGCCGAGAGGCCGATGATCGTGATCAGCCCGATCTTGAAGTACACGTCGTTGGGCATGCCGCGCAGGTACACGGCCACCACCGCGCCGATGACGCCCAGCGGGATCACCAGCATCACCGAGACGGGAATCGCCCAGCTCTCGTAGAGCGCGGCGAGGCACAGGAACACGATCAGCACCGACAGGCCGAGCAGCAGGGTCGCCTGGCTGCCCGCCTGCTTCTCCTGGTAGGACTGCCCGGTCCAGGCATAGCCGAAGCCCTTGGGCAGCTGGCGCATCAGCCGCTCCATCTCGGCGATGGCGTCGCCCGACGTGTAGCCGGGGTTCGGCTCGCCCGTGAAGCGCACCGACTGGTAGCCGTTGAAGCCGACGATCTGGCTCGGCCCCATGCCCCATTTCAGCTCCGCGAAGGAGGACATCGGCACCATCGTGCCACTCGCGTTCTTCACCGCGTAGTTGAGGATGTCGGACGCGTTCATGCGCTGGAGCTGCTCGGCCTGCACGTAGACGCGCTGCATCTTGCCCCGGTTGGGAAAGTCGTTCGGGTAGACAGAGCCGAGGTTGAGCTGGATCGTGGCGTTGATATCCTCGAACTTGACACCGAGCGCCGCCGCCTTCTCGCGGTCGATGACCAGCTCCGCCTGCGGGGTCGGCGGCAGCCCCTCGATCTTCACCTTCTGGAGGACAGGGCTCTGCGATGCCAGCTTCAGGAGCTGGTCCTGGGCCGCGAGCAGGGCCGCGTAGCCGCGGTTGGCCCGATCCTGCAGGCGGAACGAGAAGCCCGCCGCGTTGCCGAGATTGTCCACCGGCGGCGGTTCCTGCGCGTCCACCGTGGCATCGCGATAGGTGGCGAGCGCCGCGTTGGTGCCGGCGACGAGCGCGGCGGCCGAGTTCTTGGCGTCGCGCTGCGACCACGGCTTGAGGGTGACAAAGGCTTGGCTGGTGCTTGGGGCCTGCCCCGAGAACGAGAAGCCGTTGAGCATCGTCACGGTGGCGACGCCCGGCTGCGCCAGCAGGTGCTCCTCGACCTTGCGGACCGCTTCCTGGGTGCGGTTGTAGGAGGCGCCCGGCGGCGTCTGGATGTCGACCGTGAAGAAGCCCTGGTCCTCCACCGGCAGGAAGCCCTCCGGCAGGTTGACGAAGGCGTAGGCGGTCCCCGCCACCAGAGCGAGGTAGACCAGCATCACCCGGCCGGATTTGCGGATGAACCACGCGGTGCGGCGGCCGTAGCGGGCGGTCTCCCGGTCCACGAACCGGTTGAACATCCCGAATACGCCGCCCTTGGCGTGGCCGTGGCCCTTGGCCACCGGCTTCAGGAAGGCCGCGCAGAGTGCGGGCGTGAGCGACAGGGCGAGCAGCGCCGAGAAGGCGATGGAGGTCACCATCGCGATCGAGAACTGCCGGTAGATGATGCCCACCGAGCCGGGGAAGAACGCCATCGGGACGAACACGGCCATCAGCACCAGGGTGATGCCGATGATCGCGCCGGTGATCTGCCCCATGGCCTTCTTGGTGGCCTCCTTGGGGGCAGCCCCTCCTCGTTCATGATCCGCTCGACGTTCTCCACCACCACGATGGCGTCGTCGACCAGGATGCCGATGGCCAGCACCATGCCGAACATGGTGAGCACGTTCACCGAGAAGCCCGAGAGCCACATCACCGTGACCGTGCCCATGAGGGCGATCGGCACCACGATGGTGGGGATCAGGGTGTAGCGGATGTTCTGCAGGAACAGGAACATCACCAGGAAGACCAGCACCACCGCCTCGACGAGGGTGTGCAGCACCTTCTCGATCGAAGCCTTCACGGCCGGGGTGATGTCGTAGGGAATGTCCCACTTCAGGTCCGGCGGGAAGAACTGCGACAGCTCCTCCATCTTGGCGCGGATCGCGCGTGCCGTCTCCAGCGCGTTCCCGTCGGGGGCGAGCGTCACCGAGATGCCGGCGGCCGGGCCACCGTTCAGCCGGGTGGAGAACTGGTAGGCGTCGCCGCCGAGTCTCGATCCGCGCGACGTCGCGCAGGCGCACGTTGGAGCCGTCGGGATTGGCCCGCAGCACGATGGCGCCGAACTCCTCGATCGTGCCGAGCTGCCCCTTCACGATGATCGGCACGGTGAGGGCCTGCCGGGTCGGGCTCGGCTGCGCGCCGACCGAGCCGGAGGCGACCTGGATGTTCTGGTTGCGGATCGCGTCGGTGACGTCCGAGGCGCTCAGCGAGAGGCCGCGCAGCTTGTCGGGATCGACCCAGACGCGCAGTGACCGCTCGGTGGAGTAGAGCGTCGCGCGGCCGACGCCGGGGATCCGGCGGATCTCGTTGATGACGTTGCGGATCAGGAAGTCGCCGAGGCCGACCTCGTCCATCGAGCCGTCCGTCGACACAAGCGTGATGATGTTGAGGGTCGCGGCCGAGGCCTCCTCCACCAGGATGCCCTGCTGGCGCACCTCCGCGGGCAGGCGCGCTTCCACGCGCTTCAGCCGGTTCTGCACCTCCACGGAGGCGAGCGACGGGTCGGTGCCGGGCTGGAAGGTCGCGGTGATGTTGACCGAGCCGAACGAGTCGGTGGTCGACTCGAAGCTCATGATGTTGGCCGCGCCGTTCAGCTCATCCTCGATGAGCCGAGTGGTACCGACGTAGAGGCTCTCGACCGAGGCCCCCGGATAGGCCGTAGACAGGGCGATAGAGGGCGGGGCGATCACCGGGTACTGTGCCACCGGCAGGTTCGGGATGGCCAGCGCCCCGCCCAGGCAGATGAACAGCGCCACCACCCAGGCGAAGACCGGCCGGTCGATGAAGAAGCGTGCCATGATCGGGCTCTCCCGGGCTCAGTGGCGCTGGACGGCGGCCGCTGCGCGGCCTCCGCCTTGTCGCCTGGGGTGTCGGAAGCCTCGTCGGCATCGTGCTTCGGGCCAGCCTCGCCGTGGAGCGGCGTCTGGTCGAGGGGTTTCACCTTCGCGCCCGCGGTGATCTTCTGGAACCCGTCGACCACCACCCGCTCGCCGGCCTTGAGGCCGGAGCGGATCAGCCAGTTCTGCCCGACCACGGGCCCGACTTCGACGGGCTGGCGCATCACCGTCTCGTCGGCGCGCACCACCCAGACTTCGGCACGGCCGTCGTCGGTACGCTGGATCGCCTGCTGCGGCACCGCGATGGCATCGGAATCGATACCCTGCTTGATCCGCGCTCGTACATACATCCCGGGAAATAGCTCGTCGTGCGGGTTGGGGAACTGCACCCGAAGGGTCACTTGACCGGTGCTCGGGTCGGCGGTCACGTCCGAGAACAGGAGGCGGCCCGCCAGCGGGTAGAGGGAGCCATCGTCCATGATCAGGTGGACGTTGGCGGTGTTGTCCTCCAGCCGCGACAGCTCGCCGCTGGCGAGATCCCGGCGCAGGCGATTCAGCTCACCCACCGACTGGGTAATGTCGACGTAGATCGGGTCGAGCTGCTGGATCGTGGCGAGCGCGCCGGTGGAGCCCGGCTCGATCAGGGTGCCCTCGGTGAGCAGCGCCCGGCCGATGCGGCCCGTGATCGGCGCGCGCACATCGGTCCAGCCGAGATTGAGCTGCGCCCGGTCGCGGGTCGCCTTGGCGCCGGCCACCTCGGCCTCGGCCTGCTTCTTGGCCGCGAAGGCCGCGTCGTACTGCGCCTGGCTGGCGGTAGCGCGGCTGAGCAGCTGCTCAAGCCGGTCGGCCTGCTGCCGGGCGAGCACGAGGGCGGCTTCCTGGCGGGCGAGCGCCGCCTCGGCGCTGGCGAGCCTCAACCTCGTAGGGCGCCGGGTCGATCTTGTAGAGGATGTCGCCTTCCTTGACCTGACTGCCCTGCTCGAACAGCCGCTTGACCACGAGCCCGGAGACCCGGGAGCGGACCTCCGCGATGCGCATCGGGGCGACACGGCCTGGCAGGTCGCGCAGATAGGGGATCGCCTGGGGCGTCACGGTCACGAAGCCGACCTCGGGCACGGGAGGCGTCGGCGCGGCGGCTTGCTTCGGGTTGCAGGCCGCAAGACCGAGCAGAAGCAGGGCCGCAGGCCATGCCACCCCGTGCGGGCCGGGCGGCGGAGAGAGAACGGGGTTCTGGCGGACAGAGTACGGGTCACGGTTACCGACGCTCCTGAAAGCATGCGTCTGCTGAGGCTGGCGCGGAGCATGGGGCCGCGCATCGGCGAAGCGGATCTCGGGACCGGTCCTCTCGACCGATCAGGGGGAGATCAGAGCAGGCGCGCGTTCTCGCCGGCCGTCAGGGCCGGGGCGCGCGTCAGGCCAACCGTGGGGGCCGGTGCAGCGAGCCGTCCGGCTCGGAGGGTGGCTCGGTGTCCGACGTGTACCCGAACGATGCGAAGGCGACGCGATGGGGCTGCGGCGCCTCGACCGGCGCGCGCGGGAGACCCAGATCGGCGAGGATCTCGATGTCGGCGGCGCAGAGATCCGTCCGGCCGAAGGCCGAGCGCTCAGCTTCTGACGCGGCATCCTGTGCGCCGGACATCATCGCGACGCGCAGGCTCGCGACCGGACAAGCCGGCCCCGCTGCGACGGTGACCGGGGACGGCGCAGACGCAGCCGTCATGGCTGCCGTCGCGAGGACGAGCAGCGCCAGCACGGCGAGGCCCCGGGCGAGGCGGTCCGGCGAGCCCGCGACGCGCCGGGCCAGGAAGGCGACGGATCGGATCACGCGGCCGAGATAAGCATGGCTGTCGCCGGGTTCAATCACCCATCGCGTCGCGCCGGGATCACCCTGTCCGCGTGGCAGCCCGTGCCGGCGGCTCGGGAGCGTACAGATGGAAGACCCTCGGCGCCCCCCGTTTCGCGCCCGGCGGGCCGGGCAAACGGTGTTGCACATACTCCACACGCACGTCGGGAAGTGCCCGTTCCGATCTGCCGGCCTCAACCTTGCCGCGAAATCCGGGCGGGCTCGCCGGCAGACCGCGTGGCAGCCGCGAAGGCGGGCTCCCGCGACGACGGAGGATGGAACACCATGTCGAGACGGATCGCGATGCTCGGGCTCGCGGGGCTGCTGCTCGGAAGCGCTCCCGCGATGGCCAACCCGCTGGACAGGGGACCCATCGCGGACTTCCTCAACATCTTCCGTAGCCAGGCGATCCCGCGCGAGACGGTCGCCTGGACCGGCAAGGAGAAGCCCGGGACCATCGTGGTCTCCACGCGCCAGCGCCGGCTCTACTACGTCCTCGGCGGCGGCGCGGCGATCCGCTACGGTGTCGGCGTCGGGCGGCAGGGCTTCTCATGGTCCGGCACCAAGACCGTCACCATGAAGAAGGAATGGCCGGACTGGCGCCCGCCGCAGCAGATGCTGGCCCGCCGCCCGGACCTGCCGCGCTACATGGCCGGCGGCCAGGACAACCCGCTGGGCGCCCGCGCCATGTATCTCGGCTCTTCCCTCTACCGCATCCACGGCTCGAACGAGCCCGAGACGATGGGCGCGGCGGTCTCGTCGGGCTGCATCCGCATGACCAACAAGGACGTGGTCGACCTGTACGACCGGGTCCGGGTCGGCACCAAGGTGATCGTACGCGACTGACGGCGCCGATCCCGGATGAGACGCGCCCCGGGCCGCTCTGTCGCGGCCCGGCGCCTTCGGCTAGCATGGCCGTATGATCAGTGGTGCCGATTCCCGTTCGCTCCGCCGACTCGCGGCGGCTCTCGCGCTCAGCGCCTGCTGTCTCCCGGCAGGGCCCGCCGCCGCTCAGGCCCTCCTGTGGCCTTCCGTCGGCTTCGCACCGCTGCCGTCCTTCGCCTGGCCCCAGCCGGTCGAGGACGCGGCCGGCCGCTGGACCGGCTCCTACGCGCAGCTGTCGACCGGCTTCGCGGCGGCCTCCTCCCGGCATTTCGGCAGCTATGCGGGCCCCACCGTCGGGTTCGAGGCCGGCCGGATGTGGCAGGAGGGCCCGATCCTCTACGGCATCAGCGGCGGCTTCGATTACTTGGCCGGGCTTGATGGCAACCTGACGCCCGGCTACGGGCGGCTCGCCTATTCCCGCGACTTCGCGGGCACCCTGGAGGTGAAGGTCGGGACGCTGCTCGCGCCGGACGTGCTTCTCTATGCCAAAGGCGGCGCCGTGGCCCTCCACGAAACCCTGCGCGTCGGGCCGACGCCCTCCACCCTGCCGATCACCCGCCAAGACATCGCGGTCCGGCCGGTGGCGGGCGTCGGCGTCGAATGGGCCGTCACGGACCGCCTCTCGCTGGCGGTCGAGGCGGGGGTGGTGGGAGGCGGCATCCACTGAGGCACCGGTCTGCCGGTCACGCGTCGCGCGCGCGTTTCGGGGACTTTGGAACCGTCGTGCGGCCGCCCGGCTCCGGTGAGCGGGCCCCGAGTCCCGGTCCGGCCGCCGCGAGCGGGGCGAGATCGCGCCACCCGTAGGCGACCTCCGCGAGGCGGCCATGCCCCCGGACCGCCGTGTCGACGAGGGTACCGCCGAGGCCTTCGTAGAACCGCCGGCCGGGCGCGTTCGCCCCCAGGATCCATAACCCGGCGGCGTCATACTCGGCCTTCTGCAGCTTCGTGGCCAGGGCCGCCGTCAGGGCACGTCCCACCCCCGCCCCTGGGCGATGCGCAGGACATAGAGGCCGCTGATCTCCCCGCCGAACCCCGCCGCCGCCAGCGCGTCCGAGCGCTGAGCGTTGCAGGCCCCGAAGCCGACGGCCTCCCCTCCGACCTCAGCCAGATACGTGGCCCCGCCGGGGCTGGGCGCCGGAGAGCTGAGGATCTGCGCCCACCAGGCGAGCCGCACCTCGAGCGTGAGGGCGGCGATCATCTCGGGCGGCAGGAGGCCGGTATAAGTCTCGTGCCAAGCCGTCACGTGGATCGCGGTGATCGCGGCCGCGTCCTCCGGCCTCGCGCGCCGCACGGTCACGGCGGCCGCCTTCGGGATCTCGGGCACGCCCATGGGCACCGAGTCTGAACGCCGAGCCGTGGGGCGCCCTATCTCGGCACGAAGGCCCAATAGTCGAGGTCGAGGATCACAGAGGGGTCGTAGCCCTCGCCCGCGCGGTCCGGGAAGGCGCCGCAGGGCTGGTTCTTGGTGGCGACCGTGCGCAGGCGCAGGAGCCCGACATCGTCGCGGCCGACATCGGCGGTGGCCAGCACTTCGCTCCAGGCATAGACCGTATCGCCGGCAAACAGCGGCGCCACGTGGCGGCCGGCATTGATGCCGGCGATGGCGAACACGTTGGCCAGCCCGTTGAAGCTGAGCGCCCGGGCGAGCGAGATCACGTGCCCGCCATAGATCAGGCGTCGCCCGAAGCGGGTGTCCTTGGCGGCCAAGCCGTCGAAATGGACCTTGGCGGTGTTCTGGAACAGGCGGGTGGCGATCTGATGCTCGGCCTCCTCGACGGTCATGCCGTCGACGTGGTCGATCTTCTCGCCGACCGCGTAATCCGCGAAGCGGTGTGGGCTGCCGGCGAGTTCCGTGTCGTAGGCGGCGGCCGACAGTTTCGGCAGGGCACCCGCGAGATCCTGCGGATCGACCACCTTGGCAAGGGTCGGCACGTGCTCCTCGGCGATCGCGGCCTCGGGATCGCGCTTGCGCACCAGCACCCAGCGGCAATAGCTCAGCACGGTCTCGCCGCGCTCGTCCGAGCCCACCGAACGCACATAGACCACGCCGGTCTGGCGGTTCGAGCTTTCCTTGAGGCCGATCACCTCCGAGACGGTCGACAGGGTCTCGCCGGGATAGACCGGGCGCCGGAACCCGCCTTCCGCGTAGCCGAGGTTGGCGAGCGCGTTGAGGGAGACATCCGGCACGGTCTTGCCGAACACCATGTGGAAGGTCAGCAGGTCGTCGAGCGGGCTCTTCGGGTACCCGAAGGCGCGGGCGAAGGCGTCCGAGGATTGAACGGCGAAGCGCGGCCCGTAGAGGCCCGTGTAGAGCGCCACGTCGCCCACCGTCACCGTGCGGGGCGTGGCGTGGCGGATGGTCTCGCCGAGGCGAAAATCCTCGAAGAAGCGGCCGGGATTCGTCTTCACGGTCGGGCGATCCTACTGCGCGTAGATGTAGGTCTGGGGAACGGCGTACTCGTGCAGCAGACGGCTGATAAACAGGAGCAGCAGGATCAGGATGATCGGCGAGATGTCGACGCCGCCGAGATTGGGCAGCAGGTTGCGGATCGGGCGCAGCACCGGCTCGGTGAGCCGGTAGAGCACCTCGCCGATCTGCGCGACGATCGGATTGCGCACGTTCACCACGTTGAACGCCACGAGCCAGCTCAGGACCGCGCTGGCGATGAGGACGTAGATGAAGAGCTGGACGACCGTGTCGAAGAGCCAGATCAGGGCGTTCATGCGGGTCCGCGCGTTGTCCTCGGGGCGCCCGCACCTCAGCGCCGGATCGGCGCACAGCGGGCGGCGGTGAAACAGGAATTGACAGGCTGAGCCGCCCGCGCCTACAAGGCCGGCGCCTCGACGGGGCTGTAGCTCAGATGGGAGAGCGCCGCAATCGCACTGCGGAGGTCAGGGGTTCGAATCCCCTCAGCTCCACCAGGCTTTTTCGAGCCTGGTGAATGGCTTAGGGCTATTTTTGGCCCATACTCGATAGCCTTGAAGATCGACCTGTCACACTGGTGTCACACCGAATGACGGGGACGAGACATGGCGACGATCCGCAGGCGGGGCTCGGCTTGGCAGGCGCAGGTGCGCCGGCATGGCTCACCGCCGATCTCGAAGAGCTTCGCGACCAAAGCCGATGCGGCCCTGTGGGCCCGGGATCTAGAACGATCCATCGACAGGGCCGAACTCCCAGCCAACATCCGGGACCTCCAGAGGGTCACCCTGGCCGACCTGCTGGCCCGGTATGAGACCGAGGTTACGGTCAGGAAGCGTGGGGCTGATCGAGAGCGCTACAAGCTTCGCGTGATTCGCCGCCACGCCATCTCGGCCCTGCAACTGGACAAGCTGACGTCCTCAGCGCTGAGCGGCTATCGGGACGAACGGCTCAACAAGGTCCAGGCGGGGACCGTCAGACGCGAACTCGCCCTCCTGCAGCACTGCCTTGAGATCGCCCGGCGGGAATGGGGAACCCCTCTCCCGACCAATCCGATGCACGGCATAACGCTTCCTCGCCCAGCCAAGGCCCGGGGCCGGAGGTTGGGGCTGGGCGACGGGCAGAAGCTCTGTGCCGCCATCCAATCAAAACACGCTTGGCACCTCAGGCCCCTGATGGAGCTGGCTGTGGAGACCAGCATGCGGCGCGGCGAGCTGCTGTCCCTGCGTTGGGACCATATCGACTTCGAAAAACGGACAGCGCATCTTCCCATCACGAAGAACGGCTACGCCCGGACCGTGGCCCTCACGCCGCGGGCCATTGCGGTTCTCGGATCGTTGCCTCGGTCGGTGGGACGGGTGCTTCCGGTCAGCGGCAACGCTGTCCGCCTCTCCTGGGAACGGCTGCGGGCGAGAGCGGGGCTGCCAGGCCTCCGGTTTCACGACCTCCGACACGAGGCGGTCAGCAGATTGTTTGAGGCCGGCCTGAGCATCCCGGAAGTGGCGCTGATCAGTGGGCACAGAGATACCCGTATGCTGATGCGCTACACCCACCTCAAGCCGGAATCCATCGCCGAGAAGCTGGCGAGGATAGACATCGAAAGGCCGATCTGATCTATCGCAAACTCAAGCGCCCCAATCCTCGTCATTAAACGAATGCGTCGAAGCCTGGTAGATCATATGCTCGACGAAGGAACAAAATGGCAGGCCAGATTTGCGTTATTGCAAATACGGCCAAACGTCCCCCTTATCTGGGTCTTGAGGCCGCCCCGGTTCTTTGGCGCAGCTTGCGTTCTAACTCCTAGACCAGATCGTCTTCGCGGCCGCGAGATATGCTGGCGGCAGGATTTCTGGATGACAACGGCAGGCGATACTCACCTTCTTCTTGGACAAATTGTCCATAGACACCAAAGGGTTAGCTGGTTTTTCGGGGTTGACGACCCGATCGCCGTCGGCTAGGACCAGCGACGGGCCGGCGAGCAAGCCTAACCGGCCCTGCTAGGCTGCCTCCTGGAACCAGGAAAGCTACGCAAAGATCCGGATCAGGATTGGAAGGCGAGCATCTGCCCTTTGTTCGGTTTTGCACGGACGTGCAGGACCGAGCACGCCAGTACTATTGCTGTCGCAGGCGTGAATATCGCGTGCGAAAGTGATGGTGGCGCCTGTTCTGTGATCTGCCGATGTCCGATTACAAAAGTCGCAATGCAAGACACGTTTCGTCGGTGGAGATCCCGATGCCCAGGAGCCTTCTTCGGCTGAAGGATGTCCTCGAGTACTTACCGATCTCTCGGACTTGCTTCCTGGAATGGGTTCGAATCGGGAGGTCCCCACCCCCGATTAGGCTGGATCCACGCCTTACTGTGTGGCGCGCCGATGACATTATTGCGCTGATCGATCGGGAATTCGGGTCAGTACCGACAGCCCACTGATCGAGTTGTGTATTCAGCCGGAGAGCGGAGGGTGACTTCGGCTGCCTCGACCGAGCATCATGTTCAGGTTCATGATTCGCAAGCGTCAACCAGGACGCTTTCACGATCTAGTAGGAAAGTGAACAGATGCCATGCCGCCTATTTCGGCGGCGTTTACTTTCTATGATGCGGCACAATGGACAGTAACACCCATTTGGTTTGGTCGACTCGCCTGGAGAAACCCTGTGCATAAGCACGATTTCCCGCCGCTCGACTTTAGACTGCCATCGTTGTGCCTCGTCTCTAGGATGCAGCTACACAATACGTACGACAGCGCCTCCAAGTCCGGGAGAATTCCGGCCAGCAAGAACGCTTTGCTGACGTGGCTTAGCCTGAATTACTGGCGACCTGAGTCTGGCTTATACCTGCCTATATCCGACAGTGTTTATCTCGCAGGCATGCTGCCCCTGGAGTGCAGGAGCGTTTCGGGCTATATCGACCCGTCGCGTTACCAGTACTTCAGCAACGGTCTGCGCATTCCGACGGGGTTCGGCGCTCCGGGCTTCAAGCCCTGCCTCGTAGAAAAGCCAATGGATCGGGCGGCAAACAGCGGCATGGTGGTTGTCACGCTTGAGTTCGACTGCCGTTCTGTCTCCGAGTTCGAAGAGACTCTCTCCTGGACAAGGAAGAACGCTTCGGGGTCAAGCCCGCTCGAAATGGTCCACGCGGCTCTGTGCCGCTTCAAGGACTACCGGGGCTACTCCGTCGTCTTCAGCGGCGGTAAATCACTTCACTTCCACTTCCTATTCTCCACGGAGCACCTCGTCGCATTCCCGGCCAATGCCCCCACCACGGAGAGGAATGGTTCGGATTGCAAGGCCGAGGCCGCATTCATATCCCGGGCGCATTGGGAGTACTGGGACCGAACCTGGGAAATCTTCCAGCAAACGGTCAAGCCGTCCATTGGCCCAGATAGGAGGCTTCGATCCTACGTTCAGTGGCGCAGGATCCCGTGGGGGCTGCGTCGACTTAAGGAGGCTTCGCTGCTCGGGATTCCCGCCGGTTCCCTGGTGCCGCAGATCGTGGTCACCGAATACGTCCTGTCGAGAGCCGCCCGAGGCAGCGCAGAGTTCTGCGTGTCGCCCCATTTCAGCGTCGCTCATCCGCCCCGAGCATCACGCCGGTTCTCAGGGAGGGGCGGGGAACAACGGGCTGCCAACAGTCTGATGTTCGACGAGGCCGACGCTCTCTTCCGAGCGGAGTGGGGTCCGTATCCCGAACTCGTCCGCATTGACGTGGACGGGGGTGAGTGGGTCTTCAAGTTCCGGAACCATGCTGGCGACGCAAATCCCTCGACCCTGGTGAGGGGCGATCACCGGAAGCTCCTAGTCCAGGGCGGTGGCCATGCGCTGCCCGACAGTATCTTCCTGCCGGCGGGTGTGACCGCCCAGGAGCTGGGTGACCATCTCGCCCGATGCTCGGGAATCGGCCCAGCCTCTCAGGCGGCCAGCGGCAGCTCTGAGCCACGACCGAAGCGAGGTGGGCCGTTCACCCTCTCGGATCTGAAGATGCTGACGGGCACGCCGCTCGACTGGGCACGTCAGGATATCGAGGCGGCTTTTCCTGCACCGATCTCGGACCAGACCTTGCAAGAGGCTAAGCAGGCGTATCGGGACAAACTTCGCCGGGCACTTCGGGAGGCTCGGCAATTCGACGCCGGTGTCGTCGTTCGGTCTGGCGAGGGCATCGGGAAGACGTCCGGGCACGTTCCGGTCCTGCTGGAGGAAGCCCTCGACGACGCCCTGAACCACAGCGACGGCAGGATGCGGTTCGCAGCCATCGCATGCCGGTCACGGGCGCAGGCTGAGCAGAAGGCCAAAGAGATCCAGCGTAGCGGCAAACGAGCCGTGATGATCCGGCCGTTCTCGGAGCACTACGAGGAGGCCTGTCGGCGCTTCGGCCAGACGCCAATCGGCCGCAACGACTTCGACGAGTTTCAGCCAGAAGCCATACTGCAGCAGATCCGGGAGCGGCAGCCTGCCGTCTACGCCGCTCTGGAGGAGGTCCGCAAGGATCTCTGGGCCGGTGAAGCCCGATTCGATGCCGGCACGACCCTGCTCGTAATGACCCACAAGGCTGCTGCCCTCTGGCATTCAACCCACCTGACCAGAGCGTGGCACCATCCCGAGTTCGACCTGGATGCGCCAGAGCGGTTCGGAGAGCTGGCTCAACGCCTCGTGCTCGCTCGTGTCGTGTTCGACGACCCGGAGCCGGACGATTTCATCCACGTGCTCAAGGGGTCAGCCTACGACAAGATTCACGAGATGCAGACCCGCGTGCCTGACTGGAGGCATAAGGGACGGCGGGACCGGCTCAACATCTATGGACCACTGGCGTCCGAGCTGCCGGGAGAGCTGGCCGGCAACTTCGCGCATTTCGATGAGCTGATGCGGCTGGACCTACGCACCCTCTCGCAGGTCGATGTCGATTTCGCTGCCATCCCGTTCGGCAGCGATCAAGATGAAGAGGGTATCTATCGCCGCAAACACGGGGAGCGGTACTTCATCGGGCCGAGGCCGTGGATCTCGGCTACGACGGCGCACGTGACGTTCCTCACCACCGAGCAGATCGTCACAGAAGTGATTGACACCACCCTGAAGAAGAGCCCAGGCGTGGCCGATCCATTCAGGCTGGACCTGATCGATCTGCCCGGCATCTACCCCATCCGAATCCCGGCTTTCATCGACAAGCGGGCTGCGGCTGACCGTGCAGGCGACCGACGCGTCTCGGCTTTGGCCGAGGAGATCCTACAGGGGAACAGCAATGCCGTAGTCGTTTCGGACGGCACCAAGGGCGTCGACGGAGTGCTGTCGTTCCAAGGAGCGAAGGGCCGGAACGGGCTGGAGGACAAGGACGTCTACATCGTCGCGACGAACCTCGCGCCTGAGAAGTACGCTGAGCTGAACGTGCTGGGGCAGTGGCTCGGTTTGCCTGACGTGATCGGGCTGCATTATCAAGACCAGCTCGATCAGGCAGTCGGTCGGAACCGAGGCTTTCGACAGTCAGGTGCTGAAACGAAGACCGTCGTGATCACGTCGTTGGGACTTTGGGTCCGGGTGCTTTGCAAGCTCGACAGCGGCGCTAGCCGGAGCCGGCTCTACAGGGTGGGTCAGCGACCGTGGGATGCGCCGGACAGTAGTGACTAGCTTGGTACCTGAATTCCAGCAGCTTCGATTTCAAGACTAACGTCGCCGGCTCGGCGCGACAAGGATCAGATGCTCCTCGCTCCCCCTCCGTTAATGGCATCCGCTAATACAGTATATTAGGGCGGCAACTTAACAGGGGGGCGAACATCAAGATGTCCTCTGGGCCGCAGGCCGGAGGACGGGCCGAAGGCCCAGGGTCTCACACTGACTATACTGCGCCGGCTGGTCGGGAAGGCTACGTTCCGGGCCTTCGCCGAAAGCCGAAGCCGGGTACGGGTACCGGTAGCACAGTGCTACTCGAAATTGTCGTCGTCCGGATTGAACCCATAGGGCGCATATGCTGGCTGTTGGTAGGATCGCCCAAAAGGAGACCGAGTGTAATAGCCGTGAGCAGGCTCCATCTGCATCTGCAACCCTGCAGGCACAGTGCCATAATCATAACGCCGCCTATGTGACGCCGTCCTGAAGCCACGTTCTCTATTTCTGGCAACCAGTGGCTCGCTTCCAATTATAGTAATCCGTGTGTTTCCTAAACCCTCATCTTCTATGATGCTGAACAGTGCTGCGGCGTTCGAGGGTGATAGACGAACGCATCCATGCGACGCCGCCCGGCCGAGCCGTCTGACGTGCCGAGTGCCGTGAATCGCATGACCGGCCGATGTGAAGAAGACGGCGTGGGGCATCGGTGCATTGTCGTATTTGCGAGAAAAGTAGACCCTCTCCAGCCGCAAGGCCCTGAATGAACCATTCGGGGTTCTGTGTCCCGGCAGCCCGGTTGAGACCGGCCAGTGATAGAGCGGCTGCCCATCAACGGAGACAGACATCCGTTGGCTTGTTTGATTGATCCTTATGCGAACGTCCGCCTCGGCTGGAAGGGAGAACACAGCTGTCAGCAGCAAGCTCGACAATACAGTCAGTGAACGGGAGCGCATGGGAACTCCTCAATGCCGAAACAGCTAAGCCTTAAGAAATTACACGCACGTATGCCTAAGGTTCCGGACCAGGAAAAATTTTCAATCCGGCTGAGCCAAATGTGAGGGGCACCTGGTCGAACAACTGTTAGTTAACACTCTCGTCTGAAGCCGCCGCTCAACATACCGAGACCGTCGGCACGACCTTCCATTCCGGCGCTGCCTTTGGTACATTTCGTTCTGCATTGAGATGAGAGCTGGCCTCTCGCCAACCTGCCCTCCCCTGGCAAGGTGGTCTCCGGAAATCCGGGATGCGGCCGACCTTATCGGCAATCATTGCGGGAGCGCCAGCCTCCAGCCGCGATCGACGGAGGCGCTCATGACCCAGCGGACCCCGTTAGCCGACCTCATCCAAAACAGGATGGAGGAACTCGGCCTCACGGACGAGGCTCTCGGCCGCCGTCTTGGCTACAGCAACCCAGCGAAGGCCGCCGGGCGGGTGCATGCCTTGACCAACGGTCTGCCGTTCAGCGCGAAGAGCCGGTTCGCCCTCTGGCGTCTGCCTGCTGCTCTTGAGGTTCGCGCCGACGTCGTTGTGCAGGCCGTCGCTGACACCGAACGGCTGTTCGCCCAATGGGAGCGGGGCGCAGAGGATCAGCGTCGCCGTGTCCAAGAAGCCGAAGACAGAGCATGGAGAAAGAGCTTCCAACCTCATGCCGTGATCCAAACCGAGTACACGGTCCCGTCGCAGATAACGATTTGTGGGCTCCTGGGTGGCGCAGGCCCACGGCTGATCATTCCCCTCGACCTGTCCCTGCCGCCGGTCACGTTCATCCAGCAGGCAGTTGATGCCGTGCCCACCCAGACCATGCCTCGCGCTGGCGGTGGACGCCATGTGATGTTTTTTGGCAAGGCACTCGGCCTCATCATCAATTACACGCCGGATGCAGCTCTGCGGTGTGACCTCAGCGGCAAGCCGCTCGAGATCCTGAAGAAGGCGCACCGGATCGGCGAGGTGCGGCTTTCGTTGAGTGGCCCACCTCTTCGACCAACGGTCGCGTCAACGATGCTTGGTTTTCAATAAGAGCTGAAGCGAGATGAGGTGCGATTGCCTTCCTCTCCCGATGGTGTGGTGGATGTGTGGAAATACTCTCCTTAAAATGGTATTGGGCAACGAATAGAAGATTGTATGGTATTCACATCCACATCGGGAGAGGCCTGGGGATAACATCAATCTGCAATTCAATGTTGTCCAGCTCGATTAGCAAACAGGAGTGAATGACCGATGAGTTCCTTCTGGGACAGCCAGAGACACGGCCCCGGTGCCAAATCAAGCGAGACGGAAGAGACCCCTCTTCAGCGGGCTCGCCGGGTTCTGGACGGAAAACCGGCAGGAGGTCAGTACCATGACCCTCCACTCTTCCTGATGCAGGAGGTCGAGCAGATGCCGCCAGACGTTCAAGCCTGGATCAAGTCGTTGGGCGAGGGTGAGCGCTGGATCGCTGAGCACCAACTCAATCTCGTTGGCGTCCAGAATTTTGTCGAGCATTGGGAGTACCAGCGCGACTATGTTGAGTACATGAGTAATTTCTAGCCATGCTGAGCTTCGGTGGAAGGAATAAGCCGAGGCTGATGCCTACGGCTGGTAATTTTGTATTCACTGCTTACCTGATCTTACCAACGGTCGATTTTAAAAATACACCTCGACCAGACCAGGAATAATTGCCAGTCCGCCGCTCAAAGAGGTCGTCCTATCCCGGAGTTACTCGGTGGAGAGTCAGAAGCTGCCCGTTATGGTCGAGCCACGCCTTCCGTCGCGACCAGTCCTGGAGGATCGTCCCGACCAAGGATCAGAGCTGCACGGTCAATGAGCCGATTGCAGACGTGTGTCAAAGCCTCCGCAAATGGACATTTCTCTCGCGTCCTTCAAATCCGGCGTGCCGCCCTCGCCAGTCAACATCTCGACAACAGGAGAGACGATGGCGCGAGCCTCATCCTCGCGACCTTGATTCCGCCATAGGCGAGCGAGGCTGACGGTAGACCGCAGTTCCCAAAGTCTGGCTTCCTGCTTGCGCGCTACGCGCAGCGCACGGCCGAAGCACTCCTCCGCAGCAACTACATCAACATTGGGGCAAGCCAGCTTGAGCTGGCCGGTCAGACGGTGCAGCTCTGCTTCGTACCAGCGCTCATTTGTCTTCTCCACTGCATCCATCGCGCCCCCGATGATTTCTAGGGCTTCTTGGACACGGCTAGCCCTTTGGTGCGCCTCAGCGAATAGGCCAAGAAAGTGGGGCATCGACCAAGCTGATCCGGTGGAGCGATGGACGGCAAAGCCTTTGCGCATCAAGGCAATTCCTTCGTCCGCTCGCCCGGCCTCCGCCAGCACACAGCCCTGAAATATGAAACCCTCGCCCAAGAAATACGGGAAGCTCTGGCTCGTAGCCAGTGCCACCATCGCGTTTGCCTCGTGCGCCAACGCAGATTGGTCCCGGAGCAAGGCATATGACTGGCACACAATGCTTTGAGCATGCACAAGTGTGTGCGGGCGGTTCAGTTTCGATGCTTCCGCAAGTGCCTCGGCTGCCCTCTGCACGCCTTTGTTGAAGCACCCTAAGAGGAGCAAGCCCTTGGCTGAAAATGCCAAACCTGTAACCCGAAGGTCGCTCGCCGAGAAGAATGATCTTGTTTGGGGTTGCTTGGGATCAAATAGTTCGATTGCCTTTTCTATGTGCTCCGATGCGGCGGTCATCTGTCCGAGGTGAAGCAAGCTGACGCCGAGATCCCTGTGCCCAATCATTTCGCCGGCGAGACTCTGTTCCCGCTGAGATATGCGAAGCAGGTCTTCCGCATCGCTGCGAGCCTTGGCCATTTCCGCACGGACGAAGTGATAAACATACTGGCCGTGCAGCACCGCTTCCGGATATGGGCTCTCGCCTAGCTGCCCCCACAGGGTACGGGCCCGGGCAAATGCTTCGCCAGCTTCTGGTGCAGAAAATCCCTTAGAGGCGACAAATGTTTTGCCAAGCACAACTTGGAGATCCAGCTCAAGGCGCCAACGCCGAGCCTCCTCAGGCAGCTTTGTAATTAGATCGAGGCCTCTTTTCAGTTGAGCCTGAGCTTCGGTCATAGCCGAACGGGCTGCAGCATGCTCTCCTGCCTCGACGAAATAACCCACCGCCTGTTCCACTAACCCAGCTTCTCCGTAGTGGACGGCGAGGATCTCTGGATGGGCTTCTCTCGTCTCAGGGAACCTTCGTTCGAGCACAGAAGCAATCTTTGCATGAAGCATCTGCCGCTTGCTCCTCAAGAGGCTACTGTAGGCAGCATCCTGAACCAGTGCATGCTTGAAGGTGTATGTTGCGTTCGGAGGTGTACCCCTTCGGAAGACGAGCCCAGACTGAACAAGCTCGGACACGGCCTGCTGCAATCCCGGCTCCGGAACTTCGGTTACAGCAGCTAGAAGCTCATGAGAGAACTCGCGACCGATTGCTGCTCCAACTTGGGCCAACTCTCTGGCGGAGGTTAACCGGTCGAGGCGCGCCAGCAATGAAGCATGAAGTGTTGTGGGTATCGCGAACGCCGGCAGTGGGCTCGTCAGTGTGTATTGATCATCGCCCTCCTGAAGCAGACCGCCCTCCAGCACGGTCCGGCTCAGTTCCTCAAGGAACAGCGGTACGCCATCCGCATGCGAAAGAACCCGCTCTAGAACCTCCGCCGGTAAGCGCTTGCCGCCACTGATGCGGTGGACCAGTTCTGCCCCGACGCGAGGGCTGATCCGGTTCAAGAACAAGCTCATCACGTGTGCGTGACCGCTCCACGGCGGCGTGAACTCCGGCCGGAAGGTTACGATCAGTAGAGCGGGAAGACTTTGTATCCGATCTACTATGGCCTGCAGCAGCTCTAGCGAGGTTGGGTCGATCCAGTGCACGTCCTCGAACAGCATCAATACCGGTTGCTCGGTGGACAGGCGAGATATATACGCCAGAACTGCGTCCAGGGTCAGCGCCCTCTGCTTCTGCGCGCTATAGTCGAGAGATGGGTACCGGCCTTCGACTGAAACCGAAAGGAGGGCGGCAATGATCGCTATCTGTTCGGGCCGGCCCAACAGTGGCGCGAGCAGCCTCTCCAGCTTATTGAGCTTCTGCTCGGCATTGTCACCTCGCTCGAACCCGGCAGACCGCTTGAGTTGACTAGTAACAGGATAAAGGGCGGTATCGCTACGGTGTGGGGAGCAGAAGTAACGCAGCAGAAGATGTGGCTCTGAGCGGATCTGCTCCGAAAGCGTCTCCACGATACGTGACTTGCCAATCCCTGGCTCACCGGAGAGGAGCACCACGCAACCCTCCCCCTCTCTCGCCTGCTGCCAGCGCCGCTGAAGCCAGTCAAGTTCCTCGTCCCTCCCAACGAAGGACGTGCGCACTGCTCGGAGCGCCTCAAAGCGGCTCTCGACGTGGCTCTCCCCAGTCACACGCCACGCCGGAACCGGATCAGCAAACCCTTTCAAGTTGACGGATCCGAGGCTGCTGCATTCGAACAGGTCACCGACGAGCTTTTTTGTCTCTGACGAGATCACAATCGCATTTGGTTCGGCCAAGGTTTGCAGACGGGCAGCAAGGTTGGGCGTCTCGCCTACGACTGCCTGCTCTTTCGCCGAACCCGACCCGATCAGATCTCCGACGACGACAACTCCGGTGGCGACGCCGATTCGACACTCCAGTCTCGTGCCAGACGGCGTGATGATGCTGTTCACAGCACCCACCAGCTCAAGGCCGGCCCGAACAGCACGCTCGGCATCGTCCTTATGTGCTTGAGGGTAGCCGAAGTATACCAGTAGTACCCGCCGAGTTGGATTCGCCCAGCGCTGGTGATGCAGAGGCCGGCCGGGTGATTGGCGGCATCGACCACCCGAGCATGGGAACCGCTCGGCTAGCGTCAGCCAAGCGGTCCCAAGCGCTACTTTCTCACGAGCGGACAGGCAGTATCTGATAGCTTGCCGAAAGCTTGCTCGCCCGTCATCGTGTGGACGAGTTTGTAGTAGTCCCACGGGTATTTCGATTCCTGCGGCGACTTCACCTGCATGACGTACATCTCGTGCTCCATCAGGCCATCTGCACGGATCTTCCCGTTCGACGTGTACATATCGCTGATCGTCATCTTATGAAGCTCGTCCATGATCTTGTCGGGATCTGTCGAGTTTACCGCCTTAACGGCATTCAAATAGGTCAGCGTCGCTGAGTAGTAAGCAGCTTGGTTCTCGCCCGGCTCGTGCTTGGTCCTATCAAAGAAACGCTTGGCGAAAGAACGGGTTTTATCATTCATATCCCAGTACCAACTCGTGGTCAGATACAGCCCCTTCGCAGTCTCCAGCCCGAGCGCATGGATGTCGCTGAGGAAGGCGAGCAGGGCCGCCGGTTTCATTGTTTGTGTGATGCCAAATTCCTGCGCGGCCTTAATCGAGTTGGTGAAATCAGTGCCGGCGTTGGCGAGCCCGAGCACCTGCGCGTTGGAGGTCTGCGCTTGCAGGAGGAAGGACGAGAAATCGGCCGTCCCGAGAGGCACACGGATCGACCCGAGCACCTTGCCGCCGTTCGCCTTGACGACACTCGAGGCCGCCTCCTCAAGCTGGGTGCCGAAGGCGTAATCAGCGGTCAAGAAAAACCAGTTCTTGCCCCCTGTTTCAGGATCGCTGTCGCCGTGCCATTGCCGAGCGCGGTCGTATCGTAGGCATAGTGGATCGTGTAGGGCGTGCAGTCCTTGCCGGTGAGCGAGGCGCCGGCAGCTCCGATCGAGAAGAACGGTATCTTCTTCTCCTTGGCTGCGGACGCCATGGCGAGGTTGACGCCGGTGTTCGAGCCTCCGAGCAGCATCGTCATGCCATCTCGGTCGGCCCATTCACGCAAACGTGCGTTCGCAAGGTCGGGTTTGTTCTGGTGATCGGACGTCAGGACCTCGATTTTCTTGCCCAGTACAGTGCCGCCGAAATCAGCGACCGCCATGTTGATCGCCTCGACGCCACCCGCGCCGATCACATCGGCATAGACGCCCGACATGTCATCGATATCGCCAATGACGACGCGATCCGATGCCGCTTGCACGGCCGCCGTTCCGAGGATGGTCGATGTCAGGCATACTAGCAGGCGAAGCTTTGCCGATTTCATTACGTTCGTTCCTCCCACACGCGGCATCGTTGTGCCGCTTCGTGAACATCAGCCGTTACGAAGCCCATATCTACGCATAACAGAAGTTTGGGCCTGATCGTCATGGATGTTGAAGCGGATCCGGTCAGAAATGGCCGATTCCGGGCGGCCGCTTGGACGATCGTGGGCCCATGTTGGGCCGGGTCGGCATTCGGGAAAGCACGATCGCAGAGTGCTCGTCATGGTGGGGTAGGTAGCGACCTGCCCGCTTTTCCGTTGACCATTCTCCGAATCAGTCAGGCCGATTCCGGCCAAGAGCTGCCGAAGCGGAACCTACCGGACTGCCTGCAAGCGAACCTTGCAGCCTTCTGCAATGAGTCGCGAACAGAACCTCGCGACGGGTATCAAGCGTCAGAATTCCACCTCTGGGACGCTCAGTCTGGCCACCAGCTTCCCTTGTGGGGCGTGGCGCCTTGCAACCACTCCTCGGGGCTGCTTGCGACGGTCCCTCCGCCCGTGCGTGCGGCAGTCCCCCTTTGCCCGCCCGGCGGTTAAATGGTTCCGACAACGTGCTCGCCGAACACGAGCCCGTTGTCCTTACAATACATCACCTTGGGCTTTTCGTAGCACTGCCACAGCGGAGCTTGGTCATTTGGCGCCGTCCGGCAGTGGATGATAGCCGCCGAGAACTCTAGCTTGTGCCCGGGGCGATCCTGAAGGAGCCGGATGGCCTCGCCCGCAACAGAAATCCGCCCACGCCTGCATCACCGTCCGGCGCCGCTCAAAGCTGTCCGTCCGCCGGTAGGCACGCTCCACCACCGACCCGATCTGATGTCCCAGAGCCTCTTCGAGCCAGGATT
Organism: Methylobacterium sp. P31; assembly: GCA_050632875.1. Taxonomy (GTDB): domain Bacteria; phylum Pseudomonadota; class Alphaproteobacteria; order Rhizobiales; family Beijerinckiaceae; genus Methylobacterium. The sequence continues at coordinate 1,701,518 of JBODSC010000001.1, read as the reverse complement.
TCGGTGCTGGTTCAGATCGGCACCCGAGGTCTCGGGCCCTTCCCCAAACAGTTGTTCTCCGCCACTCGTTCTGAAAGCGTGGTTCTCGCGTGCCCTTTGTTATACGACAGCGTTTCTGCGAATCACTTCCTTGTACCAAGTCGCACTGAGCTTCGGGATCCGTTTCTGATTCGAGAAATCGACGTAGATAATGCCGAAGCGCTTGCTATAGCCATCAGCCCATTCAAAATTGTCCATTAAGCTCCAGAGAAAGTACCCCTTTAACGGATATCCATCTGCTGCTGCGCGACGGAACTGGCCGAGGTAGTTGCGGAGGTACATGACCCGGTCTGCATCGTCGATACGGCCATCAATGACGGGATCGTCGGCGGAAGCTCCGTTCTCCGAGATGTAGAGAGCTTTGGGTTGCCACAGCTCACTGACGAGGCGCACGCCCCAGTAGGCGACCTCTGGACCCACCACGAGCCAGGGTGAGGCCATGCGTGGTGATGAGGAGAGGTCTGGGATTGTCGTATAGCCTTTTGGTCCAGGATCGGCGCGCACCCATTTCGGGACGTAGATGTTGAGGGCGACGAAATCGAGCGCGCTGCCGATAACGGCCATGTCGCCCGCCTTGATCTTGGGCGCGTTCGCACCCTGCTCCGCAAGATACGCGTCGATATACCGACCTTCCATAATCGCCGTGAGAAACATCGCATTCTTTTCCCGCGTCGCTTTCTTTGCGGCCGCAATGTGCTCGGGCGTTTCAATGACGGGTACACAACAGGTGGTGTTGTCGGCGATTCCGACTTTTGTGTCGGCCTCGGTGTAAGCTCGGATTGCCTGAACACCGAGACCGTGAGCCAATACACCGTGATGACGCACTTGGTTCACGTCCCTGGGGCTCAGTCGTAGCCCCGGCGCGTGGCTGCCCTCACGGTGGCCAAGATCCGTGAAGCAGGCGAGTTCGTTCACCGTCATGAAATCGTGAACACGGCCCGAGAGCTGACCAGCCATGAAGCCAGCGTAATCGGCGAAGGCATAAGCTGTATCGCGGTTTTGCCATCCTCCCGGCAACGCCTGCGGCAGATCCCAATGGAACATTGTGACGTACGGGCGAATGTCAGCTCCAAGCAAACCGTCGATGACTCGGTTGTAGTAGTCGATCCCCTTCTGGTTGGGCTGGCCACGACCGTTTGGAAAGATGCGCGCCCAAGCGATCGACATGCGGTAGTTTTTGATGCCCAACGCTTTCAGATGGGCCGTGTCCTCCGCGTAGCGATGGTAGCTGTCGCAGGCGATGTCGCCGGTATCGTTGTTGGCGACCCTGCCCGCAGTATGTGAGAACACATCCCAGTTGGTGAGGCCACGCCCATCCTCCGTCACGGCGCCCTCGATCTGATAAGCTGCGGTCGCGCAGCCCCATCTAAAGTCCGGTGGGAACGAGAGACCGATCGGCTCTGCCATTGCTTGCCACGATCCGACCGTCGCCCCTGCGCCAAGTGCAAGCCCGCTCCGCAGGAGATCCCGACGGTTCATAGCCCCTCCTTGCCCTCGACGAAGACAGCTCAACGATGATTGGGGCTTCGCGTGAACGGACCGGTATTTTGGACCGGGCTGATTGGGAGGCTACTGCATAGGGACGGCCAGGGGTAGCTGGGAGGCCCGATCCAGGACCATGACGGGCGCAGGCGGCCGTTAGCCCAAGAACGAGTCCGCCCGGACGCACATCAACTACACGGAAGCGAGTTGGAACGAACCAGAAATGGGCGCCGTCCCGATTCACGCACGTTGGATGACTTTTTTGCCTCTTACAATGCGGAGTTGAGGCCGACCGTGACACGCCCCACGAGACAGCGGGAATGCGTGGAAACTGACGGCAGTCGCCGCGGCCAAGGTGCGGCCTACATCGCTCGAGGAGAAGCTTACCACCGCAAAGATGCGGCTGGCGGAGTGCGTCCGCCGGAATTCAGGAGGGTGCTGTGGTCGTTCGCATAGCTGCCGGGCTTGCAATGCTTCTCGCCGCATGGGGCTGTGCGCAAGCTGCCGGCACGGACGCCGCTCCGTCTGCGATCGCCGGCACGGTTCGGGGTCCGAACGGCCCCGAGGTCGGCGTGTGGGTCATCGCCGAGACGCGGGACCTGCCCACCAAATACGCCAAGGTCGTCGTCACGGATGACCAGGGCCGTTTCGTCCTTCCCGATCTACCCGGCGCAACCTATCAGGTCTGGGTACGCGGCTACGGCTTGGTCGATTCGGCCAGGAGAGAGGCTCGACCCGGCGAGACCCTCGCACTTACGGCCGTGCCGGCGCCCTCAGAGGCCGAAGCAGCGCAATACTATCCCGGTATGTACTGGTACTCCCTGCTCGGCATCCCTCCGAAATCTGAATTTCCGGGCACGGGAGACCAGGGCAACGGCATCCCAAGCACGATGGTGTCCCAGGAGGCATGGGTCGATACGATCAAGAACATGTGCCAGTCCTGTCACGCGTTGGGCTCGCGCGGGGTACGGGAGATCCCGGCATTCTTCAGGGCGCAGAACGACTCGCACACCGCCTGGGCGCTGCGCACGCAGGCCGGTCAGGCCATGGAATACATGGCCGTCGCCCTTGGCAGCCTCGGCCCTGAGAAGGCCTACGCCATGTTCGCCGACTGGACCGACCGTATCGCTGCGGGCGAGCTACCGTTCGCCAAGCCCGAGCGTCCGCACGGCGTCGAGCGCAACCTCGTCGTCACGATGTGGGACTGGGCCTCGCCGAAGCACTACCAGCACGATGCGATCTCGACCGACAAACGTGACCCACGGATCAATGCCAACGGGTTGATCTGGGGCTCGCCGGAAGAGAGCACGGATCTTGTGCCGACACTCGATCCGGTCCGCAACGTGGCCGGTGAGGTGAGACACCCTTACCTCGACCCGAACACGCCCTCATCGCTCGATGCCGCCCGGGGCCCCTCCGCCTACTGGGGCGAGGAGCCGATCTGGGACGGGCACACGAGCATCCACAATGTCATGATGGATGGTACTGGGAAGGTGTGGTTCACCGCCCGGGTGAGGCCGCCGGAGAACCCGGTCTTCTGTCAAACCCACCCGTCCGCGGCAGTGGCGCCGCTCAAACAGTCGGCCCGCCAGCTCTCGATGTACGACCCTGCTACGAAGCATTGGGAGCTGATCGACACCTGTTTCACCACACATCACCTCTACTTCGGACATGACCGGGACAACACGCTTTGGACCAGCGCTGGCGGTCCGGCGAGCGGCGTGGTTGGATGGCTGAACACGCGCCTGTTCCTGGAGACGCACGACGCCGCCAAGGCGCAGGGCTGGACGCCGGTCGTCGTCGACACCAACGGTAACGGCCGGCGCGACGACTTCGTGGCCGCCGACCAACCTGTCGATCCGACCAAGGACAAGCGGGTGATGGCGGCCTTCTACGGCATCATGCCGAGCCCGGTCGATGATACGGTCTGGGGTCAGTCGATGGGCCGTGGCTTCTCGCGCATCGATCAACCCGGCTACATCATCCGCCTCAACCCCGGGACCGACCCGACCCGCACTGCGCTGGCCGAGATTTACCGGCCGCCCGAAGGCAGCTTCGGTCCACGCGGGCTTGATATCGGTCTCGACGGTGTGGTGTGGACTGCGCTGTCGAGTGGGCATCTCGCCAGCTTCGACCGTTCGAAGTGCAAGGGCCCCTCACCGGCCCGGAAGCGGCAGAGGGCCGTCTTTGTCCGGAGGGCTGGCGTCTTTACCGGTTTCCGGGCCCGCAGTTTCGGGATCTTGATCCCTCCGGCAGCGCCGAGCACGCCTACTACGTCTGGGTCGATCGCTACGACGTGCTCGGGCTCGGCGCGAACGTGCCGATCGCCTCGGCCAATGGCGGCGAGCGGCTGCTCGCCCTCGTGAACGGGGCGTTCGTGAGCCTCCGGGTCCCGTACCCGCTGGGCTTCTTCACCAAGAACGTGGACGGCCGCGTCGACGATGCAGCGGCCGGCTGGAAAGGGCGCGGCCTGTGGACCACCTCGGGCACGCGGGCGAACTTTCACGGCGAGGGCGGGACAGAAGCGTCGCCCAAGGTGTTCCGGCTGCAGATGCGTCCTGATCCGCTCGCGCAATGACGCTGGCGCCGAGGACGTGGTGTCGGGGCCGAGTTGCTCCGCGTCGGCTCCCGCTCCGATCGCTCGCCAACGAATTTGGACGCGGGAGTGCTCGTACCTGCACCACGAGCCCGACGTACCCGTTTTTCACGCCTCCTCGGCGGAGGCTGGGCATCGGACCACCGTCAACGAGGGCTGGGTCGGACGCTGGTGTGTGCGCCTCACCCACTCGCGAAGGCGGCAGCACACTCATTTCGGCCCAACCCCGCGAGCGATTTTGCGCGTTCCGCTTTTCAGTGCATTGGTTCTGCAAGCCTACGGGCTCCGGGTACTGAGAAGCTTGCTGGTGCTGCAGGTTGTCAGGCGGGTTTTTTAGCGCTCAGGAGGTTAGCGAGAGCGCTTTGTTCCTCGAGAAAGAACTCATGCATTGAGCTGTAGAAGCGATGCATCGATCGGTACGCCTCAAAGACGGAATCGACAGTCTCGCCCTGCGAGAGCTTGAGGTAAATATCCGCCTTCCGCTCCGCCACCTGAGCGCCGTGTCTGCACTCGTCTATGGCCTTCTGGATTTGTGGCGGCCAGCTCCCGTTCACGTCGAGGTTCTCTGGCATTGAAAGCCTCTCCCGGTCAGGGAGCAGCTACTTGGGCGGCCCCACGTTATTATGATTCAGCCTCTCGCTCGCCGAGCGGCAGATTGGCATACGGTATACCAATAACTGCGGCACATGGCTATGGGGTCGATCTCCGCATCGCAGGCGAAAGCACTACTCACTGCCCACCCGGTCCTCAGAAGCTAACCATGATCCGCATCGTCATTGCATCGGCCGGCACCATCCTCGCCGGATCCGCCTTCGCCCAAGCTCTGCCAATACTGAAGGTGCTGGGAGGTTACAGGTTGGACATAGAAAGCAGGCGATCCCCTGCTACGATCTGTACTCGTCGAGCTGGGTTCGTCCGGCAGGGGTGAGACGGAGGCGAGCCGGCTTCTCGCAGACCCGGACAACAGCGCCTTCGGCGACCAAGGCGTTCAAGGCATCCGTCAACGCCCGGAATGGGAGCCGGGATCGTGCCGTCGCCTCCAGATCCTTGAACGGAACCCCTGCAGCGCCGTGCTGAGCATCGAGGGCTTCGAGGATCTCCAAAACCGTGACGCTGTGCAGTGCGTCTGGACGTGGTGCCCGTGGCCGCATGCTCCTTCTCCATGCCGATAGGGGAGCCTAGCAGGTCCACTCTGCCGAGATACCCTCGGCCGAGCAACCACGCCGGGTCCGCATGCAGGACATCCCTCTCGCCCTGCCCTCAGTCACACCGCAGCAATAGAACACAGCTCCCATCCCAGGTGGAGGACAAGCCATGGGACGCATGATTTCGCTGAAGGCCGCCGACGGCCATGCGCTGAGCGGCTACGAGGCTGGCCCCGACACTGCGAGCGCCGGTCTGGTCGTGGTCCAGGAGATCTTCGGGGTGAACGGCCACATCCGCAACGTCTGCGAACGATTCGCCGCCGAGGGCTTCTTCGTCATCGCCCCGGCCTTGTTCGACCGAGCCCAGCGAGGCGTAGAGCTGGGTTACACGCAGGACGATATACAAGCTGGCTTGGCACTCCGGGCGAAGATACCCGAGGCGGGCGCTATCGCCGACATCACCGCAGCAGCCAAGGTCCTCAGCGGCAAGCCGACGGGCATCATCGGCTATTGCTGGGGCGGGACCTTGGTCTGGCAAGCGGCCTCGCAAACGAAGCTCTTCAGGGCGGGCGTCGGCTGGTACGGTGGCGGCATCCCCGCGGCAAAGGACGCGAAGCTGAACTGCCCCTTGCAATTGCACTTCGGCGAGCTTGATCACGGCATTCCCCTCGACGGCGTGGACGCCGTGAGACAGGCGCATCCTGAGGTGGAGGTGTTCGTATACGAGGGTGCCGGTCACGGATTTGGTTGTGACCAGCGCAGCTCATATGATGCTGGGGCCTACGCCAAGGCGCAGGAGCGCAGTCTGGCGTTCTTGAGAACGAACCTACGTTGAGAAGATGCCCGCCCAAGGAAACGCGCGGCGACGATCTTGCTGCCGAGCAGCGTGGCGAGCGAACGAGGGCGGGTGTCAGGGATCTGCCGTCTGGCTGTAGACGCTCGAGGCATCCGGCGCTGTATGTGACGGATGCCTCTCCCCCTGTTAAGCAGCTTCCCTAATAGAGTTTATTAGCAAGTGCTCTTAACAGAGGGGGAAGGTACGGATCAGAATGTCCTACGAGCCGCAGGCTCGGAGGACGCGCCGAAGGCGCAGGGCCATCTCACAGCTATAAACAGGTGTCGCCTCTGAGCGGATCCTACCGCTCGAGGACATAGGTTCCCGGCGCCTCGCCCAGAGGCGGGTGCTGCGCACTGCCCAAAGACGGCGGCACAGCCTTCTCGCCGGACCGGGCGGCGAGCCACGATATCCAGTCCGGCCACCAGCTCCCCCTGTGGTGCGTGGCGCCTTGCAGCCACGCCTCCGGGCTGCTTGCGGCAGTGCCGTCCTCATACGTGCGGTACGCCCCCTTGCCGCCGGGCGGGTTGATGATCCCGGCAACGTGTCCGCTGGAAGCGAGCACGTATCGCACAGCTCCACCAAACAGTTGAGTGATGCGCCACGCCGAGTCCCAGGGCACGATGTGGTCCTTCTCACAGCCGACCGCATAGGTATCTTGGCGGATGCGGCCCAAGTCGACGGCCTCGCCCTTCAGCCGGATTTTCCCGGGCTTGATCAGGTTGTTCTCGACGTAGGTGTTGCGCAGGTACCAGCTGTGCGCGGCCCGGGTCATGCGTGTGCCGTCGCTGTTCCAATACAGGAGGTCAAAGGCAGGAGGCCTGTTGCCAAGAAGGTAGTTGTTGACCACGTTCGTCCAGATGAGATCATTCGAGCGCAGCAGATTGAACATGTTGCTCATCGCGCGGCTGTCGAGGTAACCCCGCTCCATCATCTGCTGCTCGACGAGATCGAGCGTCGACTCGTCCATGAACACGGCCGTATCGCCGATCCGTGAGAAATCCTGCGGCGAGACCATGAAGCTGGCTGCACCGAACCGATCGTCGTTCTTGGCTGCAAGAACGGCCAGGGTCAGCGTCAGGAGAACACCTCCGATGCAGTAGCCCATGACGTTCACAGTTCGGCTACCGGTGATCTCGCGAGCCACATCGCTGGCCTCAAGGGGTCCGAGGTCGATGTAGTCCTCGATGCTGATGCCATCCATCGCCGCGTCAGGGTTCTTCCACGAGACCACGAAAACCGTGAACCCCTGCTCGACCAGGTAGCGGATCATGCTGTTCTTCGGACGCAGGTCGAGAATGTAATACTTGTTGATCCACGGCGGCAGGATAAGCAGCGGCGTGCGATGGACCTGCTCCGTCGCTGGCGCGTACTGGATCAGCTCCATCAAGGCGTTGCGGTGCACGACCTTGCCCGGCGTGAGAGCGAGGTTGCGTCCTGGTGCGAAGGCATCCGCATCGACCATGCTGAGCCGACCGGCGGCGATGTCGGTGAGCAGGTTTCGCGTGCCGTCGGCCAGACTGGCACCGCCCGTTTCCATGGCCCTGCGCAAGGCCACAGGATTGGACATCAGCATCAGGGCGGGGCTCATCGCATCCACGAACTGGCGCAGGTGGAAGTTGACGCGCTGCCGCTCATCTTCGTCCATGTCGGCCGCCTCGCTCTGCTCCAGCAGCCAATCGGAGGCGAGGAGGTACAGCTCCTTCAAGGCAAGATAGGCGGGATTGGTGCGCCACTCAGGTGCAGCGAACCGCCTGTCACCAGCGGGCGCACCCGGCTCCTCGTCCTTCGCCATGCCAAAGAGGCCGAGCCAGCGCTGTCCCGCCTGCTGCCAGACATCGAGGAGCGAGCGCCAGAGCGCTTGGTTGAAGTCGATGAGCGACAGGGCGGCCTCCGGCTTTCCGGCGGAACGCAGCCAGACCGTGCGTAACGCCCGGGCGATCTCGGCCCAATCGATGGGCACCACCTCGCGCAGCGGATTTGCGTTCCAGATCTGGTCAATGGAGCGGAGCAGCGGATCGTCGGTCAGGCTCTTGTTGAGGCTCTTCCGGGGTGGCGGCAAGGACCGGAGGCACCAGCGTTGCGGGCATGTTCTGCCATTGCGGCCAAGCCAAGTTCGGTCCAGCTTGGGGCGAGACAGAGACTTGTTCCATCCAAGCGGTCCAGAAGCTCAACAGCTCGTCTGGAGTCCGCAGATTTGAGCCGAGGCCGCTACCAACAATCTCGGCTGCTTGCGCCTTTTCTCCCCGACGCGATTGCACCCGATCACCGCCGGCGCCCTGATCAGCCATGAGCTTCCTCCTGGACTTTTGTCCGCAGGCGTGACGCCTTCGGCTGACGTGTGGCGTGTCGCAGCCGCTGGCATTCCTGCAGCGTTTAGCTATGACAACAGCGACCCCAGACGATTTGATCCAGTCGGCGCAACTCTGATGATCTGTCGGCGATCAAATAGCGCAGCGCCTTCGCGGCTGAAGAATTTCAGGCTGCATCAGGGTCTTTAGGCTGTTTTTCCGCCCCTAAGTACGGCTGAGCTGCCAGTTTCCGGCAGCATTGGGGCCAGGCGACACCCCGTCCTACCAACCTCGTCTTGCGATCGGCTGGGCATGGGCTGAGGAACGCTGAAAGCAGGACTGGAGGATCGTGAACACGTCACTCGACGCCATGGCCGCCGAATTGGAGGCGACCGGCCGCTACCGAGTTCTCCGGCGACTTGATCCCTGGACGGGTCACTCCGAAACGCCGAGTGAGCCAACCTTCACGGGCCTCATTGTCGACGTCGAGACGCCCGGCACTGATCCGGCACACGACGAGGTAATCGAGCTGGGCATGCTCAAGTTTGAATATGGCGCCAGCGGCCGCATCCACCGTGCGATCGACACATTCAGCCAGTTTCACCGGCCCTGCAGACCGATCCCGCCTGAGGTTACGCGGCTGACTGGGATCTCCGACGGTGACATCGCCGGGCACCAAATCGACGATGCAGCCGCGCAGGCGTTCGCTGCCGACGCCACACTCGTCATCGCTCATTACGCCACGTTCGACCGACCGATGTGTGAACGTCGCTGGCCCATCTTCGCACAGAAGGACTGGGCGTGTTCATGCACCCAGATACCGTGGCGAGCTGAGGGTCACGAAGGCACGAAGCTCAGCTACCTGCTGCTGGACTACGGCTACTTCTATGCCGGTCATCGTGCGATCAGCGACTGCCAAGCTGTACTCCGCCTGTTGGCGGCGACGTTGAGAGTGTCAGGACGGCTATCACTCTCGTGTTTGCTGGAAGCCGTCCGTCAGTCGACGGTGCGGATTTGGGCCCATGGCTCGCCTATGGAAGCCAACGCTCTGCTGAAGGCACGACGCTATCGGTGGAGTGGCGCGCAGCGATCTTGGTATGTCGACCTGGATGATGATCAGCTTGAGGCTGAACTGAGCTACCTCGACGAACGTGTATTCCGTCGCACCGCCCGCAATCTATCCGTATCCCGAATCACCGCGGCCGATCGCTTTTCCGCTCGCGCAAGTCCCGACATATATGTTGGCAAACATCTCAACCCCTACACGCGCCCGTGACCTCTGCATCGAACGAGAAGTGAACACCACTGAGCGGTAGGCCGCATGTCTCAAGAGCACCACATTCGGCGTTGTCTTACTAAACGAATCGGCTAAATTGACCTTGCCGCAAGAACGAGTTCTTTAACTCCGCAAGATTGCGGCCATACGACGCGCCGGTGGAGTAACACATCGGTCGAGCAGGAGAGATAACCGCCGATGCAAACCGCCGCCCTTCTAACACGTGCCGTCTGCGTGACAGCTTTCATGGCGGCCGGCAGCGCATCTCACGCCGAACGTCTTGTGCAGTCATCGACCGAGATGCGCACCTACATATACCTTCAGGTCGCAGAGAATAAACTTGAGCAAATTCTGCCAAAAGAATGGGCTTTGAATCCCGGCACCAAACTGCTCCAAGGTGCCAATGTCGCCCTGGTCTTTATCGAGGGACTCGCCGCCACCGACGCCGACAACAAGCCGATCCCGTTCCACGATTCGTATGTGGTCGTCGGCGTCCTCGCGAAGCATGCTCAGAGCGGGGTCAGCACTTTCATGGTCGTTGACGGCCTCGTGCCACCATCGCAGGCTACCCCTGGTCCTTACGGGGCCTACACCACCGCTAAAGTGGCGATGAGCAAACAGGTCGAAGCAAAGGATGGCCAATCAAACAGGCGCGAGGCTTGGAGTTTCACGACCGACAGCGGTGAGCGCCTGTCGTTCTCGACCGAGTATCAGCTCGGCATAGGCACGAAGTCACACATGGAACCGCGTGTATATTCTGGGATTAGGCCGGATTTCTACCGTATATACAAGGCGGACTTGACGTCGGACACCGTTCACAGCATTACGCCAGAAGGCAAGAAAGCAACCTCTGTCAGTTTTTCCGCGAGCGGACCCCGCCTTGGAAGGCTATTTGACGGAAGCGAAAAGATTATTGGCGTGGTGGCAGTGCCGGCCTACCAAAGGGCCATCTATCTGCCGGATTAACATACGCCAAAGCGCCTGTCCTGGTTTGGAGGCGGTTCGGTATTCCGCCTATGGCGGACAACGACTATTGCTCTCGCGTCCTACAGATCACGCGTATCACTCTCGTTACTATTGCATAGCGGCCGAGAATGGTAGCCGGAACGTCGTACAGGGAATGTTCGGTCACTAGGCTGCGGGGATACGCCTCAAGGGCACTCGGTCGCCCTCCACATGAACGGCCTAGGGTCGGGCAGCACGATCGGGGCCACTGCGATGCCGCAATGTCCTCAGTGACATCGGCCAGCAATCGGCGCACTCTCCGCAGCAGAACGGGAGGCAGCCATGAGCTTGATGACGCCGGCGCGCAATCCACTTTTCGATGGCACAAAAGGAACGCTCATCGCGAGTGCCGTAACCTTGACCGTGTTGGGATGCTTGCGGCTCGGCTTTTTGTGACAGCTTCAGCCTACAGCCGAAGGCGAGAGTTGGCGCACAGGCGCATGTGCAGGTTCGGATGGGCAGGAAGTTCATGGCGCGTCGGCGCAAAGGTGTTAAAATCAACGTAGCCTTTGGAGGACGCCTCCATGTCTGCACATCCCGAACAGCTCATCACGAAATCTTGTACGCCCTGCCGCGGCGGTATTCCGCCGCTCAATGCCGAGGAGGCCGAGACGCACCGCCAGCAAACGCCAGAGTGGGTTTTGCTCGACGATTCGCACCGGATCGAGCGTAGCTTCAAATTCGATAGCTTTGCGGACGCATTCGCATTTGTGCAGCGTGTTGCCGAGCTGGCCGAGACCGAGGGGCATCACCCTGACATAACCTTCGGCTGGGGCTACGCGACCGTTTCGCTGCAAACCCACAAGATCAACGGCCTCCACGAAAATGATTTCATCCTCGCGGCAAAAATCGATCAGGCGCTAACGGCCAAGCATTAGCTTGTCGGCAGACCCTTTGCGGTGATTGTTGCAAGGTAGCTCTCTCACGAAGAGCTGGGAGAAGTCGCGCGTCAAGGGTTCGATCGAACGCAAGACGGCCTTTCGTCGTTGTTCATGAGGCGCAGCCTCTGCGCTTTCTGACGGGAGGCTAACATGAAGTCCGTGTCCGAGATGACACACGACGTCACGCACTTACTGAGGAAGACGGTGGGGCGGCTGACGGGTCGTGATGGCGCCAGCAGCCAATCAAACAGGCCCTCTGGCCAAGCCAACAAGCCGATGGCCAAGAAGTGATCAGGAATGAGGTGGGGGTGCTTTACCAAGGCGCTCCCACCTTCAGAGAACCGGCAAGACCGCACCGCTCAGCAGCCTCCATTGTGGGAACAGCTCCGCTTCGCGTTAGGCGTCAAGCGATGCCAGTCACGGGCGGCGCACGTGCTCACCACGGGAGCGCCGATGAGTCAGCAGGTCGACGCCGACACGATTCGCCCGAAGAAGCGTTTGTGCCTCTCACTGGAGGCTCAGGGCCTCCAACGCCTCGCGCAACCTCTGCTCGGTGCAGGGCTTCGCGATGAAGTGCGCGTCCTCGGGCAGCCCTTCGATGTCTTGCTCCCAACCCGAGCATACGATGATCCCGGTCTCCGGCCAGCGCAGCGCCACAGTGTGTGCGAGGTCGAAGCCGGACATGCCCCCTGGCATCCGGGCATCGGTGTAGAGAAGGCTGACCCGTTCGCTGCGCTCCAGATGATGGAGCGTGATGTGAGCGCAATCCGCCTCCAAGACCTCGAAGCCGAGCGCATCGAGCATGGTGACGGCCTGCATGCGGATAAGGGGTTCGTCTTCAGCGACAATGGCGCGGCGGCGAGATCCAGACATGCCGTGCCAAGCGGCTAGGAGGTCACAGGTTTCCCATTGCGGGTTACAGACTTGGTCGCTCTCTATCGTGCATCTGCGCTACAGCGGGTGCGCCCTCTTTCACCTATTGGGCCAAATCTGACGCTCGGTACCCTTCCGCGAGGTCCGCAACGGGTGGTGAGCGGCCTTGCGCGGTACGGCCGGAACCGGGATTGCGTGCCAGTAGAGGTTGGCCTGGTTTTAGTATGCGGACGAAGACCAGCGCCCTCAGTTGGCTATGGGTGAGCCTTTTGCAGACCATCACTCCCTACTGCTTCCGACCCAAACGGGTCGTTGGTTGAATATCGAGCGGTCCAACGCAACCGGACCAGCAAGACGGGAAGCCGCCACAATCCTGACCTTGGTACCGGCGCAACGGCAACAAAGGTGAGCATCTACTCGATGACTTGATCCGCGAGCGCCAGAACAGACGCCGGTACATTGATGCCGAGCGCTTTTGCAGCTTTCAAATTTAAAACTAATTCGAACGTGGCGGGTCGTTCTATGGGAATACTACCTGGCTGCTCACCCTTTGTGACGCGCGAGAGATAGGCGGCAAGGCGTCGGTAGCACTCCGTGAGACGGGGTCCGTAGGTGCAGATAGCACCGGCTTGGGCGAAAACAGGCCACCCTGAGATCACAGGTATTCGAAGCTGATTAGCGAAATCGATGAGGCGCACACGGTTCTGCAGAGTGAAACCATCCGCGAAGACAGAGAGCGCTTGCGGCGGATCCGCCGCTAATCGCGTGAAGGCGTCGGTCAAAGCATCGCTGGTTTTTGTTGGATAATAGTCGATTGAAAGATCGAACTGCCGGCCAGCATCTAGGGAGACGGAGCGCTCAAGCTGCTCTCCTGGATGCTCCGGATTGCCGATGAGCGCGACGCGGCGGAGGCCGGGAACTATCTCGCGCAAGAATTCAAGACGCTTTTTGTTAAGTTCGGCCGCCATGAAGGTCACGCCAGTCATGTTGCGGCTCGGACGGGCGTAGCTGCTCGCGAGACCGGCAGAAACCGGATCACCGCTGAAGGCATAGATGACCGGGATCGGAAGGTTCAGCTTCGAGAGTACCGTTACGGCCGCTCCTTGCGCCAGAATAACTGCTACCTCGGCCTTGGCGAGCTGATTGGCGAGATCGGGGACGCGGCTTAGATCATCGTTGCCGTAGCGATACTCGATCGTGAGATTGCGTCCCTCCTCAAGGCCTTGCTCGGCCAAGCCTTGACGAAAGGCTGCGATGTAAGGCTCGAGGCTAGAAGGCCTCTGTGCGGTCAGCCAGCCTACGCGGACTGGCTGGTCGTTGGCTCGCGCGGTCCTCAACGGCAAGATGCCGGGGCTCGCAAGTACGCATCCGAGAAAGCACCGCCGGTTCATTGGCCCGACCTCAACGTTGAGAAAGTCCTCAACTCTGACACGCAGCGGGGCCACAATCCGTTTTGGCCGAGCGATCGGCAAGGGCACACTCAATGCGGCCTGTGCGTCCAGTTCGGTTTGGGTATGGGGACCGGAACCGGCGCTGTCGGTTCGCTATGGGTGCGCCTTTAGCAGACTGCATCCTTTTTGCTTGTCGTCGCCCGTGAGCTGACCCGGCGCGAGATCCCCACGCCGCAGGGCAAGGCTGTGTGGGCCGGTCCGCAGGTCGCCTCTGTCCTGGCCCGCTCGCCGGCATCCGCTGCCGGTACGGACGTCTGGAAGCCCATGCAGCGCGTTATGATCTGATTGACGACACACCGCTTGAGCTTCCCGGAGGAGACCGGCGATGATCAGCCCGTTGCCCGCTGACCTCGAATTGGCGATCCGGCACGTCACGGAAGGGACGGAGCGTGTCCGCAATCAGGCCCGCCTCGTCGCGAGGCTGAAGGCCGAAGGGCACGATACCACTGAGGCCGAGGAGCTGCTCGCGGAGTTCCGGCACGCCCTCGCGCTCATGGAGGACCGCCGGCTGCGCCTACAGGCCGAGTACGACAATGATGAATAGACGGCGGAGGAAATGGCCGAGCAGCGGGCTTCTGCGCTGTGGCCGGAACCAGACGTTAAAGCCAGAAGCGGTTGGTCTGGTTTGGGTATGCCCAAAGTGCACCGATGCTGGCGCAAAGGCCGCCGAGCCACGTCGCGAGCCGGTCTTGGCGGCAGGCCAGTGGCAACCAATCTCAAGGTCTTGGTTCGAGGTTCACCCGCCGCGTGATCGGATCGCCGGCCACCGTGTGGGGGTGAACGACTGTCACGATGGAGGAACCGATGATGCGCCTGACGCAGTCGCTACGCTCGTTCTACGACCATCTGTGCTCGCGGCTCGAAGCATCTGCCGCGAGACACGAGGCAGAGGTGGCGCGACTCCGGGCTGAACTCGCCAAGCACTCTGGAGGGCAGGTCGAAACCGCCCGCTAAGACCCCGTCCGCCGGTACGCCTGTCCGCTGATCGAAGCAAACCTCAGCGGACAGGATCTCGGGCCGTTCTCCGCTTCGGCTATTCTGCCTGCGCTGCCGAAGCGGAACCTACGAAACGGCCTCCGGAAAACCCGGAGCGGTTCACCGCCGGCGCCAGCTTCCCGCCTGCTGATCCTGACGCCGAGGGCGCTGGAAGCCAGCCGTGAGCCTCGTCCACATCGCGACCCAAGCCGAGAGCGGCGACTTAAACGACCAGGCTGCCAGCCTCACGTGATGAGGATGTGGCTTAAACGACCAGGCTGCCAGCTTCACGTGATGAGTATGATGCCGCGCCCGAGATGCGAGCAGGGCGTGAGCCTGCCGCTGCTTCCGCATTTGGAGAAGAGCCAAGCGTCTCTGGTGCCGGATCATGCGCAGGTGCGCGTACCGAGCGTACCGTCGTACTCGCGCCGTCACGCGGACAGAGCTGCGCGTAGACCGGACCACACGGGTGCGCCCCTTCCTACGCTCCTGCAGGGCAGTGCTCTGGATCGAAGCCGGCTGTGTGGCTGACGTTGAGGCTGTCCTATCGGTGTCCGGTGTCCGTGTATCCGCCTCACGACGGGTCGGCATGGACAAAGACTTGGTTTTGTCGATCTCCAGAGGCGGCGGAGGCGAACCACACCCGGCGCAGATCGAGGCGGAGAGACGCCGCCAGGTTCTCTCGTCGCGATCCAAGATGTTCTTGAAGCGCGCCTGGTAACTTGCCGCCCGCTCGTTGGCGGCCTGCCTTTCACCCTGCGCCTCGGTCAGGGAAGCGGCCTGAGCGGCGTCGGCCGTGATCAGACTGGCCGCCATGATGATGCGGATGAGAAGACGCATAGACCCTCCCACCTGAGATCCACGCGGTCCGGACACAGACCGCTCAACCCATATAGACCGCTCAATTCATACGGTGCGGCTCGCTATAGAGTTCCGAGCAGCGCGGCTACCCAATTTGGGTATGGTCCAGGCGAACCATGGCCATCAGCCTGCTTTGGATGTTCATTGCGGTCATCCAAATCGAACCTGCTCAACCGAACCGATCATAGCAGACCGGCAAGTCGGAATGCCACGTAACGGACATCGTGAGGGTCTGCTTGGGGTCGCAAGCAGCCCTCGCTGCGGGTACCAAGCGTCGGATTTGAACCGCTACCATAGCCACCGGCATTCTCGCGGGCCCGCCCCGGAATGCGGACCAACGATGCTGATACCCGAACCGAACTTCGCAGAGCCACCTTTCTTGGTTCCCCGGCTCGGGTCGGCGGCTGTAAAGTGAATCGTGGACTGGGCTGCACATTTCTGCGCAGCGACGTTGAATAGGGCCCGCAGAGTACTAGGGCCTGAACTCAATCAGCTTGATCGCGTGAGGGACCGCTAGGCGGTGGTTTGCAGCGCTGTTAAACAGCGCTGCGGGGCATATCAGTAGTGCCGCTCCATCCGTCGCTCGTGCCGATCCATCCTCCGTTCCTGCCGGTTTACCTGCCGGTCCATTCGCCGCTCGTGTCGACCCATCCTTCGTTCGTGCCGACGCTCCATGCCGAGGGTCTGCACCTTGAGGATCAACCCGTCTGCTACGCCAGATGCTTCAACCGCAGGCCGAGAGTTGCTGAGTGGAGCAGCCATTGCGCCGCTTCCCAGCCCAAGCGCGAGAGCCGCAGCGACAGAAAGCCCCGCCAACTTCAGATACGACATAGCCCTCTCCCTCGCCTGATCGTTGCCGTCAGAACCAACCCTGCCATTCTTGCAGTTTTTGCGTGAACTGCTTGATCAGAAGAGACAATCGGAACTGAGCGCGGAGCAAAGGTGCGATATCCCACTGAAGACTGTTGAAAATCGGAAGCGGCCGTTAGACCGGTTAAATTGATTGAGTTCAGGCCCTAAGGCGATGAACGCCGAAGTCGGGTGAGTGGGAAGTCGGCAGGTGCCGGTAATTTCCCCGTACGAGATACGTCGCATCCGCACCTCCCGCTGAGATCGAAATCCGCCAGTCTTCTTCCCCGCCCCGAAGTGGTGGAGGTGTGGAGATACTTCCCTTAAAGTGGTGAGCGGTGATGTTGGGAGAATTGTATGAATTCTACCTCCACACCTCCGTCACATCGAGAAGAAGGACAGGAGTAGCAGAACCGGAGCGACCTCTTAGGGTCTGAACCCAATCAGCTTGAGCGTGAGATGGCTGCTATCGACCATTCTCAGACGTTGAATCCAGCTTCGGTCGGCGTCTAATCATGACCCGTACTCGCGAGCGGCCAAGCCACCTCATCTGGCCACCGATTGCGTCCTATACGAGCAGGCATATAGTCTGGGCTAGGGAGTTCCCGATGCAACGCGAAAATGCAGTCGCCCCGCCAACACGGCGTCTCGCCGCAATCCTCTGTGCAGATTTGTGCGGTTATTCAAAACTTATGGCCGAAGACGAAGCGTCTACTCTTCGTTTGCTAGCCCGATATCGCTCCATTTCTGAGACGATTGTCAGGCAGTTTGGAGGTAGAATCGCAAATACGGCCGGGGACGGCCTGCTGATCGAATTTTCCAGTGCCCTCGACGCATTACAGGGGGCACTCGACATCCAGGCGCGCATTGCTCTGGCCAACGAAGACGTTCAGCCTAGTAGAAAAGGGTCGTTCAGGATCGGCTTTCATATAGGCGAGGTGTCTGTTCGATACGGAGATTTGTTCGGCGATGCCGTCAACATCGCCGCGCGCCTTCAAGCAATTGCCCCAGCAGGTCGCGTATGCCTCTCGAACGTTGCATACCAGTTCGTTTCGAAGTTGAACGGCGTTCTGTTCGAGCCGTACGGTATTCATGAGCCTCAAAAATTTGCCGAATCCTATGGAGGTATTTCTAGCTTCAAGTCATCAGTACAAGCGTGGGGAAATACCAACCGTTCATCGCCGCATTCTCTTCCACTTGGCGCGTCGCTTTGAGTCCGTCTGCGAGTCGGCTCTACTGAATATCACCTCGCAAGTCGGCCTCGCGACTATCGAGTACGCGGCGATCGCATCGCTCGATGATGCACCTGACCTTACAGCGGACGAATTAGCCGTGCGAATGGGCATGAAGCCTGCGCTGGCCAGCAGCATCCTGGATCGCATTACCACGCGAGGGCTGGTCTCCCAGCAAAGTGGTGAAGAAGGGAGATACAGATTGAGCGAGGACGGATACGAGGTCAGACAGCGACTCAAGCCAGCCGTGATTGATGCAATCGACCGGATTGTATCTCCTTTGTCTGATATCGAACGTTCGACATTGCACGATATGCTTGCCCGGATCATCCAGGCTAACGAAGACACGATCATCGACGCTCAACGTTGATGGTCTTGCGCACTATAGTTATGCGGGCCGCCGTCACGGTCGCCTCTTTCCTGGGTAGCATGAGCAGGTCCGCTTCGGAGAACCGGACACGTCGAACTGGGAGTGCGCGCTGGGCCGAGCGAGTTGGGAACCTGTCCGCTGACCGAACCGGAGGTGAACTCATCGAACTTCCGCAACCCACCCATCTCGGACATCACCACGGTCAAGCTGATTGAGTTCAGACCCTAGGACTCCGATGCATCGCTGCCGAAATCAGTTCGAGTTCGAGGCTGGGCAGCCCACTCGCTGCGAAGTCCCGTCCGCCGGTTGAGCGTCACCGTCAGGATCAACGTGCCGTCCGCATCACGCACCGAGACCACCGCATGATCGTCCCTCGTGCCGACCAGGGCATGCGTCAGCATCTCGGCGGCGTGCCGAACGATCTCCTCGGGGCTGGCACACTCTCGCCCGTCGTCGTCCCACGACGACAGGCTGTCACTGTGCAGGTCGAACAGATAGGTCGCCAAGACAACGACGATCCCGAGCGGCTCGTTACGCGACGGGCCGGCCAACCGCCAGCCGACACCAACACACATCAACGCTCAGAGCGGAGTTCGTTCCCGCTGCCCTTCTGTTCAGAAGTGCGGAGACGTGGCGTCGAAATGCTCGAGGAACCTGAGACCGTCCCAGAGTTCGACGGCGTGACCATTCGTCATTGTGGACGCGAGAGCCAGCGCCTCATCATCGGTGGCAGCGAGCAAACGCTCGGTCCGAATCACGTTGCCTTCGAGGTCGATGAATTGCACCCGATAATGGGGCGCGCCGCTCGCCTCTGAAGGGGATGTCGCAGCGGTCATGCGATGGCCCTCCCTTGTCGGTCAGCATGTAACCTGCAGAACCCATTGAGACATCGGCTCGCGCAAAGATACGCTTCTTTCGCTCGCTTGCGAAGATGGCAGGCCGACCGGCGCCGTAGTGCTCAACGTGCAGATTACCGAGATTGCGGCCCCTCGTCGAAGCTCTGGCTCGAGGCCAAACAGCGCAACGAGGCGCCGGTGAGCCAAAGGCGCATAGAGATGAGAAGCTCCGAACGTTTGCTTGCAGCCATGATGTTCGGAGCGCATGGTCCATGAAGGCCAACTCATCTGGCCTCGGTAGGCGCGTCTGACGCCCCGGCCCGGGAGAAACGCAACATGACCGTTCGACCGGATCCCACCTTTTATGCGACGGCCAAACTCGCCATGGAGGCGCCCGTCGAGAGATATGCCTACACGCTCCTGCTGAGTGGCGACGCCTCGCGTCCCGATGGTCTGGCTGTGGTCGATCTCGACGCTAAATCCGGGCACTACGGCGAGATTGTTCACACCGTGATGATGCCCAACACAGGTGACGAGTTTCACCACTTCGGATGGAATGCTTGCTCTTCGGCGCTTTCTCCTCTGAGCGGTCATGCCTTTCTTGAGCGGCGCTACCTGATCATCCCCGGACTGCGATCCTCGCGCATCTATGTGATCGACACGAAGCCGGATCCAACCAGGGCTGCGATCCACAAAATCATCGAACCAGAGGAAGTCTTCCGCAAGACTGGCTACTCGCGACCCCATACAGTCCATTGTGGACCTGAGGGGATCTATGTCTCGGCATTGGGCGGCGCTGGGCCGAACGGAACTGACGGCCCCCCGGGCATCTTCATCATGGACTGTGAAACGTTCGACGTGGTCGGGCGCTGGGAACTCGATCGTGGAGCGCAGGACAAGCATTACGATTTCTGGTGGAACCTGCCACGGGACTACATGGTCTCGAGCGAGTGGGGGCTGCCGCCGCAATTCGAGAACGGGATCGTTCCCGAAGACCTGCTCGCCCATCGCTACGGGCACCGCGTCCATTTCTGGGACCTGCGGGCCCGCCGCAACGTGCAGACCATCGACTTAGGCGCCAATCACCAGATGGCCCTGGAGGTTCGGCCCGCTCACGATCCGAAGAAGGAGTACGGGTTCCTTGGTGTTGTGATCGACACGACAAACCTCGAGGGCTCGATCTGGACGTGGTGGCGCGAGGGCGGAACGTTTCATTGCAAGAAGACGGCATCCATTTCCCCGGAGCCCGCCGACAAGGAAGACCTTCCTCCATTGCTTCAGGGCTTCGGCGCCGTCCCGCCGCTCGTAACCGACATCGATCTGTCGCTCGATGACCGCTTCCTCTACGTGTCATGCTGGGGGACGGGCGAGTTGCGCCAGTATGACGTAACCGATCCAATGAATCCGAAGCTTTCCGGCTCGATCCAGATCGGAGGCATAAAGCCGAAAGCAAAACAGTCGCCGCGACACGAGCTGCGCGGCGGACCTCAAATGATTGAGATCAGCCGCGACGGCAAACGGGTATATTTCACCAATTCGCTATACTCGACATGGGATGACCAATTTTATCCTGGTGGGGTTCCAGCTGCGATGCTCAAGGCCGATGTCGGTGAAAACGGCGGCTTGACGCTTGATGGCGGCTTCGACGTCAAGTTCCCGGCCGGCTACAGATCTCATCAAATCCGCCTTGAAGGCGGCGACTGCTCGACTGACTCCTTCTGCTATCCTTCCGCATGACCGACTGGGGCACATCCGGTCTATGGCTGGTCATCGTTGCCAGTGGTCTTTACCATGGCCTCAGCCCCGGCATGGGCTGGCCGCTGGCCGTGTCTGCGGCGCTCATGGGCCGCGGCCGACGCAATCTCGCCTCAGCCCTCGGCTCGCTCGCCGGTGGCCACTTGCTGGCCACAGCAGGGATTCTGCTGCCCTTCGGGCTCATGACGGCGCTCGTGACCTGGCAGGGCGCTATCCGCATCGTGGCTGCTGCCGCTGTCGTCGCGGCCGGTGCATACTTGCTGGTTAGCCGGCGACATCCCCGCCTGCTCGCACGTCTCAAACCAACGCAACTCGCCCTGTGGTCCTTTGCTGTCGCAACCGCCCACGGCGCCGGCCTCATGCTCGTTCCGGTCTACCTGGGACTGTGCCGAGGGCGGGACGCGGAGTTCGGTCATCAAGCAGCCACCGATCTCATCGGCGGCAATCTTGCGGTGGCGCTGATCGTCGCGGCGGCGCACGCCATGGCGATGACCCTCGCCGGCGGAGCCATGGCCTTTGCCGTTTACGAGTGGCTGGGACCGAAATTCATCGCCAAAAGCTGGTTCAATCTCGAGGCTACATGGGCATGCGCGCTGATCTTGGTCGGGGGCATCGGACTGGCGGCTGCGCTCAGTTCCGTTTGAATTCCTGAGCCGATGTCGCGCCAAAACTTGTACCGGCCATAGGGGACCGGATCTCGCTCAAAGAGAATGACTCGCGCCCCGGCAAACCTCGTCGATGGACGCTGAGCCGACGCTCCTCACCCGTCACGGACCTCGCGTGTGGGCACCGAGTGTCAGCGTCGAACCACCAGCATCCGCCGCTAGGAGCTGCGCCCGGCCAAAGCGGCTCCTCATGGCCTGGAAACTTGATTCGGAGTGATCAGCATCCCGAGCAGGATGAGGGCTGGGACAAGTGTGCACCAGAAGGACAGGGCCGCGGCACCGAAGGCGCCGGCGAGTGCGCCTGTTGCGAAGCCGAGCACGGCCGAGAGCGTTCTCCGCAAGCGGGTGCTGGCTTGGCCGCTGAGTTTCGCCCCGCAGAGCCGGTCGGTCAGGTCGATCACGGCCTGGATGACATTCACGGTCATCATGGTCGTCGCGGCCAAGTGCCCGATTACCAGACGGCTGATCCCGTTCTGAATGCCCATAGCGGCGACACCCAGCATGTCCACGCTGATCGCCTCGACGCCGTCCGGTGAGCCGAGCGGCGACAGGGGTGACACCTACTGTCGCGAAGGCCGTCAGAACGGCGGCCTCGAGCGCCAGGAAGGGCCGCAGCGGCTCCGATCCTCGCCCCAAACCGAGGGCGATGAGACGCGTGAGTGCGACAGCCAGGATGAACACCGGCAGGGCGAGCAGCTTGGCGAGGACGCCGCTGGATGTCGGAATCAACTCCGCACCGATCAGCACGAAGTTGCCCGTCACGTGTGCCGTGAAGAGGCCGGTCAGACCGGTTAAGACTGCGGCGTCCACAAACCCGGCGGTGAAGGCAAGCCCACCCCGACCAAAGTGTCTCTGTCAGCGCCAAAGAGCATGCTGCGCAGCCAAGGCCATCACCGCTCTTCCCGGTCGGCGAATACCTCCAGGTACACGACATTGCCAGGCTGATCACGGAAGATACGGTGGGAGGCTTTTGGACAAGCCGCATCGGCCAGGGAGCGTAGATCATCCTCGTTTCTGTAGATCAGGCACCAATCCATGAAGCCAGCCATGAAGCCACGTCCGTGGCTATTGCGCGAGAAATTTCCGATCGACATCACGCCACCGGGCTTCAGCCGAGCTAGCATCGCCTTGATGAGAGCGATGGCAATATTATCATGCAGATAATCGAACAAACCCGCAGAGTATACAAGGTCGTACCTTTTAGAGATCTTCCTGTTCCTGATCAATGATGCGAAGCTGGCGACTTTTCCCACAATCTCGTACTCGGCATAGGCCGCTTTCGCTTCCGAGATGGAAGCTTTGTCCTGATCGAGCGCCGTGAATCTCACATTCGTTTGAGCTGTGATGTCTCTCAGTCTGTCCAGTTCACGCATGTGCCCCGAGGCGACCGAGAGAACGTCGGCCACATCCCGAGTACGCATGCTGCGCTCAACAAGAGTTGCCAGATAGTCCTGGCGCCAGAGGATGCTTTTTGCATTCGGCAATGTCGTCGTCGCTTCGTGCAGTGCACCGGCCAGGCCGTGCAATGACGAGCGGTTGGGCCGATAGATATAGTCCAACATCACCGCGTCACCGGCATATCCACGGGGCTTTTCAAAGGCGCGCCGTGAATACGGATCTAGCATGAACGTTTCGGCGAGCGGGTGGGACCGGCAGAATCGCTGAAATTCTGACAGCTGTCCTTCGAGGACCGCCTCGTCAAAAGAGGCGCCCAGCTCCGCGGCAAACCAATCCATCGTGCTTGCGCTTGGATCGATGGCCAGTCGCGCCTGCGCTTCAGCGAGAATGCCCCTCAACCGGTCCATGTGGCCCGTAGCCCCGACGCGTTAACCTTAGCAAATGGTTAACACGAAGCATCGGATCACCGCAAAGCCGCAGGCCGACGTGGTCCACAGGTCTCCTGGAGACAATTAGCGGCATTACGCGAGCACATATTTAGCCCAGCAGTGTCGCATAGGCCTTAAGATACACCAAAATTCGGGCAATTTTCTGCAGATCAGCGAATTTACGCCGGCTGTTACAGGGGTTTTCTTCGTACAATGTCGCCCGGCGGTCAAAATAGGCCACCTCAGACGGCGATCACGCGGCAAAAAACACGGTCCCTCGATGTCACCGCAAGAACTCGTAACTGTTTTCGCAATACGGCCAACCATTTCGTGGCGCGGCGTCGGCCATGCATACCCGACACCAGTGTCACGATATAAAACCTATTGATAAAATATTCTCGACGAAAGCATATATGCCACTCAGATAGTCTATTCCTATCCTCACACCTTCGGACTGATTGGCACTTAAGCAGATCCACGGGCTCTCGGCGGCTGATATGCTTACAAGAATCCTGACAGACCACGTCGTCGACAACAATCGGGAAAGCATCCCCCGATAAGAGTTTGTGAACGGCCGCATCCCATTCTTCCGCCAGATCTTCACGAAACACAGCTGAGTGAACTGGGGATTTGGCGATCCGCTGCGGGATGATCGCAGCGGAAGAGTGGGCTGATACGACGATGGTACCGGGTCTCAGCGATTTGCTCGACAAGGAGCTGAGCAGGCCGTGGTACGTGCGGAGCTGCCGCAGCCTGAGAAACCTCTATGGAACAGAGCGTGAGACTTGGCGCCGGCGAAGCGCTCGGATCTCCGCCCATATCGCCGGGTTGGTCTACATCAGCTTTGCCCTGACCGATTTCGTGCTCGTCCGAGACGTCTTCGGCCCGAACCTCGTGGCCCGGATTGCGATCGGCTCGCTGTTCATCGTCGGGACTGAACTGCTGTTTCGACGCGGCACTCGGTCTCTCTGGATCGAGGCGCATTGTGCGTCAGCGACAGTGCTGGCGTATTTTGTGTGGCTGATGATCTCCAGTCGAAGTCTGCATCATGAGAACATGTCATATTATGCGACGTATGGCGTGATCTTCATGATCGGCCAGAACGTGTTTTTCAATTTCAGGTTCGCGGTCGCCGCCCTATCCTCGACAACGATCCTTCTTCTCTCTCAGCTGGATCTGCTGGGATACCGTTTCAACAGCTTCGAGTACTCGGTTGCGCTCGGATCTCTGTATGCTTCGACGTACATCCTGACGCTCTATGTAAACTGGAATCTCAACAATGAACGCTACTTGGTGTTCATCAATTCCGCCCGTGCCCAGATCCGGCAAAACGAGGCGGTGGAGCGGGGTGCTGCGCTGCTACGCTTGTCGACGACGGACGCGCTGACAGGGCTTCCGAATAGACGAGCCGTGGATGAGGAGCTGCGCGCCTATTGGCGGGATTGGCAGTCGCAAAATACCAGTTTCGCCGTCGTGCTTATCGACGTGGACTATTTCAAGATCTACAACGACTTTTACGGTCATCAGGGAGGCGACCGGTGTCTCGTAGCCGTGGCCGACGCCCTGGCGAAGGCGAGCGCAGCGAATGGGTACATGGTCGGGCGGTTTGGGGGCGAGGAGTTCATTCTCGTTGCCCCCTCTCGAGACCGAGAGCACGTGAAGCAGATCTCGGAATCGGTTCGGCAAGCCGTCGAGGATTTGAACATTCCTCATGAGCAACGGCCAGATCAGTTCAGCACCGTGACGGTGAGCGTCGGCGCAGCCTTCAGTCAGGACGTTCCCAGCACGCGTGTCGAAAGCCTGATCACCGAGGCCGATCGAGCCTTGTACGAGGCGAAGAGGAGCAATCGGAACTGCGTCCGGATTTTCGATCGCGATGATGCAGATCGGTTGGACCGGGATGAGAATGTCGCTGACCTGCTCCGGACGGCAGAGAGCCGAGGCTTGGTCTCGCTGGTCTATCAACCTGTCCTGGACGCGTCCTCTGGGACCATCGTCGGCGCCGAGGCGCTCATGCGTCTGACGACGCCGGGCGGCAAACCGGTCTCTCCCGCCGTGTTCATACCGCTGGCCGAGCGGATGGGCATCATCGAGAAATTGGGCCTTTGGGCGATCAAGACCGCCTGTCGGGATCTCCTCGCCAACGATGTGGTCCCGTTGGTGAGCGTCAACGTGTCCCCGGTGCAACTGAGAGTACCCAGCTTTTCTCTCAACGTCGCGAGGACCCTGGGCGGATATGGTCTCGCGCCCCACAGGCTTGCGATCGAAATCACGGAGAGCATCCAGATCGAAGGGCAGCCAGAAATCCTGCAGACGATTAGCGAACTCAAGCAACTCGGCGTCAAGATATGGCTGGACGATTTCGGAACCGGATTCGCTGGACTCTCCTGCATCAGAGATGTCGAGTTCGATGCGATCAAGATCGATCGATCATTTTTACATGCAGCGATCACGCCGAGAGGCGCGGAGATCTTCAAGAGTATCGTCGACCTGATTCGGAATAACGGATGTTCTATCGTGGTCGAGGGCGTTGAGACCGAAGAGCAGCGTGCCATCTGCGTCGATCAGCACGTCGACCTGTTGCAAGGCTATCATCTGGGCAGGCCTGCGTCGGCGGAGTTGATCCGGCGTCTGGTCGCGCAGTCGGCAGCCATGGCCGGGACCGGGGATTGATCCGGGCTCGTCGCATCCGGCGGTAGACGGGTGGCGCATGGGGCGGCGGCGCCCTGCTGATCCCGCACGCGGGCCGCGACCGGAACTGCGGGATATATCACCGGGTTGCGCCCCCGATCCTGTCACACTCGTGTCACAGCGGCGCGGCTGAGAGCACCCCGGCGGGGGTCTCGGGAGCGTCTTGCATTCTCTTCAAGAGCAGCCTAACAGAGGGCCGTAACGGGTTGATCGAAAAAGGTTTATCGGGTTCGGTCTACAAGGCCGGCGCCTCGACGGGGCTGTAGCTCAGATGGGAGAGCGCCGCAATCGCACTGCGGAGGTCAGGGGTTCGAATCCCCTCAGCTCCACCAGGCATTCCTGGTGACAACGGACGTTTGACGTCGGACAGCCAGAGTGCTGCCGGAACCGGGCTTATCGGTCATCGATCAGGTCGCCCTCGGCCCTGATGAAACCATCCCCTGCACCTTCGGCCCGATCGCTTGGGATCGTCGGTAGCGGGCTGGCGCGGTATCAGCCGCACCGCGGGCGGCGACCCGTTTTGCACCACCCAGCCATCCGGCCGCCGCAGCGTGCCGCAGGCGACCGGAGCCCAGTCGCGGCGACCCGGCGGCAGCCTGCAGGCCTCCGCCTCGACCACCGTGAGGTGAGACGCACCGGCGCGGCCGTAGATCCGCCAACCCCTGTCTCCATGTCCGGACGGCGCGCAGCGCGGTGCAGTGCATACAAGATGGAGGCAGGCCGCGTCATTCGCGGCGGCGGGTCCCCGCACACCTCTCCACCAGCGTAACGGTGGCCGGTTCCGGCGGGATCGCGCCCTGAAGACCAGCCGTTCGCGCGCTCGATGACGCATCTCCCAGGGCGCCGAGATCCGGCGGCACACGACATCTTGTTCACCGCTTCGCACTCACGAACACGTGCGCGCTTGCCTTGCCGGAAGGCAGTCTGCTTGAGAGCGCGGCAGATTCCTGAAGGGTGCCCCTCATGTTGTCGTCCGCCGCACGTGGCCTGTCCGGCCTCGCGCTCCTGATCTTGTCCACCTCCCCAGTCTCGCGGCGGCAGCCGCACCCGATACCGGCAGCACGGCCTGGATCCTGACCGCCTCCGCCCTGGTCCTGTTCATGACGCTGCCCGGCCTCGCCCTCTTCTACGGCGGCCTGGTTCACGCGCGGAACGTTCTGTCCGTCCTGATGCAGTGCTTCGCCATCTGCTGCATCGCCTCCGTGCTCTGGGCCCTGTGCGGGTACAGCTTGGTCTTCGACGGCGACGGCGCCCTCATCGGCACGCTTCACAAGGCCTTCCTGGCGCATCTGGAGCCTCTGCGCACCGCGACGCCGCTCCCCGAAGCCGTGTTCGCGCTCTACCAGATGACCTTCGCGGTGATCACGCCGGCCCTGATCATCGGGGCCATCCCGGAGCGTGTGGCCTTTCCCTTCGTGGCCCTGTTCTCGGCCCTATGGCTGCTGCTCGTCTACGTCCCGGTGGCGCATTGGATCTGGGGCGGCGGCTGGCTCGCGGGGCTCGGGACCCTGGATTTTGCCGGCGGCATCGTGGTGCACACCACGGCGGGCATCTCGGCCTTGCTTCTCGCCATCCTGGTCGGGCGCCGGCGCGGATTCCCGACCACGCTGACCCCGCCGCACAACCCCGGCATGACCATGATGGGCGCCGGCATGCTCTGGGTGGGCTGGTTCGGCTTCAACGGCGGCAGCGCGCTGGCAGCGGATGCGAGCGCCGCGAATGCCATCCTGGTCACCCACCTGTCGGCCTCGGCGGGTGCCATGGCCTGGACGGCAGCCGAATGGGTGAAGATCCGCAAGCCCACCTCGATCGGCATCGTGACGGGCTGCGTGGCGGGCCTCGCCACGATCACGCCGGCAGCGGGCTTCGTCTCGCCGGCCGCTTCGCTTCTGATCGGGGCGGCCGGCGGCCTCGTCTGCTTCTTCGTGACCCTGTACGTGAAGCACCACCTCGTCATCG
Organism: Methylobacterium sp. P31; assembly: GCA_050632875.1. Taxonomy (GTDB): domain Bacteria; phylum Pseudomonadota; class Alphaproteobacteria; order Rhizobiales; family Beijerinckiaceae; genus Methylobacterium. The sequence continues at coordinate 1,673,625 of JBODSC010000001.1, read as the reverse complement.
ACGATTCCCTCGACGTCTTCGCCGTCCACGGCGTCGGCGGCATCCTGGGCTCGCTCCTGCTCGCGCTCTTTCTGCTGCCCGAACTCGGGGGAAGCGGGCTGAGCGAGGGCCGCACGGTCCTGGGCCAGCTCGCGGTCCAGGCCCTGGCCATCGCGGTGACGGCGCTCTGGTCAGGTTTCCTCACCTTCGGTCTGGCGCGGCTCCTCGGCCTCGTCACGCCGCTGCGTGTCGATCAGGAAGCCGAGCATGACGGCCTCGATCTGGCGAGCCACGGCGAGCGCGCCTACGAGTTCACGACGCGGTGAGACGCAGCGGCCTGTCGGTTCGCCGCAGGCCGTTGCCGCTCCGCGCCCTGGGGATCACGCATCGCTGAAGGTGAGGCCGAATTCGGTCTCGGTGCGCCATGCGACCCGCGCCGGCCGGCGCCAGGACGCCCAGCGCGATCCAGGCGCGGGCCGATCTGAGCGACGCCTTGATACGGCCCCACGCGATCCCCGGCATGTCTCCGCCACGCTTTCGTTCGGATGGACTGACTTGGCAGAGCGGGGCTTAACCGCCGCTTCCGTGCAGGCCCGCAAATATTTCCCGGGAATGAACAGTACGGTATCGGACGGGCATCCGGAGGCCGGCGCGGTCAGCCGAGGATCTCGGCCAGGGCGAGCACGAGATCCCGCGCCACGAAGGGTTTCTCCAGCCGCGGCCGGCCGCGGTAGTCCGAGGTCTCGGAGAGCTTCACGTCGCCCGTGGCGAACAGGTACGGCACGCCCAGCACGCCGAGCTTGTCGGCCACCGGATAGGCGCTGTCGCCCTCGCCCAGGTTGATGTCGAGCACCGCCGCGTCCGGGCAGCGCGCCTCGATCAGGTCGAGGGCCTGATCGGCGCTCGGCACCGGGCCGAGCACCTCGGAGCCGGCCGCCAACAGCCAGCGCTTCACCTCGCTGGCGATCAGGTACTCGTCCTCGACCACCAGGATGCGGCGGCCGGCGAGGGGAGCATCAGCGCGGGACATCAACCCTCCGGGCGTCATCGACCAGGACACACCATGTTAACCGAGCCGCGCGGCCCCGCGTTCACCCAGATCAGGAGACGGGCATCTCGATCCGGCAGCGCACGCCGTCCTCGCCCAGCGTATACGCGACCTCGGCCCGCAGCGCGTAGGCCAGCGCCTCCTGGATCAGCTCGGTGCCGTAGCCGCGCCGGGGCACCTCGGCGGCGCGCAGGTCGACGCCGCTCTCGATCCAGTCCAGGGCCAGCCTTCGGCACCCGCGCCCGTCGAGCATCACCTCCCAGGTGATGGCCAACCGGCCGGACTCGCCCTTGAGCGCCCCGTACTTCACCGCGTTGGTGGTCAGCTCGTGCAGAGCCAGCGCGAAGTTCTGCACCTGCCGCGCCCTGAGATCCGCCGCCGGCCCCGTGATCGTGATGCGGGGCGCCGTTTCGTCCGCGTAAGCGGCGAGTTCGGCGCGCACCAGGGCTCCGACCTCGACGGTGTCGTTGTTGCCCTGGCTGAGCAGCCCCTGCGCCCGGCTGAGCGCCTGCAGCCGCTCCTCGAAGGCCTCGACGGATCCGCCCTCCTTCACGGTGCGGTCCGCGACCGCGGAGACGACGCCGAGCAGGTTGCGCGCCCGGTGCTGCAGCTCGTTGACCAGGATCTCCTGCCGGGCCTGGAGCTGGCGGATCGCGTCGATGTCCGTGGAGGTCCCCAGCCACTCCATGGTTCGGCCCGAAGCATCCCGCACCGGCAGCGAGCGGGAATGGTGCCAGAGCCAGGCTCCGTCCGAAGCGCGCCGCACCCGGTACTCGACGTTCAGGAAGCCATCGAGCCCCGCCCGCTCCCAAGCTTGCGTCGCCGCCTCACGGTCATCCGGGTGGACGGCATCGAGCCAGCCCAGACCGGCACTCTCCTCCTGGGTCTGTCCGGTATAGGACAGCCATTGCGGGCTTCCCCACGTCCACCGTCCCCCGTCGACCGAACGCCAGACGAGCTGCGGGATGCCCTCGATCAGCGCCCGCTGGCGGGTCTCGCTCGCCCGCAGGGCCTCGTCGGCCCGCCGCCGGTTCGTGGTGTCCTGGCCGATCTTCAGGAAGCCGCGCAGGGACCCGTCGGCGTGGTGCAGGGCCCGGGTGGTGCCCTCGATGAACACCCGCGAGCCGTCCTTGCGCACATGCCAGCGCACGTTCGGCGCCGAACCGTCCCGGCGCGCCTCCTCCAGCTCCTTCTCGTCCGCGCGGTCTCTCTGATCCTCCGGCGTGTACAGGATGCTGCCCGGCTGCCCGATCACCTCGTCGGCGGTCCAGCCGAACACGGCCTCCGCGCTGGGATACCAATCGGTGATCCGGTTCTCGGGATCGAGGGTGAAGATGGCGTGGTCCCGGGCGTTCTCGACGACGAGCCGGAACCGCTCCTGGCTCTCGCGCAGGGCCGTCTCGGCCCGCTTGCGCGCGGTGATGTCCACGAAGGTGAGGACCACCCCGGCGATGAAGTTGTCGACGCTGCGATAGGGCAGGACCCGCACGAGGTAGTGCGCGCCGGTGGCGGCGCTCTCGATCTCCCGCTCTGCGGCCGCCACGGTCCGCAGCACCCGGCGGGCATCGGCCTGAAGGTCCTCGTAGGCGATGCGCGACTTGATGTGGCCGATCGGCCGGCCGACATCGGTCTCGACGAGGTGGAAGATCTCGGTGACCGCGGGGGTGTAGTTCGTCACCCGCAGCTCGTTGTCGAGGAAGACCGTGGCGATCTGCGTGCTCTCGAGGAAGTTCTTCAGGTCGCTGTTGGTCCGCCCGAGCCTCCTGCACCCGGAGGCTGAGCCTCGCCGTTGACCGTGGTCAGCTCCTCGTTGAGCGATTGCAGCTCCTCCTTGGAGGTTTGAAGCTCCTCGTTGGCGGATTGCAACTCCTCATTGAGGGACTGGTACTCCTCGTTGGAAGCCTTTAGCTCCTCACTGGTGGTCTCCGCCTCCTCGGCGGTTGCCTGGAGCCGGTCCCGGGTGTCGCGCAGCTCCGCTTCGATCTGCTGGATGTAGGCCTGCTGGTCGGACGACGCGGCCCTGGCGGCGATCTGCCCCGGTTCCGGCGCCGCGCGGCCGTCCTTGAACAGAACGACGTAGTTCCGGACGGTCCCGGACGCAGCCCCAATGGCTTCGACAACGAGGTCGACGGCGAGGTTCTGTCCGTCCTGCCCGATGCGCCTGTCGTCGAACTGGACGGTCTCGCCGGTCTCGGCGGCGCGCGTCAGGGCCTCGCGCACGTCGAGGCGCAGGTCGGGATGGATGAGCTGCAAGAGGTTCAGCGTCGCCGCCCCGCCCATCGGATCGAGGTAGCGGCCCGTCCGGGCGGAGAAATGCAGGACGTTGTACCCGCCGTCGACGATGACGTAGGCGGGCGCGTAGCGCTCCGCGAAGCGCTCGGCCCGCTGGGCCAGGGACGGCTCGACGGTGCCGCCGAGCGGCGCGTTGGGGACCGGCGGCTTCTCGACGATCGGGGTGGCCACCGTGAACGGGAAGTTGGGCAGCGCGCGGCTGGGCGAATCCAGGCGGCGGAACACCCGCGAGCGGGCCTCGACCGGCGCGAACAGGCTCGTGTGGCGGGAGACGTTCTCGGAATTGCCCAAGAAGAGGACGCCGTCCGGTTTCAGGGCGAAGTGGAACAGCGGGATCACCTGATTCTGCAGCTCGGCGTCCAGATAGATCAGCAGGTTGCGGCAGGAGACGAGGTCGAGGCGCGAGAAGGGCGCGTCCTTGATGATGCTGTGCTGCGAGAAGATGCACATCTCCCGCAGCTCCTTGACCACGCAATAGGTGTCGCCTTCCTTCACGAACCAGCGCGCCAGCCGCTCCGGCGACATGTCACGCGCGATGGTAGCGGCGTAGCGCGCGGCGCGCGCCGCCGCGAGCGCACGGCCGTCGAGGTCGGTGGCGAAGATCTGCACCAGCGGCACCTCGTCGAGGGTGGCCATGTGCTCGCGCAGCAGGATGCCCAGGGAGTAGGCCTCCTCGCCGGTTGAGCAACCGATCACCCAGATGCGGATCCGGTCATTCCGGCTCCGGGCCGCGAACAGTTTGGGGATCACCTCCCGGGCGAGCAGCTCGAATTCCCGCGGGTCGCGGAAGAACTGCGTGACGCCGATCAGGAGGTCGTTGAAGAGGTCGTGCGCCTCGTCGGGCCGCTCGCGCAGCAGATCCAGGTAGGCGGCCATGGTACCGGCCTGGGCGACCTGCATGCGCCGCTGGACCCGGCGCAGGAAGGTGCCGGGCTTGTAGCCGTGGAAGTCGTGGCCGGTCCGCTTGCGCAGCACCGCCGCGATGCTGGCCAGCGTCGCTGCGGTGTCGGCGGCATCGGGACGGGGCGGGGCTGCGGACAGGATCTGGCGGACCCCGTCCCGGATCCGCTCCGCGAGCCGGTCGATGGGCAGCACGGCGTCGGCCAATGCGGCGGGATGGTTGCTGTGCGCGAGGTCGCTGGAGCCGGTCTCCTCGGTCGCCTCCGCGAAGGCGAGCCCGCCCGCCTCCTTCACGGCCTTGACGCCGAGGGTGCCATCCGCACCCGTGCCGCCCAGCATGACCGCGATGCTGTGGCCGTCCTCGTCGCCGGCCAGCGCCACGAGGAAGCTGTCGATGGTCCCGCGAGCGCCGGGCCGCTGCTCGGCGGGCTGGCCCCGGAACCGGCCGTGCTCCAGGCTCACGATCACGTCGGGATCGGGCAGGTAGGTCTTCCCCGCCGTCAGCGGGGCGTCGTGCGCGATGGCGCCCGGATCGTGCCCGGCTTCGCGCAGGGCCCGCAGGAACGCCTCCGTGTCCAGCGCCTCGCGGTGCTGCAGCACGATGACCAGCGCCATGTCGGGCTGCGGCGTGACCTGTCGCAGAAGGTGCAGGAGCGTCTGCGGGCTTGCTGCCGACGCGCAGACGGCGACGACGGCGGCCCTGCCGTCCTGTGATGCCGCATCGGTCGAGGACCTCACCATCTGTGCGTCTTTCCCGGGCTCATGAACGCGGCCGACTCGCAGTGCCGGACGAGCGGGGCGGTCCATGCGTCACGCCTGCTGCGCACCCTCATTACCCGAGAGATCCGGCGAGGGCAGGGAGAGAAGGACGGCTTTCGGGATCGTTTCGGCATGAGCGCGGTACTCGGCCGCACGCATGTCGTACATCTCCGCCAGCGCGGCCCGCCCGGCCTTGCGCCCGTCCTCGGCCATGCGCCGGACGAGACTCGGCCCGCTCCTCGACGATGCGCAGGGCGACCCGCAGGGCCTCGTCCACCGCGTTCTCCTGCTCCTTGGCCACCGCCTCGGCCGAGAAGGCGTGGCCGACCTGGCAGCGGAAGCGGAGCGACTTGCCCCCTGCACCGTCGAGAGGACGCCACCGCATTGCGGGCAGGAGAGCGCGGCGGGTTGGGCGATGCGGCGGATCACGTCGCTGTCGACCCGCGCACCCGCCGCGATGTCGACCTCCAAGCGGATCTCCGGCGGCACCGGCCTCGGCGGACCGGCGGGATCGCGCACGAGGTCCGAGAGCACGTCCCCGATGCGGGTGGCCGACAGGGTCAGGTCGACCTCCAGCGCCGAGAGCGCGCTGCGCGGCATCTCGTCGGCGATCGCGTCCGCCGGCTCCTGCACGAGGGTGAGGCCGCCGCAGCGCTTGATCGCCTCCAGGCCAGCGGTTCCGTCATTGAGAAGGCCGCTCAGGAGCACGCCGATCACCCGGGGGCCGTAGGTCACGGCCGCCGAGCGGAACAGCGGGTCGATGGACGGCCGGGCCATGTTCTCGCGGGGACCGTGACCGAGCCGGATCCGCCCGTCCGCCAGGATGAGGTGCGCGTCGGGTACGCCCAGGTAGATGTTGCCGGGGCTGACCGTCATGCCGTCCGCCGCCGGATGGACCGGCAGATGGGCCGCCGCGGACGTCACGGTCGCGAGCAGGCCCAGGCTGCGCGCTGGGATATGGACCACGACGAACACCGCCGCGGGCAGATCCTTCGGCAGGGCGTTCAGGATGGTCTTGAGGGGCGCCGTCGATCCGGAGGAGCCGCCGATGACGATGATGTCGCGATTGGTCATGCTCTGCCGCTCCCCGCCCCTGGGGGAACGCCGCAACAGGCGTCCTGGATCTCGGAACCGGGCGCTACCGGGTCTGGGACTTGCCGGGTGGCCGCGTCTGCGGCGCCGGATTGCGGACCAGGGGCTTGGTCTGCTCCAGCAGCTCGCGCGCGCGCCGGATGGCTTCCCGGGACGTCTCGATGAGCCATCGATCATAGCCGGCCGGCGAGCGGCTTCTGGAAGAATGGTCTGTCACCGCAGCGCTCCTCGCACGACAGGCGGGAGCACACGACTCTCTCAGCTACCAACGCCCAGATATGTAACGGCCGGCAGTATTGGCAGCATGCGCTTCGCCGACCGGAAAGTCCAATACCGATGCGAAAGCCGCTCTGACGGGCGCCCTAACTCGATTCGAGCCGGTGGATGGCGCGCAGGATTTCCTGGCGGTGCGCGTACCATTGCGCGAGCGTCGTCTGCAGGGTGGCGAGGAGGCCCTCAGCGCGGCGCGTGTCCCGGCCCTTGAACCGCATCTCGCGGATCCGCAGCTCCTGCGCGCTGTCCCGCTTCTGGCCGGCGGCGATGTCCTGCTCGGCCTTGACGAGGAGCGCCTGTTCTTGGTCGAGCGTGAGCATGTGACGGCGAGCCGCGCTGGGCCGACAGTTCATCCGCGTCGGCGCGCCGCAACAATCCGATGGCCGTCAGGTGCACGCACGGGACGCCGCCGCGGCACGTCCCGTCGTGAACCGTCCGCCGTCCGGGCCTAGGCGGCGACCGGGGCCGCGTCCGGCTCGGGCTCGGCGAAGCCCATGTGGCGGTAGGCGTGTCGGGTGAGGACGCGGCCGCGCGGGGTGCGCTGCACGAAGCCGCGCTGGATGAGGTAGGGCTCGATGATGTCCTCGATCGCGTCGCGCGGCTCCGACAAGGCCGCCCCGATCGTCTCGATCCCCACCGGCCCGCCCCCGAACGAGGCTCGCGATCAGGCTCAGGTACTTGCGGTCCATCACGTCCAGACCCGCCGCGTCCACGTCGAGCAGCTGCAGCGCCCGGTCGGCGATCGCCCGCGTCACCGTCTCGGCCTCGGCCACCACGGCAAAGTCCCGCACCCGCCGCAGCAGACGGCCCGCGATCCGCGGCGTGCCGCGCGCGCGCCGGGCGATCTCGTTGGCGCCCTCCGCCGACATGCCCAAGCCCAGCACCCGCGCCCCGCGGGCGACGATCTGCTCCAGCTCGTCGAGGCTCGTAGAATTCCAGCCGGATCGGGATGCCGAACCGGTCGCGCAGCGGCGTGGTCAAGAGCCCCGCCCGGGTGGTGGCGCCAACAAGCGTGAACTTGGGCAGCTCGATCTTGACCGAGCGCGCCGCCGGCCCTTCGCCGATGATCAGGTCGAGCTGGTAATCCTCCATGGCCGGGTAGAGGATCTCCTCCACCGCCGGGTTGAGCCGGTGGATCTCGTCGATGAACAGCACGTCGCGCTCTTCCAAGTTGGTGAGTTGCGCGGCCAGATCCCCGGCCTTGGCGATCACCGGCCCCGAGGTCGAGCGGAAGTTCACCCCGAGGCTCGCGCGCCACGATCTGGGCCAGCGTGGTCTTGCCCAGGCCCGGCGGCCCGACGAACAGCACGTGGTCGAGTGCCTGCCCGGTCTTCCTCGCCGCCTCGATGAAGATCTGCATGTTGGCCCGCGCCGCGCGCTGCCCGATGAACTCGGACAGGCTCAGCGGGCGGATCGTCTGATCCACGTCCTCGGCGCCCGCGCCCGCCTTCAACGGGGCTGCGGGCAGTTGCCGGAGCGACTTCATCTGCGCCTCCGTCAGGCCGCCACCTTCACCCGGTCCATCGCCGGCTCGAAGGGCTGCACGAGGACGCGCCGCCCGGTCAGGTCGTGCACGCTGACGCGCCACTCGGACCAGTCGGTCCGGTTCGCCAGCGAGAGCCGCACGTCGGCCGCGACCTGGCGCGCCCGCGCGATCAGCCGCGACGTCGCGCGGACCTCCGTGCCGCGCGCATCGAACACGCATTCGAGGCCGTTGGTGCAGTGGAAACGGTAGCGTGCCATCCGCCATTCCTCCTTCCGCCGCCCGAGTGCGGCGCTCACCTTTGTTCACTATATGTTCTATTCTGGGACGGATCCAGCCCCGGCGAAGCGTCGCAGCCCAAACCGCGATCACGGCGCGATCACGCCGCGCCTGCGATGAGACCGACGGCGCTCCCGGAAACCCCGGGCGTCGCTATTGAATTGATGCCGCGTGTCGTGGCGGGTACCGCCCGACACATCGCGGATGAGAGACGGACGATGGGAAGCACACGGTTGCTCGGTTTCGGCATGGTCCTCCTGGGAGCCGGCGCGCTGGTCGGGGCCGCTCCCGCGGCTCGGGCCGAGGGTGTCCTGGTCGTCGGGCAGACCCAGCTGCACAATCCGCCGGATTCGCACGAGCCGCAGAGAGCTCAGGTGGAGCTGCGGAACACCGGGTCGGATGCGGCGGCGAACGTGACCGTCCTCTGCACCTTCACGGGCGCCGGCGGTTCGGTGCTCGACACGCAGACGGTCTCGGTGGCGACCATCGCGGGCGGAGCCGACGCCCATGCCGAGGCGATCTATTATGGCTGGCCCCGAGCGACCGCTGCGGCCTGCCGACTCGCCGAATCACACTAGATGCTCCTGCAGATGCTTCTGCCGCGCGGATCGCCCCTCCAGGGCAAACGGGCATGAAGGCTCGGAGCCGAGTGCATGACCGAGCCGGAGCAGCCGGCACCGGAGCCGCATCGAAAGCGCCATTTTTGTCGCACGACCCAGAAATCGCGATCCGACAACAACTATTCCCGCAGTAAGCATTCTTCCACCTGGCGACGGGCATTGACCAGTCGGCGCGGCTCTCGGACGATGGTGCCGATCCCGTGTGGCCTAGTCTGGCGTTGCCGAGGTGGGGATTGCCCGCGATTCGTCCGCTCCTCGTCTCCTTCGCCCTCCTCGCCGCGACGGCCGCCCAGGTCGGTGCCGGTAACGGGATCGGCAATTCCGGAGCCGGCAACGGCAACGGCAGCAACAACGCGCTGGCTGCGGCCGCCGCGGCCGGCTCGTCGAGTTCGGTGAGCATCGGGGGCAGCGGCAGCGGCCGGAATACGCCGGGCGTGTGGGCGCCGGGGCTCGCGGCGGCGGGGATCGAGAGCTGCCTCGGAAGCGCGAGCGTCGGCGGGGCCGGACCGGGGATCGGCGTCACCATCGGCGGCACCCTGACCGATAAGGGCTGCAACCTGCGCCTCTATGCCTGGACCCTGTACAGCCTCGGCCACCGGGTCGCGGCCACGCAGATCCTGTGCAACGATCCCGACGTCGCCCTGGCGCTGGCCGTCGAGGGCGTGCGCTGCCTCGCAGGCCCCGGGGCTGAGGCGCAGCGGAGGGTGGGCTTTTCCCCGACCGAGGACTACGCATCGGTGGCGGACAGCCAACCCGAACTCCGGTCCGAGCCCTAGGATCTCCTGCCCCGCGCCGCCCCGCTGAAGCGGCGCCGGCGCAGCCATGCGGAGACCGGCCGCCGGCCGGCTCCGGCCGCTACCGCGCGGGCCGGGACGCCAGGGCGCCCGGGGGCCGCGCAGGGGCCGGCCTCACCAGGCGGGGCGTGAGCAGCATCGCGATCTGGGTCCTGTTGTGGAGCCCAAACTTGCGCATGATGTTGCCGATATGCGTCTTCACCGTATTGGTTGAGATGCCCATCTCGTAGGCGATGCTGTCGTTCTGCGCGCCCTGCGCGATGTGCAGGATGATTTCCTGCTCCCGCGCGGTCAGGGTGATGCGGGTGTCGGCGAGAGCGTGTTGCGCACACGTCTGGATCATCGTTACCTCCTTCTGCGCCGGGGCATGCCCGACGGGACCGATCATTCCATCTTGAGGGCTTCGACCGGATCGAGCCGCGAGGCTCTGTGGGCCGGGTAGTAACCGAAGAACAGGCCAACGAGCGCTGAGAACCCCACCGACAGGAGGATCGCCTGCGCGTTGATGACCGTCGCCCAGCCCGCGGACTGGGCGACGGTCAGCGAGACGCCGGTGCCGACGAGGACGCCGGCCAGACCGCCCATGAGGCAGAGTACCAGGGCCTCAGCCAGGAATTGGAGCCGGATATCGGTTCCGCGCGCGCCGACCGCGCGCCGGATGCCGATCTCGCGGGTGCCCTCGGTCACGGTGACCGTCATGATGTTCATGATGCTGATGCCGCCCACCAGCAGCGACACGCCCGCCACCGAGGTGAGCAGCAGCGCGATGGTGCGCGTGGCGCCGCGCTGCGCGTCCATGGCGGCGGCGGGATCCGAGACCTTGAAGTCGTCCTCCTGCCCCTCGGCGATGCGGTGTCGCTGGCGCAGGAGCCCCTCGATCTCCGTGCGCGCCCGGCCCATCGCCTCGTCGGAGACGGCCTTGGCGATGATGTAGGCGACGGCATCGCGGTTGACCCCGCTGGCGCTGCCGAGAAAGCGCAGCTTGGCCGTCTCCAGGGGGACGAACGCGACGTCGTCCTGGTCCGGTCCCTTGGCGTCGAGCACGCCGACCACCTCGAAGGGCACGCTCATGATCCGCACCTCCGCCCCGACCGGGTTGTCGCGCCCGAACAGCTCCTTGGCCACGACGTTGCCGAGGATCGCGACCTTGGCGGCAGTGTCTGCTCGGTGCCGTTGAAGGTGCGGCCGCGCGCCAGGGCCCAGTCGCGCACGAGGAAATGCCCGTTCGTGGTGCCGTTGACGGTGGTGTTCCAGTTCCGGTTCTCGCGCACGATCTGCGCCGCCCCCGACAGGGAACCGGCCGCGGCGCGGACCTGCGGGACCTGCGCGAGGATCGCCTCGACATCGCCCTCGGTGAGCGTCAGGCGGGTTCCCGCCTTGAGCCGGACGCCGTCCTTCCTGGCCGTCCCGGGATTGATCATCAGGACGTTGGCGCCGACTGCGCGGATCTGGTCGGCAACCCGCCCCTGCGCGCCGCTGCCGATGGCCGGGACCGTCACCACTGAGGCGACGCCGATGACGATGCCCAGCATGGTGAGGAAGCTGCGCATCGGGTTGAGGCGCAGGGACCGCAGGGCGACGAGGAGAGTCTGGGACAGGCTCATGCGGCCTCCGCCCGTCCAAAGCCCGGGCGCAGGTCGTCGATGACCCGGCCGTCGCGCAGGTGGATCGTGCGCGCGCACTGGGCCGCGACGGCGGCGTCGTGGGTGATCATCACGACGGTCTGACCGTGCCGGTTGAGGCTCGCGAAACAGACCGAGGATCTCGGCACCGGTCCGGCTGTCGAGCGCCCCGGTCGGCTCGTCGGCCAGAAGGACCGCCGGATCGCCCACCAGGGCGCGAGCGATCGCCACCCGCTGCTGCTCGCCCCCGAAAGCTGCGAGGGGAAGTGCCGCTCCCGGACCGACATGCCCACCGCCTCCAGGGCCGCGCGGGCGCGCAGACGCCGCAGGCGCGGCGCGACCCCGGCGTAGATGAGCGGCAGCTCGACATTCTCCACCGCGGTGCTGCGCGGCAGCAGGTTGTAGGACTGGAACACGAAGCCGATCCAGTCCCGGCGCATCCGGGCCCGGGCGTCGTCGGACAGGCGCGCCGTGTCCTCGCCGTCGAGGCGGATCGAGCCCGAGGTGGGACGGTCGAGGAGACCGACCATGTTCATCAGGGTGCTCTTGCCCGATCCCGACGGGCCCATGATGGCGACGCACTCCCCCGCCTCGACGTCGAGCGAGACGTCGCGGATCACCGGAACCGACACGGTCCCGACCCGGAACGTCCGGTGGACGGAATCGAGCGCGAGGAGCGGCATCGTCAGAATCCCAGCCGCACGCCGAACAGGTGGCGGCCCGTCGACGCCTCGGCCTGGCCCACGACGACCTCGCTGCCCTCGGTGAGGCGGCCAGCCGCCCGGAGCGCGACGAGATCGGCACTCGTCGCACCGGTCTCGACCCGGACCGCTTCGAGGCTGCCGTCGGCGGCCCGGACCCAGACCGCGGGCGCGGCTGGATCGCGGGGGCGCTGCCCTCGGGGCGGAAGCGCAGGGCCGCCAGCGGCACCTTGAGGACGTCCTCCTCCTTGTGGATCGTCAGCTTCACCAGGGCGGTCATCCCGGGGAGCAGCAGGCCATCGCGGTTATCGGTCTTCAGCACCACCGTGTAGGTGACGACGTTCTGCGTCACGAGCGGCGCCTTGCGAACCTGCCGGACCACCGCCTCGAACCGGCGGCCCGGATAGGCGTCCACCCCGAACGTGGCGTGCTGCCCGGCCGCGACCCGGCCGATATCGGTCTCGTCCACGCGGGCATGGACCTCCATCTCGGCGAGGTTCTTGGCGATGGTGAAGGCGGTCCGAACCTCCAGACCCGCCGCGAGCGTCTGCCCCTGGTTGACGAGACGGCCGACCACGACGCCGTCGGTGGGCGAGCGGATCACCGTCCGGTCGAGGTCGATCTCGGCGCCCCGGAGGCTCGCCTGCCGCTGGGGCACGGCGGCGCGGGCCTGCGCCAGCTCCGCCTCCAAGCGGCGGACCTCCGCGACGGCGGCATCCACCGCGAAGCCGTTGAGGTCGAGCACCGAACTCGCCTCGCGCGTCACGGCCTTGCGGGAGGTGAGATCGGTCTGCGCCTCCTCCAGGGCGGCGGGCGAGGCGACCTCGCGGCTGCGCAGGGCGACCTTGCGGTCGAGGTTGCGCTCGGCGGCGAGCTGCTGGGCCTGCGCGCTCTCGAGCTTGGCCTGGAGCACCGCCTTGTTGCCGCGGGCCGTGTCCAGGTCGATCCGGGCCCGGTCGAGCCGAGCCTGCTGGACCTTGACGTTGGCCGCCGCCATGTCGAGGGCGGCGCGGTTCTCCTCGACCTTGGCGATGAAGCTGCGCTGGTCGAGTTCGGCGAGCGGGTCACCGAGATGGACCCGGTCGTTGAAGTCCACGTGCAGCTTGGCGATCTGCCCCGCCAGCTGCGAGCCGACCTCGACCGTGTCGACCGGCTGCACGGCGCCGGTGGCGGTGATGACCTGCTCCAGGGAGCCGCGCTGGATCGGAACCGTGATGAGGCGGCCCGCCTCGGGCGCCGGCGCTGCGGCCCCTTGACGCCGGCCGCGGTCTCTTTGACCGCCGCGGCGGCGGGAGACCCGCGCCGGGCGGCGCCGAAGCCGCCGAGATCCGGATTCGCGTAGGCGAGCAGGGCGAAGGCGGCGGCGGCCGCGACGCCGAGCGTCATCAGGTTGTCGGGCAACCACCGCGCCACGTGCGAGACCTCCTGCCTGTCCGCCCCGCGGCCCCGGTGTAGCCCGGGCCCCGGAGCGGCGGCCGCGGGTGCCGACCCGGGCCCTTACCATTTGGTTACAGAGATTGCCGTGCTTGGGAATTCACGGCGAACCCGTAAGGATTTGCACGTATAGCCTCGCTCAGAACATGGCCGTCCGGGCGGCCCTGCGCACCAGAGTCTGCACGCACTCGCATCCGGTCTTGGTCATCACCTTGGCCCGGTGGATCTCCACGGTGCGGTGACTGATCTCGAGCGCCTGACCAATCTCCTTGTTGGTGCGCCCGAGCAGAACGAGGTGCAGCACATCCCGCTCGCGCCCGGTCAGGCTGTTCACCCGCTGGGTGAAGGCCGCGTCGTCGTTGGCCGGCGGACCGCCACCCCCGATTGCGAGGGCCTCGCGGACCGCGTCGAGCAGGAGCGGCGCCGCGAAGGGCTTCTCCAGGAAGTCGCAGGCCCCGAGCTTCATGGCCCGCACGGCGGTGGGGATGTCGCCGTGGCCGGTCATTATCACCACCGGAATCATCGAGCCGGCGGCCCGGAGCCGGGTCAACATCGTCAGCCCGTCGATATGCGGCATGCGCAAATCGGCGACGATGCAGCCCTTCAGGCGGCTGGCTTCGTCGAGGACCGTCGCCGCGCCGGCATGCTCCACCACGCGATGTCCGAACACGCCGAGGAGGAGCGCCAGCGAGTGGCGCATCGCCGCGTCGTCGTCCACGACATGGATCGTCGAAATCGGGCCCGTCCTCATGTCAGTCCTCGGCCGTGGGCAGGGTGAAATGGAAGGTGGCGCCGCCCTGGGCGGTGCAGTCCACCCAGAAGGTGCCGCCGTGGGCGGTCACGATTGATCGGCTCACCGACAACCCGACGCCCATCCCGGTGGGCTTCGTGGTGACGAAGGGCTGGAACAGTGTCCCGGCAACCGCCTCGGCGATGCCCGGACCGGTATCCGAGACGCTGATGCGGACTTGGCCGCTGCGCGGCGCCGCCGCGGTGATCGCCAAGTCCCGGCGGGCGCTGTCGCGCATCGCCTCGCAGGCATTCCGGATCAGGTTGATCAGAACCTGCTGGATCTGCACCCGGTCGACGAGGACGTGGAGCCCGGGCGGGCCGGGATCGATCCGCGTCTCGACGCCCAGCTCGCGGGTGCCGACGAGGGCGAGATCGCAGGCATCGCCGATGAGGTCCGCGACGCTCTCCGCCCGCCTGTCCGTCTCGCCCCGGGTCACGAAGTCCCTCAGACGCCGGATGATCGCCCCCGCCCGCTGAGCCTGCCCGGCCGCGGCGGCGAGCGCGCTCCGGGCCGCTTCGATCTGGACTTGCCCCGGCTCCGCGAGGAGCTGGTCGCAGGCGGCCGCGTAGTTGCTGACCGCTCCGAGCGGCTGGTTGAGTTCGTGGGCCAGCGCCGAGGCCATCTCGCCCATGGCGGAGAGCCGCGAGACGTGGATCAGGTCGGCCTGAAGCCGTTGCAGGCGGGCCTCCGCCTGACGGTGCTCGTCGATGGAGTAGATGATCCCCCAGAAGCGGGCCGGGCGCGCGCCGCGTCCGAGTTCCGCCCGCCCATGGGAGCGCACCCAGCGGATCTCGCCGTCGGCCCGCACGACGCGGTACTCGATGCTGTAGCGGCCGCCCCGTTCCAGCGCCCCCGGACCGCCGCCGCCCGGGCGGCGCGGTCTTCGGGATGCACCGCGCCCTGGAAGGCATCGTGGTCGGACAGCCGACGCGCCGACACACCGAGGACGTGACGGCAGTTTTCGGAAACGGTGACGCGCCCGGTCGCGGGATCGAGCGACCATGTGCAAATGCCGACCTCGTCGAGGGTCTCGCGCAGGTCGCGCGCCGAAAGCCGCTGGTGCAAGCCAGGCCCCCGGCCGGATGGCGTGCGTTCCAATCTCTGCACCGCCGCGCCTCCTCCGTCGCTGCGGACCGCATCAGATTACCGGATCTAGTCCGCGCTTAAAATCAACATACCCCATCCAGAACTATTTCTAACACCGTATTCGTCATACCCATTTCAACATCCATTCCGTGTATCAAGCTCCGATACGCGACCAATAATCCCATTCACGCCAACGTCTTAGAGATGCATTGCATTGCATCAACAATCTTGGGATTGTTATGCAATAATTTTGAGCACATATCATCCAAAAGGCGTAGCCAACACAGGTTAGCTCGGACTTACGGCTGTTCACGACCAATCCATCGCAGCAACCTGACTGGTCTGCTCAATCCCGAGCAACGGATCGCATGGCCCAACCTGCGGACAGGACCGGGCATGCATCGCACAGGAGGAATGCGCGATGAGGACCATCCTGCTCTCGGCTGTCGCTGCCCTTGCCCTCGCCGGCATGCCCTCGATGGCGTCGGCTCAGCTGCTCAGCTTCGGCAACGGCAACATCGGCTCGGGCAACGGGAATGGGAACGGCAACGCCAATGCCGGCTCGCTGAACGGCAATGGCAACGGCAATTTCAACATCGGCAGCCTGAACGGCAACCTCAACGGCAACGGCAATACCGACTCGGGGAACGGCAACCTGAACGGAAACTTCAACATCCTCGGCTTCGCCAACGGCAACGGCAACCTCAACCGCGGCAACGTCAACGGCAATCTCAACGGCAACGGGAATGTGCTCGCCATCGGCAACGGGAACCTGAACGGTAACGCCAACCTCGGCAGCTTCAACGAAAACGTCAACGGCAACCGGAACACCCCCTGAGCCGGCGAGCCGGGGCGTCAGGTCCGAGGGCAGGACGCCCCCGGGACCAAGTGGGATGGCGGCCGTCTCGACGGACGGCCGTCGGTGGCGGCGCGGCAGGATCCTTCCGGCGCAGAACAGGGAGCAACGCGATGAAGTCTCTACTTCTGCCCCTGGCCCTCTTCGGGCTGGCAGGGACGACCGTTCCTCCGGCGCAGGCTCAGATCTTTGCCATCGGCAACGGGGTCGGCAACGGCAACGGCAACGGCAACATCGGATCCTTGAACGGCAACAACAACGGCAACTGGAACTCCGGGTCCGGCAACGGCACCGGCAACGGCAACGGGACCGGAGCGCCCATCGTGAACGGCAATTTGGGGGCGTTCAACAGCGGCTCGAACAATGTCGGTGCCTTCAACGGCGGGACGGGCAATGTGGGCGCATTCAACGGGATCGGGAATACCGGCGCGAACAACGGCAGCGGGAATGGCGGGGCCTATAACGGCAACTACAATTCCGGCTCCTCTAACGGCAACGGCAACGTCGGCGCCGGGAACGGAAACTTCAACGGGAACGCGACCCTGCCGTTCTTCCTCCGCCGCTAGCGTGCCTGCCGCCCGAGGCTGGTTCGGCACGCGGAGGAACGGGTTCGCGTGTGGCACCGGCGGGCAGCCCGTCCGATGGAGCAGCCGATGGATCAGCCATTCCCCCCGACCCTTGCGCTTCTCGCGCTCAGCTTCCTCGGCCCCAGCGCGGCCCGTGCCGCTCCGGAGGCTGGGGCTGCAATCGTCCGGCCGGCGGGGACCGTCCTGCCGGTCCAGCCGGTCGGCAACGGCAACGGCAACGTCGGCTCAAACAACGGCAACAGCAATCAGACGAACGGCAACGGAAATTTCGGCACCGGAAACGGGCACGGCAACGGCGGACGACGCGCGCCGCGGGCATAGGCCTCGTCCAAGACCGCCACCGCGCCCATGCGCGGCGGGCGAACGCGAGACCGTCGACGCGCCCGCAGAGTGGCGGCGCGGATCCGCGTTACGACCCAGCCCCATCGGATCAATGTCCGGACCGGCACCACCGCCACGACGACGGTTCTTGTCGCAGACGCTCCAGCATAATCAAGAAAAAATTTATCAGTATTATTTGATGTTTAATAATTTTTACTCCGTTCGAGGCAAGATTTTAGCGGCAATGCGCCCAGCATGGAGTGCATCCGATGGACAGACCTTGCCGCACAGGATCGGGACGCGCCGCAACAGGGCTAATGCTGGCTCTGATGTTCTCGCTGTCCTCGCCCGTCTCGGCGCAGATCGCCGGCAGTCGCCTCGCCCTCGAGCCAGCCGCGGCCAGCAACAGAAGCGATACCGAGTCTGCGCGGAGCAAGACATCGGATCTGGTGATTGCGACCCGCGACGCCATCGGAAAGCTCGGCGAGGCCCTCCCGCTGGAGATCAAGCTTGTCCGCGTGCGCAACGTCTATGTCGAGGCGGTCAAGTTGCTCGGGCTCCCCGAGGCGTCACGATCAGCGACCCCAACAATACGTTCTCCTCGTTGAGCGACAACAACGACGTCGACGTCAGCGGTTGGGATCTCTCGAAAATCCGGATCACGCAGAGCGATGAGCGCGAGAGCAGCTTCTCGCTCGCAGTCGCAGCGATCTGGACTCCGGAATCCGGCGGCCACATCGATGTCACGTCGAGCCGTCTCAACGTCCATTTCATATCGGACGACCGTGATCGCGACCGGGCCGCCGGCGACGGATCCGGCGGCTCAGAACGGGACGCCGCTCAGATCCGCGGGGCGGCTCCGGCACCCCGGCCGTCGCCGCCATCGCCAGTCTCAATGCGCCGGCCTCCGATATCCGCGTGCCGGAGACGGGCCCCGCCGCTCCCCGTGACAGCATCGCGGCGGCCGATCCGCCGGCGCCACCGCCCCTCCTCGATACAAAAGCCGACACCGGGGCGGCGCACCTGACCGGCCCCGTCCCGGCCTCGCCGCCGGTTTCCGACCCGCTTGTGGCGCGGGCCAAGGGCCTGATCCAGCGCGGCGATATCAGCGGCGCCCGGCTCCTGCTGGAGCGCGCCCAGGCGCGCAACGCACCGAACGCGACCTTCCTGCTGGCGCAGACTTACGACCCCGCGATGCTGCGGGCCTGGAAGGTACGCGGCCTGCGCGCGGATCCGGACCTCGCCCGAAGCCTCTACGCGAAGGCGGCGGGCCAGGACCGGCCGGATGGCCGGCGACGCGCCGAGACGGACCGCTGAGGACAGCCGGACGAGACGACCATCGAGGGACGCGCACATGCCGAGGCTAGCCCGTTTCGCCGCCCTTCTCGGGCTCGCCGCCCTGGTGACCGGCCCGGCCGCGAGAGCCGCGGATGCGGCCTCCACCCATGCCGAACCCACGACCGAGGCCGCCCTCGGCGAGCGCATGAACGCCAATACCGTCACGGTGGTGACGGGCACGCCCGGCGGCACTTATTTCCGCGTCGGCGCCGACCTCGCCTTCGTGCTGGATGACGGCGACAAGCTGCGGATCCTGCCGATCCTCGGCAAGGGCGCGGGCGAGAACGCCTACGACATCCGCTTCCTGAAGGGCGTCGATCTCGGCTTCGTCCGGACTGACACGCTGGAGCAGCTGCGGCAGGACAAGCGCCTGAAGAACATCGAGCAGCAGATCCAGTACATCGCCAAGCTATTCAACGACGAGCTGCATATCCTCGCGCCGAACGCGGTCAAGACGGTCGGCGATCTCTCCGGCAAGCGGGTCAGCTTCGACGTGAAGGGCAGCGGCACCGACTACAGTGGCCGCGCGATGTTCCGCGAACTCGGCATCGCCGTCGAGGCGGTCAACGTCGACCAGCCCACCGCCCTCGAGATGCTGCGCAAGGGCGAGATCGAGGCGGTCGTCTCGGTGGCGGCCAAGCCCGTCGCCTTCATCGCGGGCTTCGATCCGGAGGATCGCTTCCACTTCGTGAAGGCCCCCTATCCGGACACGATCAACCCGGCCTACGTCCCTGCCACCCTCACGCAGGCCGACTACCCGAAGCTCGTGAGCGGGGAGGCGGTCGAGACCGTCGCGGTCGGAACGATCCTGGGGGTCTACAACAGTCCGAAGGGATCACCGCGCTACGAGAAGCTCGTCCGCTTCGTGGACGCGTTCTTCGGCCAGTTCGACAAGTTCCTCGACCCGCAGCGGCATCCGAAATGGCGCGAGGTCAATCTCGCAGCCGCCGTGAGCGGCTGGACGCGCTTCCGCCCCGCCCAGGACTGGCTGGACCGCCACCGCGAGCAGGAGGTCGCCGCCCCGGCGGATCTCGACCGCTTCTTCCGGTCCCAGCCCGACCGGCTGGCCGGAAAGGAGGAAGTCTACCAAGCCTATCTGAAGTGGCGGCAGGCCCGGTAGGCGTCGCGGACCCGGGATCGGAGGTCCCGCGCGTCCTTGCGCTGAGCGAGGCGCGGCACGATCCGCCTCATCCGCGGCGCTCTCAGCACAGCTCGGGGGACGGCATGCGCTATGGTGCCGCCCACGGTGGCGCCCCAGGCCTGTTTCCGGCAGAAGGCGCTCACCAACTGCCCTGAATCGACGGCCTCGCCCCGAAGTGCCCGCCTCCACCGCCGCCCCGACCGAGACCACACGCGCCCGTCGCGCGCCCTCGGGCCTGCGCGCTGCCCGGCCTCAGGGGGCGGATCCCGCCGTGGGGCGCAGGGCCTGACCATGGGCACGGCTGAGACCGACGACCTCCTGAGGCGCGCCCGCGCGCTGGAGGCAGAGGCGGCCGGGCTCCGGGCGCAGGCGCGGGAGGTCGCGCCCGGAACCACCGCGGACCGGGACGCGCGCGCGCGGCAGCAGCGGGCGATCTTCGACAGCACCACCCGGTTCGCCATCATCGCCACGGACCGGGACGGGAACGTCACCGACTGGAACACCGGCGCCGAGCGCATCTTCGGCTGGACGGCGGACGCCATGCGCGGCCGGCCCATCGCGCACCTGTTCACGCCCGAGGACCGGGCGGAGGGCCGCCCCGAGACCGAGATGCGCATGGCTCTGGAACGGGGCCGCGCCGAGGATGACGGCTGGCACATGCGGGCCGACGGCACGCGCCTCTGGATTTCCGGCGAGCTGATGCCGCTGCGCGACGAATCCGGCGGCCATAGCGGCTACGTGAGGGTTCTCCGGGACCGCACGGACCTCCACGCCACCGGTCTGGCGCTGCAGATGGCCGAGGCGCGCCTCCAGCGCGCCCAGGAGGCCGGCGGGATCGGCCTGTTCTCGATCGGCATCGACGACGGGGTCCTGCACCCGACCCCCATTTCTGCAGCCTCTACGGCCTGCCGGAGCGCGAGGCCTACGCGGCCGAGGCGATCGAGCTGCTGGTGCTCGCGCAGGACCGGCTGTTCGTCTCGACGGCGGAGAGCCGGCGCCGCGGCGACGTCATCCGCGATGTCGAGTACCGCATCCGCCGGCCCGATACCGGCGAGATCCGCTGGATCGCCCGCCGGGGCGAGATCGAGCGGGACGCCGACGGGCGTCCGGTCCGGTTCTCCGGGGTGGCGCGCGACATCACCGGGCAGCGGCAGGCCCGCGAGGCGCTGCGGGCGAGCGAGGAGCGCTACAGGGCGCTGTTCGAGGCCATCGACGACGGCTTCTGCATCATCGAGTTCTTCGACGGGCCGCACGGCCCCTTGAGCGACTACGTCCATATCGAAGCCAATCCGGGCTACGAACGCCACACCGGCATCCCGAATATCGTCGGACGGACCCTGCGCGACCTCGTGCCCGACGAGGCGGAGGGGTGGCTGGAGCTGTACAGCCGCGTGCTCCGCACCGGGGAGCCGATCCGGTTCGAGCGATTCTTCGCGATGGTGAACCGCTTCACCGAGGTCTCGGCGACCCGCATCGAGCCGGCGAGTCGGCGGCAGGTCTCGGTCCTGTTCCGGGACATCACGGCGCGCCGGCAGGCAGAGGACGCGTTGCGCGCCAGCGAGGCCCTGGCGCGGACGAACATCGCGCGCGTGCAAGCTCGCCCTTGGAGCCGGCGCCATCATCGGCACGTGGTTCTGGGACCTGCCGACCAACCGATTCACCGTGGACGAGGCCTTCGCGAAGAGCTTCGGCCTCGATCCCGAGCTGGCGCGATGGCCTGAACCTCGCCCAGGTGGTGGCGAGCGTGCACCCGGACGACAAGGCGGGCTTGGCCGAGGCCATGGACGCGGCGATCAAGCGGGGTGGAGCCTACGCGCACCAGTACCGGGTCCGCCGGGCCGACGGGAACTACTACTGGCTGGAGGCGAACGGCCGGGTCGACCTCGCGCCGGACGGCACGCCGCTGAGCTTCCCCGGGGTCCTCATCGACGTGGAGGAGCGCCGCGCCGTCGAGGCGGAGCGGGACCGGGTCACCGCGATGCTGCGCAGCCTCAATGAGACCCTGGAGCAGCGCGTCGCCGAGCGGACGACTGAGCTGATGCGGGCCGAGGAGGCCCTGCGGCAATCGCAGAAGATGGAGGCCGTCGGGCAGCTCACCGGCGGGCTGGCGCACGACTTCAACAACATGCTGGCCGGCATCGTCGGCTCGCTGGAGCTGATGCAGACCCGGATCCTGCAGGGCCGGGTGGGCGACCTTGACCGCTACATCACCGCCGCCCAGGGCGCGGCCAAACGCGCCGCCGCCCTCACCCACCGCCTGCTGGCCTTCTCGCGCCGCCAGACGCTCGACCCCAAGCCGACCAATGTGAACCGCCTTGTCGAGGGCATGGTGGAACTGGTGCGCCGCACCGTCGGTCTCGCGATCGAGACGGTCGGGGCGGGCGGCCTGTGGCCGACCCTGGTCGACCCGAGCCAGCTCGAGAACGCCCTGCTCAATCTCTGCATCAATGCCCGGGACGCCATGCCGGAGGGCGGCCGCATCGTCATCGAGACGGCCAACCGCTGGCTCGACCACCGGGCTGCGCAGGAGCGCGAGCTGGAGCCGGGGCCGTACGTGACGCTCTGCGTCTCGGACAACGGCACCGGCATGAGTCCCGAGGTGGCCACCAAGGCGTTCGAGCCGTTCTTCACCACCAAGCCCATCGGCGAGGGCACGGGGCTCGGCCTGTCGATGATCTACGGCTTCGCCAAGCAATCCGGCGGGCAGGTCCGGATCGACTCGGAACTCGGCCGGGGCACGATGGTCTGCCTGTACCTGCCCCGGCACCTCGGCGAGGCGGAGGGGGACACGGCCCTGCCGGATCTCGCCCACGCGCCCCGGGCCGAGCGGGGCGAGACGGTCTTGGTGGTGGACGACGAGCCCACCGTGCGGATGCTGGTGACCGAGGTCCTGGAGGATCTCGGCTACGCGGCCATCGAGGCGGCGGACGGCGCCTCGGGCCTGAAGGTGCTCCAGTCGGACGTGCGCATCGACATGCTCATCACCGATGTCGGCCTGCCCGGCGGCATGAACGGCCGCCAGATGGCCGATGCGGCCCGGCTGCACCGCCCGGACCTGCGGGTGCTGTTCATCACCGGCTACGCCGAGAACGCCGCGCTCAACCACGGCCATCTCGGGCCCGGCATGCAGGTGATGACCAAGCCGTTCGCCCTGGAGGCGCTGGCCACCCGCATCCGCGGCATCATCGCGAGCGAGCCCTGACGGTCGCGTCCCGGGGGTCGGCGCCCGCGCGGGCCAGGACATCGGGCCGCGAAGGTGATTGCCATAGAGAGCCGATGCCCCCATGAGGGCGGCGTCGCCCCGGTGCGGGCCCCGGAACCGATGCCGACGGCGCGTGTCATGGTGGCGGACCAGCGCAGAGACCGCGTCCCCGGATGCGGCAAGCACGCGCGGTGTCGAACTGAGTGGAGGCGACAGAGAACCTGCCGTGCACACGCAGACCATCCCGGCCGAGCCTCAAGGCCTATTTCGAGAAGCTCGCACATCGCCCTCGCCCTGGCCGCCGCCGGCGGCGACAATCCTCTTTTGCTGGTGAACGGGCCGTTCCACCAGCTAACCGGGTACGCGAGCGCCGAGGTCGTCGGGCGCAACTGCCGCCTTCTGCAGCGGGGCGCCGAGAATCGGGCGGCGCGGGCCAAAATCCACACCTTCCTGGACAATGATCGGGTGGACTCCGTCCGCACGCCGATCCTGAATTTCCGCAAGGACGGCAGGCCGTTCGTCAATCTGCTGTACATGTCCAAACTGAAGGCCCTGTCGGGCGAGGTGCGCTTTCTTTTCGCATCACAATTCGATGTCAGCCGCTCGCAACCCGAGTTGCTTTCCGCCTACGATGTGGAACTGGGCCGGACCTTGTCCCGGCTGAGTCCGACGCTTGCCGAGAGTGGCATGGTCATCGAGGGGTCCCTGATGACGATCGCCAACACCGTCGCCACCGTCGCGCAGGCGAAGCTCACCCTCGCGGATCTCGATGCACCAGGATTTCCCTAACCAGCCCGGAGGCGCGGCCACCGAGGTCCTGGACGGCACCGGACAGACCGTGCCCCCGCCCTTCGCCGGACCGGTGGTGGGGATCGGCGCCTCGGCGGGAGGCCTCGAAGCCCTGCGCGAGATGCTGGCGCGCGCCCGGCCGCCCACCGGGATGGCCTTCGTCATCGTCCAGCACCTCGACCCCAACCACGAGAGCATGCTGGCGCAACTCTTGGACCGGCATACCGAGCTGCAGGTGCTCCAGTGCGAGGGCGGTGAGCGGATCGCGAGCGACACGGTCTACGTCATCCCGCCGGGCCGGGGACTCGTCATCCAGAACGGCGTTCTCGAACTCACACAATTCGTGCAGCCGCGGGGCCTGCGGCGGCCCATCGACGATTTCTTCCTCTCGCTTGCCGTCGACCAGCAGGCGAACGCCGCCTGCGTGATCCTGTCGGGCACGGGCGCGGACGGCACGACGGGCCTGCGGGCCGTCAAGGAGCATGGCGGCGTCTGCGTGGTGCAGCAGCCGGATACCGCCCGCTATGACGGCATGCCGCTCTCCGCGGTGGGGACCGGCCTCGTCGACTTCGTGCAGCCGCCGGGTGAGATCGTGGACTGCCTCACGGCCTTCTACCATCGCCGCGGCAGCGACGGCGGCGGCGAGGCGGAACTGGTCGCCGATCACGTGGACGATCTCTGCCGGGTGATCCGCACGGCGGTGGGCCACGACTTCGCCGGCTACAAGCGGACCACCCTGATACGCCGTGTCGAGCGGCGCATGCATGTCCTCGGCTTGGAGTCCGGCCGGGCCTACCTCGCCCGCGTCCGCGCCGACAAGGCCGAGTGCCAGGCGCTGTTCCGCGACCTCCTCATCAACGTCACCCGCTTCTTCCGCGACGCCGAGCTGTTCGAGATCCTCCGCGAGCGGGCGATCGAGCCGCTGCTGCGCACCCGTGACCCGGACGAGAACATCCGGGTCTGGATCCCGGGCTGCTCCAGCGGCGAGGAAGCCTACAGCATCGCCATGCTGTTCGCCGAAGCGGCCCGGCGCCTCAATGTGCCGGCGGCCGTCCAGATCTTCGCCACCGACATCGACGAGCGCATGCTGCAGATCGCCCGGGAGGCGACCTATCCGGCGGCGGCGCTGGCCGACATCCCGGCGCATCTGCGCGAGCGCTACGTCGTGCCCCATGCCGAGCGCTTCACCATCGCGGCCGAGATCCGCGACCTGATCCGCTTCTCCAGCCACAGCCTGGTCAAGGACCCGCCCTTCTCGCGGGTCGACCTCCTGTCCTGCCGCAACCTCCTCATCTATTTCGACGAGCGCCTGCAGCAATCGGTGGCGCCGCTGTTCCACTACGCGGTGCGGCCGGGCGGGTACCTGTTCCTCGGCCCGTCCGAGAGCGTGAGCCGCTTCGAGCAGCTCTTCCCGGCCATCGACCACCATGCGCGCCTCTTCGAGCGCTCACCGGGTGCGCCGAAATACCCGATCGACCTGCCGGGAAGCGCCCGGCGCGGCGAGGTCCGGCGCGGCGGGCGCGAGGAGCGCCGCGGCGACCCGGCGATCGCCGACGAGACCGTGGCGGTGCGGCGCGTGGTGGAGCGCTACGCCCCGCCCAGCATGGTGCTGAACGAGGACGGCGGCATCATCGCCGCCTACGGGCGCCTGAGCCGCTACTTCGACTTTCCGGTCACGCGGGCGGGCGGCACGAGCGCGATCACCCTGGCGCGGCCAGGCCTGCGCGACGTGATCGGCCCCCTGCTGCGCCAGACCCGGGACGCACGCAAGCGCGTGGTCGTCCGGGACGTGCATGTCCGGTCGGAATACGGCGTGCAGACGGTCGAGCTGGTCTGCGATCCGCTCCCGGACGGCGCGATGCTTCTCGTCCTGCGCGACATCGGGGCCTTCCAGCCGTCGAGCGACCTCGACCTCGTCGAGCTGGACGCGGGCGGCGACCATGTGGAGGCGGTGGAGGAGGAGGCTCCTGCGCACGCGCTACAAGCTCCGCTCGGCCGTGGAGGAACTGGAGACGACGAACGAGGAGCTGAAGAGCTCCAACGAAGAAATGATGTCGATGAACGAGGAGACTCCAGTCGACGAACGAGGAGCCTCTCGACGGTCAACGACGAGCTGAAGACGAAGGTCGAGCAGCTCACCATCGCCAATGCCGACCTGCGCAACTTCTTCGAATCGACCGACCTCGCCGTCGTCGTGCTGGACCGCGAGCTGAAGGTGCGCAGCTTCACCACCTCGGCCACGGCGATCTTCCCGCTCCAGCCGGGCGATCGCGGTCGGCCGCTGGCCGATGTCGCGAGCCGGCTGGCCGGCCAGGAATACCTGCACGACGCCCAGGAAGTCTGCGCCGGCGGCTCCGTGATCCAGCGGCGTATCGGCACCCGGGACGGGAGCCGGACCCTATCCCTGCGGGTGCTGCCCTACCGCCTGCAGAACGGCAGCATCGACGGCGCCACCCTGGTGCTGACCGACATCACCGAGGCCCTGTCCCTGGAGCGCCAGCTCGCGGCAGAGCGGGAGCGGCTGGAACTGGCCGTCAAGGCCGGCGGGATCGGCGTCTGGGAGTACAACCCCGATGCCGCGATCATCGTGGTGGACAGCACCGCCGGCACGATGTTCGGCCTCGCTTCCGACACGCCGCACGACACGTCGACCCTGGTCGCCTGCGTGGTGCCGGAGGATCGCCCGGGTCTCGAGGCCTCGCTCGCCGAGGCCGCGCATGGTCTGAACGAGTTCGAGGCCCGCATCCGTGTCCGCGCGGCGGGGCACGGGCTGCGGTACATCCGGAGCTACGGCCGCCTGCCCCGGAATGGGGACCGGAAGCGCATCGTCGGAGTCTGCATCGACGTCTCGCCCGAATATGCCCTCGCCGAGACCCGCGACCTCATGCTGCGGGAGATGAATCACCGGGTGAAGAACCTGTTCGCGATCATCGGCGGCATGATCTCGGCGGGCGCCCGCACGCACCGGGAGATCGGCGCCTTCGCCACCGACATGCGCGACCGCATCTCGGCCCTCGGGCGGGCGCATTCCCTGGCCGATCCCACGGACGGCCAGGGCATGAGCGACCTCGCGGGCCTCATCGGCGCGACCCTGCGGCCCTATCGTGACCATGTCCCGACGGTGATCGAGGGGCCGCTCATGGCGATCAACTGGCGGCACGTGTCGTCGCTGGCGATGATCCTGCACGAATGGGCGACGAACTCGGTGAAGTATGGAGCGCTCGGATCCGACGCGGGATCGCTGTCGGTGACGTGGGACCGGGGGACGGACGGCCTGGTCCTGGAGTGGTGCGAGCGTATGGCGCGGGTGGTCGAGCCCCGGCCGGGCCGGGGTTTCGGCACGCTGCTCGTCGAGATGTCCCTGCGCCAGCTCGAGGCGACCGTGACGCGCAGCCACGACGCGTCCGCCTTCCGGATCACGCTGCACCTGCCGGAATCGGTGATCACCCGGGGCTGAGCGCCCGGGGGCACGCCCGCAGACAGGAAGCGCGAACACGACGGCCCGCCGCGGCGTGAGCCGAGCGGGCCGTCGCGGCAATCGGGCGCCGGGGCGCCCGGCGCGTCAGTCGATCACCTCGACGATGCGGTGGGTGCGGTCGACCAGGACCGGCTGGTCGTTCACGACGGCGTAGCGGTAGCCTGGCCGCACCCGGTACTCGGTGGGCACGTCGTAATAGGTCACGCTGTCCTCCGGCAGGACGGTGCCGACCCGGACCGGGCCGCCCCAGCTGTACGAGCGCACGCCGCGCTCGCGGATGTAGCTGCGGAAGCGGGGACGGTCGTCGATGCCCAGGATGCCGCCCACCGTGCCGGTGGCCGCCCCGACCGCGCCGCCGACGATGCCGCCGACCGGGCCCGCCGCGTCGGCGCCGACCTCAGCACCCTCGGCCGCGCCGCGCAGGGTGCCCTGCGCCTGGGCGGCCATCGGCAGGGCCAGCACGCCGGCCGTGGCCAGCGCGAGAACAAGCTTGTTCGTCATGATGGTGTCTCCTGGCGCGTCAGGGAAAGGCGCGACGCCTCAGTTGCAGCCTTCCTTGTGGACGGTCTTGGAGTTGCCCATGCCGTCCTCCTTGTGGACGGTCTTCGAGCCGCAATCGACGCTGCCCGTGGTCACGTCGCGATGCTCGACCACACCTTCACGGTGCTCCACCGCCACGCTCGGGCCGCCGTCCCGATGGACGACCGTGGTCTCCTCGGCGCTCGCCGGCACTGCGGCAGCGCACAGCGCCGCGAACAGGGCGCTCGAGAGAATAACGTTGCGCATTGGTAGCCTCCTGACTTCAATCGAAGGCAGTAACGGCATGCTCGAAGAAGAGTTCCGCGGAACCTCCTCGGTACAACGCGGAGGCGCTGGCGATGAGGCTTCGTATTAATTGCGGGCAATCGGATGGAGCCGCGGCGCTCAGCTGGAAGGGACGCGCCGGTCGCTTCAGCAGGCCAGGGGCGGCACGCGGCACCACAACGCGTGGGCCCGCTCATACTGGTGGGCTACGTGCAGCATCACGGCCTCGGCGAAGGGCCGGGCCGCGATCTGGAGGCTGATCGGCAGCCCACGCCGGTCGAAGCCGCAGGGCAGCGCGATAGCGGGCAGACCGGTGAGGTTGAACGGATAGGTCAGGCGCCAGGAGGCCGCCAGCACGCTCTCCGGCCGGCCCCCGACCGCCACGCTGGTCTCATCCGTCCGCCAGGCCGTGAGCGGCGTGGTCGGGCCGACGATCACGTCCGCCTCGGACAGAATCGCGGCCATCTCGGCCATGATCAGCGCCCGAACCTGCTCGGCCCGCAGGTAGTCCGGCCCCGTCACCAGCCGGCCCATCTCCACGAGGTCCCGGACGTCGTCGGCGAAGCCCGCCACGTGGCCCTGCGCGATGCTGCGGTCGTGATAGGCCGTCGAGGAGGCGAGTTCGATCGCGTAGATGGCACCGAGCCCGTAGCGCAGGGACGGCACCGTGACGTCCCGGACCGTGCAGCCCTGTTCGGCGAAGAACCGGATCGCGCCCTCGACGGCACTGCCGACCTCCTCGTCGACCGCGTCGAAGAAGTGGTTGCGGATCACCGCGACCCGCAGGCCCCGGATCGGCCGGTCCAGCCCGGCCGCGTAATCGGGGACGGGCGCCGCCCGCGCCGCGGGGTCGTCGGCGTCGGGACCGGCGAGAACCTGCAGCATCAGGGCCGCATCGGCCACCGTCAGGGTCAGCGGTCCGGCATGGTCGAGGGACCAAGAATGCGGCACGATCCCGGACCGCCCGACCCGCCCATAGGTCGGCTTGAGGCCAACCACGCCGCACAGGGCGGCCGGGATGCGGATGGAGCCGCCCGTATCCGAGCCGAGGGCGGCGGAGCACAGCCGGCCGGCGACCGCCGCCCCCGAGCCGCCGCTGGACCCGCCGGGTACCCGTCCCGAATCCCAGGGATTGCGCGATTGCGGTGTGACGGTGCCCCAGGCGAATTCATGCATGCTGAGCTTGCCGAGGATCACCGCACCGGCCGCGCGCAGCTTCGCCACGCAGTGGCTGTCCTCCATCGGAAAGGTCAGGGCCTCCACCGCGGTGCCCGCCCGGGTCGGCAGGTCGGCCGTCGTGTAATTGTCCTTGATGGCGATGGGGATTCCGTGCAGCGGGCCGCGCGGGCCCGTCCGGGCGATCTTGGCATCCGCCGCGCGCGCGGCGTCGCGGGCCGTGGGCGACAGGCGCACGAAGCTCATCAGATCGCCGTCCAGCCGCGCGATCCGGTCTATGTAGGCGCCGACGAGTTCGGCACTCGACAGCTGTCGGGCCGCGATCCGCCGCGACAATTCGGTGATCGGCCATTGCCAGACCGCGTCAGTCATGGGGCACCGGGCGGTAGGGGAGGTTCGGGTCGAAGACGAGGGGTGGATGAATGTGCGCGAGATCGAGGGTGCGCAGCGTCTCGATCTCGGCGAGCACCGGTGCGAACTGCGCCAGCAGGTGCGCGATCCGTCCCGCTTCCTGGCGCAGCCCGATGACCTCCCGGATCGGGTCGGGCGCGCCCGCGGGAACCGCGCCCGGCCGCTTCCCGGGCGCTTCGAGGAGCATCGCGACCACGTCGTCCGGCAGCGCGCCGGCCGGACCGTCCTTGCGCGGCATGCCGGCCACGAAGGGCACTAGCTGCCGGCGGGCGACCCCGAGCACGCGGCGCAGCTCCGCCACCGGCGCCGCGTGCTCGTCGACGCGCAGGTCGAGGAGCGGATAATCCTCTGCGCCGACGATCCGCAGCGCCGCCGATTGCTTCCCGCGCTTGTCGCCGCCCGCCGCGTCGCCGGCCTCCAGGGCGCGCATGAGCCGCTCGTCGAGATCGCATCCGGCACTGCCCTCGAAGGCCAGGGCCATGGCGTCGATCACGCCGGGTCCGGCGAGCATGTTGCCCTGCACGGCGTAGCCCGCCCCGGTGCGGTGGCCGGCCTCCGCGGTGCAGCCCGCGCCGGTCCAGGCCGTGCCGGTCCCGCGCGCATCGACGAGGCCGAGCTGGCGCAGGTCCGGCCGGTCGTCGGTGGCGAGTGCCGCCGCGAGGGCCGAATCGGGGCTCTGGCCGTCGGCGAGCCGGTCGAGGATGCGGGCGGCGAGGTAGGGATTCACCCAGGACTGGGTGGTGACGGCGCCGATGCCCGCCTTGAGGTAGGGGCAGAGGCCGCCCACCGCCGGGACGGCGCTCGCCACCGCGACGCCGAGCTGCCCGGTCCGGGGACAGCGGGCAGCGATCGAGAAGGTGTTGAGTTCCGCCATGTCTCACACCACCAATCTCAAACGGCCAAGTGGTCGATGACGCGGCCTTGCGCGTCCGGCACCTTGGCGGAGCCGCTGTCGACGATTTCGCCGAGCTTGAGCACCGCGTAGCGGTCGGCCAGCCCCAGCGCGAAGGCGACGTGCTGCTCCACCACCAGCATGGACAGGCCCGATTCCCGCTCGGCGAGCAGCACGTTGCGCAGGCGCTCGACCATCGAGGGCTGCACGCCCTCGGAGATCTCGTCGATCAGGAGGAGCCGCGGGCGCAGCATCAGGGCGCGCCCGAGGATCAGCATCTTCTGCTCGCCCCCCGAGAGCGTGCCGGCGCGCTGGGCGAGCCGGTCCTTCAGGAACGGGAAATGGCCGAACAGCCGCTCCAGCGCCTCGGGAAGGTGTCGGTCCGACGGCACCGCGAGGCGCAGGTTGTCGCGGATCGACAGATCTTGGAACAGGGGCTGCTCCTGAGGCGCATAGCCGACACCGAGCGCCACGAGCTTGGCGGGCGACAGGCCGGCGAGCGCTTGCCCGCCGATGGTGATCGCGCCGCCGCGCAGGGCCACCATCCCTAAGATGGTCTTGAGCAGGGTGGTCTTGCCCATGCCGTTCTTGCCGAGCAGGGCGACGATCTCGCCTGGCCCCACCGACAGGGACACGCCCTTCACGATGGAGACGGCGCCGTAGCCGCTCGACACGTTCTCCAGAGCGAGGGCGGCTCCCGCCGGCTCGATCCGCCGCGCGGCCTCAGCCATGGGCGCCTCCCGAATAGATGGTCCGGACCAGCTCGGAGCCGACGACCGCGTCCACCGTGCCGTCCAGGACCAGGCGGCCCTGGTGCAGCACCACGATCCGCGAGGAGATCTCCCGCACGAAGTCGAGGTCGTGCTCGACCAGAACGGCGGCAATTCCGCGCCCGGCGGTGAGCGCCTTGAGCACGGTCCCGATGGTAGTGCGCTCAGCCTTCGTCAGGCCCGCGGTGGGCTCGTCGAGCAGGATCAGCCGCGGCTCCAGCGCCACCACCATGGCGAGTTCGAGCGCCTGCTTCTGGCCGTGGGACAGGAGGCGCGTCGGCTGGGTCAGCAGGCGGTCGAGTCCGGTCATCCGCAGCACGTCGAGGGCGGCCTGGGGCAGGCCCAGCGTCGGGGCCTCACTGACCGGGCTGAGCCCGTCATGCGGCGCCCGGGCGAGCCGGAGGCAATCGGCCACCGACAGGCTCTCGAACACGCTCGCCACTTGGAACTTGCGCCCGACCCCGAGGCCGACGATCCGGTTCGGGGTCAGCCCGGTGATCGGGGTACCGCCGATGGCGATCGCCCCCGTGAAGGGCTCGGTGCCGTCGCTGAGGCAGCGCATCAGCGTGGTCTTGCCGGCGCCGTTGGGTCCGACCAGGCTGACGAGCCTCGCCCGCCCGGATCTCCAGGTCGATGTTCTCGAGCACCGTGAGGCTGCCATAGGCCTTGGCGAGGCCCTGCACCTTGAGGAAGGGGATGTCGGTGGCGGTGGCGGCGGTGCCGGCCTCCCGCGCCACCAGGGCGGGGGCGGCGCGCCCCGACCGGCCGACCGGCAGCGCCCGCCACAGGCGGCCGACGAGGTCGGCAAGACCGCCCGGCAGCAGGATGATGATGATGACGAAGGCCGTGCCCAGAAGGAGCTGCCAGAGGAAGGGCAGATCGCCTGAGAGGTTCGCCGCGAGGTAGTCGATGGCGATCGTGCCCAGCACCGGGCCCAGCAGCGTGCCGCGACCGCCCAGCGCCACCCAGATCACCAGCTCGGTGCCGAACAGGAAGCCGGCATTCTCGGGGGCGACGACGCCCGACGCGTTGGCGAACAGGAAGCCCGCGAGCCCGGCGACGGCGGCGAGCGCCGCGGTCAGCCGGATCTGCAGGCGCCGCGGATTGAGGCCGAGATAGGCGCAGCGCGCCTCGTTGTCCCGCAGCGCCACGAGAGCGCGCCCGGCATCCGACCGGACCAGGATCCAGGCCGCCAGCGTGACGACGATCAGGAACAGGGCCGCGAGGCGGAAATAGCCCTCGATCTCGAAGGGCAGCACGTCGAAGCCGACGAGGCCGCTGCTGGAGCCGGTCCATTCGCCGCCGGAATAGATGAGCTGCGTCACCACGATCGGGACGACCAGCGAGATCACCGAGGCGTAGAGCGGCGTCGAGCGGTGGTAGAAGGACAGCCACCCGACGACGAGGCCGAGCAGCGCCGGCGCCGCGACGGCGGTGGCGGCGGCCGCCGCGATCCCCAGCGGGGTGGCTCCGTAGGCGCCCAGGATCATCGCGGCGGCGTAGGCGCCGACGCCGAAGAAGGCGGCCTGCCCGAAGGTGAGGATGCCGGCGAACCCCCAGAGCAGGTCCACCGTGACGGCCAGCACCGCGTAGATCATCGAGCGGGTCAGGACGTTGACCGCGAAGGTGTCGAGGAAGAGCGGCGCGATCCAGAGGGCCAGGGCGGCCAGGGCCGCGACCACGAAGGGCGCCGCCCGGGACAGGCGCGGGCGCTGGCTTGGAGCCGCGGCGGCGGCGCGCTCGGCGACAGGGACGGTCTCAAGCACGGGAGAATCCTTTCGGGCTGACGCGCAGCACGAGGGCGGCGAGCACCGCGATGGCGATGCTGCCCAGGATCGGGCTCACGAAGGTGCTGATCAGGACCTGCGCGGCGCCGAAGACCAGGCAGGCTGCCGCCAGCGCCAGGAAGGACGCGTCGGCGACCATCACCAGCATGAAGGCGCCGATCAGCCAGGACACGCCCATGTTCGGATCGACGCTGGTGAGCGGCGTCAGCAGAACGCCCGCCAGCGCCGCGAGGCCGGCGCCGATCATGAACACCACGAGGCGCACGCGGCTCGTGTCGATGCCGAGGCTGCGCGCCAGCGTCTCGTTCATGATCACCGCCCGGGCCGAGAGCCCGAGCCGCGTCCGCTCGATGGTCAGCGCAAACAGCGTACCGATCGCCAGCGCGATGCCGAGCGCCACGAGCCGGTAGGCGGAGTAGTCGACGCCGAGGATCTCGACGGTGCCCGCAAGGAGGTTCGGCGTGAGCTGGACGTCGCGACCGAAGCCCAGGGTGATGAGTTGGCCGACCACGATGCCGAGCCCCCAGGTGGCCAGGATCGCGTCGAGCGGCCGCCGGTAGAGCGGGCGGATGATGACGTGCTCCGCCAGACCGCCGAGCACGGCGCCGACGATGAAGGCGAGCGGCAGCGCCGCCCAAGGATTGAGCCCGAGCTTCGCTGTCACCACGGCGCAGTAGGCGCCGACCGTCAGCCACGCCCCATGGGCGAAGTTGATGATCTTCAGAACGCCGAAGATCGCCAGGAGACCGATCGAGACGACGAACAGGATCGCCGCCGTGGTCAGGATGTCGAGGGTGAGCAGCATCGGGGATTCCGGGTGCGCGGGAACGGGAAGGCACGCGGCGGGCGACGACGCGCCCCCTCCCCCTCTGCGGGGGAGGGAGAGGCGTCGCGCCCATCACCTCACTGCAGCTTCGGGCACTGCTCGCCGGGATCGACGTCCTTGAAGGTCCCGGCGACCTTCACCGAGCCGTCGGCCTGGATCTGGCCGAGATACATGGTCAGAGGCGCATGGTGCTGCTTGCTCATGCGGATCGTGCCTCGCGGCCCGGTAAAGCTCACGGTCGGCAGCGCCTCCAGCACCTTGGCGGTCTCGGTGCCGCCCGCCTTCTCGACGGCGGCCTTGTAGAGGTAGATCGCCTCGTATTCCGGTACCGAGAGGTCGTTGGGCGTCCGCAGTTCCGCGCCGAACTTCTTCTGCATCGCGGCCAGGAAGGCCTTGTTCTCCGGACTGTCGATCCCGGTGACGTAGGAGGCCGAGAGATAGACGCCCTCGGCATCGGCGCCCATGCTCTTGGCCGTGCCCTCGTCCAGCGCGAGGTTGGCGAAGGGCAGCGTCACGCCCGCGCCGCGCAGCTGCTTGGTCAGCGTCACGTTCGGCGCACCGCCGGCCGTGGAGGTGATCAGCGCGTCGGGCTTGGCCTCCTTCATCTTGGAGATGATCGCGGTCCAGTCGCTGCCGTCCATCGGCAGGTATTCCTCGCCGCCCACCTTGCCGCCGGTCTTCTCGACGTAGCTCCTGGCGAAGCCCAGCATGCCCCGGCCGAAGGCGTAGTCGCTGCCGATGAGGAAGTAGGTCTTGGCGCCCTTCGCCTTGAAGGCGTCCACCACCGGCGGCACCTGCTGCTCCGGCACCCAGGCGTCCACGAACAGGTTCTTGTTGCAGGAATGCCCCTCGTAGAACGAGGTGTAGATGTACGGCACCCGGCCCTTCGTGATGGCGGGCAGGCCGGCGTTGCGGGCGGCGCTGGTCTCCATGGAGATCAGGACGTCGACCTTCTTCTGGTAGATCAGGCTGTCGAACGCCTTCTGGGCGCCGGCGGCCCCGGACGCGTCGTCGGCAACCTCCAGGGCGAGCTTGCGGCCGAGCACGCCGCCCTTGGCGTTGATCTCCTCGACGGCAAGTTCCGCCGACTGCACCACCGAAGGCGCCACGACGCTGTTGGCCCCCGACAGGCCGATCGGGACGCCGATGACGATCGGCTTGCCGTCGGCGGCCTGCGCGGCCGAGGCGGCGAGCGCGAGCGTCGCGGCGCCGATGAGAGACCATTTCACCATGAACGAACTCCTTGGGACGGGCAGGGGCAGTTACGGATCTCGGTTCAGCCGTAGATGTCGGTGCGGCGGTCGCGCAGGAGGGAGTTGAACGCGTTGAGGTCCTTGCGGCCGGCCTCGTCGAGGTCGACCAGGGCCGAGAGGGTCTCGGTCCGGTCGCGGCTCGCCGGGCCGGCCAGCGGCCAGCCCTTGGGGCCGATGATCAGGCTCTGGCCCTCGAAGGGCTGCCCGCGCTCGACGCCGACCCGGTCGGCGCAGGCGATGAAGATCCCGTTCGCGTGGGCGGCGGCCCGGTGCAGGGTGTTGGCCATGGCGGCCTCGCCCGCGGGCTGGTCGGGCATCGGCACCCAGTTGGTGGGGATGCAGACGATCTCGGCGCCGCCCAGCGCCAGCTGGCGGAAGGTCTCGGGGAACCAGCCGTCGTAGCAGATCGCGACGCCGACCCTGCCGAGCGCGGTGTCGAAGACCGGGAAGCCGAGGTCGCCCTTGGCGAAGAACACGTTCTCCTGGTCCCAGAGATGCGCCTTGCGGTAGGTGCCGATATAGCCCTCCGGCCCGACGATCACGGCGGCGTTGTAGAGGACGTCACCGGCGGACTCGGCGATCCCCGCCACGAGGTGCACGCCGAGTTCCGCGGCGAGGGCCGCCCAGGCCCGGGTGGTCGGGCCGTCCGGCACCGGCTCGGCGAGGGCGGCGGCTTCCGCTCGGGACTCGAACACGTAGCCGGTGCTGGCGAGTTCCGGCAGCACGATCAGCCGGCTGCCCTCGGAGGCGGCCGCGCGGACGAGGTCGGAGGCCCGCGCCATATTCGCCGCGACCGCACCGATCTGCGGCTCGAACTGGATGCAGGACACCCGTATCGGCGGGCGTGCGGGACCGTTCGCTTGGATCATGGCTGCTCCAAAACGCAAAAAGCCCCTGGACGCGGATATTGTCCGCGGACCAGAGGCTCCAAAGCCGAGATGTAATGCAGCAATCCTGCTGCCAGGCAACCTTGCCCGATAAGACTACGATACGCGCTGAAATACGGACCGCAAGGCCATAAATGCAGCAGGCTGCCGTGATCAGGTCTTTTCCGCCAACGCGATGCGCAATCCGAGACCGCTCATCGCCTCGTGGGCCGACACCACGCTCTCGGCGACGCTGGCCATCGGCACGCGGGACGCGGTGGCCCGGTCCCGGAGCATCTTGTAGGCGGCGTCCTCGTCGATTGCGTTGAGCTCCACGAGCAGCCGGACCGCCTTCTCGACGGTGCGGCGGCCCTTCATGGTCTCCTCTAGCCGGTTGATCTTGCTGGTCAGCCGGCCCTCGTAGCCGCGCCGGTACCGGGCCAGGGCGAACTGGGTGAGCACGCCCCGCGGGTGGATCGGCTTGTTGAGCACGCCGTGGGCGTTGACGTCGGCGATCGCCTTGAGCGAGGTGGGGCTCTCGTAGGCCACGATGGCGATGACGGCGGGCTCGGTCGCCTCGATCGACGGCAGCAGGTGCATCACCTGCGCGTCGTCCAGCTGGATGAACAGCGTGTCGATGTCGGGCGGCAGCGCGGCGGGCGGCGGCCAGGCGAGCGAGACCGCGCAGCCGAGGCGGCGCAGCTGCTCCAGGAGCGCGGCGCCCTCCTCGTCCCGGGGATGGATGACGAGGGCGCGCGCCCGCCGCAGGTCGTCCAGGATCTTGCGGGCGGGGGCAGTCACGCGGCCATCCCCTCCTCCAGCCAGTTCGTCTCGAACCGGGACCATGCCAGGTAGGGATCGGGCCGCACCGGCCGGCGCGCCCGCCAGACGATGTCGAACTGCCCGTCGGCCCGGGCCACGCCGATGCCGGGAGTGAGCCAGATGTGGCGCGTCTCGCCGTCGAAGGCGAGATCGCCCTCCGGCGCCGCGATCCGCTGGCGCAGGGCCGCCGCGCCGAGGCGCTCGGCATCGAGGGTGCCGGCCTCCGTGAGCGCCCGGGCGAAGAGATGGACCTGCGCGTAGGCGGTCTCCGACCACATGCTGGTCGGGCGCTCAGGCCCGAACCGCGCCTCGAAGGCGGTGACGAAGCGCCGGTTCTCCTCGCCCGCGAGCGCCGCGAAATACGGGGCCGCCAGGACATGGCCGGTGCAGTGCTCGGGCCCGATCTCCCGGATCTGGCCCTCCGCCAGGGTCAGGCTGGCGATCGGGCAGCGGGCGCGGTCGATGCCGCATTCCGCGTAGGCACGGTAGAGCCGCTCGGCCCCACGCCCGACCACCGTGGAGAACACCGCGTCCGGCGCGGCGTGCCGGATCTCGGCGATCATCGCCCCGTGGGCCGCATCGTCCGCGTCGAGGGGCGCATAGAGCTCGCCCACGATCGTCCCGCCCTTCGCCTCGATCAGGTCGCGCATGACGCGGTTCGATTCGCGCGGGTAGATGTAGTCCGACCCGATCAGGAAGATCCGCGAGCCGTGCTCCTGCAGGAGGTAGTCGGCCAGCGCGAAGACGTTCTGGTTGAGGGTCGCGCCGGTGTAGATGATGTTCTCCGAGTACTCGAAGCCCTCGTAGATCGACGGGTACCAGAGCAGGCCGTTGTGCCGCTCCACCGTCGACAGAACCGACTTCCGGCTGGCCGAGAGGGAGCATCCGAACACCACCTCGACCCCGTCCTCGGCAAGCATCCGCCGGGCCAGGGTGCGGTAGGCGTCGTTGTTGCCGGCGGGATCGTAGCAGATCGGCTCGATCGGGCGCCCGAGCACGCCGCCGGCCTTGTTGATCTCCTCGATGGCGAGCGCGGTGCCGAGGAAGTGCTCGGTCTCGGTGACACCGCTCACCCCGCTGCGGGAGAACAGGACGCCGACCCGCCACGTCGCTTCATCCTTGCCCGCCATGGCCCCTCCCCGCGCGTCGGGGCTCGGTCGGCCGGCCGCGCGCACCATCCTCTCCTACCCGACGGACACCGCGTGGCGAAAGCCGAGGCCCGCACCGCCGGGATCCGCGCGCACGCGCGTGAAGACGCGCCGCGGCGGCGTCCCCGGCCCGATGATCGCGCCGCCGTTGCCGCAGCGCCTGCCAACGCCGATCTTCAACCGGAGGGTGCGTCGTCTCGGGCGCAGCAGGTCCGGCCCGGGCATGAACCAGCGAGCGACGGCGAAGGAGTTCGAGCGCGGCCAGCCCGTCGAGGCGCTGGCCGGGACGATCGAGCGCGTCACGTTCCACAACGCCGAGACCGGCTTCTGCGTGCTCAAGGTCCAGGCGCGGGGCAAGCGCGACCTCGTGCCGGTGATCGGCCACGCCCCCGCCATCGGCGCGGGCGAGTGGATCACCGCCACCGGCATCTGGCACACCGACCGCCAGCACGGCCTCCAGTTCAAGGCCGACACCCTCAAGGTCACCCCGCCCACGGGGGTCGAGGGCATCGAGAAGTACCTCGCCTCCGGCCACATGCGCGGCATCGGTCCGGCCATGGCCAAGCGCATCGTGGCGGCCTTCGGCGAGGGCACGTTCGAGATCATCGAGGCCGAGCCGGATCGTCTGAAGGAGGTGGATGGTATCGGGCCGAAGCGTGCCGCCCGCATCGTGGCGGGCTGGGTCGAGCAGAAGGCCGTGCGCGAGATCATGCTGTTCCTGCACGCCCACGGCGTCGGCACGGCGCGGGCGGTGCGGATCTTCAAGACCTACGGCCACGAGGCCATCGCGGTCATGACCGAGGATCCCTACCGGCTGGCCCGGGACATCCGCGGCATCGGCTTCAAGACCGCCGACGCCATCGCGATGAAGCTCGGGCTGACCCAGGAGGCACTGCAGCGCCTGCGGGCCGGGATCTCCTTCGCGTTGCAGACCGCCACCGATGCGGGCCACTGCGCCCTGCCGGTGGCGGAGCTCGTGGCGCTCGCGGGCGAGCTCCTCGGGGTGGAGGCGCCCCTGATCCGCGCGGCGCTCCTCGACGTGCTGGAGACCGGCGAGGTCGTGCAGGACATCATCGGCGAGAAAGCCTGCATCTTCCTGGCTGGCCTGCACGCCGCCGAGCGCGCCATCGCCGAACGGCTGCTGCGCCGCGCGAAGGGCAGCCCGCCCTGGCCGGAGATCGACCTCGGCCGGGCGCTGCCCTGGGTGGTCGAGAAGACCGGCAAGACGCTCTCGCCCTCGCAGGAGGAGGCCGTGCGGCTGGTGCTCGGCGCCAAGCTCGCGGTGATCACCGGCGGACCGGGGGTGGGCAAGACCTCGACCCTCGACACGATCCTGCGGATCCTGCGGGCCAAGGGCGTGCGGGTGCTGCTCGCCGCCCCCACCGGCCGGGCCGCCAAGCGGATGAGCGAGCAGACGGGGCTTGAGGCCAAGACCCTCCACCGCCTGCTGGAGATCGACCCCAAGCACGGCGGCTTCTCGCGCAACGAGGAGAACCCCTCCCCTGCGATCTGCTCGTCATCGACGAGACCTCGATGGTCGACGTCCCGCTGATGAATGCGCTGACCAAGGCGATCCCGGAGCACGCCGCGCTGCTCCTCGTCGGCGACGTCGACCAGCTGCCCTCGGTCGGGCCGGGGCAGGTGCTCGCCGACGTGATCGCCTCCGGTGCGGTGCCGGTGGCGCGGCTCACGGAGGTGTTCCGGCAGGCGGCCGAGAGCCGGATCGTGGTGAACGCGCACCGGATCAACGCCGGAAAGATGCCCGAGCCCGCACCGCGCGGCGCCGACAGCGACTTCCACTGGATCGAGATCGACGCGCCCGAGCCGGCCGTCCAGACGCTGATCGAGGTGGTGACCCGGCGCATCCCGGCCCGGTTCGGCCTCGATCCGGTGCGCGACGTGCAGGTGCTCACCCCGATGCAGCGCGGCGTGCTCGGCGCGCGCAACCTCAACCACGAACTTCAGGCGGTGCTGAACCCGAACCCATCCGTCTCGGTGGAGCGGTTCGGCTGGCGCTTCTCCCCGGCGACCGGGTGATGGAGAGCCAGAACGACTACGACCGGGAGGTGTTCAACGGCGACCTCGGCACCGTGGCGCGGATCGACGCGGACGAGGGGGCGGTGATCGTCGACTTCGAGGGCCGGGAGGTGGTCTACCCCTACGGCGAGACTCGACACGCTGGTGCCGGCCTACGCCGCTACCATCCACAAGTCGCAGGGCTCGGAATACCCGGCGGTGGTGATCCCGCTTGCCATGCAGCACTGGACGATGCTGGCGCGGAATCTCCTCTACACCGGTGTGACCCGCGGTAAGCGGCTTGTGGTGCTCCTCGGGCAGCGCAAGGCCGTGGCGGTGGCGGTCCGCGGCGGCACGATGAAGCCCCGCTGGACGAAGCTGCGGGACTGGCTGGGACGGGCCGCGTGAGTCGGACAGCCGGCGCCGGGCACGGGCGGGCTGAACAGCCTGATCTCTCGAGGAGAGGCGTAATCCGAACGCGCGGCGACGGCGCGTCCGCTGGCCTGCGCGGGTCACTCACCTCCCTCACAGGAGGCCGCTTCGAGCCTGAGATGTCCCGCACCATGGCGTCAATCGAGCGTCTCGTCCGCCCGCGCGAGCAGATCGGGCGGGATGGTTACGCGCATCTCTTCGGCCGCTCGGAGGTTGATGATCAGCTTCAGTTTATACGGCTGGTAAAACGGTATCTTCTGAATCGACACACCGGATAATATATCCGCGGATTGACGCCCTAGCTGTGTATACAAGTCGACGAGATCAATATCATGGGCCATGAGGCCACCAGCATCGACATAATCGCGATAAGGATAAATCGCCGGCACTTTAAATTCTCTTGCCAAGCCGACAATGACGTCCTGGTTTTTCGAATTCTCCACGGACGTGCTCACGAGACAGACGTTCGCGCGCTTCGATGCCGCGGCGAATGCGGCGCGGTACTGTGCATCCTGATGCGGACTGTCGACGGGTGGGCCGACCATGATGCAGCCGCTCTCTTCGATGGCCTGCCGGATACTGCTTATCTCCGGGGTTTCCCAGAATGTCTGTGCGGCCACGACGAAGACGTACTTCGTATCAGGCACAATCTCCTTGAGATATTCGACGCGCTTGCGCCAGATATCCGCGCCTGGACTAACGATAACGCCGGTTACATTCCGGTCGGGATGCGCGAGCGACTGTGTGAGCTTCAGGAAGGTCGGATCCGTCATAATCGCGGCGATCGGTATGGAATTCGTATTGCGCGCGAAATCCGTTGTCATTCGATCCGAAGCGGTCACGATAAGTTCTGGCTTAGTATCGATGACCTCGACTACGGTCTGATGGTATTTCTCCGCAAATCCCAGTGCGCTGAAGCGCTCCACCGTGAGGTTTCTACCTTCGAAATAACCACCTTTTTCCAATGCCTCAAGGAAGGCTTTGAAGATCGGGGCCCCCTCCTTTGTCATCGTCTTCGTAGAACGAATGGGATGGGCCAAAGCTATCCGGTGCGGCCCGCTCTCTGCAGCCGTGCTTCTCGCCGCCAGGGAGGTCACGCAACCCAGTCCAAGAGATAGGATGTGACGGCGATTCATTTGTCGCCCACGCCTCGTCGCCATCTCTCCGTCCGATCCGCGGTCCTGCGCTCACGCCCGCAAGAGGGCCGCCCGATCCCCTGCGCGGTGCGTGCAAACACTATAGTGCGCGACTATCCTCGGGAACGAGGAGGGCGGCCGATATCCAGCCTGTTTCCTCGCGCCCCGTGGACCGAACGCCTCCGTCGACTTGGTACAAGGCCTGTTCGCTGCGCCGCTCGTCTCCAGGCCCGGCCGCGGGTGGCAACGGGGCGGCACGCCGCAATATGAACCATGATGCAGGACAATCGCGCATTTCCCGCGATCTTGTCGGTTAAACCGCCGCACGATTGGTATTTTCATTCCGCCTGCTGTACCCAGGACGCGGCAGCGATCGAAGCCCGCCGCACAAAGAGGCTTCACGCCCGGCCGCGGAGGAAACATGACCGAGATCGTCAAGCCCGAGGCCTTCTCCGAAGTCTATTTCGGCGCCTGCCCGCACGATTGCCCCGACACCTGCTCGATGCTGTTCGAGGTGAAGGACGGCGCGCTGCTCAGCGTCCGCGGCAACCCCGACCACCCGATGACCCGCGGCGGCCTCTGCGTGAAGCTGAAGGATTACGAGAAGCGCCACTACCACCCGGACCGGCTGCTCTACCCGATGCGCCGCGTCGGTCCGAAGGGCTCCAGGCAGTTCGAGCGCATCACCTGGGACGAGGCGCTCGATGAGATCGTCACGCGCTGGAAGGCGATCATCGACAGCCACGGCCCGCAGGCCATCATCCCCTACAGCTATCTCGGCAACCAGGGTCTGGTACACGGGCTGAACGGCGGCGACGCCTTCTTCAACCGGCTCGGCGCCACGGTCTGCGAGCGCACCTTCTGCGGCGAGGGCTCCTGCACCGCCTGGCTCCTCACCGTCGGGCCGACCGCGGGCCTCGATCCCGAGAGCTACATCCACTCCAAGTACATCGTGATCTGGGCCTGCAACTCGGTCAGCACGAACCTGCACCACTGGGCGATCGTGAAGGACGCCCAGAAGAACGGCGCCAAGGTCGTGGTCATCGATGCCTACGCGTCGCGCACCGCCAAGGGCGCCGACTGGCACATCTGCCCGAAGCCCGGGACCGACGGCGCGCTCGCCATGGCGCTGATCAACTCCATCATTGACCAGGGCCTCGTCGACCAGGACTACGTCGACAATCACACGATCGGCTTCGCCGAGTTGAAGGAGCGGGCGGCGCCGCGCACGCCCGAATGGGCGGAGGCCATCACCGGCGTGCCGGCGGCTGACATCCGCAAGCTCGCCTACGAGATGGCGACCGCCCAGCCGGTGGGCATCCGCATGGGCGTGGCGCTGGAGCGGCATTACGGCGGCGGCCAGACGATCCGGGCGGTGACCTGTATCCCGGCGCTCACCGGCGCGTGGCGCCACGTCGGCGGCGGGGTCACGCAGTTCCCCGTCTGGGAGCACCCCTACCGGTTCGACGTGATGTGCCGGCCAGACCTGATCCCGGAGGGCACCCGGGTCGTCTCGAACCTGCAGATCGGCCGCGCGCTCACCGGCGAGATGCAGCTCGACCCGCCGATCATGTCGATGATGTGCTGGAACTCGAACCCGGTCACGCAGGCCCCCGAGACCGACAAGATCGTCGAGGGGCTGATGCGCGAGGACCTGTTCATGGTCTCGGCCGAGCACTTCATCTCGGACACGGCCTCCTACGCCGACATCCTGCTGCCGGCCACGATGGGCGCCGAGATGGAGGACATGATCCTCTCCTGGGGCCACCTCTACCTGACCTACAACACCAAGTGCGCGGAGGCGCCCGGCGAGGCGATCCCCAACAACGAGATCTTCCGGCAGCTCGCCGCCCGGCTCGGCTTCGAGGAGGAGAACTTCAAGTGGAGCGATGCTGAGTGCCTGGAGCACTACGTCGACTGGTCGTCGCCGGCTTGCGAAGGCATCGACCTCGCGTACATGCGCGCGCACGGCTTCGCGCGCCTCAAGGTCGGCACGCCGGACGATCGGGCACCGCACCGGGAAGGGAACTTCCCGACGCCGACCGGCAAGTGCATGCTGAAGGTCGAGGGCGCCACGAACTTCGTCGCCCCGCCGTTCCGGCAGATGTACGAGGGCTTCCAGCCCGGCGAGGCGCTCGACCCGCTGCCGGACTACCTCGGTCCGCGCGAGTCGCACACGAACGATCCGGAGCTGGCCAAGCGCTACCCGCTCAACATCGTCTCGCCCAAGAGCCACTACTTCCTGAACTCCTGCTACGCGAACATGGAGGACAAGCAGAAGGGCCAGGGCGAGCAGTTCGTGATGATCAGCCCGCAGGATGCCGAGGCCCGCGGGATCCTCGACGGCGACCGCGTCCAGGTCGCCAACGGGCGGGGCGTCTTCAAGGGCGTGGCGCGGGTCACCGACGACGTGACCTCCGGCGTCGTGGTGGCGACGCTCGGCTACTGGCGGCAGCTCAACGAGGGCACGGTGAACAGCATCTCGTCCTCCGCCTTCACCGATATGGGTCACGCGCCCTCATTCTCCGACAACCTCGTCGAGGTCTCGCGGGCGAATTGAGGCCGCTCATGGGGCGCCCGTCCGCAGGGCGCTCGGTCGCGCCGGCCGGCTGACGAACCGGGAGCCGGCGAGGAGGAAGCGCCAGGGCGTCTCGGCGCCGCGGGTGATCCCGATGCGCCGGTCGCTCACCACCTCGACCGGCCGGCCGCGCGGCTCGAACCGGAACGGCGCGCCCGCGATCGGCAACCCGTCCAGCGCGCCGGTGACGCCGAGCGCTTGGGCTAGGCGGCCGGGACCGGCGCAGAGCAGCCGCGGCGCATCCGTGCCCCGGCGCGCCGCCATGGCGGCGAGCCCCTCCGTCGGCTCGATCGCCCGGATCAGCACCGCGCTGCCGGGCTCGCAGACGAGGTTCAGGCACCAGTGCATCCCATAGGAGCGATAGACGTAGGCGCGGGCGGGCGGACCGAACATGCTGGCGTTGCGCCGCGTGGGGCCGCTGAAGCTGTGCGAGGCCGGGTCGGTGCGGTCATAGGCCTCGGTCTCGACGATGATCCCGCCCGCTTCGCCGACGAACAGGCGGGCGCCGATCAGGTCGGAGGCCACC
Source organism: Methylobacterium sp. P31 (assembly GCA_050632875.1). Classification (GTDB taxonomy): domain Bacteria; phylum Pseudomonadota; class Alphaproteobacteria; order Rhizobiales; family Beijerinckiaceae; genus Methylobacterium. The sequence goes on along the minus strand of JBODSC010000001.1, from coordinate 1,629,315 downwards.
GCGGCGGCGCTCCGGGCGAAGAAGGGCTCCAGCATCGGGTCTCCGGGTTCGAGGGGCGCCGTCTGGCAGGGGCAACCCGCGGCGACCCAACCGGTTGACCCATCAGAGCGTTGGCGTCGAGTACGCCGGGGAGGCGTCGAGACCTGAGCATTTCCGATACGGTGGACGTCGCCATCGTCGGCGCGGGCGCCGCGGGCCTCGCCGCGGGCCGGCGCCTGTCAGAGCGGCGGCCGGACCTGCGGATCCAAGTGCTCGAGGCGCAGGACCGCGCCGGCGGGCGGGCGCACACGATCGTGCCAAGCGCGATCGGCGCGCCCCTCGACCTCGGCTGCGGCTGGCTGCACGGCGCCGAGCGCAATCCGTGGCTCGCCATCGCCGAGGCGCTCGGCTTCCACGTCGATCGCACTCCCGCCCCCTGGGACGTGCAGTACCGGGATCTCGGCTTCCCCCGGAGGACCAGCTTGCCTACGCGGCCTCCGCCGAGGCGTTCCAGGCGCGGCAGGCGGCGGCGCAGCGGGATCCGGTGGACCGCCCCCTCGGCGCGCTCGTCGACCCGGACGATCCGTGGAACGGGCTCCTGAACGCGGTGAGCAGCTACATGAGCGGCACCGAACTCGCGGACCTCTCGACTCACGACGCCGCGCGCTACCAGGTCCACGGCCCGGATTGGCGGGTGGCCGAGGGCTACGGCCGCCTGGTCGTGCGGTTCGGCGACGGCTTGCCGGTGGCGCTGGGCACGCCGGTGACGCGGATCGACCATGGCGGGATCGGCCCGGTCCGTCTGGAGACCCCGCGCGGGACGCTGCAGGCCCGCGCCGTCGTCGTGACGGTCTCCACCACCATCCTGGCCGAGGCGGCGATCCGGTTCGACCCGCCCCTGTCCGACAAGGTCGCGGCCGCGCGGGACCTGCCGCTCGGGCTCGCCAACAAGATCTTTCTCCTGCTCGCCACGCCGGAAGAGCTGCCGGCGGACGGGCACCTGATCGGCAACCCCCGCAGCGCCCGGACGGGCGCCTACCACCTGCGCCCCTTCGGCCGACCGGTCATCGAGGGCTATCTCGGCGGATCGCTCGCCCGGGATCTGGAGCGCGCCGGGGACGAGGCCGCCGCGGCCTTCGCCCTCGAGGAGCTGACGGGGCTGCTCGGCGCGGATTTCCGCCGGCGAGCCTCGCTGCTCGCCGCGACGCGCTGGGGCCGGAATACCTGGATGCGCGGCTCCTACGCCTATGCCCGGCCGGGCGCCGCGGACCGGCGCGCGATCCTGGCGGCACCCGTGGACGGGCGGCTGTTCTTCGCCGGGGAGGCGACCTCTCCGGAGGCCTTCACGACCGTGCGCGGCGCCTACGAATCCGGGCTCCGGGCCGCGGAGGAAGTCCTGCCGGCCCTGCCCGAACGACCCCGCCGATCGGGGCGTTGACGGGCGTGAGCCACCTCGTCCAAGGCCGCCTCGTCAACGACCCCTTCTCGGATCCCGGCCTCTATCTCGACTTCCGACACGCGCGGCGGGCCCTGCTGTTCGATCTCGGTGACGTCACCGCGCTCTCCGCCCGGGAGCTGATGCGGGTGAGCGACGTCTTCGTGTCGCACGCCCACATGGACCACTTCGCCGGGTTCGACCGTCTGCTGCGGATCTGCCTGCACCGCCCGCAGCCCCTGCGCCTCGTCGGGCCGGAAGGGTTCATCGCCCGGGTCGCCCACCGCCTGAACGCCTACACCTGGAACCTGCTCGGGCCCCATTCGCCGGATTTCCGCATCCGGGTCGAGGAGTTCGCCGACGGGCGCCTCATGCGTGGGGCGGAGTTCCGCGCGCAGGCGCAGTTCGCGGAGCGCCCGATGCCGCCGTCGGATCCCGGGCCCGGCCGGGTGCTCGCCGAGGAGGATTTCCGGATCGACGCGGCGGTGCTCGACCACGGCACGCCGGTCCTGGCCTTCGCGCTGGTGGAGCCGGTGCGGGTGAATGTCTGGCAGGGGGCGTTGGAGCGGCTCGGCCTCGCGCCGGGCCCCTGGCTCGCCGAGGCCAAACGTGCCGCGCGCCGGGGTCTGCCCCCGGGACCGCCGTGCCGGTGGCAGAGGGCCGCATCCTGCGCCTCGGCGACCTCACCGAGGGCGTGTTCCGGATCGGCCCGGGCCAGAAGGTCGCCTACGTCACCGACACCGCCGACACGCCGGACAACGCCGCCCGCATTCTCGCCCTGGCGGCCGGCGCGGACGACTTGTACATCGAGGCGGTGTTCCTGGCGGCCGACTGGGTGGCGGCGACCCGCACCCGCCACCTCACCGCCGCCCGCGCCGGGGCGCTGGCCCGGGCAGCGGGGGTGCGGCGGGCCGTGCCGTTCCACCACTCGGCCCGCTATACGGACGATCCGGACGCTCCGGCGGCGGAGTTCCGGGCCGCCTTCGCGGACGCGGATCGGACGATCGGTGCGGCGCCGTTCTCCCCGCTGCCGTGACGGGTGCGGCGCGGGGACCGGAGCCATGGGCTCCCAACCACTGCCGACCCGTTTCGAACCTTCAGATCAGTATCGGAGCGAAATAAAGCGGACGTCAGCGAAGTCTTGCTGGTACGAGGGTCGGCGAAGTGCGGGCCCGCGGCCGACCGGACCTCCCAGCATGATGCGCACAGCCCCGATCGCGACGCTGCAAACCGCCGGAGGCGCGCAGGCCCGGCCCGCCGCGCCGGCCTCTCCGGTGCAGTCCCTCCTGACCCTGCGCCGGCTCCGGCTGGCGAGCGGATTGGTGCTGTTCGGCTACGTGCTGACCCACCTGATCAATCACGCGCTGGGCAACGTCTCCCTCGCCGCCATGGAGGACGGCCTGGACGTCGTCTCCGCTCTCTGGCTCAACCCGCTCGGTCTGACGCTCCTGTACGGCGCGCTTCTGGTCCACCTCCTGCTCGGGCTCCAGGCCCTCTACGCGGCCCGCTTCTTCCGCTGGCGGCCGTCCGAGACCGTGCAGCTCGTCTCCGGCCTCCTGATCCCGCCGCTGCTGGTCAGCCACATCGTCGGGACCCGGATCTCCTTCGTCACCGAGGGGCTCGACAAGGGCTATGCGCAGGAACTCTACGCCTTCTGGATCGCGTCCCCGGTTCTCGGCCTGCTGCAGGCGGTGGTGCTGGTCGTCGCCTGGATCCACGGCTGCCTCGGCCTGCATTTCTGGCTCCGGCTGAAGCCCGCCTTCTGGCGCGCGGCGCCCTGGCTGCTGGCGCTGGCGGTCCTGGTGCCGGTCCTGGCACTCCTCGGCTTCGCGCAGGGCGGCCGGGCGATCCTGGCCCTGGCGCAGGATCCGGCATGGCGCGCGGAGGCCCTCCAGCCCGTTCATGTCGGACTCCCCGACCAGGTGGCGCGGCTCGCCCGCGTCCGGGACGGCCTGCTGCTGACCTACGCGGGTCTGGTCGCCGCCGTCCTCACGGCGCGGGGCGCCCGGACCCTGACGGAGATCAAGCGGGGCACGATTCGGCTCAGCTATCCGGATGGCCGGGTGGTGCGGGTGCCGCGGGGCACGAGCGTGCTGGAGGCCAGCCGCCGCAACCGGATCCCGCATGCCAGCGTCTGCGGCGGCCGCGGCCGCTGCTCGACCTGCCGGATCCGCGTGACGGACGGCAGCGACGGCACGCCGGCCCCCGGCCGGACCGAGCGGGCCGTCCTGGAGCGCATCGCCGCCGGCCCGGGCGTGCGCCTCGCCTGCCAGTTCCGCCCCGAGACCGATATGGCGGTGGTGCCGCTCCTGCCACCGCAGCCGCGCCTGCGCCAGGCGGACCTGCTCGACCGGGCGGAATCCGGCGAGGAACGCTTCATCGTGGCGATGTTCGTCGACCTGCGCGGCTCGACCCGGCTGGCCGAGGAGCGCCTGCCCTACGACACGGTGTTCATCATCAACCGCTTCCTGAGCGCCGTCGGCGACGCCGTGCGGGAGGCCGGCGGATCCACGAACCAGTTCCTCGGCGACGGCCTGCTGGCCCTGTTCGGGCTGGAGACCGAGCCCGGGCAGGCAGCCCGGGACGCGCTGCGGGCGATCGACCTCATCGCCGACGCCGTCGAGACCCTGAACGGGCTGCTTGCGGAGGATCTGGAGCACATCCTGCGCTATGGGGTTGGCGTGCATGCCGGTCCGGCGATCGTCGGCGAGATGGGCGACGCCACCGATGCCCGTTTCACCGCGCTCGGCGACACGGTCAACGTCGCCGCGCGCCTGCAGGGGCTGACCAAGAGCCTCGGCTGCGTCGCGGTGGTCTCCGAGGCCGTCTACCGGGCCGCCCGCGTCGTGCCGGACCAGCTCCGGGACGTCCCGGTGGATGGACGTTCCGAGGCCGTCCGGG
>JBODSC010000001.1:0-1615000 GCA_050632875.1 Methylobacterium sp. P31 | reverse complement strand
CATCCCGCTGGCCGAGGAGATCGGCCTGATCGTGCCCATCGGCGAATGGGTCATCCGCCAGGCCTGCCGCGACGCCATGACCTGGCCGGCGCCCATGTCGGTGGCGGTGAACGTCTCGCCGGCGCAGTTCAAGAGCGACCGGCTCGTGGAGACGATCATCTCGGCCCTGGCGACCTCGGGGCTGCCCGCCTCGCGGCTGGAGGTGGAGATCACCGAGGGCGTCCTGCTGCAGGAGAACGAGAAGACGCTCCAGACCCTGCATCGGCTCCGGGAACTCGGCGTGCGCGTCTCGATGGACGATTTCGGCACCGGCTACTCGTCGCTGAGCTACCTGCGGTCGTTCCCGTTCGACAAGATCAAGATCGACCGGTCCTTCGTGAAGGATCTAGCGGCCAAGCCCGACGGCGAGGCGATCATCCGGGCCATCGCGGGGCTCGGCAAGAGCCTCGGCATGACCACGGTGGCGGAGGGCGTCGAGACCTCGGAGCAGATGCAGCGCATCCGGCTGGAGGGCTGCACCGACGTCCAGGGCTACCTCATCAGCAAGCCGGTCCCCGCCGAGGATCTGGCCCAGGTTTTCGCCAGCTACCCGTAGGCCTGATGCCCTCCCCTCCCGGACGCACCGCCATGAGCGACCTCTACCGCCTCGTCTACGCCAGCAAGAACCTGCTCCAGGGACCGGAGGCCGAGGTGACCGCGGCTGTCCGGCAGATCCTGGACGCCTCCCAGCGGAACAACAGGGAGATCGGCGTGACCGGCGCGCTGATGTTCAACGCGGGCGCCTTCGCGCAGGTGCTCGAGGGCCCGCGCCAGGGGGTCGAGGCAACCTTCGAGCGGATCCAGCGCGATCTTCGCCACAGCGATGTCACGGTCCTGCAATGCGGGCCGGCGGAGAGCCGGGGCTTCGCGAACTGGTCCATGGCCTTCGTGGGTCAGTCGGCCCAGGGGCAGGCCCGCTTCAGTAGCATCGCGGCCGAGAGCGGTTTCGATCTCTCGCGCCTCGATGGCGATCGCGTCTTCGCCATGCTGCACGGGCTGGTGATGGAGGAAGAGGGTATGCCGACCGCCGCGTCGGCACCCCAGGACACCGCGGAGGCGCGCGGCGCGGCCGGTCTCGATGTCGAGCAGGTGCGCGCCGAGATCGCACAGCTTCGTCCGGAGGCCGTGGCGCCCGCAGCCGCTCTCCCGCCGGCCACGATCCGGCCGTCGGAGGTCCAGGCCGGCAAGGGCCGGCCCGTCGCGGCACGGGCGGCGACCGAGGCGGCCCTCTGCGTGCTCAAGGCGGCGCTGACCAGCGAGCGTCAGCGCACGACCGAATTGCGGGCCGAAATCGACGCCCTGCAGGTGGCGCTGGCCTCGGCGGAGGACCGGCTCGATTCCATGCGCGGCGAGCGGGACCTCTGGGCCGGGCGCGCACAGCTCCTCGCGCGGGCCATGGCACAGGAAGCGGACGACCTCCAGCACACCGCGTCGACCCGGCCGCGCGACGGCCACGGCCGAGCGGACGGCCCTGACATCCGCGCAGCCTGAACACCCTCCCGCCGGGCCGCAACGTCGGGTCGTTCTCTTGATCGCCGGATGCGTTCGTCATAAAGAACGCGCGCTGTCCGCCGGCTGGCGGCCGGCATGGTCCGGCGCGGAGAGAGTCGATGTCAGAGGGATTAGCGGCCCGCACCATCGCGGCAACCAACGGCGTAGCCCAGGACGCAGCCTTCGGCGCGGTGATCGCGCCGATCCACCTGTCGACCACCTTCAAGTTCCCCGCCTTCGAGCAGCCCGGTCCCTACGATTACTCCCGTCTAGGCAACCCGACCCGCGACGCCCTGGCCGATACGATCGCCAAGCTGGAAGGCGGCGCCCGGGCCGTCATGGTCGCGAGCGGCATGGCGGCTCTCGACCTCGCCCTGTCCAGCCTGCGGCCGGGCGATCTCCTGGTCGCCCCGCACGATTGCTACGGCGGGACGCACCGGCTCCTCAGCTTCCGCAGCGCCCGCGGCCATTACCGCGTCGTCTTCGTTGACCAGACCGACCCGGACGCGCTGGCGGCGGCCCTGGCCGGGAAGCCGAAGGTCGTGCTCATCGAGACGCCGAGCAATCCGCTCATGCGGGTGGTCGATGTCCGTAGCGTCACGACCGCCGCCAAGGCCGTCGGCGCGCTCGCGGTGGTCGACAACACCTTCCTGTCGCCCGCCCTGCAGCAGCCGATCACCCTCGGGGCCGATCTGGTCGTCCACTCCACCACCAAGTTCCTGAACGGCCATTCCGACGTGATCGGCGGCGCCGTGATCGCCGCCGACAAGGCCGTCGGCGAGGAACTCGCCGCCTGGGCCAACACGATCGGCGTGACGGGTTCGTCCCTGGACGCCTACCTGACGCTGCGGGGCCTGCGCACCCTGTTCGTGCGGGTGGAGCAGCAGCAGCGGAACGCGGCGGCCCTGGCCGCCTTCCTCGATGCGCATCCGGCGGTGAGCCGCGTCCACTATCCGGGCCTGCCCGCACATCCGGGGCACGCCCTCGCCAGGGCGCAGCAGGCCGGCTTCGGCGCCATGCTGAGCTTCGAGCTGGCCGGCGGACGCGACGCGGTGCGGAGCTTCGTCGAGGCGCTGCGGGTCTTCACGCTGGCCGAGTCGCTGGGTGGCGTCGAGAGCTTGGTCGCCCATCCGCCGACCATGACGCACGCGGCGATGGACCCGGAGGCGCGCGCCATCGCGGGCATCACCGACGGGCTGCTGCGCCTGTCGGTGGGGCTCGAGGCCGAAGCCGATCTCCTGGCCGATCTGTCCCGGGCGCTGGAGGCGGTGGGCGGCTGAGCCGGCCGCTCACTCCTCCTCGATCACCTGGAACCCGGACTCGTCCTCGACCACCCTGAATCGGGAGAGCCGCAGGGTCCGGGAGCGCTCGGCGGCCTCGTCCCGGCACTTGTCGACGTGCACGGCTCGGTTGACGACCTGCAGGTTCGGCGCTCCCCAGAAGGCGAGCAGGTCCGGCCAGGGCCGGGTGCGATGCTCGCGCCAGACCCGATAGAGCGGCAGCGCGTGATCGACCTCGGCGGTGCGCAGCAGCCGCTTGCCGGAGGTCGCGCAGCGATGGCGCTGACGAAGCTTCAGCGCCCGCAGCTGCGCGTGCGGGGCGATCCAGAACTTCCACGCCGCGACACAGGCCGCGTGCCAGGCCGCATTGCCGTTCGGCACACCGCGATTCCACAGATCCCGGTGCCACCCGAACTTGTAGACCGGCTGGCCGCAGATGCAGCAGGCGCCGCGGCCGCGCGCGAAGGCCGGGTCGCGGTAGGGCGCAGGCGGCATCCGGAAGCTCCCGGCCCGGCCCTCCGCCCCCAGGTGCCAGGTCCAGCCCTCCGGCTGGCCCGAGCGGGCCGCGAGGGCGCGCGCCAGCCGGTCGGCCCGGAGGATGTGGGTGCGCCAGTAGCTCTCAACGGCGAGCCGGGGTGTCGGCGGGATCAGGGGCCGCGTCAGGGCGTGCTGCAGGACCGGGACGGGGAAGATCGGCGGCAGGGCCCGGTCCAGCCGCGCCCGGGCCTGATCGTTGCGGAGGGTGCGCCAGCGCGATGTCGTCATGCTGGGGTTGCTGCTACCCCGCGGCGGCCGGTAAGGCGACGACGCCGGGGCCACAGGGTGGCGGCCTCGTAGCGCGAGCGAACCAGAGCGGTTTCACGAGGTTCTCCCTTCGGGATTCATGTCCGCCCCGCAGCCGGGCCGGACCGAATGGGAGCGCGGGTGAGGATCGTCGTCTTCGGTCTGACCGTCAGCTCGTCCTGGGGCAACGGTCACGCCACCCTCTGGCGGGGACTGTGCCGGGCCATGGCCCGGCGCGGCCACCGGGTCGTGTTCTTTGAGCGCGACGTTCCCTATTACCGGGCTCATCGCGACCTGGCGGAGTTGCCGGGCGGCGAACTCGTGCTGTACGAGACGTTTTCGGAGATCCGCGCCCGCGCGGTGCGGGCCATCGCCGGCGCCGACGCGGCGATCGTCACCTCGTATTGCCCGGACGCGCTTCCCGCCACCGAGATCGTGCTGGCGGCGCCCCGGGCGCGACGGGTCTTCTACGACCTCGACACCCCCGTCACCCTGGCGCGCCTGCGCGCCGGCGAGGATGTGGGTTATATCGGCGCCGGTGGCCTCGGCGGGTTCGATCTCGTCCTGAGCTACACGGGCGGGGAGGCGCTCGACGCCCTGCGCCGGGATCTCGGTGCCCGACACGCCCGGCCGCTCTACGGGCATGTCGACCCGGAGGTCCATTGCCCGGCCGAGCCGCAGCCGCAGTACCGCGCCGATCTCTCCTATCTCGGCACCTACGCGGCCGACCGGCAGGCCGCGCTGACGGCGCTCTTCGTGGAGCCCGCCCGGCAGCGGCCGGCGCAGCGCTTCCTCATCGGGGGTGCGCAATATCCGGCGGATTTCCCCTGGACCGAGAACATCCACTTCGTCCGCCACCTGCCGCCGGCAGAGCATCCGGCCTTCTTCTCCGCCTCGCGCCTGACCCTCAACGTCACCCGCGCCGCAATGGCCGCCATGGGCTGGTGTCCCTCGGGGCGCCTGTTCGAGGCCACCGCCTGCGGGACGGCCGTGATCAGCGATGCCTGGGAGGGGCTCGACGCCTTCTTCCGGCCGGGCGAGGAGATCCTGATCGCCCGCAACGGCGCCGACGTGCTGGCGTCCCTCGACCGGAGCGAGGCCGAGATCCGCCGCATCGCGGAAGCGGGCCGCGCCCGCACGCTGGCGGATCACACCTCCGAGCGTCGCCTCGATGATCTCGAACGCGCGCTCTCCGAACGCGGCGTTCCCGAACCAGCGGAGTGTGCCTGAGATGTGGGGGATCGTGCCTGCGGCCGGACGGGGAGCCGGATCCAGCCCCTCGCCTTCTCGAAGGAACTGCTCCCGGTAGGCAGCCGGCTGCGCGACGGGGTGGAGCGCCCCTGCGCGGTGAGCGAGCATCTGGTGGAACGCATGATCCGCGGCGGCGCCCGCAAGATCTGCTTCGTGATCTCCCCTGGCAAGTCGGACATCGTGGAGTATTTCGGCGCCGGCTACGGCGAGACCCCGATCGCCTACGTGGTGCAGCCGCGGCCGAGCGGCCTGTGCGACGCCGTCTTCTCCGCACTACCGCTGATTGCCCCGGACGAACCGGTGATCGTCGGCCTGCCAGACACGGTGTGGCTGCCCCAGGACGCCCTGATCCAGCTGCCCGACGACGTCCTCTCCTTCCTGCTCTTTCCCGTGGAGCGGCCGGAGAATTTCGACGCGGTGGTATTGGATCGGGACGGCGCGGTGCGGGAGATTCAGGTCAAGCAGCCGAACGCCGCCTCGAACTGGATCTGGGGCGCCTTCAAGATGCCCGGCCGGGTGCTGATGGAGCTGCACGCCCTCTGGCTCGCCCGGCTGTGCGCCGACGAATATATCGGGACTCTGGTCAATGCCTACTTGGCGCAGGGCGGCCGCGCCGTCGGCGTGCAGGCGGGGTCGGCCTATGTCGATGTCGGTACGCTGGACGGCTATCGCTCCGCCATGACGCTCCTGGCGGGCGCCGACACGGTCGCCGCGGAAGCGCGCCTGTCGCTCGGTGCCCCCGCTGCACGGGCCCCCGCTGCCCTGAGGCCGACCGAGTAGCGCCGGCCCTGTGTTTCCCGTGAAACATTCGGCTTATCCGGCGGCTGGGTCGCGCGTCGCGTCGCCGGCAGCCCCGCGCGCGTAGAGTTTCGCCACTAGCACCCAGAAATCGCAGCGTTCGCTTTCGGGGATCTGCTGCAATCGCATCTCGATCGCCGCCCGCGCGGCGCGGGCGAATTCCGCGACCTGCTCTTCCAGGATCTCGACGGGGGCGGCCATACGGAACCTCGCGACGCGATGTTACGGCGAACAACATCAACACGCCTGGGCGTCCACCGATCCCGCGTCGCACAGTCACGAAGGCGAGACCGGCCCGCGGCGGCCGGTCTTCCGCAGGCGCGGGGCGTTGCCGGATCGCGAGAGGGCTTCGTTTCCCGCCATCACCGCTGCAAAAATCTGCCTTATTCAGTCCTCAAGCTCCAAGCGAAGCAAATCCTAAATTAACTTTTCTTATTACAACCACTCGTGGCCCGCAGGCCGAGGAAGCCTTGAGGAAACCGGCATGAAATCCATTGCGCGGGTGGCGGCAGCGCCGCTCTGGGTCGCCCAGCTCGCGACCGGAGCCAAATCCTTCGTCGACAATCCGATCCTGGGCTCGGAGCGGCTCAACCGGGCCGGGCTGCATACGGTGCGGGTGCGTCTGGCCCACGCCATGGCGGGTTTCCGCCGCCGCCAGCTTGCCCATCTCGTCAGCGTCCAGGACCGGGCCGACTTCGCTCGGGACGGCTTCATCAAGCGCGCCGACTTCATGCCGGCCGACCTGCACAAGGCGGTCTACGCCGAGGTTACCAGCGTCGCCGCGGAGGGCCGCGAGCAGGTCCAGGGCGACACCGTCACCCGCCGCATCCCGCTGGATCCCGAGACCCTCAAGCGCATGCCGGCCATGCGCCAGCTCCTGGCAATGCCGGAGTGGAAGAACCTGCTGCGCTACGTGGCGAGCTTCAACTGCGAGCCGATCCTGACCGTGCAGACGATCCTGTCGCACGTCACCGACGCGCCCCCGGACCCGCAGACCAGCTTCCACATCGACACCTTCCACCCAACCATGAAGGCGTGGCTGTTCCTCACCGACGTCGCCGCCGACGAGGGGCCGTTCACCTACGTGCCGGGCTCGCACCGCCTCACCAAGCGGCGGCTCGCCTGGGAACGGCGCACCGCCGTCAATGCGGCGCGCGGCCTCGACCGCCTCAGCGGCCGCGGCTCGTTCCGGGCGACGCCGGCGGAGCTGAAGCGGATGGGCTATGCCGACCCGGTGGCCTTCGCGGTCCCGGGCAACACGCTGGTGGTGGGCGACACGGTGGGCTTCCACGCCCGCGGCCCGTCCCTGCGGCCGGCGGTGCGCATCGAAGTCTGGGCCTACGACCGGCACAACCCGTTCCTGCCGCTGGCCGGCGTCGATGTCTGGTCGCTCACCGGCCTCGCCCGCTGGCGCACCCGGATCGAGTGGTGGCTGCTCGACCGGCTGGAGCAGCTCGGCCTGCGCCGCAACGTCTGGCGCGCGGTCGGTCCCCTGACGGCCGATGCCCCGCCCCGGATCGTCTGAGCCGGAGCAACGCCGGAGCAACGGGGGACGGGATCGTCCCCCTACCCGGCATCCCGCGCGGTCAGCTGCAGGTAGGCGGGATCGAACTCGGCGAGCGCCCGCAGCCGCGGCAGGTCGAGGATCCGCAGGCGGCGCTTGCGCAGCTCGATCAGGCCGTCTCTCCGCATGTCCTGGAGCGAGCGGTTGACGTGGACGCTGGTCAGGCCCGTCGTGTCGGCCAGATCGGTCTGGGTGACCGGCAGAGCATAGCCGTCGTCGCTGAGGAGGCCGACGGCCTGCAGGCGCACGAGCAGCTCGCAGAACAGGTGCGCCAGCCGCTCCGGAGCCGAGCGGCGGCCGATGCTCATCAGCCACTCGCGGGCGATCGCCGCCTCGACCAAGCGGCTCATCCGCAGGGCGGCGACCAAGGGGCGTTCCAGAAGCAGCTCGATCATCTCCGGACCGATCCGCGCCACCCGGCAGGGCGCGAGCGTCCCGACGGCGTGATCCACCCACGACAGCGGCGCCGCCTCGAGGCCGCAGATGTCACCCGGGACCAGGTAGGCCGTGATTCTGCGCTATGTGCAGACCGAGATCGTCCAGGCGCGCCAGACGGCCTACGTCAACGCCACCTTCACGATCGAGACCCGTCTCGCGCGCTGGCTGCTGATGTGCCACGACCGCGTGGACGGGGACGATCTCCCGTTGAAGCACGAGTTCCTGTCGCTGATGCTGGGCGTGCAGCGCTCGGGCGTGACGCTGGCGCTGCAGAACCTGGAGGGCAGCCGCTGCATCCGCGGACGGCGGGGCCGGATCGAGGTGCTCGATCGCAAGCAGCTCAGGCAGGCGGCCGGCGCCAGCTACGGGACGGCGGAAGCGGAATACGCCCGGCTGATCGCGGGACCGGACCGGGCCGCGGCGGCCTCAGGCTGAGCGCCGGGTCCGGAGCCCCGTGCCGCATCCGGCCCGATCCTGGCGGATGAAGGTCCGTCCGGCTCCGTCATGACCGGCGATCGACTTGCCCGATCCGGGCTCCGGGACGGAGTGACCGGGCGACCCGTTGCCAGGATTGCGGGCCCCGCCTAGACGAGGCCGGCGCAAGACTTGCGCGCCCCCTATTTCGGCCGAGGATGCCGCTTCCGTGATCACCGGTCCGTGTCTCATCGTCCAGCCGATTCATGCGGCGGGCCTTGCCCGGCTGCGCGAAGCGGGGCTGGAGCCGCGCCGGGCCAGCAGCACCGACGCCGCCATCCTGGCCCGCGAGGTGGCCGGCTGCGTGGCGGTGATCACCCGCAACACCGGCTTCCCGGCCCGCGCCATCGCGGCGGCGCCGGATCTGCGGGTGATCGGCGTGCACGGGACCGGGACCGACCATGTGGCCACCGCGGAGGCGACCGAGGCCGGAATCGTGGTGGTCAACACGCCCGGCGCCAACGCCGTCTCGGTGGCCGAGCAGACACTGGCGCTGATCTTCGCCCTGGCCAAGGCCCTGCCCGGCGCCGACCGTTCGGTCCGGCGCGGCGACGACAGCTTCAAATTCACCACCCGCCTGATCGAGCCTCGCCGGCCTGACGCTCGGCCTCGTCGGCTTCGGGGCGATCGGGCAGGCGACCGCCCGCCTCGGCGCCGCTCTGGGCCTGCGGGTGCTGGCCTACGGGCCGAGCCGCCCGGACGCTGATTTCGCCACGGCCGGCGCCCTGCGGGCGACCTCCGTCGACGCGCTGCTCGCGGAGGCCGACATCGTCTCGCTCCACCTGCCGCTGACCCCGAGCACGCGCGGGCTGATCGGACGGGACCAGCTCGCCCGGATGAAGCCGGAGGCGTTCCTGATCAACACCAGCCGCGGCGGCCTCATCGACGAGGCGGCCCTGATCGAGGCGCTGGAGGCCGGCACGATCGCCGGAGCGGGGCTCGACGTCTTCGCGCAGGAGCCGCTGCCGCCCGACCATCTCCTCGCCCGCCAGGAGCGGGCGATCCTGACGCCCCATGTGGGCGGCTCCACCGAGGCGGCCCTGATCCGCACCGCCGAGACCGCCGCGGCCCGCGTTGCCGACGTCCTCGCCGGCCGGCGCCCGGGCGGGCTGGTCAACCCGGATGTCTGGCCGCACCGGCGCGCGCTGTGACGCGCCGGCGGCCGCGCATCGCGATAGGCCTCCAACCCTCCTCCTCATCCTGAGGTGCCCGCGTCAGCGGGCCTCGAAGGAGCCCTCCCGCAGCCGCGCGATCCCTGGAGCCCTCCTTCGAGGCGGCTGCGCCGCACGTCAGGATGAGGGGACGGGTGAGACATCCGCGCCCGGACCACGACCTTTCATCCCGGGCGGACCGATGCCACCGCCCGCTGTCATGCAATCGTCGCAGACGAGCCAGAAACGCACGCGCTGTAATCGAGGCAGGAGACGCCCATGGACTTCCACCGCCGCTTCACGGTCCTGATGTGCGCCCCGGCCTTCGACCCGGACGACCTGGAGGGTGCGCGCGTCAACCAGATCGTGGCGGCCGTGGAGCAGCGCGGTTTCGAGGTGGTGCGCGCCCGGCGCGTCGAGGACGCGGCCATCGCGGTCCAGACCGACGCGGCCGTGGGCTGCCTCGTGGTCGACTGGGGCAAGCGCGGTCTCGACGGCAAGGCCGCCGCCCTCATCGACATGATGCGGAAGCGCGGCCTGGAGATGCCGATCGTCATCATGGTCCGCCGCAAGCGGCTGGAGGACATCCCGGTCGAGGCTCCTCGACTTCATCGACGGCTACATCTTCCTCGCCGAGGAGACGCCGGAATTCATCGCCCGCGGCCTCGTCAGCCGGGTCACGCAATATGCCGAGACGCTGAAGACGCCGTTCTTCGGCGCGCTCGTCGACTACGCCGAGGAGGGCAACCAGCTCTGGACCTGCCCGGGCCACAACGGCGGCATCTTCTACAACCGCTCGCCGATCGGCCGGATCTTCGTGGAGCATCTCGGCGAGGCGATCTTCCGCGACGACCTCGACAACTCGGTCCTCGACCTCGGCGACCTCCTGACCCACGAGGGTCCGGCGTTGAAGGCCCAGAAGGAGGCCGCCAAGATCTTCGGGGCGGAGAAGACCTACTTCGTCCTCAACGGCACCTCGGCCTCCAACAAGATCGTCCTGTCCTCGCTGGTGGCGGAGGACGACCTCGTCCTGTTCGACCGCAACAACCACAAGGCCGCCCATCACGGCGCCCTGTTCCTGGGCGGCGGCATCCCGATCTTTCTGGAGACGGACCGCAACGCCTACGGGCTGATCGGGCCGATCTTCCACGAGGCCCTGGACGAGACGCGCATCCGGGAGAAGATCCGCCGCAACCCGCTGGTGACCGATCCCGAGGCGTGGCGCCGGGAGCGGCCGTTCCGCGTCGCGGTGATCGAGCAGTGCACCTACGACGGCACGATCTACGACGCCCAGGAGATCCTGGAGAAGATCGGCCACCTCTGCGACTACATCCTGTTCGACGAGGCCTGGGCGGGCTTCATGAAGTTCCACCCGCTCTACGCCCGCCGCTTCGCCATGGGGCTGACCGGTCTCGACGAGACCTCGCCGGGCATCGTCGCCACGCAATCGACCCACAAGCAGCTCGCGAGCTTCTCCCAGGCCTCGCAGATCCACACGCGGGACGGCCACATCCGCGGCCAGACGCGCCGAGTCGAGCACAAGCGCCTCAACGAGAGCTTCCTCGTCCACGCCTCGACCTCGCCGTTCTATCCCCTGTTCGCCTCACTCGATGTCGGCGCCCAGATGATGAAGGGGCGCTCGGGCATGATCTTGTGGGACGACACGATCCGGCTCGGGATCGAGTGGCGCAAGAAGGTCCGGGCGATCCGGCGGGAATTCGAGGAGAACGAGCGCGACCCCGCCCGGCGCTGGTTCTTCGACCCGTTCGTGCCGGACGTGACGGTGACCGCCGACGGCGCCGAGGTGCCCTGGGAGAGCGTGCCGACCGACGAGCTCGCCGCCACGCCCCGGCACTGGGAGCTCAAGCCGGGCGCCCGCTGGCACGGCTTCACCCACGTGGCCCTGGGCTACGCCATCACCGACCCGAACAAGCTCACGGTGCTCACCCCGGGCTTCGACCGGCAGACCGGCGCCTACACGGAGCACGGCGTGCCGGCGCCGATCGTGGCCCAGTACCTGCGTGAGAACCGGATCGTCGCCGAGAAGAACGACCTGAACTCGCTGCTCTTCCTGCTGACCCCGGGGGTCGAATCCTCCAAGGCCGGCACGCTGATCTCGGGCCTCGTCGCCTTCAAGCGGCTCCACGACGACAACGTCCCGCTGGAGGAGGCCATGCCGGAATTCGCCGCGCGCCGGCCGAACCGCTACCGGGGCGTGCGCCTGCGCGACCTCTGCGGCGAGTTCCACGCCTTCCACCGGGAGGCCGGCACCTCGGCGCTGCAGCGGCGCCAATTCGCCCCGGAGCACCTGCCCGAGATGGTGATGCCGCCGAAGAAGGCCGCCCAGATGCTGACCCGCAACCGGGTCGATTACGTGCCGATCGCCGAAGCCGAGGGGCGCGTCGCCACGACCCTGATGCTGGTCTACCCCCGGGTATCGGCACCGTGCTGCCGGGCGAGCGGCTCGACGAACGCGCCAAACCCATGCTCGACTATTTCAAGATGTTCGAGGCCTCCGCCAACCTGTTCCCGGGTTTCGAGGCCGAGATCCAGGGCGTCTACCGCGAGGTCGGTCCGCACGGGCGGATCCGCTTCCACACCTACGTGGCGCGAGAGGGCGCCTGATGGAGATTGAGGTCGAGCCCCCGGCCAGATCGCGGCGCGGCCCTGCCCGGACATCATCATCCGCGCCTCCTCGGACGCCGATGTCGAGGCGATAGTGGCGATCTACGAGCACCATATCGGCAAGGGTGTGGGCGATGTCGGCGCCTTCGAGGAGGCGCGCCTGCTGCCCGACGACTTGAAGCGGCGCCGCAAGTCCATGCGCAAGAAGCGCCTGCCCCATCTCGTGGCCGAGCGCGCCGGCCAGGTGGCGGGCTACGCCTACGCGGTGCCGTTCCGGAAGCGCCCGGCCTACCGCTACACGCTCAAGCACTCGATCTACGTGCATCACGACCACCTGCACGCGGGGATCGGCCGGCGGCTGCTGCCGGCCCTGATCGAGGCCTGCGCGGCGGGCGGCTACCGCCAGATGATCGGCTATATCGACGCCGAGAACGCGGCGTCGCTCCGCCTCCACGAGGCCTGTGGGTTCGAGCGGGTCGGCTACCTGCGGGCGGTGGCGTTCAAGTACGGCCACTGGGCGGACAGCGTGATGGTCCAGCGGGCGCTAGGCACCGGGTCGGAGGATCGGCCGGGGTAGAACGGGGCGCACGGCAGTCGATCGGAAGGCTCTGGGAGCCTGTTTGATTCGGCCCGTCCACCCTCGACCTCATCCTGAGGTGCTGCGCAGCAGCCTCGAAGGAGCCCTCCAGGGAGCGCAGCGGCTTCTGGAGGGCTCTTCGAGGCCTCGCTCCGCTCCGGCACCTCAGGATGAGGGGGGACTGGATCTCTGTCGCTTTGAGCGGGGGGATCGAGGCTGGGCGGTCAAACAGGCTCCGTCATGCGCTGACGGAGCCCGCCCTCACTCCTGCCGTTCGAAGGGGCCCGCGATGGTCAGGTGCAGTTCGTCGCCGATCAGCGGCACGTAGGTCTTCACGCCGAACTCGGAGCGCTTGAGCGTACCGGTGACCTCGAAGCCGACCGTGTACTTCTTGTTCAGCGGATTGGCGCCCGCGCCCACCAGGGTCACGTCCAGCGTCACCGGCTTGGTCACGCCATGGAGCGTCAGGTCGCCTGTCACCTTCGCGCGGTCCTTGCCCTCGGGCGCGACCTTGGTAGACACGAAGGTCATGTCGGGGAACTTGGCGGCGTCGAGCCACTGGTCGCCCTTGAGCCTCCTCGGTGAGCTTGGCGCTCGTGGTCGCCACCGAGGCCACCGGGATCCTCACCGACAGTTTCGCGGCTGCCGGGTTCTTCGGCTTGCAGCTCCAGCGTGCCCGACACGTCCGAGAAGCCGCCCGCGTAGTTCGAGAAGCCCATATGGGACACCCGCCAGCCGACCTGGGTGTGGTTGGGATCGACCGCGTAGGTACCGGCCTGGATCTGCGCTGGATCGCGGGTCGGGGGCGTCTGCGCTGCGGCCGGGGCGGCGACCAGAAGGGCCAGAAGGCCGGAGGCGAGAAGCGACTTCACGGGAATCTCCCACACACGGACGGTCGGGCGCGATCTGGCGCGCCGTGGGGGCCTGTAGCCCCGTTCACCGCAACGGTTGAGCCTGCTATTCGGAACCCCATGGTTGCGAGAACGGAAACCTTCCGGGGCAGGCTCGATGACGTGCGGGCCTTCTGTACCGTCGTCGATCTCGGGACGGTGACGGCCGCCGCCGCGAGCCTGCGGGAGACCAAGGGCAGCGTCAGCCGGCGGATCTCCCGGCTGGAGCGGGCGCTCGGTGTCCGGCTGATGGTGCGGACCTCCCGGGCCGTCTCGCCCACCGCCGAGGGGCTCGCCTTCTACGCCAAGGCGCAGGAGAGCCTGACGCTCCTCGACGAGGCCGCCGAGACCGCCCGCGATGCCCGCACGGTGCGGGCCGGGCACCTGCGGATCACCACCTCGATCGATTTCGGGATCGAGGTGATGCCCGAGATCGTCGCGAGTTTTCGCGAAGCCTATCCGCAGATCACCGTCGAGATGCTGAACACCGACGCGCGCCTGGACCTCGCGGCCAACCGGATCGACCTCGCCCTGCGCCTCGGCGGCGCGGAGGAGACCGGCTACCGCGCGCTCGTCCTGGCGACCCTGGCGGTGGGCCTCTACGCCGCTCCTGTCTACCTGTTGCGCCGCGCCGCGCCGGCGGACCTCGCCGACCTGCGCGACCACAACCTGATCCTGGCCCGGGAACGGTTCGGTGCGGCGACCCTCTCCCTCACCGACGGGCACGGCCGCACTGAGGCGCTGGCCTTGAATCCCGCGATCTGGGTCAGCGACTTCGCCACCGCGCACCGGCTGACGCTGGCGGGCGCCGGGATCGGCCATCTCCCGAGCCTCGTCGCCGCCCGGGCAGTCGAGGCGGGCCAGATCCTGCGCGTTCTCGCCCCCTGGGCGAGCCGGGGCGCCGCCCTGCGCGCCGTCACCTTGGCCGGGCGCGAGTTGCCGGCACGGGTCAAGGTCTTCCGCGAGCATGTGCGCCAGGCGCTCGCGGACCGCGACCCTGGTCCCGAGGATCCGGCGCGGGCCGACAGCCTGCCGGCATCGTGACGGCGCATCGGGATCGCCGCCCGAAACCGGATGCGTCGGGACATCCGGAATGCGAATCGTTCGGGAACGGCCTCGCAGCAGCACCGCCATGGGAAGACCGGGCAGAGCCCATGACCCGACGCATCAGGCGCGCTGGCGCTGGTCGCGCACGTCCTCATGCAAGCCAATGTGGTGATCTGCGGCCTGCGGGCCTGTCACCGGCTGGCTCCGTGGGGAGGCCGTCTCGCCCCGCCGGCAGGCGAGAATGAGCCCTGCGGCCACGGCCGCGCTCCCCGCCCCGAACGGAGCGATGAGGGCCGAATACAGGCCGAGCCAGGGCCACGCGCCCAGGAGGCTGATGACACCACCGATCAAGGCGGCAAACACCAAAACGATCATCTCGCCTCCACCCGGACACGGCATCCCTGGCGCCGTGCCGGCACCTCACGCGCGCCCACGCCCATCGTGGCCACCACAGCTTGAAATTCCCCGAACAAGCGCTCCGGCCCGATGCCGTTCCGCCGCTCACCCACAACGCTCGATCGGAAGACTGAAACGAGACCCCTTCGGGAGTTTTACTCGGATCTCGCCCTCATATTTTGCATATTCATCCAGTCGATCTCGGTCGACTACAGATTCACGTCTACCGGAATTCTGAACGTATGCAGCCTTCCTCTTGACCGATCTCGCCGGGGCTTCGGCAGCTCTCGTGAGAGGTCCGGCCATGGCGCCCGGCCTGCCGAGGCCGATCCGCTTGGCGATGGCGGCGCGCTCCGCCGCATAGCTCGGCGCAACCATCGGATAATCGGCGCCCAGCCCGAAGCGCTCGCGGTAGGCGCGTGCGTCGAGACCGTTGGCTGCCAGGTGCCGTTTGAGGCTCTTGTAGCGCTTGCCGTCAATAAAGCTGACGAGACCATCGTCCTGAATGGAAGCGCGGACTTGGTCCTCGCTGGGTTGCCCGGACGCGAAAGCTGGGGCGGCACCCCAGGCTCCGTTCGTCTGACCGCCGGCGATGCGGGATACGGTCGTATAGATCTATTGTATAAAACCAGACACTTCTGCTATCGGGACGGAATTGTTGCCGACATAGGCTATGACGATTTCTCCGGCCAATTTGACAACGTCAGATACGCCGCCTTCTGCTACTTGCGCCACGTTATTAATACCTATAGTTGCGATTGCTGCTTGGTCATGCGGCAACTGCTCACCAGTATTCATGAATGCCCAAAAATCAACCGAGATTAAGAAGGCGACACCGCTAAGATTACGGTTCTCAACATAATTCGATCGCGAAACCTGAATTGGCCTCGATCCCGTGCATTGATTTGTGCCTGCCCCGCCCCACTCACCGCACGGGGCGGGCCCGATCGGGTCTGCAGCGTCGCAGCCAAGGCTGCACGTCTCGGCGCCGGTAGAGCAGCAACGTAAATCGGCACCTCTCGTCTGCGAATACAGTAAATAGCCGACACACCGAATACATCCGATCCGTATACATGCCGTTCCGATAAAATTTTATCGTTGGCCGTATCGCTGTATTGAGAAGCAGCGGGCACGATAGGGGACAGCGGCATCCCGGACGGTTCGGCGATCGATCCTTTCGCCCCGGGAGGCACCAGATCTTGCGCGGACGCCAGACATGCCCCTTCGCAGCAGGTGCCTGCGTTGCCTTTTCGTCCTCGGGCCGCTCGCGCTAACCGGCTCCTGTGTGGCGTTGGGAAGTGCTTGGGCGACGCTGTCGAGCACGACCCGGATCGTGCTTCAGAAGGGCCGTCAGTACATGCCGACGGACCTGTATCTACACCGTGGCGATACGATCACGCTGCGCAACGGCGACGAGATCCTCAGCCATCACGCCTTCATCGAGGCGGACCGGTTCTCGTTCGATGCCGGCGACCAAGAACCCGGCACCGAGACGCGCCTGACCCTGGCGGAGCCGGGCGACTTCGTAATCCAGTGCGGCATCCATCCAAAAATGAAGCTGACCATCCACGTCCAGTAGGACGGGGCAGGCCCGGCTGCGTGTCAGCCGTCGCGACCGAAGCCCAGGCCGCGGATGATGTCGCCAATCGGATCGATCCTCGAGGACGCTTCCGGTTGCGCCTGTGCGGGCTGGGGAGCCGGCGCGGAGACGACCGTGCGCTCGGCTTGCGCGGTGCGGGCGAGCGCGGCATGGCGCAGACGGGCCATCCGGCGCAGGTTACGCTCGGATCCCTTCGGCCGATGCACCGCGACGGCCTTCCGGGGCACCCCGGTCGGGCTCGCTATTTCCTCCGGAAGCCGCAGAGCCGGGGCCGCGGCGGGCGGCAGCGCGGCAGCCAGCTGCGGGGCCGGGATCGCAGACGGGACCGCGCTCCCGCTGCCGCCGGCACGCGCGCTCGTCCGGATAGCACCGGTGGTCTCGGGAACGCCGCTCCGGGCCGGCGGATCGGTCCAGGCCACAGGTGCAACCGGCGTGGTGGCGGCCGCGATCGGCCGCGGGGTCCGCATCTGCGTCTCGTAATTGCCCGGATGCAGAATATGTGCGGCCGCAACTAAGCCGAATACGGCAAATGCAGTTGTTGCGAGGGTGGACCGATAGTGTTCCATGGCGGAAAAACGAACCGCCAAGCTCCTGGTTCCGCTTGATCAGAACCTCGCACACGCCGCCGTGCGGCCGGTGGCCGAAAAGAAAAAGGCCACTCCCGAAGGAGCGGCCCGAAGTCTAGGGAGGAAACGCCCAAGAAGGGCAGCGGGAGGACGACGCCATCGCCATCCCGCACTGCACAGATAAGATACCGCAGTGCGGCATGCAACGGTCGGGCGGCCTCGGAGGTATGCATATGCGGCGTCGCATGGGCCGATACGTATGCCTTCAGCTCATGCCCGGCTTGGTTCAGGCTTCGCCCGACGGGCCATCATGCCCGATCAGACGCTCGACCTCGGCGAGCGCGACGGCGCGCGCGGCGTGCTCGGAGGCGTAAGGGCGGTACGATCCCCGGACCAGCTTGCCGCGGTCGCGGATCGCCCAGGTGAAGCGGCCCGGGTCATGCCGGCTGGGCCTGACCTCGACCGTGTAGAGATGCCCGCCATTCGCACCCATGGGTAGAATGTGCGGAACCTCCCCGTGCCGGCATAGGGGTGCGACCGTGAGCGGCAGCCGCTAACGGGCCGGCCCTGACCGCCCAGCACCGGGCCCGGGCTGCGCCGCCGGGCCTTCGGTGCGGGTCGCGAGCCAGACCACGTGCTTGGGACCGCTGCCCCGGCCGCTGGCATGGACGCGCAACTCGTCGACCGCGAAGCCGGAACGCTGCAGGCGGCTCTTGAACTTCCGGTCCGGCGCCCCCGACCAGACGCCCAGGATGCCTCCGGGCCGCAGCGCCCACCGGGCCCGCTTGAGGCCCCAATTGTCATAGAGCCGGTCGTTCGCCCGGCGCATCAGCCCCTCCGGTCCGTTGTCCACGTCGAGCAGGATCGCGTCGTACCGGTCCGGCCCCGCCTGGATCAGGCGGTTCACGTCGGCCTCCTGCAGGTCGACGCGGGGGTCGTCCAGGCAGCCGGCGAAGACGTGCGCGAGCGGGCCCCGGGCCCAGGCAATGACGGCGGGTACCAGCTCGGCCACCACCACCCGCGCCTCGGGGCCGAGATTCTCGAGGGCCGCCCGCAGGGTGAAGCCCATGCCGAGGCCGCCGATCAGGATCCGGGCCCGGGGCCGGTCCTTGAGCCGCGCGCAGGTCAGCGCCGCGAGCGCTACCTCGGAGCCGCTGCGGCGGTTGTTCATCAGCTCGATCGTGTCCGCCAAGATCGCGAACTCGTCGCCGCGCCGCATCAGGCGCAGGTCGGTGCCGCCACCGGGCACGGATCCGGTGTCGAGATGAACCCAGGGTATCACGGAAGCTCCTCGGTTGGCGGTGTGGCGCCCGGCCGGGATCGGCGACGCGGAGGATCGCGGCGCGAGCGGGGCGGCGCCCGGGCCCGGCAGTGCGCGCCGCGCAAACCCCCGCCCGACGCCGCGCCTTGCCGCGACCGATCACGGCGGCGTATCAGCACCTATGGCCAAGCGCATCAAGTCCAGACCGCAGGAGCGGGGCTTCGTCCTGTTCGATATCGTCTTCGCGGACGGCACCCGGGCCTCGAACCGGCGCGTGCCGGTCGAGATCCTCGGCGGCCTCGACGGCGACGAACCGGCCCGGCAGCTCATCGCCGAGCAGGAGGACGAGATCGCCCGCAAGGCCGGGCGGCCGGGCCGCGAGATCCAGAGCCTGACGCGCTCGCCCGTCGTCAAGCCGAAGCCGGTCGCCTGACCGGCCGCGGCGGGGCCGCTCAGGTCGTCTCGGCCAGCCGGCGGGCGACC
Organism: Methylobacterium sp. P31; assembly: GCA_050632875.1. Taxonomy (GTDB): domain Bacteria; phylum Pseudomonadota; class Alphaproteobacteria; order Rhizobiales; family Beijerinckiaceae; genus Methylobacterium. The sequence continues at coordinate 1,596,286 of JBODSC010000001.1, read as the reverse complement.
TCGTCCCGTATCGCTTCGTTCATCTCAGTGAAGCGGGCCTGTGTGCGGGCCCGCAGCCATGGGAAGAGGCTGGGTGCGAGCAGGCCCGCGAAGGTCTCCGCCTGGACGAGGCTGACCCCGGTCCGCGTTTCGGTGATCCGGACATCGTGGGCGCCGGTGATGAGGTGCAGCATCGGGATGCCGCCGTGCCAAGTCAGGCGGCGGCCCGGCTCCCAGCACGTCACCTGCACCCGGACCGTCAGGAACGAACGGCCGTTCAGGGTCAGCTCCAGGCGCCAGCGCGCGCCCTCGCGCCGCTGACCCTCAGCCTTGCGGATGAAGGGGTTCCAGGCCGGGTAGGATTCGAGGTCCGTCAGCACGGACCAGACCGTCCCGGCCCGGGCCGGGATCTGGATTTCGGTGCTGCTGATCCTGCTGAGCGTCATGTGTCCCCTCCCGGCGGGCCGGGCCCATCCGGGCCTGCGACGCGCCCCCGGAGAACGCGTGTCGCGGGTGGGACGGTTCAGATCGCACCCTCGACCACCTCGAGCGCCCGGAGGATCGCGAAGCCGATCCGCTCGGCTTCGGCCTCCGCGTCGGCGGTGGCGGGCAGCAGCGCCACGGTCTCGACGACCTGCTCGTCCTCCGGTCCGATCACGACCCGGACCACGTCGCCCTCCTGCGCCGAGGGATCCCGGATCAGGCCGACCCGATGGCCGGCGGCCGCGCCGAAGACGCGCAGCGGCGCCTGGGCGGGATCGGGCGCAGGGACCGGCTCCGAGGACGGCGCGGGGGCACGGGGGACGCCGAAGACGGGGCGGATGATGTTGTCGTCGGACATGCCTGACCCGGTCTCCGTTCGCGCGCGGCCTCGGTACGGACGGTGCTCAATCCCGGGCGATCCGGGCGGTGGCCAGCACCGCATCGGCCAGAACCTCCATACCGGCCCGCGCCCAATCCGGCGTGATGCTCTCGGCCTCGTTGTGGCTGATGCCGCCGTGGCAGGGGCAGAAGATCAGGGCCGCCGGCACCACCCGGGCGCAGTAGACGGCATCGTGGTAGATCACAGTCGGCATGCGCGCCCAGGCATGGCCCCGCTCCTCAGCGGCCGCCTGGACCCGGTCCACCAGAACCGGATCGAACGGGGTCGGCGGTGCGCGCCAGAACTCCTCGACGCGGATCGTGACACCGCGCTCCGCCGTCAGCGCCTCGGCCCGGGCCAGGATCCGTGCCCGCATGGCCTCCAGCTGCTCCGTGTCGCCGTGGCGCGTGTCGAGGCTGAACCAGACCCGGCCCGGGGTGATGTTGCGGCTCGCGGGCTCGGCTTTCAGCACGCCCACGGTGGCACGGCCGCGCTCGCCGTCGGCGCCGGCCGCATCCTCGGCAATCCCCTCAAACGAGGCGATCAGCGCCGCGGCCGCCATCATGGCGTCGCGCCGGCCGGCCATGGGGCTGCCGGCATGGGCCTCCTCGCCCAGCACGGTGATCTCGTACCAGATCTGCGCCAGCGCCCGGTCGACCACCCCGATGGTGAGGCCTGCATCCTCCAGGCGCTTGCCCTGCTCGATATGCAGCTCGAAATAGGCGCCGATACCCTGCAGGGCGGCCGGATCCGCCTCGCCCTGCCAGCCGATGCGCCTCAGCTCATCGCCGAAGACGTGGCCCGCAAGGTCCCGGGTGGCCATCACGTCGGCCTCCGGAACGATCCCCATGGCGACACCGCTGCCGCTCATCGGCGGCGCGAAACGCGCGCCCTCCTCGTTGCACCAGTTGATCAGCAGGAGGGGCGCCTCGGTCTCGATCCCGGCCTCGTGCAGGGCGCGCATGATCTCAAGCCCGGCGAGCACGCCGAGCGGCCCGTCGAACTTGCCCCCGGTCGGCTGGGTATCGAGATGGCTGCCGATGGCGACCGGCTTCAGGCTCGGATCGCGCCCCGGACGGCGGAAGATCATGTTGCCGATCCGGTCCACGGTGAGGGCGAGCCCCACCGCCTCGCCCCAGCGCCGGAACAGGGCGCGTCCCTCGGCATCGCGGTCGGTCAGCGTCTGGCGGTCGTTGCCGCCGTTGGGGAGAGCCCCGATCCGGGCGAGCGCCATGAGGCTGTCCCAGAGCCGATCCTGCGAGAGCGGGAGGTTGATGCGATGCATGGGCGCCTCTGCCGCCTGCGTATCAGAAGCGGCAGAGGTTAGGGCATGATGCGGAAAAGTGAAATCCGCCTTTTCGAAAACATCGTGCAATAACAAAGACGTAGAGCGTGCCGCCGGGTCCGTGAAAAGGCGGCGCGCCCGGGATGCGATCCGGCCGCTGCGCGACCCCGACGCATCGTATTATCCGGCCGCGCGGACATCATCGAACGGTCGTCCTTTCGCCCGTCCGCCGAGTACATCCCGTCATCTGGATACAGGGGAGCGTTCGGGTACGGTCTACACGCCCACAGAAGCGGCACCTAAGCTTTCCGGATCGCGCACTGATCTGCGGGACTCCCGCGACAACATGTCGGAGACCGCGCGGGAGCCGGCGCGCGGCCGGCATCTAGACATGGGCCCTACGGACTGCCTCACTTGGGATCGTCCGTCCGTCATCGTACACACATGCGTTGCGGACGATCGGGGGGACGATGATTCTGGCTACAACGGCATCTGCCGCCTTGCAGGCCGCGGGATTCGTCGGCACCTGGGATACGGATGTGCCCGCCGGCCGATCCGTGCTCGACCTGGGCGCGGCGGCCCTCCTCGCGGGAAATCCGAGCCTGGCCGGCACGCCCCTCTCCCTCGACGTCGCTCTGGGCGGCGTCCATCCGGAGGATCGGGACTGGGTGTTCGGAAAGATCCGGCGCGTCCGGCAGACGGGTGGACGGGTCTCGATGGAATTCCGCATCGTGACCGGGACGGGGGAAACCCGGTGGATCCTGAACCGCGGCTGCCTGACGCCCGACGCCACGGGCCGGCTGCGCGGGCACGGCGCCTATATCGACATCACCGATCTCCACACCCGCCCGCCGCCGCTCCTGGATGGCGCCGCGCAGCCGGATCACCTGGATGCCGCGGCCGATCATTGCATCGCGGCGCACGCGGCCCTCGAGCGTCACGGCGACGCGCATCTGCGGACGATGTCCGGCATGCTGCTTCTGGGGGTCGGCCGCGCACTTGCCCGGCGCGCCCCCTGAGCGCGGCCGGACGGGCTCAGGTCCGCCAGGGATGGGCGGGCAGCTCGGTACGCCCGATGGCCTTGGCGCCGGCCTCCGCGACGGCGTGGTCGTTCTCGACCGTTGAGCCGCTGACGCCGATCGCCCCGGACATCACGCCGTCGGCATCGACGATCGGGATCCCGCCCGGAAAGGTGATCAGACCGTCGTTCGAGTGCTCGATCCCGTAGAGCGGGCCGCCCGGCTGGGACAGCTGGCCGATCTGGCCGGTCATCATCCCGAAGAACACCGAGGTCTTGGCCTTCTTCTGGGCGATGTCGATGGAGCCGACCCAGGCATCGTCCATGCGGTAGAAAGCCTTGAGATTGCCGCCGGAATCGACCACCGCGATGCACATCTGGGTGCCGAGTCTCGGTCGCCTTCGCCCGGGCCGCGGCGATCGCCTTCTCGGCCTGCTCGATTGTGACGTGCATGATACTCCCCTGGCTCGCGTTTGCCGGGAAAGCCTAGGACGGGCGCAGGGTCCGGTAAAGGTTCAGGCGGCGGACTCCCGGGCGGCGCGGATGCGGTCGAGCAGATCGGCCGCCAGCGCCGCGCAGGCGGCCGCTTCGGGACAGGGCCGCTTCCAGACTACGCGCCCCTCGCGCAGGACGAGGCCGTCCTCCACCGCCATGGCGGGGAGCGGCCGGTCGGGCCTGAGATCGGCCGCCACACCCTGCGGGCCGCCCCGGAGCCGCGCCACGCCCAGCTCGCAGCAGGCGGCGCGCAGCCGTGCCAGATCGAACAGGGCGAGCACCGGGGCCGGGGCTGCGCCGAACCGGTCCTCGACCTCGCCCGCCAGCGCCTCGATCGCCTCGCCGTCGCGCAGGCGCAGCAGCCGCGTGTAGAGGCTGAGGCGGATCTCGGGTTCGGGGACGTAGTCCTCGGGAATCCGGCTCGGCAGGCCGAGCTCGATCTCCGGACTCCAATCCTCGGCGCGATCGCCCTTGGCGGCGGTGAGCGCCAGCTGCAGCAGATGCTGGTAGAGGCCGAGACCGACGAGCTTGGCGTGGCCGGCCTGATCCTCGCCGACGAGATCGCCGGCGCCGCGCAGGTCGAGGTCGCGGGCACTGACGGCGAAGCCGGCGCCGAGCCGGTCGAGGGCCTCCAGGGCGCGCAGGCGCTGCAGGGCCGCCGGCGGTGGCGGCGCGGCCGGGTCGCCGAGCAGGTGGACGGTGCCGCGGCGCTGGCCGCGGCCGACGCGCCCGCGCAGCTGGTGGAGCTGCGCCAGCCCGAACCGGGCGGCGTCCCAGACCAGCATGGTGTTGGCCCGGGGCACGTCTAGCCCACTCTCGACGATAGCGGTGGCGAGCAGGATGTCGCCCTCCCCTTCGGCGAAACGGACCATGACCTCGTCCATGGCGGAGGGCCTTAGATCCCCGTGCGCCACCAGGATCTCCAGCCCCGGCACGAGGGCGCGCAGGCGCTGTGCCATGGGACCGAGATCCTCGATGCGCGGGCAGACGACGAAGCTCTGGCCGCCGCGGCGGTGCTCGCGGATCAGCGCCTCGCGGACCGCCTCCGCGTCGAAGGGTGCCACCACGGTCCGAACCGGCTGGCGGAGCGCCGGGGGCGTGGCGAGCACGCTGAGGCTCTGGAGGCCGACTAGGGCCGCCTGGAGGGTGCGGGGGATCGGCGTCGCGGTGAGCGTCAGGACGTGCCCACCCTCGGCGAGGCGACGCAGATCGGCCTTCATCTTGGCGCCGAAGCGCTGCTCCTCGTCGATCACCGTGAGGGCGAGATCGGAGAAGCGCACGCCGCTGCCGGCGAGCGCGTGGGTGCCGACCACCAGCCGGATCGAGCCGTCGGCCAACCCCGCCTTGACGCGTTTGGCCTCAGCCGGCGCCACGAGGCGTGAGAGCTGCGCGACTTCGACGCCGAAGCGGCCGAAGCGGCGGCGCAGGGTCTCGGCATGCTGGCGCGCCAGCACCGTGGTCGGGGCGATCAGCGCCGCCTGCTTCCCGGAGAAGATCGCGGCCGCCAGCGCGCGCAGCGCCACCTCGGTCTTGCCGAAGCCGACATCGCCGCAGACGAGCCGGTCCATGGGCCGGCCGGAAGCGAGATCGGCCATCAGGGCGTCGACGGCGGCGGACTGGTCGGGTGTCGGCGCAAAGCCGAACCCGGCGGCGAAGCGCTCCATGTCGCGGGCGGGCGGCGCTAGGACCGGCGCCTCGGTCTCCCGGCGGGCGCGGGCAGCTTCCAGCATGAGCCGGGCGGTCCGCGCCATGGTGGCCTCGGCTTCCAGGCGGCGCCGGGGCCAGGTGCCGCCGTCGAGCTTATCGAGAGTGACGGCGTCAGGCTCCGGGCCGTAACGCCAGATCCGGTCCGCCTGGGCCACCGGCACCATCAGGATCGCGTCGCCGGCAAAGCGCAGGCGCAGGGCCTCGGAGGGCTCGCCACCCTGGGCGGCGACGGGCTCCAGCCCCTCGAACACGCACAAGCCATGGTCGCGGTCGACGGCGACGTCGCCGGCGCGCAGGTCGACCTCGCCCATGGGCAGGATCGCCCGGGCCCCAGCCGTGACCGCGGCGTCCGGCCCGAACAGGTCCGTGGCGGCGATCACGGTCGCGCCCTGCTCGGGGACCCTGAACCCGGCCGCCAGCGGCGCCTCCAGGGCGAGGACGTCGCCCGGCACCGCCTCGGCCACGTCGGACCACGCATCGATGAGCCGGATCGGACGGTCGGCGATCTTGCCCGCTTGGCGCACGAGGCGCCGCAGCGGCCGGCGGGTGCCCGCCAGGACGACGATGTCGCCGGCCTTCAGCCGCTCGCGCATCGCCTTGGCGAAGGCCGTGCCCGGCCGACGCTCCCCGGTGAAGACCGGCATCGCGCGCGGCTCGCCGGCCGCCTCCGTGGCGATGATCCGATCATGCGCCGCCACGAGGTCCCGCCAGGCCTCAGGCGTGAGATAGAGACCCGCGCCGGCCTTCCTGCGTCCGTCGCGGGGATCGAGCCGTCCTCGCGCCTCGTCCATCTGCTCGAAGAAGGCGTCGATCCGGGCCTGTGTGCCGTCCTCGACCACGAGGCGTGCTTCGGGCACGTAGTCGAGGAGGGTGACAAGGCGCGGGTAGTAGCGGTCGAGGCGGTGCTCCTGGCCCGTGAAGGGCTCGAGGCTCTGGCCGGAACCGGGCTCCAGGATGATCTCCGTGGCCGGATCGATCACGAGCCTCGTCAGCCTCCGCCACCGAGCGCTGCGAGATCGGGTCGTAGGAGCGGATCGCCGTGACACGGCCCTCCCCGTGTTCGATCCGGCAGGGACGGGGCGCCGCGGCGGGAAAGACCTCCACGGTGCGCCCGCGGACGGCGATCTCGCCGGGCTCGTCGACCCGCTCATCGAGGATGTAGCCCAGGCGCTTGAGGTCGGCCGTCGCCGCCGCGACGTCGAGCGGGTCGCCGACCCGGAGGGTCACGCGGGCGGTGGCCCAGGTCTCCGGCGGCGGCACGCGCTGGACGAGGGCCGGGGCCGTCGTCAGCACGAAATCCGGCAACGCGTCCCTGTCGGTCAGCCAGCGCATCACGGCGGCCCGCGCCCCCATCGTGGCCCGCGACGGCGAGGCGTGGTCGAAGGGCAGGCAATCCCATTCCGGATAGATCGCGACCCGGATCTCGGGATCGAGCGCCTGCAGGGTCGCGGCGAGATCCTCCAGGCGGCGGGCATCCCGGGCGACGTGGATCAGGGGCGCGGAGCCCGCCGCGAGTTCGAGGAGAGCCACGGCCAGCGCCCCCGTGGGCATCAGCGGCGCGTCCTCGCATCCCTGCTGCGCGCCCGCCTTCGTCCTGCGCTTGGCCATGCCTGATCCGAACCCGTCTTCCCTGTGCCGCAAACGCGGCATGCGCCCGCGGGGCTCCCGCCCGCGGCGATCCGATCCACAGCAGGCCGGCGCCCGCGGCCGGACACGACTTCGTTATCGGGCGCGCCGCGCGGCCCGCCTGCACCGCTGCGCCCAGTCGTCGCGCCAATGATGCAATTTGAAATTGCATTACCGGGGTACAAGGGTAACCTCGGCAACCTACCGGTCCGCGGAAGATCCGGGCGCGGCGGGATCCGGCCCGGTGGTTCAAGACCTTACCGGCGCGGGAACCGCCGGTTGGCCACGCAGCCAGCCAGCGTTGCATGGACTCACTTGGGGGGTCGGAGGCGTGGGCTATGACGCTCCGGTGTCGCGGAACGAGACCATATCCTGCCCGTCGGGTTTCGAGCCCCACAACCCTCAGCGGCTGGCCGCTCTGCGCGCCTATTCCATCCTCGACACACCACCGGAGCGCGAGTTCGACGAGATCGCCCAGATGGCCGCCCAAGCCTGCGGCACGGCGATGGCGCATATCAATTTCATCGAGGCCGACCGGCAGTGGATCAAAGCCGCGGTGGGGCACGCGGCGCGGGAGATGCCGCTCGATTTCGGCTTCTGCACCGAGGCCATGCGCGAAGAGGGCGTCCTCGTTCTGCCGGATCTGATGGCGCTCCCGGACTGCGCCGCCAACGCGCTCGTCACCGGCGAGCCGCATCTGCGCTTCTACGCCGGCGTGCCGCTGGTGACGCCCGACGGCTGGGCCATCGGAACCCTGTGCGTCCTCGACCGCGAGCCGCGCACGCTCACCGACCAGCAGCTCTTCATCCTCAAGGCGCTGGCCCGGACGGTGATGACGCAGCTGGAAACCCGCTGCGCCGAGGCCGCCCTGCGCCGGAACGAGGAGCGGTACCGGTCGCTGTTCGAGTTCATCGATGCGGGCTTCTGCCTCATCGAGGTGCAGTTCGGGGAGGACGGCCGTGCGGTCGACTACCGCTTCCTGGAGGTCAACCCGGCCTTTGAGCGGCAGACCGGGCTGAAGGACGTGGTGGGCCGGTGGATGCGGGACCTCGCGCCCGGGCACGAGCAGCACTGGTTCGATCTCTACGGCCGGGTCGCCCTGACCGGGGAACCGGTTCGCCTCGAGCGTCCCGCCGAGGCCCTCGGCCGCTGGTACGACGTCCACGCCTACCGGGTCGACGGGCCGGCCCGGAACCATGTGGCGATCCTGTTCAACGACATCACCGAGCGCCGCCGGGGCGAGCTGGCGCTCCAGGCGCGGGAGGCGGAGCTCCGGCTGGTGGCCGACGCCATGCCGGTGCTGATCGCCTTCATCGACGGCACGCTGACCTACCAGTTCGCCAATGCCGCCTACGAGACTTGGACGGGTCAGTCCCCCGCCGAGGTCGTTGGGCGGACCGTGCGCGATGTTCTCGGACCCGAGGCCTTCGAGGCCCGGCGTCCCGCCCTCGAGCAGGCGCTGGCCGGGCACGAGGTCCGGCACGAATGGGCTTGGATCTTCCCGAATCGCGAGACCCGGGTCGCCGACACGCGCTTTCTCCGCGTCGCGGGGCGGACGGACGGGTCGACGGGTTCTACGTCTTTGCGCACGACGTCTCCGAGCGGAAGCGCTTCGAGGATCTGCTCCAGTCGCGGGCGGAGCGCCTGGAGGCGCAGGTCGCCGCGCAGACCCGCGACCGCGACCGCGTCTGGACCCTGTCGCCGGTGCTGAAGCTCGTCTCGGACCGGACCGGCCAAGTCCAATCGGTGAACCCGTCCTGGAGCCGGGCGCTCGGCTGGTCCGAGGAGGAGACGCTGGGCCGGACCGCCCTGGACTTCGTGGCGGCCTCCGAGCGTGAGGCCGCGACCACGGCGCTGCAGCCACTCTGCGAGGGCCGCCGGGTCGAGGATGTCGAGGCTCTCCTGCATGACGCGCGCCGGCGACCGGCGGCGCGTTCTCTGGACCGTCGTCCCGGAGGACGGGCTGTTCTACGGCTTCGGACGCGACATCACCGAGCAGCGCCAAGCCGAGGAGGCGCTGCGGCAATCGCAGAAGCTCGAGGCCATCGGCCAGCTCACCGGCGGCGTGGCGCACGATTTCAACAACCTGCTGACCATCATCCGGTCCTCGGTCGAGTTCCTGCGACGGCCCGACCTCGCGGAGGAGCGCAGGCGGCGCTACCTCGATGCGGTCTCCGACACGGTGGACCGCGCCGCCAAGCTCACCGGCCAGCTCCTCGCCTTCGCCCGGCGGCAGGCGCTCAAGCCGCACGTCTTCGACATCTGCGCACGCCTGCGCAGCATCGCCGACATGCTCGACTCGGTGACCGGCGCGCGCATCCGCGTGGTCATCGATCTGCCGGAGGCGCCCCGCTTCGTCCGTGCGGACGAGAGCCAGTTCGAGACCGCGCTGATCAACATGGCGGTCAACGCCCGCGACGCCATGGACGGGGAAGGCAGCCTGACCCTGCGCCTCGAGGCCGACAGGCCGATGCCCCCGATCCGCGGGCATGCCGGCGCGCCGGGACCGTTCGTGGCGGTGCGGGTCTGCGATACAGGCGCCGGCATCCCGGCCCCGGATCTGGGACGGATCTTCGAGCCGTTCTTCACCACCAAGGAGATCGGCAAGGGGACCGGGCTCGGCCTGAGCCAGGTCATCGGCTTCGCCAAGCAATCGGGCGGCGACATCGACGTGGCCAGCGTGCTCGGCGGCGGCACCACCTTCACCCTCTACCTGCCGCAGGTCGAGCCGCCGTCCGAGGCGGCCGATCCAGGCCGCGACGACCGGCGGGAGGCGGAGCCGCAGCGAGGCCTGTGCATCCTCGTGGTGGAGGACAATCTCGGAGTCGGGCGCTTCTGCACCCAGATCCTGGAGGATCTCGGCCATGCCCCGGTCTGGGCCAAATCCGCCGAGGAGGCGCTGGTCGAGGCTCGACAGGACGCCGAACCGTTTCGACGTGGTCTTCTCCGACGTGGTGATGCCGGGCATGGGCGGATTCGCCCTCGCCCGCCAGCTGGAGGTCAGCCGTCCGGACCTGCCCGTGGTGCTGACCTCGGGCTACAGCCACGTGCTGGCCAAGGACGACGCGCACGGTTTCGCGCTCGTGCGCAAACCCTACTCGGCCGAGCAGCTCGCCCAGGTCCTCTACGAGGCGGCGAAACGGCCGAACCCGGCGAGGTCGATCGCGGCCCGCTCCGCGGCGGCGGAGGGCACCGTGCGCGATTAACGGTCCCTCGGGCTTGGGCGGCTGTTCGAAACGTTTTCGGCTTGCCAATCAGCCAGGAGATCCGTGGTCAGCGGCGCGGCGGCCTTGCCGGCGTGGCGAGTGGTCACACGCTGCGCAGCCTTCTGAACGCCTGTCCCGCGTTCACCGCAACGGTGCTGGCCGGGGCGGCCGATCACGGGCGAAACATCGCGCCGGGCTGAGCCTAAGACCCCCGGGGCACCAAGACAGCCCCGTGATGTCCCGATTACCCGCCGGCCGACGCGGGTCAGGGAATTGCTGGACATCGGCTCGGTCGGGGCGGCGACATTCACAAGCACGCGGTCAGCGTAGCCCGAGAAGCGCGAACGGGGGGTGATCGCTCACCGCCCGTCCGTGCAGCCTCTCGGAACCGCGCTTGCTTACTCCAGACCGCTCCGCGTTCCGCGCCCGAAGCCGCGACCTGCCTCCATCCCGCGTCCGCCCATCTGGGCGCCGCGTTCCATGGCTCCGCCGCGGTTCATAGCTTGACCATCGTCCCTCAAACCGCGGCTGTGCATGGACACGTTGCGGATGCCTGCATGCTCGCCACGAAGGTTGCCCTGACGACCGATGGCCTCGTCACGGCGGCCGTCCGCAGAGCCGCGAAATGCCTCGGAGCGGCCCGAGTAACGGTCATGTCGATAGGAGGCATTGCGGATGCCGTCACGCGCGCGGAAGGTGGCGCCGAAGCCGGTACCACGGGCCGAGACGCCGCGGCTCTCGTACGTGTGCCGGTAGTCGGTGGCATAGCCACGGTGCGCTACGCCGCGATAGCCGTATTCCGCACCGTACTCGCGGCGAACGACAGGACGGGCATAGTCGCTGCGAAAGCTGCGCGTCTCGTAGGTGCTGCGGCGAACGGGTGCGTAGCCCTCATCCACGACAGTTCGACTCACCGCGCGAGGCTCTCGCACCACGGTGGTGTCCACCGTCTCGGTAGCCGGGTACGCGTAGCCTGCCGGCGCCAGCGCGTATCCAGCAAGCGCCGGGCCGCCCCAGCTATAGCCACCATAGACCGGTTCATCGTAGCCGTAAGACGCCACCCCGTAGCCATAGGCGGGCACGCCGTAGTCGACGCCGGCATCGTAGCTGTCCGCTGCCGCTGCGCCGATGGCCGAACCAACCGCCAGGCCAGCGATACCGGCCCCGATAGCGGCTCCTTCACCGATACCTTGGGCCTGAGCTTGCGGAGCAGCGAGCAGGATGGCGGAAAGCGCAGTCGCCGAGATTAAGCCGAGCTTGTGCATAGAACCTTCCGAGCAATAGTTGATAGATTAACCCCGCAACGTCGCTACGCACTGTATCGTTCCGCAAATCTCCTGCCTCACATCGTTGTGATCTGTCATTTAATCGGACATTAACCGACGATAAGCTTGAGCATGGATCCCAATTGCCCCATCCATGATCCATCGGCGGGACAACGTTCTCGGAATTTCTAGGAATGGCCCTCGAATCCCTGGCGTCTGCTCGTCCCTTGAAGCACCCGACGTTCCTTACTGAACGATGCTGCCCTGGGCTCACGTCCTCACAGGGCAGACGAACTCCCGACGATGGAACCGTCTGAATGGGCGCACCGTTCGTGGCTCCCAGCTTGGGCACGGTAAGGCGTAGCTAGTCATGAACAAAGGACAGGACCGGAACACCCGCATCGCAGAATTGGCCAAGTTCCTCGATCCCGAGGCGTTCGATTACGAGCCCGATGGCCCTCTTGCCCATAGACGAGAAGCCGCTTTGGAGAAGGCGCGAAATCGAATCGAGCCCGCGCTACGAACATCGGCAGTAACCAACCGGGCCGGTCGGCAGAACGCGCGATAGTTCAGGCCCCTGAACGCGCGAAAACTCAGGGCTCAGCACGAGCCGCGAACGTCAGGAACGGCTTTCTACCGCAACACGTTACTGCCCTGATCCCTGCCGGATCGAAGAACGAGCCGGACTGTCGGCTTGCGTGAGGAGTTCGCCATGTTGAAGCAACTTGCCCTTGCTGTCGTTGCCTCGGCCGTGCTCGCCGGTCCCGTACTGGCTCAAACTGCGCCGGCCTCAAACGACAGCCAATTCATCACTCAGGAGAAGGCCGGGCAGTGGCGTGCGTCCAAGCTCAGGGGCCTGAACGTCTACAACAACAATGACGAGAAGATCGGCGATATCAACGAGCTGCTGGTCGACAGCACGGGCAAGGTCCAGGCTGTCGTGATCGGCGTCGGCGGGTTCCTCGGCATGGGCGAGCACGACGTCGCCGTCCCCTTCGATCAGGTGAAGTTCACCACCGAGTCGCGGCGCGAGGCCAAGAACGACGGCAAGAAGGCTGAGACGACGGGCTCGACCAAGACTGAGACCGGCAGCACGACCGATGTAACCCGCTCGGCGCCGGACCACGCGGTGTTCAACGCCACCAAGGCCCAATTGAAAGCCGCGCCGCAGTTCAAGTTCGCCAAGTAGCGACAGCGCGATTTCTAGGGAGGCCGGGCCGATCGCCCGGCCTCTCTGCGGGCTTGAAATTGGCTCCGCGGATCACCCCACGCACGAGGATGCTCGGGAGCGGCATCCCGAATGCTCAGGATGGCCGGTGCGGCGATTCGGCTGAAGCGAGATTAACAGTGTTCCGCCAACGCGTCGGCATTCTAACCTAAACTGTTTCCGTCCTTAGCAGCCGGTTGTAGTATACGCGCTTCGAATACCGAGGCGCGGGACTGCCATGCCCCTCACCGGACGTTTCTGGTTCCGCCGGACCTGGACCGGCAAGCTGATCCTGCTTGTCGAGGAGGAGCGCGGGCGCTGGTTTCGCCGCCGCCTGGGCAACAAGCTGCGCTGGCGCGACGCGAAGCTGCTCGACCTCGCAGAGACACCCCTGCGGACACTCATGACGCTGGAGCGGACCTACCGGGCCGAGTTCGGGAGCGGGAGCGGGGACGTGCGCCGCCCCTCGGGCCTTTCCGCCCCCGGCGCGGCGACACCGCTGGGCACGGGCGATCCAACCTGGAAACGCGGGATACCCACCCCAGGAACAAGGCCGCCCCTCTCGGGTTGACGCAGTGCAGCACCGCGATGGCGTCGCTGTGCTGCTGCCCCTCGTGGGCGTTTCCTCCCTAGACTTCGGACCGCTCCCCTGAGGACGGTCCTTTTTTTGGCCGGCGCAAACCAACGCGGCCTGCGACAGAAGGTTCTCAGAAATTTCTCAGAATCCGGCGCGCAGGCGCCGAGCCGCGTTGTCAGGCTCCCTTGGGCAACAGGGCCAGCAGGGCGAAGCTCGCGAGCCAGTGCTCGCCCATGTAGTCGCCGGTGACGTGCGGCAGCCCCGCCGCGAGATGCGCCTCCGCCGCCGCGGAGAGCGGCGGGCGGCGGGGATCGTCGGCGTCGAGCGCAGCGGCCAGCGCCCGGAGGCACCAGGCGCGGCTGAGGTTCAGGCCGTCGAGATGCGCGATCTTCCCGTCGCTGCGGTCGGTCAGGACGGCCGGTCGGAACAGAGTCGCGGGTCGGCCCGCCGCGAGATCGGGCAGGAACCGGTCGAACCAGGGCCGGAACCGCGCCGCCGGCAGGAGGCGGCGCATGCACTCGGCCTCGATCAGCGCGGAGGACAGGAAATCGTCCCCGCCCGGCTCGCCCCAGGCGGGGCAATCCGCATCCGCCTCGTACCAGCGCTCGGCGGTCCGCAGCAGCAGGGCGCCGAGTTCGGCATCCCGTGCACCCTCGGCATAGTCGGCCGCGAGCCGCAGCGCGAAGGCGGTGTTGAAATGGGTCCCCACCCGCACCGGATAAGGGGCGATCGGAAGGAAGTCCCGGAACCGCTGGACGATGAGACCGGTGAGCGGCGCGAGGGCCTCCGACCACCGGACTTCGGGCAAGCGGGCGAGTTCGTCGGCGAGTTTCAGGAGCCACGCCCAGCCGTAGGGCCGCTCGAAGCCGCGCGCGGTCGGCGCGGCGAAGGAGGCGCATTCCCCGCCACCGCCGCGGGGGTCAGCTGCGCGTCGAACCGGGCGCGGATCGCCCCGGCTTGGCCCCCTCCGGAAACAGACGCAGCACCCGCGCCAGCAGCCAGTAGCCGTGGACGCAGGAGTGCCAGTCGTAGCTGCCATGGAAGACCGGGTGCAGGTCGGCGGGGGTGCGGGCGTCCTCCGGCCCCGCCAGGACGTGCCCCGGCTTGTACGGATATTCGCGGGTGACGTGACCGAGCGCGACCGCCGCGAAGCGGGCGGCATCCTCCGGGGTGAGCGCGGTCGTCATCGCGGGGCTCCGGTTCGGGACGGGCCGGCATAGCGGGTTTGCGGCCAGCCGTCAGGACATCCGGAGACTTTGCCGAGGCGCCCCGGGATCGGCTATCGCGGAACCGCCAAGCCGAGCCGTGGGGCCGGCCTCTCGGGAGCTCCCATGCGCCGCGCGCTGCTCGCCGCCCTCCTCGTCGCGGTCTCAATGCCGGCGGCCGCCGGCCCGGATCCGAGCCGCGACGTCCTGTGGGCCGCATTGAAGACCTGCGTGCTCGCCAAGCGGGTCGCCAACCGGAGCTTCCCGTGCCTCTCGGTCGATCTGGGCGACAAGGACAGGCCCGGCTCGGCGGTGCTGCGCGCGCCCGGCGAGCCGACCCATAGCGTGGTCATGCCGACCGCCACCGTGGCCGGGCTCGAAGCACCCGTCCTGCGCGGCCGGGCCGGAATCGCCTATTGGCGAGCGGCACTGGCAGCCCGCCCCTTCGTGTCCGACGCGCTGAACGGGACGCTGTCGCCCGCGTCGGTCGGGCTGGCGGTCAACTCGGCCCGGGGCCGCAGCCAGGACCAGCTCCATATTCACCTCGACTGCATGAAGCCCAGCGTGCTGGCGGCCCTCAAGGCGCATGGCCGCCAGATCCGCAGGAGCTGGAGCCGCTTCCCAGTGCCGCTCGCCGGCGACCGCTACTTCGCCCTGCGCGTGCCGGATGGGGAAGCCGCGCAGTTCAACCCGTTCGTGGCCCTTCACACCCTGCCGGGCGGACGGCCAGACCTGCACCGGACGAGCTTCGCGGCGCTCGCCACGCCGCCGGGCGATCCCGATCCGGGGTACATCCTGCTGGCCTACCGGGCACCGAATGCCAGCGCCGAGGACGTGATGGACCACAGCTGCGCCGCCGCGAGCCGGGGCGGCGCCTGAACAGGCCCGAGCGCCCTACCCGGTCTCCACCGGTGGCGGCAGGGCGTCGGTGAGCTGGCGCAGGAACGCCCGCACCGCCTTCGGGAGCCGCCGGTCGCGCATGGCCTGGACCTGGATACCGCGGGCGAGGCTCGCCCGGGCACGGATCGGCAGGCTGACCAGCTCGTTCAGGCGCAGGGGCGTCGTCACCGAGAGCGCCGACATCAGCGCGAGCCCGCGGGAGCGCCGCACGAAGGGCAGCAGCGCCGAGAGCTTGTTGGCGGTCAGAACCGGCTCGATCGCGATGCCCTCGAACGCGCAGGCGGTATCGAACACCTGCCGTAGGGTCGTGTCCCGGGTCGGCAGGGCGACCGGATAGGCCGACAAGTCGGCGAGGCGCAGGGCCGGTGCCCGCGCCAGGGGATGATCGGGCGCGGCGAGCGCCAGCATGTCCACCTGCCCGTTGTAGAGCACCTCGACCTGTGTGGCGGGGGCGAGCGCGAAGGTGATGCCGAGATCGGCCTCCCCCACCGCCACCGTCTGGGTCACCTGTGCCGGCGGCAGCACCGCCACCTCGAAGCGGAGGCCGGGATGCGCCGCGTGGAATGTCGCGATGGCATGCGGCACGATATCGAGGGCGAAGCCTTCGGAACACGCCACCCGGATCAGGCCCCGGGCGAGCCCTTCGAGTTCCCGGATCTCCGTGACCACCTGCTCGGAGCGGATCAGCACCTGATGGGCGTGCTGCGCCAGCAGCTCGCCGGCGGGGCTCGGCACCATGCCGCGGGGGCGCCGCTCGAACAGCACGCAGTCGAGACTCGGCCTCCAGGTTGGCGATCTGCCGGCTGATCGCCGACGCCGCCACGTTGAGCTGCTCAGAGGCCGCAGCGATCGAGCCGGTCCGGGCCACGGCCAGGAAGTAGCGTAGCCCAGTCGTTTGCATGATCCTATCTCGATAGGATTATTTTGCCATATCCGTTGCCGAAACGGCAAGGCATCGGTCGCCAAATTCTACTTGTTGCGATCCCAGATGCACAACATCATCGCAGGGTGAAAAAGGCGGCAGCCGCGGATTCGTCCTGCATAGCCTGTCCGCCGGACCGTCGGAGACAGGATCGACATGCCGGCACGGACGCTCACCCTCGCGGCTTCCTTGGCCACCTTCGTGGCCGCCAGCCCGGCGCTCGCCGGCAAGACGGACGACACGCTGGTCTACGCCTCGGACAGCGAGCCCGAGAACGTCAGCCCATACCACAACAGCGCCCGGGAGGGTGTGATCCTCGACCGGAACTGCTGGGACACGCTGCTGTGGCGCGACCCCAAGTACGGCACCTACAAGCCGATGCTGGCGACCGCCTGGACCTGGAAGGACGACACGACCCTGGATCTCACGATCCGCGAGGGCGTGATCTTCCACAACGGCGACCCGCTCGGGCCGGAGGACGTGGCCTTCACGTTCAACTACGTGCTGACGCCGGAGGCGCGCACCGTCACCCGCCAGAACGTCGACTGGATGACGTCGGTGGAGGTGACCGGCCCGCACAGCGTGCGCATCCACCTCAAGGCGCCGTTCCCGGCCGCCCTCGAATACCTCGCCGGCCCGACCCCGATCTTCCCGGCCGCCTACTTCAAGAAGGTCGGCCTCGACGGCTTTGCCAAGGCGCCGGTCGGCAGCGGCCCCTACCGGATCACCAAGGTCGATAGCGGCCGCGGCGTCAGCATGGAGCGGTTCGACAAGTACTGGGCGGGCAGTCCCCTCGGAAAGCCGAAGATCGGCAAGCTGCAGTTCCGCGTGATCCCGGACGGCGAGAGCCGGATGGCCGAGTTGATGACCGGCGGCGTCGACTGGATCTGGCGGGTGCCGAGCGACCAGGCCGAGCAGCTGCGCGCCGCGCCCGAAATCACGGTCCTCAATTCCGAAACGATGCGGGTCGGCTTCCTGCAATTCGACACGCTGGGCCGCGCCAAGGAGAACTCGCCGCTCAGGGATGTCCGGGTCCGGCAGGCGATCAGCTACGCCATCGACCGCAAGGCGATGGTCGACAACCTCGTGCGCGGCGCCTCGCGGGTGATGAACGCGCTGTGCTTCGTCGACCAGTTCGGCTGCACCGACCAGGGGGTGATGCGCTACCCCTACGACCCCGCCAAGGCCAAGGCGCTGCTCAAGGAAGCCGGCTACCCGAACGGGTTCGAGATCGATCTCGGCGCCTATCGCGAGCGCGACTACGCCGAGGCGGTGATCGGGTATCTTGGCGCCGTCGGCATCAAGGCGCGGCTCAACTACCTGCGCTACGCGGCGTTCCGCGATTCGCTGCGGGCCGGCAAGACTTCGATCGGCTACCAGACCTGGGGGTCGTTCTCGGTCCTGGACGTCTCGGCCTTCGACGGCGTCTATTTCCGCGGCGGCGAGGAGGATCTCACCAAGGACCCGCAGGTGATCGCTGACCTGCAGGAGGGCGACACCGCCACTGATCCGGAGACGCGCAAGGCCGCCTACGCCAAAGCGCTGCAACGGATCGCGGCCCAGGCCTACGCCCTGCCGATGTTCTCCTACTCGACGAACTACGCCTTCACGTCGGACCTGAACTTCACCGCCCAGCCCGACGAGGTGCCGCGCTTCTACGCGGCGTCGTGGAAGTAGGGGCACCCCATGCTGGCCTTCACGTTCCGGCGCGTGCTGGTCGCCCTGGCGGTGGCCTTCACGGTCTCGGTGGCGAGCTTCCTGCTCCTCCACCTCTCGGGCGACCTCGCCACCGCGATCGCCGGGCCGGAAGCCACCGAACCGCAGATCGCGCAGATCCGCCAGGACTACGGCCTGGACCAGCCGCTGCTGACCCAGTTCCTCACCTGGGGCTGGCGGGCGCTGCACCTCGATTTCGGCAACTCCTTCTATTTCCGCGAGCGGGTGATCGACCTGCTGGCCGCCCGCCTGCCGATTACCCTCTATCTCGGCATCATCGCGCTCGCCGTAGCCCTGTTCGTGGCGATCCCGCTCGGCGTCGTCGCCGCCGTGAAGCGGGACACCTGGATCGACCGGCTGGCGCTCGCGGTCTCAGTGCTGGGCCAAGCGATGCCGAGCTTCTGGTTCGGCCTGACGCTGATCCTGATCTTCTCCGTCAACCTCCGCTGGCTGGCGGTCTCGGGCAACGCCACGTGGAAGAACTTCGTCCTGCCCGCGGTGGCGCTCGGCTACTACGCGATGCCGGCGGTGATGCGGCTCACCCGCAACGGCATGCTGGAGGTGCTGGCCTCCGACTACGTCCGCACCGCCCGCGCCAAGGGGCTGCCGCCGCGCAAGATCCTGGTGCGGCACGCGCTGCGCAACGCCGTGATCCCGGTGATCGCCCTCTCGGCGGTGCAGTTCGGCTTCATGCTCGGCGGCTCGATCGTGATCGAGGCGGTGTTCTCGCTCCAGGGCCTCGGGCAGCTCGCCTGGGAATCCATCGCCCGCAACGACTTCCCCGTCGTCCAGGCGATCGTGCTGGTTCTGGCCATGATCTACATCGGCCTGACGCTGGCGGCCGACCTGCTGAACGCCTTCCTCGACCCGCGCCTGCGCCAGGCGTGAGTTCGGAGCCGCCCATGAGGATCGGCCTGCCATGAGCCTCCCCCCGACACGGCGGCGCTCGCCGCCCCCGCCCTGCCCCCGGAGGCGCCGATCGCCCTCGCACCGGTGCCCTCCCCCACCCGCCTCATCCTGCGCCGGGGCCTGCGCCACACCGGCTTCCTGATCGGCGCCGGGATCTTCGGGCTGATCGTGCTGGCGGCGCTCGCCGCGCCGCTCATCGCCCCGCACGACCCCTACGCGCAGGACGTGTCCCGCCGCCTGATCCCGCCGGTCTGGCAGGCCAAGGGCTCCTGGGATCACGTGCTCGGCACCGACAAGCTCGGCCGCGACTACCTGAGCCGCCTGCTCTACGGCGGCCAGATCTCCTTGCTGATCGGGGTCTCGGCGGCGCTGATCTCCGGGCTCATCGGCACCACGCTGGGCCTATACGCCGGCTATTTCGGTGGCTGGGTCGATTCGGTGGTCAGCTACGTGGTGACCACGCGGCTGGCCATGCCGGTGGTGCTGGTGGCGCTCGCCATGGCGGCGCTCGTCGGCGGCTCCCTGAAGGTGGTGGTGCTGGTGCTGGGCTTCCTGCTCTGGGACCGCTTCGCCGTGGTGACCCGGGCCGCCACCCAGCAGATCCGCAACCAGGATTTCGTCTCGGCCGCCCGCGCGGCGGGGCTCACGGATCTGCGCATCATCCGCCAGGAGATCCTGCCCAACATCATGAACGCCCTGATCGTCGTGGCGACCCTGGAGGTGGCCCATGCGATCCTGCTGGAGGCCGCCCTGTCGTTCCTGGGCCTCGGCGTGCAGCCGCCCCTGCCCTCCTGGGGCCTGATGATCGCCGAGGGCAAGCAGTACATGTTCTTCCAGCCCTGGGTGATCACCATTCCCGGCGTGGCGCTCCTCCTCCTCGTGCTGGCGATCAATCTCTTGGGTGACGGCCTGCGCGACATCACCGCGCCCGAGGCACGCCACTGATGCCGCCCGGCCAGGATCCGGCCGGCGCAGCACCGCAATGTTTCACGGGAAACACACCATGACGCGAGACGCCGCCATCGCGCGCGCCACCGAAACCTTCGATTCGGGCGCGTTCCTCGCGCTCCTGCGGGAGGCGGTGGCAATGCCCACCGAGAGCCAGGCCCCCGGCCAGGAGGCGGCCCTGCGCGCCTATCTCGACGCCTTCATCGCGCCACTGGTCGCCCGGCTCGGCTTCGAGACCCCAACAATCTTCTCCAACCCGGACGGGGGGCACGGGCCTTTCCTGATCGCCGAGCGGCACGAGAGCGCGGACCTGCCGACCGTGCTGATCTACGGCCACGGCGACACGGTGCGGGGCTATCCCGAGCAGTGGCGCGAGGGGCTCGGCCCCTGGGAGATCGTGGCCGAGGGCGACCGCTGGTACGGGCGCGGCACCGCCGACAACAAGGGCCAGCACGTCCTCAACCTCGCCGCCCTGGAGCAGGTGATCGCGGCCCGCGACGGCCGCCTCGGCTTCAACGTGAAGATCCTGATCGAGATGGGCGAGGAATCGGGCTCTCCCGGCCTGCGGCCGTTCTGCCGGCAGCAGGCCGAGGCGCTCAGCGCCGACGTGCTGATCGCCTCGGACGGGCCCAGGCTCAACGCCGAGCGTCCGACCCTCTTCCTGGGCTCCCGCGGCGCCTACAATTTCGAGCCTCAGCCTCAATCTACGCGAGGGCCCCCACCATTCCGGCAACTGGGGCGGTCTGCTGCGCAATCCGGGCACGGTGCTCGCCTCGGCCATCGCGTCGATGGTGGATGCGCGCGGCAGCATCCTGGTCGAGGCCTTGCGGCCGCCGCCGATCCCCGAGGGCGTGCGCGCGGCGCTCGCCGATATCCGCGTCGGCGAGGACCCGACCGCGCCCAAGATCGATGCCGACTGGGGCGAGCCGGGGCTCAGCCCGGCCGAGCGGGTCTTCGCCTGGAACACCCTCGAGGTCCTGGCCTTCAAGACCGGCGACCCGGACGGCCCGCTCAACGCCGTCCCGCCCCACGCCAAGGCGACCCTGCAGCTGCGCTTCGTGGTCGGCACCGACTGGCAGAACCTGATCCCGAACGTCCGCGCTCATCTCGACGCGCACGGCTTTCCGATGATCGAGGTTCGGCCGGCCCGCGCCGCGGAGGTCTTCCAGGCGACGCGGCTGCCCGTGGAGGATCCCTGGGTGGAGTGGGCGCTCCAGTCGATCGAGGCGAGCTCCGGTAAGAAGCCGGCGCTGCTGCCCAATCTCGGCGGCTCGCTGCCGAACGACGCCTTCTCGGAGATCCTCGGCCTGCCGACCCTCTGGGTGCCGCATTCCTACCCGGCCTGCCGCCAGCACGGTCCGGACGAGCACATGCTCGCCTCCGGCACCCGCGAGGGCATGGCGATCATGGCCGGCTTGTTCTGGGATCTCGGCGAAGCCGGACCCGGCATCCTCCGCCGCCGCACCGCGAGGCCTGAAGCATGAGCGAGCCGGTCGTCCGCATCCGCGATCTGACGATCGCGCTCCCGAAAGGCGCCGACCGCCCGCACGCGGTCGAGGGCCTGAACCTCGACCTCGAGGCCGGCAAGATCCTCTGCGTGGTCGGGGAATCGGGCTCGGGCAAGTCGATGAGCGCCTACGCGCTCACCGGCCTCCTGCCCCGGGCGCTGAAACCGACGGCCGGCACGATCCTGTTCGAGGGACGAGACCTCCTGACCCTCGACGAGCCCGCGTGGCGCGCCCTGCGGGGCCGGCGCATCGCCATGGTGTTCCAGGAGCCGATGACGGCGCTGAACCCGGTGATGCGGATCGGCGACCAGATCGCCGAGATGTTCGAGGCGCACAACCTGCTCACCCGGAGCGAGCGCTGGGCCCGGGCGGTGGCGCTGGCCAAGAGGTCGGCCTGCCGAATCCCGAGGAGGCAGTGCGGGCCTACCCGCACCAGCTCTCCGGCGGCCAGCGGCAGCGGGCGATGATCGCCATGGCGCTGGCGCTGGAGCCCTCGGTGCTGGTCGCCGACGAGCCGACCACGGCGCTCGACGTCACCACCCAGGCCCAGATCCTCCGGCTGATCCGCGACCTGCAGCAGAAGCGCGGGATGAGCGTCCTGTTCATCACCCACGATTTCGGCGTGGTGGCGGAGATCGCCGACCATGTGGCGGTGCTCCAGCGCGGGCGGCTCGTGGAATCCGGCCCCGCCGAGTCTGTGCTGCGCGCGCCCCAGGCGCCCTACACCAAGGCGCTGCTCGCCGCCGTCCCGAGCCTCACCCCGCCGCCGCGCCCGCCGCTCGCGGCGGCCCCGGTCGCCCTCTCGGTGAACAGGCTGTCCAAGACCTATTCCGGACGCTCCGGCCTGTTCGGCAAGCCGCGGGTCGTGGCGGCGGTCAAGGAGGTCTCGTTCGATGTCCGCCGCGGCGAGACCCTGGGCCTGGTCGGCGAATCCGGCTCGGGCAAGTCGACCACCGCGCGGCTCGCGATCCGCCTCATCGAGCCCGACGGCGGCACGGTCCGGCTGGGGGCCCTCGACTACACGGCGCTGCAGAGGCGCCGCGCTGCGCGACAAGCGCAGCCGGATCCAGATGATCTTCCAGGACCCGTTCGCTTCGCTCAACCCGCGGCGCACCGTGGAGCAGATCATCACGGCCGGCCCGATCGCCCACGGAGTGCCGGCCGCCGAGGCGCGGGCGCGGGCGCGGACCCTCCTCGACCTCGTCGGCCTCGACCCGAAGGCCGCCGCCCGCTACCCCAACGCCTTCTCGGGGGGCCAGCGCCAGCGCATCGGCATCGCCCGGGCGCTCGCCATGGAGCCGGACGTGCTGGTCGCTGACGAGGCGGTCTCGGCGCTCGACGTCTCGATCCAGCGGCAGGTGCTGGATCTCTTGGAGGACCTGAAGCGGCGCTTGTCCCTGGCGATGCTGTTCATCACCCACGACCTGCGGGTGGCAGCCACGATCTGCGACCGGATCGCCGTGATGCATCGGGGTGCCATCGTGGAGATGCGGGGGACCGCCGACCTGTTCACCGCGCCGGAGCATGGCTACACACGCAGTCTGCTGGCGGCGGTACCGGGCGCCCGAGCCTCCTGAACGCACCGCCCGGTCGCGACGGGCGCCCATTTGGGACGCAGAGACAAGTTTTTTGGACGCAGCCACCCTGTTCGGTTGCGCACACTTCTGTACGCTACCGGACTTGTCGAGGGTCGAGCGCCCCGGCGGATCCACGGCCGAACCCGCTATCCGTCCCTGCTCACGCCTCGCATGCGGACAAGGGTTCTTCAGCGTGTCGACCTCAGACAAGCCCGACGGCATCCGGCCTAGTCGCAGGGCGTTTGAGCCGGAGGTGCCGCCGGTTCTGCGCCGCGGGCGCAAGCATCGGATCGTGCGCTGGATCGGGGCGGGCCAACGACGCACGTCTCAGCCTGTCGAGGACAGCCCATCCGCGGCGCCGGAAACCAGCGTCATCCGCTTGAGCTGGGCCGATACGTTCGGCCGGCCGGTGCGCCCGGTTCCCGCTGGCCTCGGCCGCTCCGCCGCGACCTCCGCGCAGGTGCTCCCCTTCCGGAGTCGCTCGACCGGCGACAAGAAGCGGCCGGCGCAGCGCCGCGAGGCCGGTCAGCCGCCGGTGCCGGTCTTGCGCTGATTGGCGCGCGCGCCGGGCACACCGAGGCCGATCGCCTTCGCGAGCGCCGAGCGCTGCGCGGCGTAGCCGGGTGCGGTCATCGGGTAATCGGCCGGTAGCCCATAACGCTCGCGATACCGCTCCGGCGTGAGGCCGTGAGCGGTGAGGTGGCGCTTCAGGGTCTTGTAGAACCGGCCGTCGATGAAGCTGACGATGCCGTCCTGCTGGACCGACTTGCGGATCTGGGCCGGGCTCGGCTGTTCGATCGCGGGTGCGACCTCGGCGGTCGGCGTGCCGTCGAGGCTCGCCAGGGCCTTGTGCACGCTCGCCATCAGCTCCGGCAGTGCCGTCGGCGGAACGGAATTGTTCGACACATAGGCCGCGACGATCTCGCCGACCAGCGCGACGAGCTTGACGGTGCTCTCTGCATTTTTTCAGGCACTGCGCGAGTCCACTCAAAGCTTTCGAGAACGACGGCAGCGGTTCCAAAAGCAAAAACCGGGCGAGTGTCAAGATGCGCTCGACAGCCGATCCGCTGCGGAAGGCGCATTGTGATGCCGGATGATGGAAGCCGTACTCAGAACAGAACCGGTCATCTGCGAGTATGTCCGGAGCGGCCCGGGTTTACATCCGCGCAGCGTGCTCGTCGGGCAGGCAATACCGCACTGCAATATCGTTGACTTGCCGGGGCGCGGTCGCTGTTGTTAGCCGCCTCATCCTATCCCGAGGGTACGGATCAGGACGAGGCTCAAGGCGACGAGTACGGCGAGCGAAGCGGTGACGGCGAGCGTGACGCGACCGCCCACCCGGGCCAGCACGCGCACGTCGACGCCGAGGCCCAGAGCAGCCATGGACAGGACCGTGAGCACGCCCGCGAGCTGCGTCAGTGGCTTCACTGCCTGGTCGGGGATCGCGCCCAGCGAGCGCAGCGTGGCGAGCGCCAGGAAGCCGAGGATGAACCAGGGCACGAGCTTGGTCAGTCCGGGACGGGCGGGTGCGGCCTGCCTCCCCGCTGCCTGCGGCAGCCGCGGCGCGATCAGCGAGAACGCCACTACGACGGGGCCGAGCATCAGAACCCGCACCAGCTTGACCAGCGTGCCGACCTGGGCCGACAGCAGGCCCACCGGTACGGTCGCGGCCAGGACCTGCGGCACGGCGTAGACGGTGAGCCCCGCCAGCACCCCGTATTGGGTGTCGCTCATCCCGGCGAGCGGCACGAACAGCGGAAGCCCCAGCACCATCAGAACGCCCAGCACCGCCGTGAAGGCGATCGCCGCGGCGATGTCCTTGGCCTCGGCCCCGATCACCGGTGCCACCGCGGCGATCGCCGAGTTGCCGCAGATGGCGTTGCCGCAGGCCACCAGGATCGCCATCCGGGCCGGCAGGCCCAGCGCCCGGCAGATCATGTAGCTGGCGCCGATGCCGAGCACGACCGTGCCGACGATCCCGGCGAGCAGGGCCGGGCCGGAGGCGAGGATGGCCCCGAGGCTGAGCGAGGCGCCGAGCAGGACGACGGCGACCTCGAGCAATTGCTTGGCCGAGAACGCGACACCGGTCCGGAACCGGGTGTCGGGGACCCAGGCGGTGCGTACTGCGATGCCGATCAGGATCGCCAGGACCAGCGCCTCGACATAGGGGTGGCCAGCCACCCGCTCCTCAAGGGCCTGCGCGGCCATGGCGACGGCCGTGATCGCCCCGCACAGGCCGATCCCGGGCAGCACCGAGGTGGCCGAAGCCGACCGGATGTCCTGCCGAGGGACGGCCTCCGGAGTCGTCTTGGAAGAGGCTTCAGGGCTCACGGGACGGGCTCCGGGGCAATCGGCGGAGCGCATAGGAAGAAAACGTTCGTCGCACGGATGCAAGGGAGAAGATTGCTCTCCCGCTGCGGATCAGGTGAGAAAATGCGTCCCTTGCTGCGCGCCCGACCCGGATGGGTCGGGCGCTTCAGGTCTGCATGCCCCGGCGCCGGATGGTGCGGCGCTCGATGGTCCGGAAGATCAGGTTCTCAACCACGAGAGTTCCGCACGCTCATGCTCACCGGCACGCCGGAGCAGCATGCCAAGAACGCCAAGCTCCAGGCCAGCACCCTGGCCAAGCTGGCCACGGACCGGGCGGTCTACGAGCCCCTGATCTCCTCCGCGGAGGAGAAGGCGCTGTGGGAGACGTCCAGCGGGCTGTGGGAGCGCTACGGGGCCTCTGATCGCCAGATGACGCAGCTCGTCGAGCAGGGCCGCGCGGCGGAGGCGCTGGCGCTCATCGGCAGCCGCGAGCAGCTCGATCAGTACAACCGCATGCGCGAGTCCCCGGGGCCAGACCGCGGATCTGAATCGGCACCATCGCCGCCGCCGTGCAGGTGTTCAAGGACAACCTGATCCGCACCCGCGCGCTGGAGGCGGAGACCGCCCAGGCGCGTCTCTCGGCCGAGGCGCAGCGTCGGGCCGGCATGCGCCAGATGGCCGACCGGTTCGAGGCTGCGGTGGGTGGCATCGTCGGCCAGGTCTCGATCTCCGCCGCCGAGTGTCCGGGCCGCGTAGGCCGGCGCGCCATTGAGTCTCACCGGGTTGAAGGGCCCGGCTCAGGCCGGATGCCACCACTTGCCCCGCAGCACCACACCCTCGGCGGTGATCCGCTGGGCGCCGGTCATGTGCTCGCCGCGGGTATCGACGTAGTCGAATGCCCCGTCCCGGACCGCCAGCACGGTGGCGTCGCCCAGCGCCCCGACCTTCAGGGTCCCGTATTCCATGCGCTTGAGGGCCACGGCGGCGTTCACCGTGGAGGCAGCGACCACGTCGTTCAGGCTCATGCCGAGGCAGAGCATCTTCGACATCGTGGTGACCTGGTCGAAGGCCGGCCCATCGATGCAGAGCTGGTGCACGTCGGAGGAGATCGTGTCCGGCAGGAAGCCGCCCGCCAGCATCGCCCGAGCGGTCCTGAAGGCGAACGAGCCCTTGCCGTGGCCGATGTCGAACAGCACGCCCCGCGCCCGAGCCTCGCGCAAAGCCGGCTTCACCGCCCCCTGTGCGGTCACCGGCGAATTCGGGAAGGGCCGGAAGGCGTGGGTCAGCACGTCGCCGGGGCGCAGCATAGCCAGCACCGCCTCGTAGCTCGGCGGCGGCTCGTCGATATGGGCCATCAGCGGCAGGCCGGTTTCCTCGGCGACCTGCAGGGCGATGTCGAGGGGCGCGGTGCCCTGGTCGCCAGAGGCGTGGCGCCCGACCCGGACCTTGATGCCGACGATCACGTCCCGGTTGGCCTCGGCCACCTCCACGGCCTCCCGCGGCGCCATGAGCCGCGGATCCTCGCTCTCGCCGACCATGACGGTCTTCGAGAAGCCGAAGATGCCGGCAAACGAGACGTGCAGGTAGGCGAGGATCCGCGCCTCGGACCGCTCGATCACGTGGCTGCGGAAGCCCGCGAAATTACCGGGCCCGGCGCTACCGGTGTCGACCGAGGTTGTGACCCCGGAGGTCCGGCAGAACGCGTCGGCGTCGATGCCGAGGGATGTGCCGCCCCAGTAGACGTGGGTGTGCAGATCGATCAGGCCCGGGGTGACGATCGCGCCGGCCATGTCGCGCACCTGCGTGCCCGGTCCGGCTTGCAGGTCGCGGCCGAAACCCGAGACCCGGCCGTCCGCGAAGGCGACGTCGCAGATCCCGTCGTGGTTCTGCGACGGGTCGATCACCCGCGCGCCCTTCAGGATGAGGTCGTGCAAGGCTGTCTCCGGAATCAGTGTCAGGCCGCCTGGGCGGGGGTGGCGGTGTCGTTGAGGTGGCAGGCGGCGAAGTGGCCGGCGCCCACCGCGTCGAGCCCGGGCACCTCGACCCGGCAGCGGTCGAAGGCGTGCGGGCAGCGGGTGTGGAAGCGGCAGCCGGCGGGCGGGTCGATCGGGCTCGGCACGTCGCCCTTGAGCACGATCCGGGTGCGCCCGGCCCCGGGCTCCGGGATCGGCACTGCCGAGAGCAGCGCCTGCGTATAGGGGTGCTTCGGGGCCAGGAAGAGTTCGCGGCGCGGGCCGATCTCGACGATCTTGCCGAGATACATCACCGCCACCCGGTGGGTCATGTGCTCGACGATGGCGAGGTCGTGCGAGATGAACAGCATCGCGAGGTCGAGCCTCGCGCTGCAGGTCGCGCAGCAGGTTGACGATCTGCGCCTTCACCGAGACGTCGAGCGCCGAGACCGCCTCGTCGCAGATGATCAGGTCCGGCTCGGCGGCGAGCGCCCGGGCGATGCCGATGCGCTGGCGCTGGCCGCCCGAGAACTCGTGCGGGAAGCGCCCGAGGGCCTCCCGCGGCAGGCCGACCCGCTCCATCAGGCTGGCGAGCCGGCTCTCGAGGTCGGCGGCGTTGCGGGCGAGGCCGAAATTGCGGATCGGCTCGGCCAGGATCGCCCGCACCCGCATCCGTGGATTGAGGGACGAGAACGGGTCCTGGAACACCATCTGGATGTGGCGCCGCAGGGGCCGGAGCGCCCCGGCCGAGAGGTCGTCGATGCGCCGGCCATCGAGCACCACCTGGCCGGCGGTGGGCGCGTAGAGCCGCATCAGCGCCTTGGCGACGGTGGACTTGCCGCAGCCGGATTCGCCGACCAGCGACAGGGTCTCGCCCCGCGCCACCGTGAAGGACAGGCCATCCACCGCCTTGAGCACGCGGCCCTTCCGACCGAAGAGGCCGCCGCGGAGCGGAAAATGCTTCTTGAGGTCGTTGACCTCCAGCAGGGTGCGGCCGACGGGTGCGGGCGTGGCGCTCATGCCGCGAGCGCGTCCTTCGGCGCGTAGTGGCAGGCGGCGAGGTGCCCCGGCGCCTTCGGCTCCAGGGCCGGGGCGTAGGCGCGGCACAAGTCGGTCACGTCCGGGCAGCGCCCGGCGAAGACGCAACCCTCGATCCGGCTCTTGAGGCTCGGAACCATACCGGGGATCTCGGCGAGGCGCGCGTCGCCGCCATGCTCCACGGCGCCGAGCTTCGGCACGGCACCCAGCAGGCCGCGGGTATAGGGGTGGCGGGGCGCCCGGAACAGGTCGCGGACCGGCGCCTCCTCGACCTTGCGGCCGGCATACATCACCACCACCCGGTCGGCGACCTCGGCCACCACGCCGAGATCATGGGTGATCAGCATGATCGCGGCGCCGACCCGGGCCTTCAGGTCGCGCATCAGGTCGAGGATCTGGGCCTGGATGGTCACGTCGAGGGCCGTGGTGGGCTCGTCGGCGATCAGGAGTTTGGGCGAGCAGGCGAGCGCGATGGCGATCATCACCCGCTGGCGCATGCCGCCGGAGAGCTGGTGCGGGTATTCCCGCACCCGGCGCCGCGGCTCGGGGATGCCGACCAGCGTCAGCATCTCCACCGCCCGCTCCTCGGCCGCGCGCCGGCTCAGGCCCTGGTGCAGGCGCAGGGTCTCGCCGATCTGGCGGCCCACGGTCAGGACCGGGTTCAGCGAGGTCATCGGCTCCTGGAAGATCACGCTGATGTCGTTGCCGCGGATCTTGCGCATGGCGCTGTTTGGCAGGTCGAGGAGGTTCTTGCCCTCGAACCGGATGGCGCCGGCGATGCGGGCCGGCGGCTCGGGCAGGAGCCGCAGGATCGACATCGAGGTCACCGACTTGCCGCAGCCGGACTCCCCACGATCGCCAGGGTCTCGCCCGACTGGATCGCGAAGGACACGCCGTCCACCGCCCGGTTCACCCCGTCGGGAGTGCGGAAATGAACCTGCAGGTTCTCGATCGACAGAAGGGGTGCGCCGCTCACGCCTGTGCTCATCACACGTCCTTCGCCATGCGGGGGTCGAGGGCGTCGCGCAGGCCGTCGCCGACGAGGTTCACGGCGAGCACCGTGAGGGAGAGGAAGATCGCCGGGAACAGGATGATGTAGAACTTCACCTGCCAGAGCGCCCGGCCCTCGGCCATGATGTTGCCCCAGGAGGGCGTGGCCGGCGGCACCCCCGCGCCGATGAACGACAGGATCGCCTCGGTGATCATCGCGGAGGCGCAGATGTAGGTCGCCT
Organism: Methylobacterium sp. P31; assembly: GCA_050632875.1. GTDB lineage: Bacteria > Pseudomonadota > Alphaproteobacteria > Rhizobiales > Beijerinckiaceae > Methylobacterium. Next base: position 1,566,842 of record JBODSC010000001.1, on the reverse strand, counting down.
GCACGGTCATGGGCGCGAGCGTGTTGGGCAGGATGTGGCGCCAGATGATCGCCGGCATGCGCGTGCCCGTGGTCACCGCCGCCTCGACATAGGGCTGCTCGCGCAGCGACAGGACCACGCCGCGCACGAGGCGCGCCACCCGGGGGATCTCCGCAATGGTGATCGCCACGATGACGTTCTGGATCGAGCCGCGGGTGAGCGCCATCAGCGCGATGGCGAGCAGGATCGGCGGGATCGACATCATGCCGTCGACGATCCGCATGATCACGCCGTCGAGCCAGCGCACCATGCCGGAGACGAGGCCGATCGCGAGGCCGGCGACCGAGGCGAGAAGCGCCACCGAGAAGCCGACCAGCAGCGAGACACGGGCGCCATAGACCACCCGCGAATAGACGTCGCGGCCGAGCATGTCGGTGCCGAACCAGTACTGGGCGGAAGGGACGCGGGTCCGCTTGGCCGGCGCCAGGGCGGTCGGGTCGACGGTGCCGAGGTAGGGCGCCAGCACCGCCATCAGGAAGACGATGAGGAGCAGGATGCCGCCGACCACGATGGTGGGGTTGCGGCGTATGTAGGTCCAGACCCGGCCCCGGCGCTTGCGGGCCGGGATCACGTCCGGCAGCGGTTCCGCGATGGCGAGCCCCGCCGGCGGCTGGACCTTCGGAGCTGCCCCTTCGGGCGAGGTGCCCGTGGGCCGGGCGCTGTCGGGGAAGGGCGCGACGGTCGCGGTCAATAGCGGATCCTCGGGTCGAGCAATGTGTAGAACAGGTCGATGGCGAGGTTCACGAGCACGTAGACGAAGCTGAACAGCAGCACGACGCCCTGAATCACGGGATAGTCGCGCCGCAGGATCGCATCGACGGTGAGGCGCCCGAGGCCGGGAATCGCGAAGACCGTCTCGGTCACCACCGCGCCGCCGATCAGCAGCGCGATGCCGATGCCGATGACGGTGACGATCGGCACTGCGGCGTTCTTGAGGGCGTGGACGAACAGGACCGGCCCCTGCGCCAGCCCCTTCGCCCGGGCGGTGCGCACGTAATCTTGGCTCAGCACGTCCAGCATGGTCGCCCGGGTCACCCGGGCGATCAGCGCGATGTAGACGAGGCCCAGCGTCACCGACGGCAGGATCAGATTGGACAGCCAGGGCCACAGGCCCTGCTCGATCGGCGTGTAGCCCTGCACGGGCAGCCAGCCGAGCTGGAGGGCGAAGACGTAGGCCAGCACGTAGCCGACCACGAAAACCGGTACCGAGAAGCCCATCACGGCGAGCCCCATGACGAGGCGGTCGATCAGGCTTCCGGCCTTCCAGGCCGCGATGACGCCGAGCGGCACCGCCACCACGATGGCGAAGACCAGGGTGACGAGCATCAGCGAGACGGTGGGCTCCACCCGCTGGCCGATCATGGTGGTGACCGGCAGGTTGGTGAAGATCGAGGTCCCGAGGTTGCCGTGCAGGATCTGCCACGACCATTCACCGAACCGCACCAGGAACGGCCGGTCGAGGCCGAGCGAGGCGCGGATGCGGATCACGTCGTCGGGCGTCGCCTGGTCGCCCGCGATGATCGCCGCGGGATCGCCGGGGGCGAAATAGAGCAGACTGAAGACGAACAGGCCGACCACCGCCATGACCGGGATGGTGGCGAGGATGCGCCTGCCGATATAGCCGAGCATGGATCCTCGCTATGTCGCGAGCTGCGTATGCCGGAGGGCGCGGCGGCTGCCCCCGCGCGTCCCGTTCCCCCTCTGCGGGGGAGCGATACGCGCGGGGCATGTGCCGACATGACAGCCATCCGCGCCATCACGCCTTCGACACCCCCCAGGTGAACGGGATCGGCCCCTTTACGATGCCCGAGACGTTCTTGCGCCACGCCTGGTAGCCCAGGAAGAACCCGGTCGGCACGTAGACCACGCCCTCGCAGGCGGCGGCGTTGCATTTGTCGATGGCGGCCTTCTCGGCGGCCGGATCGGCGGCGTCGAACCACTCGGCGATGGCCGCCTCCACGGGCGGGATGTCCGGCCAGCCGAACCACGCCTTGTCGCCGTTGGCGCGCACCGCCGGATAGCCCGCCGGGTTGATGGTATCGGCACCCGCGTGCCAGGTGTGGAACATGTTCCAGCCCCCTGCGACGGCGGAGCCTTGGAAGCCCGGCGGGTGCCGGTCGTCCCCCAATCGGTGGCGACGAAATCGACGTTGAAGCCAATCTGCTTCAGCAGGTCGGCGGTGATGTCGCCCTGCGCCTTGGTGATCGGCTGGTCCTGCGCCACGATGCAGATGACGGGCTCACCCTTATAGCCGGCTTCCTTGAGCAGCTTCTGGCCGAGCCTCGATGTCGCCCTTGCCGACCTGGGCGCCGCCCGCCTCGCTGTAGAGCGGCGTGCCCGGGGTGAAGAAGCCCGGCAGCGGCTTCCACAGGTTGTCGTCGTCGCCGACGATCGCCCGCATGTAATCTTCCTGGCTCATCGCCGCCATGACGGCCTGGCGGATCTTCGGGTTGTCGAAGGGCGGGTGCAGGTGGTTCATGCGGAACGACCCGATATTGCCCAGCGGATCGGCGATATCGACGTTGATGCTGCTGTTCTTGCGCAGGAGCGGCACGAGGTCGGAGATCGGGTTCTCCCACCAGTCGACCTCGCCGTTCTGAAGGGCCGCCGAGGCGGTGGCCGGGTCCGGCATGATCACCCACTCGACCCGGTCGATCAGCATGCGCTTGCCGCCTGCCAGCCAGGAATTCGGCTCGTCGCGGGGCTTGTAGTCGGCGAAGGTCTCGAACACCGCCCGGGCGCCCGGCACCCACTCGTTGCGGACGAACTTCATCGGGCCGGAGCCGACATACTCGGTGATCTGCGTGAACGGATCGGTCTTGGCGATCCGCTCCGGCATGATCAGGGCCATCGGGGCGTTGGTCTTGCCGAGCGCGTAGAGGAGTTTCGGGAACGGCTTCTTCAGGCGCCAGCGGAAGGTCTTGTCGTCGGTGGCCGCGAGGTCGTCCTGGACGCCGCGGATCATCAGGCCGATCGGGTCCCGGGCCATCCAGCGGTTGAGGCTCGCGACCACGTCCTTGGCCAGAACCGGCTCGCCGTCGTGGAACTTGAGGCCGGGCCGCAGCCGGAACGTCCAGGTCAGGCGGTCGCCCGAGACCTCCTCGGATTCGACCATCTGGCGCTGCGGCTTCAACTGCTCGTCGACGCCGTACAGCATGTCCCAGACGAGGGTGCCGGCGTTGCGCACCACGTATTGCGTGCCCCAGATGGGATCGAAGTTGGCAAGGTTGGCTTGGGGGACGAAGCGCAGCACCTTGGCCCCCTGGGCCAGGGCCGGCCGCGCGATCTGCGGTGCGGCCAGCCCGAGCGCGGCCGAGCCCTTCAGGAACGTCCTGCGGTCCATCGTGATCTCCCTGGCGGTGCGGGTCTCAAGCGCTGGTCGCCGGCCCACACCTTGTGAGCGAGTGTGAACGGTTCTGCGGCAGGGGCGCAATGGCCCGGCGTGACAACAGAGTTCGGGCGAGCGACCGCACCGGCGCCGGCTGCACGGCGGATGCCGGATGGAGGCTGGCGGGGGCGACGCTGATCGAACTCACGGCGGGCGTCACGCAAGCTCCGCGCCAGCTCGGCCGGGAGTGCGTTATGTATTCAGACTCGACGGTGTGCCGGTTCCGTGCTCCGGCGGGCTGCCGCATTCACGGATCGAGGCCGGTGCAGGACTGAGCACGGCTCCCCTCCCCCGAAGGGAGGGACCTGTCTGGCAGCGAGCCGGGTGAGGAGGGTCACTCGTCCGGGCGCGAATTGACCTGAACGCGCGTCGATGACGCATGGTCCTGAACCGTCTCGTCCCTCACCCCGATCCCCTCCCGCACGGGAGAGGGGGCATGTCGGCCCTGAAACGCGCCGATCCATGGATCTTGCAGCCCGTCAGCGGGACGAGCGCACGTGCCGGGTCCGGACCGGCTTCTCCCTCGGGCCGCGCCTCAGCCCACTTGGCGCAGATGCGCACCGCGCCCGCCCGGGCCCGCCTGCATGGTGCGGATGAAGGCGGCGATGCGGGGCGCGATCACCGCGCGGTAACGCGAGCCGTTGAACACGCCGTAATGGCCGACGCCGGCCTGGAGGTGGTAGGCCTTGCGGGCCTCCGGGAGGTTCGGCGTCAGGTCGAGGGCCGCCTTGGTCTGCCCGACGCCGGAGATGTCGTCGTTCTCCCCCTCGACCGCGAGGATCGCGCAGCGACGGATCGCGCCGAGATCGACCGGCGTGCCCCGGTGGTGCATCCGGCCCTTCGGCAGATCGTGGTCGACGAACACGGTCTGCACGGTCTGGAGATAGTACTCGGCGGTGAGGTCCATCACGGCGAGATATTCGTCGTAGAACTCTCGGTGCTTCTCGGCCGAATCGCCGTCGCCCTTCACGAGATGGTCGAACATGTCCGCATGGGCGGTGACGTGGCGGTCGAGGTTCATCGCCATGAAGCCCGACAGCTGCAGAAAGCCCGGATAGACCTGGCGCCACGCGCCCGGGTAGATCGGCGGTACGAGGCTGATCGTGTGGCGCTCGAACCAAGCTTGGCCGCGCTCCTGCGCCAGGCAGTTCACCGCGGTGGGCGAGCGCCGCGTGTCGATCGGGCCACCCATCAGGGTCATCGAGGTCGGCACCGCGGGCTCGTCGGCCGCCTCCATCAGCGCCACCGCGGCGATCACCGGCACGGCCGGCTGGCACACGGCCATGACGTGCAGGTCCGGCCCGAGGACGGCGAACATCTCCTGCAGATACTCGATGTAGTCGTCGAGATTGAACCGCCCGGCGAGCAGCGGCACCATCCGGGCGTCGGTCCAGTCGGTAATGAACACCCGGTGGTTCGGCAGCATCGCCTCCACGGTGCCGCGCAGCAGCGTGGCGTAGTGCCCCGACATGGGCGCGACGATCAGCAGCTTCGGCTGCGGCTCCGCGTGGGGCTTGTCGAAGGCGCGGTCGAAGGCGATCAGCCGGCAGAAGGGCCGCTCCCAGACGACACGCTCGGTGACCGGAACGGTCGTGCCGTCGACCACGGTCTCGGTCAGCCCGAAGGCCGGCTTGCCGTAGCGGCGGGTGACGCGCTCGAACATCTCGCAGCCGGCGCTGACGGAGCGCGCATAGGGGCCGTAAGCCAGGGGGTTGCCGGGCATCTGGAGCCCGTAGCGCGTGAGATCCGCCGCGACCCGGGCGGGCGCCATCAGAGCGCGCGCACCCTCGTACATCGAGTAGGCCAGGAGCATCGTCACCTCGCGGTTTCGTCCGGTCGCCGGCCTCCAAGCCGCGTGGCTCGGAACGCGGCAACCCGAATGGAAAGGATAATGTTCCCGCCTGAACGATTATGGAACATCCCGGCACCGGGTGGACTTGCCCGTAGCGACATTAGCCCGCGACAATTCGGCCAGAACGAGGCGGTGGGACGGATTGCCGGGCTCCCCGCCTCTGCGCCATGCGGTAGGGATCCGCGAGGAAGCCGCACGAAGCAGCGCATGCCCGATACCGATCTCAGCGGCCTCGGCCGCGACGCCCGACACCTGCGGCTCGACACCTTCGTCCGCCTGCGCTGGCTCGCCATCACCGGCCAGAGCGCCGCCGTGGTCGGGGCGCAGTTCGGCCTCGGCCTGCCGCTGCCGTTCGGGTGGTGCTTCCTGGTGATCGCCACCTCGTCCTGGCTGAACCTAGCCCTGCGCATCCGCTTCCCGGCGAGCTATCGCCTCAGCGACGATTCCGCGGCTTTGCTCCTGGCCTTCGACATCGTGCAGCTCGCCGCCCTGCTGTTCCTCACGGGCGGCCTGCAGAACCCGTTCTCTCTGCTCTTCCTCGCGCCCGTCCTGATCTCCGCCACCGCGTTGCCGCCCGAGCGGACGCTCGCCCTCGGCCTGCTGGCGGTGGGGCTCGCCACCCTGCTCGCCCTGGTGCACCGGCCGCTGCCCTGGTTCGCAGACGGGCGGATCGAGCTGCCGTTCCTGTATGTCTCGGGGGTCTGGACCGCGATCCTGCTCGGCACCGCCTTCACGGGCGTCTACGCGTGGCGGGTGGCGGAGGAGACCAGGCTCCTCGCCCAGGCGCTGGCGGCCACCGAGCTGGTGCTGGCCCGCGAGCAGCACCTGTCGCAGCTCGACGGGCTGGCGGCCGCGGCTGCTCACGAACTGGGCACGCCGTTGGGCACGATCATGGTGGTGACCAAGGAGCTGATCCGCCAGCTCGGGCCCACGGCGTCGCCCGCGGTGGCGGAGGATCTCAACCTGCTGCGCGAGCAGGTCGACCGCTGCCGCGGCATCCTCGGCAAGCTCACCTCCCTCGACGGGGACGGCGCCGGCTTCCTGGAGACGGTGACGTTCAGCCATCTCGTCGAGGAACTGGTGGCGCCCCAGCGGGCGCTCGGCGCCGCTCTGGACGTCACGAGCGCCGGAGACGGGCCGGAACCGGCCTGCCGCCGCAACCCGGGCGTGATGTTCGGGCTCGCCAACATCCTCGACAACGCCGTCGACTTCGCGGAGGCGCGGGTCTCCGTGGAGGGGCGCTGGACCCCGGACCGGGTCTGGATCGAGATCCGCGACGATGGCCCGGGCTTCTCCAGCGAGGTGCTGCTGCGGGCGGGCGAGCCCTATGTCACGACTCGCAGCCACGACCGGCCGCAATCCGGCGAGACCGTGGGCGCCGGGCTCGGCCTCGGGCTGTTCATCGCCAAGACCCTGATCGAGCGCTCGGGCGCCCAGCTCGCCCTGATGAACGTCGCGGCACCGGATGCGCACGGGGCGATCGTGCGCGTCTCCTGGGCCCGTCACATCTTCGAGCGCGGCGCGGTCCCGCGACATTCTCCCGAACTCAATATCCGTCCCCCCTGCCCCCGCGCGATGTCGTCCCTATATGAGGGACAGACCAAGAACCCGACCACGAAAACCCGAAAGGAGCGCCGGATGCTCACGCAGCCCGGGACCTCGGCAGCGGCAGACGCTGCCGTGATCAACGACGCCGATCCGCTGGCCGCCTTCTCCGACCGCAGTCTGCTGATCGTCGACGACGACAAGCCCTTTTCGACCCGCCTCGCGCGCGCCATGGAGAGCCGCGGCTACCATGTTCAGGTCGCCGACAGCGTGGCCGACGGCGTCTCCGCGGTCGAGGCGCGGGCCCCAGCCTTCGCGGTGATCGACATGCGCCTCGGCGACGGCAACGGGCTCGACGTGATCGCCCGCCTGAAGGAGCGCCGGCCGGAGGCCCGGGGCGTGATCCTGACCGGCTACGGCAACATCGCCACCGCTGTGACGGCAGTGAAGCTCGGTGCCTTCGACTATCTCGCCAAGCCCGCGGATGCCGACGAGATCCACGGCACGCTGATGGCCCAGCCCGGCGAGCGGGCCGACCCGCCCGAGAATCCGATGTCGGCGGACCGGGTGCGCTGGGAGCACATCCAGCGCGTGTACGAGCTGTGCAGCCGCAATGTCAGCGAGACGGCCCGGCGCCTGAATATGCACCGGCGGACGTTGCAGCGGATCCTGGCCAAGCGCGCGCCGCGCTGAGCGGTCGCCCGCACGGTCGGTTGCATCGCCCCACCATCGTGGGCTAGCTGCACGGGTCCCGGATGGTTCCATCCGGGACCCGGACTTTTCGGGGGCTGATCTCGTGAACGGGCGCAACGCCATCACCATCGTGAGCATGATGGTCCTCGTCGGCACCGAGGTGTTCGCCGTCGCCATCGCGGCCGGTTGGGCCATTGCCGGTCTGTTCGATCTCGGGGATCGGGTGGGCCACGTTCTGATGGGAGTCTTCAGCCTGTTCGCAGCCTGGATCATGCTTCAGCTCTGGCGGCGGGCGACCAGCATCGAGCCGCTGCGGGCGCACGCAGCCGCCCCCGGCCGATAGGTGCGGTGGAGCGACTCTGGCGCGCTCAGGTTGTGTTTGACGGGTCGGCCATTCGTATGCGTGCCGAGCGTTCGACAGGCGGTGAGCCATCCTGTTAGAAGCGGCTTTCGGCAGCCTGTGTAACGATGCCGCAGGTCCTATTTCCATTCCGGCCACGCGCGAGACCCGAGAATCCATGAAAGCCCGTATCATCGTCACCCTGAAGACCGGCGTGCTGGACCCGCAGGGTAAGGCGATCGAGGCCGCGCTCAAGTCCCTCGGCGTTGAGGGCGTTGAGGGCGTGCGGCAGGGCAAGGTCTTCGATATCGAGGTGTCGGCGACCGATGGCGCCGCGGCCGAAGCGACGTTGCGGACGGCCTGCGAGAAGCTCCTGGCCAACCCCGTCGTCGAGAACTACGCGATCGAGATCCTCTGATGCACGCCGCGGTCGTCGTTTTTCCGGGTTCGAACCGCGAGTCGGACGTCGTCCGTGCGTTGCGCCGGTCGGGCGCGCAGGTGAGTCTCGTCTGGCATGCGGACCACGAACTGCCGGCCGGCACCGACCTCGCCGTCCTGCCGGGCGGCTTCTCGTACGGCGACTACCTGCGCTGCGGGGCGATCGCCGGGCGTGCGGCGGCCATGGATGCCGTGCGGGCCCACGCGGCCCGCGGCGGTCTCGTGCTCGGCATCTGCAACGGTTTCCAGATCCTGTGCGAATCCGGGCTGCTGCCCGGCGTGCTGATGCGCAACGTCAACCGGCGCTTCATCTGCCACCGGCAGACGCTCCGGGTCGAGCGCACCGATACGCGGTTCACCAGCGCCTACACGGCCGGTCAGGTCATCGATGTCTGCGTCGCCCACGGCGAGGGCAACTACTTCGCCGATCCGGAGACCCTGGCGCGGATCGAGGGCGAGGGCCGCGTCGCCTTCCGGTACTGCGACGCCGCGGGCAACATCACCGTAGAGGCCAACCGCAACGGGTCGCTCAACGCGATCGCGGGCGTCTTCTCGGAGAAGTGCAACGTGCTCGGGATGATGCCGCATCCGGAAAACTTCGTCGAAGGCCTGATCGGCGGGACCGACGGACGCGGCCTGTTCGACAGTCTCGCGGCATAGGGATGATGTGCGAAGATTTACTATTAACGGGTCATTAAGGTTTTTGAGACATAGAGAGGCATCCAGACTTCTGGATGTCGAGTCGGATGTTTTTGTCCGCTCTGTTTGATGCCTCCCTGATGACTCTTCGAAGCCGCTCCGATCGGGGCGGCTTTTTTCTGTGCGCGTGCGGCAGCCGACGCGCCTGGGACGCATGCCCTCAGCCGGTACAAGGACTCGCGCAGCGGGCGCGGCTCAGAATCCGACGCCCGGCTCGTCGGGAACCGGAGCCGGGACGGAGACGGCACAGCCGGAAGTGCCATGAGGAATCCGCCTCGTCCAGACGGCCATGATCCCGGCCGATGAGCTGGGATCGACGGAGGGGCCTCAGTACAGCCCGCCGGCCTGCGCGGCCCGGTCGGAGTCCGGCGGCACCGCTGCCGTCGCGGGCGCCGCGCCCTGGCTGCTCGAGGGCGGCGCCACGTAGGAATCGGGCGGCGCGGTGCCGGGCTTGAACGCCTCCAGGATCGTCCCGGCGCCCTCGCCGGAACCCGCGCGGGTGCCGCTGGCGAGGTTAATGCGGATCAGCTTGATCCCCGGGGGCACGCGGAAGGGGGTCGGCGGCTTGTCCTTGAGGGCGGTCTTCAGGAACTCGAGGGCGATCGGCGCCGCCAGCCCGCCGCCGGTGGCGCGGTCGCCGAGCGAGCGCGGCTTGTCGAAGCCGATATAGATGCCGACCGCCAGATCCGGCGAGAAGCCCACGAACCACGCGTCCTTGGCGTCGTTGGTGGTGCCGGTCTTGCCGGCGAGCGGCTTGCCAATCTGCTTCAGGATCGTGGCGGTGCCGCGCTGGACCACGCCCTCCATGATCGAAACCATCTGGTAGGCGGTGAGCGGGTCGAGCACCTGCTCGGAATCGTCCACCAGTTTCGGCTCGTCCTGGCCGGTCCACTTCTCGGCATCGCAGCCGATGCACTTGCGGTTGTCGTGCCGGTAGATCGTCTCGCCGGTCCGGTCCTGGATCCGGTCGATCAGGGTCGGCCGGATGCGCCGGCCGCCATTGGCCAGCATCGAGTAGGCGGTGACCATGCGCATCACCGTGGTCTCGCCGGCGCCGAGCGACATCGGCAGCACCGGCAGCAGGTCGTCGTAGACGCCGAAGCGGCGGGCATACTCGGCGATGAGCGGCATGCCGACATCCTTGGCGAGCCGCACGGTCATCAGGTTCTTCGAATGCTCGATCCCGTAGCGCAGGGTGTGGGGACCGCCGGACTTGCCGTCGTAGTTTGAGGGCGACCACGCCTCCTGGCCGGGGCCGGCCTCGATGGTGATCGGCGAATCCTGCACGATCGAGGCGGGCGTGTAGCCGTTGTCGAGCGCCGCCGAGTAAACGATCGGCTTGAACGACGAGCCGGGCTGGCGCATCGCCTGGGTGGCGCGGTTGAACTCGGATTCGTCGTACGAGAAGCCGCCGACCATGGCGTGGACGCGGCCCGTATTCGGATCCATGGCTACGATGGCGCCGGAGACCTCGGGCTTCTGGCGCAGCCGGTACTGGCCGCGGCCGCCCTCCATCGGCTCGACATAGACCATGTCGCCGGGCTGCAGGTTCGCGCGGCCGGCCCAGCGCATCCCCTCGGGGGTGATCACGCCGGTCTCGCGGTCCTTGCCCACCTGGCCGGAGGCCTCGCGCTTGGGCTGGAGGCCGATCTGCACGCCGCCGCCGCCGTTGCCCAGCACCACGGCGAGCCGCCAGGGCGCCACGTCGCCGAGCGCGGGGACCTCGGCCGCCGCCATGCCCCAGTCGCGCCCGGTCAGATCGACCTTGGTGACCGGACCGCGCCAGCCATGGGCCTGGTCGTAGCGCACGAGGCCGTCGACCAGCGCCTTGCGGGCCCAGGCCTGCATCTTCGGGTCGAGGGTGGCGCGCACCGAGAGGCCGCCCTCGTAGAGCTTCTTCTCGCCGTAGCGCTCGGAGATCTCGCGGCGGACCTCCTCGGTGAAGTAATTGGCGTTGGCGGCGTTCGGGAAGGCGACGCGCGGGTTGACGCCGAGCGGCATCTTCTTGGCGGCGTCCGCCTCCTCCTTGGTGATGTAGCCGTTCTCCGCCATCAGGCGGATGATCTCGTTGCGGCGGTCGAGGGCCGCCTGGGTCTTCCGGTAGGGGTGATAGTTGTTCGGCCCCTTCGGCAGGGCGGCGAGGTAGGCCGCCTCGTTGATGGTCAGCTCGTGGACCGACTTGCCGAAATAGTCGAGCGCCGCCGCCGCCACGCCGTGCAGGTTGCGGCCGGGCACGATGGTGCCGAGGAAGATCTCGTTGAGGTAGAGCCTCGAGGATCTTGTCCTTCGAGTAGGCCGCCTCGATGCGGAGCGCCAGCAGCGCCTCCTTGATCTTGCGGTCGTAGGTCTGCTCGGAGGAGAGCAGGAAGTTCTTGGCGACCTGCTGGGTGATGGTCGAGGCGCCCTGCCGCTTGCCCGACTTGGCGTTGGTCAGGAAGGCGCGCACGATCCCCTCGGGATCGATGCCGCCGTGCTTGTAGAAGTTCTTGTCCTCGGCCGACAGGAAGGCCGCCACGACGATCTTCGGCATCGCCTGGATCGGCAGGTACAGCCGGCGCTCGCGGGCGTATTCGGCCAGCAGCGAGCCGTCGGCCGCGTGGACGCGGGTCATCACCGGCGGCTCGTAATTGGCGAGCGCCGCGTGGTCCGGCAGGTCCTGGCTGTACTTCCAGTAGAAGTAGCCGGCCACCACCGCGCCCACCATGAACAGCACCGCGCCAGCGCTGAAAAGGATCCCGAAGAAACGAAGGATCAGACGCATCCGGTGTTCCGCTCGTCGCTGGCCCGGCCGCATGCCGGAATCGGCTCATCCGGCGCGTGCGTCCGCTCTCGATGCGGTCGGCCCCCGGATAGTCCTGTCAGGCCCCCTCGGAATGCCGGTTTCGACGGCGGTGCGACGGGGCGTTCGGACGTCCCGTATCGACACTCTATCTATGGTGAAACTGGGGCGACAGCGGCCGAGCGGCGCGTCGTCGTCGGACGGCCCAGAGTGGCGCGATTGGTGAAGAACAGGTCGATCGCCTTGGCCATGGAGCCGGTGACGCCGGCCCGCCAGTCCGGCGATTGCAGCATCTCCAGGTCACGCTTGCTCGACAGATAGCCCAGTTCCACCAGCACGCTCGGCACGTCGGGGGAGCGCAGGACCACGAAGCGCGCCTCGCGGTGGGGCTTGGAACTCATCTCCATCACGGGGGCGAGCTGGCCCATCAGGGTGCGGGCGAAGCCCGAGGAGAAGCCGCGGGTCTCCCGCAGGGTCAGCTCCTGCAGGATGTCGGCGATGTCCGGGGGCGCCTCGGCGGTGTCGGCGCCTGCGGCGGCGTCGGCCCGGTTCTCGCGCTCGGCGAGCCTGGCGGATTCGACGTCGGTGGCCTTCTCGGAATTGGTGTAGATCGTGGCGCCGCGCACCTGGGGGGCCGCCGAGATCGAATCCGCGTGGATCGACACGAACAGGTCGGCCTTGGCCTCGCGGGCGAGGCGCACGCGCTCGGCCAGCGGCACGAACACGTCCCGGTCGCGGGTCATCCGGACCCGGTAGCGGCCGCCCGCTTCCAGCTTCTCGACAAGCGACTGCGCGAAGCCGAACACGATGTCCTTCTCGAACACGCCGCCCACCGCGATGGCGCCGGGATCGGTGCCGCCATGCCCGGCATCGACCATGATCAGCGGGCGCTGGTCCGTGGGCTCGGGCGGCGTGCTGCGGGCCTGTGTGGGGGCTGGATCGGCGGAGGCGGCCGCCTTGCGGAAGGCCTCGCGGTCGACGCGCTGGAGCGGAATCGTGAGCAGCACGGCCCCGTCCCGGGGCCGCGTCACCGTCTCGAGCTTGCCGACCGTGGCGGGCGCGGCGAGGTCGATGACGATTCGGGAGCGCCCGGGGGCGAACAGGCCGTAGCGGAAGGATTGGACGAGACCCTCGCGCCGGCTCCCGGTCCCGGATTCGAGCTGGAAGTTGACCTCCGGCAGGTCGATCACCGCCCGGTCGGGCCGCTCCATCACGAAGCCGCGGGCCTCTACGGCCCGGGACAGGGTCAGGGTCAAGCGCGTGGTCCCCGCCTGACTCGCGAGATCTGTCCCGATGGCGATCGCGGGCTTCTCACCGTTCTGCGCGACCGCCGGCACTCCAGCCAGCGCCAGGGCGAGGCAGAGACAGGCGGAACGGATCAGGCGCGTGCGGCTCGGCATCGGTCCGGTTTCGTCTCCCGTGCCCTCCGTTAAGGCATGGGACCGGCTTGGTTAACGAGCGGTTGCCGCCGCCGGTTCGATCGGGCCGCCTTTGTTGCCGCGATGCGACAGCCCGGGCCGTGCCCCGTCAGAGAAACGCGACGACGCGGCTCGCCTTGCTGACCACCGTCACCCAGCAGGACAGCGAGGCGTCGGCGGCGCGCTGGACCTCGCCCGCCTGCAGACGGATCACGTCGGCCGGCGAGCGGGCATCCCTGAGAGCCCGCAGATGGGCAATGGCCGCCTCGCCCTCGCCCCGCACGTAGCGGGCGATGGTCGAGCCGATCTCGATGATGTCGAGGCGACCGGGCGCGAACAGGATCCGGTCCCGCGCCGGAGGAGCGACCATCTGCGGCGCGACCGCGACAGGCAGAACCGCCGCGATGCCGTCGCGGGTGTCCGCCGCAGCCTGTTGGGCGTGCGGCTCGATCACCGCGGCGGGCGTTTCGGCCGGTCCGGAAGCCTCGGCTCCGGGGGCCGGCTCGTCATCGGGAACCGCGACCGGCACCGCGGCGAGCACCGGATCGGCAGGCGTATCGGCCGCCGCGGATACGTCCGTATCCAGGGGCGGTTCCGGCTTCCAGGTGAAGCGGGGTCCTCTCGGTCGACGCGGCTTTCCCATCGCGCGATGTCCTCCTGTCCGCTTCACTCCGACCTGACGGAGCGGGGCCGGAAGGCTGTGCGGGGCCCGCCCGCCCCGTCGGCGCCGGGCCTGCAATGGCCGGGCGTCAGATCGGGAGGTCCAGCAGCCGGGATCCGGCTGGCCGGACTCTGATAGCGCGCGGCCCGACCTGCGGGGATCAGGCCGCGCGACCGGCCCTTAGCGGGCGGCGTTCTGGGCGAGGGTGCCGTAATCCTTGGCCTGGGCCTGGAAGGCGGCGAACTGGCTGCGGGCGAACTCGGACTGCAGCTCGAACGCCTCGCGGAGATCCTTCGTGCGCACCAGCTTCTGCGCGAAGTCGAAGGTCGCGTTTGCGTTGGCCTGGGCGTGATCAAACCCCTTCGCGACCGCGGCGCTGAGGGTCGACTGGAAGGTCTGGCCCGAGGCCTGGACCTGCTCGGCGGCCTTGACGGCGCTCGCCATCATGGTGCCGACAGCGTTCCGGGCCTGGTCGACGCTCTTCTCAGCGAAGTCGCGCATCTCGGTCGGAATCTCGAAGTTCGGGGTCTGCATCGGTGTCTCCAGCATGATCCTTGGAGCGGGACGCCGGCTGCGTCCGCGTTGACGCGCCTCTATATGTTGCACTGCAACAAGAAGTCAAGTGCATATCCCGATGGCGGAGTCGAGCCTGGAGGACTCGATAAAATGCCGAACCCAGGATCTCGCAAAGTCATCCGACCGCATCGCCGTCTCGTGAGCGGCTTGCGATCAAGCTCCGCCGTTTATCGAGACCGATAAAATTGATCACAGCGGCAGAGGTCGGGTTTACAAAAATCTATCCCGTTGTCCAGAGGGCCACGAACAGACCGGTAACTCTTTTGATGGGCCGTCAGGCCAGGGTGATCCGGGATTAGGGCAACCCGAGCAGCGCTCCCGAATGCCGCAGTGCACCAGGGGCGGATTCAACGAGCCCGGCATAGAGCGCGCGGAGCGCGGCGGTGTGCGTCGCCAGCGTCACCGGCTCCGCGCGGGACTGGGCGCGGGCCTGCGTCCCGAGGGTGCCGGCGCAGGCGTTGTCGCGCAGGGCCGCGAAGGCCGCCGCCAGCGGCTCAACCGCGGGGGGACCACGAAACCGGTCTGCCCGTGCCGAACCTTCTCGGAAGCCCCGGACCGCTCGGACGCCACGACCGGCAGGCCCGCCGCCAGAGCCTCGTAGACGGTGAGCGGGCCGGTCTCGTACCAGCGCGACGGCGCGGCGAGCGCCCGGGCGCGGGACCGCAAGGTTTCCCAGACCGCCTCGGGCGCCTGCCAGCCGATGACCTCGACACCGGGCTGCGCGCGCAGCTCCGCCTCCAAGGGGCCGGCGCCGATGAACAGCGCGGGGAGACCGGCGACCCGGGCGGCCTCGGCCACGAGGTCGGCCCCCTTCTCCCGGGTCAGGCGCCCGACATACGCGATGGCGTCGCCCCGGGCGGGCTCGGCCGGCGGCCCCTCCGGAACCCGGACCGGATTGTCGACGCGATGGTGCGTGACGGCGTAGCCATCGAGCAGATCCCCCAGGCGCCGTCGGCTGGCGTCGCAGACATGGACCACGTGGAGCGGACACCCCTTCAGGGCCTGCCGCAGGGCCGCGGTGCGAGCGACGCGCACGAGCTTGTGCGCGCGGCTGCGGGCATCGCAGGGCGCCGCGATGCAGCTGACCGAGAGGGGCGCGAGCCCGCAAGGCTCGGCGCGGTCGAAGCGGTAATAGACGCCGTTCGGGCAGGCCAGGAAGTAGTCGTGCAGGGTGACGACCAGCGGCACGCCGAGCCCGGACAGGACCGGGAAGATGGCGGGCGACAGCGCGCGGGTCCACTGGTGCAGGTGGATGCAGTCCGGCCGCGCCGGGAGCCCACCGAGCGCCGTGGCGAGCCGGCGCGCCGCGGCCCCGTGCCAGATCCCGGCCGCCGCCGCCCGGACCCCGCCCAGGGACCAGATGTCGGGCAGGCCGAGCACGATCCGCCGGATGTTACCGTGATCGAGCAGCCGGTCGGCCTCGCCGGCGATCGCCTGGATGTAGGTCACGGCGAGGCCGGCCTCGGCGAGCCCGCGGGCCGATTCCAGCGCGACCTTCTCGGCCCCGCCGCTGGCGGCGGCGAACTCGGCCAGGATCACGACGTGCATGGCAATCGTCTCGGCATCGGAGGCCGGGAGAATGGGGGAACACCGGTTTACGGGGGATCAACCGCCGGCGGTTACAGACTTCGATCCCGGATCAGAGCGGCGGAAATCCAGACGTGCACGTCGTCCTCGTCGCAGACCACGCCGCGATCAACGGCGGCCAGGCCAAGGTCGCCATCGAGTCCGCCCTGGGGCTCGCCGCCCGCGGCGTCCGCGTGAGCCTGTTCGCGGCCGTCGGCCCGGTGGACCCGCGTCTGGAGCCCGCCGGCATCCGGGTCGTCTGCCTGGAGCAGGACGACGTCACCACGGCGCGCAGCAAGCTGGCCTTCGCGGCCCAGGCGATCTGGAACGGGGCGGCGAGCCGCGCCCTGGCGGCGGAACTCGCCGCCTGCGATCCCCGGGACACGCTGGTCCATGTTCACGCCTTCGCCAAGGCGCTCTCGCCGTCGATCGGCACGGCGCTCAAGGCCTCGGGCCTGCCCTGCCTCTACACGATGCACGAGTTCTTCCTGGTCTGCCCGACCGGCGGCTTCTACGCCTATCCGGAGCAGCGGATCTGCCACCGCAGGCCGATGTCGGCCGCCTGCATGGTGGCGAATTGCGACGCGCGCAGCTATCCGCGCAAGGTCGCCCGGATGATCCGTCACGCCGGCCTCGCCCATGTGGCCCGGCTACCGGAGCTGTTCGGCCACGTCATCACGATCAGCGACCTCCAGGAGAGCGTGGTGCGGCCGCTGATGCCCCGCGGCACCGTGTTTCATCGGATCGACAACCCGATCGCGGTGCCGCAGGCGCCGGTGCATGCGGGGGCGCGGGGCGACTTCCTGTTCGTCGGGCGGATCTCCACCGAGAAGGGGGCCCCGATCTTCGCCGAGGCGGCCCGGCGCGCGGGGGTGCGGGCGGTCTTCGTGGGTGACGGCTCCGAGCGGGCCGACCTCGCCGCGCGCTATCCCGAGGCCGTGATGCTCGGCTGGCGCGATGCCGCGGCCGTGCAGGCGCTCATGCGGCAGGCCCGGGCGCTGGTCTTCCCGAGCGTCTGGTATGAAGGCCAGCCGCTCACCGTCTACGAGGCCCTGGCCTGCGGCACGCCGGTGATCGTCAGCGATGCCTGCGCGGGCCGCGAGGCCGTGGCGGATGGCGAGACTGGGTTCTGGTTCCGCTCGGGCGACCCGGACGCGCTGGCCGCACATCTGAGTCGGCTGTCCGACGACGAGTTCGCCGCCCGGATGAGCCGGGCGGCGCATGGCCGCTACTGGTCCGCGCCGCTGAGCCTGGACGTCCATCTCGACCGTCTGGAGCGGGTCTACGGGTCCGTGATGCGCGAAGCCGCCGGTAGGCGGGCCGCAGAGACGATGGCCGAGCGGCCGCTCGCGACCGCCTGACGACCTTTCCGGTTCCCCTGCCATTGCGAGCGGAGCGAACCGACCCGGACAGCGCCACGCTTGCCGAGGCTGCGCTAAGCGCGGGCGCGTCGCTGCCCTCGTGGTGACGGGGGGCCGCGTCAACCGAAGGCTTCAATCTGAGACCGTATTGGCCGGCCCGATTGACGCGCCGGGCCGGGAAGATCGGAAACACCCGCCCGCGCTCGCGTTGACGCGCACCGGCACCTTCGCGTGCCTCCGTCACGGACGAGCGAGAGAGATGGCCGAGGACCAGAAGCGTCAGAACGAGACCAAGCCGGGCTTTCAGCAGGGCAGCGCCAAGCCGGGCGACACGCAGGATTCCGGCAACAAGCAGGAGAAGCTCAACGAGCGCCTCGACGAGGCCCTGGAGGAGACGTTCCCCTCGAGCGACCCGGTCTCTGTGAAGGTCACCAAGTAGGGAAGGCTTGCCGGGCGGCGTCAGGCCGCCCGGCCGAGACCGCAGGGCTCAGGCGGCTTCGAGCAGGCGCCGGGCGATCACCTGGGCCTGGATCTCCGCGGCGCCCTCGAAGATCGAGAGGATGCGCGCGTCGCACAGGATGCGGCTCACCGGGTATTCCAGCGCGAAGCCGTTGCCGCCGTGGATCTGCAGGGCGTTGTCGGCCGCCGCCCAGGCGACGCGGGCGCCGAGCAGCTTGGCCATCCCGGCCTCCAGGTCGCAACGTTTGCCGGCATCCTTCTCGCGGGCCGAGAAGTAGGTGAGCTGGCGGGCGATGTTGATCTCCACCGCCATCATGGCGAGCTTGTCGGCCACCCGCGGGAAGTTCACCAGCGCCTTGCCGAACTGGACCCGCTCCTCGGCGTAGCGCAGGCCGACGTCGAGGGCCGACTGGGCGACACCGATGGCGCGCGCCGCGGTCTGGATGCGGGCGGACTCGAAAGTCTGCATCAGCTGGGCGAAGCCCTTGCCCTCGACCTCGCCGAGCAGGTTGGCGGCGGGGACTTCGAGACCCTCGAAGGCGAGCCTCGTACTCTTTCATGCCGCGGTAGCCGAGCACCTCGATCTCGCCGCCCGACAGGCCCTGGACCGGGAACGGATCCGCGTCGGTGCCGCGCGGCTTCTCGGCGATCAGCATGGAGAGACCCTTGTGGCCCTTCTCCTCGGGCTTGGTGCGCACCAGCACCGTCATGATGTCGGCGCGGACCGGGTGGGTGATCCAGGTCTTGTTGCCGGTGATCTTCCAGACGTCGCCCTCCTTGACCGCGCGGGTGCGCAGGCTCGCGAGGTCGGAGCCGGTGTTCGGCTCGGTGAAGACGGCGGTCGGCAGGATCTCGCCGCTCGCGATCCTCGGGAGGAAGCGGTTCTTCTGCTCCTCGGTGCCGCCGCACAGGATCAGCTCCGCGGCGATCTCCGAGCGGGTGCCCAGCGAGCCGACGCCGATATAGGCCCGGGACAGCTCCTCGGAGACTACGCACATGGCCGTCTTGGGCAGGCCCATGCCGCCATATTCCTCGGGGATCGTCAGCCCGAAGACGCCGAGCCTCGGCCATCTTCTGCACGATCTCCATGGGGATATAGGCGTTCTTCAGGTGCCACTCATGCGCCTGCTCCACCACCTCGGCCTTGCCGAAGCGGCGCATCTCGGAGCGGATCGCCTCCATGTCCTCGTCGAGGCCCGAGGCGCCCACCGTGGCCGAGCCGCTGCCGTCGCGCATCTGCGCCACCAGGGCGGCGCGGTTCTCAGGGGTGTTGCCCTCGGCGATCAGCGTCTCGACCGCGTCGGTGCGGAACTGCGCCGCCTCCTTGGCAGAGAGACCCAGCGAGCCGGTGGGGCGGACCATCTCGCCCTGGCTCATGGGGATGCCGGAGAAGAGCTGGTCGAGATACTCGCCGGCGCCGATCCGGACGAGGAGCGACTCGGTCTCGCCGAACCGGCCCTCGGCCTGGAGGCGCTCGGCGTAGCCGCCGAGTTCGCTGATCGCCTCCGCGTAGGTCGCGATCCAGGCAAGGCCATGAGCGGCGTGCTGCTGCCCCTCGAGCTTGCCCGCATCGATCCGCCCGTCCGCGCCGAGAACCCGTGCCCGGACCCGGCGGGTGGCGTCCGCCACGAGGGCCTTCGCGCTATCACCGGCGGCCTTTGTGAGGGCGATGATGTCCTGCGGCTCGGTCTGGATGGCGGGGGATGCGGACATGGTTTTTGGCTCGCGTGGCGTCTTCTTGGATCGCGTCTTCTAACCCGTCCAGCCTTCGAGCCGAAGCAGATTTCGTTTGTCGCGTCTTGAACTCAAGTTGAATACGGGGCCGCGCGGCGCAGAGCGCGCTTCACGGAAGTCGTCACGCACGGGTCATGAGGACGCAGGGCCGGCCGGAGACTGATCAGCCGCGCCGCGTTCCGTTCGGAACGCGTACGGCTCAGTGCTTCTGCTCGCAGCGGGTCTTCACGTAGGCCCCGTCCTCGCCCGTGAAACCCGCGCTGGCCGCGAGAACCGGACCCTGGATCAGGCATTCCTGCAGCGTGTGGGCCGGGCCCGTGACCACGTCGGTGGCGGTGTCGCGCGAGCAGTCCGGGGCCTGGACGGAGGCGGCGCAGATGAGGGCGACGACGATGATCTGGCTCATGGGGCCTCCGGTGGGTCGGGCCCGGCTCTCCGGCGGCGGGCGGTCTCAGGCGAAAGGCGCGGGCGCGGATCGCGGTTCCCTCACACCAGCGCGGCGAGGTCCGCGCCGCCCGCGATCGCCTCCGGGCTTGGCACCCGTCCCTCGCCCAGCAGGTGCAGGAACGCCGTGAAGGCCGGGTTACGGCCAATGCTGCAGGCGGCGGTGACGCGTCCCTGGTGGACGTAATAGGCGATGAAGTCGAGCGCCTCCGGGTCGCCCTGCAGGATGATCCGCTCGAAATCCGGCGCGTAGCCGCCGTAATCTAGGCGCTTGTCGCCCTGGTTGCTCCAGAAGAACGGCGCGCCCGAGAACCCGCCCTCGGCCCCCAGGATCGCTCGGGCGACGTGGGTTCCGTGCTGCTCGGCCAGCCGCCAGTGCTCGATCCGGGCCCTGAGCCCGCTGCCCTTCTCCGGGAAGGCCGCGATGTCGCCCGCGAGCCAGACGCCGTCGGCGAGCCTCAGGTCGGCGCCGACCGGGATACCGCCCTTCCCGTTCGGCTCGACTCCCGCGATCACCCCGGTCTCCGGGGCGGCCCCGGCGCCGATCAGCACGATGTCCGCCGGCAGCCGCGTCCCGTCCTCGGTCTTCACCGCCTCGACATGCTGGTTGCCGGTGATGCGCGCGACGCGCCCGGTCACGAAGGTCACGCCGTTGCCGGCATGGTAGCGCTTCAGCGCCGCCCCCACCGCCGCGCCGAAACGCTTGGCGAAGGGGATCTCCTGCCGGGACAGGACCGTCACGGCGAGGCCGCGCTTGGTCAGGAAGGCCGCCGCCTCCAGGCCGATGAAGCCCGCCCCGATCACCACCACGCGCTTGGCCCGCTCCGCCGCGGCGCTGAGCCGCACCGCGTCGTCGAGGCTGCGGAGCACCATCACGCCCGCGCGGTCGCGGCCCTCGAAATCCGGCACGGCGGCGCGGCTCCCGGTGGCGATGAGCAGCGCGTCGCCGGTGAGCACCCGCCCGTCCGCGAGGGTGACGCTGCGCGCCGGCGGGTCGATCCGGGTAACCTCGGCCTCGATCCGCGCGACGTGGTGCGCGGCGGCGAAATCCGGCTCCAGCAGGGTCTTCTCCGCCGGGGTGGGCTTCGCCAGGAAATGCTTGGACAGCTTGGTCCGGTCGTAGGGCGGATGCCCCTCTCGGCCGACCATCGTGATCGTGCCGGAAAAGCCCTCACGGCGCAGGGTCGTGACGCAGGCGACCGAAGCCGCGCCGGTGCCGACGATCAGGACATGCGCCACGGGCGTCTCGGCGCGCCGGGCCGGGGCGGGCTCGGGGATCAGGGTCGCCACCGCCTCGCCGCCCTCAATCCGGACGGGATAGCGGGTGAGCGGTTCGAGGGCCGGCGGCTCCTCCAGGTTGCCGTCGGCGAGCGCAAAGGCAGCCTTGTGCCACGGGCAGTAGAGCCGGCCGCCGCAGATCTCGCCCTTGGCGAGCGGCGCCCCGAGATGGGGGCACTTGGCCTGGAAGGCGCGCACGCCGTCCGCGTCGCGCACGAACAGAACCGCGTCCTCGCCCGCCTTGCCCTCGGCCTTGCCGCCCAGCGGGATCGTGTCCAGGGCGAGCCGGATCTCCCGGGGCTTCTCCTGATCCATCCTCGCCTCGCTCGATGCCGGCCCGGGCTCCGTACCGGGCCCGCGCGCATCAAGTCGCGACGCGGCCCAGGGTTTCCGGGCCGTGTGGTCGCAGGCCCGGCCGCTCAGCCCCGGCTCGCCACCGCGACGCCGAGGGCGGCCAGCACCATGCCGGCACCCTGCACAGGGGTCAGCACCTCGCCGAACAGCAGGTAGCCCAGGACGGCCGCGACCGGCGGGACCAGGAAGAACAGCGCGGCGACGCCCGCCACCGCGCCGCGCCGGATCAGCGCCAGCAGGAGCAGGATCCCGGCCACCGAGTTGACGAGAACCGCCCAGGCGAGTCCGAGCCACAGGCTCGGAGCCGGGTCGATCGTGGCGCTGCCGAAGGCCAGCGCCAGCGGGATGGCGCAGGCCATGCCGCCCGCGAACTGGAGCGTCGCGCCGGCGAGGAGGTCGACCCGGCCGCCGGTGCGCTTCTGCCAGAGGGTGCCCAGAGTCAGGGACAGCACCGCCAGGAAACTGACCGCCAGCGCCAGCGGCGGGATCCCGGACGGGTCGGCGGCGCCGACCCTCGGGGCGAGCACGAGGCCCGCCCCCGCGAATCCCATCAGGATGCCGAGCGCCCGCCGGCCACTGACCCGCTCGCCGAGCAGCGGCTGCGCCAGGAGAGCGGTCAGCAGCGGCTGAAGGCTGCCGACGAGCGCCGCGATCCCGGCCGGGAGCCCGCGGCTCACCGCCCAGAACGTGCTCGACAGATAGACGCCCTGCATCAGGAAGCCCGCGATGACCGGATCGCGCCAGCCGGCCCGGTCCGCGGGCCACCGGACGCGGGAGGCGGCCGCGATCAGAGCCAGAACCAGCGCGACGGCGGTGAAGCGGACGGCCGTGAAGGCGAAGGGATCGGCGTGCGGGACCACGGCCCGGGCCGCGATGAAGCCAGTCGCCCAGATCGGCACGAACAGGGCCGGGAGGGCGCTGGTCGCGAGCGTCGACGGTCGTGCGGAGGCAAGCATGACCGTATCTAAGGCGCCTCCGGCCGGCGAACCGCAACGGCGATTCGGCCACCGGGACCGGGTGCCCCGATTGCGGCCGCCCGGCGTGGCGCGCGCGCGTCACCGGCCAGCGAACGCGACCCCGGCAGCCCGGCGGCGTTGACGGGTCGGCCCCGGCGCCGTTCATCGGCAGGCCGCTCCGCCACGAGGATCGTTGGACACCCGTGAAATCTCTCCGCAGCGGATTACAGGTCATGGGCGTCGCCGCGCAGCGCTTCGTCGCCCATGACGGCTGGGCGATCGCGAGCCACATCGCGCTCTCGACCCTGACGTCGCTGTTTCCGTTCCTGATCCTGCTGGCGGCGCTGGCCGGCCTGTTCGGCACTCAGTCGCTCGCCGACGAGGCCGGGATCCTGATCTTCGATGCGTGGCCGCGGGAGATCGCCAAGCCGATCGTCGGCGAGGTCCACCGGGTGCTCACCGAGCAGCGCCGGGGCGTGCTGACGCTGGGCGCCTTGCTCGCCCTGTACTTCTCCTCCTCGGGGGTCGAGAGCCTGCGGGTCGGCCTGAACCGGGCCTACGGCCTGCGCGAGAGCCGGCCCTGGTGGCTGACCCGGCTCGAATCGATCGGCTACGTGATCTGCGGCGCCTTCGCGATGCTGGCCTTCGCGCTGCTCGTGGTGCTGGGGCCGCTGATCTGGCGCAACATCGTCCTGGTGGCGCCGGGGCTGGAGCCCCTGAGCCTCACGGTGGCGATCGGGCGGATCGCGGTCACCGCCCTGCTGCTCGCCCTCGTCCTCGTCATCGCCCACAAGTTCGTCGCGGCCGGGCGGCGCTCGATCCTATCGGTGCTGCCGGGGATCGGGGCGACGCTCATCTTGTGGTTCTTCGCCGGCCTCGGCTTCGGCTACTACCTCGACCGGTTCTCGAACGCCTACGCGTCGACCTATGGGGGGCTGGCCACCGCGATGGTGTTCCTGGTGTTCCTCTACTGGCTCGCCGCCATGTTCCTGTTCGGCGGTGAGATCAACGGTACGGTGATCGCGGCCCGCCGCAGCCGCCTCCAGGCGAAGATGCTGGCGCGCCGGGCCGAGATGGAGGGACGATGGACGACGGGATCGAGCACCTCAGGATCGGCGTGAACGGCGCGGATCTGCACGTCGCGCGCTGCGGCACGGGCGCGCCCCTGCTGCTGCTCCATGGCTGGCCGGAATTCTGGCTGACCTGGGAATCCGTGATGGCGCGCTTGGCGTCCCGTCACACCCTGGTCGCCCCCGACCTGCGCGGGTTCGGCGAAAGCGACAAGCCGGCCGGTCCTTTCGGGCCGCCGGACCAGGCCGCCGACATGGTGGCCCTGCTC
This sequence comes from Methylobacterium sp. P31, assembly GCA_050632875.1. Taxonomy (GTDB): domain Bacteria; phylum Pseudomonadota; class Alphaproteobacteria; order Rhizobiales; family Beijerinckiaceae; genus Methylobacterium. The sequence continues at coordinate 1,542,923 of JBODSC010000001.1, read as the reverse complement.
GATGCCCTCGACATCGAGCGCGCCGGCATCGTTGGCCACGATGTCGGCGGGGCGGTGATCCAGGCGCTCGCCCGGTCTCACCCGGAGCGCTGCGCCGGCCTGTTCCTGTTCGATTTCGTCTATCCCGGCATCGGCGCTCGCCTCGGGGCGCCGGACCGCCTCACCGAGATCTGGTACCAGTCCTTCAACCAGATGGATCTGGCCGTGACACTGGTGGGCGCCAGCCGGGAGAGCTGCGCCGCCTATATCGGGCACTTCCTGCGCCACTGGTCGTACCGGAAGGACGCGTTCGACGGGGTTCTAGACGCCTTCGTGGACAACTTCCTGAAGCCTGGAAACCTCGCCGGCGGCTTCGCGCATTACCGGGCGGCCCATGCCGGCCGGATCGCGATGCTCAAGGGCGAGGCCCTGTCCCTGCCGCCGATCGGCGTGCCAACTTGCGTGCGCTGGGCCGAGCACGACCCGATCTTCCCGTCTGCCTGGACCGACCGCCTGGGCGAGACCTTCTCGGATCTCGACTGCGCGCTGTTTCCGGGGGTGGGGCACTTCCCCCACCGGGAGGATCCCGACCGGGCCGCGGATGAGATCGCCGGGTTCTTCGCGCGGATCGGGTGGGTGTGAGGCCCAGGAACTTCCCCGTCCCCTCTGCGGGAGAGGAAGAGTGCGTCCGCGCCCTATCCTGAACCGCGTTCCACAGGCGGCACCAACCTCATGCCGCCAGCGCCAGCCGCTCCTCCTCGTCGGCCTCGGCCGCCATGAACTGGGCCCGGGCGAGTTCGGCGAAGCGGCCCCCTCGGCCACCAGCTCGTCGAAGGTGCCGGCCTCGACGATCCGGCCCTCGTGGAAGACCAGGATGCGGTCGGCGTTGCGGATCGTGGCGAGCCGGTGGGCGATCACGAAGGTGGTGCGCCCCGCCATCACGGTCTCCAGCGCGCCCTGGAGCTTGCGCTCGGTGGCCGCGTCCAGTGCCGAGGTGGCCTCGTCGAGGATCAGGATCGGCGGGTTCTTCAGGAGCGCCCGGGCGATCGAGAGCCGCTGGCGCTCGCCGCCCGACAGGGACCGGCCGCGCTCGCCGATCACCGTATCGAGCCCGTTGGGCTGGCGCGCCATGAAGGCGCCGGCCTGGGCGCGCTCCAGGGCGTCGAGCATCTCGGCATCGGTGGCGTCGGGGCGGCCGACCTGCAGGTTCTCGCGGATCGAGCGGGCGAACAGCATCGGCTCCTGGAACACCACACCGATATTGTGGCGCAGGCTCGCGAGGCCGATGTCGCGGACGTCCAGGCCGTCGATGCGGATCGATCCCGAAGCCGGATCGAAGCTGCGGTGCAGGAGGCCGAGCGTCGTCGACTTGCCCGAGCCGGTGGTGCCCACCAGCGCGATCGTCTCGCCGGGACGGGCCGAGAACGACACCCCGTCGAGGGCCGGGCGCGTCCCGTCATACGAGAAGGCGACATCCTCGAAGGTCACTGCGCCGGCAAAGCGCGCCACCTGCCGGGCATGCGGCCGGTCGGCCACCGCCGGGACGGTATCGTAGATCTCGAAGAACTCGGCGATCTTGGGCGCCTGCTGGAACAGTCCGTTGACGAAGCCGACCACATGGTCGAGCCGCGCCACGAAGGCGGTGGCGAGACTCATGAACGCCACGACCTCGCCCACCGTGGTGGTGCCCGCCTGGTAGAGCCAGATGCCGGTGACGAAGATCGCCGTCATGGTGATGGTCGCGGACGCGCGGGTCGCCACGTTGGCGAGCGCCCACCAGGACAGGACCGGGATCTGCGCGGCGAGCAGGTTGGTGATGATGCCGCGCATCGCCTCCTTCTCGGCCTTGGCACGGGTGAAGGACTGGATCACCGCGACGTTGCCGAGCGCGTCCGAGGCGTGGGCCGCGAGGCCCGAATTGAATTCCTCGACCTGCCCCTGCAGCGTCTCTGTCCGGCGCATCACGAAGGTGGTGAGCGCCGTGAAGGCCAGCACCAGCACCACCAGGATAGAGCCGAGCTGCCAGTTGATGAACAGGGTCATCGGCAGGAGCACGCCGAGCGAGACCAGGGCGACCAGATGGTCGCGGAAGAAGCCGAGCCACAGCCAGGCCATGCCGTTGGTGCCCTCCAGCATCGCCTTCAGCACCCGGCCGGAATGGTTGGCCGCGTGAAAGGCGAGCGGCAGGTCGAGCACGTGCTCGAAATAGCTCGCCATCGACGACAGGCGGTTGCGGTGGGCGAGCCGGTCGGCATGGAGCGCGATGAATACGCCCGCCGCGATGGTGAAGAAGCCGAACGCCACCCAAGCGGCGAGCAGCGGCAGCATGGTGCCCATAGCGTTGCCGCCGCGCTTGAGATGGCTCAGCTGGTCAATGATCCGGCCCATCAGCAGGGGCTCGGCGAAGGCCGCAATCGCCAGAACGACGTTGGTGACGGCGAGCCCAATGGCCAGCCGCCTTTCCGCCTTCAGGAAACCCAGGACCCGCCCGTACAGACGAACCATTGTACCGCTCCGCCACCCCTGGCGCGGCCCGTGTGACCCGGGTCTCGCGCCTGTTCCTCAAGGCCCGCGCGGCCGGCGGCACCGCCGATTCCGCGACCAAACCCCTCGTACGACACGGGTATGCCAAGCCGCGCCTGAACGGGCGATGACGGGCCGATACAGGTTCGAAACGGCCGCCTTTACGGTTCTTTCAGCAAGATTTCCTACCGCTCGGGGTAGCCCGGCCGATTTCGGCCCCGGGTTCCGCTTTCTCAACGATTCGGCATCGGGCACCCGCCTCATGGATCTCGCAACCGCACTCGGCCTGCTCTCGGGCCTCGGCGTCGTGGTCGGGCTGATCATGCTCGATGGCGGCCATTTCGGCGCCTACGCGTCGGAGCACGCAGTGGTGGTGGTGTTCGGCGGCGCCACCGCGGCCACGATGATCCGCTTCCCGTTCTCGGTGATCCTGCACGGCCTGCCCATGGGCCTGCGCTTCGCCTTCATGATGCGCTCGGTGAAGCCGCAGGAGCTGATCGAGGAGATCACCAAGATCGCCGACGTGGTGCGCAAGTCGGGCCCGATGGCGCTGGAGAACATGGAGATTTCCGACCCGTTCCTGGCGCAAGGCGCCCGCTACATCGCCGATGGCTACGACCGTGAGTTCATCCGCGACACGATGGAGCGGGACCGTGACAACTTCCTGATGCATCTCGACGAGGGCTCGAAGGTCTACCGCGCCTACGGCGACTGCGCCCCCGCCTGGGGCATGGTCGGCACGATCCTCGGCATGGTGGCTATGTTCGCCAACATGTCCGACCCCTCGAAGCTCGGCCCCGCCATGGCCACCGCGCTGCTCGCGACGCTCTACGGCGCCGTGATCGCCAACCTGATCACCCTGCCGCTCGCCGACAAGCTGCACGTGAAGCTCGAGGAGGAGGACGTCTCGCGCTCGCTGATCATCGACGGCATCCTGATGATCCGCGACCAGAAGAGCCCGACCCTCGTGCGCGAGATGCTGGTCGCCTACCTGCCGCACAACCACCGGGAGGCGCTGCTGGAGCAGGCGGCCTGACATGGTGAAGGCTTGACGTGGTGAAGACCTGACATGGCCAAGAAGAAGCGCGGCGGCGCGCATGGCGGCCACGGCTGGTTCGTCACCTTCGCCGACCTGATGGCGCTGCTGATGAGCTTCTTCGTGATGGTCGCCGCGTACTCGACGCAGGACCAGAAGAAGATGCAGATGGTGGCGGGCTCCATGCGCGACGCCTTCGGCGTCAACAAGGAATCGAAATTCGCCGGCATCATCGAGACCGAGGGCCTGCCGGCGGCCGACCACGTGAAGTACCTGCGCGACATCCCCCGGATCAGGCCACCGACCGGACCACGCCGCCGAAGCTCAACAAGAGCAGCGAGTTCGGCCTGACCGACACCGGCGAACCGGAGAATTTCGGCCTCGCGGCGGCCTCCCTGCGGCAGGCGCTGCAGAGCCTGCCGGACTTCGCCGAACTGTCGAAGAACGTCGTGATCGCACGGTCCGAGAACGGCCTCGACGTGTCGATCGTCGACCAAGACGGGCGCTCGATGTTCCCCGAGGGCTCGACCCGCCCTAACGAGCGCACGCGGCGCCTTCTGGAGAAGCTCGGCCCGGCGCTCCGCCAGATGCCGAACCGGATCGCCATCACGGGCTTCACCGCCACGGACCGGCCCGGCCAGCGCCCGACGGCGCCCCCTGGGAGCTGTCGGCGGGACGCGCCGTCAGCGTCCGGGAGATCCTGGCCGGCTCAGGGGTTCCGGACGACCGGTTCGCGTCGGTGGCCGGCAAGGCCGACACCGAGCCGATGTTTCCCGACAACCCCTACATGCCGGCCAACCGCCGCGTAACCGTGACGCTGCTGAAGGAAGCGCCGCCGGTGCCGAACGTGAAGGGGCTGCCGTGAGGGTACCCGCTACTTGGCGGTGAGCAGCGCCCAGTAGACCTTGTACTTCGATCCGGGGGCGTAGGCGGTGGCGATCCCCATCTTGGTCGCCCGGGCATCGAGCATCGTGGCGTCGTGCGGCGGACTCTCGCGCCAGCCGGAGAACGCCTCGGCCAGCGTGTGGTAGCCGGCCGAGAGGTTGGCGTTCACGTCCGCATAGCCGAGCCGCTCCACCGCGGCCTTGACGGTCTGCGCTCGGCTCGGCCGGTCGGCCAGCGCCATGGCGGCCGCCTCGGCCTCCGCCAGACGCTGCAATTCGGGATCGACCGCGAGCGGCGGCGCGCCGCGATTGCGACGGTAGGACGAGATCATGTCGCGGGCCGCGTCCACGTCGATATGGGCGCTGTTGCTGGCGAGCGGCAGGTAGATGCTCGGCAGCGCTGCCGTGGTCGGCGCCTCGGTGGTACAGCCGCCGAGCAGCGCCGCGGAGGCCAGCGTGGCCGCGCCGGCGGCCCGGCACAGGCCGCATCCCGCATATCGACCGTTCAGATCCCGTTTCGTCACGTCTCACCCACCTCGCGACGGCCCTGCCGCCCGCGCGGGATATAGGCGCTGCCGGGCGCCTGCGCACCGGCCGGTTAGCGGTTCCTCAAGCGGCCGCGATGTAGACGTGCTCGCACATGACAACCGAGCGCTCCCTGGCCATGCCGGACACCGCCCGCGACCGATCCCCTGCCGGGGCCGTCGTCGCGTTCGGGGACGCGTCGGAGCTTGACCTCGCGGCCGAACTCGCCCTGCGGCAGGCGGTCATCCGCCAGCAGGCGGCGCTGCTGTCACGACGGGAGAACGCGCTTGCGGCCGCGGGGGCGGGCCTGTGGACCTGCCGCCTCGGCGACGGGACCCTCGACTGGACCGGAGGCGTCCACGACCTGTTCGGCCTTCCGCGGGGTGCGGCGCTCCACCGCCCGCAGATCCTGGATTTCTACGAGCCGGCCTCGCGGCGCCTGCTGGAGACGGTCCGCGACCGCGCGCTCGCCCGCCATGGGACCTTCCGGCTCGACGCCGAGATCCGCACCGCGCGCGGGCAGCCGCGCTGGATCCGGATCCGCGCGGCCGTCGAGGCCGAAGGCGGCCGGGCGGTGCGCCTCTCCGGGACGAAGCAGGATGTCACCGAGGAGATCGCCCGGCTGGCCGAGCTGAGCCGGCGCGCCGACCGCGACCCGCTCACCGGGCTGGCCAACCGCCGCGCCTTCGAGGCGCAGTTCGAGGCCAGGACGTTCCGCGCGGGCCCGGATCGGCTCGGGGCTCTGATCCTGATCGATCTCGACGGATTCAAGCCGGTCAACGACATCCACGGCCACGCCGCGGGCGACCTGTGCATCCGGCGCACCGCCGCCCGGCTCGCCGCCCTCTGCCGGGACGCGGCGCTCGTGGCGCGCATCGGTGGGGACGAATTCGCCGTGCTCTTGCGGGCGCCCGCGGATCCGGCGGCGCTGGCGGAGCGCGGCCGGCGCATCGTGGCGGCTCTGGCCCGGCCAATCCCGTATCGCGGCCAGGCGCTGCGGGTCGGCGCCTCCGTGGGGATCGCGACCGCGGGCGGTGCCCGAGCCGGGCTGTTCGGCCGGGCGGATGCGGCGCTCTACGCCGCCAAGGGCGAGGGCGGGAACGCCGTCCGGGTCGATCCCGGCCCGGACTGGTCAGCCGCCCGCGCTCCGTAGGCCGCGGTCGCGCTGCCCCCGGCCGGGCTCCCCGGCCTCCGAGAGCGGCAGCACCAACCGGCTCGCGATCTCGCCCATGGCGCTCTGCATCGTGTCGAGCCCCTGCACGGTCACGATGCTGGAGCCCGGTCCGAGCGGCGGGATGAAGCCCGCTCCCGAGAGGGTCGAGAACACGGAGAAATTCAGGTCAGTGAGCACCTTCTGGCCGAGGCTCACGTCCACGATCCAGACCAGCAGCTCGAATTCGAGGAACGGGTCGCCGATCTTCTTGAACACCACCCGGGGCGGGGGATCCTTCAGCACGTCGGCATGGGCCTGCGCGCAGCCAGCGATCATCTCGGCGGCCCGCACCGGGTCCTGGTTGCGCAGGACGCTGACCGTGATGCTCACCCGGCCCGAACGGTCGCCCCGCACCCGGTTCTTGACCACGCCGGAGATCAGGTTCGAGTTCGGCACGATCACGGCCGAGCGGTCGAAGGTCTGGATCTCGGTGGAGCGGACCGAGATCCGCTTCACGATGCCCTCCTGATCGCCGATCACCACCTGGTCGCCGACCCGGATCGGGCGCTCCCACAGGAGCAGCAGGCCGGAGACGAAGTTGTTGACGATCGACTGGAGGCCGAAACCGATACCCACCGACAGGGCGCCGGCCACGATGGTGAGCTTCTCCAGGCTCAGGCCGAGATACGAGAAGGCGAGCGCGAGCGCGATCAGGAAGCCGCAATAGCCCGCCACCGTGGTGATCGAGTTACGCAGGCCCGCGTCGAGGTCGGTGGCCGGCAGGTAGGTGTTCTCTAGCCAGCGCTGCACCCCGCGGGTGATGAACACGCCGACCACCAGGATGCCGATCCCGAAAGCGATGCTCGACAGCGAGATCGTGACGTCGCCGACCTTGAAGCCGAAGAAGGCCTGCCGGACCGAGGAGACGATGTCGGTGGAATCGAGGCCCCAGGGCGCCAGGACCAGGACCGCGGCCGCCAGGAACAGGACGACCCGGGCCGCGCCGGTCGCCAGGACCGAGATCTGGTTCAGCGAGCGCTTGCGCAGGCCGGTATTGGCCTGGAGCGTGGTGGCCAGCCGCGTCTCGTCGCTCAGCGCGCGGCCCACGAAGGTGTCGACGCTCTGGACCAGCAGGTAGAGCAGCACCAGCACGCTGGCGTCCCAGATCAGCTGGTCGATCAGGAAGGCCGAGAAGACGACGTAGCCCACCAGCGCCCCGAGCCCGATCAGCCCCACCGCGGCCCAGCCCAGGAGCCGCGCCGGACCGCCGATCCCCGTGGTGGTCTTGGTGGGCACGTAGGGGCCGAAGCAGGCTTCCTCCTCCTGCTCGGTATCGGCGAAGCGGTGCAGGCCGACCGCCAGGATCAGGGCCGTGGCGATGGCGCCGATGCCCCTTGTGGCGATGGAGATCGGCAGGGCCGCGGAGATCCCGGAATTCAAGGCCTCCACGGATTTCACCACGGTGATCACCGTGGCGATGCCGACCGCGAGCCGCGTGAGGCGGGTTGCCGCCGCGTCGCTCACGGGGGCGGGGCGCCAGGCAGGCTTCTCGGGGCTGAGCAGCCCGTCGCAGAGCGCCTCCACGAAGGCCATGAAGGCGAGCCCGCCGAGGATCGCGGCCGCCACCGGCAGGAGCCGCGACGGCAGGAGATTGGTGGAATCGAGCGCGTAGTAGACCGCGTAGGACCCGGCCACCGCCGGCACCGTGCCGAGCAGGATCACCCGCCAGGCGGCGAGCAGCATGGCCCGCCGCGACGGGTCGGTCCTGGCGGCGTCCCGGCGGGCGCCCCGGGGGGCGATGTTGCGCCGCCCGAAATACAGGGCGATCGAGATGCCGAAGGCGAGCCCCAGGAACAGCAGGTTGCCGATGCTGCCGTTGCGGGAGAATAGCAGCCCGATATCGGACACCGCGCTCTGCAGCGCCCGCGTGTCCCGGGGCACGTCGGCCATCACCTTGGCCCAGAGGCCCGGGCCGACCAGGGGCTGCGAGCGCTGGAACAGGTCGCGGGTGAAGGATTCGCGCCGACGGTTCGAGACCCGATCGACGATCTGATCCCCCTGCACCACCAGGGAGCGGGCGAGACGCTGGGTCTCGTCGAGGCGGGTGACGGCGGCCTCGCGTTCGACGCGCTGCTGGGCGACGTCGGCGCTTTCCTGGACGTCCTTCGGCTTCGGGCCGAGCTGGGTCAGCCGCTCGCGCGCGGCCTCCAGCGGCGCGTCGAGCCGCGTGACCAGACCGCGGATCTCGTCGGTCACCGTGGCAGCGCTGTCGCGGATCGCCGTGAGGTCGGCGACCGTCAGGTCCGAATGCCCGAGCTGCTTCTCGCGGGCATCGAGTTCGGCCTTGGCGGCGTCGAGCTTGGCCCGGACCTTCTTGAACTGCTCGGGAACCTCGGCTTGCGCCGGGGCGTGCTGGGCGCTGTCCGCGGGGGGCAGCGGATGGCTTAGCATCGGTCGGCTTCGCGTCGGACGGTTTGGCCTCCGCGGCGGGCTTGGCCTCCGCGGGCTTCCCGGCCGGCGCCGGGGTCTGGGCGGAGGCCGGCAGGGGCGCGACCGCCGGGGCTCCGAGCATCAGGGCGGCGATGAGAGCCAGTATGCGGGACGCGCGCGGGGCGCCGTCGGGCTTCCGGGCACGCACGGGCGTACGAGTCATGGGCAACCTCTCGTCGGGCGCGCCGGACGCGCGGGTCGGGGCCCGGCACCGGCGAATCGGCGGCGACAGGGGACCGGGCCGGCCTCCTGGCGGCCGGGCGCTCTGGGCGAGCAATAGGGCGAAACCGTGCCCCTGCCCATCCCGGGCCGGATTCGGCGCGGGCCTGCCCGCCTGTGGGTGCGTCCCTGGGGCCCAGCCGGAAAAGCTTCACAAGGGTGTCACGCTGGGATTAGATGAACACCTGATGGACAGGGCCTTTTCGTCATCACGCGAAAGGGCATGGCCGGTCACAGTGCCGGCCCGGCCCGGCCGCGTTCCGGATGTTACCGCCCCGACCGGCGCCCCTTCGCGCCGGCCCGCCGCCCTGTTGCTCCCTCCGCCGCTCCCGCCAAGCCGACGCTCCGCGCGCCGGCCCGCCCCGCATCGGCCCTGGGCCGGTTCGGACGGGCCGGCGGGGCGGCGGCGCGGTCCCGCGCGTTATCCGCGTCAGAGATAGTCCGAAGAGTCGCGCCGATGATGGATCTTCAAACCCTCGTCCTGAACGCGGATTATCGGCCGCTCTCGTACAATCCGCTCTCCCTCTGGTCGTGGAAGGATGCCTTCACGGCCCTGTTCCTCGACCGCGTCACCTTGGTGGCGAGCTACGACGTCGAGGCGCGCTCGCCCTCGCGGTCACTGCGGGTGCCGAGCGTGGTGGCGCTGAAGAACTACGTGGCGCTCGCCCGAAGCCCGGCCTTCACCCGCTACAACATCTATCTGCGCGACGGTTTCAGCTGCCAGTATTGCGGCCTGCGGCTGCCCTCCGGGGGACTGACCTTCGACCACGTGGTGCCCCGGTCCCGGGGCGGCCTATCGAGCTGGGAGAACGTCGTGGCGGCCTGCTCCCCCTGTAACCTGCGCAAGGCGAACCGCACCCCGGACGAGGCCGGCATGCCGCTGATGACCGAGCCGCGACGGCCGACGCGTTACGAGCTGCACCACCGGCAGCCCGAGTTCGACCACCGCCAGTACCACCACACCTGGCTCGACTATCTCTACTGGGACAGCGAGCTGGAGAGTTGAGACCGGATCGCCGCGGCCGTCACCAGGCCGGCCCGCGGCGGGGCGGCTCGTTGTACATCGGGACGTTGTGGTTGCGCGGCAGGTAGCCCTGCACCAGCACGGGCGGCGGCACGACCGGGACGGTGCGCACCGGGCCGCGGTATCGGACGATGCGCGACGCGTGCCGCTCCCTGGGCCAATCGGCCGCGACGGCGGGTGCCAGGGCGGAGCCGGCGGCGAGCAGCAGTGCGGCGATCCGGACGGCGCGGTGGTTTCGCATGGGCAGGCTCCGGCCGAGGCGCGGCATCAGAACTTGACGGCCGCGCCGGCGCGGACGGTGTTCAGGTTGACCTTGTGCCCGTCGAAGCTGTTGAACAACACGTACTGATACTCGGTCCGCAGGAGGATGTTCGGCGTGATCGCGTATTCAAGGCCGGCTCCCGCCGCCACGCCGGCGACGACCTTTGTCTTCGACTGCGTCTGGATCGAGGTGAAGGGCGTCCCGTTGTAGGGCGCGCTCGGGTTGAAGCTCGCGTAGCCGAAATTGTTCACGTAGGTCGGCGTCCCCGCCAGAGTCGCGTTGTAGGCATTCAGGTTGAAACCGTAGTTCTGATAGCTCGTCGCATCGGCGACGCGCGCCCGCCCGATGGCCACGCCGCCCGTCACGTAGGGCAGGAAATTGCCCAGGACGTAGCCGACCCGCGCGCGCAGCGTCCCGTAATCGTTGACCCGCGTGGCCGTGGATCCGTGCAGGTTCACGGCTTCATACATGCCCGCGGCCGTCGTCTGGCTCCGCGCGAGACCGTCGCTCGACACGCCCATCCGGCCGAAACTGGTGTAATCTGCCTCGAAGCCGTAGACGAACTCGTCGAACTGGACATTATAGCCCCCGAAGGCGCCGAAGCTCACGTCGCCGACCCGCCGTGACGGCGGGCTGAGGAGGGTCGAGGCGCTGAAGTCGGACTCGCCCGTCGTGTTGTGCGAATCCCGGTAGATCAGCGGCTGGAGTGCGCCCTTGCTGCCCAAGGCCGCCGACGTGTAGCCGCCATGCCCGCCGACATACACGCCGCTCCAGTCGATCACCGCGACCGGAACCGGGTCGTACTCGGCGCCGCGCAGGTAATCGTAGTCCAGATCGGCGGCCCGGGCGGTGTTCACGCCGCAGAGACCGAGGACCGCCAGCAGCGGGAAGGTGACGGTACGCATCGGGATCGTCCTGGAACTGATGAGACGGACGGCGGATCGAGCCTCACCCCGGTGATAGACGGGTAACCTTAATTGTCCGTTGCTGGATTACGCGTTCCAGTTCCGAAACCGGTCAATCTGGTCTTGGTACATCTCGACTGCCAGCCGAGACGGCGAGCACCGGATCCTCCGGGCGGAAACGCGAAACGGCGCGGAGGTTCTCCGCGCCGTCATCGGTCTCAGGGACTGTCCGGTCGGGTGGGCGATCAGTACTTGCGCACCAGCGGTCCGGGGGCCGGCTCCGGCATCAGCGGCGGCAGCGGGGCCGCGACGAAACCGCCGAGGTAATAGCGCAGGCCGATCTTCACATCGTGCGCCTCGAGGTCCTTCACCCTGATGGCCTGCAGGCTGCCGGTGCAGCAGGGGACGTAGCCCATGCCGGTCTCGGCCTTGCCGAGGTTCAGGTAGCGGTAGGCCAGCTCGATCTTCAGCGCGTCGGTCACGTTGTAGGCGAGACCAGCGTGCAGCGCCCAGGCGAAGCTGCCGGTGGTCTTGTCCTTGTAGAATTTGGTTCCGCTGTTGGTGTTGTACACCGCGTTGCCGTTCGCGTCGTAGACCGGGCCGTAATTGTAGTAGGGCTGCCCGCAGCCACAATCGTAGATCGGGTTGCCGTAATCGTAGCCGTAGGTCGGGCTGGTGAATTGCTGGTTGGTCGAGAAGGACGAGATGTGGTTGAAGGCGTAGCCGACGCCGCCGCCGATGAACGGCGTGATGCCGTACCACGTGCCGAGGTCGAAATAGGCGTTGGCCAGCACTACCGCCGAGTCGAAGTGGCCGCTCGACTTGTTAACGCCGTACGACCCGAGGCCGTCGTCGAAATCCGGCCCCCGATAGTACTCGCTGCCGCGCAGACCGGTGGAGTAGCGGTACTCGCCAGTGATGTCGCCGCGGAGGAACGGTGTGAACTGGTAGCCGACACCGACGCCCGCGAATCCGCCACCGCCGACCTCGTTGCCGAAGGAGCGGTTGGCGTCCGGATAGCCGGTGTAGTCATAGGCCGCGCTGAATTTCGGGCGGGTGTAGATGCTCGCGCCGACGTCGCCACGCAGGTACCAGCCGCCACCGACCTCGATCGGAGCGGGCGGAGGGGGCGGGGGTGGAGGCAGCAGGTCCGCGGCGGCGGCGAGGCAGGGCGCGCCGACGCTCGCCGCGAGCGTCAGGCTACGCACCAAGGCATTCAGCTTGGAGCGGGCCATGGAGATTCCTTCACTGGACTCGTGAGCCGGACGCTCGGCGTGCGGACTCGGGGTACGGTGTGAAGGATGAAAGCAACGTCTTAAATCCGGCTTAACGTTAAATGTTAGGCTTGCACATTCCTGTCGGCGGGCCGAACTCGCCGTCCCGCAGATATTACTTGTCTCGGACACAGTGCGTCGGCAGCTTCGTGGGTATCGACTGGAACGGCGGGGAGCGCGCGGACATGAGGGGCCCGATCTTCGGCGCTTCGGCCGCCGGGCCGCGGCCGGGTGAGCCGGTCTGAGAGGCCCCCGTGCTTCCCGAGGACGTGCGCATCCTGGCGCTGATGCTGCCCGAGACGGTGGCGGGCGCCCACAGGGGCAACCCGGATTTCCGTGTCGGCGGCCGGGTGCTGGCGACCCTGTGGGTCGAGGAGGCGCGGGTGGTGCTGCGGCTGTCGCCCGAGGATCAGGCGGCCCTGTGCGAGGCCGAGCCGGACCTGTTTATGCCCATCGACGGTGCCTGGGGGCGCCGCGGCTGGACCAATCTCGACCTCGACCTCTGCGAGGAGGAGACCCTGCGGACAGCGCTGCTGGCGGCGTGGCGCATGACCGCGCCGCCGGAGCTGCGCGCCGCCTACGACCCGGCCTGACCGGTCAGGCTGCGGCCCGGGTCACGGCGTCGACCACCTCGTCGACCACGTCGCTGACGAGGCCGCGATCGTCACCCTCGGCCATCACGCGGATCACTGGCTCGGTGCCCGACGGGCGGATCACCAGGCGGCCGGCATTGCCGAGCCGCTCGCGGGCATGCTCGATGGCGCTGACCACGCTGTCCTGCCGCAGGGGCTCGCCGGCCTTGTAGCGCACGTTCTTGAGGATCTGCGGCAGCGGGTCGAAGCAGTGGCAGACCTCGCTCACCGGCCGCTCCTGCCGCTGCACCACGCTCAGGAGCTGGAGCGCCGCCACGAGACCGTCGCCCGTGGTGGTGTAGTCTGACATGATGATGTGGCCGGACTGCTCGCCGCCGAGATTGTAGCCGTGCTCGCGCATGTGCTCGAGAACGTAGCGGTCGCCCACCGCCGTACGGGCGAGCGTCAGGCCCAGGCCGCCGAGATAGCGCTCCAGGCCGAGATTCGACATGATCGTGGCCACGATGCCCGGCTGGGTGAGGCGCTCATCCTCCTTCCAGGATCGCGCCACAACCGCCATGAGCTGGTCGCCGTCGACCACGTGGCCCTTCTCGTCGACAATCAGCACCCGGTCGGCGTCGCCGTCCAGCGCGATGCCGATATCGGCCCGGCGCTCGCGCACCTTGGCGACCAGTGCCGCCGGCGCGGTGGAGCCGACATCCCGGTTGATGTTGAACCCGTCCGGCTCGGTGCCGATGGCGATGACCTCGGCGCCGAGTTCCCACAGGGTCTCGGGGGCGACCCGGTAGGCCGCGCCGTTGGCGCAGTCGACCACGACCCGCAGGCCCTCGAGAGTCACTTGCCGCGGCAGGGTGCGCTTGGCGAACTCCACGTAGCGGGCATGCACGCTCTCGATCCGCTTGGCGCGGCCAAGGTCGTTGGAGCCGGAGAGGCGTTTGTGCATGTCGGCATCGATCAGCCCCTCGATCTCGCGCTCGATCGCGTCGTTGAGCTTGAATCCGTCGGGCCCGAACAGCTTGATGCCGTTATCCTCGAACGGGTTGTGCGAGGCCGAGATCATCACGCCGAGATCGGCCCGCATGGAGCGGGTCAGCATCGCCACGGCGGGCGTCGGCACGGGCCCGAGCAGCAGCACGTCCATGCCGACCGAGGTGAAGCCCGCCACGAGCGCGGTCTCGATCATGTAGCCGGACAGGCGCGTGTCCTTGCCGATCACCACCCGGTGGCGATAGTCGCCGCGCTGGAACACGAGGCCGGCGGCCTGCCCCACCTTGAGGGCGAGTTCCGGCGTGATCACCCCGTTGGCCCGGCCCCGGATCCCGTCGGTTCCGAAATACTTGCGCACCATGAGGTCTCCGATACCCGGTCTCACCGGCCGGACAGATCTTAGCAGATTGTCGTGGCCGCCGGAGGTTCGATTGCCGGCAGCGTGAATCGGGTGCTCCCCGACAAAGGCGGTCGAAATGGGGCCGCTCCCGGCGCCGGGACTACAGGATCTTCGAGATGGCCGTGGCCGCCAGGGTGATGCCCGACCCCGTCAGGAGGCTCAGCACGAGCCTGCGGAACGCCGCCTCGCTGATGCCCAGATAGGCCCGGGTGCCGAGGAGGGTCGGGAGCAGCATCGTGAGCAGGACTACGGCCAGCATCGGCAGCATGGGCCGGGTGACGACCCCCGAGGCGAGATAGCTGATCAACGTCACGGCCAGCATCGCAAGGTTGAAGTTCTGGATGATCGTGCGCTGCACGTCGCGCTCGTAGCGGCGCAGGGTGCACCAGAGCGTCGGCAGCACCCCCGTGAAGCCGCCTATGCCCCCCATCACGCCGCCGGCGAGGCCGATGACGGCATCCGCAAGCCGACCGCCGACCGTGATCCGGGGCAGATCTTTGGCGAGCAGCATCAGGGGGCACCAGACCATCAGCAGGAGGCCCAGCATCGCCTTGAACCAGTCGGCGTCGAGGTGGGGCAGCAGGAGGATGCCGAGGGGAATGCCCGCGAGGCCGCCGAGCACGAAGGGTGCGAGGCGGCCGAGATCGAAGCCGCGCCGCACCGAGACGGCGGCCACGATCTGGCCGGTCAAGCCTCCCGACACGGCCAGGACGGCGGCAAGCCTCGGATCGATCACCCAGGCCCAGAACGACAGGGCCACGAGCCCGAAGGCGAAACCCGAGAGGCCCTGCACGAAGCCGGCGACGCCGGCGCCGAGGGCGACGACGAGATAGGTCGAGACGGACATCGAGGGGGTTCACTGCGCCTTGTGAGGGCTCCGCCGTTCCGGTCTTTCCACCGTGCGGGCGGAACCGGATCTGCGGCCGAGCTGGCGGGCCGGACTCATAAACGAGCCACCCGGATTGTCACAGGTGATCTTCGCGGCGTCCGACGCTTCGCGGCCGTACCGAGCGTTCCCGCCTGGACAAGCCGTCATCGCGCGCCACTGGAGGAGGCGCCGGATTGCTTTGCTCGCAAGGATGCAGGGTCGAACCGATACGAGAAAGGGCGCCTCGCGGCGCCCTTTCCAGTCTCCACCTTCCGTGGCGCCTCAGGCCTGCGGTTGCGGCTCGAGCCCGCCGTCGCTCTCCTTCGGCCGGCCGCGGCCCGCGGAGGGGACCGAGGAGCCCCGGGCCGGGGTCGGCGGTACGTCGCCGCCGTCGCGGATCGGGGGCTGGCCGCGCAGCAGGTTGCGGATCTCCTCGCCGGAGAGGGTCTCGTATTCCAGGAGCCCCTGCGCCAGGGCCTCGAGGTCGTCCTTGTGCTCGGCGAGGATGCGGCGCGCCTCCTCCAGGCCGGTCTCCACGAGGCGGCGCACCTCGGCGTCGATCTTCTGAGCAGTCGACTCCGAGACCGATTGCTGCCGGCCCATCGACATGCCGAGGAAGACCTCGTCGTTGTTGTCGCCGTACGCGACCGTGCCGAGTTCGGGCGAGAAGCCCCAGCGGGTCACCATCATCTTGGCGAGCCGCGTCGCCTGCTCGATGTCCGACTGCGCGCCCGAGGTCACCTTCTCGGGCCCGAAGATCATCTCCTCGGCGATGCGCCCGCCCATCATGATCGCCAGCCGCGAGGTCATCTGCTCGAAGCTCATGGAGAGCTTGTCGCGCTCCGGCAGCTGCATGACCATGCCCAGCGCCCGGCCGCGGGGGATGATGGTCGCCTTGTGCACCGGGTCGGTGGCCGGGACATTGAGGGCGACGATGGCGTGGCCGCCCTCGTGGTAGGCGGTGAGCCGCTTCTCGTCCTCGGTCATGACCAGGGTGCGCCGCTCGGCGCCCATCATGACCTTGTCCTTGGCGTCCTCGAATTCGTGCATCGTGACGATGCGCTTGCCGCGGCGGGCCGCCAGCAGGGCCGATTCGTTGACGAGGTTCATCAGGTCGGCGCCCGAGAAGCCCGGGGTGCCGCGCGCGATGGTCTTCAGGTCGACGTCCGGCGCCAACGGCACCTTGCGCACGTGGACGCGCAGGATGCGCTCGCGGCCGGTGACGTCCGGGTTCGGCACCATGATCTGGCGGTCGAAGCGGCCGGGACGCAGCAGGGCCGGGTCGAGCACGTCGGGGCGGTTAGTCGCCGCGATGATGATGACGCCCTCGTTGGCCTCGAACCCGTCCATCTCCACGAGGAGCTGGTTCAGGGTCTGCTCGCGCTCGTCGTTGCCGCCGCCGAGGCCGGCGCCGCGATGGCGGCCGACCGCGTCGATCTCGTCGATGAAGATGATGCAGGGCGCGTTCTTCTTGGCCTGCTCGAACATGTCGCGCACGCGGCTGGCGCCGACGCCCACGAACATCTCGACGAAGTCCGAACCCGAGATGGTGAAGAACGGCACGTTGGCCTCGCCCGCGACCGCCCGGGCGATCAGGGTCTTACCGGTGCCGGGCGGGCCGACGAGCAGCACGCCGCGCGGGATCCGGCCGCCGAGCCGCTGAAACTTCTGCGGGTCGCGGAGGAACTCGACGATCTCCTGGAGATCTTCCTTCGCCTCTTCGACGCCCGCGACGTCGTCGAACGATACGCGGCCGTGGGCCTCGTTCAGGAGCTTGGCCTTCGACTTGCCGAAGCCCATGGCGCGGCCGGCACCTGACTGCATCTGGCGCGACAGGAAGATCCAGGCGCCGATGAAGACCAAGATCGGCAGCCAGCTCACGAGAAGCTGGATGAACCAGGGGGTGTTATCCGACGGCGGGCGGGCGGTGATCTGCACGCCCTTGCCCTGGAGCTTGGAGACCAGGCTCGGGTCGTTGGGCGCGTAGCTCGTGAAGTTGCCGCCGCCGACATAGGTGCCGGACACGTCCTGCCCGGAGATCACCACCGACTGGATCTTGCCGGCATCGGCGTCGTTCAGGAGCTGGCTGTAGGCGATCTCGCTGCCGCCACCCCGGTGCCCCGGGTTCTGGAACAGGGTGACGAGGGCCAGCACCAGCAGGAAGATGACGACCCACAAGGCAAAGTTGCGAAAATTCGGGTTCATCGATCAATCCCTGGCGTGTGCGACCCCCTGATGGACGCTTCGCTCGGCTCGGCCGGTCCATCCGTGCACACCTCGCCAATGTAGGCGGGGGCTCTCCCTTGCCAAGTAATCGAGCCTACCCTGCGGCGAGGGCAGCACCCGCCGCCCTGCGCCGGCGCGGCGGCGCGGGGGCGAGACTCACG
Organism: Methylobacterium sp. P31; assembly: GCA_050632875.1. Lineage (GTDB taxonomy): Bacteria > Pseudomonadota > Alphaproteobacteria > Rhizobiales > Beijerinckiaceae > Methylobacterium. The sequence continues at coordinate 1,525,414 of JBODSC010000001.1, read as the reverse complement.
ATGCCGCGGACATCGGCGGAGATCAGAAACCCCGCCAGGGTGCGCCGGATCGGCTGCCGGCGGCGCAGGGCCGGCAGCAGTGATTCGAAGACCAGGGCTTCGAGGCGTTCCAGGCGGCGGGGCGCCGCGCCCGCCCGGGTCAGAGCGATGTCGACGCAGCGCAGGGCCACGGCGTCCGGCTGCGCTACCAGGACGGTACCGTCGAGGCGCGGGTCCGCATCCGCCGCCCCGGGCAGCCGCATCGTGTCGAGGGCCTGCTCCGCCGCGCTCCGGAGCGCGGCCTCATCGCGGGCGGCGCGCTCGGCGAGCCGGGCGAGGCGTGCTGGGGTCAGTCCCTCGCGTTCCAGGACCGGCCAGGCACCGCGCAGGCGGGCGCGGGCGAAGCGCGGGTTCACGTTGGCGGGATCGCGCATATACGCGAGGCCGCGGGCCTCGCACCACGCCACCAGGGCCGCCTTCGGCAGGTGCAGGAACGGACGCCCGAGGACGATGCCGGGGGCGAGCCCGCGCTCCGCGCGCATGCCGGCGAGTCCTGCAAGACCGCTGCCGGCGGCGAGGCGCATTAGCACCGTCTCGGCTTGGTCGTCCCGGGTATGCCCGGTGAGCACGAGGCCGGCACCGATCGCCGCGGCATGGGCCGAGAGCAAGGCGTAGCGGGCATCGCGGGCCGCATCCTGCAGGCCGGTGCCGGGCTTCGGGGCCGCCCAGGGCAGGATGGTGTGGGGGAGGCCGAGTTTCCGGGCGGCGCGGCCGACGCCCTCGGCCTCCGCGTCGGAACCCGGGCGCAGGCCGTGATCGACGGTGGCGACCCAGACGGATGCGCCGGACGATCCGGACAGCGCCGCGGCGGCGTGCATCAGGGCGGTGGAATCGGGACCGCCCGACACGGCCAGGAGAACGCCCCGCCCGCCGCGCGCAGACCGGTCGAGCCAGGGATCGAGGGCGCCGAGGACCGGGTCGTCGCCCGGTCCGCTCACGCGCCGCAGCGGGCGCGCTTCTGCTCGCGCGCGACGCCCTGGCGGACGCCCGTCCCGGCATTCGGGAACTTCCGGTCCAGCTCGGCGAGGGTCGCGCAGGCCTGCTCGCGAGCGCCCAGCGCGTTGAGCGTGACGCCGAGCTTCAGCATCGCCTCGGGAGCCTGGGAGGAGCGGGCGTAGTCGGTGGAGACCTTCAGGAACTGCTCGGCGGCCTCGCGGTTGCGGCCGCGGGCGAGGTAGCTCTCGCCCAGCCAGTAGGTCGCGCCGGCGACGCGGTTGTCACGCGGATGCGACTGGATGAACTGGCGCAGGCCCATCTCGGCCTGCTCGTACTGCTTGGCGCGGTACAGCTCGACGGCGGCGTCGTAATCCGCGGCCGGATCGCCCGTCCGGGTCGCGGCCACGCTCTCGGAGGGACGCGCCGGGATCGCGCCGGTCCGGGCTGGCGGGCGCAGGTCGACGGGCTCGTCGTAGCCGGGGGCCGCGGCATCCGCATCCTCATCGTCCATCGCACCCTGGGGCAGGCGCTGCGGCCGGGGCGCGGCCTCGGCCGCCTCCGAGGCCTCGCGGGGGCAGCGGCGCGGAGGGCTGGGTGCTCCCGAGCTGCATCGGGGCGCCCGGAGCGCCGGGAGATTGCGACGGGTCGAAGGCGTCGCCCCGCTTGCCGGGACGGCCGGAGCCCGGGTTGACGCCGTTGACGGCGCCGGGCGGGGCGGACGGCGCGGGGGCCACCGACGGCTTGCCGCCCTTGCCCTCGTTCAGGCGGAACTCGACGTCCTCCTGGAACTTGCGCAGCTGCTCCTTGAGCTGACGGTTCTCGTACTGGAGCGTCTCGATCTGCCCGGCCATGACCCGGGACTGGTTCTCGATGCGCCCGAGGCGCACCACCAGCTCGGAGGCGTCCTGCGCGGCGGCCGGGTGGCCGAGGAGCGTGGCGCCGAGAATCGTGGTGAGCGCGAGGCGGGTGCGAAGGCGGGCGAGCATGATGTGGCTGCGATCCGGTGTCGGCGCGAGGCCCTATCAGATGCGCCGCACCGCGGCAAAACTGCGGCGCGGGCGGGAGCGGGGCTTTGCCCCGCTCCCGGAGGTCAGGCGGACGGCTTACGCGCCGGCGCCGCGGTCGAGGACGATCACCGCCCGGCGGTTCTGCGACCAGCAGGAGATGTCGTTGCACACCGCCACCGGCCGCTCCTTGCCGTACGACACGGTCCGCATCCGGCTCGCCGCGATGCCGCGGCTGGCGAGATAGTCGTTCACCGCCTGGGCCCGGCGGGCGCCCAGGGAGAAGTTGTACTCGCGGGTGCCGCGCTCGTCGGCATGGCCCTCGATGATGAAGGTGTAGCGCGGGTAGCGCTGCAGCCACGCGGCCTGCTTGTCGAGGGTCGCGGTCGCGGTGGGCGTCAGATCGGTGGAATCCGACTCGAAGAAGACCCGGTCGCCGATATTGACGACGAAGTCCTGCGCGCTGCCCGGGGTCGCGGCGCCCGCCCCGAAGGCGGAGGCATCGGCGAGGTCCTTGTCGTTGCTGCAGGCGCCGAGGCCGAGGGCGGCGACGAGCGCGAAGCCGAGGGCGGCGGCGCGGAAACGCTGGGGCATGATCTGAGTAACTCCTCGAGCGGTGCCGAAGGCCGGCTGCGGGTCTTCGAGGCGGGTCCGCGCAGTCCTGGGTTCCGTTGGTAGGGGCGGATGGTTAAGCGACGGTTCCGCGGAGCGGGGCCGGGACGTGGTGGCGGCCCGTGCCGGTCGGTGACGTGCGCTGTCGCACCCCGAATGCGGCGGCGGCGGGGCGAGCGGATCGGGAAAGCTATTTCGGCCGCGCAGGTTGCGAGGCTGCAACAGGAGCGGCCCGGCGCCGGGCGGTAACGTATCCGACGGGATTTTAAGGGTTCCTCAACCCTGCCGGTTCTTCATCCGCGGGGCCGAACACCGGACATCCGTCATGCACCCCGCCCAGTGCGTCCTCATCGTCGAGGACAGCTACCTGCTCCTCGAGATCGTCGCGAGCCTGTGCGAGACGCACGGTATCCGGGTGATCGAGGCCTCCACCGGCGAGGCGGCGCTGACGCTGCTGCGCGCGCGGGGCGGCGAGATCGACTGGCTGTTCACCGACATCCAGCTCCCCGGTCTGATCGACGGCTGGACCGTGGCCCAGGCCTTCCGGGCGATCCACCCTGACCGGCCGGTGGTCTACACCTCGACCGACGCCAATCGCCGGAGCGGCGTCCCCGGCAGCCTGTTCCTGCGCAAGCCGTTCCAGATGCAGGCGGTCAACCGGCTGGTGCGGATGATGGTCGAGGGGCTTGGCGAAACAGCCCTCGACGCGCCGCTCTGCGCCGCCGTTTGAGGCGCGGCCTCGTAACGCATCGGCCGATCCGGGTCGGACCGTCATCGCGCGTACAGCGAAGACGATGGAACGTCCGGATCTTACGGCCGGACGCGCGTTGATAGCCGAATCGGCTTCAGGCGCCCCGGAACAGAGCCACGATCTCCGGCGCGGCGAGCCAGGTCTCCACCCGCGGGCAGGCGAGGTCGCCGGGGGCGTCGCGTCGTAGATGGCAAAACTCGCCGCGATGAAGCCCAGCAGGTCGTAGAGGGTCGGGAAGTCGTCGCCGCGCGGCTTGGCCTTGAACAGGTACGAGCCGGTGAGCCCGAAATGCTCGGCGACCGGCGGGTAGATCGGCCAGACCACGTCCTGGGCCAGCTCGTCGCCGAGGTAATCCTCGATCTCCACGGGCTCCGGCGTGATCCCGCTCTCCTGCAGCAGCCGCCGGGCGATGTCGCCGAGGACGTGGACCTTGGGATGGTTCATCAGGTGCATGAAGGCGCCGCGGCGCGCCCAGCGGGTCACCTCGCGCTGCAGGTCGAAGCCCAGGGCGGCGGCCGCGCCGACGAGTTCGCGCACCGCCGGGTCCCAATGATCGAAATAGCCCAGGCGCCGGAACACGTCCTCGCGGAACAGGGCGATGGTCCGGCCGGCATCGAGGCCGAGCCGGTGGGCGGTGAGCGCGATCGCCGAGTGGTACTGCCCCATCGGCGACGGCGTCAGCTTCAGCGCGGCGAGGTCCGAGGCCTGACCCACATAGACCATGTCCGGGTGGAAGGCCGAGAACACGATCGACGGGAAGAGCTTGAGCCGCGGGTCGGCCTCGCGCACAGTGGCGACGTCGCCGCCCGGGATCAGCCCGGCCGGGAAGGCCTGCGAGAAAACGTGGTCGTGGGAGCGCAGGGTCCGGATCAAGCCGTCGACATGGCCGTGGTCGCGCTTCAGCGAACCCATGGGCAGGTAGCGCACCGGGCTCCGCGGCGCGAGCAGGCGCATCGCCCGGGCGATGCCCCGCGCCTGGCAATTGCCCAGTACTGCGATGCTCGGCCCGTTACGGCTCGTGGCGGCGCGGGCGCGGTTCCGCCATGGTGTCGCCCAGGTGGGCGCCCAACTGGGCGTCGAGAGGGTGAACGCGCTGCGGGCGCGCCGGGGCAGATCGTTCAGGGCCACGTCGCGTGCCGGTGTCAGCGGACGGCTCAGCGCCCCCGAGGGCCGTCGCCGTCGTGAAGAAGAGGGTTCGAAGATGGCGTTGAATCCGTATACGGGTCTACCGGCCGAGCGATTCTGGCGCAAGGTTGTGACCAACGTGCCCCCTTCGCGGTCAACCCGCACCCGAAGGACACCTTCGTGATCGCGCCGACCGACAAGGTCGCCACCGGCGGCTCCTGCTTCGCGCAGCGCGTGGCCGAGGCGGTGCGCGGCGCCGGGTTCAACTATTACCTGACGGAGCCGCCGCCCCCCGGCATGAGCGCCGAGGAGGCCAATGCCCGCCAGTTCGGCACGTTCTCGGCCCGGTACGGCAATCTCTACTACACGCGCCAGTTCGTGCAGCTGTTCGACCGGGCCTATGGCCGGTTCGAGCCGGAGTTGAAGGCGTGGCTGCGGGATGACGGCCGCTACGTGGACCCGTTCCGCCCCACCGTCGAGCCGGACGGATTCGCCAGCGAGGCCGAGGTGGTCGCCGCCCGGGACGCGCATCTCGCGGAGGTGCGCCGCCTGTTCGAGACCCTCGACGTGTTCGTGCTGACGCTCGGCCTCACCGAGGGCTGGCGCTGGCGCGCCGACGGCGCCGCGCTGCCCCTCGCTCCCGGGGTCGCGGGCGGGACCTTCGACCCGGCGCTCTACGAGTGCGTGAATGCCGGCGCCGCCGAGGTGCTCGGCGACCTCAACGGCTTCCTCGACCGGCTCTGGAGCGTGAACCCGAAGGCGCGGGTGATCTTCACGGTCTCGCCGGTGCCGATGATCGCCACCTACATGGACCGGCACGTGATGGAGTCGAACAGCTACTCCAAGTCGGTGCTGCGGGTGGCGGCCGGCGAGGTGGTCGGCCGGGGCGACCCGCGGGCGGTCTACTTCCCCGCCTACGACATCGTCACGAGCAACGTGAATGCCGGCCGCTACTACAACGAGGACCAGCGCACCATCAACGACGCGGGCGTGCGCCACGTGATGCGCCTGTTCCTGGCGACCTTCGCGCGCGACCGGGCGAACGCGGCCCCGGTCCACGCCCCCGTGGACCTCGCGGCGGAGTTCGAGGGCAATGCCGGCGTGATCTGCGACGAGGAGGAGATCGAGCGCAGCGTGGCGTAGGGTTTGCCTCCGGCCGGGCGTTTCGGGCAAAGCATCGCTGCCCGGGGCGCCCGCGCCCTTCTGGAGACGCATCCCTTGAGCCTGCCCCCGCCCCGTCGACCCGACCACGACATCGATCCGGTCTTCGTCAAGCGGCACTCGCCCCGCGCCTTCACGGGCGAGGCCGTGCCGGAATCCGAGTCTCATGCGGATGATCGAGGCGGCGCGCTGGTCGCCCTCCGCGTACAACTCGCAGCCCTGGCGCTTCCTCTACGCGCTCAGAGGCGACGCCCACTGGGACACGTTCCTCGGCCTGCTCGTGCCGGCCAACCAGAAATGGGTTTCCGGCACCGGGGCGATCCTCTTCCTGGTCTCGAACGGGCTCATGAAGGTCGGCGACGAGCTGAAGCCGTCCTACAGCCATTCCTTCGACGCCGGCACCGCCTCGCTGGCCTTCCAGCTCCAGGCGATCCACCAGGGCTGGCACGCCCACGGCATGGTCGGCTTCGACCATGTCCGCGCCCCCGAGGTTCTGCGCCTGCCCGAGAACCACCGGATCGAGGCCGCTTTCGCGGTGGGCCGCAAGACGCCGGAGGCCGTGCTCACCGAGGATCAGCGCCCGCGCGAGACGCCGAACGGCCGCCGGCCGATCACCGACTTCACCATCGCGGGCCCGTTCCCGCCGACCGCCGGCTGAGGCGCACCGGAACCGGTGTCTGCGATCAGGGATTGTGTCCGCATCGCAACGCCGCCGCGGGTCCGGCGCTCGCCGCCGACCCTGTCCGTCCTGCGACGATTCGGGAACTGGCTCATGGACCCGTCAGACGACGCCGCGCCGGCCGGTTTTCTCGATGACGGGCGGCCCGACCACGCGTCGGGGCTGCAGAGTGTGGCCGAGCGGCACGGGGTCAGCCTCGATGCAGTGCGCCATCTCGTGCGGGCCCTGGAGCGCGGCCACGGCACGATGGCGCAGTTCGACCATCCGGATCTCGGCGGGATGGGGCAGTGGTTCGCCGGCGGCATGGTGATGGTCGGCCGGATGTTCGACGACGGCCTGAAGGCGCGGGTCGGCGCGCTCTGCACCGAGCTGGCCGGGGCGCTGCCGGCGGGCGGCTTCTCGGACGCGGCGCCCGCGGCGCGGCGCGGCGGCGGCGAATGGTGGCCGGCGGATCTGGGGTCTCCGGCGAGTTCGGGCTCGCAGAACGGGCTGCGCTACGCCTATTTCCCGGAGCTCCGGCGGCTCGCCGTCGAGTCAGGCTCGGACGTCGCCCTCTACGATACCGGGGAGCACGCCATCACCGGCGTGTCGCAGGCGAACGGCAACCTCGGCTTCAGCGGTTCTGCAGGGCCATCGACCTCGCTCGCCTGCGCCGCATCGAGGCGGAGGTGGCCGCCCCGCGGCAGGCCGATCCGGCGCAGATGCGCCCGCCCGCGGAGGCCCCGGCGCCGGCCCGGTCCTCGTCGGACGACGTGCTGGCGACCATCGAGCGGCTGGCGGAGCTGCACGCGCGGGGCGTGCTCACCGATCGGGAGTTCTCGGACAAGAAGGCGGAGCTGCTGGCGCGCCTGTAGCGCCTCTGCCAGTCCAGAGGCGGGCTATTTCCATCCTCACCCTCATCCTGAGGTGCCGGAGCGCAGCGGAGGCCTCGGAGGAGGGCTCCAGAGATCACGCGACCTCTGGAAGGCTCCTTCGAGGCTGCTGCGCAGCCCTCAGGATGAGGGCGTGGGCTGGAACAGTCTTTATCGGCGTCAGGCGATGCCGGCGCGCAGCAGGTCGTGGACGTGCACGATGCCCACCGGCCGTCCGTCCGTGACCGCGAAGACCGCCGTGATCAGCCGGCGGTTCATCAGCTCCAGCGCGGCCTGGGCGAGCTTGTGCGGCTCGACGGTGATCGGGTCGCGGGTCATGACCGCCGAGACCGGCGTGTCGAGGATCGCCGGTCCCATGTGGCGGCGCAGGTCGCCGTCCGTGACGATGCCGACAAGGCGCCCGGCCGCGTCGGTGACGCCCACGCAGCCGTAGCGGCGCGCCGCGATCTCGATCAGCACCTCCGACATCAGGGCGCTCTCGTGGACCAGCGGCATGTCCTGGGGCCCGTGCATCACCTGCTGCACGGTCTTGAGGCGGGCCGCCAGCGTGCCGCCGGGATGGAGGGTGTGGAAGCGGGCCGAGGTGAAGCCGCGCCGATCCAGCAGCGCCACCGCCAGCGCGTCGCCGAGCGCCAGCTGGATCAGGCTGGAGGAGGTCGGCGCGAGGTCGTGCGGACAGGCCTCCCGCACCCGGGGCAGTTCCAGCAGCACGTCGGCGGCCTTGCCCAGCGTGCTCTCGCCGTTGCGGGTGATGGCGACGAGCGGAATCGAGAAGCGGCGGCTGAAGCCGACGAGGTCGGACAGTTCCGCCGTCTCCCCGGACCACGACAGGGCGATGATCACGTCGTCGCGGGCAATCATCCCGAGGTCGCCGTGGCTCGCCTCGGTGGGGTGCACGAAGAACGCATGGGTGCCGGTGGAGGCCAGCGTCGCGGCGATCTTGCGGCCGATATGTCCGCTCTTGCCGATCCCGCTGACGATGACCCGGCCCTTGCTCTGCAGGATCGTCTGCACCGCCTCCTCAAAGGCCGCGCCGAGCCGCCCCTGGAACGCCGCGCTGGTTTCCTGCAGGGCCGCGATCCCCATCTGCAGGCTGCGCATCCCGAGGTCGCGGGTGGTGGCGAGATGCGCGGACGGGGCGTCGTAGAGGTCGTCGCGCAGGGCGCTGGAGGCGGGAGCGTTCATCGTGTCCGTTCTCGGCCCGTCCGGCCGGGTCCGCGGGCCGAGGCGGCCGGCGATGCGAAGCGTGTGCGGCGACGCTAGGCAGCCGTCGTGGTTGAAATGTGACGCGGGGACGACGGAGCGCCGCAGCCCGGTTGAAGCCGTGCCCCGGCGGGTCCATGCTGCCGAGACGCCATCCCGCCACGCGGGCCCAAGGAGGGCACAGGCCCCATGACCATCCGCTTCCCCGAACCCGACCCGAGCATCCTGGCGCGCCGCGAGGCGATCCTGGCGGGCCTCGCGCCCCTGGTGGCGCCGGAGGCCCTGGTGGTCAGCGAGGACGAGCGCCGAGCCTTCGAGACCGACGGGCTGACCGCCTACCGGCAGATGCCGCTTGCCGTGGTCCTGCCCTCGACCACCGAGGAGGTCGCGGCCGTGATGGCCTATTGCCACCGCAACAACGTGCGGGTAGTGCCCCGCGGGGCCGGCACGTCGCTGGCGGGCGGCGCCATCGCCCAGGCCGACGCGATCATTCTCGGCGTCGGCAAGATGACCAAGGTCCTCGACCTCGACTTCGCCAACCGCACCGCCCGGGTGCAGAGCGGCATCACCAACCTCGCGATCTCGGGGGCAGTCAGCCACGAGGGCTTCTTCTACGCTCCCGACCCGTCGAGCCAGCTCGCCTGCACCATCGCGGGCAACATCGCGATGAATTCCGGCGGCGCGCACTGCCTCAAATACGGCGTGACCACCAACAACCTCTTGGGCGTCACCCTGGTGCTCAATGACGGGACCGTGGTGGAGATCGGGGGCGAGCATCTCGACAGCCCCGGCTTCGATCTGCTCGGTCTCGTCTGCGGCTCGGAGGGCCAGCTCGGCATCGTCACCGAGGCGACCGTGCGCATCCTGCGCGCCGCGGAAGGGGCGCGGCCGGTGCTCGTCGGCTTCTCGAAGGTCGAGGATGCGGGCGATTGCGTCGCCGCGATCATCGCGGCCGGCATCATCCCGGTGGCGATCGAGTACATGGACCGCGAGGCGATCCTCATCACCGAGGATTTCGCCCAGGCGGGCTATCCCCGCGATGCCGAGGCGATGCTGATCATCGAGGTCGAGGGTTCGGATACCGAGTGCGACGCCATGCTGGCGCGGATCGAGCGGATTGCCCAGGATTTCCGCCCGACCAGCATCCGGGTCTCCCGCTCGGAGGCCGAATCCGCCGCGATCTGGAAGGGCCGCAAATCGGCCTTCGGGGCGACGGGCCGGATCTCCGATTACATCTGCATGGACGGCACGATCCCCACCGGCCGGCTCGGACCGGTGCTGGAGCGGATCGGCGCGATCTGCGCCGAAAAGGGCTGCGGGTCGCCAATGTGTTCCACGCGGGCGACGGCAACCTGCACCCGCTGATCCTGTTCGACATCAACAAGCCGGGCGAGCTGCAGAAGGCCGAGGCCGCGGGCGATGAGATCCTGAAGCTCTGCGTCGAGGTCGGCGGCTGCCTCACCGGCGAGCACGGCGTCGGCATCGAGAAGCGCGAGCTGATGCGCTTCCAGTACGATCAGGTCGATCTCGAGCAGCAGATGCGCGTCAAGGCGGTGTTCGATCCGAACTGGTTGCTGAATCCCGCCAAAGTGTTCCCGCTGGACGGGCGGCTCGCGGCCTGATCCAGATCACCCGGCGGAGGCTCTCGACCGTCCCCGATCGAGAGCCCGCATCCGGTCCGTTCGTCCCGATGGGTCAGGCCGCCTCGACCTTACGGCTGGCGCGGCCCTTGGCCGGGGTGGTCGCAGCCTTGCGGCGGCCCTGCGCCGGGGCGGGCGCGGCCTCTTCCGCCGGTGCGGATTCCTTGCCGGCCTGCTGGGCGCGGCCGGGCTGGCCGAGACCGAGGCTCTTGGCCAGCGCCGAGCGCTGCGCCGAATAATTCGCCGACGTGGTCGGGTAATCGGCCGGCAGGCCGAAGCGCTCACGATAGCTCTGCGGATCCAGGCCGTGCTTAGTCAGATGGCGCTTCAGGGTCTTGTAGGACTTGCCGTCGATGAAGCTGATCAGACCATCGGGCCGGATCGACTTGCGGATCTGGGCGGGTGACGGCCGCTCGACAGCCTCGGCAGCCGGTGCGGACGGGCCGGAAGCGATCGTATTCAGCGCCTCGTGGATGCTCGCGATCAGCGCCGGCAATTCAGCCGACGGCAGCGAGTTGTTGGAGACGTAGGCCGCGACGACGTCTACGGTCCGTTCGACGTGATCCAATTGCGATGTCGGCGCAGCTTCTGACATTCTCTCTTTCCTTGGCTAAAAGCCTGATGGGATCCCCTCTTCTCGCGAGTTAAGACAGCGCCTGAAAAAAGCAAGGTGATTCATACAATTCCCTGTGATCGACTGAAAGTCTAAGTCTGCATCACCCGGTCAGGCCTACAGGGTAAGGTTGCATTGACGGCGCTGTAGGCACTCTTACGAAGCGCTTTATCCCGACCGGATTTGCGAATGCTGCACGGAGCCGGCAGGCGGGTTTTCGTTGACGGGAGAGACCTTTACACCCAGGTCCAGGGGGTGCCCTAGTCGGTGTTGCGCCGGTGCTCATCGGTTCTGTCGAAAGCAGCGCCGAGATAATGCACAGTGTTCGTGCAGGACTGCGTATCCGGCCGGATCGCCTGCGTCATTTGCGCCCGACGCTTCTCCCCTCAGGCGAAGGTTTTGCGCGGGTCGAAGGCGTCGCGTACCGCCTCGCCGGCGAAGACGAGCAGGCTCAGCATCACGGCGATAACCAGGAAGCCGGTCAGCCCGAGCCACGGCGCGGTCAGGTTGTCCTTGCCCTGGGCGAGAAGCTCACCGAGCGACGGCGAACCCGGCGGCAGGCCGAAACCGAGGAAGTCCAGCGAGGTCAGCGTGGTGATCGAGCCGTTGAGGATGAACGGCAGGAAGGTCAGCGTCGCCACCATGGCGTTCGGCAACAGGTGGACGGTCATGATGCGGATATTCGAGAGGCCGAGCGCCCGCGCGGCCCGGACATATTCGAAGTTCCGGGCGCGCAGGAACTCGGCACGCACGACGCTCACCAGGGACACCCAGGAGAACAGCAGCATGATCCCGAGCAGCACGAAGAAGCCGGGAGCGATGAAGGCCGAGATAATGATGATCAGGTAGAGGGTCGGGATGCCGCCCCAGACCTCGATGAAGCGCTGGAAGGCGAGATCGACCCAGCCGCCGAAATAGCCCTGCACGGCCCCGGCCACCACGCCGACCGCCGAGGAGATCGCCGCCAGGATCAGGCCGAACAGCACCGAGATGCGGAACCCGTAGATCACCCGCGCCAGCACGTCCCGGGTGGTATTGTCGGTGCCGAGCCAGTGCCAGGGGATGTCCGCGCAGGTCGCGCCACCGAGTTTCTCCGCCACGGGCCGGCACTGCGCGTCCGAGAGCATCCAAGTCGGCGGCGAGGGCGAGGGGGTCGGCAGGTCCTCGTTGATCGTGTCGTAGGAGAACGGGATCGGCGGCCAGAGCGCCCAGCCGTTCTCGGCGATCTCCTTGCGGATCTCCGGGGACCGGTAATCGGTCACGGCGAGGAAGCCGCCGAACTTCTCCTCGGGGTAATCGACCAGCACCGGGACGAGCCACTCGCCCTTGTAGGACAGCAGGATCGGCCGGTCGTTGGCGATGAACTCGGCGAACAGGCTGAGGACGAACAGCCCGGCGAAGATCAGGAACGACCAGTAGCCGAGGCGGTTGCGGCGGAAATTGTCGAGCCGGCGCCGGTTGAGCGGCGACAAGCCACGGCTTCTCGTCGGAACGGGCGGCGGGGGCGCCCCTTCATCCGGACGCAGGACGATCGGCTGGGCGCCGGGCATCGGCGCCGGCACGACCTCGCTCTCGCCGGGACGGGCGATCTCGTTCATGGGCGTCGCTCCGCGTTTCGGGCGTGCGCCCGCTTCCATGACGGATACCGGACGGGGCAGTCGCCTCTCCAGGAGAGAGAGGGAGCAGGGCGCGCCTGACCGCAGCGGCAGCGCCGTCCCGCGAAGCGAGGCTTGGGTCCGCGTGCGGAGAGCCGGGCCTCATGGCTCGGTCCGGAGACGCTCAGCCGTCGATGCGGGTCGCGGTGCCCTCGATCTCGGTGGGGCGCAGGCCGCCGCTGCGCTCCATCCAGCGGCGCAGCAGGCGGACGTTGCGGCGATTGGCCTTGAAGGCGGCGTCGAACAGGTCGCCCGCCACCGGTACCGCGCCGATCAGCCCGTCGAAGGCGACGTTCAGCCCCATCCGGGCCAGCAGCCAGCGCGGCGCCCCGAGGCGCTTGGCTTCGTAGACGATGAAAGAGGAGATCATCATGCCGGCCACGTCGCCGATCACCGGCACGAGGCCGATCAGCGCGTCGAACCCGACGCGCCGGTTGATGCCCGGAATGACGAAGGCCGTGTCCATCAGGTGGGCCAGCGTCTCCAGCCGGGCGAGGCTCGCCTCGCGGCCGAGATCCGCCGACAGGAATGGGGGCCGGCCGCCGGAAAAGGTCTCGGCGCGGGCGAAGCGCCCGGCCGGGGAAGCCTGGGTGAAATCCATGGTCGGGGTCCGTCGGGAAGCCATTCTCCCCAACGATGTGGCCCCCCGGCCGGATCCCCGCAAGGCAGGCCCCCGTCACACCGCCCTCCCGGTAAGGCCGCGCATCCGGTCGAGCGCGGCGTCGAGGGTCGCGTCATTCTTGGCGAAGCACAGGCGGACGAGGCTGCGCACCGACCCGTCCGGGTAGAAGGCGCTCACCGGAATCGCCGCGACGCCGTGGTGGGTGACGAGCGCCTCGCAGAAGGCCACGTCGTCGGCGTGGCCGAAGCCCGTGATGTCGATGTTGAGGAACCACGTGGCCTGGGCGGGCAGCACCCGGAAGCCGAGTTCCCGCAGCCCTGCCGCCAGCCGGTTGCGGGAACCGGCATAGCCCGCCCGCATGGCCTCGAACCACGGGACCGGCTTTCCAAGCCCGTAGGCCACCGCCTCCTGGAGGTTCGGGGGCGTGGTGAAGGTGAGGAACTGGTGCGCCTTAGCTAGACCCCGCATCAGCCGGGCATCGGCCATCACGAAGCCGACCTTCCAGCCGGTGAGCGAGAAGATCTTGCCCGCCGAGCCGATCTTGACCGTCCGCTCGCGCATCCCGGGCAGCGCCATGAGCGGAATGTGGCGCGCGCCGTCAAAGACCACGTGCTCCCAGACCTCGTCGCAGAGCGCGGTCACGTCGAACCGCCGGCAATAGCGGGCGAGCAGGTCGAGATCCTCCTGGCCGAACAGCGTCGCGCTCGGATTGAGCGGGTTGTTCAGCACCACGACCCGGGTGCGGTCGCCGAAGGCCGCGTCGAGGGCCGCCGCGTCGAGGCGGAAGGCCGGCGGCTGCAGAGCCACGACCCGCGGCACGCCCCCGGCCCGCCGGACCAGCGGCAGGTAGGCGTCGTACATGGGCGCGAACAGCACGACCTCGTCGCCGGGCTCGATCAGCGCCAGGAGCGCGCCGGCGAGCGCCTCGGTGGCCCCGGAGGTCACCATCACCTCGGTCTCGGGATCGAAGACGAGATCCTGATGCTGCGCGTAATGGGCGGCCACCGCCTCGCGCAGAGCCGGAAGGCCCATCATCGGCGGATACTGGTTCCAGCCGTCCAGCAGGGCCCGGGCGCCGCGCTCCCGGACATCCGCGGGGCCGGGATCGTCGGGGAAGCCCTGGCCGAGATTGACGGCCCCGTGGACGCGCGCCAGCCGCGACATGGTCTCGAACACCGTCGTGGGCAGCGCGGCGAAGACCGGATTCATGCGGAGTGGGACGCCGTTTCGGGCGCAGCGGGAAATCGAAGCATCGCCGGCCTGTAGCACGGGGCCGGCGACGTGCGGAATGTGCGCAGCCGCACAGACCCGTGCGCGCGCGCAGATCGGGGCAGTGACGAATGTTGACTTTCATCACTCGTATCGTAGGTTGCGCTCACGGCTGGAGCGGCGCTCTCGCCGACGGGGCTTCGCCCCCTCGCCCCACGGTCGGGGTGCCGCTCCGGTCCTCTCGAAGGGCCATCGATCCCGGATCGGTGGTCCTTTCGGCATGTCCGGAGCTGGCCGTGGCCACGGCCAGCTCCGGCCTTCACGGTGCGGACGATGACGCGCTGCCTTCTCCTGGCTCTGCTGATCGCCGGTCTCGGTTTCGGTCTGCGGCAGGCCATACCGGTCGCACCCGTGGATGCGGCGTTCCAGTCGGTGCTGCGCGCCTACGCGACACCGGGGTCCAGCCCCGCGATGGATCAGCAACACGACTGAAACTTCGCCGCCCTAGTGACGGCGCATTGGCCGGGCACCGGTGGACTGCGCCTCCGGGGTGAACATATCGCCGCGGTAAGGAGCCGTTCGGGGCCCAGACAGCTTTATGGGCTTACGCTCTCGCGTGAGAGACGGGATCCGCTGACGTACGCGATGGTGGCGATCTCCGGCGCCGGTCCCGGCGGCGCAGCCGAATGCGGCGCCGCGGGGATCGGAATGGGGGCTTGGACAGCGAGGGATAGGGCATCCCTGGTCGCGGCGGCGGCCGGCATATGCTCTAGTCAGGCATGAACGAGAGTTCTCCGATCCGGACCGACACGGCCCGCGCCTACCAGCCCGGCGAGGCGCCCGCGCGCGATGTCCGGACGCGGCGCCGGTTCCGGCCGATCCGCTGGTTGGTGATCCTGGTGCTCCTCGCCGGTGCCGGGGCGATCGGCCAGCGCTGGTACGAGGCGCGCACCGACAAGGGTGCCGAGCCGGCCACGGCGCATCGAGGCGCCGGCCGCAGCGGCCGGCACGGCGGCGCCGACATGCCGCAGGCGGTCGGCATCGCCACCGTGACCACGGGCGACATGCCGGTGGTGCTCCAGGGCCTCGGGACCGTGACGCCGCTCGCCACCGTGACGGTGAAGTCGCAGATCAGCGGCTATCTCACTCAGGTGCTGTTCCGCGAGGGTCAGACCGTGAAGGCCGGCGACGAACTCGCCCGGATCGATTCCCGGCCCTACGAGGCGCTCCTCGCCCAGTATCAGGGCCAGCTCGCCCGCGACCAGGCGCTGCTCCAGAACTCGAAGCTCGACCTGCAGCGCTACCAGACGCTGAACCGGCAGGACTCGATCTCGAAGCAGAACGTCGACACGCAAGGAGCCCTGGTGAAGCAGAACGAGGGCACGGTCGCGGCCGACCAGGCGCTCGTCGACCAGCAGAAGCTCAACATCGCCTACACGCACATCACCGCGCCCGTGGACGGGCGGGTCGGCCTGCGGCAGGTCGACCAGGGCAACTACATCTCGGCCGCCTCGACGGCGATCGTGGTGGTGACCCAGCTCCACCCGATCTCGGTGGTCTTCACCCTGCCGGAGGACGACGTGGCGCGGGTGATGCGGCAGGTGCGGGCGGGCGCCAAGCTCACTGTCCGGGCCTACGACCGCGGCGACGCCCACGAGATCGCCACCGGCCGGCTCGACACTGTGGACAACCAGATCGACACGACCACCGGCACGGTGAAGCTGCGCGCCCTGTTCGACAACGGCGACGAGGAGCTGTTCCCGAACCAGTTCGTCAACGCCAAGCTCACCGTCGACACGGTGCGGGGTGCCACCCTGGTGCCGAATGCGAGCCTGCTCCAGGGCACGCCCGGCACCTACGTCTACCTGATGGACGGGGACAACAAGGTCACGGTCCGGGCGATCAAGACCGGCGAGACCGACGGGACCCATACCGTCGTCGTCTCCGGCCTGAAGCCGGGCGACCGTGTCGTCACGGACGGCACCGACCGGCTGAAGGACGGCGCGCCGGTCCGGATCACCGAGGGCGCGCAGGCGGCGTCCGGCGACGGGAAGGCCGCAGCGGCGAAGCCCGACGGCAAGGCGGAGGTGAAGCCGGGCGCGCCAGCCGACGCCGCGGCGGCGGAGTCCCCGGGCGCAGCGGAGGGCGGTCGTCGGCACCGGCGCCGGCAGGTGCAGTGAGCGCGGTTCTGGCGCGCGGCACTCCCTCCCGCCCTGCGGCGCCGCGGTGGCAAGCTGGGGCGCGGGGCCCCTCTCCCACACGGGAGAGGGGCGCGTCCGGCTTTCTCTACCGGGCGGGACAGGGAAACTCCCGGAGGCTCAGTCCCAGGCTCACCCTCATCCTGAGGTGCGGCGCAGCCGCCTCGAAGGAGGGCTCCAGGAATCGCGACGCCTTCTGGAGGGCTCCTTCGAGGCCTCCGCTCCGCTGCGGCACCTCAGGATGAGGGTGAGCCTGGGACGTCCCTCCCTCCCGGTCCGAGCGCCTGCGAACCCCACCCGTCCCCGCGTGTGGATGGATCGGGTGCGCCTGTCATGAACCCGTCCCGCCTCTTCATCCTGCGCCCGGTGGCGACGACGCTGCTGATGCTGGCGATCCTGATCGTCGGCGGCGTGTCGTACCTAAACCTGCCGGTCTCGGCGCTGCCGGCCGTCGACTACCCGACGATCCAGATCCAGACCTTCTATCCCGGCGCCAGCCCCGAGGTGATGACGTCCTCGGTGACGGCGCCGCTGGAGCGGCAATTCGGGCAGCTCGCCAACCTCAACCAGATGACCTCGCAATCCTCCGCGGGCGCCTCGGTAATCACCCTGCAGTTCAGCCTGGACCTGTCCCTCGACATCGCCGAGCAGCAGGTCCAGGCGGCGATCAACGCCGCCGGCAACCTGCTGCCCTCGGATCTGCCGGCGCCGCCGATCTACGCCAAGGTCAACCCGGCCGACGCGCCGGTCCTGACGCTCGCGCTCACCTCCAAGACCCTGCCGCTGACCCAGGTGCGGGATCTGGCCGAGTCGCGCTTGGCGCAGAAGATCAGCCAGGTGGCGGGCGTCGGCCTCGTGAGCATCTCGGGCGGGCAGCGCCCGGCCGTGCGGGTGCGGTTCAACGCGCGCGCGCTCGCCGCCTACGGACTCAACATCGACGACCTGCGCACGACCATCACCAACCTCAACGTCAACACGCCGAAGGGCACGATCGACGGGCCGACGCAGTCCTACGCGATCAACGCCAACGACCAGATCCGCGACCCGAAGGCCTACGATTCGGCGATCATCGCCTACCGCAACGGCGCCCCCGTGATGCTCTCGGAGGTGGCCGACGTGGTCGAGGGGCCGGAGAACACGAAGCTCGGGGCCTGGGCCGACGCGACGCCGGCCGTGATCCTCAACATCCAGCGCCAGCCCGGCGCCAACGTCATCGCGACCGTCGACAAGATCAAGGCGCTGCTGCCGCAGCTCCAGGCGAGCCTGCCGGCCGCCGTGGCGGTGGCGCCGCTCACCGACCGCACCACCACGATCCGCGCCTCCGTGGAGGACGTGCAGTTCGAGCCTCGGCCTCGCCATCGCCCTGGTGGTGCTGGTGATCTTCCTGTTCCTGCGCAGCCTGTCGGCGACCCTGATCCCGAGCCTGTCGGTGCCCCTGTCGCTGGTCGGCGCCCTGTCGGTGATGGACCTCTACGGCTTCTCCCTCGACAACCTGTCGCTGATGGCGCTGACCATCGCCACCGGCTTCGTGGTCGACGACGCCATCGTGGTGATCGAGAACATCGCCCGGCACGTGGAGGCCGGCGATTCACCCTCGAGGCGGCACTCAAGGGCTCCCGCGAGATCGGCTTCACCATCATCTCGCTGACCGTCTCGCTGATCGCGGTCCTGATCCCACTCCTGTTCATGGGCGACGTGGTCGGGCGCCTGTTCCACGAATTCGCCATCACCCTGGCGGCCACCATCGTCATCTCGGCCGTGGTCTCGCTGACGCTGGTGCCGATGCTCTGCGCGCGGCTCCTGAAGCACGTGCCCGAGGCCCAGCCCCGCCGGGAGGGCGTGCTCTCCCGCCTCGGCCGGCGCGCCATCGACGGCACGATCGCGGCCTACGGCCGGGCGCTCCGGGTCGTCCTCGACCACCAGGGCCTGACGCTGCTGGTGGCTTTGGGCACGCTCGCGCTCACCGCCTACCTGTTCATGGTGATCCCGAAGGGCTTCTTCCCGGTGCAGGATACGGGTGTGATCCAGGCGATCACGCAGGCCGAGCAATCCGTCGCCTACGCGGCCATGGCCGAGCGCCAGCAGCGGATGGCCGAGATCGTCCTCAAGGATCCGGACGTGGCCAGCCTGTCGTCGTTCATCGGGGTCGACGGCCAGAACGTCACGCTCAATTCCGGCCGGATGCTGATCAATCTCAAGCCGCGGGAGGAGCGGACGGCGGCCGCCAGCGCGATCATCCGGCGGATCTCGGCGGCGGCCGCCAACGAGCCCGGCACGCGCCTGTACATGCAGCCGGTCCAGGACCTGACCATCGACACGGCGGTCTCGGCGACCCAGTACCAGGTCATCCTCGAGAGCCCGAACCTCGATGATTTCGAGACCTGGGTGCCGCGCTTCACCGAGGCCCTGGCGAAGTCGCCCGTGGTGGCGGACGTGGCGAGCGACCACCAGGGCCAGGGGCTCGCCGCCTACGTGAGCATCGACCGGCCGACCGCCGGCCGCTACGGCATCACACCGGCCACCATCGACAACGCGCTCTACGACGCGTTCGGCCAGCGCATCATCTCGACGATCTTCACCCAGTCCAACCAGTACCGGGTGATCCTGGAGGCCGATCCGAAGCTGCACACGACCCTGCGCAGCCTCGATTCGATCTACCTGCCCTCCTCGACGGCGACCAACGGGCAGGTGCCGCTCTCCGCGGTGGCGCGGATCAGCGAGCGGCGGGCGCCGCTCCTGATCTCGCATCTCGGCCAGTTTCCCGCGACCACCGTGTCGTTCAACCTCGCCCCGGGGGCAGCGCTCGGGCAGGCCGTGGCGGCGATCGAACGGGCGAAGGCCGAGATCGGCCTGCCGGCCTCGTTCCGGGTGGTGCCGCAGGGCTCGGTCTTCGCCTTCCAGTCGGCGCTCGGCAACGAGCTGTTCCTCGTGCTGGCGGCGATCGTCACCGTCTACATCGTGCTGGGCGTGCTCTACGAGAGCTTCATCCACCCGATCACGATCCTCTCCACCCTGCCGTCGGCGGGGATTGGGGCGCTCCTCGGCCTGATGCTGTTCGGGCTGTCGCTGGACATCATCGCGGTGATCGGCATCGTGCTGCTGATCGGCATCGTGAAGAAGAACGCGATCATGATGATCGACTTCGCGCTCCAGGCGGAGCGCGAGGACGGGCTGGAGCCCCGGGAGGCGATCTTCCAGGCCTGCCTGCTGCGCTTCCGGCCGATCCTGATGACGACGCTGGCGGCGCTCTTCGCCGCGGTGCCGCTGATCCTCGGCACCGGAGTCGGCTCGGAGCTGCGCCAGCCGCTCGGCATCTGCATCGCGGGCGGCCTGATCGTCAGCCAGGTGCTGACCCTGTTCACGACCCCAGTGATCTACCTGGCCTTCGACCGGCTGGGGCGCCGGATTTCCGGGCGGCGCGATCCTGACCTCGCGGGCGGCGAGGCGCTGCCGTGAACATCTCCGAGCCGTTCATCCGGCGGCCGGTCGCGACCACGCTGCTCACGATCGGCGTGCTGCTCGCCGGGCTGTTCGCCTTTCTGAAGCTGCCGGTTGCGCCGCTGCCGCAGATCGACTTCCCGGTGATCCTCGTCCAGGCGCAGATGCCGGGCGCCTCGCCGGAGACCATGGCGACCACCGTGGCGGCGCCCCTCGAACGGCGGCTCGGCGCCATCGCGGACGTCAACGAAATGACGTCTACGAACGCCCTGGGCTCCACCCGGATCGTGCTGCTGTTCGGCCTGAACCGCGACATCGACGGGGCGGCGCGCGACGTGCAGGCCGCCATCAACGCGGCGCGGGCCGACCTGCCGACCTCGCTGCGGCAGAACCCGACCTACCGGAAGTTCAACCCCGCCGACACGCCGATCATCATCCTCGGCATGACCTCGGAGACGCTCACCCGCGGCCAGGTCTACGATTCCGCCGCCACCGTGGTGCAGCAGAAGCTCTCGCAGCTGCCCGGCGTCGGCAACGTCGATATCGGCGGTTCCTCCCTGCCGGCCGTGCGGGTCGAGCTCGATCCCACTGCCCTGTTCAACTACGGGATCGGCCTCGAAGGCATCCGGGCGGCGCTCGCCTCGGCCAATGCCAACTCGCCCAAGGGCGAGATCGATGCCGGGGGCCGCCGCTACCAGCTCTACGCCAACGACCAGGGCCGGAAGGCCGCGGATTACCGCGACATCATCGTGGCCTACCGCAACGCCGCCGCGGTGAAGCTCACCGATGTCGGGGAGGTGGTCGATGGCGTCGAGGACAAGCGCAACCTCGGCATCGTCAACGGCAAGCCGGGCGTGCTGCTGTTCGTCTACAAGCAGCCCGGCGCCAACGTGGTCGAGACCATCAAGGCCGTGAAGGAGGCCCTGCCGCAGATCACCGCGGCTCTGCCCGGCGGCATCGACATCAAGCTCACCGGCGACCGCAGCGCCACGATCCGCGCCTCGCTCTCGGCCACCGAGGAGACGCTGCTGGTGGCGGTCGGCCTCGTGATCCTGGTGGTCTTCGGCTTCCTGCGCTCCTGGCGCGCCACCCTGGTCCCGGCGGTGGCCGTGCCGATCTCGATCATCGGCACCTTCTCGGCGATGTACCTGCTCGGCTACTCGCTCAACATCCTCTCGCTCACCGCGCTGATCATCGGCACCGGCTTCGTGGTCGACGACGCCATCGTGGTGCTGGAAAACGTCCAGCGCCACATCGAGGAGGGCAAGCCCCGGCTCCAGGCGGCGCTGATCGGCGCCCGGGAGGTAGGCTTCACGGTGATCTCGATGAGCCTGTCGCTCATCGCGGTGTTCCTGCCGATCCTGCTGATGGGCGGCCTCGTCGGCCGCGTCTTCCAGGAATTCTCCATCACCCTGTCGCTGTCGATCCTGATCTCCCTGGTCCTGTCGCTCACGACGACGCCGATGATGTGCGCCCGGCTGCTCCGGGCCGAGGGACACGGACGCAAGCCGGGGCGCCGGCCGAACCTGTTGATCCGGTTCCTGGAGGGCGGCTTCTCCCGGCTGCTCGGCGCCTACGAACGGACGCTCACGGTGGCACTGGCCCACCCGCGTCTCGTGCTGCTGAGCCTGCTCGCCACGGTGGGCCTCAACGTCTACCTCTACGTCATCGTGCCGAAGGGCTTCTTCCCCGAGCAGGATACCGGTCAGATGATGGGCGGCATCCAGGCCGACCAGCGCATCTCGTTCCAGTCGATGGAGAAGAAGCTCAAGCAGGCGACCGCGATCGTCGGCGCGGATCCGGCCGTCGAGAGCGTCGTCGGCTTCACGGGCGGCCGGGGCACCAACTCGGCCAACGTCTTCGTCGGGCTGAAGCCACTCAACGAGCGGGCGCCGATCTCCGCCGTGATGGCGCGGCTCCGGCCAAAGCTGGCGCAGGTGGCAGGCGCCCGGCTCTACGTCTTCCCGCGCCAGGACCTGCAGATGGGCGGCCGCCAGAGCTTCGCCCAGTACCAGTACACCCTGCAGGGGGACACCGCCGAGGAGCTGTTCGCCGCCGCCCCGAAGCTGCTGGCCGCGCTCCAGAAGGACCCGACCTTCGCGGACGTCACTTCGGATCAGCAGGAAGGCGGCCTGGAAAGCCGGGTGGTGATCGATCGCGCCACCGCGTTCCGCTACGGCATCACGCCGATCAAGATCGACAACACCCTCTACGACGCCTTCGGCCAGCGGCAGGTCTCGACCATCTACAACCCGCTCAACCAGTACCACGTCGTGATGGAGATCGCGCCGCGCTATCTGGAGACGCCGGAGACCTTGAAGCGGATCTACGTCTCCACCTCCGGCGGCAACGCACCCGGCTCGGCGGTTACCAACGCGGTGGCCGGCACCGTGGCGGCGGGCGGGACCGTCAACACCAACGCGGCGACCGGCACCAGCAGCCCGGGCAGCACGTCGGCGGCGACCGCGAGCGCCGCGGGTGCCGCCACCGGCACCGGCGCGGTCGGCGCCGGGTCGGGGAGCACGGGCGCCGTCGCGGCGGCTGCAGCCGCGGCCTCTGTCAGCACGGCCGACACGGCGTCGAATGCCGCCGCCATCGCGTCCGACTCGGCCCGCAACGCCTCGGCCAACGCCATCGCGGCCGCCAAGGGGGCGCCTCGTCGAGCGCGCCGGTCTCGGCCGCCAAGGAGAAGATGATCCCGCTCGTGGCCTTCGCGCGAATCGAGCCCGGCAGCGCCCCCGTGCAGGTGAGCCACCAGGGCCTGTTCGTGGCGACGACGATCTCGTTCAACCTCGCGCCCGGCAAGAGCCTGTCGGACGCTACCGACGCCATCGACCGGGCGATGGCCTCCCTGCACCTGCCGGCCACCATCCACGGCGAGTATGCCGGGGCGGCCAAGAACTACGTGGCCTCGGCCTCGCGCCAGCCCCTCCTGATCCTGGCGGCGATCCTGGCGGTCTACGCGGTGCTGGGGATCCTGTACGAGAGCTTCGTGCATCCCCTCACGATCCTCTCCACCCTGCCCTCGGCCGGCGTCGGCGCGGTGCTGGCCCTGCTGGTGACCGGCACCGACTTCACCATCATCGCGCTGATCGCGGTGTTCCTGCTCATCGGCATCGTGAAGAAGAACGCGATCATGATGATCGATGTGGCCCTCGACGCGGAGCGGACCCGGGGCGCGAATCCCGTGGACGCGATCCGCGAGGCCTGTCTCCTGCGCTTCCGGCCGATCATGATGACGACGCTGGCGGCCATGCTCGGCGCCGTGCCGTTGATCCTGGCCAACGGCGAGGGCGCCGAGCTGCGCCAGCCGCTGGGCATCGCTATCGTCGGCGGGCTGATTGTGAGCCAGATCCTGACACTCTACACCACCCCCGTCGTCTACCTCACCCTCGATCGCCTCCGGCACAGGGTGCTCGACCGCCGCAGACGCGCCGGACGGGGCGGAGAAGCGGCACTGCCGGCCGGAGAGTGATGGTTAAGGTTTCACGTGAAACAGCCACGGCTACGTTCAGACGCGCGCCTATCCTGTCACCCGCCCGGAGCTTCGGCGAGGCGACGGGCCGTCTTCGCGGGCTGGGCTCCCTCCTTCTCGCCACGCCTGTCCTCGCCGGCTGCGTGGTCGGCCCTGACTATGCCCGCCCCTCCGTGGAGACGCCGCTCGCCTACAAGCAGGGCGGCGTGCGGGAGGACAGCCCGGCCTACGTCGCCGCGCGCAAGAGGGGCTGGCGCGAGGCCCGGCCCAGCGACGCCGTCGAGCGCGGCGATTGGTGGCGGGTGTTCAGGGACCCGACCCTCGACCGGTTGATCCGTCTTGTGGACGTGGACAACCAGTCCCTCCGGCAGGCGGTGGCGAATTACCGCCAGGCCCGGGCGCTCGTCGCCTCGGCCCAGGCCGCCCTGTACCCGACCGTGATCGGTGCGCCGAGCATCACCCGGACCGGCAGCGGCAGCACCACGCGCACCAACGTGTCGCTCCTGGGCCAGGCGAGCTGGGAACTGGACCTGTTCGGTGGCACGCGCCGCAACATCGAGAGCGAGGCGGCGCTCGCGCAATCCGATGCCGCCACGATCGCGCTGACCCGACTGACCATCCAGGCGGAGGTGGCGGCCGATTACCTGACCGTGCGCTACGCCGATGCACTCCAGAAGGTGCTCGACGAGAACATCGAGAACTTCAAGAAGACGCTGGCGATCACCGAGAACCAGTACGCCGCCGGCGTGGCGGCCCGCTCCGACGTGATCACCGCGCAAACCCAGGTCCAGACCATCGAGGCCCAGGCCATCGCGGTGCGGCTGACGCGGGTGCAGTACGTGAACGCCATCGCCACCCTGATCGGGCGGCCGCCCTCCGAGGTGTCGATCCCGGTGGCCGGCATCGGCCGGAACCCGCCGGGCGTGCCGGTGGGGATCCCCGGCGACCTGCTGGAGCGGCGGCCGGACGTCGCCCAGGCCGAGCGTCTCGTACAGGCGCAGAGCGAGCGCATCGGCGTGGCGGTGGCGGCCTTCTTCCCCACCGTGACGATCTCGGCCCAGGGCGGCATCTCCGGGGCAACCCGCAACGGCCTGCTCTCGGCCGCCAACCAGGTCTGGTCGGTGGCGGCGTCCGGCAGCGAGGTGCTGTTCGACGGCGGCGCCCGCACGGCGGCCCTCCGCTCGGCCGAGGCCGGCTATGACGCCGCGGTGGCCAATTACCGGCAGGTCGTGCTCGCCGCCTTCGCCGAGGTGGAGAACCAGATGGCCGCCCTGCGCATCCTCGGCCAGCAGCAGAAGGCCCAGGACATCGCGGTCGACCTGTCACGCAAGGCCGTGGAGATCACCCTCAACGAGTACCGGGCCGGCACCCAGAACTTCACCACCGTGGTGACCGCGCAAGGCACGCTGGTCACCAACGAGGTCAATGCGCTTCAGGTGCGGCTCAGCCGCTTCACCGCGGCCGTCACGCTGATCCGGGCCCTCGGCGGGGGCTGGGACATGCGCGCGCTGCCGAGCGATTCGGAGCTGAAGGGCCCGAGCCTGCCGATCGACCGGGGCGGCCAGGCGGTCCGTCCCGACGAGTAGCCCGCGCGGGCGCGGCGGCCCGGGTTCAGGACCCGGCGGACGGGTAGGTATCCGGTTCTTCGCAGTCCTAAGATCGGTCCGGCAGCGCGCCATGGGCGCCGGAACGGGCCCCGCCGCGGCGGGTTGTCAGGCCGGCTCGCTGCAGTGCAGCCAGACGGGAGTCAGGGATGGCCGAGCGGATGACAGCCCTCACGGACAAGGCGGCCTGCGGCACGAAGCCGGCACCGCCCTGTACGCTGGTGATCTTCGGCGCGGGCGGCGACCTGACCAAGCGCCTGCTGATGCCCTCGCTCTACAATCTCGCCGGCGCCGGTCTCCTACCCGAGGGCTTCTCGATCCTGGGGGTCGATCACGGCGAGGGTACCGACGAGTCGCTGCGCGACAACCTCACCAAGACCCTGGAGGCGTTCAGCAAGGATCCCACCTCGGAGTTCCACGCCGACCACATCGACCCCAAGAGCTGGGGCTTCATCCGCGAGCGGCTGCACTATCTCAAGGGCGACTTCGAGAAGCCCGAGACCTTCGCGGCGGTGGCGCAGCGCGTCACCGGCAGCGCCGTGTTCTACTGCGCGGTGGCGGCGCGCTTCTTCGGGACGATCGTGGACGGGCTCGGGCAGGCCGGTCTGCTCAGACAGACGGACGGGCATTTCCGCCGAGTCGTCATAGAGAAGCCGTTCGGCTCCGACCTCGCCTCGGCCCGGGAGCTCAATGCCCGCATCCTCCGCCAAGGCGACGAGAGCCAATTCTACCGGATCGACCATTTCCTCGGAAAGGAGACGGTGCAGTCGATCATGGCGTTCCGCTTCGCCAACGGGCTGCTGGAGCCGGTCTGGCGGCGGGAATACATCGACAGCATCCAGATCACCGCCGCCGAGACGGTCGGCGTCGAGGAGCGCGGCGGCTTCTACGAGCCCACCGGGGCGCTGCGCGACATGGTGCCGAACCACATGTTCCAGCTCCTCTGCATGGTCGCCATGGAGCCGCCGAACTCCTTCGATGCGGAAGCCGTCCGCACCGAGAAGGCCAAGCTCGCCGAGGCCGTGCGCCCGATCCCGCCGGAGGACGCGGTGCGCGGCCAGTACACCGCCGGCACCTCGGAGGGGCGCGACGTGCCGGCCTATCGGGACGAGCCGCATGTGGCGCGTGACTCGGTCACTGAGACCTACATCGCCCTCAAGCTCAACATCGAGAACTGGCGCTGGGCGGGGGTGCCCTTCTACATCCGCACCGGCAAGCGCATGACCGGGCGGCGCACCGAGATCGCCGTGCTGTTCAAGCCGGCCCCGTTCAAGATGTTCGAGGCCACGCCCAACGCCAATCTCGGCCCGACCGTGATGCGGATCCTGATCGACCCCGAGCACGGGGTCAGCACGGAGTTCAACGTGAAGGTCCCGGGGCCGCAGATGAAGATCGGCCGGGTGCGGTCCGGCTTCCGCTACAAGGATTTCTTCCCCGACACGCCGAATGTCGGCTACGAGACGCTGCTCTACGATTGCATGATCGGCGACGCGACCCTGTTCCAGCGGGCCGACAACATCGAGGCCGGCTGGGCGGCGGTGGATCCGCTGCTCAAGGGCTGGCCGCAGGCGGACGTGACCTTCTATCCGGCCGGCAGCACGGGCCCCAAGGCGGCGGACGACCTTTTGGCGCGCGACGGCCGCCACTGGCTGGGTCTCGACGGCCAGACCGATTGAGGGCGCGCGAGACGGGCCGGGGGGCCCGCTCCTTCACTCCATCGCGGGAGGGAGCGTCCGGTTCAGCGTCGCTTGAACGGCAGCATCGCCGCCACGGCCAGGGCGTCGACCCGGTTGTTGAGCTGGTCGCTGGCATGGCCCTTCACCCAGTGCCACGCGACGTCATGGCGCTCGCGGGCGGCGTCGATGCGGCGCCAGAGATCCTCGTTCTTCACGGGCTTCTTGTCGGCGGTGCGCCAGCCCCGCGCCTTCCAGTTATGGATCCAGCCGGTGATACCCTGGCGCAGGTACTGCGAGTCGGTGAACAGATCGACCCGGCAGGGGCGCTTCAACGCATCCAGTGCCTCGATCGCCGCCAGGATCTCCATGCGGTTGTTGGTGGTGTGGGCCTCGCCCCCGGAGAGCTCCTTCCGGGTGTCGCCGAAGATCAGGATCGCGCCCCAGCCGCCCGGCCCGGGATTCCCCGAACAGGCGCCGTCCGTGTAGATCGTCACGCGCTTCGGTTCGGCCGCGGTCTCACCGCCGGCCGCGGTCACGTCGGTGCTCATCCCGCTCTCAGCCCTGCCGCCCGTAATCCCGCGCGTCCCGCGCCTGCCGGTGGAAGGTGAGCCGGCGATCGAATTCCCGCGGGTCCTTCGGCTTCACCAGGGCGCCCGGCGGCACGTTCAGCCAGTCCACCAGCCGGGTGAGCATGAAGCGGAGCGCCGCGCCCCGGCACAGGATCGGCAGGGCCGCGACTTCCGCCGGTTCCAGCGGGCGCACGACCTCGTAGCCGGCGATCAGCGCCGCCGCCCTGTCCCGGTGGAAGGTGCCGTCGGCCTCGAAGCACCACGCGTTGAGGCACACCGCGAGGTCGTACGCGAAGGCGTCCGTGCAGGCGAAATAGAAGTCGATCAGGCCCGACAGCGCGTCGCCGATGAAGAACACATTATCGGTGAAGAGGTCCGCGTGGATCACCCCGCCCGGCAGGTTCCGGGGCCAGTGCGCCTCGAGGAGCGCGAGGTCGGCGCGGGTGCGCTCCGCCAGACCCGGCGCGACCGAATCGGCCTGGGCCTCCGCCTGCGCGAAGAGCGGGCGCCAGGAGGAGACCGAGAGGCTGTTCTCCCGCACCATCGCGAAATCCCGGCCGGCCGCGTGCAGCTCGGCGAGGGCGCGGCCGAGTTCCCGGCAATGCTCGACGCCCGGCATCTTGACCGAGACGCCCTCCAGGAAGCTCACGATTGCGGCGGGTCGTCCGCACAGGCGCCCGAGTGCCGTGCCGGCCCGGTCGCGCACCGGCTGCGGGCAGGCGAGGCCGCGCTCCGAGAGATGCTCCATCAGCCCGATGAAGAACGGCAGATCCTCCTCCCGCACCCGCTTCTCGTAGAGGGTCAGGATGTAGGAGCCCTCGGTCGTGTGCAGGAAGAAATTCGAGTTCTCGACGCCCTCGGCGATGCCCTTGTAGGACAGCAGGCTGCCGATCGCGTAGGCGGACAGGAAGTCAGCGAGCGCTGCGTCGGATACCTCGGTGTAGACGGCCACGTGTTCGCGCTCTGGTTGGGAAGCCTAGACGGTGCGAGTTATCCGACCCGCGCCCTCATCCTGAGGTGCCGGAGCGCAGCGGAGGCCTCGAAGGAGTCCTCCAGCCAGCCGCGCGATTCCTGGAGCCCTCCTTCGAGGCTCGTGCTCCGCACGAGCGCCTCAGGATGAGGGCGGAGACGGGATAGGCCCGTGAGACTTGGCGCCAGACTTGGCCCCCGGAACCGCCTACTCGGCGGCTTCGCTGCGCAGCTCGCGCGGCAGCGGGAAGACCATGTCCTCGATCACGGTCGAGACCGTGTCGACCATCACGTCGTAGCGGGCCGCGAAGGCGTCGATGATCTCCTCGACCAGCACCTCCGGGGCCGAGGCGCCGGCCGTGAGGCCGAGCTTGCGCACCCCCTCGAAGGCCGCCCAGTCGATCTCCTCGGCGCGCAGGACGAGGCGCGTGATCGGGCAGCCGACCCGCTCGGCGACCTCCCGCAGGCGCTGCGAGTTCGAGGAGTTCGAGGATCCGACCACGATCAGGGCGTCCACCAGCGGCGCCACCTGCTTCACCGCCTCCTGGCGGTTGGTGGTGGCGTAGCAGATGTCGTCCTTGTGCGGCCCGGTGATGTTCGGGAATTTCTTCTTGAGCGCGTCGACGATGTGCCGGGTATCGTCCACCGACAGGGTCGTCTGGGTCACCCAGGCGAGATTGTCGGGGTTCTCGGGCGTCAGGGCCTCGATCTGGTCGAGGTCCTCCACCAGGGTGATCGAGCCCTTGGGCAGCTGGCCCATGGTGCCCACCACCTCGGGATGGCCGGAATGGCCGACCAGCAGCACGTGGCGGCCGCGCTTGTGATGAATCTCGGCCTCGCGGTGGACCTTGGTCACCAGCGGGCAGGTGGCGTCGATGGTGGTGAGGCCGCGCGAATCGGCGTTCGCCGGCACGGTCTTCGCCACGCCGTGGGCGGAGAAGATCACCGGGGCGTCGCCGTCCGGCACCTCGTCGAGCCTCGCGGACGAACACGGCGCCCTTCCGCTTGAGGCTCTCGACCACGTATTTGTTGTGCACGATCTCGTGACGGACGTAGACGGGCGGCCCGTAGATGGCGAGAGCCCGTTCGACCACGTCGATGGCCCGCACCACGCCGGCGCAGAAGCCGCGGGGGGCGCAGAGCAGGATCTCCAGCGGCGGCTTGCCGGCGGTGCCCGGGACGGGCTCGAGGGGCGCAGTTTCGGCGGTCATGCGGGCGATGTGGCGAGGGCGGGGCTATCCTGTCAACAGGACTAGCCCAGGAACCGGGCAGGAAGACGGCCGCGAGGCGCCTCTGTAGCACGATTGCCGCGCGGTTTCGGGCGCGCGGGCTAGAGCCGCCGGAGGCCAGTGACCGCCCCGAAACTGTTCGTCTCGATCCGGGCGACGGCCTCGGCCAGGGGCTCGATCGCGACCGCCATGTGGTGGCCGTTGGCGTGGATCAGGGTCTCGGGATCGAGCATCAGGCCGACATGGCCGCGCCAGAACACGAAGTCGCCCCGCCGCAGGGCCGCGAGGTCGAGCGGCAGGGCCCGTCCGAGATCCCGCTCCTGCATGTCGGCGTCGCGCGGGCAGGACAGGCCCGCCGCATCGAGGCAGAGCTGCACGAGGCCGGAGCAGTCGAGCCCGAGGCTGGTGCGGCCGCCCCACAAGTAGGGCGTCCCGACGAGCCGCGCCGCGGTGGCCGCGTAGTCCGGTTCGCGCGTTCCGATCGGCGCACAATGGCTGGCGAACACGTAGCCGGACGGCGTCTCCAAGTAGGATCCGGTCTCGCCGGTCACGACGAGGCGGGCCCCGAGGCTCAGATGGCCGAGAACCGGCCGCTTCAGGTCCGGCTCGGGATACAGGAAGCTGCGCAGCGCCGTGACCCGGTGGGTTGGCTCAGGCTCCGCCGGGCCCAGGCACGCGGCCGGCAAATAGCCGACATAACCGTCCCGGACGAGTTGCACGAAGGCGAAACCGTCTCCCTCGGCGTACAGGTCGACGGCGTCGCCGAGCAGCGCCTCGGTATCGAGCCCCGCTTCCGCCGACGGGGCCCGGCGCAGGGGGCCGCGGGGGCCGTGACCCGGCGCGGTGAAGCCGCCACGTAGCGCGCCGCGGTGACCCGGCCGCGCAGACGGAGGTCGGCAACATCGGGACGGGCCGGCGTGAGCCGGGGATCGAGCGTCTCAAGCATGCGGCGACTCTAGCACGCGCGACCGCGCATCTTCGCTTAAGGCCGATCCCGGTCCCGTAATCGCCAGCCCGTTGCGCACCCCGTCCTGCGCTCCTATGTCGCATCCCGGGCAGGTTGGGAAGGATTCTGCCGAAGGATTGTTCGTGTGCTCGACGCTGCGGTCGCCGACCTGCCTAGCGCGGCATCAGTCGCCCGACAGGCATGTGCCGGGAACGTCGGTCACACGTTTTTGATGCACTGCACAACCAGCCCGGAAGGCGCTATGTCTTTACGCATGAAGACCGCGAGTCGCCCCGTGAAGAAGACGCCGAAGAGCTTCGCCGACCTGCCGCCGATCCGCGTGCGCCGCGAGCCGCCGACGGTGACCGAGGCGGTCGCCGCCGCCCAGGATCTCGCCGACGATGTCGAGCAGCAGGTGGAGATCGCCGCGGGCCTGATGGGCCTGCCGGTCGAGGAGATCCGCCCGCACGTCCTGGCGGCCAAGAAGGCGAAGCCCGAGCGCGTCCCTGAGCGGATCCTGACCCATGCGAGCCCGAGCCGGGCACCCCGCACCGTGGTGGTCGAGCGGCGCACCCGCCCGACCGTGGTGATCGAGCGGCGCAGCCGCCCCTCGATCCCCGCCGCTAACCGGCCCGCAGCGGCGTCGCTTCACCGTCGCGTCACCAGGGCAGCGTCTCGCCCCGGTAGTCGAGGTAGTGGGCACCCGGCCGACCGAGCTGTGCGGTGATCACGTCGGCGAGGCCCGTGACGCTGGTCGTCACGTCGATATCGGCCTCCGCCCCGCCCATGTCGGTGCGCACCCAGCCGGGATGCAGGATCAGAACGGAGACGTTCTCCGCCCGGTGCCGGATCTCGAAGCTGCGCGCCAGGGTGTTCAGCGCCGCCTTGCTGGCCCGGTAAGTCTCCCAGCCGCCGGCCTCGTTCAGGCTGACGCTGCCGAGGATCGAGCTCATCAGGGCGATGCTGCCGCCGGGCGCCAGGCGATCCAGGAAGATTTCCGCGAAGCGGATCGGGCTGATCGCGTTGGTGAGATAGACATGCGCGGCCACCGTCCGGGGCACCGCGTGCAGCGGGTCGTGTGCCTGGGTGGCGACGCCCGCCACCACGAAGATCAGGTCGAAGCGCTCCGCGGCGAGGCGGTCGTGCAGGGCGGCGACGCCGGCATCGTCGTCGATGTCGGCGGTCTCGACGCGCAGGGCATCCGCGTTCAGGCGGGCGAGATCGGGGGACGGCGCGCGCTGGGTGGCGGTGACGCGCCAGCCGCGCTTCAGGAAGGTCTCGACGAGGCCGAGCCCCAGGCCGCGCGAGGCTCCGACGATCAGCGCGCTTTTCCGTGATTGGGTCATGG
This sequence comes from Methylobacterium sp. P31, assembly GCA_050632875.1. GTDB lineage: Bacteria > Pseudomonadota > Alphaproteobacteria > Rhizobiales > Beijerinckiaceae > Methylobacterium. Next base: position 1,493,841 of record JBODSC010000001.1, on the reverse strand, counting down.
TTCTCCTCCGGGATCGGGCGGATAAGGCCCGATCGGGTGCGGAGGTTTCGTGGCCTCGGCCAAGTCGGGAAAGGCTAAGTCCGGAAAGGCCAAATCCCTGAAGTGGCCAAGTCCCGAAGAGGCCAAGCCCAAACGCTCAGTCGGCTGTCTGGACCGACCACGTGGCGTGGCGGATGCCCGGGGCGCGGGCCAGCTCGGCCGTGACGGCGTCGAGTTCCTCGGCCTTCACGGCGCTGGCCATCAGCGTCGCCACCACGTCGACCGCGGTCTCGCCGCGCTCCTCGATCTCGACGCTGCCGACCGGGTAGTTCGCCGCCTCCAGGCGCTCCACCAGCAGATCCTGGGCGGGCCCGGCCTCCCCGGCGCGGTGGTGACCTGGACCTCGTAGGTCGCCTCGGTCTCGGATTCTCGGATCGGCGCGCGGTTGATCGCGTTCACGAGCGGCCGGAGTGCCGTGTTGCAGGCGAGCACGGCCGCCATCACGAAGACGGCCTCGAGGGGCAGGTCGGCGCCGCAGAACGCGCCCACCGCGGCCGAGCACCAGAGGGTGGCGGCCGTGTTGAGGCCGCGGACATTCATGCCCTCCTTCATGATCACGCCGGCTCCGAGGAAGCCGATGCCCGAGATCACGTAGGCCACCGTGCGGGTGCCGCCGTCCGGGCCGGTCAGCCGCATGCCGAGATCGACGAAGGCGCACGCCCCCACCGCGACGAGCACGGCCGTGCGCAGGCCCGCGGTGCGCTGCCGGTACTGCCGCTCGGCCCCGATCACCGTGCCGAGCACGAAGGCCACGACGAGGCCGATGGCGGATTTGAGTTCCTCGGGGAGGGAGGCGTAGCTGGTCATCCGCGGTCTCATGGGAGCGGGGAGGTGACGAAACCGTGACACCATGGCCCGGGCAAGGTCCGAAAGCGGGGCCGGATCGGGATTGACGGCCGCACCGGGCAGCGGGCACACCGGCGCGAGGCTGAGGATCCCTTAAGAATTCGGGACCCGGCCGAGGAGACGTGCAGGATGCAGGACACGGCCCAGGACACGGCCTGCCGGGCGGATGCGGTCCACGCAGGATTTTCTCCGCATGAGCACCGTCCTCGCCGAACGCCGGCCCGAGATCGTCCCGGACGAAGGCCTGCACGGCCGCGTCATGGCGCTGCGCGAGGGGCTGGAGCGCGGGCTGATCGGCAGCACCGGCCTCGTCGAGCGCCTGCTGATCGGGCTCCTGACCGGCGGCCACCTGCTGATCGAGGGCGCGCCGGGTCTCGCCAAGACCCGCGCGGTCAAGCGGCTGGCCGACGGCCTCGACGGCTCCTTCGCGCGCATCCAGTGCACCCCGGACCTGATGCCGGCCGATCTCACCGGAACCACCGTCTGGCGCCAGGACAGCGGCACCTTCGAGTTCCTGCCCGGGCCCCTGTTCCACGCCCTCGTCCTGGTGGACGAGGTCAACCGCGCGCCTCCCAAGGTGCAGTCGGCGCTGCTCGAATCCATGGCCGAGGGTCAGGTCACGGTCTCGGGCCACACGCACCGGCTGTCCGACCCGTTCATGGTCGTAGCGACCCAGAACCCGATCGAGCATGCCGGCACCTTCCCGTTGCCGGAGGCGCAGCTCGACCGCTTCCTCCTGCACGTCGTGGTCGACATGCCCGACGAGACCACCGAGCGGGCGATCCTCGACCTCGTGGAGGGCGAGATCACCCATCACGTCGACGCCATGACCATGCGCCTGTCGCTGGCGGATGTGCGCGCCGCCCGGGAGGCGGCGCTCGCCACCTACGTGTCGCCGGCCCTCAAGGACTATCTCGTGCGGCTTGTGGCGGCGACCCGCACCGACGCGGCGGCCCCGGACCTGCGCGCCATGATCGAGCACCCGGCCTCGCCGCGGGGCACCCTGGCGCTGATGATGGCCGGCAAGGCCCGGGCCTGGCTGCGGGGCCGGGACCACGTGATCCCCGAGGACGTCACCGAGCTGGCGCGGGACGCCCTTTCCCACCGCATCGGCCTGACGTGGCGGGCGGCCGCCGAGGGCAGGACCGCCCGGTGGCTCATCGGGGAGCTTGTGCAGCGGGTGCGGGCGCTCTGACGGTGTTCGGGCTCGGGCAGGCGCGCCGCGGATCCCCTCCCACGTCTGCAAGGGAGTCGATGCTGCGCAGCCGGGAGGGAGACGGGAGCGCCGACAGGGGCATCCACCTCTCGGGCGAGGCGCTGATGGGCCTGCGCCATCTCGCCCGGCGGGGCTCGGCCCCCGCGACCCGGACGCTGGCGGGCCTGCCCGGCGGCATCGTCACCCGCCGCCGCGGGCGCGGCTCCGAGCCGGAAGACGTGCGCCTCTGGTCCGAGGGCGACGACCGCCGCTTCATCGACCGCAACGCCACCGCGCGGACCGGGCAGCTGCACGTGCGCACGCACCACGACGAGCGCGACCGCGCCGTGGTGCTGCTCGCCGATTTCCGGCCCTCGATGCTGTTCGGCACCCGGCGGGCCCTGCGCTCGGTGGCGGCCGCCGAGGCCCTGGCGCTGCTCGGCTGGCGGGTCGCCGCCGATGGCGGCCGGGTCGGCCTCGCGGTGGCGGCTTCGGGCGCACCCACCGTGCTCCGGCCTGCGGGCGGCGAGCGCGCCATGATCGCGGTGACCGGCGCCCTCGCCCAGGCCCATGCCGACGCCCTGGAAGCAATCTCGGGATCGCCGGCCCGTGCGGAGCCGCCGCTCGAGTCGACGCTCGGCCTCGCCCGCAGCCTGCTGCCCGCGGGCGGCCACCTCGTCGTCGCCAGCGCCCTCGACGCCCCCGGCCCGGGCTTCGACGAGCCTCCTGACGCTTCTCGCCGAGCGGATCGCCATCCGGCTGATCCTGGTGAGCGACGCCTTCGAGCGCGCCCGGCCGCCGGGCTTCTACCCCTTCGCCCTGGTGGACGGACGCCGCGGGACCGCACTCCCGGGGGCGATGCCGGCGGGGCGGGCCGAGGCGCGGCTCGCCGACTACGCGCGGCGCGGCATCGCGGGCGTGCGCCTCGATGTCGAGGCGGGACCCGAAGCCTATGCGCCGCTCATGGAGCGTCTCGATGCGGTGCTGTGAGGCCGGATCTGGCCGGTCGGTCCGATGAATCCCGCCGAGACCCCGCTCGGCCTGGACCAGCTCCGCGGTCTGCACCTGCCCGGCGGCGCGGCGGGAGCCGTGCAGGGCGAGATCGTCGCGGCCGCGGCCCTGGGATTCCTGGCCGCCCTGCTGGTGGGGCTGGTGCGGTATCTGCGCGGCCGATCCAGGGCCAGCCTGCGCCGCGCGGCGCTCGCCGAGCTTGCCCGGAGCCGCGGCCTCGACCCGGAGGCCCGTCTCGTGGCCCAGGCTCGCCTGCTGCGCCGCCTGGGCCGGACGCTGGGCGGCGACGCCGAGCTGCGGGCCGCTGGGGTGGACTGGGCCGCCCGCCTCGACGCGCTGCTCAAGACGGATTTCTTCACCCGGGGCGCCGGGCAGGTGCTCGCCGACGGGCTCTACCGCCGGCAGGCGCCGGACCTCGATGCCCTGGACGCCGAACTCGGCCGCCTGATCGGACGGTTGCGGACATGAGCGGCCTCCTGCCCGCCTGGCTCAGCGCGCTCCTGTCGGCCTTCGATCTGGCCGCCCCCTGGATCCTGCTGGCCCTGCCCCTGCCGCTCCTCGCGGCGCGCCTGATCCCGGCCGAGCAGGAGGGCGGCAGCGGCGCCCTGCGCGTGCCCGACACCCTGGTGGGCGAAGCGCGCTCCGGGGTCGACCTCGCCGCCCGCGGGCGCCGCCGGGCGGTGCTCACCTGGACGCTCTGGATCGCCCTGGTGGTGGCGCTCGCCGGCCCGCGCGTGGTGATGCCGGCCGCCGCGCTCCCGGCCTCAGGCCGCGAGATCATGATCGCCATGGACCTGTCCGGCTCCATGGAGCGGCGCGACTTCGCCCTCAACGGCGAGACCGTGACCCGGCTCGACGCGGTCAAGCGCGTCGGCACCGACTTCATCCGGCGCCGGGCCGGGGATCGGATCGGCCTCGTGATCTTCGCCGACCAGGCCTACGTGGCGGCGGCCCCGAGCTTCGATACCGCCGCGGTCGCCCGCGCCCTCGACGAGGCGACGATCGGCATCAGCGGCCGCTCCACCGGCATCGGCGACGGCCTCGGGCTCGCCCTGCGGCGCCTGGACCCGCGGGATGCCGGGGGCGAGGCCGCCGGGAGCAAGTCCGGCGACAAGGCCGCGAAGGCCGTGATCCTGCTCTCGGACGGCGCCAACAATGCCGGCCAGACCGCCCCCAAGGACGTGGCGGAACTCGCCGGGGAGCTGGGCATCAAGGTCTACACCATCGCCCTAGGCCCCCGCGATATGGCCGATGCCGACGGCGAGCAGGACGTGGTCGACACCGAGACCCTGCGCGACATGGCGCAGGCGAGCGGCGGCGAGGCGTTCCGGGTGCGCACCACCGAGGATCTGGTCCGCGTCGCCGACGCCATCGACCGGCTGGAGGGCGGCCGTGCCCTGGCCCCGCCCCTGCCGCTGCGCCGGGACCTCTGGCCCTGGCCGGCTGCCCTGGCGCTCCTCAGCGCCGCCGCACTTCTGGCCAGCCGGAGGGGGCGTGATGCCGCCGCGTGTTGCCGCTGATCCGATCCACGCCCTCATCCTGAGGTGCCGGAGCGCAGCGGAGGCCTCGAAGGAGACCTCCAGCCGGCCGCGGGCTCCCTGGAGCCCTCCTTCGAGGCCGCTGACGCGGCACCTCAGGATGTGGGTCTGGGTGGGATCGCCGGCCCGATGAGCGCCCTGCACGCCTTCGCGCTGCTACGCCCCTGGTGGTTCCTGGCGATCCCGGTCGTCGCCCTGCTGGCGCTGCGCGCCGCGTGGCGCTCGGCGCCGCTGGGCGACTGGGCCCGGGCGGTGGACCCGGCGCTGATGACCCACCTCGCCCGCACCGGCGCCGTGCTCGGCGGGCGGCGGCAGGCGAACCTCGCCGCCGCGTTGGCCGCCGGGCTGATCACCCTCGCGCTGACCGGCCCCGCGGTGGAGCGGGCGGACGGGCACACCTTCCGCAACCTCGACGAGACCGTGATCGTCGTCGATCTCTCCCGGTCGGTCACGGAGGGCGGCAATCTCGAGGGTGTCCGACAGGCCGCCGCCGCGGTGGCCGAGGCCGCCGGCACCCGGGTGATCTCCCTCGTGGTCTATGCGGGCGACGCCTATCTCGCCGCCTCCCCCACCACAGACCGCGACAGCCTCGGCACCACCCTGTTCGCGCTGGACGCCGACACGGTACCGGATCGCGGCTCCCATCCCGAGCGCGGGCTGGCGCTCGCCCGCCGCACCCTGGCGGAGGCCAACGTGGTGGCGGCCGACGTGGTGCTGATCAGTGACGGCGACGGGATCGGCGAGGCCGCCACCCGGGAGGCGCGGGCGATCGCCCAGCAGGGCTGGCGGCTCCAGGCCCTGTTCGTGCCCGCCGACAAGCCGCTACCACCCGGCGCGCCGAAACCCGACCGGGCGGCCCTCGACGCGCTGGCCCGGGCCGGCGGCGGCACCGTCGCCGACATCGCGACGCCCGGCCCGGTGCTCGACGCGGTCGGCGCCGGCCTCGCCCAGCACCTCGCGGCCGGCGGCTACGGAGTCCTAGCCTACGCGGATTTCGGGCGCTGGCTGCTGCTGCTCGCGGCCCTGCCGGCCCTGGTCCTGTTCCGCAGGAGCGCGTGATGCGGCTGACCTTGCCCTATCCAGGCTTCGCCGCCCCGCTCCGCGCCGGCCTGCCGCCGCGCTGGCGGCGCCTCGCCCGGGTCGCCGGACTCGCGCTCGCGGGAACGGGCCTCCTGGCGCTGCTCGCCGTCTCGCAGCCCCGCACCGGGTTCGGACGGCTGCTGATGGGCCTCGGCCTGCCAGGACTTGCCGCGGATGTGCTCGACGATCCGGCCTGGCGCGCCGCCGCGCTCTACGAGGCCGGCCGCTACGGCGAGGCGATCGTGCTGTTCCGCAACGGCGGCCGCCGGGCGAGCTACAATCTCGGCAATGCCCTGGCCAAGTCGGGCGACCTCGACGGCGCGCTCGCCGCCTACGACGAGGCGCTGCGCTTCAACCCCCGCGACGCCGACGCCCAGGCGAACCGCTCGCTCATCGCCCGGATGCAGGCCGAGGTGATCGACCGCGGCCCCGGCGGCGGCATCGCCAACGGCACCGGCCAGTACGGCGCCCGCTACAACAACACCGCCAACCGGGACCAGAACAACGACATCAACGCCGCCTCCAGCGGCGAGGGCCTGGCGGGCAACAAGGAGTCGAACGCCAGCGCCTCGCTGCCCGGCAACAGCAAGGTGGCGCGCCGCGGCAAGGCCGAGCAGCAATCGATCGACACCGGCAAGGGCCAGGCCCGGGGCTCGGCCGGCGACGCGGCGGGCCGCGGCCGGACCGGCGGCGGCTCCGCCATGGTGGCCGAGGCCCCCGAACGCGAGGTCCGCCGGGTGACCAAGAGCTTCGAGGCCCACGAGATCCGCCCGGACCGGCTCTGGCTCCAGACCCTGCCGGACGATCCCGGCCGCTATCTCAAGCTGCGCCTGCGCGCCGAGCAGACCCGCCGGGTCGAGGCCGGTACCGCGATTCCCGCCGGGAGCAACCCGTGGTGAGTTTCTTCCGGGTTTCCGCGCTGCACGCAGCCCCTCCCTTCTCTGCGGGGGAGGGTGGCCCGAGGGGCGCCCTTTGCGTCAGCAGGGATCGGGAGAGGGGAGCAACGCGTCCGGATGAGGCGGTCGCCTTCACATCGGGCAGGACCGTGCCTCAAGCGTCGCTCCCCTCTCCCCCTGCTGCGCAGGGTACCCTCCCCCGCAAAGGGGGCGGGCGGGCTCGCATCCTGCTCGCTACCCTGGTTCTCCTCCTCGCCCCCCTCCCCGCCCGGGCCGAAATCGAGCCGGGCGACCTCACCCTGACGGTCACGGCGGAGCCTCAACGGCAACAGCGCGCCCTTCCCGCGCGAGATGGTGCTCTTGAAGATCCACGGGGTCTACAAGCAGCCGATCCTGCTGGAGGAGGTGGTGCAGCCCTCGCTGGCGAACTTCTCCTGGACGCAGCTCGGCCGGGATCACTGGAGCAAGACCAAGCTTCCCGACGGCCAGAGCGCCCTCGCCTTCGACCGAACCGTGGCGGTCTTCCCGCATCACGCGGGTCAGTTCACCATCGAGCCGTTCATCCACAAGCTCACCGTCAACGACGTCGGCGAGCGCCGGGTTGTCGAGGTCCGCTCGAAGCCGATCCCGTTCCCGGTGGCGCAATGGACCGAGCCCACGGGCGGCCCGGACGCCAAGGAGCCCTGGTGGCTGCCCGCCAAGGACGTATCAATCACCGATTCCTGGAGCCCGGACCCCGAGACCATCAAGGTCGGCGAGACCACCCGGCGGATCGTCACCCTGGAGGCCCAGGGCATGGTCGCCGAGGGCCTGCCGCCACGGCCGGTGATGCGCACCCGCGGCATCATCACCTTCGCGGGCCCGGTCACCCGCGAGACCCTGCTGACACCCTCCGGCCCCGTGGCCCGGGCCACCTACCAGTGGGACGTGAAGCCCGGCGTGCCGGAGATCATCCCCCTCGACGCCATCGCGATCCCCTGGTTCGACACCAACACCCGCACGATGCGCGAGGCCGAGATCCCGGCCCGGCAGATCGGCGGCGGCCTGCCCGACCGCGAGACCGGCGCGGCGCCGCCCCCGATCCCCTCGCCGCTCGCGGTCGCCGCCGCGGCGCTCGCCGCCTTCGGGCTGGGCCTCGCGCTGATCGGATTCAGTCTCGCCCGACCCGCCTTGCGCTTGTCGGCCCCGGCCCGGCGCGCGCTGCGCGTGGCGGCCCGCGCGGGCGACCCGGCCGGGTTTCGTGCGGCCTTGGACGCGGCGATGCGGGAAGCCCCGGGTCTCGCCCGGATCTGGCGGGCGCGCCCCGACCTTGCGGCCGCGTTCGCCGCCCTCGACCGGTCGGTCTTCGGCGCGTCGGGTGCCCCCGCCCCGGATCTCCGGGCCCTGACCCGCACCCTTTGCCGCTCCGAGCGTGTCGCCGACGCCCCCGCCGGATCGGACCGGCTCGCGCCCCTCGACGGGCCGGCCCGCTGAGCTTCCGTGCACGGGATCGGCGGCCTGATCGTCGGCTTGTGAACGCGTCTCCGGGAACAGCCCGCCGGCTAGCGGCTTGGGCTCCCGGCACTGATCGCCACCGGAGATTTCGTTCATGCCCGCGATCCTGAACAGACCCGCCTGCGCGCTGGCCGCGACGCTCGTCCTCGGCCTGGCCGTCCCGGCCGTACTCTCGGCCCCGGCCTTCGCCCGGGCCTCCGGCACCGAGCGCACCCTGAAGATGGTCGACACCGACAACGACGGCACCGTCGATCTGGCCGAGGCTCAGGCCGCGGCCGGGAAGGTCTTCGACAGTGCCGAGAAGGACAAGGACGGCACCGTCGACGCGAAGGAGTTGAAGGGCCGGATCAGCAAGAAGGATCTGAAGGCGGCCGATCCCGATTCCGACGGCACCCTGGACCGCAAGGAATACCTCGCCCTGGTCGAGCAGCGCTTCAAGGCGGCCGATCCCGACAACGACGGCAAGCTCGACGCGAAGGAACTCAAGAGCCCGGCCGGACGGAGCCTGCTGCAGCTCCTGAAGTAACCGGCGCCGGCCGAGACCCGCCATTGCACAGGAGATAAGCAAGTATTATTCCTGTGCAACGGCCCAGGATCTGGGCAGGCATCAATATTTTGCACTATCTTGCGTCATCTGAATTGCTTCCCTAGGCTTGGATGCCCGAGCGGTAAAGCATCGGGCGAACCACCAGGGAGGAGCGCGATGACACGCGCGAACGAGGTCAAGGACAGGTTCCGCGCGCGGCTGCAGGAGGCCGATGCCCGCAGCAATGACTTCCGCAAGAAGCTCTTGGAGGACGGCACGCGGGCGCTGGAACCGGTCGTCGGGGTCCTCAACCTCATGGCCGAGGTCCTCAACGAGGAGGACAACGTTCACGGAAGCATCACCGGCCTCGAGGCCAAGATCGACCAGGACAACTTCATCAGCCTGTGCGCGCGTTTGCGCGGGATCGACTCCGAGCAGAAGATCAAGATCAAGTACGGTCCGGAACTCGGTGGCAGCAACTACATCTCGGTCTCGGGCCTGAACCAGCGCTACAACGAGCGTCTCGTGCCGGGTGCCGCGAGCTGCGCCGTCGGCCGGACCGTGGGCAGCGACATACAGCTCGATGAGCGCCGGGGAGACGAGCTGGCCGAGGTGGTCCGCGAGGTCGTGGAGGATTTCTACGCCGCGCAGATCGAGCAGCGCAGCCACTTCGCCTTCGCGCGCTGACACGGCCGGCGGGACGGCAGGGCGCGGGGAGCCGGAAAACCGGATTCCCCTGCCGCGGCTCCTGCGCTAAGCTTGTCCGTGATGGGGATGGAGCTCCCCGACAACCGCCCGGCATCCGCGTACCGGGCTGATGGCTCCTACCGCACGGGCGCGCCTTTAGCCGTCCGCGGTGGGGCCATGCGCCGAAGCCGCGACACGACGAGGCTGCCCGACCGAACCGGAAGGGCAGGCATGATCAATACCCTCATCGTCATCCTCGGGGCCGGGCTCGGCGGCGGTTTCCGCCACGGGGTCAACGTCGCGGTGGCGCGGTTGCTGCCGGGCCTCGGCTTTCCCCTCGCCACCGTGATCATCAACGTGCTGGGCTCGTTCCTGATGGGCGTGCTCGCTGAGGGCTTCGCCCTGCGGGGCGCGGCCGGGCACCCGGCGCGGCTGTTCCTCACTACCGGGGTTCTCGGCGGGTTCACGACCTTCTCGACCTTCTCGCTCGACGCGATCAGCCTGTACCAGCGCGGCGAGACGGCGGCCGCCGCGGCCTACGTGCTGGCCTCGGTGGCGGCCGGGCTGGTCGGGCTGGTGGCGGGTCTCGCCCTGGTGCGGGCCGTCCTCAGCGGCGGCGCCTGAAAGGTCTCCGCCTACACGGCGATGAATTTCAGTCGGTGGTCGCGGTAGAGGTCGACGATCGCCGCCGCGGTCTCCTCGATGGAGCGGCGGGTCACGTCGATCGTCGGCCAGCGGTTCCGGGTGAACAGCCGGCGCGAGGCCGTGATCTCGTCCGCCACCGCCGAGCGGTCGACATAGAGCGAGGATTCGTCGGCGTTGAGGCTGGAGAGCCGGTTCTGGCGGATCTGCACGATCCGCTCCGGCGAGGCGAACAGGCCGACGACGAGGGGCTTGCGGGCGCGCTCGATCGCCGGTGGCAGGGGCACGCCCGGCACCAGCGGCAGGTTGGTGGTCTTGAGGCCGCGATTGGCGAGGTAGATCGAGGTCGGCGTCTTCGAGGTCCGGCTGACGCCCAGCAGGATCACGTCCGCCTCCTCCAGATCCTCCGGCAGGTTGCCGTCGTCGTGGGCCAGCGTGAAGTTCATCGCGTCGATGCGCTTGAAATACTCCGCGTTCAGCATGTGCTGGGCGCCGGGGCGCGCCGTGGTCTCGGCGCCGAGATAGGCGCGCAGCAGGTCGTGGACCGGCCGCAGAACCGACAGGCAGGGCGAGCCGGTCTCGCGGGCGACCTCCTCCAGCCGCTCGCCGAGATCGCCGCCGACCAGGGTGTAGAGGACGAGACCCGGCGCCGCCCGGATCTCCGAGATCACCCGGTCGAGCTGCGCCGCCGAGCGGACCAGCGGGTAGACGTGCTCGATCGCCGACACGCCCTCGTACTGGGCGGCCGCGGCGCGCCCGACATTGATCAGCGTCTCGCCGGTGGAATCGGAGACGAGGTGGAGATGGAAGTAGCTGCGGCCCATCGGTCGCCTTCGTCGCGGGCCTACGTTGTCCACCGTCGGCCGTCAAGGGAGTCGATGAATGTGGATAGGATGCCCTGCCGGGCCGGTCCAGGGCAGACGCGCCGCCGGTTATCGACTCCGCCGTTCACAGGCCGTCGATCCGGACAGGCGGAATCCGGGCGCGTGGGAGAATCCGGGACGCACAGAGGGCGCGCACAGGACTCGGCGTTGCCAAGGCCCTGTCGGACCATCCGGTTCTCGCAAGATGGAGCAAATCCTTTAAAGCCCCGTTAACGGCGCGGCGCCGGGGACCGCCTGTGGACGCGCTTGCGCTCCCGATTCTCAGCCCCCCAAGAGAAAAAACAGACTCCTAGATTCTCTCTTTTCTTTTCGAAGAGGCCTGTGTGGGGATCGACGCGCCTCGACTCGACAGGAGGCGCGCCGAAGGGCATGCGGGATGGGCTAAGCGGGGTGGGGGCGCAGATGACGGGGACACCGCAGGGGCAACGCACAATGCTGCGTGTCCTCGAGGGGAGGCGATCGGACCGCCCCCCGCCTGGATGATGCGCCAGGCCGGCCGCTACCTGCCGGAATACCGGGCGACCCGGGCGCAGGCCGGCTCGTTCCTCGACCTCTGCTACAGCCCGGATTTCGCCGTCGAGGTGACGTTGCAGCCGATCCGGCGCTTCGGCTTCGACGCGGCGATCCTGTTCTCGGACATCCTGGTCGTCCCCCACGCGCTCGGCCAGGACGTGCGCTTCGTGGAGGGCGAGGGGCCCCGCCTCGATCCGCTCGACGGACGGGCGGCTTTTGCGCGGTTGCGCGAGGCCGGCGACCCGGCGGCCATGGCCCATCTCGCGCCGGTCTTCGAGACGGTGAAACGCCTGCGCGCCGAGTTGCCCAGCGAGACCACGCTGCTCGGCTTCTGCGGCGGCCCCTGGACGGTGGCGAGCTACATGATCGGCGGCCGCGGCACCCCGGACCTCGCCCCGGCGCGGGCGCTCGCCGAGGGCGACACGGCGCTGGTTGATGCCCTGATCGACCGCCTCGTCGCCGTGCAGACCGAGTATCTCGTTCGTCAGCTCGAGGCCGGGGCCGACGCCGTGCAGATCTTCGAATCCCATGCCGGCACCCTGCCGCGGGCCGTGCCGGCCTCGGCCGGCCCCGTCGAGCCCGTGGGCGACGTGGCCGAGCGTGCCCTGCCGGGATCTCCCGCCGCCGATGCCCTCACCCGCTGGTCGCTCCAGCCCATCGCCCGGATGGTGGCGGGCGTCCGCGCCCGGGTGCCGGGGGCCAAGATCATCGTCTTCGCCCGCGGCTCGGGGCTCGAAGGCCATGCCCGGGTGGTGCCGGAGACCGGCGCCGATGCGGTCGGGGTCGACTGGGGGGTGGACCTGAAGGCCCTGCGCGCCCGGGTACCCACTGCCACGGTGACGCAGGGCAACCTGCATCCCGATACGCTGATCGCGGGCGGCGCGGCCCTCGACGCCGCGGTGGATTCCATCCTGGCGGCGACCGCCGGCCTGCCGCACGTGTTCAACCTCGGCCACGGCATCACGCCGCAGACGCCGGTCGCCCATGTCGAACGGATGCTGGCGCGGCTCCGCGGGCGGGCTGGCTAGGCCCGTGCTGTACGACTGGATCAAGGCCGGCCACGTCATCAGCCTGATCGCCTGGATGGCGGGGATGCTCTACCTGCCGCGGCTCTTCGTCTACCACGCGAGCCTGCCGCCGGGCTCGGAGGCGCAAGGCGCGACCTTCAAGGTCATGGAGCGCCGCCTGCTCAAGGCGATCATGAACCCGGCGATGATCGCCACCTGGGTGTTCGGGCTGACGCTCGCCTGGATGAGCGGCTTCTACGCGAGCGGCTGGCTGCAGGCGAAGTTCGTGCTGGTCCTGGCCATGTCGGGCATCCACGGCTGGCTCGCCCGGATGGTCAAGGATTTCGCCGCCGACCGGAACACCCGCGGGCACCGGTTCTACCGGGTGTTCAACGAGGTGCCGACGCTCCTGATGATCGGCATCGTCATCCTGGCGGTGGTCAAACCGGGCCTCTGATCCCGGGATCCTGTGATCCCGGCGCGGTGCGTCCCGCTTCTGCGGCGGCCGGAGCCTTTCCGCAGCCAGGCCGTTGGGAGCCCATGGCGAAGCCGCTCGTCCTTGCCCTGTCCCTGGCCGTCCTGGCCACCGGCGCACCCGCCCGGGCCGCGAGCTTCCCGTGCGAGAAGGCCGGGGCACCGGACGAGACGGCGATCTGCGCCCATCTCGACCTCAACGACAGCGACGTCGAGATGGCGACCCGGTTCGAGATCCTGAAGAGCGTGCTGCCGATGGGCGGCCAAGCGAAGCTGCGGGACGATCAGGAAGCGTGGCTGCAGGAGCGCCGCGGCTGCGGCGCCGACGTCGCGTGCCTGCGCGCCGCCTACGCGGCGCGGCTCAAGGTGCTGCGCGGGGTCCTGTCGGAGTTCGCCAAGCAGGGACCGCAATAGCGGAGGGCGCCCGCAGAGGCCGGAACCTCACGCGGGGGCGGACCTCCGGGGGAACCGCTCAGAGCCGCGCCAGCAGCCGCTCCGCCAGCGGGTTCTCGGCCGCGAAGGCGTAATCGACCCGCCGCACCGTCACGGCCCGCGCCCCGGCCTGGACCAGGGCGCCGGCGAGCTCGAACACCGCGGCCTCCTTGCAGCGTAGCACGATCTCGCCCTCCGCCCCCCGTGGGGCGCCGTAGGGCAGTTCCGCCTCGTGCAGGCCCGCGATGCTGGCGAGGTCGATGGTGCCGCTCTCCGGCAGGGCAGCGCGCACCTCCCGGGTGGTCCGGGCACGCTCCTCGGCGGCGATGCGGCCCAGCACCGTGCGGAGCGCCGCCCGCTGACTCTCGCCCCAGGGCGCCTTCAACGAGGCGACGAGGTTGGCCTCGGAGCGCAGGATGATCCCGTCGTCCAGCACCTTCAGGGCGTTGGCGCTGAGCGTCGCCCCCGTGGTGGTGATGTCGACCACGATCTCGGCCGAGCCCGCGGCCGGTGCCCCCTCGGTGGCGCCGAGGCTCTCGACGATCCGGTAATCGGCGACCCCCTTCTCGGCGAAGAAGCGACGGGTCAGGTTCACGTATTTGGTGGCCACGCGCAGGCGCCGCCCGTGGCGGGCGCGCATGCCGGCCGCGACTTCGTCGAGATCGGACATGTCGCGCACGTCGATCCAGGCCTGCGGGACCGCCACCACCACCGTGGCGTTGCCGAAGCCCAGCGGCGTGAGCAGCTCGACCTGGCCGCGCACGTCCGGCAGGGTCTCGCGGATCAGATCCTCGCCGGTCACCCCGAGATGGGCGGCGCCGGAGGCGAGTTGCGCAGCGATCTCCGAGGCCGACAGGTAGCGCACCTCGACATCGGGGACGCCGACGAGCTTGCCCCGGTAGTCGCGGGCGCCGGCGCCCTGCGCCAGCTTCAGCCCGGCCCGGCCGAAGAACGCGCTGGCGTTCTCCTGCAGCCGGCCCTTGGACGGGACGGCCAGGATCAGGGTGGTCTCGGAAGCGCTCATCGTCCGGCTCCCGCCACGCGCTCGATCCAGAAGGTGCAGCCCACCGCGGGCAGCGGCGCCGGGCTGCCGAGATGCCCGAGCAGACCGTCGTAGCGACCGCCGCCGACCAGGATCGGGCCCTCGCCCTCGGTCACCTCGAAGATGAAGCCGGTATAATAGTCCAGGTTGCGGGCGAAACTGCCCTGGAAGCGGAACCGGTCGATCGGCAGGCCGCGGGCCGCGATGAAGCCGGTCCGCTCCTCGAACAGGTCGAGGGCCGCCGCCAGGGCGTCGTGGCGGATATGCGCGTCGGCGACCAGGGCCCGCAGGTCCCGCGCGGCCGCGTCCGGATGGCCGGCGATGGCCCGGTAGCGGTCGAGGATCGCGCGGTTCTCGGCGTTGAGCCCGGTCCCGCCATGGGCCTGCGCGGCCGCCTTGGCGAGGAAGCGCTCGGCGATCTCGCCGGCGCTGCGCCCGCCCACCGCCGAGATCCCGGCGATCGCCAGCACGTCCTCCACGAAGGCGCGCACCCCGCGCGGGTCCTGGCCCTGGATCGCCGCCAGCAGGCCCGCATGCGGGTCCTCGGGGCGGGCACCTGCGCCGCCGTTGGTCACCGCGTCGAGGGAGCGCCCGGCGGCGAGCGCCCGGAGCGTCCGGCGCTTGGCCGCCGGCGGGACCGCGAGGCCGTCGAGCAGCGCCACGGTCAGGCCCATATCGCCGAGCCGCACCGACGGATCGGTGCGGCCGAACAGGGCGAGGCCCTCCAGGGCGAGACCCAGCACCTCGGCATCAGCGGCCGGCGTGTCGGTGCGCCCGATCGACTCGATCCCGGCCTGGAAGAACTCGTCGGGCTCGTCGGCAGCGAGCCGGAAGACCGGGCCGCAATAGCTGTAATCGGCCGCCTGGCCGTCGGCCTGGGTCCGGTGCAGGCGGCAGACGGGAATCGTGAATTCCGGCCGCAGGCACAATTCGGCCCCGGCCGCGTCCTGGGTCACGAAGATCCGCCGGCGGATATCCTCGCCCGACAGTTCCAGGAACGGCTCAAGCGGCTGCAGCACCGGCGGCGTCACCGGCCGGTATCCCGCTGCCGCCAGATGGGCGAGCAGCCGCGTGCGCGCCGCATCCCCCGCCCCCGTCTCGCCTGCCTCCGGTCGTGTCATCGGATCCACCTCGCGGGCGCTCTGTAGCAACCGCGGCCGGACTTGGCGACACGCGCTTTCCGTGAACCGGCCGCGCGCCGGCACGCCGGGGCGTGCCGGATTGCGCAGAGTCTCCCCCGCCGCCCCCCGCCGAGAAACGGGGGTCGGGATGCGGTCAGAGCGGCCGGGCGCTGCCGAGCCGGACGCCGCGCGGGCGTCGGGCGGGCTTGCGCCGGGCGAGCGCCGTGACCACCGGGGCACCCGCCATCCCGGCGCTCAGGACCGGCGCGCTGCCGGTTCCCGGCGTGGCGCGGGCGACGGCGCTCGGCAGACGGTCGAGGGCCGGGTAATCCGCCCAGGCGGGCCATGCGCCGGCGAGGATCAGCCCGGTGGATAGGATCAGACTCTTCGCGCGCATGCCGGCTTCTCCGCGGCGCCGGTGCGGGCACCAACGCGGTCACCGGCACAGAACAACGCCGCCGGGGGCGCCGCGTTCGACGCCCCCGATGCCGGGGTGCCTAGCCGGCGGCCGCCGGGAAGTGCCGGGCCAGCACGGCGCGGACCTGCGCCACCAGGTCGGCCTCGGGACAGGAGAACTGTGCCGGCCGCGCCGCCTTCCACTCGGCGTTGCTGGCGATGGACTCGGCCGCCCGGGCGCCCTCGATCAGGTCCTTGATCTGGACCTCGCCGGCCAGCCGTTCGTTGGAGCCCTGGATCACCGCCACGGGGGCGCGGCGGCGGTCGGCGTATTTCATCTGCGCCTTCATGCCGGCGGCGCCGAGATAGAGGCTCGGCCCGGATGCCGTCGGCCCGCAGGAGCGCGACGAGCCGCTGGTAGTCCGCCATGTTCTCCCGGTCGAGGACCAGAACCACCACCGGCCCGGGCGCCTCGGCGCCGGCGAGCAGCGGGCTGCCCACGAGCTGCAGGGCCGAGAACAGGCGCGAGACGCCGATCGAGAAGCCGGTCGCCGGCACAGGCTCGGCCCGGAAGCGGCCGACGAGGCCGTCGTAGCGCCCGCCGCCCGCCACCGAGCCGAAGCGCACGGTCTGGCCGTCCTCGTTGGTGACCGGGAAGGTCAGCTCGGCCTCGTAGACCGGGCCGGTGTAGTATTCGAGCCCGCGCACGACGCTCGGATCGGCCCGGATCACGTCGTGGCCGTAGCCGGCGGCGGCGCAGAGGCGCATGATCGCGTGCAGCTCGGCGATGCCCTCCCGGCCGGTCTCGGAATCGCCCACCGCGTCGTGCCAGCCGGCGAAGAACTTTTCCCAGAACGCCACCTTGTCGGCACCGTCCCCGGCATCGGCCTGGAACGACACGTAGGCGAGGATCCGGCCGATCGCCGTCGCGTCGAGGCCCGCGCCCCTGGTGAAGTCGCCGCTCTCGTCCTTGCGGCCGGCGCCGAGGAGGTCGCGCACCCCATCGACGCCCAGCCGGTCGAGCTTGTCGATCGCCCGCAGCACGGTGAGGCGCTGGCCGGCCTTGTCGGGACCGGCGAGCCCGATCGCCTCCATGACGCCGTCGAGCACCTTGCGGTTGTTGACCTTGACCACGTACTGGCCGCCGAGCCCGAGCCGGTTCAGCGTGTCGGCCATCAGCATGCAGGTCTCGGCATCGGCCGCGACGCTGCCGGCACCGACGATGTCGGCGTCGAACTGCATGAACTGGCGGAAGCGGCCCGGCCCCGGCTTCTCGTTGCGGAAGACGTAGCCCGCCCGGTAGCTGCGATAGGGTTTGGGCAGCGCGTCGTAGTGCTCGGCCACGAACCGGGCGAGCGGCGCCGTGAGATCGTAGCGCAGGCTCAGCCACGCCTCGTCGTCGTCCTGGAACGAGAACACGCCCGCGTTCGGGCGGTCGAGGTCGGGCAGGAACTTGCCCAAAGCCTCCGTGTACTCGACGAAGGGCGTCTCCAGGGCCTCGAACCCGTAGAGCCTCGAAGCTCTTCCGGATCGTCTCCAGCATTCGACCCTGCGCGGCGATCTCGTCGGCGCGCCGGTCGATGAAGCCGCGCGGCAGGCGGGGCTTCAGGGTCTCGGCCTTGCTCTCGGCCTTGGACATGATCGCGTTCGCTTCTCGCGGACTCGGGCGTTCCGGGTCCGGCATCCGGAGTGACTCGTCCCCGACGGAGCGGGATTCTGAGGCCGGGCTCTAGAGCATGAGACCGATGAGCGGCAAGATTGGCGGGACGATTGTCAGTAGGGCGCCGTCAGCTTGAGCCAGAGCAGCACCGCGAGGCTCACCACGGCGATCGGCATCTGGATCGGCCGCAGGCGGGCATGCGCCAGCGGCACCTCGCCGGCGCGCGCGGCGATCGGATCGACGATCCCGATGAGGGCGTAGCCGAGGATCAGCATCGCGAGCGCCGGCACCGCCTTGCCCATCACGGCGGTGAGCAGGCTGAACAATCCGAGACCGTACAGGACCAGCATCGTCACCATCTGCGACAGCTGCGGGCCGCCCTCGGTCCGGAAGCTGACGCCCCGGTGCACCCCGGCCAGGAACAGCAGGATCGAGGCCGCGTAGAGCAGGGTGAACAGGGCGACCAGATAGTCGAGGGGCTGTCCGTTCAGCCACCACGCCACGGCGGCGCCGACGGCGATCGGCACCATCGGGCCGAAGCCGAAGACGATGTCCAGCCACGGGATCCGGCGCGGCTCGTGCGTGGTGAGGGTGCGTCCGGTGGCGTCGTCGCGCATGATCGTCGGGCGGGGCTCTCGGGTTGGCGGATCTGCTGCACCGCAGCGTCGGCACGGGGAACGGTCCCGTCTCGGCACGGTTCCGGGCCGCTTCGATACGTCACCTGTCTATCCGCGCCGCGGCGCTCCCGCGAGGCTCTTGAGTGCAGGGGCGAAACGCGTTATCTGTGCGGGGCCCTCATCACAAGGTCAGCGCCGCAGCGCGCCCGTGAGCCTTGAGGGTCCTACCAGAACGGTTTAGCCAACCTGATCCACGGGCCCCTCGCCGCAGCGCGGCCCGCCCCTCGGCGCCCGTCCCCCGGGTGCTTGGCACAGAACCGGCCCTCCCACCTTCTCGTCGGTTGCAAGACACCCCATGACGCCAAACCCCGACGCCCTCGCCGACATCGAGACCGCGGAGCCGGCCAATGTCCCCGCCGTCCTCGACGGTGTCCGCGAGGTAAAGCTCCAGGACCTCAAGTCCAAGACGCCCACCGACCTGATCGCCTTCGCCGAGGAGGTCGAGGTCGAGAACGCCTCGACCATGCGCAAGCAGGAGCTGATGTTCGCGATCCTGAAGCAGCTCGCTGCCAAGGAGGTCGAGATCATCGGATCCGGCACCGTCGAGGTGCTGCAGGACGGCTTCGGCTTCCTGCGCTCCTCCGACTCGAACTACCTGCCGGGTCCCGACGACATCTACATCTCGCCGACCCAGATCCGCCGCTTCGGCCTGCGCACCGGCGACACCGTCGAGGGCCCGATCCGCGGCCCGAAGGACGGCGAGCGCTATTTCGCGCTGCTCAAGGTCAACACGATCAATTTCGAGAACCCCGAGAAGATCAAGCACAAGGTCCATTTCGACAACCTGACGCCGCTCTTCCCGACGAAGCGGTTCAAGCTCGAGCTGGACAACCCGACCAAGAAGGATTTCTCGCCGCGGATCATCGACATCGTGGCGCCGATCGGCAAGGGCCAGCGCGCCCTGATCGTGGCGCCGCCGCGCACGGGTAAGACCGTGCTGATGCAGAACATCGCCCAGTCGATCACCCTGAACCATCCCGAGTGCTACCTGATCGTGCTGCTCATCGACGAGCGGCCCGAGGAGGTCACCGACATGCAGCGCTCGGTGAAGGGCGAGGTCATCGCCTCCACCTTCGACGAGCCGGCCACCCGCCACGTGCAGGTCGCCGAGATGGTGATCGAGAAGGCCAAGCGCCTCGTGGAGCACGGGCGCGACGTGGTCATCCTTCTGGACTCCATCACCCGCCTCGGCCGCGCCTACAACACCGTGGTGCCGTCCTCCGGCAAGGTGCTCACCGGCGGTGTCGACGCCAACGCCCTGCAGCGGCCCAAGCGCTTCTTCGGCGCCGCCCGCAACATCGAGGAGGGCGGCTCGCTCTCGATCATCGCCACGGCGCTCATCGACACCGGCTCGCGCATGGATGAGGTGATCTTCGAGGAGTTCAAGGGCACCGGCAACTCCGAGATCATCCTGGACCGCAAGGTCTCCGACAAGCGGATCTTCCCGGCGATCGACATCACCCGCTCCGGCACCCGCAAGGAGGAGCTGCTGGTGCCTCCGGATTCGCTCAAGAAGACCTACGTGCTGCGCCGCATCCTCAACCCGATGGGCGTCACCGACGCGATCGAGTTCCTGCTCGACAAGCTGCGGCAGACCAAGAGCAACAGCGACTTCTTCGACTCGATGAACACCTGAGGCGGCGGGACCGGGCGCGCGGTGTATGCGACGATCGCCGCGCGCCGTCAGCCCGGCCCTCCAACCCGCGCCCTCATCCTGAGGTGCGAGCGCAGTGAGCCTAGAAGGAGCCGTCCAGCCGGCCGCGCGATCCTGGAGACCTCCTTCGAGGCCTCCGCTGCACTCCGGCACCTCAGGATGAGGGGTGGTTTGGACACCGGTTGCTCCTGCTCCGTGGAACATCACGACACCTGTCCCTTCGCGGCACGCAGCGGCCCGGCTGCGCGATCCGTCCGTTGACCTTCTCCTAACCGGTCCCTGCCAGGATCATCTCCGGGCGCCAGGTTGCGTATCGGCCCCGCGACAGCCCCGCCGACCGGTCCATCCCAACGGCGGGGCTCGTCGCAGCCCGCGCGCCGCCTTGCACCCGTCACTTGCACCGATCCCCGGATCCGTGACACTGGCGCGATGCCGCGCTCGCCCTGGACCGGTTCGCAACCGCTCCTCCTCGCCTCGACCAGCCCGACCCGGCGCCTCCTGCTGGAGAGCGCGGCCCTGCCGGTGGAGACCGCCTCCCCCGATGTGGACGAGCGCGCCCTGGAGGCGGAGAGCACCGGCCTGTCTCCCCCGATCTCGCCCTGAGGCTCGCCCGCGCCAAGGCCGCGTCGGTGGCCGCGCGATCCCCCGGGCGGATCGTGATCGGCGCCGACCAGGTGCTCGACCTCGACGGCACGGTGTTCCACAAGCCGGCGGATGCCGGGGAAGCCCGGACGCAGCTCGCCCGCCTCTCCGGCCGCACCCATGCGCTTCATTCCGCCGTCGCCCTCGCCGGAGCGGTCGAGGACGCCTTCGTGGAGACCGCCCGACTCACCCTGCGCCCCCTCGATGATCGGGCCATCGCGGCCTATGTGGACTGCGCCGGCGAGGCGCGGGTGCGGTCGAGCGTCGGCGGCTACCAGCTCGAAGGGCCGGGGATCCATCTCTTCGACTCGGTCGCGGGTGACCACAGCACCGTGCTGGGCCTGCTGCTGCTGCCGCTCCTCGCCCGCCTGCGCGCCGCCGGGGTTCTGGATTTCTGAGGGAGTACCGTCTTGGCCGGACACGACCACGCGCATGGCGGCCCCGCCCAGGGTGGTCATTCTCACGGCAGCCATGCCCACGGGGGCCAAGGGGCCACGCGCATGCGCCCAAGAATTTCGGGCCCGCCTTCGCTATCGGCATCGGGCTCAACACCGCCTTCGTGGTGATCGAGGCGATCTACGGCTATCTCAGCAATTCCATGTCGCTCGTGGCCGATGCCGGCCACAATCTCTCGGACGTTCTCGGCCTCGCGGCGGCCTGGATCGCCGCCATCCTGGTGCGCCGGCGCGCCAGCGCGCGCTTCACCTACGGCTACCGGGGCTCCTCGATCCTCGCGGCCCTGTTCAACGCCGTGTTCCTGCTGATCGCCATGGGGGCGGTGATCTGGGAGGCCCTGGTCCGGCTGGTCCATCCCGAGCCCGTGGCGGGCATGACCGTGATGGTGGTCGCCGGGATCGGGATCCTGGTGAACGGCCTGACCGCGTGGCTCTTCGCCAGTGGCGCCAAGGGCGACATCAACATCCGCGGCGCCTTCCTGCATATGGCGGCCGATGCCGCGATCTCGGCCGGGGTCGTGGTGGCGGGCCTCGTGATCCAGCTGACCGGGCTCGTCTGGCTCGATCCGGCCGTCAGCCTCGTCGTCGCGGGCCTCGTCGTCTGGGCGACCTGGGGGCTCCTGCGCGACAGCGTGGCGATGTCGCTGGACGCGGTGCCGCCGGAGATCTCCCCGGACGCGGTGACCGGCTTCCTGCTCGGCCGGCCCGGCGTCGCCGATCTCCACGACCTGCATATCTGGCCCATGAGCACCACCAGCGTCGCCCTCACGGTCCATCTGGTGATGAAAGAGGGCCATCAGACCCACCGCCTGCTCGGCAACGGCTTCCTGAACGAGACCGCCGAGGGCCTGCGCACGCGTTTCGGCATCGGGCACGCGACCCTGCAGATCGAGGAGGCCGGCGGCCCGGCCTGCCGCCTCGCCGGGACTTGCGCGGCATGAGCACAGCACCCCTCCGCGCCTTCGTGGTCGGCCACCCGATCGCCCATTCGCGCTCGCCGCTGATCCACGGCTACTGGCTGGCCGAGCACGGGATCCCGGGCTCCTACGCGCGTCTCGACGTCGCCCCGGAGGCCTTTTCGGATTTCGTCCGCGCCCTGCCGGATTCCGGCTACCGGGGCGGCAACGTCACGATCCCCCACAAGGAGGCCGCCTTCGCGGGCGCCGATATCCTGACGCCCCGGGCGGAGAGGATCGGTGCGGTCAACACCCTGGTGGTGGAGCCCGATGGCCGGATCCGCGGCGACAACACCGACGCGCCGGGCTTCTGCGCCCATCTCGATCAGAGTCTGGGTGCGGCTTGGCCGGAACGCGCGGGCGGCACGGCCGTGGTGCTCGGGGCCGGCGGGGCGGCGCGGGCGATCGTGGTCGGGCTGGCCGAGCGCGGGATCCGGCGCATCCTGGTCGCCAACCGCACCGCGGCCCGGGCCGAGGCGGTGGCGTCGCTGGCGCCCGGCATCGGCGCGGCCCTCGCCTGGGACGACCTGCCGGCGGCGCTGGAGGAGGCCGGCCTCCTCGTCAACACCACGTCGCTCGGTATGAAGGGCCAGCCGCCCCTTGAACTCGACCTCGCGCCCCTGCCGGCGGGAGCCGCGGTGGCCGACATCGTCTACGCGCCCCTGGAGACGGACCTCCTCGCCGCCGCGCGGCGCCGGGGTCTCGCGGCCGTGGACGGGCTCGGCATGCTGCTGCACCAAGCGGTGCCGGGCTTCGCGGCCTGGTTCGGCCTGCGCCCCGAGGTCACGCCGGGCCTGCGGGACCGGATCGTGGCGGATCTGTCCGGATGAGGCCGAAGACCGGTCCGGGACCCGTCGTGCTCGGGCTGACCGGCTCGATCGGCATGGGCAAATCGGCCACCGCGGCGATGTTCGCGCGGCTGGGCGTCCCGGTCCACGACGCCGACGCGGCCGTGCACGCCCTCTACGGGCCCGGGGCGCGGCCGCCGCGGCGATCGGGGCGGCCTTTCCCGGCGTGCTCGGTGCGGCCGGCGGCGTCGACCGCACCCGCCTGCGCGCGGCGGTGCTCGACGCCCCCGAGCGGATGGCGGCCCTGGAGGCGATCGTCCACCCGCTGGTCCGGGCGGCGAGCACGGATTTCCTCGCCCGGCACGGTGCGGCGCCCCTCGTCGTCCTCGACATCCCGCTCCTCTACGAGACCGGCGGCGAGGCGCGCTGCGACGCGGTCGCGGTGGTGAGCGCCCCTCCGGAGGTCCAGCGGGCCCGGGTGCTCGCCCGCTCCGGCATGACCGAGGCGGCCTTCGCGGCGATCCTCGCCAAGCAGATGCCGGATGCCGAGAAGCGGGCCCGGGCGGATTTCGTCATCGACACGAGCCGGGGCTTTCCCGCCGCCGAGGCCGAGGTGGCGCGGATCGTGGCCGCGCTCACGGGGCAAGGTGCGCCGCCGCACCGGGCCGGAGGATGATCCGGCCGCGCCGTTGCCTATCTGCGATCGTGGTTCCGGGGTGAGCCGGTTGCGGGATGGACGCGGATGGCGCGGCGCATCAGAGGGATCGATCCGGTCCGGCCCGGCGGCATCCTGGCCGCGACGCTCCTCGCGCTGCTCGCTTCGGCGCCGGCCGGGGCCCGGTACGCCGCCGCCTGCCCGCCGCCGAAGAAATTCGCGGCCGGCGCCTGCGTCGCCGCCTGCCCGGGCGGGCACGAGGATCGCGGGCGGGACTGCGTGTATCGCAACACGTCCCGGTGAGCGGCCAGGGGACGATCGGGCACGGCGGGTTAACCCCTCCGGCCTATCCCCTTAGGGTCCGGCCTTCCGCTTCCGGCCCCAGCGAGTCGCCAAACCCATGCTGCGCGAGATCGTCCTCGACACCGAGACCACCGGCACGGAGGCGAAGGGCGGCGACCGGCTGATCGAGATCGGCGCCGTCGAACTGCTCAACCACATCCCCACGGGCCGGACCTTCCACCGCTACTGCAACCCGCAGCGACCGGTCTCCGAGGGCGCGTTCGCCGTGCACGGCCTGTCCGACGCGTTCCTGGCCGACAAGCCGACCTTCGCGGAAATCGTCGGCGAGCTCTTGGACTTCCTCGGCGACGGGCGCCTCGTCATTCACAACGCGCCCTTCGACGTGGGCTTCCTCAACATGGAATACGCCCGGCTCGGGGACGGCGCCCCGCCGCCGATCCAGCTGGAGGACGTGGTCGACACCCTGCCGATGGCCCGGCGCAAGCATCCGGGGGCGGCCAACAACCTCGACGCCCTCTGCGCCCGTTACGGCATCGACAACACGCGGCGCACCAAGCACGGGGCGCTCCTCGACGCGCAGATCCTGGCCGAGGTCTATGTCGAGCTGCTCGGCGGCAAGCAGACCAGCCTCGGGCTCCTGGAGGCGGAGATCGCCGCCCCGGCCTTCGCGGCCGCCCAGCACGCGGCGCCGGCGGTGCCCCGGCCTTACCGGAGCCGCCTGACCGACGCGGAACGGGCCCGCCACGAGAGCTTCCGGGCGAGCCTCGGTCCCGCCGCGATCTGGGCCGAGTACATCGGCGCGGACGATCCGGCCTGAGCTGCCGCCATTCCTGCGCCGAGGGATGTTGCCGCATCGCACATCGGCGTTTACTGCAATGCACAATACGCCGTCGGCGTACCATCTGTCGGATGGTGAGGATCGCCCATGCGGTGGCACAGGCGCGTAGGTCCCGACCGCGGCAGGAAGACTGAAGCAGCGAGGCGCGCACGCATGACCGAGGATGTCGGCAGCCGCGACGGAGAGCGCGACGACGAGACCGGCCCGTCGCCGTTCTCCGACATGATCGAGGCCACCCGCCTGACGGGTCTCGGCCGCCTGGAGGAGGCGACCGCCCTCATCCAGCGGAGCCTGGGCGGCCAGAAGGCCGCCCCGCGCCCGCGGGTTCCGGCGCCTCGTGACGAAGCCGGCCGAGAGGTCCAGGCCGAGGCGCCGCGGGAGCCCGCGGCAGAGGCCGGCCTGCGGGTGCGCGAGGTGGTGGGCCAAGTCGTGCGCGGCCTCGCACCGGTGCTGAAGGGGCTCGGCCACCCGCTGCGGCAGCCCGTACCGCCCCCCGCCGGCCGGAACAGCGGCTCCGGGAGCCGATTCGTGACCCTCACCCATACCGAGGCCGCCGGTACCCGCGAGTACAAGCTGTTCATCCCGGGCCATCCCAAGGAGCCGGCGCCGCTGGTGGTGATGCTGCACGGCTGCACGCAGAACCCCGACGATTTCGCCGCCGGCACGGGCATGAACGAACTCGCCGAGCGCGCGGGCCTGTACGTCGTCTATCCGGCCCAGAGCCGGCAGGCCCATGCCCAGCGCTGCTGGAACTGGTACGAGCCCCGCGACCAGGGCCGCGGATCGGGCGAGCCGGCGATCATCGCGGGCCTGAGCCGCGCCGTGATGGCGGCCCATCCGATCGATCCCGCCCGGGTCTACATCGCCGGCCTGTCGGCGGGGGCGCGGCCGCCCTGAACATCGCCCGAGCCTATCCGGACCTCTACGCCGCGGTGGGCGTCCATTCGGGCCTCGCGGCCGGCTGCGCCCGCGATCTCGGATCGGCGCTGATGGCCATGCAGGTCGGCGCGCCGGGCCTCGGCGCGACCACCCCCTTCGGCGCACCCGCCACGGCGACCCGCGTGCCGACAATCGTCTTCCACGGCGACGACGACGGCACGGTGAGCGTGCGCAACGCCGATCAGGTCCTCGCGCAGGCCCAGATCGCGGGGCTGACGGCGCGGTCCGAGACCTTCGAGGGCCGCGGCCATCCCTTCACCCGCACCCGCTACCGGGACGAGTCGGGGCGGGTCGTCGTCGAGGATTGGCGGGTGCGCGGCGCCGGCCATGCCTGGTCGGGCGGCCGCGCGGAGGGCAGCTATACCGACAGCGAGGGCCCCGACGCCTCCCGGGCGATGCTCGACTTCTTCGCCGAGCATCGGCTGGGGCCGGACCGGCGCTAGGGCGCGTCGGACGCGGCACGCGCCCCTCTTGCGATCGCGTGAGGATCCCGGGAAACCGGATTGTGCCTCCCCACCCGCGGACCCTCCTGCCTTTCCCCAATCCGGACCGATCATGACCGCAATGCCCGCACCGATCCCGACCCTCGACGGCCTCGCGGAGGTCGCCGACCGGTACGACCTGATCCTCTGCGACGTCTGGGGCGTGCTGCATGACGGCCAGAAGGCCCACGGGCCGGCGGGCGAGGCGCTGATCCGCTTCCGCGGCCTCCCGGGCGCACGGTCGCGCCGGGTGGTCCTGGTCTCCAACGCACCGCGGCCCGGCGACGGCGTACAGCGCATCCTCGACCGGTTCGGGGTGCCGCGGGAGGCCTACGACGCGATCCTCACCTCGGGCGACCTCACCCACGACCTGATCGCCGCCCGGCCGGGCGCGCGGATCCGGCATCTCGGGCCGGAGCGCGACCTCGGCATCTTCCAGGGCCTCGACCTCACCCTGGTCCTCGAGGAGGAGGCAGATCTCATCGTCTGCACGGGCCTGTTCGACGATCGCAGCGAGACCGCCGACGATTACCGGCCGGAACTCACGCGCCTCGCGGCCCGCGGGCTCACGATGATCTGCGCCAATCCCGACCTCGTGGTCGAGAGCGGCAATCGCCTGATCCCCTGCGCGGGTCTGCTCGCGGCGGCCTATGCCGAGATCGGCGGCGCGGTGATCTATGCCGGCAAGCCGCACCGGCCGGTCTACGACGCAGCCCTGGCCAAGGGCGGCGCGCTCGGCGGCGCTGCGGTGGATCCGGGCCGGGTCCTGGCGATCGGCGACGCGATCCGCACCGACATCGCGGGCGCGCGCGGCTTCGGCGTCGCGAGCCTGCTGGTCGCCCGGGGCATCCACGCGGAGGAACTCGGCGTCACGGCCGAGCACCACCGGCTGGGTGACGTGGCCGAATGGCTCGGCCGTCAGGCGGTGCACCCGGACGCGGTGATCGAGCGGCTGGTCTGGTAAGGAGACGCGGCGCGCTTTCCGGCGCGTCCCCGACTCTTGGCCGGCATGCTACAGGCCGGCCATGACCGATTCCGCCTCCGCCGCGACCCACGCCCGAACCATTCTGGCCGCGCACGAGCATCGCCGCCAGATCGCCCCGCTGACCGGGTCGGATGCCGGCCTCGACCTCGCTGCCGCCTACCAGGTGGCCGAGGAGATCCGCCGCCTGCGGGTCGCGCGGGGTGAGCGGACGATCGGCCGCAAGATCGGCTTCACCAACACGACGATCTGGGAGCGGTACGGCGTTCGCGCGCCGATCTGGGGACAGGTCTACGACACGACCCTGCGCGACCGGTCCGCGCTGACGGGACCCGTGGCGCTCGCCGCCTTCGTCGAGCCGCGGATCGAGCCGGAGATCGTGTTCGGGCTCGGCCGGGCCCCGGAGCCCGGCATGGATCAGGCGGCCCTGATCGGCTGCCTCGACTGGGTGGCGGCCGGCTTCGAGATCGTGCAGTCGCTCTTCCCCGGCTGGCGCTTCGCCGCTCCCGACACGGTGGCGGCCTTCGGGCTGCACGGGCTGCTGGTGGTCGGCGAGCGGGTGCGGATCGCCCCCGGGATGTGCAGGACTGGATCGGCCGGCTCGGAGCGTTCACGGTCGACCTCCTGCGCGACGGTGCGGTCGCCGAGCGGGGCGGTGGCGGCAACGTGCTCGGGGCCGGGCCCCTGGCGGCCCTCAGCCATCTCGTCGATGTACTGGCTAACGATACGGTCAGCCCGCCGCTGACGGCCGGCGAAATCGTGACCACCGGGACGCTCACCGACGCGCTGCCGGTGGCCGCCGGGCAGGTCTGGAGCATGAGACTTGCGGGATTGCCCCTGCCCGGCCTCGATCTGGCGCTGGCCTGACGGCGTCGGATAACCCGGCCTTGTCCCAGGTTGGATACGGGCGCAGGCATTGTGATGGTTAGCCGACAGGCCACATGTTGGGACATGCCCGGACGCGCGCGGAGACGCTACACCACCTTCCTCATCTCCGTGACGACGGACCCGCCCGGCGACGGCGTTTCGGGTGCGACGGTCTACGCGGTGATGAAGTCCAGCGCCGGGGAGGCGCTGGAGGCCGTGCGCGCGCTGGCCGAGCCGCAGAGCGCGGTCACCCTGGTGGGAAGCCTCTCCACCCGGGTCGCCAAGGGGCTCAAGCTGAAGCCCGACGAGATGCGCGCGGTGTGACCCGCGCCCGCCCGGCTCAGTCCACGGCCAGCCGGTAGCCGACGCCCCGCACCGTCTGCAGGAAGACCGGGTTGGCCGGGTCGACCTCGGTCTTGCGGCGCAGGCGGTTGATCTGCACGTCGACGGTGCGCTCCGCCGCCGCACCTCCTGAGCCGGCGAGTTGCTCGCGCTCCACGTTGGCGCCCCCGGCGGCCGCCAGGATCGTCAGGATCTCCCGCTCGCGCTCGGTGATGCGGATGAGCCTCGTCGTCCCGGCGGAGCCTCGCCCCGGTCGATCCGGAACGCGAACGGCCCGAAGGTCACGGCCTCGGCCGCCGCCACGCGGGGACGGACGCCGCGATGGATGATGTTGTTGAGCCGGAGCGTCAGCTCCCGCGGCTCGAAGGGCTTGGGCAGGTAATCGTCCGCGCCGATCTCCAGGCCCATCACCCGGTCGTTCGGGTTGGAGCGGGCGGTGAGCATCAGGATCGGCACCTGCGAGG
This sequence comes from Methylobacterium sp. P31, assembly GCA_050632875.1. GTDB lineage: Bacteria > Pseudomonadota > Alphaproteobacteria > Rhizobiales > Beijerinckiaceae > Methylobacterium. The sequence continues at coordinate 1,465,314 of JBODSC010000001.1, read as the reverse complement.
TCTCGCGGACGCTGCGGGCATAGTCGAAGCCGTTCTCGCCGGGCATCATCACGTCCAGCACCATGGCGTCGAACACGACGCTCTGGGCCCGGGCCCGGGCCTCGGCGGCGCTCGCCGCCGCGGTGACCCGGAAACCCTGGTCGGTGAGGTAGCGGGCGAGCAGTTCGCGCAGGCGGCGGTCGTCATCCACGACGAGGACGTGCGGCGCCTCGTCGGGCAGCTCGGCCCGGGCGGTCATCGTCACGCTGCACCCCCTCGCTCGCGCGCTGTTCGGCCCCCACGCCCCGCCGCGCCATCAGGCGCCGGACCGCAGCGCGGTCCTCCGGCTCGATCATCGCCATCAGGAAATCCTCCGGGGAGCCCCGCGCATCCGGCGCGGCGAGCGCTCGGGCGAGGCGGCGGGCCTGGACGCGGGTGAGATCGGCCGCCAGCTTGGCGCCCGCCTCTGTGCAGTACAGAAGGCGCTGGCGCCTGTCGCTGGAGCCGGGCTTCTGCGCGATGTAGCCCTGCCCGATCAGATCCTTGAGGACCCGGTTCAGGCTCTGCTTGGTGATGCGCAGAATGTCGAGCAGCTCGGCGATGGTCAGCCCCGGGTAGCGGTCGACGAAGTGCAGCACCCGGTGATGCGCCCGGCCGAAACCGTAGGCGGCGAGGATCCGGTCGGGATCGCCCACGAAGTCCCGGTAGGCGAAGAACAGAAGCTCGATCAGGTCGTCGCTGCCGAGGGCGGCCGGCGCAGCACCCGGAACGGGTTTCGCCGCGATGGGCTCCTCGCGCGGGGCTGTCCGTGTCACGGCGCGGCCGCTCCCAACGGGTGATAGGTCAGTCTTCGTGACGTTTCTCAAGCACGCCCGGACCCGTCAACCCTGAGCGCCGGCTTGGGGATGTCGGTCCGGCACCGCCGTCACCCTGCGGAGGAGCCGGAGCGGGATGCCATCCGGGCTTGCCGGCGCTCCGGCCGCTCCGCTACGCATCGCCTGTCGAGCGGATGGACCGATGGGACGCATGGGCGATGCAGCTGAACCGGGTCCCCGTCGCCTGTGGATCCGCGATCCGCTCGCCATCCTGGCCGCGGGGGCCGGCGGCGGTGTCGTCGTCGCGGGCACCCGCATCGTCGAGCACGTGGCGGCGGGCGCCCGGCCGGCGGCCCCGGTAGACGAGACCTTCGACGCGTCGCGCCACGTGGTCGTCCCCGGGCTGATCAACACCCACCACCACGCCTTCCAGACGCTGACCCGCGCCCATCCGATCGCGATCAACAAGCCGCTCTTCCCGTGGCTGAAGGCGCTCTACACGGTCTGGGGGCGGATCACCCCGGAGGCATTCCGGCTCGCCACCCGGGTGGCCTATACCGAGCTGCTGCTCTCGGGCTGCACCACGGCGGGCGACCACCACTACCTGTTCCCGAAGGGGCTGGAGGATTCGGTGGACGTCCAGGTCGAGGAAGCCCGGGCTCTCGGGATCCGCGCCGCCCTCACCCGCGGCTCCATGAGCCTGTCCGACCGGGAGGGCGGCCTGCCCCCCGAGAGCCTGACCCAGGACGACGACACGATCCTCGCTGATTGCGAGCGGGTGCTGAACCTGTTCCACGATCCCGCCCCGGGGGCGATGGTGCAGATCGGGCTCGCCCCCTGCTCGCCCTTCGCGGTGACCAAGCGCCTGATGCGCGAGAGCGCCGACATGGCCGCCCGGTACGGAACCCGCCTGCATACCCATCTCGGCGAGACGCTGGACGAGGACGCCTATTGCCTGGCGATGTTCGGCTGCCGCCCCGTCGACTATCTGGAGGAGGTCGGCTGGCTGAGCGATCGGGTCTGGCTCGCCCATGGCATCCATTTCAACGATGCCGAGGTCGCCCGGCTCGGCGAGGCGGGCGTCGGGATCTGTCACTGTCCGACCTCGAACATGACCCTGGCGTCAGGCCGCTGCCGCACCTGCGAGCTGGAGGCGGCGGGCTCACCCGTGGGCCTCGGGGTCGACGGCTCGGCCTCGAACGACAGTTCGAACCTCATGGAGGGCGTGCGCCATGCCGTGATGCTAAGCCGGCTCACATACGGGGCGGAGGCCGTGACGCACCTGGACGCCCTGCGCTGGGCGACCGAGGGTTCGGCCGCGTGCCTCGGCCGCTCCGATATCGGCCGGATCGCGCCGGGCCGGGAGGCGGACCTCGCCCTGTTCACCCTGGACGAGCTGCGTTTTTCCGGGGCGCACGATCCGCTGGCTGCCCTCGTCCTGTGCGGCGCCACCCGGGCCGATCGGGTGATGGTGGCGGGTCAGTGGCGGGTGGTCGACGGGCAGCCGCTCGGCGTCGACACCGGCGCGCTCCGCGAGGCGCATTCCCGGCTGGCGGTGGCGCTGTTCGGGACGGTGTGAGGCGCATCCCGGGGCGGCGCCCGCCCTCCCGCCGAGGGGAAGGGCGGGCGCGGACGATCCTCAGAACAGCCCGTCGATCTGGCCGTTGGCGTCGAGGCGGATCGTGTCGGCGGCCGGCACCCGGGGCAGGCCCGGCATGGTCATGATCTCCCCGCAGATCGCCACCACGAAGCCGGCGCCGGCCGAGAGCCGGACGTCGCGCACGCCGACGATGTGGCCCTCGGGGGCGCCCATCAGGCTCGGGTCGGTGGAGAACGAGTACTGGGTCTTGGCCATGCAGATCGGCAGGTGGCCGTAGCCGTCCTTCTCGAAGGTGGCGAGCTTGCCCGCCGCCTTGGTCTCGATCTGGATGTCGGCGGCGCCGTAGAGTTTGGTGGCGATCGCGCGGATCTTGTCGGTGAGCGGCGCCTCCGTCTCGTAGGCGTGGCGGATCGGCGCCGGCTCGGCGGCCGCGAGCTTCACCACCGCGCGGGCGAGATCCTCGGCGCCGGCCCCGCCTTCCGCCCAGTGGCGGCAGGTGATCGCCTCGACGTCGAGCCGCTCGCGGCACAGCTCCCTCAGCTTGGCGTGCTCGGCGTCGGTGTCGGCGTGGAAGTGGTTGACGCCGACCACCACCGGCAGGCCGAAGCCGCGCAGGTTGGTGACGTGCCGGGCGAGATTGGCAAAGCCCTTCTCCAGGGCGTCGATATTCTCGGCCCCGAGGTTCTTCTTGTCGACGCCGCCATGCATCTTGAGGGCGCGGATGGTCGCCACCACGACGACCGCCGACGGGGCCAGGCCCGCCTGCCGGCACTTGATGTCCAGGAACTTTTCCGCGCCCAGATCGGCGCCGAACCCGGCCTCCGTCACCGTGTAGTCGGCGAGCCGCAGGCCCGCCCGCGTGGCGATGACCGAGTTGCAGCCATGCGCGATGTTGGCGAAGGGGCCGCCATGGATCAGCGCCGGGTTGCCCTCGAGCGTCTGCACGAGGTTCGGCTGCAGCGCGTCCTTGAGCAGCACCGTCATGGCGCCGGTGGCCTTCACGTCCTTGAGGGTGACGAGCTTGCGGTCGCGGGTCTCGGCGATGACGATCCGGCCGAGGCGCTCCTCCAGGTCGGCGAGATCCTTGGCGAGGCAGAACACCGCCATCACCTCGGAGGCCACCGTGATGTCGAACCCGTCCTCCCGGGGAAGCCGTTGGCGACGCCGCCGAGCGACTGGGTGATCTGGCGGAGCGCCCGGTCGTTCATGTCGACGACGCGGCGCCAGTGGATGCGGCGCACGTCGATGTTGAGCCTCGTTCGCCCAGTAAACGTGGTTGTCGATCAGCGCGGCCGCGAGGCTGTGGGCCGAGGTGATGGCATGGAAGTCGCCGGTGAAGTGCAGGTTGATCTGCTCCATCGGCACGACCTGCGCCTTGCCGCCGCCGGCCGCGCCGCCCTTCATGCCGAAGCAGGGCCCCAGCGAGGGCTCGCGCAGGCAGATCATGGTCTTCTCGCCGATGCGGTTCAGGGCGTCGCCCAGGCCCACCGTGGTGGTGGTCTTGCCCTCGCCCGCCGGGGTCGGGGAGATCGCCGTCACCAGCACGAGCTTGCCGGGCTTCCGGTTCTCCAGCCCGGCGATGTAGCCGTGGTCGATCTTGGCGATGTGCTTGCCGTAATTGTGGAGCGCGTCATCCGGGATCCCGAGCTTCTCGGCGACCTGTGCGATGGGCTTCAGGGTCGCGGCGCGGGCGATCTCGATATCTGACGGCATGGGCCTTCCTCCCTGACTCGCGGGCACCCTGCCCGCCCGCCGGCTCTTGCCGTGCGAATATCCTGCCGTGCGGGCGACCGCCCGCGAATGGCTGCGCACTGTGCGTCAAACCGGGGAGAAATGCGCGTCGATTTTTATGAGGCGGCGGACAAAAACAAGTTTTCGGGTCGCCGGCTGAAACCGGCCTGGAGCGCTGCCCGAAGGCGGCTTTTCATCCCGCGCCCTCATCCTGAGGTGCCCGCGTCAGCGGGCCTCGAAGGAGCCCTCCAGGGATCGCGGCGATTTCTGGAAGGATCCTCCGAGGCGGCTTCGCCGCACCTCAGGATGAGGGGCGTGGATGGGATCAGGCCTGACCGGACCGGTCCGCTCAGCCCCCCGACTTCTTGGCCTTGTCGGCGGCGCCCGGGGCCTCGTGCGGCTGGGGGGCGCCCTTGGGCAGTTCCGGATTCTCGGCGTTGTGGGGGGCGGCCACCGGGGCCGGCACGGTCTCGGCGGTGGCGGTGGGCTTCTCGGTGTCGGGCAGGCCGTTCTTGAGTTTCTCGTTGATCTGCGCGAGGTCGTCCGGCTCGGGGTTCAGGTCCTTGGCGTGCTGCCACTGGAATTTGCCTTCCAGGCGCCGCCCCGAACGCCAGTAGGCATCGCCCAGGTGGTCGTTGATGGTCGGATCGCCGGGCTTCAGCTCGACCGCCTTCTCCAGCTCGCGCACCGCGTCGTCCCAGCGGCCGAGGCGGTAATAGGCCCAGCCGAGGCTGTCGACGATCATGCCATCCCGGGGGCTGGCATCGGCGGCCTGCTGCAGCAGCTTGAAGGCCTCGTCGATGTTGACCTTCTGGTCGACCCAGGAATAGCCGAGGTAGTTCATCACCTGGGCCTTGGCGGCCGGCTGGTTGGCCGGCACCAGGGACAGCGCCTTCTTCAGGTCGGCCTCGGCCTTCGGCCATTGCTTGGCGCGCTCGTAGGCAGTGCCGCGGAAGTAGAAGGTCGTCCAGTAGTTCGCCAGCGGCCGGTCACCGATCAGGTCGATGGCGCGGGTGTAGGTGGCGGCCGCCTCCTCGTACTTCTTGCGCGCGCGCTGGACGTTGCCGAGCGCCGTGATCACGTCGATGTCGTCCGGATGGGCCTTCATGGTCGCGTCGAGATGCTCGAGCGCCTCGTCGCCCTTGCCCATCTGCTCCAGGTTCAGGCCGATTTGAATGTCGGCGTTGAGCTTGAGCGGGGAGTTGGCCGGGATCTGCGCGTAGGCCTCGTTGGCGCGCTCCGGCTGCTTCATCCGGTCGAGCGTGTCGGCGAGCGTCAGCCGGGCGAGCGCGTGGTCGGGGGCGAGGTAGAGCGCCAGACGCAGGTAGATCACCGCGGGCAACTCGTCGCCCTGCGTGGAGCCCGCGGAGCCGAGCCCGTACAGCACCTCGGCGGCGCCTTCCTGCGCGTTGCCGATCAGCCGCGCGAGCGGCTTGCCCGCCTTGAGCTTGTCGAGGGCATCGCGCACCAGCGGGTGGCGCGGCGAGAGCTGGTCGAAGTCGGAATAGGCCTGGATCGCGAGATCCGTGCGGCCGAGGCTGGCCTCCAGGCGCGCATAGGCGTCGACGATGCGCAGGGTGTTGTGGTCGGCCTCGTAGGCGGCCTTCAGGCGCCGCTCGGCCTCGGCATTGTCGCCGGTCACCGAGGCGATCAGGCCGGCATGGTAGTCGCGGAACGTGTTGTAGTAGCGCTCGCCCCGGAGCTTGTTGACCGTCTCCAGCGCCTTCTTGCCGTCGCCCGCGCCCGCATACGACCAGGCGGTGAGCAGCGTCGCGGTGAGATCGGTGGCGGCACCCCGGCCGCTGCGCGAAAAATTCTGGCGGGCGGCGGCCCATTGGCCGGCCTTGATCTGGCGCACACCGAGGGAGAGGTTGGCGAGCCCGTTGGTGGGATCGCGGGCGATCAGCTTCTCCGCCGTGCGGAACGCGTCCGGCAGGGCGCCGTCGGCGAGCAGCGAGATGAAGGCGCGCTCGACCAGTTCGGCATTGCGCGGATCGGCCTTGACCGCCTCGCGGTAGAAGGTCGCCGCCGCGGCCGTGTCCCGGGACGCGCCCGCGATGTAGGCGGAGAGGAAGTTGCCTTCGAGCGAATCCGCGGGCTCGTAATCGAGCACTGGGGTCGATTCCTTCGGCTGGGCGGCGAGCACGCTCTGCGGCAGCCCGGCGGCGAGCAGAAGGGCGAGCGCCGAGACGCTCCGGCGGGCGCGTGTTGTCATCATGAACCGATCGCGGCTCCTGGGCGCCGGCCCGTCAGGGGCCGGGCGCGAGAATGGCGGGGCGTCCCCGAAAAACGCTGGGGACACTGAACCCATCCCGCCAGCCCTGCAAGGCGAAAGGATGGCGCCGCGCCATCCCGGCCCGACTCGAGCGCCTCACATGTTCGGGTAGTTCGGCCCGCCCGGGCCCTCCGGCGTCACCCAGTCGATGTTCTGGTTCGGATCCTTGATGTCGCAGGTCTTGCAGTGGACGCAGTTCTGCGCGTTGATCTGGTAGCGCACCCCGTCGCTGGCGGAGGCGTCCTCCACCCACTCGTAGACGCCCGCCGGGCAGTAGCGGCCCGAGGGGCCGCCGTAGACGTCGTGCTCGGAGCGCTTCTGCAGCTCCAGGTCCCGGACCTTGAGGTGGGGCGGCTGGTCCTCCTCGTGGTTGGTGTTCGACAGGTAGACCGAGGAGAGCCGGTCGAAGGTCAGCTTGCCGTCGGGCTTCGGGTAGACGATCGGCGTCACCTCCGAGAGCGGCTTGAGGCAGGCATGGTCGGGCTTGCCGTGCTTGAGCGTGCCGAACGGCGAGGCGCCGAAGATGCTCGTCGCCCACATGTCGATCCCGCCGAGGCCCACGCCGACCAGCGTGCCGTATTTCGACCAGAGCGGCTTGACGTTGCGCACCGCCTTCAGGTCCTGCCCGATCGGGCTGTCGCGCCAGCCGGCCTCGTAGGCGGTGAGCCTCGTCGCCGGCGCGGCCGGCCTTCAGGGCGTCCGCGATGGCGTCGGCCGCCTGCATCCCGGACAGGACCGCGTTGTGCGAGCCCTTGATCCGCGGCACGTTGACGAAGCCCGCCGAGCAGCCGACCAGGCAGCCGCCGGGGAAGACGAGCTTCGGCACCGATTGCCAGCCCCCTCCATGATCGCCCGCGCGCCGTAGCCGATGCGCTTGGCGCCCTCGAAGGTCTCGGCGATCAGCGGGTGGGTCTTGAAGCGCTGGAACTCCTCGAACGGCGACAGGGTCGGGTTCTCGTAGTTCAGGTGCGTGACGAAGCCGACCGAGAGCAGGTGGTGGTCGAAATGGTAGAGCCAGGAGCCGCCGCCGGCCCGGTTGGGCAGCGGCCAGCCCATCGTGTGACGCACGAGCCCCGGCTCGAACTTGCCGGGCGCGAGCTGCCAGAGCCTCCTTCACGCCGAGCCCGTACTTGAAATAGTCGCTGTGCCGGTTGAGTTCGAAGCGCTGGATCAGCCCCTTGGTCAGGCTGCCCCGGGCGCCCTCGCCGAACACCGTGTACTTGGCGCGCAGCTCCATGCCGCGGGTGTAGTCGGCGCGCGGCTCGCCCGACTTGCCGATGCCGAGATCGCCCGTGGCGATGCCCGCCACGGCGCCGTTCCCGTCGTAGAGCACCTCGGAGGCCGGGAAGCCCGGATAGATCTCGACGCCGAGCGCCTCGGCCTGGGCACCGAGATACTTGCACACGTTCGACAGCGAGCCGACGAAGTTGCCGTGATTCGACATCAGCTTGGGGAAGAACAGGTTCGGCAGGGTGATGCCGCTGTTCTTGGTGAGCATCATGAACTCGTCGCGCTGAACCTCCGTCTTGAGCGGCCGCTCCGGATCGGTGCGCCACTCGGGCAGGAGCCGGTCGAGGCCGATCGGGTCGATCACCGCGCCCGAGAGGATATGGGCGCCGACCTCCGAGCCCTTCTCGACGACGACGACGGAGATCTCCTCGCCGATCTCGGCGGCGCGCTGCTTCAGGCGGATCGCGGTGGCGAGCCCGGCCGGGCCGGCGCCGACCACGACCACGTCGAAGTCCATGCTCTCGCGTTCGGGCAGCGCCATCCTCGCCTCTCCTTTTCTTCTTCCAGCACCCGGTTCGTGGACGGGCCGGCATTCCCGCTGCCGTCTCAAGCGATTCCAAGCTAGAAAGGCAAGTTGCCGGCGCCCAGACTTAAGGCAAAGTTCCCTTTGCCGCACGGGCGCGAGCCCTGCATCCGGAGGCTGCCCCAGGGCGCGCCGTTCGGTCACGCAAGTCGTTGCCGGGGAGCGGGTTTTCAGACGTTGTCCACAGGCCCCGGCGATCCCACATGATTATCCACATGCCGAGCCCCACCGACGCGCAAGCCGACCTGATCGCCTATCTCGACTTCCACGTGGAGGCCGGTGCCGACGCGGCGCTCGACGAGCATCCGCACGACCGCTTCGGTGAAGCCGATGCGCCCGCGCCGACCCTGCGCGCGCCGCGCCGGGCCGCCGCGCCCCGAGCGGCCGACCAGCCTGTCGACTCGGTCGCCAACACGCTGGTGCCGCCCCCGGGTCGCCGCCCTCCGCGCCGCCGCGCACCTTCGGCCGTGCGGCCAGCGCCCAGCCCGACGAGGCCGCAAGCGACGCGCGCGCCCGGGCGCGGCAGGCCAAGACGCTCGACGAACTGGAGCGGATCCTCGCCGAGTTCGACGCCTGTCCGCTACGCTTCACCGCCAAGAACCTCGTCTTCGCCGACGGCAATCCGGAGGCCCGGGTGATGTTTCTCGGCGAGGCGCCCGGCGCCGACGAAGACCGGATCGGCAAGCCGTTCATGGGTCGCTCGGGCCAGCTCCTCGACAAGATGATGAAGGCGATCGGCCTCGACCGGTCGAGCGCCTATATCGGCAACATCGTGCCGTGGCGGCCGCCGGGGAACCGCAACCCGACCCCCCAGGAGGTGGCGGTGTGCCGGCCCTTCGTGGAGCGCCAGATCGAGCTGGTCGATCCGGACATCATCGTCTGCCTCGGCGCGCCGGCGACCCAGACACTCACCGGCACCAAGGAAGGCATCCTGCGGACCCGCGGCCGTCTGTTCCCGTACAAATTGCCGAGCCGCGAGGTGAAGCTGCTGGCCACGCTGCATCCGGCCTTCCTGCTGCGCCAGCCGGTGCAGAAGCGCCTGGCGTGGCGGGACTTCCGCGCCCTGCGCGCCCTCCTCGACGGGAAAGCTTGACCGCCACAGCGGAACCGGGTCTCCCCTCGCGCTATTAGTGCATCGTCCCGGAAGGCGGCTGCCGTCTTCCGAGGCGGATGATGCAGAGCAGACACCAAGCCCCGCCCCTGGCGGCCGGCGCGGCATCGATGGCGGGACCATGCGCTGGGAAGATCTACGCACCTCCGAGAACGTCGAGGATCGCCGGGACGAAGGCGGCGGCGGGATGAGCTTTCCCGGCGGCGGCGCGGGCGGCCTCGGGATCGGCACCATCGTGGTCCTGCTGATCATCAGCTACTTCACGGGCATCAACCCGGCGATCCTGATCGGCGGCGCGGAGCGGATCGGCGGCCACAGCGGCCAGCAGGAGCAGGTCGACCCGCAGACGCAGGCCCGACGGCGCCAGGCGCCCACCGACGAGAGCGGGCGGTTCGCCTCGAAGATCCTCGGCAACACCGAGGACGTGTGGAGCCAGATCCTGCCGCAGCAGACCGGCAAGCAGTACACGCCGACGACGCTGGTGCTCTACACCGGCGGCACCCGCTCGGGCTGCGGCTCGGCCCAGGCGGCCATGGGCCCGTTCTACTGCCCGCTCGACAAGAAGGTCTATCTCGACACCAACTTCTTCAAGGAGATGGCGACCAAGTTCGGCGTGAAGGGTGATTTCGCCTACGCCTACGTCATCGCCCACGAGGTCGGCCACCACGTCCAGGACGTGCTCGGCATTCTCGGCAAGGTCCAGGCCCGCCAGCAGCAGGCCTCGAGCAAGACCGAGGCAAACGCCCTCTCGGTGCGCATCGAGCTGATGGCCGATTGCCTCGCCGGCGTCTGGGCCAAGAACTCCAACGAGAAGTACGCCGAGCTGGAGCAGGGTGACATCGACGAGGCGCTGAACGCCGCCGCGCAGATCGGCGACGACGCCCTTCAGCGGCGCTCGCAGGGTTATGTGGTGCCGGATTCCTTCACGCACGGCTCCTCTGCCCAGCGCCAGCGCTGGTTTGGTGCCGGCTACAAGAGCGGCCAGACCAAGGCCTGCGACACGTTCCGGACGGCCAATAACTGAGGCCGGGTCACAGGTTCATCGGGCACCGCCGTCATCGCTTCGTTTCGCTGCGCTCGCGAAGACGGCGGTGCCGGCTCCCGGTCAGGCCTGCCCCTCACCCCCGGCTCAGCCGCTGGGCATTGGCCTGGACCTTCCGCCGGTAGCTGCGGATCACCTTGCCGTTCGAGGCTCCCGCGGCGAGCATCAGGACAGCCTCGCTCGCGGCCAGGACCTTCTCGGTCACCATGAGCTGCGCCTCGGCCTGGGCGGCCGGGTCCCCGAGGGCGAACATCGCCAGCCGCTGGGCGATCACGCCCTGGGCCTCCAGGCCGAGCATGGCCATGTCCAGGCTCGTCGCCCATAAACCGCACAGCATCGCATTCCTCATGTCGCCCCAGGCAACGGCCGAGCCTGATCCCCAGTCCCGGCATGCGCCCAAGCTTGCGCGGAGCGCAAGCGCTATCCCGCGCTGCGGCATCGTGCCTTTGCGCCGCGGCGGCCGATGCCGTAAGCGCCCCGCAGGACCCCCGGACAGCGCCCGCCCGCCATGATACGCCTGGACAAGATCACCAAGCAGAACGGGCGGCAGCTCGTCTTCATCGAGGCCTCGGCCGCCCTGCAACGGGGCGAGAAGGTCGGGCTGGTCGGCCCGAACGGGGCCGGCAAGACCACCCTGTTCCGGATGATCATCGGCCAGGAGCAGCCCGACGAGGGGCAGGTCGCCGCCGACCGGGGCATCACCATCGGCTATTTCAGCCAGGATGTCGGCGAGATGTCCGGGCGCAGCGTCGTCACCGAGGTGATGGACGGCGCCGGCCCGGTGAGCGCGGTGGCGGCCGAACTCGCCGAACTCGGCGCGGCGCTCGCCGACCCGGACCGCGCCGACGAGATGGACGCCCTGGTGGAGCGCTACGGCGAGGTTCAGGCCCGGTTCGAGGAACTCGACGGCTACGCCCTGGAGGGACGGGCCCGCGAGGTGCTCGACGGCCTGAGCTTCAGCCAGGAGATGATGGACGGCGACGTCGGCGCTCTCTCGGGCGGCTGGAAGATGCGCGTGGCGCTCGCCCGCATCCTGCTGATGCGCCCGGACGTGATGCTCCTCGACGAGCCGTCCAACCACCTCGATATCGAGAGCCTGATCTGGCTCGAATCGTTCCTGAAGGCCTATGACGGCGCCCTTCTGATGACCTCGCACGACCGCGAGTTCATGAACCGCATTGTCACCAAGATCATCGAGATCGACGCCGGCGCGCTGACCACCTACTCGGGCGATTACGCCTTCTACGAGGGTCAGCGGGCGCTGAACGAGGCGCAGGCCCAGGCGCAGTACGAGCGCCAGCAGGCGATGCTCGCCAAGGAGATCGCCTTCATCGAGCGGTTCAAGGCCCGCGCCTCCCACGCCGCCCAGGTGCAGAGCCGGGTGAAGAAGCTCGACAAGATCGAGCGCGTGGAGCCGCCCCGGCGGCAATCGGTGGCCTTCGAGTTCCAGCCGGCGCCCCGCTCGGGCGACGACGTCGTGATGCTCAAGGGGGTGCACAAGCGCTACGGCAGCCGCACGATCTACGAGGGCCTCGACTTCGCGGTGCGGCGCAAGGAGCGCTGGTGCGTGATGGGCATCAACGGAGCCGGCAAATCGACGCTCCTCAAGCTCGTGACCGGCACCACCGCGCCCGACGACGGCTCGGTCACGGTCGGCGGCAGCGTCAAGCTCGGCTATTTCGCCCAGCACGCCATGGACCTGCTCGACGGCGAGCGCACCGTGTTCCAGACCGTGGAGGATGCCTTCCCGCAGGCAGGCCAGGGATCGCTGCGGGCGCTGGCCGGCTGCTTCGGCTTCTCGGGCGACGACGTCGAGAAGCGCTGCCGGGTGCTCTCCGGGGGCGAGAAGGCCCGTCTGGTCATGGCCCTGATGCTCTACGACCCGCCGAACTTCCTGGTGCTCGACGAGCCGACCAACCACCTCGACATGGGCACCAAGGAGATGCTGATCAGCGCGCTCGCCAATTACGAGGGCACGATGCTGTTCGTCTCCCACGACCGGCACTTCCTGGCGGCCCTGTCGAACCGGGTGCTGGAAGTGACCCCGGAGGGCGTGCACCAGTATGGTGGTGGTTACACCGAGTATGTGGCCCGCACCGGCCAGGAGGCGCCCGGCCTGCGGAGCTGACGCCCGGCTCGTCCCGACCGATCCATGCCGTCATCGGAAGGGCGGCGCGGCGAGCCGGGGCCGCCCGACCACGCGTCCCTGCGCTCCGCGGGCAGGGGCGGCCGAACAGAAAGCCCTGCGGCGGCCGTTCCGCTATCGCCCCGGGGCAACACAGGTTAGGCTTGGCTGAAACGGCTGGATGCCGGACGCCGTGCGACGCCTGCTGAAATTCCTCCACACGATGGGATCCGCCGGATTGCTCGGGGCGATGGCCTCGCTGGTGATCATGCTGGGCCTCGCGCCCGCGCCGACGGCCCTCGCCGGATACACGGCGATGCGCGGCGCCATGGGCGCGGTCGCCACCTGGATCTTCCTGCCGGCGCTCGCCCTGACGCTGATGTCGGGCCTGCTCGCGATGGCGCTCAACCGCGCCTACCTCAATGCCGGCTGGGCTTGGCTGAAGCTCGCCACCGGCGTTCTGATGTTCGAGGGCGGGCTGGTCTACGTGCAGGGTCCGATGAAGCGGGAGGCCGAGCAGAGCGCGCAGGCGCTCGCCGGCACACTCGATCCCGCGGCGCTGGCCATATCGCTCCCGGGCGAGCGCGGCACACTCTGGGTGCTGCTGATCGTCGCCACCGCGAACGTCGCGCTCGGGATCTGGCGGCCGCGCGTGCTCCGGCTTCCCCGCTAGCGGGGGAGGACGGGCCGGCTGCGGGCGAGCCGTCCAAACCGGCCTCTCATCCTGATAGGCCCGCGAGAGCGACCCGCGAAGGCGCCGTCCGGCCGTCCGGGCCATCCCTGGACTCCTCCTTCGCGGCCTCCGCGGCGCTCTGGCGCGGCAAGAGGAGCGGCCGGGTGAGATCACCGGCCGACATTCGGCGATCGGCGGCGAGCTTCGGCATCCATCCTCTTGACCGGCGACGCTCAGCCGACCCACGTGTCCGGCGCGTTCATTTCCCGATACAAAAGCCGGCAAATAATCTATCCAGGACGTCCTCGACGCCGACGTGACCGGCGACCTCGCCAAGCGCGCGGACGGCCAGGCGTAGATCCTCGGCGGTCAGTTCCGGCAGGCCGCCGGTGGCGGAGAGCAGACGGTCGAGATGCCCGACACAGGCTTCGAGCGCCGCGCGATGGCGCGCCCGGGTGATCAACGCGTCGCCGTGGCCGAGCCTCTCCTCGGCGGCAGCCTGAATCGCGTCGAGCAGGGCTTCGAGGCCGTCGCCCGTCTTGGCCGAAACGTGCAGCGGATCGCCATTCCGGGACGGTAATGAGCCGGCAAATAGATCGGCTTTCGTGTAAATCGTCAGCACGGCACCATCGGCGATTCCCAGGTCGGGAGCATCTCCACCCGGTGGTACCAACACGAGGACCAGATCGGCCGTCTCGATCCGCGCGCGGCTCCGCGCGATACCCTCCGCTTCCATGGGCTCCGCGGTGTCGCGCAGACCGGCGGTATCGACCAGGAGGACCGGAAGGCCACCGAGATCGAGGCGCACCTCAATGGCGTCGCGGGTCGTGCCCGGCATGTCCGACACGATGGCGACGTCCCTCCGGCTGAGCGCGTTCAGCAGGGTCGACTTGCCGGCGTTCGGGGCGCCGGCCAACACCACCGTGAACCCCTCGCGCACGCGTTCCCCCGGCGCCCGTCGCGCAGGGCCTCGACGACCTCCCGGCGCAAGGCGGCGGCCCGGCCGAATAGGGCAGCGTCGAGGCCTGCCTCGTCCACGTCGCCCTCGTCGGCGAAATCCAGGGCGGCCTCCGCAGCGGCGAGGCAGTCGATGGCCTCGGCGCGCCAGGCGGCCACTTGCCGGCTCAGGGCACCGTCGAGCTGGCGCAGGGCCTGGCGGCGTTGCCCTTCGGTCTCGGCGTCGATCAGGTCGGCTACCGCCTCGGCTTCGGCGAGATCCATCCGGCCGTTGAGCACGGCGCGGCGGGTGAAGGCACCCGGCCCGGCGGCGCGGCATCCCGGCAGTCGGGCCAGCGCCGAGAGCACACCCAGGCGCACCGCCGTTCCGCCGTGCAGGTGCAGCTCGGCCATGTCCTCGCCGCTATAGGTCTCCGGCCCCGGGAACCACGCGACCAGCGCGCGATCCAGCACAGCCCCGTCGGCCGGGTTCCGGAGCGTGCGCAGCGACATCCGCCGGGGTGGCGGCAGGGTGCCGCCGAGGGTATGGAGCACCTCGCGCGCCGCCGGCCCGCTGATCCGGATCACGGCAACCGCCGCGCGGCCGAAGCCGCTGGCCGGGGCGAAAAGGGTTTCGGTCTCGTTCATGCTCTGACAGGCGCGGGGAGGATGGCCGCCGGGAAGGGGCGCGGGTTTCACGTGAAACACGGATCCGGACCTATACCATCCGGGAGCCTCTCCGACGCGCCATGGTCCGGCCGTGCCGGGCTGCCAGCCTCACAGCCGAAGAGAAAACCGGGAATCGCCATGCGTCCCTGGACGCGCCGCACACTCTGCCACGGCCTGCTCGCCGCGCCCGCTCTGCTGACCCTGAACGGAGCCGAGGCTGAGCCCGAGCCCGATCTGGTAGCGATCGAGCGCCGGCTCGGCGGGCGCATCGGCGTCGCGGCCGGTGCATCCGGGCGGATCCTCCTCGATTACCGGTCAGATGAACGCTTTCCTTTGTGCAGCACCTTCAAGGTTCTGGCCGCCGCGGCGATCCTGGCGCGGGCCGATACCGGTGCCGAAGCCCTCGACCGCGTGGTCACCTATGGGCCCGGCGACCTCCTGAGCTACGCCCCGGTGGCCCGGAAGGCCCTGCAGGCCGGTAGCAAGACCGGCCGCCTGTCGGTGGCGGATCTGTGCGCGGCCGCGCTCGAATGGAGCGACAACACCGCGGCCAACCTGCTCCTGGCGCGCCTCGGCGGCCCCGACGGGCTGACCGCGTGGCTGCGCGGGATTGGCGATCCCGTCACGCGACTCGACCGCACCGAGCCGACCCTGAACAGCGCGATCCCCGAATACCCGCGCGACACCACTACGCCGAACGCGATGGGGGCCACACTCGGCCGGATCCTGCTCGGTTCCGTGCTGTCGGCGCCGTCGCGTGGGCGGCTTGAGGGCTGGATGGTCGCGTGCCGGACCGGCGCCAAGCGGCTCCGCGCCGGGCTGCCGAAGGATTGGACCATCGGCGACAAGACCGGCAGCGGCGATAACGGCTCGGTCAACGACGTGGCGATCCTGCGGCGGCCGGGGCGTGCACCCGTGATCGCGGCCGTGTACGTCACCGGTTCAGCGGCCCCCGCGGAGGCCTACGAGGCGACCTATGCCGAGATAGGCCGGCTCGTCGCCGCGCGGGCGGCCGGCGCTTGAGACCGGACGAACCATGGCCAGGACAGCCGCCAAGACCCCCTCGAAGACGACCCGGGCGACCCAGGCCCTGGACAGGGCCGGCATATCCTACAGCCTTCAGGTCTACGATTACGACCCGGACGCCCAGCGGATCGGCCTCCAGGCCGCGGAGGCACTCGGCGTCGCCCCCGGCCGGGTTCTGAAGACCCTGATGGCAGCCGTGGACGGGCGCACCGTCTGCCTGCTGGTAGCCTCCGACAAGGAGGTGGCGATGAAGCGGGTCGCGGCGGCCTTCTCCGGAAAGGCGGCCGGCATGCTCAAGCCGGCCGACGCCGAGCGCCTGACCGGCTACCATGTGGGCGGGATCAGTCCGCTGGGTCAGAAGAAGTCCTTTCCCACGGCGGTCGATGCCGGTTCCCTCACCGAGCCGGGCGCCGAGATCCACGTCAATGGCGGGGGACGGGGCCTGCAGATCCGCCTGGCGGAGGGAGATCTCGTGGCCGTCCTGTCGGCGCTCGTCGTGCCGCTTACGGAACCGCACAGGTCTGGGTAATTGCCCGTTTACCCTGTTGCCGCACGGTGCGGGCCTCCGGGAGAGGCGGGTTCGGCATGTGGGCGATGGGGCGCGGGATGGTGACGGCGCTCGGGCTCGGCCTGCTGCTCGGCGGACCCGGCGCGGCCGCGGACCTCGACGCCCGGGGTGCCTACGAGACGGTGCCGACGGGCAGCCCGCGCTTCTTCCCGCGCAGCGACGGGATCGATCGCCGCCCGGTCTACGCCGTCCGGTCCCGGCCGGTGCCGGTGGGCTGCACGCCCCGCCGGGTCCCGGTGCCGACCAACGCGCCGGACGATCCGAGCTATGTCGGGTCCGAATACGGCCTGTCGCATCCGAGCTATTACGGCTTCACGCCGCCGCTCGGCGTCGACGACCCGTTCGGGCGCTCCCTCCTGCCCTATTGCCCCTGAGCGTCGGTACGGGCCGCACGCGGCTGTTTCCCTGAAGCCGCCTCATGCACTAGACCGGCGCCCCGACCACCACGGAGCCTGTCCCGTGCCCGATTCGATTCCCCAGCGCTTCAGCGATCTCGCCGCCATGCGCGGGTGCGTGGCGGGGTGGCGGGCGGCGGGCGAGCGCGTCGTGCTGGTGCCGACCATGGGGGCCCTGCACCAGGGTCATCTCGCCCTGGTGGCCGAGGCGCGGCGGATCGGACAGCGGACGGTGGTGAGCATCTTCGTCAACCCGACCCAGTTCGGGCCCAACGAGGACTTCTCCCGGTATCCGCGCGATCTGGAGGCCGATCTCGCGCTGCTCGGGCAGGCCGGGGCCGATGCCGCCTGGACGCCCGACGTGGAGACCATGTACCCGCCGGGCTTTGCAACCCGGATCGAGGTCGCCGGGCTCACCGAGGGGCTGTGCGGCCCGTTCCGGCCCGGCCACTTCGCCGGCGTCGCCACCGTGGTGACCAAGCTCCTCAACCAGGTCCGGCCGGACGTGGCCCTGTTCGGCGAGAAGGATTTCCAGCAATTGCGGGTGATCCAGCAGGCGGTGGCCGATCTCGATCTCGCGGTGGAGATCCGCGGCGTACCCACCATGCGCGAGGCGGACGGCCTCGCCCTGTCGTCGCGCAACCGCTATCTCGCCCCCGCGGAGCGCGCCATCGCCCCGAAGCTCTACGCGGTGCTGGCCGACGTGGCGGCCGCCATCCGCGACGGGAGCGCGGTGGCCGGGCGGATCGCCGCCGGCAAGGCGGCGCTGGAAGCGGCGGGATTCCGGGTCCAGTATCTCGCA
Source organism: Methylobacterium sp. P31 (assembly GCA_050632875.1). Classification (GTDB taxonomy): domain Bacteria; phylum Pseudomonadota; class Alphaproteobacteria; order Rhizobiales; family Beijerinckiaceae; genus Methylobacterium. The sequence continues at coordinate 1,447,754 of JBODSC010000001.1, read as the reverse complement.
GTCTGCGATGCCCGGACCCTGGCGCCGGTGGAACGGGTGGAGGGCCCCGCCCGCGTCATCGCCGCCGCCTTCCTCGGCCGGACCCGCCTGATCGACAATCTCGCGGTCTAGGACGCTGATACCGGCCCGGCGCGGGACGCTCAGGCGGCCGCGGGCAGCAGACGCCGGAGTTCCCGCAGGACCTCCGGAAGCTCGATGGGCTTCTCCAGGCGGCGCACGGCCGCGTAACGCTCGGGCAGCGCCGCCTGGTCGTAGCCGGTGGTGAACAGGAACGGAACGCCGCGGGCGGCGAGGGCGTCGGCGACGGGGTAGACCATCTCGCCGCCCAGGTTCACGTCGAGCACCGCGATCTCCGGCGCAACGTCGCCCTGGAGCAGGTCGAGGGCGGCCCTCACCGATGGGACCGGACCGAGCACGATGGCGCCGGCGGCTCTGAGCGCCTGTTCCAGTTCCTCCGCGATGAAATACTCGTCCTCGACCGCGAGGACGCAGCGGCGCAGGAGGTCACTGTCAGGCATCGATCGCACCGCTTGCCGGTTGCCGCTCCGAGACGGGTAGGGCGATGGTACAGTGCACGCCGTCCGCTTCCATCACGTAGGTTGTTCTCGCGCCAAGCTGGTAGGGCAGCGCCCGCTCGATCAGCTCACGCCCGGACCCCGCCCTCTCCGGCAGGGCGCCCTCCCCCGGCATGGCGACGTCGTGCTCCCGCCAATCCACGTGCAGCCAGGGCCGGCCGTCCTCCGCGGCGCGCTCGACCCGCCAGCGCACGGTGAGGCGTCCCTGCCCCTGCGAGAAGGCCCCGTACTTGACGGCGTTGGTGGCGAGTTCGTGCAGGGCGAGCGCGAAGGTCTGGACCGTACTGGAGCGCAGGGCGATGCCGCCCGGTCCCGACAGCGTGACGCGGCCGCTCTCGCCGTGGAGCGCCGCCACCTCGCTGCGGATCAGCTCGTCGAAGGTGATCCGCTGCCCCTCGCCGAGGCGCGACAGCAAGCCCTGCACGCGGGCCAAGGCGGCCAGGCGGTCGCCGAAGCGCACGCGGAAATCCGCGAGGCCCGCCGAGCGGCGGATCGTCCGCTCGAAAAGGGACCGCACGACGCCGAGGAGGTTCCGGGTGCGATGCTGCAATTCGGCGATCAGCACCGACTGGGTCTCCTCCCAGTTCCGCCGTGCGGTCGTGTCGATCATCACGCCGACCATGCGGACCGGCGCCCCGGCCGCGTCGTAGAAGAACTGACCCTGGGCCGAGAGCCACCGCACCGTGCCGTCGGGATGGAGCGTGCGGAACTCGCGGGCGTAATCCCCGCCGCTCGCCTGCGCGTCCCGGAGCGCCCGCTCGGTTTCGGCACGGTCGTCCGGGTGAAGCCGCGCCGCCCAGGCGTCGTAGCTCGGCGTCACCTCGCCGACCGCGTAGCCTTCCATCCGGAAATGCTCGTCCGACCAGTGGACCTCACCGGTCCGGATGTTCCAGTCCCAGAGGCCGAGCCCGCCGACCTGCGCGGCGCGGCGGAGCCGTTCCTCGCTCTCCCGCAGGGCTTCCTCGGCGCGCCGCTTCGCGCTGATGTCCCGGAAATAGACCGACAGGCCGCCCTCGGCGGTCGGGTAGATGCTCATGTCGATCCAGTGGCCAAGGATCGGCGACACGGTCTCGAGGCGAACCACGTCTCCGGTCTCCGCGGCCCGCAGATGAGCCTGATAGGCCTCAGACCCGACGGCCTGGGGGAACTCGTCCCAGTACACCTTGCCGATGAAATCCGTCCGTGAGCGGCCCCACCAATCCTCGGCCCGGCGGTTGACGTAGGTGAACCGCCAGTCGCGGTCGACCGCGTAGAAGGCGTCCGAGATGCTCTCCAGGATCTCGCGGCTGCGCTCGGCCAGCGCGTGGGCCGCCTTCTCGGCACGCGCCCGCTCCACGGCCGCCCAGGTGCGCTCGGCGACATCCAGGGCCAGGCGGACCTCCCCGGGCCTGAACGGATGGGCCGCGGCGAAGTGGACGGCCAGGACGGCCACGAGCCGCCCGCCTTTCACGAGCGGTACGTCCAGGATCGCACCCAGTTGCAGACGCGCGTGCGCCGCCTTCTGGGCGTCGCTCAACCGCGAGTCGTTGGCGATGTCGGAGCGGACCACCGGCTGGCCTCCCCGAAGCGTCCCCAGAAGCTCCGGCCCATAATCCGCGTAGCGGTAGCGGCCCTCGATATCGGGCACGCCCGCATCGTAGCTGCGGGCGAGGATGACGGTTTCCCCGTCGCCCGCATCCTCCGCATAGGCCACGCGGTTCGCACCCAGGTGCTGCCCCAGCAGGCGCGCGGCCGTCATCTGGATCTCGACCGGATCGGCGACGGGCCTCAGCGCGTCCGAGAGCTCGAGCAGGAAGGCTTGGCGCTCCTCGCCCTCGCGCAGGCGGACCTCGATGTCGGCTTTCCGGCGCAGGGCGGCTTCCGCGGTGGCCAGCCTCGCCTCCAAGTCGGCGATGAGAGCACGGTCGTCCATGGTTCCGTCACACAGCCTGTCGTCGGAGGAGCCGGTCCGGCGGGCGACACGGTATCGGGCGCCGGGAATGATCGCCAGGATCCACGGCCGCCGGACGGCGCCGCCGGCGACTTCCCGCTTGGCAGCCGCACAGGGTCGCAGCGCCCGCCAGCGCCGGGAACGACCCGTCCCAAGGGCTGGCCGGCCCTACGGCGCGCCCGTGCTACGGGGGACGGAGGGCTCGGCCCTCACATCCCCCGCGCCGGTGAAAGGTCCAGATCGACCGGTCGCCCCTGTCCACGGCGGCGAGACGGGCTCCAGCCTGCACGATCCTGAACTCTCCGCCTGAGCTGGTGCCCGGGGCCCGATTTTCGCCTGATCGCGAACGTCTCACACGGCCCGACGCAGGACCGACCGGAAGGAGCGCCGCTCCGGCTCCGGCGGGGTGACGGGCGCGGGGGCTTCCGCGGGCGGGGCGGACAGGACCTCGGCCCGCACGGGCCGCGGGGCCGCGAAGGCCGTGCCCTGCGCGAAGGACACGTCGAGGTCGATCAGGTCGGGGACATCCGCCTCGTCGGCGACATCCGTGGCGACAAGGCGGATCCCGGCCCGGGCCAGGGCCGGTACGGTATCCTCGACGGCGATGTCCGACAGGCTGCCCCGGTCGGGGCCCGGCCGCAGCAGCATCTCCGCCGGCACCTTGACCTGGCCGATGCCGAGGCCCGCGAGTTCGGCAGCGTCGAAGCGCAGGTCGCCCGGCCTGTCGAGGCTGAACCCGATCCGGCCGCGCAGGGGGCGAGCAGGCCGCGCTGGCCGGCGTCGAGGCCGCGCCAACTCGCCTGCGGCAGGGTGATCGTCAGACCCGCCAGGGTTGGATCGTCCGCCGCCATCCGGGCCAGCTCCCGCAGGAGACCGGGCTCGAACAGCGACAGCGGCGACAGGCCGTAGGTCAGCGTCGTGTCGCTGCCCCGGCGGGCGAGGTGGCGCACCACGAGGCTCGCCCGCTGCAGCATGCGGCGATCCAGCTCGGTGGTGCGGCCGTAGCGCTCCAGCACCGGCAGGAAGGCCTCGGGCTCCGCCGGCCCCGTGCTGAGGCGCAGCCGAGCCAGCGCCTCGTAGGCCACGACCTTGCGCTGGGGCAGGGAGACGACCGGCTGCAGGTGGATCTCCAACCCCTCCCCCTCGAAGGCCCGGATGATCTCGGCCTCGCTCTCGGGGTCCCGGCCGGGACGCGAAGCGACGGGGCGCGGCGGGACCGGGCGGGGCGGGATCGGCCGCGCGGCCGCCGGGGCAGCGGCCGGCTGGGCACTTGCCGCGGCGGGCGCCCCCGGGCGCGCCACGGGCAACGCGGGCTCGGAGGGGGCGGGGTGCGGGTCGGGCGGGGCCGCGGCCCGCCTCGGGGCCGCCACGGGCGCCGGTGTCGCCGGTGCCTGTGGCGCGGGCCGGATCTCCGGCCGGGCCTTGAGAGTCGCGATCTCGGCATCCTGCGTGCTCACCACCGTGGTGAGGTCGCGCACGATGCCGCTCAGAAGGCCGAGCCTCGACGCTCAGTTCCTCGATCTGTGCTCGGAGGGCGGCCTCGGCGGCGTCCGGCCGCGGTTGGCCGACCGCTTTGGCGGCGGCGGTCTCGACCTTGAGCAGGCGCCGGGACAGCAGGTCGAGTTCGCCCGACAGCTTCTCGCAGCGCCTCTTCAGCGTGGCGATGCGGGCCAGGGCGAGGCCGGCGACGACGGCGGCAATGGCGCCGAGCGTCAGGGCACTCCAGAGCGGCAGGAACACGGCGAGTGGCCCGAACACGACGAGCCCGAGAAGGCCGACCGTCAACAGCCCCGCGTACCGGCTGAGGACCGGGACCATCGTCTGAACACCTGCCGGGGTCGCGCGCCGGTCACCGGGGAGGTCCCGGCGAAGCCCCGCCAGGCGCGAACCGAATCGTCCGATCATTGGCGCCGCGCGGCCGGCGCGGCAAGGCGGCGAAGCGGCGTTCTCGCGTCGGAGGGTGTGAATTCCGGGTGGTGTGACGCCGGCGCCCGCCGGAACGTTGCTGAATCATCACGGCCGGCCCGATTGCGAAGCGTTTCGGGGAGGGTTGCACGGGCCACGCATGCAGAGCGGATGAAAAAGCGCCATAAAGCGGAGCCATGACGTTCCTGTCCCCGCGTACCACCCTGTTCCGCGCCGTTCTCGGCGCCGGCACGATTCTGGCCGCCGGCGGTACGACGGCGTCCCGGGCGGCCGATCTCACGGCGGATCTTCCGCGCACGACGCCGACCTTCGCGATGGTCGATCCCAATACATGGATAGTGACGGTGGGCGGCTCGATCCAGGCCGTGCCGCGCTATCCGGGCGCCAGCGACTACACCGCCGTCGGCTACCCCTCGATCGACATCCGCCGGGTGGGCGAACCACGCCGCTTCTCGACCCCCGACGACGGCTTCAGCCTGTCCCTCTACGACGACAAGACCTTCCGGATCGGCCCGACCGCGCGCTTCGTGCCCGGGCGCTACTACGGCGACGACCGGCGTCATCTGTTCGGCTTCCGCGATGCGCGGTTCGCGGTCGAACCGGGCGTGTTCGCGGAGTTCTACCCGATCTCGTTCATCCGCACCCGTGCGGAGGTCCGGCAGGGCATCTACGGGCATCACGGCACGGTGGCCTCGCTGGCGGCCGACTATCTGATGCCCGCCGACAAGTTCCTGTTCTCGATCGGACCGCGCTTCAACATCGGCGATGCCAGCTTCGCCCGGAAGTATTTCGGCGTGTCGCCGGCCGAGGCGGCGCTCAATGGCCGCGTCACCCCTTACAATCCGGACAGCTTCTATTCGGCCGGCGCCCTCGGCGCCGTGACCTACACGCCGAACGAGACCTGGGCCTACACGGCCTATGCCGGCTACACCCGCATCCTGGGTGCGTCGGGCGACAGCCCGCTGGTGCGCCGGCCGTTCGGCAATCCGAATCAGTACCAGTTCGGCCTGCGGATCGACTACTCGTTCACCACGCCGGCCCTGTTCTGACCCGCCCTTGGCGCTTGCGCCGGCCCGACCGGGCCCCGACATTCCGGCATCAGGGTTCACGGAGGCCAGGATGGACGGGACGCACACGGATCTTCTGATGCGGGTCGAGGGCATGACCTGCGACGGCTGCGCCGGCGCGGTGACCCGCACGGTGAAGCGCATCGATCCCGCGGCCGAGGTCGAGGTCGACCGCGCGGCGGGGCGTGTGGCGATCCGGACCGACGCGCAGGCCCTGGTCATCGCCGAGGCCCTGACCAAGGCCGGCTATGCGGCCACCGCCATGACCGGCTGAAGCCGGCCGGGTGCCGATCTACGAGCGGGTCAGGAACATCCCGGTCAGCAGCAGGGCGAACGCGGCCAGGCCGAACAGACCTTCCTTGCGCTTGGTGGTGTCGAGAAAATGCGCGGCGGCGCCGGCCGCGCAACAGACGGCACCCAAGCCGATTGTCAGCGACGCCATCTCGATCTCTCCTTACCCGCGCGTCGCGCCGCGACGCTGCGAAACAGCCCCTGTGCCGGGCCTGCCGGACGCCGTCGTCCGTTCAGGATTCTCTTACGGCGCAAGATTTGCACGAGCTCGGACGGCTTGCAAGCGGGCGGCAGAAAGGTCTCGCATCCGGTGCCGAAGTGACGCGGCGGCGCGCGATAAAACCACGCGCGGTCTTCAAATTGAATACTGCATTCCAGCGTTCCACCGGGGAGCGAGAATTGGTGCAGTCAGGTCCGACCCACCTTGGCAAGGCTGGGAGGGGCACGGGGCCGCGTTGACCGCCGCTGTCGCAGACGCTTACAGCAGGCCCGGGGCGTCCAGACGCTGGATGCCCTCCCCTGTATGAACAGGTGCAGCGGGCGCAGCGCGAGAGGCTCTTCCTAAACCGATGCTCACCACCTCACCCGACCGGTTCGACGTCGCGGTCGTCGGCGGCGGCCATGCCGGCGTCGAGGCAGCCGCCTCGGCGGCGCGCTGCGGAGTGCGCACCGCCCTGGTCACGCATGATCCGGCCACGATCGGGGCCATGTCCTGCAACCCCGCCATCGGCGGCCTGGGCAAGGGCCACCTCGTGCGCGAGGTCGACGCTCTCGACGGTCTGATGGGCCGGGTGGCGGATGCCGCCGGCATTCAGTTCCGCCTGCTCAACCGGCGCAAGGGGCCGGCGGTCCGGGGCCCGCGCACCCAGGCCGACCGGAAGCTCTACGCGGCCGCCATGCAGGATGCCGTCGCCGCGACCGAGAACCTGACGGTGATTGCGGGCGCCTGCGAGGATCTCGCCTTCGACCCCGACGGCCGCCTCTGCGGCCTCGTTCTGGCGGACGGGCGCACCCTGGCCTGCGGCGCCGTGGTGCTGACCACCGGCACCTTCCTGCGCGGGCTCATCCATATTGGCGAGCGGCAGATCCCGGCGGGCCGGGTCGGTGAGGCGCCGGCCATCGGGCTCGCGCAGACGCTGGACCGCCTCGGCCTGCGCCTCGGGCGCCTGAAGACCGGAACGCCCCCGCGCCTCGACGGACGGACCATCGACTGGTCCGGACTCGAGATGCAGGAGGCCGACGCCGATCCGGTGCCGTTCTCGACCCTTACCGAGCGGATCACCACGCCGCAGATCCGCTGCGGCATCACCCGGACCTCTCAGGCCGTCCACGATCTGATCCGCGCCAACCTGCACCGCTCGCCGATGTATTCCGGCGGGATCGCCAGCCGGGGCCCGCGCTACTGCCCCTCCATCGAGGACAAGGTCGTGCGCTTCGGCGACCGGGAGGGACACCAGATCTTCTTGGAACCCGAGGGCCTCGACGATCCGACCGTCTACCCGAACGGCATCTCCACGGCCCTTCCGGAGGAGGTTCAGCACGCCATCGTCCGGGCGATCCCCGGGCTTGAGCGGGCCACGATCCTCCGGCCGGGCTACGCCATCGAGTACGACTACGTCGATCCGCGGGAGCCTCGATACCGGCCTGCAGGTGAAGCGCCTGCCCGGGCTGTTCCTGGCCGGGCAGATCAACGGCACCACCGGCTACGAGGAGGCGGCCGCCCAGGGGCTGGTGGCCGGGCTCAACGCCGCCCGGCACGCCGGCGGGCTCGCCGTGGCGTCCTTCGACCGGGCCGAATCCTATCTCGGCGTGATGATCGACGACCTCGTGACCCACGGGGTCAGCGAGCCCTACCGGATGTTCACCTCGCGCTCGGAGTACCGGCTGTCCCTGCGGGTCGACAATGCCGATGCCCGTCTGACCCCGCGCGGTGTCGAGCCTCGGCTGCGTCGGTCGCCACCGGGCCGCGCATTTTGCGGCGTCCCAGCAGGCGCTCGACGGGGCCCGGGCGCGCCTCGACGCGCTGAGCCTGACGCCGAGCCAGGCCGCCGCGCACGGGATCAGCCTGAATCGGGACGGCATCCGCCGCACGGCATTCCAGCTCCTCGCCTATCCGGAGATCGAGTGGGCCGATCTGGCGTCGGTCTGGCCCGACCTCGCCGCCGTATCCCCGCGCATCGCCGACCGTCTCAAGACCGACGCGACCTACGCGGTCTATCTCGACCGCCAGAACGCCGACATCGCCGCCTTCCGGCGCGACGAGGCGGTGCGGCTGCCGGCCGGCCTGGACTATGCGGCGATCAGCGGCCTCTCGAACGAGATGCGCACGAAGCTGGAGACCGTGCGGCCCGGGACCCTCGGGCAGGCGGCGCGGATCGAAGGCGTCACGCCGGCGGCGCTGACGCTCCTGGCTGCCCATGCCCGGCGCGGCGAGCGCGCCGGCCCGGATCATCCGTCCGCAGGACGCCAGCCGGCATGACCGATCCCGATCGCGCCCGTGTCGTCGCCGGATCCCGTGTTTCACGTGAAACAGCCGAGCGGCTCGACCTCTACGTCGCGCAGCTCCGCCGCTGGCAGCCGATCAAGAACCTTGTCGGTCCCGCCACGCTGGCGGAGGTCTGGCGCCGCCATATCGAGGACGCGCTGCAGCTTCTCGATCTGGCCCCGGAGGCCCGGACCTGGCTCGACCTCGGCTCGGGGGCCGGCATCCCGGGCCTGATCCTCGCCATTGCCGGAATGGAGCGCGGGATTCAGGTGGACCTCGTGGAGAGCAACGCGCGCAAATGTGCCTTCCTCTCCGAGACCGCCCGCCTGACCGGCGCCCCGGCACGGGTGCGCAACGCCCGCATCGAGGCGGTGATCGGCGCGTATGTGGGAACCGAGATCGTCTGCGCCCGGGCGCTGGCACCGATGGCGCAGCTTCTCGCCTGGACGGAGCCGCTGTTGAAAACGGGCACCACCGGCCTGTTTCCGAAGGGGCGGGATGTACAAGCCGAATTGACCCAGGCCGCCGCGCAGTGGACAGTCGTTAACGACCTCGTACCGAGCCGGACCGATTCCGAAGCCCGGATCGTGCGCGTCACTGCCCTTGCCGCCCCGAGCCACCGATGAGCGAAGCGATCCTCGGCGACCCCGCCGACCGGTCCATGGATTCATCCATGCGACGCCCCCTGCGCGTTCTGGCGCTCGCCAACCAGAAGGGCGGCGTCGGCAAGACGACCACGGCCATCAACCTCGGCACCGCCCTGGCGGCGATCGGCGAGGACGTGCTGGTGATCGACCTCGACCCGCAGGGCAATGCCTCCACCGGGCTCGGGATCGACCGCGCCCGGCGTCGGGTCTCGACCTACGAGGTGATGGCGGGCGAGGCCCCCTGGCCCAGGCGGTGGTCCCCACGGCGGTGCCGCGGCTCTCCATCGCGCCCTCCACCATGGATCTGCTCGGGCTGGAGCTGGAGTTGGCCACCCTGCCCGACCGGGCGCACCGGCTGCGGAGCATGCTCAAGAGCCTGACCCAGGCGCCGAGCCTGTCGAAGATCAGCTACGTGCTGATCGACTGTCCGCCCTCGCTGAACCTGCTGACCATCAATGCCCTGGCGGCGGCCGACGCGGTGCTGGTACCGCTGCAATGCGAGTTCTTCGCCCTGGAGGGCCTGAGCCAGCTGCTGCGGACGGTGGAGCAGGTGCGCGGCGCCCTGAACCCGAAGCTGACGATTCAGGGCATCGTGCTGACGATGTTCGACCCGCGCAACAACCTCTCCGCCCAAGTCGTGGCGGATGTGCGCGGCTTCATGGGCGACAAGGTCTACGAGACCGTGATCCCGCGCAACGTCCGGATTTCCGAGGCGCCCTCGCACGGCAAGCCGGCGCTGCTGTACGACCTGAAATGCGCCGGCAGCCAAGCCTATCTGCGCCTCGCCTCGGAGGTGATCCAGCGCGAGGGCCGCGTGCCGGTGGCGGCCTGAGGGCGTCGAATTCGAACAGGGACTCGCCGGCCGCCCATCGCGGCGGCCGTGGGTCGAGTGAGCCCCCTCAGCGGTTCGAGGGGTTGAGTGTGGAGCGTGACACGGGTGGCGATCATGGCTGACGAGGGGGCGAGGCCCCGGCTGGGGCGTGGGCTCGCGGCGCTGATCGGGGATTTCGGCGATACGGGTCAGGTTTCGGCCAAGGTCGAGGCACAGCGCAAGGTGCCGGTCGAGTTCCTGCGCCCGAACCCGCGCAACCCGCGCCGCAGCTTCGGCGAGGCGGAACTCGCGGAACTCGCGGTCTCGATCACCCAGCGCGGCATCATCCAGCCGATCGTGGTTCGGCCGATCGGCGACGTGCCCGGCACGTTCGAGATCGTCGCCGGCGAGCGGCGCTGGCGGGCGGCCCAGCGGGCCGGCCTCGACGAAGTGCCGGTGGTGGTGGTCGAGATTGACGATCGCGCCTCCCTGGAATTCGCCATCCTGGAGAATGTCCAGCGCAGCGACCTCAACTCGATCGAGGAGGCCTCGGGCTACGAGCGCCTGATGCAGGATTTCTCGTACACCCAGAAGGAGCTGGCCGAGATCCTGGGCAAGAGCCGCAGCCATCTCGCCAACACCCTGCGGCTGCTCAACCTGCCGCCCTCCGTGCAGGACCGGGTATCGGCGGGCGAGCCTCACCGCCGGCCATGCCCGGGCACTCCTGGCGGTCCGCGACCCGGAGGCGCTGGCCCGCCGGGTGGTGGCGGAGGGCCTGTCGGTCCGGGACGTGGAGGCCATCGCGGCCGCCGAGGCCCAGCCGACCGAGGCGCCCCGGCCCGGCCGTCCGCGCCTCTCCGCGGAGCGGTCCGCCCCGGTGCGGGACCTTGAGCTGCGGATCCACCGGGCCCTCGGCGTCCCGGTCTCCTACCGGCCGAAGGACGAGGATTCGGGCGAGATCCGCATCCGCTACGAGACCCGGGACGAGTTGCAGGGACTGCTCAACCGGTTCCGCGTGTCGGACGGCTGACGGCCCACGGCACAGACGCCGCGCTCGGGAGAGGCAGGCCGGCGCGGATTCGCGCGGCGGGTGCCGGCGGGGTGTGGGAGATCCGCACTGTCGGCGCCCTCGAACCGGGCTGGCGCTTCACGGCGGTGGGCTTCCGAGACCCCGTAGGTCGTCCGGAACGATCCTCTACCGGCGTCGGCGCGCGCCGGCCTCCGCAACCCGCAGCAGGGCCGTGGCAGCCAGGGCATGGGCCAGCTCCGGGTCGGCCCGCCGGCAGGCCAGAAGCGCCTCCTGAAGGGCCGCCACGGCCTGCCGCAGGGTGCCGGGCGGCCAGGCACCGAGCTGACCCTCAATGCTGGCCTTGCGCTTGAAATGCAGCCCGCGCCACGTCGCCGCCATCAGGGCGGGGGTCTTGTCGGGATTGTCGAGGCGGGTTGCGAGCAGCGTCAGGGCGTGCCGGAGAGCCGCACCCAGCACGACGCCCGGATCCAGCCCCTCGTGCCGGAAGCGCCGATAGTCGCGGTCCACCGCCTCCCGGCGCCCGTCAAAGGCCGCATCGATCAGAGTGTTGAGCACGCTCGCGGCGACGTCGCTGGTGACGGCCTCGACATGGTCGAGGGTGACGGTCCCCTCCCCGGCCGCGTAGAGGGCGAGCTTCTCGATCTCCATCAGGCTCGCGCGGCGGTCGCCGCCGAGGCTCCGGGCCAGGACGTCCCGGGCGGCGCGGTCGATGCGCAGGCCGCGCTCCTGCAGGGTGCGCTCGATCAGGTCGGCGAGGGTGCGCTCGTCATCGGCATAGCAGGGGATCGCCAGGGCTCGGGGCGAGCGCTCGCACAGGGTGCGCAGCGGATTGGTCTTGGCGAGGTCGCCGGCCTCCACGACGATGCGGGCGTCGGCCACGGCGGCGCCCAGCACCGCCTCCACGGCCGGCGCGTAGTTGCGGCTGCCCGGCCGGACCCAGATCGACCGGCGGCCGCCGAACAGGCCCATCGTCCCGGCCTCGTCGCAGAGCCGGCCCGGATCAGAGGCGAGGGCGTCGCCGTCGATCCGCACCAGCGCGAAGGGGTCGCTGGGGTCGGGGACGAAATCCTCGGCGAGCTTCCGGGCGCGCTCGGTCACGAGCCCGGTATCCGGCCCGTAGACCAGGATCACCGGGATGCGCGGGTCGGGCCCGCGCCGGATCAGCCCCTCGATCTCGCCGGCCTTGACCGCTGTCACGTCTGCTTACGGCTTCGTCGAGAGCACGGCGGCGAGGCGGCTCTTGATCTGGTCGGAGAGCACGCTCGCCAGCCGGATCTCGGCGTCCCGGGCCGCCCGCTGGCTGGCGAAGCGCTGGATCGACCGGTCGTAGGTCGCCGTCGAGGTGGCGACGCCCTCGGTGTAGACCTTGGCGCCGGTCATGTCCTCAAGGCTGTATCGGATATTGGCCACCAGCGTGCCGGCCTCGGCGCGGCCGGTGGTGGAGGAGACGATCGGGGTCTGGACGATCTCGGAGCCCGAGAGCTTCAGCCGGTAGCGCTTGGTCGCCGGCTGGCCCGACCCGTCGAGGTCGAAGACCAGCTCGCTGCGCAGGTAGTGCCCGAGCCGCTCCTGCCCCTGGGCCATCGCCACCTCGTCGACCTGCACGGAGGCGAGCAGCGCCTGGACGGTTTCGCCGGAGGCGGTGGGCCCGTAGAGCGGGCGGAAGCAGGCCGAGAGATTCAACGCCAGGCCGGCCACGCAGGCGAGACGGCCGACCCGACCCGCGATCGATACCCCCGAACTCACCATCAGCCGCCGTTCCGCCCCGCTTCACCGGATCGTTCTAGCGCGGTCACGGCGTGCCGCGCCATGACGCTAGGCGCCAAGCCTTACGATTCCTCTACGGCAAGAGCGTGGTCGCCCGGTTTCTAGAGTATCGCCAGGTAGCCGGAGACCGTCAGCACCGCCAGCATCGTGGAGATCAGCACCACCGTGGAGGTCAGGTCGGCCTCGCGGCGGTAGAATTCGGCCAGCATGAACGGCCCGGTGCCGGTGGGGAGCGCCGCCATCAGCACCGTCGTGTGCAGCAGGAGCGACGGCAGGCCGAACAGGTATCGGCCGAGCGCGTAGGCCAGAACCGGATGGGCGGCGAGTTTCAGCGCGACGAGGAGCACCGCGATCCGCCCCTGCCCGCTCCGGGAACGGCGCTTCTGAGCGAGGAAAAGGCCCAGCGCCACCAGGGCGCAGGGCGAGGCCGCGCCCCCGAGGAGCTTCAGGAACGTCTCCACGGGCGCCGGCAGCGCCAGCCCCACGCCCGGCGTCAGGGCGCCCAGAGCCGGGGCCACCAGGAGCGGATTCCGGATGAGCGACTGGCCGACCGCGAGCCAGACATAGGTGCGGGACCCGCTCCGGCCCGTCGCCCGTGCCTCCTGCCGCAGCCCGGTCTCGATCAGCACGATCGCCACCGCGAACACGCCGCAGACCGTCAGGATCACCGCCACCGTGGTGGGGGCCAGCGCCTCCGGCCCGAAGGCCACGAGAGCCAAGGGAAACCCCATGAAGCCGGTATTGGCGTAGCCGGCATTGAGCCCGTCCACCGCGGCATCGGCGAGCGGACGCCCCTCCCCCGCCGGATCAGCACCGTGAGGGCGAAGATCGCGAGGCTGCTGAGACCGAAGGCGCCGATGAAGCCGGGCTTCCAGATGGCGCTCCAGTGCGCGTGGGCGGTCACGTCGAACAGGAGCGCCGGCAGCGCCAGGAAGACTACGAAGCGGTTGAGTTCGGTGGTGGCGGCGGCCCCGAGCACGCCGCTCCGCCGGGCCAGCCAGCCCGCGAAGATCAGCGCGAAGATCGGCAGCACGACCAGGAGGGTCGAGAGCATGAACGGCCCGGTTCGGAGGACGATGCTCCGGCCTTAGGACGGATTCCGCGCCGACCTCCAGTGCCGGGGGCGGGGGCCAGCCATGCCGCCGCCCGCCCGCGAGCCGGTTACCAGCGGTAAATCAGGCTGCCGATGACCGTCGCGGGCGCACCGCGATAGCAGAAGCCCGACTGGCACGTGTAGTAGTCGCGATTGAAGATGTTGAAGGAATTGATCTGTGCCCGGAAGCCTTTGTACTTCGGGTCGAGGGCTTCGAAGTCGTAGGCCACCAGCGCGTCGAACTGCGTGACCGTGGGATTGTGCGCGGTGTTGAGGTCGTCGGTGAAGCTTGTGCTCGTGTAGCGGAGGCCCCCACCGACTTGGAGGCCGCGCAGCGGCGACGCGGGCGGGAACTGGTAGGTCGCAAAGGCCGTGACGGTGTCGCCCGGGATGCCCGAGACGAAGTTCCCGCTGATCGACTGATCCGTGCCGGGATAGGTCGCGTTGCGGTGGCGCAGGTCCAAGTGCGTATAGGCGAAGGTCAGGTTCGTGCCCGGCGCGAGATTGGCCGTCAGCTCCGCCTCGAACCCCTTGGACTCCACCGAGCCGGTCGCGACCTGATTGGCGATGTTGGTCGGGTCGGTCTGCAGGATGCTCGACTGGACGATGTCGAAGCCCGTGAAGGCACCGGTGATGTTGGTGCCCGGAACCACGTATTTCACGCCGGCCTCGATCTGGTCGCCGGTGGCGGGCTTGAACGGGCGGCCGTTGATGTCGACGCCGAGCTGCGGCGTGAAGGTCGTCGCGTAGCTCGCGTAGGGCACGAGGTCGGGCGTGAGCAGATAGTTCAGGCCGACGCGGCCGGTGAACACCGAATCGTTCCGGCTCTGCGCCGCGCCGAGATTGTCGAGGATGCCGCTGCGGGTGGATTGGCTCACGAAATCCTGGCGGCCCGTGAGGGTCAGGACGAAGCGGTCGAACTTGGCCTGCTCCTGGATGTAGAGGCCGATCTGGTCCTGGCTCTGCTCCGACGCGGAGGTGAGGGCGGGACGCGGGACGAAGGTGCGGGCGCGGAAGGTCGAGAAGTCAGTGATGCCCGTGAGGTCGAGGTCCGGGACGAGCCCGAACCCGGCCTGCCGCCGGTAATCGTAATGGAGATAATCGACGCCGCCGATCATCGTATGGGCGACCGGTCCCGTGGCCAGATGGGCTTCGAGCTGGTTGTCCACTGCCACCGAGCCGAGCCGGTCCTGTATCAGGCCATTCGAGCGCTGGGCCGAGAGCCCGGTCACACTGTCGATTTGGGTATAAGCCAGCGTCGTGTTGACGTTCTGGTAGCGGAAGTTCTGCCGGAAGATCAGGTCGGGCGAGAACGTGTGCTCGAAGGCATATCCGATCCGGTAGGATTCCTGGTTCAGGGCGTTGAAGCTGGCGTCGCCCTGGTAGAGGCGCGTTATGAGGAAGCCCGGCGCGGTGTAGAAGGCCGAAGTGCCGGGCGTCTTCGAGCGCTGATACTCGGTGAGCAGCGTGAAGGTCGTGTCGGCCGAAGGCTTCCACCTCACGGCCGGCGCGATCGTGAACCGGTCGTCCGCGCCGCTCGGCAGGAACGTGTTCGAGTCTCGGAATGCGCCGGTCAGCTGATAGGCCAGCGTGCCGTCGGAGCCCTCGACTGGTCCGCCAAGGTCGAAATTGCCCTGGTAGCGGTCGAAGTTCCCACCCTGTGGAACTGCACTTCGCCGAAGGGCACGAAGACGGGCCGCTTCGACGTGATATCGACGATGCCGCCCGGCGAGCCGAGGCCGTAGAGGCCTGAAGCCGGTCCCCGCAGGATGGTGACCGCCTCGGCCCCGTAGGGCTCGATCCGGGGAGCCGAGAAGCCGACTCCGGCCTGCCGCAGCCCGTCCCGGAAGACGCCCGTGTAGGTCTCCTCGAAGCCGCGGATGTAGAAGGCGTCGAAGCGCGGATCGAAGCCGAAGACGTTGCTGGCGACGCCCGGCGTGTAGGCGATCGCCTCGTTGAGGCTCTGGACGTTCCGGTCGTTGAGCTGCTCGCGGGTGACCACCGAGACTGATTGTGGGGTCTCGATCAGCGGCGTGTTGGTCTTGGTGGCGGTGGGGCTCACCCGCGCGGTGTAGCCGTCGACCCCCGAAGGTCCGCCGCCGCCGCTTGTGGCAGCGCTGTTGCCGTCACCGCTGCTGAGATTGGCGCTGCCCGTGGCGGCACCCGCCGGGACAGTGGTGCCGGCACGGACGGCCTCCACCGAGATCTCGTTCAGCTGCACGTTCGCCCCCTGGGCGAGAGCGGGATCGGTGAGGGCGGTGCAGGCGAGAAGCAGCCCGAGACGAGCAGAACGCATGACGAATCGAAAACCCTGGACGTCGCGCCGGTCGGTGCGTGCCGCAGGTTCCGTCGCTCACGGCCCGGTGATCAAGCCGAAAACGTGTTGAATATCGAACACTTAGAAGGACTAAAATCTGTAACGGTTCAAGTCTAGAAGTCCAGTGGCGGCTCCCGCAGGGCCTCGGTCTCCCGGGTGCAGGTCGCCTGATCGGGGGCCGTTCCGGCCCCGGCCAGGGCGGTGTGGAGGCTCGGCGCGGGCCTTCTCCAGATCGGCCCGGAAGGCCGGATCGCCCATCAGCGCCGCGAAGACCGTCGAGCCGGTGAGGCGTCCGGCGACCACGTCGCTGAGCCAGTGCACCCCGCATACGATCCGGCTCTCGCCGTAGGCCCGTCCGCGCGCCAGGATCGCGGTCGCCTTCTCGGGCACCAGGGCCGCCAGGATCAGCGCGTAGGCCCAGCCCTGCGTCGCGTGGCCGGACGGGTAGCTGAAGCTGTCGGCCAGCGCCTGGGTGCGCTGGACACAGATCGGCGCCTCGTTGCCCACGAAGGGGCGCAGGCGGCGGTAATGGATCTTGGGGCCACGCGTCGCCCGGGCGAGGTCCAGGCGGGCGCGCTCCAGGAGGTTGATGACCGCGGGAACCCGGGCCTGATCAATCCGGGTGCCGAGCACGCAGGCGAAGTTCTCCAGTACCGCGGCGGCGCCCTCCGACACGTCGTTGGCGGCGAGGCTCCCAGCGGGCGCTGCCCTTCAGGGCCCGGGTCCCGTTGAAGGCCGCCCGGTCGGCCATGTCGAGCGGCGCGTTGTGGGCCGGCGGCGGCGGCAGGATCTGGACGGAATCCGGGAGCGCCGCCTCGGCGAGATAGGGTTTCACGGCGGGCTTGCCGGGCTTGAGCGTGTCGGCACCCAGGGAGGGCGCCGCTGGCGCGCCGGACGGGGCCGGGCGGGGGCCTCTTCGGCCCGGGCGGGGATCGCAGCGGCGAGGAGGGCGAGGACCGGAAGGGACAGGGTGCGGGGCATCGGATCCGTGGCTCTGTCGGACGAGGTCTGCGGGCCGCTCCCGCTGCCGGACGAACGGCTCAGCCGGCCCGACCAGTCCCTGCATAGGCGCAGGATCGTGTCCAGGGGCAGGGCGCGCGCCGCGCCGTCGGATCCTTCAGGCGGCCCGGATCGCGGCCGCGACCGCGGCCGGATATTCCTCGTGCGGGCTCAGGGCGCCCGGGATCGCGGCGCCGGTCACGCGGCCGCCGGCGATGAGCGCGTCCATCTCGGCCCCCGAGCGGCGCGGGGCGCCCGCGGGCCGCAGCACCAGGGTCGGCGGCAGGGATTCGCCGAACAGGTCGAGGAAGGCCGCGCGGCTGCCCACCGGATCCAGGCCGCCGGTGACGAAGGCGGCGGTGCCGAAGCGGCCGTTGCGCTGGCGGGTGACCGCGTGCTTGTCCCGGATCACCGCCGGGGTGACGTGGGCCGGGTCGGCATAGACATGGGCGCGCATCATCCGGCCGATGATCGGCGGGCTGATGTTGATCCGGTAGAGCGCCTCGCCGAGGACGGGGGTCTCCACGGCCCGGCGGATGCGCGGGAACCAGTGGGCGCGCCCCGGCATCGCGGTGGGAAGCGGCCCCCGCCAGGTCGGCGCCACCAGGACCAGCCGGGCGAAAGCCTTCGGGTGTCTCCGCGCGGCAGCGACCAGATAGCCGGCGGCGTGGCCGGCCGCGACCCCAAGGGCATAGGGGCCGGGTGCGGCGGCGAGCAGCGCGTCCAGGAAGGCGTGGAAGGTCTCCGGGGCGAGCGGCAGCCGCGCCCGGGGGCGGGCGCCGAAACCCGGCCAGTCGGGGATGAAGCACCGATACTCGGACGCGAGATCGCGGGCGAGGCCCCGCATCTCGGCCCGCGCCGAGATCGTCGACAGGGCCGGGAGCAGCAGCGCCTCCGGCCGGTCTCCGGCCCCTGGCCCGGCTTCTTGCCCGATCACGTCGCAGGCGGTCGGGACCGGCCGGCCCGCCACCGTGAGGGTCAGATCCCGCGTCTCCATCGCGCCCGCCCCGTCCCCGACGATCAGGTGCGCAGCAGCTCGTTGATGGCGGTCTTGGACCGGGTGCCGGCATCGACGCGCTTCACGATCACCGCGCAGTACAGGCCCGGACCGGGCGAGCCGTCCGGCAGCGCCTTGCCGGGCATCGTGCCCGAGACGACCACCGAGTAGGGCGGCACGCGGCCATACATCACCTCGCCGGTGGTGCGGTCCACGATCTTGGTGGAGGCGCCGATATAGACGCCCATGGACAGGACGCTGCCCTGGCCGATGATCACGCCTTCGGCCACCTCGGCGCGGGCGCCAATGAAGCAATCGTCCTCGATGATCACCGGGTTGGCCTGGAGCGGCTCCAGAACGCCCGCGATGCCGGCGCCGCCGGAGATGTGGCAGTTCTTCCCCACCTGCGCGCAGGAGCCGATCGTCACCCAGGTGTCGACCATCGTGCCCTCGCCCACATAGGCGCCGAGGTTGACGAAGCTCGGCATCAGCACGGCGCCGGGAGCGATGTAGGAGCCGCGGCGCACGAAACAGCCGGGGACGGCCCGCAGGCCGGCGGCCCGGAACTCGGCCTCACCCCAGCCGGCGAACTTGGAGGCGACCTTGTCCCACCAGGGCGCGCCGCCGGGACCGCCCTCGATCGTCGCCATGTCGTTGAGGCGGAAGGAGAGCAGCACCGCCTTCTTGAGCCACTGGTTGACCACCCAGTCCTGGCCGCCGCTCTTCTCGGCGACCCGGGCCTTGCCGGAATCGAGCAGGTTCAGCGCCGTCTCGACCGCCTCGCGCACCGCACCCTTGGTCGCGGTCGAGATGTTGGCGCGGTCCTCCCAGGCGGCTTCGATGGTCTGGGCGAGATCGGAATGGGGCATGTCGGCCTGGGACATGGATGTCTGGAAACCCTTGCGGCGGAAGCCCGTGCTTACAAGCGGGCACCCGGGCTGTCACCTGAGGCGAGGCCGTCGATCGTCTCAAGGAGCATCCGCACCCGGTCGAGATCGGCCACCAGGCCGGCGAGGTCCTCCGCCAGCGTGTCGTGGACGGCCTGCGCGGCCGCAGGGAACTCCTCCAGCACGCGGCGCATCAGCATCGGCGTGATCCGCATCACCTCGGCGGCGCCCTCCGCCCGGGCCTCCGTGGGGCGCGTGCCGCGCACGAACAGGGCGAGCTGACCGATCAGCGCGGAGCGCCCGGCCCGCACCGGCTCGACCCCCGCGACCCGCGGTTCGAGTCGGATCGTGCCCGACATCACCACGAAGGCGCCTTCGGCCGGGTCGCCGCGGGAAAACAGCAGGTCGCCATCCGCGAGTTCGCGCCGCTCGGCCGCGAAGGTCAGCAGGCGCAGGGCATCCCGGTCGAGGAAGCCGAACAGCGGTGCGGCCGCGAGGATCGCGATATCGTCGTCGAGCCCCAAGAACGCCTCACCACCCTGCGCGCACGCGAACCTGCCGGATCGCCTACACGGAAAACTTCATTTCGTCAGGGCAGCAACTTGTATCCACCGCCCTCCGTCACGAGGATCGCGGCGGTGGCGGGATTGGGCTCGATCTTCTGGCGCAGCCGGTAGATATGCGTCTCCAGCGTGTGCGTGGTCACGTGGGCGTTGTAGCCCCAGACTTCGGCCAGCAGCGTGTCGCGGTTCACCACGGCTCGGCCCGCTCGGTAGAGGAAACGCAGGATCGCGGTCTCCTTCTCGGTGAGCTTGAGCTTCGAGCCGCGCTCGCCGACCAGCAGCTTGGCGCCGGGCCGGAACGTGTAGGGGCCGATCTGGAACACCGCATCCTCGGAGGCCTCGTGGCTGCGCAGATGGGCGCGGATGCGGGCCAGCAGGATGCCGAACTTGAAGGGCTTGGTGACGTAGTCGTTGGCGCCGGCCTCCAGCCCCTCGACGTGGTCCGCCTCGGAATCCTGGGCGGTGAGCATGATCACCGGGCCGCGAAAGCCACCGGCGCGCATCCGGCGCACGGCCTCGCGCCCGTCGAGATCGGGCAGGCCGACATCCATCACCGCCAGATCGACCCGCTCCGCGGCCACCCGCCGAATCGCGTCCATCGCGTTGGCCTCGGTGACCACCGTGAACTCGTCGCAGAGGTCGAGCTGCTCGGTGAGGGTATCGCGCAGGATCGCGTCGTCGTCGCAGATCAGCAAGTGGTAGGCGTTCGGCATCGTCCGGGGCCTCAGAGCAGGCTGCGGGAAGGGGAGGGCCGCCTTCCCGGCGCAGCGTGCGTTGACTGTAGGATCTCAGCAGGATCGCGCGCGGCGATTCTGCGGAGGCATTTGTTTCCGCATCATTGTTTCTGCCGCATCGGCGACCGTTCCGGCGAACCGGGACGGTGCGTTGGCACGGGCGCGTCGGGCCCGGATCCGAAGGCGTCGGTCCCCGCCGCACAGGCGGTGGGCTGGTTCGCTCCCGAATCCCGGCACGGCGGCCCGGTTTCCGGCCAAGGATAGGGCAACCTTTGTGGCCGGACATTGCCTTGTGCGCAATTTTTCATCGGTGTCCTGTGCGGATATCGGGCATAAGCCGTGCCGGATGGGCCGGTCCGGCCGTGAGCGGGGAGGGCGATGGTGCAGCGGCGACCGAGCAGGCAGTCCGGTTCTGTCCGTCTGACCCTGGGTGAGATCCGCGTGCGGGCGCTGGTCAACGATCGCCGGCGCGGTCAGCTCCTCGTCGGCCCGGCCGTGATCCCCTGTGCCCTCGGATCCGGCGGCATCGTCTGCGACAAGCGCGAGGGCGATGGCGGCTCGCCGCGGGGCCGGTTCCGGCTGCGGGGTGGCGCCTACCGGCCCGACCATTTCGGGATCCGGCCGCACACGGCGCTGCCCCTGCGGGCCACCCGGCCCGACGACGGCTGGTGCGACGACCGCCGGGACCGCCGCTACAACCGACCGATCCGCCTGCCGGCCCCCGGCGTCAGCGCCGAATCGATGTGGCGCGGCGACGGGCTCTACGACGTGGTGATCGACCTCGACTACAACCGCGACCCGATCCGGAAGGGGCGGGGCTCGGCGATCTTCATGCACATCGCCCGGGATGGCTACCGCCCCACGGAGGGCTGTGTCGCCCTCGCCCGGGCCGACCTGCTGCGGCTGCTCCGGCGCCTCGGGCCGCGGACGCATCTGCGGATCGGCTGAGGCTCACGCCTTCCGGGTCCGGGCCCCGAAGATCGCGGTCCCGATCCGGACATGGGTTGCGCCGAGCTGGATCGCCGCCGGGAAATCCGCGCTCATCCCCATGGAGAGGATCGGCAGGTTGTGCGCCTTCGCCAGCCGGGCCAGCAGGGCGAAATGCGCGGAGGGCGGATCCTCGGCCGGGGGATGCACATCAGTCCCTGGATCGCGAGCCCATGCGTCTCGCGGCACTCGGAGAGCAGCGTTTCGAGCTGGTCCGGCAGGACCCCGCCCTTCTGGGGCTCCGCGCCGGTATTGACCTGGATCAGCAGCTTCGGGGTCCGGCCGGACCGCTCGATCTCCCTGGCCAGCGCCGCCGCGAGCGACAGGCGATCGAGTGAGTGGATCACGTCGAACAGGGCCACCGCGTCCCGGGCCTTGTTGGATTGCAGCGGCCCGACGAGGTGCAGCTCCACATCCGGATAGCGGGCGCGCAGGTCCGGCCATTTCGCCATGGATTCCTGGACGTAGTTCTCGCCGAAGACCCGCTGACCGGCCTTGAGCGCCGGCAGGATGCCCTCGGCCGGCACCGTCTTGGAGACCGCCACCAACTGCACCGACGCGGGGTCGCGGTCCGAATCCTCGGCCGCCCGGGCGATCGCCGCCCGGACCTCGGCGAGCCCGGCGGCGACATCGGCCTGCCCGACGGGGAGCTTCGCGGTGCTGTGGCCCATCCCGTCCGTCGAAGGGGGGCGGGTCGGCGATCGCGTCGTCCATGGCGTACCTGTCCTGTCGTTATTGGACGCCGGTCCAGGCGTCCCACGGTCTACGACACGATGACGATGCGGCGCCTAGCCGGGGCGGCTGTCCAACCCGCACCCTCATCCTGAGGTGCCGGTGCGCAGCGGAGGCCTCGACGGAGACCTCCAGCCGGCCGCGCGATCCCTGGAGCCCTTCTTCGAGGCTCGCTGCGCTCGCACCTCAGGATGAGGGCGTGGGTTGGACAGGGCCCGGCCGAGGCCGCTCGCATGTATCGTGTCTGCTCCTAACCGACCTATGCCCTCACGCGCCTCACGCAAGCCCGAATCGCGCGCTGCGTTGACCGGCTCCGGCGCAGATATGCTACGGGGGCGCAACCGTGCCGCGGCTGTCTCCAGCCGGCCGCCGAGGCTCCTCACCCCGCCGGATCCATGACCAGCACCGCCCCCCAACCCGTCGAGCGCTACAACGCCAAGGATGCCGAGCCGCGCTGGCAGGCGGCCTGGGCGCAGCAGCGCCTGTTCGAGACCGACAACGGCGACAGCCGTCCGAAATACTACGTGCTGGAGATGTTCCCCTATCCGTCGGGGCGCATCCACATGGGCCACGTCCGCAACTACGCCATGGGCGACGTGGTGGCCCGCTACAAGCGCGCCCGCGGTTTCAACGTGCTGCACCCGATGGGCTGGGACGCCTTCGGCCTGCCGGCTGAGAACGCCGCCATGGAGCGCAAGGTCAACCCGCGGGACTGGACCTACGCCAACATCGCCTCGATGCGCGACCAGCTGAAGGCCATGGGCCTGTCGCTGGACTGGAGCCGAGAGATCGCGACCTGCGATCCCGACTACTACAAGCACCAGCAGCGCATGTTCCTCGACTTCCTGGCGAAGGGCCTCGTCACCCGCCGCACCGCCAAGGTGAACTGGGACCCGGTGGACCACACGGTTCTGGCCAACGAGCAGGTGATCGACGGGCGCGGCTGGCGCTCCGGCGCCTTGGTGGAGCAGCGCGAGCTGACCCAGTGGTTCTTCAAGATCACCGATTTCGCCGAGGACCTGCTCGAGGCCCTCGACGGGCTGGACCGCTGGCCGGAAAAGGTCCGGCTGATGCAGAAGAACTGGATCGGCCGTTCGGAGGGTCTGGAGGTCCAGTTCAGCCTGGCTCGGCCGCCGGCCGGCGGCCCCGATGCGGTCACCGTCTACACGACCCGGCCCGACACGCTGTTCGGCGCCAAGTTCCTGGCCATCGCGGCCGACCATCCGCTCGCCGCCGCCCTCGCTGCGGACCGGCCGGACCTGCAGGGCTTCATCGAGGAGTGCCGCCGCACCGGCACCGCCCAGGCGGCGATCGACACCGCCGAGAAGCACGGTTTCGACACCGGACTCACCGTCCGCCACCCCCTAGACCCGTCCTGGGAGCTGCCGGTCTACGTGGCGAATTTCGTGCTCATGGAGTACGGCACCGGCGCGGTGTTCGGCTGCCCGGCCCACGATCAGCGCGACCTCGACTTTGCCAACAAGTACGGGCTCGGCAATACGCCCGTCGTCTGCCCCGAGGGCCAGGACCCGGCGGCTTTCGTCATCACCGACACCGCGTATGTCGATGACGGGCGGATGATCAACTCGCGCTTCCTCGACGGGATGACCACCGGGGAGGCGTTCGAGGCCCTGGCGCAGCGCCTCGAAGGGGATGGGATCGCCAAGCGCAAGGTGCAGTTCCGCCTGCGCGACTGGGGTGTCTCGCGCCAGCGGTACTGGGGCTGCCCGATCCCGATCATCCACTGCGAGTCCTGCGGCCCGGTGCCGGTGCCGGTCTCCGATCTGCCGGTGAAGCTCCCCGAGGACGTGTCCTTCGACCAGCCCGGCAACCCGCTGGAGCGCGACGCGGCCTGGCGGAAAGTGCCCTGCCCCCATTGCGGCGCGCCGTCCCGGCGCGAGACCGACACGATGGACACGTTCGTCGATTCGTCCTGGTACTACGCCCGCTTCACCGCGCCCTGGCTCACGGACGCGCCCACCGACCGCGCCGTGGTCGATCGGTGGCTGGCGGTGGACCAGTATATCGGCGGCATCGAGCACGCGATCCTGCACCTGCTCTACGCCCGCTTCTTCATGCGGGCGATGCGGGAGACCGGCTGGGCCGGCGTCGCCGAGCCCTTCGCAGGCCTGTTCACCCAGGGCATGGTGGTCCACGAGACCTACAAGGACGCGGCCGGCGCCTGGGTGCCGCCGGCCGAGATCCGCATCACCTCCGAGGAGGGCGAGCGCCGCGCGTTTCACGTGAAAACTCAGGCGCCGATCACGATCGGCCCGATCGAGAAGATGTCGAAGTCGAAGAAGAACGTGGTCGACCCGGACGATATCATCGCGAGCTACGGGGCCGACACGGCCCGCTGGTTCATGCTTTCCGACTCGCCGCCGGAGCGGGACGTGATCTGGACCGAGGAAGGTGTGCAGGGCGCCGCCCGCTTCGTCCAGAAGGTTTGGCGGCTGGTGAACGCCGCCACCCAGGCCACCGGCGACGACGCCGGGGATCTGCCCCTGCGCAAGGCCGCCCACCGGGCGCTCGCCTCCGTGCAGGACGATATCGAGCGCCTGCGCTTCAACCGCTGCGTCGCCCACATCTACACCCTGGCCAACGCCCTGGAGGACGGGTTGCGCGGCCCGGTCTCGGCGGCCGCCGCGCAGGAGGCCGCCGGTATCCTGGTGCAGCTCATCGCGCCGATGATGCCGCACCTCGCCGAGGAATGCTGGGCGGCCCTGGGGCGCTCCGGCCTCGTGGCCCAGGCGTCCTGGCCGGAGGCCGAAGCGGGGCTCCTCGTGGAGGACGAGATCACCCTGCCGGTCCAGATCAACGGCAAGAAGCGCGCGGACGTCACCGTGCCACGGGACGCGGACGCCAAAACCGTGGAGGCCGCGACCCTGGCGCTGGAGGCGGTCCAGAAGATCCTGGAGGGTAAGGCGCCCCGTAAGGTGATCGTCGTGCCGGGGCGGATCGTGAATCTGGTGGTGTGAGGCATCGGGCGGCGACAACCCGCCTGATCCTCCTCTCAGCCGCGCCCTCATCCTGAGGTGCCCGCGTCAGCGGGCCTCGTCTCCGCGCGGCCCGAGGCGAACGGGATGAGCAGGCCGAGGCCCGCGAGGAGCCGCAGGGCGGGTTGGCCCGGGTCAGACCCGCCGAGCTTGCCCGACGGGAGCCCGCGCCTCCCCCTGCGCGGCCCGCCGACGGCGCCGGGCCAGCATGTTGAGGCCCTCGACGCCCGCCGAGAAGGCCATCGCGGTGTAGATGTAGTCCTTCGGCACGTGGGCACCGAACCCTTCGGCGATCAGCGTCATGCCGATCATGATCAGGAAGCCTAGCGCCAGCATCACCACGGTGGGGTTCCGGGCGATGAAGGCCGAGAGTGGCTCGGCGGCGACCAGCATCACCGTCACGGCGGCGATCACCGCCACCATCATCACCGGCACGTGCTCGGTCATGCCGACCGCCGTGATGATCGAGTCGATGGAGAAGACAAGATCGAGGAGCAGGATCTGGCCGATCGCCGCGCCGAAGCCGATCGTGCCGCCGGACGCGTCCGTCTCGGGTTCCGGATCGACGCTGTGATGGATCTCCTTGGTGGCCTTCCAGAGCAGGAACAGGCCGCCGCCGATCAGGATCAGGTCGCGCCAGGAGAAGTCCTGGCCGAGCACTGCGAAGACCGGCTCGGTCAGGTGGACGATGAACGCCACGGTGCCGAGCAGCCCGAGCCGCAGGATCAGCGCCAGCCCGATCCCGATGCGCCGCGCCCGCGTCTGCTGCTCGGCCGGCAGCTTGTTGGTCAGGATCGAGATGAAGATCAGGTTGTCGACGCCGAGCACCACCTCCATCACCACGAGGGTCGCGAGCGCGGCCCAGACGGCGGGCTGGCTGGCCAGCTGGATCAGGTCGGTCACGGGTGGGGCGTCTCGCTGATCGGAAGAATGCGGCTGCCGAGGGCCACGAGGTCGAACGAGGCGGGGCCGCGCACCGGCTCCGGGGCGAAGACCCGCAGGATCTTGGGAAAGACCTTGAAATGGGCCGGCGTGTGCGTGGTCAGCTCGCCGTCGGTGTTCACCGGCCGGGGCTTGCGGGTGGAGAGCTTGATCTCCTGCGCGTGGAAGGCGCGCACATCGGCGGCGCGCCCATGCGTGCCGCGCCGCAAGGCGGGGAGCAGCGCGATCAGCCGCCACCAGTGGTTGATCTCGAGGCTGTAGAAATCCAGCTTGCCGTCATCCACCGCGGCGGTCTCCTCGACGGTCATGCCGCCGCCGTAGTGCCGGCCGTTCCCCACCGAGACCTGGATGGTGGTGACCTTCTCGACCATGCCGTCATGCTCGATCGTCACCGTGAAGGGCCGCACCCGGCGCAGCACCCGCACGGCCGCCACCGCGTAGCCGAGCACGCCCCAGATCTTCTTCGAATCCGCCGTGAGGCTCGCCGGCAAGTTCGGCCGAGAATCCGACGCTCGCCACGTTGAAATAGTAGTGGCCGTTGACCCAGCCGAGATCCACTGGCCGCTCCTCGGCGGTCGGGATGAAGCGGGCCGCCGCCAGGGGATCGAGCGGCAGGTTGAGGGAGCGGGCGAGGTCGTTGGCGGTGCCGAGCGGCAGGATGGCGAGCGGGAGGCCGCTCTCCACCAGGGCCGGGGCGGCGTAGTTCATGGTGCCGTCGCCGCCGCCCAGGATCACGAGGTCGACCTCCCCGGCCCGGTCGCGGATCACCTCGCGGCAATCGGCGTCCTGCGGCGTCTCCACCGGCTCGATACCGCCCGCCCGCAGGATCACCCGCACCGCGTCGAGGTCGCACCCGCCGTTGCGGGCCTTGGCGTTGCAGATCAGCAGCGCCCGGCGCTGGGCGGCGCTCACCGCGGGCTCCCGTCAGGCGCGGTCTGGGGACGCGGTCCCCCCGGTTGCGGGCTCGGCGGCACCTTGGTCTCAGATCGGGCCACGGGATCCTCGATGCGCGGCGACGCGGGACGGGAGCAGGGAAGGGCTGACGGCCAAGACTGTCCCCGACTTGGTACCCAAACGAATGAGCGCAACCCCGTCATCCCCGCAATTCCAGGCTGGTCGCGGCCGCGCGATTCGGCAGAGTCTCTGGCGCGCCCGATTGGGCCCGTGGAACTCACCGGGCAGGCGGGCGCGTTCTCGAGACAACGCTCCGGCCGCCAGGAAGGCACCGATGCCCGCCCCCATGTCCCCTCGACCCCACGCCGTCGTGCTCGGCCTGATCCTGCCGCTGGCGCTCGCCGGTACCGCCTCGGCCCAACCGCAGACCGCAACGCCCCAGACGGCCTGGGTCGATCCGCCGCACCGCGCCAGCGCGCCCGCCCCGAGCCCGGGTGCCGCGACGGAGCCCGTGACGGCGTCAAAGGACGCGGTGCGCAAGGACCAGCCTCAGGCGCCGAGCAAGGCCACCGCACAGGCGGCGGCCGCGGACCGGTCCGGCATGGACCGGAGCCGGGTTGCGACCCGTCGGGCCTCCCGGCAGGAGCCCGCGGATGACGCCCTGCCGAAGGCCGCCGCGACGCGGGCCCCGGCTCCGAAGCGGGCCGCCGCCCTGGAGCGGCCGGCCGGGCATGAGGCCCTGCGGCACCGCGCCCATCATCCGCACCGGCTCGCCGATACGCCGGCCGCCAGCCCGGTCCCGGCCGCGACCGGCTCGGCCGAGCGCGCCGCGGCGGCGCGGGACTTCGCGGCGCGCTATTTCGCCACTGTCTCGGGATCCGGCGACACGATGGTCGGGGCAGCGACCTCCTTCTACGCCACGCGGGTGCGCTTCTACGGCCGCCCGGTTACGACGGCGGGCCTCGTCGCCGAGAAGCGCAGCTTCGTTGAGCGCTGGCCCGAGCGGCGCTACGAGCCGCGGGCGATCCGCACCGCCTGCGATACCGAGACCTGTACGATCCGCTCGGTCGTCGATTTCCGCACGGCGAACCCGGATCGGGGCGCGGTCTCCAGCGGGGAAGCCGAGCTGATCCTGGAGGTGGGATTCGCGGGGACGCACCCATACATCCTGGGCGAGACCGGGCGGGTCCTGCGCCGGAGCATCCAGGCCGGCACCCTGGCTCCTTCGCCCGGCAAGGCGTAAGAGCCTGCGGAACGCCCGTCGCGCAGTCGCGCGCGGGGTGAGAGGGCTCCCGGTGGTCGGGAGTTCGGCGAGGTGCTCTGAAGGGGCTCCGTGCGGCGCGCTGTGAGGCCGGGATCGGGCGTATGACGTCTTCAACGGTGGTGGCGGAACAGGAGTCGGGACCGGCGCGTCCGGCGCTCGACGACCCGGGGCGCGCCGCCCTTCGCGAGGTGATCCGGGCCGAGGTCGCCCGTGCCCGTCCGCGTCCGGTGGCGGTGCGGACTCTGGAGCTTCTCGCCGAGGCGGCCGTCATGCCTGACGAGGCCGGGAGCGGCTTGCGCGTCATCGACCGGCACGGCCTCCCCCGCCTGCGAGCCGGCACGTCCGAGCCGATGACGCTCGCCGATCTCGTCGCGGAACTCCGGGAGCGGCACCCGGCCCTGTTCCTGCCGCCCGAGCCGGAGCCCGCGCCGCAGGCCGAGGCGGGCCGGGACGCGTCGCTGTTGAGCGGCGCCTACGAGATGCGCGCCGCGACGGCGCGTTTCGTCGAGACCCAGTCCGAGCGCGCCCGTTCCCTGGCCGAGCGCTCCTCCGTTCAGGGCCGGGCGCTGGCGCAGAACGCGGCCGGCCGCTTCGCCACCCTGCGGTCGAGCCTGCGCGGCCGGTTCGCCCGCCCCGAGGCCGCCGAGACGTCGGCACCGGGCGCCGATCCGGCCGCTGCCTGGAACGCGGGACCCGGCCGCTTCGGGGAGGCCGTGCGCGACCGGCTGGAGCGGCTGCGCGACCGGCTCGGCACCGGCGGGACGATCCTGGACGAGGGGTCTCGGCGGCAGCGGCGGTGGATGGCGGGCGCGGGTGCGGCAGCCCTGGTGGCGATCATCGCCGCGGGCCTCGTTCTGGAAGGCAGGCAGCCCGGCTCCCCGCGCGCCCCGGCCACCGGGCCTGCGTCCTCCCAGACGCCCGCGCCGGGTGCGGCCCCCCAGGCGACCTCCCAAGTGACTTCACAAGCTGCGCCGCCGGCGGCTCCCGACACGGTGACGCCGCCTCCCGA
Organism: Methylobacterium sp. P31; assembly: GCA_050632875.1. Taxonomy (GTDB): domain Bacteria; phylum Pseudomonadota; class Alphaproteobacteria; order Rhizobiales; family Beijerinckiaceae; genus Methylobacterium. The sequence continues at coordinate 1,418,811 of JBODSC010000001.1, read as the reverse complement.
GACCGGGGGCGAACCCGAGTCCGACACGCTGCCGCCCCCGCCGAACGCCGTGCGGGGACCGGCCCAGGTGATCGACACCGCGACCCTCAAGGTCGGCGGCAAGACGGTGCACCTGTTCGGCGTCGAGTGGGTCCGGGGCGGCCAGGCGGACGAACTGGCCCGTTACATTGGCGGCCGGACGGTGACCTGCCAGCCGGCGCCGGGCAGCGAGAACATGAACTGTCTGGTGGACGGACGCGACCTCTCCGAGGTGGTGCTGTTCAACGGCGGCGGCCGTGCTTCCCCGGAGGCGAGCCCCGAGCTGGTCGCGGCCGAGGACCATGCCCGGAGCGAGCGGCTCGGCGTCTGGAAGCGCTAGCGCGTGTCCCCGACGGGGTGGAGGGCGGCATGCCGGGCGCGGTCTTCGGGCATACGGCGGATGGACGGCCTGTCACCCGCCACATCCTGAGCCGGGGGAGCCTGCGCGTCGGCATCATCGATTTCGGCGCGGTCGTCACGGGGATCGAGGTCCCCGACCGCGCTGGGCGCAGCGCCAACGTGGTCCTCGGCCTCGACACCCTGCAGGGCTACGAGACCGTGAGCCCGAGCTTCGGCGCAGTGATCGGACGCTATGCCAACCGCATTGCGGGCGGCCGCTTCAGCCTCGACGGGCACATCTATCACCTGCCGGTGAACGAGGGCCCGAACACGCTGCACGGCGGGCCGAGAAACTTCGGCAAGCGCCTGTGGCGGGTCGAGAGCTCCGACGCGACGCGTGTCGCCCTGAGCCGCCGCTCGCCCGACGGCGAGGAAGGGTTCCCGGGCAATCTCGACGTCCGGGTCGTCTACAGCCTGCCCGAGGACGGCGTGCTGCGCATCGACTACGCGGCCGTCACGGACCGTCCGACGGTCCTGAACCTCACCAACCACAGCTACTTCAATCTCGCCGGAGAGGGATCGGGCAGCGTCCTCGGCCACGCGGTGCAACTCGAAGCCGACGCGTTCACGCCGACGGATGCGACCCAGATCCCCACCGGCGAGATCCGGCCCGTGGCCGGCACCCCCTTCGACTTCCGGACGCCGCACCCGCTGGAGGCGCGCATCCGGACCGGCGATCCGCAACTCGCCATCGTGAAGGGCTACGACAACACCTTCGTGCTGCGCGGCGCCGCTGGTACGCTGCGTCCAGCGGCCACCTGTATCGATCCGGGGAGCGGGCGCCGGCTCGACGTCTGGACCACGCAGCCGGCCCTGCAGCTCTACACCGGCAACAACCTCAACGGCACGCTGATCGGCCCGTCCGGGCGGATCTATCGCTCCGGCGACGGCGTCTGTTTCGAGACGCAAGCGTTCCCCGACGCTCCGAATCAGCCGGCCTTCTCCTCCGCGGTTCTGCGGCCGGGCGAGCGGTTCGCGGCGACCACGACGTTCCGGTTCTCGGTGGCGTGAGGGGCGCGGGCCGGCTCAGGCAGCCGCTCGCTCCACCCGCTCGTCCCACGTCGGCGGCACGGGAATCGCGGCGGCCGGCGCAGCGGGATGCGGGCGCCACCGCTCGCCGAGGGCGAGGAGCGCCGCCTTGACGGCCTCGAGCTGCGACGGCTCGCCTTCGGCCATGCCCTCGGCGGCGGCCACCTCCTTCAGGTACTCGTCCCAGGCCCAGCGCCGGAGGATCTCCCGCTTGCAGGAGCCGAGCAGGCGCGGATGGTCGAGCACGGCGGCCGGCGTGGCGAAGACCGCCGCCGGATTGATCAGCGCCCGCTCCAGATCCGGCAGGCCCGGCGGAGCCGGTTTCCGCGCGCGCCGGATCCGGGATGAGGCAGGGGCCTGCGGACGCGGAGGTTTCGCGCCGGGCGGTGCGAGCGGCTCCGATTGCCGGATCCGCAGGGTTGCGGGCCGGATCTCGACCGGGGGCTCCGGCTCCGCCAAGTAGGCGAGCCCCTGGCGCTGGGCATAGGCGACGGCCTGGGCCCGCGTCGGAAAGGTGAGCCTCACCTCCGTGGCGAGCGGATCGCCGCCCGCAATCCAGCCCATCAGCGGCTCGATCTCCGGCGTCGTCCGCTCGAAGGTGAGAACCCAGGAGCCGGCCCGGGCGCGGCCCGTGCTCTCGACCGGGCGCCCCAGGCGGCGGATCATCGCACGGCCGCCGGCGAGCCATGGAGCGGCCGCCACGGCGGGCGGGTTGTTGTGTCCGATCCCGATCGCACGATTCTTCATGGTTGCCTCCCGATGGCGGCGCCTTCAGAGCCCGAACAGCCCAAGGCGCGCTGCCGATAGCACACCGAAGCTCGCCGCGAAGGAGAGCAGCGCGGCATCCCAGGCGGTCAGGTGCGGGGCATCGGCCGGCGGCCCGGCCCGGGTGATCGCCACGCCCAGCCAGGCAAAGCCCGACAGGCTCAGCAGGCCGGCCAGCACCCAGGGCAGGGCCGGCGCCGGGCAGGGCGCAGCCAGGGCGACGCACAGCACCGCCGACAGCGTCCAGGCGCCCAGCACCGCCCTGTCGGCCTCCCGCACCGGCCCCCGGCCCGGCCGCGGCGCAGCCGGGACAGGAGCCGCCGCCTGTCCTTCAGGTCGAACGTTGCCATCGAGCGCCTCCGGGTCTCAGTTCAGGACACGCTCCCGCCTGGCCGTGCCACGCTGCCAGCGGCGAGCGAAGGTCGTCGGCGCGCGGGGCGCGGGCGGTTCCGCGGCGCCGTCCAGGGCGTGCAGGGCGGCCAGGATCGCGTCGACCGACACGGGCTCGGCCCGGCAGCCCGGCAGGCAGCGCAGTGTCGGGCAGGAATCCACGGCGCGCGCGTCTGAGGCCCAGGATGCCAGGATGGCCCGCTTCTCGGCCCGCGACAGGCCCGGATAGGCCAGCACCTCGCGCGGGTGCCTGAAGACGTCTCCCGGTGCCACGAAGGCCTCGAACGGATCGACCGCCGGCGCCCTCAGATTGGCCGCCGCCATCGGGCCGAGGCGCTCGACGGGGGATTCGATTGGGTTGGTCTCGATCTGCTGCATGCGACCCTCCTCCTCATGAGCAAAGGCTGGGGCGGCCGGTACGACCTGCCGGTCCGTGCCGGCCGCCGCGTCATGCGTTCAGTTCAATACGGCCCGATCGGCGCCGATCAGTGCTTGGCCGCCATGGCGCCTGCGTCGCCCGCGTTGATCGCGATCCGGCGTCGGCGCTCCGGCTCCTCGGCCGCACGCGGTAGCGTCACGGTGAGGACGCCGTTGCGGAACGTCGCTTCGGCCTTGTCCTCCTGCACCGGGACGGGAAGTGCGATCGAGCGCTCGAAGCGTCCGTAGCTGCGCTCCGAGTAGCCGCGGCCCTTGTCGGCGGTCTCCGCGTGCTTCTCGCCCTTCAGGGTCAGGACGCCGTCCGCGATGAGAAGCTCGACGTCCTTCTCGTCGAGGCCGGGGAGCTCGGCGGAGACGCGCAGCCCGCCATCGGCTTCCACCACCTCGACATTCGGCCAGCCGAAGCTCCGGCCGGCCAAGCTCGGCATGCCGCCGAACCCGCTGAACACGTCGTCGAACAGGCGGTTCATCTCGCGGTGCAGCGTCAGGAACGGGCTGGCCGGCTCGGGCGACAGGGATGTCGGCGCCGGGGCGGCGCTGCCGCGGTTCCAGGAAATCAGATCTCTCACGCTCATGGTCCTCTCTCCATCGAATGCGGTGCAGTCGTGGGAACAGGCCCGCGGGTCCGCGGACCCGTGAGGGATGTCATCCGTGTCAGCATGGGGGAGCCCGGGCCCGCGAGCCCAGGCCGCCGGTCGTCAGGCTGCCTTATCGCGGGCGATCTGCGTCGGCGCGTTGTCCTGACCGGACGCGGCCATCGTGCCGCCAACGACGATGCGGCGGGGCTTCAGCGCCTCCGGCACCTCGCGCTTGAGCCTCGATGGTCAGCAGGCCGTTCTCCATGGACGCGCCCACGACCTTCACGTGCTCGGCCAGATTGAACGTCTGCCGGAAGGTGCGCGCCGCGATGCCGCGGTAGAGATAGTGCTTCTCACCTTCCTGGGCGGCCTTCTGGCCCGAGACCAGGAGCGTGGTGTCCTGCTGGGTGAGGTCGATCTCCTCGGGCGTGAAGCCCGCGACCGCCATGGTGATGCGGTACTGGTCCTCGGCGACCTTCTCGATGTTGTAGGGCGGCCAAGCGGCCGAGGCCTCGACACGGTCGGCTTGGTTGAGCAGCTCGATCAGACGGTCGAACCCGATGGACGACCGGAACAGGGGCGAAACGTCGTAAGTCCTCATAACCACATCCTCCAACGAGCAACGTGACTACAAGCGACGCCGGACACCGCGGCCGGCGCCCTCACTGCGAGCCCACGATCAGGCCTCGCACGCGCGTAACGCGCACATCTCAGTTGGGTTCCGTCCCAAGGGACAATTTTTGCCCCTCTGAACCACGATCCGCCCGAACCCGCTCCCTGAGATGCCCGCTAAACGGCCACATCTCAGGACGGATCGCGGAGCGGGCACCGCGAGCCGGGTTCGGAGGGTTCCGGTTCCGGATGTTCAGCCGACCGCATCCTCCACGAGGATCTCGCGCTTGCCGGCATGGTTGGCCGGGCCGACGATGCCCTCGATCTCCATGCGCTCCATGATCGAGGCGGCACGGTTGTAGCCGATCTGCAGGCGGCGCTGGATGTAGCTCGTCGACGCCTTCTGGTCGCGCAAGACCACCTGCACGGCCTGCTCGTAGAGGTCGCCGCCGGCTTCGCCGAAGGAGCCCTGGTCGAACACCGCGCCGTCGAGTTCCAGCTCCGCCGCGCCGGCCTTGCCCTTCCCGCCCTTCTCGGGGACGCCCTCCTCGTCGTCCGCCGTGACGGCGTCGAGGTAGCTGGGTCGGCCCTGGCGCTTGAGGTGGGCGACGACGCTCTCGACCTCGCTGTCCGAGCAGAACGGCCCGTGCACGCGCGTGGTGCGCCCGCCACCGGCCATGAACAGCATGTCGCCCTGGCCGAGCAGCTGCTCGGCGCCCATCTCGCCGAGAATGGTGCGCGAGTCGATCTTGCTCGTGACCTGGAAGGAGATCCGGGTCGGGAAGTTGGCCTTGATCGTGCCGGTGATCACGTCGACGCTCGGCCGCTGCGTGGCCATGATCAGGTGGATGCCGGCCGCGCGCGCCATCTGCGCCAGCCGCTGGATCGCGCCCTCGATGTCCTTGCCGGCCACCATCATCAGGTCGGCCATCTCGTCCACCACGATCACGATGTACGGCAGAGGCGCCAGGTCCATCGCCTCGTCCTCGTAGATCGCCTCGCCGGTCTTACGGTCGAAGCCGGTCTGGACGGTCCGGGTCAGCACCTCGCCACGGGCGGCGGCCTCGGCGACCCGGGCGTTGTAGCCGTCGATATTTCGGACGGCGATCTTGGCCATCTTCTTGTAGCGCTCCTCCATCTCGCGCACGGCCCATTTGAGGGCGATCACCGCCTTCTTGGGGTCGGTGACCACGGGGGAGAGCAGGTGCGGGATGCCGTCGTAGACTGACAGCTCCAGCATCTTCGGGTCGACCATGATCAGGCGGCACTCCTCGGGCTTGAGCCGGTAGAGGAGCGACAGGATCATGGTGTTGATCGCCACCGACTTGCCCGAGCCGGTGGTGCCGGCCACCAGCAGGTGCGGCATGCGCGCGAGGTCGGCGATGATCGGCTCGCCGCCGATGTTCTTGCCCAGACACAGAGCCAGCTTGTGCTTGCTCTCGGCGAAATCCGTGGAGGCCAGGAGTTCCCGGAGATACACCGTCTCGCGCTTGGTATTCGGCAATTCGATGCCGATGGCGTTGCGGCCGGGCACGACCGCGACACGGGCCGAGACCGCCGACATCGACCGGGCGATGTCGTCGGCCAGCGCGATCACGCGGCTCGACTTGGTGCCCGGCGCGGGCTCCAGCTCGTAGAGGGTCACCACCGGGCCCGGGCGCACCGCCAGGATGTCGCCGCGCACGCCGAAGTCGCCGAGCGTCGCCTCGAGCAGGGTGGCGTTCTGCTCCAGGGCGTCGGCTGAGATCAGGCTCGCCTGCGAGGGGCCGCGCGGCGCGGCCAGCAGGTCGAGGGCCGGCAGGGCGTAATCCTCGGGGTGGACCGGCGGCGCGGATGCCCGCCGGGCCGGCACGGGCGCGGCAGCCGGCGGGGCGACCCGCGAGGTGGCCGGCTCCGGCCGCGGCGGTACCGGGCGCTGGGGTGCCGCGGGCATTTCCGCCTCGTCGTCGTGCAGCGGCACGGCCCGGCGGGCCGGCGCGGCCTGAATCGGGGGCTCGTCCTGCGCGTCGAAGACGGGCTCGCGCCGCGCGGGGCCCGGTCGGGCGTTCTCGGGCAGGTGATCGGCCCAGGGCAGGTCCGCATCCGTGAAGGCGCGCCGGGCCGCCAGAGCCGGCGAGGCGCCGTCGAGGGGCTCGGCCCGGCCCGAGCGCCACGCCGCGATCCGGTTCGACAGGGCGCCGCGGAGGCCCATCAGCCCCTGCGCCAGGGCGCCGACGCCGACGAGACCGAGGCTCGGCTCGTCGGCATCCTCGCGGTCGTCGCGGCCGGTTTCACGGCCCCGCACGGGCGGGCGCCGCACCGGATAGGGCTCATCGTGGAGGGATTCCTCCTCCGGGGTGCCGAAGCGGCAGGCCCCGGTGAGGCTGAGGATCGCCACGGCGGCGTAGCCGAAGCCGACGAGGTGCGACGCCGCCGACGAGACCGCCCCAACCATCACCCGCGCCATCGACAGCAGCCCGTCGCCGGCCACGCCCCCGAGACCGGTCGGAAGCGGCCAGCGGGCGGTGGGTGGCAGGGCGCTCGCCACCGCGCTCGCCGCGCAGAAGCCGATGATCCAGAGCGCGATGCGCAGGCCTCCTCGGGGAGGTCGCGCTCCCGCATCAGCCGCACGCCCCAGAGGGCCGGCGGCAGCACGAAGGCGAGGGCGCCCAGACCCAGGATCTGCATGGCGAGATCCGCCACCACGGCGCCCGGCTGGCCGAGGACGTTGTGGGCTGCGTGGTCGGTGGCGTGGTTGAGGCTTGGATCGTCGATCGACCACGTGGCCAGCGCCACGGTCAGCGCGACCGCGCCGGTGAACAGCACGAACCCGCCGAGTTCCGTCAGGCGCTTGCCCAGGAACGGACGAACGCTGTCGACGAAAGTGTCGTAGGGCGATGCGGGACGGCGAAGCGAGCGCATGCGGGACCGGACGCAAAACGGGGACTTACCCCGGAGGCTAGACACGACCGTCTTAACGACCCGCTAAGGTTGAGGAAGGCTGACCGGCAGCCGGCCGCGCTCCCCCAGGATCTTGCCCCGGCTCGTGCCGTTCCGTCCCGGAGGGTGCAAAAGTCGCCTCGCTGTGGCACAGGACCGGCCATGAATATCGACGGCCAGCCTTACCGCACGATCTTCCCGGACCCGGACGGAGTCAGCGTCCAGGTGATCGACCAGACGCGCCTGCCCTTCGCCTTCGAGCTGAAGCGGCTGGCCACCCTGGACGACGCCGCGGTGGCGATCCGCACCATGATCGTGCGCGGCGCGCCGCTGATCGGCGTCACGGCCGCCTACGGTCTGGCGCTGGCCATGCGGGAGGATGCGTCGGTCGACGGGATCGACCGGGCGGTGGCCACCCTCGCCGCCACGCGCCCGACGGCGATCAACCTGCGCTGGGCGCTGGACCGGCTCTCCGCCAACCTGCGACAGGTCCAGCCGGGCGAGCGTTTCGGCCGCGCTTTCGCGGAGGCCGGCCGCATCGCCGAGGAAGACGTGGCGAGCTGCCGCTCCATCGGCGCCCATGGCGGCCAGATCATCGCCGACCTTCACAAGGCCAAGGGGAACGAGCCGGTCACGGTGCTGACCCATTGCAATGCCGGCTGGCTGGCCACGGTGGATTGGGGCACGGCCCTGGCGCCGATCTATGCCGCCCACGAGCGGGGCGTGCCGGTACACGTGCTGGTCGACGAGACCCGGCCGCGCAGCCAGGGCGCGGCGCTGACCGCCTTCGAGCTGAAGGGCCACGGCGTGCCGCATACGGTGATCGCCGACAATGCCGGCGGCCACCTGATGCAGCACGGCGGGGTCGACATGTGCATCGTCGGCTCGGACCGGACCACCGCCTCCGGCGACGTCTGCAACAAGATCGGCACCTACCTGAAGGCCCTGGCGGCCCACGACAACGGTGTGCCGTTCTACGCGGCGCTGCCGTTCTCGACGATCGACTGGACGCTCGGCGATGGCGTCAAGGAGATCCCCATCGAAGAGCGCGACGGGCGCGAGGTCACCCACATGACCGGGCGGCTCGCCGATGGCGGCTTCGCCACGATCGAGGTGGTCTCCCCGGCAGCCCCGTGGCGAATCCCGCCTTCGACGTGACGCCGGCCCGTCTGGTGACCGGCATCATCACCGAGCGCGGCATCTGCGCGGCCAGCGCCGAGGGGCTGTACGGGCTCTATCCGGAGCGCCGGACGGCGGCCTGAGCCGCCCTACCGCACGCCGGGCCGACCCGATTCCGCGAGCTGCTGCGCCCGTGCGCCCTGGCGCTCGAACATCCAGCCCGGATACTCGGCCGGCAACGCGCTCACCGCGTCGAGGGTGTCGAGCTCCGCGTCGGTGAGGCTGAGCCGCGTCGCGGCGATGTTGTCCTCAAGCTGGTCGAGGCGCTTGGCGCCGACGATGACGCTGGTCACCGCCTTGCGGTGAAAGAGCCAGGCGAGTGCCACCTGGGCCACCGAGACGCCGCGCGCCTCCGCCACGGTGCGCATCGCGTCGATGCAGGTCTCGGCCCGGGGGCGGTCCACCGGCGGGAAATCGAAATTCGCGCGCCGGCCCTCTCCGGAACCGCCGGAATACTTGCCGCTGAGCAGGCCGCCGGCGAGCGGGCTCCAGACCAGGAGACCGAGCCCTTCCGAGCGCAGCATCGGGACGATCTCGCGCTCCAGGTCGCGGCCGGCGATGGAGTAGTAGGCCTGCAGGGTCTCGAAGCGGGCGAGACCCGCCCGCTCGCTGATCCCCAGCGCCTTCACGATCTGCCACGCCGCCCAGTTCGAGACGCCGACGTAACGGACGTGGCCGTGCTGCACGAGGATGTCGAGGGCCCGCACCTGCTCCTCGATGGGCGTCGCCGGGTCGAAGCCGTGGATCTGGTAGAGGTCGATGTGGTCGAGCTGGAGCCGCTTCAGGCTCGCCTTGCAGGCGTCGATCAGGTGCAGGCGCGAGGCGCCCTTCGCATTCGCGCCCGGCCCGGTCGGACCGTAGCCCTTCGTGGCGACGACGACGCTGTCGCGCGGGATCTTCAGGTCGCGCAGGGCCTGGCCGGTGATCGTCTCGGAAAGTCCTTCCGCGTAGACGTCGGCCGTGTCGATGAAGTTGATCCCGGCCTCGATCGCCCGGGCGACGAGGCGCCCGGCCTCCGCCTGATCGAGGGCGCCGATCTGGCGCCACATCCCGGCGCCACCCCCGAAGGTCATGGTGCCGAGGCAGAGCTCCGAGACGAACAGCCCCGTGTTGCCGAGCTTCTTCTGGTACATGCGCGCCTGATCCCGTCCGATTCCCTGGCGACAACGCGCGGACCTGGGCCCGGTGCGCTCAGAGCTCCCAGCGATGGAAGACGGCGCTGTCGAAGGCGAAGACCGGCTCCCCGCGCTGGTTCACCCCGGTATTGCGGCCGAAGGCCAGCCCCCAGCCCGGTCGGGACGCGGAGGCGCGCTTGTCGGTGAGCTTGGAGCTGAACCGGACCGTATCGCCCGCATAGACGGGCTTCAGCCAGCGCAGATTCTTGAACCCGGGGGAGGGGCCCGCCTCCGGGACCGGCCCCCGGGCGGCCGTGTAGGCGGCGTCGCGGGCGCGGGTCGTGAGCATCCGGTTCATGTAGGCGGCGGCCGTGTGCCAGCCGGAGGCGCACAGGCCGCCGAAATGGCTGCGCTTGGCGGCGTCATGATCGAGGTGGAAGGCCTGCGGGTCGTAGGCCCGCGCGAAGGCCACGATCGCCTCGGCGCTGAACGCGTAGGCGCCCAGGTCGCGCACGGCGCCGATCTCGGCGTCCCGCAGGAACGGCAGGATCTCGGCATCCTCCGGCTCGGTGACCGGTCCCGGCGCGCCGATCTCCACGGGCCGCGGGGGCAGGGGATCGGTGCCGCGCCGGGCCAGCATGAAGGTGAAGCGCTGGGTCAGCACCGTCTCGCCGCGCTGGTTGTCGAGGGCGATCTCGGCGGTCGCGAAGCCGAGCCCGGGCTTCGAGGCCGAGTCGCGCATCCCCACGACCCGGAAGGTGAGGGTGAGGGCGTCCCCCGGCAGCACGGGCGCGAGCCAGCGCAGCTCGTCGATGCCCGGCGCGCCGAGCGACGAGCCACCCCGGAACGGACTCTGCTGGAGCAGCCGCATCCCCAAAGCCGCCGTGTGCCAGCCCGAGCCGATCAGCCGGCCCGCGAAGGTCGTCTCCGCCGCCGTCTCGTCGAGGTGGAACGGCTGGAAGTCGAAGGCTTTCGCGAAGCCCACGATGTCGTCGCGGGTGACCGTCAGCGGCTCGCCGACGATCACGTCGCCGACGGAGAAATCCTCGACCGCGGGGTCCGGCATGGCGGGCTCGTCCGATCAGCGAAGCGGGGGATCAGTTGGCGAAACGGAAGTGCAGCACGTCGCCGTCCTGCACCACGTAGTCCTTGCCCTCGAGCCGCAGCTTGCCGGCGTCCCGGGCCCCGGCCTCGCCGTTGAGCGCCGTGTAGTCCTTGAAGGCGATGGTCTCGGCGCGGATGAAGCCCTTCTCGAAATCCGAGTGGATCACGCCCGCCGCGCCGGGGGCGCGGGTGCCCTTGGTGATCGTCCAGGCGCGCGCCTCCTTGGGACCGACCGTGAAGTAGGTGACGAGGCCGAGGAGATCGTAGCCGGCGCGGATCACCCGGTTGAGGCCAGGCTCCGTGAGCCCCACCGCCTCCAGGAACTCGGCCTGGTCTCCTTCCGGCATCACGGCGATCTCGCTCTCGATCTTGGCCGAGACCACCATGGCCACGGCGCCCTCCGCCTTGGCGCGGGCGAAGACCGCGTCCGAGTAGGCGTTGCCCTTGTCGGCATCGCCCTCGTCGACGTTGCAGACGTAGAGGACGGGCTTGGCGGTCGTCAGGCCGAGCTGCTGGAACAGGCGCTCCTCCTCGGGCTTGCGCTCCACGAGGCGGGCGGGCTTGCCGTCGCGCAGGAGCGGCAGGGCCCGGTTGACGAGGTCGAGGGTCTCCTTGGCCTCCTTGTCGGCGCCCTTGGCCTTCTTTTCCAGCGACTGGGCGCGGCGCTCCAGGCTGTCGAGGTCGGCGAGCATCAGCTCGGTCTCGATGGTCTCGATATCGGCGGCCGGATCGACCTTGCCCTCCACGTGGGTGACGTCTCCGTCCGTGAAGCAGCGGACCACATGGGCGATGGCGTCGACCTCGCGGATATTGGCCAGGAACTGGTTGCCCAGGCCCTCACCCTTCGAGGCACCGCGCACGAGGCCGGCAATGTCCACGAAGGTCAGCCGCGTGGGGATGATCTCCTTCGACGACGCGATCCGGGCGAGGTCCGTCAGCCGCGGATCCGGCACCGCCACCTCGCCGACATTCGGCTCGATGGTGCAGAACGGGTAGTTCGCCGCCTGGGCGGCCGCCGTCTGCGTCAGCGCGTTGAAGAGGGTCGACTTGCCGACGTTCGGCAGGCCGACGATGCCGCATTTGAAGCCCATGATCCGTCCTAATGGTCCGCCATGATCGTCTCCGGACCCGCCCGGAACGGGTCCACGATCGTGATGCTTTCGACCTCGCGGCCGTGTTGGAAATCCTCCGAGAGGAGGTAGCGGCATCCCGCGCGGATCGCCGAGCCCAGGATGACGCAGTCCCACCACTGGAAACCGGTCTGGGCGCGCAGAGACCACGCGCTCGCAATCAGCTCAAGGTCCGTCGCGCCGTGCGACCACGATTCGATCGCCAGGGTCGTCCGCCGCACCTCGTCCGCGGCGACGCGGATCTTGCCCCTCAGGAGGGTGCTGTGGATTTCACCCAGGACCTGCGGGCTGACGACAGCGACCTCGCGCGTCGTCAGAGCCGCGAGCCAGAGCCGCGCCCGCGCCTGCTTCTCGGGGAAGCGGTCATCGCGGGCGTAGAGAAGGACGTTCGAATCGACGAAGACGCGCGCGGGAGCGGCGCCCCGCTCACTCATCGTAGAGCTGGCCACGGGACGGCGCGCGCCCGTTCTCGTCCAGGACATGGAGCGGCGGCCCCGCCAGGAACTGCGCGAGGGCCTCGCTCTGCGAGAGCGGGCGCCCGATGCGCTGCTCCACCGTCTCGGCCACGAAGCGCGACAGGCTCTTGCCTTCGTGCGCGGCCGCGACGCGGGCGCGTCGAAGCAGGTCCTCATCCATGGTGACAGTGACGTTCTTCATCGAAGCCGCTCCCCCGGCCCCGATATCGTGTCCCCGTGTTTTCGTGTCAATTTCGGGCCCCCAGGGTCTTCACGTCGTCCCAGCCGCGGCCGGCCATGGCAAGGTGAACCTTGTTCTGGAAGCTCGCATCCTCGCCGGCGGCCAGAAGCGCGGCGTGGTCGGCGACCGCCCGGCAGAGATCCTCGACCCAGGGCAGCTCGGCCTTGCCGAAATCGTTGAGCACGTAGGAATGCACCAGCGCCTTGTCGCCCGGGTGGCCGATGCCGAGGCGGACCCGGCGGTAATCGTTGCCGCATTGCGCCGTGATCGAGCGCAGGCCGTTATGGCCGGCATTGCCGCCGCCGACCTTCACCCGCAGCTTGGCGGGGGCGAGGTCGAGACTCGTCGTGGAGCACGATCACGTCGGCGAGCGGGATCTTGTAGAAGCGCTGCGCCTCCGAGACCGAACGGCCCGACTCGTTCATGAATGTCGAGGGCTTCAGGAGGATCGCCCGCTCGGTGCCGAGCACCACCTCGGCGGCCTCGCCCTGGAAACGGTGGCGGAACGGGCTCGCCCGGTGCTGCCGGGCGATGGCGTCGATGGCGAGGAAGCCGATATTGTGCCGGTTGCCCGCGTAGCGCGCGCCCGGATTGCCGAGGCCGACGATCAGCCGCATGGCGGCGTCCCCGGCAGAGTCCCCGGCGCAATCCCGATCATGGTGCATCCCTCCGGCCGCATCCCGTGCGGCGCGGTCTCTGGCACGCTTCCGCGCGCAACGCATCCCCGGCGCCGGCCCGGAGGATCCGCGGGCCGGTCCACGCCCCTTCGGACCGTCTCCGCGGCATTCGGAGCCGGCCGCGTTCCGGCCGTGCGCCAGCGCACGGCGACGCGCGAACCCGAGGCAGAGTATCCCCGTTGAGAGGTCACATTCGGCCAAGCAAATCCCGAGTGATCAAGACCGCCGAACCGACGATCTTCCTCGCACGACACGATTGACCGGATGGCTTCCCACTGAAGTCATACGAAGACATTCGGAGATCATCATGACTGTTCGCATGCTCGCCGCCGCCGCTCTGGTCGCCGCCGTCGCCACCCCGGCTCTCGCCCAGGGTCTGGATTCGCGGCACTCGCCCTATCCGGCCTCGGCCTATTCGGGCTGGATCGGCAACGGCACCGTCCTGCGGCAGGATACGGTCCGCGCCGAGCGGGCGCCCGCCTACCGCTATTCCGGCCCCCATGCCGGCGGCCCGGCCAACGCCCTGCCGCGGTTCTGACGCGGTTCTGATCCGCTGAGACAGGCCCGCGGGTGAACCGCGGGCCTTTTCCTGCCGCCGCGGCGTCAGGACATCCGGACGGGTCGCGTCTCGCCGCGGTCGGCACCGGGCGCGCTGTCCGGCCCGTCCTGGCCCGCCGCCAGCGCGCCCGCGCTTTCCGCGCGGATCTGCCCCGGGCGCAGGGTTCCGACCAGAAGATCCACCTGGCTCACGAGCCGGGCCAGGGATTGGCCCCGGTCGAGGCCGGGCCGCTCCGGCAGCGGCCGGTCCGCGCCGAGAGCCGCCAAGGTGGCGACGATCCAGGCCCGCCAGGGCTCCGCTTCGGGGGCTGCCGCTTCGGGCGCGTGCCGCAGCACGGTGAGCCGGGCGCTGATCCGGCGCAGGGTCGCATCGGCCACGAGGGCGGATTCCACCTCCGGATGGTGGCCGGCCCGGGGCTGCTGCAGGGCCCGCGACAGGGCCGCCTCCAGATCGTTCAGGGCGAGGCCGGCCGCCCGGGTGCTGGCCAGGATCGCGGCTTCCCGGTCCGTTCCGGGCGGCGCGCGCAGCACGGACCCGGCGAAGTCCGCATGGGCCTTGAGCGCCCGCCGCAATTCCTGGCGGACCTGATCGGGCTCCCAGATCGGCCAGAGTACCAGGCAACTCGCCACCGCGATCAGGCCGCCCAGCACGGTGAAGCCCGCCCGCATGGCGACGATCTCCCAGGAGCTGTGACCGGGCTCCAGCAGCTCCACCAGCAGCACCACGAGGGGCGTCAGGCAGGCGACGAAGAAGCCGTAGGAGATCTGGCGCGCCGCGAAGCCGACGATGCTCAGCACCAGGATCAGACCGGCCTCCGCGAGCAGGGTCGTGGCGTAGTAGGCGAGCACCGCGCCCACGAGGCCGCCCAACACCGTGCCGCCGATCCGCTCCAGCGCCCGCTGCCACGTCGCCGCGTAGAAGGGCTGCATGGTGAGCACGACGGTCATCACCAGCCAGTGCGTGAAGGCGCCCGCGTAGGTCAGGGTGGCGGCGAGCGCCGGTGCCGCGACCGCGCTCGCCCGCAGCGCGTGCCGCAGGTTCGGCGAGGCGAGGGTGAAGTTCTGCCGCAGCGGCCCGACATAGCGCGTCCAGCGGTCGAGGCGGCCGCCTTCCGTCAGCGTGCCGCCGGGCCGGTAGCCCTCCGGCGTCGAGAGCTTGGCGCCGATCCGCACGCGCCCGACGATCCGGTCGGCGAGGCGCGCCAGGGTCGGATCCTCCGTGAGCCCTTCGGCCGCCCGCGTGATCGAGTGCTCCAGGCGGGCGAGGTCGAGGCTGACATCGTCGCGGATCGCCCGAGCGATGGTCACGAGGAGCGGGCGCAGGCGCCGCAGGAAGATCTTGGCGAGCGCCCGGCGGTTCGCATCGGGCCGGCTGTCGATCAGCTCACCCACCGCGATCAGGGCGGAGAAGATCTGCTCGGCGCTCTCCAGGCGCAGCAGCGCCTGGGCGGTGCGGTCCGAGACGCGCTCGCGGGACCGGGCGAGGTCGAGGATCATGGTCCGCGCGGTCTCGATGCTCGCCCGCACGCCCCGTCGGTGACCCCGTGCGTGGCCGTCGAAGGCGGCCGTGTCGGGCGCCGGCAGGGCGACGAGCCGCTCAAGGTCGCCGCAGAGCCGCGCGAGGTTGTGCCAGACCTCGGCCACCGCCCGGTGCGCCGGCCGGTAGGGGTGCAGCCGCCAGATGACCAGGGCCAGGAACGTCGCCCAGAGGCCGCCCGCGGCGAACATCAGCACGGTGATGCCGGCCTGCGCGGCGGTGAGCGGCCGGTCGAGGGCGATGCACAGCACCACGACGAGGACGTTCCCGGCCGACTGGGCCTGCACGCTCCAGACGCGCGCGTAGGAGCAGGCGAAGATCAGCGCGCAGGCCGCCGGCACGACGACGAGGAGCCCCAGGGGCTGGATCAGGCCCAGACCGGCCCAGAGCAGGCCGCCGAGCAGCGAGAAGGCGGTCAGTACGCGCAGGCGCGCCCGCATGGGCCCGCCATTGTCGCAGAAGCAGGCGAGGTTGGCGGCGAGCGCCATGGTCAGCAGCGGCGGCCATTGCAGCCAGATGTTGATCAGGATGACGACGCCGAACGCGAAGGCGGCGCGCACTCCCTCCACGAGCCGGACGCCGCGGAGGTCGAGACCGGTCGGCAGGCGCCGCAGATCCGCGCTCGGCCGATTCAGGCTGCCCCGGCCCGCGGCGAACCCTCGGCGGCCCCGTTCGGGCGGCGATGCTGTGGGACTCGGCGCGGGCAACCTCGGTCTCCGGACACGGGCGCGGCGCCCCGGCATGAACCGCGACTCGGCCTGTCCGGATCCGTCCCGCTTGACAAGTCCCCGCGGCCGGAGACCGTGCGGGACTGTCGCTGCACCGGCGAATCCGGGATGGGGCGCAGAGCTTAGGCTCGCGCGCTTGACCCTCGGACAAGCCCGTGGCTTCTGGGGTCACCTGGCACCCTGACTCCGTAGCTCAGCTGGATAGAGCAGCCGCCTTCTAAGCGGCAGGTCGTAGGTTCGAGCCCTACCGGGGTCGCCAGCCCATTTTCCTTCGAAAGAGGGCAAAATTCGATCGGCTGGCAGCAGCTCGAATCGGCTTCCGGCGCCTGTGGTTACCGCGGGGTTGCAAGCAGAGTGGCGCGAAGATTCCGTGCAATTAGCTCAGGCCGTTGGCTATTAGCATGCTGAGTGACTGGAACGCGCCACTTCCGGACCTTGGGTTCTGGCCAGATAGCGGACGTTCGGCTTCGCGCCCATCTTGGTCGTTCAGCCAACCCCAGCGGTTCTCTGAAGCAGACGTGCAGCAGCTCAGCTTATAGGTCTGAGTTGCGCCAGGAGCCGAAACTCAGTCCGCGCAGCTCGAAGGGCAGGTCTCGACCCTGAGAAGCCGTTCGACGTGTCATTGTCCGTCGTCAGATGATTTGAGACGGTTTGCGGTGTTCAGGAACGGAGGCTCGGGTCCATCTGGGTTGAGAGGTTAGGCAGCCTGCGCGTGGTGGCGCAAGCGGCGATCCATAAGAGTCTGGCGTTTGATCCGCGCCCGCTCGCGCAGGATGGCCTCGCCGCGGCCGAAGTAGACGTCGGCAGGGGTGAGGTTGCCCAGGCTCTCGTGAGGCTCGGAGATGGTTGTAGTGCTCGACGAAGGCGGCAATCCGCGCCTCAAGCTCGCCGGGTAGGTAGGCGTGTTCGAGCAGGATGTGATTCTTGAGCGTCTGGTGCCAGCGCTCGATCTTACCCTGCGTTTGAGGGTGGCACGGCGCACCGCGGATGTGCGTCATGCCCCGGCAGCCGAGCCAGTCGGCCAGATCGCTCGCGACGTAGCTCGGCCCGTTGTCGGACAAGAGCCGTGGCCGATGCACCACGTGCACGAGGTCGAGCCCGGCGGCAGCCTGTGCCAAGTCGAGTGTGGCGGTGACGTCGCTGGCCTGCATCGTCGCGCACAGCTTCCACGCCACGATGTAGCGCGAGAAGTCGTCCAGCACCGTCGAGAGGTAGTACCAGCCCCAGCCGACGACCTTCAGGTAGGTGAAGTCCGTCTGCCAAAGCTGGTTGGGGGCCGTGGTCTTGTCGCGGAACTCGTCGGCAGCCTTGACGACGATGTAGGCTGGGCTGGTGATCAGGTTCCGGGCCTTGAGCAGGCGGTAGACGGTCGCCTCCGAGACGAAGTACCGCCGCTCGTCGGTGAAGCGCACCGCCAACTCGCGCGGGCTGAGATCCGGCTCCTCCAGCGCGAGGGCGACGATCTGCTCGCGGATCTCTGCGGGCAGACGGTTCCAGACCCGGCTGGAACGGGACGGGCGATCCGCCAATGCCTCGGGGCCGCCGCACTGGAAGGCGTCATACCAGCGGTAGAAGGTGGCGCGCGGGATGGCGAGCTTCTCCAGGGTGGCGCGCACCGGCAGGTGAGACTGCTCGACCAGCTGGATGATCTCCAGCTTCTCAGAGGCCGGGTACCTCATGCCTCGTCGCCCCCAGCCCCGGTCATACTTTTTTCAGCAGACGGTTCTCCAGGACGAGGTCGGCCACGACTTCCTTCAGCGCGCCCGTCTGCTGGCGCAGGTCCTTGACCTCGTCGGCGGTGGCGGCCCGAGCCGTGTCGCCGGAAAGCCGCTTTTGCCGGCTTCGAGGAACTCCTTGGACCAGCCGTAGTCCATCGAGCTGGCAATGCCCTCGCGTCGGCACAGCTCGGCGATGCTGGCCTCACCGCGCAGGCCTTCCAGCACGATGCGGATCTTCTCCTCGGCCGAGAACTGCCGGCGTGTGGCGCGGCGGATGTCCTTGATCACGGCTTCTGCCGGCTTCCGTGCCGGCCCGGACGTCTGTTTCATCTTCGCTCCTGGGGGCTACGATGAACCAGCCATCCTCCGTTCGTGAAGGGCCTCAATCTGTCTCACGAGCGCTGACGGCGGACACATGACCTACGAGGCGGCTGCCGATCTCGTGGGTTGTCAGGTCGGCACAGTCAAAAGCCGCGTCAGCCGTGCGGGCGTTCCTGGCCGAATCGCTCGGGACGACAGACAAGCGGATCCCAGCTTGAGCCAGAGGGCGCCTGCGGCTGTGAGCCGTCTTCTTCAGAACCCGGAGACTGGAGCCGTGCTCTCGCGTGTCGAGCGTGCAGACCTGCAGGCGCTCAGTCTCACGCGTCGATCGTGGTCTACCCCTGATCCGGGTTGTGCGAGCGCAGACGCTTCAGAGCCGCGCGGAGATTGCCCGGCATACCCCTGGCCGACGGCGGAGGACAGGTACACTCGATGAGCCTGACGAGGGCATGGAGCTGCAGATCCTGCATGTTCGGGGTGCGGGTCGATTGAGGCAGCCACGGGTTCGTCAGCGACATGCGGCGAAGCCCTTTCGACGTAGCAGCGAGGACGCTGATCCTGGCCATGGGATACCAACCATGATCGGCGCCCCACATGGTCCTGATGATCCGGCAGAGCGCCTGACGGAAGCACGAACGGTTTCGGCGCTTCGAGCGTTCCTGGGTATCGAATACGTTGAGGTGCCGAGAGGGTGCCATGCACACCTGGAGGGCCATGGATCGGGCCCCGCACGATGGGCGGTGGATCATCGCCATCAACCGTGACGAGCCTGACCAGCGCGCCATCATCCGCTGGGATCCCCAACACGCCGGCGATGCAGCGCCTTGGCACGTCGCCTCGTGCGAGCACAGCTACCGCACCGACGCGTTCACCCACTGGATGCAGTTCCCGGACTGCCCGCCCGTCGAGGACAGGAGCGCAGTCCGGCAAGTCGAAGGAGATCACGATGGCGGCGGAAGCCTTGGCGGCCCTCTCCCTGCAGGTTGAGCCCTGCCCGGAGGACCGGTCGCGCTATCGCTGGGTCATCCGCGATCAGGACGGCATCCTCCGGCAATGCCTCTACTCGTTGCCCGATGAGCAAACGGCTCTTGGTCGAGGAGAGGCCGTTCTCAAGGAAATGGCTGCTCTGTGGCGCGACTCGCAGTGAGGCGTGGGAGCCGGCGGTGCCGTTCGTGACGTGGTCGGCAGCAAGAGGGTGATCTGGCTGTTCGCGTGAGGCGAGCATGATGACGAGTGCCGATGCCAAAGCCTTTGCCCGCCTGCACCATGTGGGTCAGGTGGATGAGATCGGGCAACCTGTCTTCGAGCATCTGGAGCGGGTCGCGTTCGCTGCCGAGCGCCGTGCGCAGCATGCTGAAGACACGGGTCTGTCGGCGGTGCCCGACGAGATCACGCAAGCGGCCTGGCTGCACGATGTCATCGCGAACACCTCGGTGACTGCAGGCGAGTTGCGCACCGCCGGCTTCGCCGAGCCAGTGATCATGATGGTGGAGTTGCTGACGAAGCCGAAAGGCCAGGAGACCGATGAGGCGTGCATCGCCAAGCTGATTGCGAGCGGCAATCTGGGGGCCATGCTGATCAAGCTGTCCGTGATCGAGGATGCGGTGAGCCCGGGTCAGCCATTGGATCCGGCGACCACGCGTCTGGCGTACGCTGCCGCCGCAATGGCGCGTCTGCGCAAGGCGGCCGAGGCGCTCGGCTATTCCGGGCCGTGAGATCCACCAGCCGGGCGCGGGATGCTCCACGGGCGCTGGCTCAAGCGTCGGCTTCGGGGCACCTTGAGACGATCACCTGAGCCGCGACGAAGGTCCGCTTCTTCGGTTTGAACGCCGGAAGGGTCAGGCCGCATTCGGCCAGACCCGGTCGTTCAGGGCCGCCGAGCCGAACTGCTCAGAAGCGGTCGTTCGCACCTTCAGCTTCGGGTCACAAGTTCTCATTGCGCTGCTGCGGCGTCCTCTGCTCGCACCGCAGCGCTCTCCGCTTCGGCTAGCGCCTCCCCCGACTCCTCACTGCCCGGCGCAGCGGCCCTGGCAGCTTCGGCGTGCCGCTTGGCGGCCGCCGCGTGGTGCTTAGCAGCGGTCGCGTGGGCGTCGCGAGGATCCTCTCCATCCTCGGCCTGCCGTACTGCCTCGCCCGCCTCGCGACGCGCGTCACGCACCGAGGCTCAGCGTCATGCCTGTCATCTCAGTAGTCTCGGCGGCAGTATCGGTCTGCGTTGCTGCGTCAGCGCTGGCGCTCTCCGCGTCCTGTTGCCGGCATGGGTCGGTGCCCTCGCCCGGTTCGCGAGCTTCGTAGTGCATCTCGGCGGCTAGTGCGTGAGCATCGGCTGCAGCTGCGTGCTGACGGGCGGCTTCAACATGAGCGGCAGCGAGACGGCGGCCGATCGACCCAGCTGCAGCGATTGCAGTAGAGGTCTCGGAGTGGAGGCGGGTCTTCATGAGCGTGGCTCGCTGTCTCGGTTTTACCACCTGAACAGAAAATCACGCGAAGAGATCAGGAACAATGATCTACATTATAGGTCAATTAACGGTCGAATACATGAATGACCGATGTCGAAAAAATGTAGTCCGGCCGCTGAGTCCCAAAATCTGACGGCTGGTATCCGCTTGCGAGGGACCGCTCTCGACCCTTCTCTGACCTTCGGAAGGTCTGCTTCCAGGTAGTCCGGTGAGTTAATTCCGGCAGCTCCTTGGCCGTAAGCTGCCGGTCCGCTTTGAAGAAGGTCCGCCATCTGGGTAGCCATGATGCCGGATAATATCCGTTCTTTCTGGTTCGGTGGTGTGGTCGTCTGGCGAGCCGAGCGGCCTGGAGATAAAGCGTCAAGCGACGCAGGCAGAGCTGCCGATGTACCTGGACAGTCCATGTTGGCCCGCCCTGCCGGCCGCCGGTGCAGAAGCAAGCATCGTTGGCTTCGACCTTTCCCGGCTGCTGGCGGCTGGGAGATGCGAGTGCTCCCGCCCAACCGCGGAGCACATCTGTCTCACGCTGCTACTTCGACCTTCACAGCGCTCTGATCCGCACTGTATGTCCAGCCTGAGCAACGTGAGCCTTACCGGCTGCGATGCGGATCAGGCCGGCCGGGGCGGCAGTCCAGGCGCTCCCTTTGAATCGGAACAAGTGTGCTCATTTTGACCGAGCCGCCAACTCTGGCCGGAGCTTTCTTCAACGCTGATTAAGCGGCTCCTGTCATCCTGCCGAGACGAGAACGTAAGCTGCCCGCTGCAGGAGCTGGAGGATGCGCCCAACGAACGGGTCGAATGCTTGCTCCTATCCTGAGCGGCGGTACATGCTGCAGGGGCTCGCCGCATGCGGACTCGGGGCACTCACGGCACTCGGAACACCGCGCCCCGCGCGCAGCGCGACACACGTGCTCAAGATGGGCTATGTCTTCGTTCGCGCCTCTCAGCTCGGCGCCGGCGCGGCGGAGTTCGCCCGGAGAATCGAGACCGGGACAAAGGGCGCCTGGAGAGTCGAGGAGTACCCGAACGGTGCTTTCGGTGGCGAAGTCGAGATGCTCGACGGGCTGCGCAAGGGCGAGCTGGACCTCGCCTTCCTCACAGCTGCCCCCTTCTCCAGCCTCGTACCGGATTTCGGCATCTTCGACTTGCCGTTCCTGTTTCGCGATGCGGCTCACGCCCGCGCGCTGCTCGATGGCCCGTTCGGGCAGGAGTACCTGACGAAGTTTCAAGAACACGGTCTGGTGGCGCTCGCCTGGGGTGAGAACGGCATGCGCCACATCACCAACTCGCGGCGACCGATCCGTGAGCCAGCTGATCTCCAGGGTCTGCGGCTGCGGGTACCGCAGTCCGAGATTACCCTGCGCTGCTTCGGTCAGCTCGGGGTCCAAGCTGCCCCGCTCGGCTTTCCCTCGCTTTACGGGGCGCTGGAATCCGGGCGCTTCGACGGTCAGGAGAACCCGATTGCCACGATCAGAGCCGCCAAGTTCGACCGCATTCAGAAGCACCTGACCCTGACCGCGCACATGTACTCCGGCGCGGTCATCTTCGCGTCGGGCGACCTCTGGGACGAGACTCGGCGCGCAAGAGCGCGATCTGTTCTTGGCGTCTGCGCGCGCCGCCGGTCTGGTCTCTCGCCAAGTCGCCGAGCAATCTGAGCGTGACGGGATCGCCGCCCTTGGCGCGGCAGGCATGCAGATCGTCCAGGAGGTCGACAAAGCCGCCTTTCTGCACGCCTTGGAGCCAACATGGTCGGTGCTCGCCAGGCAGTTCGGTCAGGCGCAGGTCGAGCGCATCCAGAGCCGGGCGTGATCATGCGTGCTCCGCGGCTGCGCTCCATCTTCCTGGCCGGCAGCCTCACGCTCGCTGCGCCCGGGCTGGTCTTATCTACCTTTACTGCTGAGCAGGCGTGGCATGCTTGGGCCGAGGCGAATGTTGCCGCTGCCGGAGCAGGTGCTGCCGGTGCGGTGATGCGGGTTGCCACGCTCCTGATGGTCGAGCGCGGTAAGCTGCTGGACGCAGCTGTCGCCGACAATCCGAAGCTTGGGGCGATGGTCCGCGCGGCCTCGGACAGCGACAGCGCGCTCGAGCAGGCGCAGCAGGCCACTCGGGCAGCTGGGCTCTCGGGGGCCGCGGTCGAGCAGGCACGCACCGACCTCGCACTCGCACGGGATCGCGCAGCGAGGGCGATCACGAACCATTCCGCCTTGCGTGCACCGACGGAGCAGTTCAACCGGCTGATCGAGGACTTGGAGGACGAGGCGTCGCGCATCGAGCGCACGACAACTCTGGCCAACCCGTCCGTCGGGATCGCGGTCGGACTGGCTCGCTCGGTCAACGAGCTGCGCGGCATCGCGGGACGGCGCGGCGTCCTCCTCAGCGGCTGGTTTTCGGGTCAGCCGTTGCGGCCCTATCAGAAGGACGAGCTTCTACTGCTCACGGGGCGGCTCGCCGGCGCTTGGGACCGGCTGCAGCGCGGCATCCGCGCCGCCAGCATGCCGCCCAACCTGGCCGAGAGCGTCCGGCAAACGGATGCGAGCTTCTTCGGCCATCGCGAGCCGTGGCTGCGCGATCTGGTCACGGCCGCCGTCACCGATGCCGAGCGACCTCTGAGCCACGCACAGTTCCGCGCCTGGCACGTCACCGTACTCGACGCACTCCTACCCCTGCGCGACGCCTTGGTCAGCGAGGCTGCTGCGCGCGGCGAGAAAGCCACCGCGAGCGCGCGGCGTGGGCTACGCGATGCGCTGCTCTTTGCCCTCCTGTCACTCGGACTCGTCGTCGGTGCGATGCTCGGCCTGCTCCGCGGGTTGGTCGCACCAGTGCACCAGATGACCAGGCTCATGGTTGCGCTTGCCGCAGGCGAGCTCACCGCCCCATCCCCGAACCGCAGTCAATTGCGCGAGATCCGCTCGATGGCGGAGGCGGCCTCAATTTTCCGGCACGCGATGGCGAGTCTTAAGGAGCGTGAGGCCGAGCTTCAGCAGACCAACCTGCACTTCACTGCGGCCTTAGAGAACATGTCGCAGGGCCTCGCGATGTTCGACGGGCAGGAACGACTGAAGGTGTTCAACGGCCGCTTCTGCGAGCTGCTTGGGCTACCCAGCGAGCGCGTCCGGTCCGGCATGGCGTTCCGGGACGTCATGGCGGTCAGCGTCGAGGCGGGCAATTATCCTGGCATGACTGTCGAGCAAGCCTACGCAGATCGGGTGGCCGTGATCTCCCGCCTGACCGGGGTGAGTGTCTATGACGAACTGCAGGGCGAGCGCTCCCTGGCAGTCCATTACCAGCTGATGAGTGGTGGCGGCTGGGTTGTCACACTCGATGACGTGACCGAGCGCAGGCAGAAGGAGGCGCAGATCGCCCACATGGCGCGGCACGACGCGCTGACCGGCCTGCCCAATCGCGTCCTCCTGCGCGAGCGCATGGAGCAGGTTCTTGCGGCCCTGCGCAGGGGCGGTCGAGCTGCGGTTCTGTACCTCGATCTCGACGGCTTTAAAGGCGTGAATGACACGCACGGTCATCCGGCCGGCGATGAATTGTTGCGGCAAGTGGCGCAGCGCTTCTGCGCCACCATCCGTGAGACGGACCTTGTTGCGCGGCTGGGTGGCGACGAGTTCGCGATCATCCAAGTCGACCTTGATCAGGCCTCCGGCGCATCAGCCCTCGCAGAGCGGCTGATCGCGGCACTGCACGCACCGTTTTGCCTGAGCGGGGGTCACGAGGTCTCCATTGGCACCAGCATCGGCGTGGTCGTCGCCGAAGGTCAGGACGTGACGGCAGACGGCCTGCTGCGCGCGGCCGATGTCGCGCTCTACCGCGCGAAGGCCGACGGTCGCGGCACGTGGCGCTTCTTCGAACCGGAGATGGACGCGGCGCTCAAAGCGCGCCGAGATCTGGAGAGGGCGCTCAGGCTGGCGCTCGCCGAGGGACAATACGAGCTGCACTACCAGCCAATCGTCTCGGCGAGGACGCAGGGCCTGACCGGCTTTGAGGCCCTGGTCCGCTGGCGGCACCCCGAGCGCGGGATGGTGAGTCCGGGCGAGTTCATCCCGCTGGCCGAAGAGACCGGCCTCATAAAGCCACTGGGTGCGTGGGTGCTGCAGCGCGCCTGCAGCGACGCGGCGCGGTGGCCCTCGCACTTGCGTGTCGCGGTCAACCTGTCACCCGTTCAGTTCACCGGCGGCAACCTGTTGGAGGGGGTCGTGGAGGCGCTGAGTGCCTCAGGACTCGACCCGGATCGGCTCGAACTGGAGATCACGGAGTCTGCCCTTGTCCAGGACAGCGCGGCAGCACTGGATCTGCTGACGCGCTTGCGCCGTGTTGGCGTCCGCGTCGCGATGGACGACTTCGGCACCGGGTACTCCAGCCTGAGCTACCTGCACCGGTTCCCGTTCGACAAGCTCAAGATCGACCGGAGCTTCGTGCGCGACTTGGGGAAGGACGGCAGCAGCCTTGAGATCGTCCGCGCCATCGTGGCGCTCGGCAAAGCCCTCGGCCTCAGCATTCTAGCCGAGGGCGTCGAGACGGTAGATCAGCTCGCTATTCTGCAAGCAGAAGGTTGCAGCGAGTTGCAAGGTTTCTTGTTCAGCAAGCCGAGGCCAGCGCAGGACCTGCCATCCGTGATCGCAGTCTCCGCTGCGCGTCTGCTCGATGGCTCATCCGCGGGGGCGAACGCGACGGGCGTCCGACTGGACGCGGCGTGATCCTAGCTATCCGGCTTCGCGGGTTGACGAGGCGCACGAGACGACATCAGCGCGTCTACTCGCCTCGGCATGACAGGGCTGATTCAGCACCAAAGCTGATTGCGCCGCGCGGGGTCGGTGCGCCGCGACCCACGCCGCGCGGCAGCGCGCTAGGACGCGCAGGTTCTGGGCACGGGATAAACCGCCTGCTGCGGCTGCGTTGAGTCGGAGGCGGAAGGTCCGCTTCGGGACGAGAGGCGGGAGTCCGGATTCCACCCTTCTCGGACGTTCGATGCGGCGGAAATTGAGTTTCACCCAAGAGGCATGCCCGGCGCACCGCTCATTTCCACCTCGACCGCGGCGGTGAGCAAAGATGCGAGATTGGAGGTTCGACGCGCGCGGAAAGCCTCCGCTATGCGGCAAACGCTCGGTCGATCGCGATCGAGGCGGCTTCCCCGCCGCGCACCGCCTGGGTGTAGTGGCTGAGCGTAACCGCAGGGCTCTTATGGCCTGCGATCTTGGCCACGAGACCCACTTCGATGCCTTCTGCCTGAAGGATTGAGATGAACGCGTGGCGCGCCGAGTGTGGCGTGACGTAAGGCACGCCCGCCCGCTTCAGCAGCGGCGCCCACATGCGCGTGCGGAAATTGGCGTAGAGCAGAACTCCACCGCCCCCGAACCGTGGCAACGGCCACGCCTGCCGCTTTCCGAGACCTGGGAAGACGCGGTGCGGTTCACCCTCGCGACGCGGGCAGATCTCGCGCCACGAGACCAGCAGCGCGCGCAGCCGCGCCGACATCGGGATGCCCCGCCGCCCGGCATCCGTCTTCGTGACTTCGCACTGCCGGCCGTCCATCTCCTGCATTCGTCTGATGCGGATGACGTTCTGCTCGAAGTCCACATCCTCCCACAGCAGAGCGAGCTGTTCGCTGGGCCGGGTACCCGCAAGGAATGGGAAGGCGACATAGGCGCCCCGCTCCGCATCAGCCTCCGCGACGGTCAGGACGGCGGCAATCTGCGCAGGCGTCAGGATGGCCTTGCGTACGCGCGGCGCAGCCTTCAGCCGTGTCGGCATCGTGGGTGGCCGGATCCCGAGATCCTCGGCCGCCAGCGCAAGCGCACTGCCCAGGAATTTCTTGGCTCGTCTCGCACTGGAAGGCCCGACCTCCCGACTGAGCAGCTGGTGCCAAGCTCGTATGTCTCCTGTCCCAAGGCGATTGACCTTCATCGCGCCGAGCATCGGGGCGAGTGATGCGCCCTCCGGCACAACACCTATCTCGGTGAAGGTACGACGCTGGGCAGGAGTTGCCGAGATCAGAAGCGGCCCAGTAATGTAGCGGGCGCCCTGTTCGTATCCGAACAGGGTCCGGCCTTTCACGTCATCGCGCCGGCCCTCGAGCCAGCGCCGCACCGCGTCAGCGACCGTGATGGCGTCGCGGTCAGGGACGTAGGCCCGCGCCTCGACTGCGGCCTGGATCTCGTTGCGCTTCGCGATGGCGTCCTTCTGACGGACGAAGAACAGCTGCTTGCGCTGGCCGGACTTGGGGTCAGAGAAATTCAGCACCCAGCGAGTATTCACGACGACCTCACCAGAGCGGAGCTTGCGCTGCCGGTCGCGCTTCGTCAGTGATATGTTGAAGGAATTTGACATTTCCGGTACTCTACGAGACACTTGCAAAAGAAAGCACGACGTTTTGGCGGGAGCAATCACTCGGATCCTGGCGTGTCTAGACAGGTGTGCACGACCGACATCTGATTGAGGTCGACGAGAGATCTTCTGAAAGGTTCGCCTGTAACCCCGGATGGAACCGCTGATTCAAGACATGTTCATCACGCAGTAGGGAATACGACCGGTAGTATTCTGCTCACATCAGGAATACAGCCCTTTGAGCTTCGCAGGCCGTGGCTCAACGCCCGCGAAGCGGTAGGTCGGCGTTCGTGTCGGCAGTGCAGGTCGTGTAGACGGCCGGTGGTCCTCGCATCCCGACCATTCCAAGAGAGGCAGGGGGACTCCTCCCCCTCCTCCCATTTTTGGGGGAGAAGGGGTGTCGACCTACACTATCGTCACTCTCTGCATCAGTGATCAGAAGCTTGGTGCATCCGGCGGCCCAAGCTTTATTTTTGCCCTCGGCAGCGCAGGCACATCGTTCTCCTGTCCGTCCAACCAGACACGGATCGTTTGGCCCTTATTGCTGCGTTGGCCGCGTTCGTAATGAATGCCGACGAGTTTGAGGCCGGTCCTAATTTTGTCTAGGTGTTTCGAGAGCTTGAGGGGATTATCTGGGAAAAATCTTGGCGGGTAAATCGGCTTGATCGCTTCCAGTAGTTCCGCGATCGTACTCTCAAGCGGCCCTTCCTCCAGAGCCGATCTTAGCGCGACGACGACCGGATCGTTGTTGGTTCGTTCGATAATTCGCTCGTTCTGGCATCGCATCAGCGCTTCAACGATCGTGCCCGTTGGTAGGCCGGTCGCAGGCTCGGCGGCCGCCAACCACTGGGCGGCATCTATCATGCGGACTCCAGCGGGCGTGGCGGTGAAGGTCTCGTTGCGGATCGCGCAGGCTATGACGTCGTAGATCGCACCGAGGAGCCTCGGGCGAAGCGCCTCCAGCGCGGCATTCATGTCACCTTCCGTCCGCCGCGAATTATCTTCCATCCGGATGAGCTTCACCGGTATAACGCGCTCGATTAGATCGGACTTGGTCGCCACGTCGCTGATGCCGTTGATGATGAATGGGCGCGTTGCGTTCATCATATACAGCTCGCCATCCGTATAAAGTTTCCGACTGACGTATCCGCTGCCCGTGGCGAGGGAGCATAAGGCATCCGAGACATTCGCGCTCATGCCCGAAGAGTTATCGAACACCAGCAGGAACAGGGCGTCGGCCAGCACCATCAGGTCGCGCTCGTTCTCGGGGAGGCGGAGTTTCTCGGCTTGGTTTGGGTCGATAAGCCTGCGCAACACCGAACTAAGGAAGCTCTTGCCACTGCCCTGCTCCCCTTCGATGAGTAGGCAGAGGTAGGGACCGCCCGGTCGGAGGATGTTGATGAGGAACGCCAGGACGAGGTTGTACGTCTCGTCCGGCAACGCGAGTAGGTCACGCAGTTCCTCGATCCGCCCGCCCGGGATCGGATCCGGTAGTTCCAGCATCCCAGGCGTTCGGATGAAGCGCACTGGACTGCGAGCGAGGATCCGGTAGCCGCCGCCCGTAATCTGCACGATGCGGCCGTCCGGTGTTCCCAAGTCGATGAGTACATCGGCGCCCTGGCGGCCGATACGGCTCCAAATCTTTTCGCAGGGACCGTCGAAGACCGCCCGCGCACTGAGGACTGCTACGACGTCGGACAGGGCCGCATCCTTCAGGGCCTTGCCGGTCAATCGATAGAATACCTGTCGGAGCACTGCAGCCGCCATCGACGAAGTGATGGGGTAGGTGAGAATGCCCCCGACTCCGTCGGAACGGAGATGAAGCCGCGCTTGCGTTCGTCGTGGAACAGCTCGACGCCTTGCCCGGCGAGTGCTGCCAAAACGACATCGGCCGGCGTTGCTCTTTCGCGCTTTCCGTCAGTGTCTCCCTTCGCGGTGTCCGCAAACCCCTTCTCGCGGGCGCTCTCGATCCAGCCCGGGAGTTCAGCCAGCGAGTTACCGTCGTAGCCGGCCGGCAAGAGCGCGGTGACAATCGCAATGATCTGCTCGTCCTCGCACCCGTGCGCCACGAGCTGCGCCGCGAACGCGACACCGGCATCGTGTGTGCCGGTACCCGACGTGATCACCTGAGCGTGCGGCGACCCAACCACTGTCCTGAGCAGCCGCAGCGTCTCGCGATCGATGATTGGCAACGATTCCAGGTCGACATCGAGGAGGTCCGGCCCGACCCAGATGTACGGTTCGCACGTCTCGGGGTGAATCGACGGCGGCAGGACCGAGAACTTCCCGCCGAGCAGGATGTCGATTGCGCCACTACCCGACCCATCCGCGACCTTGGTAGACTTGAGGTCTTCTCCGTAGCGGACGAAAACCGTAAGGCCCTTCTTACCTCGCTTCGCGCACGGGGCATCACCGAGGATGACCTGCACGACCGAGACGATGGCGTCCTGATCGATGTCGATTGCGCCCAGGCGATACCCGTCCGATAGCTCGGTGCCGGTGAGGATACCGAGGCCGCGATCTGAGTAGCGGTTGATCAGCTCAGCGCGCCTATCAGCGTTGAGCGGGCTGGAGGCGAAACCGGGCCATCCCTTGAGGCTCCTGCGCGGGTCGCTTGGTGCTCGGCTCGAGCGGAAGAACGCGGAACCCGCGTTCCCAGTACAGCGGGGCGAGCGCCCGGAAATCAGACCCGGGTGCGATCTTTCGGTTGTGAGGTGGGCGGCTCACAGCGAACCGCCCTTTGTATCGGCAGCCTCGCGAAACTCGAACGAGATCTGCTCGACATTTGTGCCCGGCGCGGGCGATGGTACAAGAACACGCTCAATCTCGGATTGCCGGACGTAGCGGCGCGAGTTGAGCAGCGCGACGGTTGGGATCAGCCCGAGCTTCGCCGCGCGTTGAATCTTCCAGTACGGAAGGCCGAAAAGATCGGCGGCCTGCCTGAAGGTGAGAAGTGGCTCAGGTTCACTTGGCCGAAAGGCGATTCCAGGCAACTTGTTCATGTATCAGTCCTCGGCTCAGAGCCCGCCGGGGCTCACCGAAGTGCTGATTGCCCGACCGCCGGACTGATTAGGTTGGGCCTTTAGGGTTCTGTGGATAAGTGTGGAAAATCAGCTGTGTCCAGCGGCGGCAGGACGTCTGGCTTGAGGTATGGGTGCGCGACCAATGCGTGAAGCTGTCGGGATTTCAGTCTCCAAATGGACGGCCTCAGATAAATGTCTTCGTCCCGCGCTTCGCATTCTCCTCGAATGCGCTTGGTGTCAAGAAGCTTTCCGAACCACGATCTATTGTAGATCTTGTTCTTGATGGGCAGAGAGTACATTCCCTTATAGATATCAATACAAAAGCCGTGGAAATCTTGCTGGGCCAGTTGCCGTCTCCGGTCGTCTTCGATGGCGCCACGCTTGTGCAGCCATTGCGCAAACCAGCATTGCCGAGCCAAGTCGCTAGTAGCTGAAAACGCGGCAGCGCCTGTCTTAAATCGCTTGAACGCTGCCTCATTCTGAGCTTGCAGCTGCTCCATTCTCGCGAACAGTGCGTCCATGTAGGTGTAGGCACATCGAAAGGCGTTAGTTTCGGTTTCAAAGGATCCCGCGCGTCGAATGACCTCTCGCCAGTTGTATGGATAAGGCAAAACTTCGTGGTCATGCCTCTTCCGCGACTTCCGGATCTCATCCTCCAAACTCCACGCCTGCTCCATCCACTCGCTACCGCCGGGGTAGAGAAGAAGATCCGTGTATTGGCTCGCCTCAGTGAAAAGCGTGCCGACTTGCCCGCCGGTCAGTAGATGCGCGGCGTGCTTTTCCAGGGCTGCACGACTGGGTACCTGAAACGAATCAAGGAGCATACATGTGAGCTGGAAGCGATAGCGCCGATCATCCCAGTCGGTCATTGCGTGAACTCCTGAGTACCCGCGCGACTGTACCTCTCGGGGTTTAATACGGGATTTCGCGAAAACAGTGCCTCCTATCAGTATCTATGCCATTCCCCCCAACATACTGGGCCCGCGCTCCTCGGTGTGACGCTCGGACGGCTTCCCGAGTGCGGGGCGGGAAGATGCTTGCACGCGAAAGCCACTAACAATCGCTGGTAGCGGGCCATCAGCGCGCCGACTTTGCAATCGGCTGCCTGCCCGCCGGTAAGAAAGTGCCGATCATGATTTTTTGCGGACCAGGGGGCATACGCTCTGATCCAGCGGCTCGTACGCCTCGTCGGCCGGGATTGTCTTGCGGAGCTTGACGAGGTCCCAAGCTTCCTTGGACTCCTCCGGCTGCTTCGCCTCGACGAGATACATGTCGTGGATAAACAGCCCGTCATCCCGCAGGCGCCCATTTCGGGCGAAGAAATCGTTGATCGGCTGGCTCTTGAGTTTGGCAACAATCTCGCCCGCGGAGTCGGTTCCCGTCGCCTGGACCGCGTTCAGGTAATTGGTGATGGCCGAGTAGAACCCCGCCTGGGTCATCGTGGGCGGTGAGCCGAAGCGCTCCTGGAATCGGCGGCCGAAGGCGCGGGTCTGGTCGTCCAGGTTCCAGTCATACGCCGTCGTGAACAGCATCCCCTTGGCGATCGGCAGCCCGATTCCCTTCACGTCGGTGTTGAAGATCAGAAGCGCCGCTAGCTTCATCGTCGCCGTGAGGCCGAACTCCGCCGCCTGCTTGACCGAGTTGATCGTGTCCTGGCCGGAATTGGCTAGGCCGAGCACCTGGGCACCCGACCCCTGCGCCTGGAGGAGGAATGACGCGAAATCCTGGGTCGACAGGGGATGGCGGACGGAGCCTTTCACCTCACCGCCACTGCTCTTGATGACCTGGACGGCGTTGCGCTCCAGAGAATTTCCGAATGCGTAATCGACCGTCAGGAAGTACCACGACTTGCCGCCATCCTGCACGACCGCGCGCCCCGTGCCGGAGGCCAGGGCATACGTGTCGTAGACGTAGTGGATGCCGGTTGGAGAGCAGCTCTTCCCGGTCAGTTCGGAGGTTCCGGAGCCCGCCGCGATGGTGAGGCGCTCCTTGTCCTTCCCGAGGTTCTGCATCGCGAGGGCAGCCGCCGAGTCGGTGGACTCAATCAGCATGTCGACCTGTTCGTTGTCGAACCAGCGACGGGCGGTTCCCAGGGCGATATCGACCTTGTTCTGGTAATCGGCCGAGACCAGTTCGATCGGCTTGCCGCCGACTTTGCCGCCGAAGTCTTCGATTGCCATTCGCGCTGCGAGGACGGCACCCGGCCCGCCGTTTTGCGAGTAGACACCCGACATGTCGACGATGGCACCGATCTTCACCTTGCCGTCGCTGATCGTCCCCTCGGCCCGCAGGGCCGTGGCGCCAGCGAGCAAAAGGCCCACGCCGAGAGCGGCGCCGCAGGTGAATTGTCGGAGCCCGGCACGGCGGGGCTGGACGACCTCTGCCTGGATGCGTGGCGGTGTGTGCGGCATGGGCTCTCTCCCTTCGATCTCTTAACGGCCAATGGGGGATGCGGGCGGCGACCGGGCTCGGCCCGGTCGCCGCCGACGTGTCTTGGATCCGTTGTGGCCCCGTCCGCACGGGGCCCACCACCGCAGGTCCTGCTCCTCTGCGGCCGACCGCCGTGGCGGTCGGCCGATGTTCCCCGGGCGGGACCGGCGAGGCGCGTGGGGTCCTGTGCCGGCAGGGGCTGCCGCGCCGCCTCATCCGTCGGGGTGTCGGGTGCCGATTTTCGCAACCCCCAATGATCAGTACATTATCTCGAATGAACTAGTACACAAGCAGCATTTTTGCGCAGGCCGACGCGGCCAATCAGCCCGGCCGGCCGGGCTTGCCCCCTACACGCTTCGGAAGCGTCCGGTCGGGCCACGCGAAGCTTGCGCAGCGTGCCTAAACGATCGCCCCGGAGAAGCGGGGACGGCTGCGCCAGACGGAGGCGATGGTCCGGAAGGCGGGATCGAGCTGTTCGGCGTTCTCGACAGCGCCCAGGGACACCCGGATATGCGGGGCGGCGGGGGCGCTGTCGTCCACCAGGAAATGCGTCGACGGGGACACCTTCAGCCCCTGGAGGAGCAGGTCGGACACGATGTCATCGAGTCGCCATGTCTCCGGGATGGGCAACCAGAGGTGGTAGCTCGGCAGCGACGGGCCGGCCGGCATCCCGAGATGCAGGCGGGCGATCGCGAGCCGGCGCGTCATCTCGTGGCCGTGCTGGGCGACGCAGCGGTCCGCGCCGCCCGACTCGACCAGGCGGGAAAACATCTCAGCGTAGAGCGTCGGCGCAGTCCAATGGAGGCAGACCAGCTTGTCCTGCAGGTCGGCCGAGAGCCGCGGGGGCGAGACCATGAGGCCGAGGCGCAGCCCCGGGCTCGTGGATTTGGAGACGCTGCCGAGATAGACGACCTGCTCCGGATCGAGCGCAGCCAGGGTCGGCAGCGGATCGTCGGAGAGCCGCCCGTAGATGTCGTCCTCCACGATGATGGCCTCCGCACGCCGGCAGACGGCCAGGATCTCCTTGCGCCGGCCGAGGGACATGGTCGCCGCGGTTGGGTTCTGGACGGTGGTCGAGCAGATCACGACCCGCGCGCCCGAGCGCGCGAGCTGCTCCGCGAGGTCGTCTGGGCGCAGGCCCTCGTCGTCCATGGCGACGCCGACGAGCCGCGCCTGCGCCGAGGCCGCCAGGCGGCGCACGCCGGTATACGTCCACATCTCGCTCGCCACCGCCTGGCCAGGCCGCACGAGGCTCGCGAAGCAGGCCCATAGGCCGTGCTGCGCCCCATGGGTCAGCGCCACGTCTGGCAGCCTCAGCTCCCCAATGCGCCGCTCGAACCACCGGAAGATCGCGCGCCGGTGGCGCTCGCTCCCGATGGCTGGCTGATAAGTCAGGAAATCCTCGGCGCGCCGCTCGGTAGCGATCCCGAGCAGGACATCGTCGAGGAAAGGTTTTGCGGGACCGGCCGGGACCGTGTTCAGGCTGAGGTCGAGGGACGCGCCGAGCCCCTCCTCGGCCTGGGGCATCCGGATGAAGGTTCCGCTCCCCGCCCTAGCGGAAACGAGGCCCCGGCGATGTGCTTCCCCGATAGCTCGCGTGATGGTGGCGATCGTGACGCCCAGATCCGCCGCCAGTTCACGCTGTGGCGGGAGGCGCTCCCCGGAGCGGAGGCGGCCGGAGGCGATGTCCCCCTCGAGAGCGTCGGCGAGGGCGAGGTATTTCGGTTTCCCCGCCTCGATCAGCTCCGGCTTCCACGACATGATGAGGGGGTTCTCTGGGTTGGCATCGCGATTTTGGGCCGGAACCTATCAGGTCGCACCGCCCACGTCTGCGCGGCAAGCGCATCGAATGCCCTGACCGCTTGACGAGATATGGGGCCCAATGTATCCCAAATGTAAGCTTACAATATGGGGACGAAGCGATGCGTGTCAGCGAAGCGCGGTTGGCGAACCTTGATCCGCCGTACAAGGCCGGCTTGCCCCGCGAGGCTGTCGCGGAACGATTCGGCATTCCTCCCGAAGACATCGCCAAGCTCGGCTCCGCCGAGAACCCGTTCGGCCCGTCGCCGAAGGCGCAGGCGGCCATCGAGGTCGGCAAGACGAAGATCGACCTCTACCCCGAATCCTCGTCGCGGGTGCTGCGCGAGGCCATCGCCGCGCGATACGGGTTCGACCCCGATTGCGTCGCCTGCGGGTCCGGCGAAACGGAGATCATCTCGTTCGTCATCCGGGCCTTCTCGCGCCCCGGCGACGCGATCCTGATGTATGAGCCGTGTTTTCCCGTCTATCACATCTTTGCAGAGAACGAGGGACGCGTTCCCGCCTATGTCAAGATGGGCCGGGACTTTGATCTGGTCGTCGACCGGTACATTGAGACCCTAGCGTCCGTGGCGCCGAGGATCGCCTTCATCACGAACCCACACAGCCCAAGCGGGAAGCTGATGGCCGAGGCCGACATCCGCCGGATTTGCGAGGCGGCCGGAGCGGACACTCTGGTCGTGCTCGACGAGGCCTATATCCACTTCAGCGAAACGCCGGGCGGCATTGCCCTCACTCGCGACTACGACAACCTCATCGTGCTGCGGACCTTCTCGAAGGCGTTCGGCCTCGCGGGCCTGCGCGTCGGCTTCGGGATCGCCGCGAACAAGGAATTGATCCGCCCTCTGCTCAACCTGAAGCCGACCTGGAACATGGGCGCGATGCAGGTCGCCGGCGGTGCCGCCGCGATCTTCGACGACGAGCATGTGGACCGGACGGTCAAGATGATCGTGGAAATGAGGGCCTATGTCACGGAGCAGCTTTCGGGCCTCAACCGGTTCCGCATGGTTCCGGGTTCGCGCTCGAACTTCTTCCTGCTGGAAGTCACCGATCCCAGCCTCACCTCGACGGATGTCTTCAACGGCCTCCTGAAGCGCGGGGTGATCGCCAAGGACGGGAGCGACTCCTTCCGCGGTCTCGGGGACCGCTACCTACGGGTGGACGTGAGCCTGAAGAAGAACATGGATCGCCTCGTCTGGGCGCTCAAGGACATTGAGGCCGCGGACCGGTAATGGCCGCCTCGGTCTCTCAAGCCGCCTGCGTAATCGGCGTCGATGTCGGCGGGACCTTCACCGACGCGGTGGTCCTCGACGCGGGGGACGGCAGCCTGTTGACGGCCTTCAAGCTGCCCTCGACGCCAGACGATCCGGGTCGGGCGATCGTCGAGGCCATAGGGCGCATCGCGGAGCGCTTCACCGTCGCGGGCGCCCTCGTGTGCCACGGGACGACGATCGGCACGAACACCCTTATCGAGCGCAGGGGCGCGAGGACCGCCCTCGTCGCAACCGAGGGCTTCTCGGACGTGATAGAGCTGCGGCGACAGGCGCGTCCCCGCCTGTACGACTACACGGTCCGGATCGTGCCGCCGCTGGTTGATCCCGAAGACCGTCACGAGGTCGGCGAACGGATCGGTTCGGACGGCGAGGTGGTCACGCCGCTCGGCGATCTCGACGGCTTGACCGAGCGCTTGCGGCGATCGGGCGTCGAAGCCATCGCCGTCTCGCTGCTAAACGCCTACGCGAACGAGGTGCACGAGGTGAGCGCCGTCGAGACCCTGCGGGCGGCCCTGCCGGGGTCTACGTCACTCGCGCCACGGACGTCTGCCCCGAATTCCGAGAGTACGAGCGCACCTCGACCGCCGTCGTGAACAGCTACATCGGACCGCGTGTTGCCCGCTACATGCGCAGCCTCGACGGGGCGCTCCGGCAACGGGGGGTCGAGCGCCTGATGGTGGTCAAGTCCAACGGCGGCCTGACTTCGCCGGAGAACGCAGCCCGGTTTCCGGTCCACCTAATCGAATCCGGTCCGGCCGCTGGCCTGTGTGCGACTGCCGCCTTCGCGCGTATCGTCGGCCCCGAGAACCTGATCGCCTTCGACATGGGCGGCACCACCGCGAAAGCCGGGGTGATCCGCAGGGGCGAGCCGGAGACGGCGAGCGAGTTCTACGCCGACCGGCTGGTGGAGGGGCGGGATGTGGGTGGCTACGCGATCCGTTCCCCAATCCTGGAACTCGTCGAGATTGGCGCCGGCGGCGGGTCCATCGCAGCGATCGACGAGGCCGGCGTCCTCAAGGTAGGTCCCCGGAGCGCGGGCGCGCTGCCCGGCCCGGCCTGTTACGGACGCGGCGGCGACTTGCCGACCGTCACCGACGCCCACGCGGTCATCGGAACCCTGGTGCCGGAGGCTCTTCGAGGGCACTGGGGTGACCTTCCGGCGGGAGCCGGCGGAGGAGGCGATCCGCCGGCATATCGCGCAGCCCTACGGCTGGTCGCTGGCCCGGGCCGCCTACGCCATCATTGATCTCGCGGTTGCCAACATGGCGGGCATGGTCCGCCTCGCCACCGTGCAGCGGGGGCTCGATCCCCGCGACTTCACGATGCTCGCCTCGGGCGGGGCCGGGCCGCTGCACGCCCCACTCGTGGCAGCCGAGATCGGTGTGCCGGACCTCATCATCCCACCTTATCCAGGCATGTTCAGCGCCCTCGGGGCGACGCTCGGCGCGGTGCGGCACGAGGTGGTGCGAACGATCCTGCGCGCGGTCGTGGACATCACCGCCGACGAGATGGAGGCGGCGTTCGCGCGGCTGCGGGAGCGGGCGACCAAACTCCTGGCCGACGAGCCGAAGGGGCGTCTGCCGCCGCGCTTCGAGCGGTCGGTCGACGCCCGGTTCGCCGGGCAACTCTTCGAGATCCGGCTGCCGATCGAGGCCGGGCCGATCCGGATGGAAGCCATCGAGGCATCTTTTCGGGGCCGGTACCAGGCGGAGTACGGGATCGAATTGAAGGACGCGCAGGTCCAACTCGTTGCGCTGCGCCTCGTAGCTGTCCAGGATGTCGGCATCACCGCCGACGGAGGCTCTTGCGCGCCTGTGGCCGAGGACGCGCGAGCTACGGGGGAGCGGCGTATCCCCGTTCTAGACAGGGACGGTCGCACGATGTCGATCCCGCTGGTCTCGGCCGCTCGGGGTGGGGTGGAACTGCAGGGCCCTGCCCTCATCGCGCACCAGGGGTCGACGGTCTGGATCCAACCCGGGCAGAGGGCGCGCATCGGCGCCAACGGTCAGATCACCATCGCGATCGAGGCGTCCGCATGAGCGCAGACGGCACCGCCCCCATTCTGAGCCGCGATCCGGTGACGTTCGAGGTCGTCCGCAGCGCCCTTACGGCCGCCTGCGCGGAGATGAAGGCCGTGATCATGCGGACCTCCTTCTCGCCGCTTCTCAGCCTCTCGGCTGACCTGTCCTGCGCCCTCCTCGACGGCGAAGGGCGGGTCGTCGCCCAGGGCCAGGACATCCCGGTCCATCTTGGGGCCGCCCCCTTCACGATGCGGGCGGCCCTGGCCCGCTGGCCGCTCGAGGCTTGGCGCGAGGGCGACGGTGTGCTGCTGAATGACCCCTATTCTGGGGGAACGCACCTGCCGGACATGTCGCTAATCGTGCCGATCTTCGCGGCGGGCCGGCGGCTAGGCTTCTCGCTCAGCCGCGTCCACTGGCCCGACATCGGCGGCATCGCCCCGGGCAGCTCCAGCGTCTCCGACGACATCATCAAGGAGGGCCTGCGCATTCCGCCCCTGCGCATCATCGAGCAGGGCGAAATCCGGTCAGACATTCTCGACCTGATCCTCGCGAACGTCCGCGTGCCATTAGACCGGCAGGGCGATTTCCGGGCGCAGGTCGCCGGTGCGTCGCGAATGCGCCTTCGGGTTATTGAACTCGCCGAGCGCTACGGCGAAGAGACCGTCGCCGAGGTCATGGCGGCGACTCAGGTCTATTCGCGGCGGCTGATGGAGAGCCGCCTTGCGGCCCTGCCGGACGCTGATGTCAGTTACAGCGAGACGCTGGATGGCGACGGCATTGACCCGGCCTCGGCGCCCCGGGTCACGGTTCGGATCCGCAAGAGCGGCGCCTCTTTCCACGTGGATTTCTCGGGCTCGGGGGCCTGCGTGGCCGGGCCGATCAACGCGCCGTTGGCCGTCACGGCCTCTGCGGTCTACTACACGCTGCTGGCCTTGGCGGGGGAGACGTCCCGCCCAACGAGGGCGTCTACGGCCTCGCGGAGGCTCGCCATCCCGGAAGGGTCAGTGGTCAACGCCACCGCACCGGCCCCGGTCGTCGCCGCCAATACGGAGACGTCAAACCGTGTGGTCGACATCCTGCTAGCGGCCCTCGCGCAGGCTTACCCCGACCGTGTGCCGAGCGGGGCCTACGGCTCTGCCTGCGTCTACACCCTCGGCGGGATCAATCCGGCGACCGGCCGCGGC
This sequence comes from Methylobacterium sp. P31, assembly GCA_050632875.1. Taxonomy (GTDB): domain Bacteria; phylum Pseudomonadota; class Alphaproteobacteria; order Rhizobiales; family Beijerinckiaceae; genus Methylobacterium. The sequence continues at coordinate 1,380,361 of JBODSC010000001.1, read as the reverse complement.
TTCGTCCATTACGAGACTATCGGAGGCGGGGGCGGCGCGCACGCGAGCGGTGGCGGGACCAGCGGTCAGCGGGTTCATATGGGGAACACCATGAACCTCCCGATTGAGGCGATCGAGGCGGCGATCCCCGTGCGCTTCCTGACCTACCGGATCGAGCGCGGGAGCGGCGGCCGCGGCCGGCATTCCGGGGGCGACGGGTGCTCCAAGTCGCTTGTAAGCCTCGCGGACGGAATGCAGGCCTCCGTGCTCGGCGAGCGGACGCGGTCAGCTGCGCACGGGGTCGCGGGCGGTGAAGCCGGCGCGCTCGCCCGGTTCTCGCTGGTCCGGGCGGACGGCACGTCCGTCGAACTCGCCTCTAAGAGCGGTCCGCACCGGCTCGATGCGGGGGACCGCATCACCCTGCGGACCGCTGGGGGAGGCGGCTGGGGACAGGTCAACGCAGGAGAGCCGACATGACATCAAAGGGAGCGACACGAGACGGCACCGGCACGGCTCGCAAGAGGATCGCCCTGGTGGTTCCCTCATCGAATTCGGTGATGGAGAACGACCTGCATGCATCGCTCCCGAAGGAGATCTACACGGTCCATACGGATCGCATGTACCTCGTCGAGACGACCCGGGAGGCCGAGATCCGCATGATCGAGCAGTTCGCCCCGCAGGCGGCTGCCGATCTCGGCACTCTCAATCCCGACCTCTTCGTCTTCGGCTGCACCTCCGCCGGCTCGCTGTTCGGACTCGATTACGATCATGCGGTCTGCCGCAAGCTCGGCGACCTGGCCGGCTGTCCGGCCCAGGGCGTCGTCTCCGCGGTCTCGGACGCCATCGCGCGGGCGGGCACCGAGCGGATCGCTATCATCACGCCCTACAACGAGGACCTCACGCGGTCCGTCGCCGATGCCGTATCAGGGGAGAGACGCATCATCACCGCCGCCCACGGTATGGGTATCACCGTGAACGTCGCCCTGGCCGACCCGACCCCGGACGACATTGTGGCCTTCGCGCAGGACCGTCTGGCGGGGATCGCCTTCGACCTACTATTCGTCTCTTGCACGAATTTCCGCGCCCTCGAAGCGCGCAGCGAGCTGGAGCGGCGATTCGGCAAGCCGGTCATCACGAGCAACAGTGCGGTCGTTGATGCGATCCGGCTTCGGTGCGAAGAACAGCGGTGAGAGGCTTCGGCCGTGCCGTGCCGAGGCGGTATGGGGCGCCTCCTGCCGCAATGCTAGGATGTGGTCCATGAGCCGCTTCTGGAGTAAGGGCGTCGATGGCCTCGACCCGTACGTGCCGGGCGAACAGCCGACGATCCCGGACCTCATCAAGCTCAACACGAACGAGTCCCCCTACGGACCCTCGCCGGGCGTGCTGGAGGCCGTCTGCGGGCAGGCTTCCGACACGCTCAGGCTCTATCCCGATCCGGAGAGCACCACCCTCCGGGACGCGCTGGCGGCGTATCACGGGGTCCGGCGCGCCAACGTCTTCGTGGGGAACGGCTCGGACGAGGTGCTCGGGCACGTCTTCGCCGCCCTGCTGAAGCACGAGGCTCCGCTGCTTCTCTCGGACATCACCTACGGCTTCTACCCGGTATATTGCCGCCTGTTCGGCATCCGCTACGAGACCGTGCCGGTCGATGAGCGGCTGCGCATCCGGGTGTCCGATTACCGGAGAAGCGCGGGCGCCGTCATCATCGCCAACCCGAACGCGCAGACCGGGACTGCGCTGGAGCAGGCGGACATCGTGCGGCTGCTCGACGCCCATCCCGACAGCCCCGTCGTGATCGACGAGGCCTACGTCGATTTCGGAGGCGAGACGGCCGCCGGGCTGATCGAGACCTACCCCAATCTCGTCGTCGTCCGGACCTTCTCGAAATCCCGGGCCATGGCCGGCCTGCGCCTGGGATACGCCCTGGCCGATGCCGGGCTTATCGAGGCCCTCGTCCGCGTCAAGAACAGTTTCAACTCCTATCCGGTCGGCCGCGTGACCCAGGCCGCCGCGCTGGCCTCGATCGCCGACGAGGCCCATTTCCGGGAGACCAGGGACAGGATCGTCGGCGGACGGGAGAAGCTGGCCGAACGCCTGATGCAGCTCGGCTTCGACCTCGTCCCTTCGTCCGCGAACTTCGTCCTCGCCCGGCATCCCGGCTATCCGGGACCGGAGCCTCGCCGCCGAGTTGCGGAAGCGGGCCATCCTCGTCCGCACCTTCCCCGGGACACGCATCGGCGACCACGTCAGGATCACGGTCGGGACGGATCACGACATGGAGCGGCTCGTCGCGGCGTTGTCCGATCTCGTGTCGAACGCTCCTCGTCCCGGCTGACCGCGCCTCCCCTGATCATCTGACCTGACCGGTATTTTGGACCGGGCCAGTTGCGAGGCTACTGCATAGTAGCGGCCATGGGGAGTCGGAAGGCCAGATCCGGGTAGCTGACGGGCGCGGGCGGCCGATAGCCCAGCGACGAATGCGGTCGGATCTGGTTGTCGGTGGATTGCCAAAGACCGATCACGATCTGCGCTTCTTTCAGCGAATAGAAGATCTCCTGGCGTAGACACTCGTCACGAAGTTTGCCGTTGAAGCTTTCGCAGTAGCCGTTCTCCCACGGCGATCCTGGCGCGATGTACTGGATCTTCGAGCCAGCTTTGGCGACCCACTTGCGCAGCGCTTTGGAGATCATCTCAGGACCATTGTCGCAGCGGATGTGCTCCGGGATGCCGTGCAGGCACATGGCGTCGGCCAACGCCTCGATCACACCCACGCCGTTGATGCGCCGCGCCACCTTCAGCGCGAGGCAGGCTCGGCTGTGCTCGTCGATCGGCGTCAGGATGCGCAGGCTTCGGCCGTCGTGGGTCTGCGCTTGAACGAAGTCGAAGCTCCACACGTGGTTGCGGTGGAGCGGCCGTAGTCGCACGCACGAGCCGTCGTTCAGCCACAGGCGGCTGCGGGGTCTATGCCGGCTGGAAACCTTCTGCCCCTCGCGACGCCAGATGCGCTGGACCCGATCCTTGCCCACCGGCCAGCCGTCTGCCTGCAGCAGCGCGGTGACGCGGCGGTATCAGTCGCGCCCGTACTCGGACGCCAGGGCGATGATGGCACGGGTCAGCCCATCCTCGTCGGCCGGCAACGTGGGCACGTAGCGCTGCGTGCCCCGATGCTGGCCGACGATCCGGCAGGCGTGACGTTCCGAGAGGCCGTACTTCTCCCGGATGCCAGCAACCGCCTGCCGGCGTCGCTCGGGGGCTACAAGTTTCCCGAGGCGACGTCCGCCAGCACCTGCTTCTCCAAGGAAAGATCGGCCACCAGACGACGAAGCCGCGCGTTCTCGCGCTCCAGATCCTTCATCTTCTTGGCCTGATCGACCTTCAGACCGCCGTACTCCTTGCGCCAGCGGTAGTAACTCTGCTCAGAAACATCCGCCGCCTTGCAGGCGACAGCGATGCTCTTGCCTTGCCCCATCTGCACCTCGATCTGGCGCAACATCAGCACGATCTGTTCCGCGCTCGGCCTCTGTCCTCGCTTCATCCCCAACTCCTCTGGTCCCAGCTGATCCTCTCAATCCGCCCGGTCCAAAGCCAGCCGGTCAGGTCACGGCTGTGCGCCCATGCCGGTCATTCAGGTGGACTTGACGACGCCCCGCAAGCGGACGCTACCGGTGCGAGCGGCAATTCGCATTTGCTGTGAATTACGGAGCCGCGTCGTGCGTGGGCTGATGGCCCGGCGGCGCACAGGCAAGGGCAACCGCGTTTCGCCCCTAGCTGGCCTAGCCCTCGGCACACGAGGCGCTCCGCTAAGCGTGGCGGGACGTCGGGAGCCGGGGATGCTCTTGAAGCGTTGTCGCGTGCGCTGACAAAGGTTTGGCAGGGCCCTAACTTGCCCGCCTGCCGGCGCCCGCCCCACGCTACGGAGCCTCGACCGAGCCGATGAAAGACCCCGCGACGAACCCCGTGGCCGGTGCGGAGCAAAGGATCTCGACCGGCGTGCTCGGCTTGGACGACGTCCTCTGCGGCGGCCTGACCCCGAGCCGGCTCTACCTGCTGGAGGGCACGCCCGGGACCGGCAAGACCACGATGGCCCTGCAGTTCCTCCGTGAGGGGACGGCGCGCGGCGAGCGCACTCTCTACGTCACGCTGTCGGAGACTACTGAGGAGCTTCGGGCGGCCGCCCGGACCCACGGCTGGTCGCTCGACGGCATCGACGTCTACGAGCTAGTCGACGAGGAGGGTCTCGACCCGGACAGCGAGCAGTCGATCCTGCACCCTTCGGAGATCGAGACTCGGCGAGACTGTCCGTGAGGTCATCGCCCGGGTCGACGAGTTGAAGCCCGACCGGGTGGTGTTCGACAGCCTCTCGGAGCTGCGCCTGCTAGCCCAGAACCCGCTGCGCTACCGGCGCCAGATCCTCGCGCTGAAGCGGTTCTTCGCCAAGCGCGCCTGCACCGTGCTGATGCTCGACGACAAGACGTCCGAAACGGGGGACGTGCAGCTTCATAGCATTGCCCACGGCGTGGTTTCCCTCGACCAGGCTCCGCGCGAGTACGGCCCCGAGCGTCGGCGGCTGCGCATCGTGAAGATGCGCGGCATCAAGTTCCGCGGCGGCTACCACGACTTCGTCCTGGAGACCGGCGGCATCGAGGTCTTCCCGCGTCTGGTGGCCGGCGAGCACCATGCGAGCTTCGACTCGGAGGGCAAATCCACTGGCTCGCCCGAGGCTCGACCTGCTGCTCGGCGGCGGCCTCGTGCCGGGAACCAACACGCTTCTTCTCGGGCCGTCGGGCATCGGCAAGACCACGACGGCCGTCCGTTGCATGCTGGCCGCCCTGGAGCGCGGCGAGAGTGCGACCTATTACCTGTTCGACGAGGGTCTCGGCACCCTGCTCACCCGGTCAGCGATGCTCGGGATGGATCTGGCCCCTCACATCGAGGCCGGGCGCCTGACCATCACGCAGATCGACCCCGCGGAGCTCTCGCCAGGCGAGTTCGCGAGCATGGCCCGCCAGGCCGTCGAGGAGCGCGGTTCGACCTTCATCGTGGTCGACAGCTTGAACGCCTACCTGCACGCGATGCCGGGCGAGGAGTTCCTGATCCTGCAGATGCACGAGCTCCTGAGCTACCTGAACCAGCAGGGTGTCACCACGCTCCTGGTGCTCGGACAGCACGGGGTTATCGGCGACGTCCGCACCGACGTCGACCTGAGCTACCTCAGCGACTGTATCCTGCTGTTCCGCTTCTTCGAGGCCCAAGGCCAAGTGCGCGGCGCGATGTCTGTCGTGAAAAGCCGGATCAACGCGCACGAACGCACCATCCGTGAGTTGAGGTTCTCGTCGGAGGGACTGCAGGTCGGCGAGGCGCTCGACGACTTCGAGGGTGTGCTCTCGGGCCTTCCGGCCTACCGCGGCAAGGTGGCGATGCTCGCTGGCGAGGCCTCTGCCCGGGACGGGGAGCGGTGACCGCGTTGCACCCGGACGAGGAGCGCGTCCTGATCCTGGCGCCCCGCGGGCGCGACGGTGTAGTGGCGGAGCAGGTGCTCGGCCGCGTCGGCACGCGCGCCCAGACGTGCCCAGACGTGACGGGTTGGCTCGCCTGCCTTTCGGCGGGCGCCGGCGCGGCGCTGGTCACCGAGGAGGCGCTGGACGGCGACCTGGGCGGGCTGTTCGCATGGCTCGACGCGCAGCCGGCTTGGTCGGACTTCCCCTTCATCGTTCTAGCGACCCGCCAGGCCGGGCGCCGCTCCGAGCGCGCGGCGCATCGGCTCGCCCGGCTGGGCAACGTCATCCTGCTGGAGCGGCCGGTGAACGCCGAGACGCTCGCCAGCGCGGCGGCCTCGGCGCTCCGAGCCCGGCGCCGTCAGTATCAGGCCCGGGAGTTCCTCCTTGAGCGCGAGCGGGCCCAAGAGCAGCTCCGGCTCGCCAACGAGGACCTAGAGCGCCGCGTGGCCGAGCGGACCCGAGAGGTCGAGGCCGCGCATGAGACTTTGGCCTTCGCGCTGGACGCGGCCGGCATGGCATCGTGGGACGTCGATTACGTCACGGGCGTCTCCCGCCGCTCCCCACGCTTCGACGCGGTATTCGGCTACGAGCATGCGGCGCCGACATGGGACCGGCAGTCCCTTCTCGACCACGTCGTCGAGGAAGACCGCGTGGCCGCCGAGCGGGCATTCGCCGCGACCCTGGAGACCGGCACGCTCGACTTGGAATGTCGCATCCGGCGTCGCGACGGCGCCGTGCGCTGGATCGCGATGCGAGGCCAAGTGAAGCGCGACGAAGCCGGCAACCCCTTGCGCGTCGCCGGCATCCTGATGGATCGCACCGACCAGCAGGTGACCGAGGAGGCGCTGCGCCAGGCCCAGAAGATGGAGGCCATCGGGCAGCTCACCGGTGGCGTCGCCCACGACTTCAACAACCTGCTTACCGTCATCGTGGGCGGCCTGGACATGATGCTGCGCCGGCCGGAGCAGGTCGACCGGGTCAAGCGCCTAGCCGAGGCCGCCATGGGGGCGGCACGCCGGGGCGAGCAACTGACCCAGCAGCTGCTCGCCTTCTCGCGCCGGCAGATGCTGCGGCCGCAGACGCTCAACCCGAACCGCTTGCTCCTCGACTTCAAGCCGCTGGCCGAGCGGGCTGCCGGGGGCGCCGTCGAGCTTGCCTTCGACTTGGACCCGGCGCTTGACCCGATTCGCATCGACCCGGCCCAGTTCGAGTCCGCGGTGCTGAACCTGATCGTCAACGCGCGTGACGCGATGGAGGGCCGCGAGGGCCACGCCCGGATCGCGGTGGCCAGCCGCAACGTGCACCTCGGGACGGCCGCCGTCGCCGACAAGGGCGTGCCGCCCGGCCCCTACGTGGTCGTCTCCGTGTCGGACACCGGCAGCGGCATCCCGCCCGACAAGCTCCAGCGGGTGTTCGAGCCCTTCTTCACCACCAAAGAGGTTGGGAAGGGAACCGGGCTCGGGTTGAGCCAGGTCTATGGCTTCGCCCGCAGCGCTAAAGGCTTCGCACAGATCGACTCCGAGGTCGGTCGGGGCACTACGGTCACCCTGTACATCCCGCGTTCGACTGACCAGGCCGAGGAGGAATCGGGTGCCGGACCGGCCGGGACCATCCCGCTGCGGCGCGCCGGTGCGGGCGAGACGGTCCTGCTGGTCGAGGACGACGAGCAGGTGCTGGCCATGGCGGTCGAGAGCCTGGAGGAGCTGCGCTACCGGGTCATCGTCGCCCGCAACGCCGCTGAGGCGCTGGAGCATCTCAGGGGCGTGGACCGCATCGACATCCTGTTTTCGGATGTCGTGATGCCCGGAGGCATGAACGGCTCGCAGCTCGCCGTAGAGGCGCAGCGGCTTCGGCCCGGTATCAAGGTGCTGCTGACCTCGGGCTACGTCGCCAATCTCGACGAGGGGCAGGTGATCGGCCGCGGTGACCTCCCGGTGCTGAACAAGCCCTACCGCCGGGACGAGCTTGCCCGCTCGCTGCGGCTGGTGCTCGGCGGCGAGAGGCACTGAGGGTGTCTGGAACTTGGGTATCGTCGCACCAAGGATTCGGATCGGGCACGGGCGCGTCATTGCCGACGTGTCGGCGGAACCGGGCTTGGGAGCTGCCGGGCAGCCGTTCCCCGATGAGAACGACGTGGCCCTGCGGACACGGGCAAGCATACCAGCTTCAATGGGCCACGACGTGCTGAAGTTGTGGCCGCCGCCTACAGTCCGCTTATTTCTACGGAGCGGACATCTGGGCTGGCAGGCTCGAAGCTCTGCATGGGGTCACTTCGGGGCTTCCAACTGAGCCGCGGCGAACGTCCGCTTACTCACGACCCGCGGCGTGAAGCGGACAGACCGCAAACGGCCAGCCCCGGCCGTTCAGGGCCGATCAGGCCTCCGGTAAGCAGACCTTTCGAACGCCCGGGAAGGGTCGCAACCGGCTCTTCAGGCCGTGGCAGCCCAATGTCGGCTCCTGGCGTGATCCAGACCCGCAACCTTTGCTAATGGAACGGCCGCTTCCGAGATGCCGCCGGGTACGGCATAACGGCGATAATAAGCGCACCGGCGAAATGCCGTCGGAGCCCCCTTCAGTCGCGATGTTAGAGGCCAGAAAGACCCAGCCAGCATGCACATGGCGGGTCTGTGGTTCCAGTTGGGGTTACCGTTAGATGGCGACGCGCCAATCAATCCGGCTTCAAAGCGTTTCATCACAATGAGAGAAGTGCTCACCCAACCTTCTCAGGTGGGTGAGACGCAAAGTCTGCCCACTTCCGCGAAATCGGATTGAATCCGCTGAACTGCCGCGATTGTACGAATCCGCCACTTCTAAGCGGCAGGTCGTAGGTTCGAGCCCTACCGGGGTCGCCAGCAGCATGCCACCTTAAGCACTGCGCACACTCGACCTTTTGCCGTGCTGGCTGCCGCCTCTGGCCGGATCGCCCTGGCCAAACCGCCGCCGACGCATTCCTGTGTGCATTAGCAGGTTCGCGACCCAGGCATGGGCCGGCGCCATGCAGGTTTCGGTCACTGCTCCCGGCATGCTGATCCGACGCGCACGGCATCTTCTCCGTCCGGCTCACGAAACACCGAAAGGACCGTCCAGCCCGCGTAAGGCGTGAACGGAGGCGTGGCCTCGGCCAGTCACCTGCGCTCGGCGAGCCGTATCGGCCAATACGCCGCGGGCACCGTCCGGGCCGTTCGGGAATTCCTGGGATCGCTCAAACCAGAAAGGACGCCATGACGCCAGCGCGCGCCGCGATGCTCACCGTTGCCCTGCTCGTCCTTGAACTGCCCAGCGCCTCAGTCGTCCAGGCCGCCTACAGACATTCCGCCCATAGGCTGGGTCCGGCTCACCACGGGCACCATCAGCGCGCCCGACGACACGGTGCGGGTAAGCTCACGGATCAGACGCGGAGCGGGGACGCCGTCCTGCAGGGGATCTGCATCGGCTGCGAGCCCAGGTAGACCCCCGAGACCGGCTGGTTCGCCGCGGCGGGCTTCTTGGCCGTGGACTGCGCGCGCGAGCCGGCCCGGAACATGATCCCGGGCCGGCCGTTTGGAACCATGCGATGCGGCATGGCGTGCTGCACCGCTGCCCTTCTTGGGCGTTGCCTCCCTAGACTTCGGGCCGCTCTTCGGGGCGGTCCTTTTTCGTCCAGGTTTCCATTAACGCAGATTAGATGGCTTGGTTCTGAACAGTCGCTTACAATTGTTAGGCTGTGCAGTTTTGTATAGCGCCGCTTATTCGCTTGAATATGGTATACCAACGACGGCGCCGCTGACCCAGCGCCTGCCTCGACCCGCCCGGCATCGCTGCGGCGGGCTTCTTCATGCCCGCATCCCATCGCCTGATAAGGGCTCGCCGACATGGCAGCCCAGCCCGGATGAGGCGCGAACGGAGCACGCCCTGAACTCGACTGCCGCCACCCAGAGGCCCGGCCGAGCGACCTGACCGCATGGCTGGGTGTCGCGGCCGATGCCGGATCTGTCGCGATTGGGTGACCGCTCGGCACAACATCCAGCCGCCCCTGGCGGGAACCGTTTGGCGCCGGTCGACGTCTCCAGACGTTCCTTGCGAAAACCTCACCTTCCGCCCGCCCGGTTCGCCGGCGCGGGCTTTTTCGTGCCCGCCTGACGATAATCAGTTTCCGAGTGCGTGCGCCGGAGCACCGCCGAAGCCTCCGGCTCATGAGAGCTTACCGATAGGCAACATAGTCAAGACGCGATGGAGGGTCATATGGCCCACGTTCCAGCGACCCGCGAAACGATACGGCTCGATGAAGGCGACGTGATCGTTCTGCTTCCAGCCAACCTGTCTCAGAAGAGCATCGGCATACTCCAGGCCCGGCTCGAAATGCTGGCCGCAGGATTGAACTCCAGAATCAATGAGGGCGGCCAATCCTACATGCGTGGGCTGGCGGGTTTGGCGGCGTACGTCGCCAATTGAGGGATAACGGTGAGCGTGCAGACCGCCCTTCTGAGGAATTGTTTGGCCGCCTTCCGCGTCGACAGGACGACCCTGACGAGATGTGATGTGCGAGAGGCCCGCCCGGCCGATCCGGGCGGGCTTTCTCGGTTACCCGAGTGAGTGCTGTTGCCGGCTCTTCGGCAACGCCACCGTCACGCCGTTGCGTCTCCGAGATTACCTTTGGTCCGCCCGGTTCGCCGCCAGCTTTTGCCGCCAGCTTTTCATGGCCGCCTGGTCCTGCCGCCCCGGTCTGTCGCCCAGCGCTACCAGGAGATCCCGCCCGGCAGGCGTCAGGTGCCAGAGCACTCGGCCGTGGCGATCCTTCGCCGTGCGCTCCACGACGTGGCCCGGCTCCCGGAGCATCGGCATCGCGGTCGGGTAAGCCTCGTGCCTCAGGCCCTGCGGATGAAGCGCAGCGGCGCGGAGGGCGTCGAGGTGGCCCATGGCGCTGCACTTGATCGTCACCGATTACGGGCTGAACGAGGACCATAAGCAGCAGTACCGGCGCCTCGGGCGCTGGGTCCTGATTGCAGCTGTCGCCCTGGGCTGGGCTGTCGGATCAGCAACGGAGATCTCCAAGGCGGCGATCGCGGCACTGACGGCCTTCCTGGGCGGGGGCGTGGTGCTGAACGTGCTCAAGGAGGAGGTGCCCAGCGAGCGCCAGAGCCGCTTCTGGGCTTTCTTGCTCGGAGCGGCCGGTTACGCGAGCTTGCTGCTGACCGTGTGAGAGGGCTTGCACACCCGTCAGCGCTGGGCCGCGCCAGTTCGCCGCAACCGGGTCATCGGCATCCTACGCCGGTGCGGATCGGAAAGCGGTGCCGCTCAAAATGCGTGGGGTCGCGCCGTGCGGCCGCGTTGTCCTGCACCCGGCATGCGACCTGAACCGCTGCGGCACAGCGGGTGCAGCACCAAGGCCTGAGGCGCCCTGCAGGAGAGCAGCGAGCCGCTTCGGTTGCGCGCGGTACGGCAACGGACAGGTCGCTGTTGCCAGCGAGAGCTGCCATTCCAGATCCAGTGTGGACCGCAAAGCCCAACCGAGCGGTCAGCCGCCGGCCCGGGCCCCGGTCACGACAGGCGAACCGAGGTCCCCCATCCTCGGGCGCCCCATCTGGGCCGGGCGGCCGTACATATCGTGTCCTGACGACCCGCGCGCACATGATCCGCCTACCGTACCCGTCGCACCAGGAGCCCGCGTGCATGAAGAAAGCGTAGCGTTGCGGTGGGCGGATCAACGCTTGCGATGGCTGGGTGCAGCCGGCAGGCGTGAGAACACTTCCTCGCACATCGTGCCGAGGCTGCTCCGCATGACGTTCCTCGCCCAAACCCTGCGCCCGTTGTTCATCAGCTCGATGGCCTTGGGTTCGGGGGTTTCCTTCGCGCAGGCCTTCATCACCTTCATAAAAGGGTATTCCACCTCCCGGCCGCAGGCTTTTTGGCCTGAAGGAAGATCCCGTAATTTTCGAAATCTTTGGGGCAGTTATCTTCCGCTAAGGCTGTACTCGCCGACGCTGCAATCAGCGCCACGTATAGAGTGATCCGCAGAAACACGTGTGCTCCCTGATGAAATTTCGCCCTCTGACGAAGGTGCGTTCTGGGGCTAGGCCAGCCGGCGGTGACCGTCACCGGATCGCGGAAGCGTAACCTTAGAGCAGCCGTGCAGGTCGCACAGAGCCCCCAAGCGCCACCAGTGCAGCGACCCCAGCCACCCCGAAACGGAAATCGCCTGTTGGCGTTCCTCGGACGGCCGTGTCACGTCGCTGGAGAATGGTCGTGAGGCTGGTAGGCTCATCCCTTCCACCGAGGAAGACGAGAAAGGGCGCACGACTGAACCCGGCTGCTCGCGATCCGGGCGACCGCGTGGACAGCGTGTTCCAGGCGGGCATGTTCGCGCTGATTGCGCTCGACCTTGGCATCAGGTTCGGGGCAGATATCTGGCATCTGCTGTAGCCGACCGGCGAGCCGGAACTGCGGCCAGGGGCCGCTTGGGCTAGCGGCGGCTGACCGTGCGGCCTAGCTCGGCGCGATGCCTGCCCAGCCCCGTGCCGCTGTAGGCGGACGCCAGGTGAAGAAGGCCAGGGACAGAAGCGTCATCACCTCACGATGGAGCAGCAGGTAGCCGATCAGCGCGTTGTAGACGCCGAACGAGGCCATGTGGATCCAGAACACGCTCGGGCTGGTACTCGCCGCTGCTGCTGCCTCGGAGGCGCGCCCATCCCGGACCGGTGTCCCTCGCGGCGCGAACGCGAGGTCTTGGCGAGGCGATCAAGGCCATAGAAAACCAGCAGGCCAGCGAGCGCGATCAGGTAGACATGCCGCTCAGCCAGAGACACGGCGGTCGCCCTGCCGATGACCTCCTGGCCAGCCGCGAGTTCTGGCAGGAGGTGCACGAACACGTAGGCGACGGACACGCCGCCAGCGACAGAGAGCCAGGCGCTGCGCGGGGTGCCATCGAGAAAGCGCATGGATGGCGTGAGGACATGCACCAGCGCGAGGACGGCCGTGGCCAGCAGCGTGAGGAGAGTGATCGTCAAGTCTGACCCTTCCGGCGGCTCCTGTCGGACAGGGGCGTAACTCTCCCCATGGGGGCAATGGATCCCGCGGTGCACTCATCCCGCATTGCCGGAAGATCCCGACCGATATCAGGAGCACCGGTACCGGGGCGTTGTCGTTCGTCATACCGTCCGAACGTATGGCGTCACCGCATAGCTCTGCCTGCTCCATCACCCGCGCAGATTCACGCTGGCGCTGATCGGTCGCGGTTGCCTGCTGCCCCGGCTGCCTTCCGATGGTGCTGCCGGTTGCAATCCGATGCGAGGGTGCTGCTCCAGGGCGGCAACGCCGTCGTGTTCCATGCGGCCCCGCCCTTGCGCCGCCGTGGCGGGCTCTGCACCGGCGGCCGCGATGCTGTTGCCGCAGTTGCCCCACCGCATATGCAGTACGTGGCTCACGGTCGCGTCGGCCGACAGGCCGGCAAGTGGCTCCGGCGGCCCGATCTCGGGCGCCTCTGTCTCTCTGTCCTGATCGTTCCCGCCCAGCTGCGGGACAAACTTGGTGTGAGGGCTTTCGAACACAACACCAGATGCAGATCTACTGCCAAGCTTAGACTTGTTCGTGTGTGATGCCGATCACATAAGTATTTCAGCAGATCTTTATGCCTTCAGTGACCCAAGCGGAAGAGCCGCTCGGTGGCATATTGGAGAGCGTGATGACCAGTAAGACATTCAAGACTGTGCTCGCTGCTGCCGCTATTGCGGCTCCGGTCGGCCTGTTCGCGGCGACGGACGCGCTCGCCTTCGGCGGCCACTTCGGTGGCGGAGGTGGTCACTTCGGCGGAGGCGGCTTTGGCGGTGGCCATTTCGGCGGCGGAGGCTTCGGTGGCCGGGGCTTCGGAGGACGTCATTTCGGTGTCGGTTTCGGCAGGTACGGCTGGGGACCTCGCCGGCTGATCTACGTCGGAAGCACCTGCGGCTTCGGTTTCCACTACAGCAACTATTGGGGCGGCTGCGTTCCGAACGACTGAGCGCTGACCTGCCGGTCGTGCGACATGATCCAGCTGAGCGCTTCGTGACGGTGCCCGGCTGGATTGCACAGGCGGCGTGACGGGTGCCGCGCCGAACCCAACAGCTCAGCGCCTCATCCCCCTCTCGACGAGCATCAGCCCAGCCGCGGCGATAGCGTGCCCGTGCGCTCGCCAAGGCCTGACGATCAGCGCGGGCGCTGGTTCAGCGGTCACCACCGGCAAAACGAGTCTCTGGCACATCGGCCTCGCGGTCCTGATCGCCCCCGCATCGCCAGGCTACCTGAAAGCCGGAGACGTTTTCAGGGGCGGCTCGGCCTCCCCACCGTCCTCGAGATCCGTATTGCCGGCCATCTGGTCGAGCACGATGATGATGCGGTCCGCCACGTCGAGGACGGTCTGCGCCGTCTCCTCCGGGCGTGCATCCGGAGAGGCGCTGGGGCGGGGCGGTCCCGGGCTGATGGGTTTACCCTGCTCGGAACTGCTCAAAAGTGCGAGGAAACGGGGATCCTGGCTGGGTGTTGTGGGTTCATGGGCGATAATGCCCTGGTCTAGGAGATTGATGTGTTCAAGCGCGTGATGGTTGGGCTGGCACTATGCCTCGGCGTCTTCGTGCGGACCCCAGAGCCCGCGGCGGCCGCCAACTTCGGCACAGCTGTTGGACTGACTGGGCAGCCCGACGCGGGTATTGTCGAGGTGCGCTATCATAGGTGGCATCACCGTCACCATCGGCGCTGGCATCATCGGCACCACCGCCATCGCCACTGGCACCATCGCCATCGGCATCATCACTGGCATCGGCATCATCACCACCGGCACCACTGGCGTCACCACCGGCACGGCCGACATCTTGACCAGCACCGTAGCCTTCGCTTCACACCCGAATCCCGTCGCTCGGAGCCGATCCGGCCGGTTCATCAGTGGCGGGAGCCGACGCGGGGCCGCGCAACGCACCCTGCCGCGGAGCCGAAGTTCTACTGAGGCCTGCAGAGGAAGCTCGTAGCTCGACATCGTCATCCCGGCGGCTATCCTGCCGGGAGGCACCACGCCCCTTCAGCCTCAGCGAGATGAACCTCGTGTCGGCGCTGAAGCTCCTCAAAGGTGGCGAGATGAGCCTCCGCCTCTTCAAGCCCCCGGATGCCCCCTCCTGCGCGCCCGCAGCTACGACAGTCGCCGGCGGACGTCGATCACCTAGATATCGGGTATGCGCCACCTCATCCTCGCCGCCAGCCTGATCGCAATCACAGCCCCTGCCTGGGCCCGTGCGCCTCAGCGTGGGAATGAGAACCTGAGAACCTCCTGCTCCGGCGATGCGGCCACCTTTTGCAGCGACAAGGACCCCGGCAGTCCAGAGATGGACGCCTGCTTCAAGAGGAACATGAGCCAACTCTCCGAGAACTGCCGCCGCGCGATCAGGGCCTACAAAGGCGGTGGCAAGAGGTGATCACGGGTCCGCAACTCCGCGCAGCACGCGTTTCGCTCGGCTGGAAGCCTCGGGTTCTTGCGACCAGAGCGAAGGTGTCGCTGGCTGTCGTAGAGCGGGCCGAGAGCAGCCCTGGCGAGCCGGCGGTCACAATCGCGCAGTTGAACGCCCTGATGCAGGTCCTGCGTTCTGAAGGCGCCAGCTTCCCGCCTGCTGATCCTGAAACGGATGGTCACGAAGGCCAGCCGTGAGCCTCGCCCGCGGTGGCCAACCAAACCGGGACCAGTGGCGTCGAACGACGCTCACTGCGCGCCGACGCATGCTGATGCCGACGCACCCCCGGCAGCGGCGAGCCCGCGATCGTCAGCACACAGCATATCCGGCCGCGGCGGCGGCAGCGGGACAGGACGGCGCTGATCGCCGGAAGGGGGCGCCTCGCGCTGAGATGCGCCAAACCCCAGGGCCGCCAGCTCCACCCGATGCGCGTGATGGCGCGCGCGAGACGCCAGCAGGGCGTGCCTTCTCTTTTGGGCCCGGAGAAGAGCCAGGCGCCTCTCGTGCCGGATCAGGCGCAGGCGCGCATACCGGGCGTGTCGTCGCGCCCGGGCAGTAAGGCGCACAGAGCTGCGCGTGGACCGGACCACACGGCTGCGCCCCTCCCTATGCTCCTGACGGGCAGCGCTTTGGGTCGCAGCCGGCTGTGCGGCGGACGCCGAGGCTGTCGTCTCCGGGCCCGGTGTTCCTACCTCCACGGCGCGTTGCGCCCGCAGATACAAAGGCGTGGCTTTGGCGATCTCCAGGGGTGGCGGAGGCGAACCACATCCGGTGCAGATGGAGGCGGAGAGGCGCCGCCAGGTCTTCTCGTCGCGATCCAACATGTTCTTGAAGCGCGCCTGGTAACTTGCCGCCCGCTCGTTGGCGGCCTGCCTTTCACCGTGTGCCTCGGTCAGGGAAGCGGCCTGAGCGGCGTCGGCCATGATCAGACTGCCCGCCATGATGATGCGGAAGAGAAGATGCATGGATCCTCCTCATGTGAGATCCACTCGGCCCGGATGCAGGCCGCTCAAACGACATGGACCGCTCCGCTCATACGGCGGAGCCTCACGATACGGTTCCAACCATCGCGGCTACGGGCGCGTGCCCACGGTGGCGCTCAGGTCGAAGACCGCGTGGCCAAGCTGAACTGGACCGGCTCCCGCGTGCGCCTGAAGCGCGCCCGAGCGCGGACCGGACGCGGGGTGTGGGCTCGTTCGTGAACGAAGCGCTGCTCACTAGGAGTGTCCGGAATGGCGGCTCTGCGGATATGACGAACGCGGCGCCGGCTTGCCGGGTGATCATTTCGAAGTCGGCCAGCGTCCGGCAGTGCTGTCGCGGAAGGATTATCGGCGTCCACCGGCGAGACGGTCGAACGCTGGGGCTCTTCGCGAGGCAGGTCGGCCCAGCGCCTCGGACCAAGAGCCTCCCGCTCCAGATCTGCGGGCAGCATGCTGCCGGTCGCGCTCACCTCGCCCGCGACCGAGAGAGCCGGCGCATGCTTCGGCAGCAGGGCGGTGTAGACAGCCGCCCAGAGCGCCACGGCCGCGAGGACTGAACCTGCAAGAACCGCGTGGTTGGTCATCGCGGCAAGAACCGATGGCGCGGGACTCCGTTCCTGCCAAGGTGCTCCTTCGCAGCATGCTCCGCAGAAGCTACGTAGCGACGCGGAGCGGCACTGCGGCTGCTGGGCGGTCACCGCATCGCAGCTCGCCCGGCTCGCGCAGAGCCCGACCGCACAGTGGGCTCCGATCTGCCGGCATTGATCCGCTGGGCCGGTGTGGGCACTGTGCCTCCTGACCACGCTGGGAGATGGATCGTGCGCCCCCTCACCGAGCACCTGACGGCGAAGGGCTGCCTGACATGAAAAGGTCAGCACTCGCTCTGGCGCTGGTGTGCTTCCCGCTTGCGGCCAGTGCGCTGGAGGAGGATGTGATCGGCTGGTGGATCTATGCCGGCTCAGTCCGCAGCACCCTGTTGTCCCGCTTCATCGGCCCGGAGGGCAGCACGCCGGAGAGTGAAGCAATCGCCCGTGCCGGACGCGGTTGCGGCCTCAAGGCTCAAGTCGACCAGATCTACGAGTTTGATGAGACGCCGGTCGGTGACGAGCCGGTCGTGTTCGGACCGTTCCTCGACCGGAGGAGGGCCGAGAGCGCGCTGGCCTGTGTCAGGCGATACCGGCCGGGCGCATTCATTACGCAGGCGCACCATCCTCTCGACTGACTACTTGGCTCACCGGCCCGGAGCTGGTGCGTTGATGGGCTTCCTGAACTCATCCACTGCCTCTTGGAAAGGTTTTTATGGCGCAGCGGTGACAGGAGGGAGGAGAAGAGTTACTTGAAATAGGCACCCGGATTTGAGGATAAGGTTGTCCGGCTGAATCCAACCTAGAGGCCGCAGCGATGGACGAGATCTTGTGGATCCGCTCAGCCGACTACGATCCAGCCGTGAAGGTTGGCACGCAGATCCAGCCGGAAGTTACCTTGCCGGTTTTTGAGGTGAAGGATCGGCGCCCGGTGGTGATGCTGTTCAAGGACGGCGAAACCTGGGAGATCAAGCCCTTCACCCAGCTGACCCTCCGAGAGGCTGCTGCTGTGCCGGCGGAGTCGACTGAACCCGAAAGCTTTGTCTTGGTTGGCCCTTCTTGAAGGGGGCTGTCGAACCGATCTGCCGCCCTTTGGAAGAACCGCCGAGAACGAAGCGACCATAGGTGAAGCGTGAGCGATCCGGAGCCAGATGCCATCTTTCGAGAACGGTTGCTCCATGTCGTCAGCGAGGAGCTTCGTCCCTCTGTCGAGAAGGCGGTCGGAGCTGAGCTTGACGCCATCGGCCGCCGGTATGACCGGTTCAGAACCGGCGTGCCGCTGAAGGCCTTCGAGGCGTCGGGCAACCGTCCCGCTTCGAAACTGCCCGAGGGGTTGTGGAATAGGCGCTGACGGAGACGGCCCTGAACCCCGTCGCGCTCGCCATCATGGCCGGATTGCTGGCTGCCTGGATCGGGATCGGCGTCCTCGTGGTCGCCTCCGGCACGCCGCTCGGCGTCGCCCTCTGCATCCTCGCCATCGTCGCCACGAACCCGAGAGTGTGGCGACTGCATTGACCCCATCTGCCGCCTCGTGGGAGGCGCCGAAGACGATCACCCCGCCTGCAGCTCTCATTAGCTCGTCGCTTTCTAGGTCTTGAGAGCGGCCATTTCCGAAGTTTTGAAGTGAGGGGGATTGAAAGGGAGTGAAGACGTGTAGCTCGGGCTGTATCGGTGGCGAGCATCGAGGGAGCCCGATGGTATCTTCTCTCAGGTCCCCGAGACTCGGGTGGTATCCGACGCCCGTATCCTGAGTTCAGCCGGAGGGGGTCGGCATGTCTGAGGCACCCATCGTCATCCCGTCTGCGACGCTCTCCCTCACATCGGAATGGAGGGAGGCCGCTGAGCAAGTGGCGCGCAATCTAGGCCACTGCAAGCCTCTCGCCGAGCTGTCTCCCGAGCATTGGCAACTCGTGCTGGCCAGCGTCGCGGATAAGATGCGCGTGCGCGGCGCATCGCTTCCGCGCGGTTGGCGACTGGCGCTCGCACGACAGGTCGGACGTCAAGATGCTGAGGGACCGGCAGAGGCGCGTGTTCTTGCCCTGCATGCGAAGCGCGAGGAGATCGCAGCCCACGTCGCGCGCGACCTGGGGCTCGGGGATCTGGCCGGGCTCAGCCGGGAGGCGCGCGCCGCGGTCGATCAGCAGACCACCGAGACGATTGAGGGCTGCGACCCCGCCTCGCCCGAGCCGGCCGACTGCTCGGATGCGGATCGGACGATGCGGCGGCTGCTCTCTGAACATCGCGCCTTGAGCGAACTGGCCGCTGACGAGGACAATGCGCGCTTGGCAGAGGAGGGCGAGGTGTTCGCGCCCGAGGACGATGCCTGACGGCCTGCCCACCGAGGCTCTGGAGGTGGCGGGACCGTGGTCGGCGACATCCGCCGAGCCGACGCCCTCACGGGGCACCCCGGGGAATGGGCTTCTGTAGGCCTACTGCGCAGGGGGCCGCTTGATCGGCAGGCGTGCGACGGGCGTGTCATCGGCATCGCGGACCACCATGACCAGCGTCTCGCCCGCGCCTATGTCCTCGGCCATCTCGGCGACCGCCGGCCGCGCTTCTGCCAGCGCCTCATCAAGACCTGCCGCCTCAGCACCGATCTCATCCTTGATCGTATCGTCTCCAACCTCAATGTCGAAGTAGAAGCGTGCAGGCACCTAGGTTCTCCCCAATCCATGCCCCTGAGGGGCATGCGGGACTACCTACGCAATGTGGAGCGGGTGAGGCAGAGGCGCCCCAAATGCCCCCGTAAACCTTAACGCAATTATAATCTCAATACGTCCATCGATTTGCAATAAATGCGAGCTTTCCGCGGATTGTTAAGCTATAGGTCGAGCAGCCAGCAATCTCGATCATGCTCCGGTGGAGAGATGAGCTGGCAACCACCTGCCTCGGTGCAACTGCGATGTCAGCCGCTGACAACCCACGGGCCAGCAAGCTTTCAGATGAAGATCACGCGCGCTTAGAAACATTGCGCGCCCATATCAGAACGGTTCTTTCTCAAATCAATAAGGTGCGGAATACATCTCAGGCGGGCTAATTTGCCCTCGCTGCTGACCCTGTCGGCTTCTGCCCGCGCGGTCTGCGCAGCCTCATGAGTGCGTCCTGAGCGCTGGTGAAGGGACCTCAGTCTTCTGGCTCGACGCAGGCGTTCATGAAAGTCTGGCGGTCTGCACCCGTTAGCTTCTTCTGCGCAGCTTCGCGCTTGCAGCGCGCCAGAAGGTCGGGATCCACGTCCGTCATCGCATCATCGCTGCTCTCACCGGGGCCGGCTGCCGGCTTCTCCGCGGGAGCGGGTGCGCTCTGCGCGAGCGCGGCGATCGTGAGAGCCGCGAGGCCGGCCATGGCCAGGATCAAACGTCTCATTGCTGCTCTGCCGAAGTTGCCTGCACGGGCGCGTACCCTCACCGCGATATACGGCGGAGGTTCGGCAGACGGTGCCGGCGCCCCTTCAAGCCCGTCGCCGCTTCAGCGCTTGATCGGTATGCGACCCACGGCCGATCCCGCCTCATCCCGCACGATCAGCGTCCAAGACCGGCCCGGGTCAGCCTCGATCACCGCAGCCGCCATTTCGGCGATGACGCTTCGCGCCTCGGAGAGCGCCTCATTGAGGTCCGCGGCCTCGACGCCCTCCTCATCCGGGATCGTTTCCTCGCTGTTCGACACATCGAAGAAGAAGCGTGGGATCAATGCCGCCCCCTGATACTTGGCCGTCACGAGGGGCGGCCGGCGCCACCGGCTACGTAGTTCGACTTCATGCTAAGGGCATAACGGAGCGGATTGAAGGTACCCGTTCGGCCGTTTTGGGTACGTATTTGGACTTGTCAACACCCTTAAAAAATGTCCTATTCAGTACCCGGGGCGATTTGGTGTTCCCACATCACACGAGTTTAGCGGCGATGCACTGAGTTGCTGGCCGACAGCTTAGGTGGTTGCAATGCTTGCGACAATTGAGCAGTTGTCGGCGCTCGCCGATGTGGCCGAAGATCTAAGTAGAGATAGATTGCGCTCGCATATTGCCAAAATGCTGGCAAAAATCCGCGCCGGTAAGCGGGCCAGAACAGAAAGCAGCCAGGATCGCGTGGACGCTGATCTGCCGTAGATCGCACACCGCCATCAAACCGGCCGCCGCTACGCAACGCCACGCGATTTAGAGCGCCTAACAGAACGGGCACGGATCGCATGGGCAGGCGTTGGTCGTGATGGCTCGTCCGCTTCTGCCCGATGATCTCTGGACCGAGATTGCGCCGCTTGTGCCGCCGCCCCGCCCACGTCCAAAAGGCGGCCGTCGGCCGATCGAGAACCGAGCTGCGTTGACCGGCATTCTGTTCGTGCTGCGCTCAGGCATCCCGTGGGAGATACTACCAGCGGAGATGGGCTGCGGCTGCGGGATGAGTTGCTGGCGGCGTCTGCGCGACTGGCAGGCGGCCGGCGTGTGGGGCCGCCTGCATCAGGTGCTCCTGGAGCGCCTACACGGGGCGGATGAAATCGACTGGAGGCGGGCGAGCTTGGACAGCGCCTCTGTGCCGGCCAAAAAGGGGCTCTGCCACCGGCCCGAACCCGACGGACCAGGGCAAGGCGGGCACGAAACGCCACCTCGTCACCGATGCCCGCGGCACGCCGCTCGGCGTCTGCCTGAGTGGGGCCAACCGGCACGACAGCGCGATGATGGCACCTACCCTCGATGCCATCCCGCCCCTGCGCAACGGCCGGAGGGGACGGCCGCGACGGCGACCCGACAAGTTGCACGCCGACAAAGCCTACGACGCCAGACCGCGCCGACATGAGTGTCGAGCGCGTGGGATTGTGCCGCGCATCGCGCGCCGCGGTATCGACAGCAGCGAGCGGCTGGGCCGGCACCGGTGGGTGGTGGAGCGCACACACGCTTGGTTCAACCGCTTCCGCCGCTTGCCAGTCCGCTACGAGCGACGCGCCGACATCTACGAGGCCTTCACCAGCCTCGCTGCCAGCCTCATCACCCTCAACCAGATCAAACGGTTCTGTTAGGCGCTCTTAGTTGCTGCTCAGCTTCTTCTCACTGCGCCAGAGCCGACCCGCGCTTCGGCCGGATTGTGCGGCGGTACCGCTTCAGTGCTCGGCGACGGACCGCACGGCCAACGCCTCGTCCGTCATCTCTGGGGTCGTGAGATACACCGCGCCGTTGCGGACGCTGGCCCTGTTCCTCATGGCCGCTATCCCGACCGTTGCACGGGCACGTGAGCGCTGGCCGCTTGCTCGCCCGCTCCCCGACATACCGCGGCACCGACGCGGCCCTCATTGTCCCGCAATCCTCGGGCGGCGTTCGCTCGCGTACCGCGGCGCCGTGGGCTTCGGGCCGGTCGCCGGATTGGCCTTCCTCGAACGGCTTGCCGCCACCTCGCATCGTCGGCACTCGTGATCGGGCTGGCTGTGATGATCAGCCAGGCAACGGCAGGTCGGTCGCTCTTTGATGGAAGATGGCGCCGGCGTAAAAATTCACGATCACTTTTCAATGCGGGCCGCCGAAACCGCTCTCAGCCAGTCCTGGACAGTGACTGAAGGGCAGCGACGCGTCGGATCTTCACGGCTCGCGACCGGTCCCTGTGACGAGCGAACGGGGGCACGAGCCCGCCGATGCACGCCTCCAAATTTTGCAATCTGCGCCG
Source organism: Methylobacterium sp. P31 (assembly GCA_050632875.1). Lineage (GTDB taxonomy): Bacteria > Pseudomonadota > Alphaproteobacteria > Rhizobiales > Beijerinckiaceae > Methylobacterium. The sequence continues at coordinate 1,358,232 of JBODSC010000001.1, read as the reverse complement.
TATGGTATATCTCCGAGCTTGGCCGCTGATTTGGCCACTACCTGAGGAGTTTGGATGACGTTAGACACGCAGACTGACCGCTTTTGTGCGTCGCTCGCCTCTGTCTCAGACCAGACACAATCAGAACAACTAGAACCGTCACCGGACAAGACATCGGAAGGTGACATCACGGCTTCCGAAAAGCCCCCTTCTATCGCAAAGCCTACCAACGCCTTCGAAGGTTTTGGGTCGTTCTTTGGCTGACGCGCAAGCAGGCCTGCTGCGGCTGCGTTGATCGCTGCAGTGGGCCGATACGCGAGGTGGACCGGCAGCCGCTTAGCTGCCGCGCGGACCCTTTCTCCGTCACCCCTCCATGGCACCGGCCCGGGCTCCGCCGGCAGGTTCTGTGGTCCGGGTCCACACAGGAGGTCCGACCACGACGCGCCGGACGATGCGCGCGGCTGCTGCCGCTCTCGCCGGTGGTCCCGGTCTGGCTTCGGCCGCCAGCGCTGCGCCGCTTGCGCCAGTCATCGCCGGCCCCGCGCACGTCACGGATGCCGCCTCCGGCTGCGGCCCCGGCTTCGCGTCCGGACGCTTTACCCGCTGCCGTCCGGTTGGTCGCCGCTTCTTCGGACCTCGTTGCTTCGTGCGCCCGACCCCGGTGGGTCCGCGTCGCATCTGCCGCTGAGGCATTCGACCTGCGCCGGGGCGTCCTGTCCCGGCGCTTTAGACAGGCGGTCCGTGCCCGGACCGCCGCGCAAGCCAAGACGGCTAATGCGGCGGTCAGGAAGGCCCGCCCGACAGTCCGGCCCAAGCCTCGCGCACGAACGCGAGACGTCGCTCGGCACGCGTGGGGTCGACATCCGCAACCTGCTGCAGCACTGCCTCCATCGCCTCGGTCCCGCCAAGTGCCGCTGCCGCCTCACCCTGGCTGCGCATGGCCGAGCGATAGGCTCTCATCGCGGGCCCCGCCTTCGGCCCGCTCTCAATGGCCTCCAGGGTGGTGACGAGGGCGGACACGATGGGAGCGACCTCGCACCAGGTCGGCACTGGCGTCTGCTCCGGCACGACCTGAGATGTCCGGCTTGGGGGCGGCGCGGCGAAGCTGGTGGTCAGCGGGCGCTTCATGGCGAGCCTCCTCAGGCGGATAAGATGAGCCGATAACCGACGGATGCACAGCCGCGGGGGCGCATGGCCAGAGGGCGGGGGCACGTAGATCCGGCGAGGACACCCTATCGCGTCATATCCTGCCAAACGCGGGAGCGGTGGAATGCGTCCAGCATTCCCGTGGGGGAGCAAAACGCGGACCTGTCGGAATGTGAGCTGTTTTGCTTCAGCTCTCAGGAGCCTTCTCAGCGGCAGACGTAGGTTCGAGCCCGACCGGGGCCGCAAGGCCGAACGCCGCACCGGTTGAAGGGGTGCCGCCCCGTGCGCCGCCAACGGCCGCGACGCTGCGCGGCAGGCCCTGACCGCCACGCCAGGGCGGCCTCGCCGTGCAACGTCGCGATGCGGCCTGTCAGAAGCAGAGATGATCGCGCTGTCGCGGATGGGCCGGGGGCCCAGACTCGGGCTCGCTCCGTGCCCTGGCGGGCGCCCGCCGTCAGATGATCTTAGCGAAGGGCGAGGATCTGCGCCGCGTGGGCGGCGACATCGTGCACGGCCGGCAGGTCGTAGGCGTAGACGCGGCCGGCCAGGATCGCCAGTGCGAGCGTCCAGAACACGGCACCGCCGATCCGCCGGGCCGTCCGGTCCCCGGCGGCATCCGGACAGGCGCGCGCAACCCCGTCCGTGACGGGCTCGCCGAACGGATCGAAGGCCGTCGGCCGGGTTTCGGATGCGGTACGCATGATCACGAATGTCGCGCCCGAAAGCCCCGTCCGCAATGGATGCGTCTTTCGAAATTTCCTGCAGTCGGAGACTCTTATTCTACCTCTGGCACGGGCGTGAGCATCTTCTTCTCGGGTTCCCGATGTAAGGCCGCGTCGGCGGGAATCGTCTCCTCTCCGGGGCCGATGGCGCGCGAACCGGAGATCGCCGCGCCCACGCCGCATCCCACTTCCGGATCGGCCCATCCGGGACGGCGCGGGAGCCGGCACGCCAGGGGCGGTCCCGGCGCAGCAGCCAGGCCCCGCAGAGGGCTCATCATCCCGGAATCTCAGAACAGCGAGATCAGCACGATGCCGGCGACCATCAGGGCGGCGCCGATCAGGCGCGGCGGGCCGGCCTTGACCCGCCTCATCCCGAACCAGCCGAAATGGTCCAGCGCCACCGAGGTCAGCAGGTTGGCGGTGATCAGCAGGCCGTTGAAGGCGCCGGCCCCGACCGTGTCGACGAAGAGCAGCCCGGCGAACACCGCCACCGCGCCGGTGAGGCCGGCGAGCGGCATCCACCAGCGGACCCCCGCGACCTCCTCCCGGGTCGGCAGCGGCGCGGGCCGCAGCAGGAACATCAGCGCGAACACGAACACGACGGGGAGGAACGACACGGTCGCGGCGAGCCAGGAATTCTCCAGAGCGCCCCGGAGCTGCGCGTTCCACACCACGCCGATCGCCATGAGGGCGCCGGCCACGAGGATGAACGGGTAAAGGAGCTTGCCCGACATCCCGCGGCCGCCCCCGCCGTCGCGCCTGCCTCCCGAGCGCGCGATGAAGCTCACGCCGACCGCCATCAGCAGGCCGCCGAGCCAGGGCATCGGCTTGAACCCCGCCGCCTGGAGACCGAACAGGCCGAGGGCGTCCATCGCCAGGGAGGTGAGGATGTTGGCCGTGAGCGTCAGGCCGTTGAACGGCCCGGCGCCGACCTTGTCGATGAAGGCGAGCCCGCCGAACACCGCAACCGCGCCGGCCACGCCCCCGAGCGGCGCGTACCACGGCATCCGGCCCAGGGATTCGAGGCTCGGCAGCGGCGTCGGCATCGTGAGGAACAGCGTCGTGAACACGAAGACGATCGGCAGGAACGACACGGTGGCGGCGAGCCACGGATTGACCAGCTTTCCGCGCAGCTGCGCGTTCATGGCGTTGCCGATCGCCTGCAGCGCGCCCGCCACCAGGATGAAGGGATAGAGGAGGGCAGCCGTCACGCGCGGACCTTCGGGTTGGCGAGGAGGGGATCAGACGAGGAGCAGCCCGGCGAGCGCCAGCACTAGGGCCGGCGGCATCACCAGCAGGCCGAGCTTCAGGAAGGTCCAGGCGCCGACATCCTGGCCCTCGCGGCGGATTGCGGTGAGCCAGAGGATCGTGGCGAGCGACCCCGTCACCGACAGGTTCGGGCCCAGATCGACGCCGATCAGGATGGCGCCCGCGACCTTCTCGGGCACGTCGGCGGCCTGCACGGCGGCGCCCGCGATCAGGCCGGCCGGCAGGTTGTTGACGAGGTTGCACAGCACCGCGATCAGGCCGCCCGACCCCCAGGCGGTGGCCTCCGGGGCGGTGTGCGCATAGCCCTTGAGTAGCGCCGCCAGCAGGGTGAGCACGCCGGTCTTCTCCAGGGCCTCCACCAGCACGAACAGGCCGGCCACCAGCGGCAGCACGCTCCACGACACGTCCTTGGCCACCTCGACCAAGCCGCCGCGCTTGAGCAGGAGCACGACGAGGGTGGTGATGAGTCCCGCCACGAAGGTCGGCAGGCCGAGGTCGAGGTCGAGCGCCGAGGCCGCGATCAGCACGCCGCCGGTGGCCACGATGCCGAGCCCGGCCACGAGGCCGGTGCGGGGGAGGGACACCGCCTCGGTGTCGATGGCGACGCTCTGGTCGCGGAGCGTCGTGGCCTCGGTCAGGCGCAGCACCGCGTAGGTCGCCACGATGGCGAACAGGGAAGGCAGCGCGAACAGGCCGAGCCAGCGGACCAGCGGCGGCATGTGGGCGGCGAAGACCACGAGGTTGGCCGGGTTCGAGATCGGCAGCACGAAGCTCGCCGCGTTGGCGATGAAGGCGCAGATGAACAGGTAGGGAAGGGGGTTCTGCACCTTGGCGGCCTTGGTGGCCGCGTAGACGGCGGGCGTCAGCACCACCGCGCAGGCGTCGTTCGACAGGAAGACCGTGACGACGGTTCCGACGAGATAGACCAGGGTGAACAGCCGCGCCGCCGAGCCCCCGGCGGCGCGCACGGCGATCGAGGCGAGCCAGTCGAACAGGCCCTCCTTCCGGGCCACCTCCGACATCAGCATCATGCCGATGAGGAACAGGTAGACGTCGGTCCCCTTCAGCACGCCCGCCCAGGCGGTGGCGGGGGCCAGAAGCCCGAGGGCGACCAGCGCGCCCGCACCCAGGACGGCCCAGATCGCCTCCGGCCACGAGAAGGGCCGGAGGATGACGCCGAGGGTCGCGAGCGCCGCGATCGCCCAGGTCGTGATGTTGGGGGTCAGCGTCAGCGCGCCCATGGATTGCGTTGATCCTCTGGTGGGGTGATTCGGGTCGGGATGCGGCTCACCAGTGCCGGCCGTTGCGGTTCGGGCCGAGCTGGTCGCCGCGCAAGCCCTTCCGGGGCCAGGCGGGCAGCCGGAACGCGTCGCTGCCGGGACGCTCCGGTGCGGGAGGCGGCACGAAGCTCCGGCCGACGGGCTCGATTTCGTCGGTATCGCTGTTCGGCGCCCGGGTGCGGACGCCGGTCGTGCCATCCGTCACCGTGACAGAGAGGCCGCGCGATCTCGCCGGCCAGGCGACCCGGGCGTGGACCGTTCGGGGGCCGCTCAGCTTCATCGGTTGCGGCGGCCCGTCATCGACGCGAACATGGCAGCGCCAGTCCGCCTGGGGTGCGTTCGAGAGCACGAGCGCGCACCGCGATCCGCCCGTCGGGCGCTTCGAGGGCCTCGGCGGCGAGGCGCCGGTCGGCGGGGCTCGTGATCATCACGAAGGGCAGGGCTCGGTCGAGGGGCTTGAAGCGCCAACTCGTGACGGGCCCGTCGATCGCCGCCACCGCGTAGCCCACCGAACCGTCCTCGTTCTGGCCCACGGAGCGCGCTGCGGCGTAGAGGGTGCGTCCGTCATGGGCGAGTTCGTTGTAGTGGGTGTGCCCCATCTCGACGATGCGCACGCCATGGCCGCGGATCAGGCCGCACAGCGCCGCCCGCTCTTCGGGATCGCGCAGGTCGTCCGGGTAGGTGTGGGTGAAGATCGCGCAGGGCAGGCCCTCGTCGGCGGCCTTGGCGAGTGCGCGTTCGAGCCAGGCGAGCTGGCGGCCGCCGAGCCGGAAGTCGAGGCCGAATCCTGCCTCGCCGTAGCCGGCGCTGACCATGTCGAGGAACAGGCAGCGGATGCCTGCGATCGTCTCGGCGTGGTAGTACTGCGTCACGCAGGCCGGGTCCCGGGGCCGGGGCACATGGTGGTGATGCGCCGCCTGCCCGCCGCCCCGCGGGCTGCCGACGACCCGCGCGAACAGCGCGTCGAAATCCGTCATCGTGCCGTACTGGCGCTCGTGGTCCCCGGCGATCAGGCGCACCGGCAGGTCCGGATGGGCCGCCAGGGCTTTTTCCAGGACGCTGTACTGCGCCGCCTGCCCGTCCTCGGCGAGGTCGCCCGGCAGGTAGGCGAAGTCGAGAAGGCCGCGCCCGTGAAGCCCGTCCACCTCCTTGAGGATGGCCCGCAGGTCGGCGGCGTTGCGGTCGCCGGCCCGCTCCAGGTGCAGGTCGCCGATATGGGCGAAGGCGAACACGTCGTGCGTCTCGCTCATGGCGCGCTCGCGCGGCCGGGGCGGCTGGCGGCCGCGTCCGGCCCGCTCGATCTGCGGTTTCCCTGAGCCATCGTACCCCCCGGACAGGCCCTCGCGACCCGGCCGGAGATCGGTCGCGGCGGTCGCGACCGGCCCGACGTTTCGGATACGGTCGAGTTCCGGTTTCCGGGCGGTGCCCGGAAGCGGCGAGGCCCAAATTTTCGTGATCGCCGTTCCAGGGGCGGCCGAGACACCCGGAGTGTCGGGAAACCGGACATCGGATGTCTTCCCGGAAGACATTTGTCCGGTCGTGCATGCTGAAGGCCGCCGCCGTCCGGGTGGTCGTGCCGACGCCCAGGTCCTCGGCGATCGCGTTCCCGAGATCGATGCAGAACCCGGGGCACCGCCCATCCGGATCCATGACCCGCGGGAGGACGGCATGCCTTGCCACCCGGCACGTTTCCGCGCGCGAGATGGTCTTGCCAGGTCCGGCCGCGTGCCTCCGGATCCTTGGGTGGCTCAAACCACAGGCAGGCGACCTCGGCCCGGGGCCATCGCCGCCCGGAGATGCACCGGGAGATGTCGGAATCTCATCGGAAGACATTGATGCAGCCTGAAATGTCTTCTTACGTCGACCCATCAAACCGAACACCTGAATGTGATGTATCGTGGACCTGTCGCTTCAGATCGCCCCGCCTCACAGTCATGTCTGTCCAAGTCGTCAGGGGAGCAGTCCCGCCAAGATGCTGGCTGTGCACTGTGCTCCGTAAAAGGGGGGTCGGCGCAGCCGCTCTCCGGCTCGCCAACTCTCTCCGACCGAAGGCGGTGGGCCTGCCCCCGCGGGTGTTCCACGTGAAACATAAACCCCATCCCGGGCTCCAATCCGCGGATTCGGATGGGTGTGGAACGGCACCGCACGGCTCCAGGCGGCCTTGCCACGCCTGCGATCCCGGCCGACTCGCGTAGGGTCACGGCCCCGCCACTGCGCCGATGAAAACCGGCCTGATCGTTCCATGACACCGTCCAGAGAGATCCCGTGACCGCGCCCTCCGCCCCGGCCGCCCTCCGCCTCGTAATCGTCGGCGGCGGCTTCACCGGCGCGGCGCTCGCCATCCATGCCGCCCGGGCAGCGACGGGACCGCTCGACATCGTCGTGCTCGAGCCGCGGTCTGAACTCGGGCGCGGCATCGCCTACGGCACCGCCGATCCCAGCCGCCGCATCAACGTCCCGAGCGACCGCATGGACCTCGCGGCGGGTGAATCGGGAGCCGCGACCGCGTGGTTCCAGGCGCACGGCCTCCTGCCCGATCCGGAAAGCGACGACGGTGCCGGCCGCGCCTACGTGCCCCGTGCCGCCTTCGGTGCCTATGTCGGCGCCCTCCTCGCCCGGACTCTGGCGGCGGCCCGGGACCGGGTGCGTCTGCACCACGTGCGCACTACCGCCACGGCGGTGCGGCGGGAGGAGGACGCGTGGCGGATCGTCACCGGGACGGGCACGCCGGTTGCGGCGGACCGTGTCGCCCTGTGTTTCGGCCACGCCGTCCCGGCCCTGCCGTGCCGGCTCGGCCCAGGCGTCGCGGCATCCCGCCGCTTCGTGTCCGATCCCTGGGCGGCCGATGCCCTGACGCCCATCGCGGCGGACGCGTCCGTCCTGGTCGTCGGAACCGGGCTCACCATGGCCGATGTGGTGACGAGCCTCCGGGCCGGCGGGCATCGCGGGCCGGTCACCGCCATCTCCCGGCGCGGGCTCCTGCCCAAGGCGCACGGGATCTTCCTGACGAGCCTCGACGTGCTGGGCGCGCACAGGCCGCGCACGGCCCTGGAGCTGCTCCGTCGTCTCCGCCGAGAGGTCGCGACCGTCGATCCCGCGCTGGGCTGGCAGCCCGTGCTCGACTCCTTCCGCAAGATCCTGCCCGATATCTGGAACGGCCTGCCGCCTTCCGAGCGACGGCGCATCGCCCGCCGCCTCTTGCCGTTCTGGGAGGTGCACCGCTTCCGCATCGCGCCACAGATCGCGGCAGGGCTGGAGCGGGCACGCGCGGCGGGGCAACTCTCCGTGGAGACGGCGGCCGTGACTGGCCTGACCCTCACGGAGGACGGTCGCCTGGAGGCGGCGTTGCGCCACCGGGGCTTGGCCGAGCGCCGCCGATTCGACGCGGTGGTGCTCTGCACCGGGCCGGAACGCGACGTCTCCCGCAACCCGCTGGTGGCCGCTCTGCTCGCCGACGGCACGGCGCGCCTCGACACGATCGGGCTCGGCCTCGCCGTCGACCGCCGCAGCCGCGTGCTCGACGCAGCGGGAGAAGTCCGGCCCGGCCTCTACGCCTTCGGTCCGATGACCCGGGGCAGCTTCGGCGAGATGAACGGTGCCACCGCCATCGCCCACCATATCGAGGCCGTCGTCGGCGGCCTGCTCGCGCCGAACGTTTAGCCGGCGCGCCGCACGGTCCGGCGGAGAGTGCGGCGCGGCTCGGCACCCCAGCGATACTTGTAGGGTTCCTCGCCGCGCAGGAAGTGGAACTCCGCGGCTCCGGCGGCGGCCGCCGCCTCGATCTGGCAGGCGAAGGCCAGTGTGCCGAAGCTCTGGCCCGGCACGCTCATATCGACGGCGTTGATGTACGAGTAGCCATTGCGCGCGTCGGCGAGGCCGTAGAGCACGGCGACGATCGCGCTGTCCCGGCGGACGAGGGAGATCCGGAGCAACCCGGCCTCCGCCAGGGCCGGCGCCGCCGCCCGGTGGAAGGCCTGGATGCGGGGATCCGCCAGCACCCCGGGCTGGCCCTCCCGCGCCCAGCGGGCCGCGTGCAGGGCGAACAGCGCGTCCAGGGCTGCCTCGATCTCGTGCGGGCTGGCGAGCGCCTCGGTGACGCCGCCGAGCCGTCCGGCGCGGTGACGGTCGTGCACCACCTTGCGGCGCTGCGTCCCCGTGAGCGCGGCGAGCGGCGAGCCTTGCGCCGGCAGGGTCATGACCGGGCAGATCTCCGCTTCCTCGTCGACGGCCTGCCAGCCTTCGGGCACCGGCCCGAGGAGCGGCGAATCGGCCCGCAGATCCGGCAGCAGGATCTCGTCCCACCGGTCCGCCGTCGCGAGGATCGACGCCCACAGCCGCTCCACCGGGATGCCGGGCTGGATCAGTGCGTCGCAATAATCGCTGTGCCCGGCCCCGACCGGCACCAGCCGGCGCAACCCGGCATCGTGCCAGACGAACAGGGGCAGCGCCGCCACCAGGGTGCCGGCCGCGTCGCGCACCTCCGCGTCGAGGCGCTCGCCGCCGCCGAGATGCGTCCACCACGCCCCCAGCCAGGCCGGGGACTGGAACGGCGTGGCGCGCGCGTCGCGCCGCCACAGGGACCCGTGCTCCTCCGGGGTCACGGGTGCCGCCTCAGGTGGAAGCCCGTTCCGTCCCAGATCGTGAACGGGTGCTCGCCCGCCCGCAGCACCGCGAAGCCGTGGGCCGCCGCCAGGGCGTGGGCCTCGGCCAAGTCGCGCTCCGGATCGGACCGGTAGGACCAGTTGAACACGAGCAGGTCGCCGCCCGCACTCAGCACCCGCGCGGCTTCCGCCATGAAAGTTTCGAGGGCCTCCGCCTGCACCACGTAGGGCAGGCTGTCGACAACTACCAAGAGGTCGACGGCGCCGTCCGCCACGGGGCAGAGGCCGTCCGCGTTCTGCGCGAAGGCGAGGTTCGAGCGCGACCCGGCCCGGCGCCGCGCCTCGGCGATCATGCCGGCGGAGAGGTCGAGGCCCAGGACCGTCCCGGCCTCTCCGGCGAGCGCGATCGCCACCCGGCCGATGCCGCAGCCGTAATCCACGATCCGGCGTCCTGCCGGCTGAGCCCAGGCGCGGATGACTGCCGTGAGCTCTGCGGTGGCCGCCGCCAGCTCGGCGGGATCGCCGAGCGCGTAGAAGGCGACGCCGGCCTCCGGCGCCTCCTCGGCGAGGCGGTCGAACAAGGCCGCGGTGGCGGCGCGGATATCCTCCCCTCCGGCCACAGGCCCGAGCGCGCCAGCTGGCCGAGGGCGTCGAGGCGGTCGCGGTGGCGCTCCGCCAGACCCGCCAGGGCGGTGAGCGGCGGCGCGTCGGGCCGGGCGGCGGCGTCCTGCGCGAGCTGCGCCACGTCGAGCCGCCGGCCGGTCAGCAGCAACCGGGACAGGGCGATGTGGGGCGAGATCTCGCCCCGCGCGCAGGGTTCGAGGATCTCCGGATCGGTCATGCGGCGAGCCTCATGTACAGGTCGAGATAGGCATCGGTGGTGCGGTCGAGGGAGAAGCGCGCGCAGGCCGCGCGGCGGCAGGCGGCGGGATCGATCTCGCCGATCGCCCGGATCGCCTCGGCCATCTGCGCCGCGGTGTCGACGATCAGCCCGGTCGTCCCGTGCTCTACGATCCCGGGCAGCGCGCCGGCGCGGAAGGCGATCACGGGCGTGCCGCTGGCCAGGGACTCCATGGCCACCAGCGAAGACGTCTCGGGGGCCGTGGAGGGGATCAGCACGCAGCGCGCCTGCGCGATCAGCCGGCGCTTCTCGGCGCCCGCCACCGGCCCGACCCAGCGGCGCAGGGCATCGAGCCGCGGCGCGATCTCCGCGTCGAAGTAGCGGCGGTGGGCCGTGTAGGGGAACACCCGGCCCGCGGCGATCAGGGGTGCCTCGGCCATCCGGGCCGCATCGAGGGCGTGATGGAATCCCTTCTCCGGAGCGACGCGGCCCAGCACCAGGGCGTAGGGCTGCTTCGGCGGACCGGGCCGGTAGGCCTCGGTGTCGACCCCGTTGGGAATGGGCGGGAGCAGCGCGACCCCGGGCGGCGCCCGCCCGGCCTGATCCGGCGAGACGGGGTTGAGCCAGGTTCCCGGGCGCTCTGGGCGAAGCGCCCCGGGAGCGTACCAGTCGATCGGAAGGTGCAGGGTCGCGAGGATCGGCACCCCCGGCGGCGGCAGGTAGCGGTCGAAGTCGAGCCCGTGCAGGTGGATGAGGTCGGCTGCTCCCGCATGGGCGATCTCGGACAGAAGGGTGCGCAGCTGCGCGTGCACGGCGGCCCGGTCCTCCTCCGTGATCTCGGCGACCGGGCCCGGCAGGGTCATCAGCGCCCCCGCCGCTTGGGAGCCCTCCGGGGCGATCACGCGCGAGCGATGCCCCGCCCGCACCAGCGCGCGGTCGAGCTGGGCCAGAACCTGCTCGGCGCCGCCGGCCGGGTCGGCCGTCACGGGCGCGAACGGATAGGCCACGCTGACGACGGTCAGACGCACGCCGCGACGGCCCCAGCCAGGCGGCGCCAGTGCCCGGAGGTGATCGACCAGCCGAACCCGTCATAGAGGCTCGCCCCGGGCGGCGGCGGCGCGTTGAAGTCGTAGGCCGGCGCGGCGCGCCAGCGCTCCGCCTGCGGGCACCAGCCGTCGATCACGGCGGCCTGGCTGCCATGGGCCGCGATCGCGCCCGCGACGCGTCCCCGCTCGGTCGGGTCGAGGGGGCGAACCTGCTCGGGGCAATCGGGATCGGGCCAGAAGTGGCCGAAGCGGCGCGCACCCGCCTGCTGGTGATAGCAGGCGAACTCCGCCAGGGCGGGCCTCCGGCCCGTCCGCTCGGCGATCCGTCCGGCGGCGGCCCGCACGGCGAGCGCGGCGGTGTCGTGGTCGGGATGGCCGCCCTCGTAGGGGTGGGTCAGGATCGCCACCGCATTCCGCAGGTCGTGCGCCAGCCGCGCGACGAGGTCCGGCAGATGCGCGACCGCCTCCTTGTCGGGAAGGCCGTAGGCGATGCGGTCGGGCTTGGCCTCCAGCGTCGCCAGGGCCACTTCGAGGCTCGTCCGCCCGGGCGCGGGCGTATGCCGTCCGGGTCGCAAAGCCCAGCCGCGCGGCATCGGCCATGTCGGCCGGCGCGCTATCGGTGAGATGGACCAGGATCAACCGGGACAGGCGGGGAGCGCGGCACCCGCCCACAGGGTCTCGTCGTCGGCATGGGCCACGACCAGGGCGACAGGTTCGGAGATCGGCGCTCCGCCCGCGAGGCGCTGCGCGAAGGCATGCGAGGCGCTCACTGATCTCTCAAGCCCAACCGGCGAGACACGAGCCGTCGAGGGCTCTTGAAGGGCTATCCACCGTCGCTGCCGGAAGTTCCCGCGGGGTCGGCGCGGCTCCGTACCTCAGCCGAACAGCGTCCGGGCGACGATCTGCGGGTCGATCGGCTTCTGGCAGAAGGCCACGGCCCCGTGGGAGGGCGGCACGGCGCCCGGATCGTAGCCGGTGGCGAACAGGAACGGCACGCCCCGGGCCTGCAAAGCTTCGGCGACGGGATAGACCAGCTCATCCTGCAGGTTGATGTCGAGCACGGCCGCGTCGATCTCGGACGTGCGGGCGATCAGGTCGAGCGCCTCGCTCACGCTCGGCACCGGACCGAGGATCTGTGCGCCGCGCTCCTCGAACCAGGTCTTGAGATCGACGGCGATGAAGTAGTCATCCTCGACCAGCAGAAGCCGTCTGCCGGTGAGCGCGTCTGAGGAGAGGGTCATGGGATGTCGCCTATGGCTTCTCCGTCGGGGAGGGGAATATCGATGGAGCAATGGAGCGCGGCCTCGCCCAGCAGGTAGCGGGTCTTGGCCTTGAGCGCGTAGGGCAGCGCCCGCTCGATCAGCTCGCGCCCGTAGCCGCCGCGGGTCGGCTCGCCAGGGCTGTCCTGGCGGCGGACGATCCCTTCCTCCACCCACTCCACCAGCAGCCGCCCTTCGCCCTCGGCCGTGTAGGCGCGCCACGTCACGCTCAGGCGGCCGTGCTCCGTGGTGAGAGCCCCGTATTTCAACGCGTTGGTGGCGAGTTCGTGCAGGGCCAGCGCGAAGGTCTGCACCGTCGCCTTGCGCAGGCGCACCGCCGGTCCGTCGAGCCGGATCCGCTCCCGCATGACGGGGGTTTCGAGGGCCGCCAGCTCCGTCTCGATCAGGGCGCGCAGGGTGATCGGCTCCTGGTCCGAGCGGGACAGGAGACCCTGGACCCGCGAAAGCGCGGACAGCCGGTCGTTGAACCGTTTCTTGAAGGCCTCGCCCGGCCCGGTCTGGGCCATCGTCTGCTGCGCGATGGACCGCACGACGCCGAGCAGGTTCCGGGTGCGATGCTGCAGCTCGGCGACCATCACCTGCTGCCGCTCCTGAAGCTGGCGCAGGTGGTCGATGTCGGTCGACGTGCCGAGCCACTCGACGATCCGGCCCTGCCCGTCCCGCACCGCCGCCGCGCGGGTCTGGAACCAGCAGTAGCGGTTCTCGGCGGCGTTGCGGAGCCGATGCTCATACGAGAGCTGGCCGGTCACGGCCGCCGTGCGCCAAGCGATCTCGGCGGTGACACAATCGTCGGGATGGACCGCGTCCAGCCAGCCCCATCCGAGGCTCGTGAGGTCGGTCTGGCCCGTATAGGCCTGCCATTGCGGGCTCGACCAGATGCAGTCGCCGCCGATCGCGGCGCGCCAGATGAGCTGCGGGATGCCCTCGGCCAGGGTGCGGAACAGCGCCTCGCTTTCGCGCAGGCGCCGCTCGGCGAGCACGCGCTCGGTGCTCTCCACCACGATGGCGATCACCCCTGCGGGCTGCCCGCTCTCATCGAAGACCGGCGAGTAGTCGAGGTCCATCCAGACCTGCTCGGGCCGGCCGTACCGGTGCAGAGTGAGTTCCTGGTCCCGGTAGGACAGGGTGCAGCCGGCCAGGCCCACGCGCATCACGTGATCGTTGAAATCGGCGATCTCCGGCCAGCCCTCGCGCACCTTGGAGCCGAGTAGCTGCGGGTGACGGCCGCCCGCGAAGCCCGAATAGGCATCGTTGTAGATCACGATGCCGTCCTCGCCCCAGAGCAGCACGATCGGCACCGGCGACAGCAGCACGATGCTGACCGCGAAGATCAGGCACCGGGGCCAGTCCGCGATCGGGCCGAGGGGCGTGCGCGCCCAATCGTAGGCCTGGACGAGGTCGCCGAGTTCCCCGGAGCCGACCGGAAGGGTCCAGGGCTCGCTCATCCTGTGAACGGCCGCCGGAGCACCGATATGGGCAAGCGCGAGACTGGCGGAGATGGTGGCGGTCCCGCGATGGGCAGGGGGCATGGGCTGGACCGCCCTGCCGAACGGTCCGTTCCGGACACTACTACAGGGTGGTGATCCGCGGTAGAGGCCGGACCGGTCCCGATGCTCGGCGGGACGGCTCAGGCCGCGGCACGCTCCACCGCCTCGGCGAGCCGGCTCGCCGCCTCGTCGCCCCGGTAGATCTCGTCCACCGCCTGTTTCAGCTTGGCCGCGTCGTCGGTGCGCCCGAGGGCCTTGGCGTAGGCGGCCGCAGAGCCGAAGCCCGCGAGGCCGTAATGCGACATGCGCTGGTACTGGGCGATGATCGCGACGTCGCGCAGCTTGCCGTCGCGCGGCGCCTCCTTGACCCCGTGCTTCAGAGCCTCGGCCGCGAGGCCCTCCATGCCCTTGCAGGGCTCGGGCTTGGCCGCGCCGCCATTGGCCTGGATCAGGCTCTTCAGGACGTCGGTATGCTTCCGGATGCCGCTCACCGAACGCTCCAGCATCTGCTTCACCTTCGCGTCGCTGGCTTGGCCGCTGAGCTGCTGCACGGTCCTGACCATCTGGTCGTTGGCGGACCAGAGGTCCTGCATCTCTTCGAGGTAGACCTCTTTCAAGTTGCCGGGTGCCGACATCGCCGCCTCCTGGTGGGTTGCCGATGCCCGGTGAACCCGAGCGGGCAGGGGGTGTTCCGGTCCGCCGCGGCCGAAGGACAGACGATCAATTCTGCGTGCATCGGCACGCCGCCGGCCCGTCCGTTGCCGTCACTGCGCCGGCCGAGTGCCGATGCAGGCGCGCAGAGCGCCATCGGGTCCGGCGCGGCGCTGGGATGCCAGCCAGTAGCCGGCTCAACAAAATCCCCTGGAGCGCCTTCGGCGGCCCCAGGTGGTCGATCCGGATCACCCGGACCGGTTCTCGCCAATCCGGGCCGTCAGGCGCCGCGATAGCCGCTGCCGCGGTTCCCGGCCGGGCTCTCGTGCCGGGGCTCGGCGTAAGTCTTGTTGTCGAAGGCCCCCATGTCGCCGGGTTCGGACTGGCCGGGGAGCGCGGTCCCTGCGGTCGCTTCGGCACCGCCTCCGGCAGGTAGGTCCGAGCGCCGGGCGGATCCTCGGCCAGGATCTCGCGGGCTGATCTCGGGTCGGATGCGCTCATCACAAGGCTCCTGATCACGGGGCGGTCCCTCTGGAGAAGGGACCGCCGCCGGCCCGGTTCCGCGGGGGCGGCCCATTCGCGGCCCGCAGAATCCGGAAAGCGCCGGGTGAACCTGTCGCGCAGGATCCGACGCGCGTAGTAGAGGCCGCCGGTCGAGAAGCGCGGACGGGCCGTCAGCCGGACGTTGACGTCCGTCACCGCGTCCGCGCCCCGGGCGCGGATGCGGACGCCATCGCGCACCGTGTGGGCGAGGCGGATCCGCGGCGGCGTGGCCTCCGTGACGATCCGGATGCTTGCCGGCGTCGCGAGGCCCGGACGCGCGAAGCCGGCGCGGTCGATGTCGCGGACGGATGATCGCGAGATGCTGTCCTGGCCGGAGCCGGGCCCTGCCCAGCTCCCGGAAGAGCCGGATCATGTTCGCGCGAGTGTCCCGGAGCGGCTGCCCGGAGCCGAAGCGGTTCTCGGTATCGGTGAAATGGTCCGGTGCGACATAGCGCGCTTGGAGCGCACTGGGACCTCTGCGCCGGACGGCCCGGTGGTCAGGATGGCCGCCGCAAGGACAAGGGCGCGGGCGCGGCCGGCCGGGCCGACCGCGATGCGCCTGCTCGTGCCCTACGCCCTCTATCCCTGCCGGCCGGATGAAGCCGCCGTGTTCATAGTCTCGCCGTGTTCCGGGCGCCTCCTGACGCCATCCGCCCTCGGGGGTCGCCCAGTTCTGGGAGCAAGATGCACATGGCGAATTCTATCCTGGCGCTCCTCACGGTCATCGCGGTTCTTGTGATTACGGCCCTGTTCAAGCTGCCGCTCCTGCCGTTCCGCCTCGTCGGCCGCCTGCTCCGGGGCCGCCCGGCGGCCGCCTGACCGGGCGGCTCGATTATTCCGCCGCGTCGATGGTGAAGGCCATCCCGCGGCCCGGCCCCTGGTCGGCGTAGTCGACGAGCGCCAAGCCGCGCTCGGCCAGCGTCCCGTCGACGATCGCCCGCTCCTTGCGGACCATCTGCCCGACCGCCAGCGGGGTCAGCCGCGGGCTCGCCCGCCGCAGCTGGTCCACCGCGATACTCGCCGGTATGCCCTCGCTCTCTGCGATCCGCGCGAGCGCGAGGGCTAGATCCTTCGCCTTCGTCTCCGCGGCGGATTTCGGCTTGAACGCCATCCTGCCTCTCCCTCTGTTCGGGCCGCCCCGCGGCGGCTCTCCTCACGCCGCCCAGGCGTCGACGTTCACGTCGGGGAACGCCCTGATCCAGACCCGCCGTCCCCGGGCGTCGTAGACCTCGACCTGCCAGCCCGACCAATCGAGCCGCTCGACGACCCGCTCCATCAGGGCGAGCGCCACGCGCTCGGCATGGACCCGCATCTGCGCGGCATTCGGCAGCCGGCTGCCCCTCAGGTCGGTCACCAGCTCGTGCCCGTCCGTGCAGTGGAAACGGTAAAGCCGCGTCGGCATTGAGGTTTCCTCGATCCATCCACAGCGCTCCACCGCCATCCGGAGACGCGGCGCCCCGGCGGTTGAACCGCCGGGGCCAATGCGCTTTGTTCATGATATGTTCTAGACGGACTCGGGCGACGATGCACGCGGATCTTGACGAGGCACCTGTGGAGATTCGTCTCAGGGAGGCAGAGGTGGTCGCTCTGGCCTATCACCGGGCCGCGAAGGGCGATGCGTGGAGCGCCCTCGTGGCCGCCATCGCGGACGCCCTCACCGATCTCGGCGACGCCGAGCGGCGCCTCGACTGGCAGGACCGGCTGATCTCCCGCGGCTATGCCCGTTGCTGGACGGGGCTGTCGGGACCGGTCGTGCCACCGCCGCCCGGCGCGGCCGTGACACAGGAGTGACCGAGGGAGGGGCGTCCGTGGCGCGGCCATCCCTCTAGCCCCGGGCCGTTCAAGCCGTCCTGCGGCTCTTCCGCTCGCGCTCGGCCATGGCGCCCGGCTGGCCCAGCCCGATCGCCTTGGCGAGGGCGGAGCGCTGCTCGGCATAGCTCGGCGCCACCATCGGGTAGTCCGCCGGCAGACCGTAACGCTCCCGGTAGCTGCGCGGGTCGAGCCCGTGGCTGCTCAGGTGGCGCTTGAGGGTCTTGTAGGTCTTGCCGTCAATGAAGCTGACGATCCCGTCGTGCCGGACCGACTTGCGGATCTGGGCCGGGCCCGGCTTCTCGACGTCGCTCTGCGCCGCCGGGCCGCTCTCGGCCGTCAGGGCGCCGGAGACGAGCCCAGAGATCGCGCCGTGCACGCGCGCGATCAGGGCCGGCAGCTCGGAGGCCGGCACCGGATTGTTCGACACGTAGGCGGCCACGAGCGCGGCGGTCAATTCCGCCAAGGTGCCGGATTCCTCTTCGGATGTCTCGATCATGAAAGCTCTTCCGGATAGCGCTAGATCTGCTTACCGTTTGGGGAGGATAAAGGTTTAAAAGAAGTAAATTAAACTGAAAGACATCATGAATATCTTCCGTTTTCTGGGGCCCCCGGTTCGCCGATGAGCGTCGGGAGGCCCCGTTCGGGCCCGTCGGGACGGCGACCTGACGCTCTCGCCCGCGCCGGCCGGACGGTGCCGCGTCAGAGATCGTTGGTGGCAGGATAGATTCGGACGCGGCGCTGCTCTCCGGCCGTGCCGACGGCGCCGGCCCCCGGGCTCGGCGGGTTCCAGCCCTCCTTGCGCCACGCACCGGCCTTCTCGTCCAGATCGACCGGACCATGCCGCTCGAGGATCGCGGTCACGGTCGGCGCCAGCGCTGCCCGGGCGGCGTCCATGCGGACCGTGACCAGAGTCCCGCCCCGGCGCACGCCTTCGCCGTAGGCGTGCGCGTCCGTCTCGCTGACCCCGGCGCCGGCCAAGGCGCCGGCGAGCCCGCCGGCCGCCGCCCCGATTCCGGCGCCCGTCAGGGTCGCGACGAGCCAGCCCGCGGCCACGACCGGCCCGACGCCCGGAATCGCGATCAGGCCGAGGCCCGCCAACAGACCGGCGGCGCCGCCCACCACGGTCCCGAGGGAGGCGCCGGCACCGGTGCCGTCCTTGGCCTTGTCCTTCGTATCAGCAGCCCCGTGGCCGCTGCCCCCGAGAAGGCCGGCGTGGCGATCGCCTTCGTTGTTGCTAACGAGGCTGATCTCGCCGTGCGGGATGCCGCCGCCTTCGAGGTCGGTCACGGCGGCGCTCGCATCCGCGTAGCGGTCATAGAGGGCCGTAATGGTTTGCTGGGCCATGGGATATCTCCTGCGCGGGTCGAGGGCTCACTGCGCCGATACGTTGCCTTTGAAATCGAGGCCGACGCTGACCTGCTGGCCGCCATGCGTGGCGGTGCCGCGCCAGATGCCATCGGCATCCTTCTTGAGATCCTTGGCGTCGGTGTAGCCGGCCTTCGCGAGACGCGAGCGGGCCTCGCCCTCGGTGAAGCTGTTGGCGCCCTTCTCGAGCCGGACATTGGCCGCGGCATCGGCGGCGCCGCCGTTCGGCGTCATCTTGTCGGTGTTCGGCCGCGTCACGCTCTGCTGGCCGCCGGATTGCTGGCTCGTCTTGGCATCGGGGGCGGCCGGAGAGCCCGTGACCGTGGTCTGAGCGATGGCGCTCGATCCGAGCAGGGTCACGAGGACGAGGGCAAGGGGCATACGCATGATGGGCTCCGTCGATCGTTACGGATCCACCAATTCCGAAAAATGTAATACGTTCCAGAAATTGCCAATTTGAGATATCTTACTTAACCTCCGGCGTAAGATGGCGGATCCAGCTTGGATATTTGCTGCAAATATTCCAGGCTTCGGGCCCGGGGCCGAGCGGATCCTCCGGCCCGGCTGCGCCGCGGCGGGCCGGTTCCGGATCAAACGCGCCGCCGTGCTGGACCGCCTGCCCGGGACGGGCCGACGAGGGCGGGCCCCGCCGGTTTCAGCCTGCGCCGTAACCACCCTTCCGGTTGTCCGGCTGGCGGGCCGGCGGTCGGGTATCGTAGCCGCCGCTCTCCGGTGCCGCGTCGGGTTCCGGTTCCGGAGGACCCGGCGCGTGCGGGCCGCTGCCGCCGGCCGCCGGATCGGGCTTCTTCTCCGTGTTGGCCGGCCGTGCCGGCGGCACCGTTCCGAATGCTTGGCGTGCCGCGTCGACATCCTGTCCCATGCGACCCTCCTGACATCTCTCCCGGCAATGTCTGTAAAGGGCCAAGGCCGCAGGCCGGCGCAGGTTCCCGAGATCGCCGGCTGGACCGAGGCCGGTCCGGTCGAGGACGGCCGCCGCGGACCGCGATGCCGGTGCGTGCGGGCTGCGACCCCGGACGAGGGCGCGTTCCGGGCCGTGCGCGACCCGGACCATCTCTCAGATCCGTCCGATCCTCACGTCGGTCCTTACGGGGCCGATCGCGCATACAGCTTCATCCACGGCCCGGATCCGGCGCACCCGCGAGAGGCCGGGCAGGCTGTCATTCCCGGAGCACAGATCCCGCACCGCCCGGGGCCGGCGCCCCGATCGGACCCGGCCTGGTCGATGCGTCACTTCCGCTGCGCGGTCGGATTCGGCGTCGACGACGAGTCCGGCGACACGGGCGGGTTCACGGGCGTGACCTTCGACCAGGTGGCGGCGATCACCACGATGGCGGCGAACAGGGCGACGAAGATGCCGACGAGGAGGATGCGCTTCATGAGAGTGGTCTGGGACTTCCGTGGGGCGCTCCCCGCCGAAGGGGCTCCGCCCGGCGAGTGAGAGCGCGCATCAGAGCGGGATATGGAGCCGTGGACGCGGGGAACGGCCGGGACAGCCTTTCGATCCCCGGGGACGCACGGGATCGTCAGCCCTCGGGCTGCTCCGCCTGCATCCGGGGGCTGGCCACCTCGGTCGGGGCGCGGACCCGCGCCAGGGCGGCAGCGGCCTGGTGGGCCAGGGCTTCGAGCCGGCAGACGGTCGCGTCGTCGGGGATGACCGACGCGCACCAATAGGCGCCGAGTGCGGCGACCGGCTCAGGGGAGCCGATCGGCGCCATCACGAGGCTGCGCATCGAGGTGATCCGATAGGCCGCGACGGGCACCCGGGGATCGAGTTCGAGGTCCGGGATGACGGCGGTCTCGTCGTGGAGCATGGCCCAGCCCGAGATGCATTGGGTCAGCGGAAACCGCCGCCCGCGCCAGAGCGGTTCGATCGCGTCCTCGGCCGCGTAGAACGAGGCGTCGCCCTCGCGCAGGATCACGGCGATCCCGTCCGCGCCGACGATGTCCCGTGCCGTGCTGCGGAGTACGGACACGATGTCCTCCACCGAGCGGGCGACCGAAAGCTGATCCATGGCCCGCTCCAGGCCCTGGTCGGGCCGGAAATGGGTTGCAGCCATCCCGACGCAGTAGCGGATGCACCCTGCTGCGTCCACGCAGGGTTGCCGGGCCGCCGGCGGCTCGCGCCGGCATCCAGCGGACTGGGATGCGCCATCCTCTCGCCTGCCGTCGGCCGGCACGGGAACAACCTGCGATAGGATTTCGGCCGCTGCAGGCGCGTTCGAAGCGCACCGGGAGTTGTTGCCCCAGATTATTGTGCGCAAGGGGCGGATATCGACGCGAAAATCGGCACCACGCGGCAGAATTGCGCTAATAGTTCCCGACGATTTGATCGCGTCGCCGCCACGATGTGCTCTAGCGCACCTTTCAAACCATCTGGCCCGGGCCTTCAGGCCGCCCTGTTGCAAAGCTGCACTATCGCGTTGGCGCATCCTGGGGTCCTTGTCGCCGCGCACACATCCCGCCCAACGGGAGACTGAGGACCAGATGATCAAGAAGCTTCTTCTCGCGAGCGCCGCCACGGCTCTCCTGACCGGCGCCGCTTCGGCCGCCGACCTGCCGCGCCGCGCTGCGCCCCCGCCGGTGTTCACCCCCGTCCCGGTCTTCACCTGGACCGGCTTCTACGCGGGTTTCAACGCCGGCTACGCCTTCGATGCCAGCAGCAACAACACCAGCTCGACCTTCGCCGTGCCGGCCCGCTTCGCTGTCCCGGGCACCACGGCGACCTTCCGTGACCGCAGCCAGGACGGGTTCACCGGCGGTGGCCAGATCGGCTACAACTGGCAGCTGACCCCGGGCTCGGGCGTGGTGTTCGGCATCGAGGCCGACGCCCAGTACCTCGACTTCGGCCGCAACCGGAACAATGCCTTCGTCTCCGGCGCGATCGCGCCCGGCTACTACCTGACCGACCCGCGCGGCCTGTCGAGCCTCGACTTCTTCGGCACGGTGCGCGGCCGCCTCGGCTACGCCTTCGACCGCACCCTCGTGTACGCCACCGGCGGCTTCGCCTACGGCTCGGGCAGCGCCGACCGCTCGTTCGGTGGTTTTGCCGGCAACGACAGCTTCCGCACCGGCTACGCGGTCGGCGGCGGCATCGAGTACGCCCTGCCCACCGACTCGTTCCTGAACTTCTTCCACTCCTCGGCCGTGACGCTGAAGGTCGAAGGCCTGTACGTGAACCTCGACCGCAACACCCGCAACCAGGGTGCGCTCGTGATCAACAGCGCCACCAACATCCCGGCCTTCTACAGCCCGGTCGGTCGCCGCAGCGACGAGTTCGCCGTCGTCCGCGCAGGCCTGAACTACAAGTTCGGCACGTACTAAGCGGACCGCGAGCGTCCGACGGCCACGGCCGATCTCGGGCACAAGATCCGCCTGAGATCGACCTGAAGCCCTGGAGGGGCCGCTTCCGAGAGGAGGCGGCCTCTCTTGCGTTCGGCCGTCGTCGGGGCCCGCGGGTGCTGGCCTCAGCCGAGGAAACGGGACAGGGCGGCCTCGACCATCTCGGTGGGGACGACATGGCCGCCGCTGAACGGCCGGAAGTCGACATCGTAGCCGGATTGCCTGAGCGCCGCCGCGACCCGCGCCCCGCAGCGCGCGAATGGCAGGACGGGATCCTGCCGGTCATGCGCGATGAAGATCCGAGGCTCGCCCGCCGCGCGGACGGGGGCTGCAAAGCCCGGCGAGAAGGCCAGCACATCGCCGAACAACCCACCGTTGGCGAGGCCGAGCGACAGCGCGTAGGACGCCCCGTCCGAGAAGCCCGCGATCGCGATGCGCGCGGGGTCGACCCAGTAGGCGTCGAAGAGGTGGTCGAGAGCCCGGTCCAGGAAGGCCACATCCGGTCCGTAACCGTGCCGGATCAGGTCCCAGGTGTCGCCCCCGCGTCGGGGGCGAGCACCAGAATCCCGTGCGTATCGGCCGCGTCGACCACCAGGGGCATCACGTCCTGCGCCGAGGCGCCGGCTCCGTGCAGCATGACGAGGAGCGGCATCGGCCGATCCGGCGCGGATTGCGCCGGACCGTGGACGAGGCCGTCGCGCCCGGTCACCAGCCCGAGCGACCGCGTCCCGCGCCCGGGAGTTCCGCGCCCGGCGCTGCCGCGTCCGCCGGGCCACGCGCTCACAATCCCCCGGTCATGATCGGCCTCTGCCCGCATCGCTCCGCCGCCGGCCTTTGCCGGGTCGCTCCCGGGGCCATCGCATGTCCCGCCCGGACGCGGGTCGGCGCCCGCGTCGCATCGTCAGTCCCGGTCCGACGTGACGCCCGGGATCCGGGTGAAGGACAGCTGGGACGCGGCTCTAGGCCGTGATGATCCTGTCCGGCTGGTGCGCGCGGTCCTCGCGCTGCAGGCGCTTGGTGCGCCGCAACTGCTTCTCGACCTTGTTCAATGCCGTGCGAAAGGCCAGGGGGACACTCTCCCCCAGGGCCTCGGCGCTCATCATCTCCTGCCCGCTCATCTGCATGTTCACCGAGCAGCGGAAATCGCCACCCTCGCGGGCGACGTGAACGGTGGCCGCGACAAGATTGCCGAGATACTTGTTCGCCGCCTCCCGGATGCGCTGCTGAGCTTGCTCCCGAAAGGCCTCGCCGAGATCAAGATGGGCACTGCCGACCGTAATATTTTCGCTGATCATCGCTCTCTCCCGTAGGCAGACAACTTGGAAAGGGCGCCCAGGTTCGGCTGAGGGGCGGCCTCGCACATCCCGCTGCCGGCGGGGCTCGGACGCCGGCGCACCGGCATGCGGAGCCTCAATAGCCGCGCCAGAGGCCGGGCGTGGCGAGTTCCAGCAGGTGGCCGTCCGGATCGCGGAAGTAGAGGCTGGTACCGCCGCGCGGCCAGTGCGTGCGCCCCTCGATGGCGAGGCCGGAGGCGGCCAGATGATCCTCCCACGGGGCGAGCGCCTCGGCATCGATCGCGAACGCGATATGGGCCGGCCCGCTGCCGTCATGGGGCGGGATATCTCCGCCCGGCGTCGGGATCGGCTGCAGAGAGCCGCCCTGCGGAAACAGGAGGAGAACGCCGCGCCCGCCGACATCGTAGGCGCGCATGCGGAAATCGGTATGGATGCAGGTCAGGCCGAGCGTTTCCCGGTAGAACGCGTCCGCGCGCTCGAGATCCGCGACGTACAGGACCGTCTCCAAGACGGCGTTGAGCTTCGGCATGGCGATCTCCTGCCGCAGGCCGCCCCTCGGCTCAGGGACCGCCGGCGAGGGCGCCCGCGACCACCATGATCAACGCCTCGATGTCGATGCGCCCGGTGATGCGCGCATAGCCCGGCTCCGACAGGTCCACCTGGGGCGCGGGATCCTCCGCCTCCGCCTGGCGCCTCAGCTCCGCCAGGATAGCATCACGCACGGTGTCGTTCAGGTCCATGGTCTCCAGCTCCCGGTCGGCGGCGCCCCGCCCGTGTCGGCTGCGGCACGAGGGCTAACCGCGCGGTCCGGGGAGCGGTTCTCGTCGGGCCGGCGCCGGGCCGGTGCAGAACCCGCGCCGGTCAGGCCGTCGAGGGGCGGTGCGCCCCCGGTCGGGCCCCGCCGGACGACCGGGGACGAGCGACAGGACGGCGGAAATCAGCGCGAACAGCACCAGGGGCAGGAGGCTCAAGGTGAAGCTGCCTGTCCCGTCCTTGATCGCTCCGATCAGATAGGGGCCGAGAAAGCCGCCGAGATTGCCGACCGCGTTGATCGCTGCGATGCTCGCCGCGGCCGTGGCGGGGGGCAGCTGCTCCGTCGCCAGCGCCCAGAACGGGCCCTTCAGCATGTAGACGCCGACCGCCGCCACCGTCAGCGCCGCGACGACCGGGCCGAGGCCCGAAAGCACCGTGCCGCCCGCCAGCCCCAGGGCGAGGACCAGGAACGAGAGCGCCAGATGCCAGCGCCGCTCGGCCATCCGGTCGCTGTGCCGTCCCCAGAGGATCATGGCCACCGAGGCGAAGCCGTACGGGATGCTGTTCAGGAGGCCGGTCTCGAGATTGCCGAGGCCGAAGCTCTTGACGATCTGCGGCGTCCAGAACGAGAGCCCGTAGCTGCTCGCTGTCGACCCGAAATAGATCGCCGCGAACAACGCCAGCCGCCGGTCGCGCAGCACGTCCCAGAGCGGCGGCTTCGCTGCCTGGCCATTCCGCGTGTTCCGCGCCGCCTCGGCCTTGAGCCGCCGCTCCAGCCATGCGCGCTCGTCGGCCGGGAGCCAAGCGGCGTCGCGCGGCCCGTCGGGCAGCAGCCACAGGACCGCGAAGGCCATCAGAATCGCCGGCAGGCCCTCCAGGATGAACAGCCATTGCCAGCCCCGCAGGCCCCAACCGCTCAAGCCCAGCAGCGCGCCGGAGATCGGGGAGCCGAGGAACGACGAGATCGGGATCGAGATCATGAAGACCCCGACGATCCGCGCCCGGTAGGCGGAGGGGAACCAGTAAGTGAGGTAGAGGATCACGCCGGGGAAGAAGCCGGCCTCGGCCACGCCGAGCAGGAAGCGCAGGGCGATGAAGGACCAGGGCCCCTGCACCAGGGCCATGGCGGCGGAGATCAGACCCCAGCTCGCCATGATCCGGGCGATCCACAGTCGCGCCCCGTAGCGCTCCAGCATCAGATTGCTGGGGATCTCCATCAGGAAGTAGCCGAGGAAGAAGATCCCGGCGCCCCAGCCGAACACCGTCGCTGACAGGCCGGCATCGTGGTTCATCTGGATCGCCGCGAAGCCGACATTCACGCGGTCCAGGAAGGAGACGAAGTAGGCGAGGATCAGGAACGGCACGAGCCGCCAGCCGATCCTGCGCATCGCCGAGCGTTCCAGCGCGGTGTCGTCCAAGGGGCCTGTCATTGGGGCTGTCCTCGCGGCATGACCTGAGTCCTGGCCGGATCCCGGTCGGGTCCGGATCGATCCAGGTCACAGCCGGGCCCGCGCGGGACCGGACGGCGCCGACCGCCGCTCGGGCGGCGGGAAGGGCAGGTCGTCTCGGGCTTCCTCGCGGGCCGGTCATCTCGGACGGTGACCTGTGCCGGCCGTGCTTAGCGCGTCGGCGGCGGGGCTGGGAAGCGGCCCGGGA
This sequence comes from Methylobacterium sp. P31, assembly GCA_050632875.1. Taxonomy (GTDB): domain Bacteria; phylum Pseudomonadota; class Alphaproteobacteria; order Rhizobiales; family Beijerinckiaceae; genus Methylobacterium. The sequence continues at coordinate 1,333,146 of JBODSC010000001.1, read as the reverse complement.
TCGTGAGGGCCGGCGATCGACCGGTGTTGTCGCGTCTTCGCGCCCGATGCAGCCGTGCCCGGCGCCCGTCAGCCCTTCCGGACATTCCAGAAGACCGGTACGCCGTCGAGGACTCCGGTCAGGGACGGCTTGAACGAGGTCTGGTTGAAGTATTGCCCGAGCGGCAGGTAGGGCAGGTCGATGAAGGCCTGCTGCTGAAGCGCGTCCGCGAGCTTTTTCCGCGTCGCGGTATCGGGCGCATCGAGCCATTGATCCCGCAGGGCCTCGATCTTCTCGCTGGTCGGCCAGCCGATCGTGGCGCTCGCGCCCGTCCCGCGCAGGTAAGCGCTGACCGCCGGGTTCGCCTGGTCGAGCCCGGACCAGAAGGTGCAGAAGGCACTCCAGCCGCCCTGGGCGACCGGCTCCTTCTTGGCGCGCCGCTGCACGACCGAGCCCCAATCCATGATCTGATAGTCGACGTTGAAGCCGGCGCGCGTGAGCATGTCGGCCGCCACGTCGGCCAACGCCTTCAGGCTCGGGAAATCGGAGGCTCCCATCAGCACCACCTTCTCGCCCTTGTAGCCGGCCGCCGCGAGGGCCTTCTTGGCCGCCTCGTAGTCGCGCTTGCTCGTGAGGGCATCGAGCCCGACCGTGCTCGCCATCGGCAGCCCGGGGCAGAAGAAGCCGGTGGGCACGTGGATCAGCTTGGGGTCGGTGCCCGTCACCGCCTGCATGAAGTCGGTCTGGTCGACGACCTTGAGCAGCACCTGCCGGACCGCCGGGTTGTCGAAGGGCGGCTGGAGCTGGTTCATCCGCAGGCAGGCGATGAGGCCGGTCGGGTCGGTGATCCGCGTCGTCAAGCCGCCGAGCGTGGGCACGAGGTCGGCCGGCGGCTGCTCCCACCAATCCATCTCGCCGGTCTGCATGGCCGAGGCGGCGGTGGCCTGATCGGGGATGACGTTCCACTCGACCCGATCGACGAAGACGCGCTTGGGGCCGGAGGTCCATTGCGCCTCGCCTCCCTCTCGGGGGACGTAGCCGGCGAAGCGCTCGTAGACGACGCGGGCGCCGACCACGCGCTCGTCCGCCTTGAAGCGGAACGGGCCGCTGCCGACCATCTCGGTCACCTGCGTGAACGGGTCGGTCTTGGCGAGCCGCTCCGGCATGATGGCGCAGATCGCGGAGCCGACCTTGCCGAGCGCGTCCGGCAGGAGCGGGAAGGGCTTCTTCAGCCGGAACTGAATCGTCCGGTCGTCGGGGGCCGAGAGTTCGTCCGTGTAGGCCATGAGCGTCTGGCCCATGGCGTCGCGCTTGCCCCAGCGCGCGATGCTCGCCACGCAGTCGCGGGCGAGAACCGGGGTGCCATCGTGGAAGATCAGCCCCGGCCGCAGGGTCAGCCGCCAGAGCTTGCCGTCGTTCTCCACCGTGTGGCCGGCCACCATCTGGGGCTGGGCCGCGTAGCTGGCATCCGTCCCGTAGAGCGTGTCGAACACCGCGAGCCCGTGGTTCCGGGTCACGTAGGCGGTCGTCCAGATCGGATCGAGCACCGTGAGGTCGGCCTGCGGGATGAACTTGAGGACCCGGGAGGCCGGGCTCTGCGCGAGGGCCGGAGCGGCGAGCGCGGCGCTCGACAGGGCCACGAAGGATCGTCTGTTCAGCATGCCGATTCGCCTCTGCGCTGCAATCGGCTGGATATTAGCACGCAGCGGGCCGAGCTTCGCCATACGGGGCCCGGTTCGGGACTGCCAATCCGCTCAACCGGCGGGAAAACCGATCCTGATCGATGCCATGGGCTGCGGTCGTGCCCATTACCTTGTCCTAACAAGACAGAAAATTGACGAGTACGCGTTGGTCTTTCTGGACATCGTCCGAGATCATGCTTAGCCTCGGTCTGTTCGTGCAGCCGCTGTGTTGGCGCGAATGTTTCCAAGGATCGTCTTACATGAAGCGCCGCAGCGCGCGACCATTCATGGTCGAAATCAAGAGCACCCGCACCACACGCGCGTCGTTGACCACCGCCCAGCCGCGAACGCGTTCGGACAAGAGCCTGTGGCCGGAACTCGTCCAAGACGAGGTGAAGCCGGCGCAGCCGGGAATTCAGGCCGCCCCGCCTCCGCGGCTGGACAAGGAGCCGGGTGCACCGGTCCGGCGCGTCCTGCCGAGCCTCGTCCCCATGTTCCAGGCCCCGGCCGAGCCGGTGGCCGAACCCGAACCCGAGGCCGCACTCGCTCCGGCGCCGCGCGTACGGCGTCCGCGGGCGCGGAGCGAGCGGGCTCCGGCCAGCACCCAGGCCGCGCTCGGCGCGTCCGCACCGGCGGAGGAGCCCCGTCCGGCCGCGGCGCAGCCCGAACCCGTCGGCGACGAGCCCCCGGCGCACGCGCATCCGGCCGAGGCCGAGCGGGCCCCCGCGCCGCGGCCCGGCTGGCGGCGGGGCAACGAACTGCGGCTCGGGGAGCGCTGGAAGCGCCGCCTCCCGCAATTCCTCCGCTGACCCTGTCCCGCCCCGGCCGCTCGCAGGCCGGGGCGGCTGGCGGCGCGATCAGGTGAAGAAGGGCCTGAAGTTCTCGAGCCAGCCGCGCAGCCAGACTTCGCAGCCCCGCTTGGCGCCCTCGGCGTCCTGGCCGTGACCCCAGATGTCCTCGGCCAGGGGGCTCCACCACGTCCACAGCCGGTTCGAGCCGTCGTACTCGCAGATCCCCACCTCGACCGTGCCAACGCGGCCGACGAAGCGCGGGAGCGGCACACCGGCCGTCACGTCCTGCTTCCAGGTGATCAGGCTGTGGGGCATCCCGTTAGAACGGCGCCGCCGCCCGGACGTTCACCCGCCGCGGTCGTCAGGCCGCCTGCCGGTCCGGGATCGCGCCCGTCGCCAGTCGCGAGTTGCGGTAGCGCGCGTCGTCCGTGACCTCCCGCTCGATCCAAGACGGCAGCACCACGGGCTGGTCCTCCCGTTCGAGCTCGATCTCCGCCAGGATCAGGCCCGCGAGCGCGCCGCCGAAGACATCGACCTCCCAGACGGCACCGGCATGCTCGACGCGGTAGCGGGTCTTCTCAAGGCGCCGGCCGGCCGGCACGCGGGCCAGGAGCCTCCTCGCCGTCCAGGGGCTCGATGGCGAACTCGACCTCGTTGCGGCAGGCGCCGCGGCGCGAACTCTTCCAGGTGACGAGCATGCGATCCCCTGCCCGGCGGACGCGGATCGTGTTGGCGTCGTCCGTGTACAGATAGCCTTGAACGAAATGCGTGCCCGTCCGGCACAGCGCCAGGACAGCGGGGCTCGCGATGAATTTGCGCTCGATCTCGACAGCCATGCCGCGACTCGTTGCCGATGAACGCAAGAGCCTTCGCGGACAAGCCAACATAACGCAAGCGGCCTGTGGGACGTTGAGCACAGCGTTACAGGCATGGCTCAACGGCGACACGATCCGGATACGGGATTGCCATATTCAACTATGTAAATGCATGCGGAATCTATCGATTGCAGAAGCGTCCGCAGCAAATCCGCCCCCTCATGTCTCCGAGATCTGCGCTGAAAACGGCATCCAAGCGGCCGAGCCTGAAGAAACTGCTGCGGAAGGCTCACGCCAAGCCGCTCAAGCAGGTCGCGGCCCTGCCGTTCCGCGTCGGCCCGGACGGCCAGGTTGAGGTGCTGCTGATCACCTCGCGCGATACCGGCCGCTGGATCCTCCCGAAAGGGTGGCCGATGCTCGGCCGCAAGGCGCATCGGGCTGCCGAGCGGGAGGCCTACGAGGAGGCTGGCCTGAAGGGGCGGATCGCGGCGGATCCGGTCGGCTGGTACCGTTACGAGAAGCGCCTCGATCACGGTCTCGCGCTCCCCTGCAAGGTGCGTGTCTACCCGTTGCGGGTGGAGGGGCAGCACGCACGCTGGCCGGAGCAGGACCAGCGGACGCTGCGGTGGTTCCCGCCGGAGGAAGCGGCGCAGCTGGTCCACGAGGACGAGCTTCAGCGCCTGCTCGCGGATTTCGCGGCGGTGCGAACCGACGGCGCCTGAGCGTTCCTGGTGGAACCGGCCGCGCAGCCCATCGTTGGTTGCGCAGATTGGATCATTTCTAAGTTCCAGACCGGGGCGGCCCCGTCCGCCGGCTTCACAGGAGCCTGATCATGAACGCGAAGTGCGAGACCTGCCGATTCTTCGACGAGCACAAGGGCAACGGTGCCGTCGCGCAGAACGATGCCGGCCTGTGCCGCTTCAACCCGCCTGTCAGCCAGCCCGCTCCCGAATCCAAGGGTCTCTGGCCGGTGGTCGCCGCTCAGGATTGGTGCGGCCACTACACCCCCGAGATGACGGCGGCCGAGTAGGCAAGCGTCGGATCGCGCGGGGCCGGCCTTCGGGCCGGCCCTTTCGTTTGCGAACCTTCCGGGCCTTCCGACGGGACGTCCTGCTCGCGGCTGTTCGCGACAACCGTTCGCGAGCCTCCCGCGCCTCACCGATCCTGTCAGCCCGACCCCGTCACCGGTCCGAATGCGACCTGGATGATCTCCGGCGGCATCCCGCCCGGGATGCCGAGCGGCTCGTTCGCCGGCGGTATGTCGTCGGGCTCCGAGGCCGGGACGTTCAGGGGCTCCGGAAGCGGCACCGAAGCGGGCTCCGGCGGGCGCACCGGCGACGGAGACGGGAAGGTCGGATCGGGCTGTCCGGGCTTGCCTGGATCGGACATGGCAGCGTCCTCTTGGCTCTCGCAGGAGGCGGAAACCGGATTTCCGCATCGTGCTCTAGTGGGACATCAGGCAGCAGACGGAGGCACCCGCCAGCAGGTCGCGCGTCACCCCGCCGAAGAACCATTCCCGCAGCCGGCTGTACCCGTAGGCGCCGGTCACGATCAGGTCAGCGCCGAAACCCACCGCCGCGCCTTGCAGGTCGTCGGCGATGGTCCAGCCGGAGGGCTCCGCCAGGTGCGCGCGCGCGTGGACGTCGTGCAGGGCGAGAAACCGGACGACGTCCTCGACCTCGGCCGAGTCCGCACCCTCAGCGACCTGCATCACCTGGACCGCCGCGGCGCGTCGCAGGAGCGGCAGGGCGTCCGACACGGCTCGGCGCGTCTGCGGCGTGTTCTTCCAGCCGATAAGGATCCGGTTCGCCTCCAGGTGCTCGATGCCCGGCGGAACAATCAGTGTGGGGCGTCCGACACCCATCAGCGCGTCGCCCACCGCGAGGGTGACGGTCGGATCGGCGCCCTCATCCTCCGCGTGGCGCCCGAGGACCACGAGATCTGCCGCCCGCGCCTGCTGCTCCAGAAAGCGAGCGGGAAAACCCAGCGCCGAGCGCCACGTCACGCGTTCGTTGAGGCAGGAGGCATTCCGGAAGGCCTGTTCGGTGCTCGCGAGCCGGTCGAGCGCCGCGAGCCGGATCTGGTCGAAGATCAGGTCGATGGGGCTCGCCGTCTCGCCATAGACGCGCGGATATTCCGGCATGCAGGCGCCCACGCCGACGAGGCGGGCGCCGAAGCGATGCGCCAGATCCGCCGCGAGGCGGACGCGCCCCCGAGCGTGACGCCCGTCATCGACCGCGACCATGATGCTGGCATAGGACATAGGACCGCTCTTTCCGCAGGATCGTCGGGCCGTCACGGTGCGGTCGCTGCCGGTTCGCGGCCTTGATCTGCCTCAACCGGCTCCGGCGCCTATTCCCGGGGCTCGCTGCCCGGGGGCACCGCCGGCTTGCCGGCGGTCGGCGGCAGACGCCTGAAGAGCAGGCCGGACGCGTCCCAGATCGCGGTGCAGCCGTGCCCGCGCGCGAAGTTCGACACCTGGCCGACCACGGCATCGTTGATGCCGAACAGGCGGTCGCAATCGTCGAGTGTCAGGCGCAGGGTGTGCTCCATCCCGAGACGATCCAGGGCGGCCTGAAGATCGGGAAGCGCGTCGAGGCCCGACAGCGTCGTACAGTCCATCACGGCGTCTCCGCGAGGTGCAGATCGAGGAGCGGGGCGAACCCGCTCAGGGCCGCACGGCCGCCTCGCTCTTGAGGCTCAGGATGTAGTCGATGACTGCGTCCAACTCGTCCCGGTCGAGGCGCAGGCTGGGCATCCGCTGATGATAACTCTGCAGGAAGACGTTGAGCGCCAGACCGGTCGTCGCCGGCATATTGGCGATCCCGACGAAGGAGGGTCCGGCGAGCCCACGTTCCTGCGGCTCATGGCCGATGGCATGGCAGGAGCTGCACAATTGCACCGCCACGGCCCGGCCCTGGACCCGGTGATCCCTGGCTTCGGCCGGGCCGCCGACGCGGGCCAGGACGGCCCCGGCGAGCAGCGCCGCCGAAACCCGGCGCGGGCGTGCCGCCCTCATGGCGTCCCCGCCCGCCTCAGCGTCGCCGCAGCCGTGGCGAGCGCCAGACCTCCGAGGATCACATGCGCCCAGGTCCCGGCATCGTTCGCCGCAAATCCGAGGGTCCAGGGGGCCAGGATGACCCAGGTACCGATCAGCGCGATCGCCTGCTCGATGGCGGCGCGGAACCGGATCTGGCCGGCGGCCGACAGCCCGAAGATCAGCAGGCCCGGCAGGAGGGCCGAGGCGGCGGCGCGGTCCTGGTCCACGATGGCGAGCGCCCAGGCCGCCAGCACCAGGGCGGAGCCGACCGCGTTCTGGGCGACGCCGAGGAGAATCTCGTCGGTCCTCCAGCCCGGTGGCGACGGTCTGGTGCGCGGTAGGATGCGGGACACGGCCAGCCTCCGGTGCGGTGAGCCTCGGCCTTTGATCGCCGCCCGAGCGCCGGAGCGCGTTGATCCGTGTCAAAGGCGGGCTGTGCCCCGCCCTCAGGGACGGATCTCCGCAATGGTGCAGCCCGGATCGACAACCGTCCGCGCCGGCGCCACGATCGCCACGTGACCGCCGGCCGGCGAAACGATGTCGTGCAACGCCGTGCCGACCCGGACGGCCGCCACGGCCTGCCCGGGACGGACCAGCGCCCCGTCCTCCACGAGCCACCGCTCCAGGATGCCCTCGGGCAGCACGCCCGTGGCCCAGAGATCCTCCGAGACGCGAATGTCCGTCATGATCCGACCTCGCCTGCTTGCCCCTTCCTTGCCCCTTCGGCAGACGCCCCCGAGAGGCGCCGCCGCCAAGCCACACCATCCGGGGAGGCACCACCTTGATCTGGATCATCGCCGTCCGGCCGGGCGGGCTGGCCGGGCCGGTCCTGCCGCGCCGGGCCCGCGCCTCGTCCGCCTTGAGGCAGGTCAAGGCGGACGAGGCGCTCGGGCGCGACCCTGGCTCCGCCCCTCGTCCGGACCGCATCATGTTCCTCGCCATGACGGCCAGCGTCATCCTCGTCGTCTCGACGATCCTAGTGCTCTACGAGACGCTCCGGCTGACCTCCGAGCACTTGTCCGAGCTGCCGATTCCGCCGCGCATGCGGATCCTCGCCGTCGTGCTCATGACCTTCATCGGGCATACGGTCGCGGTCTGGATCTACGCGGGCGCCTACTGGATCCTCGTGCTCCGGCTCGGTGTCGGCGCCTTCGCGGGCGCACCGGTCACGTCCTTCGAGGACTGCCTCTACTTCTCGGTGGTGGCCTACACGTCCCTCGGCTTCGGCGACCATTTCCCGACCTCGCATACTCGCCTGCTCGCCGGCGTCGAGGCGCTCAACGGCCTGCTGCTGATCGGCTGGTCGGCCTCGTTCACCTACCTCGCCATGGAGCGCTACTGGCCGCTGCACGGGAAGGCGCGCGCGCATCAGGCCGCCAAGGCCGGCCGCGGCGGCGAGCCAGGCCGGGAGCGCCTGTTCCCTCCGGCGCCGGGCGCCTGACCGAGGCGGCGGTCCTTGCGCGAGATCAAAGCGCCGGCCGCGGCGGGCGCCGACGGTGCCCGCTATCGCGAGCCGGGAGACGCGCCATGCGCAGGTTCCTCGTCACCTTTCACAAGATCGTTCCGGATGATTGCGGGCACGACCACCGCACCTTGCAGCAGCAGGCCGTAGTCCCCGCCTATTCCGAGCACGCTGCCGCCGCCGCCGCCAAGGCGCTGTTCTGCGAAGCGGCCGGGGTCATCGACTGGCGGCTGCGGGCCGACACCTGCGAGGTCGTCGAACTCACCGAACAGGCCGCCTGAGGAGAGCACCATGAGCCATGACCTGACCGAGCCCGTGCACTGGGAAGGCCGGCAATGGGCCGTGACCGGCTACGGCATCGAGGCCCTCGACGGGATGTACCACGTCCCGTTCTCCGAGATCGGGGATGCGGGCGAACGGGCGCTGCCCTGGCTGGAGGCGCTCTACCGCCGGTACGGAACCGATCGGGACGACTTGGCCGCGGCTCTCAAGGTCGCGCGCGCGATCCGGCCCCGGGCCGGCGGTGCGGAGCCGAAGGCGGCACCGTGAGCGCCTCCGTTGACCTAGCGCAAGGCGAGCCGCCACGCCCGCGCCATTCTGCCCCCCAACGCAGAAGAAGACGGGAGGCGCGCATGCGGCGTCAGGGGGAAGAGAAGCGGACGACCGTGCTGGTGGCGGAGCCACAGGCGCTGCCGGGCCTGTGGCTGGAGGATGCCTTGACCGATGCCGGCTGCACCGTCAGCGGGCCTTACGGGGGCTGCGACGCCGCGGTGGCGAGCCTCGACAGCGTCCCGCCGGACTTCGCCGTGCTCAGCGTCGATCTGAACCGGGGTTCCTGCTTCCCGCTCGCCTGCGCGCTGCGCCGGCGCGGCATCCCCTTCGCGCTGATCTCCGGGCGCGCCCGCGTCCCGCGCGCCTTCTCGGACGTGCCCCGGTTCGGCCGGATCTTCGACGCCGCGGAGATGATGGGGGCCGTCGTGGCCGGCTCGGCGAAGCGCGCCTGTGGCGGCGCGGCCCGGACCTGCCCGATGCCGGCGCGGATCGGGGCGGGCGAATTCTTTGCGCTGGATCAATGCCCGACCGCCTGTGGTGCATAGCGTCCGTATTGGCCAGGTCCAGCCTGGATTACCTTCGGGAGATTGACGATGGGTGACAAGCTGATCCGCCAGGATGTCATCGATGAGCCTCGACTTCGAGCCGAGGATCGATGCGGCCAATATTGGCGTCGCGGTCGAGAACGGTATCGTCACCCTCACCGGGCATGTCGGGACCTACGCGCAGCGCGTGGCGGCCGAGAAGGCGGTCCGACGGGTGCGCGGCGTGCGCGGCGTCGTGGAGGAGATCAAGGTGCGCTTGGCCGGCGAGGCGCCGCCGCGTGACGAGGATCTCGCCCAGCGCGCCGTGCAGATGCTCGACTGGTCCGTCACCGTGCCGCGGAATGCCGTGCAGGTTCAGGTGCAGGACGGCTGGGTGACGCTGACCGGCCGGGTCGAGTGGCAATACCAGAAGGAGGAGGCCTATCGGTCGATCAGGCGCCTCGCGGGTGTGGCCGGCATCATCAACAAGGTCGAGGTGGCTCCGAAGACGAGCGCGCCCCAGGTGCAATCCAAGATCGAGGCGGCGCTCAAGCGCAACGCCGAGCTCGAGGCGAACGCCATCAAGGTGACCGTGAAGGACGCGAAGGTCACCCTGGAGGGCAAGGTGCACGCTTGGTACGAGCGCGAACTGGCCGAGAACGCCGCGTGGTCGGCGCCGGGCGTGCGCGCCGTCGAAGACCGCCTGACTCTCGGTTGAACCGTGGCGCGGGGGCCCCGGGATCCTCGGACCCGGGAGCGCCCCCGCGGCCCTCCGCGCCCGTCATCGCTTCCGGAAGACGTCCCATGACCTATGCCAGCATCATGGTCGCCGTGGACCTGACGGACCAGGCGCGGAACCGCGTGCGCCTGGCCGCCCACTTGGCCGACACCTTTCACGCGGGCCTGATCGGCGTCGCCGCGGAGCAGCCGGCCTATGCGGTTCCGCCCGTCGGGCCGACGCCGGCGAGCGCCTACGCCCTCGAAGCATCCAGCGAGATAGTCCTGAACGACCTCAGGCGCGCCCACGCGACCTTCGCGGAGGTCGCCGGCACGCGCAGCCGCATCGCGTGGCGCTCCAATCTCGGCGTCCCGCTGGCCTTCGTGACCGCGCAGGCCGCCGCCGCCGACCTCGTCGTGGTCGGGCGCAGGACGGAGCCGGGGCCCGCGCTGTTCGCGGTTGATCCGGGCGATCTCGTGATGCAACTCGGACGACCGGTCCTGGTGGTGCCGCCCCATGTCGATGTCCTCGATGCCAAGCGCGTCGTGATCGGCTGGCGGAACACCCGGGAGGCACGCCGCGCCGTCTGGGACGCGCTGCCGTTCCTGAAGCGGGCCTCCCAGGTCATCATCGTGTCGGTCGCCGACGACGGTGGCCCCGCCGACGGCCAGGACATCCTCGGCCTCGTCCGGGCCCACGACGTCCACGCCACCGCGATCCAGAGGCGGGCCCAGGGCCTCACGGCCGCGGAGGCGCTGGTCGAGGTGGCCGCCGAGCAGGGGGCCGACCTGATCGTCACGGGTGCCTACGGCCACGGTCGCCTGCGCGAATGGGCATTCGGCGGGGTCACCCGGTTCCTGCTGGCCGGCGCCCCCGTCTGCTGCCTGATGAGTCATTGACGACATGGATCCGTCCGGAGCCGACCCATGAGCGACACGCTCCCCTGATGATCCCGCGCGGCGGCTACGTCGTGGTCGGGGATGGCCGCAGGGCCCTGGTGCTCCGCAACGAAGGCCCCGGCATCCAGCCCTGCCTGCGCGTGCAGAAGGTCTTCGAGGCGCCCGCCAATCCGCCGACCCACGAACAGGGGACGGACAGGCCGCCGCGGGTCCGGACCGGCGACCGGCGCAGCGCCATCGAGCAGGCGGACTGGCACGAGATGGCCGAACACCGGTTCACCGGGGAAGTGGCCGCCGCGCTCGGCCGGACCCTGGATCCGGTCGCCGCCCTGGTCATCGTCGCCCCGCCGCGCACGCTCGCCGCCTTGCGACAGGCCCTTCCGGAACCGCTCAAGCGCGCCGTCATCGCGGAAGTCGCCAAGGACCTCACCAAACACCCGGTGAGCGAGATCCAGAGGCAGCTCTGCAGCGTGTGAACCGCCTCCGCGGCCGCTCGCCTGCGTCTCAATGCGCCATGAGCACCGGCAGGCGCGCATGCTCGATCACGTGGCGAGTGACCCCGCCGAGCAGGAACTCGCGCACGCGACTGTGGGTGTAGGCGCCCAGCGCCAGCAGGGAGGCCCCCGCCGCTCGGCCTCGGCGAGGATCGCCGCGCCGACCGAAGTCCCGTCCTGGGCCGGCAGGGTGACGGCCTCGGCCACGATCCCGTGCCAGCGCAGGTAGCCGCACAGGTCCGCGGCCCGCGCCTCGTCGAAGCGCTCGGTCCGCGCATGCACCACCGTGACCCGGGTCGCCTCGTGCAGGAGCGCGATCGACTGCCCGATCAGGCGCGTCGCCTCCAGGCTGCCGTTCCAGGCGATCACGACGTGGTCCAGCAGATCGTGCGGGATCCGCTCGCCGATCATCAGCACCGGCCGGCCGACCGAGAACAGCGCGGTGTCGAGCGCCCGCCCGGTGAAGGGCCGCTCCGGGTCGGGCCGGTCGACGATGACGAGGTCGTTGACGCGGCCCGCCAGCGTCAGGAGGGGCTCGACTTCGCCGGAGAGTTCGGTCCAGGTCGCGAAGGTGGCGTCGAGGCGCTCGGCCTTGTCGATCAGCGGCACGCCCGCGCGCGTGCACCAGGCCTGCAGGGCCGCCCTGCCGTCGGCCGCCGCCTCGCGCACGCCCTGCTCGATCGCCGCGATGGTCCGGCCGTCGACCGGCACGATGCTCGCCATGCCGGCCAGCACGTGTTCCGGCCCGGGCGCCAGGAAACAGACGCCGATATGGGCCTGGAGGCGCCGGCCGAGACGCAGGGCGGCCTCCAGCCGGCGGCTTGGGTCGATGCCCGGGGCCGTCGGGACGAGCAGACAGCGCAGGTACATCGGGGTTCTCCTCGCTCAGCGCTCAAGGGATTTCAGATAGGCGATGAGCGCCTGCACCTGGTCCGGATCGAACCGGAATTCCGGCATGCTGGGGTGGCCTGTGCGGATGCCTTCGGCGAGGGCCTCGCCGAGATCCTCGACCGGGTAGCGCGTGTGGAGATCGCGGAAGGGCGGCGCCTCGGACCAGGGGCTGGCACCGACGCGCCCGACGGCGTGGCAGCGGGCGCAGTTGTTGAGCGCGAGGGTCTCCCCTGCTGCACCTGCCGGTCCCGCGCCGCCGCCGGACCGCCCAGCAGGACCACCAGAAGCACGAGAGCCTGTCCCGCCTGGCCGGCTGACGGACGCATCAGTGGCTCATCAGGCAGCACAGGGAGGTGCTTGCCAGCATGTCCAGGGTCGCGCCGCCGAAGATCCATTCCCGGAGCCTGGAATGGCCGTAGGCGCCCATGACGATCAGGTCCGCGTCCCTGTGCCGGGCGAACCGGAGGATCTCGTCCGCCGGGCTGATCTCGGGCTTGTGCAGCAGATGGGTGGTCACGACGACCCCGTGGCCCGACAGGTACGCGGCGATGTCGACCGCGCCCTCATGGCGGGCATCCGGGCCGACCACCGCGACGTGAACCTGCTCGGCCCGCACCAGGAGTGGCAGGGCGTCCTGGACGGCCCGGCGGGCTTCGCGGGTATCCTTCCAGGCCACGACGATCCGCCTGGCCGCGAGGCGCTCGACGCCCGGCGGCGCAACGAGGACGGGACGGCCCACCTCCATCAGCAGAGGCCCCGCGGAGACGCTCATCAGACCGGGGTCGCCGTCCGACGGCCCGTGGCGGCCCACCACCACGAGGTCGGCGGCGCGCGCCTGCTCGACGAGGTAGCTCAGCGGCTCGGCCAGGGCGGAGCGCCAAGCGGTCTTGACCCGTTCGCCCGTCTCCCGCTCGAACAGCGCGCGCGCCTCGGCCAGATCCTCGCGGGCGCGGCGGTCCTCGATCTCGAAGATGCGCTCCGACGCGTCGGGGCTCTCGACCGGGATCATGGTGATGATCTGCCGTGCCGCTACGCCGGTCAGCGTGGCGTCGAAGCGTTCGGCGATGCAGGCGGCGAGCTGGATTCGGTCCGCGGACGCGGCCCCGAGATCCACCGAGACCATGATGTTGGAGATCCGCATAACCGCCTCCCGCGCCCGGGCGCGCCGACCCGGCTGGGGACACCCTTGCCCGCGCGCGCACCCGTGACCTTGATCCAGCGCAAAGGGCGGAGCCCGCACCCGGCCGTCGAGGCTCAGGGCACCAGGACGGCGGCGCCGCGCAGGCGTCCGGACCGGTGCGCCGCAAGGGCCTCGTTCGCCTGGGCGAGCGGATAGGTGCGCGTCTGCGTGACGATTCCGGCGCGGGGCACGATCGCGAAGAAGCCGCGGGCATCCGCCCGGGTGAGGTTGGCCACCGAGAGAACGGCCCGCTCGCCCCAGAGCCGGTCGTACGGGAAGGCGGGGATGTCGCTCATGTGGATGCCGCCGCAGACCACGCGGCCGCCCTTGCGCACGGCCTTGAGGGCGGCCGGAACCAGGCTTCCGTCCGGGGCGAAGATCAGGGCCGCGTCCAGGGGCTCGGGCGGGGCTTCGTCGGAACCGCCGGCCCAGATGGCGCCGAGCGCGCGGGCGAAGGCCTGGGCGTCGCGGTCACCCGGCCGGGTGAGGGCGAACACGCGTCGGCCCTGCCACCGGCAGACCTGGGCGACGATATGGGCGGCCGCCCCGAATCCGTAGAGCCCCACCGCCTCGGCCTCGCCGGCCATCCGGAGGGTGCGCCATCCGATCAGGCCCGCGCACAGGAGCGGCGCGGTCGCGACGGGGTCGAGGCCCGGATTCAGCGGAATCGTGAAGGCCGCCTCGGCGACGATGTGGCTCGCGAACCCGCCGTCGCGCGTGCAGCCGGTGAAGCCGGGAGCGTCGCAGAGGTTCTCCCGGCCGGTCTCGCAGTAGCGGCAATGCCCGCAGGCATGCCCGAGCCAGGGCACCCCGACCCGCGTACCCGGGGCCGGATCCGTCACGCCCGCGCCGACGGCCTCAACGAGGCCGACGACCTCGTGGCCCGGCACGATCGGGTAGACGGCCTGCGGCAGCTCGCCGTCGACGACGTGCAGGTCCGTGCGGCAGACGGCGCAGGCCTCGACCCGAATGCGAACCTCCCCGGGGCCGGGCTCCGGGTCCGGCCGCTCCTCGGGGACGAGGGGCCCGCCCACCGCGCGCAGGACCATCGCGCGCATCGGGGTGCCCTCAGCCGGCGAGGGTCAGCCGGTCCTCGACGGCGCGCACGCCCGGCGCCGACCACGCGGCCCGCTCGGCCAGTTCGCGCTCGCGCCAGACATCGACGCACCCGTCGAGGATCACCCGGTCGCCCTCGACCTGAACGCGGATCGTGTCCGGATCCTTGGCGCTCCGCTTCAGGGCCGCGAGAATCCGGGCCTTGATCTCCGTCGGCTGGGCGGGCGGCTTCACGGCGATGAGGTTGACGATGTCGGTGACCCCGGCGAGGCGCCGCAGGGCTTTGTCGACCTCGGCCTTCTGGTGGTAGTAGGGCACGCAGCCCTGCAGGGTCACGCAGCCCTTCTCGACCTTGATCTCCACCGACCGTTCCGGGATCTGCACGTGCCATTCCAGCACGCGGGCACACCGGTCGGCGAGCGCCTCGTCGCCGAGGCGCACGTTATCCGGGTAGCGCACCTCGATCTGCTCGACCACCGCCCGGACGCCGCGGACCCGGAGTGCGACGCGTTCCGCGACGCCCTTCTCCGCGTAGTTCCGGACATGGCCGGAAAGCGTCACGACGCCATTCTCGACCGAGACGCCGATCTGCGCCGCGTCGATCATCGGGGCATAGGCCAGCTCGTCGATGACATGCTGGCGCACGGTCCTGTCGTCCATGGCCGGTTCCTCCGCGCGACCGGGGTTTCAGAGGGCCAGCCAGAGCAGGGCCGGTGTCACGATGGCGGCCACGACGGCCAGGGCCAGAGCCTGCAGGCTGCCGGTGGCCTGATAATGAAAGCCGTCCACGACGAGCGCGGGGCGCACATCGTTGCGGGCGGAGAGCGCGACCGGCACCCGGACGCGCCGCACCGTCCGGATGGTGGTGGAGTGGATCACCAGGGTCATTACGCACTCCTGTCCTGCCCGACGGCAGCATCTTGCCCGGCCCGCATCCGGGTGCTTTGATCCACCTCAAGGCCGCCGCGCCGCCCGGCCGGCACGGTCCCGTCCGGGATCCTGCACGCACCGGAGGGCAGCATGGACGAGCGGCACGCGACGCGGCCCGAGGGTCAGGACGGCGCCGGCGCGCAGGCGACGCGGCGGGCCGAACCGGCCTTCGTGCCGGGGCCGCTGGGGCCCGACGGTCTCCGGCAGATCGACGCCTACTGGCGCGCCGCCAACTACCTGTCGGTCGGCCAGATCTACCTGATGGCCAACCCGCTCCTGCGCGAGCCGCTCAGGGCCGAGCACGTGAAGCCGCGGCTCCTCGGGCATTGGGGCACGACGCCGGGGCTGAACTTCATCTACGCCCACCTGAACCGCGTCATCCGGCAGCGCGACCTCGACATGATCGCCGTCTGGGGGCCGGGCCACGGCGCGCCGGGGCTCGTCGCCAACGCCTATCTCGAAGGGACCTACAGCGAGATCTACCCGGACGTGGCGCGGGACGCGGACGGGATGGGCCGGCTGTTCCGGCAGTTCTCGTTTCCGGGCGGCATCCCGAGCCACGCCTCGCCCGAGCTGCCGGGCTCGATCCACGAGGGCGGGGAACTCGGCTATTCCCTGGCGCATGCCTTCGGCGCGGCCCTGGACAATCCGGGCGTCACGGTCGCCTGCGTGGTCGGCGACGGCGAGGCCGAGACCGGGCCCCTGGCCGCCTCCTGGCATTCCAACAAGTTCCTCAACCCGCTCCGCGACGGGGCTGTGCTGCCGATCCTGCACCTCAACGGCTACAAGATCGCCAATCCGACCCTGCTCGCCCGCATGCCGGAGGCCGAGCTGCGCAGCCTGCTCACGGGCTACGGCTACGAGCCGATCTTCGTGGAGGGCAGCGAGCCGGCGCCCATGCACCAGGCCATGGCGACCGCCCTCGACGGGGCCCTCGACACGATCGCGTCGATCCGGGACGCCGCGTCCCGGGGCGCGACCGGGCGTCCGCGCTGGCCGGTGATCGTGCTGCGCAGCCCCAAGGGCTGGACGGGACCGGAGACGGTGGACGGCAAGCCCGTCGAGGGGACGTGGCGCGCTCACCAGGTACCGGTCGCGTCCGTGCGGGAGAATCCGGATCATCTCGCGATCCTGGAGCGCTGGATGCGGTCCTACCGGCCGGAGGAGCTGTTCGAAGCGGACGGCGCCCTCGTGGCCGACCTCGCCACCCTGCCGCCGAAGGGTCCGCGGCGCCTCTCAGCCAACCCGCACGCCAACGCCCACGGGACGCGGCCCCTGCGCCTGCCGGATCTGCGGCTCTGCGCGGTCCCGGTGCCGGAGCCCGGCCGGACCCGGGCGGAGGCGACCCGGACGCTGGGCGGCTATCTCCGGGCGACGCTCAGCCTGAACGCCGAGGCGCGCAACTTCCGCATCATGGGACCCGACGAGACCACCTCGAACCGGCTGGATGCCGTCTTCGAGGTGACGGGCCGCGCCTGGCAGGAGGCGATCCTGCCGGGTGACGACCACCTCGCCCGGGACGGGCGCGTCATGGAGGTCCTGAGCGAGCATCTCTGCGAGGGCTGGCTCGAAGGCTACGTCCTGACCGGCCGGCACGGGCTGTTCGCGACCTACGAGGCCTTCGTGCACGTGGTCGACTCGATGGTGAACCAGCACGCCAAGTGGCTGAAATCCTCGCGCGACCTGCCCTGGCGCCGGCCGGTGCCCTCGCTCAACATCCTGCTCTCGTCCCATGTCTGGCGGCAGGACCATAACGGCTTCAGCCACCAGGATCCGGGCTTCATCGACTTCGTGGCCAACAAGCGCGGCGATACGGCCCGCATCTACCTGCCGCCGGACGCGAACTGTCTGCTCTGCGTCACCGACCACTGCCTGCACACCTTCGACCGCATCAACGTCGTCGTGGCGGGCAAGCAGCCGGCGCTGCAATGGCTGAGTCTGGACGAGGCGGTGACGCATTGCGCGGCGGGCGCCGGCATCTGGACCTTCGCGTCGAACGACGTCGACGCGGAGCCCGACGTGGTGATGGCCTGCGCGGGCGACGTCCCGACCCAGGAGACGCTGGCCGCCGTGGACTGGCTGCGCCGGCACGTCCCGGAGCTGCGGGTC
The DNA here is from genome assembly GCA_050632875.1 of Methylobacterium sp. P31. Taxonomy (GTDB): domain Bacteria; phylum Pseudomonadota; class Alphaproteobacteria; order Rhizobiales; family Beijerinckiaceae; genus Methylobacterium. The sequence goes on along the minus strand of JBODSC010000001.1, from coordinate 1,316,024 downwards.
CGGGTGGTGAACGTCGTCGACCTGATGACGCTGCCCTCGCGCACGATGCATCCGCACGGGCTCGACGACCCGACCTTCGACAGCCTGTTCACGCGCGACCGGCCGGTGGTGTTCGCCTATCACGGCTATCCGTGGCTGATCCACCGGCTGACCTACCGGCGGACGAACCACCAGAACTTCCACGTGCACGGATTCATCGAGGAGGGCACGACGACGACGCCCTTCGACATGTGCGTGCTCAACCAGCTCGACCGGTATCATCTCGCCCAGGCCGCCCTCCGGGCCGTCCCCCGGCTCGGGGCGCGGGCCGAACACGCCGAGCAGGCGCTCCGGGAGGCGCTCGCTGCCCATCGGGAGTACGTCTGCCGGACCGGCGACGACCTGCCGGAGGTGCGGGACTGGGTCTGGCCGGAGAGGCACGCGCCCGAGGATTCCGACCGTCGCCGGATCGAGGGCGACATCATGCAGTGCGGGCCGACCGAGGCGGACAAGCCCCACCGGGGCGGGACCGTGGACGGCTGGACGGTCGTCGGGGAGAAGACAGGACGATGAGGCCCCACCCCGGATGCCCCGGACGGAGGCCGGGTCGCCCCGGGGCGGTGTCCGCGCTCGGCCTCTCCGCTCAGCCCAGGGCCTCGTCGGCGTAGTCGCCGCAGCCGAGGCCGAGCGCGACCGCCATCGCGGGCGTCTCCGGCTGGTCGGGCTGGTCGGGCGCGGCCTCGTCCCCGGATGCCGGCGGTGGCGTGGCCGCACCGGCCAGCGGCTCCATCGGCCGGAACAGAAACCGATCCATCTCGTCGGCCCAGACGAGCGGCAGGTCGAGCCAGAGCGCGCGCCACAGTGCCAACCACGGCTCCTCGCCCACGGGCAGGTCCAGCCACGATCCCCTGTAGGGCGGGGGCGGGGATACCGGCATCATGCGTGGCCTCCCGTCATGGCCTCGCCGACACGAGCGACCAAGAAGGTGTGGTAGGTCGCGTCATCCGCCTCGCGGATCGACACGTACTCGCCCCTGACGAAGGCATGCGTGCCGAGACGGTAGCCGGGTTCATCGTCCTCCGTGGTCCGGTCGTCGTAGTCGATCAGCCACGTGGCGCCGCCCTCGCCGCCGGCCCGATGCACGAGCCGGCCATGGCGGTCGGGCTCGCCGGTCCAGAAGCGGCGCACGCGGCAGCGGTCGCGGGCCTCGCGCCAGAGCGCCGCGTCGAGGTGGCCGTCCGGTCCGAGGGGGGCGACGATCTCGTAGCCACGTCCGGCGCTTCCGTCCGGATAGTCCGGGCAGCGTGCCAGGGTGAGCGTGACCCGGTGCAGGCTGGCCGACATGCCCGGCGTCCCCAGTGGCCCGGCGGGCTCCGGAGCGGGTGTGACGGGGTCGGGGACTTGATGCGGCATGGTTGTTCCTCTCAGGCGAGGGCGACGATGCGGTCGTTGACGGCGCGCACGCCTGGGACGGACCAGGCGGCGCGCTCGGCGGCCTCGCGCTCGGCCCAGGCGGAGACGGCGCCCTCGAGGGTGACGGTGTCGCCCGCGACGCTGACCTTGATGGCGTCGGCCTCGAACAGGGCGCTCCTGCGGAAGGCCTGCAGGATCTTGTCCTTGACCGCGCTGGGCGCGACCCGGGGCTGGACGGTGATCAGGTTGGTCACCCCGTGCACGCCCGACAGCTTGCGCACCGCCGCCTCGGCGGCCGCCACCTGGTACTGCCAGGCCACCGCCCCGGAGAGCGTGATCCAGCCGCCGGCGACTTTGACCTGCAGCGCGTCCTTGGGCAGGTGCACCGACCAGTCGATGATCGCCAGCGCCCGGGCGGCGATCTGGTCGTCGGCGACCTTCTTGTCGTCGGGGTAGCGGACCTGGATCTCCTGGGCGAGGGCGCGCACGCCCCGGACGCGGCGAGCGGCGCGCTCGGCCTCGACCTTCTCGGCGTAGCTGCCGACATGGCCGGTGAGCGTGACGACGCCGTCCTCGACGGTCACGCCGATCGCGCCGGCATCCAGGCTGGGGTCGAAGTCGAGGCTCGTCGAGCACGGCCCGGCGCAGGTCCTTGTCGGTCATGGCGTCCCTCCCGGCCTCTGGCCCGCAGGTCCGGCCCGCAGCTCTGTCCCGCGGGTCCGTCCCGGAGGCTCCCGGCCCGGAGCCTCGGGCGGACTCTGCCCGCCCTAGACCGGCGAGCCTTGATCTAGCGCAACACCATGCCCCCCAACCACCCGCGAGAGCGCGGCGCACCTGTCCATCTCCTGGCGCAGGGAAGGGAGGGGCTCGTCGGCCCCGGCTGCCTTCAGGTCCGCCTGGAGCTTGGCGATCAGGGCCTCGTCGCCGGTCACCACGCCATGTTCGATGAAGGCGGTGACGTAGCCCTCGGCGGCCTGGCCGGTCAGGCCCATCCGCTCTCCGGCCCAGGTGGCCAGGAGCCGGTTGCGCCGGTTGCGCGTGTGAAAGCGCGCCTCCTCCTCGTGCGCGAATAGGCGCTCGAAAGCCTGCTCGCGCTCGTCGAACGTCGTCATGGGGAGCCTCCGTCTCGGGCCCGTGCCAGCCGCCAGCGGCTTGCGGATCGGGCATTCTCGGTTCGGCCAGGGTGGCGAACCTTGAGGCAGATCAACGTCCGATCCGCCGTCACGGGCCGGCGGACACGGACTGAAGGTGCCGGAGCGCCGCCCCGAGCTGCGGGTCCTGCGCGGGCTCGACGCGGGTGTCGTCGATCGTGCCGCTCTGCAGGGATCCGCCGCCCGGCAGGGACCGACCCTGCGGCTGGTCGTTGTCGCGGAGCCCGGTCGTGTCCTCCCGGGGCACCACGCGGTCGGGCTCGATGCCGTTCCCCTCGATTCGCCGGCCCGCCGGTGTGACCACCCAGGCCGTGGTGAGGCGCAGCCCGCGCCCGTCGCGGTGGGCATAGGTCGTCTGGACAGCCCCCTTGCCGTAGGTATGCGTGCCGATGATCGTGGCGCGTCGGTGATCCTGAAGGGCGCCGGCGACGATCTCGGCCGCGGACGCGGTGCCGCCGTCGACGAGGACGACCAGAGGGAGGCCGTCGATCAGGTCCGCTCCGGTCCGGTCCAGCGCGAACCGCTCGACCTGGCCGGCGCCCCGACCGACCAACCGGACGATCTCCCCGTGTCCGAGGAACGCGCCGGCCACCGCGATGGCCTGCACGATAAGCCCGCCCGGGTTTCCGCGAAGGTCGAGGACGAAGCCGGTGAGACGGCCGCTGCCGATGCCGGCCTTCAGATTCGCCACTGCCCTGAGCAGCCGTCCGGTGGTGAATTCGTCGAAGTGATCCAGGCCGACATAGCCGACCGTGCCGAGGGCGCGGAGGCGCACCGGGTGCAGCGGCAGCCATTCCCGCGTCAGGACAATCTCGGTCGGAGCGCGATCCGTCGGGCGGAGGACCCGCAGGCGCAGCGCGGAGCCCGGCTCGCCGCGCAGATGGTCCACGAGCCGGTCGCGTCCGAGGGACTCGACCGCGATGCCGTCGACGCGCTCGATGACGGTCCCGGGCACGAGGCCGGCCCGCGCCGCGGGCGCATCCGGAAGCGCGCTCCGGACCGTGCCACCCACCTCGACCTCGACCCCGATGCCGGCGTAGCTTCCGGTGTCCTGCTCATCGAGGCGCCGAAACTCGGCCGCGGTCAGGTATCGCGAGTGCGAATCGAGCGAGGCGACCATCGCGCCGATCGCGGCATCGATCAGCTGGCTCTCGCTGCGCGCCTCGACCGCCCAGGTCCGGACGGCGTGGAGCGCGTCCCCGAACATGGCGAGATCCCGGTAGGGCGGCGCGACGGAGGCGGCCGGCTCGGTGTCGGCGACTCGCGAAGCCGGGCTCGCCACGACGACCCCGATGGCGCCGAACAGAGCGGCCAGTCCGACGATCCAGCTGTCTCCCGAGCGGCGCCCCGTGCGGCTGCGTGTTCGGTTGCTGTCTGCCGCCGAGCCGCCGCGGGTCGCGCCGCTCATGGTCCAACCCCGGTCTGCTCGGAGGCAGTCACCTCTCGGAGGCGGCCGGCCCGTCGTGACGACCCCTGCCGGCCCCCACACCGGCCTCGACCGAGGCGTGCGCCCTGGCCGCATGGCCGGCCTTGAGCTGGATCAAGACGCCGCCTGGCCGGGCAGGGCGTCGAGCGCTTGGCGCAGCAGCGCGTACTTCGCCTGGGTCACGCGCAGGTCGCGGAACCAGTCGACCAGACCGCCCCAGGGATCGTTGAGCTGCTTCAGGCCCGCCACGAATGCGACGACGGTTCCGACTTCCGCCTCGCCCAGGACCACCAGGTAGCCGCCCAGGCCCAGCGTGCCCGCGACCCCGGCATGGTGCATCAGGTTCATCAGGAAGTTCATCGAGAATTTCAGCTTGAAGATGCCCATGTTGAGGTCGAACACCCGGTTGACCCGCGTCATCTGCCGATCCGGAAAGACGAAGTGGGCAGTCTCGATGATGCCGCCGCCGATCCGGCGCAGGATGTTGGTTCTCAAGACCACGCGCCGGTTGATGGCCCGCTGCATCAGCGGGACGAAGATCACCTGGGGTGCGAAGACGGCCAGAGCCAGGGCCGCCATCGGCGGGTTGAGGTAGAGCATGTAGGTGAACGTGCCCGCCACGATCCCGCCCTGCAGCACGGGCTCCGACACGCTCAAGCCGACGAAGGCGCCCACCGGCTCCACCTCCGCCAGGACGAGGGAGACCTCCACGCCTTCCACCTTCGGCAGCGCCGCGGGATTGAGGTCGCGCAGGTCTCTCAGAAGCGTTTGGCGCAGCCAGCGAACCGCATTCTCGCTGACATAGCTTCGGTACACGTTGAGCCCGAGCTTCAGGGCGCCCATAGCGAGAGCGACCGCGCCGTAGAGCACGGCGAGCAGCACGATGGTCCGGGCGCTCCCGCTCAGCACCGTCGCGTTGACGATGCGCCGCTGCAGTTCGAGGGGAGCGAGGTCCGCCAGGAAGAGGGTGACGGAGAGCGTCACCAGGGCGAACTGGTGCGGTGCGCTCGCCGTCCTGATGAAGGCCGCCAGCGTAGGCGGCGTGTGAACGCCGCGTTGCGGGCGGCCCAGGCCGCGCAGGCTCGGTCCGGCGGCCGTCAGAGCGAGGGACATGGCAGGCCCCTGATCGTGGCAGACGGTCGTCGCGCCGGGGGCGGCGCGGCCGCCGGCTCAGTCTTCGACCATCCGCTGCAGGCGGTCGCGCCGGAGCGTGACCGTCCGGGTTCCGGACCGCAGCAGGGCCTGCTCGCACTCCAGCTGCGAGAGCGTGCGCGAGACGGTCTCGATGGTCAGGCCGAGATAGTCGGCGATGTCGCGCCGGGTCATCGGCAGGGCGAAGGTGCCAGTGCCGCCGAGGCGCTCGTCCACCTCCATCAGGAAGGATGCGACGCGCTCGGTGGCCGAGCGGCGCCCGAGCAGGAGCGCGAGATCCTGGGCTTGGCGCAGATTGTTGGTCGTCATGCTCCAGAGCTGGCAGGCGACTTCCGCCCGGTCGGTCGCGGCCCGCTCGATCTGGCGGCGCTTGAAGATCAGAACCTTGGTGTCCGACAAGGCCTCCGCGGTATGCCGGTGGGTCTCGCCCTGCTCGAAGCCGAACAGGTCGCCGCGCAGGTGGAAGCCGGTGATCTGCCGGCGACCGTCGCTCAAGACCTTGTAGGTCCGCACCGCGCCCTCGAGCACCTTGTAGACGAACTCGGCCTCCTCGCCCTCGCCGTAGACCTCCTCCTCGCGGGTGTAGGAGAACGGCGTTCCGATGAGTTCGGGGCAGTTGGCAAAGAGGATGCTGCCGTGAGCGCCCGCGGCCGTGAGGAAGGCGGTCGAGACGCGCGGTGCTTCCGGCGGCGTGAACTCGGTCGTCATCGCTCTTCTCCTCACCTATGTTGGTTGAGGGGAAGGTGGCCGGGACACGTCCTCAGCGAAATTCCGGTCGGTCGCTTAAGCAGATCCTCTTAAGGACAATTACGTAGGCGCCGTGCGCGGCGTCGGACTCCGGCCACGGATACAACCATCCAGGTGCCGGGGGAATCCGGAAGCGCGCTCAGGCCGTTCCGGGCCATGAGCAGGGACGCGACTGCGACGACGAGCCCGTAGGCCAGCGCGGCGAGGACGAGCGTGACGTGCTCGGCCCGATGGCGCAGCGCCTGAATCGATACGCAGCCCGCCGTGAAGACAGCGGCGATGATGAGGGCGAAGGGGTCGAGCGGCATGGCTCTGCTCCGCGACCGAGAGAGACGCCGCCCGCGACCCGAGACCGCGTGCGGCCTGTACCGGCGCACCCATTCACATGACGGGTTTGCCGCGATCAGAGGGAGTGCGGGCGTGGCACATGGAGCTGCCGAAGCTCGATCCCCGCCATGGCGGCGACCGCAATCCCGATGATGACGTGAACGCCCATGGCGTATTGCATGTCGGCAAAGCCCAGGGCCCAGGGCGCGATCGCCACCCAGACCCCGAGCGCGAGGTTGAGGTATTCCTCCCACTCGTAGGCCTTGTTGAGGGCGAACACCGCGATCACCGCGATGGCGCCGCCGCAGATCCAGGCATTGCGTGCGGCGGTGCTCTCGTTGGCCAGCCCCAGGTACCAGGGCGTCACGAACAGCGCGGCGCCGAGGAAGACGATCAGCACGTTGAGGACGATGTCCTCCGTTCGGTTCTCGAAGATTCGCATCGGCTTCTCCTCTCGGAAGAAGGCCCTGGCGCCCAGGGAGTTGGCTCGAGCCGGCTCCGGGGCCCGGCAGCAGACGGTCTACTGCCCTCAATAGGTGAAACATCCCATGAAGAGTGCTCGCAGCATTGATCTGCCTCAAGGCTGGACTGTAGGATTGGTAGCTGTATAGCGCGAGTTTTGCTAACATGTCATAGGATCTCCATCGAAATTTGATTACGCTGCGGCAGGGTTGATCTGGATCAAAGCGTCTGCGGGGCTGATGGGGGCCGATGCCAGGCACTACATCAGGAGACACCCCATGGATTCCGGACACACGACGCTCGCGCACCCCGAAGGACCCACCAACCCGGCCGAGGCCTTCGGCGTCGGTCTGAACGCTTGGCAAGCCATCGCTGTCGGCCTGCCGCTTCGGATCGCCGCGGAGACGATACGCTTCACCGGACACCGTCTGCAGGCCCAGGCCGATCATCTGGCGGCCCTGGCCCGGTGCAGCTCGCTCAAGGACGCGGTCGAGCTTCAGACGACGTTCCTGACCAAGAGCGTGTCCGACTACCGCGCCGAGGCGACGACCCTATCGCAGGACGTGAACGCGGCGGCCTTCCCCAGGGCGGCGTGACTCTGCCTGGCCGGGGCCGTTCGCGGCTCCGGCGTGGTCTGCCGACCTTACCCGACACCGCTCCAGCAGGAGGGCCCGCTTGCCGATCAGACGAGCACAGCCGACCTTCTATCGCGTGTTCCAGTGCCGGCGGCAGCCTGGGCTGTGCTGCGCCGTGCCCCGGGACATGCTGATCCCGGACTTCGTCCGATCAGATCGCTGGGGCTTCGGCGCCGATGTATGCGAGAACGACAGCCTGCCGTTCGGCTTCCAGCCCGCCCCGGCGCGCGAGGCCACGGCGGCCTTCGGCTATTACCTGTTCCACCACCCCTGCGAGACCCTGGCCTCGCGGCATTCGCGGCCTTGGACGCGGGACCTCCCGGTTCCAGGGGGATTCGTGCGCACGATCCGGCTCGAAGCCTGAGCGGCGGCGCGCTGGTTCCGCCCGGCGCGGCATCGGGCGGCGCGGCTATCCCGCGCCCGCGTCGGTCGGCCGGCAGCCACCGTGCGCGACGGCGCTCCGCGGCTCAGGGGCGATCTGAATGCGGTTCACGACGGTGCGCCCCTGGGCCACGCTGCGCACACCGTGTTCCACGGCCTTCCGGGCCTCCGGGTGGTTCACCGCCCCGGTGAGCATCACGATGCTGTCCGTGACCGCAATGCCGATCCGGGGCCGATCCGGGTCGGCTCGAAGGCCGGCACGAACGCCATCGCGTCGAGGATCCTGCGCCTGAGAACCGCATCCGCCGGGGCTCCGGAAACGTGGCCCCGCACATCCGGCCGCGGTTCGGTGGCCTCGGCCAATCGGCGCAGCACGCAACGGATGTGGCGGCGGAGCACGAGGCCGAGATCGGACGGGTTGTCTTTCGGCGTCGGGGAGGAGGGGGATCGGGGATACGGCACCGGTGAACCTCCTCTTCAGCGTGGCGGGGCGTGACCGGGCCGTCCCGGTTCACCGCCGCGGCATCCTGGCACCCTGTGCGGCCGGCCAGCGGGCACCCCGGCGCGATTGCGGGAGATCAAGGTCGTTCCCCGGGAATCGGTCAGACATGAGGGCCAGTCGGATGGGGAAGGCGCGCGCTGCCCCTCAACGTGCGCTCTGGGCCGATCCGCGCAAGCCGCCGCGCCCGCGACCTCCCGCGGCGGGCTGGCCGCGTGCCGGGTCTCAGGACGGGGCCGCGGAACGCCTGCCGCCTTCGCCGGCGGCGAGCATGCCCAGCAGGGCTTCGAAGGCGAGGGGCTTCTCGACCAACGGCACGCCGGCCGCGCGGGCCCGCGTCCGAATGCCTGGGTCGGGGTGCCCGGTGATCAGGACCACGGGCACGCGGGCATCGAGGCCGCGCAGCCGGCTGCAAACCTCCAGGCCGTCGATATCCGGCATGAACTGGTCGAGCAGAACGAGCGCCGGGCTCGGCCCGGGAAAGGCCGCCAGGAGGCTCCTGCCCGCTCGCGAAGGCCGCGACAGGGTGGCCCTCGCTCTCCAGAAGGAAGCGGGTCGAGTGCAGGACGGCCGGATCGTCATCCACGATGAAGATGGTTGAGTCGTTCGACGACATGATGCGTGCACCCGTGCTGACGTCAGGCGGCTGGAACCGAGCCCGATCAGCGCGCGATCGGGTCCGGCTCCGAGCCTTCGATGTCACGGGCTCGCCGGCGAGCCGGCATCCACGGCGCCAGCGAGCGGTCGAGACCCGGAAACCTTTAGCGGGAGCGACGTCCTGCGGCCTTGATCTCCCTCAACATGGTCTCACGCGAGGCCGGCCAGCACGGTCCGGCGCACCAGCTCCTGCAGGCTGCTCACCTGCGTCTTGGCCATGAGCTTGGAGCGATAGATCTCGACGGTCCGCGGGCTGATCTCGAGGGCGCGGCCAATCTCCTTGCTGGTGCCGCCGGCGACCAAGTGATCCAGCACCTGCCGCTCGCGCTCGCTCAAGGTGTCGACCCGGCGGACGAAGTCCTGCAGCATCGGATCGGAGGTCTCGGGCACGCCGCTGCGTTCCAGGGCGGCGTGCAGGGCCTGGAGGAGCGCGTCGTCGTCGAACGGCTTCTCGATGAAGTCGCAGGCCCCGAGCTTCATCGCGGCGACGGCGAGCGGGACGTCCCCATGCCCCGTCATCATGACGAAGGGCAGGTTGTGGCCCGCCGACCGCAGGCGGCGGAGCAGTTCCAGCCCGTCGATGCCGGGCATGCGGATATCGGTCAGGACGCACCCACGGACGGGCTTCGGGAGGCTCGTCCAGGAGGCTCACCCGCTGTCGTAGAGGGCCACCCCGAAGCCGGCGGTATCGAGCAGGAAGGCGAGCGAGTCCCGCATGGCCTGGTCGTCGTCCACCACGTGCACGAAGCTAGCTGCCATGGGTGTTGTCTCCATCGTGGGTCGCCGGCAGCGTCAGACGAAAGGTCGCCCCGCCGTCGCCGTTGCGTTCGGCCGTCAGGCGGCCGCCATGTGCCTCGACGATGGTCCGGCAGATCGATAGGCCGACGCCCATGCCGCTGGTCTTGGTGGTCACGAAGGGGTTGAACAGCCGGTCCGCGACCTCCGCGGCGATCCCGGGGCCGGTATCCGCCACCGCGATCTCGATCATGGCGTCCGGGAGCGGCTGCACCGTGATGGCCAGTTCGCGCCGCTGGGAGAGCTGCATGGCTTCTCGGGCATTCCGGATCAGATTGACCAGAACCTGCTGCACCTGCACCCGGTCGGCCAGGACCGAGCCGACGCCGGGATCCAGCCGGACATGCGCCCGGGTGCCTTCCTCGCGGGCCCCGACCAGGGCCAGGGCGCCGGCCTCCTCGATCAGCCGTGCCACCGGCTCGACCCGCTTCTCCGTCTCGCCGCGCGCGACGAACTCGCGCAGCCGGCGGATGATCTGCCCGGCCCGCAGGGCCTGCTCGGCGGTCTTGTCGAGCACCTCGATCGTCCGGGCGATCCTGTCCGGATCGGGCTGGGCGAGGAGCCGGCGGCATCCCCTGGTGTAGTTGCTGATGGCGCCCAGCGGCTGGTTCAGCTCATGGGCCAGCGTCGAGGCCATCTCGCCCATCTCGCTCAGGCGCGAGATGTGGACCAACTCGGCCTGGAGTTCCTGGAGCTTGGCCTGCGTGCGCCGATGTTCGGTGACGTCATTGATGAAGCCGGTGAAGAAGACCTGCTCGCCCGAGCGCATCTCGCCGATGGCGAGTTCCATCGGGAAGGTCGTGCCGTCGCGCCGCAGGCCGGTGACCACCCTGTGGGTTCCGATGATGCGGCGCTCCCGCGTCCGCCGATACCGGTCGAGATAGCCGTCGTGCTCGCTCCGCATGGGGTCGGGCATCAGCATCTTGACGTTCTGCCCGACCGTCTCGGCGGCCGTGTAGCCGAAGAGGCGCTCCGCCGCCGCGCTGAACGAGTGGATGATCCCTGCCTCGTCGATGACGATCATCGCCTCCGGCACGGTGTCGAGGATGGATTGCAGATGCGCCTCGCGGGCGCGGAGCTCCGCCTCGGCGCGCTTCTGCGCGTCGATGCTGAAGATGACCCCGCGGTGCCGACAGGGCTGTCCGTCCGGATTGAGCTGCACCTGGCCGCGCGAGCGCAGCCAATGAGTGTGCCCGTCTGGCCGCACCACCCGGTAGTCGATCTCGTAACTGCCTCCGGTCCTCAGCGCCCGCTGAATCGCCTCCGCTCGGGCCTGCCGGTCGTGCGGATGCACTAGGGCCTGCGACGCCGCGAAGGTGGTGAGCGCCTCCGGTGGCACGCCGAAGAGCCGGGCGCAGGTCGGCAGCACCATCACGCGTCCGGTCGGGATATCGAGGGACCAGATGCAGACGCCGACCTCGTCGAGCGTCTGACGGAGTTCATCGGTGGTCAATGCCCCGCTGCCGCTTGGAGCCGTGCTCGGCGAAGCGATGGAATCTGCCATCGGTCATCCCCCCGCAGAATCACCCACGATGCAATCGCGAACCTCCTCTGAGCCGACGATTCACCGGAATATTAGCGTGTCTCCCGATTGCGCCGCCGATAACGCGTCGTCCGCAATGCGTCCGGCTTCTAATGCTCTATGTTAATGCTAATCGTCCGTAGGGAACAGTTGTAAAGCCGTCGCGGGCCGGTATCCGGTCCGCCAATGGTGCAACCTGGTCCGCCCCAGGGGGCCGCTTGCGTTGGATCAAGGCTGCCCGGACATCGCCGGCGGATCATGGATCCGGTTCAGACCGGAGACGACCCATGTCCAAGACCGTTCCATCGCCCCTCTCGGCTATCCGCGACGTTCTCGTCGGCGTCGCCGTGGAGGGTGAGCGCGAGGAAGCCTCCTCGGCCATCGGCTATGGCCTGACGCTCGCCAAGGCGGCGGGCGCGCACCTGACGGTGCAGTCGGCCGCTTGGCGGCTGTCGGGTGATGACGTCTGGCTCGGCGAGTTCACCGACGATGGGTTCGCGCGCCTCGACCACCGCCTCGACGAGATGGCCCGCTCCCTGGCGGATCGCGCGGCCGGTGACGCGGCGCAGGCCGGGGTGGTCTGCACCACGGAATCCGGGAGCCTCCCTTATCCGGATCTCGTGAGCCGCCTGGCGGCCCGGGCGCGTCTGCACGACCTGACGATCCTGGATTCGGGGCCACGGGTCGGCAACCTCGACCGCGAGACCATCGAGAAGACGGTGTTCCAGAGCGGCCGCCCGACGATCGCGGTGCCACCGGGGCACGCGGCCTTCGCGGCGAGGCGGATCATCGTCGCCTGGGACGGCAGCGCTCAGGCCGCCCGCGCGACGAACGACGCCATGCCCTTCCTGCGCGCGGCCGAGGCGGTGGAGATCGTCTCGGTGGGCAAGGAGCGGGAGACTCGACACCTCCGTGCCGGGCGCCGAGTTCGCGCCCCATCTCGTGCGACACGGGGTGAACGTGACCGTCAACGACCTGCCTGTCTCAGGCAGCGTGGCCGAGACCCTGCAGGCCCAGGTCGGGCTCTTCCGGGCCGACATGATCGTCATGGGGGCCTACCGGCATTCCCGCACCCGGGAGTTCCTGTTCGGCGGCGTGACGCGCTCGCTCCTGCAGAGCAGTCGCGTCCCGCTGTTCCTGGCGCATTGACGACGGAGGCTTGCCCATGGCCCGGCGAGAAACGCCGCGCCCGGCCGGTGCCCGGGCCGGGCGGAGGAACGATCCTCTCCACCGAACCCGGCAACCCCGCCCGGCCCGGCCGCGACCCGAGGCGGCGAGCGCGCAGAAACCCCCGCCGCAGGCGCTGGACGGTGCGCCGCCCCTGGACGAGGAAGGCCTCCGCGCGCTGGAGGCCGGCTGGCAGTTCATGGAGTGAGCCGCCGGTACGTCCCGATCCCGCCCGCCGCACCCGGCGCGATGCGCGATGGCGGATCCTCAGCGGGGATCCCGCGCAAAATCCTGCATCACCCCGATCAGCCGCCGCAGGTGGTGCGGGTCCGGTTGGGGTGAGGTCCGGTCTGCCAGGGCCTTGATCAGCCCGTCGACGAAGGTGGATGCGCCGGAATAGGCCAGCGACCAGCCCGGAAAGCGCCGCCGCTCGATGTCGTCGTACAGGAGCACCTCGACGTCGGTGTGGCGTCCGTCGCGGCGGATGCTGTCCATCAGCGCGTCCACGCCGGACCGCTGACCTTCCAGGATCTGCGCGAACCGGCTCCGGGACGCGATGAGCGCTCCGGTCACCTGCAACTGGGCGTTCCTGTCCCGCGAGATGGCGACGATGTCCTGAACGTCGTCAGCCGTCGCCAAGCGTCGGCTGACGTAGAGCAGCGATCGCTCCAATCCTCTCTCCCTTCACCGGCCGCTTCGGCGCACGCTCGTGCGCCGAAGCGGCGTCGGTTCGGCACAGGAACGCGCGTTCAGCCAATGGCCACAGGGCATATGTGGGAGAGTGGAATCGGGTTTCCGCAAGCGTCATAAATCATGGCGGGGTCGCGCGGGCTGCGGTGTTCCCGAAAAAGGCGGCGCGCGCCGGCCGCCCGTCCAAAACTCTACGAAGGCGCCGGCCCGAACGCCCGGCCTCACCGCCGTAATGACTTGAGATAGGCTGTGAGGTCGGCGGCCTCGGAGGGGCGAGCCGGAAATCGGGCATGGACGGATGGCGCCGCTCGACCCCCTCGACCAAGACGTCGGCGAGATCGTCGATGGGGAAGCGCTCGGCGAGCGCGCGGAATGGCGGCGCCGCCCGCATGGGGCTCGCGCCGCGTGCGCGGATCGCATGGCACCGCGCACAGACCGCCCGGGCGAATGCCTGGCCGCGCGCGGCCTCCGCCTCCTCCGCCACGGCCGGTCCGGCCAGCATAAGGAGCGCGACCATCGCGCCGAGGCCGCGAGCGCGCCCGCGCATCAGTGGCACATCAGGCTGCAGATCGGCGAGCGGTCCAGCATGCTGCGCGTGACACCGCCGAAGATCCACTCCTGCAGCCGGGGATGGCCGTAGGCACCCAGGACGACCAGGTCGGCGTCTTCGAGGAGCGCGAAGTGCAGGATCTCGTCGCTCACGCGACCGACCGCCCGCAGGTGATGCGCGGTGACGCTCGCCCCGTGCCGGGCGAGGTGGCCGGCCACGTCCTCGGCCTCCCCGGGTTGGGCGCTCCCGCCGACGGTCGCCACGAAAACCTGGTCCGCCTCCCGGATCAGGGGCAGGGCGGCCGATACGGCCCGCCGCACCTCGGGTGCATCCTGCCAGGCGACCACGATGCGCGCCGCCTTCAGGTGAACGGTCCGCGGCGGCACGACCAGGACGGGCCGGCCGGCCTCCATCAGGATCGGTTCGGGCGCCACGCCGAGCGGCCCCGGATCCTCGTCGTCGGGGCCGCGGCGGCTCACCACCACGAGATCGGCCGCGCAGGCCTGCGCGACCAGATGGGACACCGGATCGTCGAAGCTCGAATGCCAGTGGGTGCTGACCCCGGGCCCCGCGCTCCGTGCAAACAGCTCGCGCGCCTGCCTCAGGAGGCCACGGACCTGCGCCGCGTTCTCCTCGATGTGGTCGACGGCGTCGCGGACGTCGCGCACCAGGATGGGGACGGGGATCTTGTGGGCGGCCACGCCCGTGAGACTCCCCCGAAGCGCCGGGCCAGGCCCGCGGCGAGGCTGATCCGGTCCGCGGCTGCCGCGCCGAGGTCGGCGGAGACGAGGATATTCGCGTAGTCCATGAGCCCCTTCGCCGTCCGTCGTTGCCGAGGCAGCGGATGCTGGCCCCGGCCCGCCGCCCGTGCCTTGATCCAGCGCAAGGTCCGCGGGCGGACCGTCGCCGGTCGCTCAGGAGGGACACAGCCGGCCCTGATCCGGCGACCCGAGCCCCTCGATCCCGGGACCGAGGGCCCGCATGGCGTTCAGGATCACGGCGACGTCGATGACCTCTTGGAGGAGCGCGCCCTGAAGCGGCGACAGGTAGCCCAGCGCCGCCGCGACCATGCCGGCCAGCGACAATCCCAGACCGGCCAGCGCGCTCTGGATCGCGATGGCACGGGCGCGCTGGGCGATGCGCATGGCCTGCGGCAGCGGGTCGAGGCTGTCGACCAGCAGGACGACGTCCGCCGCCTCGGCGGCTGCCGCCGCGCCCCGGGCGCCGAGGGCCACGCCGAGATCGGCGGCCGCCAGGGCGGGCGCGTCGTTGACGCCGTCGCCCACCATCATCACGGGCCCGTTCGCCCGCTCCGCGACCACGATCGCGGTCTTGCCGGACGGGTCCAGGTCGGCCGCAACGGCGTCCACCGGCAGGCCGGCGACCACGCTCTCCGCCACCGCCCGCCGGTCGCCGGTCGCGAGCACGATCCGCGCGACGCCGCAGGCGCGCAGGTCGGCCAGAACCCGCGCGCCGTCCGGGCGCGGCGGGTCGGCGAAGTCCAGCACGGCCCCGGGCGTGCCATCGACGGCGATCATCACCGTCGCCGCGATGGCCGCCTCGCCCGGGTCGGCCTCCGGATGCGGGAACGGGATGCCGCGCGTCCGCATCAGGCGCGGGCCGCCGACGTCGACGTGCCGGCTTCCGACGCGGCCCGAGATGCCCGCGCCGGGCATCTCGGTCACCTCCGCCGGCTGGACGAGGGCCAGGCCGCGCTCGCGCGCTTCCTCGACCAGGGCCCGGGCGATCGGATGGCCGCAGGCTTGGTCGAGGAGGCGCCGAGGCTCAGGATGTCGGCTTCGGAGAAGAGCGGGAGGACTTGGATCGCTCTCAGGCGGGCCGTGCCGTGGGTCAACGTGCCGGTCTTGTCGGCCACGAGAACCTTGATTTTGGCCAGGGCTTCGAGGGCCCCCACCCTTGACGATGACGCCGATCGTGGCCGCCCGCGACAGGCCGGAGACGAGGGCCACGGGCACTGCCAGGATCAACGGGCAGGGCGTGGCGATGACCAGCACGGCCAAGGCGCGGAGCGGATCGGCGGTTGCGATGTAGGCACCCCCGGCCAGCGCCAGCGTGAGGACCAGGAAGGCGAGGCCGTAGCGGTCGGCCATGCGGGCCATCGGGGCCTTCTGGGCCCGGGCGGCCTCGACGAGCCGGACGATGCCCGCATACGTGCTTTCGGCCGCGCGGCGCTCGGCGATCAGGGAAAAGGGCGTGCCCACGTTCAGCGTACCGCTGAGGACGGAGGCGCCCGTCTCGAAAGTGACCGGAAGCGCCTCGCCGGTCACGCTCGCTTGGTCGAGGACGGCGCGGCCCGCAGCGACGCGGCCGTCGACCGGCAGAACGTCGCCGACGCGGACCAGGATGCGGTCACCCGGGACGAGCCCCTCGACAGGCACCTCGTCGACCGCGCCGTCGGATTCCCGCAGCGCCGTGCGCGGCTGGCGGCTGATCAGCGCCGCCATCGCCTGCCCCGCCCGTCCGGCCGCATAGGCTTCGAGGGACTGCCCGCCCGCGTACATCAGCGCGATGACGACGGCTGTCAGGGATTGGGACAGCGCGAGTGCGCCGCCCATCGAGAGGACAGCGACGAGATCCAGACCGACATCGCCGCGTGCCAGGCTGCTCCCGACCTGGACCAGGAGAAGACCGAGGACGATCAGGGTGGGGAGCGTCCACGCCCAGGTGGCGAGATCCGGACGTCCCAGAGCCTGAGCCGCCAGCCCGGCGCAGAGGCCGGCCAGGGGCAGGATCGCGAGCCAGCCCCTGAGCCGTGTCGCCCATCCGGCGAGATCCGGCGGCCCGGATCCGATCGCGCCCCGAGCGGCCGCTTCCCTCGCCATGCCGCGGTCGCTCCCGCCTGTCCCCCGCCCCATGGCGCCAACGGTTGCACCGCCCCTCCGGCCTGTACCTTGCGCTGGATCAACGCCCAGGTCGCGCCGGCGGGGATGAATGGCAGGACCGCGAAGAGGTGAAGCCATGAAGCGCGATCTCGCCACGAGCCTGAGCGATGAGGCCGACCGGGTCGGCGCCCGCATCGACAAGTCTTACGGCAAGCTGGCAACCAAGCTGCGGCGGCGGGCCGACAAGGCGAAGGCCGCCATGATCAAGAGCAAGAACAGCATCAAGCGGGCCGTTCTCCAGCGGCGGTTCGAGACCTACGCGAATGCCGCGCGCGATATCGACCAGTCGGTCATGGACCGGCAGGTTTATGCGGGACCGGTGCTGCGACTGAAGCCGGACGAGCGCGGGACATCCGCTCAGCCGTGAGGGGATGACCGCTGCATACCCGCCGCGGCCGGCCGGGATTGATCCAGCGCAAGGCGAGCGGAACGCCGGAATGTGCAACCTGCTCCGGCGGCCGGCGATCCCTGCGGGATGCCGGCTGGTCGATCCTCCGATCCGACGCGCGGCAGGATGAGGCGGTCTCGTCCGCGCACCGATCCCAACCTGATCCCACTCTGGGAGGTCGTGAATGCAAGGGCTCACCCGTGATCCGGATCAGGCCCCGTCGCCCGATGCTCTGTCGCCGTCCGTAGGCGACCGGTCGCATCCGGGGCCACACGAGATATGCGCGCGTCAGATCATGTCGGCGCCCGTGGTCAGCGTCTGCCCCGACACGACCCTCCGGCGCGCGGTCGACCTCATGCTCGAAGCCGATGTCAGCGGCTTGCCGGTCATCGATGCGCAGGGCGCGCTCGTCGGCATCCTGACGGAGGGCGATCTGCTCCGCCGGGTCGAACTCGGCACCGAACGCCGCGGGCCGCGCTGGATCGAGTATCTCCGCAGCCCCGGAAAGCTCGCTGAGGAATACGCCCACACGCACGGCCGGAGGGCCGAAGCAGTGATGTCCAGTCCCGTGACCACCGTCACGGAGGACACGCCCTGCAGGCGATCGTCGAGACCTTGACGCGGGCCGGGATCAAGCGGGCGCCGGTCCTGCGCGGACGCTCCGTCGTCGGGATGGTCAGCCGGGCGGATGTCGTCCGGGCTCTCGGGGCCGCTTTGGCCGCGGATCAGCCCGCCGGCAGCCGCAGCGATGCCGAGATCCGTCAGGACATCCTCGCCGCGTTCGACAGCGCCGTCTGCGTTCCGAAGGCCACGATCGATGTCTCCGTCCGGCGCGGGACGGTCGAGCTGCAAGGCTGGATCACCGACGCGCGCGAGCGGGCGCGGTGCGCGCCGCCGTCGAAGGTGTTCCGGGCGTCGTTGCGGTGCGCGACCACCTGACCTGGGTCGAGCCGATCACCGGCATGGTCCTGCCCTCTCCCGACGACGCGGAGGCCGATGCCGCGGATGCGGCTGCCTGCGACCGTCCCGGCGCGCGCCCCGACGATGGGGCGCAGATCGAGGGCGACCCTCCATGAGCCTGGACGCGATCCAGCCCGCCCTGAGCACCCGCGACCGGACGGCGGAGGTCGTCCCCGGCAAGATCGTTTCCGGCCCAGTCGTCCCCGCCGGCGGGGCTGTCGTCCCATCTCCCGCGCGCCCCCGCCCGCCGGGCCGCATCGCCGTTCGGTGCGCCTGTGGCTCACGGCTGCGCTCGTGCTGCTGATCCTCGCCGGGGGCGGCTATTGGTGGTGGAACGCCCATCGGCCGCTGCTGCCGCCGGGCTTCGCCTTCGGGAACGGCAGGCTCGAAGCGAACGTGATCGATATCGATACCAAGTTCGCCGGCCGCATCGCGCGTCTTCTGGTCGAGGAGGGCGACATGGTGCGGGCCGGACAGGTCGTGGCCGTGATGGATACCCGGGGCCTGGGGGCACAGCTGAGCCAGGCGGAGGCGCAGATCCGCCAAGCGCAAAACGGCGTGCAGGAGGCCGAGCGGACCTTCGCCCAGCAGCAGGCCCAGGTTCTCGCCACGCAGGCGGCGGTCAGCCAAGCCGAGCGCGTCGTCGAGGAAGCCAAGGCCAACGTCCAGCAGCAGCAGAGCCACGTGAAGCTCACCCAACAGGAACTGAGCCGCTCGACCTATCTCACGTCGCGAGGCTACGCGACGGCCGAGCAGCTCGACATGCGCCGGCAGGCAGCCGATGAGGCAACCGCGGCGCTGAGTGCGGCCGAGGCGCGGCTCGGCGCCGGCCAACACGCCCTCGAGGTCGCGCGGCAGAACGCCGACGCCGCGCAGGCCGCCCAGGAGGCGGCCGCGGCGCGGGTCGGCGCGGCCCGGCACGCCCTCGAGGCCGTGAGGCAGAGCGCCGCCTACATCCGGGTCAACATCGCCGACAATTCCCTCATCGCGCCGCGCGACGGGCCCATCGAGTACCGCGTCGCCAATGTCGGCGAGGTTCTGGGTGCCGGCGGCAAGGTCTTCACGATGCTCGACGCCTCCGACGTCCGCATGGATGTCTACCTGCCGACGTCGGAGGCGGGCCGCGTCCGGATCGGCGCGGAGGCGCGCATCGTGCTCGACGCCTATCCCCGGCACGTCATCCCGGCGCGGGTGGTCTTCGTCTCCAGCCAGGCGCAGTTCACGCCGAAGGCCGTCGAGACCCGCGACGAGCGCGACAAGCTGATGTTCCGCATCCGGGTGCGGATCGACCCGCAGCGCCTCCGGGGGCGCGAGACCCTCATCCGCAGCGGCCTGCCCGGGATCGCCTATATCCGGACCGACGAGACGGCCGCGTGGCCGGCCTCGCTCCTCCCGAGCCCGCCGCCGACTCCCGCGCCCATCCCGACGGCACCCTGAGAGCCGTGATGAGGCCGCAGGATCTCACCGTCGCCCAAGTCGAGCATCTCGCGCACCGCTACGGCCGGACCGTGGCCCTGGACGACGTGACGCTGGCGATCCCCGGCGGCCGGCTCGTGGGCCTGATCGGGCCGGACGGCGTCGGGAAGTCGACGCTGCTCGCGATCCTCGCGGGGGCCCGGCGGATCCAGGCCGGCCGCGTCGCAGTGCTCGACGGCGACATCGCGCAGGCCCGGCACCGGGCAGCCGTGTGCCCGCGGATCGCCTACATGCCGCAAGGGCTCGGGCGCAATCTCTACGCGAGCCTCAGCGTGCGCGAGAATATCGACTTCTTCGGCCGCCTGTTCGGGCAGGAGCCTGCGGAGCGGGCGGCGCGGATCGCCGAACTCCTGGCCGGCACGGGGCTCACGCCCTTCGCGGATCGCCCGGCCGGGAAGCTGTCCGGCGGCATGCGCCAGAAGCTCGGCCTCTGCTGCTCCCTGATCCATGATCCCGACCTGCTGATCCTCGACGAGCCGACCACGGGGGTCGATCCGCTCGCGCGCCGGCAGTTCTGGGAACTGATCGGGCGCATCCGGGCCCGGCGCCCGGCCATGTCGGTGCTGGTCGCCACGGCCTACATGCAGGAGGCGGAGGCATTCGACTGGCTCGTCGCGATGAACGACGGCCGGGTGGTCGCCACGGGCTCCCCGGAGGCGCTGCGACGGCGGACCCGCGCGGCCAGCGTCGAGGCCGCCTTCGCGGCCCTGCTGCCGGAGGCGGACGCGGCTCCGCCCCGGGAGCCGGTACCGCCCAAGGCCGCGCCTGGGCGCGACCAGCCGATCATCACGGCGCGGAACCTGACCCGGCGGTTCGGCACCTTCACGGCAGTGGACCGCGTCAGCTTCGACATCCTGCCCGGGGAGATCTTCGGGTTCGTCGGCTCGAACGGCTGCGGCAAAACCACGACCATGAAGATCCTGACCGGCCTGCTGCCCCCGACCGAGGGCGAGGCGCTCCTGTTCGGGAAGCCGGTCGCCGCGGGCGGCATCGCGGCGCGCCGGCGGGTCGGCTACATGTCGCAGGCCTTCTCGCTCTATGCCGAGCTGACGGTGCGGCAGAACCTCGCCCTGCATGCCCGACTATTCCAGCTCGCCCCGGAGGTCCGGCGCGCGCGGGTGGCCGAGTCTCATCGCGCAGTTCGACCTCGCCCGGCATGTCGACCAGCGCGCCGAGGATCTGCCGCTCGGCATCCGGCAGCGCCTGTCCCTGGCGGTCGCGGTCGTCCACGGGCCCGAGCTTCTGATCCTCGACGAGCCGACCTCCGGGGTCGATCCGCCGGCGCGCGACCGCTTCTGGGACCTGCTGCTCGACCTCGCGCGCCGCCAGGGCGTGACGATCTTCGTGTCGACCCACTTCATGGCCGAGGCCGAACGCTGCGACCGCCTCGCCCTGATGGATTCGGGGCGGGTCCTGGCCATCGAGACCCCCGCGGGGCTGGTGGCGCGCTGCGGGGCCGCCACCCTGGAAGACGCCTTCGTCGCCTTCCTCGAACGGGCCGCGGCCGGCGGCACCGGGGCGCCCGCGCAGACCCCCGTCATCGCGGAGGCGGGGGCTCCGCCGTCCGGTTCCCGGGCGCACGGCGCCGCCCTGTTCAGCCCGCGTCGGCTCCTCGCCTGCGCGCACCGCGAGGCGCTCGAACTCGCGCGCGACCGGATCCGCCTCGCCTTCGCGGTCCTCGGCACGACCTTCCTGATGCTCGTCTTCGGCTTCGGGATCTCCACCGACGTGAACAGCGTCGCCTTCGCGGTGCTCGATCACGACCGGAGCCACGAGAGCCGCGCCTATCTCGAGGAGCTCCGGGGCTCGCGCTACTTCGTGGAGACGGCGCCCCTGTCGGGGTTCGGCGATCTCGAACGGCGGCTCGCCCGCGGGGACATCGCGGCCGCGATCGAGATCCCGCCGGGCTTCGGCCGGGACGTGGCCCGCGGGCGGCCGACGCAGGTTGCGGCCTGGATCGACGGAGCCCGGCCGTTCTTCGCGCAGACCATCCGGGGCTATCTGACCGGGGTGCACCAGCTCTATCTGTCCGATCACCGGCGATTCCCCGCGAAGGCCCATCCGCCGCCGCAGGCCGAGATCGCGGTGCGATTCAAGTACAACCAGGATTTCGACAGCATCTTCGCGATGGTCCCGGCGCAGATCGCCCTCCAGCTCGCCCTCATTCCGGCGATCATGATGGCGCTGGCGGTGGTGCGCGAGAAAGAGCTTGGCTCGATCACGAATCTCTACGTGACGCCCCTGACCCGCCTGGAATTCCTGCTGGGTAAGCAGCTTCCCTATATCGGCCTCGCGCTGGTGAACTTCGCGCTGATGTTCGCGCTGGCCCAGTTCGTCTTCGGGGTTCCGCTGAAGGGCAGCGCCTCGGTCCTGCTCGTCGGCACCCTGATCTACGTCACGGCGACGACGGCCTACGGGATGCTCGTCTCGACCTTCGCGCGGACCCAGATCGCGGCCCTGTTCGGCACCGCCATCCTGACCGTGCTGCCCGCCACGATGTTTGCCGGGATGCTCGTCCCCGTCGCCGCCCTCACAGGCCTGGGGCGTGTCCTGGGGCGGCTCTTCCCCATGAGCTACTATCTGCCGGTCAGTCTCGGGGCCTTCACGAAGGGGCTCGGCTGGGCCGACCTCGCCGGCAGCCTGATCATCCTGGCGGCCTTCATCCCCGTCCTGACCGGCGCGGCCTGCCTGGCGATGGCCCGGCAGGAATCCTGACCGCGGACGGGACTGCGCTGTGACAGCCCTCGCGAACATCTTCTGGCTCGGGACGAAGGAGCTCCGCAGCTTCGGGCGCGACTATGTCCTGCTGGGTCTGGTCGTCTACAGCTTTTCCCTCGCCATCCTGGCGCAGGCGCAGAGCAGCTCGCAGGAGTTGCACAACGCCGCGATCGCCGTCGTCGACGAGGACCGCTCGGCGCTGTCGCGGCAGATCACGCAGGCCTTCCTGCCCCCTATTTCAAGCCGCCTGTCCCCATCGCCGAGCGGGACATCGTCCCGGCGCTGAACGCCGGAACCTACACGTTCGTGCTCGATATCCCGCCGCGCTTCCAGTCCGACCTGCTCGGGCTCCGACCCGCCCGGATCCAGCTCGACGTCGACGCCACCGCGATGGTGCAGGCTGGCCTCGGGGCGGCCTACGCGCAGCAGATCGTGGACGACGAGGTCGCCCGCTTCGTCACCCGCCAGGGGATCGCGGCACCGGTGCCGGTCGCGCTCGTCGCGCGCATCGCCTTCAACCCCAACGCCGAGACGGCGTGGTTCACGAGCGTGATGGGGATCCTCAACAGCGTGACGATGCTGGCGATCATCCTGGCCGGCGCGGCCGTGGTGCGCGAGCGCGAGCGCGGGACGCTGGAGCACCTTCTGGTGATGCCGGTCACGCCCTTCGAGATCGCCATGGCGAAGGTCTGGTCCAACGGCCTCGTGATCCTAGTGGCCGTGAGCCTGTCCCTCGTCATTGTCGTGCGGGGCCTGCTGCACGTGCCGGTCACCGGCTCCATCCCGCTGTTCCTGGCCGGGACGGCGGCATACCTGTTCTTCGCGACGGCGATCGGCCTGTTTTTGGGCACCCTCGCGCGCTCGATGCCGCAGCTCGGGCTGCTCTACCTCCTAGTCTACCTGCCGCTCGCCATGCTGTCCGGGAGCAACACCCCGCTGGAGAGCATGCCCCCGTGGCTCTCCACGCTCCTCCAGGTCTCCCCACGGTGCATTTCGTGGCCTTCGCGCAGGCGATCCTCTACCGGGGCGCCGGTCTCGACGCGGTCTGGACCCGCATCGTTGTGGTGAGCGCGATCGGCGCCGTGTTCGTCGCCGCGGCGGTCCTGCGGTTCCGGAAGACGATCGCCCTGTCGTGAGGCCGGGCGACCGCGGCCGGTGACCGTCCGGCCGCGGCGACTTGATCTGAATCACGGGTCTGCACTCGCGCATGCCATAGCTTCGCGGCGTCGCAGGAGATCGTGCATGCTCGACGCGGATGTGAGAAACCCGGCCGACACGGCCGTGGAGCCGTCGCTGCCCTGGTTGCGTCTGTTCCCGGTCCCGGAGGTCCGCAGTCCCGCATCCCGTTCCGATCCCCCCGAGGAAGAGGACGATCTGGCGCCGGTCCGGCGCGCGATCGATCAGAGCGTGCATGCCTCCGTCGCCCGGATGACGGCGGGCCTCTCGCCCGCGGCCCTCGCGGAGGCGTGGTTCGATTGGGCCATCCACGCGGCCTTCTCGCCGGGCAAGCAGGCCACGTTGGTGATGAAGCTTCTGCGCAAGCAGATGCGTCTCGCACAGTTCGCGGCCCGGAGCGCTGTCCTGCAGGGCCACGCCGCGCCGTGCATCGATCCGCTGCCCCAGGACCACCGTTTCGACGATCCGGCCTGGCAGGTCTGGCCGTTCAGCCTCGCCTGCCAGTCGTTCCTGCTGACCCAGCAATGGTGGCACAACGCCACGACCGGCGTGCCCGGCGTCTGCCGCGCCCACGAGAACCTCGTCGCCTTCGTGGCGCGCCAAGTCCTCGACGCCGTCTCGCCGTCGAACCTGCCCTGGACCAATCCGGTCGTGCTGGGCGAGACCGTCCGGACCGGCGGCGCCAACCTCGTGACGGGCCTGCTCAACGCCGCCGAGGACGCCACGCGCGCGGCCGAAGGGCTGAGGCCGGTCGGCGCCGACGCCTTCCCGGTCGGGCGCGCGGTGGCCGTCTCGCCCGGCAAGGTCGTGTTCCGCAACCGGCTGATCGAGCTGATCCAGTATGCCCCGACCGTGGCCGCGGTCAGGCCGGAGCCGGTGCTGATCGTGCCGGCCTGGATCATGAAGTTCTACATCCTCGACCTGTCGCCCGAAAACTCGCTGGTCCGGTACCTCACGGGCCAGGGCCACACCGTCTTCATGATCTCCTGGCGCAATCCCGGTCCGGAGGATCGGGACGTGTCCTTCGACGATTATCGCCGGCTCGGCGTGATGGCGGCCCTCGATGCCGTCGCGGCCATCGTTCCCGACCACCCGATCCACGCCGCCGGATACTGCCTGGGCGGCACATTGCTCGCCATCGCGGCCGCCGCGATGAGCCGGGACGGCGACGCGCGTCTCGCCTCGCTCAGCCTGTTCGCCGCGCAGCTCGACTTCACCGAGGCCGGCGAGCTGACGCTGTTCATCGGCGAGAGCCAGATCAGCTTCCTGGAGAGCCTGATGCGCAGCCGGGGAATCCTCGACTCCCGGCAGATGGCCGGCGCCTTCCAGCTCCTGCGCTCGAACGACCTGATCTGGTCCCGGATCGTCCGCGATTACCTCCTCGGACGGCGAGAGCCGATGACCGACCTGATGGCCTGGAACGCGGACGCGACGCGCCTGCCGGCGCGGATGCACGCCGAATATCTGCGCGGCCTGTTCCTCGACAACGATCTCGCGGAAGGCCGTTTCGAGGTCGGAGGCCGGCCGGTCTCCGTGACCGACATCCGCGTCCCGGTCTTCGCGGTGGGCACGGAGCGCGATCACGTCGCGCCCTGGCGTTCGGTGTTCAAGATCCACCCGCTCGCCGACACCGACGTCACCTTCGTCCTCGCCAGCGGCGGCCACAATGCCGGGATCGTCGCGCAGCCGGGTCGGCCGCAAGCCCATCACCGGATCCGGACCACGCGGGCGACCGACCATTACCGCGATCCCGACACCTGGATCGCGCAGACCCCGCAGAGCGAAGGGTCCTGGTGGCCCGCCTGGGCCGCCTGGCTGGCCGAGCGGTCGGGGCCGCCCGCGCCGCTGCCCGCGATGGGCGCACCGGCCGCGGGCTACGCGGTGCTCGGGGACGCGCCCGGCGCCTACGTGCTGGAAGCCTGAGTGGGTGGCCTGATGGAACCGCTTCGCTTCATCGAGAACCGCACCTTCGACGAGATCGCGGTCGGCGACACCGCCAGCCTGACCCGCACCCTGCAGGCGCAGGACATCAGCCTGTTCGCGCTGGCCTCCGGAGACGTGAACCCCGCCCATCTCGACCGGGACTATGCCGCCACGGACCGCTTCCACGGGGTGATCGCGCACGGTCTGTGGGGCGGATCGCTGATCTCGGCGGTGCTCGGCACGGAGTTGCCCGGGCCCGGCACCATCTATCTCGGCCAGACCCTCCGGTTCCTGCACCCGGTCCGGATCGGCGACGCGGTGACGGCGCGCGTCACCGTGCGCGAGAAGGATGCCGCCGATCAGCGGGTCCGCCTCGATTGCGTCTGCCTGAACGCGCAGGGCGAGACGGTCATCACCGGCGAGGCCGAGGTGCTGGCCCCCACCGAGAAGGTGCGCCGGCCGCGCGTCCTGCTGCCGGAGGTCCACCTGCACGAGCGGGGCTTGCACTGGAACCCGATGATCGAGGCGGCGCGCCGCTTCGCCCCGGCGCGGACGGCCGTCGTCCATCCCTGCGATGCGGCCTCGCTCGAAGGCGCGTGCGCCGCCCGCGAGGCCGGGCTGATCGTGCCGGTTCTGGTGGGGCCGCGGCCGAAGATCGAGGCCGCAGCGCGCGCGGCCGGCCTAACGCTCGACGGCATCGAGATCGTCGATGCATCCCACAGCCACGCCGCGGCGGAACGGGCGGTTTCCCTCGCCCGCGCCGGACAGGTGGCCGCGCTCATGAAGGGTGCGCTCCACACCGACGAGATCCTGGCCGCTACCATTCCCCGGGAGACGGGCCTGCGGACCGAGCGGCGCATGAGCCACGTCTACGCCCTCGACGTGCCGAGCTACCCCAAGCCGCTGTTCCTGACGGATGCGGCCGTCAACATCGCGCCGAGCTTGGAGCAGAAGCGCGACATCGTGCAGAACGCCATCGACCTCGCCCGCGCGCTGGGTATCGCGCAGCCCAAGGTGGCGATCCTCTCGGCCGTCGAGACGGTCTCCACCAAGCTCGGCTCGACCCTCGACGCGGCCGCCCTGTGCAAGATGGCCGAGCGCGGCCAGATCACGGGGGGCTCGTCGACGGACCCCTGGCCTTCGACAACGCCGTCTCCCGCGCCGCCGCGGCCGCGAAGGCGATCGTGTCGCCGGTCGCGGGCGATGCCGACATCCTCGTGGTGCCGGACCTCGTGTCGGGCAACATGCTCGCCAAGCAGCTGATCCATCTCGCGGGCGCCGACGCCGCCGGCATCCTGCTCGGCGCGCGCGTCCCGATCGTCCTGACGAGCCGCGCTGACAGCCCGCAGGTGCGCCTGGCCTCCTGCGCCCTCGCGCAGCTCCTCGCTCATCGCGCCGGGACACCCTGATGACGCCGACGATTCTCGTGCTGAACGCCGGCTCGTCGAGCCTCAAATTCGCCCTCTACACGGCGGGAACCGAGACGCTTCTGTGCCGAGGCGGCGTCTCGGGCATCGGCCGCGCCGCGAAGATCGACGCGTTCGGAACCGAGACATCCTTCCTCGCCGCGTCTCCGGTGATCCCACATGCCGACCACGAGACGGTTGTGGCCTGGCTCCTCGACGCGCTGGCCCGCGCGCCGCACCTGACGCTGACGGCCGCCGGGCACCGGGTGGTCCATGGTGGGCCGGATTTCGCGGAGCCGGTCCGCGTGGACGAGGCGGTGCTGGCCGCCCTCGATCGCCTCACGCCGCTGGCGCCGGCTCACCAGCCGCACAACCTCGCGGCGATCCGGGCGGTGACCTGGGCTTGGCCGGGCCTGCCCCAGGTCGCCTGTTTCGACACCGCGTTCCACCGCACGCAAGCCCGGCTCGCGCAGCTCTTCCCGATCCCGCGCGCGCTCACCGACGCGGGTATCGTCCGCTACGGCTTCCACGGCCTGTCCTACCAGCACATCGCCGAGACCCTGCCGCGGATCGCGGGCGCGCGGGCCGAGGGGCGGGTGATCGTCGCCCATCTCGGACACGGTGCCAGCCTCTGCGCCCTGAAGGGGCGCCGCAGCGTCGCGACCACGATGGGCTTCACGGCCCTCGACGGGCTGATGATGGGAACCCGCTCCGGAGCGGTGGATCCCGGACTGGTGCTCCACCTCATCCGCGAGCGCGGCCTCGACCCGGACGCCGTGGCGCACCTCCTGAATGAAGGCTCCGGCCTGCTGGGCGTCTCGGGCCTCAGCGACGACGTGCGGGTGCTCCAGGCGAGCGCCGATCCCCGCGCCGCGGAGGCACTCGCCCTGTTCGCCTACCGGGCGGTGCGGGAGGCCGGATCGCTCATGGCCGCGCTCGGCGGGCTCGACGCCCTCGTGTTCACGGCCGGGATCGGCGAGAACGCGCCCGCGGTCCGGGCGGCGATCTGCGCCGGGCTGGCCTGGGCGGGCGTCGCCCTCGACGAGGCCTGCAACGCCGCCGGGCACGAGCGGATCAGCCGGGAGGACTCCGCGGTCGCCGTCTACGTCGTTCCGGCCGACGAGGAGGCGCCGATCGCCCGC
The DNA here is from genome assembly GCA_050632875.1 of Methylobacterium sp. P31. Classification (GTDB taxonomy): domain Bacteria; phylum Pseudomonadota; class Alphaproteobacteria; order Rhizobiales; family Beijerinckiaceae; genus Methylobacterium. The sequence goes on along the minus strand of JBODSC010000001.1, from coordinate 1,288,379 downwards.
GCGGTCAATCGGCTGGTATCGGCGCCGGCCTGATCGCGGGCGTCTGCGTCGCCGCCCCAGGACGGCCGCAGACGGACAGGACATCCGCGCGCAGGGCCGGCAGCGGCCGGTCGGCCGCGAGGCGGTGCCACGCGAGCGGACCGCAACCCCGCTCGACCTGGGCGGCCAGGACGGCGGCCGTCGCGTCCGAGGGATCGCCAGTGCGCGCGTCGGTGCGGCGCGCGAGGGTCGCGGCGGGTGCCTCCAGCCAGACGCCGCAGAACCGGACGCCCCGCTCCCGGGCCACCGCCTCGATCGCCGCCCGTTCCACGGGACGGTCGAACACCGCGTCCGCGACCGCAGCGTGGCCTGCGGCCAGGACGCGCCCGGCCTCCTGCCGCAGGGTCGCGTAGACGCGCTCGGACGTGGCGGAATCGTAGGCGGAGTCCGGCAGGCGCGTGAGCGCGCCGACCCCGTGCAGGCGCTTGCGGATGCGGTCGCTCGACAGGATGCGGGCCCCCGGAGCCGCCCCGATCCAGGGGGCTGCCGCCGCGGCGACGCTCGACTTGCCCGATCCGCTGAAGCCGCCCACCGCCAGCAGGGCTGCGGGGGCGTCCGCGAGCAGGCGCCGCGCGAGGTCGAGATAGGCCCGCGCCTCCGCGGTCTTGGTCGCCGCGTCGCCGGCGCCCTCCGCCTGGGCCGCCGTGACGTGGGCGCGGATCACGGCACGCGTCGCCATCAGGAAGGGCAGCAGGCCGATCCCGTCGGTCTCGTCCGCGGCGTCGAGGTAGCGGTTGAACAGGAGGTTGGCGAGGTCGACGCGGTCGCGGTGCCAGAGATCCATCAGCACGAAGGCTAGATCGTAGAGGACGTCGATCGTCGCGATGGTCTCGCTGAACTCGATGCCGTCGAACGGCGTCGGCCGGCCCTCGAACAGGCAGATGTTGCGCAGGGTCAGATCGCCGTGGCAGCGGCGGACCTTGCCGGCGTCGCGGCGGGCGTCGAGCAGGGGGCGTGCCGCGCCAGGATGGCCCGGAGCCGCGCCGCGAGGGCCTCCGCGGCGTCGGCCGGGACGAGGCCGGTCGCCCGGAGCGCGGCGTCGTTCATGTCGACGAGAGCCGCCATGGCGGCGGCCCCGCCGCGCGCGCGGTGGATCTCCGCCGCGGCATGGAAGGCCGCCAGCGCCTGCGCGAGATCCGCGATGTGGCTCGGGCCGAGGCGCCCGTCCCGCGCCATCGCGTCGAACAGGTCCGCTTCCGGGAAACGGCGCATCTCCACGACGGCATCGACGAGGTTCCCGGCCCCGTCGAAGGCCAGGGCGCCGTCCGGCTCGCGCGTGATCCGGCGGGCGCCGCGGTAGAGGGCGGGCGCCGTGCGGCTGTTGAGCGCCACCTCCGCCGCGCAGGCGGCGAGGCGCCGTCCGGGGGTCGAGAAATCGAGATAGGGGAAGCGCACGGCGCGCTTCAGCTTGAACACGCGGTCCCCCGCCAGGAAGAGGCGGGAGATGTGGGTCGTCACGGTCTCCACCGCGCCCGCGCCCGCCAGCGCCTGCGTCAGGAACGTCACGACCGCGTTCTGGTCCTCGGACGGCATCGGGGTGGTTCCCAGCGGGGTCAGGCCGGTCTGGATCGACGCCGCGACCTCGGCAGGATGCGGCCCCGTCCGGACGCGGCGCGGCCGCCGAGCACGAAGGGCTTCACCAGCTCGGCCAGGACCAGATAGGTCACCGTGATCGCCAGGATTGCAAGGAGGACGGGCGCTGGCGGTGGCGTGAAACCGAACCAGGGACCCACCGGCGTGAACGGCAGCACGAGGGCGACCGTGAGGGCGGCGAGCGAGGAGGTCGCGAGCGCGGCGCTCGGCCAGTCGTGCCAGGGCCGCCCGCTGGTGCGGATGACGAAGATCACGAGGATCTGCGTCGCCATCGATTCCAAGAACCAAGCCGTGCGGAAGGTCTCCGGCGCCGCGCCGAAGACGACCAGCAGGAGCGCGAAGGTCAGGAGGTCGAACAGGGACGACAGGGGGCCCATCACGGAGGCGAACCGCACGAGGCGCCCCATGTCCCAGATCTGCGGCTCGGCGGTGGCCTGCGGCCGCACCCCGTCGAAGGGGATGCCGACCTCGGAGAGGTCGTAGAGCAGGTTGTTCAAGAGGATCTGGGTCGGCAACATCGGCAGGAACGGCAGGGCCACCGAGGCTGCGGCCATGGACAGCATGTTGCCGAAGTTCGAGCTCGCGCCCATCCGGACGTATTTCAGGATGTTGGCGAAGGTCCGGCGGCCTTCCGCAACGCCGTCGGCCACGACCTCCAGATCGGGGGCGAGCAGGATCATGTCGGCCGCCGCCTGAGCGACGCCGGTGGCGCCCTCCACCGACAGGCCGATATCGGCCTGCCGCAGGGCCGGGGCATCGTTGATCCCGTCGCCCAGGAAGCCCACTACGGCGCCGTCGGCCTTGAGGGCGCGCACCACCCGCACCTTCTGGTCGGGCGTCAGGCGCCCGAACGCGTCGACCGCGCGCACGCGCACGGCGAGGGCCTCGTCGCTGAGCGCCGCGACCTCGGCCCCGGACAGCGTGGTCTCGCCCGCGAGGCCGACGAGGCCGGCGAGGCGGTGCACCACGACCGGATCGTCCCCGGAGAGGATCTTCACGTGCACGCCCGCCGCCGCGAGGCGGGCGACGGCCGCCGCGGCGGTCGCCTTGGGCGGATCCGCGAAGGCGCAGAAACCTTCCAGGACCAGATCCGTCTCGTCCGTATCCGCTGCACCGGTCGAGCCGGTGCGCGAGGCCACCGCGATGCTGCGCATGCCGTCTCCGGCGAGCGCGCGGACGCGGTCGAGCGCCTCCGCGCGCTCCGCCTCCGTCATCGACCGGTGGACCTCACCCTCGCGTCGGTGCGTGCAGAGCGCCAGCACCGCCTCCGGCGCGCCCTTCACGATCAGGACCGCGCCCTCCGGCCCCTCCACCCGGACCGAGCCGGAGCGCCGGGCGAAGTCGAAGGCGCGGCGGCCGGTGAGCCGCCAGCCGGCGGCAGCATCCGGAGCGGCACGGACGAGGGCGGCATCGAGCGAGCCGCGGTCGCCGCCGAGATCGGCCGCGATCGCGGCGAGCCGGGCCGGCCGCGGATCGCCGCGGCCGGTCCCGTCGAGGCTGCGGGTCAGTGTGATCTCCGCGGCGGTCAGGGTGCCGGTCTTGTCGGTGCACAGGATCGTCATCGCGCCGAGGTCGTGGATGGCGGCCAGCCGCTTCACGATCACCTTCCGCTTGGCCATGCGCAGGGCGCCGCGGGACAGGGTCACGGTGGTGATCATCGGCAGGAGTTCGGGGGTGAGCCCGACCGCCAGCGCCACGGAGAAGAGCAGCGAGTCGAGGACGGGACGGCCGAAGGCGACCCGGAAGGCCAGAACCGCGACGACGAGGGCGATCGTCATCCGGGCGACCACCAGACCGAAATCGCGCAGGTCCCGCTGGAACGGCGACGCGTCCGGTTCCTCCCCGAGGGCCGCGGCGGCCGCGCCGAACATCGTGGCCCGGCCGGTGGCGGCGACCAGCGCGACGGCCTCCCCGGTCTGCGCCACCGCGCCGCGGAACAGCGCGTTGGAGGCCTCGGCGGGGTTCGCGGCGGCGACGGTACCGGGCCGCTTCTCGACCGGATAGGGTTCGCCGGTGAGCGCCGCCTCCGCGGCCGTGAAGGCGTTGCTCGCGACGATCAGGGCGTCAGCCGGGACGATGTCGCCGGCCCGAACGCGGACGAGGTCGCCCGGGACGACGTCCTCCACCGGGATCGTCGTGTAGACGCCGTCGCGGCGGACCTCCGCCTTGAGGGCGACGGAGCGGCGCAGGGCCTCCGCGGCCTTCAGCGCGTGTCCCTCCTGCACGGTGTCGAGGCCGATGGAGAGCGCGAGGATGATCGCGATGATCGCGCCGCCGATCCAGTCGCCGGACAGGGCCGAGACCAGCGCGGCCACCAGCAGGATGAGCGAGAGCGGCTCGAGGATCCGCCGCAGGACGGCGCCGAGATGGGTCACGATCTGGGCGGGGGCATCGACATTCGCCCCGTACCGGACCAAGCGACGGCCGGCCTCCTCGGTCGAGAGACCGCCGGGTCCGCAGCCGAGCGTCGCTGCCAGGGCGTCCGGGGTCGCGGTCCAGAAATCCGGGACCGGGGGCGGGATGGGATGATTGCTGGCGCGCGCCGCACGGAGCGGCCATCGAAGACGCTGCGTCCACGACAGCGACGGGGTAACCCCAGATGGTGCGGCGATCATCCAGACCTCGATCCTCGGCCCGGTCCGGGCACTGCTGGGTTTATCCGCACCGCGCGATCCGCGGCATGCCGGCCGGGCGCGACGGACCGCTCAGATCTCATAGGCGGAGGGAGATTCGCGCAGGCGCCAGAGTTCGGAACTCGCCGAGACGATCAGAGCGACGCCGAAGATCACGTGCGCCCACGTCGCCACCGCGGCCTCCTGGAATCCGAGCGCCCAGGGGGCGAGGCAGGTCCAGATCCCCGCCGCCGCGATCGCGTAGACCTCCCAGTCGTAGGTCTGCATCAGCGCCAGCACGGCGAGGATCACGGCCGTGGCGCCGAAGATCCAGGCGTTCCAGGCCGCGAAGCTCTCGGCCGCGAAGCCGAAATACCAGGGCGCCACGATCAGGCCGATGCCGAGCAGGAGACTCCACCCGTTCAGGAAAAAATCCTCCGGCTGATTGTCGATGGTGCGCATCGTCCGCTCCCTCCACCTGCAAGGCGCGAGCGTCGCCGTTGCCGTCCGAACCGTGTTGCAGAGGGCCTCGGGGAGCCTTGAGCTAGATCAACCGGGCTCGGCGTCGGGGCGCGGTCCGGGCAAAACGGCGTCTTCCGCAGGGCCCTGCCGCCGGATCGGCCCGGAAACGGCCAGGAACAGCCCCGGCTGTGCGGGCTTGTCCACCACGGATCGTCCGGCGCGCCGGAATGAGGGTCGCGGCGCCCGGGCGGACCAGGACAGGGTCGCGCCCGAACATGCTGCCGCGGCGGGTCGAAGCCGGCCCCGCATCCCTGTCCTCGGGCTGCCGAACCGGGCGCCGGGTCCCTCACACGGCCCGGCGCTCCATCAACGAGGTGGGGGTACCGCTGAACCAGGACACGCAATCGGCCGAACCGCAGCGCCTGATCGCGCGCGCCCGCATCCTCGGCGACCGCATCGACACGGCGGGCCTCGAACGCACCGACACTTTGTCGATCAATCCCCTCGCGTTCCGGGCGGGCGGCGGCTTCGCGGTGGTCTTCCGCTACGGGGCCGTGGTCACCGTCGGCCTGTCCCCGATCGAGGAGGACGCCATCGCCGCCGGCCTGCGGACGCGCGTCCGCAGTCCCGTGACGCGGCCGGAAGAGGAGACCGCCACGATCGAGATCGGGCCGGATCACGACGATCATGTGACGCCCGGTGGCCGGATCGCCATCCGCCATCTGACGCCCGAGCGTCTGGTCGTCATCGCCGACATCCTCGCCAAGAGCACGGCGCTGGCGCAGAACGAGATTGAGGTCGCCGCGGTCTTCGACGTCATCGATCCCCTGGCGCGGCGCCTGGCCGAGACGGGGCGCGCCTCGGGCGGCCGCCGGGCGATCCTGAAGCATATCGGGAGCACGCTGCTCGTGCAGCATCGGGTGTCCGGGCGCGTGGCGGTCGAGGAGAAGCCCGAGGTGCTGTGGGATCAGCCGGGCCTGGAACGCCTCTACGCGCGCATCGAGGACGAGTACGAGCTGCGGGAGCGGACGACCACTCTGCATCGCAAGCTCGCGGTGATCGGCGAGACGGCGACGGCGCTCACCGACCTGATCCACACGAACCGCTCGTTGCGCCTGGAGATCGTGGTCGTCCTGCTGATCGCCCTCGAAATCGCGATCAACTTCCTCCCCCTGGTGCACACCCTCAAGCGATGAGGCCGCCATCCGGGAGCCCGTGCGAGCCAGGCCGGCCCGTCGCGTCTCCGCCCGCACGCGGGCGATCCTCGGCCGCGTCGCCCCGGACATGGCGCACCTTCTGCGCGAACGCGTCCAAGGCCGGGCGGTACGCCCCGGTGAGGACCTGGCGTTGGCTCAGCGAGAGAGCGGGGATGCCGGCGCGGCCGCTGATCCGTTCCATCTCCCGGAAGAAGGATGTTTGCGGGCCGCCCGAGCCGGACACGGCGACGCCGAACACGTGGGCCATCTCCCCAGCCTCCCGGAGGTATGTCCGCATCGGCCCGGAAAGCCTGCCGGCCCATACGGGAGAGCACAGGACGACGGTCTTGAACTGCCCCGGGTCGAAATGTCTCCGGACCGGCGGGCCGATCTGGCGGAGCGCGTGCCAGATGCCCCTCATGTATCCGGCCGCCCCAGCATAGGATGTCGCGGTGGTGATCCGATCGAGGTCGGCGCCGAGAGCGGTCGCGAGCGCCTGCGCCACCAAGCCGGTCGTGCCCGAGCGCGAATAGAAGACGATCAAAACCTCACGCATCGCATGCCTCCGCGCGCCCGGACGAGCGGCAAGGATCAGCCGATGATCCGGGGGCAGCTTTGAGGGACATCAAAAGGCGTCCGGCCACCGGGATTCACCGACCGGCGCCTGCAGGGGCCGGCCGCTGCACCTTTGCGATGAATCAAGGCGGGGTGGCCCCGTCGGCGCACGCTGCCAGCCCTGACCGGTGCGCGGATCGCGGTCCGCCCCCTACAGGATGCGCGCCATGATCAAGGATCTGCTCGTCGTCACGGACACGGTCGGAGAGGCTGCCGGGCCCTACGCACTGTCCCTGGCCAGGGAGGTCGGCGCTGCCACCGGTTGCCTGTGCATCCAGCCGGACAGCGGCGAGGATGAGACCACCCTGGCGGAGCTGCCATACGATTTCGTCGTCTCGGCGCGCGAGGCGGCGCTCGAGGCGACCCGCGATGCTGCCGACAACCTGGCCTACGCTGCCAAGGCCGCCGGCGTGCCGACGGAGACGGAAACCCTTTGCGGCGGGGCGACCGACATCCGGAGCCGCCTGCTGGATCGGGCTCGTATGTCCGATCTCGTCGTGATCGAGCAGGCTGATCCCGGCCGTGACAAGCCGACGGATGCCTATCTCGAAGACCTTCTCGTCGGAGCGGGACGGCCGATCCTCGTGGTGCCGGCGCGCTGGGCCCGGCCGGCGCGGTTCGGCGCCGTCACCGTAGCGTGGGATGGCAGCGCCTCGGCCGCGCGGGCGTTGTCCGATGCGTTGCCGCTCCTGAGCCGGGCCAATCGCGTGCGCGTCCTCACCGTGCAGACGGAGGCTGTTTCCGGCGTCAGCGAGGGCGGCCCCCGCTTGGTGAAACATCTGGGCCGCCATGGCATCACTGCCGATTACCGGGCGATCTTCAGCGACACCTCCGTCACAGAGACTCTGCTGGCCGAGGTCGCACAGGCCGGCGCGGACCTTCTCGTCATGGGGGCTTTCGGCCATTCCCGCCTGCGCGAGGCCCTCCTCGGCGGAGCGAGCCGTGATGCCCTGCGCGGGATAACGGCTCCCACCCTGATGGCGCACTGAACCGGGGCGGCTCCCGCGAAGCCGTCTCCGTCCTGGCAGCACAGCCTCGCCGTCGCGGGATGGGCAGCCCCGGATCCTGAACGGCCCTGCGGGCAGGTGTCCGTACGGTCCGGGAGAGCGGACCGGGATAGTTCGCAGTACTGACCGCGTTCGCGGATCAATTTCGCGAACCGGCTGTCGTTTCCAATGAATACTCGATTGTGGCGAAGTTTCACCGTTGACCTGCATCAATGCCGGTCATTCCGGCCAACGAGAAAGTCCGAGACATTGCCCGCTCAGGCCTGAGCCGCGGGCAGATCCGAACCGATCGGCATGAGGGCAGGCTCATGAAAGTCAGTGATGTCATGCACAAAGGGGCGACGTTCGTCGCTGCCGAGACGCCCGTCGATGTGATTGCCCGGCAGATGCGGGATGCCGATGTCGGCGCGCTCCCCGTGAAGGCGGACGGCCACTTGGTCGGCATCGTCACCGACCGCGACATCACCTGCCGGGCCCTGGCGGACGGCAGGGATCCGCAGACGATGACGGCGAACGACGTGATGACCACCCGGGTCGTCTGCTGTGCGCCCGATGACGATCTCGTTCAGGCGATCAAGATCATGGAAAACAAGCGGATCCGCCGCCTTCCGGTCATCGATGCCGACCAGAAGCTCGTCGGCATGGTGAGCCTCGGAGACATCTCGCACAAGGTGGGGGCCGGTCTCTCGGGCGAAGTCCTGCGCGCCGTCTCCGCGCATCATCGCTGAGGCAGGATCGCCGCGCAGCTGCGCGGACCGCCCGGGGAGCCGGAGGCTGCCGTGCCCCGCAGAGGGAAGAGCGGCCTGCCACCGCGCGGACACTGCGCGCGTAGATGCCGTGCGCCGATAAGCTTGAGACGATCTTGTCCTTGTTGTCGATGGCGTCGCGATATCGGGTGCGTACCTGAAATTGCCTATCACTACTGCGGTTCGGGCTTCCGGATGCCGCTGATCTTGAGGTGGATCAATGTCGCGCCGGTGAGCGGGCCGTACCGATACGGACCGCTTTTTCACAGGTTCACAGGAGGCAATCACAATGGCCGAGTCCGGTACAAAAGTGGCGGTCAACAGCAACGGGCCGGAGCGGTCGTCCGCACCGGCCGAATGGCGGCCGTTCGAGAATGTTCGTCGGGACATCGATCATCTCATCGATGATCTGGCGCGCAGCCTGAAGCGCGTGCCCTTCGATTTCCTCGGGGCGGCGACCATGCCGTTCACCAGCGGCGCGATGTGGCAATTGTCTCCCGTGGCCGACATACAGAACAAGCCGGCCTGCTATGAAGTCACGGCCGAGCTTCCCGGGATGGACGAGAAGAATATCGAGGTCAAAGTCACCGACGGCATGCTGACGATCAAGGGGGAGAAACGGCAGGACAAGGATGAGAGGGGCGAGGGCTTCTACCTGTCCGAGCGCCGGTTCGGCTCCATCGAGCGCGCATTCCGCATGCCGCCGGGCGTGGACGCGAGCAAGATCGAGGCAGTCCTCAAGAACGGCGTCCTGACGGTGACGCTGCCGAAGACCGCGGAGGCGAAGGCCGAGAAGACGATCGCGGTTCAGGCCGCGTAACCGGCCCCGAACGCGACCCCGGGGCGGGCCCGACGCATCGGGTCGCCCCCCGGCGGTCGACAATCCACTTCCAGAAACCGCGCAGCGGGAGGGTGGCGATGGCCGAGCGTATCTTTCGCGACCGCGCCGAAGCGGGGCGCGAGCTCGCCAAGGAACTCGCCACCTTCGCCGGGTGCCCCGATGTCGTGGTCCTGGCGCTGCCGCGCGGCGGCGTTCCAGTGGCGGTCGCGGTGGCCGACGCGCTGCACGCGCCGCTCGACGTGTTCGTCGTGCGCAAGCTCGGTGTGCCGGGCTACGAGGAACTCGCCATGGGCGCGATCGCCAGTGGCGGCGTCCGGGTGCTCAATCAGGACATCGTCGCGTCCCTGAAGGTTCCCCCTTACCTGATCGAGAGGGTCACCGCGCGGGAGCGGGAGGAGCTTCTGCGGCGCGAACGCGTCTATCGCGGCGGTCGCGCCCCAGCCGAGGTCCGCGGGCGTACCGTGATCCTGGTGGACGATGGCTTGGCCACCGGCGCCTCGATGCAGGCCGCCATCCAGGCGATCCGGCAGCGCCAGCCGAAGGAGGTGGTCGTGGCCGTGCCCACCGCCTCCCGCGACACGGTCGAGCGGCTGAAACACGAGGCGGATGCGGTCATCTGCGCCGACCTGCCCGAACCGTTCTGGGCGGTGGGTGCCGCCTACCGGGATTTCACGCAGACGAGCGACGACGAGGTGCGCCGCCTGCTCGGACGCGCGCAGGATCCGGGCGCGCCCGACCCCGCCGCGGCGCGCGCCGACGACGAGCCGGACGCCGCGATCCTCCGGAGCCTGCGCGAGACGGCGATCCCCTTGACGGGCGGCCCCAACGATTACGATCCGCTGCTGGCGCTGATCGGCGATGCCGGCTTCGCGCTGCTCGGTGAAGCCTCCCACGGGACGCACGAATTCTACCGGGAGCGGGCGGAGATCACCCGGCGGCTGATCATGGACAAGGGGTTCGGGGCCGTCGCGATCGAGGCCGACTGGCCCGATGCCTGGCGGGTGAACCGTTATGTCCGCGGCGACAGCGACGACCTCGACGCCGTCGAGGCGCTCGCCGGCTTCCGTCGCTTCCCGACCTGGATGTGGCGCAACACCGAGATGGTCGATTTCGTCGAGTGGCTGCGCACCCATAATCAGGGTGTGCCGGCCGAGGCCCGGGTGGGCGTCTACGGCATCGATCTCTACAGCCTGCGCGCCTCGATGAAGGCGGTGCTCCGCTGCCTGCAAACGCTCGACCCGGAGGATGCCGAGGCGGCGCGCGCGCGGTATGCCTGCTTCGACCGGTTCGGCGACAGCGGGCAGGTCTACGGCTTCATGACCGGGCTGAAGGGCATCGGCTCCTGCCAGGAGCAGGCCGTCGCCCAGCTCCTCGCCCTCCGGCGGCGCACGGCCGATACCCTCTCGTGGAGCGGCAGCACCGACGGCGAGGAACTCTTCAACGCCGAGCAGAACGCGCGCGTCGTGAAAAGCGCCGAGGCCTACTACCGCACGATGTTCCTCGCGGAGGTCTCCTCCTGGAACCTGAGGGACCGCCACATGGCCGAGAGCCTGGAGCGGCTGGTGGCGCATCTGGAGCGTCGCCCCGGCCCCGTGAAGATCGCCGTCTGGGCGCACAATTCCCATCTCGGCGACGCGCGCGCCACCGCGATGGGTGAGCGGGGCGAACTGAACCTGGGGCAGTTGCTGCGGGAGCGCTACGGCCGTGCCGTCGTGAGCGTCGGCTTCAGCACCTATGCGGGGACGGTGACGGCCGCCTCCGACTGGGACCAGCCGGCGGAGCGCAAGCGTGTCCGCCCCGCCCGACCCGGCAGCTACGAGGCGCTGTTCCACGCCCTCGGCGTAGACCGCTTCCTGCTGCCCCTCACGGCCGGCAGCGAGGCGGCGCAGCTGCTCCGGGCCGCCCGCACCGAACGGGCGATCGGCGTCATCTACCGACCCGATACGGAGCTGCAGAGCCACTACTTCCGGGCACAGCTCTCGGACCAGTTCGACGCGATCCTCCATTTCGACGAGACCCGCGCGGTGACGCCGCTGGAACGGACCTCCGAGTGGGATGCGGGCGAGGTGCCGGAGACCTTCCCGGTCGGCCTGTGAGCCGCCGGCGCGATTCCTCACCCCAGGGGCGGAGCTGGCCATGGACGAAATCCTCGCCCCGCGCGAGCAGCAGATCCGGATTCCGACCGCCGCCGCGTTCCTGGATGCCGACCTGCGCGTCCCGCAAAATTCCCGCGGCGTCATCCTGTTCGCGCACGGCTCCGGAAGCGGCCGGTTCAGCCCGCGCAACCGCAGCGTCGCGCAGGCTCTCAACGCGGCGGGCTTCGCGACGGTGCTGGCCGACCTTCTGACCCCGGACGAGGAGACGGCCGACCGCCGGACCGGCCGGTTGCGCTTCGACATTCCGTTCCTGGCCGGGCGGCTGCGCGCGGTGGCCGCGTGGCTACCCGGCCAGCCGGACCTGCGGCTGCTCCCGCGGGGCTATTTCGGCGCGAGCACCGGGGCGGCGGCCGCGCTGGTCGCGGCCGCCGCCGAGCCGGAGCAGGTCGGTGCCGTCGTGTCGCGCGGAGGCCGGCCCGACATGGCGGGCGGGGTTCTGCCTCGCGTGCGGGCGCCGACGCTTCTGCTCGTGGGCAGCCGCGACCCGGAGGTCCTCGCGCTGAACGAGGCGGCCCTGGCCCGTCTGACCTGCGTCAAGCGCCTGGTCGTCGTACCCGGTGCGTCGCACCTCTTCGAGGAGCCGGGTACGCTCGAGACGGTGGCGCAGCACGCGGCGCGCTGGTTCCGGGAGCACCTGAAGGCCTGCACCTCCGGTGCTCCGGCTCCGCTGGCTTGACGGCCCGGGGATTGGCGCGGCGATCCGGGCCTGCGCCGCGGAGGACCGGGAGTGGGGCGCACCTCGGAGACCGAATGCCCCGTCCCGGCACTCCTGCAGCCTTGCGCGACGCTAGCTGCTCGCGAGGGTCTCGGTCTCCGCCTCGGCCGTCTTCCCGAGTCCCAGCCACGCCTTCATCGCCGCGGGCAGGAAGCGGGCGTTCTTCCTATCCGACTTTGCCGGGGGCGTACCGCCTCCAGCCGGGACGCCGCCACGTCCAGCCCGAGCGGGTCCGCCTGCCGCCCGATCGCCAGGGCACCTTCGAGGGCGGCAAGGCCGCGGTCGAAGGAGAAGTGGTATCGCAGCGTCCGGTCGAAGTTGATATGCTGGTCAATATAGCGGGCGCGCTCAAGCTCGATTTCGGGCGTGTCGGCACAGGCGAGGCGGGTCACGAACGGCAACAGGCGCCTCCGCTCCTCGTCGGTGGCCTCGTCGTTCAGACGCATGGCAAATTGGCAGATCGGGCGCGAGAAGCAGTCCGGCATGCGGCCGACCGAGGCGACCGACTGATAGGGAAAGCCGCAGGCGACGATCGCCGCCTCGTTGATGCAGGTCCCCCGTCGGGGCCAGGAAACCGGTGCGAGCCCCGGAGAAGCTTCCAGTTCAGGATGTGATCGAAGTCGTCCATGGTGGCGAGTTCCTTCGACTGCGTTCAAGTGTCATGCACGGATTTGCCGTATGGGGTGTCGGGTTTCGGAGGTGAGCGGCCGGTCGGCCGCGGGTGAAATCAGTTGGGTCTCAGAGCAGGTTGCGGGAAAGGGGAGTCCGGTTGTCCGCATCCTGCCATGATAATGATTTGGGGCACGCTGCTGTTTCCGTGAAAAGCGGTGCGCTCTAGACCACTCGTTCGCTGCTGTGGCTCATCCGGCGCGCGACGTAATCCGTCCGGTGCCAATGCTGGCCGAAGATCAGCCAAGCCAGGCCGAAGCCGATCCCGCCGGCAGCGAACAGCGCCGTCAGCGCGGCCGGATCCAAGCCGTTGGCCACCCGGCGGCTCAACTGGTGCTCGTGTGGTCCCGACAGGATCGCTTGCCGCAGCGTTTCGGGGCTTTTCAGGATGTCCTGCAAGGCCCGTCTCACATGTTCGCCGATGCGGCCGGCAAACCGGTCGTCCTCGAGGGCGCGCTCCCCGCGCATGCCCTCATGCCCGACGACATCGTGTGAATGGCTGTCCGTCATTGCGCCTCTCCATGGCTGTCTGTGGGTTCCTGGCGATCGGGTAATCCGGTGCGTCCCTGCCCGGCTGTCCTGGTCAGGCGAGGGCGACGATGCGGTCGTTGACGGCGCGCACGCCTGGGACGGACCAGGCGGCGCGCTCGGCGGCCTCGCGCTCGGCCCAGGCGGAGACGGCGCCCTCGAGGGTGACGGTGTCGCCCGCGACGCTGACCTTGATGGCGTCGGCCTCGAACAGGGCGCTCCTGCGGAAGGCCTGCAGGATCTTGTCCTTGACCGCGCTGGGCGCGACCCGGGGCTGGACGGTGATCAGGTTGGTCACCCCGTGCACGCCCGACAGCTTGCGCACCGCCGCCTCGGCGGCCGCCACCTGGTACTGCCAGGCCACCGCCCCGGAGAGCGTGATCCAGCCGCCGGCGACTTTGACCTGCAGCGCGTCCTTGGGCAGGTGCACCGACCAGTCGATGATCGCCAGCGCCCGGGCGGCGATCTGGTCGTCGGCGACCTTCTTGTCGTCGGGGTAGCGGACCTGGATCTCCTGGGCGAGGGCGCGCACGCCCCGGACGCGGCGAGCGGCGCGCTCGGCCTCGACCTTCTCGGCGTAGCTGCCGACATGGCCGGTGAGCGTGACGACGCCGTCCTCGACGGTCACGCCGATCGCGCCGGCATCCAGGCTGGGGTCGAAGTCGAGCCTCGTCGAGCACGGCCCGGCGCAGGTCCTTGTCGGTCATGGCGTCCCTCCCGGCCTCTGGCCCGCAGGTCCGGCCCGCAGCTCTGTCCCGCGGGTCCGTCCCGGAGGCTCCCGGCCCGGAGCCTCGGGCGGACTCTGCCCGCCCTAGACCGGCGAGCCTTGATCTAGCGCAACACCATGCCCCCCAACCACCCGCGAGAGCGCGGCACCACCCGCTGAAGTCTTGAGATAAATCAATGCGCCGAGCCCTGATCAGTCTCTAATACCGTCTCAATCTCTGCGGCAGAGACGGCTATGCGGCATCCTCTCGCTATTGCGTATTTGATCGGCATTTCGGTGTCGCTGCCGGGTCTGGTCTGGGCCGGCGATGCCTCGGATCCGATGGAAGTTGCAGCCAACCGGAGCGATTACATCGCCAGGAGCGGTGCGACTGTGCCGAAGCCGGATAAGCTCGGTACCAATGAGAGCAGCGAGATCCAGCGGCGTACGCCGGATCAGATCCGCGACGACGCCATCACGCGGGGAATCTGCGTCGGCTGTACGCGGTGATCCTCTCGCCAGCCGTTCGGATCGAGAGGCTCTCGAATCGTGCCGTGCCAGCAGGTTCTTGCGTCCGAAATCCTGGCTCGGCCGCTTCGAGGCGGGCCCCGTTCCGACGCATATCGGTGGTCCTGAAGCCTGACGGGCTTGGACCCTCCTGTCCTCGGCCCTTGGGGCAGGGGGCATGGCGGGAACTCTGCCGGGTTTGAGGGCGCTCGAACAGGTTCTCGGTCGAAGATGACAATCACAATGGGTGGCGACGATGGCCTTTGCCTTGAGTAGCCCGGCATTCGAGAATGGCGGCCCGATCCCGGATCGCTACGCCCGGCGCGGCACCAACGTGTCTCCGCCTCTGCAATGGACGGAGCCGCCGCCCGGCACCAAGAGCTTCGTCCTCCTGATGGAGGATCCCGACGCACCGGTCCCGTCGTTCCGGCACTGGATCGTCTACGACATTCCGGCCGAGCGGCGGCATTTGCCGGAGGGGGCAGCTCGGGAGCCCGGGTGGAGGGGCTGCGGCACGGGGTCAACGACTTCCGGAAACCGCATTACGACGGGCCGCAGCCGCCTGCCGGCGACCCGCCGCACACCTACCGCCTCCGTCTCGCGGCCCTGGGAGTCGGGACGCTAGGCCTCGGGGATCGGCCGTCGGCCGCAGAAGTCTGGGACCACGCACGCGCGAACATCCTGAGCGAAGCCGAGCTGACGGGCACCTATCGGACGCATGCATGAGCGGCGCCCGGCCGCGCTGGTCGACGTGAAGCAATTCGGCCCGTCAGCCGGAGGCCTATCCGGCGGACCGCCTCAGGTTTGGAGGCTGCAAGGGGAGGGGCGTCTTGGTCGAGCACCTGATCCGCAAGCTGGAGAGGTTTGCGCGCCTCGGTGACGTCGATTGCATCCGGCTCACCGAGGCCCTGGCGCCGGTGCGCAGCGTGGCGGCCCGCACCGACATCGTGGCGGAAGGCGACAGCCTGAACGGCACCCAGATCATCCTCACGGGCTGGGCCTGCCGCTATCGGCAATTCGCGGACGGGCGCTAGCAGATCGTCTCGATCCTCCTCCCCGGCGATATCTGCGAGCCTGCTGTCCCGCGGCAGTGCCGGTGCGCCCATGCCGTGGCGGCCCTGACGCCGGTCACGGTCACCCAGATCCCGGCCTGCTCGTTTCGCGACCTGATGGCGAGCAGTCCGGCGCTGGAGGAGGCCTTTCACCGCGAGGCGCTGGCCACCGCGGCGATCCAGTGGGAATGGGCAGTCAGTCTCGGCTGCCGCACCGGCATCGAGCGCCTCGCCCACCTGTTCTGCGAGCTGCACGCGCGGCTGGCGGCGATCGGCCTCGCCGACGGGGATTCCTGCCCCATGCCGATCACCCAGAGCGATCTCGGCGACGCGATGGGCCAGACCAGCGTGCACATCAACCGCACGCTACAGGAACTGCGCCGCAATCGTTTGATCGCCCTGAAGAGCCGGCGCCTGACGATCCTGAACCGGCGCCAGCTGGAGGAACTGGCCCAGTTCCGGCCCGCCTATCTCTCCCACGCCGAGCCGCCCTGCCGCGGAAGCCTCGAACGGGCAGCGTCGCCGCCTCCCGGACTGCCCGGTCCCGACCGCCCTGCGCCGCGGGAGCACAGGCAGGATCCGGACGGTGCCGCTTGCGCGACCGTCGCGGAGGCCCACCGGAAAGCCCGGCTTCATCGCCTCGCCTTCGGAGCGTGAAGTCTGCCTCGCGACCGCATCCGCCAGCCTTCGGGATGGCGGCGCCACCGCGGCCCGGCCTGTCGGTTCAGGCCGGCAGAAGCCGGCCGAGGCGCGGTGCGCTGAGGCAGAATTCCGGGTAGGTGTCGCCGATCGTTCCCGAGGCGAGTTCCCGCAGGCAGCGATCGCGCTGCTTGCACCGGCTGCAATTGGCCTCAAGCTCGTTCATGAGGGCGGGCTCGTTCAGCCTGATCGCTTCCGGATCGATGTGCAGGATCCTCATCAGCCGCGCGAGATTGCGAAATCTCTCCGGCGTACCGGAGATGTCGTTCTCCAGCATCGTCTGGACGTAATCGGCATCGATATCCTTCAGCTCATGGGCCGCCCCGAGGAGGGGCCCCCATGCAGTCAGGAGCGGCACGATCCCGAACGGATCGAAGAGTTGGGATTCTCCCGAGGGCTTGGTCATCACGGGCTCCGGCCGACCTAGCATGCAGGGATCCTGCACGCCGCAGCACGATGTCCCTTGATCCAGCACAAACCCGATCCGGCGGTGGGACGGGCCCGTGCCTCAAACCGCCCCGACCCGCTGATCCAGCAGGAGGCCGTCGCGTCGCGCCCGCGCGACCACGAGCCGGGCCGCCTTCCTGGCCTTTGCGGCGCGCAACGCGCTCTCGGGCTGGCCATCGCGAAGCGCCCGGCTGGCCAGGGCCCGAAACCAGTTGGCATTCGCGATGGCCGTCGCCCGACGACCGGCGAAGCCGGTCGATCGGGCCGGGTCTGAGAGCGTGACTGTCATCACGATTCTGTCTCCCCGAAAACAAGGGCCGACGTCAGCGCGGCAACGGCATTCGTCGGCCGCCGCAGAGTAGATCCGCCGCGCAATCGTGCGGATTGACAGAGATCAACGCTGCCGTTTCCGGGTTCGGCTTCAAACTTTCTTGCAAGAAGGGAGGTCGCGATGTCACCATCGGATATTCGGCTTGCCGTCGAAGCCCACAAAGAGGCGGTCGAGGCATTGTCCGGGTTCTTTGTCGAATTCCCCATGATTCCAGAATATATATCTAAAAACCATATCGCATTTGAGGTCGCTCATCGCATTCGGTCGGGCATAAGATCAAAGGACCGGTTGGTTCGGTACGGAATAGAGGCGGTTTTGACGAACAAATACTGAGTGGCCAAGTCGGGCCGGTTCCGCCTTCGAGGGACTGTCCTGGCGCGCCGGCCCGCTCAGCGGGCCGGCGGTTCCGGTTCGCCGCGCAAGGCTGCCACCGCGTCCGCGAACCGGTCGAGCAGGGCGGCACGGCGCAGCTTCAGCGTAGGCGTGAGCAGCCCGGCCTCGACGCTCCATGGCGTCCGCAGGAGTCGCACGGCCTGCACGCGGGTGGCGCGGGGAAAGTCGTGCAGCGCCGCGGCAATCCGATCCAGCGCGGCCCGCCGGACGGCGGCATCGTCGAGCGCGCCCTCCGTTGCCGGATCGAGACCGAGGCCCTGCGCGAGCTGCATCCACGTCGCCGCGCCGACCACAGCCAGGACCGACAGGCGCGCCTGGCCTTCGCCCACGACCATGGCCTGCCGGAAGAGGGGATCGCGCGTGATCGCGGCTTCCACGGCCTCGGGTGAGACCTTCTCGCCGGTCGACAGGACCAGAATGTCCTTGAGCCGGCCGGTGATGCACAGATCGCCCGCCCGCAGCACACCGACATCGCCCGTGTGCAGCCAGCCGTCGCGCAGGGTGTCCCGGGTGAGGTCCGGGCGGCGCCAGTAGCCGAGCATCACGCCGGGCGAGCGGACGAGGATCTCGCCCGACCCGGCGATGCGGATCTCCATCCCGGGCAGGGGCGGCCCGACGAGGCCCGGCCGCGTCCGGCCGAGCTTGAACCCCGTGACCGCCGAGGCCGCCTCGGTCAGGCCATATCCCTCGACGAGGGGCAGGCCGAGACTGAGGCAGAAGCGGGTGGTGTCCTCCGGCAGGACGGCCCCGCCCGAGACCGCGAGCCGCAGACGGCCGCCGAACGACCGGCGGATGGATCTCCCCACGATGCCGCGCAGCAGGGCGCCGATGGCGGTTCGGGCCAAGCCGAGTCGCCGGCCGTCACGCCGGGCGGCGAAGAGGTCCCAGCCCCGGGCGAGCGTCGCGCGCAGCAGCCAGCGCGTCGGCAACCTCCGTTCCGCCCGCTCCGTCACGGTATGGCGCAGGCGCTCGAGGAGGCTCGGCACCACGAGCAGGATCGTCGGGCGCGCGAAGAGGAGATCCTCGCGCAGCTGCGCCACCGAGCGCGCGAACACGACCGGTGCCCCGAGGATCAGCGGCAGATAGCAGCCGACCACGCGCTCGAAGATGTGGGCGAGCGGCAGGTAGGATAGGAACACGTCCCGGTCCGAACCCGGGTTGCGGTCGAGGACCGCTTGGGCGACCGACAGCAGGTTGCGGTGCGAGAGCATCACGCCCTTCGGTCTGCCGGTGGTCCCGGAGGTGTACACGATGGTCGCCAGAGCATTCGGGTCGAGGGCGACGCGGGCTGCCGGGGATTCGCGCGCCCCTGAAAGCCAGGTCCGCAGGCCACGCAGCCGGGGATCCGAAGTGTCGGATCCCCGCAGCTCCTCGAGCACGATCACGCGCCGCACGGCGGTGCGCAGCTTCGCGCGATCGCCGAGGCTGTGCCATTCCTCCGCCGCGCGGACGACCACCACGCGGGCGCCGGAATCCGCCAGGATGTCGGCCGCGTTCGCCCTCGCATCGTCGGGGAACAGCGGCACCACAACGAGTCCGAGCGACAGCGCGGCCTGATCGAAGGCCACCCACTCGATCCCGTTCGGCAGCCAGAGGGCGATCCGCTCGCCGGGCGCGAGCTCCTCACCCACCAGGGCGGCCGCCCGCTGGGCGACCCGCTCGGCCATCGCGGCCCAGGTGGTCGCCGCGAAACGGCCCGTGGCGGGGTCGTGCGCCACGTAGGCGGTCGCCCTCGGGCGGCGGGCCGCCTGGGCCTGGAGCAGGGCCGGGATCGTCCCCGCCGTCTCCGCGAGGGGCTCTGCGCAGGTCTGCGGGTCGGGGCAGGCGTCCATGGTCAGACCGGAGCCGGCACGACGGGCGGCTGTCCCAGCTCGTGGGCCAGATCCGGCTCGCCGCACTGCGCGAGAATGGCCGCGCGCGCCCGGTCGCGCAGGCGGATTGCCGCGTGGAAGTCCGCGCCGTCGGGGGCGATCGGCGCACCGATATGGACGTGGATGGCGCCCCGGCGTGGGAACCACTGGCCGGCGCGCAGCACCGACCGCGTGCCCGCGATCGCGACCGGCACCACCGGGACACCGGTTCGGCACGCGTCCAGGAAGGCGCCGGGATGAAAGCCGAGGAGGCCCGGATTCCGGGTGAAGGTGCCTTCCGGGAAGGCGACCAGCTGTTCGCCGGCCTGGATCCGCCCGAGGACGGCCTGCGCGTCCGCGATGCCGGCCACCGTGCCGCGATGCACGAAGGCCGTTCCCAGTCGCCGCAGGAAGGGGCCGGCGATGCGCTGATGGGCCAGCTCGTCCTTGGCGAGGAAGACCGGCGTTCCGGGCAGCACGGCCGCCAGCACGGCGCCGTCGAGATAGCTCGCATGGTTGGCCACGATGATGGCGCCGTGCCCGACGGGCTCGCCCGAGACGGTCAGCGGCATCCGCGTGAGGCCGAAGAACGCGCGCAGGCCCGTCCGCAGGGCGGCGTAGCGCCACGCAGGGTTTGGCAGGAGGAGCACGAGCGGCCACAGGACGGCGCCGATGGCGACGAGCCCGCTCCACCAGAGCGCCGCGTAGGCCGCCTCCGACCAGAGCCGCCCGATCCGGCGCAGCCGCGCTCCGGCGCCCGCGAGGGCGATCCGGGCCAGCTGCGTCCGCAGGGCGGCTTCCGGCCGGCCGAGTTCGCCCGCCTCGTAGAGCGCCCGGGTCGCCGCGCGCCGGATCTTACCGCTCGACGTCTTGGGCAGCGTGCGCGGCGGACACAGGACGA
Organism: Methylobacterium sp. P31; assembly: GCA_050632875.1. Lineage (GTDB taxonomy): Bacteria > Pseudomonadota > Alphaproteobacteria > Rhizobiales > Beijerinckiaceae > Methylobacterium. Next base: position 1,268,314 of record JBODSC010000001.1, on the reverse strand, counting down.
CCGCATCGGGTGGCTGCTCGATCACACCGGCGGTGGCCCGCGCCAGGGTGCGGCGCAGCTCCGCCAGCGCCGTGGCATCGGTCAGACGCGTCTCGGCCGCGAGGATCAGCCGCTCCGTCCCGGTCTGCGGATCGGGGCTCGCGAAGGCCGCGACGCAGCCCCTGCGCACACCGGTGAGCCCACCCGCCACTTCTTCCAGTTCGTGCGGATGGATCTTCCGCCCGGCCCGGATGATGATGTCCTTGGTGCGGCCCGTCACATAGACGTCGCCGCCCGCCATGTAGGCGAGGTCACCGCTCTCCAGCCACGCCCCCGCGAACAGGGCGCGCGTCGCCTCGGGCCGCCGGAAATAGCCGGCCGTCGCCGAGGGGCCCTTGAACTGCAGCCGGCCCTCCCGGCGCTCCGGCACCTCGCGCCCGGCCTCGTCCACGATCCGGATCTGGTGGCCGCGCAGAGGACGCCCGCAGGCCGCGAACGCGATGGCCTCCGTGGCGCCGGGCGGGGTCGGGCGCGCCTCGCCCGCGCGCGACAGCGCCGTGCGGTCGATCCAGTCGATCTGCGGGCCCCGGCCGAGGGGCGGGAAGGCCAGGCCGACCGCGCATTCGGCGAGACCGTAGACGGGTGTGAGGGCGGAGCGGCGCAGGCCGAAGGCCTCGAAGCGCCGGGCGAAGCGGGCCAGCGTGTCCGGGCTCACGGGCTCCGCCCCGTTGGTGAGAACCCGCAGGGAGCTGAGATCGAGCCCGGCGAGATCCTCGTCGCGCAGCGTCTTGAGGCACAGCTCGTAGGCGAAGTTCGGGGCGGCCGAGATCGTGCCGCGCTGCCGGTGGACCGTCCGGAGCCAGCGTCCCGGATCGGCCAAGAAGGCCAGGGGCGACAGGATCGCCGCCGGCGCGCTGAAATAGAGGCTGCCCAGCCAGCAGCCGATCAGCCCCATATCGTGGTAGAGGGGCAGCCAGCTCACCACCACATCCGCCGACGAGGCTCCCACCGCCTCGCCCATGGCGCGGACGTTGGCGAGCAGGTTGGCATGCGTCAGCATCACGCCCTTCGGGTCGCCGGTGCTGCCGGAGGTGTACTGGATCAGCGCGAGGTTCGCGCCCGTGGCCGGGACGGCCGCCGCCAGGGCGTCTCCCGCGGCGAGATCCTCGGTGGTCGTGAGCACCCGCAGGCTCTCGACGCCGTCGCGCAGGAGTCGGGCGAAGGGCTTGATCGCGGCATCGGTGATCAGGATCTCAGGCGCGGCGTTCCCCAGAATCCCGACTTGGCGCTGCAGATGATCCTGAATCTGGGCGCGCCGGAACGGCGGGTAGAGCGGGACCGGGACGCCGCCCGCCAGGATGGTGCCGAGAAAGGCCGGGAAGAAATCGGGTCCGGTCGGCAGCATGAGGGCGACCCGGTCGCCGAAGGCGAGACCGAGCTTCAGGAGGCCGGCCGCGACCCGGCGCGCGCGCTGGTCGAGGCCCGCGTAGGTGAGCACGGTCTCGGATCCGCCCTCCTGCTGCAACCGGAGATGAGGGCGGTCGGGGTGGTGGCGGACATGGAAGGCGAGCACCTCGGACCAGGTGGTGGCCCGGTGCGGCTCGGCAGCCGGCGGTAGCGTCTCGGGGTAGGGGGCGGCGTCGGGGCCGCGGGCGGTGCCGGCGGCCTGAACCGCCGCGAGCAGCTCGGCCGGCGTCGCCGCCTCGCCGATCAGCCGCTCCGGCAATGAGACCCGGAAGCTGCGCGACAGCCGCAGGAGCAGCTCGGCCCGCCCGAGGCTGTCGAGGCCGAAATCCCGCTCGAGGTCGCTATCGAGATCGACCGTGATCGACCCGCCGCGCTCGGGGTGCAGTTCGAGCAGGAGCGCCCGGACCAGATCCAGGACAGCGGCTCCCGTGGGTTGCGGTGCCACATCGACCCTCTCGCTCGGCAGGCGTGCGACGTTCGGCACGAAGAACTCCCGGGTGCCGGGGGAACGGCCTCGATAGGGAGGGCAGGCCACCGGATCCTCGGCTCAAGATTAGTCTCGTCTCACCGACGCGCGTTGATCCTCCTCAACAGATGGACGCGGCGGCAGGCCGTCCGAAGTCAGGTTGATGTCGGTCAAACGCGCAGGCGCGGAATGCGGGCTAACTGACCTGCATCGGTGTCTGGAGGCCGGGAGAGAAGCACCATGCTCCGCCATGTCCTCATCGTCGCGCTTCTGGCTGGACCGACCGTGGCGCTCTCACGGCCCGGGCGCGCGCCGCCGCTTCCCTTCGCCCATGTCGAGGCAGGTCCGCCAAAGGCTTGCGTGTGCGGACCCGTTCGCCGGAGATCGGCCCAGGTCAGGACGCGGAGACCGGGCCGTCTCGCCCGCGCCGTCTCTGCAGGCGGAGTGCGGAGCCTGCGCGCCGGCCGGTTCGTCGATGGCGGGGCAAGGCCGGCGATCGCGCTGGGTGTTGGCTACGCGCCCTGGAGCCGCTACGACGACTGCATCTGGGGTTTCGCCGGTGCGATCCCCCGGCGCATTGCACCGACTATTACAGCTTCTGAGGTGCGGGGCGCAGAGGCAGGATCCCGGCCGCTCAAGCCCGCGGGCGCTCCGGGGGCGTGAGCGGATGGACGTGCCCGATCCCTGTAGCGCGCCTCCCGCTGCGGCTCCCACCTCCGTGGCCAGGGCCCGGGGAAGCAAGCGTCGAGCCCTCGATTTTCACGTGAAAATTCGACGCTACGCGGCCCTTGAAGCGCTCGGCACGCGTCGGCATCTCAGGGACGATGCTCGATGCCACCCTCGATGAGGCCAGCCTCGCCCGCTTTCTCGATGCCTTCTACGCGCGCGTGCGCCGCGATGCGCTGATCGGTCCCGTCTTCGCGGCCGCGATTCCCGATCCGGAATGGCCCCGACACATGGCGACCATCCAGGCCTTCTGGTCCTCGGTCCTGTTCAAGACCGGACGCTACAAGGGCAATCCGTTCGGCAAGCATCTCGCACTCGGCCGCCTTGAGCCCAAGCACTTCGCGCGCTGGCTCGCCTTGTTCGAGGAGACGGCGTCCGCGCATTTCCCGCGTGACATCGCCCTCGCCCTGATCGAGCGCGCTCACCGCATCGGGGACAGTCTGAAGGCAGGCTTGTTCTTCCGGCCCGACCTGCTGAGCGCGTCGGGCTCAGACTAGGCCGGGTTCAAGAGCGGGCTGCCCTTTTCACGGGAACGGCGGCAAGCACCAGCTCCCTGTCGTTGGCACGCAGGTGAGTCGACGGGAAAGAGTCCCGATCAGGCGGCTTGGAGCGCGATGCTCACCATCTTGCCGGCCCGCGACCGTGCGAACAGGTCGGCGCCCACCTTGGGGCCTGCAGCCTTCACGAGCGTGGCCTCATCGCAGGCCCGAGCCACCTTCAGGCCGAGCTCCTCCAAGCGCCCTGTCTCGACGCAGTACGCTGCGAGGCGTGCACGACCGTAGGCGGGCATGCGGGCGAGCATCCGCTCGCGCTCCTCGTCATCCGCGCGAAACAGCGCGGAAATGAGCTCGATCGGGACTGGATACTTCGCCAGGGCACTTGGATGCGGTCGGTTTCCGTCGAGCGCCATGAATGCCTCGCTGCTGCGGTCGTGCCGCGAGGTTCGGCAAGCTTGGTTAACGATCGGTTGAGAGGGCGGTGAAACGGCCTATTCCGAACCGGGCCTGGAAGGGCCGCTACCCAGCTGTGACCTGCCTTCGAAACGGATTGCCCCGCAGGCCCGGCGGAGATGGGCATTCGATCCTGGAAGGCCGCGCCCTCCCACCTGTCCGCTCCATCCGGCCGGCAGAGACGGCCCGTTCTTCGAGGGCGGTGCTCCGACGTGCGGTCGTTCACGACGCGGTCAGCCGGACCACAACCTCGTTCCTGCGCAGGAACGGAATGGCGAATGGCGGATCGTAGCCCATGAACAGCGGCGGCCCGCTCGTTCGGATGCCGGCCGCTGCCAACACCTGGGTGAGGATGGCCTCCTGCTCGGCCCGGACCTCCGGCGTCGGGCGGCCGGAGAACCGAAGCGCCGCGATGCGCTCGGCCGGCACCCGGACCAGCCGGAGGCCGGCTTCGGTCGGCTCCGGAGCACCGGCCTGCGCGACCTTGCGGGGCAGGAAGAAGCGCATCGTGCCGCTCGTCCCCTGCTCGACGGGGACCGTCATCGCGATGCGCAGGCCGCCGGCCTCCACCGGCGCCGTCATGGCGATGCGGCCGCCGGTCCGGTTCGCGCCTGTGATGTAGCGGAACAGCCGCCCGAACGCTGCACCGTCGCCCTGGCCACGCGCATCGGTCTCGACGGCGAGCCGGGGCCCGTAGGAGCGGATCTCGACGCCGCGGTCGAGGCGCTGGATGACGGTGTAGCCGGGTTGCTCGTAGAGCGCTCGAACACCGAAGATCCCGAGGACCGCCTCGACCAGGGTGACGAGGTAGTAGACGAACTTGTCCATGGCTGAAGCGTCCGGCGCGGAAGGGCTTGAGGCCGCAGGGTTCGGTCGCTGCATGCCTTCGGTCGCGCTGCTGCTGCCTGAAGATCGGGTGTGCTTCCATCTCAATCGTGCCACCGATCAGCACGTCATCAAACAAAAAGAGGAGCCACTCAGGGGCGGCTCCTTCAGTCTCGGCGTACCGGGTTTGGAGATCATCAGTACTTCCGGATGATGGGCTCGGGCGCCATCGCCACGGGCTCGGGGCCGAAGCGGTAGGTCAGGCCGGCATAGACCGAGAGCGGCTGCGCCAGCGTCGTGGTGCGCGGATCGTTGATCGAGAGGCTGCCGGCCACAGCGCCCGTCTGCGCGAAGGTGCCGAAGGTGGCGTAGCGGTTGTTGGTCAGGTTGGTGATCAGCCCGAAGATCTCCAGGTTCTTGGTCACCTGGTACTTCGTCGTCAGGTTCATCACGTAGTAGGCCGGCAGCTTGCGGTTCAGGTTCGACTCGTCGCCGCGGAAGTACGACGACGAGAACGCCGACACGTTCAGGCCGAACCGCCAGTGCGGCGTGAGGTTGTACTCGAACCCGGCCTTGATCTGGTGGTCGGGAACCAGCGGGAGCTTGTTGCCCCGGCGGACCTCGATCGCGCCGTCATCGGCCAGCGGGTTGTTGGGCGAGGACAGCGTCTGGTTGAACTGGAAAGTGGCGTCGACCAGCGCGTAGTTGGCGTAGACCAGCAGGTCGGGGCTGACGACGTACTCGCCGCTGACCTCGATGCCCTGCCGCCGGGTCGCGGGCACGTTGACGTAGTAGCCGCGCGCCGCGTTGCCGGCGACCGCGACCTGGAGGATGTCGTCGGTCAGGTCGGTGCGGAAGACGCCGGCCTTCCAGGTCAAGTTACCACCTTGGAGGAAGCTCGGGATCACGCCCCGGAAGCCGACCTCGTAGGTCTGGCCGGTGACCTGCTTGAGCGGCGGGTCGGAGACCAGCGTGTTCGGCAGCAGGCACGGCCGGTCGGGGTTGGCGCAGGCCAGTTCCAGCGGCGTCGGCGCGCGGTTCGACTCCGAGTAGCTGCCGTAGAGGTTGAGCGCCGGGTCGAACTGGTAGGTCAGGCCGGCCAGCGGGTTGAGCTTGGTGAACGCGTGCGTGCCGGTCACGTCCGGGGAGAAGCCGGTCCGGTCGCGCGTCTGGATGTGCGCGTCGTTGAGGCGGAAGCCGGCGGTGAGCGACAGCCGCTCGGTCACGTCGAGCGTGTCGGTGGCGTAGAGGCCGAGATACAGGTTCGAGCCCTGGACCGAGCTCGGCGCGATGCCCAGCGCGCCGGCCGTGCGGAGGAAGGGCGTGCCGAGACCCGGGATGGTGCTGTAGTAGGGGTTGTTCGGGTCGGTGGTGACCGACAGGTCCGGGTTGATCACGCCCAGCGTGCTCGACGACTTGAACACGTAATCCGTCGCATCGACGCTGCCGCCGATCACGAAGGCGTTGGGCAGGCCGAAGACCCGGTCGCGGTTGGCGGCCTGGAGCGAGCCGCCGTAGCCGGTCGCCTCGGCCTTGGTCGTGTCGAGCGTGGCGTAGGGCACGTTCGGCGTAAACGGGATGCGCTGGTTCTGCTGGCCCAGGATCAGGAACTGGTTGGCGAAGGCGTTGCGGCTCTGGCCCGGCGCCTGCGCGAAGCCATCATCCTGGAAGCAGAGGAAGCCGCGGAAGCTGGAGCGCGCGCTGCAGTTCTCGAAGTTGCCGGCGTTGCCGTCGAGATAGCTCTGACTGAAGCGGCGGACATAGGCGTTGCCGGCCAGGTCCCAGGTCGGCGAGAGGTCGACCCGGCCGGTGAGCTGGAGCATGCCGACCTCGGTGGTGGTGGTCTGCGGGTTGGTGAAGATCGCCCGCGGGTCGACATGGGTGAAGTCCACCGGCGCTGCGGAGGAAGCGCCGTAGAAGCTGCGGGCGGCCAGCCCGGTCAGGTGGAACTCGGAATCCTGCGCGCGGTAACCCAGGTCGGCGTAGAGCCGGCCGATCGTGCTCGGGCTGTCGTAGCGCCAGCCGCGGTCGTTCAGCCCGTCGCCGGTGAAGTAGAAGCTCCAGTTGTCGGAGATCTTGCCGTGCTCGACATAGCCGGCGGTGCGCGCGTCCGAGCCGCCCCAGGCCGAGATCTCGGTGCCCTGCCAGGTGAAGCCGTTCTTCATCTGGATGTTGACCGCGCCGCCGATGGCGTTGAGGCCGAAGACCGGGTTGCCGGTGACCACGTCGATGCGCTGGATCGCCTGGGGCGGGATCAGGTCGAAGTTGACGATGTCGCCGAAGGCCTCGTTGATGCGCGTGCCGTTCTGGTAGACGGCGAGCCCCTGCGGCACGCCCTGCGCGGACGAGGCGGTGAAGCCGCGATAGGTGATGTCGAGGCGGTTCGGGTTGCCCTGCGAGTCGCTGATGTTCACGCCGGGGGTTTGCCGGGCGAGCGAGAAGACGACGCTGTCGGTGCCGCGGTCGATATCGATCTGCTGCGCCGTGACGGTCTCGACGGTCGTGGGGATCTTGTTGAGCGGCTGCTCGGAACCGCGCAGACGGATTGCGCCGGCCGGAACCGGGCGAGTCGGCGCTCCCTGGGCGGCGTTGTCGAGGTTCTGAGCCCCGCTGGACAGGCCGCCGCCTCCGCCCACCGGCGAGGTGGCGACGACGCTGATCTCACCGAGCGTCACGGACTGCTGCGCCAGCGCGGTGCCGGGCAGCAGTGCCACGGACACGATCAGGCTTCCTCGAAGGGCCCGCATGTCTTTCCCCAACCCAAATTCCCGAGATGCGCGCCACTTCCCGTCGGCTGCGCGCTGTACTGATCGCGGGATCTGAGCGTGACCACAATGGCCAGTCGAATTTTGCCTCCGTTTTCGTGGGAAAAAGCACCGAATCGTCAGGCGCTGTGGCAGTCGCAACACATAGTTATATTTTGGCTAACTTGGAGTGTTATCTTTCGGAAGGGCGAGGCAGGATTATTCGGCAACCGTTTTTGCCACAATGCGGATGAGGCTCGTGCTTTTAAGGATTCGGAGATTCGCGCGACAGAATCCTTGCGGAACCTCGCGATGGCCGCTCATCTGAACCTCCAGCCGAACACGGCGCGGTATGCCGCTGCGGAGATGCCAGCCGATACAGATTAGTTTGCTTGGGTGCGGTGAAGCGACGCGCTGTCTCGCATTGACGACCGGGATCCTGCCGAAACGCAAGAGGTGCCTCACGGCGCAACTCATGAGTGCCTGCCCAAGCGGACAGCGCGAGGCGCGTTCCATCTGCATGACAGCTCGATCGACACAGGACGATGCAGATTGCCTGTCGGGCAAATCCTGACACAAATTGGCCCCGTGAAGGAATATTCCTGACAAAGATTTGAGGAAAATCATTTATGACTGAATTTGCATGCAATGAGTTTCCGACCAAATTTGTGCCTTGAGAAATTACGTATGGCAAAAGACTCGGCCAACGCGAAATCTGCGGGAGATACATCCGCGGACGCTTCTGGCGAAGGTATACGTGAGCACGTCAGATCGATTCTGAAAAATCTCTGTGATAGAGAGAGTAAAACCAGAGATAAAGCTTCGATCAGTTCGGCAGGTCATCGGGCCAGGAAAATAGAGGTTTGAGTGTCCTGCCCTGGCGGAAGGCGCTGCGCTGATCATTCCCCGTGCGCCGCGGCGCTGTCGGCTGCTCCTGGTCGATGCAGGCCCAGGTTGTGACGGATGGTAGAATGCATCGTGATCCGATGAAGACTGATTTTGGCTCTCACCCGCTTCCATTGAAGTGGTTCAGCGCGGAATTTGATGCCGCAGGCAAAGTCAGGTGCATGCCATACGGGGTTGGAACGTGGCCGCAGTGGCTGCGACGCCTCGTGGCGGCTGGCTCCTCCGTGGCAATCGATCCGGCGCCGCAATGGCGCAGCGGCCGCCGGCCTGAGCCCGCCAGGACCGTCGCGTCGCACGGAGCCGACCCAATCGATCCCGAAATGCTGCCGCGCGTCGGTCAGCAGCCCGGCATCGCGGTGCCGTGCCGTCAGCCAACCTGCAGCGCATGATTGACGTCAGCCAGCGCTGATGATGTCATCCCTAAAAAAGGGGCTGGGAGGTACACATGAATCAAGTCGAGTCGCGCCGGCGCTGACTGCAACTCCTGCTGGGTCTAATCGTCATGATGACGATTTCCAGTCCGCAATACGTCTGGACCCTGTTCGTCAAACCCTTTCAGGCGAGCACCGGTGCCTCACTCGCCGCCGTGCAGGTCACCTTCACGCTGGTGATCGTGCTGCAGACCTTCTTCTCGCCAGTGCAGGGCTACCTGATCGACCGGTTCAGTCCTAAACTGATGATCGCCTTGGGGACCGCCCTGAGCGGGCTCGGTTGGGTCATGGCCTCGAAAGCCGAGAGCCTGTTCGCCTTGTACGCCACCTACGGTTTGCTCTGCGGCCTCGGCACCGGCGTCGTCTATGTCGGCATCGTCTGCCTGATGGTGCGCTGGTTCCCGGACCGCCGGGGCTTCGCCACCGGCGTCGTGGCGGCCGGCTACGGCATGGGTGCCATGATCACCACCTTCCCGATCGCCGACATGATTGCGGCCACCGACTTCCGGCACACGCTTCTGGTCTTCGGGTGCATCCTGGGTACGATCGGGGTGCTCGCCGCTCTCGGCCTGCGCGCGCCGCAGGCTGGCGAGGTGCCCTTGATCGATCCGGCCAGAACCGCGAGCACGGCGGCCGATACCGGTCCGAGGGCGATGCTGCGCACGCCGCTGTTCTGGCTGATGTTCGCCATGATGACGATGATGTCGACGGGCGGCTTGATGGTCACAGCGAATTTCGCGAACTTCGCCCGCGAGTTCGGCGTTGCCGACGCCCTCGTGTTCGGCTTTGCGGCGCTCCCCTTCGCGCTGACCTTCGACCGCATCACCAACGGCCTGACGCGGCCCTTCTTTGGCTGGGTGTCGGACCATATTGGCCGCGAGAACACGATGGCGCTCGCATTCGCGCTCGAGGCGGGTGCGATCGGCTTGTTGCTCTACAATCGGCAGAACGCTTACGCGTTCGCATTGCTGTCAGGCGTGGTGTTTTTCGCCTGGGGCGAGATCTTCTCGTTGTTCCCCTCGATCCTGACCGACACCTTCGGGACCAAGCACGCCACCACGAATTATGGCTTCCTTTACATGGCACAGGGTGTCGGCTCGCTCCTCGGCGGTCCGGTCGCGGCGCTCATCCACGACTCGGCCGGTAACTGGCTGCCGGTCTTCTCGATCGCGATTATTCTCGACCTCGTCACCGCCGTGCTCGCCTACTTCGTACTGAAACCCATGCGCCGCAGCTGGCTCGGGCGTGAGGGGGCGCCCGAGCCCGTTCTCGGCAGTGCCGCGGCGGCTTGAGGGAACGAGCACCCGCGGGCCGGAAGGCGGACCTTCTGGCGAAAGCAGCGGCTGTGTGCCCTCGCTGTTCTCGGCGAATTGAGTGGGCGCCCCGCCGGCCGACGACAGTCACCGTCCCGCACGGCGCCGATCTTGTCGTCGGCCACAATCGCGATGGCCCCTGCCAACCGATCAACAAGAAGCCCCGCAGCGTCTCTGCTGCGGAGCCTCTGATCAAGCCGCAAGGTCGCAAAGACGCCGCTACGGGCAGGGGTGGCGCAGACCATCATAGCCGAGGTAAGTCCCGGAGCGCGGATCGTATGATCGGAAGCGCTGGGCGCAGTACTCGGCGGCGTTGCCGGACGGCGTGACGTCCGTTTCGGTCACGTCCAGGGCTGGTCCGTATCCGGCCGGTGCGTAGCCATAGTCGTAGCCGGCAGGTCCGTAATCGGCCCCGTAATAATCGTCGCCGAACGCACCATAGCCGTAGCCCAGGCCTGCGCCGGCGAGTCCTAAGCCCAAGCCGAGCCCCAGACCGCCATAGCCATAGCCCCGGCCGCGGTGGAATCCGCGCCCGGCAAAGCCGCGATGGCCGACGAAGCCGGCACCGCGGGCGCCTGGGTTGGCGACGACACCCCGATTGGCCAAGCCAGCACCCGCAATACCGGCTCCGCCAACGCGCGGACCACCGACGCCGAGGCCGCCCGCGACTCCGCGTCCAGCGAAGCCGCCTCGGTGAAAGCCGCCGAAGCCGCCGCCGGCCAGAGCGTTGCCGGTGCCGGTTGCGTTGCGGAAGCCGCCTCCGGCAAAGCCGCCCCGAAAGCCGCCCCCGGGAGCGACGCCCCGAAAGCCGCCCCCGGCGAGGGCACCGCCCCCATGGAATCCGCTCCCGTGGAAACTACCGCCACCGAACCCGCTGCCGTGGAAGCCGCCGCCGAAGCCTCGAGCATCGGCTGTGGCCGGGACGAGCGCCAGACAGCCCGCAATCGCGGCTGCCGTTGAGAACATCCGGTTCATCGCGTCCTACCGATCCTGAATGAGGAGTACTGGTGGGACAACGCGGCAGCGCGCCGGTTGGTGCTGCTAGACGCCTGAATCCCCATCAACGTCCTTCGAGGGGGAACTGGAGGCGCGCAACGGTCGATCCTTGAGCGCGCTCAAGAGTGAACCGGCCCTGGAGCTGGGATGCCAGAGAGCGGAGGAGCCGCTGGCCCATACGCGTGCGATTGGCCGCAGAAGGATCGAAGCCTGCCCCGTCGTCAGAGACGGTCAGGAGCATATGGTCAGCGGCATCCCGATCCCGTCCAAACGCCACGTTGATCGTTCCTGACCGATCATCCGGAAAGGCATGCTTGAGGGCGTTGGTGACGGTCTCATTCAGCACCAAGCCGACCAGAGCGGCGCGGCCGGCCGACATGCTGGAGGGCTCGCACCGAATCTTCAGCGAGATCGGGCGCATCCCCAGATGCGCCGTCGTCAGATCGGCGCACAGGCTGCTGAGGAAGCTTGGCATGTCGACCAGGACGGTCTGCGCCGTGTCGACGTTCAGCCGCTTGTAAACCACCCCGACCACGTACATCCGGTCAACCAAGCCGGTCAGGGCACGCTTTGTCTCCTCATGGTCCGTTGCGAGCATCTGCAGCTCTGCCATCGACATGAGCATGGTGAGATCGTTGCCGATCCGATGTGAGAGCTCGGTGAGCAGCGCCGCTTTGGCAGCTTTCTCTGAGGCTAAAGCGGCGCACATGTCCTCGATACCGCGCTGTCGGGATCTCATGGCGCCGAGCATGGCGGCAATGGCGGCGTTGCACCCAACGAATGTTACCAAGCCCAAGGCTTCCGCCGGGTCTGCGACTGCGAAACCTTCCCCCTTGAGAAGAAAGTAGGCGGCCGCGACTGTGCTCAGCCCGAGTGTCAGGAAAGCTGCACCAGCGTCGAACCAGAGGGCGACGGTGACGAGAATAGCCGAGTAGCCGACATAGGCCTGACCCGGGTCGCGTGGGAAGAACAGGCTGATCGCCGCGGTCGCGGCCGAAACGAGCATGAGGACACAGACCGCCTGGGCGGCCCTGGCAGGAGGCCCTAGGGTCGTCCAGCGAGCATGACGCCTATCAAGCCAAGCTCGCCACGGCGATCGCCGAGTGTCCGAAGATACATCCTTGCCTGTGATCGGCATCCAAAGGTCACTCACCTGCTCTCTCGAGATCAGGCACCTAACACGCCGGTCGGCTTCGAACGCGCACTTCGGGTCACAGGCACCGACGGGTCCCTCCTCCGTCGCAGGCGAGACAAAGGTTTCGCACGCGCCTGGTGCGGCGCTGAAGCTTGGCTCGCAGATTGGGCGTCGAGAGACCAGCCACAAGGAGGGGAGGGCTTTGCAGCGCCGCGCACCGGTACCAGCCCTGCCGGAATGGCGCGGCCTCAAGTCCGCCCTCACTGCCGGCGGTCCAACGGTGACGATTGTTCGGCCGGGGCCGCGACCTGCGCCAGACTAAACAGTCGCGTCCATCCCGAGCCGCAGGAGCCCGTGCTCAATAGGGGCGACCATAGGACGGGCGCTTGGCCGAACGGTCGTGTTCACGGACCGGCCGGCCTCGCGGGCGATACGGCCCATAGGCGTGCAAGTAGGTGTTGTACTTCGGCGGCAGATAGTTGCCGCTGTTCACGCCGCCCGTGCGCCCGTTACCGCTGAGTTCGGCGTAAGGGTTCAGCCCGCTGCCGCTGTCGCCGCCACCGTCGAATGCCAGCGCGGTGCCGGGTATCCCTAAGACGAACGCCGCCGCCAGCACAACTCGCATCCGGTTCAGTGTCATAGTGTTCCCCAAACGGCTGTGTCGCCGCAAAAGACAGATGGGACGCGCTCTGGCCGTCCGGCGCCGGATAGCAACGACAGGATTCAGCGGACGACAGGAGGCTGGCTGATCGTTTTACTGGACCGTTCACCGCGAGCAGCCGAGACAGATCCCTCTGGTGATCTTATCGTCATAGGTTCCGGCCGGGGGACGTCCACCTGTCCTGTCGGTCTCGATGGACCTGAAATCGGCCGGGTTGGGCACCGTTTGACCGGTCCGAGCGGTGTGGAGGGCCCTTGGCGTCGGATGTGGGCCGTCGCCTGTTCCTGCTTGATTCGTGATTTGCGCAAAGGCAGGACCTGAGATCAAGATTACCAGTGCGGCTGATGAGATTACATACCGGACGGGCACCGCGCTCTCCAACCAAATTCTCTCGCGCTCTCGTGTGGTTGAACATCGGAAGCCACTGAGGTGTCCAGGTTTATTTCCGAAACAAAATTTAAAACTCCAGCCAGCAGAAGCCTCTGACCGCGCTGCGCATCTCGGCGCGCTACGAGTACCTGTCGATACCGACCTCGAAGATCCGCACCGGCACCGGCGGTGATATCTCCGAGTCGCGCGGCCTGATGCGCATGAACCTCGATGCGCGCACGCAAACGGCCTACGGAACCCTGCGGGCCTTCGTGCGCCTCGACGTCGCGTCGCTGCTCGGCACCCAGTCCGTGGCCGCACGCGCCCGTCAGGGGCTGTCAAACGTCGGCTTGGGCGCGGACGCCTACAATCGGGCCTTCAACTTCATCAACGTCGACAAGGCCTTCATCCAGTTCGCCGGGCTCACCGCCGGTCGCGCCTCGTCGTTCTTCGATTTCTACGCGCACGACTTCGACATGATCGGCGCGATCCAGAGCTCCGACGTCTACAGCACCAACCTGCCAACCCTCTAGCAACGCACCGCCGCGCGCTGATCTGCAGTCGCGACACAATCAACGTGCGGAGCGATGCGCCCATGACGCGCGCAGATCGGCGCCGGAAATTTGCTGCGCATTAAGCGCCATCTATGATTAGGCTGACTTGTGTCCTGCTGCGCAGAGGCGGTCGAGGTATCCAATGGAGTGGGGTTGCGTTTCAGTCCTCGCACGCGTGCCTCCATTGCGTTATGGAGTCGATCAACGCGCGCCTCGAAACGCGCGCTGCTCTCTGACTGCACGTGGTAAGTTCGAGATCTGACATAATGACTGGAATCGTGAGCGAAAGTTTATATGTGGTCCGCGCCTCATCTCAGAATTTGACACCTCAGGTCTTGCAGACGCGCGAGAGCCGTTGGGCTTTACTTGGACAGAAACCAGTGATCGCGTGGTTCACCGGGCTCTCTGCAGCCGGAAAATCGAGTATCGCATGCGCCGTTGACCGAGCGCTGACCCAGCAGGGCCGCCACACGATGGTGCTCGACGGCGACAACCTGCGGCTCGGCCTCAACCGGGACCTCGGCTTCAGCGCTCGCGACAGGGCAGAGAACATCCGTCGCACCGCCGAGACCGCGCGGCTGATGGCAGAGGCAGGCCTCATCGCCATCGTCTCGCTGATCTCGCCCTTCCGGGCCGAGCGCGCGATGGCTCGTGCGATCGCGGGGGACATCCCGTTCCTCGAGATTTTCATAGACACGCCGCTCGCCGTCTGCGAGGCGCGGGATCCGAAGGGGCTCTACAACCGGGCTCGGGCGGGTCAGATTCCCGACTTCACCGGCATCTCTGCCCCCTACGAGGTGCCTCAGCGACCCGATCTCGTCATCTCGACGCAGAACCGCACAGTGAAGGACTCAGCCGCTCTTCTGATCCCAGAACTCATGCGGCTCTGTCGTCCTGATGGACCTTGAAAGCCGGGACAAGCTCACCGGCATTGAGTTGGCTTGCTCATCATCGGCCTGCCGGCTTCTCGGAAGACTTGGCCCTCTAAGGTGTTTGAGCGACAGTCATGGAAAATTGCGGGCTGTCGCGTAGCCGTGTCGAGGCGGTCATCCCGATCTGGATGTGCCCCTCGGAGCGTCACAGTTCCAGGCAGAATCGCGAGACGCACAGCTTGCACCGAGACGACGTGCTCACCGGATGGATCGTTTGCGTGCGATCGGGGTTTCTGTCGCAAAGGTGCGCTCGCAGGAGGTCTTCGTGCACGTGAGGCTGCTTGGGGTCTTTGCCGGAATGGTGCTCGCGCTTGCCCTGCTGGCGTCAGCTTCGGGCGCGGCAATCGCGGCCGGCGGCGGGAGTTCTGGTAGCGGGCTCGATCGGGGCACGGAAGCAGCGCGAGCCAATGACCGCACGGCGGGGGTGCAGTCCGGTCCGGGGCGCCGTCGCTACAATCGACATTACCGCCACCACCGTCACCACCATTACCGCTGATACCAGGCTTGGAGTGCCGTCCGGTCAGGTTGCGTCGTTTCCGGCGGCGGCAAAGGTTGGCGTCTCGTAAGCTCGTCGGGAAGCCCGACACCCGCACTCTGACCGTGCAACGTTTTTCCGCTAAACAGCGCGTGCGTTGTGCCGCGGCGCATTTGGTCCGGCCGACGAATGTTCGCCCACCGGCATGGTTGCGGGCTCCGGCAGCCAGCGTCGCTGGCCGGCACAGGCCGTGAGCGATTCGCCCGTCTTCGTTCAAACCTTTGTCTTGGGGCTTCACGAACGGGTCAGCCGCAAAGGGTGGTGAGCCGTCACAGGGGCCGGCCCATGCTCAACGGCGCAGCTTCGGGCCCACCGATTGCGTGAGGCCGGTGCCCCTTTCAGGCAAGACTCGCGACGAGCAAAGCCCGGGCGCGGCTCACCCGACTCTTCACGGTCCCGGTCTGACAGCCCATCACCTCGGCTGCCGCCTCATACGTCAGACCTTGTGCGCCCACGAGCAGCAAGGCCTCGCGCTGCAATTCAGGCAGTTTGCCGATATGCGACCAAACTGTCTGCAGATCAGAACCGTACTCCTGGGCCGCAGGGACAGTGAGTTGAGCCGCGGCAGCACCGTCCACATCCTCGATCTCGCGCTTACGCTTGCGGCACTCGGTGTAGAACTGGTTTCGCAGGATGGTGCAGAGCCACGCCTTCAGGTTGGTGCCTGGGACGAACAGTTCCTGGCGAGCCCAAGCCCGCAGCACGGTCTCCTGCACGAGGTCGTCGGCGCGCGAGGCGTCTGCGATGAGCGATAAGGCGAAGGCGCGCAGCCCAGGAAGCGTTTGGGTTAGCTCTGCGCGAAAAGTCGATGCGCTCGCACGGCTTTGCCCTGTCGGCGCGGCGTCAAGCTGCGCAACGAGATCGAGCAGGCGCTGTGGTGTTTGCGCTCCCATCAGCACCGCGTATGCCGCGCGCAGGTGAGCGCCCAAGTGATCCCGCACGACGGCGGGGAGAGAAGACAGATCCGGAGGGGCGAATCGGCTCGGCCGATCAGACGCCGTCCTTTTGGCAATCAACGTGTCCGTCAAGTCACGTCCTTTCAAAGTGCCAGCTGCACCACCGAATTCCGGCCCGCCATGTGCCTCGCCTGACGTGCCGGCGAGCCGCTGCGATCCACACGGCGAGGGCTGCTCGGAAATGCGCGTCGTCAAGCGTTCCCCCCTTCTGATAGGGCCGGCCACCTGACTGTACAGTGAACATCTAACCCCGCAACCGAAGGATCGTTCTTCGCGGCCCATGCGTTGGCGGTGGCGCCGCTCGGTGGGGTCAGCGGAGGTGGTGAGGCGTGCAGGAGCCGCGAGGATCCTTGCGTTCAGGGAGGCCTGCGTCTCGGTGCTGGCTGAACCCGAGCGACTGGCATGGGACCATGCCGAAGGAAAGGATCGCTCGGGGGAGACGCGCGATCGGAGCGAGGCCATGAACCGGGTGCACGGGGCGCCTGGTCTGCGCTCGGTGAGGAGCCGTTGGGCAGCGACGATGCCGCGAAATGCCCTATATTGGATCGAAGACAGATCCGATGCTGGTTCGATGTCGTGGTGACGCTCGAGTCCGGTAAGGTCTTTCGGCGCACCGGATGCATCTCGCGTGCCGAAGTCGAGGCCTGGATTGAGGGCTTGCGGGTGCTGATGGCCGCGGTCGGTGCGCCCCTATCGCTCGCCGACGGCGTGTCACGGGATGCGTCATGTCACGGATCGCCGGCAACGCGCGATGCCGATCAATCTGCTTCTTGAGTGTGGGCGGACGGCCGTTTCCGTGCCGTGCGCCTATTCACGACAGGGGCCGCTCACCGGCGAGCGAGGCTCGGGACTCTGAGGGCAAGACACGGCCTAGGCTTCGCGGTCCTCGGCCTGGGCGGTGAGATCGCCGAACAGGATCTCGTAAGTCATCGGATCGTAGAAGCGCATCACGCTGCGGACGAACTCCCTGGGCTCGATGCCGAGAGCCTCCGCCCACGCACGGTACCGATCCGGAGGAATGCGGCCGCGCCCGGTCTCGAGTTGCGAGATGAACGTATAATATTCCGCGCCGACGAGGGCAGCGAGCTGCCGTTGGGACAGGCCGCGTGCCTCCCTCAATTCCTTCAAGTACCGCCCACCTTCCCGACGCAGCTCCAGCACCTCCTCCGAATCCAGGCGTTGGTGATGCGCATACACGGGGTTTCGCCTTCCTGAATGCGAGCGGTGCCGCACGCGGTGCTTATACAGTAAAAACCATATAGCTGGAGCAGCTGTCCTCTGTCCAGACATAGGTCGACAGATCTCGCCGCAGGTTGCGTCGCGATCCTTGGCACGCATCTGCCGGGCCCTATCATCGCTCCTCAGGGGTTAACATAAAGGAGGGTGCCGATGGCCGACCCGCCGTATGGTGTCTCGGGGCGCGCCTGGAACCGTCTGCGCCCAGACGCTGCGTGCGCGAGCATGGCCCCTGGCTCGCGCCAATCTTCGACGTGAGTCTTTCTTGAGGTTTGTATTTGGAAGCGACTGATTGCGCCGGGCGATTGCAGGAAGAGGGCAGTATGGGCGAGCATCCGTTGCAGTCGGCCCTAGCCATCGGCCTGCGCGCACTTCGGCCGGTCCTGGCAACGGCTGTGATTTTCGGATTGTTTATCAATCTTCTGCTGTTTGTCAGTCCGTTGTATATGCTCCAGATATACGATCGGGTTATTCCAAGCAGAAGTGAAACGACGCTCGTTGGAATTACGTTGATCGCGGCCTTCAGTCTTGCCGTCTACGCGATCTTGGAAATGTTGCGATCCCGCCTCCTGGTGCGCGGCGGTGTAATTTTTGATCAGAAGATCGCCAATCCGATCTTCGATTCGGTCCATCGCGGCGTACTGGTCCGGCCGGGAGCGCGCTACGAAACGGCTTTGCGTGACGTGGATGTCCTGCGCGAATTCCTGACGGGCAGCGGCATGCTGGCGTTCTGCGACCTGCCCTGGATTCCGATCTTTCTGCTCGCCTGTTTCGTGCTGCATCCCTGGTTCGGCTGGATGGCGCTTGTAGGCGGAGGCATGATCCTCGGGCTGACGCTGCTCAACGAGATCGCGACTCGTTGGACTCTCGAGGCCGCCAGCCAGGCTTCACGGGAGGCGGGGCAGCAAGCCGCCACGGTCTTCCGGAACGGGGAAGTGTTGCAGGCCATGGGCATGCTGGCTTCCTTGCGCGACCTCTGGCGTCGTCGCCACGACGACGTCCTGGTCCTTCAGGCTCGTGCAAGCGATCGCGCCGGCCTCATCGTCGCCGCGACGAAATTCGTCCGGATGCTCCTGCAGACGCTGGTTCTGGGTGCAGGCGCGTACTTGGCCATTCAACGCGAGATCTCCGCCGGGTCGATGATCGCCGCGTCGATCATCATCGGCCGCACGCTCGCGCCGATCGAGGCCGTCGTGGGCAACTGGAAAAGCTTCACGGCTGCCCGCGCCAGCTATCGGCGGCTGACGGATCTCATCGAGATCGCCAAGCCGGAGACCCGCCGCCTGACGTTGCCGCGTCCCCGCGGCTTGATCCAGGTCGATACGATTTCTGTCGCAGCGCCCGGCTCGACACGGCCAATCCTCAGCGAGGTCAGCTTCCGGCTTGAGCCAGGCAGCGTGGTGGGGATTATCGGCCCGAGTGCCGCCGGCAAATCGACGCTCGTGCGCGCGCTCACGGGGGTGTGGCCCTTGCTCGAAGGCGCCGTCCGCATCGACGGTTCCGACCTGCGCCACTGGGACAAGCAGGCGCTCGGGCAGCACGTCGGCTACCTGCCTCAGGACGTGGAACTGTTCGACGGCACGGTGGCGCAGAACATCTCACGGTTCGCCGCCGAGGACGACGCGGGCGTCATCGAGGTTGCCCGAAGGGCTGGCTGTCACGAACTGATCCAGTCCCTCCCCGAGGGGTACAACACGGTGATCGGGCGGGGGGCACGGATTGTCCGGCGGCCAGCGTCAGCGCATCGCGTTGGCCCGCGCCCTCTACGGCGAACCGAGCTTGGTTGTGCTTGACGAGCCGAATGCGAGCCTCGACCAGCTCGGTGAGAGTGCGCTGATGCGGGCCGTAGCGGACCTGAAGCGGTCGGGGACGACCGTGGTGATCGTGACCCACAAAGTCAGCCTGCTCGCCGAGGCCGACTGTGTTCTGCTCATGAGCGAGGGCAGATTGCAGATCTCCGGTGCGGCGGAGCAGGTTCTCTCGCAGGTCACCGGTTCGCGTCCGGTCCCGACCCTGGTGCCGTCCGTCGGTCCCACGGCGTCCCAGAGCCGCCGAGACTCCGAGGCGCAGCGGAGCGCGGGCTAGACATGACAGTCTCTCGCCCCGCAATGCTGAGCCTGTCGTCCCTGCGACGAACGCCCGATGAGGAGCGGATTGGTCCCGGCGGCCTGACCAACTGGCGCGTGTACGCCGTGGCTGGCTACGCGGTCATCTTCGCGACGTTCGGGGTCGTCGGAACTTGGGCCGCCCATGCGCGCCTCGACCGGGCGGTCATTAGTCCCGGTGTGATCGTTGCGGAAGGCAGCCGCAAGGTGGTGCAGCATCTCGAAGGCGGCATCGTGCAGGAGGTTCTGGTGCGGGACGGGCAGACCGTCCGCGCGGGCGATGTCCTGCTCCGCATCGATCCCCTGCAATCGCGTGCCAGCACCGATCTGCTTCGCGGTCAGCTCGATGCGGCCCTGATCCTCGAGGCGCGGTTGCGCGCCGAGCAGGATCAGGCTCCAGACCTGGTCCTGCCGCCGGAGATCACGGCGCGGCGGAATGACCGTGCCGTTGCCCGCATGATCGACGACCAAGCCAGTCAGCTGTCGGAGCGGCGCGCCTCCTTCCAGGCACAGCTCGCCCTAATCCAAGCGCGCGTCACGCAGCTGAAGACCGAGATTTCGGGACTCGGGGTCGAGAAGGCCTCGGTCGAGCAACAGGTCGCCCTGATCCAGCAGGAACTGGAGGGCCTGCGCGGCCTGCGCGAGAAGAACCTCATCCCGCTCTCCCGTGTCTTGATGATGGAACGCGAGCACGCGCGCCTCGAGGGGGTCATCGGGCGTTCCGTGGCAGAGACCGCCAAGGCGCAGAACGGCATCAACGAGGCTGGGATGCAGGCGGCGCAGCTCAAGCAGAAGCTTCAGGAAACACTCACAGCACAGCTTCTGGATACCCGTCAGAAAATCGCCGAACTCCGCGAGAAGCTCATCGTTGCCCAGGATGTCCTCCGGCGGCACGAGGTCCGGGCCTCGCACCAGGGTGTTATCCAGGGGTTGAAAGTCTACACGATCGGCCAGGTGATCCGCTCAGGCGAGCCGCTGATGGAGATCGTCCCGACGAACGATAAGCTGGTGATCAGCGTCCAATTCGCTCCGAACGATCTCGAGGCTGTCCATGCCGGCATGCGGGCAGAGGTCAAGTTTCCGGCCTTCCAGACGCGCCGCACGCCCGCCATCTTCGGGACGGTGACGATGGTTTCCCGCGATCGCCTGATCGATGACCGGACGAAGCAGGCCTATTTCGCCGGCACGGTTGAGATCGACGATCACCATTTGCCTGAAGACGTACGACCGCGTCTCTTGGCGGGGCTGCCCGCCGAAATCGTCGTGGCGGCCGGCGAGCGCACAGCGCTCGACTATCTGGTTGCGCCCTTCTTCGATGCCCTCGGCCACGGTTTCCATGAACGATAGAGCCTGTTCGTCAGTCCACTTGCGGAAGTGAGGTCCCGATGGGTGCGGTCATCTCCTTCTTCCGACCCGCATCGACGAGCCTGGGCGGCTGGTCGCAGCAGGAACTCGCGGAATTCTACCGCGTCGAGGCCGCGCTGATCCGGGCCGGCCTGCAGATCGGCAGCGAACAGGGTCTGAGCGACGAGGCGGAGCCCTGGTTCGTCTTCTGCCGGCCTGACGGCGACGCGATCATGCATTTTGCCAGGATCGACGGCAGCTACGTCATTGCCTCCGAGGTCTTGGACAGCCCGATGCGGGGAAGCGATTTCCGCGCCCTGATCAACCAGGTTGCCCAACGCTACCCCAGGCTCCTTCCGATCCCGCAAGGCGCCGACGGAGCGAAGCTCTCGGTCCATCCGGCCGCCTTGCTCGCTGCTCTCGTCGCGGCTGCGGCTTTGAGCCTGTCGCCCGATGACGCCCACGCGGATGACCGGGAGCATCCGGGTCACAGCCCGGTCCCGGCCAGTCAGGCAGGCCAGACGCTTCAGCATGAACCGGCGAGCGCCGGCGACTCTGGCGATGCCGATGATCGCGACAGCCATCGCAAGCAGGTCGGGATCATCGTGTTCTCCGCGATGGTCTTCGCTGCAGATGCTTTCGCCGCCGACCTTGTCGCGCCGGGAACTGAGTCGGGACTGTTCTTCGGCTCGCAGGGGAGCAACGGCGCCGCCTCGTGGGATCCGGGCAGCGTCCCGGTGTCCACGGGCGAGGCGGCAGGCGCCGCAAACCCAAATGTGCCGCTCACCTCCGGCTCACTCGGCCACACAGCGAGCGGCGCATCCGGCTTCATAACCGCCGAGCCGACGTCGGCCATGCCGTCCCAATCGGGCAACGCCGATTTCGGAGGCACAGGCCTCGGAAATCCGACGCTCTTGCACAGCCCTGCACTGACAAACCTAGAGCCCGCGTATCAGACTTCGGCGCGCCCTGCGCAGACGAGCACGGCCGGTGACGGAGGTTCATCGTCTTCTCCGGAAGCTGGATCAGATGCCGGCGCGTCTGGATCGGGCACCGCCGAAGCCTCAGGGCAGGCGGGCACATCGATTGGCACAACGGGTGAGACTGCGTCTCAGACCCAGAGCGCATCCCAGGTCACCGGACATTCGGCTCCCGAGGCGCCGTCAGCCCAGATCGACGGGATCACCGCGACGGCGCAGTCCGATCGGAGTCATTTGTCGCCCGCGCATGGGGAGGATGGCTCCGGAAGACAGAACCACGCCGCGCGTACGGTCGCTGATGCGGGTCATTCAGGCACAAGCGAGGGCGGCTCCGATCAGAGCCCGCACGGCGTCGAGGGTCACGGCGCAGCCACCGGCACGAGCGCGAGCCACCAATCGGGCACGCCCCAGGCCGAGGCGAGCGGCGCGGATCCGGGCCATGCCCAGGCTGGCGAGTCGGCCGGCAAGAGCGCCGAGGCGCCGAGTCAGCTCAATGGGACCGGCTCGGACCCGCACGGGGCTGACGGTCACGGCGCAGCCACCGGCACGAGCACGAGCCACCAATCGGGCACGCCCCAGGCCGAGGCGAGCGGCGCGGATCCGGGCCATGCCCAGGCTGGCGAGTCGGCCGGCAAGAGCGCCGAGGCGCCGAGTCAGCTCAATGGGACCGGCTCGGACCCGCACGGGGCTGACGGTCACGGCGCAGCCACCGGCACGAGCACGAGCCACCAATCGGGCACGCCCCAGGCCGAGGCGAGCGGCGCGGATCCGGGTCATGCCCAGGCTGGCGAGTCGGCCGGCAAGAGCGCCGAGGCGCCGAGTCAGCTCAATGGGACCGGCTCGGACCCGCACGGGGCTGACGGTCACGGCGCAGCCACCGGCACGAGCACGAGCCACCAATCGGGCACGCCCCAGGCCGAGGCGAGCGGCGCGGATCCGGGTCATGCGCAACCCAACAGCGGGGAAGGCGCAACGCACAACAATGCCGTTGCGGCAGCAAATCCCGCATCCCGGGCGGGCTCAGACCAGCCGACCGATCCTCCAGGTTCAGGAGCAGCGGCTCCGGTGAGCGGTGACCAACCGGCGGTTCCGGTGAGCGGTGACCAACCGGCGTCGACCAGTCAGACGTCCCATGCCAGCGCGCAAAGTCAGGCGACTTCGCCGGCAGCGCGCGTCGATCCGGCCGGGAATATCGTGTTCTCCTCCGATGGCCCGCACGGGCAGGCGGCAGCGCCGAGCCATGCATCGGCCGACGGTGGGACGCATGGCGAGGTCGGGCTGATCGGGGTTTCGGATCACGGCGCCCACGTGCACCATTTCGACTTGCACTCCTGATGACGCGGTCAGGATTCGCGACCGCTACAGGCGCTACAGGGCAGGCCGAAAGGGTCGGGAAGGCTTTTCCGCGTTCGGTGCTTCTTGCTCACACTCAGGCAAGGAGCACATGCGCGACCAGACTTCCCGTGAGGCGATTTTGTGAACTGATCGGCGGGCTCAACCGATCACCCTGCAGCGGACTCGTCGGCGTCGGGAAGCTCCCGTGTCCCGTTGCGTCGCTGAGCGTAGAAGCCGTTCCGCATAATCGCGAATGCCCACGCCTTCAGGTCGCTGCCCGGACGATACTGATCCTGGCTCTGCCAAGCCCTGAGGAGGGTCTCCTGGACGAGGTCGTCAGTCTGGTCCGCCGCCCGCGTGATTGATCTTGCAAAACGCTTCAGGTCAGGCAGCAATCGCAAGAGGTCGTCGCGAAACCGATCCGGGTCAGGCACCAGCGACGGGTCCGAAGCCGCTTCAAGCTGGGATGTGAGCATCAGGAGACGCTTCGGCAGCTTGGCCCGGAAGTTCTGTGCGTACAGCCCGCGCAGGCAGACGCTCAAGGTGCCGTGTTGTGCGGGCGGAAAGGACGGCCGGTTCTCGGCCTTGAGGTGGGGCGACGTTGCAACCTCGTCAGCGCCCCGCCGCGGCCGGGTATCTGAATGGAACGGCATGCGGTGCTCAATCCCGGTCTAGCCGGTTGTCGCAGTACAGCAAATGTATAATAGATAATCGCTGTATGGCCATCAAGGTCCAGGCCTCCGACGCAGCGGAGCCATCCGGTGCAGATCGAGGCGGATGGCCGGAGGTCGGTCGCCTCGGGCCCGTTGCCGCCGTTCAGCCGTACCCGGCGGCATCTCGGAAGCTGACGCTCCGGCAGCGCAGGTTCCGGGTCTGGATCGCACCGTCAGCAACAGTTCCAAACGCACGGCGCGGTGGGCCGGTCTGCGCCTCGCCCCGCATTCCCAGGTGGCGAGTACCGGACGCTGTCCTGAAGTGGGCGGTCCCGGCGTCCGATGGACCTGCCTCAGCACACGCGAGAGCTGGTCGGTCGCGTAGGGCTTGTGCAGCAATGGCGCTGAGAGAACCTTCGCGGCGGCTCAGGCCGCTGTCTCAAGGAACCTGATCCGGCCCTCGCGAGCAGATATCATGCGTCAGACCCAGGCCGGCCGCTGAGGGCTCTCGACCCTGTTGGGTTCGGGCGCGTCGGGCGTCGTGTTCGATCCACGCTTGGCTGTTGCTGCAATCAGGTCCAGCCGACGGATCCACGCGCAATCCGCAGCGGTCAAAGCGGGCGGCCCAACGCGCGTCGGCTTTGGGCCGCCCTCCGTTCAAGACCTGTCAGGCCGCGGCTTTATGGGGCTCTGCCGAAAGCGCGGCGACGAGTTCAGCCCTAACGGTCTCGGCGCGTTCGTTCAGAATTTGGCACGTACCGGCAGCACGGTGCCCGCCGCCCCCGTAAGTGAGACAGAGCGCACCGACATCTACCTGCGAGCTACGATCCAGGATCGATTTGCCGATCGCGAACACAGTATTCTGCTTCTTCAGGCCCCACATCACGTGGGCCGAGACATTGCAGTCGGGAAAGAGGGCGTACACTGTGAAGCGATTGCCCGCGTAGATGACCTCTTCGTCGCGCAGATCGATGAGCGCAAGCTTGCCGTGCACCGACGTGCAGCGGCGCAGCTGAGCCGCGAAGGGCGTACGGTGGGCCTCGTACAGGTCGACGCGTTCCTTGACGTCCGGGAGCGCTAGGACCTCGGATATGCTGTGGTCGCGGCAGTGCTCGATGAGCTGCATCATGAGTCTCGTAGTTCGAGATCCGGAAATCGCGAAACCGTCCGAGCCCGGTGCGCGAGTCCATCAGGAAGTTCAGCAGCACCCATCCTTGTGGGTTGAGAATCTCCTCGTGGGTGAACTGCGCCGAGTCGGCCTTGTCGACCGCGGCCATGAGTTCGTCGCTGATGCGCGGGAAGGCCGAGGCGCCGTAATGTCGATAGACGACGCGGGCCGCAGAAGGTGCCGTCGGGTCGATGACGTGGTTGGGGAGATCGCGCCCGGCGTGGCGCGCCGCTTCGCTCGAATGATGATCGAAGGCGAGATGGCAGGCTTCGACGTACGGCAGATTGGTGACGATGTCGCGATCCGTGATCGGGACAATGCCATCCTGCATGTCCTTGGGATGAACGAACTTGATCTCGTCGATCAGGTCGAGTTCGTGCAGCAGCATGCCGCAGACGAGACCGTCAAAGTCGCTACGCGTCACAAGGCGGAACTTCTGCTTCGACATGGTGGGGCACTCTTCGGGCTGATGCAGGAGTGTCCCAGCGCGTGCTGAAGGTACCGTTACGGCTGCCCGGTGCACACCGAGCTTGGTTTACATTGGATTTCTCGATCTATTCGGATGTCGGCAGGCCGGTGAGCCGGGGGAGAAGGGCGGCTCGCAAGATCGTGGACGCTGGGGCCGCCCATCAGAGAGGCGCACCGGCTCGGTTGGACTGCGGCGGCGCTGTTCGCGATCGGTCCAGACCACTCGCGAACAGCGCCGCGCCGGGAAGGGAACGTGCCGGTATCCAGAACCCGACATCTTGCTCCGCGGTCATTGCCACCGGCCAGAAGCCCCAGCAAACATCGCGAAGGCGCAGCTAGGTCTTGCGCGTGCCAGCCGGCCGCTGCCCATCTTTCCATGGCCTCAGCGCCTCCGGGATGCGGAAGTCGGCCGGGACCTCGAAATCGGATGCCGCGCCGCGCATCGCGCGCGCAGGGCGCGGGAAGCCGCTCCTGTTCGCGTAATTGAACTTGCCCGGCGGTGCGAGGCGTTTCTCGGCGGCTAATCCCTGCGCGCAGACGACGTCGAGCAGCGTCACACCCGCCACGGCGGCCGTCGCCGCAGCAAGGTTGGCTTTTCGCGGGTTCCCGCCTTCGAATCCGGTGACCAGCGTTGCGAGGTCGAGCGCATCTCCGCCCACGCGGCCAAGGA
Organism: Methylobacterium sp. P31; assembly: GCA_050632875.1. Classification (GTDB taxonomy): domain Bacteria; phylum Pseudomonadota; class Alphaproteobacteria; order Rhizobiales; family Beijerinckiaceae; genus Methylobacterium. The sequence continues at coordinate 1,242,410 of JBODSC010000001.1, read as the reverse complement.
TCCAGGGCGTCGGATCATGGCTCATGAGGATTGCGACTCCGGTCGCCACCTCACGAACGCCGTAGCTGCGAACCAGCGCCTCCCGACCGTCGAGCCCGAGCGCGCGACACAGGCCGCGCGCCGCCGTCAACTCCAGGATCCCGAGCCCGATGGAGAACCAGCCGAGGTTGCGGGCGAGTTCGTCGTGCCGCGTGTGGGCCCCCTTCCGGGGGCGCCCCGGGCCGATGTGGCCGGACCAGCCGATTGGATCGTGCGGGCGCTGCTCATGGCCGGATCACCACCTTGATGCAGCCATCCTGCTTGTCGCGGAAGACGCGGTACATCTCCGGGCCATCCTCGAGTCCGACGGTGTGGGTGATGACGAACGAGGGATCGATCTGGCCCCCTCGATCCGCCGCAGCAGATCGTCGGTCCAGCGATTGACATGGGTCTGCCCCGTCCGGACCGTCAGCCCTTTGTTCATGAGTGCGCCCATCGGGAACTTGTCGACCAAGCCCCCGTACACCCCCGGTACCGAGATCACGCCTGCTGGCCGACAGACCATGATCATCTGGCGCAGGACATGCGAGCGGTCGGTTTCCAGCATCATCGCCTGCTTGGCGCGGTCATAGATGGCGTCGACGGCGCCGAGTGCGTGCGCCTCAAGCCCGACGGCGTCGATGCACTTCTCCGGGCCCTTACCGTCGGTCATGTCATTGAGCCGGCCGACGATGTTCGCCTCCTGGCCGTAGTCGAGCACCTCGGCTCCTCCGGCTTGCGCCATTTGAAGCCGTTCAGGCACCCGGTCGATCGCGATCACGCGCTTGGCGCCCAGCAGGATCGCGGAACGGATTGCCATCTGGCCGACCGGCCCGCAGCCCCAGATCGCCACCGTGTCGGTGGGCTGGATGTCGCACTGAACGGCACCCTGCCAGCCGGTGGGGAAAATGTCGGAGAGAAAGAGCAGCTTCTCGTCCGGTATGCCGGTCGGGACCTTGATGTGGGTCGCGTCCGCAAACGGCACACGCAGGTATTCGGCCTGTCCGCCAGGATAGCCGCCGGTCAGATGCGTATAGCCGAACAGACCGGCCGTCGTATGGCCGAACGCGGTGTCGCCAAGGGCTTTGTTGCGGTTCGAGCGTTCACAGACCGAGAAATTGCCGCGCCGGCACTGCTCGCATTGACCACAGATGATCGTGAACGGCACGACGATCCTGTCGCCGACCTTGAGTGCACCGTTGTCCTTTCCGACCTCGACCACCTCGCCCATGGTCTCATGGCCCATGACGTCACCGGATTTCATGCCGGGCATGAAGTGGTCGTAGAGGTGAAGGTCCGATCCGCAGATCGCGCAGCTCGTCACCTTGATGATGGCATCGCGTCCGTCCTGGATGGTCGGATCCGGGACGGTCTCACAGCGAATATCCTTGGTTCCGTGCCAGACAAGTGCCTTCAAGGCAGGACCTCCCAGCCGCCGGTTCGAGCGCGGCCTGTAGTGATCCAACCGCCGTCAGTTGAGATTGTTGCTGCCGATCTGACGCGCTCGTATGGCTGCGCATGCCGAACGGCCGGTTCGGCGTGGCCGGTGCGGATGGCCGGTCTCGATCGTGGGTACCGCGATCCCTGTCGCGCTTGCGATCGCCGCGCAAGAGGATCGGGTCCTTCGGCTCAGCCGCTGAAAGCCCCGCGCCTGTGCGCCGATGCGGATGTATGTGGCGTATGCGGGCGCGACGGCTTCGAGGTGCTGCGTGGCTGATCTCTCGCGGATGTTCAAGCTGGCCCGTTGCAGCCAATCCGAGCTGCCGAGCGCCTGCAACCCGGCACCCGTGGCCGGGAAGCAGAAAGCGTTCGGCACCGGCCGCCAGTGCGTCACCGTTCTCCGCCGAGACAAGAACCGCGCCTCGGTTCGAGATGGTGGTCGCTGTGCCGCAGCCGCCTTGCGTGGTGCCGTCAGCGCGTCACGCGGAAGGGGCCGCGCTGCGGGTCCGCGTGGCGTTGGGGCGGCATGAAGGGGCGTCACGCCGAAAATCGCTTGCCGCCACAGTCACGTGTCTGTTTCGGCCTTGGCTGCCGATCCGGCGATTGGTCTGCGGATCCGGGTGACCAGAGGCAGATTCATCGGCGCCGGCGAGGACGATACGTCCTACAGCGCCTCTGAATCAGCTCTCAAGGGTCTCCAATTTGCTCATCCACTCCTTCAGCTTGACGCGCAGGGAGCGCGCGAGTGCCGACTTGCGCTGTGGAGCTGTCTCACGTGCGGCATCGAGCCGCTGATTTACGTCCTCGATCCCAATGGGATCCGCCTGCCGGCCGATGGCCAGCGCACCCTCGAGAACCCTGAGGCCCTCGTCAAAGGATGAATGGATGGGCAGGAGGCCATCGAGATCGATGTGCGACCGGATGTAGGCCGCCCGCTGCGCCTCAATCGCCGGAGTGTCCGCGCAGGCTAACCGGGTGACGAACGGAAGGAGGCGCTGTCGCTGCGCGTCGCTGGCGTCATCGTTCAGGTGGAGTGCGAGGCGGCAGATCGGTCGTGAGAAACACGTCGGCATCGCAAGGTGCGATTTGATCGGCCGATAGGGGTAGCCGTAGGCGACAACGGCTGCCTCGTTGATGCAGGTTCCGCCGTCAGGGCCGGGGAAGGGATGGGAGCCGCGCTTCAGCGTCCAGTTCAGAATGTGGTCGAAGTTGCCCATTCGGGTACTCCGTGGTGTCCGGTGATCCAAGCTCCTCCCGCGCGCGCCCCCTTGTCAACGGTAATCGGCCTACGAAAGATTTTTGCCCGAACAGTCTAGCTTAACGCGGTGCCCGTCGGTGGTGCGGCGCAGGCCCGCATGATCTGTCCGTCTGCCCAGCACGACGGGTGCGATAGACTTGGCCGCGGTGCTCAAGTGCATTGCCGGTGGCCCATTGCCCGCGATGCCATTGTCTCCTGGCGGAGGCTGATCGCCCAGCAAGGTAGCCAACACCAGCCGTGGCCGCGCAGACCGCGCAGGTGATTGCGACGCTGCGCCAGGTCAGCCTGTCGGATCCACGATGGTGGCGTGCTCGAAGAAACCGCAGCTTGGCGCGCACGAATGCATGTGCGGCGGCATCGACTTGCGCCGGAGAGAGGAGTTCCCGCGCAGCCGGGATCAACTCCTGCGTGTAGCGGCGAAGATGCTGGCCGATCAGGGCGATATCGAGAGCGGTGCCTGACCACTGGCCACCGCCGCCCTGCCGCAATCTCGCAAGCGCGTCGAGCTGTCCGATGAATTGCGTGTGCTCGTGATGCAGGTCCTCGGCCAAGTGCCGCGTCCGATCCAGTCGGCGCAGCGGCGCGTAGAGGCTGGCTTCCAGCGCCTCAGCGTGGGCGGCCAGCTCATCGACCAGATCGGCAAGGACCTCCTCACGGTCGCGCTTCGTCAGGGCTCCGGCAGCATACCGAACCTCCGCAATGAGGTGCCCGAGGGAGGCGTGATCATGTGCGATGAGCTGCCAGACATTCATACGCAGTAACATCTCCGCACGGGGCACTGGCTAACTCCGTGACCCGCCTCGCGTTTCCCGCGGCAGATGCGGCCGCCGAAGCCGTTGGCCGCCTCGCTCCGGAAGGAGGGCGTATACCAGGATCGCAGGTGCGGCGGTGTTGGCCGCGGTGACGGGCGCGGTGCACCACGCGAGCGCTCTTGAAGGATTTTGCCGCCCAAGACGCATTAGCCGCTGCGGGCCAAATGATTGAGCTGTTCGCTGGATGGGCAGTTGATCACGTCATCGGCAAAGCGGCCATCGGCCAGGATCTAGCGACGTGCTGCGCCTCGGGCCTGCGCCGACCCGCGTCAAGGAGGCGGACAGCGCGATCCGCATCCTCGTCGAGCACGATCTCGTGGAGGAGGCCAGCCACAGACCTCGCCTGATCCGCTGGACCGGCGCGGGCGTGCGCTCGTGATCCTGCACGCGAGAGTGAGGGCAGCGATTCGCCAACAGCGGACCTTGGCACCCAACCGACAAGCGGACCTTCGGCTTCGCGCCCATCGCAGCCATCCAGCGCCCTCCGAGGACATCTCAGAAGCGGATTTCGCGGGAGCCTCGCTTCATACGGAGGGCTGCGCCCACCAGGCCTTTGCCGGCCAGAAGCAGTCGGCGGGGTTGGCGCTCCGCTATGGCACCAAAGCGTGTTGTGGAAGTTATGCCGATGCTCCGAGGCTCACCGTGAGCCCTCATATCGGTTAGACATGACGGATCCGCGAACTCCTCTTGTCCCTTCTGCGCAAGGTAGCCACACCTCGCCGGTGCTCTGGACGGCATTCCTCGGCACAGCCCTGCTGGGGTTTGTCGCTCTGCCAAGACAGCGCGCGTCTCGGCCGCGCGGCGTTCCAGCCTTCCGGCAGGCCGGCGACAGGGCCGACGCGGGGGATGGTTACATCTCGCATGAGGGCGCTGAGGCCGAGCATCTCGCCGAGCGCGAGACGGATCGCGGCCGGAGAGCGACCACGCCGTCCGAGATCCCCGTTCGCGGCTGGAAGGACATCGCGCTGCGCGTCTATCAGGAATTCAACAAAGACCGTCTCTTGCTCATCGCAGCCGGCGTGACCTTCTACGCAATCCTGGCCCTGTTTCCAGCCATCGCGGCGCTCGTTTCCGTGTACGGCCTCGTGGCGGACCCGAGCACGATCAACCAGCACCTGAATGACCTGCGCGGTGTCCTGCCTGGCGGGGCCATCGATGTCATCTCCGATCAGGTGAAGCGCCTTGCCGCCAAGGGCGGCGGCACACTGGGCCTCACCGCCGTGGTCAGCATTCTCATCTCGCTCTGGAGCGCTAACGGTGGGGTCAAAGCGATCTTCGAGGCTCTTAATATCGCCTATGAAGAAGAGGAGAAGCGCTCCTTCGTGATGCTGAACGTGCAGTCGTTCGCCTTCACGTTCGGCGCGTTGCTGTTCATCGTGCTGGCACTCACGGGCATTGTGGTCGTACCTGCGGCGCTGCAGCTATTCGGGGTGGATGAGAAAGCTTGGTACATCGCGCTCCTGCGCTTTCCGGCCCTGCTGCTGCTCGTGATCGGCACGCTGGCCGTGCTCTATCGTTACGGTCCGAGCCGCCGGAAGCCGAAATGGCGCTGGGTGACGTGGGGGAGCGCGGTGGCGGGCGTGCTCTGGCTGATCGTGTCGGGGCTGTTCTCCTGGTACGTAGCGAACTTCGGCAGCTACAACGAGACCTATGGCTCGTTGGGGGCAGCCATCGGCTTCATGACCTGGATCTGGTTGTCGACCACAGTCGTGCTGCTCGGCGCGGAACTGAACGCCGAGATGGAGCACCAAACCGTCTGCGACACCACGGTGGGCGGCCAGAAGCCGCTCGGCGCGCGGCAGGCACGCATGGCTGATACGGTTGCCGAGGCCAGTCAAAGCTGAGGCCGTAACAGGGCACGCGTCCACTGAGGAGAAGTTCTGCGACACGGCAGGTGAGCCGGGGCTGGGGGGCGTCTCAGCTCGTTTCGCAACACGCGCCGCTCACGACCGACTTTGGCGCACGGAGGGGGCAGTGCGCCACGCGGTCTGCGGCGCGGTCGAACACATCGAGGCTCGGCCGCTCACGACGCGAAGCGGCCTCGCAGACGGCCCGCGATAGGAACTGATCTTCATTCTGCGGCCATCCTGGCCAGCGGAACCAACGCGGGCTGCGGGCTGCTCTGGTCAATACACGCAGGCGATAGATGATGCGGAATTCAGCCTAAGCAGAGCGATATGTGAGTGGTCCGCAATCGTACAACTCGGCGGCCGAATCCCAGGCCGTGATGCAAGCTAGAGGATCGCACAGGAGCTGGTGACGTTGGTTCGCAGGTTCACCGTCCAGCATGCGAGGGCCCAACCATGTTCGACCCGCCGGAAATCCTGGCCGAACAGGTCGAGGAGTTCGCCAAGGCCGCTCGGCAGGCGATCGACGCGCGTCTAAGAAAGCACAGGGGTGAGTGTCCGGATTTCTGGGAGATCGTCGCGGGCCTTTACGCTCGAGGTCAGCCGAAGAAGCCCGAGGACACGAAGAACCATATCCCCGCCTCATCGGTTAGCGATTCCGGAAGGGGCAGCGATGTCGGCAGATATCGCAATTCCATTCGTCATGGCTACCACCTTCACGGGTGGCGCCATGTTGATCAAACATCTTGAGCGCCACGCAGGGCGCGTAACAGAGATACTGGCGCTAGTTCTTTCTACGTGCTTCGCCTTGTTCGTATGCGGGCTCATAGTTACTTATGCCGATATGATCGCGGCCAAAAGCGAGAAAAAAGCGGAAATAAGATACAGTACCGCAATGAGGAAGATAAATTCGCGGCTGGACGAGAATTCCGGCGGTCAACAATCTCTTGCCATGCCGCCACGTTGACCGCCTGGGCTGCTTGCGGGGGGTGGACATTAATTGATGCCATTGCTTGGGAAGCCCGCGCCCTCTGCCGTAAAGCGCAGCCGGCCTGAAGCGTTCAAATTAAGCGGGCGTACCATTTCTGGATTCGTCTATAAAACCAAGCCGGTTTGGAGTTCCTCACAAAACTCCTGATCCCAGGGAGTCCTACGTCTGGCCGCGACGGTTCAGCGGGATTCCTATGGGGGACTCTTAATAATCCGGGTGCGTTTTGGGCAGTATCAGCGGCTATCGCGCCATAGGGCTTCCAAATTTTTCAATTCAGCTTGACCCCGACTGCGCGCCATCTGTTCGCTCGGCGGAGATTAGCAAGACTGCCGCACAATGCGGGCGTTCTCAAGTATCGTCCAGCTATAACGATTAGGTGCGCGCTTGCAGAGCTCGACACGCAGGCAAAATGGGGCTTCTTGGCGGGCGTCCAGCGTCCTTCTCATTTTTACCATCCAGTGAATATCCTGAGAAGTGGCGTCCCGTTCGTGAAAACATCACTCGGATAGGCGCGATAGCAGATTGCGACAGGAGGCGGCTGAACACTATGATCCAGCGCCTGTCGCGCGCTCTGTCTATGAGCTTTGTGAAAGCCTGCTCACTGGGTTCGAATTGGGATCAAGGCGGGAGGTAGAATGGCCTGACACCGGCTGCCTCGATCGCGTCATGCAAGCCGGTGAGATTGGGGTTGGCAGGTTGTCCATGACCATGATGTTACTGGACTGCAGCGCCGGCATAACAGTCTCAGCGAGATAAAAGCGACAGTGCCGCTCGTTGCGGACCTGTTAAGCAACTCTGCGGCGCGCAGCAGGCATGCGCATAGTAATTGAGCGCAGTGCGTCTCTCACTCGGTAAGAACGATATTGGCAACTCGACCGTTAATATCGTCAAATTTCACGTCAGCCTCAATTCGTGTATCGTTTATCAGTTCAAACTCAGCGTGAATGCCTCCAGGTTTGCCTTCAAGTCGCAGGTCTTTGCTATCAAATCCGCCGCCGGCATTTACGAAGCTGAATGCAGCAATTTTTGCACCGTGATCTCCAGTAACTGATACTGAGATATGGCCTCTCAAAACATCAATACTACAACTGTTTGTCACATTGATCGTCGGGATGTTTGAATCTGGCCACTCTTTGTGCGTCAATGCATCCAAAGCAGACGCAAGTTCTATGTTGATTTTGATCTAGGCGGACATTTTAGTACCCGAAAAGATGGTTCTTGTGTTTGCGTGTAGTCTGGCGTTAGAGAGGATGTATGGTTGATCGCTTCTGCTACAGAAATGCCATGTATCTCAAGCATCAGACCGACCGGGAGGCGGAACAGCCACTGTAACTTAGAGGAATCGTGTGGCGACCTAAAGCTACCCGGCTGCAGTAGGCTCTTCGTGAGGTTTGCCGACACCTTCTTGAGCGACCATTCCCGCCTTCGAATTCACGCTTCCGCTGCGGTGTTGACGCGGGCGCTTCTTGGTGGGCCGCTTACTCTCGGCCGCCAGCTCGGCTGCGCCAGGTTGCGGCTCCAGCACCACCTTCTGCTGACTGCCGTCCCAGCGAGCCAGAACGCGGTCGCCTTCGTGTACCTCGTCTGCCAGCATCGCGCGCGCAAGCTGCGTCTCCAGCTCCGTGCGGATCAGGCGTCGCAACTCGCGCGCGCCAAACTCCGGGCGGAACCCTGCCGCCGCAAGGTGATCGACGGGGCTTTGGTCCGTGACGAGACTCGACGCCCTGCCCCTGTGCCGTGCGACGGACACGCTCCAGCTGCAGCTCGACGATCGAGCGGATCTCGCTCGGTCCTAGAGCGTGGAAGACGGTGATCTCGTCGATGCGGTTGATGAACTCCGGCCGGTGGGTGGGCGCGCTGACGCGCCCCTCCTCCGCCCCGTGCCCGACCACTTTGGTGACCTGCTGGCGGATGGCCTGCGGGGTCAGCCCGTAGCGGAGCAACACGTCGGCGGCGATGCCCTCGCCCTCCTCAGCCAAGCCGATCAGCAGGTGCTCAGGTCCGACGTAGGAGTGGCCGAAATCGCGCGAAGCTTGATAGGCGCGCGACAGGGCGTCCTTCACCCGCGGCGACACGCCGATCTGACCCGCGTTCGCTTCATTCTGCGCTCCCGCTGCGCTGCCCTCAGCCTCGTCATCGAGCTGTCTGCGCAAGTCTTCGGCTGAGAGCTTGAACCGGTCGAGGATGGTGCGCACGACGTCGCTGTCGGCCAGCGCGTAGAGGAGGTGCTCGGTGTCGGCCTCGCGGCGGCCGAGATCATTGGCGCGCCGGGCTGCCGCCTGAAGGAGCGCCTCCGCGTGCGATGAGAGCCGCTCGGAGATCCGCCCGGCCGGGCGAGCGCGCGACCCGCCCCAGCCAGGGCGGACAGGGATGGGTGTTCCGTCCTCCTCCTGAGCGTCGGCCTCTCCGATGCGGGCGCCGTCGCGTCCGGTGAACCTCCGCCGACCGAAGAAGTCGCCGCCGAAGAAGCCGTCGAACAGGCTACCGCTTCCGCCAGCGAAGAGGCTCTCAAGCGGTGAGCTGGAGCGACCCTGCTGGCGGGCGAGGCGGCGGTAGCCGACGTCGCACAGCTCCATGGTGCGGCGCTGACCATCGCTGGCAACCTGGGCGCGAACGGTTGTGGGGCGAACCCCACATATAGCGCAAGTGCCGTTTGCCATCCTCGCTATCCCTCTTCAGCCAAGTGCCGTCATCCGATTTAGCAGGTCAATGACTCGTGGTGTTCGTCGAACCCGAGTTGCCCGTCGTGTTGGTGCTCGATCCAGTCGAGCCCGTCGTAGAGGGACCACCAGGTCGGACCGCCTCAACCATATTGAATCCAGATGGACCGATCGTCATGACGACAGGATCACCGTTCTTCGATTTCGCCCTCACGACAAATGCTTCGTTCAGAACGCTTACATCGGTAAAGCCAGCATTCTGCAGGTCCTGCTTCAGCTTCTGTGCCGTTAGAAGGGATTGCTGCTGGCCCGCCGAGTTGACGCTCGATTGCTGGTTTGATTGCGGAGGCTGATTTTGTGTCTGATCACTCCCGGCAAATGCCGGGCCAGAACAAAGGATGCCAGCCATCATGATAGGCAGCACAAAGCGCCGCATTTTGCACTCCATGGTTCTCAGTGAGAATTTTCAATGTTATCCGGCGGAAAACTGACCCGGATCATGAGGAAACCAATATTCGCCCACCGGGTTCCGGTTTTCACGGCGTGATTGGCATTAAATATGTGTAAGGATTGCATTTTTTAATGAATCGACATCAGTTCCGAAACTTTCCTTGTGGGATGTACGGGATCGTACTGGATTTCGGCATACGTAAAAATGCAAAGCTTCTTCATATTGAAACGTGGCATCATTGCTGATCAAGAGCCTCGGCAGCCGAAAATATCCGGGTCGAGGCGCTCACGCGAGACGATCGCAGGTTCTGGATGCTCACCGTGGCCGATGCGTTCAACCGTGAGCGCCTGGCCATCCGCGTCGCTCACAAGCTGAGGGTCATTGACCTGACCGACGTGCTCCCGAACCTGTTCATCATGCGCGGCGTGCCGGCTCACATCCGCTCGAATGACGGATCCGGGTTCATCGCCAAGTCGATACAGCCCTGGATCGCGGCAGTCGGGGCCAGGATCGCCGACAGCACCCCGAGCTCTCCGCGGGGAAATGGTGATGCACGAGGGCTTTGATGCTCGACCGCCAAAACAGATTCGTTAATAGCGAGGCATTTTACGCTTCAAATGCAGGCGCGGATTGTCATCGAAAGCGGCGGCAGTACAACGAGAGTCGTCCTCCCATATTTCTCGGGACGCTGACGCCCTAGGGATTCATCCTGAAGACGGCGCAAAGGGCCGCCGAAATGAGACCGAAGGCTTAACCTTCGGCCGGATCAAGACCCGGGGGCGGCCAGCCCACATCGCGGGATCTGCAACCGTATGATGCGCGCCCTGTACGCTGCCGGACCAAATTAAGCCTGGCGCGCAGAACATGACCGTTGAAGAATTTGTTCACCTGCGTGTCGGCCTGTGGGCGAGGAAAAGTTTTTGGCGCCAAATTTCGTAATTGTTTTTCCGCGAATATCGTTAAAACCTGTAATAATTGTCACGCTTTTACAGGATATCTGACATTTTATTTATCAGAGGACTTAGGAGGAGTGAATGCGAACAGAGGATCGTACGACCCACTACGATGGCCCGTCCGGCGGTTGGGGTTCTCTGCGCGGCATCTCGCGGATCTTCGGCAAGGAATGGGCGACCCCTCTCGCGTCCGAAACGCTGTTCCGCCAAAACAAGCCGGGCGGCTTCATGTGCGTGTCCTGCTCCTGGGCTAAGCCAGCGAGCTACCATCCGTTCGAGTTTTGCGAGAACGGTGCCAAGGCAACGCTTTGGGAGCTGACAACCCGGCGCTGCAAGCCGGAGTTCTTCGCCGAACACACTGTGACGGAACTGCGCGCGTGGAAGGACTACGACCTGGAGCAGCAGGGCCGGCTCACGTACCCCATGCGATACGATCCAGCCACTGACAAATATCTGCCGTGTGAGTGGGATGTGGCGTTTCGCGAGATCGGGTCGGAGTTGAGGCTGCTCGATCCCAAGTCCGTCATATTCTACTCGTCAGGACGCGCCAGCCTGGAAACGTCGTACCTCTACGCGCTGTTCGCGCGCCTGTACGGCTGCAACAACCTCCCCGACAGCTCGAATATGTGCCACGAGACAACATCAGTGGCACTCAAGAAGGTCATCGGGGAAGGCGTCGGCACGGTGGTGTTCGAAGATCTTCAGAACTGCGATGCGATGTTCTTCTTCGGGCAGAATACAGGATCGAACAGCCCGCGCTTCCTTCATCCACTCCAGGATGCCGCCAAGCGCGGTGTCAGGATCATTACCTTCAACCCTGTGCGTGAGAAGGGCTTGGAGTTCTTCACGAACCCACAGAGCCCGGTTGAGATGTTGACCGGCAAGGAGACGCGCATCAGCACGCAATACTACCAAGTTCGGCCGGGCGGGGATGTCGCCGTGCTCATGGGCATCTGCAAGCACGTCTTCGCAGCGGACGACGAGGCACAGAAGCAGGGCAAGCGCGTTCTCGACGCAGATTTCATCGAGCAGCACACGAGCGGGCTTGAGGCGTTTGAGGCGAAGGTCCGCGCCACCTCCTGGCAGGAGATCGAGCACGAGTCAGGTCTCAGCCGGCAAGACATAGAGGCAGCCGCTCAGGTCTACGTCGAGGCCGACCGGGTGATCGGTATCTACGGTATGGGGCTGACGCAGCACATGCACGGCTTCGAGAACATCGCGCTGTTCGTCAACATGCTGCTCCTCAAGGGCAACATCGGCCGCGATGGAACGGGCATCTCTCCGGTGCGCGGCCACTCCAACGTACAAGGTCAACGCACGGTCGGCATCTCTGAGAAGCCGGAACTCGTTCCGCTCGACAAGTACGCTGAGCAGTTCGGCTTCGAGCCGCCACGCGATAAGGGCATGAACACCGTCGAGGCTTGCGAGGGTATCCTCTCGGGCAAGGTGAAGAGCTTCTTCGGTCTGGGCGGCAATTTCGTACGGGCCATCCCGGAACGCGACCGCATGGAGCACGCGTGGACGAAGCTCCGTCTGACCGTGCAGGTCGCGACCAAGCTCAATCGTTCGCACCTCGTGAACGGGGAGATCGCCTTTCTCCTCCCTTGCTTGGGCCGCACCGAAGAGGACGTGCAGGCCAGCGGTCCGCAGGCGGTCAGCATGGAGGATACTTTCAGCTGCATCCACGGCTCAATCGCGCGGCGCAAACCGGCTAGCGAACATCTCAGATCCGAACTCGCCATCGTCGCGGGCATCGCCAAAGCGACGCTCAAGCCAAACCCGAAGGTGAGATGGGACGAGTGGGTCGGTGACTATGCGCTGGTCCGCGATCTCATCGCCGAGACCTACCCGGAGCAGTTCCACGGCTTCAATGAGCGCATGTGGACGCCTGGCGGCTTTTACCGCGGCAACTCGGCGCGTGAGCGCATCTGGAAGACGAAGACCGGCAAGGCGCAGTTTACGACGCCGAAGACCATGACGGCTGTCGGGTTCGGCGAAGCGCCGGGCCGGTACCGCCTGATTACGATGCGCTCGAACGATCAGTTCAACACCACGATCTACGGCTACAGCGATCGCCTGCGCGGGATCGAGGGCACACGCGACGTACTGCTCATCAATCCAGACGAGATGCGACGGGCAAACTTGCACGAGGGCCAAGTCGTGTCGCTGGTCAGCGACGCGGAGGATGGGGTTGAGCGGGCGGTGTTCGGCCTGAAGGTTGTGCCTTTCTCGCTGCCGGACGGCTGCTTGGGAGCATACTACCCCGAGATGAACCCGTTGATGCCGTTGTCGCACCACGACGAGCAATCCAAGACGCCAGCCGCAAAGTCTGTGCCTGTACGGATCAGGGCGACTGATCAAACGGGATCAATGCCGGAGGGGAAAGAGCCCCTGGGGCAGGCAGAAAGTCCGGTCTGATGAAACCCGGTCCAGTCGGCAGCCTAGCACTTGCGGAGCCGCGTGAACCGTTGGTGCTTCGCCTGCATTTCGAAGGCTGTTTCTTTCCCTAAAGTATCTGGCGGAGACTCCTGATGAAATCTGTGCTGGTAAGCGGTGTCGCTGCCGCGGCGCTCGTTCTTGGATTGTCGGCTGCCGGTGCGCAGGCACCCTCGCCATCAGGTCAGAAAAGCGAGACCGGCGCGCCCGCAGCAGGTCGCTCCGACAGCGGAAGCTCTGGGACTAGCCGCTCGGAGAGCAGAGGCTCGGGGACAGACAAAAGCTCGGAGCACTCGGGCGCCTCTACGCGCGACAAGTCCGATGCGGCAAAGGCCGGCGGTGCGTCCGAGGAGCAGGAGAAGGCCGGCAGCAGCTCAGGGCGCAGCCGGGGTGAGGCAGGCTCGGGTCAATCACCGGAAGGGAAGGGCGGCTCCGGTCGGGCCAGCGACGAACAGCACAGCGGTAGCCGCCCGGACAAGTCGTCCACTTCTGGCGAGACACGCTCCGGATCAGGACGAGGTGAAACGGATAAGGCAGGCGAGAGCGGCTCCAAGGGGAACGACGCCAAGCACGGTGAGAAGGCCGGAGCTGGCCGGGCAGACGAGAAAAGTGACACCCACACCGGCAACAAGGACGGTCAGGGCGAGCGGCGCGGCACCAGCACCTCGGGATCCGGTGAGCGGTCCGGCGCCGGCTCGGACACGCGTAAGCAGCAGGGCGAGACGGGACGCGAGAACAGCGCGCGTGAGCCGCGCTCGGGCCATGAGCGTGACACGCGGCCCAACTCGGGAACAAGCGCCGGCAGCCATGATGCCGATCGGGACAACCGCAATGGTGGACGCGAGAATGAGCGCTCAGGCTCTGGCACGGGGAGCGACAGCCGGTCGGACGCCACTCAGACGCACGACACGGAAGGGTCGGTCAACCTCAGCCACGAGCAGGAAACGCGCGTGAACCGCGCCTTCTCGGACGTGGATGTGAGCCGCTCCAGCAGCGTCGACATCTCCGTCTCGGTGGGCTCGACCGTTCCAGACCGCGTGGATCTGCACCCGCTGCCATCCAGCATCGTGGAGATCGTGCCGCAGTTTCGCGGCTACGATTACGTGGTGGTGCGGGACGAGATCGTCATCGTGCAGCCGCGCACGAAGAAGGTGGTGTATGTGGTCCACCGCTCAGGCGGTCACGCCAAGAGCAGCTCCTCGCGGCACCGCTCGCTCAACATCGCGGGCGAGAAGCTCACGAGCGTGAAGCGCACGGTCAGCTCGGAACCGAAGGTGAGCCGCGAGGTGCGGGTCGAGGAGGACAGCACGGTTCCGCGCGACATCGAGTTGCGGCGGTTCCCGACCACCATCATCGAGGAGGTGCCGGACCTGCGCTCCTACGAGTACTTCGTGGAACCGGACGACACGATCGTTATCGTCGATCCAGATAGCCGCGAGGTGGTCGACATTCTGCACTGAGCAGGTCTTCGCCTGCGCGCAAGGGAGAGCGTCAGACGGCGCTCCCCGTCCTCGTATAACAAATGGGCACTTACACCGAACCGGATGTCAGCGATAGGTCGCCGGGGCGGCCGGGGGCATGACGAGAGCCTGGATCTTGGTCGTCTGGCCGCCTCGCGACGGACCGATCCTTTGCGCTTTCGCCCATCTTTGGCGGCGGGGCCCGAGAGGCGCGCCCCGACATAGGTGCTGTCGATGGCAGGCGCCTCGCCCTGCCATCTCCGACCTTGGCCAGCGCGGTGAGTAGGGCCTACCAGAAGCCGAGGCGCGGCCGCCTGCTGAAGCGGTTGTCGGCGGTGGCGCGCGGGCCGCAGAGGGCCGAGCAGTCGCGCCAGCGGTAGCCTGAGGTGAGCAGGTGCAGGACGCGAGCAACGATCTGTCGGTCGTTCTTCCGCTCGCGTCTTGTTTGGTCTTTGAGCATGGACAGTTCGAATATGGCCCACTGCGCATCCGGGAGCCAGAATAGGTCCGCCACTAACTCCAGGCCGCAAACGGCGGCGGATCACGCAACTACAACTTTTGCAATGCCTAGGTTCAGTTCACACCCCAGGACGGACACCCTTTCTCTCGCGCGGCTCTGATCTCAGACGCCCGCGCCACCCCAAGCGCCCACGCCTGGCCGAACCGGGCGGGCATATTTGTGTCCGGATCACTCAAGCCGGCGCGGCGAGCATCCACTTCCGCGCCTCCACCGGATGCTAAGGCTAGCGCGCAGCAGGCGCGGATGCCGCGCTTTGCGGAGGCGCTTCAATATGCATGGTCTGCCCGCTTCCCAGCTCGACCCCGGGTCCGTGATTATAGAACGCAAACAGTCCAACTGCTGCAGCAAACAGCAGCAATAATATGATTATTGCAAATCTTATCTTTTGGTCATTTTGCTGATGCGATGGTTCCAATTTGTGTTCCAACGATGATGGAGGGAGTTGAGCAATACAGAGAAATACGTTTTATAGATATTTTTGGGATGGCTAACGGTGTGCGAATACACCAGAGTACGACTGCCGCACTGATGCGGTCCGCCCAGGTGGTGAGGGCAGCGGCGCAAGGTTCATGAGGTAAGAACGCGCCGGTTGCCGTGTTCGGCCCGTTTCCCGCGGCGTGCACGATGTTGCTGCGCTCGTAGCATTGCAGGAGCTTGGCACGCATCCGGGTCGTAAGCAGCGCAAGGATTGCCACGGTCATTCACGGGCACACGAACATGACGAAGGCAGTTAACCCCGCGGCGATTCTGTTGACCCACTCGGTGACTGTGGGAGGAACGTTGGTAGCTCGCTCTCGATCCCGCTGGTTGTACGGGACCGGACCGACCCTATACAGGGCAGGTTGACGCAAGATGTGGGTAAGCTGAGCGGCCGAACGGCGAACGGGGCACCACCTCGCGTAATCTCCGGTACTCGGCCCAGACCAGCCGGTGGCATTCGCACGCATCCTGCTCCAGCCCTGCGCGATCCCGCACCGTGATGCACGCGAACGACTGGCTCACGAGGCCGGCCCTCTCCAACCGCTTGACCTGCTCGCTCACGCTGGGTCGCCGCATCCCGAGGTGACCGGCAATCGTGGCGTGACTGACGCAGATCTCGTCCTCGCCCAGCAGGTCGTGGGCCAGCAGCAGCCAGCGCCGAACGCGCTCCTCGACCGGGTGGTGCGCATTGCACAGCGCTACCTGAGCGGCGTGGACCATACGCACCTGGACATAGGCCAGCGCCAAGCGCCGGAGCGCGGTGTCCCCGCTGAAGAGCGCCTCGGCATCCCCGGCCTTCAGCCGGTACGCCTCGCCCGCGGTCTGGACGACGATGCGCAGAGGTGAGCGCTTGGTCCCGAGCACGAGCGGCAGGCCGGTCATGCCGAAACGGCCGAGGAGCCCCACGCCGTGAGCGCCATCGGCCTGTGTCCGCGCCTGAAGGGCGGCGAGCCCGTGCTCGATGAAGTAGATGTAGGGGATGTCGGTGCGGGGCTCCGTCAGTACCTGCCGCCGCCGTAGAGAGACGCGCTCCAGCAGCGGCGCAAGCTCGGCCCAATCCTCAACGGGCAGAGCGGACAGGATCAGATTGCGAGGAGAAGCCAAGTTTCTCTCCACCCAAAGAGCAAATCCACGCAATAGCAATTTCATGTCATAATTCAAATTACACTATTGTAATCCGCGTGTAATCTGAAATTCCTGATCACGATAATGCAGATATAGTCAACTATCGCACTATGTGCCACTCAATGCGAGCGGCTTTGCTCCTGACGCCGTACCGCCCCGTCCACAACGCCTCGGAGCGTGGGCCGGGACCGCGAGGCCGCCGGACTCGGCTATAACTCTACCCTGCTGGATTGGCGCGGTAATCAGAGGCGTAGTCAGGACGGCGCCGTGTAAGGGCTTGCCATCCCGTGTGGGCGGCCCACGAGAGATTTCCCCAGTGCAAGCATCCACGCCCGCCTTCAGCTGAGGGGGCAGGCCTGAGGACGGGCGTGGATCGTCGGCAAGGCGCCGTCGGGCCAGGTACGGCGATCAGGGCCGAAGGGTTCCCAGGCGGCCGTCCAGGTGCCCCTCACGAACGCCTCTCGCGGATACAGTGCGGGACGACCAAGGCCGTGAGACTGAGGTGTCCGAGCCCGTGCTGGCAGAGGTGGTTTCGGCTCAAGGCATCCCAGCCAAGCCTGCATCGGTGCTGTCGCAAGCCTCGGCGAGCCATCGTCGCGCTGACCTGGTCCAGGCCTTCGGCCGTCTGATGCGGCGACATCAAGAGGCCGCGTGGCGATCAGGACGCGTTCCGTCTGACATTCTGGCGTCCAGCCATGGCGCCCGGCTGGCCCAGCCCGATCGCCTTGGCGAGGGCGGAGCGCTGCTCGGCATAGCTCGGCGCCACCATCGGGTAGTCCGCCGGCAGGCCGTAACGCTCCCGGTAGCTGCGCGGGTCGAGCCCGTGGCTGGTCAGGTGGCGCTTGAGGGTCTTGTAGGTCTTGCCGTCGATGAAGCTGACGATGCCGTCGTGCCGGACCGACTTGCGGATCTGGGCGCGCGTCGGTTTCTCAACCTCGATGTCTGAGGTTTCAGCACTCGAACCGCTCGCAGTGGCAGGCCGGAAACCGCTTCGTGCACCTTCGCAATGAGGGCCGGCAACTCGGCTGGCGGGACGGGATTGTTCAGACGTAGGCTGCAACGATCTCGGTAGCAAGCCTGGCAAAGTTTACGCGTGTAACTTCGAGTTCTTCGTCCGAGGCATCCATACCTGCAACCCCCTACATTTCGAGGGGTGATGCAGGGGTGATGCAGAGTCAAGCGGCTCCGATAACATATTTGTACGCGATCGGTCAGGTCACGGAGGTGAACTCTACAGCTAGCGGATGCGCCGTTAGGCCACGCAATGATTGTGGAAGCTTATCTCAAGCTCGGCCTGATGACTCAGATCAATGGCAGCCGCGACAATACACGCGAGCCGCCGCACGTCGTGCAGGTACAAGCGAGCCTGCTGCACCGAAACCTTGCTTGGAGGAGAGGCCGTCCAAGTCGTTGACGGAGGGCACCTGGGAGGAGGCCCCGTCGGAGGCGGCTACGGAGTTGGCCAACCTGAGCGACTTCGATCACATCCTGAACTGGAAATTTCTCGCGGCCTCGTACCCCTCAGATGCCTATCACCGCCAGTCCTATATCAATGCCGGCGAGACGTGCCGGCAAATGTTCCAGGAGCAGTTCGACGAGAGTTGTCTCGCGGCTCTGGCTCGCTTCTGGAACAGCTCTAGGGGTGCGCCGTTCTTACTTAGTTCAGGTCGTCAGTTGAGAGGGCGCTGTGTTCCATTTGGAGCGACGTACACTCGAGATGCTGGCGCGTGCCGGGTACGGAGCCCGCGGCATCGTGTACTGCCTTGTCGGCGGCTTAGCCGTGCTCGCAGCAGTAGGAGCAGGTGGAGAGACTGGCGGCAACAAAAGTGCGTTGGCGACTCTACTCGCTCAACCGTTCGGACGCATCTGGCTCGGCCTTATCGCGGCGGGCTTGGTCGGCTTTGCCTTTTGGCGCATCCTCGAGGCCGTCACGGATGCCGATCACCGCGGCAGCTCGGGCAAGGCCCTGGCGCAACGTGCCGGCCATGTCGTCGGCGGCATCATCTATGGCGGCCTCGCCTTATCGGCCACTCAACTCGCCCTCGGCAAACGTGGCGAGGGCGGGGATGACACCGCGGTCCACGATTGGACAGCGTGGCTGCTGAGCGAGCCTCTGGGCCAGTGGCTGACTGGACTGATCGGTCTGGTCGTGATCGTCGTCGGTCTCGCTTTTCTGCGCAAGGGCTGGAAAGGTGACGTGCTGGAGAGGCTTTCTCTGCCCGAGGAGGTGCGTAGGTGGGCTGTGCCCCTGGGACGGCTTGGGTTTGCAGCTCGCGGCGTTGTGTTTGGCCTTATCGGCGCCTTCCTGATCCTTGCCGCCGTGCACAGCAGCTCCGCAGAAGCGAAAGGGTTGGCCGGTGCTCTCCAAGTATTGAGTGCCCAGCCCTACGGCTCGGCGCTTCTTGCCGTCACGGCTGCGGGGCTTTTCGCCTTTGGGCTCTTCGGATTGGTACAAGCGCGTTATCGCCACATCGATGCACCGGATGCCGCAGAAGCAACGGCAAAGCTCAAGCACACTGTTGCAGGCGTGACAGGGGGCTGGGATAGCTAAGAGGGTGGGACAAAACCGGTGTGATCGGATCGGAAGGGCATGAATGCTCTCGTACCCGACGACCTGTGGGCGGTGGTCGAGCCGCTTCGGCCGCCCGAGCTTGAGAAGCCGAAAGGCGGCCGGCCGCGCATCTCGGATCGGGGGGCTGGCCGGCATCATCCTGGTGCTGCATACCGGCATGCCAGGGAAGCACCTGCCGCGTTCCGAAGTGGGCTGCAGCGGCAAGATGAGATGTCGGCGGCTTGGGGGCCGGCAGGCGGCTGGCGTCTGGGCCGGCCTGCATCGCGTGAGGCTGGCGCAGCTTCAGGACGCGGATGCGCTCGACGGGTCACGCGCTGCTCTGGACAGCGCGAGCCTGCCCGCGAAAAAGGGGCCCCGCCACGGGCCCGAACCCGACGGATCGGGGCAAGCCGGGCGGCAGGCGCCACCCTGGACGCGGTGCCGGGCGTGCGCACCGGCCGGCGCGGTCGTCCGCGGCGCAGGCCCGACAAGCTTCATGCTGACAAGGGCTACGATCATCGCCGCTGCCGACGCGCGTGCCGGGCGCGCAGCATCACACCGCGGATGGCCCGGCGTGGCACCGAGAGCAGCGAGCGCCTGGGGCGCCACCGGTGGATCGTGGAGCGCATGCCGGCATGGCTGGCCCGCTTCCGCCGCCTCGCCATCCGCCACGAGCGGCGCGCCGACCTCCACCTCGCCTTCGCCACGCTCGCCTGCGCCTTCATCTGCCGAATTCAGGCCGAACGGTTTTGTCCCTGACGCTTAGTCGTCCAGCCGGCCTTGAGCGCATCCCCGAGGCTGGCGCGATGGCAGCACAGACTTCAGCGCCTAGCTTCCTTCAGCCAACGCCGACATGGCTTTGCGGAATGGCCCAAGCTCGATCTGAGCGAGCCGCGCTAAGCTAGCCTTCTGCGCCTCTTCCCATCGCGGTACAGCTTCCGCCAGCAGCGTCCGACCCTCATCGGTCAATGTCACTCTCCTGACGCGCCTATCGGACGCGTCGACCTGCACGACGACAAGGTTGCGGCGCTCCAAGAGCTTGACGTTTGTCGTCACCGTGGACGCGTCCAGCGCGAGTGCCTCGGCCAACTCCTTCACAGTCGGCGGCTTGGGACGAGCAAGGTTCATCAACAGCGAGAATTGCCATCCCGAGATCCCAAGAGGACGAAACGCCGCGTCGTAGAGCCGGCTCAAATTGCGAGCGGCGCGCTGGACGCTGGTACCGATACAAGTCTCGCCGACAACTTTTGCGATGGCGGGAGTGAGTTCGAATGCGTCGGGCATGATACGAAGTCGATCAGGGAGATCGGCAAAAGGTCCCAGAAGCTTAGCTGCCGCAATGGCCCGAGCCACGGCAGGCGGAGCAGGCCAAGCCCCCAACCATCTATGAGCTTGATATCAAGGCAAGTGCGCCGCCGCACATCGCTGCGCGTATTTACTTGATATCAAGTCAATCAGAGCGCGATGCGCCGGACGTCCGGCGCCAGGGCACTCGCCACCGACTTTTGGAGGCTACGATGAAGACCGCTCGCACGATTTCCCTCATGGCTCTGATGCTCGTCTCAAGCTACGCCCCGGCTTCAGCCCAGGAGACCTTCCACGCATGGGGTCATGAGTTCTTCGTCCCGGGGCAGACTGTTCAGACCACCCCTCTCCCAGGCCCGCGCCGCTTCGACGCTTTGACGACCGATAAAGTTGCGGTGACACGTCAGCCCGTGCCAAGTCGGCGCGCTGGCCGCGCCACCCAATAAAACGTCAAGAGTGAATAGCTGAACCGAACGGCCGGATTCAGCTTATGCTCCGCCAGTAAAGACGGCTCTTCGGCCAATATCTCGCCTCGATGAGAGCGGGCAGATCTTTGCAGGATCTTCGCCTCCCATCCCCGAAGATGCTCCTCAGATTTGCTCGACACGCACGCGTCGACTGGCATCTCGACCGCCGAGTCCGACTGACCGTGCGCGCGTCGGGGCGGAACGGCGCGCGGGCTCCATCACGGTCAACTTGGCATCCTTGCAGCCACCTGCCCAACTGAAGTTTGCAGCTTGGCCGCGACGGAGGAAGTTCATGCTCGCGCAGACGATTTTCCGCATCGCTTTGCCCCTCGGCTATCTGGCCTGGGGTTTGTGCCTCGTCACGTATGTCTGGCCACGGCTCGTGCGCATGAAGCTGGCCGATGCACACCGGCTCATCGCGACCTTTCACAGCTTCCGCTTCTTCGGCCTCGTGTTCCTGCTGCCGGGCTTTGTCGGGCCGGGTCTTTCTCCGGTCTTTTCCGTCCCTGCTGCCTACGGCGATCTCGCCACCTCTCTTCTGGCTATCTTGGCACTCGCCACTTTCAAGATAGAGAAGCTTTACTGGCCACTTGTGGTCGCATTCAACGCCGCCGGCCTTCGAGATCTGATGTTCGACTTCTGGAACGCGATTCGGACCGACATGCCGGCCCATGCTGGCGAGTTGGGCGCTGCTTTCGCCATACCTGCCCTGTTCGTTCCCGCGCTGATCATAACCCACGTCTTCGCATTCATCCTGCTGTCGCGGCGAAGCGCGGCTGGGTCGCTGAACGCGGTCTCACAATCGTGAATCCTTAGTCCGGAAAGGAAGTCTCGATGCTGAGTCTGTATGATGCGGTCATCCCGAGCTTCAAGCAGACCATCGGCGCCATTCGAGGTTTGCTGGCCAAGGGGCGAGCTTACTGCGAGGAACAGGATACCGATCTGGAGGCACTCGCCGATACGCGGCTGCACGTCACCATGCAGCCGTTTCGCTTCCAGGTCCGCGCCGGTATCCACTTCTCCATCGGATCGCTGGCGGCGCTGAGAACAGGCGGTCTCAGCGTGCCGAACGACCCGAAAACCTACACCTATGCCGAACTTGAGCGCTCGGTCGATGAGGCCCTCTCACAGCTCGATCTTGTCACGCGGGGTGACGTCGATGATTGAGCTATGACGAAAATCGTCTTTGACGCGGGAGAGAGGCGAACCGTCTTCACGGGACAAGCCCTGTTGCTGTATTTCGCGATACCAAACCTACATTTTCAAGCCGCGACTGCATATGGCATCTTGCGCTTACGTGGCGTTCCGCTCGGCAAGCAGGATTATCTAGGTCGTTTGACTTCGCTGGAGTGACCATGCTTCTCGCGTCGGGCGTGCGGCAAAGCTTCTGGCGCTGACACTTGCGGCTCGATGCGCAGAGGCTGTCGCTGTGCAGCGACCAGTACCGCTCCATCGCTAGGTGGGTGGAGGCCGTCCTGCCGATCAGAAGTTGGGCATTGAGCGCCCCGACGCCGGGCGCGCGGCGCCGCCGAAAGCGCTGACATGTGCTCGGAGGTCGGCTGCAGCGTCTCGTGGAGCAACGGGCTCGTCAGCCGTCCACAATCCCGTCGCGGTCGTTCCGAAGCAGAGACCGGCGGCTTTCGGCCAGCTTCGGTCATCGCGCAGAGCCGTGTGAGTGCCTTGGACGGATGGCAACCAGACCCTAGCCTTTCGGCCCGAAGCAGACGTCACGCCATCGACACTACCTCTTCGCTGAAGGCTGAAATTTCCGTCAGCGAATGCAGACACTGACACCTTGAACATCCGCACAAGGCGGCGTTAGCCGACCACCCATAATCAAGATGCGCTAAGGCGCTTGGTCTGAGCATCACGGCGTGTCGACGGCGGGCACGTTAATCAGTGCTGCAAACCAGCGAGCCGGCCAGCAGTGTTTGCTGATAGACACCGCTGCGGATCGCTTTCACCATCAGGGATGCCGCCATAACTGATTATCCTGTACAAAAACTGGTCGATGTATGACAAAATTTACATATCGGCCTTGATCCAATCGTTGATCTGTCAATAAAAACAAAGGCTCAGACGCGGACTAGAAGAAATTTTTGGGAGATTTGCATGTACGATTTTAGCTGGCATAAAAGGCATGGCGAAGAGACGATGGCTTCTGCAGAGGCTACGCTGTCAATATTGCTGGATATTTTTAAGCCTAAGGATATTCTAGACGTTGGTTGTGGGGATGGTATTTGGCTGAAAAAGGCCAAAGAGCTAGGATTTGCAGTGGCTAAAGGTGTTGACGGCCCCTGGACAAATCTAGAAGAATTATTAATCCCAGCAAAAGACGTTACAATACATGACCTTGAAGAAAGTTTTTATTTGGGACGAAAATTTGATATCGCGATCAGTCTTGAGGTTGCCGAGCATGTGTCGAATAAATCATCAGATATAATGGTCGACAATCTTGTTAAACACAGTGATGTAATATTATTTGGTGCGGCTATACCGTACCAAGGGGGTTCCGTCACATTAACGAAATGTGGCAGTCTTGGTGGGCGGGTAAGTTCGCAGAAAGAGGTTACCAGTATTTTGACGTGATCAGGCCGCAAATCTGGCATAGCAATGATGTGAATTTTTGGTACAAGCAGAATACGCTCGTTTACGTAAAAAGTGGAAGGGAAGATTATATCAGGCTGTTCGAAGATTACATCTCAAGTAAGTCATTGAGCAGGTACCCGCTAGACATAGTGCATCCAGAAAGATATGAGATATTGGCCTCGTATAGGCATATTGCATTCAAGCCGCTTGTTCGTGAACTTCCTGCGGCCATAACCGGAAAAATCAAAAGCATGCTGCTAAGGAAAAACTAGTTTAAATACAGCGTGTCTTAAACTGAGTCGGCCGCTAATCCGATTGGCGACAGCGGAAGCGGATCATCGCGAATCCACCTCACCCGGTCGTGGGTCGCTGGCTCAGAAACAGCCTGGAAGCGGACCTAAGGTTCTGCAACGGGTCGTGAGCGGCCGTGCTGACCACGTCCGCTCTTTAAATCGTATGGACGAAAGCGCCCGTTCCGGTTCGCGCCCGTTGCCGCCATTCCGCCGAATACGGCGGCACCCTAAAAGCCGACGTCACAGCGGAGAAAGTTTCGGGTCTGACCGATCGCGCTTTAAGACTGGCGCCGCGAAACTGCGAATGCACGATCATGTTCTAAATCAAGAGTGGGAAGTCAGCTCCGCAAGCCCCGGGCGCGGGCGGCTCAGAAGCGGGCGCGGGGTCGCGCCTGCATATTCGGTCCAGAACAGCCCGCGCTCCTCCAGAGCGGCATGACCTCGCGCACGAAGTCGCTCGGGCCTTCCGAGACGAAGGGCGGCATCACGTTGAAGCTGTCCGCGCCTTCCCACGGACCAGGCCTGCGTAAGGTCGGCGACGTCCGTTGCCGTGACGACGCTCATGTGGTGCCCGCATCCCGCAGCCACCCGCAACGCGAACTGGCGGCTGGTCAGACCCTCCCGGCGCGCAAGCTCGGCGAAGAGCCTCGGCCCGACTGCGGAGCTGACCCGAGATGGGCAGGTCGGGAAGGGGCCATCGAGGTCGTAGGCCGCGAGTGCCCCTGTCGCGTTGAGGCCGGCATCCGCCTACGCGGACACATGCCGCCCCCGGCGACATGGTGTCCGCCGGGATACGGGAAGGCACCCAGACGCATGCGATCCTGGCGGGGCATGATCGGCTCACGCCGTCCCGACGCGGTATTGCCGCGGCGGCGGCGCGCCCGTGATGGCGAAGGCCCCGACGATCCGGTCCCGGTAGATGCGCGGGTTGTGGGACGCGATGGTCCTTGCGTTACGCCAGTAGCGGTCGAGGCCGAGGCTTGCCTTCACCGCCGAGGCGCCGAGCGCGTCGAACAACGTCGTCGTCGCCTGCAGCACGAGGTCCGTCACCACGCTCACCGCTTGGTTGACCTCGACATCGGCGAGTGTGGTGGCCCGGTCGGCCGCCGGGCCATCCCCGGCTTGATGTGCTCCGTAGGCCCGCTGAAGGGATTCGGCGGCTTTCAGCACCACGGCGCAGGCGGCGTAGGCGTTCCCCCGCACGCGGCCCACCACCGCTTGGATCTGCGGATCGTCCGCCGCGCGTTCGGCATTGCCGTGGCTGTAGACCCTGGCGCGCTCGGCTACGAGCCGCGCCACGTCCTCGGCAGCTGCCCGGCCGATGCCCGCCAGCGTCGCGAGATGCACCAGCTGGAAGAACGCCATGGCGTAGGGGAAGCGGGCCGGATCGGGCTTGATCAGCGCAGGATCCAGCACGACGCCCTCGAAAGTCGCGGTGCCGCTGGCGGTCAACGCCTGCCCGAACCCGTCCCAATCGTCGACGATGGTCACCCCCGGCGCCCGGACCGGCACCGCAGCCGTCACGGCTCCGCCCGCCTCGTCCTCGGCCGATAGGTGGATGAAATCCGCGAACAGCGAGCCCGTGGTATAGAATTTCCGGCCGTCGACGACATGGTTCCCGTCGCGGCGTCGCACCACCGTGTCGAATGCGCCGACCTTAGCCGGTCCGGTCTCCGAGACGCCGCTGCCGAAGGTCTGGCCGGCACGGATCCGGGCAATCCAGGCGCTGCGCCATTCGGCCGACGACGCGCACAATGCGTCCTCCGTGAAGCCGAAATGTGCGCGCAGGGCATTGGTGACGTTAGAATCCGCTTGCGACAGCTCGATCAGCAGCGCGAACAGCTCGGGCAGGCTGGCACCGTGGCCACCGTCCTCCGGAGCGAGCCGCAGGGTCGTGAAGGTGGTCTCCCGCAGCCAGCCGATCTCCGCATGGGGCAGGGCGCGGGTGCGATCCCGTTCCACCGCGGTAGCGCGGATCTCGGCGAAGACCGGGCGAAACCGCTCCGCCAGCACCTCATAGCGTCCGCTCGGACCCGCGCCCCAGCCTGCTTCCGTCTGCGACATCGCCTCAAGTTCCCGATAAAGTCTGCCCCCGCGGCATACACCAAGGGAATCGGTGAGTTGGGCCCCGCACTCAAGCCGAATCATGAACACGGATTGTATTTAGAAGCAGATTTTTCGGCGATCGGCTCGTTGCAACAGCTTTGTCTTCAAATTACGCCGCTGGAGAAACACCCTTCCCCGGTCTGCTCCTGGCGCCGCGTCCGCCCTAGGGGATCCGGTTAAAAACGTTTCGGTGCACCGCCGTGCGCTCAGCCGGTGGAAGCCTCTTCTTGCGGCGAACGCGATTTTGGCGATGTTTGGGGAATATATTGCCGCCGAAGATGCACTGAGGAACACATACGTCTGACGGAGCCCAGCAAATCGAAAATCCATTTTATTGACCCGAACTGCGTCGCTGGCCTTCAATAGGAAAGGTCGAGAACAGGCGCGGATCGTTGCAGGATCGCGGCGGCCCGTGCGTCTCCGACCGCCAATCCCGGCTGATCAGACGATCCAAGAGCGCTCGATGACCGACGACACCCTGTGCCGGATTGTCCCGTCCCGGCGCACGCTCCTGCGCACCGGCCTCGGCGGGGCCGCCGCCGTGGCGCTCGGCGCACCGGCCGTCCGCGCGGCGCCGCGCGAGGTGAAGATCAGCATGCAGCGCTCCTCGGTGCTGTTCACCGTGCTGAAGGTGAAGGGGACGCTCGCCGAGCGTCTGTCGCCCCTCGGCTTCACCCCGAGCTGGCACCTGTTCACCAGCGTGATCGAGCCCATGACAGCGGGCGCGGTCGACATCCATGCCGATGTCGCCGATGCGGTGCCGATCTTCACGCAATCGGCCAGGGCGCCGCTGACCTTCTACGCTCGCGAGCGCGGCGCGCCGGCCGCCGAGGCGATCATTGTGCCGGCCGGACTCGCCGATCCGCACGGTTGCGGACCTCAAGGGCCGCACCGTCGGCGTATCCCGGGGTTCGGGCAGCCATTACGTGCTCGCCGCCGCCCTGAAGCGCGCGGGCCTGAGCTTCAGCGACATCAAGCCCGCCTACCTCCAGGCACCGGAAGGCGCGGCCGCCTTCGAGCAGGGCAGCCTCGACGCGTGGTCGATCTGGGACCCGTTCCTCGCCTTCGCGGAGGCCAAGCGGCCGGTGCGGGTCGTCGCGGACGCCACCGGCCTGACGAGCTACCATCGCTATTACCTCGTCAACGACAGCTTCGTCGCCGCGCAGCCGGAGGTCGTCGCCACAGTGTACCGGGCGCTGGTCGAGGCCGGAGCCTGGATGCGCGCGAACCCCGGGGCGGCCGTGGCGCTCCTCGCCCCGATCTGGGGCGACCTGCCGCCCGCGGTCGTGGCCGCCGCCAACAGCCGGCGCACATACGCGGTGGAGCCGGTGGAGCGCACTCAGCTCGGCGAGCAACAGGCCATCGCCGACGTGTTCTACGACGCCAAGCTCATCCCTCGCCGGATCGACGCCACCGACGTGCCGATCTGGCAGGCGCCCGTGGGGCGGGGCTGAGGCCATGGCCGAACCGACCCACGCACCCCGCTTCGGCATCTGGGCCGCCGTCCACGGTTCCCGGGCCTCCCACCATGACCCCGACGAGCCCGACGATGCCAGCTGGGACCGTAACCGCGCCCTGGTCCTGGAAGCGGAGGCCCTGGGCTTCGACTCGGTGCTCGTCGCCCAGCACACGATGAACCCCTACGATGCGGCTCGAGACCAGCTCGAGGCCTGGACGGCGTCGGCGGCGCTCGCGGCGCTCACCCGCCGCATCGAGATCATCGCGGCGATCAAGCCGGGGCTCTACCATCCGGTGGTGCTCGCCAAGATGGCGCTCCAGATTGAGCACATCAGCGGCGGTCGCTTCGCGCTGAACCTTGTGAATGCCTGGAACAAGGCCGAGTTCGAGCGCGCCGGTCTGCCGTTCCCGGCGCACGGCGACCGCTACGCCTACGGGCGCGAGTGGATCGGCCTTGTGGGCCGGCTGATGCGCGGCGAGCGCGTCACGTTCGCGGGGGCGCACTTCCAGATCGAGGACTATCAGCTCCGCCCCGCCGGCACGTTCCGGCCGCGACCGGCCATCTATCTCGGCGGCGAATCGGAGCCCGCCAGGGCACTGGCCGCCGACCACGCGGATGTCTGGTTCATCAACGGCCAGCCGCTTGATGACGTCGCAGCGCTGATCGCCGATGTCGCCCGGCGACCGGCGGCCAACGACCCGCTGCGATACGGCCTCTCGGCCTTCGTGATCGCCCGGCCAACAGACGCGGAGGCGGAGGCCGAGCACGCGAGGCTCCTCGCCCTGGCACAGCGCGACGCGGCGCTCCGCGCCGACACCCGCGCCCGCACCGATGCGGCGAGCGTGATGTTCGCCAAGACCGACGCGGCATCCTCCCTGCATGTCGGGACCAATGGCGGCACGGCCGCCGGGCTCGTGGGCAACTACGCCGCCGTGGCAGAGCGGATCCGCGCGTTCCACGCGGCCGGGATCGAGCTGTTCATGCTGCAATTTCAGCCGTTCGAGGCCGAGATGCGCCGCTTCGCCGAGCAGGTGCTGCCGCGCCTCCGCTGATCTGGGGAATTGCGATGAACGGACGCGAGCTGCATCTCAACGTCAACCTTCTGCATTCCGGCGTCTACCCGTCGGCGTGGCAGCTGCCGAACAGCCGGCGGGCTGCGTTCATCGACATCGACCACGTCGCGCGTGTCGCCCGCGTCGCCGAACGGGGCAAGCTCGACGCGATCTTCCTGGCCGACGTGCCGGCGATCAACGACCGGATCGAGTACCGGCCGTTCGACGCCCTCGAACCCACGGTGGTGCTGGCCAGCATGGCGGCCGCGACCAGCCATGTCGGCCTCGTGGCCACCGCGTCGACGACCTACAGCGCGCCTACAATCTTGCCCACCGCTTCGCGAGCCTGGACTTCGTCAGCCGCGGCCGGGCGGGCTGGAACGTGGTGACCACCGCCGACGCCGCCGTGGGCCGCAATTTCGGCTTCGCAGGCGCGTCCGAGCACGGGGCGCGCTACGCCCGGGCTCGCGAATGCACCGAACTGGTCCACGCCCTTTGGGACAGCTGGGCGGATGACGCGTTCCTCGGCGACAAGGCGAATGGCCGGTTGGCCGACACGGAAAAGGTCCACGCGATCCGCCACCGCGGCGCGCACTACGCCGTCGCGGGACCGCTGACGGTTCCGGGCAGCCCGCAGGGCTGCCCGGTCGGCTATCATCGCCGCGGCTGATGGAGGCAATGTCGCCGGGATTAAGGTTGAGCCTCGGCCTCGTCATCCCCGCCCGTCGCTCCGACCGCGGGTCCCGGCCGATAGGCGTCGAGCGTCGCGTAGGCATCCGTATCGGTGAGCCCCAGTCGCTCCATGTCCGTCAGCAGCGCCAGGATGTCTGCGTCGACCGGCTCGCCACTTTCTTTGCGCTCGATCAGGGTGTTGACCAGCTCCAGGTCATCGATCGATCTCGCGCTAGGTTCGTTCGGGTCGGGCATGGACATGGTCGGTCTCTCATGGGGGAGCCCTCGGACCTAGGTCACCGGGATGGGTCCGACCACACCCGGAGCGCGCCGCTCCCACCACAATCCGGAACGAACTGCATCGGCCGCCCTGGCAACCCGGGCGCCCTGTGAAGATCTGGGCGTAGCCGCGCGATGCCGCGCCGGCTGCTTCTACCCCGGCGATGCAGGCGGCGGAGTGATGGGAATGAACGCGCCTTCCATCCGAATGAGCGAGCGGCCTGCTGCAGCTCAGACGGTGATGTCGACCACACGTATCTGAGGCGCCGGGAGAGGCGGCTTATCGTCCGGTTGCCGGTCCTCTGCGCCGGAGAGGTCGGTGAGTTTCACCGTGACGGTATGCAGGCCCACTCGGTGCTCAAGCGCGGCGTCGGCACGTGCCGATTGGATCAGTTTCGTCGCTCCCAGAACTCCGACGGCATTGATCGGGGTGGTGATCGTCATGGCTCAGACCTCCTCGCCCAGGAGCTGAGCATGAGACCGATGAGCGATTGGTTTCGGCGGCCTGCTCAAGTCGACAGATCCGCAGCAATGGGCCTGAGTGCCCCTTCGCCGTCCTTCATCTCTCTCACCCTCGCGGATTAGCACCAAGGTGGTGCCCCGCACCATCACGGCGCAGACCTCACCGCCAACGAATGCGCCGACTGCGCGGAGCGCGAGGTCATCGAGGCGGGCCTCATCATCTCGATCGTGCTGGCGGCGGCCCGCGGCATCCCCCGGGCCCGGTGCGCCGAACGGAAGCGGAACTGCGGTCAGGGGTTTGCTCTCAAGCTGCGTGCACCACGCGCGGATCAAGTTGGCGTTCTTCGCGGATCAGCTTCCTCAACCGCAAAGCTACGGCCGCAATGATATCGGGGTTGCTCCGACCGGCCGGTGTGTCCGTCCAGACTTGGAGCAGGGCTCGTGCGAAGCGTTGCTCCAGAGTGAAGAGGAACGACCTCGCTTCGCTCGCGCCGCCGCAGCGCATTGCGGCAGCAAAATCGATGAGGGCCTCCTCCAGAAGGAAGGCCGCGAGCCGCTCCACCATCATGGGATCGCTGTGTCCGGCGTTCACGGCGAAACTCCATACGCTGCGTCGCCAAGAGTTACTGCTGCAGCGGCGGAGCCGTTTGCTACTTCCTTTGATGGTTTCCTCAGACGCTTGTGGTTACTCGCCCGGCCGACGCGCTCGACGCCGCCGCGGTGGTCGTGCGCCATGAGTGAGCTTTACGCGATAACGTCAGGTCTGCTGCGCACTCGCTGCCGCCCGCGTGGCTTGGATCTCGGCGTCTACACGTTCAAACACCCTGCGGACGCGCAGGACGGCATTGCGAAACGCCTCAGTCTCGAGTCTCGCCGCCTTTCAAATCCTGCTCCACATGCCGAAAATTGCCGGCCACGTAATCCTTCAGATCGCGGCTTTGCTGCGAATATTCTCCCGGGTGCCGAAGCTCGTAGAGCAAGGCGAGCGCTTCATACGCACGCCTCATCATTTCAAGCGCGAGCGCCATGCCAGCGAGTTGCACAAATTCTGATTCGGTAGCCATCACCAGTGCTTCGAAGTCGAATCATCTGGTCACCAAGCTACCACCGTTGGCATGGTGGGTCGATGATTGCGAGCCAACTCTATAATCGCCGGCGGATCAGATTTTTGAACCCGACATTGGATGAAGCGAGTTTCGCAGTGCTCGCTCAGGTTTCATCCAAAATCGACTTCTCACAGCAAATCGACGCGCCCGATATCGCGCGGCGGGCTTAAGGGCCGTCATCTCCTGGGGTGCTAGCCTCGCCTCAAGGCTGCGGCCGCTCGTCAAAGACCGAAACTCGGCCCAGGGGTCGCATGGGCGGATGCCGGAGCTCGATCTGGTCGTGCCAGGCAGCGACGGCGGGCGGACATGCCGGCCGCGCTACGGCCGAACGGTTGCCGAAGCGGAAAAGCCCGCCGCGATCAGAAGCCCATTTAGCGTGTGGCGACTAGCAGGCCGGTGACTGCGAGAGTGCCGAGCGTCACGATGCCGGCCGCCGTGACGCTATCATAAGTGACGCACGCGTTTGCTCCGACCGCGTCCAGCAGTCCACACGTGAACGAGCCCAATGTCCGAGTCAGATCGCCCATGACGTAGATTGTAGGCGTAAAACATTAACGGACCCGAACGCTAACCCAGGCAGTGGATCGCGAGAGACATTCGCGTCTGTCTAAGGGTAATTCAGTAACCGCCTCAGACCATTGATCATACCGGCTGGCTGTGGGCCGCCAGGGCAGGACTCTGCCGGCCCTGACCGCGGCGCGGATTGTCACAGATTCGCTTCGGTTGAGATCGTTCGCTGCTCCTCGACAGCCTTTGCCAGACATACTGTATTCACGGCGGTGCCGGCTCTGTCGCTCCTCGCGCATAGATCCTCGATACCAAGTGCCAGAACCCAGGGCATCCGCCGTCCGGCACCTGCAGCAACCGTGCATCGATCACCTCTCGCGCGGCTTGGGCGAACGTCTCCACCTCCGCAGCCGAGATCTCGACCTTCTCGGCCATGGAGCGGGCGGAGGCAGCCGTTGTGGGCTCTTCAGGTAAGAACGCGGGATCTCCGCTGCACCAGCGCGTGCGCGGAAAGCCGTTCGCTCCGGGCAATCCCGGCCGGCCAGCAGGTGCCCGCAACCGCACCACTCAGGCCATCGAAGCCCTCCTGGATGGGGAGACTGAGGCGCCGACCCGCTTTGCCCGCCGCCGGGACCGCCACGTGCCGTTCGCCCTCCCGCCGATCACCTGCGCGGCCGATGCCGTGAAGGCCAGCGCCGCCCTGGTGGCCGCGGTCGCTGCCGGCGAACTCACCCCATCCGAGGCTGCCGAGTTGGGCAAGCTGATCGAGACCGTCCTGCGCGGGATCGAACTCACCGACGTTCAGGACCGTCTTGCCCGCCTGGAGGTCAGCGCGTGAGGACGAGCGCCAACCTGACCAAGCGCCTCGCCCGCATCGAGGCGCGCCGCCGCACCGGAGCCCCGACCGTCATCTTCTCAGATCGTCCGATCGGCGATCCGGCTGGCGACCTGGAGGGGGCCGACGCCTTGGCGAACTGGCCGCGCTGGGTTGCGGCGAGAAAGGCCGGCGTCCGCAGCGGCGTGCTGTACCCTCACCAGTCCGGGGATGACGGATGAGGCATGGGCGGCGCGGTACGTCACCGCAGACTGAAGCGATACCGTCGGTGCGCGATCCGGCCGGAGCGCGGGTCGGTCTGGACGCGCTGAGAGCGCTTCACCGGTACAGCAGCGCCACCTGAGCGAATGCGGCCAGCGAGGCGGCAAGAGCGGCATAGCCATTCACGGCCGATTGTAGTCGCAGCATTGGCGCGAGGAGCATGTGATGCCGCCCGAGCCGGACAATTATGGCCCCGTCTGCGGTCGGATCCTCGACAGGCGGATCTCTGCTGCATCACGGCGTGACGCGCGACCGGATGGGCTGCGAGCACAGCGGAACCCTGGCTGCCAGGACGACGTTCCTGCCCATCTCAGTCACCTCCACGGAGCTTGTGCAATGAAACTTCTCATCCCCGTCACCGCTGCCGCGATGCTCGCAGCCTCGTTCGCCGCTCAGGCGCAAGGCACACTGCCCGGTGCCGCTCGCGGTGCAGCCGAGGGCGGTGCTGCCGCTGGTCCGGTCGGCGCTGCCGTCGGGGCCGGGGTTGGCGCTGCGGCCGGCACGGTAGGCGGCATCCTGGGCGTCGACGAGCGTCCGCGTTTTCGTAGCTATGTCGAGGGCCGTCACTACCCATCATACCACTACCGCGGGGATGTCGCGGTCGGCGCGGTGCTGCCCGATGAGGGGGTGACCTACTACGACGTGCCGAGCGAGTACCATGTGCGGCCGGGCTACCGGTACACGATCGTCAACGATGAGCCGGTGCTGGTCGACCCGCACACGCGGCGCATCGTCGAGGTCGTGCGCTAGCTCGGAACCAGTGATGCTGTCCCAGGTTGTCGGGACAGCATCAGTTCCGTGGTGTGGTGAGCAGGGGCCGGCCTTCCGGGGGCGGCCCTTTCTCATGTCTGGAACGCACCGGCGGCTTGGCCCAAACTAAGCCAAGGCCCGCCGGCTCTCCATTCCGAGCCTCTCGGCAAGGACCGAGCGGGCTCGGCTGACCCGACTCTTGGCCGTGCCGACCTCGCAGCCCATGACCTCGGCCGCCGCCTCGTACGTCAGCCCCTGCGCGCCAACCAGCAGCAGCGCCTCCCGCTGCAGCGCAGGCAATCTGCCGATGTGCTGCCAGACCGTTTTCAAGTCCGAGCCGTGCTCCTGTGCAGCCGGTGCGGTCAGCTGAGCTGCGGCAGCACCATCGGCGTCTTCCACCTCGCGTTTGCGCTTGCGTATCTCGGTGTAGAACTGGTTGCGTAGAATGGTGCACAGCCACGCTTTCAGGTTGCTGCCCGGCACGAACTGCTCCTGCTTGGCCCAGGCTTTCAGCAGCGTCTCCTGAACGAGGTCGTCGGCGCGTATCTCGTTGGGGATCAGCGACATCGCGAACGCCCGCAGGCCGGGAAGCGCTTCGATCAGGCCCTGACGGAAGGCTGCGGCACTGGTGCTTGCCTGGCCAGCCAGTACGCTGTCGAGCTGCGCGATGAGATCAAGCAGGCGCTGCGGCGGCCGTGCCGTGATCAGCGCAGCGTAGGCCACCTGCAACTGCTGGCCGAGATGGTCCCGCACACCGGCGGACAGTACGGCTGGCCCTGTCTCCAGGAGGTCCGAACCAAGCTCCTCTGCTGCGAGCATGTCCTTCAACTCATAGCCTTTCGCAGAGCGGTTTGCCCTGCCGTCCTGAGTGACAACTGCGCGGTCAAGCTTGCGGGTCCATCACGGCAGGCGACACGCGGCGCGTCACACTGCGTAGGGTAACTGAGCGGCTACCCGCATCCGCCGTTTTCCGGTCTTGGTGCGCTCAACGACCTGACTGTCCAGTGAACGCCGAACCGCAGCCATGAGCCGGATCGTTTGCTGCGGGCCGCGCGTTGCGGGCGGCGTTTGTCGGCTAGCGCAGGCGAGGTGATGACGAGGCCGGTGACCTACAGCATCGTTCACTGTCCAGACGGACGCTTTGCCGTCGTGGCTGAATTGGCATCTGGTTCAGTGCACCGGCGTGATGGGTTGCAGACGTTTGCGGAGGCGGAGGCGTGTGTTGAAACCCTGCGCGTGCTGATGGAGGCTTGCGGTGCGCCGCTGGTGCGCCGGGAGGGCGGCCTGCCCAGCCCAGCACAGGTGGATCGCGCCGTTTCGTTCGCCAGACCGTCCGCCCACAGACCTTCAGCCCATAGCTCTACCCGTGCCACCACCCGCGCGAATTCTCGGTCGCGCTGATTGGTCGAGGTCGTCCGCGGCCCCGTGGCAGCTCTTTGACGGCTCCGCCCCAACTCGTGCACGGTCCTGTGGAACTCCCAGATTGCTGGCGTTCGCAGGCGTTCGCTGCAATCCGGCAGGAACGTTGGGGTAAAAGTTGGGGTGCTGGGATTATGATCGGCAAAATTGCCAGTAGTCCCACCTACTTAGTGGGATGCTCTGGCGGAGACGGAGGGATGAGCCGACACGGGCCGGTTCCCCTTCTCCACCAACGGTCTCGCTTCCCCTGCTTGGGTAGCACTGTGCTGGCGCCCGTCAAGCTTCGCCTCTGCATAGCGGCCGTTGTCAGTCGGGTAGGCGTCGTAGATCAGGCTGGGAGTACGATTAAATTGACGCCGAGCCAGGCGGCCTGGGATAAGTACTCCCAGCGCGCGTTCGGCGCTCAGGCCCCTGGCGGGGGCGGCGTAAGCCTGCGGCGATAAATACATCG
The DNA here is from genome assembly GCA_050632875.1 of Methylobacterium sp. P31. Lineage (GTDB taxonomy): Bacteria > Pseudomonadota > Alphaproteobacteria > Rhizobiales > Beijerinckiaceae > Methylobacterium. The sequence goes on along the minus strand of JBODSC010000001.1, from coordinate 1,207,395 downwards.
GCTGGGCAATATTCTGCTCGGTGTGCTGTCGCAGGCGTTCGCAATCTCGTGACCGATAGATCGCTTGGTGCAGCACCTCCTGCCTGGGCGGCGTCTCGCTATGTCGCTGTCCGCGGTCACCAATCACGACGATCGTGCGGCCCTGGTCTGCGGGCTCACGGCGCTCTGCGTGGCTGTAGGCCGATACACTGCTGTCGAGGATGCGGAGGATGGCTGGATCTTGCTCCCGCCGCTCTCGTTACACGCCGCCTGGGCGCGACCTGTCCTCGACCAGAATGCTGGCGAGGAGCGCGTCGGATCTGTGTTCCATGGCGCGGTCCCGCTGGCTGGGTGACCGGATTTGCGTCGCGTAGGCTGCCCCTCTTACGACTTCACTGCCGTTAGCTCTTGCAGACCGAGGTCGATCGCACGAACGAGACGCTCGGCAGTTCGAGCAACGGCGGGGTCATGCGACATCGCGATTGTGGCTTGCTGAAGCGTGCAAAATTCTCGAAGGCGCACGGCCGGATCGATCCCTCGGGCGATGGCGGACTGCACGAGACCCTGAACGAACTCGCGCACTAAACGCTCAGCAAGGTCCGGCAACGTCTGGATCTTTGCAACTTGGCCACAGGCACGACCATCGTCCGCTCCGCCAGCAGAGATGTGTCCTCGGCGACGAGGCTGGTCGGACTGCCTGCCGGATGATCGCGTCATTGTAGCTCGCCGCGAATCAAGCCTCGCGAAAGGGTTCCACACGCATGCCCCCTATCCGCGCAAGATGAGCCTCGTGCTGCTCTTGAAGATCCTCGAAGGTAGCAAGGAGCGCCTCAGCCTCTTCAGTTGGAAGGCCGTCTGTTCTCAGCCGAGCTATAAGCGCTCGCTGGCTGGCAACATGATCCGCGCCTTGGCGAACATGCCGCCGCGTCATCTCAAGCTCGCTCTCCTCCGCGCTCGGCGGAGACATAGCGGATACCTCGTCCACCATGAAGATCGGCATGAGGCTGCCCCAGAAACCATAGCACGTTCACATGCCGGACCGGCTTGATGCACGGTCCGACAAATCACGCTGCCGCTTTCCGAGATCCTCATCGTTGAGATGGATCAAGCCTGCCCGAGATCGGCCAGGACAGCCCAACGAACCAACTCGGACAGGCTGGCGGCCTGCGTCTTGGTCATGAGCTTGCCCGGTGCGCCAACACGGACACAGCGGTTAGCTCCCGCGCTCGGGATTAGTCTTGGTGCGGCCCATCTGCGCAGCTAATTGCTCGCGCCAGCCCTCCGGCAGTTCGACGCCGCGTATTCACATCTGGGCCTCATTGTTGGCGAGCACGTGCTGCCGGTGATTTGGCGAAAGCTGCGAGGCGGCAACCGACAACCCGAGCTTTCGGATTGTGCCTGACGCTGTATCGCGGAGTTGAGGGAAAGGATCGGCCGAGGTCACCGCGACCCTGCTCCCTCGCTCGTGATCAGCGATAAGCGCATCGAACTGCGCGAGTGCGCTTGCCAGCCATGCCTTGCTGACCTCGTCCGACATCTCTTCATCCCGCACCCACTTGGCCAGCAGGGTGACGCCGATCTCGCGGAAAACTTGACTCGCTGTGCTGTAGCCATACGCGAGGATACGATCGAAGGCGGCCTGAGCGCTATGACGACCGCTCGCCTCCGCCTCGAGGCGGGTGGCGTTGGTCAAGCGAGATTGCACAGGCTTCGTTTCTCCAGTGCGTTTGCCAATCGACTGCGCGAAGCTTTTGGCGCGAGATTACCGCTCGCCCGCCATGAAGCCCATCGCCCGGAAGGCTCAACTGCTACGGCGGTGAGGGCCGCGCATCAGACGCGGTTGCCTGTGAGGATCGGCCGCATACGGGCGATGAGACACAAGCGCAGCGGCGCAAGCACTCCCTGTTACGGCCCTTCCTCCCTGCGAGAGCAATGCTCAGGGTGCCCCTCCCGCAGATCTCAGATTTTCCACGCGCCATTCAGGTGGGGCTGCCTGGAACACGGGTGCCGAGCCCCCTCATGCCTGATGATTTGGTCGCCAGCCCGCGTCTGTGCTTCCGGTTTCGGGGGACAGGTCCTTCTTTTGCTCTCAGCCATCCATCATGGACGCCGAGGCGCTTTTCGTAGTCATCCTGAGCCTGATCTGTCTCATTGCGGGCGTGGTGCTCGCCGCGGTCGCCGCGAAGCGACCCGTTCAGAAGGCAGCGCTGGAGAGCGCGGGTGGTGGACTGATCGCGCTCGGGCTGGTGATCATCGGCGCGGGGCTATCATCGTTCCGGTAAGCACCGTCCCCGCCTCTCAGGCACGCGGGCGTGCGACGGGGAAGCTGACGGTTACAATCGTGCCAGAGGCACTCTCGTCCGGCATAATCGTGAGTGTCCCGCCGATCTGCCCCGCCATCGACTGCATGAGGCGGCGACCGAGCCCTCCTTCAGTGGGGGCGCGCTCCGGATCAAAACCGACGCCATCGTCTTTCACCTCAAGCCTGAACCAGTCGGCCTCACGACGGAACATCACGCTCACGAGACCCGCTCGGTCGTCCGGGAAGGCGTACTTGAGCGCGTTCGTCAGCGCCTCGTTGACGATTAGGCCGATCGCCACCGCGCGTTGATGCGAAAGGTCGTGTGCCTCCGCCTCGACCGCGATGGTGACGGGCCGCAGATCGAGCAGTGCCGTTTTGAGATCCTCGCAGAGAGTGGCGATGAACTCCTGCGCATTGACCAGCGCGTCGGCAGTAGAACTGACGCGGAGCCGCTCGTGCACGCGCGCCATCACGAGAACACGGTTGGCCGTGTTGGCCAGCGCCGCCTTGGCCTGAGCATCGGCCAGTTGCCGAGCCTGTGAGCGCAACAGGGCCACGACGGTCGCCGTGTCGTTCTTGAAGCGGTGGACCGCTTCGCGCAGGGACAGCTCCTTCTGCTCCTCGGCTGCCTGCACCCGCCGCAGGGCATCCCGCGCCACACGAAGCGAGCGATGCAGCAGTTGCAGCAGCGCGGTCAACAGCAGGCCCACGGACAGGAACGTCCCCACGGCGAGCAGATCCCGAGACCGACCGCCCCAAGCGCGGTCGGCGGGCAGGAGCAGAAGCGCGACCGTCAGGGTACTCAGCAGCGTGGCCAAGTAGCCGGCGCCGTGATCGAACAGCACACCAGCGCCAATGAGCACGGGGAAAAAGAGGAAGAACGGGTAGACCTGCATCGACGGCCAGAGCCAGCGACTGACTGCATAAGCCGAAGCGACGAGCAGGATGGTGGTGAGATAGGCGGTCCATCTCGACCAGCCGTGGGCTCTCTGCTGGAGCGAGAGCAGGCTCTCCATGCCCCTCCTCTGGCAGGGCTGCGTTTCGTCGTGGCGAAGAGCTAAGCCGTCTGAATAATTTTCCAAGCAACCCTCACGTTAACACCTCAGAAGCGGGTGAACAGGCGCGGCGGATCTTGGAGGCCGAGAGATTGCCTGCGCGCACGCCGCGATCGCATAGCATTTGATTGTATGAAAATGCACCAAGCTGGAGCCAACCCCTGTCATGCAGCTTGGCCGCCCTTATCCTGGAAGCCTGGGCGCGAGGTGACGAGCGCGATGGGCGAGTCAGCGAGGGCACATGCTCACCGGGCAAGATGACAGACCCGTGGCGATCCTCGTCGCCGAGGTCGATGCGGTCGTGCGAATGACGCTGATCGATCTGCTCGCCGATCCGGGGTTCAGGGTGCTCGATGCGCGCGACGCGCAAGAGGCGCTGGCGCTCCTGTCCGCCCACGCCAGTGTGCGCCTGCTCATCACGGGCCGCAGCTTGCCGGGCGAGATCGACGGAATCGGGTTGGCGCGCATCGCTCACCGCCAGCGGCCCGCGCTCGGGATCATCGTCACGACGGGTGGCTTTGTCCCCGCGGCAGGCGACTTGCCGCCCGGAGTGCGCCTGCTCCTCAAACCCTACAGTTTCGAAGATCTCGTGCAGGCGGTGCGGCAGTTGATGCCGGTGGACGAGGAGGTGGCTGAGAACGCCCCCTTCGTGCCGCAGGGACTCACCTCCGGACATCCGGCTCTGGGCGGGGCGGGAGCGGGAGAAATCGCGGCTCCGCTGTCGGAGCCCGACACCACATGATGGATCCTCACGGACCGTCGCCGCTCTCGGCGTAGCGATGGCCTTTTCCAGGGACGCACGTAGTGACGGCAGACGCGATCCTTGAGGGCAGGGTTCGCGCCGCACGCCCGCAGAAAGCTCTCGATCTGCGGGATGATCGGAGTCGTTCACGAACCAGGGAAGATCACGTGGCGGCGCCGGTTCCGGTGCCCTACGAGCCGCTGAGGCTTATCTGGCGGCGCGACTTGCTTGGCCGGGCTGTGCCGCAGGTCGGCACCACGTAGGGTGTCTTCGAAAGGTCGTGCAGCACATTGATCCTCCCTCGGCTTCGCGGACACCTCTGATACGCTCATGCTGAGCGGGGAAGGTGTCGGATGGCGAAGACGAGACGGGAGTTCACGCCCGAGTTCAAACGCGAAGCGGTCGCCCTGCTGGAGAGCAGTGGCCGGCCGCAGATACAGGTCGCGGCCGAGGCTCGGGATCCAGCCCTCGATGTTGCGGCAGTGGCGTGCCGCGCTGAACGGAGCCTCACCCCGGCCGCGGCCGGCAGGATCGACGGGGATTTCGCCACCAAGCCCGGTCGCCTCGCCGTCCGATCAGGCCGCCGAGATCGCTCGCCTGCGGCGTGAGGCTCGACCGCACGCGCATGGAGCGCGCCGTGCTAAAAAAGCCATCGGCATCTTCGCGGAGATGCCCAAGTGACCTTCGCCTTCATCGAGCAGCATGCGCGGACCTGGCCGGTGCGTCTCATGTGCCGCGTGCTCGGAGTCTCACCCAGCGGCTTCTACGGCTGGCGGTCACGGCCAGAGAGCGCCCGCTCGGCCTCCAACCGCCAGCTCCTGGACGATGTCCGGCGCATCCATGCCGCCCACCATCGGCGCTACGGTGCCCCACGCGTGCATGCCACCCTGCGGGCCGAGGGCCGGTCTGTCAGCCGTGGGCGGGTGGAGCGTCTCATGCGCCGGCACGGCATCCGTGCCCTGGCGGGGCGTCGGTTCCGGCCCTGCACGACCGACAGCCGTCACGATCTCCCGATCGCCCCAAACCTCCTGAAGCAGGACTTCTCGGCCACGCGGCCAAACACGGTCTGGCTGGCCGACATCACCTACCTGCCAACCGGCGAGGGCTGGCTGTACCTGGCCGCCATCCTCGATCTGGCCACGCGCAAGATCGTCGGCTGGTCGATGCGCGATCACATGCGCACCGAGCTGAGCGTGGCGGCGCTGATGATGGCCGCCCAGCGGCAGCGACCGGCCGCAGGGCTCATCTGCCATTCGGATCGTGGCAGCCAGTACGCGGCGGAGGCCTACCGGAAGCAGCTCGCCAGCATAGGGGCCAGGCCGTCCATGAGTCGGACAGGATGCTGCTACGACAACGCCCCGATGGAGAGCTTCTTCCACACCCTCAAGGTCGAACTCGTCCATCAGCGGCGATGGGCGACCCGGGATGAGGCGCGACGCGACCTGTTCGCTTACATCGAGGGCTACTACAATCGGCAACGCATCCATTCGGCACTCGGCTATCTCACGCCCGAGCAGGCCGAACGGACCGCGAGCTAATCTCCCCGTGTCCGCGAAGTCAGGGGAGGATCAGTCAGGCTGAGGCTTCAATCCGGTCTCAAGCCAGACCAGTGTCGCAGGCGCTTCGAGGTCGAAGTCGTGGCGCATTGGGCCGTCCTTCGGTTCAGCGCGTCCGGATTAAGCTGTTTACGAAGCTGCCGTTAGCAGCGCTCTCCCGCCTCCGCCTCCAGATGCCTCTTGGCCCTGCTGAGTATCGAGCAGGGATCGTGCCCCCGAGCCTTGGCGAAAAGGAGCAGATCGGTAACCAAATCCACGACCTCACAGGCGGGCACGCCGCCGGTCCAGCATCGGTCAGCGCCCTCGGCGTGGAGATAAGCGTCGAGAGCGGCTTGAGCGAGTTCAACGCGTCTGATCTTTACAGGCATGGGCGTTCTCCCGGCCGCCCGGCCTCTTCGAGCATGAGCCAGTGCCGCTACACATATGCGACGCTGGAATTGAACGCAGTATTGGCCGGATGGTTCCGGCTTTTGCAAACACTCTGTCGCCCATATAAGTGATTCATGGGCAATCAATCTGACCCTGTGTCTGGAGCTTCCCAGTCTTGCTCACCGGACGCACTTCTGCGTGCCTCGCATTTCCGTTTATGAGCGCAGACGTTCAGGGCCGCGGGGCGGCTTCGAGAGCGAATGGCCAAACGGCGCAGTCTTAGCTAATGCGCTACGAGTTCGGTTGTATCTGAGATCAGTCAGCGAGGTCCAGTACGGACATTTGATCTATGTCATTGGATATCGGCTGGATTGTGGGAGATTTTGTAGAAAACGCCCTTACGATCGTGGGGTTGGGCACATGAAGCCCCCTTCAACTGCACTGGAGACCGGCGAGGCAGTTGAACACGCGGCAGCCTGACGTTGTGATCGTGACAGGGGAGCCACATTGATCAGAGCGCCCTGGTGTCCTGGTACGGCGCTGCGGATAACGCCGCCTGGGCTCGGCGCGAGTAGCGTCGGCAGAATGCTGTGCGAGGTCGAGCATGCTCTACGATGAGGTAGGTCGCCAGTCGAACGAGGCGATCAGCTTGGGCGTGCGCCTGACGGAGAAGATGGCGCTGTTGTCGATCGCCATACCTTACGCGTGGTTTGACGCCTGGGGATGGTACTTCTGGCAGTTCAGCACCGGCTTCGCCGACGAGTTAGGGCGGCAGGCACGCACGAGCCGCCTGATCCGCCGGGGCGTACCTCCTGAGGCAGCAGTCCGTCGCCTGCGAGTCGTGTAGCGGCCACCAGCGGGCTTCGATACCGCCGTGCTCTTGCCCAGGAGGGAGCAATGCCACGCTCTCAATACCGGGGACGCAACCGTCTTCTTGCCGCTATGGGCGGCGAAGACTACGCCGCCCTGGAGCCGGCGTTAGAGCCACTCGTCCTCAATCCGGGAGAGATGTTGATCGAGGCGCACAGCCCGATCCGGAACGTCTACTTCCTCGAAAGCGGCGTCGCGTCCATTGTCGCCAATGCGAGCGAGGGGAGCATCGAGGTCGGCCTGATCGGCTACGAAGGGATGGCCGGCCTTCCTGTGGTCCTCGGGACCGATCGCACGCCTTACTCCCACATCGTTCAAGGCACAGGCGAAGCGCTTCGGATCAGCACGCGCGCGCTGCGAGCCGCCATCGCAGACAGGCCGACAATCTTCCGGCCCCTGGGTCTCTACGCAGTGGCGGTGAACGTGCAGGTGGCCCAGACCGCTTACGCCAATGCCAGCTTCAACGTCGAAGAGCGGCTGGCGCGTTGGATTCTGATGACCCAGGATCGCTCCGACGGCGAGCAGTTGCTGCTGACGCATCAATTCCTGTCAATCATGCTGGGGGTACGTCGTCCGAGCGTCACATCGGCGACGCACATGCTGGAGGGGATGGGCGCGATCCGCGCACGACGCGGGCGCATCACTGTACTCGATCGAGAAAGGCTCATCGAAGTGGCTGGCGATAGCTATCAAGTGGCGGAGGCTGAGTACGAGCGGCTCATGGCTGAGGCTCAACCACATGGATCGGAGATCCGAACCAGGGACCGACAGGCGGAGTTCGACTGCGCGGAGCGGAGCGGAGGCTAAAGGCCGGCCTCCCAACCTTGAGCGATGCTACGGCAACCTGCGCCCGATGCGCCGCTCCCAGGCGCCCCCATTGAAGCAACGCCGCAGCGCTCGCAGCGTGGAGCACGAGGCGGGCGGCTCGCCCATTGATCTTCGGGTGCCCTCTCTTGCGACCGTGCGCGCCACCCACATGCGTCCGCAGCGCGCCGACACCTCGCTCGATGGTACTCAGGCAGCCCAAGATCGTGCGCATGTCGTTCGAGATCTCGACCAGAAGATTGTCCGGCGCCGCGTTCGGTGAGAGCGGCTCCCGGACGGCCCTGGAGAGGGAGCCCAGGTCCTTCTTCTCCGGAAGCGGTAGGTTCTCTCGATCACGGTCGGACATTGACCCGGGATGCTACCTCGACGGCCATGGGTAGAGCCCGCGCCATACTGGCGGAGTATACTCAACGCCATCCCGCCATCGCTGCGGTGGCCAGCCCATCATCAATGCAGCGGGCCTACCGCCTCGATGGTGCTGAGCAACTCGTCCACGAGGGGCTTCTCGACCAGTGGCAGGCCCGCCTCTTGCACCTTCTCGCGGATCATGGGGCTCGGGTGGCCCGTGATGATGATCACGGGGGCGGTCACACCCAGAGCCCGCAGGCGCTCGCAGGCATCCAAACCCGTCATGTCCGGCAGCAGGTAGTCAATCACGATGCAGCAGGGCTTCGCCGCTGGGAGCGCGGCAAGCAACTGTCTGCCGCTCTCGAAGGTGGCGACCGGATAACCCTCGCCCTCCAGCATGAACCGCGCTGAGTTCAGGATCTCGGCATCATCATCCACCATGAAGACCGGCATGCGGCTGCCCCAGAAACCATGGCGGTTCATATGCCAGACCGGGCTCACATGCCGGACCGGATGAATCCGCGGTCTGAGCAATCAGAATACCGCTTCCTGGGTCCCCTATCCTTTAAGTGGATTAAGCCTGCCCGAGACCGGCCAGAACCGACCAACGCACCACCTCGGACAGGCTGCTGGCCTGCGTCTTGGCCATGAGCTTGGCCCGGTAGATCTCCACGGTGCGGGGACTGATGTCGAGGGCGCGGCCGATGCCCTTACTGGTGCGACCCGCCACCAGTTGATCCAGCACTTGCCGCTCGCGCCAACTCAGCGTGGCGACGCGGCGGACGAACTCCTGAAGGGTCGGATCAGCCTCCTCGGTCACACCACCGCGGTCCAGGGCGGCATGTAGCGCGTGCAGCAGCACTTCATCATCGAACGGCTTCTCGATGAAGTCGCACGCCCCGAGTTTCATCGCCTCGACCGCGAGCGCCACATCCCCGTGCCCGGTCATCATCACCACGGGCAGGGTGTGACTGTCCGCCCGCAAGCGGCGCAGCAGTCCCAGCCCATCGATGCCGGGCATGCGTATGTCAGTGAGGATGCCGTCTCGTGCGGGCTTTGCGAGCCGGTCGAGCAGATCGGTGCCGGTCTTGTAGAGCGCCACCTCGAACCCGGCGGTGTCGAGCAGGAAACCGAGCGAGTCCCGCAGGGCGGAGTCGTCGTCCACCACATGGATGAGGCTACGCGCCATCGGTCAATCGCTCCTCATCCGCAGCCGGTAACCTCAGCCGGAAGGTCGCCCCACCATCACCGTTGCGCTCTACCGCCAGTCGTCCCCCGTGAGACTCGGCAATGGTCGGCAGATAGAAAGGCCGACACCCATGCCGGTCGCCTTGGTGGTCACGAACGGCTGGAACAACCGGCTCGCCACCTCCTCCGAGATGCCCGAGCCCGTGTCGGCCACCGCGATCTCGACCATCTCCGCTCTCCGGGTGGTCGTGATCGAAACCTCGCGCCGCTGCGAATCCTGCATGGCCTCCCGGGCGTTGCGGATCAGGTTGGTCAGGATCTGCTGGATCTGCACCCGGTCGGCGAGAACGCGTCCAGCGTTCGGATCCAGGCTGACATGCGCAACGATCCCCTGCTCGTGCGCGCCGATCAGGGCGAGGGCTGCGGCCTCTTCGATGATCTGGGCGACGGGCTCGATCCGCTTCTCCGTCTCGCCGCGTCCGATGAACTCCCGCAGGCGCCGGATGATCTGCCCGGCCCTGAGGGCTTGGTCTGCGGCCTTGTCGAGAGCCTCCTTCGCCTTCGGGAGAACGGCCAAGTCGGCCCGCTCCAGCAGGCGGCTGCAGCCCTTGGTGTAGTTGGTGACCGCGCTGAGCGGCTGGTTCAACTCGTGGGAGAGCGCCGAGATCATCTCGCCCACGGTGCTCAGCCGCGCGACGTGGACCAGTTCGGACTGGAGTTCCTGGAGGCGCGCCTCGGTCTTCTGCTGCTCGGTCAGGTCGTTGATGAAGCCGGTGAAGAACACCTGATCGCCCGAGCGCATCTGGCCGATAGTGAATTCCAGCGGGAAGATTGTGCCATCGCACCGCTGACCCGTCGTGGTCCGCGGCGTTTCGCTCATTCGGCATGCGACGGTCTGGCGATCGTCCGCCAGATCGGCATCGCGCTGGAGCCGAGCCGCCTCGGGTAGGAGCAGGCTGATGGGCCGACCCTCCATCTCCGCCGCAGAACAGCCGAAGATGCGCTCGGCCGCGGGGCTGAAGGAGTGGATGACGCCCTGCTCGTTGATGACGAACATGCCCTCCGACACGGTGTCGAGGATCGATTGCAGGTGCGCCTCGCGCGCCCGCAATTCGGCCTCGACCTTCTTCTGCGCTTCCTCGGCCCGCTTCTGCGCATCGATGCTGAAGACCACCCCGCGATGGCGAAGCGGGTATCCCTGCCGGTCAACCTGCACTCGGCCCCGCGAGCGCAACCAGCAGGTCCGGCCATCATCGGGGCGGATGATCCGGTAGTCCACCTCGTAGGTTCCGCCATGATGGCGGACGTGTTCGATGGCGTCGGCCCTTGGTTGTCGATCGTCAGGGTGGAGCAGGGCTTGGAAGGCGGCGAGGTCGGTCAGTCGCTCGTGCGGAACGCCGAACAGGTCAGCACAGGTTGCAGAACAGGTCACTTGGTTCGTGGCGAGGTCGAGGGACCAGATGCAGATGCCGGTCTCGTTGAGCGTGTCGTTCAACTCGGCCGCGGTCAGGCTCAAGGTCGGGACCGAGGAATCACCCGATTGGAAAGGCGCCGTCGTTTCGGAGATCGCTCTTATCATCGCGCGCTCCTGAGAACTTCATCAGGCAGCCGAAGCCGATCCGAGAGATAGAACCCGCCATGGCCCGCAGCAATCGTGGGTTGACCTATTCGATGATAAGCGGAGGATATTGTCCGCAATTGTAAAACAAAATTAAAAAAGCAAATTGGCGCGCGCATCTCGATTTTCGTGCATTTGTATACAGTTAAGAGCGCATGGTCACCCGTAGCAGACCAATTCGCTGACCCGCGGGCAGCCAGAGCCGACCGTCGTACCGGCAAGCTAGGCTTCTAAGCATCTCGCTATCGGAAAAGGGAACGATGACGATTTTGTCCCGAACCACGCCATTCATCGGGGCTCGCAGCAAGCGTTCGCCCTCGGCCACCCACCCGTCCTGTGGCGGATAAGCTTACATTGAATTTTTCATCAGTGGGTGAACATCGCCCCGACGACAGGGTTCCCAAGCCGGCCAAATCGAATAGCCTCGCTGATCGCCACGTTGCTGCCATCACCGATGCGAATTGGGTCTAGATTCCGGCATTGGCGCGCTTTGATTTGAATCAAGGTCTGGCGGAGCCGCTGCCGCACTTCTTGCAGGCCGGTGCCTAGTCCAGCCGCCTTTCGAGGGAGCCGGTCTCCGCAGGTCGATAGTGCCGCCCTTTGTCCTGCGGGGCGTCCCTCGTCTGTTGTCCGCAGGCCGCTCGGTAGCCCCGAGAAGGCGGCAGATTAGCGCCCGCGGACTTCAGGGGCTATCTCCAGCGACACGTCGGCAGGGCAGACGACGTACTCCAGCCCGTACCGGATCTGAGCCGCTCCCCCGAGTCCGCCCGTTAGGCTGCGCTCGTTCGGCCATAAGCCGAAGCCCGTGCGCGTCGCGGTCGTTACTGACGGGCCATCCCGCTCCTGCCAGACACGACGACGCCACAAGTGGTTCTTCGGTCCGTCCTACGTCGCTGCCGCTCGGAGCGGGAGGGTCGGATCACCGCACCATGTTGCGGAACGGGCACATAGCCGGTCACGGCGATGCGCGCCCAACATAGATCAATTCGGATCGCACGCTGCGACGCCTACCCTGCTCCTGGCTGGTTTGGCCAGATCTGAACCCAGGCGCGCCGCTTTCCCCGATCCGGCACGCCTGGGTTGACCCCGAGAGTATCGAGAACGACATCGGGTCGGCCATCGCTACCCGCAGCGGGACCGCTCGCGGAGAGCCGCCTCACCTGTTTGCCAGCAGCCAGCGGCGCTCGGGCCAAGCTTCTGGTCGCCCGTCCGAGAACATCCTCGCCTTCCTTCGTCGCAGCTTGCCCCAGCTTGCTCAAAACGAGATGAGGTGCTTCGGTCATCGCGGGATGGACAGGCCGCGGTAGCCTCGCGCCTCCAAATCCACCATCGTTCGCGAGACGGTGGCGCTCATCGTGGCTGCCTTTCCCCGGTCGCGCGATCAGCCTTGCCGCCGTCGAAGACCAGAAGAGTCGAAGGCCCTGTCGTTCCTGAAGCCGGGTGCTGCAAGCTGTCGAGCAACTCCGCGATGATGTCATCCAGTTCAGAGGCCGCGGTGCAGTAAAGCTGGAATGCACATTGCCCCGATGCGCGCTCGGTTGGATCGAATTTGGCGCTCATGGCTGCGGCCTCATCCGAGCCTCTTCGACGCAGATTCGTCGCGAGTTGCTGGTACTGAGCGAGGATATCGGCGCCGACTTGAGTGGCTTTAGCCTCAACAGCTTCTCGATCTACACGTGTAAAAGATAATATGACGGTGCCTGCCATCTATGTTCTCCATAATTTTCTCGCGAGACAGAGCTTATGTTCGGATTAACCAAAGATATATTGCTGCTCCTTTGCTGATGCGACGCGATGAGGCGCGCGAAATCAAGGCAAAGGCGACGCGCATAAAGTTCGAAGATGCTTTCGATGGGGCTCAGAAGCTCGAAATTTGCACGCCAGAATTGAGGACGACAAAGATTGGTCATGAAACCCTTCACGTCGACCCTGCCGAGGGCGTGACACTGTCCGCGTTGGCTGGCGCCGATGCAGCCCCTGCACCGTTGCGCGCCCGGGGCACCGGTAGCGACACTCTGAGGCTTCAGAAAAGACTTCACCACAGATTTTGCTAGGCCGCGACGCAGTTCGTGGGCGGAGGCAGGCCTTGATCAAGCATAGGCGTCTTGGAAAAGGTAGAAACCCAGGTAATTGGTTGCCTCAAGCGCGGCGCTTCGCTGAAACCCGACCGGAAGATCTGCGCAATTGCGGGCCGTGTAGCCAAAGGACCAGTTATCCAGCGTAAGAAATTTAGGTACGGGCATATCTTCGCGTACTGCGCAACACAGGCCCGGCTTGTGCTTGCGCCGGAATACGTTGTAGGCGTCGCGCAAGTGACTGCGTATCCGCATGGGCTTCCTCCCTTGGCACGGTTATCCGAGCAGCCAGGAGCGGCCCCCGCGTTGATCCAGCGCAAATACCGCGTTGATCGAGCGCAGACTGGCAAACCAGGACGATCTCAGCCATTGCGCAAGGCACGATCTGATTTGGTCAGCCGAGCACGCCTCCATCGACACGCCCTGCGGAGCCTGTCGTGGAAGGCGAGGTATCGAGAACAAGGTCGAAGCGATGATCCAATCAGCGAGGCGCTAGAAGGCCACCACCGCGCGGTCGGAGTTACGCCGCGGGCACGCCGATCCCGATCTCGGTCGTCATCGCCGGTTCCCCGCGATCAAGCAGCGCGTACCATTTCGCCCGCCGGAGATTGCGGGCCACCGGCTACCTCCACGAACCGCGCCAACCTGCTCGGCCACAACACTCACTCGGCTTCCAGGGCGACCGACCCATCGGTGAGGTCGATGGTCTCGATCCGTGGGCTGAACCACCCGTGATCGGGCAAGATGCTCAGGTGCCGGTTGCAGGCGGTAACAAGCACGGCACCGGATGTGGTCGGCATCACTGCCAGCAACTCGCGCAGGAAGCCCGCAACCGCAGCCGCACGTCTCTCCGGCAGGTATGGCTCCTCGCGAAAGCGCTCGTAGGCTGAGACGACGTTCTCGGCGACGATGGCCGCGAACCGCTCCTGATCTGCCTCCGGCATCGGCCTGTCCTCCTACAGGAGCCCGCTCCCGCTGTGACCTTTGCGCGTGTCCGCCCGCCGGATGTAGCCGACTGCGGTCCGCGGGTCTCGATGTCCGGATTGCTCTATGCTCCGGGCGAGATCAGCCCTGCGCTCGGCCTGCGTCCCATCGACCACAAGCTAGATTACCCTTCCAGTTGTCGAAGGTGAAATCCGGGATTACAGCCGCTTGATGTCCGACAAGCTCAACGCCCTTCTCGAACGCCTCAAGGCGCATCAGCGCGATCTTGTCCTGGCGATGGCCGAACACGACGGGATGCCCGCCGGGAGCGCCCTCCGGCAGGTCGCCGAGTTGGAGAACGTGATCGCAGCCGTCGAAGCCGTGGCTGACGAGGAGGCGAACGGTAAGCGGCGCACTGATTGACCTCATGAGTGTGGCGCACGCTGATCGCTCAATCTGCCGAGTGGCAGTGCGCTTGAGGCCGCGGGTTCGGATGCACGGTCGGCGAGGCTCTGGTCGTGCTCGATAGCCGCACCCTGCGCATATGCGGATCCGAACTGGCCGCCATGCGGTTTTCGACAACTGCCGAAACGGCGGCCCTGGAGAGCTTCATGAACGCAGCGCCGGACGGTTCGGTCATTCAGCGCGATGCACCGCGGGCTGATCTCATCGCCTTCGAGATCAAGGACAAGATCACGAAGCCGGACATCGAGTGGATGTCCTCGATCACCGACAATGCCATGCAGGCGCACGGCAAGATCGACATGCTGCTGATCATGTCGAACTACGAAGGCTCGGATCTCGGCGCGAAGTTCGACGGCTACGCCAAGGAGGTGAAGGTCCGCTCGGTCGCCCACATCCGGAGGTACGTCGTGGTCGGCGCGCCAACGTTCGCGCGCGCCATGATCAAGCTGTCAGGGGCGGTCGTGCCGGTCGAGACGAAGACGTTTGATCTCGCCGAAGAGGCTGCGGCGTGGGCCTACCTTGCTGAGGCGGGGCCAGCTACCACCTGATCCTGAGCAGGCCGTCGCGCATGTAGAGCCGGGGTGGCCGGAACCGCGGGGGTGTGCTCAGCGCGCGCAGAGGGTAGGCCGGCACTCGCCGCCCCCTGCTGCCCAGCCCTTAGGTATTTGGTAGCGGAACGTTGTTGGGACCGGGTGCGTTGGGCAATCGAGGAGTATGCCTGGCGCTTTGACGGCTGCCGTGGTCGTGGCTCCCGCCGGAGGGCCCGCTGATGCTCGCCATCCATCCCCAGGCTCGCACCACCCCGGCTGTCCGCGCCGAGATCGCCCGCTCCCATGAGAGCTCCGGCGCGCTGGCCAAGCGCTACGGTGTGTCCACCGAGACCATCCGCAAATGGCGCAAGCGCGGACCGGACGACTGCCAGGACCGCTCCGCCCGGCCGCATAAGCTGCCGTGGAAAGCCAGCGATGAGGAGCGCGCCATCGTGTGCGCGCTCCGCCGCAGCACAGGCTTTCCGCTCGACGATCTCACCTTCATCCTCACGCACTTCCTGCCGCACCTGAACCGGGATGCGGTCTACCGCATCCTCAAGGCTGAAGGCCTCAACCGCCTGCCGCCCGCCCAGCGCACGCGCAAACCGCACAGCGCGTTCAAAGACTATGAGGTCGGCTTCATCCACGTCGATGTGAAGCACCTGCCCAAGCTGCAGGATCGCGACCGCGTCCTGCGCAAGCGCTACCTGTACGTCGCCATCGATCGCGCCTCGCGCTACGTGCACCTGGCGGTGAAAGACGACGAGACCACTGCTTCAGCCGTCGCCTTCCTCGACGAGGCACTGGCTGCCTTTCCCTTCAAGGTCACGCACGTGCTGAGTGACCGTGGCTCGTGCTTCACAGCCGACGCGTTCGAGGCCGCCTGCAAGCGGCACGGTGTGCAGCACCGCATGACCAAGCCCTGCACGCCGAAGACCAACGGCATGGTCGAGCGCTTCAACGGCCGGGTGCAGCGCGAGGTGCTGGGCATCACGCTCTGGAGCCACCAGGATCTTGAGACGCTGCTGGCTGGCTTCAACGTCGCCTACAACGGCCGCCGTCAGCGCGTCCTGAAGGGCCGCTCACCCGACATGGTCCTGCGCGAGCGGCTGAAGGCGAAGCCTGAGACTCGCCAAGCCCGTCACCAAACCACCTGACCCGGATGCACTCCCGAAAGCCCTCAAGGTTGTCGTAGACGCCAAGGAGGTCTCGCATCCAGACACTTAGGCAACGACCTTGTAGGGCGCCGCGAGGTCGAGCGCGCGGCTCTTGTCGTACAGGATGAGCAAACCTCGTTCGAAGTGTAGGCTGAGGCGCACGGGCACGCCGATCTGCCCGGCTGGGGGCTGCATCGGGTCCGGCGGAAGGGTGCCAGTCTTGATCTCGTACAGCACCCTGCCTACCGAGAGAGGATCCTCGCAGACGCTCGCCACTTGGCTCGGTGACTTGCCCAGATATAGCCTGCCTCATCATCTGCTTGCCCCCGCATTTTTCAATGAAACTGCTACTTCAAGCAGGCGCGGATCGCCGCTGCGGCCTTTCGGGCATCTGTCGTAAGCACGTTCAGCACCGTTGGGCCTTCATGGGTGATCCTGATTAGTGCCACCGCCTGCGCGCCTTGGAATATATTTGTGACATCCGCCGCAGTCATTTCTTGACCGATCTGGCCAGCCTCAGATTCGATTGTATCCTCAAGAATTATTTAGGCCTTTTTTGTTTTAGTGGCGTACTTTTTTGGCCTCCTCCCGGCCCTCGTCAGTTTGGCTCCAAAGATACTCGGTCTTGCTGATGCCTGTCAGTGCCTGCCTGGGCGGCTGAACTGACCGGTTCAGGACGGTGCTCTGACGATAGAGCCTCCGGTCCGACCGAGGATCCTTCCCAGAATGCCGCTGACCGTGCGCGCCAGAGCGTCCCCGATCCTCAACGCCCGTCAGGTGCCCAGCATCGGCAGCACACCATTCCGGCCATGATGGAGAGATGGCTGAAGGAGATCGAAGGCACCCAGACGAAGCAGTCGAGGCTACAACACGCTGTCGCCGTCAGGGACTTCTTCCAAACCCAACCGCAAAGCCGTGCAGTCAGCAGGGTTGATCGGCGCGTCGCAGGTGAGTTCATCAGCGACGTGCTCCTGTGGAGCGGGGCATCTCAAAACACGGTCAATCGGAAGGTCGTCTCACTCTCTTCGATGTGGCAGTGGCTCATCAAGCGTGGCTTCGTCAGCGACAATCCGTGGCAGGGCCAGGGTAGCTTCGCGAGCGGCTCGAAACAGGGACCGGCAAAGCGCGCCTACACTGCTGACGAGCTTATCGTGCTGCTCAAGGCCGCCCCTGTCGCGATTATGGGCCAACCGTACGGAACAGTGCTCTTCGACCTTATGCGGATCGGGCTGCTGACCGGTGCCGCATCAGCGAACTGTGCCACCTACGTACCGACGATTTGCTTGTCGCGGAGCGGGCGTTCCGCATCTCGCACGGGAAAACGGAGAACGCCCGGCGTATCGTTCCCGTCCACGAACTGGCTTGGCCGCTCATACAGCGGCATTGGCAAGCTCATCTGACGGCTGGGTATTCTCTGGGCTGACGCCCGCCGGGCCGGACGGGAAGCGAAGCTGGATCGTGGTGAAACGGTTTGCCACCTTCCGTCAGAAGGTGCTCGGCCCCAGCGAGGAGGTCGATTTTCACAGCTTCCGGTGATGCTTTGCGACCTACCTTGAGCGCGCCTCTACCTACACCATCGCGATCAACAGCGGCGTCATTGCCGAGCTTATGGGCCACTTGAAACTCACGCTCGCGCTCTCCGTGTACTCGTCAGGGCTCGTCCCTGCGCAGCTTCGCGCCGCCATAGACGCCCTGGATCATGTGATGGAGCCAGAAGTCGTTCGGCACCTCGTACAGCCCCGAGGCGCGTAGCTGCCGGTTCCGATCCCGAACGGGCGCGCAGTGTTGCTGCCTGAGCACATCGCCGCCCTTCAACAGCAACCCCAATCTAAGCTTGTTGTGCGGCTCCATCGCGCGGCGCAGGCTGACAGAATGGTGCGCGCTCCTCACGACAAACCCGACTGACGGACCAACTTCATGAGCGCCGTCTCTCCCCGGCTCGCCGTGACGGCCGTCAGTTTCCTGTTGCTGATCAGTGCCCAGCCTGCGCTGGCGCACGGCATTGTGGGCGACCGCTTCTTCCCCGCCACCCTCGCGGTCGATG
The DNA here is from genome assembly GCA_050632875.1 of Methylobacterium sp. P31. Lineage (GTDB taxonomy): Bacteria > Pseudomonadota > Alphaproteobacteria > Rhizobiales > Beijerinckiaceae > Methylobacterium. Next base: position 1,189,348 of record JBODSC010000001.1, on the reverse strand, counting down.
ATCCCTTCGTCGCAGACGAACTCTCCTTGCCCACCTTCGCCATCTTCAAGAACGGCGACAACGCACGCGAGGTCGATCTCTCGTTCGAGTACTCGAAGCGGTTCACCGAGTACCTCGGCGTCTCGTTCGGTGAGACGTGGACGCACCTGCGTCCCGGCGGCAGCGGCTGGCAGAACCTTGAGACCACCTTCAGGTATCAGGCGATCACCGACCCCAAGCACGAGTTCATCCTCTCGGCGGGCTTGAGCGTCGAGTGGGGTGGAACAGGGGCCACCCGCGTCGGGGCCGAGCGTTTTGACGTGTTCACGCCCACCATCTGGTTCGGCAAGGGCTTGGGCGATTTGCCCGACACCCTCTCATGGGTGCGGCCCTTCGCCATCACTGGGCAAGTCGGGTACGCCATTCCCGGTTCGAACCGGATGGTGACCTTCACTGGCATCGATCAGGATAGCGGGCTGGCCACCTTCGATATCGAGCACAACCCGCGCAATGTCGTCTGGGGGCCACCCTCCAGTACAGCCTGCCCTACCTCAAAACGAACGTCGTTGACCTCGATCTGCCCGATTTCGTGAACCACCTGATCCCGCTGGTCGAGGCCACGTTCGTGACGCCCGCGAGCAACAACGTCGCCCACCTGCCCACCACCGGCACGATCAACCCCGGCGTGATCTGGGTTGGGCAGAAGGTGCAGTTCGGCCTCGAGGCGCTGATCCCGGTGAACCGGCAGAGCGGACGACACGTTGGCGTGCTCGGACAGATGCACTTCTACCTCGATGACATTTTCCCGACCACGCTTGGACGGCCGATCTTCTAGGGGCGCACAGATGCGCATAAAGCTCCTCCCCATCCTTGCGGCACTCGGGCTGAGTGCGTCCGCCGTCTCGGCCTGGGCTCATGCCGAGTTGGTCACGGCAACCCCGCGCGTCGGCAGCACTGTTCAAGTGCCGCCGAGCGAGGTGCGTCTCAGCTTCAGCGAGGGCGTCGAGCCGCACTTCTCCGGGATCGAGGTCACCTCAGCCGATGGCCGCTCGGTCGCTGCCGGTCGTGTGCAGGCGCAAGGCTCGGAGATGCGGGTTGCGCTCATGCGGGGTCTGCCTGCGGGCAGCTACCGCGTGACATGGCACGTGGTCTCGGTGGACACCCACCGCACTCAGGGCAGCTTCACCTTCGAGGTTAGGCCCTGAGCGGTGGAAGCGGCTCAGGTCACGATCATCCTCGCGCGAGCGGCCTACTATGTCAGCATCGGCCTGCTGTTTGGCGCACCCACGTTCCCGCTCTACGCGGGCCGGAGCACCTGGGCGGCTCTGCCCCGCTGGCTGACCACAGCCCTGGCGGCTGTCGTCTTCGTGGCGCTGATGACGTGGCTTCTCGCGCTCGTGGCGACGCTGGACGACACGGGCGAGGTGCTACCGACCGTCCAGATCATCCTGACGGAGAGCAGCTTCTCAACGGTCTGGCTGGTCCGACTCGGAGCGGCGCTCCTCCTGCTGCTGGCGGCCGTTGCTCGCCCGCCGAGCCCTGGGATCGCGCTACCGGTGGCGGTGCTGCTGATCAGCGAAGGCTGGAGCGGACACGCCGTAGCCTGGGGGACGCTCGGCTCGGTGAACCTCGCACTACACGCGCTCTGTGCCGCCCTCTGGCTCGGCGGATTGATGCCCCTGTGGTTGGTCGTGCTCGCCGCATATCGCGGCTGTTCCGATTTCCAGTCCGCGGAACGGGCGCTGCGCCGTTTCTCCGTCGCCGCCGCGGTCGCGGTGAGCGGCGTGGTCGCTACGGGCGTGGTCAACACGTGGCACATGCTCGGCGGGACGGTGAACTTCACGGACACCTACGTGCGTGTCCTCGCATTCAAGGTCGTGCTCGTCATGGTCATGATCGGGCTGGCCGCGCTCAACCGCTACCGTTTTCTGCCGCGGCTACGAACAGCCCGCCCACGGACGGGCTTGCGGCTCCTCGTCAGCAGCATTGCGCTGGAGCAGCTACTGGGGCTTTTGGTGCTGCTCGATGTGAGCGCGCTCGGCATGATGAACCCGCACGCCTGACGAGCACGCCAGGATGGGCGGCAATGGGCGGTGTGAACGCCTTCGATCTCCTTCAGCCATCTCTCCATCATGGCCGGAATGGTGTGCTGCCGATGCTGGGCACCTGACGGGCGTTGAGGATCGGGGACGCTCTGGCGCGCACGGTCAGCGGCATTCTGGGAAGGATCCTCGGTCGGACCGGAGGCTCTATCGTCAGAGCACCGTCCTGAACTGGTCAGTTCAGCCGCCCAGGCAGGCTCCCAGCCGTCCGAAACGGTCTGCGCACCGATCCACTCCCAGAGCAGCGCCAAAGCGATCCACCGTCGCTCGCGTGCAACAGCCTCGCTGCTCGTGTCGAGAGATCGAACGACGTGGGTCTGTCCGACCGTAGCGACGAGGTGGGCGGGCACCCTGAGTCGCACGGACCAGCGCCCACGGCGGCATTGCAGGTGGTCGGCGCGCCGCACCGCTGGCCTCATCCCCTCACGGCTACGGTGACACTGTGTCACCAAGCTGGTCCGATGAAGCGAGAAAAAGCGCTGATTTTACAGCAGCTCAGATGGCATTGGCGGAGACGGAGGGATTCGAACCCTCGATACCCCTTTCGGGGTATGCTCATTTAGCAAACGAGTGCCTTCAGCCGCTCGGCCACGTCTCCGGCGCCTTGGCTCTAGAAGGTCGGATCGGGCGGGTCAACCCGATCCTGGCGGGCGGCCGCCAGGCGACGGCGTTCGTAGTGCTTGGCGATGCGCAGATGCCGCGAGATCGCGTAGTTCATCGCCGTCAGGAAGCCGTAGGTGCCGCGCACGAAATGGCGCCGGCCGAGATAGGCCTTGAGGAAGTTGCCCGGCAGCTCGACGAAGACCCGCCAGCTCGGAATCACCACGCCCCGCGCTTCCAGATCGTCCGCCTGCTGGTCGGAGTAGCGGTTGAGCTTGTCGAGCTGGTCGCCGAGGGAGCGCACCGAGAAATGGTGGACCACGCCCTTGAGCCGCCCGGGCGTCACCCCGGGCTCCAGCGCGACCCGGTCGTGGACCGGGGAGGTGGCGTAGCGGCCCCGGTCCTTGCGGTAGAGCCGCACGGGCGTGAGCGTGTAGGCGAGCGGGTGTGGGCGCGTCTCCCCGGGAAAGATCTCCGCGATGCCGATCCGCCAAGCCGGCCGGCGCGGCTCGCCCGCCGCGAACAGGGCCCGGATCTCCCGGGCGAGCTTCTCCGGCACCACCTCGTCGGCGTCGAGGTTCAGGAGCCAGACATGCCGGCACTGGTCCTCGGCGAAGCGCTTCTGCGGGCCGTAGCCCGGCCAGGGATTGTGGATCACCCGCGCTCCGAGCGAGGTCGCCAGGGCCTGCGTGCCGTCGGTGGAGCCCGAATCGACCACCACGAGGTCATCGGTCAGGTCGCGCACCGCCCGAATCGTCGCGCCGATCCGGTCCGCCTCGTTGTGGGCGATGAGAAAGACCGACAGCGGCAGGGGCCCGTCGGACCCTGAGGCCGGCGTGGACACGGCGTCCGCGGGAGCTCGGCTCACGCCAGCCAGTCCGGCACCCGGTCGAGGGCGATGAGCGCCTCGACGTCGAGACGCGGACGCACCACGGCGGCGCGGTCCCCCCGCACCAGCACCTCCGGCACCAGCGGCCGCGTGTTGTAGGTGCAGGCCTGGACCGCCCCGTAGGCGCCGGCGCTCATCACGGCGATCAGGTCGCCGGCCTGCACCGCCGGCATCTCGCGGTTGAGGGCGAGATAGTCGCCGCTCTCGCAGACCGGGCCGACCACGTCGGCGATCAGGCGCGGCGTGTCCGGCCCCGGCTCGCGGACGGGGCGCAGCCCGTGATAGGCCTCGTACAGGGTCGGTCGGATCAGGTCGTTCATCGCCGCGTCGACGATCACGAAGGTCCGCCCTTCCGTCTGCTTCACGTAGAGCACACGGGTCACCAGGATCCCGGCATTGCCGGCGATCATCCGGCCGATCTCGAAGACCGGCCGCAGGCCCAGCGGGGCGAAGTGCGGACGCAGGGTCGCCGCCAGGGCGGCGGGGTCGGGCGGCGGGGCGTTGTCGTCGCGGTAGGGAATGCCGAGGCCGCCGCCGAAATCGATGTGGCGCAGCGGATGACCCGCCGCCATCAGCGCCCGGGCGAGGCCCGCGAGCAGCCGTGCCGCGTCGGCGAAGGGGGCCAGATCGGTGATCTGGCTGCCGATATGCATGTCGACGCCGTGCACCGCGATGCCGGGCAGCGCCGCCGCGGCCGCATAGACGGCCGGAGCCCGGGTGATCGGGATGCCGAACTTGTTCTCGTACTTGCCGGTGGAGATCTTGGCGTGGGTGCCGGCATCCACGTCCGGGTTGACCCGGATGGAGACCGGTGCCGTCAGGCCGAGGCCCGCGGCCGTCGCGGACAGGGCCGCGAGTTCCGGCTCGCTCTCTACATTGAAGCAGTAGATCCCGGCTTTGAGCGCCGCTTCCATCTCGGCGCGGGTCTTGCCGACGCCTGAGAAGACTATCTTGCCGGGATCTACGCCGGCCGCCAGCGCCCGGTGGAGCCTCGCCGCCGGAGACGATATCCATCCCGGCTCCCTGGGCCGCGAGCGTGCGCAGCACCGCCTGATTCGAATTCGCCTTCATGGCGAAGCAGACCAGCGCGTCGTCCGCCGCGAAGGCCTCCGCGAAGACCCGGTAATGCCGCTCCAGCGTGGCTGTGCTGTAGCAGTAGAACGGTGTGCCGACCTCCGTGGCGAGGCCCGTCAGGTCGACGTCCTCGGCGTGCAGGCGCCCGTCGCGGTAGTGAAAATGGTGCATCTCGGCCGTGTCTCGTCTGCGCGCCGGAGCGCGGGCTGTTTCCCGTGAAACACCCGGCCGCAGGCCGGCGCCGCCGCGCTCCGGCTCCCCGGAAGGCACTGCACGACGACGGCGCGGAGCGGCGCCCCGGCTTCCGCCCTCTACAGCAGCGGATCCAGAATGAAAGGTTCCTTCGGGACGCGGTAGCCGCGCCGCGCGCCGCGGCTGGTCTGCACCGGCGCTTCGGTGCCCCCGGCGGCACCGCCGACACGGAGAGTTCGTCGCCCGCGCGCACCGCGGCCGCTTCCGGCTCGGACGCGCCGCCGCCGAGTCCCACGGATACCGGCAGGGTCCTGCGGCCGCTCACCGTGCCCGCATCCGTCGGCGCGGACGCGGGCGCAGCCGGCGCTGAAGTCCGCGGCGGTTCGAGCGCGCCCCGTCGCCCGCAGGCGGAGACCGCCAGGGCGATAAGGCCCGACGCGGCGAGGAGCTTCAGGGCGGGATTCGACAACATCGCACGAGGGTCCGGCGGGCTCGGCGCCGGCACGCGAGGGCCGGCGGGAGAGCTACCTTAGCCGTTGCCGCGCTCCGGCGCGAGCGCGCACCCGCTACCGGCGGCTGTTCTCAGCCCCGCCGCTCCCGGCCGCCTTGCGAACCCTGCCGGCCCTTGCCCGGCACGGTCTGCTCCTGCTCGGCCTCGTAGGCATCGATCGCGCGGCGGCAGTTCTCGCTGAGCTTCTTCCAGTTCTTCTGGAAACAGGCATCCGTGGCCGGATCATCGGGCGCCAGATTGCCGCAATAGGTCAGATAATCGCCGGTGCAGTACTTCTTCAGGGTCTCGTTGCCGCGCTTCGACTGCTGGGCGGCTGCCGGCAGCGTCAGGGCAACGGCCGCCGTGACGGCGAGGACGATCGGCTTCAGGTGCATGGGGATCCGTACCATCTGTCGAAATTGAGGAGTGCAGGACAAGTCCCGGTTGCGATGATGCCTTTGCGTGGTCGAAACAAGGCGCGCCTCGCAGCTTTCCGGGCGGTATTTCGTGGCGAGGGTTCGCTTCGGCGGCGATCCCGGTCAGACGCGTTCGGGCTGCTGGGCCGGGTGGGCCACCCGGCTCGTCTGGCCCGGGCTCGCGAGGGCGTCGGCGACCTCGACAATTCGCCGACGCAGATCCGCATTCTCCCTCTCGATGCCGGATTGCCGATCCGCCAGCGTCTGGGCCAGAGCCTCCTCGGCGGCCTTCAGGCTGGCGCGCAGATCGTCGCGCTCGGCCGCCACAGCCTCGGAATCAGGCGACGCGGGCGTGTTCTGGCGCAGCGCCAGCAGGCTATCGAGGAGGTCCGCATGGGCCTCTTCGAGGGCCTGGAGGGTGGCGAGGCTCGCCGTGCCGTCCTCGCGGGCGATGATGAGTTCGGTCTCGAGGCTCCCGGGTCTTGACCTGGGCCTGCGCGATCTCGGCGTCGCGGGTGGCGACGTCGCGGGCGAGGGCGGCCGCCCGCATCGTGCCGGCCCCGATCGCCGCCAGGTCAGCCTGGCGCTTGGCCTCGACGGTCTCGACCCGGCGCTCCAGGCGGCGCTGCTGCACGGCGAACTGCGCCCGCAGGAAGTCGCGCTCGGCGGCGATCTCGGCCGGTGACAGGGGCAGGCGGGCCTCCGCCCGCCGCCGCGCCAAGCGCGCGGCGCGCGCGTTGAGGGCGGGAAGCAGCAGAAGGCCGCACAGGCTCGCCGCCAGGAAGCCCAGCGCGAAGATCATTACCGTTTCGATCACGAGGGAACAGCCCGTGCTTGCAGGCCGAAGACCCGACCCGACTCCAGTCTAGCCCAGGTCGGCGGTCAGGGTGAAATCCGGCCCCGCCCGTCAATCAGAACGGGTTCCAGGTCGGTTCCCGGGTGAATTTCAGATAGCCGACATTGATGCCGAGGCGCGCGCCCACACCGCTGCGGATCGGCACCACGATGATCCGGTCGTTCACCACCGCGGTCATGCCGAAGCCGCCGACCAGGTAGGCCGAGCCATCGACGCCCGCGAAGCGGCGGTACAGGTCGCGGACGTTCGGCAGGTTGTAGACCAGCATCATGGTGCGCGCCCCGTCGCCGCCGACATCGAAGCCGAGGGAGGGCCCCTGCCAGTAGATGCGCCGCTGGCCGGCGTTGCGGGTGTAGAGCGTGCCCTCGCCGTAGCGGACGCCCGCCACCACCGCGCCCCCGCCCTCCTGGCCGAGGATGTAGCCGTTCGGCTCGCCCCAGCGCCGGCCCGCCTCCTCGACGGTGAGCGCAAGGCCGCGCGAGACCGTGCCGAAGAACCGGTGACCGGATTCCACGATTTCGCCGGGGCGAAAGGTTTCGGGTGTGTCGAGATCCGCGCCGCGCGCCAGGGCCGCGCCGGGAGCGCCGAGGCCGGCCAGCGGGGCGCCGAGCGTCAGGGCGAGGCCCGCGCGCAGCAGGTTGCGGCGGTTGGTGCCGCGATCGTCTCGTGCCGTCATCGTTGTCTCCTCGCCCGGTTCGATTAACGGTTCGCGCGATGGACCTGTGCCGCTCTCGTGCCGCCGGGCCGGCAGGCGGCCGGGCCGACGGCCGGAACGGCCTGGAGCTGTCATCCGTCCGAGCCTGCGCGCTGCGCGGGAACGGGCGGGTGAGTCGGACCAGCTTCTGAGGGAATCTGCAAGATGTGGTTAACGCGTCCTGACCCCGCAGCCGCGGCGCTGCGCAAGCCGCGGCGCGCCCGTGCGGCGCTCCTGGTCGCCGTGCTGGGCTTCGCCCGCCCGGCGGGCGCGGAGCCGGCGGGGGCGCAGATCGCGCTGCTGACGCTCAACGGCTTCGACCCGGTGAGCTATTTCCTGGAAGGCGGCCCGCGGGCCGGAATCGCGCGCTTCGAATTGTCCTGGGGCGGGCGGGTCTGGCGGTTCGCCAGCGGCGCAAACCGGGAAGCCTTCCGGGACGACCCGACGGTCTACGCCCCGCGGCTCGGCGGCTACGACGCCGCCGGGATCCTGGAAGGCCGCCTCGTGGATGCCGATCCCCTGGTCTTCGCGGTGATCGGCGACCGCCTCTACCTGTTCCGGGATGCCGCGCGCCGCGCACGGTTCGTCGCGGATCCCGCCCTCGCCGGGGAGGCTGAGGCGGCCTGGCCGGGCCTGCGCGACCAGCAGGATGTCCCGGCTACGGAGGCGCCGCGCTGAGCCGCGCCACGCCGGGTCCGCAGGATGGCGGCAGGGCGAGAAGCGGGGCCAGGGCCGGGTCGCCGAGCGCCGCGAAGGGCCCGTTGCGATGGTCGGGCCCGTGTCGTCCGTAGCGGATCGGGCCGCCGCCCGGCACCACCACGCAGCCGCCCGCCGCCGCGACGATGTGGTCGCCCGCGGCCGTGTCCCACTCCATGGTCGGGCCGCAGCGCACGTAGATGTCCGCCTCCCCGGCGGCGATCAGGCCGAATTTCAGGGCGGAGCCGACCTGGCGCGTCTCCAGCACGGGCAGCGCGGCGAGGCAGAGGGCGGTCTCGGGATCGCCGTGGCGCCGGCTGCCCAGGGCCAAGAGCCCGCCTTCCGGGATCGCGCGCGTATGGACCGGCCGCTTGGCGCCCGGCCGCCCTGAAACGACGGCGGCCTCGGAAGCGCCTGCTCCCGCCCACCAGACCCGGTCGAGCCCGGGCGCCGCGAGCGCCGCCGCCACCGGGCGCTCGCCCGCCACCAGGGCAATGTTGACCGAGTAATCCGGCGTCCCGGCCAGGAAGTCGCGGGTGCCGTCCAGCGGATCGACCAGGAAGAAGTGCTCGGTGGTCCGTGCGGCGGGCTTGCCGCTCTGCGCGCGCTCCTCCGCGACCACCCCGATTCCGGGAAAACGTCCGGCGAGGGCAGCGACGATCAGATCCTCGGCCTCGACATCGGCGGCGCTCCACGGGGAGCCATCGGGTTTCAGCGCGTGGGGGCAGGGGCCGCGGTGATAGCCGCGCAGGATCTCGCCCGCCGCGCAGGCGATCTCGGCGAGCAAAGCGGCGATCCGCTCGCGCTCAGGCTCCGAGATCGTCGTCGCGCCCGTCATGGTCTCTCCCAAAGCCCTGCTGCATGCCCGAGGGGGCGCGGAATGTCGATGGTTTCCGGACCAGGCAGGGCTGCCAACCCGGTCCGGGACCCGGCGGACGCGGCGGCGCAACGCGCCCGGGAATCCCGGCCGCGCGCTACCCCACCAGCGACGGCAGCCCTGCGGGGCCCTCCTCGGGCAACGCCGTGCGGGCGACGTTCATGGTCATGGCGAGCAGCGCGTAGTAGCCGTTGATCCCCGTCAGATCGATCGCCCCCTGCTCGCCGAAGCGCGCCACCACGGCCACGTAAGTGGCATCGCTCACCGCGCGGTTGCGCATCAGCTCCGTCGAGAACGCGTAGGCCAGGGCCTCGTCGGCGCTCATGGTGTCGGGACGGCGCCCCTCGGCGATCGCCTGGGCGGTCTCGGGGGCGACCCCGGCCTTCAGGGCGATCGGGTGGTGGATGGCCCACTCGACCGGCTGGCTCCATTCCCGGGCGACGATCAGGATCGCGAACTCGCTGATGCGCAGCGGCAGGGCGCTGCCGTAGCGCAGGTAGAGCCCCATCCGGCTCGCGCACAGCATCAGCTCGGGGCTGCGCAGGAGCGGCACGAACGGCCCGAAGACCGGGACGCCGCGCTCGGCCTCGAACGCCGCCGCGGCCTCGGCCTGTGCCGCCGACAGGCTTTCGGCCGAGATCTCCGGCATGCGCTCCCTGCTGGTCTGCCCGCTGGTCATGGTGTCTCCTCTCCTCTGTGCCCCCGGCACGCTCTGGATTTCCGGCCCTAGTGCGCCTAGACCGTTTAGGCTCACCGGCACGACGTGCGCGCCCAGACCGGGCCGCGATCCTTAACGCCAGCGAGGCTTACGGCTTTGGCCCTCCCCGTCAACGAACGCCGGCGCATCATGCTGCTCACGGGCGCAAGCCGGGGCATCGGTCACGCCACGGTCAAGCGCTTCTCCGCGGCCGGCTGGCGCGTGATCACCTGCTCGCGCCACGCCTTCCCGGAGAACTGTCCCTGGGAGATGGGCCCCGAGGACCATCTCCAGGTCGATCTCGCGGATGCGCAGGACACGGTCCGCGCCATCGAGGAGGTCCGGGGGCGGCTCGCCGCCGAGGGCGGGGTCCTGCACGCGCTGGTCAACAATGCCGGCATCTCGCCGAAGGGCCCCGGTGGCGAGCGGCTCGGTGCGCTCGCCACCGAGTTCGGCGAGTGGCAGCGGGTGTTCCAGGTCAACGTCTTCGCGACGATCCTTCTGGCGCGCGGCCTGCGCGAGGAACTCGCCCGGGCCAAGGGCTCGATCGTCAACGTGACCTCCATCGCCGGATCTCGGGTCCATCCCTTCGCGGGAGCCGCCTATGGTACCTCCAAGGCGGCGCTCGCCGGCCTGACCCGCGAGATGGCCGCCGATTTCGGGCCGCTCGGGGTGCGGGTGAACGCGATCTCGCCCGGCGAGATCGACACGTCGATCCTGTCGCCGGGCACCGAGAAGCTCATCGAGCAGATCCCGCAGCGCCGGCTCGGCACGCCGGACGAGGTCGCCAAGGCGATCTACTTCCTGTGCACCGAGGCCTCCTCCTACGTGAACGGGGCCGAGCTTCACATCAACGGCGGCCAGCACGTTTGACCAGCCTGCGTGCCGCGACGGAGATGACCGCCCTGGGTGAACGTCGGACCGCGCGGTGCCGCGGCCTGCGGGTGCTCCTGAGCCTGCTCCTGTGCACGGCGCCGGCCGTCGGCGCGCGGGCGGAACCCGGGATCCGGATCCTCGACCTGCCCTTCAAGGTGCGCGCGCTGCGGGGCTCCCGCAGCGAGGCCGCGGTCTCGGTGGCGACCTCCGGTCTGCTGCCCGTCACCGGCGCGAAGGTGAGTCAGCAGGCCGGCGACGAGGAGAGCGCGCCGATCGCCGTGGTCTGGGGCGACGAGGGCGGCGCCGTGCTCGCCCTCGCGGATGGCAGCGTCACCGTGCGGCCGATTGGGCTCGAGGCCGTGGAGGGGCTCACCGCTGCCGAGACCCCGCGCGGGGCCCTGCCGGGCTCGCGCCGGGCTCTGTCCGGCCCCTTGAGCGCGTATCTCACCGGGCGCACCCGCGCCGCCGACGGCAGCGAGGCCGCCGCCGTCTTGACGATCCGCGAACGCCAGCCGATGGCCGTCAGCACCGATCCGAAACCCGTCCCGGTGGCCACCGTGACGGTGCCGGCGGGCAAGGACGCAGTCTTCGCCCCGCTCCGGCCTCGCCTGCTGCGCCTCTCGGACCGTCCGGCCCTGCTGGCCTCCACGCGGGTGGGTGCGGAGACCGGCGGCCTCGCGCTGATCGAACGTCCGGCCGGCGAACCGGGCGCGGCCTGGAGCGTCACGGCGCGCACCCCGCCGCAGCCCGGGCCGCCCCTGAAGATCGCCGGCATCGCCGATTTCTCCGGGGCCGGCACGCCGCAGGCCGCGACCGTCAGCGCCACCGGCCGGCTGCAGCTCTGGACGCTGCGGCCCGATCGGATCGAGCCGGCCGGCGAGGCGGCGGGCTATGCCGCGGGGGACGGCGATTCCGACCTCGCCGTGACGGTCCCGGCCGGCGGCGGCAACCCCGAACTCGTGCTGCCGGTGGCGGGCCGCCCCGAGATCGCGCTCGTGGCCGCCAAGGGCGTCCTGCACGAGCGCCTGCGCGTGCCGCTCCCGGCGCCGGCCGAGACCGGCATCGTGGTCCTCGGCGAAGGGGCGGGCGCGCGCCTGCTGGTCGGTCTCGCGGACGGCCGCGTGGCCGTGGTGGCGCCCGACGGAGGAAAGCCGTGACCGCGCGCGCTCCGGAGGCCGACAGCCGCCTGTTCCCGACCCGTCCCTTCGTGGGCGCGTCGATCGCGGTGATTCGGGACGATCGCGTTCTGCTGGCGGCCCGGGCCAACGAGCCCATGCGCGGCGTCTGGACGCTGCCGGGCGGCCTCGTCGAGGCCGGCGAGTCGCTCGCCGAGGCGGCCTTGCGCGAATTGTCCGAGGAGGTCGGCTTGGCCGCGGAGGTGGTCGGCGTGCTTTCGCCCACCGAGATTATCGTTCGGGACGAGGCGGGCCGGGCCCGGCATCACTACGTCGTGCACCCGCACGCCGCCCTGTGGTGCGGCGGCGAGCCGGTGGCCGGTCCCGAGGCGCTCGGGACCCGGTGGGCGACGCTTCCCGAGGTGGCCGCCCTTCCGACGACCCCGGGATTGATCGACACCCTGCAGGAGGCCTTCGCGCGGGTGCGGACCCGCGCGGGCATGCAGGACGGGGAGACGATGGCGTGAGGCGCCCGGCGGCGATCCTGTGCCTGCTCGCGCTCCTGGCCGGGCCGGTCTCCGCGCCGGTCCTGGCGCAGCGCCCCGGCCGCCCGGCCGCGCCCGCCGCCAAGGAGGCGACGAAGGACGCGCCCAAGGAGGCGAACGCCCCCGCGGACGTGCCGGCCCCCTACGACCGCGACCTGATGCGCATGTCCGAGATCATCGGCGCGCTGGCCTTCCTGCGGAGCCTCTGCAACGCCGCCGACGCCGCGGACTGGCCGGCCCGCATGAAGGCACTGATCGAATCCGAGGGCGTGACCCCAGCCCGCCGCGATCGCCTGGCCGGCGCCTACAACCGCGGCTACCGGGGCTACGCGCTGACCTACCGGGTCTGCACGCCGGCCGCCCACGAGGCAGCCGCCCGCTACGTCGCCGAGGGCGACCGGCTGTCGCATGCCCTGGCCGGCCGTTTCGGGGGTGATGCAGGCGCAACACACTTCTCAAGGATGCTGGCGAAGCATCGGATTTGAGCCCTGGCGTTAACCGATCCGAAATTCCCGGCTGGCCGAGCCGCCGGGAGCCGCTTATCATCCGTTGCATCCGCCGGGTCCCGTGCCCGGCGCAATGGAAGTGTCGGGCCATGCAGCACATCTCTCACACCGCCCCCGTCGAGGTCGATGTCGAGGAGAAACGCGTCGCGCTGAGTTACGTCTCGGAAGCGTTCGCGGAAGGCTGCCTCGATGGGCTCGACGGCGATTGCATGGCCCAGGCCGCCCTGTTCGCCGCGTTTCAGGAATTGGTGACGACCTACGGCGAGGAAGCGACGGCCCGTTACGCGGAAGGATTTCCGGAGCGCATCCGCGGGGGCGCCTTCACCACGACGCTTCAGCACTGACGACCCGGATCGCGGGCGGTTGAGGCACGGGCGGGGAGCGACTACCTCCCGGCTCCGCGGTCCGGCACCCCGGACCGCCCCAGTTGCGTGAGGAATCGCCTGCCATGCCCGTCGCCCTGCTGCCGGACCGCGCCCTCGTCACTGTCACCGGTCCGGACGCCGCGGCCCTGCTCCAGGGCGTGTTGACCTGCAACGTCGAGACGCTCCAGGCCGGCGAGGCGCGCCTCGGCGCCCTGCTGACGCCGCAGGGCAAGATCCTGTTCGACTTCCTTGTGTCCCGGATCCCGGAGGGGTTCCGGTTCGACGTGCAGGCGGATCGCGCGGCGGATCTCGCCAAGCGCCTGACCCTCTACCGCCTGCGCGCGCAGGTGACGATCGCGGCCGACCCGACCGTGGCGGTCGCGGCCGCCTGGGCCGGCGCGACCCCGGTCGCGGCCGAGCCGGTCGCCGATTCCCGCCACGCCGATCTCGGCGCCCGGCTCTACGCCAAGGAGGGCGCCTTTTCGGCCGATGCCGCGGAGGCGGATTACCACGCGCACCGGATCGCGCTGGGCATCCCGGAGGGCGGGCGCGACTACGCCTTCGGGGATGCGTTCCCGCACGAGGCGCTGATGGACCAGCTCGGCGGGATCGACTTCAAGAAGGGCTGCTATGTCGGCCAGGAGGTAGTCTCGCGCATGCAGCACCGCGGAACCGCCCGGACCCGCATCGTGACGGCCGCCTACCCGGATGGCGCCGCGGCGCCCGCCACCGAGATCACGGCGGCCGGCAAGGTGCTCGGCACCACGGGCAGCGTCGCGGGCACGCGCGGCCTCGCCATGGTCCGCCTCGACCGCCTCGGCGACGCGCTGGCCGCCGGCGAGAGCCCGCGGGCGGGCGCTCATCCGGTGGTTCTGGACCGGCCGCCCTACGCGACCTTCCCGATGCCGGACGTCGCGACCAGCGAGGTCGGGTGAGGTGAGCGCGCACCGCCTTCGTGGACAGGTGGCGTGACGGCGGAACCCGATCCGGGATCCGGCACGGAACCGGCTGCGGAGCGGCCCATTCTCGTGATGGCGTTCCGCTCCTGTTCTCGTTAAACCGGTCCGATGTCCGAGACCGGCTTGATCGACCATCCCGATGGCTGCGCCCGATGCTGGTGGGCCGGCCTCGACCCGCTTTATGTCGCCTATCACGACACCGAATGGGGCGTGCCCGAGCATAACGGCCGCGCTCTCTACGAGAAGCTGATCCTCGACGGTTTCCAGGCCGGCCTGTCCTGGATCACGATCCTGCGCCGCCGCGAGGGCTTCCGCGAGGCCTTCGCGGGCTTCGACCCGGAGCGGATCGCCCGCTTCACGGACGGCGACGTGGCGCGGCTGATGGAAGACACCCGCATCATCCGCAACCGCGCCAAGATCCAGGGCACGATCGCGGGCGCCCGGGCCTGGCTGCGGATCGAGGAGAGCGGCCCCGGCTTCTCGCGCTTCCTCTGGGATTTCGTCGACGGGCGGCCGATCCAGGGCAGCGCCCGGACCCGGGCCGAGATCCAGACCGAGACGCCGGTCTCCCGCGCTATCGGCAAGGCCCTCAAGGCGGAGGGCTTCGCCTTCTGCGGACCGATCATCGTGCACGCCTTCATGCAGGCCGTCGGCATGGTCAACGACCACCTCGTCGGCTGCCACCGGCACGGGCCCTGCGCGAGCCTGGGGCAGACGCGATGAGCGGGGGCGCGCCCGAGCCGGCCCCGCGCGCGTGGCAGCGGATGCTCTCCGGCCGGCGTCTCGACCTCCTCGACCCCGCGCCCCGCGACATCGAGATCGCCGACATCGCTCACGGCCTCGCACGGGTCGCCCGCTGGAACGGCCAGACCCGGGGCCCGCACGTCTTCTCGGTGGCCCAGCACAGCCTGCTGGTCGAGGCGGTGGGCCGCCACATCGCCCCGGCCTGCATCGACCCGGAAGGGCTGGAACTGCTGCTGCACGACGCGCCCGAATACGTGGTCGGCGACATCATCTCGCCGCTGAAGGCCGCGATCGGGGATGCCTATCGCGGCGTCGAGCTGCGCCTGCTCGACGCGATCCGCGGCCGCTTCGGCCTGACCGCCCCGGCACCGTCGCTCGTCCGGCTGGTGAAACAGGCCGACCGGATCGCCGCCCATCTGGAAGCCGTCCGCCTCGCCGGCTTCGCCCCCGAGGAGGCCGAACGCTATTTCGGCCGCGCCGCGGATCTGCCCGACCAAGTCCTGGCGCTGATCGAGCCATGGCCCACCGCCGAGGCCGAGGCACGGTTTCTCGAGCGCTTCGCGGCGCTCTGCGGCCGCTGACGCGCGGCCGCCCTCGATCCGTCACGATCGCAGGTCACTGGCGCGATTGCCATGCCCACCCTCCACGTCTGCCCGCTCTCGCGCCTGCCCGAGACCGTCGCCGCCACCGGCGCCCGCCACGTGCTCACGCTGATCAATGTCGGTACGCCGCTGGAGCGGCCGGCCGTGATCGACGCCGAGAACCACGCCATCATCGGGGTCAGCGACATCGCGGCCGCCCGGGACGGCCATGTTTTGCCGGCTGAAGAACACGTCGCACAGGTCCTGGATTTCATCCGGCGCTGGCCCCGAGAGACGCCGCTCGTAATCCACTGCTACGCCGGGATCAGCCGCTCCACCGCGGCGGCCTATATTGCGGCCTGTGCCCTGGCGCCGGAGCGCGACGAGGGCGTGATCGCCGATGCCCTGCGGGCCGCCTCCCCGTCGGCGACGCCGAATCCGCTGTTCATCGCCATCGCCGACCGGATGCTCGGCCGGGACGGGCGCATGGTCGCCGCCATCGCGCGCATCGGCCGCGGCGCCGACGCGTTCGAGGGCACGCCGTTCTGCCTGACGCTCACGTGAGCGACGCGGGCCGGACGCGCTGATAGCCGCCCCGCTCCGTCCGCGGCCGTACGATGGGTCATCCGCGCCTGCTCCGGGTGTGGCGCAAACACCGCCGCCCGCGTCCAAAACGGTGCGGAGTCGGCCGCTGGACCGGGTCCCCGGGTTGTGGCGACCGGGGCTGGCACCGTAGAACCCCTCCAAAGGAAGTATCTGGGATGAGTGCGAGCAGACCCGAGGTGGCCCCGCCGCCGGCGACCTGCCCTTCGAGAAGGCGCTGGAACAGCTCGAGGAAATCGTCCGCCGGCTCGAGCGGGGCGACGTCCCGCTGGACGAATCGGTGGCGATCTATGAGCGCGGCGAGGTGCTGAAGAAGCATTGCGAGGCGCTCCTGAAGCGGGCCGAGGCGCGGATCCAGCGGATCACCCTCGGCTCCGACGGGCGGCCCGAGGGCGTGGCCCCGCTCGATATGTCCTGAGGCTCGGCGGTCAAACCGATCCCATCCGTTAGAGGTTGATGCCGTGGCAATTACCCCCGAGCAGAGCGCGCTTCTCGACCGTATCCCGAATCCTGCGGCTCTGCGGGATCTTCCGGAATCGGAGCTGCAGGCGGTGGCGGACGCGGTGCGCGCGGAGATGATCGACGCGGTCTCGGTCACGGGCGGCCATCTCGGCTCGGGGCTGGGCGTGGTCGAGCCTCACGGTGGCGCTGCATCACGTGTTCGACACCCCCGACGACCGCATCGTCTGGGACGTCGGCCACCAGTGCTACCCGCACAAGATCCTCACCGAGCGCCGCGACCGCATCCGCACCCTGCGCCAGGGCGGCGGCCTGTCGGGCTTCACCAAGCGGGCCGAGAGCGTCTACGACCCGTTCGGCGCGGCCCACTCCTCCACCTCGATCTCGGCCGCGCTCGGCATGGCGGTCGCCCGCGACCTCGACGCGGCGAGCGCCAAGCAGAAGGGCCGGACGGTCAAGCGCCGCAACGCCATCGCGGTGATCGGCGACGGCTCGATGTCGGCCGGCATGGCCTACGAGGCGATGAACAATGCCGGCGCCCTGCACTCGCGCCTGATCGTCATCCTCAACGACAACGACATGTCGATCGCGCCGCCGGTCGGCGCCATGTCGGCCTATCTCGCCCGGCTCGCCTCGGGCGGCACTTACCAGTCCCTGCGCGAGACCGCCAAGCAACTCGGCAAGCTGCTGCCGAAAGCCCTCTACCAGCGCGCGGCCGCGGCCGAGGAATACGCCCGCTCGCTGGTGGTGGGCGGCGGCACGATGTTCGAGGAGATGGGCTTCCACTACGTCGGGCCGGTGGACGGGCACAACCTCGACCACCTGCTGCCGGTGCTCAAGAACGTGCGCGACGCCGAGCACGGCCCGATCCTGCTGCACGTGGTCACCCAGAAGGGCAAGGGCTACGCGCCGGCCGAGGCCTCGGCCGACCGCTACCACGGCGTGGTCAAGTTCGACGTGGTCTCAGGGATCCAGGCCAAGGCCAAGCCGAACGCGCCGGCCTACACGCGGGTGTTCGGCGAGAGCCTGATCAAGGCGGCCGATGCCGACGACAAGGTGGTGGCGATCACCGCGGCGATGCCGGGGGGCACCGGCATCGACCTGTTCGGCAAGGCGCATCCGGACAAGACCTTCGACGTGGGCATCGCCGAGCAGCACGCGGTGACGTTTGCGGGCGGGCTGGCGACGGAGGGCTACCGGCCGTTCGTGGCGATCTACTCGACCTTCCTGCAGCGGGCCTACGACCAGGTGGTGCACGACGTGGCGCTGCAGAACCTGCCCGTGCGGTTCTGCCTGGACCGGGCCGGTCTGGTGGGGGCGGACGGGGCGACGCATGCGGGCGCGTTCGACCTGGCGTATCTGTGCTGCCTGCCGAACATGACGGTGATGGCGGCCGCCGACGAGGCGGAGCTGGTGCACATGGTGGCGACCGCCCACGCGCATGACTCGGGCCCGATCGCGCTGCGCTACCCGCGCGGCGAGGGGGTCGGCGTCGAGCTGCCGGAGCGGGGCGCGGTTCTGCCGATCGGCAAGGGCCGGGTGGTGCGCCAGGACGCGGAGGCGCGGGTGGCGGTCCTCAGCCTGGGCACGCGCCTGGCCGAGGCGCTGAAGGCGGCGGACGCGCTCGCCGAGCAGGGCGTTGCGGTGACGGTGGCGGATGCGCGGTTTGCCAAGCCGCTGGACGAGGCGCTGGTGCTGGATCTGGCGCGCGCGCACGAGGTTCTGCTGACGATCGAGGAGGGCTCGCGGGGCGGGTTCGGCGCGATGGTGCTGCATCTCCTGGCGGAGAAGGGCGCGCTGGATGCCGGCCGGGTGCGGGTGCGCACGCTGACGCTGCCGGACGCCTACCAGGACCAGGACAGCCCGGAGAAGATGTACGCCCAGGCCGGCCTCGACGCCAAAGCCATCGTCAAAACCGCGCTGGATACGTTGCCGAAATCGGCCGATCAGCCGGAACAGGCCAGCAACGTGGTGAGCGTGCGCCGCCGCCCGCGCTGATCACCCGACGTCCATCTCGCCCACATACCGCATCCTGAAGCGGCGGAACGCAGCGCAGCCCTCGTAGCCGCCCCCCAGCGGTCTCGCGATCCCTGGGAGCCTCCTTCGAGGCCCGCTGGCGCGGGCACCTCCGGTGAGGGCGCGGGTTGGACCGCTCGCCTCTATCCGAGCGCCTGCGCCACCGCCTTGCCGCAGGCCTCCGTATCGGCATTCCCGCCGAGGTCGCGGGTGCGCAGCGTCCGCTCGGACAGCACCCGCTCGATCCCGCTGACGATCTCCCGCGCGGCCTCGTGCTCGCCGAGATGCTCCAGCATCATCGCCCCCGACCAGATCTGACCGATCGGGTTGGCAATCCCCTGGCCGGCGATGTCGGGAGCCGAGCCGTGGACCGGCTCGAACACCGATGGATGTACCCGCTCCGGGTTGATGTTGCCGGATGGCGCGATGCCGATCGTGCCCGTGCAGGCCGGACCCAGATCCGACAGGATGTCGCCGAACAGGTTGGAGGCGACCACCACGTCGAACCGGTCCGGGTTCAGGACGAAATGCGCGGTCAGGATGTCGATGTGGTACTGGTCCCACCGCACGTCCGGATAGGCCTTGGCCATCTCCCTCACCCGCTCGTCCCAGTAGGGCATGGTGATCGAGATGCCGTTCGACTTCGTGGCCGAGGTCAGGTGCTTGCGCGGGCGCTTCTGGGCCAGCTCGAAGGCGAATTTCAGGACCCGGTCGACCCCGTAGCGGGTCATGATCGTCTCCTGCAGGGCGAATTCCCGGTCGGTGCCGGCAAACATCCGGCCGCCCGCGTTCGAGTATTCGCCTTCCGTGTTCTCCCGGACCACCCAGAAGTCGATATCGCCGGGCTTGCGGTCGGCGAGCGGGCACTTCACCCCCGGCATCAGCCGCACGGGGCGCAGGTTGGCGTACTGGTCGAACTCGCGCCGGAACAGGATCAGCGAGCCCCACAGGGAGATGTGGTCGGGCACGCGCTCCGGCATGCCGACGGCGCCGAAATAGATCGCGTCGTGGGTTTTGATCTGCGGCTTCCAGTCCTCCGGCATCATCCGGCCGTGCTTCTCGTAGTAGTCGCAGCTCGCGAAATCGAACCAGTCGAGCTGGAGGCTGAATCCGTGCCGCTTGGCGGCCTGCTCCAGCACGCGCACGCCCTCCGGGACCACCTCCTTGCCGATGCCATCGCCCGGGATCACCGCGATGCGGTAACTGCGCTGCTGGCTGCTGGGTTGGCCGGCCATGGGTCCTCTCACGTGTGTCGGGTCGCGGATCGCGACGATCGGGCCTTCGCGAAGCCCCGGTTCTATGGTCCAGGGTTGTTGCACGCAGGTATCCGGTCAACACCCGGGCCTGACAATCAATCCGCTTCGCCCGCCATGGCCCGGCGCTGGCGGTCGAGTTCCTCGCTGTAGCGCTTGAGCGTGTGGCTCTCGGTGAGCAGACCCAGCACCTTGCGGGTCTCAGGCCCGTCGACCACCGCCAGCGCCTCGCTCTCGGTGCGGTCGAAGGCGGCGGCGGCGTCCTTGGCGTTCATGCCGGGCGTGAGAAAATCGCCGGTGTGGAGCAGCAGGTCGGCGAGGCTCGGCCGGGCCCCGGTGATCGAGTTCCGCGCGGCCGCGTGCACCTCGGGGACGTTCACTATCCCGGCGTAGCGCCCGCGCCCGTCCACGGCGATCACCCGGGAGGGCGAGCCCAGCGGATGGGCGCGCAGGAAGGTCGGCAGCGGCATGTCGACCGCCACGGTGCCGGGATCGCGGCGCATCAGCCGGCCCACGGTCAGCGAGCGGATCCAGCCGATATCGTGGGGGCTGCGGATGCTCTCGCCGCGCAGGTGGAAGCGCCAGGTGGCGAAGGAGTACCCGAAGGTCTTGCGCACGGTCAGCGAGGACGCGATCACCGCCGCCAGCACGATCCCGGTGATCGGCAGGCTGCCGGTGACCTCCAGCGCCAGGAACGTCATGGTCAGCGGGCCGCCGATGACCGCCACCGCGAGCGCGCTCATGCCGATCACCGCGTAGGCCAGCGGCGTGAGGCCGAAGCCCGCCAGCGGCGGCACCAGCACCGGCGCGAGGGCGGCGAACAGCTTCCCCGCGATGGCGCCGAGGAACAGGGAGGCGAAGAACAGGCCGCCCCGGAAGCCGGAGCCGATCGAGATCGCCGAGGCCACCGCCTTGGCGGCGAACAAGCCGGCGAGCGCCGCGATCCCGTGCCCCTGACCTTCGGCCGCGAAGTGCATGTGCAGGGCGCCGTGCCCGCCCGAGAGCACCTGCGGCGTCGCCAGCAGCGCCAGCGCGCCGACGCACAGGCCTCCGAAGGCCGGGGCGGCGGCCCGCGGCACCCGCGAGGCCTGGACCAGCCGCTCCACCAGGGTGACGCCGCGCATGATCAGGATGCCCAGCACCGCGCAGAACAGGCCCAGAGCGAGGCTCGGCAGGATCTCCATGCTGGTGACGTGCGAGGTCGTGACCGCCTGCATATCGCCGAGATCGACCAGCGGCTGCATTGCGATCAGCGACTGGGAGACGAAGTTGCCGCACAGCGCCGCCACGACCACGGGCGTCAGCGTGGCGATGGAATAGGTGCCGATGATCAGCTCGAAGGCGTAGAAGGCGCCGGCGAGCGGCGCGCCAAAACCCGCCGCGATGGCGCCGGCCGCGCCGCAGCCCACCAGGGTCCGCAGATCGCTCCTGCGCACCTCGAAGGCGATCCCCAGCCGGGAGGCGAGGCCGGAGGCGATCTGTGTGTAGCCGGCTTCTAATCCTACCGAGGCACCGGACCCGTTCGAGATCACGTTCTGGAGGGCGAGATAGACGCTGTCGCGCAGGGACATCCGCCCGCCGTGCAGGGCGTTGGCCTCGATCGGGTCGATGGCCGGGCGTTTGCGCGGGCCGCGGACGTACTGCATCGTGACGATCAGCGCCCCGAGCAGCACGCCGCCCAGGCAGGGGCCGATGAGCAGGAGTGCCGGCATCACCGCATCGGCCGCGCTGAGCCGCATGCCCGAGGGCAGGCCGAAGAGTAGCTCGCGCAGGCTCTGCGTCGCCCAGTTCATGGCGGCGACCACCGTCCCGGAGACGCAGCCCACGAGCGTGGCAAGCGCGACGAGGCCTCCCTCGCTCCGGCGGACGAGGCTGCGCAGCCGCCCCGGCGCCTGAACGAGCCCGATGCCGAGCCAGCGCCGGCGGGCGCGGCCGCCCGGCCCCGCAGCTGTGCGGGCCGGCGTCTCCACTGGTTTCTCGGCAGGGGCTTGCCCCTCCCTCGCGGCCGCCGCCGGCTGTCGCGCGCTCACGGTCCGTCCCTTCGCCCCGGTCGTCCCGGCCGACGCGGCCGCGCTCGATCCGGCAGCCACGTGACCGCACTTAGAGCGGCGCCGGAGCGCGTTGCAATCGGGGACCGCTCCAAGACTCGCACCCTGTCCAGCCCGCGCGGTTCGAACCGGCTCGCGTAGAGGCGGAACGCATTTCGGGAGCCGGAACCACCCGGCGTCCACCGTCTCCGCGACGGCATGCATACATCGCCTTGAAAACTGCCGCGGCCCACGATACACCGCCCGCCAGTGCCGCCGTAGCTCAGTTGGTTAGAGCACCAGATTGTGGATCTGGGGGTCCCCCGTTCGAGCCGGGGCGGTGGTACCATTGATTTCGCTCGATAGTGCAAGGGGTTGGCGGATCGCCGACCCCTTTTGCTTTCCTGCGCGCTTCCCAGAACTTCGAGTTGGGAAGCGTATGGGAAGCTAATTCGTGCAGGGAGGCTAATTCGGACAGGCTTGAGGAACTCGCGGCCGTTCAGGTGATTCGCTTCATGCTCCCGATGAAGTGCGCGTTCCCGCGTGCGGCGTTCGCCGGCTGTTTTCGGCACTCGGCACGACCTGCTGCCCGGTATTGCACACCCGTCTACGTCGCAGAACCGATACTCATGACCGCGTTCCAGCCGCCCGCTCCAACTCCTCAACGTTGACTTGACCGTGCTGTCCAGCCGACATGCCATACCCGGCGGGTGCCGACGCGGTACCGCGATCCGCTCACGACAGCAGCCCCTTCGCGCCCTCCCAGCAGCGCCGCACGACCTGCTCGGCTGGCTCAGCAGAGGCGAGACGAGCTGACTGGCCTGCCCAAGCTTGCATCCGCTGCGCGTCGCCCGCCTTTTGAGCCGCAGCACGCATTGCGGCCGTTAGGGCACGCTGAACCGGATAGGGCGCGGGAGCCGGCGCATCCGCCGCGGCAGCAGCTCTCACGTAGCCGTTCGCGAGGCTCCGCCCCGCCCGGCCACTGAAGGCGCGGGTGACAGAGGTGTCCTCGGGAGCGGCGAGCGCCAGAGCGTCGGCCCAGGCTGGATGGATGCCAGCCTCCGGGCAGCGCAGGAAACCGGTGCCGATCTGTGCCGCGCTCGCACCTAAGATCAGAGCTGCCGCGACACCGCGTGCGTCGGCGACGCCGCCCGCAGCAATCACCGGGATCGAGACGGCATCGGCAATCGCTAGCAGCAGCGCGAACAATCCGACCTGCAGACGCTCGGCCTCACCCGCATCGAAGCTGCCGCGATGGCCACCTGCCTCCGAACCCTGCGCGACGACCGCGTCCGCCTCCGCACGCGCGGCATCGCGTGCTTCGGCGACCGTCGTCACGGTCGCAAACCACGCGATGCCGCGCTCCTTCAACTCGGCGACGAACGGTGCCGGATAGAGCCCCATGATCGAGGAGACGATAGGCGGTCCCGCCTCTAAGATCGCCCGACATTGCGCGTCGAAGGCGGGCGGCACAGCATCCGCGGCCTCGGGCGGGACCTCAGGCCCCCAGCGACCCAGGAAGTCCCGCACCCGCGCCTCATGCGCTGGATCGCGGGCCGGCGCAGGATCAGGGATCCACGTGTTGATCTGGAACGCGCCGTTTGAGCCGGCGCGAACCGCTCCGGCCCACGCCAGGATCTCGTCGGGCCGCATCAAGAGGCGCCGCAGGCACCGAGGCCGCCGGCTTTCGCCACAGCGACTGACAGAGCCGGAGGACAGGCGCCCGCCATTGGTGCCAACAGGATCGGCGCCTGTAGGCCGAACCGAGAGCAGAAGGTTTCAGCTCGGCGAAGGGCAGCGCTCATGCTTCGATCCGGGTGACGTGCTTCTGGGAAGCTTACGCCGACCGGGTCGTGGGTGTCAGGTCGTGCTAAGCTGGTTCAAGTCAAATTCCGCCGCGCCGCCCGGCCGGCATGGGCAGTTGCCGGCCGCCCTGCGTTGCGCACTTTAGCGTCGGTTCGCATCCGGCAGCACCGTCGAAGAGCTGCCGAGGAACAGCGCGCGACTTCGACCGATCAGACCGGGCGAGAATTCTCGCGGGTTATAGGTGGCCTGAGCCATGCGCTGACGGGCTGCGGCCGGACCGATATGGCGAACGAACCTCCGGTCAACGACGTCCCGCCGCCCCAGTCCCGATCTTGATGACGAGACCGACCTACCCGAGACCGCCCGCCACGAGCTAGTGGCCGAGGCTGCTGCCACCTTCGAGAGGAAGCCGCTCGCGAGCTGGCCGGTCTCCTGCGCGTACTGGTGGCGAGAACTCTACCCGTCGAGCCGGGCCACGCGGGCAATCTTCCACAGCGTCCGCAAGTCCGCCTTCGCCTGCTTGATGGTAGCTCGCATCTCGCGGTTCTGGGCAGACAGCGCCCGTCGATCCGCAACGTAGGCAGCCGAGCGGCGCCCATGCGTCAGGGTCGCCGTCCGGACCCGCTGCAATCCCTCTGCCGTCCTGGCTCCTGTACTGGCGCCGCCGTGCTTGCGGCAGCGTCCGTTCGGCATCGCGGGGCACTGGCAAAAACCACCGGCCCGGGTCTTAGCCCCGCATCGGGCTGCCTCACGGGCCTTGTGCAGAGCCGCCCGCCAACCGGGTTCATGGGGTAGGTCGTCGGTTTCCATCTAACCCCCTCTACCCACCCTTCCGGCTCTTGCGGGAGACCCCCGTCTGCCCGCCGATGACGGCTTGGCCGCCGGGCTGCACCACGTTGTGCTGAACGACGACGAGCTGCCGTCCGCCGGATCGGACCTTCTGCAGCGTCTGCAGCCCGGCCTGGAAGGATCCGTTCAGCCGAGCCATGGCGCCGGCCAGCCGCACCGCTTCGATGTTCGCAGCCTGATTGGCGGTCCCGTAGGTCCGGTCCGCGATGTCGAGCTGCTTGCCCATGAGGGCTGCCGTCTTCATCGCCGCGACATGGGTTGCCGCGAGTTGATGAGCGAGCATCCGTTCGAGGCTATCGGCCGCCTGGATCGTGTCCGCGGTATCGAGTGCCAGTTCCAGTGCCCCGGCATTCTTGGCGAGGTCGAGCCGGTCCCGGCTGGCATCGGCCGCCACCGCGTCGGGGCTTACCAGCGTGTCGAGGATCGCCGGCAGTGTCTTAGCCGCGAAATCCTCCTCCGGGACCAACTCACCACCTACAATTCGGGCGGGCGACACGACGGGCTCTCGTGCGGCAGCCTCGATGCGATCCGCCGTCGCGGACGGCCCGCGCTCCTCCGCCCGGACCCGCGCGGCGCCGAGCATCCTGTCTCCCGTCCTGTGTCGCATCATCGATTGCCCGCTCTCGCTCAACCCGCCCGTATCGTCACGGAGCCATCGTCAGGGTCGGCCGCCACGACACCCGGGCCTGTGAGCCCCATCGCGGAAGATGTCGGCGAAAACCCTGTTGCGGACTTATTCAGAAAAACCGTAGTTCTCATCTTCGCTGAGCGCCTCGGCGGGGCTATAGCCACTTTTATAATATTTCTCCCATCGCTTCGTTCCGGTTCGAAGCGACAGCGGACCGTCTCCATAATTCCTGCGCTTCGCCTCAGCGTCTAGCACTTTCAACCATTCTTTGAATGTCATGGCTGATTTCCCTGCGCCGATCTACCGCACTTGTTGAACTTAAATTCCGGTTTAGCCGCCAACCTCTCGCTCTTTAACGCGACCAAGCCTCTGCCCATCTCTGGTTTTCTGGTCTGCCGCTCGGCAGATTGCCTGGAGGGCTCGTCGCCTCCGGCCAACAAGGCGGCTGCTCAAGGGCCGGTGCGCCGGATAGGACGGCGCCGAGAGATCCCCCGCCGTTCCTCACTTGTTGGACAGGTACTGGGCGACGATGTTGACCCCACCTTGCCCGGCGCCCGAAGCGGCCCGCCGATGAAGGCTTGAACCTGCTTTGGCTCCGTCATCGCTTCCTCGCTCAACGGACCGTTAACCGTACCGCATCAGCCTGCGGCTCGAACGGACACGTCCCCCGCTCACTCTTGGGAAGCCCTGCCGTGGTCTGTGCCCGCGGTTGGGTCTTTCCCGTTAGGCCGAGGGTTGGCCGACAGCCCCGCGAGCAGGCTGCATTCGCCGCCGGCATCGAGACCACTCAGTATAAGCTGGCCGAGGCGGGATTGAGCCGGAGACCATCGCCTACCTGCGCGAGACCATCGTCATCCACGACCCGCAGACGCGAAACTGAGGGGGAGAGTCTGGTCTTACCTCGGCAGCCTCTTCAAAGACGTGGTGCTAGGCTGAGGACAGAGCACAGCACGGCCGACTGGGGATAAGCAGCCTCAGCGGTAGCCTAGCGGAACCGCCTCTTCGGCACGCTTGCGCAGTCTATCGGCAGCAATCAGCTCCTCAGACATGTTTACTTAAAGCAGACGGGACAAGGTTCTTCTAATATGCTCGCGCAGCTTTTCTGCGTCACTTTGCGTTGAAGGCTCAGCCTTTCTATGCATGAATTTAACGACGGCCAACATTTTATCCCACCTTGCGAAAGCCTCAGTTTTCGTCCTTAGAAACAAATAGAAACAGGATAAATGCCCCTGTTTACTCTCAAGGACTCATAACGACAGAATAGCAGGGCTATTGCAAGGCAAAAGGCGTATGTGGAATGCAAAATTCTGTATGTTATCTCACTAAACAAGGCGAATGGGCTTGAAGTCAGACTACTTAGGTGCTGCCATACGGCCTTCTCAAGAGCGCTCGTCAGGGGGGCTGAGTGTCTGCACGCTTCTACTTCGACATCGAGGATGGTCGGGACGTCATTCGCGACGAGACCGGCGTCGAGGCGGCAGATCTGGATGAGGCACTGGCGGAGGCCCGTTCCGTCATCGCGGAGATGACTGGCGAGATAAAGCGAAGCCCTTCCGGAGGACCGCTGCACCTCATCGTGCGAAATGCGGAAGGCACCCCGGTTGGACGGGTGATAATCAGATGACCAATCGATCAAACCGCACGCGCCGTTTGTGCGCTTCGGCCGCGCGCCCAGGCTGGCGCCGGCTGACGCGCAGTCAGTTGCAGTATAGAGTTTTGTGATGGTGCCCAGAAGCGGTAGCTACTAGAGGTGAGGCGCCAAATACCTAGTTCAATTTTAGCATCATCATCCATCCCTCGAACTTAACCTATGTTATTATAATTTATTCAGCAGAGCAGTATTAGATTAGACGTCAAAGAGATAATACATTTAGCCATAGGATACTGCCATGGCCGGTAGATCGCAACAGAAGCGGCTAGAGACGGTGTGCACCTTGGCTGCCACGCTCGCAAATCGAGCCTTGGGCCATCAGCTAAAGAACGGCACATTTGCGCCGGAAGACGAGCATGCGCTTCGGGCCGCCTCGTCTCTGCTGGAGGACTATGATTACCCGGTGCCTAGCCTCGTGGTCGACTTCCTCGGGCGGGCTCAGCGAACAGCCTGGACAGGCGGCGAGGCGGCTTAAGTCCCCATATCGGTGCTCATGCTTCCTGGCGCTGTGCAGCACCAGTCCTGAATCGCCGCTTTTTCGGGAGCGTCAAATTCAAGCATCCTGCACGGGCATGTAACGGCGTGACCATGGACAGGCGCCGCTCTTTGATCCTGCAGGCCATTGCGGAAGGCGCGCACGCGCGGGCAACCGACCGTTCGAAGGATAGCTGTCCTTGCCCGGCAGGCACGCCAGAGCAGAAGGCTTTGCTGAAAGGCTATGACGGCACGCCGACCGAGGTTGCTCTCGACTCGCTCATAGCGAATGCCTGAACCCCGAGGACTTTGCGCATACCGACAGATAGCCGGGAGGCACCCTCAGCCGGACGCACGAGCCGGCGCTGGAGAACGCGCAGAGCGCCATTGCCTAGCCGAGCCTACGCGATGGCGGCCAACAGCGGGCAGGCGTGACCAAGGCAGCCTGTCACTGTCTCAACCGCCGCCGCCGCCGCCCGTCCCAGGACCGCCGAGATTGCCGTCCTTGTTCGGAGTGTTCCAGTGAATGATGCCGTCGTCAGGTGGCCGTAGCGTCGTGGCCGGCGGGCGTGGAAAAGCGAAGGGCGGCGCTTCGATCCTTTCGCGAGGATGCGACCTGTAGGCCCGACTGCGCTGCGCCAAAGCAGCGGTGGTCCCGAGGCTCGCAAGCGCTATCACGAGCCATTTGGCCATCGCGCTTCTCATGATCGCTCCGCTTCGCGCAGAGCGCGCCTCCCGACGGCGAAGGCGCGGCGCATCCCGGCAGGATAGCCGCCGGGATGGCAGTGTCGAGTTAGCGGAACCACGGGCTGGGCCTACGCGGTGGCGGCCAATAGCGGGCAGGCGTGAGGAGGTACGGAATAATGCGCACCCTCGGCCCGGTCGATTGTGCGGCGCTAGAGAGCGCGCAGTTTTTCCTGAACAGTCTTTAGCGCGTCTTCGAGAAAAGCTTGCAGCTTGAGGAATGCCACCGTCTTAGTCGCATCCTCGGAGCCTTCATCCTCCAGAATTATTTTGATTCCAGTACGCGATCCAGCTGCGTAAATCTCAAATTCTGCTACGGCACTGCGGTTGACGCCATAATCCAGGTGCGCCAAAATCTTTTCCACTGCACATCTCCTGAAAATTTGTTCGGGCCAGTGCTGCTCGGTAGGCTACGCCACCCGGCCTTCAGCGCCTCTTCCACGAGGCAGGGGATGGCTTGCTGGGCCCGGCATGACTCGAACCTGCAACCAGACCGTTATGAGCGGTCGGCTCTAACCATTGAGCTACAGGCCCCCGCGTTCAGATACCCTTCGCCGCCGTGTAGGCGCAAACTGCCGCGCCTGCGCGGCGGCATAGGGCCGAGCGGTCTTACTCGGCTGCCTCAGCCTTTTGGCTCTCTTCCTGATCGTCCTCTGCAGAAGCGTCCTCATCGTCTGAGACGTGGCTTGATGCATCCGCCGCCGGAGTGCCAGTACGGTAGATGTCGCCATTCCGCTCCAGTTCGCCGCTGTTGGACATCACGCTGAGGTACGTGTTCAAGGTGTTGCCCGCCACGTCCGTCAGGTGTTCGCTGATCTCGGCGTGCGTCAAACCCTCAGACCCAGCCTCCTCAAGGAGCGCCTTCAATCGCCCCTTGGCAGAGTTGGCGCGAGGCCCGCGAGGTCCGCGGCTAGCGCGAGGTTGATCCTCTCCAGCAGAGGCGCGGCGGCGTCTTGGCTGATCGTCGGCCGGCTCCTCCAGCGGCGTGCCTTCTACGATGGAGGCTGGAGACCGCTCGGCTTGGCGGAGCTTCGCCAGTTCGGTGCTGACCCGCTCAAACTCAGCCTCAAGGGACGTGCGCTGATGCCTCACGTTGGCCAGGGCCTTCGCGAGAGTGTCGTCATTCGCCATCGGTGAATCGACTTCTTCTTTCTTGAGGCCAGCGCTTACCGGTGCAGTTGCAAAACGTATCATGTGGCCCCTTCCGGCTCCTCACGATGCCACACGTAGCCCTGGCCGGTGAACCTCAGGGCTCTTGGCTTTCCTGCGCCAGCCGCAGCGCCCGCAACCGCTCCGTCCGCTCGTCCAGCGCTTGGCGCTCTTCCTCGATCTCCTCCCAAACCTCGTCTGAAGTTGCCTCGCGGACCTCAGTTCTGAGCTGATGGCTCGTGCGATCCGCATAGCGGGTGGTTGGGAAGTGAGACATGCGCCCTCTATGTTAGCCAATGTTCGGCCGACATAGAGCATCCGCTCGAAACGTCACGACTGCTTCGCCCTCAGCGCCTCTTCCACAAGGCGAGGGACGGGGTCACCAAGCGTGCAGCAGGTGCCCGCCGGCCAGCACGATGACGATGAAGGTCACGAGTGAAACGGCGATCTTCTGCGCCGACCCAGACACACGGTTGGGGCTACGCCGACTGCTTCGAGGCCTCAGGGCCACGATCTGCGGATCCGACAGGTGCTGAGTCAGGCTGTCGGGTAGCCTACGCTTTGTTCGCCCCCAGCGCATTTGCTCGCATCCCTACGGCCGCTTCGCCCTCAAGGCCTCTTCCACGAGGCGGGAGAAGTCAAAGCCTATCATGCACCTCGCGACCCGCTAATGAGTCGAAATCGGATTGGTCGGCCGGCTACGGCCCCGCCCAAGCCGTCAGTCATCGGGAGCGGAAAGCAACTGGCGATTGCCGAAAGCGACGCGGCGACGAACGCCTGTCGGTCGATCTTGTCACCGATCAGCCGCGAGTACGTGATCCTCGGCTTGCCCTGCAGGCTACCGTCACGCTTGAGGGTGAAGAGCACCGTGATCTCGGATCCTGCCGCTTCAGGTGCAACCTGGGCGCGGCGTGCGCAGGCGCCGAGGGCCTGCCAGAGATCGTGCAGCGAGTTCGCTGGCTGCGCATGCGCGACCGGTCCCGCAAGTGTCAGTGCCAGCGCAAGTGCTGCCGGCCTCATGCAAGAAAGTCCTTCACTTCACGTGCTCGGCGAGGAGCTGCACGATCCATCTCCCAGGCCTGACCCAAGCGCTGGTCCATAAGCACAGTGCCCACACCGGCTCTGCGGATCAACGCTGGCAGATCGCGCCCGCGGTGTGGTTGGGATGTGCGCGAGCCGGGCGAGTTGCGCGGGCGCGGCTGCCCGGCGAGCGCCCTGCCATGGACGGGGCAGGAGAGCCGCGATAGCTCTCCGGCATAGCCACCACCCCAACCATCTCCGAGCTGCGCAAGGCCGCTGAGATCACCGACCAGGAGATCGACGCCGCGGTGGATGCGGTGTTGACCGATCTGGCGACCGAAGCCTACCCGCTCGCCAAAGGCTGGGCCCTCGACCTGATCGAGACGATCCGCACGAACGAGCGCGCGGCCGAGGCGTTGAAGACCGACAAGCCAGCCTGGAAGCGCAACATGGTCCGAACCGCGATCTTGCTGGCGCATCCGGTGAAGGGATGAGCGAGGGCCACGACCTTATCCCCAAAGCCGTCGCTGCGCTTCGGGCCCGCGGCCACACGGTGGAGCCGTGGAGCAACGACTTCCCGTATTGGCTGGTCGACGGTGAGACGCTGACCGATGGCGAGCTGCCGGCGCTCGCGTTGCGCCTCGTGCTGATGGACACGCCCGAGCGGCTTCGATAGCTCGTTGGCATGGCTGAGCCCCGCTACCCCGCGAATGCCTACACGCCCGGCGTCGGCGACCCGGTGCCGCGGCACAAGCGCAACCCGCGCAGGGCCTACGATGCCGAAGGCCGCGAGGTGGCCCCGGCCACCATCGCCAACAGCATGCAGAACGGTGCGCGGGCCCTGCTCGCCGAGTGCGCCTGCGGGCATGAGGCTGAGGTGCCGATAGATCGCTTCCCGCCCGACGGTTTCGTGCCGGATGCCGGGCTGAGGCTGCGGTGCGAGAAGTGCGGGGCCAAAGGGCCGAGGACGGTTCCAGTGTGGCCGCAGGCGAACGAGAGGCCCTAGCCGCCCTTCTTGGCGAACTCCCAGACTGGCACACCGTCCCGCTGGCCCTGCTTGCCGCGGTAGCCCGACGTCCGCTCGAACACGACACGCGCGAACTCGACCCCGTGCGCTCTCTCGCCGTGCACCATCAGAGCGCCACACCACTCGGCCTGGAGCGTCCCGTGCTTGGGATGGACGCCGAACAGCTGCGAGGCCGTCCAGCCGAGCCGGTGAGCCTCGACACCGAACCGGTCGATGAAGTCGAGAGCGTTTTCTCGGATTGCGGTCCAGCGGGCCGGCGGAAGGTGGGGGCAGGGCGAGGCATCGGCGGGCAGGTGCTCAATCGCGGCGCGCCACTCGGCGACGGTGGGCGGGAGATCGACGGGTGCGGGGCTGGCAGACATCGCTTACCGCGATCTAGGCTCGATGGGCCGGCGTGAGGAGTACCCGCTGCCAAAGCTGCGAAGGTCCAGACGCTGCCGAACTTCGATGAGCGTTTAGCGCGTGAGTCGGTCCGGGGCCTCGTGCGGTCAGCTCTCGCCCGAGGGCTCGATCCAGTCGCTCGCCTTCAGCAGCCGCGACGGCGCAAGACCCTGCCGTAGCTCAAACCGCAGAGCAGCTCGTCCGTGCGATTGACCTCGCTCTGCGGGATCCAGCCCCGGTGAAGTCGGAGGCTGACCGGGCCAATGGCGCGGATGCGCACAAGTCAGGACCCTGCGATGCGCAGTCGCCGATTATGGGCGCTCAGCGACGTCCGCCGCCACCTCCCGGCTTCAGGGCCCGCTCGACGGCCTCCATGGCGCTCTCGTGCGCCTTCGCTTCGCTGCGATACGGGCGGTCGGAGCGCTCGCTCAACTTCCCACTCTTGCGGATTGCCCACTGAAAGTGGCCCTCCGGCTTGGCAAGCGGCGAGACATCGATGGAGTAGGGGTGCGGAACGTCTGACATCTCTGCACTATGCCAGTCCCGTCCCAAGAATGCCAGAAAGCCGCTCGATCCCGCAGCCGGTCGTTCAAGGACTGGCGGCCTTCGCCTTGGCGTGTCACCTAGCAGGGATGACGACCCCAGACCCCCAGACGTGCGAAGTGAAGATCGAGGGCGAGTGGCGTTCAGTCACGCTCGTCGAGGCGAAGGGCATCTACGCAGCGATGCCGAAGCGCTGCCCGGCCTGCCACGGGCTCGTAACGATCAACGGCAATTACACAGGACAGGGCAGACTGACGCTGGTGCATCGCAAGGGCCACGATGGCTGCCGGCTTCTGCCAGCGCGGTTCAAAGGCATGCCCTCGTTGCATCCGCAGGCGCTATCCTGAAGACCGGCGCGGCCCCGCCGCCCGATCTGATCACGGGCTGACGGGGCTTGGTACCGTTCCTCACGGCGAGGGGCCAAGTACGCGCGACGCGGCCCGAGACGTAAGATGAAGGAGGGCCGTTAGCCGAGCCTCAATGGTGGCCACCGGGAGGATAGCGGAGTAGAGATGCTCCGGTGGCCATCAGGTTGATGGCGCTTGACTTACTACTTGCTCAACCAAGCGCCTCCAACACGATCCTGCGCAACTCTTCGCGTGTAAGTCCGCAGGGTTGCGGCCTCCAGGCATCGGATGATTTCACGGAGGTTATGACGGGATGCTGCTTTTCCGGCGTCGACGCAGGCTTTGTTCCGATGATGATAAACATAAATTTCCATAAGGCGCCGAGAGTAAAGGCTCTGGCAGGCGCGTACGTGTTTGTGATTGCTGCACGATAAGATGTGCAACAGGCGCGCTGGGCTGAAGCAGCGATCAAACTTAGATTTCTGCGGAAAACCGGCCTCTGCGCTCGATCAAGAGCCTGAGAGCGGGCCGAAAGGATCTGGTCCGATGAAATTCTTCTACAGGTATAATACGGTTTTTACAAGGGATCGGCCGAGGTTCGGAAAGCTGGCCAGCGGCAGCTGATGATCACCTCTTCCGTTCTCGCAACGGGATCCCGGCCCCGCCGCTCACCACGGGCACAGCGATAGACGGGGCAGGGGTGCTGCCATAGCTCTCCGGCATGGCCTCTAACCCGACCGTCTCCGAGCTGCGCAAAGCCGCTGAGGTCACCGCTCAGGAGACCGACGCGGCGGTCGATGCCGTGCTGGCCGACATCGCGACGGAGGCCTACCCGCTCGCTGGCGGCTGGACCCTCGACTTGGTCGAGACGCTGCGCACGAACGAGCGCGTGGCCGAGGCGCTGGAGACCGACAAGCCGGCCTGAAGCGCAACATGGTCCAAACACAGAGAGCGATGATGGACAAAGAGCCAGAACTTACCCCGGAGCAGGCCGAGTTAATGCGCGACGTGCTTGAGCGCGGGGCGCAACGCGTCACCACGGGCTACAAGCCGGCAATCGAACTGCGCGACCTGGGCCGCGTCAATATCGAAGAGGACGAAGGTGCATCTGGGTGGATTGTCACGCCAAAAGCGGCTGCCCAGGAGTCCTGACCGAGCTAGGGTGGGGCTGCGCGGTCTCATGGACTCGCCCGGTCGGCCGCAATAGCTCTGAGCCATGGCCAAACCGACGCCCACAACCGGCGAGCTGTTCAAGGCTGCCGAGGTATCCGACACCGAGGTTGAGGCTGCGCTCGACGCCTATCTTGCCAATCTGAGAGCCGAGCCGTTCCGGTTCGCTGCCGGCTATGAGATCGACGTTGCCGCCGCAGTCCATGCACATCAGCCAGCCAAGGCGGCCGTGAGTGACTCGGACCACTCCGCGCAGTTCAAGCGGACAATGGTCCGGATGGCGATCCTGCTGGCCCATCCGGTGAAGCGATGAGCGAAGACACACCCAAGGCCCGAGCTGAATGGAAGGTCCGCCTCGTGACCTTCCTCATGCCGTATCTGAAGGGCGACGAGGCCGAGCGGGACAGCGTTCTCAATGCGGTACTGATGGCGCTCGACACGGCGCATGCTGAGGGGGTGAGGCACGCTGCCCGCTTCTGCCGAACGGTCGGAACCGGCGCGCAGCAGCACGGCGAAGCGGCCAAAGCTTTGGCGGACGTGCTCGACACCATGGCTGCGCGCGTCGATGAGGAAGCGGCCGAAGCGGCGCGGCGGTGGCAGGAAGAGCCATGAGCGATTCGCCAGAAGCCCTGCGCGAGCGAGCGCTAATCCAGCACATGATGCGGCGCCTCGACGGGTTCGCGCGCGGGCTCGGCCTAGCCGAGGCGGCCACGCGGCTGATCGTCGAGAAGGTCGCCACCGACATGCCCGTGCACACGGACGAGGAGCGTTTGGCCGAGGCGCGTGCTCGGATGGTCGAAGCCTCCGCGTAGACGCCCATTCCCAGCCGCAGTAGCTTCCTGCGGGAGTGCACCATGCCCGACGACACCGATCCAGTCCTGGAAGCCGTCGAAACCCTGCGCGCCAAGGGGATCGCGGCGACGCCCTACGGAGATGAGTTCGAGAAGTGGATGGTCGGCGATCTGATCGTCGACGACGCCACGCTGATCAGGCTCGTGGAACGCGCGGGGCTGTCCGAGAACGACCCAGCGAAGCGGGCCACCGTCCAAGGTGCCCCTCCGCCCTGGCGCGAGGTCACGACCGACGACTACCACCCCCGGATCTACCCGGACACGTACGGCGGGCAAGCCTACGTCACCGCGGGTGCGACCATCCACCGGCTGCTCCAAGATCAGCTCGACGGTAAGCACCGCCTCCTGCTCGTGCTGCGCGAGGCGTACGATCTCGCTGGCCGGGACAAGCGCCGGCAGAACCCCTACTGGCTCTGGTCCTACGATCACGGCGTCAGCACGATCCTGAGAGCGGCCGAGGTCGTGATCGAGATGCGGGCCGGCAAGCGCCACGTCGTGCGGATGGTGCGCAACGTCGAGGATGCGAAGCACCCTGGCGGCGGCTGGGCTGATGGCGTGCAGGGCGGTATCGCGCCCGGACCGTGGCTTAGCCGCCCGGTGCCGACGCGGTGAGGCTCTAACTGCCCTTCTTGGCAAATTGCCAGACGGGGATGCCCCAGTCCTGCCCCGGCCGGTCCCGGTAGCCGGAGGTTCGCTCGAACAGCACCCGGTGCGGGATGTCGCCTACCGGACCTGCGCCTTGAGCGAGGATCAGACCTGACGTGCGGAGTCTGGCGCTCAGGCAGCCTGCCTAATCCAGCTGAGCACCGTGACGAATTGCTCGGCCTGTTCGCGGGTCAGACCGGAGGCGAGGGCGGTGCCATCGCGACAGACCGCGAAGGTGCCGTCGCCGGCCGCACGGATCTTAATGGAAGCCATGGAGATGAACCTGCCGCCGCGTTGCGGCCGATATGGTTAAGGTTGGGAAGCTCTGTGGCGAAATGTGGGCGCGTGTTTCTGGACCCACAAATGCGGCGGACAGCCTCAGGCTGAGAGGGTCTAAGATCCGAGGACGCCCCTTTTGCTCATCCGTGAGCGGAAGGCTGCGGCAGCATCCACGCCCCTCATTGGCTTTGAGGGCAATGAGCCTCTGAAAGAGCGTGGCGGTCGGCACGATGCCGGCAGATCACAGCATTGCGGCTTTGCGTTGCTGGCTGATGTCTGAGCCTCCCCTCACGAATGCCGCTCCCCGGATCGGGGGAACGGCCCCAAAGCTGGAGTGGATCAGGAAATAAGCGCGAGCTGCCAGCCCATAAAGGAAAGGAACAGGGCGAGCAGCGCACCGGCAATGAACTGCAGAACGTAGCGAAGCTGCCGGAGTGTCAGCGCGATCATGAGGCGCCTCCAGCCAGCGAGAAGCCGGCTCTGGCAACATGCTGCCACGCCCGCACCGCTCGCGCACGTAGGGCGGTCGGCTCACTGGAGATTTCCCCGTGAGAGCGTCCACGCCCGCCCGTTAAGGGTTGAGCGACACCTCGTTGGTGCGCGGGCGTGGAAGGCCAGCGACCCATCCCGCCGCCGACACCGGCAGCCTTAGCCCCAAGGCGATCAAATCCGAAATGATTTCGGATATCGAGCACAGCGCCCGATTTGCCGCCCCTCACGAACGCCGCTCGCGCATCCGGTGTGGAACGACCGGAGCCGCGAGGTCGAGGCGCTTGAGGCCGCGCTACCCGAAGCGGCGGCGCCTATGCCGCTGCTGCCGTGGAGAGGGCGCGGGAACGTACTCACGGCGGCCGGAGTAGTGCTCCTCGACTTGGTGAGCAGATGAGGCGGCTACGGCAACAGATCCGCCTTGAGGCCACGTATAGATCTCGTGCCGCCTATTGCCTTCATAGAACCAGTGGATGTGGCTGCCGGGATCAATGCCGTTGGCTGAGTGAGACCGTGCGATGCTCTGCACGAGCGCCTCTGCATCATCGCGGTCAGGAATGTCATATGCCAGCAAAACGGGAGGACGTGCTTTAGCCCCAACATATTCGCGGACGAAGATGCAATGAGACACTATTTACCTCCGGAGTTCTTGTTCTCCATTTAAGTTGTATAATTATGTCCTTTGCGATCTGCAGGTTCACCAGAGGATGGCGGATTGGTAAAGATAATTTAACGGAAATTCCGGCATTCCGTTATTGTTTGCCACGCTCCGAAGATCGCGCGTGGCGCCGATCAGCAAGCCAGCGTCAGGATTGCACCCACGAAACAGAGCCCAACCACAAACAGGCCCCCGCCCGTCGCTTCGAGAACGGCGCGATAGCGTGGGAACTGCGAGGATGCGACTGTCATCCCGCTGCCGGCGGCAACAAAGAAGGCTCCCAACGACAGCATGATTGTCTCCGCGTCAGCCAGCGACGCGAAGGTTACGGTTGCCCGGTCAGAGGGTTTCCTCGGGAAGCGGCTATCGACAGGTGAATTCGTCCGCATGCTCGTCGCGAGCGCCGCTCACGCATCCCGTGCAGGCGATGGGCCAGCAACGTCATCGCCACGGCCGGTGTGGCACTCTTTGGGCTGCTAGTGCGCTGACGCCAACAAAACGTACATAGGGCAGAGCGGTTTTTTTGAGTATTCTCAGCGGGTTAGCGAAGGAGGACGTGGCACGTTCGTCGGCGTCAGTGCACTAGTACGCTATCGATGCCGACCGTCCTTCCCTTCAAGATAGGTACCTAAGTATTTAGGATGCAAGGATAAACCTGAGATTGAGCACGGAATATATCCTGCACGCGCTAGGACGCGTGTGGGATTGATGGAAGACTGTCTATCGCCGGCGCCACGGACCATGAGTGGGTGCAAAGGATGAGCTTATGGCCGCCATAAGACGCGCTGTGAGATACGCCCGCGTCTGGCGGCCGAACACGGCACGTGAAGCCCGGCTGATGTGGCGCCGCCGGCCTGTGGGTCGGACCGGCCTCTGGATCGGCGCTTCCAGCCGGAGGCGGGCAGGTTCGGTTCAGGACATCCTCGCCGAACCTGCGTCTGTGCCGTCGCAAACCCCGATCAGCAATGTCGTCACACTGACCTGGGCCCAGACCTTCGGCCGGTCGGCGCGGCGAGCCTAATAGGTGCCGCTACGATCAGGCTGTCTTCCGTCTGCTCTGGCGCACAGCTTCAGCGCCGGGACGGCCGAGGCCAATCGCTCTCGCAAGTTGTGAGCGCTGCTCAGCGTAGCTCGGGGCGACCATCGGGTAGTCGGCCGGCAAGCCGTAGCGTTCGCGATAAGAGCGCGGGTCGAGCCCATTGGCGCCGAGATGGCGCTTGAGCGTCTTGTAGCTCTTGCCATCGATGAAGCTGACGATCCCGTCGTCTCGGACTGATTTGCGGATCTGGGCAGGCGTCGGCTTCTCGATCTGCGCGTCTGTCGTCGCAGCACCTAAGCCATCGGCGTTGGTCAGGCCGGAAACTGCTGAGTGCACCTGTGCGATCAGGGCCGGCAACTCGGAGGCCGGCACCGGATTGTTTGAGACGTAGGCTGAGACAATCTCGGCGGCCAGCTCAGTGAAGTCGAGGGTCGGTTCTCGTGTTTCCTCGTTCAAGGCTGTTGCTCCTGCGGTTGTTTCACGCTGTCGCGGATGGAGCAGGTATGCTGCAAAATCAAGCCCGATAATCTGATTGTACGCAATCGACCAGGACATAAAGATAGGCGCCACGCATAGCCAAACACGGGCTAAACTGCGGAAAAATTAGCCTAAATCTTAGCTTTATGTTCGCCTCGGCATCCCAATGAGCGGTAGCTGCGAGAATACACAAGAGCATCGGCGAGCCGTCGCACGTCTCTCAGATGCGGGCGGCGCTGCGGCACCCGAGCCTCTCGGAGGCGACGACGTACAAGGCGTTGACGGTGTAGCCGCACGGGAGGAGGCTCAGTTGGGGGCGGCTACGGAGTTAGCCACCATGAGCGACTTCGATCACATCCTGAACTGGAAGCTTCTCCGCGGCTCGCATCCCTTCCCGGGACCGGATGGAGGCACCTGCATCAACGAAGCGGCCGTCGTGGCATGCGGCTTCCCGTACCAATCAGTCGGGTCGGTCGGTCGCATGCCGGACTGTTTCTCGCGCCCGATCTGCCAGTTCGCCATGCACTTGAACGACATCGCGGCGGAAATGCAGCGGCAGCGCCTGATGCCGTTCGTGACGCGACTGGCCTGTGCAGACACGCCTGAGATCGAGATCGAACGTGCCCGCTACATCGACGGGTGCATCAGCGCGAGCCAGCTATTCAGGGGCAATTTCCTGTTCGACACAGGGCTCGAAGCTCTCAAAGGTGCGCTCGCTATCGGGCGGCAAGCGGACCCGCTCGGCATGGACGAGGCGGCAAGACGGCTGGACGCAGCTCGCGGCGTAGCCAAGCCGGTGAAGAGGCGCCCCGGCTCTCTGCCGGCGAAGGTGAAGGGGTGGCTGGGCCTGTCGCAGGCGCCTGAGAACGTTGGGTGATACCCTGGTGCGGGGCGGCGCTGCGGAAACTCGGTCGTGAGGTCAGGAAGACCGCAGGATCCGCTCCGCCTCTCGCTCAGGATCAATCTTCTCAAGATTGAGCCGCGCCCGCATGGCTGAGAACGCGCGGCTAGAGCGACGCATTCCTCGAAGCGGTCGGCAGGCGCCATGACCGCGCCTCGGCTTCCCCCTCCCGAACAAGGACCCGGGGATTTGTCCTGACTGGGTGATGTCCCCGGAGAGGGGCCCCATCGTGGAGCGGGGGAGTTCCTGGATCCTTCCCTGTCTCGGGCGTTGCAGCCGCACAGGGCCTTCCTAGGCGTCCAGCGTGAAGCACGTCACAGATGTGTCTCCACTCCCGCTGCAAGGTTTCGTTAACCAAGCCGGTCTCCTATGGGAGGGCGGTTCGGTTCGGCAGTTTCGCGCCGGCGCGAGAGTTGCAGTTCTCAGCAGAGGAGAGGTGCGATGGATCAGCAATACGGCGACGACCACGAAGACCGTCAGCAGATGGAGTGAGCTGGCGCACGGCGCAGCTTCGATGTTTTCGCCAAACTCGGCGGATACGGAGTGCGCCATGATCAGCTTGTCCAAACGCCTCGCCGTCGCCGCGCCTGCCGCGCTCGGCATGCTCCTGACCGCCGTGCTGATGGTGCAGAGCGCTGCGGTCACAGCCCAATGATCTGATCGCTCGACAGACGGGTAGGCGGCGGTCCACTTCAGCCTCGGCCATCACCGCGATGATGGCGACCTGCACCGGCTTGCAGGTGTCCTTCGATATGACGCCGGCTATCCCCCTGTGGAGGCTCGAAGAGGAGACCGCAGCGGGGAGACCCCTCCGCCGCGATCTCCGATGGTCCCTGCGTGGTCAGGGAGGGTAGTCGTGCCGGCCTTCGTATTCCTCGTTTCCGATGGCCATAGTCGAGGGACAGGCTGGCTTGTCGGTGTTGGGCTGATTGCATCGCCCTCAATGGCGTGGGCGACGGAGGCCCGCGCGGGTCTGGCCCACGCAATCCTGTGTCAGGCGACGCGCTTCCAGCGGGAGCCGTCAGCGGCATAGCGCTCAGCGCCGACCGTGAAGACTGAGCCGGGCGTGTGCAGGTCGCGGCGGGTCTGCTCGGTCTCGTGCTCGGCTCTTGCCTCTGCCTCGGCGACCGTCGAGGCAGCGTGCTGAGCTTCGGCCTGAGCCTGACGGACCTTCGCCAGAGCGATGCGGGTATCGAGGCGGAGCAGGTCTTCCGATGAGCCATTCAGCAGCAGATCGGCGCGGCTAGCCTCAAAGCCCTCGCGTTCGGCCAGAGCGGCATCACGCTCGGCGCTGATCTGCGTCGAGGTGCGCGGCGCGGGCGGCGCTGGCAGATTGTTGACGTGGCTGCGGCCGATGCTGACGAACGGCGCAATGTGGCGGTCGGCGCGGGTATTGGCAGTCGGGAGCATGTTCATCCCGGTCCCCCTCAGGTAGCGCGAGCGATGGGAGGAGCGGCCGGCGACGTGCAGGGGCTGTCGTCAGGACCGAGCCGAACACCATGCCGGGCGAGATGTACGTGCAGGCTCTGGCGCGTGAATCCAGACTTGGACTGGCCTCGCTGGCGGGCGGTGGCTTCCACGGCTCGGGCGAGATCGGTCTCGACCTTCAGCCGGAGTAAAGCATCTCGTCGAAGAGGATAAGACATGATGTGGCTACGCCTCAATCACTGCGTAGCCATAACCTTGGATCGACTATTATGCTCTGACAATACCCCTCCAGAGATACGCAAATTATCAGCGCGGATTGTTCGCTGGCCTTAGTTATGCGCTGCTGTTCTCCGTTATGTTTCATCCCGCCAAGTCATGCCAATATGTCGCACCTTGGGCGTGGAATTTTCCGTAGGAATAGGCGGTCTTGGGCAGGGTACGCGTGTCGCTAGGGAGTTTCACGTCGCTCCCTGTCGGAACACTGCGGACTTGGTGTACCTCGCGGAGGCCTTTACACTATTCGAATGATGAAAACGGCGGTCTTTAGCGATAGATCTTGTATGGGCACCTAGACGGAGGCCTTTCCAATGAGGCTTGATCTCGGTCTTGAATTAGACGGCGGCTGGATCGTTGATCCAAGGGATCTGGCACAGCGCCTCGGTGTGAGTACAAGGGCCCTGGAGCGCTCTGCCATCGAAGGAACCGCCAGGGTTCTGCTTATTTCCGGAAGCCGGGTGGACGCGGGTAGCTCGCGTGTCACCGTGCATCTGCATGACGGCGGATGGCAGGGCACGTTCGATCACAGCGGGCAGCTCGTGGCTGAGCACGTCTGGTAGGCGCCGTTCGCTCCCGGGCGGAATAGTGCTTCTGTTCGACGAGCCGCAGAGGCTGGTGCGGCAAGCGTGGGGATCTGACGAGGAACTGGCACGTGACGCCGCTTGCGGTAGGAAGGTGCTGCAGGGTGCGAATAGTGTTAGCGTCGGTCTCAGCCCCGCATCTACTGCCGAGCTGATGGGGACTTCTCCATGAAACTCGAAATCGGCCATCGGGGCGATTGGGTCGTCGATCCCCGCGAGTTGGCACCACGGCTCGGTGTGAGCGCGACAGATCTAAAGCGCACGGAGCGTGCGGGACGAGTCGACGCTCGCATTGCGTCCGGCAGTGGCGAAGGCGCAGGTCTGACGAGGGTGACCGTTCGGCTATATGACAGGGGCTGGCGAGGGGTCTTCGATCAAAGCGGCGCGCTCGTCACAGAGGAGATGTGGTGAAATCATCGCACCGGCCCCGCTGCTCGACGGACCTGAAAACAAGCGTATCCTCACGGTTGCCCAGACATAAGGGCAAAGGGAGGAGTGAATGTCCGCAAATTGGAAGTTAGTTAAAGAGGATCTCGACTGGAGCCTGAATTTAGGCGAGGACGTGAAGGGGCGCGAGGAACTGAAAAACGCTTTTAGTAAAGATAGTTCAAAGCACATAGAAGCTGTAATACAGTCGTACAAGATGGGTCAGAGAGACAATCATAAAATATCGAACTTATCGAGATGTGCCCATGAAGACGACAAGCGGCTGTACAACGTCGGAAGAAAATTGATTGGATTGAAAGCTCTTTAGTGCCAAATTATTGGGTGCTAGCCGGGATGTGCTTCGTTCAGGCTAGTGCTTTGGGATGGGGCGATGGTGCTCCGGAATAGCGCATCGAGCCCAGAGGACATCCGTCATGAGTGAGTGGGTGGCACAATGCCGCCTTCTCGACGCCGAGGATCCGGGCGGCCTCAAGGGCAGTGACCAACTCAGGCCGGTCAGGCTCGGCCAGCGATGGCATCGTGATGGCCATCGCGGTCAGGTCCCGGAACTTTGCGAGGGCGTCGAGCTGTTCGGCTCTCTGTTCGGCCAATTTCATGGCTGTCCCACGTGTCCCAACTGTCCCATCGGGCGTGCGCTGGAACTGTCCCATTTGTCCCGCCCCCAGTGCCGGGGACAGTGGGACACCCTGTGCCGGGCTCATGACCGTGAAGGGCATGACTGATGAGGCAACGCAGCGGTTAGCCCATTGGCCGCCGAGGATTGCCAGACCGGGCGCTAAGGGTGCGGGGTCAGTCCCGGTCGGTGCCAGCGGGCCGGCCCCTCCAGCATGGGGACCGAATACCTGAT
This sequence comes from Methylobacterium sp. P31, assembly GCA_050632875.1. GTDB lineage: Bacteria > Pseudomonadota > Alphaproteobacteria > Rhizobiales > Beijerinckiaceae > Methylobacterium. Next base: position 1,147,030 of record JBODSC010000001.1, on the reverse strand, counting down.
CACGCGCGTTGCTCAGCGTTCGGCTTCTCGGGCCAATCAAAGGGTGTGCTCCATTATGTCGAAGTACAGTCCTACAGACGCCGTCTTGCTGGCCTGCGCGCTGGTGGCGAGCTTGATGTCTTCGGCCTCAGCGGAGGAGCCGGCGCAGACCCTCTCTCGTGCAACGGAGGCGGAGAGCGTCAAGACAAACCGCGTTATCTTCGCATGCCCCAAGAACGCGCTGCTCACCGTCGAGTTCGTGGTATCTGATCCGGCAAAGCCCGCAATCGTGCGGTCGCCGGACGGCGTCGAGGTGAGCCTGCCGCCGCGTGAGAGTGGCTCCGGCTTCCGGTACGCCGACGACACGCATGAATTGCATGGCAAAGGTCATGAAGTCACTTGGACGGACGGCGCCAAGCCACCGGTAATCTGCACGGAAGAGACGCCAGCCGCTGGTGGCACGGAACCAAAGTGAGGGCTTGAGAACGCGGTTAGAGCGAAGCATTCCTCGAAGCCGTCGGCAGGCGTCATGACCGCGCCTCGGCTTCCCCCTCCCGAACAAGGACCTGGGGATTGGTCCTGACTGGGTGATATCCTCGGAGAGTGGCCCCATCGTGGGGCGGGGGAGTTCCTGGGTCCTGCGCTCGATGGAGCTGCCTGAGGCGGAGTCGCTCAGTGCCTGAACAGCGCGAAGGCCACACCGAACAGCGTGCCGCCGGCGATAGGCGCAAACAGCGCCAGGACCGAGATCAGGATGATGAGCGTGATGGCGGCGTTCTCATGCCGCTTGGCATCCGGGTTGGGCCGCCGCGACTCCCAGTGCGGCGGGATGGATCGCTGCTCGGGTGGGACGAACATCAGCCCCCTTCGGTGCGCGGGCCATAAGCTCTGACTGAGGCTAGCTGCGAGTGGCTGGTATGTCACCGCGTCGATCTCCCGCGCCCCGATCACGTTCTGCTACGTTAACCTCCTCCGAACCGGAGGAGGTAGGCATGGCCTACATAACCATCGAGAAGGACGGCGAGCCGTGGATGCTCTGCCACTCGACCCATGAGGGTGAGGTTGAGAGGCAGATTGAGGCTGCCAAAGCCGAAGCGCCGAATGCGACCTTCACGCACCGGCTCTCAACCTCGATAGAGAGTCAGCATTGTGCGGACGCTATGGATGCGCAGAGCGGATTGGTTGAGGATCCGTTCAAGTTCTTCGCTGTCCCGGTCACCGATGATCTGACGACCTCACTACGCCCTGGTCAGGATGACAGTCGAGCCGCTGTACGTGTCGGCTGGGCTAGCGCCTTTCATCATGCGGTAAGCACATTCCGCAATCCTTTGGACATGATCTCGGCTTTACCGGTCCCCCCGCGTTCTAGCGGCCGCATCCTCGCTCGGTGGCCTCACCTTCATGGTGCTCCAGCCAGGGCCGTCGGTGACGGGGTCCTGAGCGGGTTGGCGGGCATTCTGTTCTGCCTCGTGTTCTCGGCGGTGCCGAAGCCGCGGCTGCACAACCGCCGGAGGCAAGCCAAGGCTCAGACCATCACGAAATCGGCACCCCACACTGAACCGCCGCCTCGCCCGATATCTCAGCCGCTCAAGAAACCGGAGTTGATGCCTTCCACGCTACCGGAATTCCGGTCCCACCGGGAACGGGTGAAGGAGCGTCAGGCTACCCGGCGGCGATAGCGGCAACGGCCACTACTCAGCCGCTCTGAGTTCATCGAGGACGGCTTCCGGCATCCCGGCCTAGGCCCAAGGCGCCAGCACGTTGTGCCGGAAGAGCGCTGCCTCCCCCAACGTGCCGAATGAGTGTTGCAGGCTCTTGTTGTACTCGGTCAGGCGGCGGGTCTCCTAGGTGAAGGGACCGGCTCCGCGGGTTTGCCCCTGCGCTTCGGCTCTGGACGGGTGCCGACCAAGACGCGGACGCCATGCCGCTTGTGGAACAGGGCGCGCTCGCCAGCCCCATCTGCGAACCGGAAGGTGGGGTCATTCCGGCCCTTCAGCAGCTACTTCACCACGCTCAGCTGGGGCGGCAAGCGCGCCTGGGCACGCTCAAGCGCCTCCGTCAGGAGTGCTGAAAGACGGCCGAGCGCCATCCTCTGGACCTCTTGCGGATAGACTTCGTGCTTGAGAACGGCGCGAGCCATGGCGCGGGCTGCCATCTCAATCAGCACCACACGCGCGTCTAGCGCCCCGTCGGGTCCTTCGTCGAGGGCTGCCTCAGCTATGAGGTCGTCCAGTATGTTCTCGACCAAACCTTCCGTCTCGTTCGGCGGCTCGTTGCCGTTGGCTACTCGCATGGCGTGCTCTGCTCCCCTGTTCGCTCGGCAAGATCAGGATGCCCCTGCTGGTCCTTGCTCAGGACAAAGCGGTGGCGGCGATCTTCACAGGCCGGGTCACCGGCGCAGGTCTCCGGCCGGTGAAGGTGTCGGTTCCCCTGCGGCCCATCTGCACGTCCGGGTCGCTGTGTCCCCCTCGGGGTGAGCCTTCTTCCAAAGGTGCGGATTGGCCGGTGCCCCGTGCGAAACTTGCGAAACTCCGCGGCCCCGGACCATGAACGTTCGCAGGTTTCGCAACCTTCGCAGCGGGCACCCTGACTTTCGCGCACAAGGTCACGAGCGCATGCCCGCGTCGGTCCGGCGGATCAGGCGAGGTCTCTGGCTGACCTCCTCCACGAGGTTGTGCTCGACGAGAATGCGGAGCGCGCTGTCCGCCTCCTTCTTCACGCGGGTCGGCGCAGGCCCGAGGCGCAGCACGTCGCTGAACTTCACCTCAGGCTCGTCGCGGCTGCCGAGCCAGTCGAGAAGAGCCTGCGCCCTCAGCAGGGCCGGGTCGGTGCGGCACGCCTGCTGCAACCGCAGGGCCTCGTCCACGTACCACGTCGTCAGCCGGACGGCCGCGCTCATGGTCTCGGTCGGGATCTCCGCGGCCCGCTCATCCGCCACGATGGTCAACACGCCCGCGATCCGCGCCGCGTGCTCGGCGGCCTTGGAGGCGAAGTCCCGGATCGGGCGCAAATCGCCCTGCGGGCCGCAGCGCTCCTCGATCCAATTGTAGAAGTCTCGCCAGCGCGCCTCGGCAGCCTCGCCCATCGCCAGCTCGCGTGGCTGAAGTCCTTGCGTGCGGTCTGTGACGGGTAGCCAACCCTCCAAGAGGCTCAGCATCCGGGCGTGGTAGCGGCGGATCTGCTCGGCATCGCCCGCTGTCGCCACACGGAAGAGACGGGTGCCAGCGATGCTGTCGGGTGCAGCCACAAGGATCCGGCTGAGCAGGCCTTGGTCGCGCAGCACCGGGTCGGACAGGAAGGCTGCGGCCGCCTCGGGCTGCACCATCAGGTGCATGGCCAGCCGCCGGCCCTTCAGGACCGACACGCCATCGAGCGCGCGGATCCGGGTGACTGGCTTGCCGTCCCAGAGCGCCGAGAAGCCGGCGGCGGTGCGCAGGCGGTTCTCCTGGGCCATGCCGTGGCCGCCAGTGAACTGCCCGCCCTCAGCGCTGAAGACGCCCTGCGCCGGCGGCATGACGGGCCAGCTCTTCACCAGCCCTTCGAAGGTCGGCTCGGCCGAGGTCAGCACCGGCCGGATCGGAGGCTGCGGCTCCGGTCCGAGCGCCACGAGGCGCATCTTCCGGTCTTCAAACCCGAGCTTACGCTCGCCCTCGATCTTGCACTTCTCGGCGGTCCAGGCCGCGTGCGTGACGAGCCAGTCCTGGTGATCACGGGCGTGGATCTCCTGGAGTGCGTCCTCGTGCTTTGTGACGGGCCAGAGCGCCTCGTTGTCGGTGGTGCTCTTGCGGTCGCCGGACGAGGCGCTGCTCACGCAGTAGAGGCTCAAGGGGCGGCGCTGGCCGTAGGGCATGCGCACGTCGGCATGAGCCTGCGTGGCGAGCGAGGCGGCGGCGAGCACCGACTGCGCCGCAATGGCAACCGGTGCCTGGACCTTGCGGGCGATGGCGCAGGCAGCCTCGCCCAGGGTGGGACCGAGCGCGTCGAGCGGGTACGGCTTGGCGGGCGGCAGCGGCGGGAACAGCGGCAGCGGCTCCGGTCCGTCGTGGCCTTGTCCATACCCGTGCTCACCCTCTCGCTCGTGCTGTTCGCCGTCGCGACCGACGGGGCCGAGCCGCTCCAGCTCGGCGGCGAAGTGTGGGGCTTGCTTCATGGGCGCCCCTCCATCGTTGATGAGGTGGGGGAGGTCGGTTGGCTTCTGCGCTCGGCGGCACGCTTGGTCTGTTTGGTCAACTCGCCGAGCAGGTTGAGGGCGACCCGGAACTCGGCCGCCGCACACGTCATCGAGTGCCGGAGGCCGGCATCGTCGCGCAGGTAGGCGTAGTCGTCGACCATGTTGGCGCGCATGGCGACCGCGACCATCAGCTCGGCGATGGTGGCCCGGAGCTTGTCCGGGTCGCCAAAGGCGAAGTGATCAGAGGGAGGAAGAGGGGAACCGGATTGTGGAGGAAGACTGTTCATCGGCGCTCATCCTTCGGTCCGAGACCGTTCAGTTGCGCGATTGTCGAAGCGACCGGCAGGCTTTGGCCGGTCAGACGTGCCAAGCGCCGCGCCACCACGGCGCGCAGTGTCACCGTGTCGATCTCGCCAGCGGGCGCGACGGTGCCTTCACCCGCGTTGGCGGGCGTGCTAGAGGTTAAGAGCATAGAAAATCTCGACTTTCGGCCCCGATGAGCAGCCCTCGTGCAGGACCGTCTTTCGTCTGAGCTGTCACAGGAGCTGCCGACCCGCGCCGGCAGCGGCGGGACGAACGTGGGCTAGGCGGCGTCGGCCTGCGCGGCGCGCGCGGCGAGCCAGTCGAAGAGGTCGCCTCGGCGCCAGCCGACCTTACGCAGGCCGATCTTGAGCGGCCGTGGCACTGCCCCTGCCCGGTAGAGACGCCTCCAATGGTCGAGGCTGACGCCTGCGAGGTTCGCCGCTTCAGCGGCGCCGATCACCTGATGGCGGCTTAGGTCGACCCCAAACGTTGCTGTAGTGTCCACCATCTCTGACTCCGTGCCGGCGCGGCGTGCGGCGGCTTCGGGGTGCAAGAGTGATCAGCAAAAAGCCTCATGTCACGAAGCACTTAACTTACGTAAGCTTACGTGCCTTACACGCCTTACGTGCCTTACTCGCAATTAAGTCTCGGCACGTCGCCGCGCTGCGATCACCCGGCGGATGACATCGGCTGAGGGCCGTCTCGACGAACCAGGATGGTCCCGGACCTCGGCGATAAGGGCTTTGGTTGGACGATCATGCTCAGATGGCAGACGTTCGGGGTATATAATTTTAAGCAGCCTCTTGGCTTCGTCGGATTGAGGGCTAGACCTGTTGCGAGTTTTTTTGGTGACAGTTCTTTGGTCTATGCCTTCACCTGAAATCAACGCGGGTTTTGCGGCTGCGGTCTCAACCATTTGACTAGTAGGTTGATGTGCATTCGCGCAGGGGAACATTTGCCGTAGAGCCACCGCATCGACGAGTGGCGCGAGCCATTCAAGCGGTCCAAGCCCATGTCTCGATTCCAGCGTGGCGCGCGCGAGGCCGATTATCGGCAGCTTGCCTGTATCCTCAAATCTGCTGAATTCCCAAAATGCTCCAGTAAGCCACCACGTTGGTACCGCAGCGCCCGTGTAAGCATCGACGGTCGGCACGCTTCCCGACCTCAATGCATCAAGCAACAATGTTTTGGCGCCCTGCATATCGGCGGCAGACGGGGGCTCGTCGCCGTCGTCCCATAGCTCGCGAAACGTCAAATCTGCACATTTGCCGTCCCGACCAAATCTGTCGCTCGGATGCCCTTCCGCTTCGCGGACTGATCCAGCGTCACGAGTGGCAATCCAGAGCAGTGCTTGGTCGCAATTCCACCATTCCAAGCTCATCTGCTGCCTTTCATTGCAACAGCCTCAACGTGCTTGGCCCAGCGATCAAGCGCCTCGCGCTTCTCGGCCCGGTAGCTCGCCCGATTGTAGATGCCAGCCACCCCCGCCCTATGACCGCTCACAAGGTTGAGCACCGCTTCGATCACGTGCGGCAGTACGCCGAGATCGGCCATTCGCGTCGCCGCCGTTCTGCGCAGATCATGCAGCCGCCAGGATGCCATCGTGAAGCCGCTCTGCGCGATCCGCCGGTCCAGCGCCGCCTTCGCTCTCGACCAGCCGGAAAAACTCTCAGCACCGGCGCCGAACGCCGTCGTGCCTTTCCGTTCCAGCCACAGCGGCCCAAGCAGAGCGAGCGCTGATCGCGAGAGCGGCACCTCGTGTGCACGGCGGTTCTTCGCCCGGTCCGCGGGGATGACCCAGAGCGCGCCGAGTAGGTCGAGTTCCGCTAGCGTGAGCGCCCCCACTTCCTCGCGGCGCTGACCAGTTAGGATGAGCAGGCGCACGATCCGGCCGTAATCGTCGTCGCGGCAGGCCCTCCACACCGCGGCGAGTTCCGCGTCAGTTAGTACCCGGTCGCGCGAGACCTCGTCGGTGGCCTTGTTGGTGCCGATCACCGGGTTGGTCTCGGCCAAGCCCTCACCCATCGCCCAGGCGAACAGGGCTGAAAGCGATGCTCTTGCCTGGTTTGCGGCAAAGCGGCCGTTCTCACTCGCAATGGCGCTCAGCCTCATCGCGACGGCGGCGCGCTGTACCTTGTGAATGGGTACGTCGCACAACGGGCGCCAGTGCTGTCGGAGGTGTCGCTTCACCTCCTGAAAGCTGCGCGGGCGCAGGCGCGTTTCCGCTGCTGCGAGGTAGCGGTCAGCGACAGCCCCGAGGGTGACAGAGGCACGGGTGAGTGCTTCGGCGCGGTCCAGCTGAGGGTCGGCGCCCAGCCGGACTTTGGCCAGCGTTTCGCGGGCTTGTCGACGCGCCTCTTCGAGGTCGAGGAGTTCGCACGAGCCGAGGGTGACGCGGCGCTGCTTTGTGCCGACTCGATACTGCGTGATCCAGACCCGCTTGCCACCTGCGCGAAGGCGCACGCCGAAGCCGGGCAGCGCGTCGTCGAAGACGATCAGTTCGCTCTTATCCGGAGGTAGGGTGAGGCGCGCGAGGTTGGGCTTTGTCAGTCTCACGGCGGTCCCCGACTGGGAAGCGGCTGGGAAACGACCTCCTGCTTCCCAGCGACTCGCTCTGCCTACATCCGACTGAGAGTATCTGCCCTAAACTGCCGAGGAGCAATATCTATTGCCGCTTCCCGCCGCGCTATGCCGCCTCGGCGCCTCAAATTGTGGATCTGGGGGTTCCCCGTTCGAGCCGGGGCGGTGGTACCATCGATTCGGCACGACAGCGCAAGGGGTTGGCGGATCGCCAGCCCCTTTTGCTTGGGTGGACCCGCGGGGCCCGGTCCGCACCCCGTCCGGCTAAGTCCGCCGGCACCGAAGGGATAGCCGGCCGCCTCACGGTGGACCGCCAGATCCCCCTTGGGCTCTGCGCTGTATCCCTGAATGGCTGGTCAATCACGGACCGCGCGCCGGCAAGTTTTCGCCGGAAATCCTGCCGTCAATCAGGCGGCGGCAGCCACTATCCGTTTCCTGGTTGTGACGAATGTTATAGAATCGCCCCATTTTGCGGCCTACCCTTGCCATTCCGCAGCTATTGACTGTCTCCACTCGCTTGAAAGCCCGCATGGATCGCACGACGCAGCAGGACCAACTCGAGGTCGTGAGCGCGCTGGCAGCCTCGCTCGCGGACCGGATGCTGATGGAACGCCTGACGAGCGGAACCCTTCCACTGGCGAATGCCAGTCGGCTGTGGACGGCGTCACTCCTTCTGGAAGAGCACGAGCGTCCGGTGCCCCGCATCGTGGCGGACGTTTTGGAACAGTTTCGGCACGTCGAACCGGCGGACGGTCGAGGCGGGGCTGATCCGGATCCCGGGCCGGACGCGGCGTCGGAGGAGCCGCCTGAGGATCCATCTGAGGAGCCGGCGCCCCGCAAACGCCGGCTGATCCGGCTCCTGCGCCCGTTCCGGTAGGCTGCAGACGCCTGATCGCCTCCGGGGCCGCGGGGGCGGAGGCGCCCCGGGGTGACGCGGTCTCCGCCATGGTCTCGGATCCGGAGTTTCCCCGGCGGCCCGGGGAGGCTAAGACCGTCGCCGACCGCGGCGGCGGATCCCGCCCCGCGAACGGGTTTCCGGGACACGTGACATGAACATCCCAGAACGGCGCGTCCGCACCCTGTTCGACGAGGCGGCGATCGCCAAGCGCAATGCCGAGCTGGCGCAGGAGATCGTGGCGGCGCAGCCGGAGAACCTCCTCGTCGTTGCGGTGCTCAAGGGCAGCTTCATGTTCGCCGCCGACCTGCTCCGGGCGCTGCACCGGGTCGGGCTCGCGCCGCAGGTCGAGTTCGTGCACCTGTCGAGCTACCGCACCGGGACGGTCTCCACCGGGCAGGTGGAGATCCTGCGCGACGTCCAGAGCGAGGTGCGCGGTCGGGACGTGTTGCTGGTGGACGACATCCTGGAATCGGGCCGCACCGTCGTCTTCGCCAAGGACCTGCTGATGGCGCGCGGCGCGCGGCGGGTGCTCACCGCCGTGCTGCTGGAGAAGCCGGGCAAGCGCGCGGTGACGATCGACGCAGATTTCGTCGGCTTCACCTGCCCCGACGTGTTCGTCGTCGGCTACGGGATGGATGCGGCCCACGCCTTCCGGCAACTGCCCTTCGTGGGCGTCGTCGATTATGGCAGCGGGGATCCGGACCTGTTCGACGGCACTTGACCGGATTGCCCGGACGGCGCGGCATTTTCGCCGCGGCGCCGAGGGATATGAACGTTTCTGGGTCGAATCTCTTGACAGGGCGACGGATCCATCTGTGATCTGGCGCGCATCAGCGCGTCCGACGTTTCGTCGCGGCGAGACGCTCGCGGAATCGGGGACGTTTACGGGACCACATGGCGCGCATCCTCCTGGTGGATGACGAAGAGACCGTCCGGGGCTTCCTGAAGCGGGGCCTGGAGATCGACGGGCACGCGGTCGTTACCGCCAATGACGGCAGCGACGGGCTCGACCGGCTCAACGAGGCCGATGGTGGCTTCGACCTGATGCTCACCGATATCCGCATGCCCCTCATGGACGGCATCGCGCTGGCTCTGGCCGCCAAGCGCGACTTCCCGGACCTGACCATCCTGCTGATGACCGGCTTCGCCGATCAGCGCGAGCGGGCGCGGGGACTCGATGCCATCGTCACCGACGTGCTGACGAAGCCCTTCTCCCTGGCGGACCTGCGCGCCACGGTGCGGCGGGCGCTGGCAGCCTGACACAATCCGGTCGACGGGGCTGCCCGGATCGACCGCGCATCCGAGCCGGCGGAAGTGGGCCCGAAGCAGCGGGGCAATCCCGGCGGTGTGGTCTCTGAATTCAGCCGGCCTTAAACGCTCCCGGCATCGCCAATCGGCCCGACACCGCCGACCAGCGACCCAAGAGCCTGATCCGCGGCTTCGGCCGCTGAGACAGTGACTCCGAGATCGTCGCGCCGCTCGGGTTGAGCCTGGGCACGACGGCTGGTAGCAAGCGAGTCGTGGGCCGGTGTAGCACAGCGGTAGTGCAGCGGTTTTGTAAACCGAAGGTCGGGGGTTCGATCCCCTCCGCCGGCACCACCATCCGGCGCGGCCGTGCAGCGGCGGCTGAGCCCTCGCACCGTCCTCGACCAACATCCTGAGAGGCATCAACTACGGGCTCGCGCAGCCGGCTGCCGCGAACCCGAAGGCGCCCGCTCTGCTGCGCGCTCAGCCGTCGTTCAGGCACAGGTCCGGATGTCCGTCACTGCCAAGCTCAGGGTAAGTATTTCTGAATTGTATCTAGGATAATTTTACGTCAAGCCTATATCAAGCTCGGCTATTTTAAGATTAAGATTGGATGAATGCCGAATTCAGAACGGATTAAATCCGCTGCGCCTACCAGCGCCGCCGGAAGGCGATGAGGCGCGTTTCCGCCAAGCCGGTCACAGGGCCGGAGCGGCGGATTGCCGGGCCCCTCGGGGTCTGCATCGCGCACGGCACGGGGCGCGACCATGATCGGGGACGAGGACCAGCAGGTGATCGCGGCCTCTGCCGGGACGGCGGACACGGCCGCGCCGGTGCCGCGTCCGGTCCGTCAGCGGCACGCGACCGCCCGGTCGGTCGACCAAGCGGGACGGGATCGGATCGGGCGCGGATTGCGCCTGCACTATGCCGAGATCCTGGCACTGCCGATCCCGGACCGGCTCCGGTCGCTCCTCAACGACCTCGCCGCCTGCTCCGATACGGAGGCCCAGCGATGACCCTGATGCTGCACGCAGCTGCTGCGGGAACTGGATCGAGCCCGGCGACCGCAGGCGCCGATGCCGAGATGCGCGACCTTCTGCTCGGGGCGATCCCGGCGCTGCGCGCCTTCGCGTTCTCGCTGACCTACGATCTCGATCGCTCGGACGACCTCGTGCAGGACACGCTGGTGCGGGCCTGGATCAACGCCGCCAGCTTCCGGCGCGGGACGAACCTCACCGCGTGGCTGTTCACGATCCTGCGCAACCTGTTCTACTCGGAGCAGCGCAAGCGCAAGCGCGAGGTCGAGGATGCCGACGGCGCGCTCGCCGGCCGGCTGACCGCCCTGCCGGAGCAGGAGATCCGGCTGGAGATGGCGCAGTTCCAGAGCGCCCTGAACCGTCTGCCGCCTGCGCAACGGGAGGCGCTGGTCCTAGTCGGCGCACAGAGCTTCACCTACGAGGAGGCTGCGGCGATCTGCGGCGTCGCCGTCGGCACGATCAAGAGCCGGGTCAGCCGCGCGCGCATGCGCCTGATCGAGGCTTTGGGCATGGACGGGACCGACGACATCGGTCCCGACGCCCAGACCCGCGCCGCGCTGGACGGGACCTGAGGGGTTGGGGGTTCATTCGATCGATCGCCCCTCGGCTGCAGGTCCGACGCTCACGTGATGAGTTTGACGATCTCGCGGAAGCGGGAATGCCGGGCGGTACCGAGCCATTCGAATACCACCATCTCGGTGGTGACGATCTCAGCGCCGTGGACGGCCATCCGGGCGAGCGCCGCTTGGCGGTTTTCGACCCGCCGCGATCCCACGGCATCGGCCACCACCCAGACCCGTCGCCCGGCTTCCAGGAGCCCCAGCACCGTCTGCAGGACGCAGATATGCGCCTCGCAGCCGGTCACCACCAGGTCGCGGTCCGCAGGCAGTCGGTCGAGGAAGCCCGGTGCCCGCGTGGCGCCGAAGCGCATCTTCGGGAACGTCGTCCCGGGCGCCGGGGCGAGTTCCGGAACGGTCGGCCCGAGCCCGGCGGCATTCTGCTCGGTGAACAGCACCGGCACGTCGAGGAGCTTCGCCGCGGTGGCGAGGCGGCCCGCATTGGCGCTGACTCCGGGCCCATCCGCGATCGCCGGCATCAGCCGGACTTGGATGTCGATGACGAGGAGGAGCGTCCGGGCGGGATCGAGCAGCGGCATCTGTATTCATCTCCGGTGGCGCGCTCCGCGTCGAACCGGCATCCCTCCTCGCGCCGCGCCCGTGATCGAGGCCCTGCGCGGCGTGATGGCAGACTTCAACGACGGGCGCCGCGACGGGAAGCGGGTCTCGCTCGCCGACCTCATCGTGCTCGGGGGCCGCGTCGCGGTGGAGAAGGCCGCGACGGATGCCGGGGTCGAGGCGACTGTGCTGTTCACGCCCGGCCGGGTCGGCACAACCCAGGACCTGACCGACATCGAGATGTTCGAGTGGCTGAAGCCCGTCGTGGACGGCTTCCGCAACTACGTCGACGACGGGTTCGGGGCGATGGCGCAGAGCCTCTCGCCGGAGGAGCTGTTCCCCGACAAGGCCAACCTGATGACGCTGACCGCCCCGGAATGGACGGTGCTGACCGGCGGCCTGCGCGCCCTCAACGTCAACCACGACGGGTCGAACCGGGGCATCTTCACCGATCGGGTGGGCGTGCTGACGACCGACTTCTTCCGCACTCTGACCGACACGGATCTGGTCTGGGAGAAGGCCGACGCGGACGGGATGACCTTTGCCCTCAAGGACCGCGCGAGCGGGCAGACGAAGTTCGAGGCCTCGCGCAACGACCTCGTCTTCGGGTCGAACGCGCAGCTGCGGTCCATCGCCGACGCCTATGCCGGCAGCGACGGTCATCGGCGGTTCGTGGCGGACTTCGTCCGCGTCTGGGACAAGGTCATGATGCTCGACTGCTTCGACGTGAAGGGCCACAAGCGCTACGCGCCCATGGCCGCCTGAACCCTGTCTCTGCGCTCGCGCCGCACGATCGCGGCGCGAGCGCGATCGAGGATCTCGCCCCGTGACCGACAGGGGTGAGGTCCTCGACGGCCGAACACAGTCAAACTTTAGTAGGTGGCAAACAGACGGGCCACCGCGTCGGGCTCCGACGTGACGGTGAGCGCCAGGGCGAGCAGGATCCGGGCCTTCTGCGGGGTCAGATTGTCGGCGCTGAGGATGCCGCCGCTGCGCAGGCGGGTGGTGAGCGGGACCACGCCGCTGCCGGCCCGCGTCGACATCACCACCACGATCCCGTCGGCGGCGGCCGCCTCCAGGGCCTCGGCCTCCCCGGGCGGGGTCATGCCCGGGGCGAGCCCGGCCGCGACGAGGCCGCGGGCGCCCGCCGACCGGAACGCCCGGATTGCGGTGCCGTCGGCATCGGCATAGCTGTAGGCAATGTCGACCCGCGGCAGCGCCGCGAGAGACCGGATGTCGAAGGGTGTGCCCGGCGCGTGGGCGCGCTCCGAACGGCGGTAGTAGCGGACGCTCTCACCGTCGACATGACCCAGCACGCCGAAATCCGGGGTCCGGAAGGTGTGGAGCCGGGCCACCGAGGTCTTGGTCACCTCGCGTGCCGCCTGGATCTCGTCGTTGAGCACCACGAGGACGCCGCGCCCGCGGGAGGCCGGTGCCGCCGCGGTGCGCACGGCCGCCACCAGGTTCAGCTTGGCGTCGGTGGAGAGCGCGCTCATCGGCCGCTGCGATCCGACCAGCACCACCGGCAGGTCCACCGTCAGGGTGAGGCTGAGCGCGTAGGCGGTCTCCTCCAGGGTCGCGGTGCCGTGCCCGATGACGATCCCGGCGAGATCCGGGTGCTCGGCCGCGAGGCGCTCGCACAGAAGGACGAGGTCGCGCCACTCGGCGAACCCGATGGCCGGGCTCGGGACCGCCCGGAACGGGACCGGCACCATCGCGGCGACCGTCGCCAGTTCGGGAACCGCATCCAGGATCGCGCCGGCATCGAGACGCCGGTCGGTGGCGGTGTAGTCGAGGATGTCGAGAGCGTCGCGCCCGAGGGAGGAGATCGTCCCACCCGTGCCGATGAACGCGACCTTGGGCAATCCCGCCCCCTGTGCTGCCGTCATACCGAGTCTCCCGACCGCTTCCGGCCCCGCTCAGGGGCGCGTGGTGTGATGCCGTCTCGGGCGGCCGAGGTCGAGGCCGCTGCGTGCAGATGGGCATGCACGCAGCGGCAGGCCTGCGCGGTCTCAGCTCTTGAAGTCGAACAGCAGGGCCGAGACGTTGGCGCCGGTGCTGGTGCCGCTCGCCCCGTAGCCGGCGCCGCCCGACTGGCTGGTCTGCAGCTGCTGGAGGAAGGTAGAGAGCAGGTCGTTCCCCGAACTGTCGCTCGACACAGCTGTCCCGGAGGTCGTGGAGGATGTTCCGGCCGCGCTGCTGTCGGAAGCTCCATCACCCGGTGGCGGGCCGGGGGAGAACCCGGAGGCGGACCGCCGGCCTCGGCGATATCGGCGCTCGCGTCGGCCGCATCGGACTTCTGTGTGGTCCGACCCTGGCTGGCGAACAGGTTTTTCAGTTCGGCGGCTTGGTCGCTGGTCAGGCTGCCGCTGCTGACCTGGTCGGAGATCAGGCTGTCGATCCGGTCCTTCATCGAGGACGGGTCGAGCTTGGCCTGGATCGCGCTGCTGCTCGCGCTGGCGCCGTCCGACGACAGGCTCGAATCGATCGCGCTCAGGGCGCCCGTGAGCGCCGTGGCGTCGGCGCTGCTGATCGTGCCGGAAGACAGCGCGCCGCTGATCGTATCGGCCATCCGGCTCTGAGGAGAATCCTGTGCCGACCACCGCTGCGCTAAGAGCTGCGACGGCGTCGTGGGTGAGACGGTACTCATGGAATCGCTCGGGGCACGGAACTGCCGGAATCGCCCGGCGGCGGGTCCGTGTGCAAATTGCCCACGCGGTTGTTAAAAGCGCGTTCCACCCAGACCACCCGTGCGCGGCCATCGGCGCGGATACGTGGTCTGCCCTTCGGGCGGCCGTGCCGCGATCCGGGTCAGAGGCTGGCGGCCAGGCGCAACCGCGGGGCCATCTCGGCCGGACGCGCCGCGACTTCGACGTGACCGTAGAGACCGCGATGCTTCGGGTGCGGGCTGAGCCGGTCGGTCAGACCGATCACCGTCTCCGCCGCTCCGAGCAGGAGCGCTCCCTCCGGCGCCAGCTGGGCCGCGAGCCGCGCCAGGACATCCGACTTCGTCGGCGCGTCGAAATAGATCAGCACATTGCGGCAGTAGATCACGTCGAACTGGCCGAGGGACGAGAAGCTGTGCAGCAGGTTGAGCTGGCGGTAATCCACCATGCTGCGAAGGCTCTGGGCGATCTGCCACTGCTCGCCGACCTGGGTGAAATACTTGATCAGCCACTGCACCGGCAGGCCGCGCTGGACCTCGAAATGGCTGTAGAGCCCGAGCTTGGCCTTCTCGATCACCTCGGTGGAGAGGTCGGTGGCCACGATCTCGACCTGCCAGCCGGCGAGCCGCGGCGCTGCCTCCTGGAGCAGCATGGCGAGCGAGTAGGGCTCCTGCCCGGTGGAGGCCGCCGCGCACCAGATCCGCAGCCGCCGCCGGCTGGCGTTGCGCGCCAGCGCCTCCGGCAGGAGCGTGTCGCGGAACAGGTCGAACGGGATCCGGTCGCGGAAGAAGAAAGTCTCGTTCGTGGTCATCGCCTCGACCACGGCCCGCTCGATCCCGCCGTTCTGGGTGAGCTTGAGGGCCCCGATCAGGTCACCCAGGCTCCCCAGCCCGAAGCGGCGGCAGACCGGGGTCAGCCGGCTCTCCACGAGGTAGCGCTTCTCCGGGGTCAGCGCGAGCCCGGAGCGCTGCTTCAGGAAGGTGCGCAGGAATTCGAACTCGAGGCTCGGTCATGTCGGCTGACCCGTGATCAGGGCGCGGAGCGCCGACGCGAGTTCGGGGAGCGGCAGCACGGCCTCGGCAAGGCCGGCCCGCGCGACGCTGCCCGGCATGCCCCAGACGGTGCTGGTGGCTTCGTCCTGGGCTAGAACCGGACCGCCGGCATCGGTCAGGGCCCGCGCGCCGTTGGTGCCGTCCGAGCCCATGCCGGTGAGGATCACGGTGGCGGTGGCGGCCCCGAAGACGGCGGCGGCATCCTTGAACAGCACGTCGACGGCAGGACGGCAGAAATTCACGGGCGGCCCGTCGGTGAGCTTGATGATGGGGCCGTTCGGACCCGCCCCCAGCCCCATATGGCGGCCGCCCGGCGCCACGTAGATGCGGCCCGGTTCGACGCGCTCGTCGGCCTTGCCTTCTGCCGCCGGGAGCCCCGTGCGGGCGGACAGGTGCTCGGCGAACACCGCCGTGAAGATCGGCGGCATGTGCTGCACGATCAGCACCGGCAGGCGGCGCAGGGCCGCGGCGCCGATCCCCTCCAGCATCTCGCCCACCGCCCGCGGACCGCCCGTGGAGGAGCCGATCAGAAGGGCGCGGGGTGCCGTGCGGTTGCGCACCCTGGGCCGCAGGGTGAAGGGGGTCGCGGGGCGCGGTGCGGCCGGCGTCGGATGAGCCGCCAGTGCGGGCGTGGGCGCGGGCGCCGGCCCGGCGGGAATCCCGGCCGGGCTCGGGGCCAGGCGCCGGGTCCGCGCGCGGGCGGAGCCGAACACGCGGACGCGCTCGATCAGGTCGGCCCGGAATGTGTCCGAGGTGGTGACCCCGCGGCTGCTCTCGGGCTTGGCGATGTAATCCACCGCCCCGAGGGCGAGGCATCGCAGGGAAATGTCGGCGTTGCGCGTGGTCAGCGTCGACATCATGACGACCTGCACGCTCGGGCTCATGGCGAGCATGCGCGGGAGCGCGGTCGTCCCATCGAGGCTCCGGCATCTCGATGTCGAGCAGGACCACGTCGGGGTCGTGCTTGGCGATCATCTCCAGGGCGATGCGGCCGTTGGAGGCCGTGCCGACCAGCTCGAAACCCGCCTCGCCGATCCAGCGGGCCACGAGGCCGCGCACGACGGCGGAATCGTCGGCGACCAGCACCCGGATCGCGGTCGCGGACGAGGTGGTGCCTTGGGTGGGCGGCGTGCGCAGCGGGGCGACCGCGGGACTCAGGGCCATGGTGATTGCCTCGGGTGCAGGGGCCGCCGGGGAAAAAGCCAGCGGGTCTCGGTGCGTCGAATCAGGCCGCGTCGGCGACGAGCCCGACCTGTTCGAGCTTGGCCGTCAGGATGTCGCGGTCGAAGGGCTTCATGATGTACTCGTCGGCCCCCGCCCGGAGCGCCCGGGCGATGGCGCCGACATCGTTCTCGGTGGTGCAGAACAGGACCTTCGGCACTTCTCCCCCTGGCTCTGGCGCAGGGCCTGGAGGAACGCGTAGCCGTCCATGTTCGGCATGTTCCAATCGAGCAGGATGGCGTCGGGCATGCTCGCCGCGCAGGCTTCCAGGGCGGCACTGCCGTCCTCGGCCTCGCTGACATTCATGCCGAGGTCCTCGATGATCCGGCGGGCGACCTTCCGGATCACCGCGGAATCGTCCACCACCAGGCAAGTGGTCTCGTGCGGCGCCTTCATCGCCTTCTCCCTCAAGCCGCCTTGGCGTCGGCAGCCGCGAAGCCGAGGAGCGCATCCACATCGAGGATCACCAAGAGGCGCCCGTCGAGCCGGTGGACGCAGGTGGCGAGGTCGCGCCAGCGCGGATCCAGATTGATCGGCACTGCCTCGCGGCTGTCGGCGCCGAGCTTCAGCACCTCGCCGACGCCGTCGACCACGAGGGCGAAGGTCTCGCCGCCCTGTTCCAGGCCGATCGCCATCTTTGGATTGGCCTTGGCGCCGTCCGCTTCGGCCTCGGCGTCGGGCAGGCCCAGGCGCCGGCGCAGGCACAGGGCCGTGACCACGCGCCCGCGCAGGTTCAGGAGGCCGACGATCTCGACCGGGGCCAGGGGCACCGGGGTCACGCCGGAGGGAACGAACACGTCGTGGACCCGCTCGATCGCCAGCCCGAACAGGGTGTCGCCGACATAGACCGTGACGAAATCGTCGGTGGCACCGGTCTCGGTGCCGTTGGCGTTGGCAGCCTGCATCAGAACTCTCCGAATTCGATCGTCTCGATCGTTTCGATCGACTTGGGGCGGGCGGCGCTGGGATCAGGCGGCTTTCGAGACCGTCGCGGCGCCGACCTCGGCAAGGGCCGCGATGAGCCCGCTGCGGTCGAACTTCGCCACGAGGTCGTTGATCGCCAGGGACCGGGCGCGCTCGACCGCGTCGGCGCCGATCGCGCCCGAGAGGCCGATCACCGGGAGAGCGGCGATCCGAGGCTCGGCGCGGCGCATGGCGGCGACGAGATCGAACCCGCTACGGCCCGGCATCTCCAAGTCGGTGACCACGACCTCGATCTGCGGGTCGGACTGCAGGGTCGCCAGAGCCGCATCGGCGCTCGCCGCCGTAATCACCTGGACGCCTGCCGCCTTCAGCACCGGGCTCAGCATGTCGCGGAAGAAGGCCGAGTCATCCACGAGCAGGACTTTGGAGACCTGCTCGGGGCGCTTCAGGCCGCGCGCCCAGTCGTCGTAGGCGAGCGGCAGGAAATGGGCGATGTTGATGATGTCGGCGGCCCGACCTCGCAGGACCGCCGAGCCGATCAGATCCGAGCGGTCGGCCGCGATCTCGATGTCGAGGCGTTCCTCGACGATGTCGATGATCTCGTCGACCACGAGGCCCATGGCGCGCTCGCCGTCGGAGAACACCACCAGAGCCTGTGTCCCTTCCGACTTGATCGTGATCGCCGGATCGGCCGGGACCAGGGGCATCAGGCGCCCGCGGTACTGGATCAGCGCGCGGCCGCCGAGCCACTCGACCTTCGCGCACTCGATCTCCTCGAGGCGGGTGACCAGCGAGAGCGGCACCGCCTTGAAGCTGCCCTGGCCGCCCTTGAACACCAAGAGCGTGGTCTTGGTTTCGGCCACCTCCATTGCCTCATCGACATCAGAGTCGATGTGGCCGCCGCTGCCCTGGACGCCCTGCGCCACCTGCCGGGCCACGCCGTTAGGATCCACGATCAGCACCACGGCACCGTCGCCTAGGATCGTGTTGCCGGCAAACATCGGGATATGGCGCAGCTTCGCCGACATCGGCTTCACGACGATCTCCTCCGTGTGGAAGACCTCGTCGACGAGGATGCCGAAGCGCTCGCGCCCGACCTGCGCGACCACGACGAACCCGGCCTGCGCGCCGGCCGTCTCCTGCCCGAGCAGGCTGGTCAGCGAGACCACCGGCAGCAGCCGCTCGCGCAGGCGCAGGACCGGCGCGCCGTTGATGTGCTCGACCCGCTGCGCCCCGGCATCGACCCGCACCAGCTCCAGCACGGCCACCTGCGGCAGGGCGAAGCGGTGCTCGCCAGCCCGCACGATCAGGGCGGCCACGATGGCCAAGGTCAGCGGGATCTTGATGGTGAAGGTGGTGCCGCGGCCCGCTGTCGTGGCGATGTCGATCAGGCCGCCGATAGTCTCGATGTTGGTCTTGACCACGTCCATGCCGACGCCGCGGCCCGAGACCGAGGTCACCGCCGCCGCCGTCGAGAAGCCGGCGTGGAAGATGAATTTGGCGACCTGGGCGTCGGTCATCCGCTCGACATCGGCCTGGGAGGCCAGCCCCCGCTCCACCGCCTTCTTGCGGATGGCCGCGAGGTTGAGGCCCTTGCCGTCGTCGGCGATCTCGATCGTGATCGTGCCGCCCTCGTGGTAGGCGGCAAGCCGGATCGTGCCGCGGGCGGGCTTGCCGGCGGCCACGCGCTCGGCGGTCGATTCGAGGCCGTGATCGGCGGAGTTGCGCACCATGTGGGTGAGCGGGTCCTTGATGACTTCAAGGACCTGCCGGTCGAGCTCGGTCTCGTTGCCGACCATCACGAGTTCGATCTGCTTGCCGAGTTCGGCCGAAAGGTCGCGCACCACGCGCGGCAGCTTCTGCCACGCATTGCCGATCGGCTGCATGCGCGTCTTCATCACGCCTTCCTGCAGCTCGGCCGTGACGTGCGACAGGCGCTGCAGCGGGACCTTGTAGCTCGAATCCTCGTGCCGGCGGGCGATCTCCAGGAGTTGGTTGCGGGTCAGCACCAGTTCCGAGACCATCGTCATCAGGTGCTCGAGCGTGTCGACGTTCACCCGGATCGTCTGGTTCTTGGCGGCGGCGGTCGCCTCGCCCTCGGCGCCCTCGGCCTTCTCGGCGCGCACCGGCTCGGCCTTCTCGGCCTCGACCGGCTTCGGCTCGCACTTCGTCGCAGCGGCAGGAGCCGCGCTCGGGGCGGGCGCGGCCGCCATCGGGGCGACCGGCGGCGGCATGGCATCCGATTCGTCGGGACCCGGAGCGGCCAGGAAGGCGGCCTCCAGCTCCTCCAGCGACACCTCGCCGGGCTTGAGTTCGCGGGCCACCGGCTCGGGCAGCACCGGCTCGGGCGGCGGGGCCACCGGCTCCGCCCCCTTCGGCCATGCGCTCCAGTGCGGAGATCAGGTCCTCGTCCGAACCCGACGGCTCGGTCCCGGTGGCTTCGAGGTCGGCCAGGATCGCCTTCAGCCGGTCGAGTGTCAGAAGAATCAGCGTGACGGAGGCCGAGGTCGCAGGCAGGCCGTCGCGGAACCGCCCCATCAAGGTTTCGGCAGCGTGCGCCAAAGCTTCGAGGCGCGGCAGACCCAGAAATCCGCAGGTTCCTTTGATCGTGTGCACGAGACGGAAGATGTTCCGAAGAATCGTCTCGTTGTTCGGATCCTGCTCAAACCGGACCAGCTCGGCATCGACCGTGTCGAGATGCTCCCCGCTCTCGGTCAAAAACTCGCGAAGCAGGTCGTCCATAGGCGCTACTCGTTACGCGGAGAAGGTCTCGCGCAACGTACTTACTCGCGCGGGGTTAGGGAAGCGTTTCGATTCCCGCCCCGCACCGTTGTTTTTCAGAGTTTCACGCGAGCGTGGTGTCCGTAGCCTCACCATCGGTCGCGGTCGGTGCCGCGATCATTGCGGGCACGGCCGTGATTGTCACTTCATCATCCTGGATCGCGAACCGCACATCCATGCCGGCGGCCCGCGCGACGAGGCCGGCATAGAACGGTAGGATGCCGTGAGCATCGACGGTGCCGCTCTCGGGCCGGCCGGCCATCAGCTCCTCCACGTGGGGCGGGATGCGGGCATGCGAGCCCTTGGCCTTGAGCACGAGGGTTGGCGCCTCGCCGTCGCCCGAGACGGCGACGTCGATCACGCCGCCCCGCGGAATCGCCGAGGTCGCGATCATGACGAGGTTCAGGAGCAGCTTGACCTTGTTCTTCGGGAACAGGGCCTGCGGCGCGCTCCAGGTCAGCTTGGTCTTGTCGTCGGCGAACATGCCCTTGGCCACGCCTTCGGCGTCGGCGAGGTCGATCGAGGCGCCGGCCGAGCCCGCCGCCCCGAAGGCGATCCGGGCGAATTTCAGCCGTGCCGAGGCCTGCCGGGCGCTCTTGCCGATCAGCTCCAGCGCGAAGGTCCGCATCGACTCGTCCTGGTCGTCCTCTAGGACCTCGAGCCCGTTCACGATCGCGCCGACGGGGCTGATCACGTCGTGGCAGACGCGGGAGCAGAGCAGGGCCGCGAGGTCGAGGCCGTCGAGGTTCAGGGTGGGCGAGTTCGGGGAGGACATGGTGCGCTCCGGGCGGATCTGGGATTCGGATGTCTGCGGGCCGGAACTCCGATCGGAGCTTCCGGGTCTCGGCCGCCCGATCCCGCGATCGAGTCGCCCGAGAGATCCCGCACGGCCTGCAGGCCAGACCGGGGGCGATGGACCGGCCCGCACGGATAGACGCCACGGTCGGCTTTGAAAAGCGTTACCGGGATTGACGGAGCGGCCGGCCCGGCGCCCAGATCGCGGTCTGCGCCGCTGCCGGCATGCGGAACCGGACAGGAGCGGGCAGGATCGGGTAAGGTGCCGGCCCCGTCGAGTCAGGGAGGAATCGGCGTGAGACACGAAACCGGGATCCGGCACGCCGCGGTCCGCGCCCCGGCAGGCCCGCGCAGGACGCGAAGCCCCGGCGCCGTGCGGCGCCACTGACCCGCCGGACCGATCGCATGCAGACCGCCCGAACCCTGCGCGAGAGCCTGCGGCCCCGCTTCCGGCTCGCCGATCCGGAGGCCGCGCGGGCGCGGCTCGCCGAGATCGAGCCGGCCTTCCCGGCGGGCTTCCTGACGCCCCCCTGCCGCGACCTGCTGCTCGGGCTCGCCGATCATTCGCCCTTCCTCTGGCAGGCGGCGGCCCGGTCGCCGGATCGCCTCGTCGCCCTGCTGGAGCAGGCGCCGGACGTGGCGAGCCGGGACATCATCGCGCGGCAGCGCGCGGTCGGCGCGTCCTGCGGGGTCAATCCCGATCTCGCCGAGGTCGGCCGGCGGCTGCGCGGCAACCGGGAGGCGCACGCCCTCCTGGTCGCGCTGGCCGATCTCGGTGGCTGCTGGGACCTCGATGCGGTGACCCGGGCCCTGTCCGCCTTCGCCGACGCCTCGGTGAGCGCGGCGACCGAGGCCCTGCTCCGGCAGGGCATGGCGACCGGGCGCTTCAGGCCGGCGGACCCGGACAGGCCGCAGGACCGGTCCGGCCTCATCGTCCTGGGGCTCGGCAAGCTCGGCGGCTGCGAGGCTCAACTATTCCAGCGACATCGACCTGGTGGTCTTCTACGAATCCGAGCGGGCCGCGGCCGTCACGGGCGGCGATCCCAAGGCGTTCTTCGTCAAGCTCGCGCAGGGTTTGGTGAAGCTCCTGTCCGATCGGACCGCCGACGGCTACGTCCACCGGATCGACTACCGCCTGCGGCCGGATCCGGGCTCCACCGCGGTGGCGCTCTCAACGGCCTT
Organism: Methylobacterium sp. P31; assembly: GCA_050632875.1. Lineage (GTDB taxonomy): Bacteria > Pseudomonadota > Alphaproteobacteria > Rhizobiales > Beijerinckiaceae > Methylobacterium. Next base: position 1,125,021 of record JBODSC010000001.1, on the reverse strand, counting down.
CGCCTTCGACTACTACCAGACCCTCGGCCAGAACTGGGAACGCGCCGCCTTCATCAAGGCCCGGCCGATCGCCGGCGACATACCGGCCGGCGAGGCCTTCCTGGCCGAGCTGGCGCCGTTCATCTGGCGGCGGCATTTCGACTTCCCGGCCATCGCCGAGATCCACGCCCTGAAGCGGCAGATCCACATGGTTCGCGGCCACGAAACCATCGCGGTCGGCGGTCACGACATCAAGATCGGCCGCGGCGGCATCCGGGAGATCGAGTTCTTCGTCCAGACGCAGCAGCTCGTCTTCGGCGGCCGCAAGCCCGCCTTGAGGGGCCGCCGCACGGTCGCGATGCTCGACGAGGCTCATCGCGGAGGGCTGGATCGACGGGCAGGCCCGGGACGAGCTGAGCGCCGCCTACGCCTTCCTGCGCACCCTCGAGCACCGGATCCAGATGGTCCGGGACGAGCAGACCCAGCGCCTGCCCACCGGGACCGAGGCGCTCACCGCGCTGGCGCTGTTCTCGGGCTTCCCCGATCTGGCGGCATTCGAGGCGGCACTGCTTCACCATGCCGGTCGGGTCCAGGCCCATTACGCCCTGCTGTTCGAGGCGGAGCCGGAGGCCGGAGAGGATGGCGGCGCCCTGGCGTTCGGCGAGAACGAGCCGGATCCCGCCACGCTGGCGCGGCTCGGCGCCTTCGGATTCCGCGATCCCCCTCTGGCCTGGGAGACCGTGCAGGGCTGGCACCGCGGCCGCCGCCCGGCGCTGCGGACCGGCCGGGCGCGGGAGATCCTCGCCGAGATGCTGCCGGCGCTGCTCCGGGCGCTCGGCGGCACCGCGGATCCGGATGCGGCGCTGCTCGCCCTCGACCGGGCGTTCGCGCGGATGCCCGCGGTGGCGGAACTCCTCGCGATCCTGCGCTCCCACGAGCGCCTGCGGCTGCTCTTCGCCGATATCCTGGGGACCGCGCCGCGCCTCGCCGACACGGTCGGACTCAGCCCGCACGTCCTCGACACGGTGCTCGACGCCGACTTCGTGACGCCCACCACGGATCCCGAGCAGGTGCGCGGCCAGTACCGGGCTCTCGTCGGGCAACCGGCGAGCCACGAGGAGTTCCTCGACCGCTGCCGGGACGCCACCCGGCAGATGTCGTTCGTCACGGGGGCGCGACTCCTGTCGGGCATCCTCTCGCCGCGCCAGGCCGGCGAGGCGTACACGGCCATCGCCGAGGCGACGGTGGCGTTGAGCCTGGAGGCGGAGGAGCGCCGGTTCGCCCTCGACCACGGCACGGTGCCGAAGGGGCGGTGCTGCGTCCTCGCTCTCGGCCGGCTCGGGTCGCGGCAGCTCAGCGCGGACTCAGACCTCGACCTCGTCTTCCTCTACGATTTCGATCCGGAGAACCGCACGAGCGACGGCCGCCGCCCCCTCGACGCCGTGGTGGCCTATAACCGGCTGGCGCAGCGCCTTTTCGCGGCGCTCACCACTGCCACCCGCCGCGGCCGGCTCTACGCGGTCGACCTGCGCCTGCGGCCCTACGGCAGCCACAGCCCGCCCGCCGTGCAGCTCACCGGGTTCACGGCCTATCACCGCGACGAGGCTGAGCCCTGGGAGCACATGGCGCTCGCCCGCGCCCGGGTCATCGCGGGTGACGAGACCCTGGGCGCGGTGGTCACGGCCGAGATCGCCGGGACCATCGCCCGACCGCGCGATCCCGCTAAGGTCTGCGCCGAAGCGGGCGCGATGCGAGCCCTGGTCGCTCAGGAGCGCGGCCATGCCGGCCCCTACGACCTGAAGCTCGCGCCGGGCGCGCTGTTCGATCTCGATTTCCTCGCCCAGGCCATCGTGCTGAGCCACGCGCAGGACTGGCCCGCCTGCATCGGCCTCGACGCGGAGGATGTCTTCCGCGGGGCCGGGGCACGCGGCCTGCTGCCCGCCGCGACGGCCGAACCCCTCGCCGAGACCTACGGGTTCCTCGACGCGGTCTACCAGTGGCAGCGGCTGGTGATGGCCGATCCCACCTCCGCCCCTTCCGATTCGGCGGCCCGGCAGATCGCCAAGGCCATGAACCTGCCGGATGCCCGCAGCCTCGCGGCGGAGCTGCGCCGGCACCGGCGCCGAAGCCGCGCGCTTCTCGCGCGGATCAGGCGGTCTGCGACGAAGGGATCGGGCGCTTAGAGGCGCCCCCGTGGATCCCGCAGGAGTACCGCCGCGTGGCCGTGCGGCTTGTGGCGCCGGCCGCTTCGGTCTAACCGTCCTCCCCCACGCGGGCGCCCGATGCGCGGCCCGCCAGCCCCCGAAAACCCGGCCGGACGAGAGCCATGGTCGCCCATACCCGCGCCGATACGGCGCCCAAGCCCCAGGATCCCGCACTGGCCGGTGCCCGGATCCTCGTCGTCGAGGCGCGTTACTACGACGCGATCGCCGACGAGGCTCCTCGCCGGCGCCCGCGCGGCGATCGAGGCCGCCTCCGCGCAGGCCACCGTGGTGACCGTGGCGGGCGCCCTAGAGATCCCCGCCACCGTGGCGATCCTGCTCGACGCGCAACCCTACGACGCCGTGGTGGCGCTCGGCTGCGTGATCCGCGGCGAGACCGGCCACTACGACATCGTGGCCGGGGAGAGCGCCCGCGCGCTCATGGACCTCTCGGTCGAGCGGCGCATTCCCCTCGGCAACGGCATCCTCACGGTCGAGACCGAGGCGCAGGCCCTGGCCCGGGCCCGGGTCGCCGAGATGAACAAGGGCGGCGGGGCGGCCGAGGCCGCGCTCGGCGTGCTCGCGCTCAAGCGCGCGGCCGAGACGGCGCGCCTGCGATGACGGAAACCGACATGACCGGGACCACCGACACTCCCGCCGAGGACGGCGCCAAGGCCGCCGACACGGCGAAGATCAGCCCGCGCAGCGGCGCCCGCCTCGCCGTGGTGCAGGCGCTCTACGAGATGGACATCTCCGGCAAGGGCGTCCTCGCTGCGCTCGCCGAGTTCGAAGCCTTCTGGATCGGCCAGGAGGTCGACGGGATCGCGCATCCGCAGGCCGAGACCGCCTTCTTCCGCGACCTTCTGCGCGGCACCGTCGAGGAGCAGCGGGCCATCGATCCCAAGCTCGACCAGGCACTCGCCCAGGGCTGGCCGCTGCGGCGCATCGAGATCGTGCTCCGGGCGATCCTGCGGGCGGGGGCCTACGAGCTGATGTTCCGGCCCGACGTGCCGGTCGCTGCGGCGATCTCGGAATATGTCGACGTGGCCCACAGCTTCTACACGGCCGACGAGCCGGGCCTCGTCAACGCGGTGCTCGACCGGCTGGCCCGGGAGGTGCGGCCGGGCGAGGTCGGGGCCGCTAAGACCTCCGGCAAGCCGGGCTCCTCCAGGCCGCTGCCCGGGAAACCGCCGTCCAAGAAGGCCTGAGCCTTGGCCGGGCTGGGCCGCATCTCCGAGGAGGGGCTGATCGCCCGCTACTTCGCCCCCCTGGCGGGGCCTGGAGCGGATGGGCTCCGCGATGACGCTGCGACCCTGACCCCGGCGCCCGGGCACGATCTCGTCCTCACCGCCGACGCCATCGTGGCCGGGATCCACTACTTCCCGGCCGATCCGCCGGCCTCGGTCGCCCGCAAGGCGCTCGGTGTGAACCTCTCCGACATCGCCGCCAAGGGCGCGGTGCCGCGCGGCTTCCTTCTGACGCTGGCGCTCCCCGACGACTGGACGGAGGATTGGCTCGCCGGCTTCTCGGCGGGGCTGGGCGAGGTCGCCGCCGAAGCGGCCTGCCCGCTGCTCGGCGGCGACACCGTGCGCTCCGGCGGCCCCGCGCTCATCGGGGTGAGCGTGATAGGCGAGGTACCGACCGGCGCGACCGTCCGGCGCACCACGGCGCGGGTCGGGGACCGGATCTGCGTCACCGGCACCATCGGCGATGCGGCGCTCGGCCTGCGGCTGCGCCTGGATCCGGAGGCGCCCTGGGCGGCCGCTCTCGATCCGGCGCAGCGGGCGGTGCTGGCCGACCGCTACCTGCATCCGCGGCCACGCCTCGCCGCGGCCCATGCGGTCCGCCGCCATGCCACCGCCGCCATGGACGTCTCGGACGGGCTCGCGGGCGACCTCGCCAAGATGCTGGGCGCGGGGCGCACGGCCCGGATCGACAGGGGGCCGTGCCGCTCTCGGAGGCGGCCCTGCGCGCCTGCACGGCCGAGCCCGCCTTGACCGACACGGCCCTGACCGGCGGCGACGATTACGAGATCCTCTGCACGGTGGCGCCGGACAGCCTTGAAGCCGTCAGAACCGAGATGGCGCAGGCCGGCGTTCCGCTCACGGCCATCGGCACCGTCACATCCGGCGATGGACCGCCCCGATTCGAGATGGGCGACGGTGCCGTGCGCGTGTTTGCGGCCGGATCCTTCAGCCACTTCTGAGGCCGGCGATGGCCGATTGCCGAGGCGCCGCCCTTTCCCGCGGAGCGAAGCAGGCCAGGGCGCCGCGATCACGAGCCCTGCGCCGCCTTGGATCGCTTCGCTGCGCGGCCCTGGGATGACGGCGGGCTCGATCGTGTCGGTCCTCAGGACTGGACCGAGTCATTGCCCGTCAGTTCTGAATTCAGCAACATAGTTCGCCAGCTTTGCCAGTCGCGGCTTTGCGCAATGCAGCATTTGCGCGGTGCGCCGCAAACAAGCCGAAACTTGGCGTTTGCGCTCTCCGGCGAAGTTTGGCAATCAAGGCATTGTTCTGGGAAGGAAAGCCCCGAATCCGAGCACCACGTCCCATGGCCGTCGTCCGGCGGTCAAGCTCGACAATCACAAGCCCACGCCAGGCACGATAATAACAAGGACGGTCGAATGATTCCCTTGGTTCTGATCATCGTGGGCGGGCTCTGCGCCGTCGCCTACGGCATTGTCACGATCCTCGACGTGATGCGGCGCGACGCCGGCACCCAGCGCATGCAGGAGATCGCCGCCGCCATCGCGGAGGGCGCGCAGGCCTATCTCCGGCGGCAGTACACGACGATCGGCCTCGTCGGCGTCGTCCTGTTCGTGCTGCTCGCCGTCTTCCTCGGGATCAAGGTTGCCGTGGGCTTCCTGATCGGCGCCGTGCTGTCGGGCGCGGCGGGCTTCATCGGCATGAACGTCTCGGTGCGGGCCAACGTGCGCACCGCCCAGGCCGCCTCAACCTCGCTCGGCGGGGGCCTCGACATGGCCTTCAAGTCGGGGGCGGTGACCGGCATGCTGGTCGCCGGCCTCGCGCTGCTGGGCGTCGCCCTCTACTACCTCTTTCTCACCCGCGGCGCCGGCCTCGACCCGTCGAGCCGCGAGGTGATCGATGCCCTCGTGGCTCTGGGCTTCGGCGCCTCGCTGATCTCGATCTTCGCCCGGCTGGGCGGCGGCATCTTCACCAAGGGGGCGGATGTCGGCGGCGACCTCGTCGGCAAGGTCGAGGCCGGAATCCCGGAGGACGATCCGCGCAACCCCGCCACCATCGCCGACAACGTGGGCGACAATGTCGGCGACTGCGCCGGCATGGCGGCCGACCTGTTCGAAACCTATGCGGTCACGATCGTCGCCACGATGGTGCTGGCCGCGATCTTCTTCTCCGGCCCTACCGGCAGCGGCCGGGACGTGCTGGAGCCGATGATGCTCTATCCGCTCGCCATCGGCGCCGCCTGCATCGTCACGTCGATCGCCGGGACGTTCGCGGTGCGGCTCGGGGCGAACCAGTCGATCATGGGCGCCCTGTACAAGGGCCTGATCGCGGCGGGCGTGCTGTCGGTCGCGGCCATCGCGCTGGTCAACATGACGCTGCTGGGCGGCTTCGCGACATCGTTCACAACATCGACCGGGGTCACCTTCACCTCGGCCGCCCTGTTCGGCTGTGCGGTGATCGGCCTCGCCATCACGGCGCTGATCGTGGTGATCACCGAGTACTACACCGGCACGAACTTCCGCCCGGTGAAGTCGATCGCCACCGCCTCGGTCACGGGTCACGGCACCAACGTAATCCAGGGCCTAGCGATCTCTCTCGAGGCGACCGCGCTGCCGGCCATCGTGATCGTGGCCGGCATCATCGGCACCTACGCGCTCGCGGGCCTGTTCGGCATCGCCATCGCGGTCACCGCCATGCTGGCGCTGGCGGGCTTCATCGTGGCGCTGGACGCGTTCGGACCGGTCACCGACAATGCCGGCGGCATCGCCGAGATGGCCGGCCTCCCCTCGGAGGTGCGCAAGTCCACCGACGCCCTCGACGCCGTCGGCAACACCACCAAGGCGGTGACCAAGGGCTACGCCATCGGCTCGGCGGGCCTCGGCGCCCTGGTGCTGTTTGCCGCCTACACGTCGGATCTCAACTACTTTGTCGCCAATGCGAGCCCGACCCAGTACCGGTTCTTCCAGGGCGTCAGCGTCGATTTCTCGCTGTCCAACCCGTATGTGGTGGTCGGCCTGCTGCTCGGCGGCCTGATCCCGTTCCTATTCGCCGGCATCGCCATGACGGCGGTGGGGCGCGCGGCGGGCGCGGTGGTGGAGGAGGTGCGGCGCCAGTTCCGCGCCAAGCCCGGAATCATGCAGGGCACCGACCGGCCGGATTACGGCCGGGCGGTCGACATGCTGACCCGTGCGGCGATCAAGGAGATGATCGTCCCCTCGCTGCTGCCGGTGCTCTCGCCGGTGGTGCTGTTCTTCGTGATCCAGCTCATCGCCGGCAAGAGCCAGGCCTTTGCCACGGTGGGCGCGAGCCTGCTCGGGGTGATCCTCACCGGCCTCTACGTGGCGATCTCGATGACCTCGGGCGGTGGCGCCTGGGACAACGCCAAGAAGTTCATCGAGGACGGCCACCACGGCGGCAAGGGCTCGGAGGCCCACAAGGCGGCGGTGACCGGCGATACGGTGGGTGACCCCTACAAGGACACCGCCGGCCCCGCCGTGAACCCGGCGATCAAGATCACCAACATCATCGCCCTGCTGCTGCTGGCGGTGCTGGCGCACAGCTGACGTCTGCCAGAACCCTGGCGCATGACGAGGGTCGGGCTCCGCGGGAGCCCGGCCCTTATCGCATCGCCATGTGCGCCCCCGCACGCCGCTGCCCTCCTCGCTGCGCTGCACCTTGGCATCGCCGCGCCGCAGCGCCACCTCGGCGCCGGAACGAACCGGACGCGGCCCACGCCGCACCAGCACGAGGTAACCCATGCCGTCCCTGCTCGACCCGATCCGCATCGGCGCCATCGAGGCGAAGAACCGGATCTTCATGGCTCCGCTCACCCGTGGCCGCGGCACGCGCGAGCACGTGCCGACCCCGATCATGGCCGAGTACTACGCCCAGCGCGCCGGCGCCGGCCTGATCATCAGCGAGGCCACCGGGATCACCCAGGAGGGGCTCGGCTGGCCCTACGCGCCGGGCATCTGGTCGGACGCCCAGGTCGATGCGTGGCGGCCGATCGTGAAGGCCGTGCACGACAGGGGCGGCAAGATCGTCTGCCAGCTCTGGCACATGGGCCGGATGGTCCATCCGGACTTCCTCGGTGGCGCCAAGCCGGTCTCGTCCTCCGCCACCACGGCGCCGGACCAGGCCCACACCTATTCCGGCAAGAAGCCCTACGGCGAGGCGCGCCCGCTCGAGGTCGCCGAGATCCCGCGCCTGCTTGCCGATTACGAGCGCGCCACCGCCAACGCCCTCGCGGCCGGCTTCGATGGCGTGCAGATCCACGCGGCGAACGGCTACCTGATCGACGAATTCCTGCGCGACGGCACCAACCACCGCACCGACCAGTACGGCGGCTCCATCGAGCACCGCGTGCGGCTGCTGCGCGAGGTGACGGAGGCGGTGGCCAAGGTGGCCAAGCCGGAGCGCACCGGCGTGCGCCTGTCGCCGAACGGCGCGATCCAGGGCTGCAACGATTCGAACCCCGAGCCGCTGTTCGTGGCTGCCGCCCAGGCGCTCGCCGATGTCGGGGTCGCGTTCCTGGAGATGCGCGAGCCGGGGCCGGACGGGACCTTCGGCAAGGCCGACCATCCGCCGATCGCACCGGCGATGCGGCGCGTGTTCCGCAACCCGATGATCCTGAACGCCGACTACGACGGGATCAGCGGCCAGAAGGTGCTGGATGCCGGCGAGGCCGACGCCATCGCGTTCGGGCGGACCTTCATCGCCAATCCCGACCTGGTCGAGCGAATCGCCAAGGGCGCGCCGCTCAACAAGGACAACGCCGCCACGTGGTACAGCCAGGGTCCGGAGGGCTATATCGACTACCCGACCCTTACGGAGGCCCGCGCCGCCTAAGGCGGCGCGCGATCGGCCGCCGCGCTCCTTGTGTTCGCGGCGGCACCTAGGCAGGGGGTGTAAGCAACTTATGTGAGGAACGGACCATGGATGTGCCGGCACCTCACGCCCTCGCGGCTTCCGAACCGACCGATGGACGCTGGAGTGCCGCGGACCGGATCGCGGAGCTGCGCGATCTCGCGATCCTCGATTCCGAACCCGAGCCGCTCTACGACGATCTCGTGCGCGTCGCGGCCTATGTCTGCCGCGCGCCGGTCGCCCTCGTCAGCCTGGTGGATGCCGAGCGGCAATGGTTCAAGTCGGAAATCGGGCTGGGCAAGCGCGAACTCCCGATCAACTGCTCGGTCTGCGCCCACACGATCGCGGCGGGCGAGATACTCGTCATCCCGGATCTCACGGCCGATCCGCGGACCGTCGAGAACCCTCTGGTCACCGGATCCGAAGGGTTCCGGTTCTACGCGGGGGCGGTCATCCGCGGCGGCCAAGGCATCCCGCTCGGGGCCCTGTGCGTGCTCGATCGTGCCGTACGCGCGGACGGTCTCGATTCGGAGCAGACCGCCACGCTGATCGCCCTGGCGCGCCAGATCTCAAGCCTGCTCGAACACCGCCGGACCCTCGCCCAGGTGGCGGCCCGCGAGGCGGAGGTCGCCGCGAGCGAGCGCCGCTTCCGGGTGATGACCGCGGCCATGCCGCAGATGGTCTGGACGACGCGGCCGGACGGGTTCCACGACTATTACAACGACCGCTGGTACGAGTTCACCGGCATGCCCTACGGCTCCACCGACGGGGAGGGCTGGAACGACGTGTTCCATCCCGAGGACCAGGAGCGGGCCTGGACGCGCTGGCGCCACTCGCTCGCCACCGGCGCGCCTTACGAGATCGAGTACCGCCTGCGCCATCACAGCGGCGCCTATCGCTGGACGCTGGGCCGCGCCATGCCGATCCGCGACGCCGAGGGGCGGATCGAGCGCTGGTTCGGGACCTGCACCGACATCGACGATTTGAAGCGGGCCGAGGCCGAGGCGCGCAAGCTCGCCGTCATCGTCGAGACGTCGAAGGACTTCATCGGCCTCTGCACCCTGGAAGGCCAGCTCACCCATCTCAACGAGGCGGCCCTGGTCCTCGTCGGCCTGCCCGACCTCGCGACCGCGCGCCGGCACCGGATCCGCGATTTCTTCACCGACGACAGCCGCCGCATCCTGGACGAGACCGTGATGCCGGCGGTGCGCCGGGACGGCTACTGGGAGGGCGAGCTGACCTTCCGGCACTTCGCCACGGGCGAACCGGTGGCGGTGCTCTACAATATCTTTCCGGTGCGCGACCCGACCGGGGCTGAGGTCGGCTACGCGACGGTCACCCGCGACCTGCAGGAGGCGAAGCGGGCGGAGGGGGCCCGCGACCTCCTGATCCGCGAGCTGTCGCACCGGATCAAGAACATCTTCGCGGTGGTCGGCGGCCTCGCCGCGCTCACCGCCCGGAGCGATCCCGCGGCCCATCCTTTCGCCAAGGCCTTCCGCGAGCGGCTCGGCGCCCTGGCCCGCGCCCACGAATATGTCCGTCCCCATTCCCCCGACAGTGCCCCCGCGGTGGCGGGCCAGACGGTCCTCGGGCTCATGCGGCTGATCATGGCCGCCTACGAGGAGGGGGGCGGGCCCGCGTGGCCATTTCGGGAGACGATGCCGAGATCGGCGAGCGGACCGCGACGGCGCTCGCGCTGATCATGCACGAGCAGGCCACCAATGCCATGAAGTATGGCGGGCTCTCGACCAAGGAGGGCGGTGTCTCCCTGAGCGGTCGCCGGGAGGCGGACCGCTATACGCTGACTTGGCAGGAGGCGGGTGGACCGCCGATCGCCGGCGCCCCGTCGCGCAAAGGTTTCGGCACCGTGCTGGCCGAGCGCAGCGTCGCCGGCCAGCTCGACGGTGTGCTGGAGCACGACTGGGCGCCTGGCGGCCTCCTGATGCGCCTGAGCGTTCCGCTCGAGAATCTCCGGACCTGAGGATGGCCCGTCAGCCGGGTGGGCCCGGGCCGCGCCTCGTCGTGCTCGACTTCGACGGCACCCTTGCCGACAGCTTCGCGTGGTTCTGCTCGGTCCTGAACGGGGTGGCCGACCGCTACCGGTTCCGCCGGGTCGAAGACCGCGAGGTCGAGGGATTGCGCCTCCAGGGCGCGCGCGCGATCGTGGCCCATCTCGGCATCCCGCGCTGGAAGCTGCCGCTCGTAGCCCGCCACATGCATGCCCTGGCCGCGCGCGACGCGGCGCAGATCGCGCTGTTCCCGGGCGTGCCGGCGATGCTGACCGCGATCGCGGAGACCGGCGTGCCGCTGGCGATCCTGTCGTCGAATCGTGCCGACACGGTCCGCCGTGTGCTCGGGCCGGACAATGCGGCCCGCATCGATGCCTATGCCTGCGGAGCCTCAATCTTCGGCAAGGCGCGCCGGTTGCGGACGCTCCTCGCGCACCGGGGCGTGGCCCCGGAACGGGCCCTCTGCATCGGTGACGAGATCCGCGATCTGGACGCGGCGCGCGCCCTCGGCTGCCCGTTCGGAGCGGTGGCCTGGGGCTATACCGACCCCCAGGCTCTCGCGGCGCAGGGCCCCGAGTACCAGTTCTCCGAGCCCGCTGAGATCGCCCGCCTCGTGGCGGACGACGCTGCCTACATGCCGCGGTTCGCGCCCGGCACGATGCTGGCGCCGTTGCCGCTGCCGAACGGCTCGTAGCGGGTCAGGCCGCGGAACAGTTGGCTGAGGAAGGCCCGGTCGGCGCCGCTGGTCGGCGTGGTGCGCTCGATGAAGTCGAACACCTTGCCGTCCTGGAGGCCATAGAGCGCCACGCGCTCGACCTTGAAGGCGGGGGTGAAGTAGACCGCCGTGACTTTCTGGTCCTCCACCTGCTCGCCCATGAACATGATTGTCCGGCGGGTGTTCTGGGAGATGTAGTACCAGGACTTGTTGCCCACCGTGGAGACCGTCGAGGGCGTGCCGAGGATCTGCAGCACCTGCTCGGGGCCCATGCCGGGCTTGATCGTGGCGAGCGCCGCCTGATCGACCTGGTAGCCGTGGCGCAGCTCTTCGCCGACGCAGCCGGAGAGGCCGGCGCCCGCGAGGCCGAGCAGAGCGAGGCGCGCGAAGGACTGGACGAGACGGCGCCGCATCGGGCCCCCAGAGAACGTGTGGACGGACGGGGCGCGACCGACGCTGCCGGCACGGGACTCCGACGGCGCTTGCGCCCTGGGCGTGGGTTGCCGTACCGCGGGGTTATGGCTTTGACAAGGCAAGCTTGGCCACAGGTGGCCGCCTCTCGCAGGACGGCCCGGCCGGCCCGGATGGGGCACCGATGATCGCCGGATTGTTCCGGCGCGCGAACGCGCGGCGGCGTGCCGTGGAGGGGCTGCATCTCGCCCTGAGCACGGCCGCGCGCCGGCCGGGCCTGTATACCCGCCTCGGCGTGCCCGACACCGTGGAGGGGCGGTTCGAGGCCCTGTGCCTGCACGCCATCCTGGTCCTGCGCCGGCTGAGCCGGCTGCCGGCCCCTGCCGCCGAGGTGGCGCAGGATCTCGTGAATTCGGTCTTCACCCAGCTCGATGCCTCCCTGCGCGAGCTGGGTGTCGGCGACATGGGCGTCGCCAAGCGGATGAAGAAGCTTGGCGCCGCCTTCTACGGCCGGGCCACTGGCTACGATGCCGCCCTCGATGCGGGCGACACGGCGGCCCTGCGCGCGGTCCTCGTCCGCAACGTGCTCGGCGGGGAGGGGATGGGGCGGGTCTCGCCGCCTACGTGCAGGCGGCCGACGCGGCCCTGGCGGGGGTCGACCTCGACGGGCTTCTGGGCGCGCCGCTGCCGATCCCGGAGCCGGACGGCTTCGCGCCCGTTCCGGGCCCGGCTGGAGACAGAGCAGGAGACAGGGCATGACTCGGGACAGCAGCCAGGACAGTGGCCCGCTCTCGCGCTGGGTCAATGTCGAGCGTCTGCCGCAGGGGCGCGGCGCGGTCACCGTGGAGGCGAGCCCGGCCGAGTGTGCGGCCCTCGCGGCCGATTTCGGCATCCCGGGCATCCGCGACTTGGTCGGGCGGTTCGCGATCGAAGGGCCGACGACCCGCATGACCGTGACCGGGACCGTGGACGCCCTGGTGACGCAGGTCTGCACCGTCAGCCTCGAACTCTTCGAGGCGCCGGTCCACGAACCGGTCGAGGTGGTGTTCACCGACACCGACCGGCTCGTCGGCACCGACGCCGAGGAAGCCGACATCCCCGATCCGCTCGTGGGCGGCCGCATCGATTTCGGGGCGCTCACCGCCGAGTTCCTGGCGCTGGGTCTCGATCCCTATCCCCGCAAGCCCGGCATCACCTTCGACCCCGTCGTGGTGGTTGAGGATGCAGGGCCTTTCGATGGCCTGCGCAAGCTCCGCGACGGCGAGGGCTGAGGCTCCGGCCGGCGGCCCGGAACCGCGCGCCGCCCGATTTCATTTGCCCGCCGGGCCGGTATCGCTATGGTCCGCCGCGCCCGGCGGGGCTCGTCCCGCCTTTTCCCCGCCGAGACCCGCAATCCGCTAACGACATGTCCCAACGCGTGTGCATCTCGCTCGACGCCATGGGCGGCGACCATGGGCCCTCCACGGTCGTCCCTGGCGCGGCCCTCGCCCGCGAGCGTCATCCCGGCACCACCTTCCTGATGTTCGGCGACGAGGCGGTGATCGCGCCGTTGGTCGCCAAGGAGCCCCGGCTGAAGGACTGCGTCGAGATTCGCCACACCAGCGTGGCGGTGGCGATGGACGACAAGCCGAGCCAGGCGGTGCGCCAGGGACGGGGCAAGTCGTCCATGTGGCAGGCGATCCAGGCGGTACGCGACGGGCAGGCCCAGGCCTGCGTGTCGGCGGGTAACACCGGCGCCCTGATGGCCATGTCGAAGATCTGCCTGAAGACCATGTCGGGCATCGAGCGCCCGGCCATCGCCTGCCTGTGGCCGACCGTGCGCGGCGAGAGCATCGTGCTCGATGTCGGCGCCACCATCGGCACGGACGCGGAGCACCTCGTTGAGATGGCCGTGATGGGCTCGGCCATGGCGCGCATCGTGTTCGATCTTGAGCGGCCGACCGTGGGCCTGCTCAATGTCGGCACCGAGGAGATGAAGGGCAACGAGGCCGTCAAGGAGGCCGCCCGGATCCTGCGCGAGATGGAGAGCCCGGGGCTCACCTATCACGGCTTCGTGGAAGGCACGGATCTCGGCCGGGGCACGGTGGATGTGGTCGTGACCGAAGGTTTCACGGGCAACATCGCCCTCAAGACCGCGGAGGGTACCGCCAAGCAGATCGCCACCTACCTGCGCGCCGCCATGACCCGGACGCTGGCGGCCAGGATCGGCGCGCTCTTCGCCCGGCAGGCCTTCCGGGCGCTCCGGGACAAGATGAACCCGAGCCGCGCCAACGGCGGCGTCTTCCTCGGCCTGGAGGGCATCGTCATCAAGAGCCATGGCTCGGAGAACGCGCAGGGCTTCGCGGCGGCCATCGATCTGGCGCACGACATGGCCCGCCACGACATGATCCGCACGATCCGCGAGATGCTCGACCAGACGGCGGCCCTGGCGCCGGCCTGATTGGCCGGTGCCGGCCTGAGCGGCCGATGCAGGACGGAATGGAAAGTGGGTGCGTTCGGCGGCTCCGCAACTGAACATTGCGAAGCCCGCGCTGCCCTGGAAGGACAACGATGGCAACCCTCCGCACAGACCCCGCGCAGCCCCGGCGCGTGCCAGCCCTGCGCTCGGTGGTGGTCGGGACCGGGTCGAGCCTGCCCGAGCGGGTGGTGACGAACGCTGCCCTGGCCGAGCAGGTGGACACCTCCGACGAATGGATCATCCAGCGCACCGGGATCCGCCAGCGCCACATCGCGGCAGCCGACGAGACCACCTCGGTGCTCGGGACCCGGGCCGCCCGGGCCGCCCTGGACGATGCCGGGCTGACGGGTGATGACATCGATCTCGTGATCTGCGCGACCTCGACCCCGGATCACACGTTCCCCGCGACCGCCACGCAGATCCAGGCAGCCCTGGGCATCGGCCAGGGTGCGGCCTTCGACCTGCAGGCGGTCTGCGCCGGCTTCGTGTTCGCGGTCTCCACCGCCGACAAGTTCCTGACCACCGGAGCCGCCCGCCGGGCGCTCGTGATCGGCGCCGAGACGTTCTCGCGCATCGTCGATTGGGAGGACCGCACGACCTGCGTGCTGTTCGGAGACGGAGCCGGGGCGATCATCCTGGAGGCGCGCGAAGATGCGGATGGGCGCGGCGTGCTCAGCACGAGCCTGCGCTCGGACGGCCGGCATCGCGAGAAGCTCTACGTCGACGGCGGCCCCGGCTCCACCGGCACCACTGGCCATCTGCGCATGGAGGGCCGCGACGTGTTCCGGTTCGCCGTCGGCCAGGTCACGGACGTGATCGTCGAGGCCTTCGAGCAGGCCGGCATCACGGCGGAGGAGCTCGATTGGTTCGTGCCGCATCAGGCCAACCGCCGGATCATCGAGGCCTCGGCCGACAAGCTCGGGATCGCCCGGCACAAGATCGTGCTGACAGTGGATCGCCACGGCAACACCTCGGCCGCCTCGATCCCGCTGGCCCTCGACGTGGCGCGGCGGGACGGGCGCATCCAGGCCGGGGATCTGGTGATGATCGAGGCGATCGGCGGCGGCTTCAGCTGGGGGGCGGCGTTGATCCGCTGGTGAGACTTGGGGTGACGCGCCGGGTAACACGCCCGAAACAATTCGGCGCCCCGGCCCGGTTGACCGGGGGCGTAGCGCCGATTAGCGTGCCGGATCATAGGGATACGCCTTCAGTGTTCGGCGCGGCCGCAGGTGCCGCGCCCGGCGCTATGGGGCGAGCGATGCAGGCGAGGGGACACGGCATGGCAGGCAAGACGGTGACGCGCGCCGACTTGAGCGAGGCCGTCTACCATCAGGTGGGCCTGTCGCGGACCGAGTCGGCCGCCCTCGTCGAGACCGTGCTGTCGGAGATCTGCGCCTGCCTGGCGGGTGGCGAGACGGTGAAGCTGTCCTCGTTCGGCTCCTTCGTGGTGCGCAGCAAGGGCAAGCGCGTCGGCCGCAATCCCAAGACCGGGGTCGAGGTCGCCATCGAGCCGCGCCAGGTAATGGTGTTCAAGCCCTCGAACGTGCTCAAGGCCAAGATCAACGGCCTCAATGGCGCGAACGGTCACGGCGAGGACTGAGCTGGATCGGAGGCAGCGGCTCCGTATCCCAGGTTGGCGGGGTTCCGGCGCCGGGGAGGCTTGAGCCCGACCCCGCAGCCCGGCAAGATCGGACCGTTCAACGTCGACCCGCCAGAAGACCATGCCCCCAGCCCTCGCTGCCGATCAGACCGTCGAGCATGCCGCTCCCGCCGGCGAGAAGAGTGCACACGCCTTCCGCACGATCAGCGAGGTGGCCGAGGAACTCGACGTGCCCCAGCACGTGCTGCGGTTCTGGGAAACCCGCTTCGGCCAGATCCGCCCCGTGAAGCGGGCAGGGGGCGGCGCTACTACCGGCCCCAGGATGTCGAACTCGTCGCGGGCATCCGGCACCTCCTGCATGTGCGGCGCTACACCATCGCGGGGGCCCAGCGGGTGCTCAAGGAAAACGGCGTCCGCTTCGTCCAGGCGGTGGGTCGCGGTGAGGCCGTGGCCGCCGAGCCCCTGGTCCAGGACGCCGAGGAGGCCGGAGCCGGCGCCCGGGGCGGGCGCCTCGGAGATTCCGACCGGACGGCGCTCGCGGCAGCTCTGGCGGAGCTGCGCGCCTGCCGCGCCCTGCTCGACGGCCTGAGCGAGGTCCGCGACGGCAAGCCGTGACGCCGCGGGCCGCGGCGGCCCTGATCGGCGCGGCAGCGCTCTTGCACGTGAAAGGCGAACTTTCCGGCAGGAAGTCGCGTTGTCGCCCGCATGGCCGTCCCCAAATCCAAGCTGTCGCCCAGCCAGGAACTGATGGCCCGCATCATGCGGATCGTCCGCACCTGCCCTGAAGCGGCCTCCGAAGTGCTGGAGCTGATGTTCCTCGTCAGCCAGATCGAGGCCGCGACCAATGTCGACCGGGAGTACCGTGACGCCCGGCGCGTGATCAGCCGCCTGCGCAACCCGCTCTGGGAGATGGGTCCCACCGACCGGGAAAAATTACACTTGGCGGCGGAGACGATCCGCCGCGTCTGCCGCCTCGCCGAAGACGAGATTCCGCCTGTGCCGACCGCCGATGCCGGGGAGCGCGCCCGTGTGGAGGCGCGGCTCGCCGCCGCCCTTGCCGGGGAATTCGATGCCGCGCAGATCGCCCGTGTCACGGGGGTCGTCGCGGCAGTGCTGCAGAATTAAGCAGAGCCGGGTGCCCTCGACGGCCGCGCGCGGCGTCCCCACATGCTCTCGACCGAAGACGGGGACCCGGAACCAAGTCCGAGGCAGGCCCCGGATCGGCACCGGAGAGACGCCGTCATGATTGACCCTCGTCCCCTCGCTGCGCTGCTCGCCGCGAGCCTGATGCTCGCCGGACCTGCGCTGGCCCAGGCACCGGCGACGCGGTCCAAGACGGTCGCGCCCGGCAAGACGGTGCGGCTGGAGATCGCGCCCAACCTCAAGAAGGATTGTTCTCCTGGGCCGATGCCCGAGTTCAAAGTCTCCGGGCCACCGAAGAACGGATCGGTGATCACCAAGGTTGGCAAGGTGAAGACTCCGGCGCGCTATCGCTGCCCCAACAAGGAGGCCGCGGTGCAAGCCCTGTTCTACCAGCCCAACAGCGGGTTCACCGGGTCCGACGAAGTGACGTTCGAGGTGAAGAGCTCCGACGGGCAAGTCCAGACGCAGACCGTCAAGATCACGGTCGGGACGTCGGCCGCCAAGTCGGGAGACGAGTCCAAAAAAGAGGGCACGGATTTGTGAGCCGAGAACGACGTTCGCGATTCCGGTCCAGCTTTGCGGCTTCCGCCACGCGTTCTGAGGCGGCACGGAATCTCGTCTGTGCCGGTGTCAGGTCGCGGGAGTGTTGCAAGCAATCGACATGCCGACCGCCATGCTCGCCGCACTGCGACAAAAGCGGGCCTGTCGGTTGCATCCGAGCCGAGACAGGATGAAGCTGTCACGGTCTGAGAGGGTTATCGAATGCCCATGCATGCGACGAACGACCTTTTCCAGAGCTTCGCCCGAGGGTACGAGGCCCGCCGCGACACGGAGATGACGCTCTCCGAATATCTCGAGGCTTGTCGCGACGAGCCGCTGATGTACGCCTCGGCCGCCGAGCGCATCCTCTCGGCGATCGGTGAGCCCGAATTTGTCGATACCTCCAAGGATTCGCGCCTCGGCCGGATCTTCATGAACCGGACGATCCGGACCTATCCGGCCTTCCGCGAGTTCTACGGGATGGAGGAGACGATCGAGCGGATCGTCTCGTTCTTCCGCCACGCCGCGCAGGGCCTCGAGGAGCGCAAGCAGATCCTCTACCTGCTCGGACCGGTGGGCGGCGGAAAGTCGTCGCTGGCCGAGCGGCTGAAGTCGCTCATGGAGGTGCACCCCATCTACGTACTCAAGGCCGGGGATGAAGTCTCGCCGGTTTTCGAGAGTCCGCTGGGGCTGTTCGACCCCGAGACGATGGGTGAGGAGATCCAGAAGCGCTACGGCATCCCGCGCCGGCGCCTCACCGGCCTGATGAGCCCCTGGGCGCTCAAGCGCCTCGACGAGTTCAACGGCGACATCTCGCGCTTCAAGGTGATCAAGGTCCGGCCCTCGCGCCTGCGCCAGATCGCCATCGCCAAGACCGAGCCGGGCGACGAGAACAACCAGGACATCTCGTCCCTGGTCGGCAAGGTCGACATCCGCCGGCTCGAGACCCTGTCGCAGGCCGATCCCGACGCCTATTCCTACTCGGGCGGCCTGAACCGGGCGAACCAGGGCATCCTCGAATTCGTCGAGATGTTCAAGGCGCCGATCAAGATGCTGCACCCGCTGCTCACGGCGACGCAGGAGGGCAACTACGTCGGCACCGAGAATATCGGCGCGATCCCGTTCACCGGCGTGATCCTGGCCCACTCGAACGAGGCCGAGTGGCAGACGTTCAAGACCAACAAGAACAACGAGGCCTTCATCGACCGGATCTACGTGATCAAGGTCCCGTACTGCCTGCGCGTCACCGAGGAGCAGCGGATCTACGAGAAGCTGATCTCCGGGTCGGAGCTCTCGGACGCGGCCTGCGCGCCCGGCACCCTGGAGATGCTGGCCCGCTTCTCGGTGCTGTCCCGCCTGCGCGAGCACGCCAATTCCAACGTCTTCTCGAAGATGCGGGTCTATGACGGCGAGTCCCTGCGCGAGGTCGATCCCCGCGCCCGCTCGATGCAGGAGTACAAGGACACGGCCGGCGTCGACGAGGGCATGGACGGGATCTCCACCCGCTTCGCCTTCAAGGTCCTGGCCGCGACCTTCAACCACGACACCACCGAGGTCTCGGCCGACCCGGTGCACCTGATGTACGTGCTGGAGCAGGCGCTCAAGCGCGAGCAACTCCCGCCCGAGACCGAGAAACGGTACCTGGAATTCATCAAGACCGAACTGGCCCCGCGCTACGCGGAGTTCATCGGCCATGAGATCCAGAAGGCCTACCTCGAATCGTACCACGATTACGGACAGAACCTGTTCGACCGGTACATCGATTACGCCGATGCCTGGATCGAGGACCAGGACTTCAAGGACGCCGAGACCGGCCAGCTCATGAACCGGGAACTCCTGAACCAGGAGCCTCACCAAGATCGAGAAGCCCGCTGGGATCGCCAACCCGAAGGATTTCCGCAACGAGGTGGTGAAGTTCGCCCTGCGTTCCCGAGCCCAGCACGGCGGCCGTAACCCGAACTGGACCTCCTACGAGAAGCTGCGCGAGGTGATCGAGCGGCGGATGTTCTCCCAGGTGGAGGAACTGCTGCCGGTGATCTCCTTCGGTTCGAAGAAGGACGGCGAGACCGAGAAGAAGCACGGCGAGTTCGTCGAGCGCATGGTCGAGCGGGGTTACACCGAGCGGCAGGTCCGCCGTTTGGTGGAATGGTACATGCGGGTGAAGCAGGCCGGCTGAGGGACGGGGAGCCCGGCCGGGCGACATCCGGCCGGGCCGAGTTCCGACCCTCGGCCGCCACAGTTTCGGACGATCGGCCGGTGAGGTTCTCGGGCCTGCTGCGAAAGAGGGATCCATCCCTCGGGCAACAGCATGGTACGATCGGGATCCGGACCCGGCCGGAACACGCGGACGAGGGTTTTCGCAGCGGATGCACATCGTCGACCGACGTTTGAACCCGGGCGGCAAGAGCCTCCCCAACCGCCAGCGCTTCCTGCGCCGCGTGAAGGACGTGGCGCAGCGCGCGGTGCGCGAATCCGCCCGCGAGAAGGACATCAAGGATCTCGGCAAGGATGGCCGGGTGACCGTGCCGGCCGACGGCGTGCGCGAGCCCCGCTTCGCCCGCCAGCCCGGGACCGGCCTGCAGGACCATATCCTGCCCGGCAACAAGACCTACGTGGAGGGCGACACGATCGAGCGGCCCCCGGGGAGCGGCGGCGGTCGGGGCGCGGGCGAGGGGGTGAGGGCGGCGAGAACAGCGAGGACGCGTTCCGTTTCGTGCTCACCCGCGAGGAGTTCCTTGAGCTCTTCCTCGAGGACCTCGAGCTTCCGGACCTCGCCAAGCGCCGCCTCGCGGTGGTGGAGACCGAGGGATTGCGCCGCGCCGGCTACACGGTGACCGGCTCGCCCGCGAACCTCGCACTCACCCGCACCCTGCGCAACTCGATGTCGCGGCGGATCGCCCTCAAGCGCCCGAAGCCCGACGAGGTGGCGGCCCTGGAGGCGCGTCTTGCCGAGCTGGGGGAGGGCGATCCGGAGCGGCCGGACTTGGAGCACGCCCTCCACAAGCTGCGCGAGCGATCGAAGCGCATCCCCTACGTGGATCCGATCGACCTGCGCTTCCGCCGCTTCGAACCCTATCCGCGGCCGATCGCCCAGGCCGTGATGTTCTGCCTGATGGATGTGTCCGGCTCGATGACCGAGCACATGAAGGATCTCGCCAAGCGGTTCTACATCCTGCTGCACATCTTCCTGACGCGCCGCTACCGCCACGTGGAGATCGTGTTCATCCGCCACACCGACCGGGCGACCGAGGTCGACGAGGAAACCTTCTTCGGCTCCCGCGAGACCGGCGGTACCCTGGTCTCCTCGGCGCTGGTGGAGATGAAGCGCATCATCGCCGAGCGTTACGATCCTAACGACTGGAACATCTACGCCGCCCAGGCGTCCGACGGCGACAACGTCTCCTCCGACGGGCCGACCGCGACGGAGCCTCTTGCGGTCGCACATCCTGCCGGCCTGCCAGCACTTCGCCTATCTGGAGGTCGGCGACGAGAACGGCCCCCGCGCCGGCTTCGTGGAACACCGCACCACCCTGTGGCGGACCTACGAGGCGATCGCCAAGGCCGGCGGCCCCATCGCCATGCGCAAGGTCAACCATCGCCGGGAGATCTATCCGGTGTTCCGCGAGCTGTTCGGCCGCAAGGACGCGCACGCCGAGGCGGAGGCGTGAGGTCATGAGTTCGCCGACACGCGCGTTTCCCTCCCCCTCTGCGGGGGAGGGTGGCCCCCGGAGGGGGTCGGGAGAGGGGAACCCAGCTTCCGGAAAGGGCGTAGCTCCCGCGCTGGCCAGAGCTTTGTTCTGCACTGTCGCTCCCCTCTCCCGACCCCTGCTGTCGCAGGGGCCACCCTCCCCGCAGAGGGGGAGGGGATGCTCGTCCCGCGGCTTCGGCCGGAACCCTTCGATCGATCGGGAAGCCGCATGACGCTCGTCAAGGCACGGACGCCTCAGATCATTTCCGGGGGGCAGAAACCCCTGTTCACCGGCAACGACTGGGATTTCGACACGATCCGGCGCATCCACGATGCCTGCGAGGCGGTGGCGGGGCCGAAGCTCGGCCTGTCCTGGTATCCGAATCAGATCGAGATCATCACGGCCGAGCAGATGCTCGACGCCTACGCGTCGATCGGCATGCCGCTGTTCTACAAGCACTGGTCCTTCGGCAAGCACTTCGCCCAGCACGAGGCCGGCTACCGCCGGGGCCTGATGGGGCTCGCCTACGAGATCGTCATCAACTCCGACCCGTGCATCTCCTACGTGATGGAGGAGAACACGGCGACGATGCAGACGCTCGTCATCGCGCACGCCGCCTTCGGGCATAACCACTTCTTCAAGAACAACTATCTGTTCCGCCAGTGGACCGACGCGGAGGGGATCCTCGACTATCTCGACTTCGCCAAGGGCTTCATCGCCCGCTGCGAGGAGCGCTACGGCCATCACGCGGTGGAGCAGGTGCTCGACGCCGCCCACGCGCTGATGAGCCAGGGCGTCCACCGGTACCCGCGCAAGAAGCGGCCCGACCTCGCCTCCGAGCAGCGGCGGGAGCGCGAGCGGATCGAGCACGGCGAGCAGATCTACAACGACCTCTGGCGGACCCTGCCGCAGAAGACCGGCGCGGTGCGCTCGGACATGGCGGCCGAGCGACGCAAGGCGCTGCTCGAATTGCCGCAGGAGAACATCCTCTATTTCCTGGAGAAGGTCGCGCCGCGTCTGCGCCCCTGGCAGCGGGAGATCCTGCGCATCGTCCGCTTGGTGGCGCAGTACTTCTACCCGCAGCGTCAGACCAAGGTGATGAACGAGGGCTGCGCCACCTACTGCCACTACCGGATCATGAACGCCCTCTCGGAATCCGGGCAGATCACCGAGGCGGCCTATCTCGAATTCCTGCAGTCGCACACCAACGTGATCCGGCAGCCGAACTACGACGACCGCTCCTATGGCGGGCACAATCCCTACGCGATCGGCTTCGCCATGATGCAGGACATCGCCCGCATCGCCGAGCAGCCGACCGACGAGGATCGGGACTGGTTCCCGGACATCGCCGGCACCGGCGACGCCATGGCGGTCCTGCGCGACTGCTGGGAGAATTACCGCGACGAGAGCTTCATCCAGCAGTTCCTGTCGCCCAAGCTGATGCGCGACATGCGCCTGTTCCACGTGGTCGACGACCCGGAGGAGCCGGAATTGCGGGTGGAGGCGATCCATGACGAGCGCGGCTACCGCAAGCTGCGCCGGGCCTTCGCGCGCCAGTACGACGTGGCCTGGCTCGATCCCGACATCGAGGTGGTGGACGTCGATCTGGAGGGCGACCGGCGCCTGATCCTGCACCACAAGGCGATCAACCGGATCACCCTGCAGAAGGACGACGCCAAGCGCGTCCTGCAGCACCTCGCCGACCTCTGGGGCTACGACGTGGTGCTCAAGGAGATCGAGCCGGCCACCGGCGCGGTGCTGGGCGAGATCACCGCCAGCGCACGGCCGATCTTCTTCTGACCTGGGCGCGGGCAGCCCCGTCCAGGGGCTTCCCACCCGCGTCCTCATCCGTCCGGATACGTGCCGCGCAGCGACCCGGTGCTGCCGGCGCCTTCCAAGCACACCCTCGAACATTGCCTTCCCGCCCGCGGCCGTGTATGCGCACCGCGCGCCCCCGAGACACCCTTGGAGGCAGGGGCGCGCCGGGAAGGATGTGGCCGTCCGCCAGGGGCGGCTTTTTCGTTTTCCGGCTCCAGCAATTGAAGGATCACGCCATGAGCGCAGTGAAGACGCTTGAGGCCGTGGCACGCGACCGGGTCGGCAAGGGGGCCGCCCGGGCCGTTCGTCGCCAGGGCCAGATTCCCGCCGTCATCTACGGGGGCGGTCAGCCGCCGCAATCCATCGCGGTCGACCTCATCCGCACCCGCACGCTGATCTACGCCGGCGGCTTCAAGACGACGCTGTTCGAGATCAATGCCGGCGGCAAGAAGGTCCGGGCGATCCCGCGCGACTTCCAGCTCGACCCGGTGACCGGCGTGCCGCTGCACGTCGACTTCCTCCGCGTCGTCTCCGGCCAGACCGTCACCGTCGAAGTGCCGGTGCACTTCGTCAACGAGGATGCGGCCCCCGGCATCAAGAAGCTCGGCGGCACCCTCAACATCGTGGCCCACACCCTGAGCCTCGATGTCGCCCCCGACCAGATCCCGGATGCGATCGAGGTCGACCTGACCGGCCGCGCGATCGGCGACGTGATCCACGTCTCCGACATCAAGATCCCGGCCGGCAGCTACACCGGCGAGGCGACCGACCCGGTTGCCAACATCGTGCCGCCGACCGTGCTGGGCGCCGAGGTGGAGGCCGAGGAGGCCGCCATCGCCGAGGCGCAGTCGGCCGGGGCTGCCGAGGAGAAAGGCGAGGCTTCCGAGGGCGAGAAGAAGGAGGGCGAGGAGGCCTGAGCCTCATCGCACCGCCGATCCCTTCCGAGAGCCCCGGCCCTGCCGGGGCTCTCTTCGTTTCATGGGCATGTCAGGGATAGAGCCGTGCCCGGCTCCAGCCGTCGCCCGTCCGGGTGAAGCGGACCCGGTCGTGCAGGCGGAAATCGCCGTTCTGCCAGAACTCGATCGTCACCGGGGCGATCCGGAACCCCGTCCAATGCGCGGGCCGCGGGATCGGCCCGTCCCCGTAGCGCTCGGAGAGTTCCGCCACCGCCTTCATCAGCGTGGCCCGGTCGGCGAGCGGACGGGATTGCTGGCTGGCGATGGCGCCGAGGCGGCTCTCCCGGTGCCGGCTCGCGAAATAGGCATCCGCCTCCTCCGGCGTCACCGGCGAGACCGGGCCCCGGGCGCGCACCTGCCGACGCAGGCTCTTCCAGTACAGCACCAGGGCCGCCTGCGGGTTCTGCGCGAGCCTCCTCGCCCTTGGCGGAGTGAGCGTTGGTGTAGAAGACGAAGCCGCGAGCGTCGAAGCCCTTCAAGAGCACCACCCGCACGTCGGGCAGCCCGTCGGACCCGGCGGTGGCGAGCGCCATCGCGTTCGGATCCTCGGGCTCGGTAGCCTCCGCCTCCTTCATCCAGGTGGAAAACAGCGCGACCGGATCATCGCTCAGCGTGAAGTCCGCGCTCGTCGGGTCATCGGTCCTTAACTGATCCACGCCAAGACTCCTGCTTGCCGCGTCCAGGGCCTGAGGGGGCACCGACATCGGCATGTTCGGTCGAGCGGAAAGCCCGTCGTGAGTCAGGTGTAATGCGGCGACGCGCCTGTAAAGAGCCAAGCCGGCGGTTGCGCATCGCTGCGTCGATATCGGCCCTGATGTTGAATGCGGCCCTCTGCGGCTGCGGTCAGCCGCTGCTCGTGTTCCGGGGCGAGACCGCGCCGCCGCGCGTGGCCGAGGAGCCCGCAGTCACCGGCAGCATCGAGAAGCGGCCTGTGAGCTTCGGGGACGACCTCGCCGAGGAGGATTGGCGGCGCGCCCGCGCGGCCCTGACCGTGGCGCTGGATCCGCAGGGCAATGGCCGTCCGGTGAAGTGGGACAATCCCGAGACCGGCCTGCACGGCACGGTCAACCCGACCGGCCTGCCCTACGTCGCGGAGGACCTGATCTGCCGCAACTTCCTCGCCTCGATCATCGGACCGGAGCGCAGCCGCTTCGTCCGCGGCACCGGCTGCAAGCCATCCGGCGGGGCGTGGGCGCTCAAGCGGATCCAGGCCGCGACCGGGTCCAAGCACTCCTGAAGACGCCCGATTTCGGCGCCGGACACCGCCATGTGGCATCCGGCGGGATCGGCGACGTCAGTAGGGATAGCCGTAATAGGGCCGCATGCGCAGGCGCGGCTGGGCGGCCGGTGGGGCGGCGTAACGGGCCGCGGCCGCCGGATCATAGGTCCGGATATACGGGTCGAGGGCCGGGTCGCGATAATTGCCGTTGTTGACCCCGGCCGAGCGGTCGTTGCCGCTCAGCGCGGCGTAGGGCGACAGCCCACTGCCGCTGTTGCCGCCACCGCCGCCGAAGGCGAAAGCCGCAGCGGGGATGCCGACCATGAACACCGCCGCGAGCGGCCATGTCAGCGCCTTGCGCGTCATATCCTGTCTCCGCAACATCTTCCCAGCGAACAGCCTAGCCGGCAGGGCGTTCCCGCGCGACTCCCGCAAGCGACGCGCGGCATGATATCACGGTTCCGTAACGTCGGGTTATCGCAACGTGCGAAATCCGACGTGCTGTATCGCTCAGCAGAAATCGTTCCGGATTGAAGCCATTGAGCGGTAGACAACCAGCCAGTCTTGCTTGATCGTACCGCCGAGCATTAGCTCTTCAGATCTCTTGAGCCTGCAGCGCCCGGATCCGCGGTCGTCGTCGGGTGATTGAAGGGTGCCGGTCCGCCGTGAGCCTCGCTACGAAGTCCGGCATGCCGCGCGCGGGCCTATCCGGCTGATGGAGCGGTCGATCGGAGGCGTGGACCGGCGGTCGGCCGGAGGTGGCCGGGCACCGGTCTCGCCGGAGCCGCTGGCGATCGGCACATCCCCGTCGGTGCGAACGGTCACTGTGCGGCTCGACCGCCGCACCCTGCGCGGATGGCACATCCGTCTCCTCGATCAGCTGGGGCAGCGCTCCGACCGCCGGGTTCGGGTCGCCTGGACCGCGGGGGTGCACGGGCTGCCCTCGAACGCGGAACTGCTGTTCCGGCTGGAGGCGGCGATCCACGGCCTGCCCCGCCCGGGTTTGGCCACCGCGGCCGAACCGGTGGCGCTGGCCCCTTACGAGGCGGGGTTCGATCCAGGCCGCGAGGACAGCGAGGCCGAGCCTCATCCTCGATCTCGTGGGCGCGCCCGCGGGATCGAGCCTCGACGCTGATCTGGCGGCTCGATTTCGACGGGATGCCGGGCGAGGCCGGCCTACTCGCCGCGCTCTTCGCCCGCCGGCCGCCGGTGGCGGCCCTGCGCGGACCGGACGGCGTGCCGGTGGCGGTCGGGCGTCTCGGGGCGGAATCGCACACCGTGATGCTCGCTGCCTTCGAGGATTACCTCGCCCGAACCATCACGCTGATCGCCGCGGCCCTCGACGGGGCCGCCTCGGCGATGCTTCCGGACGGAAGCGAGGCGCCGCTGCAACCGACGGCGGCGTTCGACCTCGGCGGTTTCGGAGCCGGGCGCCGCGCCGCCGAAGGGCTTGCGCGGCAGATTGCCCGCAGGCTCTACGCCCTCTGCTTCTTCAGCCCGCAATGGCGGGTCGGCTGGCGGCGGATCGTCGGACCCGACCTGATCGATCTGCGCCGGCACCCGGAGGGCGGCTGGATCGACCTGCCCGACGACGGGCGGCGCTTCTACGCGGACCCGTTCGCCATCGCGCGCGGCGGTGACGTGACCCTGTTCGTCGAATCGTTCGACTACCGCCGCGGCAAGGGCGTGATCGCGGCCGTGGGTTTCGACGCGCGAGGTCCGCGCGGCCAGCCGGAACCCGTGCTGGAACTCGAGACGCACCTGTCCTACCCGTTCGTCTTCGAGGCGGACGGGCAGGTCTGGATGATCCCGGAATCCCACGCCTCCGGCACGATCGATCTCTACCGCGCCACCGATTTCCCCCGGGGCTGGGTTCACGAGGCGGTGCTGGTGGACGGTGTCGTGGCGGGCGACGCGACGCTGCTGCACCATGGCGGCCACTGGTGGCTGTTCGCCACGGTGCGCGCGGGCGGGGGCAGCTATTCCGACACCCTGCATCTCTGGTACGCGCCGCATTTCCGGGGGCCCTGGACGCCCCACCGGCGTAACCCGGTTCTGATCGATGTCGGCTCGGCCCGGGCCGCCGGCCCGATCGTGGCGCGGGACGGCGCCCTGATCCGGCCTGTGCAGGATTGCCGCGGCGGTTACGGCGCAGCCCTCGGCCTTGCCCGGATCCTGCGCCTCGACGAGGGCGGCTACGCGCAGCGGGTCGAGACGCGCCTCGAGCCCGGGGCCGCTTGGCCCGGCTCGCGCCTGCACATGCTGAGCGCGGCCGGCGGTTTCGAGTTCATCGACGGGTCACGCCGCGCCCGGCCGCGCCTCCTGGGCTGATCTCCTGGGCCGATCGCGCTCCGCGGCGGGATGTCCGCGGGTGCCGAACGGCACCCGCGCCCGGCTCGCATCCCGGCTCCGCCCGCGCTAAGCGGGAACGCCACGTGCGCGAACCTTAGAAGAACCGCCGAGACGATCTTCATGGCGAGCCCCGTCGAACATGCGAGCTTCCTGCCGCCGGTCCTGACCTTCCTGTCGGCGGCGGTGATCGGTGTCCCGATCTTCCGGTTGATCGGCCAGAGCGCCGTGCTCGGCTACCTCGTGGCCGGCGTGCTGATCGGGCCGTCCGGCCTGTCGCTGATCGCCGAGCCCGAGACCGCCGCCAGCGTCGCCGAGATCGGCGTCGTGCTGCTCCTCTTCATCGTCGGGCTGGAGCTGCACCTGTCGCAGCTCGTCTCGATGCGGCGCGACATCTTCGGTCTCGGGACGGCGCAGCTCGTCGTCTGTGCGCTGGTGCTTGGCGGCGCCGGCGTGCTGGCGGGCCTCAGTTTCGGTGCCGCGGCGGTGATCGGCATCGCACTGGCCCTCTCGGCGACCGCCGTGGCACTGCAACTCCTAGAGGAGCGGGGCGACCTGAACAGCGCCTACGGCGGCCGCGCCTTCGCGGTGCTGCTGTTCCAGGATCTCTCGGTGGTGGGCATCCTGGCCCTGATGCCGCTGCTGGCCTCGGCCGGCGAGGCGACCGACGTATCCTGGCTCGGGGAGGCGGCCACCTCCACCGGCAAGGCGCTCGCCGCGATCCTCACGGTGGTGCTGATCGGCCGCTACGGCCTGAACCCGTTCTTTCGGCTGCTCGCGGCCAGCGGCGCCCGCGAGGTGATGACCGCGGCGGCTTTGCTGGTGGTGCTCGGCACGGCACTGCTGATGGAGCAGGTCGGCCTGTCGATGGCCATGGGTGCGTTCCTGGCCGGGATTCTCCTCGCCGAGTCGAACTTCCGCCACCAGCTCGAGGCCGACATCGAGCCGTTCCGCGGCATGCTGCTCGGCCTGTTCTTCATGAGCGTCGGCATGTCGATCGACGGCAACCTCGTGCGCGAGGTCTCGCCGGCGCTGTTCGGGGCGACGCTCGGCGCGATCCTCGTCAAGGTCGCCCTGGTGGCCGGCCTGTTCCGGCTGTTCGGCTCGGACAATCTCGGGGCGCTCCGGGGGCGGCCGTGCTGGCACCGGCGGGCGAGTTCGCCTTCGTGCTGCTGCCGCAGGCCGAGGATCTCGGGCTCACCGGCGCCACGGCGACGCGCTTCGCGGTGGCGCTCGCGGCGCTGACCATGCTGATCGGCCCGATCGCCGCCAAGGGGCTCGACAAGCTGATCGAGCGGCGCAATGCGCGAACGCAGATCGAACTCGAGGAGCCCTCCTCAGAACTCGCCGAGAGCGGTGAGGCCCGGGTGCTGGTGATCGGCTTCGGGCGGTTCGGGCAAGTGCTGACCCAGGTGCTGCTGGCCGAGGGCATCCCGGTCACGGTGATCGACAAGGACGTGGAGCAGCTGCGCGCCGCCTCGCGCTTCGGCTTCCGCATCTATTACGGAGACGGCACCCGGCTGGACGTGCTCCGCGCCGCCGGGATCGGCCGGGTCGAGCTGGTCTGCATCTGCGTCGACGACCGCGAGGGGGCCCTCAAGATCGTCGACATCGTGCACGAGGAATTCTCCAGCGTTCGCACCTTCGTGCGCGCCTACGACCGCCTGCACGCCGTTGAGCTGATGAACCGGGACGTCGACTACCAGATCCGCGAGACCGCCGAATCTGCCCTCGCCTTCGGGCGCGCGGCGCTGGAGGGGCTCGGCCTGTCGCCGGAATCCGCCGCCGCCCGGGCCGACGACGTGCGCAAGCGCGACGTCGCCCGCCTCGTCCTGCAGCAGGCAGGCGCCCTGCCGGACGGGTCCAGCTGGATGCGCGGGGCGGCGGCGGGGTTGAAGCCAGAGCCGCTCACCGCACCCGTCCGGCCCGCCCGCGCGCTCAGCACCGAGACCCGCGACCTCGTGGGCAGCGACCGGCGCGAGGCGGCCGAGCGTCTCCTGGAGAAGCCCGCGCTCGCCCCGCAGGAGAATGAGGCTGCGGAGGCGGAGGGCGATCCGGATTCCGAGGCTCGAAGCGGAAGGCAGCGTCCGGGATGCGTGACGGCCCGGATGTCTGACGGTCTGTCCGCCCCGGAGCCGGGCCGCTTCGTCACCGGCTCGATCCTCTGGCACGTCGTGGTCATGGCCGCCACCGGTTCGGTCGGGCTGATGGCGATCTTCGTCGTCGACCTGCTGTCGCTGTTCTATGTCTCGAGGCTCGGCGACCCGAACCTCACCGCGGCGATCGGCTTCGCGGGGATCGTGCAGTTCTTCGCCACGGCGGTGAATATCGGCCTGATGATCGCCGCCGGGGCGCTGGTGGGCCGGGCGGTGGGGGCGTGCGACCCGGCGGCGGCGCGCCGCTTCGCGACCTCCGCGCTCGCCCTCGGCAGCCTCGCGGCCGCCCTCATCGCGGTGCTGATCGCCCTCCTCATGGATCCGCTCCTGGCCCTGATCGGCGCCAGAGGGGAGGCGTTGCGGGCGGCTGCGCTGTTCCTGCACATCACCCTGCCGTCGAACGTGCTGCTCGCCGCCGGCATGCTGTTCACCGGGCTGCTGCGCGCGGTCGGTGCAGCGCGGCAGGCGATGCTGGTGACCCTGGCCGGCGCCCTCGTCACGGCCTTCCTCGATCCGCTGCTGATCTTCGGGGCGGGGCTCGGCCTGGAGGGGGCGGCGATCACGGTCTGCATGGCGCGGGCGACCTTCGTGGCGGTGGGCCTGCGCGGCGTCGCCCGTCACGGCCTGCTCGGTCTTCCGCGCCTCGCCGACCTGCCCTCCGACGCGGCCGCGCTGGGATCGGTCGCCGGGCCGGCGGTGCTGACCAACCTCGCGCCGTCGGTGGCGAGCGCCTTCCTGGCCCGCTTGTTTGCCGGCTATGGCGCGGATGCCGTCGCCGCCGCGGCCGTGATCGACCGCCTGACGCCGGTGGCCTTCGGCGGTCTCTTCGCCCTGTCGGGGGCGATCGGGCCGATCCTGGCGCAGAACTGGGGCGCAGGCCGGTTCGACCGGATGCGCGGCGTGCTGCGCGAAGCGGTCCGGGTGACGCTTGGCTACGTGGCTCTGGTCTGGCTCGTCCTGGCGCTCGCCCGCGGACCGCTCGCTGCCCTGTTCGGGCTGCAGGGTGCCGCGGTCGAGCTGTTCAGCTTCTTCTGCCTCGTCGGCGGCGCAATCTGGTTCTTCAACGGCTTGCTGTTCCTGGGCAACGCCGCCTTCAACAACCTCGGCTTCCCGGTGCGCTCGACCCTGCTCAACTGGGGCCGGGCGACGCTCGGCACCATGCCTCCCGCGATGCTGGGCGCGGCGCTCTGCGGCCCCCGCGGCGTGGTGGCGGGCATGGGTGTCGGCTCGCTGGTCTTCGGGGCGCTCGGCATCCTGCTCGCCCGCCGCACCGTGGACCGGCTGGAGGGCACCGGTCCGCGGATCCGGGAGCCGGCGGGCGCGCCCGAGGCGCCCCACCGGGCCGCGCCGCTGCCGGCCGGCCACGCCCATCCGGGGCCGGTGAGCTGAGGCGGCCGTTCGGCCATTCGGGTGCAGCGCGGCGACGATACGGCCCGGTCCACTGAGCCGAACAGCGTCATGCGCAAAGTTCCGCGTGCGGGAACTGGTATTTCCCTGCGCAAAGGATCACGATGCTGCGTCCCGGCCGGTCCGACCGGGACAGGATCGAGGCGTCATGTTCAACCCGCTCGAGATGTTCCAGGCGCAGGGTGAGGCCGGGCTCCAGACCATGGCCCAGCAATTCGGCCTGACGACCGAGCAGACGGCCCGCGCCTTCGAGGCGCTGATGCCGGCCCTGACGCTCGGTCTCCAGCGCAGCGTCGGCCTGGATCCCAGCAGCTTCGCCCGGATGTTCGGCATGCCCGAGGCGACGCAGCCGGCCGCACCGCAGGGCTTCGACGCGCTCAGCCAGATGTTCGGCTCGGCTCAGCTGATGCAGGCGGTGCTGCGGCAGGCCTCGGCCACGAGCGGCGTCGGCGCGCAGGTGCTGCGCCAGATGCTGCCGATGATGGCGGGCGCCGTCGTGGCGAGCATCGTCCACGTGATGCTGAACCAGCCACCCGCCGAGCCCGCGGCGCGGCCGGCTCCGCAGCCACCCGTGCCGTTCCCGTTCGGGCCGGCCTGGGCCGAGATGGCCAAGGCCTTCCTGCCCGCCGAACCGCCGCCCCCGACCCCGGCCGCGAAGCCTGCCCCCAAGCCCGCGGAGACGACGGCTGCCGAGGCCGGCTCCGATATGCTCCAGCAGATGATCCGCACCGGCGCCGAGGTGCAGGGCAACAACATCCGGGCGATGCAGGAGCTGTTCGAGACCTTCTGGCCCACGAGCAGCCCCTCGCCCGAGGCCAACCCGCCGGCCCGCGATCCGGCGGCTCCCGGCACCGCAGCTCCCAAGGCTCGGCGCGGACGTCCCTCCGGCGGGGCGGGTTGACGCAGGGGCGCCGCCGGGACGACCGTTGACCCGGCGGAGCCGGAACGCATGTCCTGTCCCCGAGGAGATGCGCCGATGACCGACCACCTGACGGCCTGGGAGGATTGCGCGGGAAGCGTGGCCGGGAACGGCGTCGCCAAACGCA
This sequence comes from Methylobacterium sp. P31, assembly GCA_050632875.1. GTDB lineage: Bacteria > Pseudomonadota > Alphaproteobacteria > Rhizobiales > Beijerinckiaceae > Methylobacterium. The sequence goes on along the minus strand of JBODSC010000001.1, from coordinate 1,093,251 downwards.
CGATCCCGGGTGCAGGCGCGAGCCTCGTGCGCGTGGTGGTGCCGGCTGGCGTCTCGGCGCCGCGCCACAGCCACGGTCACGAGCAGTTCGTGCAGGTCGTCTCGGGGTCGGGGATCCTGGAGACCGAGCAGGGCCGCAAGCCGTTCGCCGCCGGCAGCGTGTTCCACTTTCCGGTCGGAGCGTGGCACGCGGCTACCTTCGAGACCGAGACGGTGCTGATCGAGACGAATCTCGCGGCGCAGGGCTGAGACGGTTTCACTTGGAAGGTCCGTTCGGCATGGCCGGCCGATCGGAGCCTCATGAGAGGGTGGTTCCAGGACGCAACGCGCTCCTAGATCAGTTTTCCCGTATGCCGAGCTGCACTTCCAGATCCTCAACTTTGGGCATCGTGTCGCGCGCGTAGCGTACCGCCTGATCGGCGGTCAGCAGCCAGCCATCCTGCGGATAGAAGGCGAGCCCGTCCAGCAGCTTGACACAGGCGGTGAGCGCCATCATGGCGCCGATGGAACTTGGAACTGTGCCGAAGTAGAAAGCATACACGCAAGCCCATGGACCGCCGAAGTCGGTCTCGGGATAGGTCTCCGTCAGATCCGAGAGCGGAATGACAGAGCATTCGAAGCCTGACTCCCGCCCCTGCCGCGTCGCCGGCAGGTGCCCCGTTGAAGCGGGCGGAATGTTTTCCGACTGAAGCCGCAGATCGAAACCGAGCGCGTCGATGGCTGCCTGCCACTCCGACGTGCTGGCAAGAGACCGCGGACACAGCGCATGTACTTCCATAGTCATGCGGTAACGACTCCGACCATGACGGTCATCGAGATCCAATTCTTGACCGAAGGACCATCGAAACAGATGGACTTCGATCATAGGGACGCTGTCATCGACACCTGCACCAGCCCTTAAGGCCCGAATGCGACGGGGAGACAGTCCCTCCGATCCGGTCTTGATGTCCCAGATCGCCACAATGGGAGCCGCGCTGGTTCGACCATTCCGGAGAAGAACATCCGTGCGTATGCTTCCGGAAAGACCGTGGCGGACCACGTCACCGGCGACGAAGCTCTGCTCGACACCATGCTTACCAATGCCGGGCAGATCAAGTTCACCCAGCCGCTCGGCCAGCTTTTCATGAATTCGAATACCGTATGAGAAACCTTCTCCTGGCTCCGTGCTCTCGACGACTTCTTTCAGGACGTCGAGGATCTCATCCGTCTTCGTATCGATTCGAGGATCACCGGTTCGGTCTTTCCGAACGACAGTGAGCGCGCCGCTTCCTCCGCACCATCGGCCATCGCAGCCACGCGGCTGGTCTGCTCTAAATCCAGCCTTAATATCCAAGAGGCGGATGGTAATAAAAGTGCGGCTCAGGCGAAGTTCGGCGATGGAATAATCCAGGGCCCAATCTCGATCATGACTTCGCATGGCGCCACCGATCATCCGGCTTGTTCCTGTTTTATTCCATGATTATTTTCCATTCGTCAACTGATTCGATGGTCCGTGAGGACAACACGCCGTCGGTCGAGGACAGGCCTCGCGGCGCCCGGCTGCGGCAAATTATTCTTTGCGGACGACCAAAATGCCTGTGCTTGGCCTGGGCGGCCGGCGCGTGTAGGAATCCCCGTTCCAACGCCCGCCCGTGCACGCCGACGAAAGGCCGGGCATCGCCCCTACCAGAACAGAGGCAGACCATGAGCGCCGGTACCGCCGCCGACAAGCACTTCTCCAACAGCTTCTTCGCCGCCCCGCTGAGCGAGGCCGATCCCGAGATCGCCGAGGCGGTGGCTAAGGAGCCTCGGCCGGCAGCAGCACGAGATCGAGCTGATCGCCTCGGAGAACATCGTCTCCCGCGCCGTGCTGGAGGCGCAGGGCTCGGTGCTGACCAACAAGTATGCCGAAGGCTATCCGGGCCGGCGCTACTACGGCGGCTGCCAGTTCGTGGACATCGCCGAGGATCTCGCCATCGAGCGCGCCAAGCGCCTGTTCGATTGCGGTTTCGCCAACGTGCAGCCGAATTCCGGCTCCCAGGCCAACCAGGGCGTGTTCCTGGCGCTGATGCAGCCCGGCGACACCTTCCTGGGCCTCGACCTCGCAGCCGGCGGCCACCTCACCCACGGCGCCCCGCCGAACGTCTCGGGCAAGTGGTTCAAGCCGGTCTCCTACACGGTGCGCCGTGAGGACCAGCGCATCGACATGGAGCAGGTCGAGCGCCTCGCCCACGAGCACAAGCCGAAGGTGATCATCGCGGGCGGCTCGGGCTACCCGCGCCACTGGGACTTCGCCAAGTTCCGCGAGATCGCCGACGCGGTCGGCGCCTACTTCATGGTCGACATGGCCCATTTCGCGGGCCTCGTGGCCGCCGGCGTCCATCCGTCGCCGTTCCCGCACGCCCATGTCGCCACCACGACGACCCACAAGACGCTCCGCGGCCCGCGCGGCGGCATGATCCTGACGAATGACGAGGCGCTGGCCAAGAAGTTCAACTCGGCGATCTTCCCCGGTCTCCAGGGCGGCCCGCTGATGCACGTGATCGCCGGCAAGGCCGTGGCCTTCGGCGAGGCGCTCAAGCCCGAGTTCAAGATCTACGCCCGTCAGGTGGTGGAGAACGCCAAGGCGCTCGCCGACACGCTGATCTCCGGCGGCTACGACATCACCTCGGGCGGCACCGACAACCACCTGATGCTGGTCGATCTCCAGCGGAAGGGGCTGACCGGCAAGGCGGCGGAGGCCGCGCTGTCGCGGGCGCACATCACCTGCAACAAGAACGGCGTGCCCTTCGACCCGCAGAAGCCGACCATCACCTCGGGCATCCGGCTTGGCACTCCGGCCGGCACCTCCCGCGGCTTCGGCGTCGCCGAGTTCAAGCAGATCGGCGGCCTCATCGTCGAGGTGCTGGACGGGTTGGCCGCCAAGGGTGAGGCAGGCGACAGCGCGGTCGAGGCCAGCGTCAAGAGCCGAGTCCATGCGCTGACGGACCGGTTCCCGATCTACGGCTGAGGCCGGAGCCGGGCCGGCCTTCCGGGCCGGCCATGCGTAGTCTAGGAAACGGCCGCGGATCGAACCGGTCCGCGGCCGTTTCCATGCCCGAGCACGAAACCCATGCGGTGTCCCTATTGCGGCGGCTCCGAGACGCAGGTGAAGGACTCGCGGCCCTCCGAGGACGGCGCCGCGATCCGGCGCCGCCGGGTCTGCCCGGATTGCGCCGGCCGCTTCACCACCTTCGAGCGGGTGCAACTGCGCGAGGTCGTGGTGCTCAAGCGCTCCGGCAAGCGCGTGCCCTTCGACCGGGACAAGCTCCAGCGCTCCATCGACGTGGCGCTTCGCAAGCGCGCCGTCGACCCGGATCGGATCGAGCGGCTGGTCAGCGGCATCACCCGGCAGCTCGAGAGCGCGGGCGAGCCTGAGGTGACCTCCGAGGCGATCGGCGAGCTGGTGATGGCGGGGCTCAAAGGTCTCGACGACGTCGCCTATGTGCGCTTCGCCTCCGTCTACAAGAACTTCCGCGAGGCGAAGGATTTCGAGGACCTGCTCGGCACGCTCAGCGACGGCACCCTTGTGCCGGCGACCATGCCGGGGCCGGCGGCAGCGCCGGGCTCGGAGGCCGAGCCGGAGCCCGAGACCCCGGGCCGGCGCCGCGCCGGACGCTCATGAGCGACGATACGAACTTCATGCGCCTCGCTTTGGCGCTGGGCCGGCGCGGCCTCGGCACCACTTGGCCGAACCCGTCGGTCGGCGCCGTCGTGGTCGAGCCGGGGACGGGGCGGATTCTCGGCACGGGAGCCACGGCGCCGGGCGGGCGCCCGCATGGGGAGCCCATAGCGCTCGCCGCCGCCGGAGATGCCGCCCGCGGTGCGACCCTCTACGTCACCCTGGAGCCCTGCTCGCATCACGGCCGCACGCCGCCCTGCACCGATGCGATCCTGGCCTCAGGGATCGCCCGTGTTGTCAGCGCCCTGGAGGATCCCGACCCGCGGGTGGCGGGGCGCGGCCACGATCTCCTGCGGCAGGGCGGCGTCGCGGTCGAGACCGGGCTGATGCGGGAGGCGGCGGCGCGCGACCATGTCGGTCACGTCACGCGGGTGACCCGTGGCCGCCCGGCCCTGCACCTCAAGCTCGCCCGCACCCGCGACGGCTTTTGCGCGGCCGCGGGGCCCGAGCGCCTGCGCATCACCGGCCCGGTGGCGGACGGGGCGGTCCATCTCTGGCGGGCGCATGCCGACGCGATCCTCATCGGCATCGGCACCGCCCGGGCCGACGATCCGTCGCTCACCGTCCGGCTGCCCGGGCTCGCCGGGCGCTCGCCGCTGCGAATCGTCCTCGACACGCATCTGCGGCTCTCGCCGGCGAGCGTGCTCGCCCGGACTGCCCGCGACACGCCGGTCCTGGTGCTTACCACCCGCTCCGCCCCGGCCCATGCCCGTCGCGCCCTGGAGTCGCTGGGCGTCGAGGTTTCCACGGTCCCCGACGACCCGGCGGGCGGGATCGATCTGCCGGCGGCCCTGGTGCATCTGGGCGAGCGCGGCCTGACGCGTCTGTGCAGTGAGGGCGGCCCACGCCTTGCGGAGGCGCTGGCGCGGGCCGATTTGATCGATGCCTGCACGCTCGTCACCGGGCCGATGGAGCTGGGCCCGGCCGGCGGCCTGCCGGCCCTGGGCCCCGCCCTGGCCGGGGCCCTGGCGGGCAACCGGTTCCGCGAGATCGAGCGGCTCCAGCTCGGGCCCGACATGGCCGTGACCTACGAACGGCACAGGACGTAAGCGATGTTCACGGGGCTCGTCAGCGACGTCGGCACGGTGGTCTCGGTCTCGGGCGAGGGTGACCTGCGCCGGATCGCGATCCGCGCCTCCTACGATCCGGCCACGATCGCGCTCGGCGCCTCGATCGCCTGCTCGGGGCCGTGCCTCACGGCGGTGTCGGTGGAGCCGGAAGCGGGCGGCTGCGTCTTCGCGCTGGACGCCGCCGCCGAGACGCTCGCGCGGACCACGGTCGGCCTCTGGCGCGCCGGAACCCGGATCAACCTCGAACGCTCCCTCAAGATCGGCGACGAGCTAGGCGGCCATCTGGTCACCGGCCATGTCGACGGCCTCGCCGAGATCGTGGCGCGCGAGAGCGTCACGGCGGGGGCCTGGGGGGACAGCGAGCGCTTCACCCTTCGGGTGCCGTCGGCCCTGGCGAAGTTCATCGCCGAGAAGGGCTCCGTATGCCTCGACGGCACCTCGCTCACCGTGAATTCGGTCGCGGGCGACCAATTCTCGGTGCTGCTGATCCCCCACACGCTCCAGGTCACCACCTGGGGCGAGCGCCGCGCGGGCGACCGGCTGAACCTGGAGGTCGATCTGATCGCCCGCTATGCCGCCCGGCTCGCCGAGGCGCGGGCCTGACCGCGCTCAGCGCGGCGGGATCGAGTAGGTCCCGGTGGCGTGGCAGACGAGATCCGCGCTGCCGACCGCGGTGATCAGAACCTCGCCGACGGCCAAGCGGCGGCCGAGCTTGAGCAGCCGGCACTCCGCCAGGAGATCCCCCGAAGCGGGCTTGCGCAGGAAGTTGAACGTCAGGCTCGTGGTCACGGCCAGCGCCACCGGCCCGATATTGGCGAGGATCGCCGCGTAGAGGACGTAGTCGGCGAGCGCCATCATGGCGGGCCCGGATACCGTCGCGCCGGGGCGGAGGAAGCGCTCGTGAGCTTCGAGCCGCATCCGCGCCGAGTGCGGCCCCACGGCTTCGAGATGGTAGGCGCGCCCGCCAGCCTGCATCTGCGGGAATTCGCGGTCGAGAAAGGCGGTGGTCTCCGCAAGGCTCAGGATCGTGGCGCTCATTGCCCCATGCAGCATGGCCGTGCCGACAAGGCAATCGGAGGCATTCTGGCCCGCGTTCTCATCCCGAGGTGCCCGCCTCAGTGGGTCTCGAAGAAGCCCTCCGGGGATAGCGCCGCGCAGGGCGCGGGCCCTAGCGTTCAGGCGCACGAACAGCTTGCGGGCAGGGCGACGCGGATGCGCGCCCGCCAGGACGGTGCTGGCTGGGCCGAGCCTCATTTGCTCGACCCAGCCGGGGATCCATCACGCTCCGGCGGCGGAACCGCTCATCTCGGAGGCAACGCTCCCGATCTCATCCCGCAGGTCCGCGGGACCGTCGGAGCGGCGCGTGCCGCCCCGGGATGCAGCCTCAGGCCGCCTTGGCCGCCAGCGCGTGACGGTGGCCGTTCAGGCCGGCGCAGAGATCGTCGATCTCCGCGAGGTCCAAAGCCTCGCCGGTCTGGCCGGCGATCGTATCGATCAGATGATCCTGGCGCGGGTCGAAAGGGTGCCCCTGCATCCGATAGAACTGGTAGTAGCGCAGGGCCGCCAGGACGGTGTCGCGCTCGCGGTCGGTTACGGTGAAGTGCTGCATGGGTAGTTGCTTCCCCTTGTGGCTTCAACGAACGCTCGGGAGGGCCGCGACGCCGAGCCCGAGCTTGGCCGTTGTAGCCGGCGGGCAACTGTCCGGCCAGTTCTTGACAGCTCGCGCGCATGTGATTCGCATCAATTGAGACTTCGGTCCTTGCGCGAGGACGCCGGGCGCGAATCGAAAACGCGAGCCCCCGCAAGCGTTTGCGGCCGTCCCCGGGCGTTACAGCCCAAGATCCGCGAGGTAGCGCGGCAGCGCGGAACTCGCGGGTCCGTAGCGGGCATCGTCGAACGCGTCGGCGTTGTCCGACGGCGCCAGGTTGATTTCGCAGGTCGGGATGGCGCGGGCGCGCGCCGCCCGCACGTAGCCCGCTGCCGGGTAGACCGCCCCCGAGGTGCCCACCGCCACGAACAGGTCGGCCCCCGCCAGCGCCGCATCGATCGCGTCCAGGTGCTTGGGCATCTCGCCGAACCACACGACGTCCGGCCGCATCCGGCCCGGCGTGCCGCAGGACGGGCAGGATTCCGCCCGGCTCAGGTCCGCGCGCCAGGGAGAGACGGCGCCGCAGGCAGTGCAGCGGGCCTTGAGCAACTCGCCGTGCATATGGACGACACGCCGCGAGCCCGCCCGCTCGTGCAGGTCGTCGACGTTCTGCGTGCACAGGAACAGCCGGCCGCCCCGGTCGGCGAGCCGCGCCTCGGCTCGGGCAAGGGCGACGTGCGCGGCGTTGGGCTCGGCCGCGATCACGCCCCGGCGGCGGTGATCGTAGAAGTCGAGCACCGTGTCGGGATCGGCCGCGTAGGCCTCCGGGGTGGCGAGCTTCAGAGGGTCGAACCGCGCCCAGAGGCCGCCGCGGTCACGGAAGGTGCCGAGCCCGCTCTCCGCCGAGACGCCGGCTCCGGTCAGGACGAAGATCGAGCTGAACTCTGCCGTCACCCGCCTGCCCCTCCTCGCCAGATCGGGCCGTCGCGGCGAGGTGCGCGCGGATGGCCGGGAATGTCCGCTCCTTGGCGGTGCGGGTTCTTTCGTCCTTTGCCCCAAGGACGGATGCTGCCCCGGCATCCAGTCCCGGGAGACACGAAATGTCCGATGTTGCGCTGCTGGTCATCGATGTCCAGGAATCCTTCCGTCACAGGTCCTTCTGGAGCGACGCGGATGTCCCGCTCTTCACCGAACGCCTGCAGGCGCTCATCGACGGTGCCGTACAGCGCGGCATCCCGGTCCTGCAGGTGTTCCACGAGGCCGAGGCGGGTCCGTTCGCCCGCGACTCGGGCCATGTCCGCACCCTCGAGCCGGTGGTGATCGCCCCCACCGCCATCTTCCACAAGCGCCGGCACAGCGCCCTGGTGGAGAGCGGACTCGCGGACTGGCTGATGCAGCACGGCATCCGCCGCCTGATCGTGTCCGGCATTCGCACCGAGCAGTGCTGCGAGACCACGACCCGCCACGCCTCCGACAGCGGCTGGCGCGTGGACTTCGTCACCGAAGCCACCCTGACCTTCGCCATGACCCATCCGGATGGACGCCGCTTCAGCGCGGACGCGATCAAGGCCCGCACGGAGCTTGTGCTCACCGGCCGCTTCGCCCGCGTCGCCACGGTGGCGGAGGCTCTGGCCGGTCCGGGGCTGCCGGTGGCCGCATGACCGGGGCGACGCGGCGCATTCCGGTTCTGGTGGTCCTGCCGCCGCGAACGCTCCTGCTGGACCTCGCCGGCCCGGTGGAGGTCCTGCGGATCGCAGGCGCCGTCCAGGATCGGGTCACCTTCGCGCTCAGCTACGCGGCCCCGGAGGTGCGCACCCGCAGCTCGATCGGCCTCGACCTGAGCGGGGCGGGACCGCTCCCGCCGACGATCGAGCCGGGCACCATCGTGCTCCTGCCCGGCTCCGCGGCGCGGGTGATTGGATCCGGGGCGGACCGGGCCGAGGACGCGGACGCCGAGGCGCGGATCGTCGACTGGCTGCGCGGCGCGATCCGGCCGGGCCATACCGTGGTGACGGTCTGCGAGGGCGCGCTGCTGGCCGCGCGCGCCGGATTGCTCGACGGCTACGCCTGCACCACCCACCACGCGAGCTGCGCCCGCCTCGCCGCGATGGCGCCCCGGGCGATGGTTCGGGAGAACCGGCTGTTCGTGCAGGACCGGGACCGGTTCAGCAGCGCCGGCGTGACCGCCGGCGTCGACCTGATGTTGCACCTCGTGGCGGAGTGGGCCGGGCCGGCGGCAGCCGTCGCGGTAGCGCGGACGCTGGTCGTGTACATGCGGCGGGGACCTGACGATCCGCAGCTCTCCCCTTGGCTCGAAGGCCGCAGCCATCTCCATCCGGTGGTGCATCGGGCGCAGGACGCCATCGCCGCCGATCCGGCCCTGGACTGGTCCCCCGCCGCCCTCGGCAGGCTCGTGGGCGCGAGCCCGCGCAACCTTGCCCGGCTGTTCCGGAGCCATGCCGGGATGACCGTGACGGATGCCGTCAACCGGGCCCGGGTCGCCCTGGCCGGGGACCTGATCGCGCAGACCGACCTGAGTCTCGAGCAGGTCGCGGAGCGGGCCGGCTTCGGGTCAGCCCGGCACATGCGGCGCGTGTGGCGTCTCTTCCATCCGGCAGCCCCTTCCCGCCTGCGGGCCGCACTGGCTCGCTAGATTCCCGCTGCCGGCTGTGACCTCCTTCCCCAGCCGACACGTTCGCCCGAATCGGCGCGGACGATGCATCGACCCGTCCCGGGGCGCGCCCGTCGGCGCGGAGGAGTGAGCGGCATGCCCGAATTCGACTTGGCGATCCGCGGCGGTACGGTGGTCACGGGGAGCGACACGGTGCGGGCGGATGTCGGCGTGCGCGCCGGGCGCATCGTCGCGGTGGCGGAGGGGATCGCCGACGCCGCCCGGGCGATCGACGCCTCCGGCCTGCTGGTCCTGCCCGGCGGCATCGACAGCCACGTCCACATCGCCCAGGATCCGAGCCCCGGCATCGTCATGGCCGACGATTTCGCCAGCGCCACCCGGGCCGCTGCGGCGGGCGGCAACACCTGCGTCATGCCCTTCGCGGTGCAGCCCCGGTGCGCCTCGCTGCGCGGGGCCGTCGACGCCTACCGCGCCAAGGCCGAAGGCCAGTGCCACGTGGACGTGGCGATCCACATGATCATCTCCGATCCGAGCGAGGCGGTGCTCGGCCAGGAGCTGCCGGCGCTAGTGGCCGACGGCTACACCTCGTTCAAGGTCTTCATGACCTATGACGACCTCGTCCTGAACGACCGTCAGCTCCTCGACGTGTTCCACGTCGCAAGGCGGCAGGGCGCCCGGGTGATGGTCCACGCCGAGGGCTACGACGCGATCCGCTACCTCAGCGACCGGCTTGAGCGGGCGGGCGAGACCAAGCCCTACGGTCACGCCCTGTCGCGCCCCGAGATCGTCGAGCGGGAGGCGGCCCACCGGGCGATCAGCCACGCCGAGCTGATCGACCTGCCCATCGTGATCGTCCACGTCTCGGGCCGGGAGGCCACCGAGCAGATCGCCTGGGCGCAGGCGCGCGGCCTGAAGATCCGGGCCGAGACCTGCCCACAATACCTGACCCTCACGGCCGAGCACATGAAGGGGCTCGGGCTCGACGATCCCATGGCCGGGGCGAAGTATGTCTGCTCGCCGCCGCCCCGGGACGTCGAGAGCCAGGAGGCGGTCTGGTCGGGCATCCGGCGCGGGATCTTCGACGTGGTCTCCTCCGACCACTCGCCGTTCCGCTACGATGACCCGCAGGGCAAGCTGAACCCGCGCGGGAAGACGTCCTTCCGCTGGATCCCGAACGGCATCCCGGGCATCGAGACAAGGCTGCCGGTATTCTTCTCCGAGGGCGTCTCGAAGGGGCGGATCAGCCTCAACCAGTTCGCCGCCCTCACGGCGACGAACCACGCCAAGCTCTATGGCCTCTACCCGCGCAAGGGCTCGATCGCCCCGGGCTTCGACGCCGATCTCACCCTCTGGGACCCGAACCGGCGCGAGATCATCCGCCAGGAAAAGCTGCATCACGGCTCAGACTACACGCCCTGGGAGGGCTTTGCGGTCACCGGCTGGCCGGTGATGACCATCGCGGGGGGCCAGGTGATCGCCGAGGACGGCAAGGTCCTGTCCGAGCCGGGCCGCGGGCGGGTGCTCGACCGGGCTATCGATCCGGCCGAGCGGCCGGACGCCTGACGGCCGCGCTGGCCCGCCGCTTGCCCGATCGAGGCCGGGAGCGCCTTGCATGAACGTCGAGCTGATCGGCCTGACCAAGCGCTACGGCACGGCCACGGCGGCCGATGGCATCGATCTGAAGGTGCCGTCCGGGACCTGTTGCTCCCTGCTCGACCCCTCCGCTGTGGCAATACCAGGATGCTGGAGATGATCGGCGGCCCCCGGGAGAACATGCAGCCCGACGAGTGGGCCTTCTGGATGGAGGACAAGCCCGCCGAGAAGGACATCCTCGGCCCCGACGGAATCCTGATCGAGAAGGCGGGCGCCACCCGCGACGGCGGCTCCTTCGACCAGCGCATGGGCGCGGTCACCTGCCGGAACGCCGTGATGGACGAGAACACCGACATGGTGCGCAAGTGGACCGCGTTCATCGCGGCCTGAGCGGCGCGCCGCTCCTCAGCCTCGCCGGACGGATCCGGAAGGCCCCGCCCCGCGAGGGGGCTTCCGCCGCGTGGCACCCGTCAGGTCACGGCCAGATCGAGCCGCACCTTGACCAGGCCCGGATCGTCCGGGTCGCGCCCCTGCGCGAAGCCGAGGCGCCGGCAGACGGCCAGCATGGGCCGGTTCTCGGCCAGCACCGTGCCCTCGACGCGGCCGATCCCCTCGGAGCGCGCCCAGTCGATCATCAAGCGCATCAGGGCGAAGGCCAGGCCTGTACCCCGGACGTCGCGCCCCACCGCGATCGCGTACTCGCCGCTCTCGTGGTTGGCATCAGCGTGCAGCCGCACCGCGCCGAGCATGAGCTCGCCCCCTTGTGGATCGACTTCCGTCGCCACGAACGCGATGGCCCGGGCGTAGTCGAGCTGCGTGAGGCGGGCCAGGAAGGTGTGGCTGAACTCGCGCACCGGCCCGAAGAAGCGCAGCCGCAGATCCTCCGGGTCGAGACCCTTGAAGAAGGTCAGGAACAGACCCTCGTCCTCCGGCCGGACCGGGCGCACGCAGACCGTGCGGTTCTTCAGGTTCAGGGTCCGGACCCATTCCGCCGGATAGGGCCGGATCGCGAAGCGCGGATGGCCGCGGCCCTGCACGCCCTTCTCGGCCCGTCCGATCCGCACCTTGGCGTCCAGGGCCAGGACCCCGGTCTCGTCGGCGAGCAGGGGGTTGATGTCGAGTTCGCGCACCTGCGGCAGGTCGGCGGCGAGCTGGGACAGTTTCACCAGCGTCAGCGCGATCGCCGCCTGGTCGGCTGCGGGCACGTCGCGATAGGCTTCGAGGCGCCGCGCGACCCGGGTGCGGCCGATGAGGTCGCGGGCGAGGATCAGGTCCAGCGGCGGCAGGCCGAGCGCGCGATCGTCGATCACCTCGACGGCGGTGCCACCCCGGCCGAACACCACCACGGGCCCGAACACCGCGTCCTCGGCGAGCCCCGCGATCAGCTCGCGGCGCTGGCCCCGGCGGATCATCGGCTGGACCGCGAAGCCGGTCACCCGGGCGTCCGGCCGCTCGCGCCGCGCCCGGGCCAGGATGCGGCCCGCGGCCTCGCGGACATCGGCCTCGCTGGTAAGGTCGAGATGGACGCCGCCGATATCGGATTTATGCACCACGTCGGGCGAGACGACCTTGAGCGCCACCGCGCCCCCGCCGCGATAATCGGCCAGGCGGCGGCCGCGGCCGCATCCCGATCGGGGGCGAGGGTGATCGGCACGGTCGGGATGCCGTAGGCCTCCAGCAGGCCGTTCACCGCCACCGGGTCGAGCCACGCCGAGCCCTGACGCAGGGCGCCAGCGATTATGGAGCGGGCGCGCGCCGTGTCGGGGGAGAAGTCCCGCGGCAGCGAATCCGGCGTGCGCATCAGGTCGTCCTGCGCCTCCCGGTAGCGCACCAGGTGGAGGAAGCCCCCGATCGCCTCGGAATCCGTGGTGAAATGCGGGATCCCGGCCCGCGCGAAGGCCTCCCGCGCCGCCTCGGCATCCCCCAGCGAGACCGCGAAGACCGGCTTCTTGCGCGTCTGGCCGGCACGGGCCTGCCTGACCGTGTCGGCGATGGCCTCGGCGACCGCGCCGGCCTCCGAGCGGGCCGTGGGGACGTGGATCGCCAGCACGGCGTCGCTCGCCCGGTCGGTGAGCAGTGGCGCCAGGGCCTCCGAGAAGGCCGGGCCCGCCGCGTCGATGCCGAGATCGAGCGGGTTGCCCGCCGGGCGGCCCTCCGCTTCGGCGGTCCCGGCCAGGGTCCCCGATTGCTCGATCAGCCGGTCGGCGGCGAGCAGGCCGATGCCGCGGCCGTTCGACAGGATCGCGAGCCGGTCGCCCGGGAAGGGACGCTGGCGGCCGAGGGTCTCGACGGCCGAGAACATCTCGTCGAGATCCTGCACCGCCAGGAGCCCGGCTCGCCGGAACGCCGCGGCGTAGACGGCATCCGGTTGGGCGAGGGCGCCGGTATGGGTCACGGCGGCGCGCGTGTCGGGTCGGTGTCGGCCGGCCCTTAGGACCACGACTGGCTTGGCGCGGGCTGCCGCGCGGGCGGCCGACATGAAACGCCGGGCATCCGAGACCCGGTCGAGACAGAGAAGAATCGCGCGGGTGCGATAGTCGGCAGCGAAATAGTCCAGGCAATCGGCCACGCCGATATCGAGGACGCTGCCGAGGGAGAGAACTGCCGAGAAGCCGGTCCCGTGCCGGGCGGCCCACTCGACGATGGCGGCGGCCACCGTCCCGGATTGCGAGACGAGGGCGAGGTCTCCGGCCGCCGGGGCATGGGCGAACAGGTTGGCGTTGAGCTTGGCTCCCGGCACCGCGAGCCCGGCGCTGTCGGGGCCGAGCAGGCGCAGGCCGTGCGCACGGGCGGTGCGGTGCGCGGTCGGCCCGGGATCGTCCGGCCCGAGGCCGAGCCGGGCGGTGAGGATCACCGCCGCTCCAGCCCCGATTGCGGCAGCCTGCGCGACCACATCGGGGACGCTTGGCGGCGGCACGGCGATCAACACGAGATCCGGCGGGGCGGGCAGGTCCGCGATCCGCGGCACGCAGGGCAGGCCGTCGACGGTCTCCCGATCGGGCTGGACCGGCATGATCGCGCCGGGAAACCCTGCCCGGCGCAGGCTGTCCAGCACGCTGCGGCCGAGGGAGCCTTCGTGCGCCACCGCCCCGACCAGGGCGATGGAGCGGGGTGCCAGCAGCTTGTCGAAACGGTAGGTGCTCACGACCGGGCGCTCACGGTGCTGCCGTCACGGGATCGTGTGCCGGAGGCCGTTCGTGCCGGCGCGCATGGGGTGCCCCTCGCTCACATCAAGATCGGGCGCGTCACCCGGGCGCGCTGACCCTACCAGATGGCGCACTCCGCCGCGCGCGCAACGCCTTGTGGGTCTGCCCGGCTCCCGCGACGAAAATGCGGTCGCGCGCTGCAGCGTCGGGCATGCCCAATCTGTGCAATATCCGACTATGTTTATCCTCATCAAGACCGCGTTTGTGGGCGTATGTAGATTGGACTTGCCATCAAATTCCTATCAACATAGTAACTGCGCATTAAGTGCCCTGTATCGGGCCGATCAGGGACAGATTCCGCCGTCCCGCGCGCAATGGCGGCGGCGCGGGATCGAGAGGAGGTTTTAGGGATGGACGCCACGGTCGAAGGGCAACCGGACTATCTCACGCTGTCGGTCGACATCGTGTCGGCCTTCGTGAGCAACAATCCGGTGCCCGCGCCGGACCTGCCCGGGCTCATAGCGACGGTCCACGCGACCCTGCACGGGCTCACGCAGCCCTCGACCGCGCCGACGGAGGACTTGCGGCCCGCCGTGCCGGTCCGGCGCTCGGTCCAGCCCGACTTCATCGTGTGCCTGGAAGACGGAAAGAAGTTCAAGTCGCTCAAGCGGCACTTGCGGACGCACTACAACATGACGCCTGACGAGTACCGGCAGAAATGGGGCCTCGCGCCCGACTACCCGATGGTCGCGCCGAACTACGCCGCTGCCCGGTCCAGCCTCGCCAAGAGCATGGGCCTCGGCCACCAGCGCCGGAAGGGCTGACGGCGCGGCCCGCGTCCACAGCTTTCCGGCCGCGGTTAGGCATCGGGCAAGCCGCGCTTGCGAGGGTGCGGGGCCCGCCCGTGCCCCCGAGACCCGATGCCCGGCAAGCCTAGCCCCGTCGCCCGCCTGTTCTGGACGGCCGTGATCGGCTGCCCGTTCGGGTTCTGGTACGGCCCGCCCGCCTTCGCGGCCACGGGTCTCGCCCTCACGCTGGTGCTGATGCGCCATCTCGGGCGGCCGCGCCGCTTCCGCGCCCGGGTGCGCCGCATCGCCCGGGCGCACGGTGAGACCCTGGCGCTGCGGCGGCGGCAGGAGAGCTTCCGCGACGCCTACGGCAACTGGATCGAGGACGGCTGGCTGCGCGAGCGGGATTACTTCCTCGACCGCACGGTCCTGCCGCAGATCGGTCCGCGCTACGCCGATCTCGCCCTGTCCGAGCGGGAGCGGATGCTGGCAATCGTCGAGGCCGAGGCGGCGGCGGTCGCGCTGCCGGAGGAGGAGGACGCGCCGGAGGACGGGCTCGACTACGAGCGCTTCTGCGCCGAGCGTCTCGCCCGGGCGGGCTGGCGGGCGCACAGGACCCCGGCGAGCGGCGACCAGGGCGCTGACATCGTCGCGGTGCGCGACGGCCTGCGCCTCGTGGTTCAATGCAAGCGGCTGACGAAGCCTGTGGGCAATGCCGCAGTTCAGGAGGCTGCCGCGGCCCTACGGTACTGGGCGGGCGACCGCGCGGCGGTGGTCTCGAATGCCGGCTTCACGCCGGCCGCGCGCCGGCTCGCGGCGGCAACCGGGGTGCTCCTGCTGCATCACGACGCCCTCGAGGCGATCGATCTCGCGCAGGCGTGACTGTTCAGGCGAGCGGGCCGGGAATGGCGCTCTCCGCCTCGCTGAGAAGGCGCGCCTCGTGGCGGCGCACGAACAGCCATAGGGCCAGCCCGCCGAACACCACCAGCGCCAGCAGCGTCAGGCCGACGGGACCCACGATGTGCTCGATGGAGCGCCCGCAATAGTACGAGCCGATGCCCATGCTGCCCGCCCATATGACCCCGCCCAGAGCATTGAAGGCGAAGAACCGGCGGGCATCCAGGCGGTTCACCCCGGCGAGCACGGCCGCATAGGCGCGCAGCATCGCGGTGAAGCGGCCGAAGAACACGATCTTCCCGCCGTGCCGGCGGAACAGGTACTGGCCGAGCTTGAGCCGGCCGTGATCGAGGGCGACGACGTGGCCGTAGCGCAGGAGCAGCGGCATGCCCCAGCGCCGCCCGGCCCAGTAGCCGACATTGTCGCCCAGGATGGCGGCGCCCGCGGCCGCGGCGATCACGAAGCCGATATTCAGGTTGCCGGTGCTGCCGGCATAGACGGCCGAGGAGATCAGCGCCGTCTCGCCGGGGCAGGGCACCCCGGCGCTCTCCAGGGTGATGATCACGAAGATCGCGATGTATCCGTAATTCGCGATCAGCTCCGCGATGGGCAGGTCGTTCAGGAAGGCCATGCAATCCTCGAGGCCGGGTTCCAGGCGAACCGCCCGGACAGAAGCGGAGGGAACGTGGCCTTTAGAGGGCCGCCCCGCGGCGTGGAGGGGCGCTCAGAGGGCCTTCAGCAGCGCCTCGGCGCCCGAGGCCTCGGCCTTCGAGGGGTCTCCTCCACGTTCAGGATCCGGACCACGCCGTCCTCGACCAGCATCGAGTAGCGCTTCGACCGGATTCCGAGGCCGAACCCGGTCCCGTCCATCTCCAGCCCGATGGCTTTGGCGAAGTCGGCATTGCCGTCGGCCAGGAATTCGAGGCCCTCGGCGCCGCTCGCCTTCGACCACGCATCCATGACGAACACGTCGTTGACGCTGGTCACCGCGATCGCGTCGATGCCCCGGGCGAGGATCTCGTCCCTGTGGGTGACGAAACCCGGCAGGTGGTTGCGGTGGCAGCTCGGCGTGAAGGCGCCCGGCACGCCGATCAGCACCACGCGCCGGCCTTTGAACACGTCGTCGGTGGTGCGGGCGATCGGTCCCTCGGGGCCAATCGTCCGGAAGGTGGCCTGGGGCAGTTGGTCGCCAACCTGGATCATCGCGGGTCCCTCTTAGCCGCGCGCTCGGGATCGCGCGCGTGAGCAGCGCGCCTGACCTAGCGTGGTGGGTGGGGCCTGTCGAGGAAGTCGCACCCTCGCGCGGGCTCGCAGCACAGGCCGGCGCGCTTTGTCCGCTGGACAAGCCCAGGAGGGGGCGTAGCATGAGGGCATGCCGAACCCAGCGTCACCCGCGCGTTCCGCGCTCTCCGGTTCGAACTTCCTCGACGGGCAGTTCCTCGTGGCGATGCCCGGGATGGCCGATGAGCGCTTCGCTCGCTCGGTCATCTACGTCTGCGCGCATTCCGCCGACGGCGCGATGGGCATCATCGTCAACAAGGCGGCCACCGACATCAGCATGCCGGACCTCCTCGTCCAGCTCGACGTGGCGCCCGAGGCGGACGCGATCCGCCTGCGCGAGCGGGTCGGCCACATGCCGGTCCTGATGGGCGGGCCCGTGGAAGGACGGCGCGGCTTCGTGCTCCACAGCGACGATTTCCACATCCAGCAATCGACGCTGATCATCGACGACGGCATCTGCCTGACGGCCACCGTCGAGATCCTGCGCGCCATCGCGAGCGGCGAGGGGCCGGCGAGCGCCGTGCTGGCGCTGGGCTATGCCGGCTGGCAGGCGGGGCAGCTCGAGAGCGAGATCATGGCCAATGGCTGGCTCAATTGCCCGGCCGATCCCGCCCTGATCTTCAACGCCGACCTCGACGCCAAGTACGATCTGGCTCTGCGCGCCAACGGCATCGACCCCGCCATGCTGTCGATGACCGCCGGGCGCGCCTGAGGCGCCGGACGCCTCATTCGGGCAGCGCGTCGCCGCCGACCGCATCCGGGTTCATGCCCTCGACGGCGGGCTTCGGCCGGGGCCTGCGGGGGCGGCCGCCGCGGTGGGCGTTGCCGTGTTGGCGCCGAGCCGGGTGGCCAGCGCCAGAGCCCGGTTCTCCGTGACCCGCAAGTGGCAGAAGCCGTGCACGCCCTCGCGCGCGTAGGTGCGGCAGAGCTGTTCCCGATCCGCCGAGAAGGCCGCCTGCTCGCTCACGATCGGCCGCACGTCCTCGCGCCGGGCGCGCTGGGTCATCAGCTTGTAATTGTCGCGCACCGCCTTGTCGGCGACGCCCCGGGCCGTATCGAACTCGCCGGCGCGCGGGATCAGGGTGGCGGCGGCCGGGCCCCAGAGGCCCGCGGGGGTCGTGGCGCAATCGGCAGCCGAGAAATTGCAGGCCGGCCCCGAACCCAGCGTCGTGACCAGGACCCCACCATCGGTGACGTCGAAGCGCAGCGGGCACTCGGCACCCGCTGCCTCGAAGCGCGGCACGCCCTCGGGCTTGCCCTCGGAACTCAGCGTCACCGGATTGCCCCCGCGAGCGGCACCGTGCAGGATTCCGCCGGCTGGGAGATCTTGGTCCCCGGCAGCTTGATCCGCGCCGTGACAGCGTTGCCGGAGCGTTCCAGCTTCAGGGATCCCGACAGCCCGTTGAGCTGGAGGTCCTGGCCGAGCACGCTGTCCTCGGAGGGCGTCTTCAGCACCACAGGTCGGGCCGGGGCGGGTGCAGGCCGCGGCGCCTCGGGAGCGGCCGGCTGGCCCGGCTCACCCGGCGCAGCCGGCGGCGGCGGGGCCTCCGGCACGCCTCGGGGCGGCATTGGCGGCCGCTCCGGCTTGATGCCGAAGAGACGCTCGAAGAAGTTCTGGGCGCGCGCCGGGGGCGCGGCGAGCATCGCGGGAGCCGCGACGGCGACCGCCAGGACGGGGAGCAGGAGGCTGCGGGTCGGGCGCATCGGACTCTATACGACGGGGACACGAAGTGGCGGGGCCACGCGCAACCCCTTGTCGAAACGTTAACACACCGTACGATGGCGCGGTCGTGGCAGCGAAGCAACAAAATGCAGGCACGCCCTGCGGGCGGCTGGTGGCCCTAGGCGAGATCCTGCCGGAAACACAACAGGATAGGGCGTAGGTGAATCGGCGCGCCGGACGCGCAGACTTCGCCTTGCGAGCCCGTTGCGGGCTTCTTATATCGCCCTCGACGCGGGATTGCGCGCTGGATTTCAGCCGTTCACGGCCCTTGATCCGGCCCGGGTCCCATACTCACATCACCCCCGACACCGCCATGGGCCGAGCTGCTTCGGGGCTCGGCGGTCTGCTTGAACGCGACAGAAGAGGGATCCCACCATGGGTAAAGTTATCGGCATCGACCTGGGCACCACCAATTCCTGCGTGGCCGTGATGGAAGGCACGCAGCCCAAGGTGATCGAGAATTCAGAAGGCGCGCGCACCACGCCGTCCATCGTCGCCTTCACGGATGATGGCGAGCGGCTCGTCGGCCAGCCGGCCAAGCGCCAGGCGGTCACGAACCCCGAGCGCACGTTCTTCGCCATCAAGCGGCTCATCGGTCGCACCTACGACGACCCGATGACCCAGAAGGACAAGGGTCTCGTGCCCTACAAAATCGTCCGCGGCGACAACGGCGACGCCTGGGTCGAGGCCGACGGCAAGAAGTATTCGCCCTCGCAGATCTCCGCCTTCACGCTGCAGAAGATGAAGGAGACCGCGGAGGCCCATCTCGGCCAGCCGGTCACGCAGGCCGTCATCACGGTCCCCGCCTACTTCAACGACGCCCAGCGCCAGGCCACCAAGGACGCCGGCAAGATCGCGGGCCTCGAGGTGCTGCGCATCATCAACGAGCCGACCGCGGCGGCGCTGGCCTACGGCCTCGACAAGAAGAAGACCGGCACGATCGCGGTCTACGACCTCGGTGGCGGCACCTTCGACGTGTCGATCCTGGAGATCGGCGACGGCGTGTTCGAGGTGAAGTCGACGAACGGCGACACCTTCCTGGGCGGCGAGGACTTCGACAACCGCATCGTCGAGTACCTGACCTCCGAGTTCAAGAAGGAGCAGGGCATCGACCTGACCAAGGACAAGCTCGCCCTCCAGCGCCTCAAGGAGGCTGCCGAGAAGGCGAAGATCGAGCTGTCCTCGGCCACCCAGACCGAGATCAACCTGCCCTACATCACCGCCGACAACACCGGCCCGAAGCACCTCGCGCTGAAGCTCAGCCGGGCGAAGTACGAGTCGCTCGTCGACGATCTGGTGCAGCGCACGATCGAGCCCTGCCGCAAGGCGCTCAAGGATGCCGGCGTGTCGGCCAACGAGGTCGACGAGGTGGTGCTCGTCGGCGGCATGACCCGCATGCCCAAGATCCAGGAGGTGGTGAAGTCCTTCTTCGGCAAGGAGCCCCACAAGGGCGTCAACCCGGATGAGGTCGTGGCCATCGGTGCCGCCGTGCAGGCGGGCGTGCTCCAGGGCGACGTCAAGGACGTGCTGCTGCTCGACGTGACCCCGCTGTCGCTCGGCATCGAGACGCTGGGCGGCGTGTTCACCCGGCTCATCGACCGCAACACCACGATCCCGACCAAGAAGTCCCAGACCTTCTCGACGGCCGAGGACAACCAGAACGCCGTCACGATCCGGGTCTTCCAGGGCGAGCGCGAGATGGCGGCCGACAACAAGCTGCTCGGCCAGTTCGACCTCGTCGGCATCCCGCCGGCGCCCCGCGGCATGCCGCAGATCGAGGTGACCTTCGACATCGACGCCAACGGCATCGTCAACGTGACGGCCAAGGACAAGGCGACCAACAAGGAGCACCAGATCCGCATCCAGGCCTCGGGCGGTCTCTCGGACGCCGACATCGAGCGCATGGTCAAGGATGCCGAGGCGAATGCCGAGGCCGACAAGAAGCGGCGCGAGCCTCGTCGAGGTGAAGAACCAGGGCGAGAGCCTTATCCACGCCACCGAGAAGTCGGTGGCCGAGTACGGCGACAAGGTCCCGGCCTCCGACAAGGGCGCGATCGAGACCGCGATCACCGCGCTCAAGACCGCGCTGGAGGGTGACGACGCCGAGACCATCAAGGCCCGCACCACGGACCTGATGCAGGCGTCGATGAAGCTCGGCGAGGCGATGTACGCCGCCAACCAGGCTGCCGGTCCCGAGGCCGGTGCCGAGGCTGGGGCCTCCGATAAGAAGGACGACGTCATCGACGCCGACTTCCAGGAGGTCGACGAGAAGGACCAGAAGAAGCGCGCCTGAGGCGCAGGTCGAGACGACCGCGCGGGGCCGGAGCGATCCGGCCCCGCCTTTGCTTGACTGGTGCTGTTGCGCGGGCGCCGCAGGAAGCCGGATAGTGCCCGACCCGAGTCTCGGGCCGGCCGGCTCGTGCTAGATCGCGAAGATCGCGAAGGTGCATCAGCCCGCATACCCTGCCGCCGATGTCATCCCGCGGTGCCCGCTCCGGCGGGGTTTGCGGGAGAGGGCCAGGGGTCATGGCGCCTTCTGGACGCCTCCTTGGAGGCGACTGCGCCGCGCGCCGACATGAGGGCGCGGTTGGGATTGTCCGGAGACTGGGTGGGATGTCGAAGCGGGACTTTTACGAGATCCTGGGTGTCACCAAGACCGCCACGGAAAGCGAGATGAAGGTCGCCTTCCGCAAGCTCGCGATGACCTACCATCCCGACCGCAATCCCGGCGACAAGGAAGCCGAGATCAAGTTCAAGGAGATCAACGAGGCCTATCAGTGCCTCTCCGACGGCCAGAAGCGTGCCGCCTACGACCGGTTCGGCCACGCGGCCTTCAGCCAGGGCGGCGGCGGACCCGGATTCGGCAACGAGTTCGGCGACTTCATGTCGGACATCTTCGACAATTTCTTCGGGGACGGGCGTGGTGGCGGACGCGGGCGCGGCGGCGCACCGGGGCGCGAGCGCGGCGCCGACCTGCGCTACAACCTGGAGATCACCCTGGAGGAGGCCTTCACCGGCAAGGCCGAGACCATCCGCATCCCGACCTCGGTGACCTGCGAGGCCTGCGACGGCTCCGGCGCCAAGCCCGGCTCGAAGCCGCGGACCTGCCCGACCTGTGCGGGCTACGGCCGGGTCCGGGCGGCGCAGGGTTTCTTCGCCATCGAGCGGACCTGCCCGAACTGCCACGGCCGCGGCGAGATCGTCGACGATCCCTGCACCGCGTGTCAGGGCGCGGGGCGGGTCAACCGCGAGCGCACGCTCTCGATTAACGTGCCGGCGGGCGTCGACGACGGCCTGCGAATCCGGCTCGCCGGCGAGGGCGAGAGCGGCCTGCGCGGCGGGCCGGCGGGTGACCTCTACGTCTTCCTGTCGATCAAGCAGCACGAATTCTTCCAGCGCGACGGCGCCGACCTGTTCTGCCGCGTGCCGATCTCGATGGTCACGGCCGCCCTTTCGGGCGAGATCACCGTGCCGGTCATCGACGGCTCCCAGACGCAGGTGCGCATCCCCGCCGGGACCCAGACCGCGAAGCAGTTCCGGATCAAGGGCAAGGGCATGCCGGTTCTCCGCTCGCGCGAGGTCGGCGATCTCTACATCCAGGTCTTCGTCGAGACGCCGCAGAACCTGACCAAGCGCCAGCGCGAGCTGCTCCAGGAATTCGATCAGTCGGCCTCACCGGAGAATCATCCCGAATCCGCGGGCTTCTTCTCCAAGGTGCGGGACTTCTTCGGGGGCGCCGTCCGTCCGTGAGGCCGGATCCGAAACCCCGGACGGCCGTTATGCATGCGGCCGGCGTGGATCGCGCACCCTAGGCGCCGTCTCGGCTTGACTGTAAGACAGCGTCGTCTCTAGCCTTTCCTCCTCATCCGGCATCAAGGAACCCAGGACTTGCCGCCGCTCCGCCGTCCCAACGCGAAGGCTCCTGCCACCGGGAGCGCGATTTTCGGGCCGCGGCGCGACCCTCTCGAGGATGAAGCGCGGTTCCTACGCTCCTGGCTCGAGCGGCCGCTCGTCACCGGCGCGGTGACGCCGTCGGGCAAGATGCTGGCCCGGACCATGGCCTCCTATGTCGACCCGCGCCGCGAAGGCCCGGTGGTCGAGCCTCGGCCCCGGCACCGGCCCGGTGACCGAGGCGCTGATCCGGCGCGGCGTCGCCCCCGAGCGCCTGATCCTGGTCGAGTTCAATCCCGATTTCTGCCGCCTCCTGACTCACCGCTTCCCTGGTGTGACGGTGATCCGCGGCGACGCCTACGACATGCGCGCGAGCCTCAAGGCAGTGCTGAAGGAGCCCGCAGCGGCTACGATCTCGAGCCTGCCGCTCTTCACGAAGCCCCTGGAGCAGCGTCTCGACCTGCTCAATACCGCCCATGACCTGATGCAGCCGGGCGCGCCCTTCGTGCAGTTCACCTACGCAGTCGTTCCCCCGATCCCCGCCCGTTGCGAGGCCGGCAGCTACACCGCCGACCGCTCGAACCGCGTCTGGCTGAACCTGCCGCCGGCGCGGGTCTGGGTCTATCGCCGGCCCTGACCTGAACACGGCGTGAGCGAACAGCTCACGTTTTCGTCAACTCAAAGGGTCCAAACCTGTCAGACGGCCGGACGCGATCGCGCGTCCGGCGGGGAACAGGAGGACGCCGATGTTCACCAAGACCGCACGCAACAGCCTCGCCGTGGCCCTGACCGTCGGAGGCTTGGCCCTCGCGGCTCCGGCCATGGCGGCGCCGCTCGGCCTCGATGCCGGATTGCACCAGGGTTCGGGCGACATCGTCGCTGTCCAGTACGGCTACGGCCACCGTCACGGGGGAGGTCATTACGGCTTCGGGCCGCGCCACCACCGGGGCTGGGGTCATGGCCACCATTACGGCTGGGGCCGCGGGCACCATTACGGCTGGCGGCATCACGGCTTCGGTCATCACCACGGCGGCTGGGGCCACCACCACGGGCATGGCCGCTGGTAGGCCGCAGGGGGACCGGATTCTATCCGGCTCCCACCCGTTCGATGACTGCCGGCGGCCGGTCGGTGGGCGTTTCGCCCATCCGGTAGGCGGCCCGGAGCGCGGCCTCCGCCCGATCGGCGGAGGCCTCGTCCGCCGCGTGCACGATACCGAGGAGCCCTTGGGACTCCCCGGTCCGGCGAGATCCGTGAAGCCGACCCGCGGGTCGATGGAATCCTCCGGCCGGGTGCGGCCGCCGCCGAGCCCGATCACCGCGAGACCGATGGCCCGCGTCGCGACGCCGGCGACGGTTCCCTCTTGGAGAACAGGCCGCCGTACCGGCGCTGCGGTAAGGTATCTTGCCGGCGCGTCCAGAAGGTCGCCCGGGCCGCCGAGAGCCGCCACCATCGCGGAAAAATCTCCGCCGCCCGCCCTGAGGTGAGGGCCACCTCCAGCCGTCGCGTGGCGCTGTCGCGATCCGGCGCCAGGCCGCCGGCGACGAGCATCTCGGACCCGAGCGCCAGCGTGACGGCGTGAAAGCGCGGCTCGCGCCGGGCGCCCGTGAGGTAATCGACCGCGTAGGCGACCTCGACGGCGTTGCCCGCCGCGCTGGCCAGCGGCGCATCCATGTCGGTGATCAGCGCGGCGGTGCGCAGCCCCGCGCCCTCCGCCACCGTGACGATGCTCTCAGCGAGTGCCCGCGCCTCGGGCAAGCTCTCCATGAAGGCGCCGGAGCCCTGCTTGACGTCCATCACCAGCCCATCGAGGCCGGCCGCGAGCTTCTTCGACAGGATCGAGGCGGTGATCAGGTCAAGGGATTCCACCGTGCCGGTCACGTCCCGGATCGCGTAGAGCCGCCGGTCGGCCGGGGCGAGGTCCGCGGTCTGGCCGATGATCGCGCAGCCGATCTGTCCGACGACCCTGCGGAAGGTGTCGAGGCCGGGGGTCGCATCATAGCCCGGGATGCTGCCGAGCTTGTCCAGCGTCCCGCCTGTGTGGCCGAGCCCGCGCCCCGAGATCATCGGCACGTAGCCGCCGCAGGCCGCCACCATCGGGGCGAGCGGCAGGCTTACCGTGTCGCCGATGCCGCCGGTGGAGTGCTTGTCGAGGACGGGACCCGGCAGATCCCAGTCCAGCACGCGGCCCGATTCCGCCATCGCGCGGGTCAGGGCCACCCGCTCCGGGAGCAGCAGACCGCGGAAGAACACCGCCATGGCGAAGGCCGCCGCCTGCCCCTCGCCCACCGCCCCGTCCGCGAGGCCGCGGATGAAGGCGCGGATCTCCTCTGGATCGAGGGGCAGGCCGTCGCGCTTGGCCCGGATCGTCTCCTGCGGCAGCCGCACGCTCAGAGCCCCCGGGCCTGCATCAGAGCACCGAACAGGCTGCTCGCCCCGAGCCGGAAGGTCTTCGGGCTCACCCAGGCCGCGCCCATCATTTGATCCGCCAAGGCGAGGTAGGCCGCAGCGTCGGCGACGTTGCGCAGGCCGCCGGACACCTTCAGGCCGGCCGGCCGGCCGCTCGCCCGGATCTCGGTGAGCATCGCCGCCGCGGCCTCCGGAGTCGCCGAGACTGGGCTCTTGCCCGTGGAGGTCTTGAGGAAATCGGCGCCGGCTTCCAGGGCGAGCCGGCTCGCGGCCCGGATCTTCGCGGGATCGACGATCTCGCCCGTCTCCAGGATCACCTTGAGTGTCGCGGCACGGCAGACGTCGCGCACCGCCTCGACCATGTCCCGGGCGATGGCCGCGTCGCCCCGCAGGAAGGCGCGATAGGGCAGGACCAGATCGATCTCGCCCGCGCCGTCGCGCAGGGCCTCGGCGGCGTCGTCGGCGGCCCGGGCGCAATCCTCGCCGCCGGCGGGGAAGTTGATCACCGTGGCGACCCGGATGCCGGTGCCCTTCAGCGCCCGCGCGCCCTGCGTGATGAAGCGCGGCCAGACGCAGATCGCCGCCACGCCGCCGCTCCGCGCGTCCCGGCAGAGGATGTCGATCTTCGTCTCGGTGCAGCTGTCGCCGAGGTCGGTGAGGTCGAGGAGCGGCAGGGCCCGGCGGGCGACCGCGCCGGTTTCAGGATCGGTCATGGGAGGTCTCCATCGGGCAGGCCGGCCACGAAGGCCCGGACCACGCGGCCGAGATCCTCCGCGGCCCGGGCGGCCACTGCTTTCGTCTCGGCGTGATGGGGGCGCCCCCGCGATCCCGGCCGCGAGGTTCGTCACCACGGAGATCGCCGCCACCGGCAGGCCGAGGAAGCGGGCGAGGATCGCCTCGGGGACCGTGGACATGCCCACGAGGTCGGCGCCCAGGATCCCGGCCATCCGGACCTCAGCGGGCGTCTCGAAGCTCGGGCCCGAGAACCACGCGTAGACGCCCTCGCCGAGGGCTACGCCGCAGGTATCGGCCGCGACCCGGAGCTGCGCGCGCAGGGCCGGATCGTAGGCATCGGTCATCGGCACGAAGCGGGCGTCGGTGGCCTCGCCGATCAGCGGGTTCATGCCCGACAGGTTGACGTGGTCGGCGAGCAGGACGAGGCTACCCGGGCCGACTTCCGGCCGCACCGATCCGGAGGCGTTGGTGAGCAGCAGGCGCCGCGCCCCAAGTTGCCGGGCACAGGCGAGCGGCACCCGCATCGCGGCCGCCTCGCCACGCTCGTAGGCGTGGGCGCGTCCCTCGAAGACCAGCACCGGCCGCCCCGCGAGGCGACCGCGATGCAGCCGGCCGCCGTGGCCGCTGACGCCCGCCCCCGGAAATCCGGGGATCGCCCGGTAGTCGAGGGAGACCGGCTCCTCGAGGGCATCGGCGATCCCGCCGAGCCCGGTGCCGGTGACCAGGGCGCAGGTATAGGGCCCGGCGAAGCCGGCCGGCCGCAGGGTGTCAAGGGCAGCCGACTCACTCACCGAGGGTCTCCGGCCCGAACGATTCGGGCAGCAGCTCCGCGAGCGTGAAGGTCCGGGCGAGGCCGTGCGGCCCGGCCGCGTGGATCGGCGTGTCCGGCCCGGCAAATTCCCGGATGCGCTGGCGGCAGGCGCCGCAGGGCGTCACCAGCCCGGCGCCGTCGCCGTAGACCAGGATCGCCTCGATCCGCCGTCCGCCGGCCGCCGCCATGGCGGCGATCGCCCCGGCCTCCGCGCAGGTGCCCACCGGATAGGCTGCGTTCTCGACGTTGCATCCGGCATGGATCGCCCCGCGCTCGTCACGCAGCGCCGCGCCGACCCGGAAGCGGGAATAGGGAGCATGGGCCCGTTCGCGGACCGTCCGGGCCGCCTCCAGTAGGGCGGCGCGCCCGTTATCTCCCGGTCCTGAAGCGTCGGCCTGCATGGCCGATCATTGGCACCGGCCGGGGCGCCCTGTCGAGATCCCGGCCCGTGGTCAGCGCACCGCCGTGCCGGCGCCGAGGAGGTCGGCCGCCTGCCGCAGCGCCGCGTCGTCGCGCGGGCCGCTCAGGGCGTAGGCCGTGTCGCCCGCGTCCCACGAGAGCACGTCGCCATCGTCCGAGCCGGTGAGCGTCGCAGGGCCGCCGCGGATGCCGCGGGTCGCGAACAGCGACGCCTCGCCGAGCGCGCCGGCCTCGAAGGCGATCTCGATCCCGGTGCCGTGCCGGGCGGGGAAGACCTGGATGTCGCGCACGTGCCAACCCTCCGGGAGGAACGGCAGCTCGATGCCGGTAATGGATTTCAGGCGCGCCCGGTCGTAGACAGCGTCGGAGGAGCCGGCGATGCTCTTGCGCAGCTGCGCCACGGCGCGGGCCTGCCGGGCCTCCGCCAGCAGGGCCGGATCGGGGGTCGAGGCGAGGGTGTCCGGCACGCCGAACCGTCCGATCTCGTCATGGGCGAGCCAACCTGCGCCGACGAGAACCGCGATCGCCGCAGCGCGCTTGAGGCGCGAAGCGACCCGGCGCCAGCGCAGGTTCCGGTCGAAGCGGCGCGCCAGGGCGACGTTGCGGTCGGGGCCCGGCCCCGGAAGGCGCTCGAAGCAGGCCTGCAGGGCGTCGCGGTCATGCATCTCGGCCATCACCCGGGCGGCCGTCTCGGGGTTGGCCGCCAAATGGGCCTCGACCTCGAGGCGGCGCATCGGGTCGATCTGGCCGTCGACAAAGGCGATGAGATCGTCGTCTGTGATCGGATCGATCATCGTGAAGTCCTCGAATCCAGCGTGCCCCGGGGGCGATCCGCCGGTCGCAACCGTCATTTTGCGTCGGCACCCTGCGGTGCCGGTCTGTCCTCAAGCCTCCCCGGCGGCGCGCCGGATGGGCCAGACGGGCTTGGTCCGCGGCTCGTCGGACACGACGAGCCTCAGGGTGGAGGGCGGCCCGCGCCGTGTCTCGGTCGGCCTCGAGCCGGCCTCCGTCTCGTCGGCGTCCCGGCCCGTCCGCGTGCCCTCCTCGAAGGCCCGGAGCGCGGCCCGTCCGCGGCCGAGGCGCGACATCAGCGTGCCGATCGGGATGCCGAGCACGGCGGCCGCATCGGCATAGGCCATCCCCTCCAGGGTGACGAGGTGCAGGGCGGCGCGCTGCTCCTCCGGCAGGGTCAGGAAGGCCTCCCGGATCTGTGCGAGTCGCACCCGCCCCTCCTGGGCCGGCGGCGCGATATCCTCGGCCATGCGCACCAGCGTGTCGGCGTGGCGCGCCTCGACCTGCCGGCGGCGCTGCTCGTCGATGAAGGCGTTGTGCAGCACCGTCATCATCCAGGTGCGCAGGTTGGTATTGGGACGCAGGGTGCCCTGCATCTCCAGGGCGCGTACCAGGGTGTCGTGGACGAGATCGTCGGCCCGCAGCGCGTCGCGGGTGAGGGACCGGGCGTAGCGCCGCAGGGGCACCAGCAGGTCGAGGATGTCCGGGCGCTTGTGCTTGTCCGATGCCATAGGGTGTGAACGCGGGGGCGCGGCCGCTTAATCCCGCGTCCCGGCGCGGGGGCGCTCAGGCCTGATCGAGGGCCGCCGCGATCCCCGAGATCACCCGCGGGTCGGTGGGTTCGACCTGCGTCGCGAAGGCCGCGGCGAGGCTGCCGTCGCGGGCGATCAGGTACTTGTGGAAGTTCCAGCGCGGCGTCTCGGCCGGACGCTCGGACGCGGCCCATCGATAGAAGGGGTGGGCGCCCGGCATCCGGACATGGGTCTTGGCGGTGAGCGGGAAGGTCACGCCGTGGTTCTTGCGGGCGGCCTCCGCGATGGCGGGCCCGTCCAGCGGCTCCTGGTTGCCGAAATCCGGCGAGGGCACGCCGATCACCGTGAGCCCCCGGTCGCTGAAGCGGGTCCAGAGGGTCTGAAGCCCGGCGAGCTGCCCGGCAAAGCCGCAGGCGGTGGCGGTGTTGACCACGAGGATGGGCTTGCCTGCGTAGGCCGAGAGCGGCATCGGCCCGCCCTCCGGGGTCTCGAAGGCGAAGTCCGTGGCCCGGGTGGCCTCGGCGGCGCGGGCGCCGCCGGCGAGGCCGGCGCCGATCAGGATCAGGGCTTCGCGGCGCAGCAGCGTCATGGCAATCACCGATGCGGATGTTCCGGATCCCTCAACGGACCGGATCGGAAAAGGATTGCCTACTGATATGCCTGCTGCAGGTCGGCCGTACAGTCTCGGCCGACTGCGTCATAATTCTCCGCGAGCCAGAACTGCGCGGCGGCGCGGCCCTTGTCGCGCAGACGCTTGAACACGGTCCAGCGGGCGTCGAGCTTGGAGGCGGCGTTGTAGTCCTCCAGGGCGTCGGTGCCGTCGATCCGGTGCACCAGGACCCGGCGGTATTGCCCCTGCTCGAGGGTGCCCTCCTCGATCAGACCGTCGAGGAAGTCGATGGCCCGCAATTCGCGCATCAGGTTGGCGTTGAAGGTGATCTCGTTGAGCCGGTCGCGGATCTCGCTCTCCGTGCGTGGGGTCTCGCGCCGCTCGACGGGGTTGATCTGCACGAGCACGATATCGCGGGTCTGGGCACCCCGGTGGAGCGGGTAGAGCGGCGGATTGCCGAGATAGCCGCCATCCCAATAGGGCACGCCGTCGATCTCCACCGCCTGGAAAACGGTCGGCAGGCAGGCCGACGCCATCAGGTGGTCGACGGTCAGGCGCTCGCGCTCGAACACTGCGAGCTTGCCGGTCCAGACATTGGTGGCCGAGACGAACAGGCCCGCCGTGTCGGCCTCGCGAAGGCGGTCGAAGTCGACCTGCTCGGCGAGCGCCTTGCGCAGCGGGTTGATGTTGAGCGGATTCGAGACGTAGGGGCTCGGCGAGAGCATCTTGGCCCAGAACTCGGCCACCGGGTTGCCCTTCCACAGGCTGAACAGGCCGCTGACGAAGCTGCGCTGGGCCGGCCCGAGATCCCCGTCGAGGCTGACCTCCCGCCAGAATCGCTCGAGCCCCTCGCGGGCGCCGTCCGGACCGCCCTTCAGCCAGCCGTCCACCAGCACGACGGCGTTCATCGCCCCGGCGCTCGCCCCCGTCACGGCCTCGAAGGCGAGGCGCCCATCCTCGATCAGGGCGTCGAGCACGCCCCAGGTGAAGGCGCCGTGCGC
The DNA here is from genome assembly GCA_050632875.1 of Methylobacterium sp. P31. GTDB lineage: Bacteria > Pseudomonadota > Alphaproteobacteria > Rhizobiales > Beijerinckiaceae > Methylobacterium. The sequence goes on along the minus strand of JBODSC010000001.1, from coordinate 1,063,415 downwards.
GCCACCGCCCTGAAGCGCCAGGGCGACCGGCTTCTCGGCCTTCGGGCCGGCCAGGATCTGCCGGGGCGGCTGGGCCCCGACCACGTCCGAAACCGGCGATTCGGGCACCGCGGTCGCGGGGTTTTGCGGCGCGACGCCGCGGGATTGCTCGCTCATGTCGGCCTCCTGAGTCGCGTCCACTCTGGGTCACGCTCAAGATGGGATGCTGCGGTGCAGCATCAACCGCGGACCAGGGTTGCAGGCCGCCGGCCGAACCGGGCCGCGGCGAGCGAATCGGCAACAGAAGCGGACGAAAACCGGGCCGCGCCCGAGGCAAACTCGACATCCGCGCGCGGATACGACATGACACCCGCGATGCTGTCCTGCGTGAGGCTGCCATGCACGGTGCCGGCTTGACGCCGGGCCGGCGCGTCCGCAGCTAACCCGCGACAGCCCCGAAGTTCCGGCGAGGCGCGTCCCCGCACAGGTCCGGCACTCCCCGAGGGCTCCGGTGACCCGCGAGGCGCGCACGCGAAGGTCCACGATGGAAGTCATGGAATCCACCCGTTCCGAAATCCCCGCCGAGAACCCGCTGGCCGGCGGTGGTCCAGAGATCGCCGGCCCCGCCCCGCGCCACCGCACGGTCGGCGTCACGGTCGGCGAGGGCCAAGGGGCGGTCACGGTCGGCGGCGGCGCTCCGATCGTCGTCCAGTCGATGACCAACACCGATACGGCCGATATCGACGCGACGGTGGCGCAGGTCGCCCAGCTCGCCCGCGTCGGCTCGGAGCTGGTCCGAATCACCGTGGATCGGGACGAGGCCGCTGCCGCCGTGCCGAAGATCCGCGAGCGTCTCGATCGGATCGGCGTCCACGTCCCGCTGGTGGGCGACTTCCACTACATCGGCCACAAGCTGCTCGCCGACCATCCGGCCTGCGCCGAGGCGCTAGCCAAGTACCGGATCAACCCCGGCAACGTCGGCTTCAAGGACAAGAAGGACACGCAGTTCTCGGCGATCATTGAGCAGGCGATCAAGCACAACAAGACCGTGCGGATCGGCGCCAACTGGGGGTCGCTGGACGGCGAGCTGCTCACCCACCTGATGGACGAGAACGCCAAGTCGCCGCGGCCGATCGATGCCCGGGCGGTGATGCGCGAGGCGATGGTGCGCTCGGCGATCAGCTCCGCCGACCGCGCCGTGGAACTCGGCCTGCCGCAGAACAAGATCATCCTCTCGGCCAAGGTCTCGGCCGTGCAGGACCTGATCGCGGTCTACCGCGAGGTGGCCCGCCGCTCGAATTACGCGATCCATCTCGGCCTCACCGAGGCCGGCATGGGCTCGAAGGGCCTCGTGGCAGCCTCGGCCGCCATCGGCGTGCTCCTTCAGGAGGGGATCGGCGATACGATCCGCTACTCGCTCACCCCCGAACCCGGCGGCGACCGGAGCCTTGAGGTCAAGGCGAGCCAGGAACTCCTGCAGACCATGGGCTTCCGCACCTTCGTGCCGATGGTGGCGGCCTGCCCGGGCTGTGGGCGCACGACCTCGACGACCTTCCAGGAACTGGCCCGCGACATCCAGAACTGGATCGTCACCTCCATGCCGGAATGGAAGAAGACCTATCCGGGCGTCGAGGGACTGAACGTCGCTGTGATGGGCTGCATCGTGAACGGCCCGGGCGAATCGAAGCACGCCGATATCGGCATCTCCCTGCCCGGCACCGGCGAGAGCCCCACCGCGCCAGTCTTCATCGACGGCAAGAAGGCGATGACGCTGCGCGGCCCGACGCTCGCCAAGGATTTCGAGACGATCGTGATCGACTACATCCAGCGCCGCTTCGGTCAGGGCGGGACGCGTACCGCCGCCGAGTGAGGACCGCCCGGGTTCTCCCTCCCCCGCAGAGGGTTGGGGGGACCGCTCATCTTCCTCGGACCTTCAGCCTGCCCAGCCACGTCTCCCTAACCCGGGTCCGACCGCGCCGTGACCCAGCTCCGCGATCTTCGCGGAGGCACACGGTTTCCGGCCGCATCAGGCCGTGATAGCAAGGCCGCACGATCCCGTGAGCGGTCGGCCCGGTGGCCGGCCCGCGCGGTTCGGCGGAGTCTTCGCGTTTCCTGCCCGGCCCCGACTGGCCCCTGAGCCGAACCGCGAAGCGCCGGCCACGCCCGAGCCTTCGACATCCGTATGAGCCACAATTTCGCACCGGGCGTCGCTGCCCAACCGGCGCCCGCCGCGCCCAACCCCGCCGCTACGGCCAGCGAGGCCGGCGCGACGGGTCCCGAGCAGGGGCCGGCGCCGTCCGGATCCCTCGACGCCCCCGAGAAGGCGGAGACCCGGCAGAGTCATGCCGGCTTCTGGACGCTCCTCGTCGGCTCGGTGGGGGTCGTCTACGGCGATATCGGCACGAGCCCGCTCTATGCCTTCCGCGAGGCGCTGGTCCCGGCCCGCACCGACGGCATCCTGCTGCCCGAGGAGGTGATCGGCACCGTCTCGCTGATTCTCTGGGCGCTGTTCATGATCGTGACGGTCAAGTACGTCGCGATCCTGCTGCGCATGGACAATAACGGCGAGGGCGGCATCCTCTCGCTCATGGCGCTGGCCCGGAAGGCGCTCGGCGGCTCGCGCATCGTGTTCATGCTCGGCTTGCTCGGCGCTGCGCTGTTCTACGGCGATGCGGTGATCACCCCGGCGATCTCGGTGCTCTCGGCCGTGGAAGGGTTGAAGCTCGTCACCCCCGCCCTCGACGACTACGTGCTGCCGATCACGGTCGGAATCATCGTCGCCCTGTTCCTCGTGCAGAACCGGGGCACCGGCAAGGTCGCGGCCTTCTTCGGCCCGGTGACCATCGTGTGGTTCCTGGCGATGGCACTGGCGGCGCTGCCGCATATCGGTCTGCACCCGGAGGTGTTCCGCGCGATCAATCCCTGGCACGCCGTGGTCTACCTGCTCGGCCACGGGACCGGGGCGCTGGTGGCGCTCGGCGCGGTGTTCCTGGCCGTGACCGGGGCCGAGGCCCTGTTCGCCGATCTCGGGCATTTCGGGCGCAAGCCGATCCAGGTCGCCTGGATCGGGCTCGTCTTCCCGGCGCTGGCGCTCAACTATCTCGGCCAGGCGGCCCTGGTGCTGGAGAAGCCCGACACCGCCGACCCGTTCTTCCAGCTCGTCCCGGCCTGGGGACTGCTGCCGATGGTGGTGCTCGCCACGATCGCTACCGTGGTGGCGAGCCAGGCGGTGATCACCGGCGCCTTCTCGCTGTCCCGGCAGGCGATCCAGCTCGGCCTCCTGCCGCGGCTCGAGATCCGCCACACCTCCGAGTCCCATGCGGGCCAGATCTACCTGCCGCAGATCAACACGCTGCTCATGCTCGGCGTCGTGCTGCTGGCGGTGCTGTTCAAGACCTCGTCGTCGCTGGCCTCGGCCTACGGCATCGCGGTGACCGGCACGATGCTGCTCACCGCCTCGCTGACCTTCCTGGTGATGTGGCGCATGTGGGGCTGGTCGCCGGTGGCGGCGGCGGCCGTGATGCTGCCCTTCATCGTCCTCGAGTTCATGTTCCTGCTCTCGAACCTCATCAAGGTCGTGGAGGGGGGCTACGTGCCGCTGCTGCTCGCGGGCGGCCTGATCATCCTGATGTGGACCTGGGTGCGCGGGGTCACGATCCTGTTCAACAAGACCCGCAAGACCGACGTGCCGCTCGTGGAGCTGGTGGGCATGCTGGAGAAGAGCCCGCCCCACCACGTGCGCGGCACCGCGGTGTTCCTCACGAGCGACCCCGAGATCGCCCCGGCGGCGCTCCTGCACAACCTCAAGCACAACAAGGTGCTGCACGAGAAGAACGTGATCCTCACCGTCGAGACGGTGGACACGCCGCGCTCCAACGAGGCCGACAAGGTTCGGATCGAGCCGGTGGGCCCGCATTTCTACCGGGTGGTGATGAAGTTCGGCTACATGGAGACGCCGAACATCCCGAAGACCCTGGTGCTGCTGCGCCGGCAAGGGTTCAAGTTCGACATCATGGCGACGTCGTTCTTCCTGTCGCGGCGCTCGATCCGTCCCGCCGCCCATTCCGGCATGCCGCTCTGGCAGGACCGGATCTTCATCACGCTGGCCAAGAACGCCAACGACGCCACGGACTTCTTCCAGATCCCCACCGGGCGGGTGGTGGAGGTGGGTACGCAGGTGACGGTGTAGGTAAAGGGATCCGCCGATATGCGTTGCATTTCGACTATAGGCCGGAAGGTTACATTATTGGCGCCGCGGAATTTTAAACAAACAAGTGATATTTAGAGCCGATTGGTCTAGAAAATCTTTGTCTCGCGGGCTTGACTGGGGCCGTGCGCAGGCAAACGATATGGCTCGCCGCCTGCGAGATCAGCCGGCCGATTCTCCGCTGATTTTTTGAAGTCGGGCCATGATTGTCGCGGAGCGATCTCTCTCGATACAGGGCGGATCCGAGCCCAAGGCGTGCACGATTACGATGCACGCTCCTGAAAACTTGGATGGCATGTGGATCTGCCGCTACACGATCGGCTGGCCCGACGCTCCGGAAGACAGCTTCGGCGCCGGCGCCGACGCCTTTCAAGCGCTTCACCTCACGCTCCAGATGATCGGATTCAGGCTCTATACCAGCGCCTATCACAAGGCGGGCCACTTGGTGTTCGAGAAGCCCGGAGGTGGCTACGGCTTTCCCATTCCGAAGAACGGGCGCGATCTTCTGATCGGGGACGACAAGATCTTCGACGGATGAGCGTCAGACTGGCTCGGCCCCGCGCCACGGCCGGCTCCGTCGTCGCGGGCCGTGAGGCCGCTCTGGCGCGGCACGGCCGGATCGCTCCCCTTGCCCCGGACCGGGATCCGCGCCTGTGATCGGCAGGTTGATCCTGCAACACTCGGTGGCGCGGCCGGACAGGCAGCGCCGGCCGAGCGGACACAAGCTTTGGCTGTTCCCACTGTCGATCACCTCATGTGCGCCCCCGCACGCGGCATGACCTGAGCGCAACCACGCGAGGATGACCGGCCCCGTCCGTGCGTTGCGCCCGGGACGAGGCCTGCTTTAAAACCCTTCTTATTCCGAGCCCAAGTGCCGGCTCAGCGGAGTTCCCGCACCGGCAGAGGTGCGAGCCGACAGTTCGGCCGATGCCTCCCGCCCGGCTCAGACCCGACTGAACGCCGCTCCGGCGCCGCCAGACAGGACGAAGCGATGATCAAACTCACCGTGAACGGGGCTGCGCGCAGCTTCGACGGCGACCCCGATATGCCGTTGCTGTGGTACCTCCGCGACGAGTCTCGGGCTCACCGGCACCAAGTTCGGCTGCGGCGTCTCGCTCTGCGGCGCCTGCACCATCCATCTCGGCGGCGCGGCGACCCGCGCCTGCATCACGCCGATGTCGGCGGCCGAGGGCCAGGAGGTCGTCACCATCGAGGGGCTGTCGCCCGACGGCAACCACCCGGTGCAGGTGGCGTGGCGCGACCAGAACGTCGCCCAGTGCGGCTACTGCCAGTGTGGCCAGATCATGCAGGCTGCGGCGCTCCTGAAGGACACGCCGAAGCCCACCGATCAGGACATCAACGACACGATGAGCGGCAACATCTGCCGCTGCGGCACCTACCCGCGCATCCGCGCCGCGATCCATCAGGCCGCCGGTCAGACGGCGCCCGCCAGCAAGGGAGAGCGCCTGTGATCCACGACGCGAAGATGATGGCGGATATCGCCAAGGCCAAGCCGGTGCTCGACAACGTCAGCCGCCGCGGCCTCCTCGGCGGCGCCGGTGCCCTCGTGCTGGCGCTCAGCCTGCGCAGCCCGGCCCGGGCCGAGGAGGCCAAGGCCGAGGAGCAGAAGTTCGGCGCCGACGGCATGCCGCATGGCTGGCGCGACGATCCGAAGGTCTTCGTGGCCATCGCCCCGGATGGCACCGTCACGGTGACCAACCACCGCTCCGATATGGGCCAGGGCATCCGCACCTCGGTGGCCTTCACGGTCGCCGACGAGCTGGAGGCCGACTGGTCGAAGGTGAAGGTGGTCCAGGCCTGGGGCGACGAGACCCGCTTCGGCAACCAGGACACCGACGGATCGCGCTCGACCCGCCACTTCTTCCAGCATTTCCGTCACGCGGGCGCGGCCGCGCGGCTGATGCTGATCCAGGCCGCCGCCAAGCAATGGGGCGTGCCGGTCTCCGAAGTGACGGCCGTCAACCACACGCTGACCCACGCCAAGTCCGGCCGGACCCTCGGCTACGGCGCCGTGGCCCAGGCGGCCGCCGCGCTGCCGGTGCCCACCGACGTCAAGCTGAAGGACCCGAAGGACTTCCGCTACATCGGCACCGGCAAGGTCGGCCTGATCGACAACTTCGACATCACCACCGGTAAGGCCGTCTACGGCCTCGACACCAAGCTCGACGGGATGCTGTACGCGGTCGTCGCCCGCCCGCCGGTCTACGGCGGCAAGGTGAAGGCCTTCGACGACAGCGAGGCCAAGAAGGTCGCGGGCGTCGTCAAGATCTTCAAGATCGATGGCGGCGAGATCCCGTCCGAGTTCATGCCGCTCGGCGGCGTCGCCGTGGTGGCCAAGAACACATGGTCGGCCATGAAGGCCCGGGACGCCCTCAAGATCACCTGGGACGACGGCCCGAACGCCGGTTACGACACCGACGCCTTCCGCAAGGAGCTGGAGGCCGCCGCCCGCAAGCCCGGCAAGGTCGTGCGGACCCAGGGCGACGTCGACGGCGCTATGGCCAAGGCCAAGACGAAGGTCCAGGCCGAGTACTTCGTGCCCCACCTCGCCCAGGCCCCCATGGAGCCCCCGGCCGCCGTGGCCCGGGTCAAGGACGGGTTCTGCGAGGCCTGGGCCTGCGTGCAGGGTCCGCAGGCGGCCAATGACCGCCTGATGAAGGCGCTCAAGCTGCCTGACGACAAGGTAAAGGTGAACGTGACGCTGCTCGGCGGCGGGTTCGGGCGCAAGTCCAAGCCCGACTACGTGGTCGAGGCGGCGCTCTGCTCGCAGGCTGTCGACGGCGCGCCGGTGAAGCTTACCTGGACCCGCGAGGACGACATCCACCACGGCTTCTACCACACGATCTCGGTGGAGCACCTGGAGGCCGGCCTCGACGAGAAGGGCATGCCGGTGGCGTGGCTGCACCGCTCGGTGGCGCCGACGATCGGCTCGATCTTCGCGCCCGATCCGAAGCACGAGCTGCCGCTGGAACTCGGCATGGGGCTGGTGAACACGCCCTTCAACGTGCCGAACCTCCGCCTCGAGAATCCGGAAGCCGCCGCCCATGTCCGGATCGGCTGGTTCCGCTCGGTCTCGAACATCCCGCATGCCTTCGCGATCCAGTCCTTCGTGTCGGAACTGGCGCACGCCGCCGGCCGCGATCCGAAGGACTACCTGCTCGATCTCATCGGCCCGGACCGGAAGATCGATCCCGCGGCGATCGGCGATGTCTGGAACTACGGCGAGGACCCGAAGCGCTACCCGATCGACACCGGGCGCCTGCGCGGCGTGATCGAGGCGGCCGCCAAGGGCGCCGGGTGGGGGCGGCAGATGCCCAAGGGCCGGGGTCTCGGCGTTGCCGGCCACTACAGCTTCGTCACCTACACGGCGGTTGCGGCCGAGGTGGAGGTCGACGACAAGGGGCAGGTGAAGGTGCAGGCGGTCGACATCGCGGTCGATTGCGGGCCTCAGGTGAACCCGGAGCGCATCCGTTCGCAGATGGAGGGCGCCGTGGTCATGGGGATGGGGCTCGCCCTCACCTCCGAGATCAGCTTCAAGCAGGGCCGGGCGGTGCAGAACAACTTCGACGGCTACGAGATTATCCGGATCGATGCCGCTCCGAAGGTGGTCCGCGTGCACCTCGTCCCGACCGGCTCCTATGACGGGCCGCTCGGCGGCGTCGGTGAGCCCGGCGTGCCTCCGGTGGCGCCGGCGATCGCCAACGCGATCTTCGCGGCCACCGGCCGGCGGGTGCGGCAATTGCCGATCCGCGACCAGCTCAGCGCCTGAACCGTCACGGGTTCCGGTGCGTTGGGGGCCGCGGAGAGATCCGCGGCCCCGACTTGTTTTGAAAGAGCCCGACCCGATGATGCGTCCCGCTGCCCTCGCGACTTCCCTGACCCTGGTCCTGACGGCGGCACCCGCCCTGGCCTCACCCTGCTCGGAGCGGATCGACAGCATCTCGAAGCGCGTGCATGACGAGCTGACCCAGGCGATCTCTGCCTCGACCAGCGGCCAGGGCAACGCCGCCAAGCGCGGGGGCGAGGGCGTCACCGGCACGGAGGGGCAGCGCGCGAACGAGTCGCCCCAGGCCCCGCCGGAGAAGTCGGCGCAGGCCGGGCAGGGCGCGGACGCGGCCCAGCAGGCGAAGGTCGCGCTGGAGGAGGCGCGCACGGCCGATTCCAAGGGGGACGCGAAGGGCTGCGAGGCGGCCGTCTCCCGCGCCGAGCAGCAGCTGAAGAAGGCGCCCTGAGGCGGCTTGCGCGCTGTGGCTTCGGACCGAGGATCTGGAGCCCAGCCGCCACGGACGAGCCGCGTTTCCGGCGGCGCGATCCGGACTGTCCCACCCACGCCCTCATCCTGAGGCGCCGAAGCGGAGCGGAAGCCTCGAAGGAGGACTCCTGGGATCGCGGCGCGATCTGGAGGGCTACTTCGAGGCCCGCTGGCGCGGGCACCTCAGGATGAGGGCGCGGATGGGAGAGGCGTAGTTGGGCGCCCCTGAGCGGCTTGCCACCTATTGCCAGGATACGGTCCGTCACCGACCCAGGGCGCTGATCTCGATCACGAATTTCCGGCGCAGCGCCCGGGAGAAGTCGCCGTAGCCGGCCGCCGCCAGCAGGAACGCGCCCGGGCCGCCGATGACGTGAGCGCGGTACCATTGCTCCAGGCTGGTACGCTCCTGGGGCAGCGGCGTCAGGAGCAGCCCGTAGCCGGGAGCCCGGTAGGCGCCGGCACCGACCACGTCGTTCTCGCCGGGCACCAGGATCGGCAGGCCGTTGACCGTCGCACCAGTAGCCAGCAGGGCCCGATGCGCGTCGGTGAGGCTGTCGGCGTCGGTGCAATTGTCGATCCCGTCACCCGAGACATCGACCACCATGCGATCCGCCGGGACCGGCAGGGCCGGTAGCACGGCGGCGGCCACCGTCCGGAACATCTGGCCGAGGCAGGTGAACTCGCCGGCCTGCCGGGGCGTGGCCCGCACCAGCGCGGCGGTGGCATCGGCATCCGCCCGGCTCGCGATCCGCCGCCAGCCGACGACGAGATTGGCCCGGTCGGCCCAGGTCACCATCGCGAACAGGATGCCGCCCGGATTGCCCGTGATCGCCGCGACCACGGAGGCGTCTTCCAGAGCCTCGGCGATGCCCTCCATCTGCAGCCGGAAGCGGGCGTCGTCGACAGACTGCGACACGTCGACGGAGACGACCAGCGCGGTGGCGACGCTCTCCGGCGCGCCGGATACCGGGGGTGCGCCGGAGAGCAGCGCCCCGGCCGCGTACAAGGCTGCGTAGCGGAGCCACCTCGAACCCCTGCGCGATCTTGGCATCAGCGTCCCGGACCTGGTGCGGCCGGCGGGCCGTCGCGGGCTCGTTAGGGCATGTTTCCCGGCGCGGCGAAACCGGCCTTTTCGGGGGCCTTCCGTCACCGAAAAGCCCCGCCCCTGGGGTGAGGGCAGGGCTTTCCGGATCGGCGCGTCGAACCGGCCGCCTCAGTGTCCGCTGTCGGTGGCGTTGCGAGTCGTCTCGTAGAGGAACCACGTGCGCTCCTCGGACTGATCGATCCACTCCTCGAACTGCGAGGTGGTCGCCACGTCGCCCGCCTCGTCGGTGATCCCGTGGAGGTCACGCATATGGGCGGTGAGCGCCTTGTTGTCGTCGCGCAGCTCCCTGAGCATGTCGAGAGGCGACACGTACTCGGCGTCGTTGTCCGGCACACGGGACAGGCTCTTGGCCTGCCCGAGCGAGCGCAGCACCGTGCCGCCGATCTTGCGGGCGCGCTCGGCGACGGGATCGATGATCTCGAAGATCTGGGCCGCCTGCTCGTCCAGCAGGAGGTGGTAGTCGCGGAAATGCGGGCCGCTCATGTGCCAGTGGAAGTTCTTGGTCTTGATGTAGAGCGCGAACAGGTCCGAGCTGAGCACCGTCAGGCCTTCGGCGATCCGCTTCACGTCGTTCGGATCGAGGTCGGTCGGTGTGTTGAGCCGCGCGCTCTCGACGCGCCTGCTCGGTTTGGCCTTGGCCATGGTCGTCTCCAGTCAGGTTCGTATCGGCAGGCGCGCCGCAATACGTCCCTGAGGAGGGCGGCCGCGCTTTCCCCGCCAATGACCGGTCGGTATGAAGGTTCCGGCGGTTCCCGGAACTGCATGGCTGGGTTGGGCTCAGCGGGTAGATTCGACTGGTTCTAAACTGCTGTGTCCGGTCACGAGTTTGGCCGGTGCAGCATTGACTGCCGCGGACTTGGCTGCCGGCGCTCTGACGGAGGCCGTCTTGCCGCCGGCCGGATCGGCCTCCGCGGGCTTTGCCGCCGACTTCGCGGCAGGCGCCCTGGCGGCGGTTGCCGCAGGCGGGATCGTACCCGTGGCGGCGGGCTCCGCGGCCGGCGTGTCGAGGTTGTAGATGTCGTCGCGGAAATGCGCCTTGCCGTCCGGGGTGGCGTAGCCCGTGAGATACACGAAGGTCACGGGGATCGGCTTGGCCAGCTTGATGTCGCGGCGCTCGCCGTCGGCGATGCCGGTCTCGATCTCGATCGGTCCCCAGCTCGTCCCGGGCCCGTTCGGCCCGTCCGTGCCCTGCAGGAGCCAGCCGACCAGTTCCTTGACCTGTCCGACGCGCACGCAGCCGTGGCTGTGGAAGCGCACGCTCGCGGCGAAGAGCGACTTCGCCGGGGTGTCGTGCATGTAGACGGCAAAGCGGTTCGGCATGTCGATCCGCACTTGGCCGAGCGAATTGTCGAAGCCCGAATCCTGGCGCAGCGTGTAGTTGACGGCTTTCTCGCCCGCCCAGTCGATCCGGGTCGGATCGACCTCGCCCGCGGGACCGAGGATCCGGATGTGGTTCTTGGCGAGATAGCCCGGATTCTTGCGCATCTGCGGGATGATCTCGTTCTTCACCACCGAGGCCGGGACGGTCCAGGTCGGGTTGAAGTTGATGTCGGTGATCCGTGTCTCCACGGCCGGGGTCGCCTTGTCGGGGGAGCCGACCACCGCGACGTAGCGGCGGGCCACCGCGCCGTTCTCCACCGCCTCGACGGCGGCGGACGGGATGTTGACGACGACGTAGCGCTCGCCGAACGGGAATTTCGACCCCATCAGCCGGGCGGCCGAGGCGGCGAGCTGGCGCTGGCGCGTCTCGGCCGGCACGTTCAGGGCTTTAATCGTGAGGCGGCCCAGGATGCCGCTGTCCGGCAGGCCGTGGCGGCCCTGGAAGGCGGCGATCGCCGCGATCAGCGGCGGGTCGAGGCGGTCGCTCGGGGGCGCGTCCGTCGGGAGGTCGCCGGTCAGCGTCAGGTGGTGGCGCAGGGCCGGGATCGCCGGGTTGCGCTCGCCCGGCTTCAGGCGCGCGAGATCCTCCGGCAGCCGCTCCCAGCCGCCGGCCTCCGCGAAGGCGGCGTAGCGTTCGGCCGCCCGCAGCGTCTCGAGGAAGGTGCGCGGGGTCAGCGTCGGGCTCGGGTCGGTGGAGACCTTGGCGTAGACCAGGGGCGCCGGCTCGCGCGACTTCTTCGCGGCCTCCTGGGCCTTCGCCTGGGTGGGCTTGGCCTCCGGGGCTGCGGCGTCCGCGGGCCTGGTTTCGGTCGGCTTCGCCTCGGGGCCTTTCACCTCCGTCGATTTGGTCTCCGGGTTCTTCGCGGCCGGGGCTGCGGGTTCCGGAGCCGGCGGCATGGAGACCGGGACGGCGAGGGGCGGGACGGGTGCGGAACCGGCACCGGTCGGCGGCTGGGACGCCGCGGGGGCAGCCTGCGCCAGCGCTGCGGCGGGGGCGCCGAGCAGCGCCAGCAGGGACAGGCCGGCGCCGAGCGCGGCGTGCGTGCGGGCGTGACGGCGGGGAGGAACCGGGACCATACGCAACACTCCCGACGGCGCCAGGGCGGCGCGGTCGGGCCGGATCATGGGGCGGCGTGGTTACCAATCTCCTCTGGTCCGGCAGACGCCCCGCAGCGCGGATTCACCATCCGGTGATTGGTTCAGCGGCTCCGCGTCCATCACGGATGCCGGTGCGCGCGAATGGCGCTAGCTGTCGTGCGGTGCTCCGCAGCGAGATCGGCCTCCGCCATGCCGGATACCGGCGCTCAGGTCCCCAGGGCGATGCCGTACCTGCCGCAGCTCGACGGGGTGCGGGCGCTCGCCATCCTGATCGTGTTCGCGGCCCATTGCGGCTACAGCTACGTCGTGCCGGGCGGCTTCGGCGTCACGGTCTTCTTCTTCCTCAGCGGCTACCTCATCACCACGCTGCTGCGGATCGAGCGGGCGCAGGCGGGCGCGGTGTCGCTCCCGGCCTTCTACCTGCGCCGGAGCCTGCGCATCCTGCCGCCCATGTACCTGACCTTGCTCGCCTCGGGGGCGCTCTGCGCGGCTGGGTGGCTCGACTGGATGCGCGTCGAACCGGCGGCGATCCTCGGCCAAGCGACCTTCCTGACGAACTATCCCGGCCTGTTCGGCACCGAGGCGGTGCTGCCCGTGCCCCTGTGGAGCCTCGCCATCGAGGAGCACTTCTACCTGGTCTTCCCGCTGGTCTTCGCCCTGTGGCTCGGGCGGCTGCGGCCGTGCGGGGCGGCGCTGGCCTGTCTCGCCATCTGCGGGCTGGTCCTGGCGATCCGCTGCCTCAACGTCTGGCGGCTCGCCGACTACAGCCTGAACTACAGCTGGACCCATACCCGGATCGACGCGATCCTGTTCGGCTGCTGCCTCGGTCTGTGGAACAACCCCGTGATCCCGGCCGACCGGGCGTGGCGACCGAAGGCGTGGCATGTCGGTGCCAGCCTCGCGGTGACTCTCGGCACGCTGGCGATCCGCGATCCCGCCTTCCGGGAGAGCCTGCGCTACACGCTCCAGAGCGCGGCCCTGTTCGTGCCCTTCGCCTACCTGCTGCACGGGGAAGGGCCGCTGGTGCGGCTCCTCGCCAGCCGGCCGATGCGCCAGCTCGGGCTGTGGTCGTACGGCTTCTATCTCGCGCACATGACGGTGGTGGCGCTGGTGCTGCACCTGAGGCCCGGCCTGCACGGGCTCGGGCTGATGCTGGCGGCCTTCCCGATCACGCTGCTCTGGTGCTGGGGGATGTCCGGCCTCGTCGAGCGCCCCTGCGGGCGCCTGCGCCGCCGGCTCCTGGCGGACCGCCCGCCCGAGCCTGTCCTGGCAGAGGGCGGCCGCCGGGCCGGCGTCACGCCCGCCTGAGCTTGTCCCGCGCCGCCGTGTGATCCGGCGCGGCCTCGAAGGCCGCCCGCATCGCGTGCCACAGGGGCTTGCGCCGGAACTGTGCGTCGAGCGGCAGTGCCCGCTGCGGAAGGCCGTCCGGACGTTTGCGATAGGGATGGTCGTTCAGCCACGTGTCCGGATCGTAGATGTCCCAGGTCACCACATCGAGCAGGGCGGGCTCGTCCAGCACCACGTCGAGGTAGCGCCGGGCGTAATCGGCCACGTGCCGGTCGCGAGTCGCCACGTCGGACGGGAAGGCCCGGTCGTCGATGTCGAGCCTCGGTGACCTCGATGCCGAGCCCCATCTGGCCGATCTCCCGGAGGAAGCGTCGCAGCTGGCCCTGGTCGATCGGGATCGTGCTGGTGAGGTGCGATTGCAGGCCGAAGCGCCGGATCGGCACGCCGCGGGCGCGCATCGCCTCCAGCCGGCGCAGGACCTTGGTGCGCTTGGCCTCCATCCAGGGCACGCCCTGCTCCACCGCGTCCTCGTTCCAGGTGCCGGCGGCGGCCGGGTCTGTCTCATGCAGAATGCGAAAGGCGAGATCGATGTAGCCGGGCCCGATCGAGGCGAGCCAGGGCGAGTCGCGCAGGCCCCCGCCGCGGTCGGGGTCGGCCTCGTTGCCGAGGATCTCGTTGACCACGTCCCAGGCGACGATCTGGCCGCGGTAATGGCCCGCCACCGTCTCGATCCAGCGGCGCATGAAATCCTCGGCCTGGACAGCGCTCGCCCGGGCGAGCAGCGGACCGACCCAGGGCGGCAGCGCGGCGTGCCAGACCAGCGTGTGGCCGCGCATACGCTGGCCGTTGCTCCTGGCGAAGCGCAGGATCGCGTCGCCGCGGGCGAAATCGGTGCGGCCGGGGGCGGGCAGCACCTCCTCCATCTTCATCTCGGTGCCGCAGACCAGGATCCCGCATTCCCGCTCCACCGCCTGGCGGTAGGGGGGTCGAATCGAAGCGGTGGAACGGCACCTCGCAGCCGTAGAGCAGGCCCTTGGCGGCGGCTGCCGCCTGGAGGCTGTCCGCCGACCAGGAGGGGCGGCCGGGCGGCCCGAAGCCGGGCTGGGCAGCCGCCGGGGCCAGGCCGGCGCAGGCCGCCCCGACGAGAAGCGACCGGCGGCTCGGAAGGGTCGGCATGCCGTGTCCTCGGGTTCGCGGAAGCGCTCCGGCGGGAACCGGCACCTGCCGATCCGAGGCCGCCGGCAGGGCCTCGTCCGGGCGCCATCAGAGCATGGACGGGCTCCGGTTGCGATCCGCTGGTTCTGCCGGCCGGCGGACATCCGGTCCCGTGCCAGAGGTGGTGCCCCTTCAACTCGCCTTCCTCCTGGTTCGCCCCATCTGAAGGGCGCCATTCAGCCGAGGTCAGAACCATGAGCCAGCACCCCGCGATCAGTCCCGGCCGCAGCGCGGTCGTCACCGGCGGCGCGAGCGGCATCGGTCTCGCCGCCGCGCAGGCCTTCGCGCGGGCCGGCATGAACGTGTGGCTCGCCGACCTGCCCGGCCCGGCCCTGGATGCGGCCCGCGCCGCCGTGGCCGAACTCGCCGCCGTCGAGGTCCGCGCGGTGCCGACCGACGTGTCCGACCGGGGCGCCGTGGAAGCCCTGGCCGCCGTCGCCAAGGGGGGCCGCCCGCCGTGGTGATGCTCAATGCCGGGATCGAGGCCGGTGGCCGGCTGTTCTCGGACGCCGACACCTGGGCGCGCATCCTCGGCACCAATCTCGGCGGCGTGGTCAACGGCATCCACGCCTTCGCGCCGGGCATGATCGAGGCTGGCCGGCCCGGCGCGATCATCGTCACGGGCTCCAAGCAGGGCATCACCACCCCGCCGGGCAACGCGCCCTACAACGTCTCGAAGGCGGGCGTGAAGGCGGTCACCGAGGCGCTCGCCCATGAGCTGCGCAACCGGGAGGGCTGCCAGACCACCGCCCACCTGCTGATCCCAGGCTTCGTCTACACGGGGCTCACGAAGGCGCGCGGCGTCGCCGAGAAGCCGGCGGGCGCCTGGACGCCCGAGGAGACCGTGGCGTTCATGCTGGAGCGGCTGGCGGCGCAGGACTTCTACATCCTCTGCCCCGACAACGAGACCACCCGGGCGCAGGACGAGAAGCGGATCGCCTGGGCGTCCGGCGACATCATCGCGAATCGGCCCGCTCTGTCGCGCTGGCACCCGGAATATGTTGAGTCGTTCAAGCAGTACATGGAGGGGTGATGCCGTCTGTACGCGCGTAGCGAGGCAGAGACGGAGCCCGCCCTGAGGCTGAGCATGAGGCCGTCGGACTGCCCTGGCCTAGCGCGCCGACAGCGCCGTGAGCCGGGCAGCACTGGGCTGCGCCCCTCGTCTGGCGAAGCCCTTGCACCCAGGTTAGGTCGGTGCGACGCAGCCGCCGTACGAGACCAGCGCACGACATCCGGGAGCCGCACGTGGCCACTATCATCCCTGTCGCCTCCTTCGACTGCGTCGTGTTCGGCGCCACCGGCGATCTGACTGCGCGAAAGCTTCTGCCGGCTCTGTTCTACCGCTTCCGGGACGGGCAGATCCCGGAGACCAGCCGGATCATCGGCGCCTCGCGCGCGGAGCTGTCGCTCGATGGGTTCCGCGAGCATGCGCGCGACGCCCTCAAGCGATTCGTGCCCGCCGCCGACCTGTCGGACGAGATGCTCTACCGGTTCCTCGACCACGTGGATTACGTCGCGGTCGACGGTGCCGGTGACAGCGGGTGGACCGACCTCGTGGCCAAGCTCGACGAGCGGCCCGACCAGGTCCGCCCGTACTATCTCGCCACCTCGCCCGATCTCTACGGATCGATCTGCCGCAACCTCGCGGCTCACGGTCTGGTCGGCGAGAAGTCCCGCGTCGTGCTTGAGAAGCCGATCGGCAAGGACCTGAAATCGGCCCGCGCGATCAACGACGCGGTCGGCGAGGTCTTTCCCGAATCGCAGATCTTCCGGATCGACCACTATCTCGGCAAGGAGACGGTGCAGAACCTGCTCAGCCTGCGCTTCGCCAACACCATCTTCGAGCGGCTCTGGACCGCGGACGTGATCGACCACGTCCAGATCACCGTGGCCGAGACGGTCGGCGTCGAGGGCCGGGCCGGCTATTACGACACCTCGGGCGCCATGCGCGACATGCTGCAGAACCACATGCTGCAGCTCCTGTGCCTCACCGCCATGGAGAGCCCGCTCAACCTCGAAGCGAACTCTGTCCGCGACGAGAAGCTCAAGGTTCTGCGCGCCCTCAAGCCGATCACGGCCCACGACATCCAGTTCGCTACCGTGCGCGGCCAGTACGTGGCGGGCGCCGTCGACGGCAAGCCCGTGGAGGGCTACCTCACCGAGCTCGGCCATGAGAGCCGGACCGAGACCTTCGTGGCCATGAAGGTCGAGGTCCAGTCCGGCCGCTGGGCCGGGGTGCCGTTCTACCTGCGCACCGGCAAGCGCCTGCCTCAGAAGCTGTCCGAGATCGTGGTGCAGTTCCGCGCCTCACCCTTCTCGATCTTCCCCGAGGAGGCCTTCGGCCGCGAGCCGAACCGCCTCGTGATCCGCCTCCAACCGCAGGAGGGCATGAAGCTCGAGGTGATGACCAAGGATCCGGGACCGGGCGGCCTGCGCCTGCGCCCGACCGATCTCGACATCTCCTTCGAGGAGACCTTCAAGCAGCGCTATCCGGACGCCTACGAGCGCCTGCTGATGGACGTGGTCCGCGGCAATGCCACCCTGTTCATGCGCCGCGACGAGGTCGAGGCCGCCTGGGCCTGGGCGGACGGGGTGCTGAAGGCCTGGGCCGACCGGCCCGAGGCGCCGCGGCCCTATCCGGCCGGGAGCTGGGGGCCGACGGCGGCCATCGCGCTGATCGAGCGGGACGGGCGGACTTGGCACGAGGAGCTGCGGTAGGGGCGCGTCCCCACCTTACGGCCAAGCTGCCTTGATACGGTCAAGCCGGATGTGAAATCTGCACGCGCCGCCGATCACCGCCCCACAAGAGGGCGGATACGGCCATGCACAGGGGAACATCGCATGCTGGACACCAATCGGGATACGGCCGTCTCGGCCGAGCGCCGCCTGGAGCGTTCGGTCGCGGCCGCCTTGCGGGTCATCGCGGCCGCCCATGTCGAGCGGCAGGCCCCTCCGGTCTCCGCCGCCCGGCGTCGCCTCAGCGAGGTCTACGGCGCCACCCGCCTCGCGCGGCGCCTGGAGCAGGAGCGGTACAGCGCTTAGCGCGCCGTCAGACCACCGCGTCCCAGGTCTCGCTGAGCGGCGTGGCTCCGCGCATCAGCCGGACCCGCAGCACGACGTCGCCCGCCGGCATGTCCTGCGGCGGGCGCCACTCCACGTAGATGCGCCAGCCGCCGGTCTGCGGAACGAAGTTCGCCACCGGCTCGTGCATCGTGCCGGCGCCGGCCGAAACCTCCGTGGCCACGGACTCGTCGGCCCCCTTCGGCAGGCCAGGACCCTCGAAATCGATGACGCAGAGCCGCCTCTGCGGGGTCGGCGGCTCCGTGGGGCGCAAACGCTCGGCCGAGCCGAAGCGGGTCGAGGTCACCCGCGCTAAGGCCGCCTCCGGGATCGCGTCGACGG
This sequence comes from Methylobacterium sp. P31, assembly GCA_050632875.1. Taxonomy (GTDB): domain Bacteria; phylum Pseudomonadota; class Alphaproteobacteria; order Rhizobiales; family Beijerinckiaceae; genus Methylobacterium. Next base: position 1,045,469 of record JBODSC010000001.1, on the reverse strand, counting down.
GCTCGGCCCCGACCGTGGTCAGACCGTAGGCGAGCCTCAGGGCCGCGCCCGGCTGTGCCAGCACCGCCGGCACGAAGGCCGCCACGATGTTGTCCATGTACTCCTCGCCCGAGGGGATCTCGTAGAGCTGCACGGCGCCGTCCGCGAACGCGCCGCCCGCGGGATCCGGCGCGACCCACAGGCCGGGCCGGGCCTCGTGGCGCGCCTCCACGTCGAGATAGGCCGCAAAATTCCGCTCCCGCTGCAGCAGACCGAATCCAGCCAGCGGCTTGGCCGCGAAGGCCGAGATCTGCGGCTGCCCGCGCCCGTTGACCAGGGGCCGCCAGAGCCGATCGATCCGCGCCGGGTCGCCCCCGGCCGCAACACACAGCCCGTCGGAATCGTGCACCTGCGGCCGGAAGTCGTCGAACGGCTTGGCGCCTCGGGCACCGGGCCCGTTCTGGCCGTACAGGAACATGCTGGTGAGCGGCGCCAGCCCGAGTTTGGCGATCGTCCGGCGCGGATGGAGCGCCGCGGTGACGGCGATCCGGGCCGGGTCGCCGGGAGTGATCTCGAACCGGTAGGCGCCGGCCACGCTCGGACTGTCGAGGAGCGACAGCACCGTCAGACTGCGCGCCTCGGGCTCCGGCTCGCAGATCCAGTGGGCGACGAAGTCGGGAAATTCCTCGCCCTCCGGTGCGCCGGTGCCGATGGCGAGGCCCCGGGCCGAGAGGCCATATTCCTGGTTGGCCGCCCGCAGACGGAAATAGGAGGCGCCGAGGAAGACCAGGAACTCCTCCTGGAAGCCTTTCGGGCGCCAAGCCGGCGTGTCGGGGAAGGCATAGTGCAGGCGAAAGCCCGCGAAGCCGAGATCCGGCGCGAAGCTCTGGCCGGCGAGCCGCCGGCCCAGGTCGAACAGCCGGCTCTCGTAGGGAATCGGCCGCGCCGGCCCGCTCGGCGGCTGGAGGTAGAGAGCCACGCGCTTGCGCTGCAGGAAGCCGCGATGGAAGAACTGGGCGCTGAAGTTCCGGCCGAGATGCAGGCTCTCGGCCGGACGGAAGGTGATCGCCCGGTAGCCGTCGTAGTCGAGGGCCGCGAGCGCGGGCGGCAGCTCCGCGGGCGGGGCCGCGTAGGGCGCGGCGGCGCGGCGCTCCGCCTCGGCCGATACGGCCTCGAAGGTCATCGCATTCCCCTGCGGCGGAAGCGCCGACCCGGCCCACGTTCTGGACCCATTCAGATCGGCCGCGCTAGGTAAAACCGTGCCGGCAGCCGCGGTCAGGGCATTTCGAAGAACGCGGCGCCGGGAGGGGGATTGATCCGTTCGGCTTCCGGCAGCCTGGTCTGCCGGGTCGGCTCCGTGTCCTTACCCCGCACATCGCTATCCAGGCTCATCGGTTCCCGGCCTCAGGCGGCCGGGCGGCCGGCGGCCTTCCACGGTCGAGTTCCTCGCGCCATGTCCTCACGCGTCACCTCCTCCGCCCAGCGGCCGCACCGGAACGCGTGCCCGATCACATCCGATCCGTCGACAACCGTCTCCCATCGAGAGGTCTGGACGGGCGCACGGCCCGGGCGGGCCCTCCGCGCCCGGCGTCTTGCCCTGGCGATCCCGAGTCTCGTCACCGCCGGCGGCCTCGCGTGGCTCGCCGCGCTGGCCTACCCGGCGGGTGTCAGCCCGCTCGCCTGGGCGGTGCTCGTGCTGTTCAGCCTCGTCATGGGCTGGCAGGCCTTCGTCGCCTGCCAGTACGCCTACGGGCTCGTGGCCGCTCTGCGGGCAGACCGGGCGAAGTCGGTGCTGGAGCGCAGCTCCGAGGGCGGGGTTATCGCGCCGGCCGGGACCGGACGGACGGCCGCCGTGGTGGCGATCCACGCGGAGGACGCGGTGGCGGTGTTCGCGCGCCTGCGGGTGATGGCCCGCTCCCTGGCCCGGGCCGGCGCCGAGGACATCGACATCTTCGTCCTCTCCGACACGCGGGACGGAGCGATCGCCGCCGTCGAGGAGCACGAATTCGCCCGCATCCAGGCCTGGGCGGCGACGGATCCGGCGCTGCCGCAGATCCGCTACCGGCGTCGGACCGAGAATGTCGGCCGGAAGGCCGGCAATATCGGCGAGTTCTGCCGCAGCTACGGCACCGAATACGCCTTCATGATCGTGCTGGACGCCGACAGCCTCATGACCGGCGAGGCCATGACCCGGCTCGTGCGGCTGATGCACGAGAGCCCGCGCACCGGGCTGATCCAGACCGTCTCCTACGCGGCAGGCCGGGACACGCTCTTCGCCCGCATCCAGCAATTCGCCGTCCGCCTCTACGCGCCGCTGGCGCTGCGCTGCCTGGAGACCTGGCAGGGGCCGGAGGGCAGCTATTGGGGCCACAACGCGATCCTGCGGATCGAGGCCTTCGCGGCGAACGCGCAGCTCCCCGTCCTGCCGGGTCGGGAGCCGCTCGGCGGCGAGATCCTGTGCCACGACATCGTCGAGGGCGCGCTGATGGTTCGCGCCGGCTGGGAGGTGCGGCTTCTGCCCGAGATGGGCGGCACCTGGGAGGAGATGCCCACGAACCTCGTCGACCTGCTCGGCCGCGAGCGCCGCTGGTGCCAGGGCAACCTCCAGCACCTGCGGGTCCTGCCCTGGGCGGGTCTGCACGCCGCGAGCCGGTGGCACCTCCTGGTCGGCATCCTCTCCTACGGCGTGCTGCCGCTCTGGATCGCCCTCATCGGGCTCGCCGCCTGGCAGGCCGCACGGACCGGTGATCTCGGCCTCCTGGCCTACGGGCTGACCGGGCAGGGCGCGGCCGCCCACGCGCTCGCCGCCCTCAGCGTCGCCGTGCTCGCACTGCCGAAGCTCCTCAGCCTGGGCCACGTTCTTGCCGCGCCGGAGCGTCGGGCGGCCTTCGGTGGCACCCGGGCGCTGCTCGTGAGCGCCGCCCTGGAGCAGGCCGTGTGGGTTTTCCTGTGGCCGGTCCTGACGCTGTTCACCGCCAGCGCCGTGGTCTCGACCTTCCTGGGCCGGGTGGTGCGCTGGGAGACCCAGGATCGCGACGACCGGCAGGTCTCCTGGGCGGAGGCCGTCCGGCTCCAGGCCGACGCCGTGGTGGTCGGCGGCCTGATCTGCTTCGCCCTGGCCATGGTCGGCCATGCGTGGCTCACCCTCTGGATGGCGCCGCTGGCCCTGGCGCTCCTCACCAGCCCGGCCCAGAGCGTCTGGACCAGCCGCGCCGATCTCGGCCGTGCCGCCCGGGCCCGCGGCCTGTTCCTGAACGCCGACGACACCGCGCAGGCGCCGGAACTCGCCGAACTCGCCCAGATCCGCGGTCTGCCGGTGGCCCCGGCCCCGGTCCGCACGGTGCCCCTGGAGCCCGCCATCTGGCTCGCCGCCGACGAGGCCTGAGAAGCGACAATCGCCTGCAAGGCGAGGAAGTTGACGCCTGGCACCGCGGAGGATCATCCCGGGCGATACGGCCAAGCTGCCACAGTGTTGCCATCGAGTCACTGGCCGACGGAACCGGCCGAACGGGGCTGTTTCAGGCTTGGCTTTGGGGCGGGAGCGTTTACCCGTTGGCGAGGATCGGCACGGCATCGTGCCCCGGTCATTCGCCGCGTTCCCACCGCATTCCGCGCCTGCCCCGAGAGGCTTTGATGCGTCGTTTCCTTCCCGCCCTGATCGGGCTCTTCGGCGCGGCCGCGTGCGTCGCACCGGCCCTGGCCTACGAGATCGACCCGCTGACCCGCCAGCCGCTGAACGACGCGCTCACCGTGCGCGTGCGCCCGCAGGCCGTCGAGACCGTCGCGGTGCCGGTGGCCAACGCCTCGCTCAACCCGGCCGACCCGATGAACGCCGACGCGGCGGTGCCGCAGATGTCGGCGATCCCGCGGGAGACCGTGGCGTATAACGGCCCCTACGGCGCCGGCACGATCGTCGTCTCCACGGCCGAGCGGCGGCTCTACTACGTGCTGGGCGGTGGGCAGGCCCTGCGCTACGGCGTCGGCGTCGGCCGGCCGGGCTTCACCTGGGGCGGCGTGCAGACCATCACGATGAAGCGTGAGTGGCCGGATTGGCGCCCGCCGGCGACCATGCTGAAGCGCCGGCCCGACCTGCCGCGCTACATGAAGGGCGGCATCGAGAACCCCCTCGGCGCCCGTGCCATGTATCTCGGCGGCTCGATCTACCGCATCCACGGCTCGAACGAGCCGGAGACCATCGGCACCGCCGTCTCCTCGGGCTGCATCCGCATGACCAACGACGACGTGATGGACCTCTACACCCGCGCCAAGGTCGGCACGAAGGTCATCGTCCAGCGCTGAACGATTCGGACGTTTCTGATGAGGGCCGGCCGCGAGGCCGGCCCTTCTGCGTTCAGGCGCCCGGCAGGGTCACCAGCGCGTCCGGACGCTTCACCTCGATCTCCACGAAGGCGATCGGGTGGTCGGACCCGTTCATCACGTCGTGCCGGATGCCGGCGGGGCGCGTGTAGGCTTGGCCGGCCGCGAGCGCCGTCTCGCTGACATCCGTGCCGTCGTGGACGCGCAGGATCCCGTCCACCAGCATCACCACGAAATAGGGCCAACCGTGCTCGTGCCAGCCGGTCACCCCGCCCGGCGGGAAGTCCCAGCGGGTGATGCGCACCGTGGCGTCATCCTGCTGGACGGTCGGGACGGCGGGGATGGTGCAGGCGAAGGCCATATCTGCTCCGGGGCAGGGGAGGGGGCGATCGGGCGATGCCCGCGCCGATGCGATGCAAGCCTCCGGCCTGCTCGGTGGTTCGCTTCGGTCCGCGCCGTCATCGCGAGCGGAGCGAAGCGAACCAGGGCCGCGCTGCTGGGCCGCGCCCTCTGCGCACAAGGATGATCTCAATGGCACCCGCAGGAGCCCGACCCGCACCCCCGCCGGACTTGGCCGGCGCGTGGCGCACCGTGTCGCGGTCGAGGCCGTGCTCGGCGAGGCTCGGCGAGGTAGGTGTTCCAGCGCGTCTCGTACTCGCGGCCCAGCGTGTGCAGGTACTCCCAGCCGTAGATGCCGGTATCGTGCATGTCGTCGAAGCCGAGCTTGACCGCGTAGTTGCCGACCGGCTGCACCGCCAGGATCTCCACCGACCGCTTGCCGCCGATCACCTTCCGTTCCAGCGGCGAGTGGCCCTGCACCTCGGCCGAGGGGCTCGACACGCGCAGGTACTCGGCCGGGAGGGCGAAGCGCGATCCGTCCTCGAAAGCGACGTTGAGAACCCGCCGGTCGGATGACAGGCGGATCTCGGTCGGCCACAGATCCTCGCTCACGGGTCACACTCCTCACGCAATCTGGGGCTGCGGCCCGGGATCTGCTTGCCCGTGGCCGTTCGGGGTATCATATGCCGGACAATGCTCGATGACAGCTCCCTTGCGCCGCAGGCGTTCGCGGCCGACGCACCCGCCGGGCCCGCGCCGCTGATCGATCCGTTCCAGCGGGCGATCACGTACCTGCGCATCTCGGTGACGGATCGCTGCGACCTGCGCTGCGCCTACTGCATGTCCGAGCACATGCAGTTCCTGCCCAAGCGTGACCTGCTGACCCTGGAGGAGCTGGACCGGCTCTGCGGCGTGTTCATCGCCCGCGGCGTGCGCAAGCTCCGGATCACCGGCGGCGAGCCGCTGGTGCGCCGCGACATCATGCACCTGTTCCGGCGCCTCTCGCGCCACCTGGATTCCGGGGCGCTGGAGGAGCTGACGCTGACCACCAACGGCACCCAGCTCGCGCGCTACGCCGACGAGCTGGCGAGCCTCGGCGTGCGCCGGGTCAACGTCTCGCTGGACACCCTCGACCCCGGCAAGTTCCGGGACATCACCCGCCGGGGCGACCTCAAGGTCGTGCTCGACGGGATCGCGGCGGCGCGGGCCGCCGGGATGAAGGTGAAGATCAACGCGGTGGCCCTGCGCGACATCAATGCCGACGAGATCCCCGACATGATCGCCTGGGCCCACGGCCTCGGCATGGACATGACGCTGATCGAGGTCATGCCGCTCGGCGAGATCGAGGCCGACCGGACCGACCAGTTCCTGCCCCTGTCGGTCGCCCGGCAGCGCTTGGAGACCCGCTACACGCTCACCCCGCTGTCCGACCGCACCGGCGGTCCGGCGCGCTACGTGCGCGTCGAGGAGACGGGCGGGAAGCTCGGCTTCATCACGCCGCTGACCCACAATTTCTGCGAAAGCTGCAACCGGGTGCGCCTGACCTGCACGGGCCAGCTCTACATGTGCCTCGGTCAGGAGGATTCGGCCGATCTCCGGGCGGTGCTGCGCGCGTCCCAGGACGATGCGGTCCTGGCCCAGGCCGTGGTCGAGGCGATCACCCGCAAGCCCAAGGGGCACGACTTCGTCATTGAGCGCCAGCGCCCGGCCGCCGTGCCGCGGCACATGAGCGTGACGGGCGGCTGACTACTCGCCGTTGCTTCGCGCCGTACGCAAGGACGGACGCGCTCACACCTCCTCGTCGGCGTAGCGCGACTGTTGTCGTCCGCGCTGCCCGGATCCCCGCCGCGGCGCGCCCGCGCTGATCCCCGCCACCAAATCGGCGATGTGGCGCAGCGTCTCCACCGACAGCGCCTTCTCGCCTTCGCCGCGGCCCTGCGGGATCAGAGCCTTGGCGAAGCCGAGCTTCTGGGCCTCCTTCAGACGGGAGCCGGCCTGCGCCACCGGCCGGATCGCGCCCGACAGGCCGATCTCGCCGAAATACACGGTCTCGGGCGGCAGCACCGCCCCCGACAGGGACGAGACCAGGGCGGCGGCCACCGCCAGATCCGCCGCCGGCTCAGTGATGCGCAGGCCTCCCGCCACGTTGAGATAGACATCGTGGCTCCCGAGCCGGATGCCGCCATGGGCCTCCAGCACGGCCAGCACCATCGACAGCCGGTTCGGGTCCCAGCCGACCACCGCGCGCCGGGGCATGCCGAGCGAGGACGGCGCCACCAGCGCCTGGATTTCTACGAGAAGCGGCCGGGTGCCCTCCATGCCGGCGAAGACCGCCGTGCCGGCGGCCTGATGGTCGCGGCCCGCCAGGAACAGCGCCGAGGGGTTCGGCACCTCGCTCAAGCCCGCATCGGTCATCTCGAACACGCCGATCTCATCGGTCGGCCCGAAGCGGTTCTTCACGGCGCGCAGGATGCGGAAATGGTGACCCTGGTCGCCCTCAAAGGAGGCGACCGCGTCGACCATGTGCTCCACCACCCGGGGGCCGGCGATCTGCCCGTCCTTGGTGACGTGACCCACCAGGATCACCGCCGTCCCGGTGGTCTTGGCGAAGCGGATCAGCGCCTGGGCCGAGGAGCGCACCTGCGTGACCGTGCCGGGGGCCGAATCCACCGTCTCGGTCCACATGGTCTGGATCGAGTCGATGATCGCCAGAGCCGGTGGGCGGCCCTGGCTCAGGGTCTCGACAATATCCTCGACATTGGTCTCGGCGGCGAGCTGCACCGGGCGGTCGCTCAAGCCCAGCCGCTCGGCCCGCAGGCGCACCTGCCCCACCGCCTCCTCGCCCGAGATGTAGGCGACCCGCTCACCGGTGGCCGCCATGGCGGCGGAGGCCTGCATCAGCAGCGTCGACTTGCCGATGCCGGGATCGCCGCCGAGCAGGATCACCGAGCCGCGCACGAAGCCGCCGCCGGTTACCCGGTCGAGCCTCGCCGATCCCCGAGGGAATGCGCGGCGCCTCCTTGGCCTCGCCGGTGAGGCCCTCCAGCGGGAAGACCCGCCCGCGATTGCGCGACGGCCGGGTCGCAGCCGGCCCGGACTGGCCCGGGGCCGAGGGTGCCTCCTCGACGATCGTGTTCCAGCCGTTGCACGCCTCGCAGCGCCCGCGCCAGCGGTTGTAGACCGCTCCGCAGGACTGGCAGACGAAGGTCTGATGGATCTTGGCCATTCGGGTCCGAGCACCGAGGGTCTAATTTTGTGTCCGGAATCGGCGTCCGGATCACCCTACATAAGTTCGAACATAGCGTGAACCTAGGCCCGTCAGGATCTCGTAGCCGATTGTCCCGGCGGCGCGGCCGACAGTGTCGATATCGAGGCTGTCACCGATCAGGATCGCCGTGGCGCCGCGCCGGGCTGCCGGCGCGGCGGTGACGTCGAGGATGATCAGATCCATCGAGACGAGCCCGAGGATCGGGCAGGGAACGCCGCCGACCAGCGCCTGACCGCGTCCGCTGATCGCTCGCGGGAAGCCGTCGGCATAGCCGAGCGAGAGCGTGGCGAGCTGGCGGGGGGCGGGGGCTGTCCAGCGGCCGTTATAGCCTGCGGTGGCACCGGCCTCGACCGCGCGCACCTGCGCGATCAATGCCTCCAGCCGCACCGCCGGACGCATCGGGTTCGATCCGGCCCAAGGCGTCGGATTTCCGCCGAACAGGGCATAGCCTGGCCGCAGGAGATCGTGCCGGGCGGCGTCGAGGAAGACCCCCGACGAGTTCGCCAGCGACGCCCGAAGCCCGGGATAGGCCGCCCGGACCCGAGCGAAATCGGCGATCTGCCGCGCATTGACCGGATCCTCAGGCTGCTCCGCGCTGACGAAATGGCTGAGGATCAGGTCGATGCCGGCCGCGGCGATCCGCGGATCGCCCGCCAATTCGAGCGCTTCCGGCACAGGCAGCCCGAGACGGTTCATGCCGGTATCGACATGGAGCGCCGCCGGCAGACGCCCGGCCGAGAAGGCCGCCCACTCCGACACTTCCTCGACCGAGCCGAGCACCGGGCGCAGCCCGGAGGCCGCGAAGGCCTCCGCCGCGCCGGGCGGCAGGCCGTTCAGGACGTAGATCGCGGCGTCCGGCAGGGCGGCCCGGGCCGCGATGCCCTCGGACAGATGCGCGACGAAGAAGGTCCGGCATCCCGCCGCGAACAGCGCCGGTCCGACGCGGGCGATGCCGCAGCCATAGGCGTCGGCCTTTACCACGGCGGCGCAGGCGGCCCCTGCACCGCGGGCGGCGAGCATCCGCCAGTTCGCCACGATCGCCCCGAGATCGATCGTCAGCCGGGCGCCGTGAGCGCCGATCTCCGTCACAGGTCCGGCACCGGCCACGCAGACCACCTCCCGCCGCTCGCCACCGGGGATCCGGAAGCACAAGCCGGACCCATAGCACCGGGACGGCACCCCCGTGGAGCCGGGCCGCGCACAGGCCGGTTCGTGCCCGGGAATCGGCTGAGCTGATGCATGGACGGCACAGAACCGGGATGAGGCTGGTGCGCCAGGGTGACGGCCGAGGTCCGGCTTGGTATAAAACGAGTGCGGTCCGGGGGAGCCGCACGGCCGACGCGGCATCCCCTGGGGTACCAAAAAGCTTAACGATGCCGTTTACCGTCCTGGATCTCGTCGTGCTTGGCATCGTCGCGGTGTCCGCGCTGCTGGCGGCTGTGCGTGGTGTCACCCGCGAGGTGCTGGCGATCGTCGCCTGGGTGGCGGCGGCCGCGGTCGCCTGGACGCTCCATCCGCTGCTGCTGCCCACCGTGAAGCAGCACGTGAACAGCGACACCGTGGCGCTGGTCGCCTCCATCGCGGCGATCTTCCTCGGCACATTGATCGTCGTGTCGATCATCACGGTGAAGATCTCGGATGTCGTGCTCGACTCGCGCATCGGCGCAGTGGATCGCTCGCTCGGCTTCCTGTTCGGGGCGGCCCGCGGCTTCCTGATCTGCGTGATCGGCTGGGTGTTCCTGTCCTGGCTGGTCCAGGGCAAGGTGCCGGACTGGGCCGCGCAGGCGCGCACGCGCCCGATGCTGGAGAAGTCCGGCGACGCCCTTGTGGCGCAGCTTCCTGAGAATCCCGAGGGCTTCCTGAAGCAGTTCAAGAAGCCGAAGGCGGTCACGCCGCCCAATGAGGCCGCCGACGCCCCCGCAGAGACCGACCCGGCGCCCCAGCGCCGCACCGAGACCGCGCCGACGCCGACGCGACGCTGATCTGCGGTATTCGCCGTAGGTCGCCTCGCGCGGAGCGCCTAGATAGCGGTTCCGGTGACGAACGGATTGTATCCGCGACGGCCGGCGCGCCGGCCCGTCGCTGCCGGGACCCGTGAAGTGATCGACCGCAGCATGTCCCAATCCGCCGCTTTCAACACCAATCCCGTTTTCGACTTCGATCTCGACGGCGACACGCTCCGGGAGGAGTGCGGCGTCTTCGGCATCTTCGGCCATCCGGATGCCTCCGCAATCGTGGCTCTGGGGCTGCACGCCCTGCAGCATCGCGGCCAGGAGGCGGCCGGCATCGTCTCCTTCGACGGCTCAGTGTTCCATTCCGAGCGTCGGCCCGGGCTCGTAGGCGATTCCTTCTCGGACGGCGACACCATCGCCCGGCTCAAGGGCCGCGCGGCGATCGGGCATGTGCGCTACTCGACCACCGGCGGGACGATCCTGCGCAACGTCCAGCCGCTCTTCGCGGAACTCGCCAGCGGCGGCCTCGCGGTTGCCCATAACGGCAACCTGACCAACGCCCTGTCGATCCGCCGCGACCTCGTGCGCGACGGCGCGATCACCCAGTCGACCTCCGACACGGAGGTGATCCTGCACCTCGCGGCCCGCTCCCGGAAGCCGCGGATCATCGAACGCTTCATCGACGCGCTGCAGGCGATCCAGGGCGCCTACGCGATCGTCGCGCTCACCAACAAGAAGCTGATCGGTGCCCGCGATCCCCTGGGCATCCGCCCGCTGGTGCTGGGCGAACTCGGCGGCCGCTACCTGCTGGCCTCCGAGACCTGCGCGCTCGACATCATCGGCGCCCGCTTCGTGCGCGACATCGAGAACGGCGAGATCGTGGTGATCTCCGAGGAGGGGATCGAGTCGATCCGCTTCGCTGACGCCGTGCCGATGCGCCCCTGCATCTTCGAGTACATCTACTTCGCCCGGCCGGATTCCGTGGTGAACGGCAAGAGCGTCTACGCGGTGCGCAAGGCGATCGGCCGGGAACTCGCCCGCGAGGCTTCCGCCCCCGCCGACATCGTCGTGCCGGTGCCGGATTCCGGCGTGCCCGCGGCGCTCGGCTTCTCGCAGGAGACCGGGATCCCCTTCGAGATGGGGATCATCCGCAACCACTATGTCGGCCGGACCTTCATCCAGCCCACCCAGTCGGTGCGCGAACTCGGCGTGCGGATGAAGCACTCGGCCAACCGGGCGGCGATCGAGGGCAAGAGCATCGTGCTCGTGGACGACAGTCTCGTGCGCGGCACGACCTCGGTGAAGATCGTCCGGATGATGCGCGAAGCCGGCGCCGCGGAGGTGCACTTCCGGATCGCCTCGCCGCCGATTACCTATCCGGACTTCTACGGAATCGACACGCCGGAGCGGGAGAAGCTGCTCGCCGCGACCCACGATCTCGAGGGCATGCGCAAGTATATCGGCGCCGACTCGCTCGCCTTCCTGTCGATCCCCGGCCTCTACCGGGCGATGGGTGAGGAGGCGCGCAACACGGCCTGCCCGCAATACACCGACCATTGCTTCACGGGCGACTACCCCACCGGTCTGACGGATCTCTCCATCGCCGGCCCGAAGCGCTTCGCCATGCTAGCCGAGGCGGACTGACAGGATCTGGGATCTCCGCGCGAGAGGGCATCCCCTGCGCGCGGAAATGCGCTAGGTCCTGCGCATGGCTGAGTCTCAGAAAGCACTCGACGGTCGCGTCGCGGTCGTCACCGGAGCATCCCGCGGCATCGGGCGCGCCGCCGCCCTGGCGCTCGCCGGCGCCGGGGCCCACATCGTGGCGGTCGCCCGCACGGTCGGCGCCCTGGAGGAGCTGGACGACGCCGTCCGGGCGGCGGGCTCCAGCGCAACCCTTGTACCCTTCGACCTTTCGGATTACGAGGCCATCGACCGGCTCGGCGCGGCGATCAACGAGCGCTGGAAGCGGCTCGACATCCTCGTCGCCAATGCCGGCATCCTCGGTGCGCTCATGCCGATCGGCCACATCACCCCGAAGATCTGGGGACAGGTGATGGACGTGAACGTCACCGCCAACTGGCGCCTGATCCGCTCCCTCGACCCGCTGCTGCGCATGTCGGATGCCGGACGGGCGATCTTCGTCTCGTCGGGCGCGGCCGCGAAGTGCCGGCCCTACTGGGGGCCCTACTCGGTCTCGAAGGCGGCGCTGGAGGCGCTGGTGCGCACCTACGCGGCCGAGAACGAGAGCACGGCCATCAAGGCGATGCTGCTCAATCCGGGCCCGCTGCGGACCGGCATGCGCCGGTCGGCCATGCCCGGCGAGGATCCCGAGACGCTTCGGACGCCGGAGGATCTGGCGCCGCATTTCGTGCGGCTCGCCGCACCGGACTGGACCGAGACGGGCAAGCTCTACGATTTTCCCACCGACCGGGTGCTGAGTTTCCGCGCACCCGAATGATCTGGCCGGCCGTTGTCTGATCGGATCATCCCATCAAACGTCCTCATCCTGAGGTGCCCGCGTCAGCGGGCCTCGAAGGAGCCCTCCAGAAGGCGCGTGATCCCTGGAGCCCTCCTTCGAGGCACCCGCTGCGCGGCTGCACCTCAGGATGAGGCGGTATGTGGGATGGACCGGGTCGGAGCCCTCTCCCTGGATAGTTCACGATGATCGATGTCCGCTGCATCTGTGCGATCGGCCTACGCGGCCAGCTCGGCCTGAACGGGCACCTGCCCTGGGAAGGCAACACCGATCCGCTCTTCGTGGAGGACGTGACGCGCTTCTTCGCGCTGACCATGGGCCACGTGCTGATCGCCGGGCCGAAGACCGTGGCCTCGGTCCCCGAATTCGCCTTCAAGGACCGCACGATTGACGTGATCCGCAGCCACGAGGACCCGGAGCAGGTGCTCAAGCGCTATCCGGGCCGGCGGATCTTCGTGGGCGGCGGCATCGCGGTCTGGAACATCTACGCCAAGTACATCCAGCACTGGGACGTCACGCGCCTGCCCTACGACGGCGAGGCGGACCGCTGGTTCGATCCCGCCTGGCTGGTCGGCGGGCCGTTGCGGGCGGCGTGACAACGGGTCTTCGCGCCGGTTTGCACCCCTCCCGGTTCAGGGCGAAATCAGGGTATGGTTGCTCAAGGACGGCGGCAGGCGCATCGACAGGATTGCGCGGCCTGGGGGGACGATGCTTTGGAGCGCGCAACGCGAAGTGGATCTCGCGCGGCTGATCGAGCGTGTCGCCGGTGGCGAGCGTGCCGCACTCCAGGCCCTCTACGAGGCGACCGCTCCGAAACTTCTCGGGATCATCCTCCGTATCCTCCAGGATCGAGGCGCTGCCGAGGATACGCTGCAGGAGGTGTTCGTGCGCATCTGGCAGCGGGCCGGCAGCTATGATCCGGGGGCCGGCGCACCGCTCGTCTGGCTCATCGCGATCGCCCGGCACCGGGCGATTGACCGCCTGCGACAGGAAAGAGCCGCACGCCTGACACAAGCCGAGGACGGCTGGTTCGAGCGCTTGGCCGACACGAGCGACGGGGAGGCGGATCTCGCCCGCCGCGACGCCCTGGCTCAGTGCCTCGATCAGGTCGCCGTGACCCAGCGCGATTGCCTCGTCCTCGCCTATTGCGAGGGCTGGTCCCGCGAGGAACTCGCCGCGCGCTATGATCGGCCGGTGAACACGATCAAGACCTGGCTGCGCCGGGGCCTGCTCAGCCTGCGTACCTGCCTGGAGGCGCCATGAGCGGATCCGGCACCCCGCCTGTCTGGCAAGACGATCCCGACGGGGCTGCAGGGGAGTATGTCCTCGGCACCCTGCCGCCGGACGAGCGTGCCGCGTTCGCCCGAGCGCTGGACGAGCGCGCCGATCTGCGCGGCGCGGTCGCGGCTTGGGAGGCGCGCCTGGCACCGCTGGCCGCGGCGGTCCCGCCGGTCACGCCCGATCCCGCGCTCTGGGCGGCCATCGAAGCCAGGATCCCCCCAAAAGCCGGCGTGACCACCCCCGATGCCGCCGGCGACCGGATCATCCGCCTGGAGCGCAGGGTCCGGCGCTGGCGGACGGCCGCGGCGGCTGCGGCGGCGCTCGCTGCGGGCCTTGCCCTCTGGATCGCCGCCGGGTTCTCCGCGGCGCTCCGCGAGCCGCCGCAATATCTCGCCGTCGTCGACCGGGGGGCACACTGCCGGCCCTCATCGTGCGTGTCGATCTGCGGGCGGGCGTCGTGCAGGTGCGCAGCCTCGCGGCGGAAACGCCGCCGGATCGGAGCCTCGAACTCTGGTACATCGACGCGGGGGCGGCCCCGCAATCCCTCGGCCTCGTCCCGGGCGGGACCGCGCGTCTGCCGATCCCGGCGGCCCTGCGTGCCAGCACCGAAAACGCGACCTTCGCGGTCACGGTCGAACCGAAGGGGGCGCGCCGAATGGAAAGCCGACCGGCCCGGCCATCTATTCGGGCCGCCTGATCCGCGATTGAGCGGCGGTGCCGAATCGGCGATGCCCCCTCCGGCTGGACCGGAGAGGGCAGGGGACCTCACGGGGCGGAGCATGGGCCGCCCCGGATCGCGTCAGGGCATCAGTACGCCGTTGATGACATGGATCACACCGTTCGACTGCATGACGTTGGCGATTGTCACCGTCGCGGTATTGCCCTTGGCATCGGTGACGTAGACCTTCCTGCCCTTGGCGGTGACCGTGAGCGGCTCACCCTGAACGGTCTTGAGCTGGGCTTGGCCGCCCCCTGGCGGACGGCCGCCATCAGGTCCTTGGCCGTGTAGACGCCCGGCACCACGTGATAGGTGAGGATGCTGGTCAGCTGGGCCTTGTTCTGCGGCTGCACCAGCGTCTCGACCGTCCCCGGGGGCAGCTTGGCGAAGGCGGCGTTCGTCGGCGCGAACACCGTGAAGGGACCCGGACCCGACAGGGTGTCCACCAGGCCGGCAGCCTTCACGGCGGCCACCAAGGTGGTGTGATCCTTCGAGTTGACGGCGTTCTCGACGATGGTCTTGCTCGCGTACATCGGCGCGCCGCCCACCATCGGGTTCTTGGCGAGGACGGGGCTCGCCGCAGCGGCGGCAAGGCCGAAGCTGAAGGCGAGGCGGAGAAGCATCTTGGACATGTAGGCTCCCGTGAATCGCGCCCGGTGGGGCGTCGCGGGCCTCTACGGAGACTGGGCGACCGGAAGTTTCAGCGCCACACGCTCTGGGTGCGAAAAGCCCGGACCCGGTGCGGAGATCGCCCGAACTGGTGCGGACCCCGGGTCCGGTACCAGCATCGCCACCTCTGTCCCGTCGAAACCGTCTGCGCGGCTTCTATGTCGTAGCGACCATCGCCCGGAGAGCAGGATGAGCACCCACAGCTACCGCTTCGGCATTGAGGAGGAGTATTTCCTCGCCGATGCCGAGACCCGCGGGACGCCGCGGGGCGACCTCGCCGGATTTCACGCCCGCGTGAAGGCGGAACTGCCCGAAACCGGGCGGGAACTGGTCGCCGCGCAGGTCGAGGTCTGCACGCCGCCGCTCACGGACGCCCGAGTCGCCCGGGAGAATCTCGGCGGCCAGCGGGCGCGGCTCGCCCGCATCGCGGCGGAGAACGGCCTGATGCTGCTCGCCTGCGGCACCCACCCCTCGCGCGCTGGTCGCGCCAGACCGCCACCGACGGCGCGCGCTACAAGGGCATCCTCTCCGATGTCGGCATCGCGGCCCGGCGGGCGCTGATCTGCGGCATGCATGTCCACGTCGAGGTGCCGGATCCCGATGCCCGCATCGACCTGATGAACCGGCTGCTGCCGTTCCAGCCGCTGCTGCTGGCGCTCTCCGCGTCCTCGCCGTTCTGGCAGGGGAGGCGACCGGGCTGAAGGCTTACCGGCTCAGCGTCTTCGGCGAATTGCCCCGCAGTGGCCTGCCCGAGATCTTCCCCGATGCCGCCGCCTACGCGCGGTTCGTCGACATCATGACCCGCTCGGGCGCCATTGCCGATGCGAGCTTCCTGTGGTGGTCGCTGCGCCCCTCGATCAAGTTTCCGACCCTGGAACTGCGCATCGCCGACGCCTGCACCCGGCTCGGCGACTCGCTGTGCATCGCCGCCCTGTTCCGCTGTCTAGTGCGCCTGTGCGTGCGCCGGCCCGACCTCCAGGCGGGTCTCGACGGCGTGTCGCGGGCGCTGGCCTCGGAGAATCTGTGGCGCGCCCAGCACAGCGGCGTCGGCGCCGCGCTGATCGACGAGGGCCGGGGCGAGGCGGTGCCGTTCCCCGAAGCGCTGGAGGCTGTCCTGTCCCTGGTGGAAGAGGATGCCGACGCTCTGGGCTGCAGCGCCGACGTCACCCGCGCTCGCACCCTCGTCGCCGACGGGACCAGCGCGGACGGGCAGATCGCGGCCTTCGAAGCCGCCCTTGCCGCGGGCAAGGACGAGCGCGCCGCCCTCGCGGCGGCTGTCGATTGGATCGCCGACGCAGCCCGCTAGAGCCGGCCCCGGTGACGTTGCCCCGGTTCCGGATGGGCTATGGCAGCCGGTACGCGCGGTACCCTCCAAGCCAACCCCCTCAGGATGGGGGCCGCGGGTTGGAAGGGGGCGGTACAGTCCGGGCCTCAGCCCTTGTCGAACGGGTTCTGCGAGGTCCTGAGCGACAGGCGGATCGGCGTGCCCGGCAGGTTGAAGGTCTCGCGCAGGCCGTTCACGAGGTAGCGCGTGTAGGATTTCGGCAGGGCGTTGAGCTGGTTGCCGAACAGCGCGAAATGCGGCGGCCGGCTCTTCACCTGCGTGGCGTAGCGGATCTTGATCCGCCGCCCCGAGACCGCCGGGGGCGGGTTGCGGGAGGTCGCCTCGTTCAGCCAGTCGTTGATGCGCGAGGTCGAGATGCGCGTGTCCCAGACCTCGGCCGCCTGCACCACCGCCTGCATCAGCTTGTCGACACCCTCGCCGGCAAGACCGGAGAGCGGCACCACCGCGACGCCCCGCACCTGCGGCAGCAGCCGGGTGCAATCCTCGCGCAGCTGCTTGAGCAGGCCCGGCTGGTCGGCCACGAGATCCCACTTGTTCAGGCCGATCACGAGGGCGCGGCCCTCGCTCTCCACCAAGTCGACGATGGTGAGATCCTGCTTCTCGAACGGGATCGTGGCGTCGAGGAGCACCACCACCACCTCGGCGAAGCGCACGGCGCGCAACCCGTCCGAGACCGCGAGCTTCTCCAGCTTGTCGTCGATCCGGGCGCGGCGGCGCATCCCGGCCGTGTCGTGGAGCTTGATGCGGCGCCCGCGCCACTCCCAGTCGAGGGAGATCGAATCGCGGGTGATGCCGGCTTCGGGGCCGACGAGCAGACGGTCCTCGCCGAGCATGCGGTTGATCAGCGTGGACTTGCCGGCATTCGGCCGACCGACGATCGCGACCTTCAGGGGCCGGCCGCCGGCGGAATCCGCCTCGTCCTCCGCGTCCTCATCGTCTTCGCGCCGGGGCAGGGCAGCCTTGAGGGCCTCGTGGAGCTCGCCCACACCCTCGCCGTGCTCGGCCGAGAACGGGATTGGGTCGCCGAGCCCGAGGGTGAAGGCCTCGTAGGCCCCGGCCAGCCCGGCGCCGCCCTCGGCCTTGTTGGCGATCAGGATGACCGGGCAGCCGGCCCGGCGTACCAGTTCCGCGAAGGGCTGGTCGGCCGGCAGCACGCCGGCGCGGGCGTCGATCACGAACAGCACCACGTCGGCGGCCAGGATCGCCGCTTCGGTCTGCATCCGCATGCGGCCCGTGAGGGTCGCGGCATCGGCCTCCTCGAGGCCCGCGGTGTCGATCACCCGGAAGTGGAGGCCGCCGAACGCGACATCGCCCTCGCGCCGGTCGCGGGTGACGCCGGGGCGATCGTCGACCAGCGCGAGCTTCTTGCCCACGAGCCGGTTGAACAGGGTCGACTTGCCGACGTTCGGCCTCCCGACGATGGCGACGGTCGGCATGTCCATGGTCGATCTCGAAAAGTCCGAAGAAAATCAGCGCGTGATCGGCGGGGGCGGAGCTGCGGCCTCGGGCTTGGCCTCGGTCACCGTGACGGGCCCGCCCGCGACGATCGCTGCGTAGACTTCGATGCGCTCGCGCAGGTTCCGCGGGGTGTCGGGATCGGCCACGATCTGGTCGAACCATCGTCCCGCCTCCTCGTAATCGCCCTTCTTCAGGGCGGCGAGGCCCAGCATCTCGCGGGCGGTGTGGCGGAACGGCGTGCCGGCGGCCAGGCCCTGGAGGTTGGTCAGCGCTGCGTCCGGGTTGGGTCCGTCGAGGCGCAGCAGCGCGGCGCGCAGGCGCGCGAGGTCCCGCAGGCCGTCGCCGAGGCGGGTATCGTCGGCGAGCTTGTCGAATTCCGCGGCGCCCGCCGCCGGGTCGCGCTTGCCGGTCTCCGCCGCAGCGCGGAACTGGGCGAGCAGCCGGTAACCCGCCGGGCCCTGCGCCTCCAGGGCGTCGAACGCCTTGTCGGCCTCCGCGACCTTGCCGTCCTTGGCGAGCCGGTTGGCCGCGTCGAACTGCACCGAGGCGGTCTCGGCCGCCGCGCGCTGCTGGGCCTGCCAGTAGCGCCAGCCGGCGACACCCACCACCACGAGCACGGCGAGCGCGATGATCACGCCGCTGTAGCGCTTCCAGATCTGGAGGATCCGGTCGCGGCGGTAATCCTCGTCGACCTCGCGGAGGAACTCGTTGTTCTCGGCCATTCTATCCCGGCCCGCATGGTTTCAGCGGGCCACCTCGTACTCGATCGGGCCTCGCGCCTAACACACGGACGCCGGGTTGGCGACAGGCGGAGTCTCAGGCGGTGCCGGGCCAGACCGGCACGCCGATCACCGGATAGTGCAGGTAGCGGGCAAACACGAACCACGCCACCGTGCCGATCACCACCGCCAGGATGTCGTTGCGCCAGCCCTGCGGGCCGGCCGCCGGGCCGGCATGCTGGGCGACAACGGCGCCCGGGGCCAGAGCCCGGCGCTTGGCGCTGATCCGGGCGGAGACCGCCCAGGCCAGGAAGCCGCCGAACAGCAGGATCGAGCCGAGATCGCCGTTGGCGAGCAGATGCGCGGTCGCCCAGATCTTCACGGCGAGCAGCATCGGATGCTTGGCCCGCGCGCGGATATGGCCGGGCAGGTAGGCCGCGGCGAGGCAGATGAAGGCGAGCCACACCAAAAGGAGCGCGAGGTGGCGCGTCCAGACCGGCGGATCCCAGACCGGGATATAGCCGCTCAGGCGGTAATCGTGGAAGCCGACGCCGATGAGCACCAGCCCCAACAGCGACAGGGCGGCGTAGCCGAGCTTGTACCGGCCTTCGCCGATCCGGCCGACGATCTCGGCGCGCCGGGCCCGGGCCATCGAGAAGGCATGCGTGCCGAGGAACAGCACGAGCCCGAGGATCAGGAGCAGCATGGAGGACTTTCGGTCGGGCCGTAGGGCGGCAAGTACTCTGTAAGGAGTCTCAAGCGAATCTCGCCCTGTTTGTCCAGGCGCGGCCGGGACGCACCCGGATGGCGACCATGGGTTTGGCGGATCGGATCGCTGGGACGGGTCGAGGCGCCGGTGCATTGGGCCGCGACAGGCTTGAACCCAGGCCGCCCCGCGCATCCCCTCCCCCTCTGCGGGGGAGGGTGGCCCTCGCGTCAGCGAGGGTCGGGAGAGGGGAGCGACGCTGCCGGAAAAGACCCGTCAGGTGTTCCATCCTGAGTCGTCGCGCTGCCCCTGTCCCCTCCTGCTGCACAGGGTCCCCTCCCCCGCAAAGGTGGGAGGGAGGGCCGCAGTGCTGTGTCTCGCGATCGTTCTCGCCGCCCCGATTTTCCGACCGCTTCCTGCGCCCGCCGCCGATCCGCCGCTCTCGGCCCTGACCCTGGTCGGACCGCCCGCGATCGTCTTCAAGGCAGGCCGCGATGCCTGCGACGGCGCCGATGTTCCGGACGCGCCGGCGCGCGCCTTCCGCGACGCCGCGGGTGCGGTGGCGCTCTACGGGATGCATTACCGCAACCGCGCGCTGCGCGGGCCGGATCTCGGCCACCTCAAGCTCGACTGCACGGTGGTGCTCGAGTCCGGCGAGAAGTCGGATCCGGCGGCCTACGACGACCGGTCCTGGATCACCGCCACTTGGACCGAGGACGGCACCCGGGTCGCCGCGCTCCTGCATCATGAGTATCAGGCCAACGCGCATCCGGGCCGCTGCCCGGCGGCCGCCTACATGGCCTGCTGGTACAACACGATCACGGCCGCCGCCTCCACGGATGGCGGCCGCAGCTTCCAGCGGGGAAACCCACCCGCGGTTGTGGCCGGCGCGCCGTTCCGGCAGGAGGTCGACCAGGGCCGGCACCGGGGCTTCTTCAACCCGTCGAACATCGTCTCCGACGGGCGCTGGCGCTATTTCCTCGCCTCGACCACCGGCTGGACTCGCCCCGGCAGCGATCAGGAGTCGGGGGTCTGCCTGTTCCGCAGCGACGATCCCGCCGACCCGACCCGCTGGCGCGCCTGGACCGGCGCCGGCTTCACGGCGTCCTTCCCGGATCCCTACCGCGCCGCCCGCCCCATCCTGGCGACCTGCCGCCCGGTGGGGCCGTTCCCGGGTCCGGTCGGGGCGCTCGTCCGCCACCGCGGCTCGGGCGCCTGGATCGGCGTGTTCATGGCCAAGGCGGGCGACGGGTTCGAACGCTCCGGCTTCTACTGGACGACTTCCCGCGACCTGATCACCTGGGACAAGCCGCGGCTGCTCCTGGAAGGCGCGACCCTCTACGACGATCCCTGCACGGCGACAGCGCCGCTGATTGCCTACCCGTCGCTGCTCGACCCTGACGCGCGGGGGCGCAATTTCGACGATATCGGCGACACCGCGCTCCTGACCTACGCGCGCCTGCGCACCGAGGGCTGCACGATCACCTCCGACCGCGACCTGCTGCGCCGCCCCGTGGCGATCCGGGTCTGGCCCTGATCTGGCTTGACGGATCCGCGACCGCCTGGCCAGTCAGTCGTCAGGCCCGCCGCGAGGTTCTCATGGACGCCGGAATGGCCCACCCCCACGACGGTTCGCGACGCGGAGACGCTGCGCGCGCAGTTCGGCGCCGTCGGGCCGCTGGCTGCCCACAAGGTGCTCGACCATATCGACGCGTACGGCCAACGGTTCATCGCGCTCTCGCCGTTCGTGATCGTGGCGAGCGTCGACGCGGCGGGCAACGTCGATGCGAGCCCCCGCGGCGACGCGCCGGGCTTCGTGGCCGTGCCCGACGCCCGGACCCTGGTGATCCCGGATCGGCGCGGCAACAACCGCATCGACACATTCCTCAACCTGCTGGAGAGCCCCGGCGTCGGGCTGATCTTCCTCGTGCCGGGGATCAACGAGACCCTGCGGGTGAACCGCACCGCCGCGATGACCCAGGATCCCGCGCTGCTCGAACCGCTGAGCGCGCAGGGGAAGGTGCCGGCCGCCGGCCTCGTGGTGCGGGTGCGGGAGGCGTTCTTCCATTGCGGCAAGGCGATAATCCGCTCCCAGCTCTGGGATCCGGCGCGCCAGGTCGAGCGCAGCACCTTCCCGAGCCTCGGCCGCATCCTCGCCGACCAGACCGCCGCCGCGGATGTCGCGGAAGCCGAGGCCACGATCGCCGACGCCTATCGCACGCGGCTTTACTGACCGGACCGGCCGAGCGACGACCAGGACGGCGCGCCGGCCTCGGCCAGGCCGATCCGCTGGCAGAGCACGGTGCCCAGGGTCAGGCTCAGCATCAGCGCGGTGGCCGAGAGCAGCATCGTGGTCGCCCGGGCATAGGCGCGTCCGACATGGATCAGCAGGCAGCCGAAGGCGAAGATCGTGAAGGCCGGGAACAGGTGCTGCACGGGCGGCGTCCTCTCTGGCCACCGGACGCGCGGTCCGGGCCGGCCGGGATCGGGCGGCATCCTTCGCAGACGGCGTGAAAACGCGGTTAACGTCGGGTATATGAATCGTCCCCGAGGACCGGCAGCGAGGGCCCGCATGAGCGCATCGAGGGTTCAGGAGGAGACGGGCGGCCGCGCGGCTGAGTCCGGCCTCGTCCCGCCCCGCGACACGGCGCTGCTCGGTGTAGGGGCCGTCGGGGCCGGCACGATGGGCGCCTCGGCCTTGGGCGCGCTGGCGCTCGGGGTCGCGGCGATCGGCGCGGTGGCGCTCGGCGCCTTCGCGATCGGCCGCCTCTCGGTGGGTCGCGCCCGGGTCGGCGCCCTGGAGGTCGGCTCGCTGGAGATCGACACGCTCACGGTCCGGTCGCTGCGCGTGCCGGACCGGGATCGCGGGTAGGCGGGCTCGCCCGGCCGGCGTGACCAAGCCAGCCGATCGGAGCCGCCCACCCATCGCACCGGAGAGGAACGCGAGGACAGGCCGCGATGACGGATCCAAAACCGCCCTTCCGCCCCGCCGATGCCGTGGACGTCCTCGGCGAGGTCGAGGGCGATTTCGTCCTGCCGCTCTGCCTGCCCCAGCCCAGCCTGCTGATCGGCGAGGATCTCGCCATGGTCGTGCTCGACACGATCCATGGGCAGCGGGTCGGGCTGCCGCTCAGTGCGCAGGGTGCGGCGGACCTGCACGCCGTGCTGGGCGAGGCCCTGCGACTGCTGCAGGCGCGGGGCGGCGGTCAGGTTCAGTGACCATCGGTGCCTCCCGGCCGGGGGCCACAGCTAAGGCTTCGTTGAGGCGACGGGTATAGCCAGGGCGGCGAACCTCCCGCGTGGCGGCCCATGCGCCTTCCATTCCTCCTCCTGGTGCTGTTCTCCGCCACGGCCGCGCAGGCCCGGCCCGCGACGTTCCTGGCGGTGCATGCTCTGGGCATGGCCGCCCTGCCGCCGGTCCCGCCGGCCGCCGAGCCGGTGCCCGCCGCGGATGCGCGCGCCCGCTTCCTGCCGCTCATCGCCCGGGAGGCGGCGGGCACCGGGCTGCCCCTCGCGGTGGCCGACGCGGTCATGCGCATCGAGAGCGGCTACGATCCCACCGTGGTGGGCAGTGTCGGCGAGATCGGGCTGATGCAGGTCAGGCCCACCACCGCGGCGATGCTCGGCTTCCGGGGCACGGCCGCGGAACTCGCGTCCCCGGAGATCAATGTCCGCTACGGGGTGCGCTACCTCGCCGAGGCTTGGCGCCGGGCCGACGGTGACCTGTGCCGCGCCCTGATGAAGTACCGGGCGGGCCACGGATCGGAGCTGATGTCGCCCCTGTCGCAGCTCTACTGCGCGCGCGCCCAGGCGATTCTGGCCGATCCCGAGGCGCGAAGCGCCGCTCCGCTCCGCCGCCGCGCCGTCCCGATCCGCCTGGCCGGTCGACCGGAGGTTCCGGCGCATCATGAGCAGGAAACCGCGAGGCCGGCTGCCCCGCGCTCGTTCTGGGAGGCCCATCGGGCGCGGATCGCCCGGCTCAACGCCGCCGTGACGGCACGCTGGCGCGCCCGCGGCTGGACGCCGGGTGCGTCCTCCGCCACCGCGTCGCCGGTGGACCCCGCGGGCGGCTGACGCCCGCTCAGGCTGCGGGATCCGTCACCGACTCGGCTCCGTCCGACCGCGCGCCGCGGGCGACCTCCCGCATTTTCGAATCCGGCAGCGGGCGCTGCAGCCGGAGCGCCTCCGCGGCGGGCGCTTCGAGCCAGGTCGCCCATTCCGCCGGCTCCGTCAGAAGGACCGGCATCGCTTTCGGATGGACCGGACCGACCACGCCATTCGCCTCCGTGGTCAGGAACGAGAACAGGCGGTGCTCCTCCGCCACCCGGTCGGGGTTCTCGCGCTTCGTGCCCCGCACACCGGTCCAGGGCCGCCAGATCCCCGCGAAGGCGAAGAGCGGCCTGTCCTCGTCGAGGGCGAACCAGACCGGCGTCTTGCGCGGCTTGGTGTCGGCATATTCGCTGAAGGCGGTGACCGGCACGAGGCAGCGATGGGCCGGCCCGAGCCAGGGCCGCCAGTGCGGGCTTGCCGCGTTGCGCACGTTGGTGACCGGATGCTCGCCGAACGCCTTCGGCCCCGGTATGCCCCAGCGCATCAGGGCGAGTTCCCGGCCGGCTGCCCCGTTCAGGACGACCGGCGCCATCTGGTCGGGGAAAATAGCCGGCAAAAGCGGCAGATTGCCGGTGCGATCCTGCGCGATCCCGAAGGCCCGGCGCAGCTCCGCGGGGCCGGTGCGCAGACTGTAGAGGTTGCACATCGCGAGTCCGGACGGTTCAGGCGGCGCCCGCGCACCACCTTCCGGCCGCGTATACACGGTTTTCGGAAGACAGCGCGCCGCGCAGACGCAGTCTGCGGACGGAGCCGTGGGACGGACCGCCGCGACCGGAACCCGGCCGCGGCGCGCTCCGCCTCAGTTGAGGTGGAACACCACTTTCACGCAGCCGTCCTTCTTGTCGCGGAAGGTCTTGTAGAGGTCCGGCCCCTCGGCGAGGTTCTGCGACCGGTGCGTGATCAGGGAAGTCGTGTCGATCTTCCCCTCCTGGATCAGCTTGGTCAGCGTCTCGAGATAGCGCTTCACGTGGGTCTGGCCGCTCTTGAGGGTGAGGCCTTTCTGCACGATCGAGCCCATATTGACCGGCAGCGGGCCGCCATAGACACCCGGCACCGAGACGATGCCGCAGGGCCGCACCGCCTTGATCGCCTCGGCTAAGGCGTAAGGCCGCTCGGTGGCGGTCAGCTTCTCCTGAACGGCCGAGAGCATGCCGGTGATGCCGCCATGGCCGGCGCTCGCCTCCATGCCGACGCAGTCGATCACGGCATCGGCGCCCTGACCCTTCGTGATCTCCTTGATCCGATCGAAGACGTCCTCGTTCATGAAGTCGATGATGTCGGTGGCGCCGGCCTTCTTGGCCAACGCGATGCGCTCCGGCACGGTCTCGATCGCGATGATGCGCCCGGCACCCATGATCTTGGCCGACTGGATGGTGAAGATGCCCACCGGACCCGCGCCCCAGACCGCGATGGTCTCGCCGCCCTGGATCTCGCAATGCTCGGCGGCCTGCCAGCCGGTGGGCAGGATATCTGTGAGGAACAGGACGGCCTCGTCGTCCATGCCGTCCGGCACCTTCATGGGGGCCACGTCTGCCATGGGCACGCGCACGTACTCGGCCTGGCCGCCCGCATAGCCGCCGGTGAGGTGCGAGTAACCGAACAGGCCGGCCGTGGTGTAGCCAAACTGCGCGGCCGCCATCTCGGCGTTGCGGTTCGAGCGCTCGCAGACCGACCAGTTGCCGAGCTTGCACTGGCGGCACGCGCCGCAATTGATGTTGAAGGGCACGACGATCCGGTCGCCCTTCTTGAACTTGGTGAAGCCCTGTCCGACCTCGACGACTTCGCCCATGAACTCGTGGCCGAGAACGTCGCCCCTCTTCATGGTCGGCATCAGCCCGTCCATCAGATGCAGGTCCGAGCCGCAGATGGCGCAGCTCGTCACCTTGATGATCACGTCGCGGGAATCCTCGATGACCGGATCCGGGACCGTGTCGCAGCGGATGTCGTTTCGGCCGTGCCAGCACAGTGCCTTCATCGCAGGGGTCTCCAAGTGTCTCGGGAATCGTGGCCGTGGGTGGGGCCGCCTCCGGGATAAAGCCGCGCCTGGTACGGCCAAGTTCCGGCCGCCGTGACCGCGCGGAGGCCATCGGTCCCTCGCATCCGGGAACTCGCCCCTGTTCCCGGCCGGTTGTCAGGCCGGCGGGGCTCTCAGGCCCTTCGCTGAACCGCCGCATCGCGACACCCCGGCGCTGCTCCGGTCATCCCCGCGCGCCCCGCCTCTCGAGCCCCTGCGAGATCTCATGCCGAGCAGCCCGATCCTTCAGCCCGTCACCATCGGCGACCTGACCCTGAAGAACCGCGTCAGGATGGCGCCGCTGACCCGCAGCCGCTCGAACGCCGAGGGCGTCACGCAGGAATCCCGGGAGGTGCCGGACGGGGTCGACTTCCTCGACCTGCGCCGCCGGTTCGAGGGTGCGTTCATCGGCAACAACGATCTGACGCTCGATCTTGCGGAGAAGGAACTGGCCGAGGGGGCGCCGATCTGTTCAGCTTCGGGCGGCCCTACCTCGCCAATCCGGACCTCGTCGGTCGCTTCGCCAGCGGCACGCCGCTCGCCGAGGCTCCGAAGATTTACTGGTACGGCGGCGGCGCCGACGGCTATTCCGACTGACCGGGCATGAACGGGCCGGTGCCGGTGCGGCGTTGAGCCGGCGGACGTCCTGTCGCGTTTTATGGCGAGGAGGCCGACGGTTTATAAATGTTTCACGTGAAACAGCGGTCTTCACCCGCTCTTCACGATTGAGCGCGGCAGGCCCCGCGCAGCGTCACCGGATCACGCAACTCCGTCGATTCCGATGTGAAGCTGCTCCGGCCCGCGCAAGGAGGCACCGGGCCGGTAAGGCGGCGGATCCCGCATCAATCGCGGGGCGACGAGGCGGCGGCTCAATGCGACCAGGGCGATCTCGGCCTCGATCCGCGCCAGCGGGGCGCCGACGCAATAGTGCAGGCCGCCCCCGAACCCGAAATGCTCGATGTCGGGCCGGTCGGGATCGAACCGGTCGGGCGCGTCGAACCGGGCGGGATCGCGGTTCGCCGCGGCGAACAGCAGGATCACGGGCGCCCCCTTCGGGATCGTCTCGCCGGCGACCGGAATCGATCCGAGCGCCTTGCGGGTCCGGAAATGCACCGGCGGCTCGAAGCGCAGAACCTCCTCGATCAGCCGCGGGGCACGTTCGGGATCGGCACGCAGCCGGGCCAGCTCCTCCGGATGCCGCAGCAGCGTGAGCATGGCGTTGGTGATGAGGTTCACGGTGGTCTCGTGGCCCGCCACCAGCAGCAGGATCGCGGTGGCGATCAGGTCGAAATCGCTCATCTGCTTCTTGCCGCCGGGACCCGGCGCGGCCAGCCCGCTGAGCATGTCGTCGACCGGTCGTCTGCGCTTCTCGCGGATGAGGTCGCGCATGTAGTCCGAGATCGCATCGAAGGCGGTCACCGTGTGCCGGCGGCTCTCCACGTCGTGGCGCGCATCGGGCTCAAGCGCCGTGGCGAGCCGCGTCGCCCAGGACTGGAAGCGCGGCTCGTCCGATTGCGGGACGCCGAGCAGCTCACAGATCACCGAGACGGGGAGGGGGTACGACAGGTCCCTCACCAAGCAGATCTCGCTGCGTCCCCGGCAGGCATCGAGGAGCGCATCGACCTCCCGGGCGACGCGCGGGCGGAGTCCCTGGACCCGCTCGATCGTGAACTCGCGCATCACGGCGGCGCGCAGGGTGTCGTGATCCGGGGGATCGCGGAAGATCAGCGGGCGGTGGGCGGTGGCGATGCGGCTCCGGATCGGGTTGAGGAGCCAGTCCCGGATCGGATTGCCGGTGGGCGGCCGCTTGAACGGCGGCAGGTCCTGCGAGCTGAGACGCGGGTCGAAGATCAGGCCGCGGATCGCCGCATGGGTGCTGACCACGTAGCTTCCGTCGCGCTGGCGCGAGACCGGACGCTGCCGCAGCCGGGTGTAGAGCGGGTAGGGGTTCGGCCGGTTGGCCGGGTCCATCACGGCGGCGAACAGAGCGTCGTCAGGCATGAACACTCTCGGCGGCGCGGGGCGTCGGGGCGACCGGGCGCGGCTGCGGAAATCCCGGCGCGGCGATCTCGATGCGGGGCTGATCGGTGGCGTCGGTGATCGGCGGGAAGGCGCTGCCGGCCGCAATGGCCTGCGCATAGGCCGGCAGCCATCGGGCCTGATCGAAGGAGACCGCCGCGATGCTTCGCCCGGACCGGCCGTAGACGGCGAGGAACCGCCGCGCGGCGCGCGAACCCTGCACAACGGCGATCGAATCCGCGCCCTCGGGCAGGCCCACGAGCTTGATGTTGATCCCGAACTGGCTCGACCAGAAGGCCGGCAGGTGTTCGTAGGGCTGCTGGTCGTCCGGACCGGCCAGCATGTTGCGCGCGGCATGGGCCGCCTGCTCGACGGCGTTGCCCCAGTGCTCCACCGAGACCAGCCGCTCGCCGTAGAGCCGGATCGGCCAGCGGGCGACGTCGCCGGCCGCGTAGATGTCCGGGCAGGGCGCCCCGTCCGCGTCGCGGGCCCGGCAGGCGGCGTCACAGGTGAGGCCGCCGGGATCCGCCATCAGGCCAGCCCCGCGGAGCCAGCCGGTGGCCCGGGTCGCGCCGAGCGCCGCGATGACGAGGTCGGCCTCGATGGCGCTGCCGTCCGCCAGCCGGGCGCGAACGACACGTCCGGCAGCATCGCCCTCGAAGGCGCGCACCAGCGTGCCGGGCCGGAACTCGGCCCCGGAATCGCGCAGGCATTGGCCAATGACCCCGCCGACGAAGGTGCCGAGGGCAGGGGTGAGCGGTGTGGGGTTCGGATCGACCAGGGTCACGGCGAGCCCGAGGTCGCGCAGGCACGAGGCCGCCTCGCAGCCGATCAGGCCGCCGCCGACGATAAGGGCGCGGCGGGGCCCCGCAACCAAAGCTGCCCGCAAGGAAGCCGCGTCGTCGCGACCGCGCAGGGTGAAGATCCCGCTCAGCCCGCCGCCGGTCTCGGCCGGCCAGGGGCGGGCCTCGGCCCCGGTGGCGATGAGGAGCTTGTCGTAGGCCAGAACCGATCCGTCCCCGAGCCGGATCGTCCGGCTCCCGCGATCCAGGGCCAGAGCCGGGCTCCCGAGCCGCCAGCGGGCCCGAAGGGCCGCCAGTTCCGGCAGCCGGGTCGCATCCGCGTCCAGCTCTCCGACGAGCACATGCTTTGATAGGGGCGGACGGTCGTAGGGCCGGTACGGCTCCGCGCCGACCAGGGTCAGCGGCCCACCGTAGCCGGCCCGGCGCAGGGCCTCGGCGCCGCGCAGGCCCGCGAGCGAGGCGCCCACCACGACGATGCCGGCGGCCTCAGGATTCACGACGGCTCTCCATCATCCGCGCCGGCCTGGAGGCTGATGGCACGGACCGGGCAGGCATGGACCGCCCGCTCGATCGCGCCGCGCCGCGCGGCCGGCGGGTTGGGATCGTAGAACAGGATCTCGTGGCCGCGTAGGGTGAAGGCGTCGGGCGCCGCGTAGCAGCACTGCGCGTAGCCCTGGCAGCGGTTGAGATCGACGACGACGCGCAGAGCCGTGCGCTCGGAGGCGGGATTCATGCCGACCTCGCCAGCGGGCTCGCCATGCTGGCGCCAGCGCGCGCCGACCCCGACCGGGCGAGATCGTCGACCGCCGTCAGGATGGACGCCATGGCGTCACGGGCCGCGAAGGCCGCCCGCATCGCCTCGGCGCGCTGCCGGAAGCCGGGCTCATCGAGCACGCGCGACACCGCCTCGCGCAGGGCTTCGGCGCTCGGGGCGTTGGTTCCGAGATTGAGGCCGACGCCGGACCAGCCGATCCGGGCGTTCACCTCCGCCTTATCCTCGGTCAGCCCCGCCGAGACGATCGGTACGCCGGCGGCGAGCGCCTGCGAGACGCTGCCGTAGCCGCCGTTGGTCGCCAGCACGCTCACACGCGGCAGCAGATCGCGGAACGGCAGGAAGCTGGCGACACGCGTATTGTCCGGGATCGGCCCGTGCAGCGTCGCGACGGGGCGGCCGCCGGTCGTGGCGAGGACGAGGAGATCGGTCCGGTCGGCCAGGGCGGCCAGCGTCGGCTCGACCAGTTCGCCGAAATCCGCGTTGGCCAGCGTCCCCTGCGTGACGAGCACGACCGGCTTGCCCGCCGCGTTCGCCTGCTCCAGCTCCGGCCACCATTCCGGCAGCGGCGCGGGCGGGGTGGGGGCTGGAGCAGGCCGATGAAGCGCACGCCCGGCGGCAGCGTGCCGTAATCGTATTCGAAGCCCGGCACGGTGGGCTGAAGGAACAGGTCCGGCAGGACGACGATCGAGTGCGGCAGCGAGGCTGGCAGCGGCGGCAGGCCGAGCCGGGCGAGATGGCCATCCGTGTAGGCGCGCACCGGGTTGGCGAAGGCCGCATCCATGCCGGCCTTCATGGCGGCATAGCGGCCCTGCTCGGATTGATCCCTGGCGGGCGGCAGGCCGAGGCCGATGGGAGCGTGGTCGGGCCGTTCCAGAAATAGGAAGCTCACATTGACCGTCACGATCGGCGGCCGCGGAGCGGTATCGAGGAGCAGCGGCAGGACACCGAGGAACATGCTGCCGGCCACGATCACGTCCGGCGCCTCCTCGGCGATCAGCTTCCGCAGCGTGGCCGCCTGAACGGGCATCGGATCGACGAAGCGGCGCTGGAACTCGGTCCGGTAGCGCTCCGGCCCGGCGGGCAACTCGGTCTCGCGGAACTCGGCCGAATGGTTGTCCGGATACGCGGTGAAGCGCAGGCCCGCCGCCTCGACCTTCGGCCGGAAAGCCGGATCGGTGAGGACCAGAATCTCGTCGCCGCGCGCCGCTGCGGCACGGCCGACGGCGAGGAGCGGGTTCACATGGCCGGTGAGCGGTGTCGCGGCGATCAGGATTTTCATCTCGGCCTCCTTGGGCGCGGCCAGCGGTGCCGGCATCGCCTGTCGTCTCGGTCTCGGCACCTTCGTGCGGCGATGCTCTTGGCACCCCGGCGCGCCGGTCTCCTGGGTGAAAATCGCCCGGGAGCCCGGCTGGTTACGGGATCGGGCACGTTGCGTGCGGCGGCGCACAAAACGTGCCCGCCGCTTTCACCACTGGGAGCGGCCTTAATCGATGACGATCACCCGGTTCGGCAACTCGTCCGGATCGCCGGGGCTTGCCGGAAGGCGCTCCGCCAAGCAGGCTCCGACCCGCTCGACCGCGGCGGTGAGGCCGACCTCGACCTCGCCGCGCCCGAGCGCCCGCACGAGGTCGGCAAGGATACCGTCCCAGGCGGCGGGCGGGATCTCCCGCAACACCCCCAGATCGGTGACGATCTCCGCGTGCCGTTCGGCAAGCGACAGATAGAGCAGGATGCCGGTGTGGCGCTCCGTCAGGCTCAAGCCCCGCGACCAGAAGGCCCGCCGGGCGGCCTCCCGGGCACGGGCGCTGCGCAGGCGTCGCGGCACCAGGGCGAGGCGCAGCCGCTCATTCTGGCTCGCGACCAGGATCGCCGCCACGAATGCCGCCTGCGCCAGCAGGATCGAGGCCGCACTCCAGGTCGTCAGCGCGATCAGCGGCCAGGGCAGGATCAGCGCCCCGATCAGCGTCGCGAGCAGGACGACTGAGTGATACGCGCCCGCGCGCCGGCTCACCATCACGACGATCTCGCCGGACGTGCCCGCCTCGGCCCGCGACACCGCCTGGGCGAGGCGCGCCCGCGCCGCTGACGTCAGCACATCCGCGCTACCAGTCACCGGAGGCTCCTCCGCCGCCCGAGGAGCCGCCCCCGCCCGAGAATCCGCCGCCGAAACCGCCGGACGATCCCCCATCCGAGAAGCCGCCACCCCATCCGCCCGAGCCGGGGCCCGGCAGGATCACGATCCCGCCGCCGCGGCCCATCCGGCTGCCGCCCCGGCTCATGCGCCAAGCCACGACCAGCACGATCAGGAACAGGATGATGAACAGCGCCACCTGGCCGGGATCGACCTCGTCCGCGCGCACCTGGGGCTTGCGCTGCCAGTCCTGCGCGTCGCCGGCCAGGATCGACAGGATCCCGTCGACGCCCGCGTCGAGTCCCCCGAAATAGTCGCCGGTCTTGAAGCGCGGCGTGATGGCGGTGGCGATGATCACCTTGGTGAGAGCGTCGGTGAGCGCGCCTTCGAGCCCGTACCCGACCTCGATCCGGACCTTGCGCTCGCTCGGCGCCACCAGCAGCAGGACGCCGTTGTTGGTCTTGGCCTGACCGAGCTTCCAGTCCCGGAACAGGCGGTTGGCGTAGTCCTCGACCGACGTGCCCTGGAGGTTCGGCACGGTGGCGACGACCACCTGATCCGAGGTCTTGTCCTCGTGCGCCTTCAGCTTGGCTTCGAGCCTGCCGCGCTGGTCCGGCGTGAGGAGGCCGGCCACGTCGACCACGCGGCCCGTGAGCGGCGGGAAGGTCAGATCGGCGGCCAGGGCGCCGACCGCGTAGACCGCCAGGCAGGCCGCGATGACGGCGAGCGCCAGGGCGAGCCGCACCCGCATCAGGATGCTCCGGCCCATGGACAGGCCCCTAGAACTTCACGTTCGGCGGCCGGTCGGCGTTTGGCGTCGCCGTGAAGGTCTCCATGGGCTTGGCGTCGGGATAGAGAACGGCCGCAATCCAGCGGCCGGGGATCGTGCGCACCTCGGTGTTGTAGGCCTGGACGGCGCCGATATAGTCCCGCCGCGCCACGGCGATGCGGTTCTCGGTGCCCTCGAGCTGCGATTGCAGGGCGAGGAAGTTCTGGTTCGACTTGAGGTCGGGGTATTTCTCCACCGTCACCAGCAGCCGCCCGAGTGCCCCGGAGAGCTGGTTCTGGGCGTCTTGGTATTCCTTGAACTTCTGCGGGTCGGTCACCGTCGAGGCGTCAACCTTCACGCTCGACGCCTTGGCCCGCGCCTCGGTGACCCCGATCAGCACGTCCTTCTCCTGCTGGGCGTAGCCCTTCACGGTCTCGACGAGGTTGGGGATCAGGTCGGCGCGGCGCTGGTACTGGTTCTGGACCTCGCTCCAGGCGGATTTCGCCTGTTCCTGCAGTGTCGGCACCCGGTTGATCGCCCCGCAGCCCGACAGGCCGGTGGCCACCAGGATCACCGTGAGCACGCCGAGGAGGCGCGCCGCCGCGGATGTCGGGCGCAGGGCCCCGGCGTTCAGCGTCATTCCCATCTCATCCCCCATTCCGTCCCCGTGCGCCAGGCAGAGCCCGGCATCGATCACGGAATCGAGAGATAAGGGCCGGAACCGTCAAGGTAAGTCCTCCGGCCCCGCGCCTTGACGGATTGTGGCGTGCCTCGAAAAGGGGCCCCACGGCAACGGACCGGGCCGGAGTACGTTCGGGACATCGGGGCGGAGCCGCGCGGAGGCCGGGCATGGATGCAGAACTCGCCGACCACGTCAGGGCAGCCAGCGCGGCGGCGCGGCGGCACGCCCTGGCCTTCCAGGCGCCGGAGGGCAAGGACGCGCTGCCCTGGTCGGTCATCGAGACCTTCGACGCGAAGATCCGCGGCAATGTCGAGCGTGACCCACGGATCGAGGACGAGCGCGACCGGGTGCTGATCGCCGCCGTCAAGCTCGCCGAGACGCCGGTCGAAGAGGGCGAGGACAGCATCGCGGCGGCGCGGGCGTATCTCGTCGATGCGATCGGCTACCTGGAACAGGCGGTGCTGCGCTTCGGTCTGGTCAACCGCCAGGGGGCAAAGCTCGGTCACGGGACCTACGGCCAGCCGGTCGGATCGCGGGACTGAGCGCGCCGGCCGCCGACCGGGAGCGAGACCGGATGCCCGCAGACCTGCCCGCGGCGGCGATCCTGAGCCGCCTCGACCTCAAGACGCTCCGCCTGTTCGCGGCGATCTGCGAGGAGGGGACGCTCAACGGTGCGGCCCGGCGATCGGCGATCGCGCCCTCGGCGGTGAGCAAGCGGCTCGCCGAACTGGAGCACGCCCTCGGCTGCACCCTGCTCACCCGCGAGCCCCGCGGCATGCGCCTGACGCCGGCGGGCGAGACGCTGCTGCACCACACCCGCCGCATGCTGGCGAGCGCCGAGCAGATCGCGCTGGAACTCGCCGAGCATGCCCGCGGGGTGCGCGGCTTCGTGCGGGTGCTGGCCAATCTCTCGGCCATCGTGGAATTTCTGCCGGAGGACCTGCAGGCCTTCCTGGCCGAGCAGGCCGGGATCCGGGTCGATCTGGAGGAACGCCCGAGCGGCGGGGTCGTGGCGGGCGTCGAGGAGGGGCTCGCCGATCTCGGCCTCTGCGCGGGCGGGACCGACACGCGTTCGCTCACCGCCTACCCGTACCGGACCGACCGCCTCGTCCTGGTGATGCCAGCCGGCCATCCGCTCAGTGGCCGCGACGCCGTCGCGCTGGCCGAGACGCTCGAGTACGACCATGTCGGGCTGCACGCGGAGAGTTCGATCTACGCCGCACTGCGGGACGAGGCGCGGCGCCTCGGCCGGCCGCTGCGCCTGCGCATGCACGTGCCGAGCTTCGACGCGATCTGCCGGATGGCGCAGGTCGGGATGGGTCTCGGCACCGTGCCGGAGCACGTCTACGCCCTGCTCGGACCGCCGATGCGGCTCGCCGCCGTGCCGCTCACCGACCCTTGGGCGCAGCGCACGCTCAGCCTCGTCGTCCGTCCCGGCTTCCTGCCCCCGGCGGCCGCGCTGCTGCTGGAGCATCTGCGGGCAGCCGGGCGCTGAGCCGCTGCGTTCTCGGCACGCGAACGCACGCTGGCGCATCGCGTTTGGACTTGCCGTCCCGACCAGCAGTATTTCGTGAGTCAACAAAAGATGGAGGAGAGAATGTCCGGTCCGCTCAGCGGTATTCGCGTTCTTGAGCTTGGCCAGCTGATCGCCGCGCCCTTCGCGACTCGGCTGATGGCCGAGTTCGGCGCCGAGGTGATCAAGGTCGAGCCTCCGGGTGAAGGCGATCCCTTGCGCAAATGGCGCAAGATGCACGAGGGCACCTCGCTCTGGTGGTACCTGCAGTCACGCAACAAGAAGTCGATCGCGGTCAACCTGAAGTCTCCGGAAGGCCTCGACATCGTCAAGCAGCTCGCCAAGAGCGCCGACGTGGTGGTCGAGAACTTCCGTCCCGGCGGGCTTGAGAAGCTCGGCCTCGGCTGGGACGTGCTCTCGGCCCTCAACCCGAACCTCGTGATGGTCCGCATCTCGGGCTACGGCCAGACCGGCCCCTACCGCGACCGCCCGGGCTTCGGCGCCATCGGCGAGTCGATGGGCGGCATCCGCTTCACCACCGGCAGCCCGGACGCCCCGCCCGCCCGCGTCGGCGTCAGCATCGGCGATACCCTGGCCTCGCTCCACGGCGTCATCGGCGCGCTGATGGCCCTTTTGCGGGTCAAGACCGGGCAGGGTGCGGGCCAGGTCATCGACGTCTCGCTCGTCGAGAGCGTGTTCAACGTGATGGAGAGCCTCGTCCCCGAATACGACCTGCTGGGCGAGGTCCGCACCCGCACCGGCGGCGCCCTGCCGGGGATCACGCCGTCGAACACCTATCCGACGCGCGACGGTGGCTACGTGGTCATCGCCGGCAACAGCGACCCGATCTTCCGCCGCCTGATGACGGCGATCGGCCGGCCCGACCTCGCGGACGACCCGGCCCTGCGCAACAACGACGGCCGCTCGAAGCAATCCGTCATGCTGGACGCCACCATCGCGGACTGGTCCAAGACCAAGACCGTCGAGGAGGCGCTCGCGGTCCTCGACGCCGCCGACGTGCCGGCCGGCCGCATCTACTCGGTGGCCGACATCGTGGCCGACCCGCACTACCGGGCCCGCGACATGATCCTCCAGGCGGAGCTGCCCGGCGGGACGGCCGTGAAGATGCCCGGCATCGTGCCGAAGCTCTCCGAGACACCCGGTAAAGTCCGCTGGCAGGGGCCGGCGCTCGGTGCCCATACGGACGCGGTGCTGACCGAACTCGGCCTCGCTTCCGAGCGCATCGCCGCCCTGCGCGAGAAGGGAGCCGTGGCATGAGCAGCGACGCGATGATCGTCCAGGAGGTCTCCACCCGCGACGGCTTCCAGATCGAACCCGTCTTTGTCCCGACGGACGAGAAGATCCGCCTGATCGATGCCCTGGCGGAGGCCGGTTTCAGCCGGATCGAGGTCTCCTCCTTCGTTTCGCCGAAGGCAGTGCCGGCGCTCGCCGACGCGGCCGAGGTCTTCGCCGGGATCCGGCGGCGGCCCGGCATGGTCTACGTTGCCCTGGTGCCGAATCCGAAGGGTGCGGAGCGGGCACTCGCCGCCAAGGTCGACGAGGTCAACCTCGTGGCCTCCGTAAGCGAAACCCACAACCGCGCCAACATGGGCATGAGCCCGGCCGAGTCGATCGCGGGCTTCGCCCGGATCATGGAGGCGGTGCGGGGCGCGTCCGTGAGCACCAACGCGACGGTGGCCACAGCCTTCGGCTGCCCCTTCGAGGGCGGCCAGCCGGAAGACAAGGTGCTGGCTCAGGTGGAGCGCTACCTGTCGCTGGGCGTTGACAGTGTGACGCTCGCCGACACCACCGGCATGGCCAATCCTCGGCAGGTGGCGCGTCTCGTTGCGCGGGTCCTAGCCCTGGTCGGCCCCGGGCGCCTGACACTTCACTTCCACAACACCCGCGGCCTCGGCCTCGCCAACGTGCTGGCGGCCTACGATGCGGGCGCCCGGCGCTTCGACGCGGCGCTCGGCGGTCTCGGCGGCTGCCCGTTCGCGCCCGGCGCCACCGGCAACATCTGCACCGAGGATCTCGTCAGCATGGCCCACGAGATGGGCGTGCCCACGGGTCTCGATCTGGAAGCCCTGATCGGCCTGTCGCGGGATCTGCCGCGCCTCGTCGGCCACGACGTACCCGGCCAGGTCGCCAAGGCCGGACGGCCCTGCGACCTCCACCCGGCACCGCCCGCCAGGGCGGCCTGAGTTCAGGCGGGCAAGCCGCCCGGACGAAGGCGGCCCCGCACGAGACGACCCGAAAAACAGCACGGAGGAAACCATGACCGCAGCCCTGTCCGGGTCGCCGGCCGCCTTCGAGGCCGGCGCGGTGACGGAGACCGGCGTCGTTCGCAAGGTCGCGTGGCGGCTCATGCCGCTGATCATGATCTGCTACATGTTCGCGTTCTTCGACCGCATCAACATCAGCTTCGCCAAATTCCAGCTCCAGAGCGACCTCGGCTTCAGCAACGTCGCCTACGGACTCGGCGCGAGCATGTTCGTGATCGGCTACGTGATCTTCGAGGTCCCCTCGAACCTGTTCCTCTACCGGGTGGGCGCGCGGCGCTGGATCGCCCGGATCATGATCTCCTGGGGCATTGCCACGGCGCTGATGATCCTCATCCGCAGCGAGTGGCACTTCTACGCCCTGCGCTTCCTGATCGGCGCCATGGAGGCGGGCTTCGCGCCCGGCATCCTCTACTACCTGACCCTGTGGTTCCCGGCCTCGCACCGGGGCCGCATCACCTCCTTCATGTTCGTGGCCTCGGCCTTCTCGGGCATCTTCGGCGCGCCGGTGGCGGGTCTGATTCTCGGTGGGTTGAACGGCGTCGGGGGCTTGGCCGGATGGCAATGGCTGTTCCTGGCGGGCGGCCTGCCCTGTCTGATCCTCGGCCTCCTCGTACTGACGCGCCTCGACGACCGCATCGCCGACGCGCGCTGGCTCTCCGAGCCCGAGAAGGCGCTCCTGTCGAGCCGCATCGCCCACCACAACCGCGAGATCGGCGACCACTCGCTCCTCGGGGCGATCCGGCAACCAGGCTTCCTGTTGATCGCGCTTATCTACTTCCTGCTGCAGATCGGCTCCTATGGCCTGAACTTCTGGGGGCCGGACCTGATCAAGACCGCGAGCGGCGGCCAGGCGGCCTCGGTGGGCTTCCTGACGGCGATCCCCTACATCTGCGGCGCGATCAGCATGGTGGTGATCGGGCGCCTCTCGGACGCCTCGGGCGAGCGGCCGAAATTCGTCGCCGGTCTCGCCATCGCGGCGGCGCTCGGCTTCTTCGGCGCCGGCCTGTTCGATAAGCACATCGTGCCGCTGATGGTCGCCCTGGCGCTCCTCGGCGCCGGCATCGTCGCGTCGATCCCGACCTTCTGGACGCTACCGGCCAAGCTCGTCACCGGCGTCGGCGCGGCGGGCGGCATCGCGCTGATCAACACGCTCGGCCAGTTCGGCGGCATCGTCAGCCCCGTGATGGTCGGCTGGGTCAAGGACCTGACCGGCTCGACCACCCCCGTCCTCTACGGCATCGGGGCGCTCTGCCTCGTGGCCGCCGGGCTGCTGCTCTTCGCCATGCCGGCGAGCCTGCGCCGGAGCGACCGTGCGGCCTGAGCGGGCCACGACGGGCATCCCGGGTCGACGGATCACGGGGTGCCCGCGGGCCGCGTGCCGATAGTCCCGGGGCGGCTGGCCGTAGCAGTCCCTGAAGCGGCGGGCGAAGTGAGCCCGACTGGCGAAGCCGCATCCGTAGGCCAGGATGCTGATTGACAGGGGAGACCGGCCGGCCCGAGGCTCGCTCCCCAGATGCTCGCGGGGCGGTGGCATGAACATGGATGGACTGCCCGGGCCCAAAGTCGGCACGGCTGCACCGAGCACCGATGGCCTCTCCACACGCCCGCGAACTGGATGACCACGAGGAGCGCATCGCCCTTGCTGAGGCGCCGCAACAGGCCGGGTGTTGCCCCGCTCCGAATGTCCCCTTGTGCGACGCGGGTCATCAGCTGGGTGCCGTCGCCGTGACGCTCCACCTTGATGAGCAGGCGCCGCTCGACGCGGGTCTCGTGTGGAAACTGGTCCTGGCGTGGGTGCCGGCGGTCGAAAACAGTGGCTGCATCAGTAAATGAACTCTTACCGTCCGCCGTTCGCGCGGCCGGGCAAAAAACCTCGCGCGTCCGGACAAGCGCCCCGTTTTTCAGATTGTATATTATCTGCATCCTCAAGAATTGCCCAAAGGGGCACTTGAGGTAAACGAAAATTCAGAGCTTCCAGCCGCCTTCGGGGCCGGTTCGCTCTCGCGGAGCTCGCAAACTCCGGGGGTATAGCCGTCAGAGGTGTGCGGATGGTCCACAAGCGGTGTTTCAGATGGAAAACCTCAGAGAAACGAACCCGACATTCATGCTGGAGAAGGTCGGCGCGATTGTTGCAGCCTATGTGTCCCGCAACGCGGTTGGCGTTGCCGATCTGCCGCTCCTGATCGATCAGGTGCACACGGCGATCTCGGTTCTGCAGAACAATCCGTCGGGCTCCGGCTCGAACTGGCTCGGATCGAACTAAGCGCAGATCGAGGCCTCGATCCAGCATGACGGCCTGATCAGCTTCATCGACGGCCGCTCCTACAAGACCCTGAAGCGCCACCTCACCGCCCACGGCCTCACGCCGGAGCGCTACCGGGCCAAGTACGGCCTGCCCGTCGACTACCCGATAGTCGCCCCGGGCTATGCCGCCAAGCGCTCCGAGATCGCCAAGGCGATCCAGCTCGGCTACGCCAGGACGGCGTGAGCGATGGCGCGCTGCTCCTCGCACGCCCTGACCCCTCAGTGCGCGCCGCGCCCTGAGGCAGCCCCTCCGCAGACAGCCTGGAGCGGATCGCCACGGTGCTCGGCGTACCGGTCACGGCCTTCTTCCCGGAGGCCGACAGACCCGACGAGACGATCGCCCAGACGGCCGACCTCGTCACCGCCTTCGCTGCGATCGAAAACCCGGCAGCGCGCCGGACTTGCCTGGCCTTCGTACGGGCGATGTCGAGTTCCTGAGGTGTCGGGGGCGCCGCAGCCGGCCGAGCCCGACGCCGCCCGTTCCGCGCCCTCGGCGGCGCGGAATGCGGTCGATGGTCCGGCCGGCTGCGATATCTGCGTCAGAACAGGTGGCGCAGGAGGAAGAACAGCGCGGCGGCCAGCATGATGGCAGCCGGCAGGGTCAGGATCCAGGCCAGCGCCATGTTGCGCACGGTGGCCATCTGCAGCCCCGAGCCGTTGGCCGCCATCGTTCCGGCGACACCGGACGAGAGGATGTGGGTTGTCGAGACCGGCAGCCCGTAGAGTTCGGCCAGCCCGATCGTGCCGGCGGCCACGATCTCGGCCGAGGCACCCTGCGCGTAGGTGAGGTGGGTCTTGCCGATCTTCTCACCTACCGTCACGACGATGCGCTTCCACCCGACCATGGTGCCGAGCCCCCGCGCCAGGGCGACGCTGACCTTCACCCAGCCCGGGATGTAGCGGGTGCCGGCGTTCAGCAGCCCCGAATAGTTCTTCAGCGTCGCCGTGTCGGCCTCCGAGAGGTCGGCGCCCGCGCTCGGCAGCATCCGAACCGCGTCCGAGGCGAGATACATGTCGCTGCGCAGATTCTGGGTCTGGGCGGCCGGCACTGTGCGGATCGCGCCGTAATTCTCGACGCTGGCGGCAATGTCATTCGAGAGCGCCGCCAGCGCCGCGTAGACGGGCGGCCTGTTCAGCGCCTTGGTCTTCAGAGCCTCCGTCACGGTCCGCCGCGCCTCCGCGGCGTCCGGCTGCGGCAGGCCGGAGGCGCGCGCGGAGAAGACTTGGCTCGCCGCCGTCGAACTCTGCACGAAGGCAGCGGTGGTGTCGTCCGCCATGGTGCGGTTCAGCGCGTAGGCGGTGGGGGCCGCGCCGATCAGGATCAGCATGACCAGGCCCATGCCCTTCTGCCCATCGTTGCCACCGTGGAAGAAAGAGACCAGCGTGCAGGTGAGGATCAGCAGGCCGCGGATCCACAGGGGCGGGGGCGTGTCGCCCCTGGGTGCCGCGTAGAGGTCCTTCCGGCGTACCGCGAATTTCAGGGCGAGCAGAAGCAGGGCCGCCAGCACGAAGCCGCAGACCGGCGAGAACAACAGTGCTTTGAACACGTTGAGCGCCTGCCCCCAGTCGACGCCCGAGGTGCCGTCACCGCCGTTCATCAGCTGGTTGGCGAGGCCGACGCCGAGCACGGAGCCGATCAGCGCGTGGGACGAGGAGTTCGGCAGGCCGAAAGCCCAGGTCCCGAGATTCCAGAGGATGGCCGCGAGGAGCAGCGCGAAGATCATCGCGTAGCCGGCGTGCGAGCCGACGTTCAGGATCAGCTCCACCGGCAGCAGCGTGACGATGGCGTAGGCCACCGCCCCGGAGGAGAGCATCACGCCGAGGAAGTTGAAGGCGCCCGACCAGATCACCGCCACGAGCGGCGGCAGCGAATGGGTGTAGATCACCATGGCGACCGCGTTGGCGGTGTCGTGGAAGCCGTTCACGAACTCGAAGGCCAGCGCGATCAGCAGGGCGAGGCCGAGCAGCGCGAAGGCGCCGTAGGCCAAGGGCGCCTCGCCCACCGCGTTCATGTCGGCGATCAGGCTCACCACCGCGTAGCCGAGCCCCGCCACGAGGACGAGCAGGAAGGCGACGACACCGCCCAGGTGCATCCCGTGATCGAGGCGGGGGCCGCCCTCGGGCCGGCCGCGCGCGACCCCCGACGGCATCACGGCGGAATCAGACATGCATCCTCGCGCGGAATCATTTCTGATGATGAACCGGGATTAAAATGCTCGCTTGACGGTTCAGTGACGTGCCGCTGCCTAGTGGAAGGTCAGCATTGAAGCTTGGGAAGTCTTTCGAGGATCTCGGATTATCACGTCCAGCGGGTCAGCCGGCGACGTAATACGGGCCAGACCGGCACCCGGGCGCAGGACCATGCCGTGAAGGGCAACCGCACCCGCCGGTTTCGAGGAGCGGCTGACCGCGAGCCGGCTGTCACACGCCTGACGCGGTCCGGCCGCTAGCGACCGGACCGCTCGCACGATCCAACGAGAGACCCGCATGATTGACGCGACGGTGCCGGCCCTGTCCATCGGCGCGCTCCTGGCCCTCGTCCAGATCGGCAGCATCGCTGTCGCGGGTCGGCGCCTCGGCAGGAGCCACGGCCCGTCGTGCTTCCCGGCGGGCGAGCCCGTTTCTCTGATCCGCCCCCTCCGCGGCATCGAGGCGTTCAGCGAGGAGATGCTGACGCGCAGCTTCCGCCTGGATTACTCCTCCTACGAACTGATCTTCTGCGTGGCCGACCCGGGCGACCCGATCGTGCCGATGGTGCGGCGCCTGATCGCCGCGCACCCGCAGGTGCCGGCCCGCCTGATCCTCGGGGACGAGCGGGTCAGCGACAATCCGAAGCTGAACAACTGCCTGCGCGGCTGGTGGGCCGCCGCCCATGACTGGGTGGTTCTGGCGGATTCCAATGTGGCGATGCCGCCGGACTACCTCCAGCGCCTCCAGGCTGCCTGGCGGGACGAGACCGGCCTCGTCTGCTCGACCCCCGCCGGCGCCCGCCCGGGCAACCTCATGGCGGAGGTGGAATGCGCCTTCCTCAACACCCTCCAGGCGCGCTGGCAATATGCGGCCGAAGCCTTCGGGCTGGGCTTCGCACAGGGCAAGAGCATGCTCTGGCACAAGCCGTTCCTGGACCAGCAGGGCGGCCTCCAAGCGCTCGCCGCCGAGATCGCCGAGGACGCGGCCGCCACCAAGCTCGTGCGCGCCGCCGGCAGGCGTGTCCACCTCGTGGCGAGCCCGTTCGAGCAGCCGCTCGGCCCGCGCGGCGTCCGGGAGGTCTGGGCGCGCCAGCTGCGCTGGGCGCGGTTGCGACGGGTCACCTTCCCGCTGTTCTTCGCCCCGGAGATCGGCAGCGGCGTCCTGCTGCCCGCGCTTCTCGTGGCGCTCTGGGCCGGCAGCCTCGCCGGCCTCGTCGGCGCTGCTTGCCTCGCCACCCTGTGCTATGGCGCCGAATACCGGCTCGCTGTCCGCGCGGGTTGGCACCGTTCGCCGCGGATGCTGATGGCCTTCCTGGTGCGCGACGCGATGATCCCGGCGATCTGGCTGGGGGCCTGGGTGCAGAGCGCCATCGTGTGGCGCGGCAATGCCATGGAGGTCCGCTCGCGCCGGGCAGCCGACGCGCGCACCTACGCGCCGACGGCCTGATTGCGGGCGCCGACCCGGAGGCCGAGACGTGATCCGCCGCTACGCCCTGTACTGGTTGCCCGCTCCGGGCTCCCGCCTCGAAGCCTTCGGCAAGGCCGTGCTCGGCTACGACAACGTCTCCGGCGAAGCGGTGGCGCATCCGGCCGCGATGGCAGATCTCGCCGCCGTCACGGCCGGGGCCCGGGTCTACGGCTTTCATGCGACCCTCAAGGCACCGCTGCGCCTCGCGGAGGACACCACGGAGGCCGATCTCGTCGCTTCCGCACGGGACCTCGCGGCCACGCACCCGCCGGTTGTCGTCGGCCGCCTGGCGGTGGCAGCGCTCGGGTCGTTCCTGGCCCTGGTACCGGAGGCACCGCCGTCGGAGCTGGGGCTGCTCGCCGCCGAATGCGTCGCCGCCCTAGACCCGTTCCGGGCGCCGCTCGGCGCGGCCGAGCGCGCGAGGCGCCGGCCGGAGCGCCTCGGCCCGCGCGGCCGCGCGCTGCTCGACCGCTGGGGCTACCCCTACGTGTTCGAGGCCTTCCGCTTCCACATGAGTCTCACCGACG
This sequence comes from Methylobacterium sp. P31, assembly GCA_050632875.1. Taxonomy (GTDB): domain Bacteria; phylum Pseudomonadota; class Alphaproteobacteria; order Rhizobiales; family Beijerinckiaceae; genus Methylobacterium. Next base: position 1,002,653 of record JBODSC010000001.1, on the reverse strand, counting down.
CCCTACCTGACTCCGACCGCGACGCCTGGCTGGCGCGTCTGGCGGACGCTTACGCCGCCTCCGGGTCCGAACCCCTGGTGATCGATGCCATTGGCCTCCTGTGCCAGGACGGATCCGCGCCGTTCCGGCTCCTGGCGCGCCTGCCTTTCGGAGATGCCCGTGACTGACCGGTCCTTCGGTCTCGATCCCGCCATCGATGCCAGTGCCCGGGTCGTGGCTTGCCGGCTCGGCCGCTACACCGAGGTCGGCGCCCGCACCCGCATGACCGAGACGGTTCTGGGTGACTATTCCTATATCGGCCAGGACGGCGAGGTGATCTTACACGACGGTCGGCAAGTTCTGCTCGATCGCCGCCAGCGCGCGGATCAACCCGGGCAACCACCCGATGGAGCGCGCCTCACAGGCGCATTTCACCTACCGGGCGCGCGCCTACTGGCCCGAGGAGGCCAACGAGCCGGCCTTCTTCGACCGGCGCCGGGCGAGCCCGGTCGCGATCGGCCACGATGTCTGGATCGGCCACGGCGTCGTGGTCCTGCCCGGCCGGACCGTCGGGACGGGTGCGGTGGTGGGGGCCGGCGCGATCGTCACGCGCGACGTCGAGCCCTACACGATCGTGGTCGGCAACCCGGCTCGGCCGGTGCGACGCCGGTTTGCCGAGGCGGTCGCCGCGCGTCTGGAGCGCCTCGCTTGGTCGGACTAGGATCACGAGCGCCTGCGCGGGGCGCTCCCGGATTTCCGTGCTCTCCCGATCGAAGCATTCCTCGATCGTTACGGGTCCTGAGTCCATGCTCGACGGCAGACGTTGCGCCGGCAAACAACATTGAACCGTATTCGTCATCTAATCGTCGTGTAACAGGCGTTTAGCTGCAGCCATTCCCCGGCGGATGGATGCATGCTGGTCATCGAGGATCTGACGCGCCAATACGGTGCCCGCCGCGCCCTGGACGGCGTCTCACTTGAGATCGAGCCCGGCAGCTTCGTCGGCGTGATCGGCCGTTCCGGCGCCGGCAAGTCGACGCTGCTGCGGCTCATCAACCGGCTAGCGGACCCGAGTTCCGGGCGCATCCTCCACGCCGGGCGCGATGTCACGACCCTGCGGGGCCGGGCCCTGCGGGAGTGGCGCACGCGCTGCGCCATGATCTTCCAGCATTTCAACCTCGTCGGCCGCCTCGACGTGATGACCAACGTCCTGATGGGCCGGCTCAGCCACGTGCCGAGCTACCGCTCCCTGCTGCGTCAATGGTCCGAGGGGGACCGGGCGATGGCGCTCGCCGCCCTGGAGAGCTTCGACATGGGCGAATTCGCCGGCCAGCGGGCTGACGGCCTGTCGGGCGGCCAGCAGCAGCGCGTCGCCATCGCGCGCGCCCTTGTCCAAGAGCCCGAGATCCTGCTCGCCGACGAACCGGTCGCTTCCCTCGATCCGCGCAATACCCGCCTCGTGATGGACGCTCTCGCCGAAGTGAACCGGCGCTACGGCATCACGGTCCTGTGCAACCTGCACTCCCTCGACCTCGCCCGCGCCTATTGCGACCGCCTGGTCGGCCTCGCCGCCGGACGCGTGGTGTTCGAGGGAGGGCCCTTCGACTTCACCGAGGAGGTGGCGCGCCGGCTCTATGGCCTGGAGGCGGGCGAGGTGCTCGACGATTCCGCCCAGCGCGAGGCGGAGCAGCGGGCGGCGATGCGGGGCCGGCCCGGCATCGCGCCGGCGCGGCCGATCCGCGAGGCCGCCCTCGGCGCCTGAACCGGGTTCCAGAGCCGAACATCCACCGATCCCTCTGGGCGGTCGAACCCGCGCACACACCACCGCGAAGGACGAAACCATGATCACCCGACGCACCCTCGCCGGCGCTGCCGCGGCGCTCGCGCTCCTCGGCCTGCCGGCCCGCGCCCAGGACTGGAAGGCGCAGTATCCTGAGCTGACGCTCGGCGTGATCCCGACCGAGAACGCCACGGGGACCGCCGACCGATGGACGCCGCTCACCGCCTACTTGACCAAGATTCTCGGCGTGCCGGTGAAGCTGCGGGTCGCCACCGACTACGCCGCCGTGATTGAGGGGCAGCGGGCCGGCAACATCCAGATCGCGTGGTACGGCCCGGCCTCCTTCGCCCGGGCCGTGATGACGGGCGTGAAGCTGGAGCCGATCGTCAACCAGAAGCACGAGACCGGCGCCTCGGGCTACTATTCGGTGGTCTATGTGCTGGCTTCGAGCCCCTACAAGACCGTCGAGGATCTCAAGGGCAAGAACCTTGCCCTGGTCGACCCGAACTCCACCTCCGGCAACCAGGCCCCGCGCTTCTTCCTGAAGCGGGCCGGCTACGACGTGGAGAAGTTCTTCGGCAAGACCTTCTTCGCCGGCAGCCACGAGAACGCCGTTCTGGCGCTGACCCAGGGCACCGCGGACGCCGCTGCCAACCTGTGGAACTCCGAGACCGACACGATGGTCACCCGCATGGCCGCCAAGGGCATGCTGAAGAAGCCCGACGGCACGCCGATGCAGCAATCGGACTTCCGGGTGGTGTTCACGTCAGACTTCCTGCCGGAGGGGCCCTTCGCCGTACTGGCGAGCCTGCCGGACGACCTGAAGGCCAAGATCCGCGAGGCCTTCATCGATTTCCCAAAGGCCGATAAGGCCGCGTTCGACCGGCTCTCCGACGGCAAGGACCTGGGCCTCACCCCGGTGACCCTCAAGGACTATCAGCCGATCATCGACATGCTGCGGTTCAACGACGAGCAGCGTAAGAAGTCCTGATCCGGAGGCACCGGCCTTGCGCGGCCCGGCACCTTTGTCGCCGGAGCGGGCAGCCGCCCTCTCCGGCCTCTATGCGGTGGCGACCGGTGCCGCCCGCCGCCGCACTCTCATGGGCTTCGTAGCGGTCGCGGTGCTGGCGCTGCTCGCCGGGCTCGCCGCCGAGGTGCGGCCGCTGGTCTTCGCCGAGAATATCGGCAAGTTCACCGCCTACATCCGGCAGATCCTGCCGCCGGTCGGCCTCGACCATCCTGTCGAGGACGTCCGCGCCTGGTACTGGGGCCTGCCCAACTGGCTGGCGCTGCTCGGTGAGACGCTGCTGATGGCCTATCTCGGCACGCTGCTTGGGGGCTGGCGGGTTTCACGCTGAGCTTCGTCACCGCCGCCAACCTCGTGCGGTCGCGCGTGCTGCGCATCCTGGCCAAGCGCTTCCTGGAAGTGTGCCGCACCGTCCCGGACGTGGTGTTCGCGCTGATCTTCGTGATCGCCTTCGGCCTCGGGCCGATGGTCGGCGTGCTGGCCATCGCGATCCACACGACAGGGGCGCTGGGCAAGCTGTTCTCCGAGGTGGTCGAGAATGTCGATATGCGTCCGGTCGAGGGGCTGTCCGCCTCGGGCGCCACCTGGGTTGAGATGGTGCGCTTCGCCGTGCTGCCGCAGGTGCTGTCGAACTTCGCCTCCTACGGGCTGCTGCGGTTCGAGATCAACGTCCGCGGGGCGGCCGTGCTGGGTTTCGTGGGGGCGGGCGGCATCGGCCAGGAATTCCTCGCCGCGATCCGAAACTTCTACTACGCGGATGTCAGCGCGATCCTCGTGCTGATCATCCTAACCGTGTTCTGCATCGACCTCGCCACCGAGCGGGTCCGCCACAGGTTGATCGGCCCGGAGACCACCCGATGAGTGCGCGCCCCGAGGCCCTCCGGGCGGCGGCGCGCGCCGACCTTGCCCGGCTGCGCGCGCGCTACCCGGCGCAGTTCCGCGCAGACCGGGCGGCGCGGGCGCGGTTCGTCGTGATCCTCGGCGTCCTGGCCGGGCTCACGGCCCTGGCGTACTGGCGCCTCGACATCTCGCTCGCGCGGATCCTCCACGGGCTCGGACGGCTCGTCTCGTTCGCGGGGCTGATGCTGCCGCCCTCCCCGGAAGGGCATTTCTGGACCTTCCTGCACGCGCTCGGCGAGACGCTCGGCATCGCCTTCCTGGGCACGCTCACGGCGTCGATCCTCGCCTTCCCGGTGGCGTTCCTGGCCGCCCGGAACGTCGTGCCCAATCCGTTTGCCCGGTTCGCCGTCCGCCGCGGCCTCGACGTCCTGCGCTCGGTGGACATGCTGATCTGGGCTCTCATCTGGATCAACGTCGTCGGGCTCGGCCCCTTTGCCGGGATGCTCGCCATCGCATCCTCGGATGTCGGGGCGCTGGGCAAGCTGTTCTCCGAGGCGATCGAGACCTGCGACCGCCGCCCGGGCGAGGGCATCGTCGCCTCTGGCGGCTCGGCGCTCCACCGCATCCGTTTCGGGCTGATCCCCGGGGTGCTGCCGGTGCTGGCGAGCCAGGTTCTGTACTTCTTCGAGTCGAACACCCGCTCGGCCACGATCATCGGCATCGTCGGCGCCGGCGGCATCGGCCAGCATCTCACCGAGCTGATCCGCGTGCTGGAGCTGAAGCAGGTCGCCTTCCTGGTGCTGATGATCCTCGTCACCGTAGCGGCGATCGACTGGGTCTCGACCCGCCTGCGCCGGGCGATCATCGGATCGGCGGCGCGCTGAGCCGAACCCGACGTCAGCTGCCGATCACCAACTCGACGCGGTCGGCGGCGAACAGGGTGCGATTCGCCTGGATCGGCACGCCCGCGGGATCGACGTTGACGCTCGACACCACCAGGACGACCCGTCCCGGCGCGATGTCGAGGCGCTCCGCCTCCAGGGCGTCCGCCGGGCGCGCGCGGATGCGCGTCGAGAGCCGGGTGTAGTCGTGGACGCCGCAGGCCGCGAAGGCCCGGGTGATGGAGCCGCGCTCCGCATAGGCCTCGGCGAAGCCGGAGAAGCGCGGCAGCGGCAGCCAAGTCAGCGCTGTCGAGATCGGGGCGTCGTCCGCTCGGTGCGTCGTCAGGAGTTCCAGGATCGGCGTGCCGGGCGCCAGCGCCAGCGCCGCCGCCTGCTCGGGGGCTGCCGGTATGGTGGCGGCGGCGAGCAGGTCGCCCCAGGCCTCGCGGCCCGCCCCGGTGACGATCTCGGAGAAACGGGTGCGCGTCCCGATCGGGTAGGAGAGGGGCGCTCCCTCAACGAAGGTGCCGCGTCCCTGACTGGCCCGCACCAAGCCGCTCTCCGCCAGCGCAGCGAACGCCCGGCGCACCGTATGCCGGTTGACCGAGAAGCGCGCCGCCAGGGCGGTCTCGGTGGGCAGTTGCTGCCCCGCCGCGTACCGCCCCGCCACGATGTCGGCCGTGAGCGCGTCGGCGATCTGCCGCCACGCCGTCAGCCCCTCGCCCCGGATGAGGCCGGGTGCCTGCTCCTGCGCATCCATCCTGTCATCCAAACTTCATTTGCGCCCGGCGCGCCAGTTGTCTACACGACTATACAACCACTTTGCAAAGGGATTCGCGATGACGACGCGCCCGGGACCGGATGGCGAGACCACCGCGCGGCAGGCCGTGATGGCACTCTGCGCCGATGCTGGCCGGGACGAGACTCGAAGCCGCGCTCTCGGCGCTTGACGCCCCGTCAGCCGAGGATCTGCGCCCCCCGAGACGGGGCTGATCATGGCCACCGGCCGGATCGGCGGCGACGGACGGCCCTTCAATCTCGGCGAAGTCAGCGTAACGCGGGCCGCGATCCGTCTCGACGGCGGTGCGACCGGCTTCGCCTACCATCTCGGCCGCGACCGCACGAAGGCCCGGCTCGCCGCGATCCTCGATGCCCTCTGGCAGGATCCCGCCCGGCGCGCCCGGGTCGAGGCGGCGTTGGCGCCGGCTGCCCGGCGATCCGAGGCCGCGCGCCGGCACGCTGCCCGGCGCACCGCCGCGACCCGGGTGGATTTCCTGACCCTCGCCCGCGGGGAGGATTGATCATGCTGGCCCCCGGTTTCACCGACCCGGTCCACGACGCGCAGGGGACGTTCCGCGCTGTCATGGACGCGCTCGCCCGGCCCGGACAACCGCGGCCGCTCGCCCCCGGCCTCGCACCGCCCACGCCCCTGACGGCGGAACTTGCCGCCGTCGCGCTGACGCTCACCGATGCCGACACGCCGGTCTGGCTCGACGCCGCCCTGGCCGACGTGCCCGAGGTCGCCGCCTATCTGCGCTTCCACACCGGGGCGCCGCTCACCGACGACCCGGCCCAGGCCGCCTTCGCGCTCGTCCGGGAGCCCGCGCGCTGCCCGCCGCTTTCCCGCTTCGCCCCCGGCACGCCGGCCTATCCCGACACCTCGACCACCCTGGTGCTCGCCCTCGACGCCATCATCCCGGGGGAGGGCCTTCGCCTCACCGGTCCCGGCGTGAAGGGCGCCGCCTGCGTGGCGTTGGCGCCCCTGCCGGAGAACTTCGTGGCGCAGCGCGCGCAGAACCGCGCCGATTTCCCGTTGGGCGTCGACCTGATCCTCACCGCGCCCGGCCAAGTCGCCGGCCTGCCGCGCTCCACGACGGTTACGGAGGGCTAGCCCATGTACGTGGCCGTGAAGGGCGGCGAGGCCGCCATCGACAACGCCCACCGGCTGCTCGCCGAGGCGCGCCGCGGCGATCCCGCCGTGCCGGAGCTCTCCGTCGCCCAGATCCGCGAGCAGATGGCACTCTTGGTCGACCGGGTGATGACCGAGGGCTCGCTCTACGATCCCGACCTCGCGGCACTTGCCCTCAAGCAGGCCCGCGGTGACGTGGTCGAGGCGGTGTTCCTGGTTCGTGCCTACCGGACGACGCTGCCGCGCTTCGGTGCCTCCGTGCCGGTCGACACCGGTGCCATGGCGGTCGAGCGCCGGATCTCCGCCACCTTCAAGGACTTGCCCGGCGGGCAGGTGCTCGGGCCGACCTTCGACTACACCCACCGGCTCATCGATTTCGCCCTCGCGGCGGAGGGTGACACCGAGCCCGCCGCCGAGGCCGAGCCGCGCGCCGATGCCGGGACCTGCCCGCGGGTCACCGACCTGCTGGCCCAGGACGGCCTGATCGAGCCCTCACCGCTGGATAACGGCGCGCCCGTGGGCGACCTCACCCGGGAGCCGGTGGATTACCCCGCCGACCGGGCCCTGCGCCTCCAGGCGCTCGCCCGCGGCGACGAGGGGTTCATCCTGAGCCTCGGCTATGCGACCCAGCGCGGCTACGGCCGCACCCACCCGTTCGTCGGTGAGATCCGGGTCGGCGGGGTGGCCGTTGAGTTCGTGCCCGAGGAGCTGGGCTTCGCGGTGCCGCTGGGCAAAGTGCGCCTCACCGAGTGCCAGATGGTCAACCAGTTCAAGGGCTCGGGGGCGGCCCCGCCGCAGTTCACCCGCGGCTACGGGCTGAGCTTCGGGCAGAGCGAGCGCAAGGCGATGGCGATGGCCCTGGTCGACCGGGCGCTCCGCGCGGAGGAACTCGGCGAGCCGGTGGCGAGCCCGGCCCAGGACCAGGAATTCGTGCTGGCCCATTGCGACAGCCTCCAGGCGACCGGCTTCGTCGAGCACCTGAAGCTGCCCCACTACGTCGACTTCCAGGCGGAGCTGGAGCTGGTCCGGCGCCTGCGCGCCGAGTTCGAGCAGTCCCGCGACCGGGCCGAGACGCAGGAGGCCGCCGAATGAGCGCCGCGATCGCGCAGCGCCCGGACAGCGAACCGGGCTACAACTTCGCCTATCTCGACGAGGGCACGAAGCGGATGATCCGCCGGGCCATCCTTAAGGCCATCGCAGTGCCGGGCTATCAGGTGCCCTTCGCCTCCCGCGAGATGCCGATGCCCTACGGCTGGGGCACCGGTGGCGTGCAGGTGACGGCGGCGATCCTCGGCCGGTCTGACGTGCTCAAGGTCATCGACCAGGGCGCCGACGACACCACCAACGCGGTCTCGATCCGCCGCTTCTTCGCCAAGACCTCCGGGGTCGCCACCACCACCCGCACCACCGAGGCGACCGTCATCCAGACGCGCCACCGCATCCCCGAGACGCCGCTCACCGAGAGTCAGACCCTGGTCTACCAAGTGCCGATCCCGGAGCCGCTGCGCTTCCTCGAACCCCGCGAGACCGAGACGCGCCAGCTCCACGCGCTGGCCGAGTACGGTGCCATGCACGTCAAGCTCTACGAGGACATCAGCCGTCACGGCCACATCGCCACCACCTACGCGTACCCGGTCGAGGTGGCGGGCCGCTACGTGATGGACCCGTCGCCGACGCCGAAATTCGACAACCCCAAGATGGATGGTTGCCCGGCGCTCCAGCTCTTCGGCGCGGGCCGCGAGCGGCGGATCTATGCGGTGCCGCCCTACACAAGGGTGCGCAGCCTCGACTTCGAGGACCACCCGTTCCGCGTGCAGCAGTTCACGCAGCCCTGCGCGCTCTGCGGCGCCCGCGGCCACTACCTCGACGAGGTCGTCACCGACGATTCCGGAGGCCGGATGTTCATCTGCTCCGACACCGATATCTGCGAGACCCGCGTCGCGGGGTGGCCCGATGAGTGCGCCGCTCCTCTCCGCCCACGGCCTGGCCAAGGCCTATGGCAGCCGGATCGCCTGCGCGGGGATCGACCTCGACGTCACCGAGGGCGAGGTGCTCGCCATCGTGGGGGAATCGGGCTCGGGCAAGTCGACGCTCTTGTCCCTGCTGGCGGGCGAGCTGGCGCCCGATTCGGGCGAGGTCCGCTACCGGATGCGCGACGGCCGGACCCGCAGCCTCGCCGATCTCGGGCCCGCGGACCTGCGCCGGCTGAGGCGCACCGACTGGGGCTTCGTCCGCCAGGACGCGCGCCAGGGCCTGCGCATGGCGGTCTCGGCCGGCGGCAATGTCGGCGAGCGGCTGATGGGGATGGGCGAGCGCCATTACGGCCGCATCCGCGGCCAAGCCCTCGACTGGCTCGGCCGGGTCGAGATCGATGCGGGCCGGGTGGACGACCCGCCAAGCCAGCTCTCCGGCGGCATGCGCCAGCGGCTCCAGATCGCCCGCAACCTCGTCACCGGGCCGCGCCTCGTGCTGATGGACGAGCCGACCTCCGGCCTCGACGTCTCGGTCCAGGCCCGGCTCCTCGACCTGATCCGGCGGCTCTCGGCCGAACTCGGCCTCGCGGTGATCATCGTCACCCACGACCTCGCGGTGGCGCGGCTGCTGTCGCACCGGATCGCGGTGATGCGGGCCGGCCGCGTCATCGAGACCGGCCTGACCGACCGGGTGCTCGACGATCCCGAGCACGCCTACACCCAACTCCTCGTCGCCTCGGTGCTCGCCGCATGACCGCGCTCCTAACCTTCCAGGACGTTGCCAAGAGCTTCACCCTGCACCTGCGCGGCGGCACCGTGCTGCCGGTCGTGGACGGCGTGAGCCTCTCAGTGGCGGCCGGCGAATGCGTGGTGCTCGGTGGCCCCTCCGGGGTCGGCAAGTCCTCGCTCCTGAAGATGGCCTACGGCAACTATCGCTGCGATGCCGGCGTGATCCTAGTCCGCGACGGTGAGGCCGTGGTGGATGTTGTCCGGGCCGACCCGCGGGTCATCCTGTCACTCCGGGCGCGGGTGATCGCCTACGTGTCGCAGTTCCTGCGGGTGATTCCGCGGGTCTCGACCCTCGACGTGGTCGAAGCTGCCGGCCGCGAGGGCGGGCTCGATGCCGAGACGGCGCGCGCCCGCGCAAAGGACCTGCTCGCCCGGCTCAACCTGCCCGAGCGGCTCTGGAGCCTGCCGCCCGCGACGTTCTCGGGCGGAGAGCAGCAGCGGGTCAACATCGCCCGGGGCCTGATCGCCGACCGGCCGCTTCTGCTGCTCGACGAGCCCACCGCCTCCCTGGACGCGCGGAACCGCGCCGTGGTGGCCGACCTCGTGCGCGAGAAGCTGAAGGCCGGGGCCGGCGTGCTCGGCATCTTCCACGACAGCGAGATGCGCGACGCTGTGGCCACCCGGATGGTCGATGTCACGCGGTTCGCGACGCAAGCCCGGGCAGCCTGAGGACCCGAACGATGGACGACTTCATCATCGAGAACGCGACGCTGGTCTTGCCGGACCGGGTGCAGCATGGCTGGCTCGCGGTATCCGACGGGGCCATCGCGGAGATCGGAGAGGGCCGGCCGCCCGCGCGCGGCCTCGATTTCGGCGGCGACCACCTGATTCCGGGGCTGGTCGAGCTGCACACCGACCATCTGGAAAGCCACTACGCGCCGCGCCCGAAGGTGCGCTGGCATCCGCTGGGCGCGGTGCTGGCCTACGACGCGCAGATCGCCGCCTCGGGAATCACCACGGTCTTCGATTCGCTGCGCGCCGGCAGCGATCCGGACGGCAGCGGTCTCGGCTCCGAGCTGGACCAGCTCGCCGGCGCGATCGCGACCGCCCGGGCCGGGGATCTGTTCCGCGCTGAGCACTTCACACATCTGCGCTGCGAATTGCCCTCCACGGACGTCCTCGACACCGTGGCGGCCTTCACGGCCCGCTATCCCGTCGGGCTGATCTCGCTGATGGATCACACGCCGGGCCAGCGGCAGTTCCGCGACATGGAGAAGTACTACACCTACGCCACCCGCGGCGGCCGGCCGATGGACGAGATCCGCACCAACACCGAGCGCAAGATCCGGGACGGCCGGGCGCTCAACGCGCGGAATCGCCCGGCCTTGGTCCAGTTCGCCCGCGAGATGAACATCCCGCTGGCGAGCCACGACGACACCACCCTGGCGGATGTCGAACTGGCGGTCGGTGAGGGCGTGGCACTCGCCGAGTTCCCCACCACCCTGGAGGCGGCCGCAGCCGCCCACGGGCAGGGGATCACCGTGATGATGGGCGCACCGAACCTGATCCGCGGCGGCTCGCATTCCGGCAACGTCGCCGCCCTGGCGCTGGCCGAGGCCGGCCATCTCGACATCCTGTCCTCGGACTACGTGCCGGCCAGCCTGCTGATGGCGGCCTTCCTGCTGCCCGAGCAGGCGGGTGCGATCGCGCTGCCGGAGGCGCTCGCCACCGTGACGGCAAACCCCGCCCGAGCGACGGGTCTGACCGATCGCGGTGCCCTGGAGCCCGGCCTGCGGGCGGACCTCGTGCGGGTGCTGCGCTCCGACGGCGTACCGGTGGTCCGCGCGGTCTGGCGCGCCGGCCTGCGGGTCGCCTGATGCCGGGCTGCCTCGTCCTCGTGGTCGGCCCGAGCGGGGCCGGCAAGGACACGCTGATCCGCCTGGCGCGGGACGCGCTGGCCGGGGATCCACGTTACATCTTTCCGCGCCGCCTCGTGACGCGGCCGCCCTCGGCCGACGAGGACAACGACCAGATCGACGAGGCCGCCTTCGCGGAAGGCTGCCGGTCAGGACGCTTTACCCTGAGCTGGCGCGCCCACGGGCTCGGCTACGCGCTGCCGGAGGAGGCGGGCCGCCTCGCAGCAGACGGCCACGTGGTGGTCTGCAACGTGTCGCGCCGCGTCGTAGCGGAGGCCCGCGCGGTCTGCCCGCCGGTGAGCGTCGTCGAGATCACCGCCCCACCCGCCATCCTGGCCCAGCGGCTCGCGGCCCGCGGTCGGGCGGAGGACGGCGACCTCACTGCGCGGCTCGCCCGGGCGGCGCGGGTCGAGGCCGACCTGTCCATCCTCAACCTCGGCGCCCCGCAGGAGGGCGCGGCGCGGCTGGTGGCGCATCTGCGCGCCTGCTGAGAGCGCGCGTCGGCCGATCCGCGCGAAACGAGAAGGGCGCGCACCGATTGCGGTGCACGCCCTCGAAACAGGTCCGGGAGGACGGCTCCCGAACGTCCGGCGGCCTCAGAGGCCTCCGAACTTGTAGTTGAAGCCGGCGCGAATGATGTCGCCCTCGGTGCGGAAGCGCGACACGTAGCCGGTGCCGGTGCCGACACCTGGAAGCGCGCCGACGAGCACGTTCCGACTTCCGAGATCGTAGTGGACGTACTCGGCCTTGATGGTCAGCGCGTCGTACTTCAGGCCCAGGTACCGGCCCAACGCAAAGGTGTTCAGGAAGCTGTCGGTCGGGACCGCGAACTCGATGCCGCCGCCGTAGGCGAAACCGGTCTCCACATCGTCACGGCGACCCGCGAAGGCGAGGGCGCCGCCCGGCGTGAAGAACCGCGCGTCGTAGAGGACGCCGCCGTAGGCAAGGCCGCCCATGCCGTACACCATCACACGGTCGAAAGCGTAGCCGACGCGGCCGACGAGGGTGCCGACCCAATCCGTGCTCTGCCGGAAGGCGCTCAGCGCGTTGGTGCTGCCCAGGTAATAGCGATTCTTGGTGAGGTCGCTCCAGTCGACGCTGTTGGCGACACCCACGACGATGCCGGATCCAGGCGTGAACTGATAGTTGTATCCGACCGTGCCGCCGATGTTAGCAAAGCCGTCATCGGAAATCCGCACCGCCGCCGGGCGGGCTCCGGTCGCCACGTTCGCGGCGTTGATCGGGGAGAGGCCTAAGGTGGTGACCCGCTGCGTGTCCGTGAAGACGTAGGAGGTCTCGAGGCCGCCATAGAAGCCCGTCCAAGTGAACACCGGGACAGGAGTGAAGACCGGCGGCGGGGCCGCGCGGCGCGGCAGGTCGGCGGCATTGGCGGCGGTCGCGACAAGGGCCGTCGCGGCGCTGGCGAGGAGGAGCTTCTTCATCATAGTGGCCGAACCCGGGGCTTAGGCGATGTTGCTCGCAGTTAAGCTCGGCCGCAGCCGTATCGCTATGCCCTCCTTGCCACAGTGTGACTTGAATGCGCTTCGTTGCTGCTGGCTCAAGTGTTTTCCGTGGTTCAAGATTGGGCGGTGTGGCTTGACAGTGACGCCGTGCGCCGCGCGCCCGAATGCGCAGGACCTTGATCCCTGGCGGCCGACCCTCTAAGCGAACCGCGTTTTTCGCCCCTTTTCCGAGTTCGGGGCGGCCGACCAGGGTCCGGGGCCCCCGAGTGGTCCCCGCCGCAGGAACGGGAATCATGGCCAAGGAAAAATTCACGCGTTCGAAGCCGCACTGCAACATTGGCACGATTGGCCACGTTGATCACGGCAAGACGTCTTTGACGGCGGCGATCACGAAGGTTCTGGCGGAGACGGGCGGGGCGACGTTCACGGCCTACGACCAGATCGACAAGGCTCCGGAGGAGAAGGCGCGCGGGATCACGATCTCGACGGCGCACGTGGAGTACGAGACGCAGAACCGGCACTACGCGCACGTGGACTGCCCCGGCCACGCCGACTACGTGAAGAACATGATCACGGGCGCGGCGCAGATGGACGGCGCGATCCTGGTGGTGTCGGCGGCCGACGGGCCGATGCCGCAGACCCGCGAGCACATCCTGCTGGCGCGTCAGGTGGGTGTGCCGGCGCTGGTGGTGTTCCTCAACAAGGTCGACATGGTCGACGACGAGGAGCTCCTGGAGCTGGTCGAGCTGGAGGTGCGCGAGCTCCTGTCGAAGTACGACTTCCCGGGCGACGACATCCCGATCACCAAGGGCTCGGCGCTGATGGCGCTGGAGGACAAGGAGCCGAAGATCGGCAAGGAAGCCGTTCTGAAGCTGATGCAGACGGTGGACGAGTACATCCCGCAGCCGGAGCGTCCGATCGACCTGCCGTTCCTGATGCCGATCGAGGACGTGTTCTCGATCTCGGGCCGCGGCACGGTGGTGACGGGTCGCGTCGAGCGCGGCATCGTGAAGGTGGGCGAGGAAGTCGAGATCGTCGGCATCCGGGCGACCACCAAGACGACGGTCACGGGCGTGGAGATGTTCCGCAAGCTGCTCGACCAGGGTCAGGCGGGCGACAACGTCGGCGTGCTGCTGCGCGGCACGAAGCGCGAGGACGTGGAGCGCGGCCAGGTCGTGTGCAAGCCGGGTTCGGTGAAGCCGCACGCCAAGTTCAAGGCCGAGGCCTACATCCTGACCAAGGAGGAGGGCGGCCGTCACACACCGTTCTTCACCAACTACCGGCCGCAGTTCTACTTCCGGACCACCGACGTGACCGGGATCGTGACGCTGCCGGAGGGCACCGAGATGGTGATGCCGGGCGACAACGTGACCATGGAGGTGGCGCTGATCGTGCCGGTGGCCATGGAGGAGAAGCTGCGCTTCGCCATCCGCGAGGGCGGCCGCACCGTCGGCGCCGGCGTCGTCGCCGCCATCAACGACTGAGGCTCGATCCGGGGCGGCGTCTCGCGCCGCCCCGTGCTTGCCGCGCCGGTCTCCGTCTCGACGGGGCCGGCGTTGTCGTGTCGGAGCCAGCGCGAGGCGTGCCGCGTAGCGGCTCCCCTGGCGGTTTGCCGCTGTGCCCTCGCGCCGGGAGCGCCGCTTCCCGCACGCGACCCCTTGCAAGCCGGCCCGCGATGGGGCATTGGGCGGTGCGCTAGGAGTGTAGCTCAACTGGTCAGAGCGCCGGTCTCCAAAACCGGAGGTTGCGGGTTCGAGTCCCTCCACTCCTGCCAGACATCCTGCCCGATCCCGCGCGGTGGCCCGGTCGACAAGCCGGTGGAGTTGCGCTAGAGCGGGCCCAATCCGAGATCTGAAGCGACCGTCGGTGCGGACCCATCCGGGTCCTCGGCGCCGACATTCGCATTCCCGGATGCGGTCTCTGCCTCGGGGCCGAACACGCATAGACACTGGCGCCATGGCATCGAACGAAGCGACCAAGAAGGTGGACCTGGTGCGCGGCGCAGCCCGCGGTCCCGCGAACCCGCCGCCGGCCCGGCCGGCGACTCCGACCCGGGCGCCCCAGAAGCGCGCCACGCCGGGCGAGTTCTTCGCGCAGGTTCGCGACGAGGCGCGCAAGGTCACGTGGCCGACCCGGCGCGAGACCACGATCACGACGATCATGGTCTTCGTGATGGTCGTGGTCACCAGCCTGTTCTTCACGGTGGTCGATCAGGCGCTACGCTTCGTGGTCGGCCTGATCCTGGGCCTCTGAGGCCGGGTCACCATTGAACGAGGGCGACCTCGCGGACTTGTCGGAGTTGAACGGAACCGTGTCGAAGCGCTGGTACATCGTCCACGCCTACTCGAACTTCGAGAACAAGGTCGCTCAGTCCATCAAGGATCAGGCGGCTCAGCGCGGGCTGACCGAGCTGTTCGACGAGGTGATGGTCCCGACCGAGAAGGTCGTGGAGGTGCGCCGCGGCCGGAAGGTCGATGCCGAGCGCAAGTTCTTCCCGGGCTACGTTCTGGTGAAGTGCGACCTCACCGACGAGGTCTACCACCTCATCAAGAACACCCCGAAGGTCACGGGCTTTCTCGGGGCCGACAAGTCGAAGCCAGTGCCGATCCCCGACGCAGAGGCCGAGCGCATCAAGGGCCAGGTCGCCGAGGGCGTCGACCGGCCGAAGCCCTCGATCTCGTTCGAGATCGGCGAGACCGTTCGGGTCTCCGACGGCCCGTTCGCGAGCTTCAACGGCACCGTTGAGGAGATCGACGAGGCCCGTTCCCGCCTCAAGGTGGCCGTGTCGATCTTCGGTCGCGCCACCCCGGTGGAGCTCGAATACGCCCAGGTCGAGAAGGCCTGAACCTTCAAAATTCGGCGGCCCATCGGCTGCCCGCCTTTCCCGACCGTCGCTGAGCGACGGACGTGAAGCCGCCGCATTCGATTGAGGATGCGGCACCATCCGCGGGAGATCCGCCCGGCCTCGCCTCCGGGATCCACGGATCGCACCGCGACCTGCAACCGTCCGACCCGCCGCGCTTCAGGCCGCGTGGGGGCGGATCCTCATTGGGAGCAGTCCCATGGCGAAGAAGATCACGGGCTACGTGAAGCTTCAGGTCCCGGCCGGCGCCGCCAACCCGTCGCCGCCGATCGGTCCCGCGCTCGGTCAGCGCGGCCTTAACATCATGGAATTCTGCAAGGCCTTCAACGCGAAGACCGCGCAGATGGAGAAGGGCACCCCGATCCCGGTGATCATCACCGCGTATCAGGACCGCTCCTTCACCTTCGAGATGAAACAGCCCCCGGTCACCTTCTTCCTCAAGAAGGCCGCCGGTCTGAAGCTTGGCAAGAAGCCCGCCTCCGGCTCCAAGACCCCGGGCAAGGGCCCGACGGTCGGCAAGATCACCGAGGCGCAGCTCCGCGAGATCGCCGAGAAGAAGATGCCCGACCTGAACTGCGACTCGGTCGATTCGGCCGTCGCGATGATCCGTGGCTCCGCCCGGGCCATGGGTCTCGAAGTCGTCGCCTAAGGGAGGGCAGCATGGCTAAGGAAGGCAAGCGCATCCGCGCCGCCCGCGAGGGCATCGAGGTCACCAAGCTCTATCCTCTCGACGAGGCGATCAAGCTGGTGAAGGAGCGGGCGACCGCGAAGTTCGACGAGACCGTCGAGGTCTCCATGAACCTCGGCGTCGATCCCCGCCACGCCGACCAGATGGTCCGCGGCGTCTGCAACCTGCCGAACGGCTCCGGCCGGACGGTCCGCGTGGCGGTCTTCGCCCGCGGCGCCAAGGCGGACGACGCCAAGGCCGCGGGTGCCGACATCGTCGGCGCCGAGGATCTCCTGGAGATCGTGCAGAGCGGCAAGATCGAGTTCGATCGCTGCATCGCGACCCCCGACATGATGCCGCTCGTCGGCCGTCTCGGTAAGGTGCTGGGCCCGCGCGGCCTGATGCCGAACCCGAAGGTCGGCACCGTCACCATGGACGTGAAGGGCGCCGTCGCCGGCGCCAAGGGCGGCTCGGTGGAGTTCCGCGTCGAGAAGGCCGGCATCGTCCATGCCGGCGTCGGCAAGGTCTCCTTCGACGCCGACAAGCTCGTCGAGAACATCAAGGCCTTCGCGGACGCTGTCGCCAAGGCGAAGCCCGCGGGCGCCAAGGGCACCTACGTCCAGCGCATCGCCGTCACCTCGACGATGGGCCCGGGCGTGAAGGTCGAGCCGAGCACGGTCCTGACCGCCTGAGATAAGGCGAAACGTCCAGACTGCGGAGCGCCCGGCCGGAAACGGCCGGGCGTTTTCCGGTGCGGGGACGCGGATGGAGCGGCTGTCCCGCGTCACCATGCTGGCGAACCGGCGGAACGGCTCGCTCTACATGGGCTCGGCCACGGATCTGGCGCGGCGCGCTCCCTCACTCCCTCACGCCATTCTTAACCGCGAAGGGGGCGCCATCCGGCGCGGCTGTGCTAGATTAGCAGCCATGCGATGCACCCTGACGGTCACCTCCAAGCGACGCATCCTGTGCGTCTTTCCCGCCTACACGCCGTCCTTCGGGACATTCTCACACGCCTACCCGCTCATGGGCGGGGTGAAGGCGTTCATGCCGCCGCAGGGGCTGCTGCTGATCGCGGCCTACATGCCCGAGGCGTGGGAATGCCGGTTCATCGATGAGAATATCCGCCGCGCCAGCCCGGCCGACTTCGCCTGGGCCGACGCGGTCTTCGTCTCTGGGATGCACATCCAGGAGCCGCAGATCCACGACATCCGCGACCGTGCCCGCGCCGCCGGCAAGGTCACGGTGCTCGGCGGCCCCTCGGTCTCCGGCGCCCCGGAGAAGTACGGCGACTTCGACTACCTCCATATCGGCGAGATCGGCGACGCCACCGACCAGCTCGTCGCCCGCCTCGATGCCGACACCGCGCCCCCGCCCGCCCAGGTGATGCTGGAGACGAAAGACCGTCTCGCGCTGGCCGATTTCCCGGTCCCGGCCTACGACCGCGTGCCGCTCAAGCGTTACCTGATCGGCTCGCTGCAATTCTCCTCGGGCTGCCCGTATCGCTGCGAGTTCTGCGACATCCCGCAGCTCTACGGCCGCCAGCCGCGCCTGAAGAGCCCCGAACAGATGTGCGCCGAGCCTCGACGCCATCGTCAGCCAGCCGGGGCACCCGGCGGTGGTCTACTTCGTCGACGACAACTTCATCGGCAACCGCAAGGCGACGCGCGAGATGCTGCCGCACCTCGTGGCATGGCAGAAGAAGAACAACTACCCGCTCCAGTTCGCCTGCGAGGCGACGCTGAACATGGCCAAGCAGCCCGAGATCCTCGAGCTGATGCGGCAGGCGAACTTCATGACGGTGTTCGTCGGGATCGAGACCCCGGAGGCGGAGGCGCTCAAGGGCATCGACAAGACCCACAACGCCGCCGTGCCGATGTACGAGGCGATCGAGACCCTCAACGCCTACGGGCTGGAGGTAACCTCGGGCATCATCCTGGGCCTCGATTCCGACACCGACCGGTCCGAGCAGAACCTGATCGACTTCATCGACCGCTCGGCGATTCCCGTGCTGACCATCAACCTCCTCCAGGCGCTGCCCAAGACCCCGCTCTGGGACCGGCTGCAGCGCGAGGGCCGGCTCGTCCACGACGCCAGCCTCGAATCGAACGTCCTGTTCAAGCGTCCCCACGACACCGTGGTGGGAAGCTGGCGCCGCGCCATCGCCCATGCCTACGCGCCGGAGAAGATCTTCGAGCGCTTCAAGCACCAGTGCGATGTCACCTATCCGAACCGCATCGTCACGCCGACGGCCGGCAAGCTGACCTTCACGAACCTGCGCCGGGGCCTGATCCTCGGCTTCAACATCATCACCCGGGTGGGCCTCTTCTCCGATTATCGCAGGCCGTTCTGGAGCGCGGCCGGCCATGCGCTGAAGCGGGGGCAGATCGAGGCGGTGTTCAACATGGGCTTCGTGGCCCACCACCTGATCCGCTTCACCCGCGAGGCCCTGCGCGGCGAGCACAACGCCTCCTTCTACGCCGCCAAGGCCGCGGAGGCGAAGGCTGCTCGTGACCGGAGCTGGTGGGAGGCGGCCAGGCGCAAGCTGGCGCCAGAGCGCGAGGCGGCGTAGCCGGACGCTCGCCGAGCGATGCAGCCGCGGCAAGGCTCGCCCGCAAGTCCTTGCCTGCGGCGGAAAAGTCGCGCCTCGGCCCTTGGCAGGCGGCTTGCTAGGCTCTATACACCGCGCCTCACGCATTTCATCCTCACGGAAGGAGACGGCCGATCGGCCGGTTTCCGCTTGAAATGTCGCCCGGGCAACCGGGTGGCACTGGCCGGAAGGATCCTAGGGGCGACGAGCCCCGCGGAGCCTTGTCCGGCCATGTCCTGTCCGAGACTGCAGGTGCCGGTTCGCCGGCTTAATCCGCCAGCCTGCACAGACGGGGAAGACCGAATTCGAAAAGCCTCGCCTCGGCTCAGGGCCGCGGAGGGGTGTCGGTTTGAACCAACTCGCCCGAGGCGGCCTCCAGGGGCACGCGCGGGGACAGGGCCGCGAAGCGTCGTTCGGACGTTCCGGTCTTTCAGAAGGCCGAGACCACGTCCGGGCGGCATGTGCAACCGGCGGACCCGTGACCGGGTTCCGCCAACCGGAGAGAGCCCAGTGGACCGGACAGCTAAAGCTGATCTCGTCTCGACGCTCAACGGCGTGTTCAACCAGAGCGCCGTCGTCGTCGTGGCCCACTACAAGGGCCTCACGGTCGCCGACATGCAGAAGCTGCGTTCGCAGATGAAGCAGGCCGGCGCTACCGTGAAGGTCGCCAAGAACAGCCTCGCCGGCATCGCACTCGATGGCACGGACGTCGCCTCCATCAAGCCGCTCCTGAAGGGCCCGACCCTGCTCGCCTATTCCGGCGATCCGGTCGCTGCCGCGAAGGTCGCGGTCGATTTCGCCAAGGCCAACGACAAGCTCGTGATCCTCGGCGGTGCGATGGGGAAGACTGCCCTGAACCCGGACGGCGTGAAGGCTCTCGCCTCGCTCCCGTCCCTCGACGAACTGCGCGGCAAGCTCGTGGGCCTCATCCAGGCGCCCGCGACCAAGATCGCCCAGGTCGTCAACGCGCCGGCGGCCAAGCTCGCCCGCGTGTTCGGGGCCTATGCCAAGAAGGACGAGGCCGCCTGAGGCCCTTCAAAAACCATCCGTTCGAACCGATATTGAGAGGAATTCACCATGGCTGATCTCGCCAAGCTCGTCGACGACCTGTCCTCGCTGACCGTGCTCGAGGCCGCTGACCTGGCCAAGATGCTCGAGGAGAAGTGGGGCGTCTCGGCGGCTGCCGCCGTCGCCGTCGCCGCTGGTCCTGCTGCTGGTGGTGGCGCTGCCGCTGCCGCCGAGGAGCAGACCGAGTTCACGGTCGTCCTCGCCTCCGCCGGCGACAAGAAGATCGAGGTCATCAAGGAGGTCCGTGCGATCACCGGCCTCGGCCTCAAGGAGGCCAAGGACCTCGTCGAGGGCGCGCCGAAGCCGATCAAGGAAGGCGTGGCCAAGGACGAGGCCGAGAAGCTCAAGGCCCAGCTCGAGAAGGCCGGCGCCAAGATCGAGCCTCAAGTAAGACGACGATGGGCCGGTCCCGGCCCATCACCCCACGGAGGCTCCGCGCGAGCCTGTCGTGACCGAAGCCCGCGGGTCAGCACCCGCGGGCTTTAGGCCGCTTCGGCGGATGGTCCCGCGAGGGACCGGCAAGAGATTCGGTTCGGTGGCGCGGCCCGGCGGGGCGCGCGTCACGGCCCGGTGCGGGAGGTCCCTTTCGGGAACGCTTCCCCGGGCGCGAGGCACGCGGGTAGGAGCGAGGTCACATGGCCAACACGCTGGTCGGTCGCAAGCGCATTCGGAAGTTCTTCGGCAAGATCAAGGAAGTTGCCGAGATGCCGAACCTCATCGAGGTTCAGAAGGCGTCCTACGACCAGTTCCTGATGGTCGACGAGCCCGAGGGCGGGCGCGCTGACGAGGGGCTGCAGAGCGTGTTCAAGTCGGTGTTCCCGATCTCCGACTTCGCCTCTACGGCGCTCCTCGAGTTCGTGCGCTACACGTTCGAGGCGCCCAAGTACGACGTGGACGAGTGCCGTCAGCGCGGCATCACCTTCGCGGCTCCGCTGAAGGTCACGCTGCGCCTGATCGTGTTCGACGTCGATCCCGACACCCAGGCCAAGTCGGTCAAGGACATCAAGGAGCAGGACGTCTACATGGGCGACATGCCCCTGATGACGGAGAACGGCACCTTCATCGTCAACGGCACCGAGCGCGTCATCGTCTCGCAGATGCACCGCTCGCCGGGCGTGTTCTTCGACCACGACAAGGGCAAGACCCACTCCTCGGGCAAGCTCCTGTTCGCCGCCCGCATCATCCCGTATCGCGGCTCCTGGCTCGACGTCGAGTTCGACGCCAAGGACATCGTGCATGTCCGCATCGACCGCAAGCGCAAGCTGCCGGCGACGTCGCTGCTCTATGCCCTGGGCCTCGACGGTGAGGAGATCCTGTCGACCTTCTACAACAAGGTCGTCTACGACCGGGATGGCGCCGACTGGCGCGTGCCGTTCGATGCTGAGCGCATGAAGGGCATGAAGGCGACTGTCGACCTGATCGACGCCGATTCCGGCGAGGTCGTGCTCGAGGCGGGCAAGAAGCTGAACGCCCGCAACGCCCGCCAGATCACCGAGAAGGGCACCAAGTTCCTCAAGGCGACCGACGAGGATCTCGTCGGCCAGTACGTGGCCGAAGACCTGGTCAATGCGCAGACTGGCGAAATCTGGGCCGAGGCCGGCGAGGAGATCACCGAGAAGCTCCTGAAGAGCCTGGAGGAGGTCGGGGTCACCGAGATCCCCGTGCTCGACATCGACCACGTCAACGTGGGCCCGTACATCCGCAACACGCTGGCGGTGGACAAGAATTCCAACCGCGAGGGCGCGCTGTTCGACATCTACCGGGTCATGCGCCCCGGCGAGCCGCCGACCCTCGAGACCGCCGAGGCGATGTTCCACTCGCTGTTCTTCGACGCGGAGCGCTACGACCTCTCGGCGGTCGGTCGCGTGAAGATGAACATGCGTCTCGACCTCGACGCCGCCGACACCGTGCGCACGCTCCGCAAGGAGGACATGCTGGCGGTGGTCAAGGCGCTCGTGGAGCTGCGCGACGGCAAGGGCGAGGTCGACGATATCGACCACCTCGGCAACCGCCGCGTCCGCTCGGTCGGCGAGCCTCATGGAGAACCAGTACCGTCTGGGCCTCCTGCGCATGGAGCGCGCCATCCGCGAGCGCATGAGCCAGGTCGACATCGACACGGTCATGCCGCAGGACCTGATCAACGCGAAGCCCGCGGCCGCGGCCGTGCGCGAGTTCTTCGGCTCGTCGCAGCTGTCGCAGTTCATGGACCAGACTAACCCGCTCTCCGAGGTGACGCACAAGCGCCGCCTCTCGGCCCTCGGCCCGGGCGGTCTGACCCGCGAGCGCGCCGGCTTCGAGGTGCGCGACGTGCACCCGACCCATTACGGCCGCATCTGCCCGATCGAGACGCCGGAAGGCCCGAACATCGGCCTGATCAACTCGCTCGCCACCTTCGCGCGGGTGAACAAGTACGGCTTCATCGAAACCCCGTTCCGCCGCGTGCGCGACGGCGTGGTCACCGACGAGGTCGCCTACCTGTCGGCCATGGAGGAAGCGAAGTACTACGTCGCCCAGGCGAACGCCGCGATGGACGAGAATCGCAAGCTCACGGAGGACCTCGTTGTCTGCCGTCGGGCCGGCGAGGTGATCGTCGTGGGTCCTGAGCGCGTCGATCTCATGGACGTGTCGCCGAAGCAGCTCGTCTCGGTCGCCGCGGCGCTGATCCCGTTCCTCGAGAACGACGACGCCAACCGCGCGCTCATGGGCTCGAACATGCAGCGCCAGGCGGTGCCGCTGGTCCGCGCCGACGCCCCGTTCGTGGGCACCGGCATGGAGGCGGTGGTCGCCCGCGATTCCGGCGCCGCCATCGCGGCCCGGCGGACCGGCATCGTCGATCAGGTGGACGCCACCCGTATCGTCATCCGCGCCACCGAGGAGGCCGACGCCAACAAGCCGGGCGTCGACATCTACCGCCTGCAGAAGTTCCAGCGCTCCAACCAGTCGACCTGCATCACGCAGAAGCCGCTGGTCCGCGTCGGCGAGTTCGTGAAGAAGGGCGAGATCATCGCCGACGGTCCCTCGACCGAGTTCGGCGAGCTGGCGCTCGGCCGGAACGTGCTCGTCGCGTTCATGCCGTGGAACGGCTACAACTTCGAGGACTCGATCCTGCTCTCGGAGCGGATCGTGAAGGATGACGTGTTCACCTCGATCCATATCGAGGAGTTTGAGGTGATGGCCCGCGATACCAAGCTCGGGCCGGAGGAAATCACCCGCGACATCCCGAACGTCTCCGAGGAGGCGCTCAAGAACCTCGACGAGGCCGGCATCGTCTACATCGGCGCCGAGGTGAACGCGGGCGACATCCTCGTCGGCAAGATCACCCCGAAGGGCGAGAGCCCGATGACGCCGGAGGAGAAGCTCCTCCGCGCCATCTTCGGCGAGAAGGCCTCGGACGTGCGCGACACCTCCCTGCGGGTGCCGCCGGGCGTCACCGGCACGATCGTCGAGGTCCGGGTGTTCAACCGCCACGGCGTCGACAAGGACGAGCGCGCCCAGGCGATCGAGCGCGAGGAGATCGAGCGGCTCGCCAAGGACCGCGACGACGAGCAGGCGATCCTCGACCGCAACACCTACGCGCGCCTCGCGGACGTGCTGATCGGTCAGGCGCCGGTGGCCGGCCCGAAGGGCTTCAAGAAGGACACCACGCTCACCCGCGAGCTGATCAACGACTACCCGCGCTCGCAATGGTGGCAGTTCGCCGTCGTCGACGACCGTCTCATGACCGAGATGGAGGCGATGCAGAAGCAGTACGATGAGTCGAAGAAGCGCCTTGAGCAGCGCTTCCTTGACAAGGTCGAGAAGTTGCAGCGCGGCGACGAGCCTCCCGCCCGGCGTCATGAAGATGGTCAAGGTCTTCGTGGCGGTGAAGCGCAAGATCCAGCCGGGCGACAAGATGGCCGGCCGTCACGGCAACAAGGGTGTCGTGTCGCGGATCGTGCCGATCGAGGACATGCCGTTCCTGGAGGACGGGACGCATGCCGACATCGTGCTCAACCCGCTGGGCGTGCCCTCGCGCATGAACGTCGGCCAGATCCTGGAGACGCACCTCGGTTGGGCGGCTGCGGGCCTGGGTCGCAAGGTGTCGAAGGCGGTGGATGCCTATCTGAAGACGCAGGACATCGCGCCGCTGCGGGAGGAGATGAAGGCGATCTACTCCCCCGGCGAGCCTCGAAGGCCTGTCGGACGAGGAGCTGGCCGAGGCCGGCAACAACATCCGCCGCGGCGTGCCGATGGCCACCCCGGTGTTCAACGGCGCCAAGGAGGCCGACATCGAGCAGATGCTGGAGATGGCCGGTCTCGACCGCTCGGCGCAGTCGACGCTCTATGACGGGCGCACCGGCGAGCCCTTCGACCGCAAGGTGACGATGGGCTACATCTACATGCTGAAGCTCCACCACCTCGTGGACGACAAGATCCACGCGCGCTCGATCGGCCCGTACTCGCTCGTCACCCAGCAGCCGCTGGGCGGCAAGGCGCAGTTCGGCGGCCAGCGCTTCGGCGAGATGGAGGTCTGGGCGCTGGAGGCCTACGGCGCGGCCTACACGCTGCAGGAGATGCTCACGGTGAAGTCGGACGACGTGGCCGGCCGCACCAAGGTCTACGAGGCGATCGTCCGCGGCGACGACACCTTCGAGGCCGGCATCCCCGAGAGCTTCAACGTGCTCGTCAAGGAGATGCGCTCGCTCGGCCTCAACGTCGAGCCTCACCTCCTCCAAGAAGGCGGCCAACGACCAGCTGGAGCCGCCGGCGGACGCCGCCGAGTAAGAGAGAGAACCACACCTCCCGTGGCGGCGGATCCCCGCCGCCACGGTCGAGCGGGAAGGGGAGGGGCCTTCGCGGTTCGACGACGGTGAGCAGCGCCCGCGCGGGGCGCGGCGCCGGATCTTTTCAGGACGCGGTGGCCCGGCGCGGGGCTGCCGGCGTCAACAAGGAGTGGATCATGAACCAAGAGGTCATGAACCTTTTCAACCAGCAGGCCCAGCCGGTCAGCTTCGACCAGATCAAGATCTCGATCTCGTCCCCGGAGAAGATCCTCTCCTGGTCGTACGGCGAGATCAAGAAGCCCGAGACCATCAACTATCGGACCTTCAAGCCCGAGCGCGACGGTCTGTTCTGCGCGCGCATCTTCGGGCCGATCAAGGACTACGAGTGCTTGTGCGGCAAGTACAAGCGCATGAAGTACAAGGGCGTCATCTGCGAGAAGTGCGGCGTCGAGGTCACCCTCGCGCGCGTTCGGCGCGACCGCATGGGCCATATCGAGCTGGCCGCCCCCGTCGCGCATATCTGGTTCCTGAAGTCGCTGCCCTCCCGCATCGGCCTGCTGCTCGACATGGCGCTCAAGGACCTTGAGCGGATCCTGTACTTCGAGTCGTACTGCGTCATTGAGCCGGGCCTCACCCCCTGAAGGAGCGTCAGCTCCTGTCGGAGGAGGAGTACCTGCGCGCGCAGGAGGAGTACGGCGAGGACAGCTTCACCGCCATGATCGGCGCCGAGGCCATCCGGCGCATCCTGCAGGGCTCGACCTCGACAAGATCGCCAACGATCTGCGCGAGGAGATCGCCGTTACCACCTCGGAGCTGAAGCCCAAGAAGCTCCTGAAGCGCCTCAAGATCATCGAGGCGTTCCAGCAGTCCGGCAACCGCCCCGAGTGGATGATCCTGACGGTCGTGCCGGTGATCCCGCCGGACCTGCGCCCGCTGGTCCCGCTGGACGGCGGCCGCTTCGCGACCTCCGACCTCAACGACCTGTACCGCCGCGTCATCAACCGCAACAACCGCCTGAAGCGGCTGATCGAGCTGCGCGCGCCCGACATCATCATCCGCAACGAAAAGCGGATGCTGCAGGAGGCCGTCGACGCCCTGTTCGACAACGGCCGCCGCGGCCGCGTCATCACGGGCGCAAACAAGCGCCCGCTGAAGTCGCTCGCCGACATGTTGAAGGGAAAGCAGGGTCGGTTCCGCCAGAACCTGCTCGGCAAGCGCGTCGACTACTCGGGCCGCTCGGTCATCGTGGTCGGCCCGGAGCTGAAGCTGCACCAGTGCGGCCTGCCCAAGAAGATGGCGCTGGAGCTGTTCAAGCCGTTCATCTACGCGCGCCTCGATGCCAAGGGCTTCTCGGCCACCGTCAAGCAGGCCAAGAAGCTCGTGGAGAAGGAGAAGCCGGAGGTCTGGGACATCCTCGATGAGGTGATCCGCGAGCACCCGGTGATGCTGAACCGCGCGCCGACGCTCCACCGCCTCGGCATCCAGGCCTTCGAGCCGAAGCTGATCGAGGGCAAGGCGATCCAGCTGCACCCGCTGGTCTGCGCGGCGTTCAACGCCGACTTCGACGGCGACCAGATGGCCGTGCACGTCCCGCTGTCGCTCGAGGCGCAGCTGGAAGCGCGCGTCCTGATGATGTCGACGAACAACATCCTGCACCCGGCCAACGGTCAGCCGATCATCGTGCCGTCGCAGGACATCGTTCTCGGCCTCTACTACCTGTCGATCGTGGCCGAGGGGGCGCCGGGCGAGTACAAGCCGGGCAACACCAAGAACCCGATGCAGGGCGTCTACGGCGACATGGGCGAGCTGGAGCATGCTCTCGCCGCCAAGGCCGTGTCGCTGCACTCGAAGATCAAGTGGCGCTGGACCGGCATCGGCCCGGACGGCGAGCCTCTGACCAAGACCTATGACACCACTCCGGGCCGGGTGATCCTGTCCGGCGCCCTGCCGAAGCACGCCAAGGTGCCCTTCGACGTCGTCAACAAGCTGATGACCAAGAAGGAGATCTCCGCGATGATCGACACCGTCTACCGCCACTGCGGTCAGAAGGAGTCGGTGATCTTCTGCGACCGGATCATGGCGCTGGGCTTCACCCACGCGTTCAAGGCCGGCATCTCGTTCGGCAAGGACGACATGGTCGTGCCGGAGAACAAGTGGTCGATCGTCGACACGACCCGCGCGCTCGTGAAGGACTACGAGCAGCAGTATAATGACGGCCTGATCACCCAGGGCGAGAAGTACAACAAGGTGGTCGATGCCTGGGCTAAGTGCTCGGACAAGCTGGCCGCCGAGATGATGGGCCGCATCTCCAGCGTCCAGAAGGACGAGCACGGTGCGGACAAGCAGGTCAACTCGATCTACATGATGAGCCACTCGGGTGCCCGTGGCTCGCCTGCCCAGATGAAGCAGCTCGCGGCGATGCGCGGCCTCATGGCCAAGCCGTCGGGCGAGATCATCGAGACGCCGATCATCTCGAACTTCAAGGAAGGCCTGGACGTGCTGGAGTACTTCAACTCCACGCACGGTGCCCGTAAGGGCCTGGCCGACACCGCCCTGAAGACCGCCAATTCCGGCTACCTGACCCGCCGCCTCGTCGACGTGGCCCAGGACGCTGTGATCCGCGAGGTGGATTGCGGCACGACCAGCGGCATCAAGATGCGCGCCATCGTCGATGCCGGTCAGGTCGTGGCGACGCTCGCCACCCGTATTCTCGGCCGCGCCGCGGCGGAGGATCTCGTGGCGGCCGACGGCACGGTGATCGTCAAGACCGGCGAGACCATCGAGGAGAAGCACCTGCCGGCGATCAACGCTGCCGGCATCCAGGAGGTGAAGATCCGCTCGGTGCTGGTCTGCGCCACCAAGAGCGGCGTCTGCGCCACCTGCTACGGGCGTGACCTCGCCCGCGGCACGCCCGTCAACATGGGCGAGGCCGTCGGCGTCATCGCGGCGCAGTCGATCGGCGAGCCGGGCACGCAGCTCACGATGCGCACCTTCCACATCGGTGGTGCGGCCCAGATCGCCGACTCGTCCTTCATCGAGTCGAGCTTCGAGGGCACGATCAAGATCCGCAACCGGGCCATCGCGAAGAACTCGGACGGGGATCTGATCGCCACCGGCCGCAACGTGGCGGTGGTCATCGTCGGGGCCGACGGGGTCGAGCGGGCGGTCCACCGCCTGCAGTACGGCGCCAAGCTCCGGGTCGACGAGGGTGACAAGATCAAGCGCGGGCAGCGGATCGCCGAGTGGGATCCCTACACCCGTCCGATCCTCACCGAGGTCGACGGCATCGTGGCCTACGAGGATCTGGTCGACGGCCAGTCCATGACCGAGACCACCGACGAGTCGACCGGCATCGCCAAGCGCGTCGTCGTCGATTGGCGCGGCTCGGCCCGGACCTCGGACCTGAAGCCCGCGATGGTCATCGTCGACCGGGACGGCAAGGCGCTGAAGCTGCCCCGCGGCTCGGACGCCCGCTACTTCCTGCCGGTCGACGCCATCATCGGCTTCGATCCGGGCGCGCAGGTGAAGGCCGGCGACATCCTGGCCCGCGTCTCGACCGACTCGGCCAAGACCCGCGACATCACCGGCGGTCTGCCGCGGGTGGCGGAGCTGTTCGAAGCACGGCGTCCGAAGGACGCGGCGATCATCGCCGAGAAGTCGGGCACCATCGCGTTCGGCCGCGACTACAAGAACAAGCGTCGGCTCACGCTGACGCCGCATGACGGCTCGGAGGCGGTCGAGTACCTGATCCCGAAGGGCAAGCACATCCACCTGCAGGACGGGGACGTGGTCGAACTCGGCGATTACATCGTCGACGGAAACCCCGCTCCGCACGACATCCTGGCGATCAAGGGCGTGGAGGAACTCGCGGCCTACCTCGTCAACGAGATCCAGGAGGTCTACCGGCTGCAGGGCGTGTCGATCAACGACAAGCACATCGAGGTGATTGTCCGTCAGATGCTGCAGAAGGTCGAAGTGACCGACGGCGGCGACTCGGACATCCTCTCGGGTGACCAGATCGATCGGACGGAACTGACCGAGTACAACGAGAAGCTGCTCGCCGAGGGCAAGAAGCCGATCCAGGGCGTTCCGGTCCTGCTCGGCATCACCAAGGCGTCGCTGCAGACGAAATCGTTCATCTCGGCGGCCTCGTTCCAGGAGACCACCCGCGTCCTCACCGAGGCGGCGGTCAACGGCAAGGTCGACACCCTGGAAGGCCTGAAGGAGAACGTCATCGTCGGCTCGCTGATCCCGGCGGGTACGGGCTCGATGGTGGCGGATATCCGGGCCATCGCCCGCCGTCGCGACGCGCTCATCCTGCAGCAGAAGCAGGCCGAGAGCGGCGCGATGCCGGTCGAGGAGCTACCGCCCGCCGCCGCCGAGTGAGGCAGCCGGCAGATCTGAGATGAGAGAGGGCGGCCTTCGGGCCGCCCTTTTTCGTGGCCGGTCTCCGAACCGGGACGCCGCGCGACACGGACTTAACCGGGGCTCAACCATAGCGGGCGATAAATCCTGGCCGGCCGCAGAAACACCCTGGAAACGGGGAGGATGCGGCGGCTTCGGGTGCATCGGTACGGGTCTGGCGTCGTGGGCACGAGACGAGGACGACGGGAATCGAGCCTGCGCTGGCTCTCGGCGGCCCTGACGCCCTGGATGGTCGGACTCGGCCTCTTGGTGTCGTTCACGGCCGATGCCGGCACGGAGAACGCCATCGGGTCGAGCCGGCTCGGCGTCATCGACGCCGACACGGTCCCGCCTCTGCCGCCCGGCGCGGTCCTGATCGGCTCAGCTCTCCGGCGCCTGAACGACGAGCCACCCCAGGCGGTGTTCAAGACCGGTGCCCACGTGTTTCCGGTGGTCCAGCGGGCAGGCAAGGGCAATCCGGCCCAGCCGCCGGCCGAGAGTTTCGCCCGCCGCGCGGCCTCCCTGCGGGAGACCGGGGGCGCTCTGGTCTTCGGCGACGTCACCGGCAGCGTGAGTGGTGTGCTCACTCAGGGTTCGGCGATCTGGGATCCGGATTCGGAGCCGGAGGCAGCCTTCGTGCCCGTGCCCGATCTCGGCCTGACCACCGGCGCCGGCAGTGCCGCCTCGACCGGTGAGGGAACCGCCGATCTGACGGGGGATGGCGACCCGGAGCGCTTCGACGGCTCGACCCCGCCGGTGCCCCGGGCCGTGGCCCTGTCGTCCACCACGCCGGCGCCTGCGGACGCGATCCCCGTCGAAGTCGCGGCCGCGAGCCTCGCCCTTCCCGATTTCGCGGGCCGGCCCGGGCCGGGCGACGGCGCCCAGCCGGTTCCGGAGGATGCACGTCGGCGCTACGCCGACCTGATCGACCCGGACTCCCTCGACAAGGAGCAGCGCTGCCTGTCGGAGGCCGTCTATTTCGAGGCCCGGAGCGAGCCCGAGGCGGGGCAGGCCGCGGTGGCGCAGGTGGTGCTGAACCGCGTCAAGAGCGGCCTCTATCCGAGCAGCGTCTGCGGCGTCGTCTACCAGAACCGCCACCATTACATGGGCTGCCAGTTCTCCTTCGCCTGCGAGGGCAAGTCCCTGCGCATCACCGATGCCGGTGCTTGGCAGACGGCCACCCGCATCGCGCGCTCGGTGATCGAGGGCCGGACCTATCTGGCCGAAGTCGGCGCCGCCACCCACTACCACGCCGACTACGTTCGGCCGGGCTGGGCGCGCCGCCTGCGCAAGATGGATGTGATCGGCCGACACATCTTCTACCAGCTCAAGCCCGGGCAGACTTGATGGGGCCTGTGGCGGCCCCGACTTCATAAGCGATCCTGCCCGAAATACGAAGCATTCTACCTAGGTAGGCGACGACTAAGCAGTCGAAGCCGAGGGTTAATTTTACCTTCGTTCCCGATAATGCTTGCGCGTCGGGCAACGAGTCTGGCCTCTGGTGCGTCGAGACGGGCGCCGCCTTTCGCGCGGCGTCTCGCCAGTACTGCGTACCAGAGGACGTCCATGACCGCGCCGGTCGCTCGCTCCACATTCCTCGCCGCCGCTCTCGGTGGCCTGCTGCTTGCCGCACCGGCCCAGGCCGGTGGCTGCTACGGCACCGCATGCTACCGCCACGTGGTCACGCCGCCGCTCTACGATACCGTGCAGGAGAACGTCCTGGTGCGCCCGCCGCGCACGGTCTACCGCACCGTCCCGCCGGTCTACGACACCGTGTCCGAGCGCGTGATGGTCTCGCCCGGAGGCCGGTTCTGGCAGACGAGCCGCGGTCCCGGCGGCGAGCTGATCGGCTGCTGGATCATCACGCCGCCACGCTTCGCGGTGCGCACCCGGACCGTCCTGGTGCGCCCGGCGCAGTCGATCCCCGAGACGGTCCCGCCGGAATACGCCACCGTGAGCCGGCGCGTCCTCGTGGCGCCGGCCCGCGCCGGTTGGGTGCCGGTGGGCGGCTACGCCTACCGCCCCGTCGCCTATGGTGGTCCGGTGGTCGGCTCGATCCCGGACGGGCTCGGCATCACTGGAGCCAGCTCCTCAGATATGGGTGTCGCCCTCGGCTTCTCTCACGGCAGCCGGTACGAAGGGTACTGATCGGCCCCGGTTGGCTTGATTCCGAACATCCCGGCTACACCTCATCGCGCAACACGGGAGGTAACGATGGGGACGTTCAAGGCCTGGGTGGTCGAGAAGAACGAGGCCGGCCAGAGCCTCGCCTTTCGTGACTTCGACGATTCTGACCTGATGGACGGCGACGTCACCGTGCGGGTGACGCACTCGACGCTGAACTACAAGGATGGCCTCGCGCTCACCGGCAAGTCGCCGGTGGTGCGCCGCTTTCCGATGATCCCCGGCATCGACTTTTCGGGGATCGTCGAGAGGTCTGACCATCCCGCGTACAAGCCGGGCGACGCCGTCGTGCTCACCGGCTGGGGCGTCGGCGAGACGCATCTCGGCGCCTATGCGGAGCGCGCCCGAGTCAAGGGCGACTGGCTAGTGCCGCTGCCCCAGGGCCTCACCGCCGAACAGGCCATGGCGATCGGCACCGCCGGCTACACGGCGATGCTCTGCTGTATGGCGCTCGACGCTCACGGCGTGACGCCCGCACACGGCCCGGTCATCGTCACTGGCGCCTCCGGGGGCGTCGGCTCCGTGGCGGTGGCGCTGCTCGCCCGGGCCGGCTGGTACGTGATTGCCTCCACCGGCCGGGAGACCGAGGCCGATTATCTGAGAGGCCTCGGTGCCGCCGAGATCCTCGACCGGGCGGAACTGTCGAAGCCCGGCAAGCCCCTGGGCAAGGAGCGCTGGGCCGCGGGGGTCGATGCGGTGGGCTCCACCACCTTGGCCAACGTGCTCGCCATGACCAAGGCGGACGGCGCCATCGCCGCGTGCGGTTTGGCGCAGGGTATGGACCTGCCGACCTCGGTGGCGCCCTTCATCCTCCGCGGCGTCTCACTGCTCGGCATCAACAGCGTCACGACACCGCAGCCGAAGCGTCGTGAGGCCTGGGCACGCCTCGCCCGGGAGCTCGACCTCGGCAAGCTCGCAACCATGACGAGCAAGGTCAGCCTGGAGGAGGTCCGACGGCTCGGTGAGGAGATCCTCGCCGGCAAGGTCCGCGGCCGGACCGTGGTGACAGTCGGCTAGATCGGGCCCGTGTGGAACCTTTGCCGTTCCGGAGATGTTTCCTTCTTCATGAGTGTCGCATTCGTCAAAGAGCCTGAGGGTGGGGAAGCGTTCGAGAACCTGCCGGACCGGCCGATCTCGCCCCACACGAATTTCGTGACTCCGGAGGGTCTCGCGCAGATCGAGGCCGAGGTCGCTCGCCTGGAGAAGGAGGTCGCCTCCCTGGATCGCGCCGACAAGGCCGAGGATTCCCGGATCGGACGTGACCTGCGCTACTGGGCGGCGCGCAAGAACACCGCGCAGCTCGTGGACTTCAAGGGTGGCGACACCGTGCATTTCGGCTCGACCGTCACGGTGGTGCGCGAGGACGATGCTGGCAAGGAGATCCGGCAAACCTTCCGGATCGTCGGCGAGGACGAGGCCGACCCGCACAAGGGGTCAATCTCGTATGCGGCGCCGCTGGCCAGGGCCATAACCGGCAAGAAGGTCGGCGACGTGGTCGAGGTCAACGGCCACGAGGTCGAGGTGGTCGAGATCCGCTGACCGGGCTCACCTTCCCTCGAAACGCGGC
The DNA here is from genome assembly GCA_050632875.1 of Methylobacterium sp. P31. Lineage (GTDB taxonomy): Bacteria > Pseudomonadota > Alphaproteobacteria > Rhizobiales > Beijerinckiaceae > Methylobacterium. The sequence goes on along the minus strand of JBODSC010000001.1, from coordinate 970,050 downwards.
CGCAGGGGCAGGATCGCCTCGGCGACGTGATCCATGAAGACCCGGACCCGTGCGGCATGTCGCAGGTCCGGATGCGTCAGGGCCCAGAGATCGGTTCCGAGTTCCGGATGCGGGCCCGAGAGCCGGCGCAAGGTGGGGTCGGCGTCGGCCCCGAAGCAAGGCAGCGGGCCGATACCGAGTCCGGCCGCGACCGCCATGTCGAGCCCCGTCACGGTGTTGATCCGCAGCCCGATCCGTTCGGCCGGCACCCGCGCCTCCACGAACCGCGCGAACAATCCGCCCGCCACGGCCGGGCCCGGACTGACCCAGGTTGCCTGTGAGAGGTCTCCATAATCCCGCTCGGCCCGGCCGTAGACGGCCCATGCGATCCCGGTGAGCCGTCGCCCGACCAGGGTCTCGCTTGGGTCGCGGCTCGCGCGGATCGCCACGTCGGCGTCCCGGCGCGACAGGTTCAGCGCCTCCTCGGCGAGGATCAGGTCGACGCGGATATCCGGGTACCGTGCCCGAAAGGCCGCGAGGATCGGCATCAGGAGGCTCGTTGCAAAGCTGGTCGGCGCCGTCACGCGCAACTCGCCGGACGGCGTCTCGCCCCGGCCCGCAATGGCTCGGGCGAACTGGGTGACATCGGTCTCGATCCGGTTCGCCGCCTCGATCATCGCTTGGCCGGCGGGGGTCGGCACGTAGCCGGTGCGCAGGCGCTCGAACAGGCGCACGTCAAGCCGGGCCTCAAGCGCCCCAAGGCGCCGGAAAGCGGTCGAGTGGTTGATCCCGAGTTGTGCCGCAGCCGCGGTCAGGCTGTTTCCGTCGGCCACTGCCTTGACGAACCGGAACTCGTCCCAGTCGAGCGACACGCGCGGGTCCTTGCATCTGTGCAAGGGTGTTCTTGCATTCAGGGGCATTCTTGCAAGGCGCAAAACGCGCGATGGAGACGCCACCGCGCCGCCGGCTGATCCGGCTGGCCGTCCGAGACGACAGACGGGAGATGACCGCATGGCTAAGGTTCTGGTGCTGTACTACTCGACCTACGGACACGTGGAGCAGATGGCCTACGCCGTCGCTGAGGGCGCCCGTGAGGCCGGAGCCGACGTCGTCGTGAAGCGTGTGCCGGAGCTGGTGCCGGAGGAGATCGCCCGGCAGAATCATTTCAAGCTCGATCAGGCCGCACCTGTCGCGACCGTCGAGGAGCCTCGCCCATTACGACGCGATCATCTTCGGCACGCCGACCCGCTACGGCAACATGGCCTCGCAGATGAAGCAGTTCATCGACCAGACCGGCGGGCTCTGGATGAAGGGTGCGCTGGTCGGCAAGGTCGGCTCGGTCTTCACCTCGACCGCCTCACAGCATGGCGGCCAGGAGACGACGCTGACGAGCTTCCATACGGTGCTGTTCCACCACGGCATGGTGGTGGTGGGTCTTCCCTACAGCTTCCAGGGGCAGGCCAGTGTCGAGGCGGTCAAGGGCAACACGCCCTACGGCGCCAGCACGATCGCCGACGGCGACGGCTCGCGCCAGCCGAGCGCGGTGGAGCTGGAGGGCGCCCGCTTCCAGGGCCGCCATGTCGCCGGCATCACGGCCAAGCTGGCCTGACGCGAAAAGCCCAAGAAAAAGGCTCGGATTGCTCCGAGCCTGAAAGGGAAAAGGCCATTGGGGGCTGAGAAGGCCTTCGTGAGCAATAAACGGGTAGCGGCCACGTCTGTTCCGCTGCCGGCGAAAAAACGACTTCCTCACCGGGGAGCAGCGGCCCGGGCGAGGCGGTCGCGGATCGCCTCACCGAGCCCCTCCGAGGGGATCGGTGCCACCGCGATGATGGGCGCTCCCGACGCGTCGAGGTCGCGCAGAGCCCCGAACAGGTGGGCCGCCGCCTCGGCCAAGTCGCCGGCCGGGCTCAGGTTAAGCGTGGCGCGCGCCCGCTCAAGGCCCTTCGGCGGGGTGTTTCCGAACAGCAGCACCGCCTCGTCGGCTTCGACGCTGTCCGCATCGAGGCGCACACGCGCCCGGGGGCGTAGTGCGAGGCGAGCATGCCCGGTCCCACAGGCCGGTCAGGATCGGCGGCTTCGCGTCCCTCCAGATCGAGGCCGAGGACATCACGGAGCGCCCCGCGGGTGACCCCGCCCGGCCGCAGCAGCCGCGGCGTACTGCCGAGGCAGGCCACCACGGTGGATTCGACCCCCACCTTCGTGTCGCCGCCGTCGAGCACCGCCGCGATCCGGCCTGCTAGGTCGTCGAGGACATGGCGTGCCCGGGTCGGGCTGACGCGTCCCGAGCGGTTGGCCGACGGTGCCGCCACCGGCCGGCCGACCGCCGCCAGCAAGTCCCGTGTGAGCGGGTGCGCGGGCACCCGCAGGGCGACGCTCGGCAGCCCGGCGCGGGCGAGGTCGCTGACGCGCGTGCCCGGATGGGCCGGCACCACCAGGGTCAGGGGGCCCGGCCAGAAGGCTTCCGCGAGGCGGCGCGCATGGGCATCGAACACGCCCTCCGCCTGCGCGGCATCCGTGTCGGCCAAATGCGAGATCAGCGGGTTGAAGCGCGGTCGCTCCTTGGCGGCGAAGATCCGCGCCACCGCGGTTGGATCCGTGGCGTCCGCCCCGAGCCCGTAGACCGTCTCGGTGGGGAAGGCCACGAGGCCGCCGGCCCGCAGGATCGCGGTGGCCTCGGCGAGGCCGGCTGCGTCGGGGGCGAGCCGCCGGGTCGCGGCCGCGACCGTTGACCCGGGATCATTCATGCGGGAAGCCGTCTCCGAGGTGATGGCGGCGCAAGCATCGGGCGCCTATCCTCGGGCCGCCGTAGACCCGCTGCCCGGGCGCGGTCAAACCCGCTCCGGGTTGAGCGGGCGGGCCGAGACGAGGGAGGATCGTATGAGTTACCGGGCCCCGGTCGCCGAGATGCTGTTCACCCTGCGGCACGTGGCCGGGCTCGACGCGGTCGATCCCGAGGATGCCGCGGCGATCCTGACCGAGGCCGGGCGGATTGCCGCCGGGGTGATCGCGCCGCTCAACCAGGTCGGCGACCGGCACGGCACCCCCTTCGCGGACGGGCGCGTCACCACCCCGCCCGGGTGGCGCGAGGCCTACCGCACCTTCACGGAGGGCGGCTGGAACGGGCTCTCGGCCGAGGCCGACCACGGCGGTCAGGGGCTGCCGAAGCTGATCGAGGCCGCCTGCACCGAGATGTGGAACGGCGCCAACCTCGCCTTCGGCCTCTGCCCGCTCCTGACGCAGGGCGGCATCGAGGCGCTGGCGGCCCACGGCTCGGATGACCTGAAGGCGCGCTACCTCGAGAAACTCGTCTCGGGCGAATGGCCCGCGACCATGAACCTGACCGAGCCGCAGGCGGGCTCCGACCTCGCCCTGCTGCGGACCCGGGCCGAGCCCGCGGGCGACGGCACCTACCGCATCACCGGCAACAAGATCTACATCACCTACGGCGAGCACGATCTGGCGGACAACATCGTCCACCTCGTGCTGGCCCGGCTGCCGGACGCGCCCGCCGGCACGCGGGGCATCTCCCTGTTCCTGGTGCCGAAGGTGTTGCCGGACGGCACCCGCAATGACCTGCGCTGCTCCGGCATCGAGCACAAGCTCGGTATCCATGCTTCGCCGACCTGCTCCATGGCCTTTGGCGACCACGGCGGCGCCACCGGCTGGCTGGTCGGGCAGGAGAACAAGGGCCTCGCCTGCATGTTCACGATGATGAACGCGGCCCGGCTCAACGTCGGCCTTCAGGGCGTCGGCGTGGCCGAGGCCGCGGCGCAGCGGGCGCTCGCCTACGCGCAGGAGCGCCGCCAGGGCCGGGCCGTCGGGGCCGCCGAGGCGACGAGCCCGATCCTCGCACATCCGGACGTGCAGCGCATGCTGCTCACCATGAAGGCCTATACGGCCGCCGCCCGGGGTATCTGTTACCTCACCGCCGCCGCCCTCGACGCGGCGAAGGGGCCGGAGGGGCAGGCCGCCCTCGACCGCGCCTCTCTGCTCACGCCGGTGGCCAAGGCCTTCTCCACGGATCTCGCCAACGAGGTGACCTCGCTGGGCGTGCAGGTCCATGGCGGCATGGGCTTCGTGGAGGAGACCGGCGCGGCGCAGCTCATGCGCGACGCCCGCATCCTCGGGATCTACGAGGGCACCAACGGCATACAGGCCATCGACCTCACCGCCCGCAAGCTGCCGCTGAACGGCGGCGCCACGGCCCGGTCGCAGATCGCCTGGATGCGCCGGGCCGCGGAGGGCCTGCTCAAGGCGTCCGATCCCGCCTTCGGCGACATGGCGGCGCGGCTGCGGGACGGGATCGGCAGCCTCGACCGGGCGACGAGCCACCAGCTCGCAGCTTTGGCCTCCAACCGTCCGGAGGCGGCGCTCGCCGGGGCGAGCCCGTATCTGCGCCTGTTCGGCTTGGCCCTCGGCGGTGCCTGTCTCGCCCGGAGCGCGCTCGCCGCAAGCGCTGCCCTGAAGGCCGGCGAGACCGATCCGGCCCACGCCGCGCGCATCGCGCTCGCCCGGTTCTACGCCGAGAACCTGCTGACGGCCGCAGGCGGCCTGGAGCAGAGCGTGGTGGCGGGCGGCGCCTTCACGGACGACGCCGCGCTGGCGCTGGCGGTTTGAGGGGACCCACATGGCCGACACGGTCGCGATCACGGATCTCGAAGGCGGCGTCCGCCTGATCACCCTGAACCGCCCGGAGAAGAAGAACGCGCTCACGGGCGCGATGTACGATGCCATGCGCGCGGCCCTGGCGGATGCCGACGCGGAGGACCGGATCGGCGCCGTGGTATTCGCCGGGCAGCCCGGCATGTTCAGCGCCGGCAACGACCTCGCCGACTTCATGGGCCATGCCGGGGACGGGTTCAGCGCCTCGCCGGCGCTCGCCTTCATCCGCCAGCTCGCCCGGACGCGCACCCCCATGGTGGCGGCGGTCGACGGGATCGCGGTGGGCATCGGCGCGACCCTCTGCCTGCACTGCGACCTCGTCTACGCGAGCCCGGCGGCGCGGCTGCGCATGCCGTTCGTGGAACTCGGCCTCGTGCCGGAGGCGGCGTCGAGCTACCTGCTGCCCCTGCGGGTCGGCCGGCTCAAGGCCACCGAACTGCTCCTCCTGTCGCGACCGCTCGACGCCGACGAGGCGCAGGCGCTGGGGCTCGTCAACGCCGTCCTGCCCGCCGACATGATGCTGGAGCAGGCGATCGCCGAGGCCACCCGGCTCGCTGCCCTGCCGCGCGGGGCGCTGATGGCGTCGCGCGCGCTGATCCGGGGCGACCAGGCGCAGGTTGAGGCGGCGCTGGAGGCCGAGGCCAAGGCGTTCGACGCGCAGCTGCGCTCGCCGGAATCGCAGGAGCGCCTCGCCGCCTTCCTGTCGCGCTCGAAGCCCGCCTCCGCGGCGTGAGCGCGCCCGACCTGTCGCAGAAGATCTGCCTCGTGGCGGGCGCCTCGCGGGGTGTCGGGCGGGGCCTCGCTCAGGCCTTGGGGGAGGCGGGGGCCACGGTGATCGTCACCGCCCGGTCCAGCGAGACCGGTGCGCGCACCGAGATGCGATCCGAATCGATCGAGGATACCGCCCGTCTGGTCGATGCCGCCGGCGGGCGCGGGCACCACTACCTCTGCGATCACCGCTCGGAGCGCGCCACCGACGCTATGGTGCATTGGGTGCTGCGCCGCTTCGGCCGGATCGACGTGACGGCCTGCAGCGTCTGGGGCGGCAACGAGGGCTATGACGGCGAGCGTTACCCGGACGGGGCCGGCTGGGGTACGCCGTTCTGGCGCCGCTCGGCCGAGCCGTATCTCGGCTTCCTGCAGGCCGGGCCGCTGCCCGCGCTCCTGCTCGCCCGCGCCGTCGCCCCACCCATGGCGGCGGCGCGCGCGGGGCTGATCGCGCTGGTCTCCTTCGGCACCGAGGATTACCTCGGCGACGTGTTCTATGATTCCGCCAAGGCCGCCACCAACCGGCTGGCCTTGTCCTTTGCCCGGGAACTCGCACCCCACGGGGTGACCGCCCTCGGCCTCTCGCCTGGCTTCGTCGCCACCGAGCGGGCGCGCGACCTCGGGCGGGAGGAGCACGCCACGGAAAGCCCCCTCTATGCCGGCCGGGCGCTCGCCGCTCTCGCCGCCGACCCGGACGTCGCCGTCCATGCTGGCGCCGTGCTGCACGCGGGTGACCTCGCCCGGATCTACGGCTTCACCGACGCCGATGGGACGCAGCCGCCGCGCTTCCGGATCGAACCGTGACAGGGCCGCGCCGCACGCTTGTCGCTGAAATGGCGCAGCCGCGCGACAATCGAACCGGACCCGGCCGCCGGGCCGCGCCACGGCCTTGATTAATCGATCCCGAGCGGGCGTCCTGTCGGGATCGCCGTTCCGAATTGCTGCGGGAGCGAAAAACGGCCTCAATTCGCCCGCAGGTCAGGGGGCGATCTTGTGCCCGGCGCGCTCTGTCTCGAGCCGGGGTGGCGCGATTGGAACGAGGGAAACTGGCATGTCGGATGCGAACACGGCCCCGCGCGTGCTGATGGTGTTCCCGAAGTTCTACGAAAACTCCATGTGGAACTTCAAAGAGGCCATGGAACTGCAGGGGGCCCGCGCGCCCGCGCCCCGCTCGGCCTGATCACGCTCGCCGCGATGCTGCCGCCGGCCTGGCAGGTGAAGCTGATCAACCGCAACTGCGAGGAGGCTCACGGACGCGGAGATCCAGGCGGCCGACCTCGTGATGACCGGCGGCATGCTGCCCCAGGAGCCGGACTGCCTCGTGGTCATCGACCGTTGCGTCGCGCTGGGCACCCCGGTCTGTGTCGGCGGTCCCGCGCCGACCTCGACGCCGGAGGTCTACGACAAGGCCGACTTCCTCGTGCTGGGTGAGGCCGAGGGCATCCTCGACACGTTCGTGGCCGCCTGGGAGGCGGGCGAGCGCCGCGGGCGCTTCACGGCGGAGAAGTTCAAGGCGGACGTCACCAAGAGCCCGATCCCGCGCTTCGACCTCCTGACCTTCAGCCACTACCTCTATATCGGTGTCCAGTTCTCGCGCGGCTGCCCGTTCACCTGCGAGTTCTGCGACATCATCGAGCTCTACGGCCGCGCGCCGCGGACCAAGACGACGCCGCAGATGCTGGCCGAGGCTCGACCGGCTGTACGGCCTCGGCTATCGCGGCCATGTCGATTTCGTCGACGACAACCTGATCGGCAACAAGAAGGCGATCAAGCTGTTCCTGCCGCACCTGATCAAGTGGCAGGAGGATCACGGCTACCCGTTCAAGTTCTCCACCGAGGCCTCGCTGAACCTCGCGGATGACGAGGAACTGCTCGGGATGATGCGGGACGCGAATTTCTTCGCCCTGTTCACCGGGATCGAGACGCCCGACGAGGCGACGCTGATCCAGACGCAGAAGAAGCAGAACACCAAGCGGTCGATCGCCGACAGCGTGCACAAGCTCTACGAGAACGGCATGTTCGTCACGGCCGGCTTCATCGTCGGCTTCGACACCGAGAAGGACAGCATCAGCAAGGCGATGTCGCTCTGCATCAGCCAGACCGGCATCCCGATTGCCATGGTGGGCCTGCTCTTCGCACTGCCGAACACGCAGCTCTCGCGCCGTCTGCGCAAGGAGGGGCGCCTCTACGAGAACTACGCCCTGACCACCGCCGACCAGGGTGACCAGTGCACCCAGGGCCTCAACTTCGTGACCCTGCGCCCGCAGCGCGACGTGCTGGCCGATTACCGGGACGTCCTCCAGGAGGTCTACGACCCGCCGAATTTCTTCGACCGGGTGCGGGTGGTCTCCCGGCGGGTGAAGCGGCCGAAATTCGCCGCGCAGAAGGTCAATTGGCGCCACGTCGCCCACGACCTCTGGTCGCTGGCCCGGGTGTGCTGGCGGATGACCGTGCGCCGGCCGGAACTCGCCAAGCACTTCTGGAGCGTGTTCCTGGAGACCGCCCGCCGCAACCCGGCCGCCCTGGAGGCCGTGGTGACCAACATGGTGCTCTACCTGCACGTCTACCCGTTCTCGCGCTACGTCATCCGCGAGATCAACGGCCGGATCGCCGAACTCGACGCCGGCCGCTGGGTGCAGCCGCCGGTCCTCGCCCCCGACGAGTCCGGCTGCAAGGCGCCGCCGGTCGGCAAGGTGGTGGCCAAGGCGGAGGTCAAACACCTCGCCGCGGTGGCGTGACCGCAGAGCCCACGCAACGCTGCCGATCCAACCCGTTGACCTCATCCCGAGGCGTCCGCTGCGCGCACGCACCTCAGGATGCGGTCGTGGGGTTGGGATCCGCACGCCGGCAGCGGCGCCGCAGCGCTCCGGGACGCGGCCATTCTCAAGACCGCGCGGCGTTTGCAGGCTCGGCTGATAGACCTTAGCTGATCGATCGCGAGGCCACGTCCTCCCCCGCCTGCGGGGTACAAGTCCGGGACGGCCCGGCCCTTTCAGGAGGGCCACCATGGCCTGGATCAGTCTCATCGCCGCGGGCGTGCTGGAGGTCGTCTGGGCCTTCGCGATGAAGCAGTCGGACGGGTTCACGCGCCTGTGGCCGACGGCGATCATGGCCGTGTCGATGGCGGGCAGCGTCGGCTTCCTGGCACTCGCGATGCGCACGCTCCCGCTGGGGACCGCCTACACGATCTGGACCGGCATCGGTGCCGTCGGTGCCTTCCTGGTCGGGATCGCCGTCCTCGGGGAGCAGGCGGGAGCCATCCGCATCGTCGCGGCCTGCCTGATCGGCTCCGGGCTCGTGCTGATGAAGCTGTCGAGCCCGGGCTAAGGGGCAGGCGACCCGGACCGTCGCCAGGAAAGCGTCGATCTCGCGGATGCGTGCCGCGATCCCGTCGATCGCCCCCACTCTGCCCCCCGTCGCCCGTGGATACGGCCGACCTGGCTGGCGATCTCCTGCGTGGCCTTGGCGGCCTGCTCGGCCAGCGCCTTGACCTCGGTGGTGACCACCGCGAAGCCGCGGCCAGCCGCACCGGCCCGGGCGGCCTCGATCGTGGCGTTCAGCGCCAGCAGGTTGGTCTGGCCGGCAATATCGTTTTCTCTGCAGCCTGGAAAGAATTGGTTGTTAGAGCCACCTCTTCCAGCGAAAGAAAAAGTACGGAAATACGGCTGCAACGACCATCATGATCAACGCCATCGGGTAGCCATACGGGAATTCTAGTTCCGGTATGGATTTAAAATTCATGCCGTAGATCGAGGCGATCAGGGTCGGCGGCATGAATACGACCGCCATGACCGAGAACAGCTTGATGATGTTGTTCTGCTCAAGGTTGACCAAGCCCAGAGTCGCATCCAGCAAAAATTGGATCTTCGTGGACAAGAAGGTCGCGTGCTCCTCCAGCGACTGAAGATCTCGCAGCGTCGAGCGGACGTCCTCCCGCAGATCCCGCGGGGCCTTGTTGGTTCGATACGTCGCCGAGAGCGAGAGCAGGATCCGCTCCATCGAGACGAGGCTCTCGCGTTGCTTGGAAATGAGGTCGCCATGCCGCCCCAGGGCGCGCAGGGTGTCCTGCAGGGCGGTGTTGCGGGCCGAGGGATCCTCCTGCACCTCGAAGATCTTGCCGGACAGGCGGTCGATCCGCTCGCCCTGGAGCTGGAGCACGTCCGCGGCCCGGTCGATCACCGCCTCGATCAACCCGGCCAGAATGGTCTCGCCGGAGGTGGCGGAGCTGCTACCGTTGCCCATCGAGCGGCCGGCCCGCTGCGTGTACATCCGGAAGGCCTGCGGCTCCTCGTGGCGCACGGTCACGAGGCGGTTCCCGCGCAGGATGAAGGTGATGCCGGCGAGCCCCGGCTCCTCGGAGTCGCTCACCTTCGAGAGCACGCGTCCCGTCATGTAGCGGGCGCCGTCCTCGACGTAGAGCAGTTCCGAGGGCTCGATGTCCTTCATCTCCTCGCGGGTCGGCACCTCGATCCCCGCGAAGGACTCGACCTTGAGGCTCCTCCTCGCGGCTCGGGCGGATCAGGTCGAGCCAGACGGTGTCCTCGGGAATCGTGTCCTGGAGATCGATGACCCGGCGCTCAAGCAGCGTGGATCCGGCGCCGACGGCGGGCTGGTGGATGAAGATCACGAACAAGTCTCGGATGCGGGACGGTCACGGCGGGGCGCAGGCTTCAGCCCGCATCCGGCACAGCGACTCCCGACGCAAGCTGTGGCGCGGATGTGGCGGCGTTTTCTGACGCTTCCGTGACATTGCGAGACGCCGCGATGCGCGACTGGAAACGTTGCGCAAGAGGAGGGCTTCGCTCCGCCCGCAAAGACGATGGACGCGACCCCGGACCTGTCAGGCCCGCATCCGGATCAGTTGCAGCCGTTGCAGATGCTGCGGTCGATCTTGTCGGTCAGTGCGCGCTCGCGCTGCTGCTCTGGGCGGGAGGGCACCTCGCCCGGACCCAGCGAGGTGCCCGGCGGCTTGGTCACGCCGAGGCTGTTGGTGTTGGGCGCCGTGATCGTCGTGCCCGGGCCGCCCCCGGTTCCGGTCTGGTCGGGAGCGACGGTTTGAGCGGCAACCGAGGCAGGGAGAGCGAGGCTCAGCGCGGCCAGGGTGAGCGGGCGAAGGAATCCTTGGGTCATGGAACCTCCAGGCGTCGAGAGACCGCAAATTTCGCCGGAGGCTGCGGGATTTACAAGCGTCGCCCGGGCGCGCGCCGGAACACCCCGACCATCTCCACATGGCCCGAGTGGCGGAACTGGTCCACCGGCGTGACCGCCTCGAGCCGGTAGCCGCCGGCCACGAGCGTCGCCGCATCCCGGGCGAAGGTGCCGGCATCGCAGGCAACGCCGACCACGAGGGGCACCCGCGATGCGGCGAGCTGGCGGGCCTGCGCCTCCGCGCCGGCCCGCGGCGGATCGAACACCACCGCGTCGAACTCGTTCAGCTCGGTCGGGAGCAGGGGGCGGCGGAACAGGTCGCGGCGCTCGCTCGTGATCTGGCGCAGGCCCGCAGCCCCGCGGGCGGACCGGTCGAGGCCGGCCAGGGCGGACGCATCGGCCTCGACGGCGTGGACCGCGGCCTTCCGGGCCATCGCAAGGGTCAGCGGCCCGCAACCCGCGAATAGGTCCGCGACACGCCGCGCGCGGGGAGTGAGGGCGGCGAGTGTCAGGTCGGTGAGCACGGCCTGCCCGGCCGCGGTCGCCTGCAGGAACCCCCGGGGGCCGGGTATAGGCGGATCTCGCCGGCGGTCACCGAGACCGGCTCGGCCTCCATCAGGCGCTCGCCATGGAGGGAGAGCCGGGCGAGGCCGAGCTCGCCGGCGATCCGCACCAGGGCGGCGCCGACGCCGGCGCTCACCGGCCCGTGGCCGCGCAGGTCGACATCGAGGCCCTGGTCGGTGGCGGTCACGGCCACGTCGAGAGGCTTGCGGCCATGCCCGAGGGGACCCGCGAGGCGCCGCGCAACCGCCGGAGCCGGGTGCAGCGCCGGCACCGCGATCGGGCAATGGTCGATCGGCACCAGCGCGTGGCTGCGCGCCTCCATCAGCCCGGCCTGGGCTTGGCCGCCGATCTCCCGGACGTGCAGCGTGAGGCGGCGGCGCCCGGCACCGTGCGCGTCGATCGTCAGGGCGGGCTCGACGTCGAGCCGCGCCTGCGACAGGGCCTGCGCGACGAGGCCGCGCTTCCAAGCGAGCCTCGGCCGGCCGCGCGAGATGCTGGGTACGGCAGCCGCCACAGCGCAGGAAATAGGGGCAGAACGGCTCGACCCGGTCGGCAGAGACCTGCTCGATACCGAGCAGCTCGGCGCGACGGCCCTCTCGACGGATCGTGACGCACTCGCCGGGCAGCGTGTACGGGACGAGCGTCCCATCCGCCGCGATGCCGTCGCCGCGGGCGCCCAGCTCTTGGATCGTGACCGTCTCGCTCACGACAGCCTCGCGCCGATCAGGAACTCGGTATTGCCGTCGCCTCCGGGCACGGGCGACTCGACCAGACCAAGGATCGCGGCGCCGAGCTCCTCCAGCGCGGCGCGGACCGCCGCGCAGACCTCCGCGTGGACGGCCGGGTCACGCACGAGGCCGCCGCGGCCGACACGCGCGCGCCCGGCCTCGAATTGCGGCTTGATCAGCGCGACGACGGCCGCACCGGGTGCCAGAAGCGCCGGCAGGGCCGGCAGCACGAGGCGCAGCCCGATGAAGCTCACATCGATGCTGGCGAAGTCGGGGTGCCGTGCGAGCGCCGCCGGGTCGAGGCTGCGGATGTCGGTGCCCTCCAGGTTCGTCACGCGCGGGTCCGCGGCGAGGCGCGGGTGGAGCTGCCCCCGTCCCACATCCACCGCGTAGACATGGTGGGCGCCGCGGCCGAGCAGCACGTCCGTGAAGCCGCCCGTGGAAGCGCCGACGTCGAGGCAGGTGCGGCCGCCCGGATCGAGGCCGAACGCGTCGAGGGCGGCCGCGAGCTTGAGGCCGCCGCGAGAAGCATAGGGATGCTCGGCGGCGGCCTCGATTCGCGCTCCCGGGGCGATCGGCTCCGAGGCGCGGGTGAGCGGCCGTCCGTCGACATGCACCAGCCCGGCCCGGATCGCCGCCTGCGCCCGAGCCCGGCTCTCGAAATGGCCGTGCTCCACCAGGAACAGGTCGGCACGCCGGGTGGACGGGTCGCGGTGTCCGGGGGCGGCGCGGTCTGGTATGGGCCGGTCTCGGGTCATCAGGGCTTCGTGGGGTTCCGGCAGATCTGCGGCAGGGGTTCAGAGACCTGGCCCTGTCGAAGGCCGGTGCGCTTCCTACCTAGACCGGGCCGGAATGGAGAGCCACCGCATGACCCGTACCCTGCCGCTGCTCGCATTGCTCGGGACCTTCGCCGCGAGCGGCGCCCTGGCGCAGGAGCCTCCGAAGGAAGCCGCCAAGGCAGCCGACACCTACGAGGCGCCGATCAAGAACGCGAAGGGCGACACGATCGGCACGATGGCGATCCGCGACGGGGCCAACGCCCTTGTGCTGCGCATCGCGATCCAGCCCGGCGGCCTGCAGCCCGGCTGGCACGGCCTGCATTTCCACGCCGTCGGCGACTGCTCGGACCCGAAATTCCTGAATTCCAAGGCACACGTGAACCACGACCAGAGCAAGCACGGCCTGCTCAACCCGGAGGGGCCCGACGAGGGGGACCTGCCGAACCTCTACGCGGCCAAGGATGGCTCGGCCAACGCCGAGGTGTCGAGCGAGACGCCGCTCAACGGCGAGGGCGGTCTCAAGGACGGGGACGGGTCCGCGCTGATCATCCACGCCAACGAGGACGACCACACCACCCAGCCCATCGGCGGCGCCGGCGACCGGATCGCCTGCGCGGTGATCAAGTAGAGGCGGAGGGCGAGGGTACCGCCGGCGGGATCGGCCGCGGGCGGCCGGCCTCGTCGATGGCCACGAAGGTGAAGGTGGCCTGCGTCACCCGCTCGCGGACCTGGGTGCAGAAGCGCCGCGCCCAGGCCTCGACCTCGATCTTCATCGAGGTCCGGCCCACATGCGAGACCCGGGTATAGACGCACAGCACGTCGCCAACCCGCACCGGGCGGATGAAGGTCATGGCGTCGAGTGCCACGGTGACGACCCGGCCCTGAGCCCTGTCCACCCCCGCGATGCCGCCGGCCTGGTCCATCTGCGAGAGCACCCAGCCGCCGAAGATGTCGCCATTGGCGTTCGTATCGCCCGGCATGGCGATGGTGCGCACCGTCAGGTCGCCCCGGGGCAGGTCGGCCTCCGCGGGCGGCGCGGTGCCGGTCGATGCGAGTCCGACGTGCTGCATGCCGTCCATCCGCTCGTCTCGCACGCCGTCAGGAGAGGAGGCCGGCGAGCTTGAGGCCCGCCGCCAGCAGAACGGCGGCCGCGCTCAGGATGCATTCGAGCGGGACCGATTGCCAGAGATCCCGCGACGGCGCCGCGGACTCGGCGCGGTGCGCGATATCGTTCATCGGGCCTCCTCCCGGGCGGGCCGATCTGTCGTCGCCCGTGCCGCGCCATGCACAATAAAGCACGGGCGCCGATCGCGCATCCCGAATCAGGGCATGAAAAAGGCCCGGCGGCCTGGAGAGCCGTCGGGCCGGTCTAGCTGGCGATCCGCTCAGTTGTAGAACCGGCGGCGCCAGTAGGGACGGCGCCAGTAGGGGCGCGGGCCGTAGTAGAAGCGGCGGCGCCAGTAGGGGCGGCGCCAGTAGGGGCGCGGGCCGTAGAAGTGCCGACGGTAATAGTACTGGGCCTTCTCGGCCACTGCCGGGGCAGCGTCGGCGGGCAGGGCAAGGCCCGGGCCGACGGGTGCGGCGGACGCGCCCTCCGGCGCCGCGGCCGCGAAGCCCAGCACCAGCAAGGCCGCGAGCAGGAATTTCCTCAGCACAGTCTCGACTCCTTCGTGTGATCGCGTCTCGGACGCCGAACCGCACGGCAAGCGAGGGCCCCCGTTCGGTCCGAACCGCTGCAACGCATGGGCGAGCTCAAGCGTTGCAGCGAAACCGCTGCGGCGTTTCGAACAGGGTTGATCGAGTCTTGAGCCGATCCTGAGCGCGTCCCGGGCGCGCCCTCAGGCGATCTTCGTGGTCATGTCCTCGACGCGAGCCTCCGCGCTCTGACGCACGAGCGCGATGCCGTGCTCGCAATCCTCACGGCGTATGTAGCCCTCGCCCGATTCGGCGATCACCTCGCCGTTGCGCGCCCGCAGGCGCCAGCGCCACTCGCCCTTCGCGTCCCGGTAGAGTTCGAACCGCATCGTGCAGGCTCCCGTCCATCTCCGGAGGGAGATGGGTCGCGGTGCCCGCGAGAAAAGGATGCAGCCTCGGGCTCTGGTATGTCCGCGACGGTGCCGCGCGCATCACCTATGTGCCGGTGCCGATCCTGAGACTGTCCTCGCTGCCGATGCTGCGCGACGCAGTCGTGGCGGGTGCTGGGGCTGCGGTACTTCCGCGCTCTCTCGTGGGGCGCGACGTCGCGGCGGGGCGGCTGGCCTGCCGGGGCATGCTTGAGGGGCCGCCGAACGAGGTCTGGGCGCTGCACACGTCGCGCCGCCTGGTCAGCCCTGAAGGTGTCGGCGTTCCTGGCGCATCTGGCGGAAGCGCATCAGTCTCCGACATAGATGCCCCCGCGGCGCTTCGTCTCTGGCACGGATTCACCGTGTCGGCCCGACGCGTAGCCTGCCGGGGCGCGGCCTGAGCCGCCGGGAACGCGGTCGTCCCCGGCAGCCCTGCCATGGGGGCTCAGGAGCGCGGTGC
Source organism: Methylobacterium sp. P31 (assembly GCA_050632875.1). Taxonomy (GTDB): domain Bacteria; phylum Pseudomonadota; class Alphaproteobacteria; order Rhizobiales; family Beijerinckiaceae; genus Methylobacterium. Next base: position 954,899 of record JBODSC010000001.1, on the reverse strand, counting down.
CCGCTCCAGCCAGCCGATGCTGCGACCCTCGCCGCCGCTGCGCGGACGGGCCTCGGCCCGCTGGGGCCGACCGTCCCGGTTCGGGCGAGCCTGATTGGGACGCTCACCCTGAGGTCGGGCGGGCCGGTCCGCACGGGTATCGCGACCCTGCGGCGCGTGACCGCGACCGTCAGGCCGGCCCTCGAAACGACCTTCCTGAGGCCGGCCTTGCCGGGGAGCACCCGGGCCCTGGCCGCCGAACCCGCGTCCGCCCTCAGGCCGTCCCTGCTGGGGGCGACCCTGCTGCCGGGGCCGCTGACCCGGGCGGCCACCACCGGGGCGCTGCTGACGCTCGGGCCGACGCTCCTCCTCGCGGGCGATCTCCGCCGCCTCCTGGCGGGAGGGCGGGGTGAAGCCCTCGGGAAAGCCCGCCACCGGCACCTTCTGCCGGGTCACGCGCTCGATGTCGCGCAGGTAGGCCTTCTCCTCGTCGTTGCAGAACGAGATGGCGAGCCCGTCCGCGCCCGCCCGGGCGGTGCGGCCGATCCGGTGCACGTAGCTCTCAGGGACGTTCGGCAGGTCGAAATTGACCACGTGGCTCACGCCTTCGACGTCGATGCCGCGGGCCGCGATGTCGGTGGCCACCAGCACCCGGCAGGAGCCGTCCTTGAAGGCGGCAAGCGCCCGCTCGCGCTGCGGCTGGCTCTTGTTGCCGTGGATCGCCGCCGCCGCGATGCCGACCTTGTCGAGGCCGCGCACGACCCGGTCCGCTCCGTGCTTGGTGCGGGTGAAGACCAGCACGCGCTCGATCGCCGGATCGCGCAGGATGTGGCCGAGCAGCGCCTGCTTGGCGCCGGTGTGGACGAAGATCACCTCCTGCTCGACCCGCTCGGCCGTGGTGGCCACGGGTGTCACCGCGACCTGCACCGGATCCGTGAGGTACTGGCTCGCGAGGCCCGCGATGTTCTTCGGCATGGTGGCCGAGAAGAACAGGCTCTGGCGCTTCTCCGGCAGCATCTTCACGATGCGCTTGAGGGCGTGGATGAAGCCGAGGTCGAGCATCTGGTCGGCCTCGTCGAGGACGAGGATCTCGACGCCCTCCAGGGTCAGCGAGCGGCGGTCGACGAGGTCGATCAGCCGGCCGGGCGTGGCGACGAGGATGTCGACGCCGGGCGCCAGTGCCCGCTCCTGGCGGCCGATGGTGACGCCGCCGAACACCACGGTGTTGGTGTAGGGCAGGTGGCGGCCGTAATCGGAGAAGGACTCGGCGATCTGGTTCGCGAGTCTCGCGGGTGGGCGAGAGCACCAGCACCCGGCAGCCGCGGCGCGGGGCGCGGCGGTCCGAGAGCGAGAGGCGGTGCAGGATCGGCAGCGCGAAGGCCGCGGTCTTGCCGGTGCCGGTCTGGGCGATGCCGCAGAGGTCGCGGCCCTCCATGGCGGGCGGGATCGCCTGGGCCTGGATCGGGGTCGGCGCGACGTAGCCGGCCTCGCTGAGCGCCCGCAGCACGGGCTGGGCGAGGCCGAAATCGGTGAATTGGGTCAAGGATGTATCCGATGCAGCAGGACCGGCCGGGCACCCCACGCTTCTCGCGAGCGGCGCCGTGTTCGGGTCGGTCCGTTGGCAGGGAGCAGCCCGCGTGATGGGGCGGCCCGGGTGCATGCACGTTATGAAGAGGGGGGCCGGATCACGCCGAGGGCGCCCGATCCGTCACGCAGCCCCCTCAAGCGGGCCATGGCGGCCGCTGACGCTGCAGCGCCGATATGCGGGTGTGCGGTTGCGAAGTCAATGCGGCGCGACCCGGGACGGTGCATGGCACCGATAACCAACCGGCATGCCGGCGACATGACCCGTGGAGTGAAGCCCGTACGACGTCTCTGCGCCGCCGCCTCGCTGCAGGCATGGGCTGGCGCGCTCGAACCTTGCGGCCGAACGCGACATCAAGCTGCGATGATCAGGTATATTCGTGGATCGGGATCGTAAGCCTACGTCCGCGAACCGATTTCGAGATCATGCACCAACCGAAAAAGGTTGGTGCGGCCAAGAGGACTCGAACCTCCACCCCTCGCGGGACTAGCACCTCAAGCTAGCGCGTCTACCAATTCCGCCATGGCCGCATCGGACGCGACGATCCGTGTCCGCTCGCTCGACTGCTCCGACCCGCGGGAGATCCCGGAGGCCGTCGTTATGTCGGGCGGCGCAGCGGATAACAGATCGTTCCGCCGCCGACAAGCGCCCCGCTCACGCGGGATCGTACCCGCTCTCCAGGAATGGCGCCGCACCCTCGCCGATGCTGACCCCCGGCTCGACGATCGACGCCGCCTTGCGGATCAGCTCGGTCACCTCGACGGAGATGCGGTCGCCCGTCACGACGATTTGCCCACGGGCGATCGGGTGATCGTTGGCCAGGATCTCGACCATGTCGCTGTCGCTGGCTTCCAGCTCGATCACGGCGCCGCGGCCCATGCGCAGCAGCATGTGCAGCGGCATGCGCGCGCGGCCGAGCACCACCGTCAGATCGACCTTCAGGGTCTCGAAGACCGCCACAATCCGCCATCCCGTGTCGCGGCTGAAACCTTGCAAGCACCGGCCGCGGATGCTGAAGGCTTCGACCATCGGTCCAGGATGGTGAACCCTTGGTAAACGCGCCCCGCCTCACAGTCAGCCCGCACGCCTTCCCGAAGCGGCCCGGCTCCGATCCGGTCTCGGGTCCCGTAGGGTGGCGGGTGAGCGACGCGCCGGTCGGCTACGAGGCGGCTGTCGCCTGGATGGAGGCGCGGGCGGCGGCGATCGCCGGTGGTGCGGCGCCCGAATGCGTCTGGCTCCTGGAGCACCCGCCGCTCTATACGGCGGGCACGTCGGCGCGACCCGAGGACCTCGTGGCACCGGAGCGCTTCCCGGTCCACATGACGGGACGGGGTGGACAGTACACCTACCACGGCCCAGGCCAGCGTGTGGCCTACGTGATGCTCGACCTCGGCCGACGCAGCCGCGATCTGCGCGCCTACGTGGCGAGTCTCGAGGCGTGGCTGATCGAGACGCTGGCGGCCTTCAACGTCCGCGCCGAGCGCCGCGAGGACCGGGTCGGGGTCTGGGTACGCCGCCCCGAGAAGGGACCGGGCGTCGAGGACAAGATCGCGGCGATCGGCATCCGGGTGCGCCGCTGGGTGAGCTTCCACGGCATCAGCCTGAACGTCGAGCCGGACCTGTCGCACTTCGAGGGCATCGTGCCCTGCGGCGTGCGCGCGCACGGGGTGACGAGCCTCGTCGATCTCGGCCTGCCGGTGAGCATGCCGGAGGTCGACATGCAGCTGCGGGCCGCGTTCGAGGCGATCTTCGGCGATACGGTGATCGAGCCGGCCGATTGACCGGGCCGCTCAGAAATCCGCGTGGAGACGGGAGGCGAAGAAATGCGCCGGCCCGCGGTCGCGGTTGTAGCCGGGGTTGTCCACGAACTGGTAGTCGAAGGTCAGGGTTACGAATTTCGTGAGGTTCAGGGCGTAATAGGACTCCAGCGCCCGCTCGGTGCCGTAGTTGAGCCGCCCGTCCCCGACCACGAGCCCGTAATAGCCGGCCGCGAAGGCGGCGCGGTGCGAGGGCGAGAGGCCGTTCATCGCCGCGCCGATGCCGATCGTGTCGTCCGGCCGGTCCCAAGCCTTGCCCTTCAGCGACAGGCCGCCCGAGAAGCTCTGGTCGATATCGGTGAAGGAGAGGTTCTCCGTCCGCCCGTCGTTCAGGCTCGCGCGGGCGAACAGGCCGAGTTCGGGCGTGAGCGCCTGCTCCAGGTTGATGTAGCCGCCGGTCTTGCGGCGAGGGCGTCGGGTCGCCGCGACGGCGTCGTTGATGTCGCCGAAGAGTCCGAGCTGCGCCAGAGTGACGACCTCGCGGTTGTTGGCCGAGACGCCGACATTCGAGAAGAACCCGAGGCGCAGCTTTCCCGGCTGGTCGAGGCCCGGCAGGACGTAGCGCTGCTCGAATTCGGCGTTGAGTCCGGCGCGCCGGAACACCCGCGGATCGAGCACGTCGCTCGACGGCTCCTTCGGCACCTGCGTGTAGGCGGCGCGGATCGCAAATTCGGGCCGGTTGTACTCCGCGTACACGCCCTGGGTGAAGCCGGGCAGGTTGGCCGGAAAGTCCCAGGCGGAGGAGCCCCAGAGCGACCAGTTGAAGAAGTCGACCCGCGGGTCGTGCGCGTAGACGTTGCCGTCGAAGAAGTCGCCCAGGGCGAACTTGCCGGCGATCAGCGTGATCTCGCTCAATGTCGCGGGTCGTGGCGAGTTGGTTCGGACCGTCCGGCACCGTCTCGGTCTCGCCACCGAACCCGAACGTCTGCTTCACGTAGTAGCGGTTCGAGCGCAGCTTCGGGAACGGGGCGCCGGCCTTCTGCGCCTCGCCGTTGACGAAGCCCGCGACGCCATGGGTGCCCGAGAGGCCGAAGCCCTGGCTGAATTCGGGGTTGTAGTAGATCTCGGTGCTGTCGGTGAGCCTCAGCCCGAGGAAGATCGTGGCCGTCGTGGTCTGCCGGGCTTGGTGCGGAATGAGGCTGTTGCTGCCCACGTAAGGCGAGTGAAAGCCCGGCACCCCCTGGGCGATCAGCGTCGTCTGGCCGTGCAGCGAGAACCGCCCGGTATCGCCGTTGGCGGGGTCGTGCGCGGCAGTCTCTTCCGGATCGGGCGGTACCCTCAGCCCGTCGGGGAACCACATCAGCCGGGCGAACATCTGCTGCGAGGTGAAGCTCGCCCGGGTCGTGACCGGACCGCCGCCGTCCCCCGGCACGACGCCCAGAGGGAAGCGCCGGCTGCCGCCGAGGTCGATGTAGCGGTAGTCGATCCCGAGGGCGAGGGTGTCGGTGATGGCGTATTGCACCCCCGCGCCGAGCGTGAAGCCGAGATAGCCGAGGTCCCGCCGCGCCGTGTTCTGGCCGCCGGTGTCGAGATCCGGGTAGGTTGCCAGCAAGCGTGCATTGGCGCCCGCGAGGCCGAAGGCGCCGTAGATCAGGTAACGGTCGAAGCTGTAGCCGAGCCGGGCGCGCAGGGTCCCGTACAGGTCGGTCTTTGCGCGCACGATGTTGAAGACCGGATCCGCATCCGCGAAGCCGAAGCCCGCGATGGTCGAGGGGACCGGCCGCTTCAGATCTCGCGGCGTCGATGCCGGCTTCAACGCCGTAGACCAGCGGGCCATTCTGCCAATTCCAGCCGCCGAAGAGGCCGCCTGCCGCCGTGGTGGCGTTCTGCCCCTGGTCGCTGCGGCCGGTGGAATCGCCGCTCCTGAAGGCCGGGACAGGGCGGCCGCCGATCACCGTCGGGCCGAAATTGTACGCCCCATAGGACCCGCCGGCACTGCCCTCCAGGCCGACATAGCCGCCGGACCAGTCCGTGTACGAGACGACGTCCGCTGCTGGACGCGGCAGCGCGAGGTCGGCCGCCGCGGCGGGCGCCGCCAGCGGCGCGGCCAGGATCAGGGCCGCGGCGCGGGCCGAGGGCACGGGGCGGGTTCTCATGTAACTCACGGCAAAGATATAGCACTTGCTAAAACGGTGCGTTGCGCCGCGCAAGCCGCGGCACGCTGTCTCGGCAGATGTGGTCTGGCGTGTCCGACTCCGTGCCACGTTCTCGCCCCGCTGCATGGCGGTGGCATGACGAGCCGAGACCGGTCGCCCGTCAAGGTCCTGCAGATCACAGGCGAGTCATAGATCTTAACGAGATATTGGATAACCACCCGCCTCCGAGCCGCGGACGCGGAATTACGTGACCGTGCCGAGCAAAGCACTTCAGATTAGAATTGTTATTATTTGAGGCGACAGGATTCCTGTTTGAACTTCGCACGCAACGGATTATGTGCGGAGCCATGCGCGCCCCGAACGTCCCGATTCTCTGCGGCCTCGCCGCGGCTTCTCTCTTGGTGCTCGCGGGTGCGGCCGCGGCCAAGGAGGTGCCGATCGGCCCGCATGTGACCCGCAATGGCCTCGAGGTCGCCGCCGTCTATCTCCAGCCGATCGAGATGGAGCCGGCCGGAATGATGCGCGACGCCGCGCAGTCGGACATCCATCTCGAGACCGACATCCGCGCCGCCAAGGACAATCGCAACGGCTTTGCCGAGGGCGACTGGGTGCCGGCCCTCGATGTGCACTTCGAGGCGGTGAAGCTCGACGGCGACAAGCTCACCGACCAGAAGGTCTCCGGCATGCTGATGCCGATGGTTGCCAATGACGGCCCGCATTACGGCGACAACGTCAAGCTGTTCGGACCGGGCCGCTACCGCCTCAAAGTCACCGTCGCGCCCCCGGCAAGGACAGCCATTTCGGCCGTCACGTCGACAAGGAGACGGGCGTCGGCCCGTGGTTCGAGCCCTTCGATGTCACCCAGGACTTCACCTTCGCCGGCGTCGGTAAGAAGGGCGCCTACTGAAATCCGGGCTCTCCGTGTCTCGTCCGTCGCGTCTCACCGTCACCGCTCTCCTCGCCGTCGCCTGCGCGACGGTGAGCGCGCGCGCGGATGACATGCCGGTGATCAAGGTCGAGATGCGCGACGGTGTGATCCTTCCGGCGGTGATCGAGGTGCCGGCCAATGCCCGGTTCAAGCTCGAGATCTCCAACACCGGACAGTCGCCCGTGGAGTTCGAGAGCACGGAGCTGAAGCGTGAGAAGGCGCTCGCCGCCGGCTCGACCTCGGCGATCGTGTTCCGCACCCTCGACCCCGGCACCTATCAGGTGTTCGACGACTTCCATCCCGAAGCGAAGGCGACCCTGGTGGCCAAATGAGCGCGTCGACGACAGCGCCGGCCGTCCTCTCCCTCGCTCCCGTCACCACGCGCCGGGACGCGATCGACGCGCGACTCGCCCGTTTCGGCGACTGGCTGCGCCGTCGCGGCTGGATGATCCGCGCCGTGCAGTGGCTGATTGTCGCCGTCTATGCGGTCTTGGTGATCGTGCCCGCGCTGCTGCCGCTTCCGAGCAACGCCGCCCATATCTGGACCAACCTGACGCTCGCCGCGCAATTCGCCTTCTGGGGAATCTGGTGGCCCTTCGTGCTGGTGAGCATGGTGCTGGTCGGCCGGGCGTGGTGCGGCGTGCTGTGCCCCGAGGGCGCGCTGAGCGAGTTCGCGAGCCGCTGGAGCCGCGGCTACGCCGTGCCGCGCTGGATCACCTGGCAGGGCTGGCCGTTCCTGGCATTTGCCGGCACCACGGTCTACGGACAGATGATCAGCGTCTACGGCTACCCCAAGCCGGTGCTCGCCGTGCTCGGCGGCTCGACGCTCGCGGCGATCGTGGTCGGCCTGCTCTACGGGCGCAACAAGCGGGTCTGGTGTCGCTATCTCTGCCCCGTGAACGGTGTGTTCGCGGTCCTGTCCAAACTCGCCCCCGTGAGCTTCCAGGTCGACCGCGCCGCCTGGGCCGCCTCGCCCAAGCCCGCCCGCGGATCCGAAGCCTTCAACTGTGCGCCGCTCGTCCCGGTGAAGACGATGCGTGGCGCGGGAGCCTGCCACATGTGCGGGCGCTGCAGTGGGCATCGCGGGGCGGTGCGCCTCGCGCTGCGATCGCCCAACCACGAGATCGTGCACGTGGCCGGCGGCGAGCCGAGCCTCGACCAGACGCTCCTGATCCTGTTCGGGATGCTGGCGCTGGCGGTCGGCGCCTTCCAATGGTCGTCGAGCCCCTGGTACGTCGACGCCAAGCAGTGGGTCGCCACCTGGCTCATCGACCGGGGCGTGACCTGGCCGCTGGAGACTTCGGCACCGTGGTTCGTGCTCACGAACTACCCCGACCGCAACGACGTCATGACCCTCCTCGACGGCGCGCTGCTCCTGGCCTACATCGGCGCCGCGACAGCGATCCTCGGGCTCGCCCTGTCGGGGACTGTCGCGCTCGCGACCCTTGTCCTCGGGGGCTGGTCGCGCCGGCGCTTCCACCATCTCACGCAGACGCTGATCCCCGTGGCGGGCTGCGGCGTGTTCCTGGGGCTGTCGGCGCTGACCGTCACGTTCCTCCGCGGCGACGGCATCGTGGTGCCGCATGTGGCGGAGATCCGCGCGGCTCTGCTCGCCGGTGCGAGCCTCTGGAGCGTCTGGCTCGCTTGGCGCGTCGCTGGCCTCAGCGCCGGTGGGATCCGCCGGGTGTCGGCCTCGGCCTGCATCGCCGGTGCGGCCGCCCTCTCGGTGGCCAATTGGGTGCTGCTGTTCTGGATCTGGTAGCGCGGTCCGCGCGCAACGTTTGGAGTTCGCCATGATCGGCGCCTTCGTCATCGCCTTCCGCGAGGTCATCGAGGCGGGCCTCATCATCTCGATCGTGCTGGCCGCGACCCGCGGCATCCCGGGCCGGATGCGCTGGGTGCTGCTCGGCGTCGCGGGCGGGCTGGGCGGGGCCGGCCTCGTGGCCCTGTTCGCCGAGAAGATCTCCGACGCGTTCGAGGGCAACGGGCAGGACATTCTCAACGCCGCGGTGCTGATCGTCGCGGTGCTGCTCCTCGTCTGGCACAACACCTGGATGAGCAAGCACGGGAAGGAACTGGCGGGCGAACTGCGCGCCGCCGGTGCCGCGGTGCGCTCGGGCGAGCGGGAGGCCGCGGCACTCTCCATCGTGATCGGCGCCGCGATCCTGCGGGAGGGGGCCGAGCTGGTGCTGTTCCTCTACGGGCTCGTGGCCTCGGGCACCTCGGGTGCCGACATCCAGTTCGGCGCCGTCGCGGGCATCGGGGCGGGTGTGCTCCTCTCCGCGCTGACCTATCTCGGCCTCGCCTCGATCCCGAGCCGCTACGTGTTCTCGGTGACGAGCGTGCTGATCGTCTTCCTGGCGGCGGGGCTCGCCGCGCAGGCGGCTCAGTTCCTGGCCAATGCGGGCGTGGTGGACGTCCTCGGCCACACCCTCTGGAACAGCTCCGGAGTGATCGCCGAGAATTCCTGGCCGGGTCGCGTGCTGCACGCCCTCGTCGGCTACACCGACCGGCCCACCGCCCTGCAGGGCCTCGTCTACGTGGTCACCATCGCCGTCATGGTGGGGCTGATGCAGTGGAGTGCCGCCGACAAGCGCCGCGCCGTGCGGACGGCGTGAGGCCAAGCGAGCTTGACCCAGGCGCCCGGCACTTCGTCGGTCCAGGGTTCGCCGTCGGCGCCCCGGAATGACGGCCCATGAGGAGGGTGCTTAGGCGCCGGTCGCGACGGGCCGCGCCGGATCGGCGCCCCATTCCGACCACGAGCCGTCGTAGAGGCCGCGGGCCGGCCGCCCCATCGTCTCCAGCGCGAGCGCGATGATGGCCGCGGTCACGCCGGAGCCGCAGGTGGTCACGATCGGCCGGTCCGGATCAACGCCGTTCTCCGCGAAGATGCCCGCCAGCTCCTCCGGGCTCTTCATGCGGCCGTCGCGCTGCAGAGCCGCGTAATGCAGGTTGCACGCACCGGGCATGTGACCGGGGCGCACACCGGGCCGGGGCTCGGGCTCCTCGCCGCGGAACCGGGTGCCTGAGCGGGCATCGACCACCTGGGCCGAGCCGGTCTCCAAGGCCCGGGCGACGTCGTTCGCATCCGCCACCGCGCCGTGGTCGAGGCGGGCGGTGAAGTGCCGGCGCTCGTGCGGGCGCGGCTCGCCCTCCTCCGTGGGGTAGCCTGCCGCGATCCAGGCCGGGAGGCCGCCGTCCAGCACCAGGGCATCGCGCACCCCGAAGGCCTTGAGCATCCACCAGACCCGCGGGGCCGAGAACAGGCCCTGGCCGTCATAGACCACGATCTGCATGCCGTCGCCGATGCCGAGCGCCCGCATCCGCGCGGCGAAGACCTCGGGCCGCGGCAGCATGTGCGGCAGGCTCGACTCGGTGTCGCTCATGGCGTCCAGGTCGAAGCGCCGCGCGCCGGGTATGTGCGCCGCGCGAAACTCGGCCTCGGGATCGCGGCCGGCGGCCGGCAGGTACCAGGAGGCGTCGAGCACCACGATGTCGGGCGCGTCGAGACGGTCGTGCAGCCAGTCGGGTGAGACGAGGGGCGCATGGGCCATGGTCGGCGGGTCCGGCTCTGTTCGCGAAAGCCCGCAGCAAATCACAGGTCGCCTCGGCTTGCACGCCCAGGCAGCCCCTGCGGTGGAGCTTTGGGACGGTTTCGTCAGGCCCCGCGAATGCCAATCGATGGAGAGCGAGACTGCGGCGAGCTACGCATCCTGCACCGCGGTCCGATGCAGCCACTGCAGGCTGGTCTTGTTTTAAATTGCCGTAACCCCAGTTACGACAACATAATGACGCTGATCGCGTCGGCCGTCGAGGCCGGCATCGAGATGGCACCCCGGATGTCGCGCCTCAGGACGCGAGACGGGGCCGCTGCCTGACGGAAAGGCGTTTTACCCTCCCTGTCTGCCGGGGCCTCCGTACCCACCGAGCAGGATGCTTATTGAGCCGATCGACACCATGAATCAACTCGTCCGCATGTCCCAGATCGGCGATGCCGAGACCGTCGAGGAGCCGTCGGCCGACCTGCGCGTGCCTTTCGCGCAGTCGGGCGCCTTCGTGTGCAAGTACATCATCGGCGAGCCGAACGACCGCGCGATCTGCTGCGGCGCGCCCGTGACCGATGGCAAGAGCTGGTGCGCCTACCACCGTCGGATCGTCTTCGAGCCGACCCGCCCGGGCCGTATCCGCTGAGCGACTCTCACCCGGCCGCCACGGCGGTCATTGCGTCCGCATGATCTGGATGACGGCCGGGGTGATGATGACGACGAACAGCACCGGCAAGAAGAACAGAATCATCGGCACTGTGAGCTTGGGCGGCAAGCCGGCTGCCTTCTTCTCGGCCTCGTTCATGCGCTGATCGCGGCTCTCCTGGCTCAGCACGCGCAATGCCTGGCCCACCGGAGTGCCGTAGCGCTCGGCCTGGATCAGAGCGGTGGCCACGGACTTCACCGGTTCGAGTCCGGTGCGGATCACCAGATTTTCGTAGGCCTGCCGCCGGTCGGGCAGGAACGACATCTCGGCTGTCATCAGGGCGAGTTCTTCGGCCAGCACCACCGAGGACGTGGCGATCTCCGTGCTCACCTTCCTGAAGGCGTTCTCGATCGCCATGCCGGATTCGACGCAGATCAGCGTGAGGTCCAGGGCGTCCGGCCAGGCCTTCCGGATCTCGGTCTGCCGTTTCTTGGCGGCGTTCACCAAGAACAGCTCCGGCGCCTTGATGCCCCCGTAGGCCGCCCCGATCACCAGCCCGAACCGCATCAGGTAGGAGGCGTCGACGGCCTCCAGCACGAACAGGTAGAACACCGCGGCGATCACGGAGGCGACCGGCACGACGAGGCGGAAGAATAGGAACGCCGTCTCCGCGCCCTGGCCGCGGTAGCCCGCCATCATCAGCTTGCGCTTGGCCGTGTCGGTGCCGAGCCAGCGGCGCAGCTGATACCGCTCGACGATCGACTTCATGTAGGCCTTGGGCTCCACGCGTAGCGTGCCCCGGCTGATCGTGCGATCAATCTGCTGCCGCTCCCGCCGCCGGATCTGCTCGCGCTCGTCGCTGACGAGCTTCATGCGCTTGCTGAGCTTGTCGGTCTCAAGGAAGGGCTGCACCAACGCGAAGGCGGTCGCGGCCGCCGCAATGGCGGTCAGCAGCGTGCCCATGAAGCGGGGATCGAAAAGTTTTTCCGCGATGGCGTCGATCATGGGGCGGGATCCGGCGGGTGGCGCACCGCGCCTCAGAATTCGAAGGCGATCATCTTCTTGATGGTGAAGATGCCGATGGACATCCAGATCGCCGCGCCCACGAGCGCGACCTTGCCGGTATCGGTCGTCCAGAGCAGCGAGATGTAGTCGGGGCTCGTGAGGGTGGTGATGCCCGCCACCGCGAAGGGCAGGCAGGCGATGATCGAGGCCGAGGCCTTTGCCTCCATGCTCATCGCTTGGACCTTGCCGCGCATCTTGGCGCGATCGCGCAGCACTGTGGAGAGATTGTTCAGCGCCTCCGACAGGTTGCCGCCCGATTGCTGCTGGATGTTGATCACGATGGCGAAGAAGTTCACTTCGGCGGTGGGGACGCGCTCGAACAGGCGCGTGACCGCGTCACCGAGCGACAGGCCCAGCGCCTGGGTCTCGACGACGGTCTTGAACTCGCTGCGCACCGGCTCCTCGGCCTCCCGCGAGACCATGCGGAAACAGTCGCCCACCGGGATTCCCGTCCGGATGCCGCGCACGACCACGTCCACGGCGTTGGGCAATTCCTTGTTGAACTTCGCGATCCGCCGGAGCCGCAGATGGCGCAGCAGCCAGGCCGGCACCCCGAATCCACCCGCGAAGGCGGCTCCCAGGGCCGCGATCGGACTGCCGGTGATCATGAAGAGCAGGAGCGCGAGGATCAGGGCGCATCCGGCTGAGACCATGTAGTAGGTCTTCTTCGTCCAGGTGAGACCGGCGCGGGCCAGCTTCAGGTCGAGGGTCGCTTTGGAGGCGCCCTTGGCCTTCGCCTCGATCTCGCTCAGCGTCTTGGCGACCTGCTCGCGCCGGTTGACTGCCACGCCCCGCACCGCCGCCCCCGAGGCGGAGACGCCGATCGACTTCAGGCGCTTGCTCGCCCGGCGCTCGCCGCTGAGGAGCGGGAGGATCGCCACGTAGGCTACAGCCGCCACGGCGATGCCGACGAGGCCTGCGGCGATTGGTATATTGGAGGCGCTCGACACGGGAACGGGCAGGGCCGGCATCGGTTCAGGCCCTGTCGACCACTTCGGCGGCGTCGAGCGCCTCGCCGAGCCGGCGCTCCAGGCCGTAATAGCGGGCGCGCTCCCAGAATTTCGGCCGGCCGACGCCGGTCGACCGGTGGCGCCCGACCAGCTTGCCGTTCGCGTCCTCGCCGATGATGTCGTAGAGGAAAATGTCCTGCGTGGTGATGACCTCGCCCTCCATCCCGAGCACCTCGGTGATGTGGGTGATGCGCCGCGAGCCGTCGCGAAGGCGCATGGCCTGGATCACCACGTCGATCGAGCCGCAGATCATCTCGCGCAGCGTCTTCGAGGGCAGCGTGAAGCCCCCATCGAGATCATCGATTCGATACGCGACAGGCACTCGCGCGGACTGTTGGCGTGGAGCGTTCCCATCGAGCCGTCGTGGCCGGTGTTCATCGCTTGGAGCAGGTCGAAGGCCTCGGGTCCGCGCACCTCTCCCACGATGATCCGCTCGGGCCGCATGCGCAGGCAGTTCTTGACGAGGTCGCGCATGGTGACCTGGCCCTGCCCCTCCATGTTGGGGGGCGCGTCTCCAGGCGCACCACGTGGGGCTGCTGGAGCTGAAGCTCGGCCGCGTCCTCGCAGGTGATGACCCGCTCGTCGTGCTCGATGAAGGCGGTGAGGCAGTTGAGCAGCGTCGTCTTGCCGGAGCCGGTGCCGCCGGAGATCACCACGTTGCAGCGCGACTGGCCGATGATCTTCAGGACCTCGGCACCTTCGGGCGAGATCGCCCCGAAGCGCACGAGCTGCTCCAGGGTCAGCTTGTCCTTCTTGAACTTACGGATGGTGAGTGCCGGGCCGTCGATGGCGAGCGGCGGCGCGATCACGTTGACGCGGGATCCGTCTGGCAGGCGCGCGTCGCAGATCGGCGACGCGTCGTCGACGCGCCGGCCCACCTGGCTGACGATCCGCTGGCAGATGTTCATCAGCTGCTGGTTGTCGCGGAAGCGGACGCTGGTCAGCTGGATCTTGCCGCCGACCTCGATGAAGGTCCGGTTGGCGCCATTGACCATGATGTCGGCGATGTCGTCGCGGGCGAGCAGCGGCTCCAGCGGGCCGTAGCCCAGCACGTCGTTGCAGATGTCGTCGAGCAGCTCCTCCTGCTCGGCGATCGACAGGACGATGTTCTTGAGCCCGATGATCTCCGTGACGATGTCGCGGATCTCCTCCCGCGCGGTCTCGGTGTCGAGGCGCGACAGCTGCGTCAGGTCGATCGCCTCGATCAGGGCGCCGAAGATCAGGCTCTTGGTGCGGTAATAGTCCTCGGAGCGCGCGGTCTCGACGACCACCGGGGTGGCGGGTTCGGGGCGCTTGGCCGGAGCCGCGGAATCGCGCAGGACCGAGGGGGCCGGCGTCGCAGCCCGCGGCTGCGGGACCGGTGGCGGGGGCGCCGACGCGGTTCCGGACTGTCTCCTACCGAACATGGGCCAAGTCCTGGGCGCTGTCCTGAGGAAGCTTCCGGGCGATGTTCCCCGCCCGCATCATGAGGCCTTGCGACCGGCGAGCTTGGCGAGCAGCGGTTCCAGCAGGCTCGGGCGTCCGCGGCGGTTCTCCGGACGCCCCAGGGTCAACGCCGCCAGATCATTGAACAGCTCCGCCACTTTCGATCCCGCCTGGATCTCGGCGATCATCTGACCGTTGTTGGCCGCGGTGCCGAACAGGGCCGGCTCGAACGGGATACTGAGGGCGATCGGGGCCTCCAGGGCCTTGGCGAACTCGGCTGTCCCGATCTCGGGCCGCTTGGGAACGCCGATTCCGTTCAGCAGGATGCGGGGCGGCTGGTCGTTCGGGCGCCCGTGCTTGAGCGCGCCGAGCAGGTTCTTGGTGCTGCGCAGGCAGGCGAGGTCGGGACCCGATACGATCAGGATCTCGTCGGCCGCCGTGAGGACGCGCTTCGACCACGCGTTCCACTGGTGCGGAATATCGAGAACCACGCAGGGCACGCTTGCCCGTAGATACTCGATCAGCGCGTCGAAGGCCGGTTCGGATAGATCGATGGTCCGGTCGAGGCTCGCCGGCGCCGAGAGAAGGCTCAGGTTGTCGCTGCACTTCGACAGCAGCCGCTCGACCAGGGCCGAGTCGAGGCGCTCGGGGGCGAAGACCGCCTCGGCGATGCCCTGCGGCGGATCCTGGTTGAAGTTGAGCGAGGCGGTGCCGAAGGCGATGTCGAGATCGGCGATGACCGTCTGGACGCCCTGGTTCCGGGCCACGGACCACGCGAAATTGTGCGCCACAGTCGAGGCGCCGATACCGCCCTTCGCGCCGTAGACCGCCACCGTGCGGCCCACCGGCTTCACCCCCGGGGCCGTGAAGAGGTCGGAGATCGCCGCGATCAGGGTCAGCGGGTCCACCGGCGCCATCAGGTAATCGGACACACCGCGCTGGATCAGCTGCCGATAGAGCGTCACGTCGTTGAGGTGGCCGATGACCAGAACCCGTGTGCCCTCGTCGCAGACCTCCGCCAGGGCATCGAGGCACTCGATCGGCTTCGAGCGCACTCCTTGCGTCTCGATGACGATGACATTGGGCGTCGGCGCGTGGCGGTAGGCCTCGATGGCGGCGGCGCCACCGCCCATCCGGACCTTGACCTGCGCCTTCTGCATGCGCCGGTCGAGGGCGGCGCCCTCGATCATCGCCGCAGTCTCACTGGTCTCGCAGAACGCCTGGATGGTGATCCGGGGCACCGGGGCGATCGTACGCTCGGTTGTCTCGGACAGGTCTGCCATGACGGCGCTTTCGGGTTCGCGTTCGGGTCGCGGCGTTGAGGCGCGGGAGGCGTTTCTAATTGCCGACCTGAGACTTGACGGCTGTCTGCCCATCTTGCCGCCATGTGGTTGACGGATCCTTGCCGTCTCGCAATTGGCCGATGTCCCGAACCCGCTTGACCGTATCGATCCGGCCCTCGGGCCGGCCGCGCACGAGGTCGACTGGATCCGCGACCTGGGCGGCCACATTGGCCTGCATGGCGCAGCCGAGGTTCCAGCTCGGCCGGTTGCTGTAGTCGAAGGCGAAGCTGCTGGTCCCAAGGTCCTGGGGCCAGAGGCCGCACTGGTCGGCCACCTTGGCCTGCATCCGCTGGAAGCTAAGACGGATCGGCGCGGCAAGGCTCGGCGCCGTCACGCCGTAGCCGGTCACCGCGATCTCGCGGGCGCCGACGCCGTTCCGGATGCCGAGCTGGCTCAGCGCCGCTTCCGTCCGCGCCACGGCCGCCGCCTGAGCCGGTGGCACACCCCGGGGCACCTCCATCAGGAGCACGCCCCGGCCGTAGCGGCGGTATTCCAGAATGAACGCGTCGACATCGGCGGTTTGGCGCGGGTCGAGATGGCCGATGCCGGTGGGGAACACATCGAGGCTGCGGGTGCCGTCGGCCAGTATGATCGGGTGCCGGGCGCGGTAATCGGTCACGTCGATCCCGCCGGTGGTGGCGGGATCGCCCTTGCAGGCGGTCGCCAGGGCACCGAGCGCGCAGGCCGCCAGCAGGTGGCTGGCGCGGCGGAGCAGGGCGGGCGGGTGACGTCCGGTCATGGATCCGATCCTGGAGCGAGGCGGGGCGGCCGGGCGGGCGCTACTCGACGATGAAGCCGACGCGACCGCGATACGTGCCCGCGAGCGGGGCCGCGCCGACCGTGCCGTAGAGGCGGTTGATCTGGCCGAGCAGTACGGCCTGCCCGTCGGTGGAATCGACGAAGTTGTCGTCCGGCCGGCTCGCCTGCTTCGCCTCCATCGCCCGGGCGATGTAGGGGTGCACATGATCATCAGCTCGGTCTCCTGGCGCTGGTAGTCCCGGGAGCGGAACAGGGCGCCGAGAATCGGCAGGTTGATCAGGCCGGGCAGGCCGGTGATCGCCTGCTTGTTCACCTGCTGGATCAGGCCGGCGGTCATCATCACGCCGCCCGAGGGCAGCTCGACGGTGGTCTCGGAGCGGCGCACCCGGGTTCCCGGCACCGCGACCGTGTTGTTGCCGACGACGTAGTTGAAGCTCTGCTGCGGATCGATCTCGGTCACGTCCGTGGCGACGCGGATAGAGATCCGGTTATCGGCCAGCACCACGGGGGTGAACGACAGGGCGACGCCGTACGGTTTGTAGGTGATCCCGGGGGTGCACAGGCCGCCGATCGTGCACGAGGCCGAGGACGGGACCGGGAATTCCCCGCCGGCAAGGAACTTCGCCGCCTCCCCGGAGATGGCGGTGAGCGTCGGCTCGGCCAGGATGCGCGAGACGCCCGCCTGCTCGAAGGCCTTCAGGGTCGCCTGCAGCGAGAAGCCGCCCGCCTTCACGGAGGCCTGGATCTGGTTGCCGTTGGGGAAATTCGTGTTGATCGGAAACGGCAGGTTGTTGCTCAGCGCGGGGGAGGTGATCGCGTTACCGAGCGGATTAAACGCCGTCCAGTTGCCGGTCATGTTGATCCCGAACTGCTTCAGCACGTTGCGGGACACCTCCACCACGGTGACGCGGAGCATCACCTGGTCCTTGTTGCGGATCGTGAGATTGTTGATCACCGCGCCCCGCGCGCCGGCCGCAACGCCGCCGCTCGGCGCCCCTGAGGCGGCGCCGGCGCTCCCGAGCCCGACGAAGGCGTTGGCGATGTCGATCGCCTGCTGGGCGTCCGCCGAGGAATTCACCGAGCCCGACAGCAGCACCGAGGCACCCGAGGAGCGCACATCGAACCGCCCGCCCGGAATGCTCTGATTGAGCAGCTCGCGCAGCGTCCCGAGGTTCAGGTCCCGGGCCACCGTCACGTCGAGGGCGGCGATCTGGCGGCCCTCGGCATCCATGATGAAGATCGAGGTCGCGCCGTCGGCCATGCCGATCACGAACACCTTGCGGGTCGAGCGGACCACGGCGTTGGCCACTGCCGGGTTTGCGACGAAGACCTCCTTGGCATCCCGAGGCAGGTCGATGATCACGGAGCGGCCGGCGGTCAGCTCGACCTTGCGGGTCGAGGCGGCCTCCGCGGAGCCGACCGTGAGCATCGGCGCGGGCCCGAGCGTCGGGCGGTCCTGCGCGAGCGCAGGCCCATTCAGCGCGGCCAGCAAAGCGAGGGCGCAGGCCGGGCGACGGGCCAGGCGGGCGAGGGGCAGCGGGGCGGTCATGGCGATCACGGCGTCTGCTGCCGCGCGACGCCGAAGCGCACCACGGTCAGGGCGGGTTCGGGCATCTGCGCCTGGGGCGCCTCGGCCTGCGGCAAGGTTTCGGACGATTGCCCCGCATCCGCGAGGCTGCGCAGCGACAGGGAGAGGGCGCCCACCTTCTGGGCGAGCGCCAGGGTCTCGGCCTGCGCGGGCGTGACCGCGAGGGTCGCGGTCTCGCCGGTGACGACGTTGGTGCCGTTCTTCTCCTGGATCAGCTGACCGATCGCTAGGACGCGGATATCGGTTAGGATCGTCTGGGAGAGCTGGACGTCGCTGTTGTTGGCCCGCGAATTGGCATCGTCGCGGAAGGTGCGGATCACGTCGACGCGATCATTGGGCAGAATAAAGCCGCCGGCCGAGTTGGTGCCGCGGCTGTCCGTGACGATTGCGACCGCCCGCATTCCCGCCGGCAGGATCGCCGCCATGAACCCGCTCTCCGGGCGCACGAGCTTCTGTGCGCGGATCGGCTCGCCCGCGAGAAATCCCGAGCGGACCGAGGCGCCCACGGTCTCCTCCAGGGCCTTCGGATTGCTCTTGCGGGTCATGTAGCCCGCAGCCAGGGCGCCGTCCGGCCAGGGTTGCCAGCGCAGATCCGCGGCCCGCAGAACCTGGCCTATCGGCATGTCGGCGGCGGCCACGAGCACGTCGGTCATCGGCACAGGGGGCGCCTCGGCCTTCGCCAGCTGAGGCGGTGGAGGCGGATCGCCGCCGCTCATCAGGAAGGCCGCCCCGCTGCCCGCCGCGAGGGCGATGCCGAGGACGGCGAAACGGGCTGGTTTCATCGCTTGGACACGCGCCGGAGACGGCCGAATTGCCGTCCATGATCGGAACCTGCGCGGGGATTCGTGTAATTATGGTTAAGCTATTATAACCTCGCCGCTTGTGGCCGGTCCGGAAACGGGCCGTGTCCCGAACGTGCGTCACAATCTGCGAAATCTTTCAGCATCCGGCCGACCTTGGCCGTGGCGCATCACCCATCCGTGATCTATCTTGCCTCCGCAACCGCCCCAGAAGCGGACACTCGGACAAACCCGGGGGAGACATGATCAGGATAATCGGCGGCGCGGTGCTGGCGGCCGCCCTTGCGGGGACGACGCTCGGCTCCACTCCGGCCGCCGCGCAGGGCGGTGCCGCGGGCGCGTTCTCGGGCGACGCGGTGCGGATCGGCATCCTCAACGACCAGTCCGGTCTCTACGCCGAGTACGGCGGTCAGGGCTCGGTCGAGGCCGCCCGGATGGCGGCGGAGGATATGGGCGGCAAGATCGGCAACGTGCCGATCGAGATCCTCTCGGCCGACCACCAGAACAAGCCCGACATTGCGTCCGCAATTGCCCGGCAGTGGTACGACCGCGACGGCGTCGACGCGATCATGGAACTGACCACCTCCTCGGTGGCGCTGGCGGTCCAGGGCCTGTCGAAGGAGAAGAAGAAGATCACCATCACCACCGGGGCGGCGACCAGCGACCTCACCGGCAAGGCCTGCACGCCCTACGGTTACCACTGGGCCTTCGACACGCGGGCGCTCGCGGTGGGCACTGGCGGCGCTCTGACCCGCGCGGGCGGGAACACGTGGTTCTTCCTCACGGCCGATTACGCCTTCGGCACGGCGCTTGAGGCCGATACGAGCCGCGTGGTGGAAGCCAATGGCGGCAAGGTGCTGGGCAGCGTGCGGCACCCGCTCTCGAACCAGGACTTCTCGTCGTTCCTGCTCCAGGCGCAGGGCTCGAAGGCCAAGGTGATCGGGCTTGCCAATGCCGGCCTCGACACCTCGAACGCGATCAAGCAGGCGGCCGAGTATGGCATCGTCGATGGCGGCCAGAAGCTCGCGGCGCTGCTGTTCACCCTCTCGGAGGTGCACGGGCTCGGCCTCAAGGTGGCGCAGGGCCTGACGCTCACCGAGGGCTGGTACTGGGACGCCAACGACGAGACCCGGGCCTTCGGCCAGCGTTACATGAAGCGCACCGGCCGGATGCCCAACATGATCCAGGCCGGCACCTACTCGGCGGTCCTGTCCTACCTGAAGGCCGTCAAGGCCGCGGGCACCGACGAGACCGACGCGGTCAACGCCAAACTCAAGGCGCTGCCGGTGGACGACGTCTTCGCCCATGGCGGGGTCGTGCAGCCTGACGGCCTCATGGTCCACGACATGTACCTGTTCGAGGTCAAGAAGCCCGCCGAGTCCAAGGGCGAATGGGACCTCTACCGGCTGATCTCGACCATCCCCGGCAAGGAGGCCTTCGCGTCCCCGGCCGAGAGCGGCTGCCCGCTGACGGCGGCGGCGAAGTAGGGCTCACACGAGCCTTCGCGTTATCGCGTGCAGCGCGGCGACCCAGGGCAGCGCGACATCGAAAGGTGTGACGCTGCCGGGTTGCTGCGCTGCGCGCGCAAAGATGGCGGCGGTCCCGAGCCTCCGCCCCGACGCTTGGCTTACCCTGCCCAGACGCGGCGGTAGAGCGCCACGATCTCGTCGGCGGTGGGCTCCGCCGGGTTGTTGGCCGGGGAGCCGGAGGCGAGCGCCTGGGCCGCCATGGTGGGGAGCAGGGCCTCCCAGCGGGCCGGATCGATCCCGTATTCCCGCGGACCCGGCACGTCGAGGTCGTCGTTCAGCGCCTCGAGTTCCGCCACCAGGGCCGACACCGCGGACCGGTCGTCGGTGTCCGGGTCGGCGATCTTCATGGCGCGGGCGCAGGCGGCGTATCGGTCGATGGCGGCCGGCGCCGAGAAGGCCGTGACCGCCGGCAGCAGCATCGCGTTCGAGAGCCCGTGCGCCACATGGAAATGCGCGCCGATCGGCCGGCTCATCCCGTGGACCAACGCCACGGAGGCATTCGAGAAGGCGATCCCGGCCTGGGTCGCGCCGAGCATCATCGCCTCACGCGCCGCCCGGTCGCCCGGATCGGTCCAGACCCGCCGCAGGTTCGGGGCGATCAGCTTCATCGCCTGGAGCGCCAGCCCGTCCGAGAACAGATTGGACTTCCGCGAGACATAGGCCTCGATAGCGTGGGTGAGTGCATCGATGCCGGTATCGGCGGTGAGCCGCTTGGGCTTCGTCAGAGTCAGCTCGTAATCGACGAGCGCCGCCACCGGCAGGTAGGCCAGCCCGATGCAGAGCATCTTCTCGTCCGACGCCTCGTCGGTCACGATGGTGAAACGGGTCGCCTCCGAGCCGGTGCCGGCGGTGGTGGGGATCGCCACGATCGGCAGGCCCGGCTCGTCCTGCTGGCGGGGGCCTTGTAGTCGCGCATGTGGCCGCCGTGGCGGCCAGCACCGCCACGGCCTTGGCGGTGTCCATCGGGCTGCCGCCGCCGAAGCCGACCACGCAGTCGAAATCGCCGGCCTGGAGCGCCGCGAGGGCCGCCTCCACTGAAGCGACAGTCGGGTCCGGTACGGTGTCGGAGAAGATCGTCGCGCGGGCGCCCGCGCTGGTCAGGCGTTCGAGCAGCGTCTCAGTGCGGCCGCTGCCTGCGAGATAGGGGTCGGTGACCACGAAGGGGCGCGACAGGCCGAGTTGGGCAAGTACCTCCGGCAGGAGCCGCGAGGCGCCGGCGCCGACGCGCATCAGGCGGGGCAGGGCGATCGAGGCGACCATTCTCGTTCCTCCACCCGGTGCCGTTCCTGGCCTTCCGGGACGACCCGATCTTAGGCCGTGCGGCCGCGCGGCGAAACCGTCGACGCTTAAACCGCCGGTTCCGCGAACAGCGTCCCGGCTGCCTTCACCTCGGCGGCGATGAACCCCGCCACGGCACGGATATGGGCGGCCTTCCGGTGGTCCTCGTGGATGTGCATGTGGAACGAGCGCGTCAGCGAGACCGCTTCAGGCAGGACCGGCATCAGGCCGCGATGAGCTGCCGCGATGAAGGCCGGTAGGATGCACAGGCCGGCGCCAGCCAGGGTCGCGTAGACCTGCGCCAGCAGGTTGGTGGAGCGCAGCCGCGTCGCAACCGTTGGTCCCAAGGCGCCGAGGTAGTTCAGCTCGTGGGTGAACAGCATGTCCTCGATGTAGCCGACGAAGGGATGGTTCGAGAGATCCGCGATGTCGCTGATCGGCGCAGCCCCGGCGAGATAGGATCGGGCCCCGTAGACGAACAGCCTGTAGTCGGTGAGCCGGCGCGCCACCACCCGCGCCTGCTGCGGGCCGGACAGGCTGATCACGATGTCGGCCTCGCGCTTCGACAGGCTGAAGATCCGGGCGGTGGCCATGATCTCGACCTCCAGCCCCGGATGGCGGCCGGTCAGCCTGTGCATCCGGGGAGCGAGGAAGACGCTGCCGAACCCGTCCGGCGCGCCGACCCGCACCGTGCCGGACACGGTCTGGGCCCCGGCCTCGGTGACGGCGCTCGCCGAGAGGAACGCGCTCTCCATCGTCTCGGCGACGCCGAGCAGGTTCGCCCCGTCCTCGGTGAGCGCGTAGCCGAGATTGCTCCTGTGGAACAGCCGGGCACCGAGCCCCTCTTCCAGGGCGCGGATCCGCCGCCCGACCGTGGTGTGCTCGGTCCCGGTGCGCACCCCAGCCGCGCTCAGGGTCCCGGTCCGCGCCACCGCGAGGAAGAAGCGGAGATCGTCCCAGTTCGGACCGGTTCTGGCCATGCCCGCACTCCCGCTGTGCATCGATGCACACCGGCTGTAAGCGCGTCCGGCTTTATCGCTCAAGCGATCCTGATAGGGTGCGCCAAAATCAAGCGGCACACGACAGGGAGGCGCGCATGCGCACGATCGGGCATTACATCGGCGGCCGGAACGTCGGCGGCGAGAGCGGACGCTTCGCCGACGTATTCCACCCCTCCACCGGCGAGGTCCAGGCCAAGGTCGCGCTGGCCAGCAAGGCCGAGCTGCGCGCCGCGGTGGAGAACGCCAAGGCGGCCCAACCGGCCTGGGCGGCCACCAACCCGCAGAAGCGCGCCCGGGTGATGATGCGCTTCCTGGAGCTGATCCGCGCCGAGAGCGACTCGCTCGCCGAGGCTCCTCGCCTCCGAGCACGGCAAGACCGTGCCGGACGCCAAGGGCGACATCCAGCGCGGCGTCGAGGTGGTGGAGTTCGCCTGCGGCATCCCGCACCTGCTCAAGGGCGAGTTCACGGAAGGAGCGGGGCCCGGCATCGACGTCTACTCCCTGCGGCAGCCGCTGGGCGTGGTCGCCGGCATCACGCCGTTCAACTTCCCGGCCATGATCCCGCTCTGGAAATGCGCCCCGGCCATCGCCTGTGGCAACGCCTTCATCCTGAAGCCGTCCGAGCGCGACCCGAGCGTGCCGATCCGCATCGCCGAGATCTTCCTGGAGGCGGGCCTGCCGCCGGGTATCCTCAACGTCGTCAACGGCGACAAGGAGGCCGTCGACGCGATCCTCGACGATCAGGATATCGCGGCTGTGGGCTTCGTCGGCTCCTCGCACATCGCTGAGTACATCTACGTGCGCGCCGCCGAGACGGGGAAGCGCGCCCAGTGCTTCGGCGGCGCCAAGAACCACATGATCATCATGCCGGACGCCGATATGGGCCAGGCGGTCGATGCCCTGATCGGCGCCGGCTACGGCTCGGCGGGCGAGCGCTGCATGGCGATCTCGGTGGCGGTGCCGGTGGGCGAGAACACCGCCGACCGTCTGATGGAGCGGCTGATCCCGCGAGTGGAGTCGCTCAAGATCGGCCCGTCGCATGACGGCTCGGCCGATTACGGCCCGCTGGTGACTGCCGAGGCGGTGGAGCGCGTGAAGAGCTACATTGACAGGGGTGTCGCCGAGGGCGCCCACCTCGCGGTCGACGGACGCGGCTTCAAGCTCCAGGGCTACGAGAACGGCTTCTACATGGGCGGCTCGCTGTTCGACCGCGTCACGCCCGACATGACCATCTACAAGGACGAGATCTTCGGGCCTGTGCTCTCGGTGGTGCGGGCCAAGGATTACGAGGAGGCGCTGGCGCTGCCCTCGACCCACCAGTACGGCAACGGCGTCGCGATCTTCACCCAGGACGGCGACGCGGCGCGGGACTTCACGACCCGGGTGAATGTCGGCATGGTCGGCGTCAACGTGCCGATCCCGGTTCCGATCGCCTATCACACCTTCGGTGGCTGGAAGCGCTCCGGCTTCGGCGACCTGAACCAGCACGGGCCGGACTCGATCCGCTTCTACACCAAGACGAAGACCGTGACGCAACGCTGGCCCTCGGGCGTCAAGAGCGGGGCGGAGTTCTCGATCCCGACGATGCGGTAAGCAAAGACCCTCCCCCTCTGCGGGGGAGGGTGCCGCGCGAAGGCGCGGCGGGAGAGGGGCAGCGCGACGGTGCGGGTTTCGGCGCTCGTCGCGACCTTTCCGGAAGCGTCGCTCCCTCTCCCGACCCCCTTCGGGGCCACCCTCCCCCGCAGAGGGGGAGGGAGTACCCGCTTGAACTTCTGGAGCCAAGCCCATGCGTTTCGGGCTCGACGAGGATCGGACCGCGATCCGCGAGATGGCGCTCGGATTCGCGGCCGAGCACATTGCCCCGCACGCCCTCGACTGGGACCGTGACAAGACGTTCCCGGTCGAGACCCTGCGGGCGGCGGCCGCCCTCGGGATGGCCGGCATCTACGTCCGCGAGGATGTCGGCGGCTCCGGGCTCTCGCGCCTCGACGCCACGCTGATCTTCGAGGCGCTCAGCACCGGCTGCCCGACCGTGGCGGCATTCCTGTCGATCCACAACATGTGCGCCTGGATGATCGACGCCTACGGCGATGCCGATCAGCGCCAGCGCTGGCTCCCGTCCCTGATGGGGATGGAGCGGATCGCCAGCTACTGCCTCACCGAACCGGGCTCGGGCTCCGACGCCGCGGCGTTGCGCACCCGCGCCGAGCGGGACGGCGACCATTACGTGCTGACCGGCGAGAAGCAGTTCATCTCGGGCGCCGGCGCCAGCGACCTCTACATTTGCATGGTCCGCACCGGCGAGGCCGGCCCGGCGGGCATTTCGGCGGTCGTGGTCGAAAAGGGGACGCCCGGCCTGTCCTTCGGGGCCGACGAGCGCAAGATGGGCTGGAACGCCCAGCCGACCCGCGCCGTGCGCTTCGACGGCTGCCGCGTTCCGGCGGCCAACCGCCTGGGCGCGGAGGGCCAGGGCTTCCGCATCGCCATGAGCGGCCTCGACGGCGGGCGCCTCAACATCGCCGCCTGCTCGCTCGGCGGCGCCCAGGCCGCCCTCGACAAGGCCCTGGCCTATATGGACGACCGGCGCGCTTTCGGGGCGAAGCTCACCGACTTCCAGGCGCTGCAGTTCCGGCTCGCCGACATGGCGACCAGCCTCGAAGTGTCGCGCACCTTCCTGCACCACGCGGCGTCCGCCCTCGACGCCAAGGATCCCGCCGCCACGCAGCTCTGCGCCATGGCCAAGCGCCACGTCACGGACGCCGCCTTCGACGTGGCGAACCAAGCGCTGCAACTCCACGGCGGTTACGGTTATCTCGCCGAATACGGGGTGGAGAAGATCGTCCGCGACCTGCGCGTGCATCAGATCCTCGAAGGGACGAACGAGATCATGCGGGTGATCATCGCCCGCGCGCTGACAGGGAGCCGCCGATGACGGATGTGATCGTCGAGCGGGTCGGCGCCCTGGGTCGTCTGCGCCTCGACCGCCCGAAGGCCCTGAACGCACTCACCCATGGCATGGTGGGGGAGATCGATAAGGCCCTCGACGGCTTCTCTGCCGATCCCAGTATCGCGGTGGTGCTGCTCACCGGTGAGGGCGAGCGCGGGCTCTGCGCCGGCGGCGACCTCCGGAGCCTGTATGAGAGTTCGGGCACCGCCTTCGCCGAGGCTTTCTGGCGGGACGAGTACCGTCTCGACGCCCGCATTGCGGGCTATGAAAAGCCATTCGTGGCGGTAATGGACGGTATCACCATGGGCGGTGGCGTCGGCCTGTCGGGCCACGCGGCCCACCGGATCGTCACCGAGCGCTCGCGCATCGCGATGCCGGAGACCGGGATCGGCTACCTGCCCGATGTCGGCGGCACTTGGCTCCTGCCCCGGGCGCCCGGCGAGATCGGCACCTATCTCGGGCTCACCGGCGAGCCGGTCGGCGCCGCCGACGCGGTCTTTTGCCGGCTTGCAGACGCCATGGTTCCGGCCACGGTGCTGTCCGATCTGGTGAATGCCCTCTCTGCGCTCTCGCCGGATGCCGAGGAGGATGATGTGCGGGGCGTGATCGCGCGCTTCGCCCGGGACCCGGGTCCGGCGCCGCTCACGACCCATCGGGCCGTGATCGACCGCTGCTTCTCCTTCGACATGGTGGACGAGATCCTGTCGGCCCTCGAGGCGGACGGTTCGGATTTCGCGGTGGCGACCCGGGAGACGCTGCTGACCAAGGCCCCGGCGAGCCTCGTCCTGACGCTCTGCCTGCTGCGCCTCGGCCGCGGTGCCCCGAACCTGGAGGCCTGCCTGGAGCGGGAGTTCCACGCCTCGCTGGCCCTGCTGGCGGAGGGCGATTTTCGGGAAGGAATCCGCGCGGCGGTGGTCGACAAGGACAAGAGCCCGCGCTGGAATCCGTCGACGCTCGACGCTGTCGATCCCGCCCGGATCGCCCGCTGGCTGGAGAAGCGGGCGGCGCCGGTTTTTCGGTGTCGCGGACGGCGGCGGTCTGAGGAGGCGCCGTTTTTCCCATCCACACCCTCATCCTGAGGTGCGGCGGAGGCCTCGAAGGAGGGCTCCAGGGAGCGCGCGGCCGGCTGGAGCCCTCCTTCGAGGCCTCCGCCGCGCTCCGGCACCGCAGGATGAGGGCGCGGGCGGGACGGATGAGGGTCGTCAAAGGGAGGAGTGGGATGGCGCAGACCATCGGGTTCATCGGTCTCGGCAACATGGGAGGCCCGATGGCGGCCAACCTCGTGCGGGCTGGCCATACGGTGCGCGGCTTCGATCTCGTGCCGGCCTCCCTGGAGGCGGCGCGCGCTGAAGGGGTCGCGGTGGCGGGCTCCGCCCTGAAGGCTGCCGAAGGCGCGGACGTGGTGATCACCATGCTGCCCGCCGGGCGGCACGTGGTCGAGGTCTGGATTCAACTCGCCGAGGCGCTCCCAGCCGGTACACTGATGATCGATTCCTCCACGGTGGACGTCGAGAGCGCCCGCAAGGCCCACGGCCTCGCCGAGGCGCGGGGCTGCCTGTCTGTTGACGCGCCGGTGTCCGGCGGGACCGGCGGTGCCAAGGCTGGGACCCTGACCTTCATGGCTGGCGGCACCGAGGCGGCATTCTCGCGGGCCGAGCCGCTCCTCCGGTCGATGGGCAAGAACGTGTTCCATTGCGGCGCTGCCGGGGCCGGTCAGGCGGCCAAGATCTGCAACAACATGATCCTCGGCATCTCGATGATCGGCGTCAGCGAGGCCTTCGCACTTGGCGAGAAGCTCGGCCTGTCCCATCAGGCGCTCTACGACGTGGCCTCAGTCTCCTCGGGCCAGTGCTGGTCGCTGACGACCTACTGCCCGGTGCCGGGCCCGGTCCCGACCTCGCCGGCCAATTCCGGCTACAGGCCGGGCTTCGCCGCGGCGCTGATGCTCAAGGACCTCCGGCTCGCCCAGGCCGCCGCCCTGGCCTCCGGCGCTGCGACGCCGCTCGGCGCCGAGGCCGCGCAGATCTACGGGCTGTTCGAGAGCGCCGGTCACGGGGAGAGGACTTTTCCGCGATCATCCATATGCTTCGGGGGAACGGAGGCAAGTCGTGAGCGACGGGTACGAGACGATCCTGACGGAGACGCGCGGGCGCGTCCTGCTCATCACCCTCAACCGGCCGAAGGCGCTCAACGCCATCAACGCGCAGCTCACCCGGGAAGTGATCCGGGCGGCGACCGAGGCGGATGCTGATCCGGAGATCGGCTGCATCGTCCTCACCGGCTCGGCCAAGGCCTTCGCGGCCGGTGCCGACATCAAGGAAATGCAGCACGCCACCTATGCCGAGATGTATGCGGGCGACCGGTTCGCCGACTGGGACCGGTTCACGGCCGTGCGCAAGCCGATCATCGCCGCGGTGGCGGGCTACGCGCTCGGCGGCGGTTGCGAACTCGCCATGATGTGCGACTTCATCCTGGCGGCCGACACGGCGCAGTTCGGCCAGCCCGAGATCAAGCTCGGCGTGATGCCGGGGATCGGCGGCAGTCAGCGGCTCACCCGGTTCGTCGGTAAGGCGAAGGCTATGGAGATGTGCCTGACCGGCCGGATGATGGATGCGGCCGAGGCCGAGCGCGCCGGCCTCGTCTCGCGGGTGATCGCCGCCGACCGGCTTCTCGACGAGGCGATGAAAGCGGCCGAGACGATCGCGTCGATGTCACTGCCGATCGCCATGATGACCAAGGAGGCGGTCAACCGCTCCTACGAGACCACGCTCGCCGAGGGTATCCGCTTCGAGCGGCGGGTGTTTCATGCCATGTTCGCCACCAAGGACCAGAAGGAGGGCATGGCCGCCTTCGTGGAGAAGCGGCCGCCCCGGTTCGAGAACACCTGACCGCAGCCTGTCCCTTCGGGGGAGGGTAGGCATGCGGACAAGAAACGAGGGGGAACGACCATGCCGAGCTTCCGGGACGCCCGCGATCTTCTGCTGGCCCGCCGCACCGACTACGCTGCCGCCGTCGCGGCTTTCGCGTGGCCGGATCCGGTGCCGTTCAACTGGGCGCTCGACTGGTTTGATGCCGTCCTCGCGGGGCCCGAGAGCCGCGATCGCGATGCGCTCCGGATCGTCGAGGCCGGCAGCGGCGCCGAGCAGAGCTTCACCTTCGGGCAACTCGCCGCGCGCTCCAACCGCGTCGCCAACCACCTGCGGCGGCTCGGCCTGCGGCGCGGCGACCACCTGCTCCTGCTGCTGGGCAACGTCCCGGCCCTGTGGGAGACCATGCTGGCGGCGATGAAGCTCGGGGCCATCGTCATTCCGGCGACCACGCTGCTCACCGCGGACGAACTCTCCGACCGCCTCGCCCGCGGGCGCCCGCGGGCCATCGTGGCCGGGCCGGAGCAGATCGCTCGCTTCGCGGGCCTCGACACAGGCGGGGCCATCCGCCTCGTCACCGGGACCGCGACGGAGGGCTGGGCGGCCTACGAGGACGCGTTCGGGGCGCCTGAGACCTTCGCGCCCGACGGGCCGACCGGGGCCGACGACCCGCTGCTCCTCTATTTCACCTCCGGTACGACGGCGAAGCCGAAGCTGGTGCGCCACAGCCATCGATCCTACCCGGTGGGCGCGCTCTCGACCATGTACTGGCTCGGGCTCCAGCCCGGGGACGTGCATTGCAACGTCTCTTCGCCGGGCTGGGCGAAGCACGCGTGGTCGTCGTTCTTCGCCCCCTGGAACGCGGGCGCGACCATCCTGGTGATCAACCAGGCGCCGTTCAACGCGGCCGCGCTCCTGTCTCAGCTGGAGCGTACCGGTGCCACAACGCTCTGCGCGCCGCCGACCGTGTGGCGGATGATCATCCAAGAGGATCTCACCGGCCGGAATCTGGCGCTGCGGGAGGTCTGCGCGGCGGGCGAGCCCCTGAATCCCGAAGTGATCGAGCGGGTGAGGAGCGCCTGGGGTCTCACGATCCGCGACGGCTACGGCCAGACCGAGACCACGGCCCTGATGGCCAACACGCCGGGCCAGCCAGTGGTGCCGGGCGCCCTGGGCCGGCCACTTCCGGGCTACCGGGTGCGGGTCCTCGACCTCGACGGTCAGCCGGCCTCCGAGGGCGAGGTCTGCCTGGAGCTGGGGGCACACCGGCCCGCCGGCCTGATGCAGGGCTACGACGACGGCCAGGGTCATCTGTCGGGGGCCGATGGCGCGCTCTACCACACCGGCGACGTCGCCTTCGTGGACGATCAGGGCTGCTACACCTTCGTGGGTCGCGCCGACGACGTGTTCAAATCCTCCGGCTACCGCATCAGCCCGTTCGAGCTGGAGAGCGTGCTGATCGAGCATCCGGCCGTGGCCGAGGCGGCGGTGGTGCCGGTGCCCGACCCGATGCGCCACACGATTCCGAAGGCCTACGTCTCCCTGGTAGCTGGCGCGTCGCCCGGTCCGGAGACGGCGCTCGACATCTTCCGCTTCACCAACGCGCGGCTCGCGACCTTCAAGCGCCTGCGCGGGCTCGAATTCGTCGCCGACCTGCCCAAGACCATCTCGGGCAAGATCCGCCGGGTGCAGCTCCGCCGCTTGGAGCACGACGGCGTCACCGACGATCCCCATCGCGGGCGAGCCTACACGCAGGCGGACTTCCCGGAGCTGAAGGCCGAGGCGGAGCGCAAGCTCGACCAGACGGCGGGGTAGGCGTTTCCGCATCGTCGTCGCCGGCGCAGCGATGCGGCCCAGGGCAGCGCGCCATTGGAGCGCGGCGCCGCTGGACTGCTTCGCTGCGCTCGACGGGAGATGGCGCCTCCGGAACCGCCGAACTGGAAGCAGGAAAAGCTCAAGGTTTCCGTTTCCCGAAGCCGAAGACGCGGATTCGCGCGGCTTCCCAAGCCCCCCGTCGACGCTGTCTCGCGTCACCCGGCCGCCGCCCGCGAATCGATAAAATTTCGCGCATCCGCTTCAGCGCCGCGGAGGCTCTGCGGCGCGATCCTGGCTCCAACAACGGGGACGGGTGCGATGAGCGCGGGGCTTCTCAGAACGGTTGGAGCTGCGATCGCCGGTGCGACGGCGTTGCTCGGCGTTGCCGCCACCGTGCAGGCGCAGACGCTGGCGAGCCTGCCTGTCGAGGCGGGCGCGAAGGTGCAGGGCGATGCCCGGCCGATCGCCGCCTGGGTGACGTTCTGCCAGAGCTACGCGGCTGAATGCGCGCTGGACCGGACCGAGCCGGCGCGGATCAGCCTGACGCCGGCGACCTGGGCGACGATCGTGTCGGTGAACCGGCGGGTGAACAAGGCGGTCGAGCCGATGACCGACCAGGAGCACCTGCACGTGGCCGACCGCTGGGACCTGGCCGAGGACGGCATCGGCGATTGCGAGGACTTCCAGCTGCTCAAGCGCCACCTCCTGGCCGAGGCGGGCCTGCCGCGGCGGGCGATGCGCATGACCGTGGTGATCGACGAGAAGGGCGAGGGCCACGCGGTGCTGACGCTGCTCACCGACCGGGGCGATCTGGTGCTCGACAACAAGACCAGCGCGATCCTGCCCTGGCACAAGACCGGCTACGTGTTCATCAAGCGCGAGAGCCAGGACGCCGTCGCCTGGGTGTCGCTGGGCGGCGTCACATCCCCGGTCACAACCGCAAACCGCTGAGTCCCAGGAAGAGCGCCAGCCGAAGTGTGACGCGCTGATCCGCCACCGGGGCCGCGCCGCGACCGGCACGACTGGTGCCCTTCAAGCTCCGAAAAGATCCGGGCGCCCCGGATCGGTGCTCGATCAGGCCGCTCGGCTCAGCGAAGGCTGAGCGAGGCTCGCGACATAGGCCTCGACCCGGCCGATGAAGGCCGCGAGATGGGGTGCGATACCGCGAAGGCTGGCGAGATCCCGCACCAGGATGTCCCGGGACAGAGCCCGGTCACCCTCGGTCGGAGCGCCGGCCAGATAGGAATCGACCGCGTGCTCCGCGATGTTGATCGCACCGGCCCGACCATCCTCGGCGAGCGCTCTGATCACCTGCTGGATGGCGGGCTGCATCGGGATGTCCTTTTCCTGGCTTGCGACTCAAGTCCCGCACGGGACTGGCCGGGTTCTTGCTGCTCGTCGGTACCCGCCGCGAATCGGACGCGGGAGCGTCTGTGACAAGCCGGCAAAGCTCGCGCGAATCAAGGCTTTCCGGATGGTTGCAGGACGGCCATTCCCCTCGTGCATACGGACCGCAAGAGGTCTGCGGACGCAACACTCTCTTAAAACGGAACTGATAGAGGGCTTCACGCGTTTGCTAGCCCCTCCGAACCCATTGTGCATCGCAAATCGACGTGTCACCCTTCCGTCATCATCGGGCGGCGGGGACTTTAACCATGCGGCACGTGGATGACAGAATCTCGTGTCAGGTGTTCGGCCTGCTTCAATGGCGGGGCTGGACCGCACCCGCGCGCCGGGCGCGCCAAGTCGCTAGCTTTGCCCTGGTCGGCACGATCCTGACCCTGGGTGGAGCGACCACCCATGCCCATGCGCGCCTCGTCCTGCCGGACGAGGTAGCCGTCTCGGAGCCTACCGGGCCGGTGCGCCCCATTGCGGGCTGGACGGAATTCTGCGCGCGGATGCCTCAGGAATGCATCGTCGACACCGCGGAACCGACCACGATCCCGCTGACCGTGGCGACATGGCGGACGCTGCAGAGCGTCAATCGGCGGGTCAATGCGCGCATCCGTCCGATCACCGATCAAGCGCATTGGGGCGTCGTCGACCGCTGGGATTTCCCGGATGACGGGTCCGGCGACTGTGAGGATTACCAGTTGCTCAAGCGGCGGATGCTGGTGGAGCGCGGATTACCGCGGCGCGCCCTGCTGATGACCGTGGTGATCGACGAGACTAACGAGGGCCACGCGGTGCTGACTGTCCGCACTGACCGTGGCGACTTCATCCTCGACAACAAGACCGACGCGATCCGCTCCTGGCGGCGCACCGGCTACAGCTTCGTCAAGCGTGCCGGCCAGGACGGGACGACCTGGGTGTCGCTGGAAGGCAAGGACGGCACCGCCCAGGTGGCGACCGTTGAACCCTGAAGCAGGGTGCTCAGGCACCGACCAGCATCGCCGCGAGGTCAAGGGCGACGCGGCCTGAGAGCAGGCTCCAGCCGCAGGCGACGACGGTCGCCAGCATGACGAACGGCATCGGCCGGCCCTCGATCTTCCGTCCGCGAACAGTGTTGCGCAGGATGATGAAGGGGGCCGAGAAGGCGAGCATCGGCAGGGCCGCCACGGCCGGCAGGCCGCCCCGCTCCAGCAGGCTGAAGCTCGCCCGCCGCGCCGCGAACAGCTCGAAGGCGCTCGCGATCAGCCCGGAAAGCGCGAGGCCGATGCACAGCGTCCGGATCGATTCGAGGGCGGCGGGCGTGAGAACCATTATTCGCGCTCCTGTACAGGTCGCGCGCAGTTTAGCCACGCCGTTTACCGGCTGTTAAGCACTACCCTTGGTTAGCCTTAACCCGTGCACAGGCACGCGCCGGCGGAGGCCGGCTGGGGGCGAAGCGGCCGCGCCGTCGTGCCTCAGGCGTCTTCCTCGAGGTCGATGTCCAGGATCGCCATCCGGAAGACGAAGGAATCGTCACCGTCTTCCTTGTCGTCGGCGACCACACCGATCGACTCGTCGCCGATGAACACCTCGGCGGAGTCGCCGGTCTTCATCGCCATCAGGCGGATGTTGTTGTTCGCGAACTTGCGGCGCAGATAGTCCTGAAGCTTCGCGGTTTCGGCTTTGGTCACGCTGATTGATCTCCCCTGGCGGCGCTGGCGCCCCGGATGGGTGGTGGGCTTGCCATGCCTGCGGCGGAGCGGCAAGCGCGGCTGCGGGCCGGATCGGCTTCCCGCGCCCTGTCAGATCCCGTCGCCCAGGTGAATGAACTGGTCGAGGGCGACGAGCTGATCCATCGCGCGGGCCGGATCGTCGCAGCCGGCGGTGCCGACCACCCGGGCCGGCACGCCGACCACCGTGGTGTTGGGGGCACTGGCCGCAGCACCACGGAGCCCGCCGCCACCCGGGCGCAGGCCCCGACCTCGATGTTGCCCAGGATCTTGGCGCCGGCGCCGATCATCACGCCGCGGCGGATTTTGGGGTGTCGGTCGCCGCGCTGCTTGCCGGTGCCGCCGAGCGTCACCGCGTGGAGGATCGAGACATCATCCTCGATCACCGCGGTCGAGCCAACCACGAGTCCGGTGGCGTGGTCGAGGAACACGCCCCGGCCGATCCGCGCAGCCGGATGGATGTCGCACTGGAACACCTCAGAAACCCGGCTCTGGAGGTAGAGGGCGAGATCGCGCCGCCCGCGGTTCCAGACATGGTGGGCGAGCCGGTAGGCCTGGAGCGCGTGGAATCCCTTGAAGTACAGCACTGGCTCCAGCGCCCGCAGGGTCGCGGGATCGCGGTCGATCACCGCGCCGATATCGGCGCGGAAGGCCTGCCCGATCTCCGGGTCGGCCTGGATCGCCTCGTGGAAGGCGTGCGCGATCAGCTCGGCCGGCAGTGACGGGTGTCCAAGCCGGGCCGCCACCCGGTGAGAGACTGCGCCCTCGAGGGTGGCGTGGTTCAGGATCGTCGCGACGATGAAGGAGGCGAGTTGCGGCTCCGTACGCAGCACATCCTCGGCCTCCGCGCGCAACCGCGACCAGACCGGGTCGACAACCGCGAGGTCGTGGGCCTCGTGGGTGAAGGCTGGACTTGCGCTCATGGGCGGATGCTCATGTCCGAGACTCCGGGTTCGCTGTCCGCCGCTCCGGCGGCGGATCGGGCTCGTCACCCGCGCGGGCCGGGCCGGATCGCGGCGCTCCGCTGCGGTGACGGACGATCGGCCTCACCAGCGTGAGGCCCTCCTATGCCCCTAGCGTGGTGCGCTGCACGGCAGGGATCAAGGGGCCGCGCGGCCCAGAGGCTGCGTCGCCGGCATGGCTGTCAGCGGACCGGAGCGGGTCGCGTCAGCCGGCAACCGGCACGACCTGCCCGAAGCGCGCCTCGATCACTGCCGTCAACCGATCGAGCATCGTTTGGACCGGGATGTCGGACGTGTCCACGGTGGCGGGGGCGCGGGCATAGAGCGGCTCCCGGCTCGCCAGCACGGCCCGCAGTTCCTGCATCGCCGAGGCATGGTCGCCGGTGGTCGCGAGATGGCCCTGCTCGCGCACCCGGCTCATATGCTCCTCGGGCTTCGCCCGCAGCCAGATCGTGTAGAAGGCCTGGAGCAGCAGGTCGAAGGTCAGGGGCTCGGCGACGATGCCGCCGCTGGTCGCCAGGATCAGCGGGCCCGGATGCTCGGTGAGGCGACGCAGGGCCGCCTGCTCCAGCCGCCGGTAGCCCTCCTGACCGTAGATTGCGAAGATCTCCTGCACCGAGAGCGCATTCTCGCGCTCGATCTCGGCGTTCAGTTCCACGAAGGTCCAGCCCAGGCGCTCGGCCG
Source organism: Methylobacterium sp. P31 (assembly GCA_050632875.1). GTDB lineage: Bacteria > Pseudomonadota > Alphaproteobacteria > Rhizobiales > Beijerinckiaceae > Methylobacterium. Next base: position 920,129 of record JBODSC010000001.1, on the reverse strand, counting down.
CGAGCTTGCCGAGCGTCGACTTGCCCGCACCGCGCAGCCCGATGAGCGCCACCCGCGGGCGGTTGCTCGATTCGAGCCGGCTGCCGCCGGAGAGAGCCTCCTTGGCGGCGGCGATCTGCGCCGGAGTCGCATGGCTGAGGAGATCGCGCACCACCGGCCAGTCCGGCAGCGTGTCGTTGCCGGTGATCAGGTCATCCAGGCGCACGCCCATGGCATTGGCGACGCGCCGCAGCAGGATGATCGAGACGTTGCCCTGCCCACCCTCGAGCTGCGCGATGTAGCGCTCGGACAGGCCCGAGGTCTGCGAGAGGACCTTGCGCGAGAGCCCGCGCACGGTGCGCGCGTGTCTGACACGTCGCCCGAGGTCCGTGAGAAAGAGTGATTCCTGTTCCACCACGCCGGTCATGGCGCCGTCCGCTTTCCTGCCAGCCCGAAAGCAGAGTCCTTGCCCTGCATGTCTGCCGCTTCGAGATCGATCGCACTTCGCGAGTCCGGACCGGGCAGCAAGGCTGCCCGAACATCCGCGCGAAGATCGGCGTGTCCTGCCCTGAGGTCTGTCTTGTGCCGCCTGTATCCGGCCGCTTCGACCGAGCGCCGGTGCATACCGGGCCGGCCCAACCACGTTGCTGGCGTGGGGCCTATGTGTTGCGGAACGCCGCGATGGTCAAGCCTTGGGCATGATCCTTATGTGGGCAGAAGCCCGCAGGCCGGGGCTGCCCGGCTGCCACGGATGATGGGCGGATCCGCAGCGGCATTACTCGACGGGCAGGGCCGTGGCTTCCTGAATCGTCGCGCTGGCCGGTGCGCGCCGCGGCGCGGCGGCTGCGAGCATCTGGACGGACGGGCGACGGGGCGGCAGCGGCACCTCGACCGACTCGACGGCCGGGGATGTCGCGGCGGCTGCCGTCATCGGCGCCGGAGCGGCATCGGCCTGAGGCGAGAGGCGCAGCTCCGCGAGCGCGGCCGGGGTCGCAACCGTCGCCACGACGGTACTGCCGAGGCCGGCGGGCCGGCGTGGCGGAAGGGGAACCTCCACGGCTTGGGCCGGGGCCGCTTGGTCCGTCGGAGCTGGAGCCGGGGCCGCCACGGAAGCGGTCGGCTCGACCGACAGGCTCGCGAGCTGCACCGTGCCGCCGCCGAGGGCGGCGGGCCGACGCGGCGGCAGCGGCACTTCGACGGGCTCGGTCGGCACCTCCGCGACTGCGGCGGCGGTCGGCGCGTAGGCCAGGGCTGAGGCGGCCGCGGAGGTGCCGGGATCCGCTGCGCCGCCGCCGAACAGGCTCGCCAGGGCGCTCGCGGAGGCCGCGACCGGCGCCACCACCGAGGCGACCTCGGTGGAGATGCCCTGGCGCTTGGCGGCGTAATAGTAGCCGCGGTTGTAGTAATGATAAGCTTGGGTGACGTTGCCCTGGGCCGTCCGGTAGGCGCCCGCGAGGTAGGCCACTCCGTAGCGCAGGTTGGTCGCCGGATCGAGGAGCCCCGCGGCGTCGCCGGTATAGCCGAGGCTGCGCGCGGTCGCGTGCTTGATCTGCATGAGGCCCAGCGCGCTGCCGCCCTTGGCATTCGGGTTGTAGTTGCTCTCCCGCTTGACCACGGCATGGACGAAGCTCGCCGGGACACCGTTCGCCTTGGCCTGCTGCTCGATCAGCGCGTCGATGTTGTCGCGCGCGGCCTGCCCGAAGGCGGCGGCAGGCACGACCGCGATGACGGCTGCCAGGAGAAGGCGTTGCATTCCGAGACCCGGTTCTGCTTGTTCTGTGGTCAAGCTAGGTCGCGGGCAAATGAGGCCGGAAAGCGGCCTCGGTCCGGCAGCCTGTGGGCGACTGGAGCGTCAGGCGCGTCTGTGCTCCGCTGGTCACAGGCATGCGCCGTCCCGGAGGGGGCATACTTATCCACAGGTCGCGGTGCTGAGCCGCCCGGCGGGACTCAGGGGAGGATGAAGCGTGCGATGCCGTGCGCGAAGCCGTCGGCGTCGTTGCCGTCCGTGACGGCACGCGCCGCCGCCTTCACGGAATCCTCGGCATTGCCCATCGCCACTGAGAACCCGCCCTGGGCGAACATCGGGCGGTCGTTTCCGGCATCCCCGAAGGTCGCGATTCGCTCGGGCGGGATGCCGAGATGGCCGCTCATCCAAGTGACGAACCGGCCCTTGTCGAGATCTGGCGGCGTCACGTCGAGATAGTATGGCTGCGAGCGGTGCACGCTGGCCCGGTCCGCCAGCGCCGCACCGATCCGCGCCTCGCAGGCGGCCAGATGGGCGTGATCGCGGCTAACGCCCACGATCTTCGCGGCGCGCCCCATGAGGCTGGCGAGGTCGTCCACCACACGGGGCTCCGTGCCGATCGTGCGACGTTCGAGGTCGGTGTAGGGTCCGTCCGGGTCGCGCAGGCACCAAGCACCCTCGGCAAAGACCCAGACGTCGAGATCCGCCGCCAGGAGCTGATCCAGCGCCGCCCGGGCGGCGGCTTCCGGGATCATCTGCTCCTCGATGATCGACAGGTCCGGCCGGACCACGCTCGCACCGTTGAAGGTCCCCATCGGCAGGTCGAGATCCAGCGCTGCGACGAGGCTTCGCAGGCCGACCGGCGGCCGCGCCGAGGCGATGCTGAAGCCGATCCCCGCCGCACGCAGCCGCCGCACGGCTGCGACCGTGGCGGCTGTGAGCCGCTTGTCGCTGGTCACCAGGGTGCCGTCGACATCCGAGATCACCAGGGCAATGCCGGATGCCTTCTGGGAGTCCGCTGCCATCGGCTCACTGCGCTCCTGCGGTGGGGCGGACTTCCGCGGCGAGCTGCGCCACGACACGATCGGCGATTGACTGCGGCGGCTCGGTGATCCCGACGATGATCGGGTGCTCTTCCGGGCTCGGAACCTCCAGCGTGGCGAACTGACTATCCAGGAGGCGGGGCGACATGAAGTGGCCCTGGCGCTCGGCGAGCCGCCCGGCGATCAGGGCCTTGTCGCCCTCCAGGTAGACGAGGCGCACCCGCCGGCTGCCCTGGGTGAGGACATCCCGATAGGCCCGGCGCAGGGCCGAGCAGACCACCACGCCGGATTCGCCGGCCGCGAGCCGCTGCCGAATCCAGGTCGCGATCCGGGCCAGCCAGGGGGCCCGGTCCGCGTCGTCGAGGGCGTGACCCGCCTGCATCTTCGCTACGTGCTCGGGGGTGTGGAAGCTGTCACCGTCGACAAAGGCCCAGCCGAGCGTCTCGGCGATCAGCGCGCCGACCGTGCTCTTCCCGGAGCCCGAGACGCCCATCACCACCAGAACCTGCGCGGCCTCGGCAGCTGCCCCGACGCCGCGCGTCGTCCCCGTGCTGGAGATCATCGGGACCGTTCTCGCTCCGAGGCGCCCCCGGCGGCGCCTCCGTCATCATTAGGACCGGCGGTCAGGAAGGAAAGAGCACTGCGAGCGCGGGCGCCGGCACCGGAACTGCGCGGAACCAGATGCGGGAACTGCCCGTTCTCCCTGCTGAAGATAGAACATTTAGGGAACATATAGAGCATGGCCAAGTCAGCCGCGAAAGCAACCCGGAGCGCGGGGTCGCCTCAGGAGAACCCCAAGACAGACCCCAAGGATGTCTCGAACCAGATCAAGGATCCTGATCAGTGGACCACGGGCGGTGAGCCGATGACTGGGGCACAGGCATCGTATCTCAAGACCCTGTCGGAGGAGGCCAAGGAGCCGAAAGCGTTCGATCCCGACCTCGACAAGGCCGAGGCCTCGAAACGGATCGATGACTTGCGCCACAAGGCGGGCCACGCCTGATCCGACCGGGCGCGCCGATCGCAAGCCCGGGGTACTGCGCCTAGCCAGTGTGGCCGGTGCAGAATCCCGCCGCGATCGTCGGGGAGGCGGTTTTCGAAGAACCCATTAAGCCCGCGGCAATGGCGGATGCGCTAAGGCTGTCACCGTGCGTCCGGCCGTTCCAGCGGCTGGGCGCAGCGGGAAGGCGATTTCGACGATGGATGAGCCGAGTTGCGGCAGGGCAGAGACCGGCCTCATGCGGATCCGGAGCCAATCCGGCTTCGCAGGGCGGATGATCGCCTGGGGCACGCGGTTCGCGCGCGACGTACGCGGATCCACAGCCATCGAATACGCCCTGATCGGCTCCCTGATCTTCGTGGTCGCGATCGGCAGCATCCGTTACTACGCTTCCCGGATGAACGGGGTCTACAGCCAGATCAACACCGCGGTCACCCAGTCCAACTGAGTGTGGCCGCGACGGATCTTCGGCGCACGCCGTTGAAGCGCGCACATCCCGTGTGAACGCGATCTTGTTTCCCGATATTGCTGACTCCCCGCGCTCCGCAGGCGATATTTCCGCGCCCGCCGCGAAAAAGCTGTGCTTATCGAGGATGAAACGGAGGTCTCGGCCGTCGCGACCAGAGTGTGACCCACCGGCTACGGACACCCGGGGCGCCATGGGCTAGGCACGGGCTCGGCAATACCGATGGGCAACATCTGGATGCGCAACCTTCCCCTCGCCCTGCTCGCCGTCACGGCGCTGTCGGGCTGCACCTACCTGCCTGCGGCGGGTCCGACGGCGGGTGCGATCCAGGCCGGGTCGGAGGTGGCCACTGAGGACGGGGGACTTCTGGCCCGCTACGAGATCATCGACGTCACCCCGGCGGTCATCGAGGCCCTGCGCGGCCGGCCGCTGGACAGCCTGCTCGCCTCCTTCGGCGACCACCGCCCCTCCGCCGAGCCGGTCATCGGCATCGGCGACATGGTCTCGGTCTCGATCTGGGAAGCCGGATCCGGCGGCCTGTTCTCGGGCCCGCTGGTCGCCGACCGGTTCTCGGCCGGCTCCAAGTCCGCCCTCATCCCCGAGCAGCCGGTCGGGCGCGACGGCGCCATCTCGGTGCCCTATGCCGGGCGCATCAAGGTCGCCGGCCGCCGCACCCAGGACGTCCAGGCGCTGATCGAGAACGAGCTGGCCGGCAAGGCCATCCAGCCGCAGGTGCTGGTCTCGGTCACCCGGCCGATCAGCCAGGCGGTCACCGTCACCGGCGAGGGCGCGGCCGGCGCGCGCCTGCCGCTCTCGGGCCACGGCGACCGCATCCTCGACGTGATCGCCGCCGCCGGCGGCAACCGCTCGCCGGTCAACGAGACCTTCGTGCGGCTCTCGCGCGGCGCGGTGACCGCGACCGTGCCGCTGACCACGGTGGTGTCCAACCCGCGCGAGAACATCTACCTGCGGCCCAACGACGTGCTCACCCTCGTGCGCGACCCGCAGACCTTCATCGCGGTGGGCGCGCTGGGCAACAGCACCGAGCTGCCGTTCCAGGCCGACGGGATCACGCTGGCGCAGGCGCTGGCCAAGGCGCGCGGCCTGTCGGACTTCCAGGCGGATCCGGCCGGGACGTTCATCTTCCGCTTCGAGCCGGCCAGCGTGGTGCGCCGGCTCAATCCAGGCTCGAAGTTGCTCGGCACGCCGCTGGTGCCGGTGGTCTACCGGATCAACATGCGCGACCCGAACAGCCTGTTCGTCAGCCAGGCGTTCCGGATGCGCAACCGCGACCTGGTCTACGTCTCCAACGCGCCCTTCACCGAAGTCCAGAAGGCCCTGTCGGTGTTCAGCGGCGTCACCGGACCGGTCTCCTCCGTGGCGACCGCTTACTACTACGCCAAGTAAGAGCGGGGCGACTCCAGGGCTGCTGCGGAAAAAAATCGCGTTTCTCCGCATCCTCGCCTATGAGCTTCGGGTGCAATGCGGGGATGCGGCACGGGAGCCGCATCCCCGCATTGCCTGTGGCTGCCGCGCGCAAGGATGCCTAGAAGAGCCCGATGAAGATCGGACGCGTTGTCCCCGACAGTGGGCTCTTCCGGGCCGCGCTGATCGCCCTGAGCCTGTGCGCTGCGCTCCTGTCAGCCGCCCCGGCGGCGGCCGACGTGGTGATCGGCGTGGCGGTCCCGCGCTCGGGCCCCTACGTCGCGGTGGGCGAGCAGGTCCTCCGCGGGGTCGAGGCCGCGGCCCGGGATGCGAACACTATGGGAGGCCTCGATGGGCAGCCCGTGACCCTCGATGTGCAGGACGATGCCTGCGACTCGAACACCGCGATGGCGGTGGCCAACCACTTCGTGCGCTCCAATGTGCGCCTGGTTGTCGGCCATGTCTGCTCGAACGCCTCGATCGCCGCCTCCGACATCTACGCCCAGAACGGTGTCGTGATGATCACCGCGGCCTCGGTGGCGGCCCGGCTCACCGACCGGGGCCTGCCGACCGTCTTCCGCGTCTGTGGGCGTGACGACGACCAAGCCCGGCTGTCGGCCGCCGTACTCGCCGAGCGGTTCCGCGATCGCAAGATCGCGCTGGTCCAGGATCAGACCCCGGCATCCCGGACGCTCGCTGCCGCAACCAAGGACAACCTCAACCGCATCGGTGTCAACGAGGCGCTGTCGCTGTCATTCTCGCCGAGCGACGCCGACGACGCCGCGCTGGCGGACCGCCTTAAGGGTGCAGGGATCGAGGTGGTCTATTACGGCGGCGATGCTGCCGAGATGGGGCGCCTCGTCAAGGTCGCCGCCGACAGGGGCTATCATCCCCAATGGTTCGGCACCTCGTCCATCGCCACGCCCGATTTCGCCAAGATCGCCGGGCCGGCGAGCAACGGCGTTCTGATGACCTTCTATCTCGATCCGAGCCGGCAGCCGGCCGCGGCGAAGGTGGTCAAGGCGTTCAAAGCCGAGGGTGTCGATCCGACGGGCTCGACCATCTACGGCTACGCCGCCATGCAGGCTCTGGTGGCCGCCGGCAACTTTGCCCATTCCGCCGAGCCCAAGCCCGTCGCCCAGGCCCTCCACACGGAACGGTTCGATCTTGTGCTCGGCACGGTGGGGTTCGACGCCAAGGGTGACGTCACCGCCCAGGGCTACGTGCTGTACGTGTGGAAGGATGGGAGCTTCACGCCGGCCGGGAAGTGATGCCCGCTGACGGGATCCGCCGCAGGAGCCCGCGCTAGACGCTCGCTGCATCCACCTCCGCGCTGCGCCCCAGCCCGCGCAGCAGCTCGGCGAGGTGCGGCCGCACCTGGAGCTGGCGCGCGTGCAACCGCCGGACCGCCTCGCTGAGCCGGCCCTTCCGGCCGAGCATCGCGTCGGCGAATCCGATCATCCGGGCGTTGGGCCAAGCTGGCTCGCGCAGGGCATGGAGGCGCGCCACCAGCGCGTCGGCCGGGCTCTCCGGCTCGGCCTGCGCGAACAGGGTGAGCAGCGCCGCCGTGGAGCGGGACAGGCCGTAATGGCAATGCACCAGGAGATGGGCTGGCCCGTCGAGCATCCGCCCGAAATCCAGGATCGCCGCGACATGCTCAGGTTCGGGCGGTACGAGCCCGTCGCCCGGGCCAAGGCAATCGTGGAAGCGCAGGGTTGTGCGGGCATGGGGGCCGTAGGCGGCGAACGCCTCCGGATTCGGCGTGCCGGGATCGAGCAGCGACAGGATATGGCTGACGCCGCGGGCGCCGTGGCCGGCGAGGCTCCTCCAGGCCGCAGACGGTGTGCAGGGTGACGGGGGGCGGATTGCATGGCGAGCGCCTAGCACGGGCAAACGGCGGATTCGAGCCGCGACGGAACCGCTGCCGCCGCCCGCGGCTTTCGAGAACCGGCGCGGACGTGTTACCTGCGGCCCCCGATCCCGCGCCGGCCGGATCGGACACGCTCGGACGAGATGCCGTTGGACGAGACTCACATCGCGCACCCCTTAACCCCAGGGACGCGGCGCCGGGCCGTGCTGACCGCCGGCCTCGGCGCGGCCGCAGCCCTCACCGGGCCGCTGGCGGCGCCGGCCCGTGCGGAGGGGGCGCCTGAGCTGCGCTGGCGCCTGGCCTCGGCCTACGCCAAGAATCTCGATATCCTGTTCGGTGCTCCCGAGGCGCTCAGCCGGATCGTTGCCGAGGCCACCGACGGGCGCTTCCAGATCCAAGTGCTCGGCCCCGGCGAGCCCGTGCCCGCGGAGGGGCTGCTGGACGCCGTGGCGGCGGGCAACGTGGAGATGGGCCACGGGCCGGCGACGCTCGGCATGGCCAAGGATCCGACCTTCGCGCTGGCCACCGCGATCCCGTTCGGCCTCAACGCACGGGGCGCCGCTGCTTGGTGGTACGCCGGGGGGCTGCGGAATTGTTCGCCGAGGTATTCGCCAAGGCCGGGCTGGTCTGCCTGCCCGGCGGCAATACCGGCGCCCAGATGGGCGGCTGGTTCCGGCGCGAGATCAAGAGCCTCGCCGACCTCCAGGGGCTCAAGTTCCGGATCGACGGCATGGGCGGCCAGGTGCTCGCCAAGTTCGGCGTCCAGCCGCAGACGATCCCTGGTCCCGAGATCTACACGGCCCTCGAATCCAAGAAGATTGACGCCGCCGAATGGATCGGCCCCTACGATGACGAGCGGCTCGGCCTCCAGAAGGTCGCGCCCGTCTACCACTACCCGGGCTTCTGGGAGGGCGGCGCGATGCTGCACTTCTGGTTCAATGCCGAGAAGTGGAAGGCGCTGCCGAAATCCTATCAGGCGATCCTGCGCGCAGCCGCCGCCGAGGTGGGCGCCGAGGTGCAGGCCAAATACGACGCGCGCAATCCGCAAGCCCTGCGAAGGCTCGTCGCCGGCGGAGCCCAGCTGCGGCCCTTCCCCCAGGAGGTGATGGAGGCCGCTCTCAAGAACGCCAATGACGTCTACGGCGAGATTGCCGCCAAGAACGCCGATTTCCGCCGCGTCTACGAGGCGATGCGCACCTTCCGCAACGAGGAATACCTCTGGTTCCAGGTGGCCGAGTACACCTACGACAACTTCATGATCCGGGCGCGGGCAAGGGGATAGCGTCCGAGACGGCATCGGCGAATGGGGAAGGGCGGATGATCGGCGCGCTGAGGATCGGCTTGGTGCTGCTCGGGGCCGCGCTGCCCCTCCAGGCGCGCGCGCAATCAGCCGCCAATCTGACGGCCCTGCATGGACTCATCCCGGTGGCGCGCCTGCAGGCCTCGCCGGAGGGCCGAGCGGCACTGGATGCGAACCTCCGGGTCACCGGCGACATCCAGGCCGGCGGTCTCAATCGGCCGACCCTTCTGCCCTTTCCCGAGCAGCAGCAGCTCGCGCTCCGGGACTGCTTCATCACCGACGGCAACGCCGCCAACCTCGCTGAAGGCCTCGGCACGGCGCTCGCCGCCGCCTATCAGGCCAAGGCTCATTACGGCGACTACAAGACCTTCACCAGCATCGCTCCTGCGGTCGCCGACCTGATCGGCTACACCAACAACGTGACGAAGTCGGATTCGAATTCCGGCAAGTACTTCTTCGCCAACGCCACCACGAACGGCAAGCACCCGGTCTCGATCGAGGCCGCCGCGCTTCTCGCCGACGGCGCCGTGCCCGACGTCTTCGGCCGGGCCTATGGCCGCCCGGCAGGCAGCCCGGGCTCCAATACCTTCGGCAATGCGCGGCCGTTCCAGACGCTGCCGCACCTCCGAGCCTACCGCGGCACGGACTATTTCGGCGCGGCCTCCCACAGCCTCGACCGGCTGCGCGGGCCCAAGCAGGACCTCATGAACAGCCCGTCCTATCCGAGCGGGCACACCACCTACGGCTACACCGAGTCGATGCTGCTCGCGCTTCTGGTGCCGGAGCGCTACCAGCAGATGGTCGCCCGCGCAGCCGAGTACGGCAACGACCGGATCATCGTCGGGGCGCACTACGCCATGGACGTGATCGGCGGGCGGGCGACCTCGCTGCATGCTCTCGCCCATCTGCTGGCCAACGATCCTGCCTATGTCGGCCAGATCCGGAAGAACCCGGCCGTACTCGACACGGTCGCGGCGGATGCCGGCAAGCAGGTAGGCGTGACGGATTACCGGAGCCTCCTCAACGAGGCCCGCGCCGCGATGGCCGAGGCGCTCAAGGCGGGCTGCGGCGACTCGGTGGCAGCCTGCGCGGCGAAGGATACGGGGCGGTTCAAGGATTCCTCCGCCAACGCGGCCTTCTACGCGGCGACCCAGACCTACGGCCTGCCCGTGGTGCATCCGGAGACCGCCGGCCGCCAGGAGGACGTGGCCAAGGTGGCGCCGGAGGCCGGACACCTCCTTACCGCAGCCTTCCCGGCGCTGACGCTGGAGGAGGCCAATGCCATCCTCACCGAGACCCAGGGACCGGGAGGCGGGTTCCTCGACGACGGCTCGGAATTCGGCCTCTATTCCCGGCTGGATCTCTATGCGGCAGCCGGCAAGGCCGCGGCGCTGGCCGCGAGTCGGGACGGAGCATATGCAGGGCGCTGACAGCTTGAGTCTCAGAACCGGGCGATGATCTGCGCCCGGATCGTGCGTGGAGCACCCGGCGTTATGTTGTTGTTGTTGTCGGCCGTGGAGATGTAGCGCCGATCGAACAGGTTTTCGATGTTGACTTGGGCGCGAACAGATTCGTTGATCTGGTAAAACAGCCCGAGGTCTACCCGTGTGTAGCCGGGAAGCCGAACGGTGTTGTCCGAAGCCGCGAAGGTGTGCGAGTAGTTCAGCACCCCGATGCCGACCGAGAAATCGCGCGTCACGTCGAACTTGTTCCAGAGCGTGAATGCGTTGAACGGCACCAGCCCGACCTTGTTGCCAGCTACGATGGTGGCTGAGGTCGCGCTGGCGATGCGCGCATCCGTGAAGGCATAGCCACCCGCGATCTGCCACCAATCGGTGACGTAACCGTTGGCGCCGATCTCGATCCCTTGCGTGTTGGTCTTGCCCGACAGGATGAAGAAGCCGGGATTGTTCGGATCGGCCAATCGCTGGTTGTAGCGGTCGAGGTTGTACGCTGCGGCGGTCAATTGAAAGCGCGGGTTGACGTCGTATTTGATGCCAACCTCGGTGTTCTCGAACTGCTCCGGTTTGGCGATGACCAAGCCCGGGGTGAAGGCACCGATCTGGTCGCCTGAGGAGGGGAGATAGGAGACGCTATAACTCGTGTAGAGCGCGAGATTGGGAAGCGGCTTCAGCACAAGCCCGGCCCGTGGGGAGATCGGGTCGTCCACGCGGGTATTGGTCAGCAGCGTGCGCCGGTCAGTGGAGGAGAAGTCGAAATGATCGTAGCGCAGACCGCCGACGAGTTGCAGCCAGTCGGTGATGTCGATCTGGTCCTGTGCGTAGACGGCCGCGACACCGAGGTTGTAGCGCGAATTTGCATCCGTCGTGCCGTTGTTGCGCAGGAACGTGGGCCCAAATGTCAGCGGCCGTAGCGGATTGACGACGACGTTGCTGGCGAGATTGCTCCCGAAGAACAGGGATTGGCGGTAGGCCAGACCTTCCTGATATCCGAGCTCAAACCCGCCCAGGAGCGTATGCTTGATGTCACCTGTCAAGAATTTATAGGTAAAATCGTTCTGACTGAAATAGTTCATCCGCGGCGTGTAATTCTGATAGCCAGTGATCGTTACGGCATTGCCTGCCGCGTTCACGGCGCTGCCGGGCAGGGTATTGACGTAGTATCGATCGTAATCGGCAAATCGCAATTGGCTATGCAGTTCCACGCCCGAATCGAACTGGTGATCGAGCTGGACTGTGGCGATGTTTGCGTCAACTTTCGTGGAATTCACGTCGGGGTTGCCGAAAAATGTTCGGATGTTGTCGCGGTACCGATAGGGGCGCCCGAATTGTGACGGGATGCCACGGTCGGGAAAGCGATTGTCGTGAAAATACTCGTAGGAGAGCTTCAGCGTCGTCTGCGGATCGATGAGGAAGGTTGCAGTCGGGTTGATCCCGTACCGCGTCAGGTTGCCGAATTGCCGGTAGGTGCCCGAGTCCTCGAAGACTCCGTTAAGACGGAAGAATGCGCTGTCGCTGACCCGGTCACCCACATCGACGGCTATGCGCTTATCGCCGAATTGGCCGCCGCCGGCTACGACCTCCCGAACGCGATAGCCATCGGCCTCCTTGAGCACCCGGTTGATGACGCCCCCTCCACCTCCACGGCCGAAGATCAGGGAGTCGGGACCCTTGAGCACCTCGATCCGCTGGATGTTGTATAGGTCGCGGTAATATTGCACATCGTCGCGAATGCCGTTGATGTAAAAGTCGGCGCTGGTGTTCTGGCCGCGGATGAGCACCTGATCACGATTGCCTTCGCCTTGTGCCGGGATCACGCCCGGCACGAAGCGCAGTTGCTCAGTCAGATTCTGGTAGTTCTGATCGAGAAACTGTTCTTGAGGGATGATCGTGATCGATTGCGGGATATCGAGGACCGGCGTGCTCGTCTTGGTTGCGCTGCGCGTCTGCTTGGTCAGGTAGCCTATCGTGACGCCGCCTTGCGGCTCCGGCCGCACGGAGCCTTGGCTCTCCACAGTCAACTGATCCAGCGTCACGGTGTCGGCCTCCGCCGTGGGCGCAGCGAGTTCTTGTGCGCGCGCCGCGGCGGCCAGGACCGTGCTGGCTAGCAAAACGCCCGTGAGCTGGCTTCCGAACATGTTACGCATCAGACACTCCGCGGCATCATGCTGAAGCCGGTAGACGCCGGATCTCCTCAGGGACCCATGCCTCCGAGTACTCAAGAGGTGTCTTTTCGCGCAATACTTATTGGCTGGCCCTGGTCTCTTGCGATGTAGAACCCTTCCTAAACGAGTTCCAATCGAGCTATTATGTCCGTGACAGACAACGCGATTTTGATCGTGTCTCTCATTGGAATATTTACAAACCAGAAACATTCTGTCGCGGGTGTTGCGGTTGCGCAACATTTTGCGGGCCATTGATCCCGCGAGTCCGGCCTCGAGGAATGGCGCGTGGCGGCTCGTCTGACCGCGCGTGCGCTCCGTGCCTCGCCCCTGTGCAGATGGCCATCACCCGGTCGTAGCCTGCGCGCGGGCCGCCCCAACTCCGGAGCGGCGTGCCGTCCTGGTCGAATCCCAGTACCGGCAGGGCGGGTCGAGGCTTGCTGCCTTCTCGTCGTCGGTGAGCGTCCGCGGCCGCTGAATCACCCAGACATGGTCCTCGGACCCAAGGCGACGCCGGCGGCCTGGCCCATGATCCGCTCGCCCGGCAGCGGCTTCGGCCAGGCCGGATCGACCTGGAAGCACGGCGCGTCCGCCGCCGGTGCGGGGTCGGCGAGGGCGAGCAGGCAGGCGAGCGCCGGGCGCGCGGTGAAACGCCTCATGGCGTGCCCTCCCGCACCTGTTCCGGCGCCCGCCGTCAGCATGGCGCCCGGTGCCAACCGGATCCAGCCGCGCCGGCGCGCGCCGGTGACGAAGGCCGGTCAGAGACGGGAGTGAAAAGAAAAAGGCCACCCCCGAAGGGGCGGCCCGAAGTCTAGGGAGGAAACGCCCAAGAAGGGCTGCGGGAGGACGACGCCATCGCCCTCCCGCGCTGCACAATCTGCGCTCGTGGGCTGGAAATTCAAGGGGATCAGGACAGCAGGGCTGTCCCTCTGTGCGGCTGCGCACGAATCCGCCGAGCCGTGTGTTGAAAATGTCGCAGGTCGGGCCGGCGCGTTGAAATCTGAATTTGTGCGTCGATGCCGGGGCGATCGCCTCATAAGTCGCTGATGAAGAGCGGATTTGCCGGATCGAACCGCGCCTCGCACGCGCGGTTCGATTGTGCGGTCCGTCTTTCCTCCTGCGGAGAGACGAATTCGCTACCTGCTCTAGCTTTCCGGCCAAGTCTCCGGCCCGGCGGGCAAAGCAAGGATTCGGGTGAGCATGGCGATCCAGGGCGAGCGGATCCGGGTCCTCAACGATGTCGAGCCGCGGCCGGAGGGGCACTACGTTCTGTATCTCCTCCAGCAGGCTAACCGGGCCGGGTTCAACCCGGCCCTCGAGTTCGCCATCGAGGAGGCGAACCGGCTCAATCGCCCGGTCGTCGCCTGCTTCGGCCTCCTCGACGGCGCCAACGGCTTCCCCGAGGCCAATGCCCGCCACTACGCCTTCCTGCTCCAGGGGCTTGCGGACGCGAAGGCCGGCCTGGAGAAGCGCGGGATTGGCTTCGTGATGCGCAAGGCCTCGCCCGCGCGGGTCGCGATCGACCTCGCTCAGGATGCCGCGCTCCTCGTGCTCGACCGTGGTTATCTCGCCATCCAGAAGCGCTGGTACGGGGAGATCGCCAAGGCCGTGAAGACCCGGATCGTCCAAGTCGAGGGCGACGTGGTCGTGCCGGTGGAGACGGCCTCGAAGAAGCACGAATACGCCGCCCGGACGCTCCGGCCGAAGCTGAACCGGCTCTGGGATCCGTTCATCGCGGAGCTGAGGCCCCGTACCGTGAAGCACAGGGCCGAGGGCCTGAAGCTCGAGAGCGCGGTCGATGTCTCCGATCCGGATGCGGTGCTCTCCGGCATGAGTCTCGACCGCTCGGTGGGACCGGTGAGGCGGTTCCTCGGCGGCGAGACGCAGGCGCGCAAGCGCCTGAAGGCGTTCCTGGAGGATGGCTTTTCGGGCTATGGGGCGGGGCGCAACATGCCGGAAGCGGCCGCGGCCTCGCATATGAGCCCCTACCTGCATTTCGGGCAGATCTCGCCGGTGGAGATCGCCCTGGCCGTGCGGGAGACCGAGGACGGCGATGCCGACGACCGCAGCGCCTACCTGGAGGAGCTGATCGTCCGGCGCGAACTCGCCATGAATCACGTCTTCTACACGGACGGATACGACGATTACGGCAAGGCCGTGCCGGATTGGGCGCGCAAGACCCTGGCCGAGCACGCAAAGGACGCGCGCCCGCACGCCTACTCGGAAGACCAGCTCGCTGCAGGCGAGACCCACGACCGCTACTGGAACGCGGCAATGCGCGAGATGCGCGAGACCGGCTACATGCACAACCAGCTGCGGATGTATTGGGGCAAGAAGATCCTTGAATGGTCGCCCTCACCCGAGGAAGGTTTCGCCCGGACACTCCGGCTCAACAACCGCTATTTCCTGGATGGCCGTGATCCGAATTCCTTCACCAACGTCGCCTGGGTGTACGGGCTGCACGACCGTCCCTGGCAGCGGCGGCCGGTCTTCGGAACGGTCCGCTATCAGAGCGAGAATTCGCTGAGGAAATTCGACGCCAAGGCCTATGTGCGGGCGGTGGAGGAGCCTCTGCGCCGCGGAGGAGGACGGGAAAGCATGACGCCGGTCGGCCCGTGCCCGATGGCCCGATGGACGCCGCCCTTCAGCCCTGAGCGGCTTGCGACAGTGTCATGTGGCGGTAGTCGCGCGGGCTGATGCCGTAACGGCCGCGGAAGCGACGAGAGAAGTGAGCTTGGTCGATGAAGCCGCATCTGTAGGCGACTTCCCCACCGGAACGTGCAAGCAGCCCGGATCGGATAGCTGTCGCGCGGCCTTTTCGAGCCTGCGCTGCCAGATCCAGGCGGCGATGTTGCGCCCGTCCTCGCGGAACAGCTCCTGCAGGTGGCGCAGCGACACGCCCACCGCGGCAGCGACCTGCGACGGCTCGAGGTCGGGCGCGCCGAGATTGGCTGCAATGTAGGCTTTGGCGCGCTGAACGATCAGCGTCCCGTGAAGGGCCTTGGGGGTTCCTTGGCCATGCGCTCTGCGAGGCTGGCGGCGATGAGGTCAATCGCCACCGAGCTTATGCGTTCGGCTTCCTGACGGGAGAGTCGATCCCCACGTTCACTAGATTGTTCAGGAACGATCGCGCCAGCGTTGTGACCGGCAGGTGCCCACCCACGGTCAATCCGGCGAAACGGCTGGTCGGGCCCAGCATGCCTTCCAACCGATCCCGCGGGATTTGAATGGCCAGCACTTCGCTGTATCCGCGGTGCTCGATCGTCCACGGCGTGTTTGTGTCACGTATCGAGAAATCTCCGGCGGTATCGACGGCTGACCGATCGTACTGATCGGCGCGTACCGCACCGGACAGTACCATGCTCATGAAGAGCTGATCGGTTTTGTTGCTTTCATGCCGGAGCGTTTGAGGTGTTGTTGCTGCCCTTAAGTTGCTTAAGGAAAATTTTGTGAACTCAAGGTTTCCGATGCTCGCACCTTCAATCACCGCATGAAACGGTCCGTCCCCCAGAGAGTTCTGGACCATCGGAACGAGGCGGTATTCGCAAATGTCCCGCCATTGGCGGAACCGATCTTTCGATTTTGCTCCGTCGGTCGAGAAAATAGTCTGCATCGCGGTAGGTTTATGTACCGTCTTGCTGCGGCCCGCAACCGCAACCATTCGTGCGGCGAAGACGCTTGCGAATTTGGCGTGTCATCCGCCGAAGCAATCGCCGGTCCGGCGAAGGCGCGCATCAATCCAGACGCTGCGAGCCTCTCACGATAATGGAGCGGTCCGCGAGGGATCTGGACGAGGAGGTCCGGGACCGACACCCGGCGGAGGGATCCAGATGTCGGGCCGGACATCCCTGGGCTCCGGATCGCAATCCTTCCCCGGCGCCAGCAGTCGTGCCACCGGGCGCAGCCGTCAGGAAGGCATTATGCGCCGTGGCATGGGCCATTCTCCGCCGGTTGCGCTATAGCGCGGGTTTCAGCGGCGCGGGTGCAGTGCTCTACCATGGTCGAAATGCGGGACGACGTGCGGGAAACGACCAGATCTCCCCGCCCGCGGCGCTCCCGCTACCGCCGCTCCATCCTCCGCCTGCGCTCCGCCTCGATGGAGGCATACCCGCTCTGGCGGGGCCGGCTGCTGTTCCTGGTGGGCGGCATCGGCGTCGGCCTAGCGGCCGTGCTGATGGCCAAGGGCGCCGACCTCGCGCAGGACGGGTTCCGGCGTCTCATCGCGCCCTCGCCGCTGATCGCCCTGGTGCTCACCCCCGCGGGCTTTGCCCTCGCCGCGCTCCTCGCCCGTACGGTGTTCCCGAACTCGCAAGGCTCGGGTATCCCGCAGGTGATCGCCGCCCGGCACGCCCGGGACACGCGCTTCCGGTATTCCCTGATCTCCCCCGGGTGGCCTTCGGCAAGGTGATGGTTCTGTTCCTGGGCCTCCTCTGCGGGGCCTCGGCCGGCCGCGAGGGGCCGACCGTGCAGGTCGGCGCGGCGATCATGGCCGCCTTCGGCCGCCTGACGCCGGAGCGGCTGCCGGGGCTGCTGCTGGCAGGAGGCGCAGCCGGCGTCGCGGCGGCCTTCAACACGCCGCTCGCCGGTATCGTATTCGGCATCGAGGAACTCGGGCGGGCCTACGAGGCGCGCTCGTCCGGCCTGATCGTCGCCGGGATCGTGGCCGCCGGCCTGACCTCCCTCTTGCTCCTGGGCAACTACACGTATTTCGGGACGACCCAGGCGGAGTTGCCGCTGGCGGTCGGCTGGATCGTGCCGCTGCTTGCCGTCGCCGGGGGCTTGGCGGGCGGCGTCTTCAGCCGCATCGTGATCCTGTTCGCCCGCGGGCTGCCGGGGACCGCCGGCAGTCTGATCCGGTCGAGGCCGGTCCTGTTCGCGGCGGTCTGCGGCCTGTGTGTCGCCCTCTGCGGGCTGGCCTCCAACGGCACCGCCTATGGCACCGGTTACGAGGAGGCCCGGGCGATCCTGCACGGCGATGCGGCGGCGGGCTGGAGCTACGCGCCGCTGAAATTCGCCGCCACCGTGCTCAGCTCGATCAGCGGCATTCCGGGCGGCCTGTTCGCGCCCTCGCTCGCCGTCGGGGCTGGGCTCGGCGGGATGGTCCACGGCCTCCTGCCGGCCATGCCGGTGGGCGCCCTCGTGCTCATCGGGATGGTCGCCTACCTCACGGGTGTGCTCCAGGCGCCGATCACCAGCTTCGTCATCGTCACCGAGATGACCCAGAACCACACGATGGTGATCCCGCTGATGGTGGCCGCCCTGATTGCCGACGCCGCCTCGAAGGCGGTCTGCCGGGGCGGCCTCTATCACACCCTCGCGGAGATCATGCTGGAGCGCGCGGACGTCCCGGCGCAGCCGGTGGCCAAGACGGCCTGACTCCGTTTAAGAATAAAAGCGGCATGGGCCGAAATTCGCGGAACGGTCTCGCTTGGTGCCGGTTGAGGCAGCAGCCATCGGCCCGAATTGCGGGCGCAGCCGGAGTGACGCCATGACCCTTCTGAAATGGGCCCTCATCTGCTTCGTGATCTCGCTGATTGCCGGCGCCCTCGGCTTCACCGGCATCGCCTCGGGCGCGGGCTCACTGGCGCGGATCCTGTTCGGCCTGTTCCTCCTGATCGCCATCGTGATCGTCGTCATCGCCTTCGCGGTCGGGCAGGCGGTGTTCTGAGGCAGCCGTGATGCAAGACCGGGTCTGCCTCGTCACCGGGGCGACCAACGGCATCGGCTACGAGACGGCTCTGGGACTCGCGCGTCTGGGCGCTCGGGTCGCCATCGTGGGGCGCGATGCCGCGAAGACGCGGACCTGCGCCGAGCGCATCCGCGCTTCCGTACCCGGTGCGGCCGTCGATCCGCACGTGGCCGATCTGTCGGCGCAGGCCGAGATCCGGCAGCTCGCACAGGCGCTGCGCGGGGCCTATCCGCGCCTCGACGTTCTGGTGAACAACGCCGGGGCGATCTTCGACCGGCGCACGCTCACGGTCGATGGGATCGAGCGCACCTGGGCGCTGGATCATCTGGGCTACGTGCTCCTGACCCTTGGGCTTCTCGACCCCCTGAAGGCCGCGGCGGCATCCGGGGCCAAGCCGCGGATCGTCAATGTCGCCTCGGCGGCGCATTACCGCGGCCATATCGACTTTGACGACATCGAGGGCGCCCGGCGCTACGGGGCGATGCGGGCCTATGCTCAGGCCAAGCTCGGTAACGTGCTGTTCACCTATGCCCTGGCCCGGCGGCTGCGCGACAGCGGCATCACCGTCAATGCCCTGCATCCGGGCGTGATCAATACCGGCTTTGCCAAGAACACTGGCGGCCTGTTCGGCGCGGCTTGGTCGCTGATGCGGCCGTTCCTGACCAAGCCCGACAAGGGGGCGGAGACCTCGCTCTACGCGGCGAACGCCCCCGAGCCTCGACGGCGTCACCGGCCGCTACTTCTCGCATGCCCGACCCAAGACCTCCTCGGCCGAGAGCCGCGACGAGGCCGTCCAGGAGCGGGTCTGGGCGCTCAGCCTCGCCCAGGTAGGCCGGAGCGCCTGAGCGAGCCCGCGATCGCCGGATCGTGTCCCGTGTCAGGATTGCATCTTGGCCGTCCAAGGCCGGCTTGCGGTCGGTTTGGTTACATCCCCTCAAGCCGCCGCTCGGACCCCGTGATCGCCCTGCTGCTGAATCTCGATAAACACCCGGGTCACCTCCGGGCTGCGCTGCTTCACCGCCCGGTCGAGGCGGGTCACGAGGCTCTCGACATCCCCGGCGGTCAGATCGTCGGCCATGTCGATGCTCAGATTGACCAGGATGTCGGAGGGGCCCAGATGCTGGGTGAGCACCTCGTTCAGGTGGAGCACGCCGGGCTCGGAGCGCACGAGGTCCCCGATCGCCGTAACGATCTCGGGATCGGCGGCCTCGCCGATCAGCAGGCCGTGAGTCTCGATCATCAGAAAGACGGCCATGCCGACGAGCACGAGGCCGATCCCCACGGAAGCCCAGCCGTCGAGGCTCGGCATCTCCAAGAGATGCGCGAAGGCGACGCCCGCAAGCGCGATCAGCAGGCCGATCAGCGCGGCGGTGTCCTCGGCCAGGATCGTGAACAGGGCCGGATCCTTGCTCCGCCGGATCGCCCGCACCGCCGAGCGCTGACCCTTCTCGGCCCAGAACTGGCGCATTGCCACAACCCAGGACGTACCCTCGGCCGCGATGGCGAAGCCGAGGATCGCCACGTTGACCCAGATCCCCGGCAGCCGGTAGCCGAAGATCTCAGCGTCCACGTCCGGCTCGGGGTGGCGGACCCGCTCGATCCCCTCGTAGATCGCGAAGAGGCCACCGCCGAGGAAGATCATCAGCGCCACCACGAAGGCGTAGAAGTAGATCTCGCGCCCGTAGCCGAAGGGGTGGCGGGCGTCGGCCGGCCGCTGCGCCCGCTTCATGCCGACGAGCAGCAGCACTTGGTTGGCCGTGTCGACCACCGAATGCACACCCTCGGCGAGCATCGCGGTCGAGCCGGTCAGCATACCTCCGAGGAATTTCGCCGCCGCGATGGCGAGATTCGCCCCGGCCGCTGCGTAAATCGCCCCCTTGCTCTCATGCGCCATCCGGAACTCCGTGACTGGGTGTGGGGGATCGTCGCGTCCCGCCGGCCGGCGGCCTTTCGGACGACGCTGCGGCCGCCGCGGTGCAAGCGTCCCGGTGCGCAGCCGGTTCCCGTGTGGACGCGGACGGGTGCCCTGTGCAACCTGCGCCCGCTCAAGGATCCCCGGAGGCAGCATGGCCGAAGCCCGCTACGACCCCGACAACATCTTCGCCAAGATCCTGCGCGGCGAGATCCCGTGCCACCGCGTCTACGAGGACGCGCACACGGTGGCCTTCATGGATGTGATGCCCCAGGGGGAGGGCCACACCCTGGTGATCCCGAAGGCGCCGGCCCGGGGGCTGCTCGATGCCGAGCCGGATTCGCTGGCCGCCCTGGCGGCGAGCGTCCAGAAGGTGGCCCGGGCCGTGAAGGCGGCCTTCCAGGCCGATGGGCTGACAGTTTTCCAGTTCAACGAGCCCGCCGGTGGACAGACCGTGTTCCACCTGCACTTTCACATCGTCCCGCGGCGCGAGGGCGTGCCGCTGAAGCGCCACGAGGGCGGGATGGCCGACAACGCAGTTCTGGCCGAGCATGCTTCCCGCATCCGCGCGGCCCTCGACGGGCAGGGCTGACGCTCAGGCCGCGCTCGCCGCATCGCCCGACTGGGCCATGCTGGCCAGCAGCCGACGCAGGGCGGCGTTCTCGGTTTCCAGCTCGCTGACGCGCTTCAGCAGCATGGTCACGGAGGCGTCCGCCGCTGCCGGATCGAGAGCTGCAGGCGCGGTGCTGACCCGGGCCGGCTCCTCGAAGGTGACGCCGATGCCATCCTCCCGGCGCCAGCGCAGGTTGGCCCGGTACGTCCTGTCCTTCTGCGGGATGTAGAGATCGAACGCCTCCGGCAGCGTCGTGGCATCGCTCATGACGAGGCGCGCGCCGGAGGAGGACATGTCGCGTACCAGGCAGTCGAAGCTCGATGAGCCGTTGTTGAACACGATTCGGCCCTTGAGGAAGACCCTCTGGCGCACCTCTCTGCGATGCTCCGACATGCGGGCGGCTCCGGACTGCTAGCGATTGCGCGAAGTCTGCACGCCAGCCCTTAAGGAATCTTCGTCGCGATACCGGAGTCGGGGCCCGCACGGCCTCTGGATATCAACGGATCGAAACAGAAGCGCGTTTTCGCAATTCCTGCGGCCGCGAAGGTACCCGTTACGGGCTGGCGGAAGACGCCTGAGACCGCCATGCCCGTTCAGGCGATGAAGCGCCGGTCCACGGTCTGGAACAGGTAGAAGCCGTTGAACCGCACCGCTGTGTCGGCGGCACGGTCGTCGAAGTCGAGGGGCGGGCAGCTGTCGTCGCAGAGCTTGCCGCCGAAGGTCCAGCGGCCTGCGCCGATGAAGGGGGAACGATGCTCGCCTCGGGAACGGCGCAGCAGAGGCCTTCGACGCCCTTGAGCTGGAACAGGTTGTAGCTTCGCATCCGAAGTCCTCCGCCTGGCCGCCCTCGAAGCCAAATATTCCCAATGCGGGATACCGCATTGCGAAGAATCGGCTTGACCGTGCTCATAATGGCACAATCGGTCGAGTTTGTGTCGGTCAAGTTTCAGGGACGTTTCGGTTCAGCTCCTCAATCCAGATCCGCGCCGACCCGTCTGAGGGCGCGCGCCAGTCGCCTCGCGGCGAGAGGGAGCCCCCGGCCGAAACCTTCGGCCCGTTCGGGAGCGCCGAGCGCTTGAACTGGCTGAAGCCGAAATAGCGGGTCAGGAAAACGCCGAGCCAGCGGCGGATCTCGGGGAGGCCGTAGGCGACCCGCTTGGTCTCGGGAAAGTCCGGTGCCCAGAAGCCGCGGTCCTTGTCGCCCCAGGCGTGGAGCGCCAGGAAGGCGATCTTCGAGGGCCGGAACCCGTAGCGCAGCGTGTAGAACAGGTTGAAGTCCTGCAGCGCGTAGGGGCCGATCGTCGCCTCGGTGCTCTGAGGGCTGTCATCCTGGTCCACCGGAACCAGTTCGGGGGAGATTTCGGTATCGAGGATCGCCTGGAGGGTGCGGCTCTCCTCGGGCCCCACCTCGCCGTTGCCGATCACCCAGCGGATCAGGTGCTGGATCAGGGTCTTGGGCACGCCGGCATTGACCGCGTAGTGGCTCATCTGGTCGCCGACACCGTAGGTGCACCAGCCGAGCGCCAGCTCCGAGAGGTCGCCCGTGCCGACCACGATGCCGCCCGCGTGGTTGGCGAGGCGGAACAGGTAGTCGGTGCGCAGGCCCGCCTGCACGTTCTCGAAGGTCACGTCGTAGACCGCCTCGCCCTTCGAGAAGGGGTGGTTCATGTCGGCGAGCATCTGCTTGGCGGCCGGGCGGATGTCGATTTCGGCCGCCGTGCAGCCCAGCGCCTTCATGAGCGCGTGGGCGTTGGTCTTAGTGGCATTCGAGGTGGCGAAGCCCGGGAGCGTGTAGGCCAGGATGTCGGAGCGCGGATAGCCCAGCCGGTCAAAGGCCTTGGCGATGACGATGAGGGCGTGGGTCGAGTCGAGGCCGCCCGAGACGCCGATCACCGCCTTGCGGGTGCCGGTGGCCTCCAGGCGCTTGGCGAGTCCGGCAACCTGGATGTTGTAGGCCTCGTAGCAATCCTGGGCGAGGCGCGACGGGTCGGCCGGCACGAAGGGGAAGCGCTCGATCCGCCGGATCAGGCCGAGATCCGTGTCCGGCGGATCGAGCCGGAACGGGACGCGGCGATAGGGGAGGATGTGGCGCCTTGCGTCGTCGTCGAAGCTGCCGGCCTGAAGGCGTTCCTGGGTGATCAGGTCGAGGTCGATGTCGGCGAGCGTCGTCACCGGGCCTGCGGTGAAGCGTTCGCCCTCGGCGAGGCGCACGCCCAGTTCGTCGATGCTGGTCTGGCCGTCCCAGGACAGGTCGGTGGTCGATTCGCCCTGGCCGGCAGCGGCGTAGACATACGCGCAGGCGCCTCGCATCGAGGCCGCCCGGGACAGGAGCGCGCGCGATTCGGCCCGGCCGACGGTGATCGGGCTGCCAGAGAGGTTCGCCAGCACCGTGGCGCCGGCGAGTGCCGCGCGCATGCCGGGCGGCTCCGGCACCCACAGATCCTCGCAGATCTCCACCCCGATCACGAGGCCCGGCAGATCCTCGGCCGGGAAGAGCAGGTCGGTGCCGAACGGCGCCTCCTGATCGGCGATCCGGATGGTTTCGCCTGCGATGCCGGCGCCGGAGGCGAAGTGGCGCTTCTCGTAGAACTCCCGGTAGTTCGGCAGGAAGGTTTTCGGAATGACGCCCAGCAGCCGGCCGCCCTGGATGGCGAGGGCGCAGTTGTAGACGCGGTGACGCCAGCGCAGCGGCGCGCCGACGAGCAGCAGCGGCCGTAAGGAAGCCGATTCGGCGATCAGCCGGGCGGCAGCCGCCTCGACCGCGTCGAGCAGGGTCTGCTGGAGCAGCAGGTCTTCGATCGCGTAGGCCGAGAGGCCGAGTTCGGTGAAGACGGCGAGCACGGCCCCCGAATCGTGGCAGGTCCGGGCGAGGTCGAGCACCACGTCGGCATTGCGCGCAGGCTCGGCCGGGTGGCTCCGGCCGGTGCAGGCCGCCACCCGGGCGAAGCCGTGGCGGTAGAGGGACCGGAAGTGCGCCGGGCCGGTCGCACGGGGATCGGCGAGGGAGAGGGAAGGTGGCTGGGTCACGGGCACCTGACCGGGGGAGGGGCTTTCAGCCTAAGCAAACGCGCGTTGGCACGCCAAGGCTTCGTGCGGTCAGCGTTTTGATCGACCGCCGGTTCTTAACGCGAAGCCGCAGGGCATGTCGGCGAGAACCTGCGGCGCAGCGCTCCATCGGCCCGAGCGCGGGCAGCATTCCTGGACCGCATGGACTGCGCTGCCCGCACGGACCCTGCCTCCGCCGCGATGGACAAGGCATCCCTGGGGTCCGTTGCGGCACGCCCGCGGCCGCGGTCATGGTTTCCGCGCCGCAGCGCCGCGACAAGCCTCCGTTAACGACGAATGGCCTAACTCAGGGACAGCCGCCGCGCGTCGGCGGATCCCTGTTTCGAGTATCGTTCGAGAACCCATGCGCGCATCGGGACGGCCTCCGTACTCCCACCGTGACCCCGCCCGGCCTGTCCGCGGCGGCGACCGTCCGGGCCTCTCCCTCGGAGCCCTGGCGCATCGGCTGATGGCGTTCCGCGCGAGTCTCGCCCGGCGCCTGTCCGGCACGCCCGCCGGCCTGCCTGCCCGCCCGGCCTACGGCGTCGCCGGCCGCCGGGCCGAGCCGAGCTGGCTGACCTCGCCGGCCGCCATGGTCGGCCGCGAAGGGCCGGAGCGCGGCCCGCGCGCCGGCAACGTCGCGCCGCCCGAGCATGTCTGGCCGGCGCAGGTCTTCGACGACCGAGCGAGCCTCGACGCGCTCGACGCGCCGCACGTCGAGAGCCGGATTGATCGCAGCGCCTCCTCGCCGGGCGTGCTCGTGCGCCAGCCGCGCCGGCCCGCCGCCATCGCTCCGGAGGGCGCCCCGATTCCTGCACCGGCCCCGGCCGTCTCGCCGTCGGCCGTGCGCTGGACTCGCACCCCGATTCGGTCCTGCAGGAGCGCCGTCAGCGCGCCCTGGAGGCCGAGCGCGTCGCCCTGGAGCGCGCCCGCGCTGAGGCGCAGGCCGCAGCGCTGGCTCTCGAAGCCGAGCGGGCCGCTCGCGAGGAGGCCGAGCGGGAGCAGATGGCCCGCGCCGAGGCCGAGCGCGCCGCCGCGTCCGAGGCCCCGATCCCCGAGGCGGCCGCCGATCCGGTGGCCGATCCGGTTCCCCTGTGGCGCCAGCCCTTCGTCGCCCCGCCGGGTGTCCGCTACTTCCGCACCCCGGACCGTCGGCCGGTGCGCCCCGCCGTCGAGCTGTCCGCCTCCACGGCCGTGATCGCTCCCGTGGAGACGCTGCCTGTCGTCGAGGCCGCGGCCGAGGAGCCCGCCCGCGACTGGTCCGACCTGCCCGACTGGTCCGAGGTTCAGCCCTGGTTCGACAGCAGCGACTGGTCATCCATGGAGGCCTGGGCATCCTTGGAGCCCCAATCCGCCGAAGCCGGACCGGTCCCCGAGGGGCCGGCGACGGAGGCCGCCGTCGGCGGATCCGACGAGCGCTTCGTCTCGATGCCCCGCGACATCTCGCACCTGCGCTCCCTGCCACCCCGGCCGGTCTACGTCCTCGACCGGCTCGTGCGGTTCGACCAGCCGCCGCGCCCGGCCGACGGCCAGGATAACGGCCAAGACAAGGGCGAGGAGACTGCCGATCGCGTGGAGGAGGCCGCGGCGATCCGCAACGCCTTCCTCCCGGCCGATCCGGTGGCGCATGGTCCCGCAAGGCCCGCCCTGTCGCTGGTCTTCGGCCCCGGCAGCTCTCCGGCGATCCCGGTCGCGCCGATGGCCGAGGCCCCGGCCCAGGGGCCCCGCCGCGCGCCCGTTCTCAGCGCGATGGCGGCCCGCGCGGCGATCCGGGCAGCCGGCCAGCCGGTTGCCGTCCCGCCGGCACCCGTGCCCGCGCCCGAGGCTGCCCCCGCACCGACGCCGGTCGCGCCGAGCGTCGACCGGATCGAAGCCGAGCGGGTGGTGATCCCGATGACCCCGCGGCCGGTCCTGCTCCGGGGCAAGCTGGCGCCGCAGCCCGAGCCGGTTCCGGCCGAGGCTGAGGCCGAGTCCGAGCCCGTCGCGACCGCCATCGAAGCGGCCGAGCCGGCCGCCGCGCCGCCCCCGGCGCCGGTTGCGGTCCCGGTGGTCGCGCCCCGCGCGCACCTGATCCCCGCCGGCCGTCACCTTGAGATCGCGCCGATCGAGAACGCGGACTATGAGCTGCCGTCCCTCGAACTGCTCGCCCTGCCGGCCCCCGGCGGCAGCGAGGAGGTCGACGCCGACGTGCTGGAGCAGAACGCTCTCAACCTCCAGCAGACGGTCCAGGATTTCGGCGTGCGCGGCGACATCCTGGCGGTGCGCCCGGGCCCGGTGGTGACCCTCTACGAGCTGGAGCCCGCACCCGGCACCAAGTCCAGCCGCGTGATCGGCCTGTCGGATGACATCGCCCGGTCGATGTCGGCGGTCTCGGCCCGCGTCGCGGTCGTGCCCGGCCGCAACGTCATCGGCATCGAATTGCCGAACGAGACCCGCGAGACCGTCTACCTGCGCGAGCTTCTCTCGTCGGCCGACTTCGTCGAGAGCAAGCACAAGCTGGCTCTGTGTCTGGGCAAGAACATCGGCGGCGAGCCGATCATCGCCGACCTCGCGCGCATGCCGCACCTGCTGGTGGCCGGCACCACCGGCTCGGGCAAGTCGGTGGCGATCAACACCATGATCCTGTCGCTCCTCTACCGGCTCAAGCCCGAGGAGTGCCGCCTGATCATGGTCGACCCGAAGATGCTGGAGCTATCGGTCTACGACGGCATCCCGCACCTGCTCTCCCCCGTGGTCATCGACCCCAAGAAGGCGGTGATCGCCCTCAAATGGGCCGTGCGCGAGATGGAGGAGCGCTACAAGAAGATGGCCAAGATCGCCGTCCGAAATATCGACGGCTACAACGCCCGCATGAAGGAGGCCCGCGAGAAGGGCGAGACGATCACGCGCACGATCCAGACCGGCTTCGACCGCCACACCGGCGAGGCGGTGTTCGAAGAAGAGGCGATGGACCTGGCGCCTCTGCCGTACATCGTGATCGTGGTGGACGAGATGGCCGACCTGATGATGGTGGCCGGCAAGGACATCGAGGGCGCGATCCAGCGGCTGGCGCAGATGGCGCGCGCGGCCGGCATCCACCTGATCATGGCCACGCAGCGGCCGAGCGTCGACGTGATCACCGGCACGATCAAGGCCAACTTCCCGACCCGGATCTCCTTCCAGGTCACGAGCAAGATCGACTCGCGCACCATTCTCGGCGAGATGGGCGCCGAGCAGCTGCTCGGCCAGGGCGACATGCTGTTCATGGCCGGTGGCGGGCGCACCACGCGCGTGCACGGGCCGTTCTGCTCGGACAGCGAGGTCGAGAGCGTCGTCGCCCACCTCAAGCGCCAGGGCCGACCCAGCTACCTCGACGCCGTCACGGCGGACGACTCGCCCGAGGAGCCTGCCAAGGAGAGCGGCCGGTCCGGCCGGAGTTCCAAGGCCGCCGCGGCCGACAAGGCCGAGCGCTCTGAGGAGCCCGAGGAGGAGGCCCCCGTCTTCGATATCGGCGCCTTCGCGGCCGCGGCCGGCGGCGAGTCCGACGACCTCTACAAGCAGGCGATCGAGGTTGTGCTGCGCGACCAGAAGGCGTCGACGAGCTACATCCAGCGCCGCCTGCAGATCGGCTACAACCGTGCCGCCTCGATCATGGAGCGCATGGAGATCGAGGGCATTGTCGGCCCGGCCAACCATGCCGGCAAGCGCGAGATCCTGGTCGCCGGGGCGCCGCACATGTCGAGCGGGATGTACGACGACGAGTGAAACACCGTGCTCCGGGTCGCCCATCCGGGGGCGGCCCGGACGTCGCATCTTCGCCACAGGGCGGGGTTCTAAGCCTAGTGTCCCGCCCTCGTTTGCCGCCGGAGCCTGCCCCGCGGGCGCCCAGGAGACTCTGCCGATGATCGGCCGCCGCATCCGCACAGCCGGCTCCCTGATTGCCGCCGGGCTGTGGCTCGCGACCGCCAACCCGGCCGAGGCGCAAGTCGGCGCCTTCATCGACAGCCTGTTCGGCCACAAGGAAGAGCCTGCGCCGCAGCCGGAGGCCGCCCCAGCGGCGCCCGCGCCGGCGAAGAAGCCGGCCCACAAGGCCAAGGAAGCCACGAAGGAGACCGGCAAGGACGCCGCGAAGACCGCCGGCCTCAAGTCCGGCAAGGGCGGCGAGAAGGCTGAGCACAAGGCATCCGAGCCCAAGGTCGCGGCCGTCGGCGCGCCGACCGCGATCGCGCCCGCCGAGCCGGCCGATGCTGCGACGCTGCTCGCGCAGGCCAACGCCTATTTCAACGGGATCAATACGCTGACCGGCACCTTCATGCAGATCGGTGCCGACGGGCGCCGCATCGGCGGCAAGCTGACGCTCGCCAAGCCCGGCCGCCTGCGCTTCGACTACGACCAGCCCTCGCCGCTCGAGGTGGTCGCCGACGGCACTTCCGTGGCGGTGCGCGACCGCAAGCTCAACACCCAGGACCTCTACTTCATCGCTCAGACGCCGCTGAAATTTCTGCTTCGCGAGAAGATCGACCTCGCCCGCGACCTCGCCGTCACCGACGTGGCCAACGATCCGGGCGGCGTTCGCATCAGCTTGGAGGACCGCGCCACCCTCGGCGGCACCTCGAAGATCCAGCTGTTCTTCGATCCCGAGATGAAGACCCTGTCGCAGTGGCGGATCACCGATCCGCAGGGCTACGTCACCACGGTGACGCTCTCGAACCTGCAGAAGGGCAAGAGCGTCGACGGCAGCCTGTTCTTCATCAATTACGGGCGCACCGAGGACAAGGCGATGCAGCAGCAGATCCAGCAATCGCAGCAGTGAGCCGTCTCGCTCCCCGGTCACACTGAAGCGGCGCGCCGTGCCAGCGAACATCGCACGACCATCCCAAACCGGGTTTCTCTCTTGCAGCTCTCCGTCACCACCTGGAACATCAACTCGGTGCGCCTGCGCATTGACCTAGTGCTGCGCTTCCTGGCCGAGCACAAGCCGGACGTGCTCTGCCTCCAAGAGACCAAGTGCCCGGACGACGCCTTCCCGCTGAAGGCCCTTCGCGGCTCCGGCTACGAGCACGTGATGTTCGCCGGGCAGAAGGGCTACAATGGCGTCGCGATCCTCTCGCGCTTTCCCCTGCACACCCGCGCCGTGCTGGGCTTCTGCGAGCGCCAGGACGCGCGCCACATCTCGGCGGTGCTCGGGCCGGAGGCGGGTGCGGCCGCGGGAATCGTGCTGCACGATTTCTACGTCCCGGCGGGCGGCGACGTGCCGGACCGCGACCTCAACCCGAAATTCGCCCACAAGCTCGACTTCCTGGCCGAACTGCGCGCCTGGGGTGGCAAGCGCGTCTCCGGCCCGGCCATTCTGGTAGGCGACCTCAACGTCGCGCCGCTCGAGCACGACGTCTGGTCGCACAAGCAACTCCTCGACGTGGTGAGCCACACGCCCGCGGAGACGGAGGCGCTGGAGATCCTGCGCGGGGAGGCAGGCTGGATTGATACGGCGCGCCATCTCACCCCGGAGCCGGAGAAGATCTACACGTGGTGGAGCTATCGCTCCCCCGACTGGGCGGCGGCCAACAAGGGGCGGCGTCTCGACCACGTCTGGGTCTCACCGGACCTCGCCGGCACGGTCCGAAACGTCGAGGTGCTGCGCGAGGCCCGCGCCTGGGAGCGCCCCTCCGACCACGTCCCGGTGACTCTGACCCTGGAGCTCTGAGCCAGGTCTTCGAGCCGGAACGCCAGGCGGAACCGCGGCGGTGCCTGAGCATTGCCCGCTCACGAACCCGTGACGCGAGCCGGCCCCATGCGCAAGATCCTGATTGCCCTCATCCTTCCGAAGGTCATCTCCTTCTTGCGCCGGCGTTACGGCGCCCCGCACGCAGCCCGCGACCGCGCCTTCTGAGCCGGCAATCTATCTCGACCCCGAGCCTGTGACGGCCGGGGACAGGCGGTGGCATCGTGGGCGGCCTCGCTCGCGCGGATGCCACCCGCCGCGGCATCGCACCCGATGACCGATGATCCGCGCGAGGCGGCCCTGCCCCTCGGCTATCCCTGTGGCTGGCCCGTGGCGAAGCGCGCCTGCCGGCAAGGCGCCGCTCGCCACCCATTCGGACGATACCCCTGGCCGAAAGAGGCGTCCGGCCCGGCTTGAGGGCGGATCGCGCCCGGCACGAAGATGCCCGGTGCGACCTGCATCGCTTGCCGCTACGGACGCTCTTGATGAAGTACAGACGCGACATCGACGGTCTCAGAGCCGTGGCGGTGCTGCCGGTAGTCTTGTTTCATTTCGGTTTCGCGGCGATCTCCGGCGGCTTCACCGGCGTCGACGTGTTCTTCGTGATCTCGGGCTACCTGATCAGCGGCAGCATCCTGCACGACCTGGAGCGCGGCCGTTTCAGCCTGATCGACTTCTACTGGCGGCGTGCCCGGCGCATCCTGCCCGCCCTGTTCGCCGTCTGCCTGGCCTCGACGGTCGCGGCCCTGGTCTTCCTGCTGCCGTCCGACGTCGTCGATTTCAGCCGCAGCATGGTCGCGGCGTCGACGTTCTGGTCGAACATTTATTTCTGGAAGACGACCAACTACTTCGCCATCGATGCCGGCCTGCGGCCGCTGCTGCACACCTGGTCGCTCTCGGTCGAGGAGCAGTTCTATATCTTCGCCCCGCTCCTGATCGCCGGCATATACGCCTACGGACGGCGGCATTGGCTGGTCGTGCTGGCGCCGCTCATCCTGCTGAGTTTCGCGCTGGCGGTCGCCGCGAACTCCGTGGCGCCCACGGCCGGGTTCTACCTGCTGCCGACGCGGGCCTGGGAACTCCTGCTCGGCGCGCTGCTGATGCTGCGACCGCCGCCGCCCATCCGGAACCCGCACATCGCCAACCTCGCCGGGGCTGCCGGGCTCGTGCTCCTCGCCGTCGGCTACCTCACCGTCGCCGAGACCGACCCGTTTCCCGGGTACCGCGCCCTCTATCCGTGTCTCGGGGCGGCGCTCCTGATCCGTGTCGGGCAGGCCGTACCCGGAGAGGGCGGCCGACAGGCCCTGGCGACCCGGCTGCTCTGCCTGCGGCCCCTTGTCTGGATCGGGATGATCTCCTACTCGCTCTACCTGATCCACTGGCCGATCAGCGCCTTCGATCGCTACCTGCAGCTGCGCAATCCCGATCTCGCGACGAGCCTCGCGATGGTGGCGGTGAGCCTGCTGCTGGCCTACGGCTCGTGGCGCTTCGTCGAGCAGCCGTTCCGCCGCCCCGGTCCGCTGGCCTCGCGCCGGATCACCTTCGGGCTCTCGGCGGCCGCCATCGCGGGCCTGTGCGCCTGCGGCATCGTGGGCATCGTCAGCCAGGGTCTGCCGGAGCGTTATCGGGATTTCGCCGAGCAGCGCATCGACGGCGGTGACTGGCGGACCGGCACCTGCTTCAGTCTGGGCGGCGATTCCGGCCAGAACTGGAACCTGAGGGACTGCACCCGGACCCACGGACACACCAAGACCGTCCTGCTGTGGGGCGATTCCTTCGCTGCCCACTACGTCTCCGGCTTCGCGGCCAATGCCGGGAAGCTGCAGGCCAACATCGTCCAGTATACGTATGCGGGTTGCCCGCCGATCCTGTCGTACTTCTCGTATGCGCGCCCGGGCTGCACCACCTTCAACCGTCGCGCCCTGGACATCATCCGCGAGGCAGGCATCTCGACGGTAATCCTGAGCGGCCGCTGGAGCGATTACGGCACCCGGGGCTTCGCCGGGCTCCAGGAGACCATCGACACCCTGCGGGATCGGGGTATCGAAGTCTTCGTCATCGGCCAGTCGCCGCAATTCATCACGGACGTCCAGAAGATCGCCTTCTTCATGCGACGCCGGAACATGCCGGGGGAATCCTGGCCCGTGGCCGTGGACCGCACCATCAATGCGCGCGTTGCCGCCTTCGCGGAGCACGCGACCTTCATCGATCCCCTCAAGGCACTCTGCTCTGACGGGCGCTGCCCCTACGCCAGCGCACACGCGTACCTGTACTTCGATTACGGGCACTTCTCGGGGCTCGGGGCCGCGCGGGCGATCGCTGCCTACTGGCCCACGTTTCACTGAGGGCTCCGATCGGCCTCATCGAGCCGGCGCTCCGCCGTCGAGACAAAAACCCGCCGCGTGGGGCGGCGGGTCTTCGGTCCGGCAAACGGCCTAGAACGGGATGTCGTCGTCGAGGTCGTAGCCGCCGCGGCTGCCGCCACCGCCGCCCGAAGAGGCCGGGGCCGGACGCCGGTCGCCGCCCTGTGCGCGGCCACCGCCGAAGTCACCACCGCGGCTGATCTGCCCGCCGCCCTCGTCCTCGCCGGCGAAGTCGCCGCCGCCACCGCGCCCGTCGAGGATCGTCATCTCGCCGCGGAAGCGCTGGAGCACCACCTCGGTGGTGTACTTCTCGACGCCGGAATTATCGGTCCACTTCCGGGTCTGGAGCTGGCCCTCGATGTAGACCTTCGAGCCCTTGCGCAGGTACTGCTCGGCTACTCGGGCGAGGTTGTCGTTGTAGATCACGACCGAGTGCCACTCGGTCTTCTCCTTGCGCTCGCCGGTCGCCTTATCCTTCCAGGACTCGGAGGTGGCGAGCCGCAGGTTGCACACCGGGTCGCCCGAGCCGAGGCGGCGCATCTCGGGGTCACGCCCGAGATTGCCCACCAGAATCACCTTGTTGACGCTGCCCGCCATCGCTCTCTCCTCACCGTACGGATCTCACAGGGCATCTGCCCGGCGGCGCGCGAACCATGCGCCCGGGCCTCCGGTGCGGCAACCTGCGGGGCGGGATTGTGCCCGCTTTCCGCAGCGCCGCCGGATGCGTTTGTTCTATATCTGTTCCGAAGCGGCAGCAAGCCGTGGTCAGGAGACGCGCACGACCAGCTTGCCGAAATTCCGGCCTTTCAACAGGCCGATGAAGGCTTCCGGGGCGTTCTCGAGACCCTCGACCACGTCCTCGCGGTAGCGGACTCGGCCCTCCTGGATCCAGCCGCCGACCTCCTTCCGGAAGATCTCCGCCTGATCGGCGAAGTCCCAGACGATGAAGCCCTGGATGTGCAGCCGGTTGGTCAGGACCGAGCGCATCAGCCCGGGCAGACGGTCGGGGCCGGGCGGGACCTCGGTGGCGTTGTAGGCTGAGACGAGGCCGCAGACCGGGATCCGCGCGAAGGGGTTCAGCAGCGGCATCACGGCGGCGAAGACCGCACCACCCACGTTCTCGAAATAGACATCGATGCCCTTGGGGCAGGCGGCCGCCAACGCGCCCGGAAGGTTGGCGCCGCGATGGTCCACGGCGGCGTCGAAGCCGAGCTCCTCGGTGAGGTAGCGGCACTTGTCCGGGCCACCCGCGATCCCGACGGCGCGCGCGCCCTTCAGCTTGGCGATCTGCCCGACGAGCGAGCCGACCGGTCCGGCGGCGGCGGCCACCACGACGGTCTCACCGGCCTTCGGCCGGCCGATGTTGAGAAGGCCAGTGTAGGCCGTCATGCCGGGCATCCCGAGCACGCCCAGCGCCGTCGAGGGCGGCGCGGCGGAGGGATCGACCCTGCGGGAGCCCTTCCCGTCCGTGACGAAGTACGCCTGCCAGCCGGCGAAGGCCGTGAGCAGGTCGCCGACGGCGAAATCCGGATGATTCGAGGCGACGACCTCGCCGACCGTCTCGGCGGTGATCGGCGCGCCGATCTCCACGGGCGCCGCGTAGGATCTCGCGTCGCTCATCCGGCCGCGCATATAGGGGTCGAGGGACAGCCAGCGGGTGCGCAGCAGGACCTGGCCAGGGCCGGGCTGCTGCATCGGCACCTCCTCCAGGCGGAAGTTCTCGGGGCGCGGCTCGCCGTGCGGGCGCGAGGCCAGGACGATGCGGCGGTTCATGGCGGTCATGGCGGACTCCCGGATGGTGGCTGTCGCCCC
This sequence comes from Methylobacterium sp. P31, assembly GCA_050632875.1. Lineage (GTDB taxonomy): Bacteria > Pseudomonadota > Alphaproteobacteria > Rhizobiales > Beijerinckiaceae > Methylobacterium. The sequence continues at coordinate 886,545 of JBODSC010000001.1, read as the reverse complement.
CGATCTGGGGCGCCGGACGGCAGCGGCAAAGGCGTGACCGTGATCTCCGGAGACGTTCGTGCGTTGGTCGTCTCTGGATCAGGCGGAGGCGGCATGCGGATGACGGCACTCGGTCTCGGAATTGTGGTCCTGGCCGTGGCGCCCGCGAACGCGGGTCCCCTCGACGCCTATCGGGATCGCGCGCGGGTGCTGGTGCTGTCGGCGCCCGATGCCGCGGACGCGCATCTCAAGGCGCAGCGGGTCGCGCTGGGATCGGTCCGCGCCGGCGTGGCCGAACGCGACCTCGTCGTGCTGGAGGCGGTCGGCACCGGTACGGAGGCGCGGGCCCTGCGCACCCGGCTCGATCTGCCGGCAGATCGCTTCCGGGCCGTGCTGGTCGGGAAGGACGGAGGCGCCAAGCTCGCCGCCGAGGAGCCGATCGCGCCCCAGAAACTCTTCGCCACGATCGACGCGATGCCGATGCGGCGCGCCGAGATCCGGGAGCGTCGATAGCGACGATATCCCTGGATCACGTGCACCCTGTGCAGGGCGCGGACACCAACGGTTAAGCCTACCGGCCTATCACCGAAGCGTGTCGACGGCCGCCTCCCGGCCGTCCTTTGAGGCCCGCTGGACGCCCGAACGAGACGCTCGAATCGATGACCCGACAGCAAGTTGCCGCCGCCATCCGCCGCCTCGTCGCCTCGCAGGTCGAGGATATCGAGCGCGCGGTCCGCGACGGCCACAAGACCATCGCGTTGAACGAGCTGGCGGATCTGAATCGCCAGCTCAAGGCCTTCGCGGCCGCGCTCAAGAAGGCACCGGCCCGCATCTGAGCCGGGTCGCGCACCCTACCAGCGGGGACCGCCCCAGCGGCGGGGCGGGATGTCCTCGGGCGGCGGCGGGGGCGGACCGCGGTCGAAGGCCGGTTCGTCGCAGACTTGAACCCGGCGCAGCACCGGCGCGCCATCCGGATCGAACCGGCGCCGGACAAATTCCCGGCACGACGCAGGCGGCGCGGCCGTGAAGCGGGGCCGGTGGAACTCCGGTTCAGGCCGTGGGGTCGGTGGCGGCCGGTGCTCCAGCTCGTCGTCCCGGACCGGACCGCCGTAGCCGCGATCCGGCGGCCGATAGGGACCGTCGAAATCCGCGGCGAGGGCCGGGCCGGGGGCGAGGAGCAGGACGCAGAAACCGGCGCGCGCGAGGAAGCGAGGGGAGGGCAAGACTCGGCCTCGGGTTGAGCTGGCGCGGGGATCGCGCCCATCCTCAGCAGAGACTGCGCCGGCCCGACTGAACCGCCGCCATCCTGCCCTGTCGGCTACCGTTCAGCCGGCTCACTTCTGCATGGCGTTGATCTCGCACTGCGCGTAGTCCGCGCTCGCCTTCACGTAGGCATTGAGCTTCTGGACGTAGGCCTCGGCGATCGGCTGGAAAGCCTGCGCCTGCTGGTTATAGGCCTTGATCGCGTCGTTGTAGCTGTAGGCCTCCCAGCCGGGGCAGCCGTCCTTGGCGTCGAGGCAGGCGGGCTTCTCCGGCAGGGTAGGCTTCGTCGGTCGGCCCGAGGTCGGCGGCGCCTCCGGCGGCGTGCAGGCCGCGACCGCCGGGCTCGGGGGTGAAGCGGCCGGAGCTGCCTTGGCTGCGGGCTTGGCGGGCGGGGCCGCAAGGACGACCGTCGGAGCGAGCAAGCCCGCAATGAAGAGAAGCGTGCCACGCATGTCCGTCTCGGGGAACTCCGCTGCGGCCCGGAACCGCCGGGGGCGCGGGCCGGGGCGGGTTCTGCGGCATCAGGCCGGCGGCGACAAGGGCTCCCGGGCGGAAGCCCGCCGCGATGCGCCGGCGGGCGGCTTCACAGGCGACCGGCCGCCGGCGCGACTCACCGCGCCGCGCGCGAGTGCAACGGCGGGCAGGGACAGGCCGACCGCCAGGACCCACCAGGCCGGCCGGATCGGGCCCGAGAAGTCCAGGTTGGCGGCGAGCACGAGATTGGCCGGGACGCCGCTGGCGAGCCCGTACCAAGCCGCTTCGAGCCCCGCGGTGGCAAGCCCGGCGAGGACAGCGAGGAGCAGGAGCGACCAGGGCCGCTCCGGCCACTTGAAGCGCCGCATCACCCGCCAGCCCATCAGCAGCAGGAACAGCCCGGTCCAGAAGACAGGGTCGGTGACATCGATCTTCGATTGCAGGAAGTAGTGGGCGAGCGCCAGCACGCCGATCGTGTAGACGAGCCGGTGCAGCCGGTGCCAGTTCGGCCCCAGATTGCGGATCGCCGCGTCCGTCGAGGTCAGCCCCAGGGCGATCAGCCCGATCAGCGCCACGAAGCCGATCGTCAGGTAAAGACGGAGCGCGATCTCCGAGGCGACCTTCGTGAGGATCAGGTTCTGGTCGACCGCGTAGAGGGTGAGATGGGCCACCGCATAGGCCATCACGCTGACCCCCAGCATGCGCCGGACGGCGATGACCTTCGACCAGTCGGCGATGCGGCGGAGCGGCGAGATCGCCAGGGAGAGCAGCAGGAAACGCACCGCCCAGTCGCCGGTGGCGTGGATCAGCGCCGTGATGGGCTTGGCCCCCAGCGCGTCGAGCCGGTAGGCGGCCGCGAGATAGAGGGCCGGCGCGATGCAGGCCAGGAACACCGCGAGCTTCAGCCAGGAGAGGCGTCCGGCCCGGTCGAGCCAGGGGAGAGGAACGGCCAGGCGATCGATCATGGGTCTCGAACAGGGCGCTCTCGGTGTGGGATGGCGGCAGTTTGCTCCCGGCAAGAACGACCGCCCCAGCTCGTCAGTGCCGGCACGGGTCGGTTCGCCGCGGTCCGGGCCGGGTTACACAGGGCGGTTGACCTGTGTGGTTGACCTCGGCCGCCCCGCGGCGAGATAGCGGGGCGACGGACACCGGAAGGATCCTATGCAGTACCGCAATCTCGGCCGCTCCGGCCTCAAGGTCTCGCCGATCTGCCTCGGCACGATGATGTTCGGCGGCCCCACCGACGAGGCCACGGCGGGCCGTATCGTCGACAGCGCCCGGGAGGCGGGGATCAACTTCATCGACACGGCGAACGTCTACACGGACGGCCGCTCGGAGGAGATCACCGGCCGGGCCATCAAGGCCGACCGGCACGCCTGGATCCTGGCCACCAAGGTCGCTAACCCGACGGGGGAGGGCGTCAACGACCGCGGCCTGTCGCGCGGCCACGTGATGAAGGCCGCCGAGGACAGCCTGCGCCGGCTCGGCACCGACGTCATCGACATCTACTATCTCCACAAGGAGGACCACGACACGCCGTTGCCTGAGACCGTGCGGGCGATGGCCGACCTCGTGCGCGCCGGCAAGATCCGCCATTTCGGCGTCTCAAACCACCGGTCCTGGCGGGTGGCCGAGATCTGCCGGCTTTGCGACGAGTTCGGCATCGACCGGCCGGTGGTGAGCCAGCCCTACTATAACGCCTTTAACCGCATGCCCGAGACCGAGCACCTGCCGGCCTGCGCGCATTACGGGCTCGGCGTCGTGCCGTACTCGCCGCTCGCCCGCGGCGTGCTCACCGGCAAGTATGATCCCGATGCCCCGCCGCCGGCCGAGTCCCGCGCCGGCCGCCAGGACACGCGGATGATGCAGACCGAGTGGCGCCCGGAATCCCTGCGGATCGCCCGGACGCTGAAGGAGCACGCCGAGGCGCGCGGCATCACGGCCGGCCAGTTCGCCACCGCCTGGGTGCTCAACAACCGCCTCGTCACCGGCGTAATCGCGGGGCCCCGCACGGAGGCGCAGTGGCAGGAATACCTTGGCGCCCTCGACTACGGCTTCACCCCGGAGGACGAGGCGCTGGTCGACGGGTTCGTCGCCGCCGGCCACCCGACGACGCCGGGCTACAACGATCCGGCCTATCCGCTGGAGGGGCGGCTGCCGCGCAGCGGCTGACCGATCGGCCTTGAACTTTCAGCGATCCGCGGCTATCTAGCTCTCATCAGTTCTGATGGCAGTCGAGAGGCTGCGGTTCGGGAGTGGGCCCCACCGGGTCCGCTCTTTTTCGCCGCACAGTCTTTCGCCGCGCAAGGCCGCACGCCGCGGGCGGGCCACGCAGAACGCCGCGAAGGTTGCGCGCATACCATCCATGTCATCCGAGATCGAAGCGGATCTGTCCGAGAAGCGTCTCGTCCGAGAGGCCGGCGTCGCCGCGCGCGTCGCGCAGGTGATTGAGGGGCCCCTCGAGGGCCTCGGCTTCCGGCTGGTCCGGGTGAAGATGTCCAACATCAACGGCTGCACCGTGCAGATCATGGTGGAGCGGCCGGACGGCGCCTTCACGATCGACGATTGCGAGGCGGTAAGCCGCGCGATCTCGCCGATCCTCGACGTGGATGATCCGGTGGGCGGTGCCTACAACCTGGAAGTCTCCTCGCCGGGGATCGACCGGCCGCTGGTGCGGGTCTCGGATTTCGCCCGCTGGGCCGGCTACGAGGCCAAGGTCGAGCTGAGCCCGCCGCTCGATGGGCGCAAGCGCTTCCGCGGCATCCTGGGTGCGCCCGATCTGGGCAGGATGACTGTCCCGATCGATCTGCCTGACGTGAAGGAGGGGCTTCCGAGCCGCATCGACCTGCCGCTCAAGGATCTCGCCGAGGCCCATCTCGTCCTCACCGACGAGCTGATCCGCGAATCGCTCCGCCGGGGCAGTCCGCCGGTCACGGGCGAGGGCGACGAGGCGGAGGACGAGGAGGCCGCCGAGGAGAGCGCGGCGCCGCCGGCCCGCAGCCCGTTCCGCCCGCAGGGACCCAAGAAGGCCAGCCCTGCGGGCAAGTCCAAGAAGCCGGCCCGGACCGGTCCCAGGAAGCCGGTCGTGACCAAGGCGTCCCGGCTCAAGGACCGCGACTCGCTGCATTGAGACCCGAACGCCGGCCGCCGCGCGGCCGGCCCGAAGATTTGACGGAAGAGAAGGACCGAAACCGATGGCCGTCGTCAGCGCCAACAGGCTCGAACTCCTCCAGATCGCCGACGCGGTCGCCCGCGAGAAGGTGATCGACCGCTCCATCGTCATCGACGCGATGGAGGAGGCGATCGCCAAGGCGGCGCGCTCCCGCTATGGCGCCGAGACGGATGTTCACGCCGAGATCGACCCCAAGACCGGGGCCCTCCGCCTCTCGCGTCACCTCCTGGTCGTCGACCAGGTTGAGAACGACGCCCGTGAGATCACCCTGGAGCAGGCTCGCCGCTACAATCCCGGCGCCCTCGTCGGGGACGTGATCTCCGACACCCTGCCGCCCTTCGACTTCGGCCGCGTGGCCGCGCAGTCGGCCAAGCAGGTCATCGTCCAGAAGGTGCGCGACGCCGAGCGCGCCCGCCAGTACGACGAGTACAAGGACCGCATCGGCGAGATTCTCAACGGCATCGTGAAGCGGGTCGAGTACGGCAACGTCATCGTCGATCTCGGCCGCGGCGAGGGCATCGTGCGCCGCGACGAGATGATCCCGCGCGAGACCTTCCGGCCGGGCGACCGCATCCGCTCCTACCTGTTCGACGTGCGCTCGGAAGTGCGCGGGCCGCAGATCTTCCTGTCGCGCTCGCACCCGCAGTTCATGGCCAAGCTGTTCGGCCAGGAAGTGCCTGAGATCTACGACGGCATCGTCGAGGTGAAGGCGGTCGCCCGCGATCCGGGCTCCCGCGCCAAGATCGCGGTGATCTCCCGCGACGGCAGCATCGATCCGGTCGGCGCCTGCGTGGGCATGCGCGGCTCGCGCGTGCAGGCCGTGGTCGGCGAACTCCAGGGCGAGAAGATCGACATCATCCCGTGGTCGGAGGACGAGGCGACCTTCATCGTGAACGCCCTCCAGCCCGCCGAGGTAGTGAAGGTGGTGCTCGACGAGGAGGCCGACCGCATCGAGGTGGTGGTGCCGGACGACCAGCTGTCGCTGGCCATCGGCCGCCGCGGCCAGAACGTCCGCCTTGCCTCGCAGCTCACCGGCTGGGACATCGACATCCTCACCGAGGCCGAGGAGTCGGAGCGCCGCCAGAAGGAGTTCGCCGAGCGGACCCAGGTGTTCATGGAGGCGCTGGACGTCGACGAGACCGTCGGCCAGCTGCTCGCGGCGGAAGGCTTCCGCAACGTCGAGGAGATCGCCTATGTCGACCTGCAGGAGCTGTCCGGCATCCAGGGGCTCGACGAGGAGACCGGCGCCGAGATCCAGGCCCGCGCCCAGGATCACCTCGCCCGGATCGAGCAGGCGCACGACGCCCGCCGCACCGAGCCTCGGCGTCGCCGACGAGCTGCGCGAGATCGAGGGTATCACGACGCCCATGATGGTGGCGCTCGGTGAGAACGACGTGAAGACGGTCGAGGACCTCGCCGGCTGCGCCACGGACGACCTCGTCGGCTACACGGAAGGCCGCGGCCCCGACGCCGTGCGTCACGCCGGCTACCTCGACGGGTTCGATCTGTCCCGCGCCGAGGCCGAGGCCCTGATCATGGCCGCGCGCCTGAAGGCGGGCTGGATCGAGGCCCTGCCGGAGCCGGAGGCCGAGGAGGGCACCGAAGGGGCCGCCGAGGGCGAGGAAACCGCCCCCGCCCAGGCCGAGGCCTGAGCCGAGAGCCGGCGGCGGAGGCGCGATGGTCGCGGTCGACACGACTCTGCCCGAGGACGGGCTGGATGCCGGGGGCTCGATGCCGGCCCCGGCCGCCGCTTGCCCGAGCGGACCTGCATCGTCACGCGCGTCGCCCAGGCGCCGGACACGATGATTCGGTTCGTGCGCGGGCCGGACGGCAGCGTCGTGCCCGACCTGCGCGCCAAGCTGCCCGGCCGCGGCGCCTGGGTCAGCGCCCGGCGCGAGGCCGTCGCCACCGCCGTGCGCAAGAACCTGTTCGCACGAGCGTTCAAGGGGCCAGCTCGGGCCGCCCCCGACCTGCCGGACCGGATTGCCGCGGCGCTCCGCGACGACCTCCGGCAGGCGATCGCGCTGGCCAACAAGGCGGGCTGCATTGTCGCGGGCTTCTCGAAGGTCGAGGCGGCCATCGGCGGCCAGCCCGGCGCCATCGCGGTAATCCATGCTGCCGAGGCGAGCCCGGACGGGCGGCGGAAGATCGCGTCGGCCTTGCACCGACGTCACGGTGAGGCCATGTCAAGGATACCGATCATCGACGACCTGTCCGAGGATGAATTGGACATGGCCTTAGGTCGGGATCATGTGATACATGCTGCGCTCGTCGCAGGAGCCGGAGCCGCCGGCTGCCTGTCGCGTTGGCGTCGGCTACGCTCCTTCGAGAGCGCCGCCGCGGCGACCGAGGAGCCCGATCTAGCCCGAATCGGCCGGATCGACCAAGCCTCACGTTGACGACGCACCAGGACGAATTTGGCCGGCGCCACCGGGCGTCGGTTTACGGGACGATGGAAACCCTCAGGGTTCAGGCTGAATGAGCGATACGAACAACCCGGGCGACAAGACTCTGAACCGGACTTCCCCGAAGCCGCTCTCTCTCAAGCGGCCGATCGAGTCGGGGACCGTGCGTCAGAGCTTCTCCCATGGCCGCTCCAAGCAGGTCGTGGTCGAGACGGTGAAGCGCCGCGTCATCGGCGCCGCGCCGGCCGCTCCCGCCCGTGAGCCTGCGCCCGCGCCGCGCCCGGCACCCGCGGCACCCGCCGCGGCGGCACCGCGTCCGGCCCAGAGAGCCGCGTCGGGCGTGGTTCTGCGCACGCTGAGCGAGCAGGAGAGCGCCGCCCGCGCTGCCGCCCTCGCCGATGCGCAACGCCGCGAAGCCGAGGCCCGCCGCAAGGCCGAGGCCGAAGCCGAGGCGCGCCGCCGGGAAGCCGAGGAGCAGGCCCGCCGCGAACGCGAGGCCGCCGAGGCCCGCCGCCGCGAGGAGGAGGAGCGCAAGGCTGCGGCCGCCGCTGCCGCCGCCGCGGCTGCAGAGGCCGCGAAGGCGGCTGAAGCCCCGGCCCCGGCTCCGGCGCCTGCTGCGGCAGTGCCTGCCCGTCCGACTCCGGCCGCCGCTCAGCTGGCGGCCACGCCCGCGCCGGCCCGTCCGGCGGCTGCCGCGGCTCCGGCCCGTCCTGCGGCCGCGCCGCCGCGTCAGCCCGAGGCGTCGCGCCCCGCCGCGGCGCGTCCGGCTCCGGCCGCAGCTCCGGCCGCTGCACGTCCCCCTTGACACCCCGGCCCGCCACGGGTGAGCCGCGCCGGACGATCACGGCCGACTCGCGCAAGCCCCGCGACCTCAACTTCATGGCCCGTCCGGCCCCGGCGCCGGAACCCGAGAAGAGCCCGACGCCGGCCACCGCCGCGCGTCCCGCCGGTGCGGCCGCCACGGCGCGTCCCGCCGGACGCGGTGCCCAGACCAATGACGACGAGTCCGAGACGAAGCGGGTGATCCGCCGCCCGGGCATGCCGCTCAAGATCATCACCCCGCCCAAGACCCCGAAGTCGCCGGGCGGTGACCGCAACCGCGGCCGCCTGACCATCGCCAACGCCACGGCGGGCGAGGAGGAGCGCACGCGCTCCGTCGCCTCGTTCCGCCGCCGCCAGCAGCGCATGAGCGGCCACCGGCAGGTGGAGCAGAAGGAGAAGCTGTCCCGCGAGGTGACGATTCCCGAGACGATCACCATCCAGGAACTCGCCAACCGCATGTCGGAGCGGGCCGTGGACGTGATCCGTCTGCTGATGAAGCAGGGCCAGATCCACAAGATCACCGACGTGATCGACTCCGACACCGCCCAGCTCATCGCCGAGGAGCCTCGGCCACACGGTGCGCCGCGTCGCCGAGTCGGACGTCGAGGAGGGGCTGTCGTCCGACGAGCCGGATCTGGAGGAGGATCTCGATCCCCGTCCGCCGGTGGTCACGATCATGGGCCACGTCGATCACGGCAAGACGTCGCTGCTCGACGCGATCCGCAAGGCGAACGTCGTGGAGGGCGAGGCCGGCGGTATCACCCAGCACATCGGTGCCTATCAGGTCGCGGCCCCGTCCGGCGACATGATCACCTTCATCGACACCCCCGGCCACGCGGCCTTCACGTCGATGCGCGCCCGCGGCGCCAAGGTGACCGACATCGTGGTGATCGTGGTGGCGGCCGATGACGGCGTCATGCCCCAGACCATCGAGGCGATCCAGCACGCCAAGGCGGCCGGCGTCCCGATGATCATCGCGATCAACAAGATGGACAAGCCGGACGCGAACCCGCAGCGGGTCCGCACCGAGCTGCTCCAGCACGACATCCAGGTGGAGTCGATGGGCGGCGAGACCCTCGAGTTCGAGGTCTCGGCCAAGACCGGCGCCGGCCTGCCGGAGCTTCTGGAGGGCATCCAGATCCAGGCCGAGATCATGAACCTGCGCGCCAACGAGAAGCGCGACGGCGAGGGTACGGTCATCGAGGCCAAGCTCGATCGCGGTCGTGGCCCCGTGGCGACGATCCTGGTCCAGCGCGGTACCCTGTTCACCGGCGACATCGTCGTGGCGGGCGCCGAATGGGGCCGCGTGCGCGCCCTGATCGACGATCTCGGCGAGAACGTGCAGTACGCCGGACCCTCGGTGCCCGTGGAGGTGCTGGGCTTCAACGGCACGCCGGATGCCGGCGACCGCGTGATCGTGGTGCCGAACGAGGCTCGCGCCCGCGAGGTCACCGAGTACCGGGCCCGCGTGAAGCGCGAGCGCATCGCGGCCCGGACCGGCGGCGCCAACCGGTCGCTGGTCGACATGATGCGCGACCTCAAGGAAGGCGCCGGCCGCAAGGAGCTGCCGATCGTCGTCAAGGGCGACGTGCAGGGCTCGGTCGAGGCGATCTCGGGGGCGCTCGAGAAGCTCGGCAACGACGAGGTCGGTGCCCGCATCCTCCTGTCGGGGGTGGGTGGCATCACCGAGTCGGACATCACCTTGGCGCAGGCGTCGAAGGCCGTGGTCATCGGCTTCAACGTGCGCGCCCACAAGGAGGCCCGCGAGGCCGCCGAGCGGGCGGGCATCGAGATCCGCTACTACAACATCATCTACGACCTCGTGGACGACATCAAAGCCACGCTGTCGGGGATGCTGCCGCCGACCCTTCGCGAGGAGCGCCTCGGCGAGGCCACCGTGCAGGAGGTCTTCGAGGTCTCGAAGGTCGGCAAGGTCGCCGGCTGCCGGGTCACCGACGGCATCGTGGAGCGCGGCGCCCATGTCCGCCTGATCCGCGACAGCGTGGTGATCCACGAGGGCAAGCTGAAGACGCTCAAGCGCTTCAAGGACGACGCGAAGGAGGTCACCTCCGGCCAGGAGTGCGGCATGGCCTTCGAGAACTTCGAGAACATGCGCGCGGGCGACGTGATCGAGTGCTACCGGGTCGAGGAGATCCGCCGCACCCTCTGACGCTCCGGACTCATCCGGACAGGGCGGCCGCGGCACCTGCCGCGGCCGTCTTTTCTTTTCAGGACGTGAGCCGCCTGCCTGCGCGGGCCGGCCCGAGATAGAATGGCCCAGAAACCGACCTCCACCGGCCCCTCGCAGCGCCAGCAGCGCGTGGCCGAACTCGTGCGCCACGCCCTCGCCGAGGTGCTCCAGCGCGGCGACATCCAGGATCCGGTGCTCGGCACGCATGTCGTGACCGTGCCGGAGGTGCGGATGTCGCCGGACCTGAAGCTCGCCACTGCCTACGTGATGCCGCTCGGCGGCCTCGACGAGGCGCCGGTGATCGCCGCGCTGGAGCGCCACCGGAAGGTGCTGCGCCAAGAGGTGGCGCGGCGGGTGAATCTGAAATTCGCGCCCGAGCTGCGCTTCCGCCGCGATGAGACCTTCGACGAAGCGGCCCGCATCGACCGGCTGCTGCGCGACGAGCGCGTGCAGCGAGACCTCGGCCAGGACCGGGACGCGGACCTGCGGGACGGCGACGAACCGGAGACCGGATCGGGGCATTGATCCCCGACAATGAACAGAAAGGGACGGGGCGCGGCCCCGGGGGACACGAGGACATGACGGTTTCCATCGAAGACTATCCGCAGGCGGAGCGCCCGACTCCCGGCTCGGCCGGCGAGCGTCGGGGTCCTGAGGGGCGCCGCCCGCAGCGCGGCCCGCGTCCCGATCGGCCCAAGCGCCGGGACGTGTCGGGCTGGGTGATCCTCGACAAGCATGTCGGCATGACCTCGACCCACGCGGTCGCGGTGGTGAAGCGCGCCTTCAACGCCAAGAAGGCCGGCCATGCCGGTACCCTCGACCCGCTGGCCTCCGGCATCCTGCCGATCGCGCTGGGTGAGGCGACCAAGACCGTCCCCTTCGTCATGGACGGCCGCAAGGCCTATCGCTTCACCGTGCAGTGGGGCGTCGAGACCGATACCGACGATGCCGAGGGGCGCCCTGTCGCCACCAGCGACGCCCGGCCGGACCGGGCCGCGGTCGAGGCAGCGCTGCCGGCCTTCGTCGGAGCGATTGAGCAGGTGCCGCCGCGCTACTCAGCCATCAAGATCCAGGGCGAACGCGCCTACGACCTCGCCCGCGAGGGCGAGACCGTGGAGCTGGTCGCCCGGCCGGTGCAGATCGACCGGCTCGCCGTGATCGAGCATGACGGCGCGCATACCGTCATCGAGGCCGAGTGCGGCAAGGGCACCTACGTCCGCGCCCTGGCGCGCGACCTCGGCCGCGCCCTTGGCTGCTACGGCCACGTCTCGGCCCTGCGCCGGACCCGCGTCGGGCCGTTCTCCGAGGCGGAGGCCTGCTCGGTCGCCGCCCTCACCGAGGGGAGCCCCGAAGCTGCCCTCGCGCATCTGCGCCCGGTGGAGACTGCCCTCGACGCGATCCCGGAGGTCGCGGTCTCCCGCGATTTGGGCCTGCGCCTGATGCGCGGCCAGCCGGTGATCCTGCGGGGCCGCGATGCACCCGTGGAGGGTAAGGCCTTCGCCACCTGCGCCGGCATTTTGGTCGCCGTCGGTGACGTGGAGCGCGGAGAGTTGGTGCCGCACCGGGTCTTCCACCTCGGCGGCACTGCGCCCGGCCGCAGCGCGTAAGCCCGGCGCCCCGCACGACCGATCACGGCACGTGCGGGGTTCCGGCCGGTCCGGTTCGGCCTGAGGCGCGACCGCCCAGGTGGAACGAACCTGAGCCATGAGACTTTGGCCCCGGCAGGCGGTCCGGGGCGATGATGCGCGAACTCGACTACGATGTGGCGGTGATCGGTGCCGGGACGGCCGGCATCGCCGCGCACCGCGCCGCGGCCGCCGCCGGTGCGCGGTGCGTGCTGATCGAGCGCGGTCCAGGCGGAACCACCTGCGCGCGGGTGGGATGCATGCCCTCCAAGCTGCTGATCGCGGCCGGTGCCGCTGCCCATGCCGCGCGCAGCGCAGACCTGTTCGGAGTCCGGGTCTCCGGCATCGCGGTGGACGGGCCGGCGGTGCTGAGGCGTCTCCGCGCCGAGCGCGACCGCTTCGTCGCCGGCGTCTTCGAGGGGCTCGAAGCGTTGCCCGACGGTGCCCGGCTCGCGGGCAGCGCGCGTTTCGAGGACGGTCGGACCCTCGCAATCGACGATCACACACGGGTCCGGTTCCGCGCCGCCGTCATCGCCACCGGCTCGAGCCCGATCGTGCCCGAGCCGCTGCAAGGGCTCGGCGCGTGCGTTCTGACCACCGACACCCTGTTCGAGATCCCCGACCTGCCGGACTCGCTGGTAGTTCTCGGGGCCGGTGCGGTCGGAATCGAGATCGCCCAGGCCATGGCGCGGCTCGGCGTCACCGTCACGGTGATCGATGCGGGCGACACCGTCGCCGGGCTGTCCGAGCCGGATCTCGCCCGGCAGGCCACCGAGATCTTCGGCGCGGAACTGGAGCTGCATCTCGGTGCCCGCATCCAGGCCGCCACGCAGGACGGTGACGGCGTGAACCTCACATGGACCGACCAGCATGGTGGGACTCGCGTCACGCGGGCCGCGCGGGTGCTCGCCGCCGCCGGCCGGTCGCCGAACCTGGACGGAATCGGCCTTCAGGCGGCCGGCCTGTCCGTCGACGAGGGCGGTGTGCCGGAATTCGATCGCCGCAGCTTCGTCTGCGCGGGCGCACCGATCCTAATCGCCGGCGATGCTGACGCCTGGAGGCCCGTGCTTCACGAGGCGAGCCGCCAAGGCCGAATCGCCGGCGCCAATGCAGCCGCACTGGCGTCAGGCGGTCCGGTCGAGGCGCCCGCGCCGTGGACGAGTCTCGCGATGGTGTTCACCCATCCCCAGATCGCCGTGATCGGGGCGCCCTACGATCCGGGTGCCGAGCGCGTCATCGGCGCGATGGATTTCTCCGACCAGGGCCGCGCCCGGATCGAGGGCCAGATCCGCGGCGGCTCCGCATCTGGGCCGATCGGACCGGCCGAATCCTCGACGGCGAGATGCTCGGCCCGGCCGTGGAGCACCTCGCGCATGTGTTGACCTATGCAATAGCCGAGGGGCTGCCCGTACAGGATGTAGATAACCGACCCAAATATCATCCCACGGTTGAAGAAGGACTTGGAACCGCTGTGGCCGAAATAAAACAGACACTTTGCCGATCTTCATCCTGTCACAATCACGCGCATTGCGCTTGATCGATCTGCCCGCCATACCCATCGCGATGAGCCGGTTTCATTTCTGATGTCGCGGAGTAGTGACCCCGCCAACGCCGTCGATCTCGACGTCTTAGCGCCCGAGGCGCTCGATGGCCTGGACCAGGGCGTCATCGGTCTCGACGCGTCCGGCACCGTCGTGGCGTTCAGCGAGGGGGCGAGCGCGATATCCGGGTTGTCGCGTGAAGCGGTGCTGGGGCGCGACTACTTCCGCGACGTGATGCCGGGCACCAACGTCCCTGGATTCAGGGGACGATTCCTGGCGGGCCGCCGCCGCGGTGGGTTAGACGAGAGCTTCGATCACGTGTTCGGCCGGTTGCCGCAGCCGCTGCGGGCCAGGGTCCATATGCGCCATGGGCTGATGGCGGACGGCCGTCCGGTGACGTGGCTGACAATCAATCTGGTGGAGAGTCTGGGGGCAGGGCTGTCGCGCGAGGCCGTGATGGCGGCGATCGGGCGGCGGGTCCGCGCCGAGCCGGTCGATGCCAGCCTCTGCGAGCGCGAGCCGATCCATATCCCGGGCTCGATCCAGCCCAATGCCGTGATGCTCGCGGCCGATGCCGGCACCCTGCTGGTCCTCGCCTACTCGGCCAACGTGTCCGAGATCGTCGATCCGGTCGACCCGCCTCTGGCGGGGCGTCCGCTTGCCGACGTGCTGCCAACGGATTTCGTCGACGCCGTCCGGGCCCACTTGGCGGCCGGCACGCTGTATGATGGCCGTTCCCTGCGCCGCCGGCTGACCCTCCCGGACCGCGGCGCGACCTACTTCGCCGTCGCGCACGCCCATGGCGGCCGGCTCATCCTCGAGTTGGAACTGGAGCCGGACTCGGCCGACGATTTCCCCACCGCGAGCCAAGTCGATACCGAACTCGCCGTGGGGCGTCTGCGCGAGGCCGAGACGCTCGCCGACGCCGCACGGATCGCCGCCCTGGAGATCCGTGCGCTCACGGGGTTCGAGGCGGTGCTGGTCTATCGCTTCGACGCGGACTGGAACGGCGAGGCCGTGGCCGAGGACAAGGTTCCCGATTGGTCGCGCAGCCTGCTCGGCCTGCGCTTCCCCGCCTCCGACATCCCCGCCCAGGCGCGCGCCCTCTACACCAAGGCCAAGAGCCGCTTCGTGATCGACCGCGACAGTGTGCCGGTGGGGCTGGTGGCAGCGCCGGGGGCCGGGAACGGGCCGATCGACCTGACCTTCGCCCAGCACCGGACCCTGTCGCCGATTCACCTCGAGTACCAGCGCAATCTTGGCGTGAACGGCTCGATGTCGATCTCTATCATGGTCGAGGGCCGGCTCTGGGGCCTGATGATCGGCCACCATCGCCGTCCACACTACGTCACGCCGGAGACCCGCTCCGCCGCCGCCGTGCTCACCGATGCCTTCGCCATGCGGGTCCAGGAGATCGAATCGCGCCGGCTCTGGGCCGAGCGGCAGGCGCATCTCGACGTCGAGGGGCGCCTCGTGCGCGGGCTGACCCGCTCCGACGATTTCGTGGGAGCCCTGACCGGCGGCGCGACGACCCTCCTCGATCTGTTCAGTGCCACGGGAGCCGGTATCGTTTCGGGGGATCGGGTAACGCTCATCGGCCGGGCGCCCCCGTCCGAAGCCGTCTCGGCGATCGCCGACTGGCTGCGCGAGCGGATCCCGGCCGGAGAGACTGGCTACAGCAGCAACAGCTTCACCACCGAATACCTGGAGGCAGCCCCGTACCGCGAAATCGCCAGCGGCCTCCTCGCGGCCTTCGTGGACGAGTCGCGCGAGAACCTCCTGTTCTGGTTCCGCCCGGAGGTGCCCAGCACGGTGACCTGGGGCGGCGACCCGCGCAAGCCTGTGCTGGCCGGCAGCGGCCCCGTGGCCGTGCTACCGCGGCGCTCCTTCGAGCGCTGGATTGAGGAACGCACCGGTTTCGCGAGCCCCTGGGCCGAGTGGCAGATCCAGCTCGCCGTCTCCCTGGCCGAGGCCGTGGAGGGTGTGGTTCTGCGCCAGCGCCGCAAGATCGACGAGCTGACCAGCCTGTTGGCCGAGAAGGAGCGCCTGCTTGAGCAGAAGGATCTCCTCACCCGGGAGATCGACCACCGGGTCAAGAATTCCCTGCAGATCGTCTCGGCCTTCCTGCAGATGCAGCGGCGGCAGATTGCCGACGGCGAGGCCCGCCAAGCCTTCGCCGACACCTCGGCGCGGGTGATGAGCGTCGCACGCGTGCACGACAGCCTGTACCAGGCCGAGCGCTTCGACGAAGTCGATCTCGGTCAGACCATCGAGAGCCTGTGCAACGACTTGGCCGGTCTGGCGGGCGAGGGTCACGCCGTTGACCTTTCGGCGGAGCCCGGCCTGATGGTGCCCTATCGCAAGGCGGTGGCGCTCTCGCTGATCGCTACGGAACTCGTCACCAATGCGTTCAAATACGCCACGCACCCCACCGGCGTCGGGCGTGTGGAGGTCAGCGTCTCGGCCTCCGGTCCCGGCGAGATCCAGCTCCGGGTCTGCGACGACGGTGCCGGCCTGCCCGATGACTGGGCCGACGCCCGCGCCCGCGGCAAAGGGTCGGGCCTGGGCATGAAGCTGATCCGGGCCATGCTCGACCAGATCAACGCCCGGCTCGACGTCGCCAACAATCCCGGCGCCTGTTTCACGATCACCGCGTGAATCCGCCTGCCACCAGAGATCGCGGCAGCCTGCATGCCCGGCTGCGCGCGGCGACCGATCCGGCGCACCGCGCCCTGGAGGATGGTCTCGATTGGCGGGCCCGGGTGGCGACGCTGCCCGGCTACCGCGCGCTGCTGGCGCGGCTCTACGGCTTCCACGCCGCCTGGGAGCCGGCGATCGGCCTGGGCCTCGTCGACGAGCCGTTCCTCGGGCCGCGCCGCCGCCTCGCCCTCTTGGCCGCCGATCTCGACCATCTGGGGCTCGCCCCGGCAGCGATCGCGGCGCTCCCGCGACCGGCCTCCCCGACCCTTGACGGGACCGCCGCCGCGACGGGGGCGCTCTACGTGCTGGAGGGCTCGACGCTGGGCGGCCAGCTGATCGGCCGGCATATCGCGGGCCTGCACGGCTTCTCCGGCGACGGGCTCGCCTATTACCGCGCGCACGGCGCCGGAGCGGGGGTGATGTGGGCGGCCTTCCGGGCCCGGCTCGAAACCTTCGCGGAGGATCCCGCCGCGGAGGCCGAGCCTCACCGGGGCGGCGGTGACGACCTTCGCGGCGATGCGGGTGTGGCTCTGCAGCGCGCAGAGCGAGACGGCCGCCGACTGAACCGGAAGGGCCGCGGGACGACGGGCAGGACTGTGAGGTCCCGCGCTGGGACGGGATCGGCGATGGCGAGGCCGAGCCTCGCGGCGAGGCGCCCGCAGCGCGGCGCCTGGTCGGCAGGCTCGAGCTGATCCGCCGGTAGGGCCGGGTCCGGCCCTAGGGGACCTCCGCCAGCAGGCCTTCGACGAACTGCGCCAGCCCGGTGCGGCGCGCGCGCTTGAGCCGCTCGGCCGCCAGAATCCCCTGAAGGGCCCGGAAGGCGTTCTGCAGGTCGTCGTTGACGATGACGTAATCGTACTCGACCCAGCGCTGGATCTCGGTCCGCGCGTTGGCGAGGCGCTTCTCGATGGTCTCTGCCGAATCCTCCGCCCGGCGCTCGAGGCGCTGGCGCAGCTCGGCCATGCTGGGCGGCAGGATGAAGACCGTCACGACATCCTGGGCGAGCTTGGACCGCACCTGCCGGGTGCCCTGGTAGTCGATGTCGAAGATCATGTCCCGGCCGGCCGCGAGCACCTTCTCCACCGGCCGGCGGGGTGTCCCGTAGAAGTTGCCGTGGACCTCGGCCCATTCGAGCAGGTCGTCGCGGGCACGCAGGTCGTCGAACGCCTCGCGGTCGATGAAATGGTAGTGGCGCCCGTCGATCTCGGAGGGGCGGCGGGCGCGCGTGGTCACGGAGATCGACAGGTCGAGCGCCCAGGCGGGATCCTGCGCGATCGCCCGTGTCAGCGTGGTCTTGCCGGCCCCGGAGGGCGAGGACAGGATCAGAATCAGCCCGCGCCGGGCGATGGTTTCGGAGGCGCTCCCCGCCGGTTCGGTCATGCGCGTGGCTCCGCGGCGTTTCGCATCCGTGCCCTCACGTTTCGATCCGTCATTCGATGTTCTGGACCTGCTCGCGGAACTGCTCGACTACGGCTTTCAAGTCGAGTCCGATCCGCGACAGGCTAATGTCGTTGGCCTTCGCGCACAGGGTGTTGGCCTCGCGGCCGAACTCCTGAGCAAGGAAATCCAGGCGCCGGCCAATCGCACCGCCGGCCGCCAGCAGCTCGCGGACACTGATGACGTGGGCGCGAAGCCGGTCGAGCTCCTCGCGTACATCCGCCTTGGCGGCAAGCAGCATGGCCTCCTGATGCAGGCGGTCCGGGTCGAGGCCGCTGCCGCCCAGGGCCTCCACGGCGGCTTCCAGCCGGGCGCGCACCGCTTCGGGCCGGCGCGCCGGGTTGTCCTCTGCGGCCTGGGTCAGCTCGGCAATCCGGGTGACCTGACTGGTGACGATCTCCTCCAGCTGCCGCCCCTCGGCACGGCGGGCCTCGACGAGATCCGTCACCAGCCGGACGACGCCCTCGGCGAGGTCCCGGGCGAGCGACTCGGTATCCGCCGCCTCGTCCTCGGTCTCGATCACGCCGCGCACGCCGAGCAGCCCGTCCAGGGTTGCGGGCGCGACGCCTTCGGGGACCGGCACCCGGGACACGGCCTGCGCGAGGCTCGCCAGCAGCGTCTCGTTGATCCGCACCCGCGCGGACGTGTCCGGTTTGGTGAGCGTCAGGGTCAGCTGGCACTGGCCGCGGGTCAGCGTCTTCTGCAGGGCGGTGCGGGCGGTCTCACCGAGCCCGTCATAGCCGGCCGGAACCCGGGTGCGCACATCGAGGCCGCGCCCGTTGACGCTGCGGACCTCCCAGGCCCACTGCACCGGCCCCGTGGTGCCCGCCGTCCGGGCGAAGCCCGTCATGCTCGCGATCTGGGCCATGCCGACCCTCGTCCTCGTGAAGATCGGGGCCTGTAGCACGGATCTTCACGCTGGGAAGAGGTCGATCAATTTGTCGGCGTCCTCGAAAGCGCGCCTTCAAGATCTCACGACAAGATGCGCGCGTGAACGGGAGGGATCCATGACGCGAATCGCGCGCATCCTGGCTTTCGGCTGGCTCGCAGCCCTGATCCTGGGCGGGCATGCTTCCCAGGCTCGTGCGGCCGAAAGGCTGGCGAGCGGGGAACGGGCTCGACCGTCCGACGGCGTCCAGGCCCCCAGGAATCATGCATCCGACGCGCCGCGGTCGGCTAACGCCGCGACGCGGGACGGCGCCTCTGGCTGCCAATCCCGAAGGATCGTCGGGACCGGTGCCGGCTTCTGTTGATCAACTGAGCCCTGAGGCGCCGGTGCAGGCGGGGCTGCCCGGCCTAGCGCCGTCCGCGCGGTGCGGGTGCGGGCGCCGGAGCGCTGAGAGTCGGCACGGTCTTCGGCGAGCCGAGATCGTAGCTGCGGTTCTTCAGCGGATCGAGCCGCGTGCCCTCGGAGGCGTCGAAGGCCCGCGAACTCGGCGCGCCGGTATCGAGGGCGAAAGCCGCGTTCGTGTTGACCTCGCCGCTCGCGGGCGCGCCGCCCGGCGCGTAGGCCGAGGCGCGTCCCGGCGCGGCTTGGTCGGGGCCCGGTTCGACCTTGTCGACGGCGTCCGGCGGAGCTTGGCGGCTCTTCTCCACCGCCCGCCAGCGGGCGACGTTGCGCTGATGCGCCTCTAGCGTGTCGGCGAAGGCGTGACCGCCGCTGCCATCCGCCACGAAGTAGAGATCCTTGGTCCGTGAGGGATTGGCCACAGCTTCCAGGGCAGCCCGGCCAGGATTGGCGATCGGACCCGGCGGCAGGCCCTCGATCACGTAGGTGTTGTAGGGCGTCGGCCGCTCGATCTCGGAGCGCAGGATCCCGCGGCCGAGGGTCCCCCGGCCGCCCACGAGCCCGTAGACGATCGTCGGATCCGACTGCAGCTTCATCCGCTTGTTGAGCCGGTTGATGAACACGCCCGCCACACGCGGGCGCTCGTCGGCGCGGCCGGTCTCCTTCTCGACGATGGAGGCCAGGGTGACCATCTCGGCCGGCGTCCGCACCGGCACGTCGGCGCTGCGCCGGAGCCAGATCTGGTTCAGGACCTCGCGCTGCTTGGCCTTCATCAGGTTGACGATCTGCTGGCGGGTAGCGCCGCGCTCGAATTTGTAGGTGTCGGGCAGGAGCGTACCCTCCGCGGGGATCTCGCTGATCTCGCCGGTGAGCACGTCGTTTTCGTTGAGGCGGTTCACGATCTGCTCGGACGTCAGACCCTCCGGGAACGTGATGGCGTGCTGCACCTGCCGGCCTGTGGCGATGGTGTCGAGCGCGTCGGAGATGCTCGCATGGGCCTTGAACATGTACTCGCCGGCCCGGAGCGGCGACCGGCCGCCGAAGCGGGCGGCGAACTCGAACAGACCGGTATGGTCGATCACGCCCTCCCGTTTCAGGGTCTCGGCGATCTCGCCGGTCCCGCTGTGGGTGGGGATCACCACGACCTTGTCGGCCGTGAGCGGTCCCGGCTCCCGCACCTGCCGCTGGAACAGCGTGATCCCGATCATCGCCGCGATGGCGATCACCACCGCAAAGGTCAGGGCGCCGCTGACGATGCCCACGAGCCCGCTCCGCTCGCGCTCGGGTTTCTCCGGGGGCGGGGGGCAACGGTCGGCTTGATCGCCTCGCCGGGCGAGCGCGGCGAGAGCCGCTGCGGAAGAGCAGGCTCGTCCGTCGGATCCTGCGCGGTGGTCTCGGGCGCGGGCGTCTTTGAGCGGCGGAAGAACATCGGGATCCTGTCTGGGTCCGCGCGACCCGTCTCGCGCTGCGGGCCGGGATCGGCTGCCCACAACCGGGTGCGCACGTCGAGGAGTGCGACCCTAGCCGGGTTTGTGGCGAAAATGCCATTTCGCGGCGCGAGAGGGCGCCGATTGTCGCGGTCAGCCCGGAGGCTGGCAAGCGGTGCAGAAGAAGGTCGAGCGGTTAGCCTGCACGATGCGGGTGATCGCGCCGCCGCATCCCGGCCGGCTGCAGGGCAGGCCGACCCGGTCGTAGACCCGGAACGCGTGCTGGAACGCGCCGGCGCTGCCATCCGTGTGGGCGTAGTCGCGCAGTGTCGAGCCGCCGGCCTCCACGGCCTCCTCCAGAACCTTCACGATCGCCTTCGCCAGCGCGTTGGCCTTGGCGGTCGGCCGGCCGTCGGGCCGCGCGAGGCTGCCGGCGGGGGTCTCGGGATGCAGGCGTGCCCGGTGCAGGGCCTCGCAGACGTAGATGTTGCCCAGGCCCGCGATGAGGCGCTGGTCCAGGAGCGCGGCTTTCAGAGGCGCGACCTTGTGGCGGAAGAGCTGCGCGATCACCGCACCCGTCAGCCCGTCCAGGGGCTCGATCCCCATCTTGGCGAAGTGGCGGCAGGCGGCGAGGTCCCGGCTGAGAACGAGATCCATGAAGCCGAAACGGCGGGCATCGTTGTAGGTGACGGTGGCGCCCGTGCTCATCGCCATGACCACGTGGTCGTGCTTGGGCGTGCCCAGCGCGCCCTCGAGGTAGAAGTCGCCCGGGGACATATTGCTTCCGTCGGGCAGCGCCACGTCGAACCGGCCGCTCATGCCGAGATGCATGATGAGCGTCTCGCCCGAATCGAGATCGGCCGTGAGGTACTTCGCCCGTCGCGCCAGGCTCGTCACGGTACGGCCCTCCAGGCGGGCGGCGAACCGCTCCGGGAATGGGAAGCGCAGGTTGGTCCGGCGCAGGGTGACACGGCTGAACCGGGCGCCGACCATGGCGGGCGCCAGCCCCCGCCGCACCGTCTCGACCTCGGGAAGCTCCGGCATCTCTCTCGTGGCTTTGCGTGACGGGCGCCTCGTGCGCCCGCTCCGGATATCGGCGGGATCGGCTTGGGCCGCAACCGCGCGGGCCCGATGCGGTTTGCCGCGCACGCCGCAGGTGGGGCAGGGCCGCGCCGCGATCCGGGACGGTCTAACGCCGCCGGAGGCGGACGTAGAGCGCGCCGCCGCCGCCGTGGTGGCGGGCAGCCTCTTCGAAGCCGAGGACGATCCCGCGCAGTTCCGGCCCGCGGAGCCAGTGCGGGACACTGCGGCGGAGCACGCCGCGCTCGGCGAAGGCATCGGAATATCCTGGGCCCCCCTTGCCGGTGACGACCAGCACGTAGGAATGCCCGGCGGCCCGGGCGCGGAGCAGGAAGCCCGTGAGAGCGGCATGGGCCTCGGCCTGGATCATCCCGTGCAGATCGATCCGCGCCTCGATCGCCAGCCGTCCGCGGCGCAGGCCGACCTTGGCGGTCCGCTCCAGCCCCGTGCTTGGGACATTCCGCTGGGGTGCGGCCTGATACGGCGCGGCGGTTGCCGGTCGCGGTGGCTCCGGCTGCGGCTTGGGCGGATGCTTCACGCGCGGCCTCTTCGCCGCCGGCGGCGCGCTCGGCTTCAGGATCGAGGCCGTCAGCGCCGGCATGGTGGCGGTCGGTTTCGCCTGGGCCGGGGCGACTTCCGGGATCGGCGGCGCGCGGCCGGGCAGCGGCGTCACCAGCTTGGCGATCGCATCCCAGAGCCGGGCCTCGCCCGCGGTGAGACGGCGCCCGCGGCGCGGCTGCCTCACGGCGCGCCCTCCCGGCCCGCGGTGCGTTTCGGCAGCAGGACCACGAAGCCGATTGCGTCGCGCAGGTTCCCGGCCGCGACGCCGGCCTGCGTACCGGTCCCGATGAACAGGTCGCCCCGGGCCGACCCGACGATCGCCGAGCCCGTATCGGCAGCGATGACAAGGCGCCCGGCCTCGCCCGAGATCCCGCCCGGGAGCGGACCCGCGAGCCAGAAGGGCAGGCCGTAGCGCCACAACGTCGCGTCGACCGCGATGCTGCGACCCGGGCTGAGGGGCGCGTTCGCGGCGCCCGGCGGGCCGAGCGCCGGAGCCGCCACCTCGGCGAGGCGGAAGAAGATGTAGGAGGCGTTGGCGCGAATCAGGCGTCTGGCGATGTCGGGATGAGCCCGCAGCCACCCCGTCCAGCGGGCGAGCGTCAGGCCTTCGAGGGGCAGGTATCCCTCCTGCACGATCAGCTTGGCCACGGCCGTGTAGGGCTGTCCGTTGCGTCCATCGTACAGCACCCGGACCGCGCGCCCGTCGGGCAGGCGGACGCGCCCGGAGCCCTGAACCTGCAGGACTAGCAGGTCGACCGCGTCGCGCAGCCACAGGATCGGCCGTGCATGGGCACCGAGGACGCCGTCCTCGATCGCCGCGCGGTCGGGATAAGGCGCGAAGCCGTCCGCGGTGGCTCGGGCTGCCCGTAAGGTCGGATCGAGACCGGGGCGGGTTTCCCCGGGAGCGAGGGAGACGAGATCGTCGGGGCGAGCCAGAACCGGGGTCGGAAAATCCGGTCCAGGCTCCAGGGAGCCCGTGAGTTCCGGCTCGAAATAGCCGGTGAGAAAGCCTGGTCGCTCCGCGTTCGGCCGCGCGACCCGGAAGGCCGCGAATCGGTTCCGGAAGAAGGCGGCCGCGTCCGGCACGTTCCCCGCGGCGGCCGTGCAGGCCTCGGCCAGGGCCGCCGGATCACCTGCCGCGCTCGCGGGCTGGGGAAGGGCGGGGGCGGGGCGGCACAGACCCGGCGGAAGGCGTCGAGCGCGGCGTCCGGGTCGGGTCCGGGAAAGCCCGGAAGCGCCTCGAAAGCGACGGGCGTCAGGACCGCGTCGCCGACCGCCTCCGGTGCCGCAGCTGCGGTGCCGGCCAGGATCGTCGCAAGGAGGGCGGCCGGGGCTCGTCCGGACCAGGCACGCAGGATCGGCACGGCAAAACCGTCACGAGGTCAGGCGCCGGCCTCGGTGGCCACGAGCTGCCAGTTCGGATCCCGTGAGCCCAGGGTGCGGGAGAAGGTCCACACGTCGGGCACCTCGACAACGGTCTCGGCGCTGCCGTCGACCACCTTGCCCTCCGCATTGCGAGTGGCGGTGATGAGGTTCGACAGGAAGCGGACGGTGATGTGGGCTACGCGGTTGCGCACCTCGACGGCCACGATCTCGGCCCTGTCGATGGAGACGAAGGTGGTCTCCAGGGTCTGCCGGTTGCGCTCGCGTTCGGCGATCGCGCGCTCGAAGGCCTCGCCGACCTCCTTCGACAGCAGCCCGCGCAGGGTCCTCCGGTCGCCCTTGGCGAAGCCGATCATGATGGTCTCGTAGGCGGATTTCGCGCCCTCCAGGAAGGCGCGCGGATCGAAGCCGGGCTCCGCCTGCACGCAGGCTTCGAGGCCGCGGGCGACCTCGGACCCGGACTCGGCGATCCCGCGCCAGTCGCGCGGCGCCGCGGCGGGGGGCGCCGCGGGTTGCACCCGGTCGGCGCCGGGCAGGCGGACGACATTGTCCGCGTCGGAGCGCGCCTGCGGCTCGGTGCGGCTGCGGTCGACCGGCTTGAACGGCGAACGCTCCGCGCCCGTCTTCTGGCCGAGGACGGAGCGCAGACGCCAGATCACGAAGACTGCCAGCGCGAGGAAGATGATCGTCGTAACGTCGAAACTGTCCTGCATCACCGATCCAATGGTGGCCGCGGCGGGACCCTGGGCCCCTTGCTCAGGTCGTACGCGGTGCGGCGCTGGAAAAGCGCGCATAGGTCCTGACGACTCATATCCGACCAACGCGCAAGGAGCGAGCCGGTTGTATCGGCGCGGAACCCGATCCCACTCTTGAATGCGATATGGGTCGGGCAGGCCACGACCGCCAGCACCGCGCCAGTTCGCTTGTTCATGCCGAGCGCTCGTGTTAGCGGCCCTGCCGTTTGGGCAGTTCCGCGGCATGGTCAGCGGCTCCCGCCGCAACAACCCGCGCCGGCCCTGCCGGCCGATCGAGAAGGATGATCCGCATGGCCGACTCTCCGGCAGCGAACGGTAACGGCGGCGGCATGCCGCAGGGCGACGTGCCGACAATCAACGCCCTTGCGCAATACACGAAGGATCTCTCCTTCGAGAACCCGAATGCGCCGCGCTCGCTGCAGCCCAAGGAGGGCCAGGGGCCGCAGATCAATATTCAGGTCAACGTCAACGCGCAGCAGCTCTCCGAGACGGACTTCGAGGTCGAGCTGAAGCTGGAAGGCGATGCCAAGGTCCAGACCGAAGTGCTGTTCGCCTTCGAGGTGACCTATGCGGGCGTCTTCCGGCTCCTGAACATCCCGGCCGACCAGATCCATCCGGCCGTGATGATCGAGTGCCCGCGCTTGCTCTTCCCCTTCGCCCGCCAGATCGTCGCCGAGGCGGTGCGCAACGGCGGCTTCCCGCCCCTGTACATCGACCCGATCGATTTCGTCGGCCTCTACCGGCAGAAGATGATGGAGCAGCAGGGCGCGCAGGGCCCGCTCGCCTCCTGAGGCCCGTGCCTGGCGGCCCGCTGCGGCCGCCGGCACCCCGGTGGGCTGCCGCCTGCAGCCGGCGGATGTCTTGATCACCCTCGTGGAGGTCTCAATCCGGGAGCTGATCGTTCGGCGCGGCGCTCATACGGATCGCCAGAGCCGTGAGGGAAGGCGGACCCGGCCGATCCATCGGTGAGGGCGCGCGATGCGGCGATGCTGCCCGCAGCCCGGGCTTGACCGTTCGCGGGGGCAAGTCCAGGTCCGGGGGCCAAGCCGCTTCAGGATCGCATGGCCCCCACCGCTAACCTTGCCCTGATCAACCTGTTCATCGGCGACATCCAGGGCGGCCTCGGCCCCTTCCTGGGAACATGGCTGGCGCAGGCAGACTCGTGGAGCCCCGCGCGGGTCGGATTGGTGGTCACGCTCGTCGGGTTCGGGACACTGTTTCTGAGTGGCCCGTTCGGGGCCCTGGTCGACCGCTTGCCCCGTCCGCGCCTGCTGATCGCGCTCGCCTGCGGGGGTATCCTCGCCGGCACCCTGCTGCTGCTGCCGGCACGCAGCTTCCCGGCGGTGCTGTTCGCCCAGCTTCTCGCCGCAGCCGGCGGCACCCTGCTTCTGCCCGCCGTCGCCGCCCTCACGCTCGGGATCGTCGGCAAGGACCGGTTCCCCAAGCAGCAGGGCCGCAACCAAGCCTTCAACCATCTCGGCATCCTGATTGCGGCCGGTGGCATCAGCCTCGGCACCGGCTTCTTCGGACCCGCGATCGCCTTCTGGGTGCTGGGCGGCATGGCGGTCGCCGCGATCATCGCGACGCTGACGACGCCGGCGGGCGCCTGGAACCGCCGCCGCGCGGTCGGCTGGAAGGAGGACGAGGAGGATGAGCCGCCGCGCAGCGGGATCCGCCAAGTCCTGGGCAACCACCGGCTGCTGGTGCTGACGCTGGCGCTGACCCTGTTCAATCTCGGCAATGGCGGCATGCTCTCGCTGCTCGGCCAGAAGCTCGTGGCCACGGCCGCCGATGCCACCACTTGGACCGCCCGCTACGTGATGGTGGCGCAACTCGTGATGGTCCCGGTGGCCCTGTTCGCCGGCTCCCTGGCGGATCGGCGGGGACGGCGCCAGCTCCTGATGGTCGCCTTCGCGGTACTGCCGGCCCGTGCCCTGATGTCGGGCCTGATCGACAATCCGGTCTGGCTTATCGCCGCAGAGGTTCTCGACGGCTTGGCGTCGGGGATCGTGGGCGTTGCCGTGCCGGTGGTCGTGGCAGACCTCACCTGGGGGTCCGGGCGCACCCAGACGGCTCTCGGCAGCGTCAACGCGGTGCAGGGGATCGGGGGCGCCCTGTCCGGCTGGTACGGCGGGCTCTCCTACAGCCTCTTCGGCTGGACGGGGGCGTTTCTCGCCCTCGGGGTGCCGGCCATGGTGGCGTTGGGGCTGGTGGTCTGGCTCGACGCGACCCCCGAGCCCGGCCAGCGCAGGCGCCGGCGCGAGCGGCGCAGTACGGCGATACAGGGCGCCTGACGCCCCGCATGCGACGCACCCGAAACGCGAAGAGCCCGGCAGGGGCCGGGCTCCTTAGACGGGCTGCTCGACAGGGCGGTCAGCCGATATGCGGGCCACCCGTGGCGGCCGGGAATCGGTCGACCAGGGCGCGACGCAGCTTCTCCAGGGCGCGGTTCTCGATCTGGCGCACCCGCTCCTTCGAGATGCCGAGACGCTGCCCGAGCGCTTCGAGCGTCGCCTGATCCTCGGCGAGCCGCCGCTCGCGCAAAATGCGCAGCTCGCGCTCGGAGAGCACCGTCAGGGCCTGCTGGAGCCAGCTGAGGCGCCGCTCGCCATCGACCGTGGCGCTCACGGTCTCGTCCGGCAGGTCGGCACCGTCGACGAGGAAGTCCATCCGCTCCGAGGAGGCGTCGCTGTCCTCGCCCACGGGGGCGTTGAGCGACATGTCTGGGCCGGAGAGGCGCGCGTCCATAAGGGCGACGTCGTCGCGCGAGACGCCGATCGCGCTGGCGATGCGGCGGTGGATCTCGTCGCCGACATGCTCCTCGGTCGACTGCATCAGGCGGGCGCGCAGCCGGCGCAGGTTGAAGAACAGGGCCTTCTGGGCCGAGGAGGTCCCCCGCGCACGATCGACCAGTTGCGCAGGATGTAGTCCTGGATCGAGGCCCGGATCCACCAAGTCGCGTAAGTCGAGAACCGGACGTCCCGCTCCGGCTCGAACCGGGCGGCGGCCTCCATCAGGCCGACATGCCCCTCTTGGACGAGGTCGGCCATCGGCAGGCCGTAGTGACGAAAACGCCCCGCCAGGGCGATGACGAGGCGCATATGGGCCGAGATCAGGCGGTGCAGGGCGCGCTCGTCGCGATTGTCCTTCCAGCGGACGGCGAGACCGCGCTCCTCCTCCCGGGCCAGGAAGGGTGCCTCCATTGCAGTCCGTATGAACTGCCGTCGAATTCCCGCGATCTCAGCCATCCCGCCTGCCTCTTGTTGCCGAGTGCTGTTGCGGCGCCGAGCCTGTTGCCCGGCGCACAGGCGCCGCCGCGAAGCGACGCCAGGCCAGCGACAACGGAAGGCAAAACGGGAAAGTTCCGCCGCGGTGCCCCATAATGCGACAACCGGGCGGGCAAGATTTCGTGTGCCCCAGCAGGACATGGAGCTTGGCGCGGCGCCGTCCAGTCCCACCTCCACCGCCAAAGCCGTGTAGGTGCGGCGCGACCCGGCCGGTACGGCACATGAAAAAACCCGGCCACGAGGGCCGGGTATCGTGTCGTCGCAGCTGCAAAAGCAGACCTTAGGCGGCTTCTTCCTGAAGATCGTCGCCCTCGCTGTCGCCCTCGGCCTCGGGCTCCGCTTCGCTCTTGGCCCGGCGGGGCGACTTGGCGAGGCTCTGCTCGATGAGCTTCAGCGCTTCGGTCTCGGTGATCCGGTTGACCGAGGAGATCTCGCGCACGATCCGGTCGAGGGCTGCCTCGTAGAGCTGGCGCTCGGAATAGGACTGCTCGGGCTGCGCCTCGGAGCGGTAGAGGTCGCGCACCACCTCGGTGACGGCGAGCAGGTCGCCCGAGTTGATCTTCGCCTCGTATTCCTGGGCGCGGCGCGACCACATGGTGCGCTTGATCCGCGCACGTCCGGTCAGCAGGTCCAGCGCCTTCTTCACCAGTTCCGGTTCGGCGAGCTTGCGCATGCCGACGCTGTTGGCCTTCGCGGTCGGTACGCGCAGGACCATCTTGTCCTTCTCGAACGAGACGACGAACAGCTCCAGCTTATAGCCCGCGATCTCCTGCTCCTCGATCGCGGTGATGCGGCCGACGCCGTGAGCCGGATATACGACAGCTTCGCCGGTCTTGAAGCCCTGCCGGCCTGCGGTTGTCGTCTTCTTGGCTGTGGTCATGCGAGAAGGGCCTCCACTGGCGCGCAGCTTTCGATGCCGCGCGAAACCGTGTTCTTCCGGGCGGGACACCCGGCTTGCCTCGCCGCTCCCGGGACCCTCGCCTGACGCGAGAACCCGGGCATTCCCCGGCGCGGCCGTACAAACGCCTGGAGCGCCCGCCGAAGATGACTTCGACGGCCGATCGCGTACTACTCCTAACCAACGAAAATCGAAGGCGTTTCAGCCGGAGGGAGCACGTCAGGCGCAAGCGACGGCAGGCGGATTGTCTACCACAATCCGGCGCACAGATCAAAGCATCCCTGAAGACGCGCGCGGAGGCGATGCGCGGCGCCTAAGAGTTTTACACTGGCGCAGCCGGACAGAAATGACGTCACCGCGCATCAGGGCTTCGCTTGACGCAGGCCAACCGTTGCCTTGAGCCCTGGAGAACCGCCCGCAGATCTTTTCTCAAGCTTGTGGGCCGGGGGCGCGACCGGGTGTCAGATCCTGTGGATCGACCGCCCTGCTCAGTCGCCGGTGCCCGGGTTGGGCGAGAAGTGGGCCTCAAACTTTCCGGGCTTCCCGTCCCACTCCTTGGCGTCGGCCGGAGCTTCTTTCTTTGCGTGATATTGGGCCAAGTCTTGGCGTAGTCGGCGTTCAGCTTCAACCACGTGTCGAGATTCGACTCGGTGTCGGGCTTGATCGCCTCGGCCGGGCATTCCGGCTCGCACACGCCGCAATCGATGCACTCGTCCGGATGGATGACGAGCATATTTTCGCCCTCATAGAAGCAATCCACCGGACAGACCTCGACGCAGTCCGTGTACTTGCACTTGATGCAATTGTCGGTGACGACGTAGGTCATCGGATGTCTTCGTCCTAAACACGACTTGGCCCGGGCGGAGCCCTGGACGGCCCGCACGCCCGGGTGGCGCTTCGAGGGGGACGCCGTGAAGCTCGGCGCGGAGCCGAGCCTCGGAGGCCAACGGCTCTGGACTCTGCCTTCCGGGCTGACAAGCGCACGGGCGCCGCATGTCGACATTGCCCGGTCGCTCTCCGGACCGCTGTGGCCCGGCCTCATCACTCCGGCGTCTCGTCCGGCACGGCGCCGGCCGACAGGTCATCGTAGAGGAGCCGTGCTTCCGGGGCCGGTCCCCGCCGCTCGCCGAGGCCCCGCACCCGCACGGCCAGCGTCGCGTGCGGGGCTGCCACCGTCACCACGTCACCGATGCCGATCCCCTTCGCGGGGTTCTCGGCCCGGGTTCCGTTCACCCGCACGAACCCGTCCGAGGCGAGCCGGGCGGCCAGGGATCGGGTCCGCGCGAAACGCGCGAACCACAGCCACTTGTCGAGCCGCTGCCGGTCCTCCCGCATGTGCGGGGGTCAGCGCTTCCCGCCGTCGCCGGCTTCGAGCTGCGCCTTGAGCGCCGCCAGCTTGGCGAAGGGCGAATCCGGATCGGGCGCCCGCTCGCGACGGGGCGGCCGCTGATCGGGCCGCGGACCGGAATGGCGCTGCTCGGCGTTGCGCTGGTCGTCCCGGCGCTCCGGTCGGCCTCCTTCGAAGCGGTCGCGGCGGGGGCCGCGATCCCGACCGTTGCGGGGTCCGCCCTCGCCGCCCTCGGCGCGGCGATGCTCCGGACGGCCGCCTTCCGGACGTCCCGATCCCTGGTGCTGCCCCGGCTGGCCGCTGTCGCGGCCGCGACCGGCGCCGCGCGGCCGGTTCTGCGGGCGCTGGTGGGCCGGGCGCTGATGGCGCTGCAGGCGCCAGACCTCGATCTGGGGAACCTCGGCAGCCGGCTCGCCCTCCGCGGCGGCTTCCGGAGAAGCCGGCTCGGCCGCTGCGGCTTCGACCGCCTCCGCATCAGCCGTCACCGGCGCTGCTTCGCCACCGGAGGTCGCAGGCTCAGCCGCCTGCGCCGTCTCGACGGGCGTTTCGGTGGGCTCCTCGACCGTCGCGGGCGCTTCCTCGGCACCGGACGCGGCGGCTGCGGGCTCTTCGGTCACCGTCTCGGCGGCCGGGCTTTGGACCTCGGCAGGAGCCGCATCCGCGGTGGCCTCCCCGGTGGTTGTTCGGGCTTCCTCGCCGGGCACCTCGGCCCCCTCCGGAGTCTCAGCGGCCGGAGCCTCATCGCCGGCGGGCTCGGCCGCCGCGGCCTGCGCATCGACAGCGTCGTCGGAGGACGCCTCGGTGGGGGACACCGCCGGTGCGGCCGGCGCGGTCGCAGCGGCCGGGACGAGCGGCACCGTGATGGCGGGGCCGGGGCGCGTCTCCGCCGTGTAGCCCAGCGACTTCAGGATCGAGGCGAAATCCTCGCCCGAGCAGCCGACCAGCGAGGTCATGCCCACGGTTGCCACGAACCCGTCGCCGTCGGCTGTGCCGTCCGGCGGGGCGCCGGGCGTGGTGCCGGGCCGGTAGGCGATCGCCGGGCGGATCAGGTCGGCGAGGCGCTCCAGGATGTCGACGCGCACCGCCCGCTCGCCGCTGACCCGGAAGCCGGCCGCGCGGTAGAGACCCTTGGCGATCTCGCGATCGACCTTGATGGACGTGCGCCCGGAGCCGGCGAGATGCGCGATCTCGTCGAGGCCGCGCTGGTCGAGTCCGCCGTTGCGCAGGGCCCAGAGCTGCGCCGCCAGGGTGCGCGGCGCCGGCTTCAGAAGGGCCGGCAGGAAGATGTGGTAGGCGCCGAAGCGCACGCCATGGCGGCGCAGCGCACCGCGGCCGTCCTGATCGAGGCTGCGCATCTCGTGCGCCACCTTGGAGCGCTCCAGCACGCCGAGCGCCTCGACCACTTGGTAGCCGATCCCCTTGGCTAGACCCGTGAGGTCGGCCGCGGTCTCGATCTCCATGAGCGGGCCGAGCAGGCGCACGATGTGGGCCTTCAGCCACGCATCGAGGCGCGCTTCGACCTTCTCGCGGTGCGCGCCGGTGAGGCTATCGTCAGCCAGCAGACGGATCTGCGGGGCGAACAGCTTCTCGCCGGGGGTGAGCTTGGCGACGGGCGCACCGGTCCAGCGGATCGTGCCGTCATGCGAGAGCACGAGGGTTGAATCGGCCGTGGCCGCGAAGCGGTCCGCCCGCGCCTCGATCTCCCCGGAGAGCGCCTTCTCGGCGGCGCTCCTTAGAGTCTTGGCTTCGTGTCCCTCGGCGCTGGCATCGGGAACGAACAGGAATCCGTGAAGGTGGCCGACATGCTGACCCTCGACGGTGACGTCACCGTCGGCGGTGATTTGGGCTTCGAGCATCGTGTTCTCTCTCAGGCGCCGCATCAGGACGCTTGTGCGCCGGTCGACGAAGCGGCTCGCGAGGCGTTCGTGCAGGGCGTCGGACAGCCTGTCCTCTACCCGACGCGTCTCGCCCTGCCAATGTTCTGGGTCGCGCAGCCAGTCGGGACGGTTCGCCACGAAGGTCCAGGTGCGCCCCTGCGCGATCCGGCGGGACAGCGTGTCGATGTCGCCGTCGGTTCGATCGATCATCGCCACCTGCTCGGCGAACCATTGATCGGGGATCCGCCCGGCCATGCCGCGCATCAGGAACCGGTAGAGCTGCGCCACCAGATCGGCGTGCACCTGCGGGTGGACCTTGCGGTAATCCGGCACGCCGCAGACGTCCCAGAGCCGCCGGACCGCGGGCTGGCTCCGCGCGAGGTCGCGGATGTCCTCCTCGCGCATCAGGATCTCGAGGGCCTGCTGGTCCTCGCCCATCGGGGCCCGGGTGAGGCCCGATCTCGCGCGGATGCTCGTCGAGGCTGGCCTGAAGGTCCTCCAGGCTGCCGAAGCTGAGATCCGGGTTGCGCCACTGCAGGATGCGCAGGGGATCGAATTCGTGGCTCTCCAGCCGCTCCACCAGCTCGGCCTCGAAGGGCGGGCAGCGCCCGGTGGAGCCGAAGGTGCCGTCCGAGAGGTGGCGCCCGGCCCGGCCGGCGATCTGGCCCATCTCGGCGGGGGTGAGCTTGCGGAACCGGGTGCCGTCGTATTTCCAGTTGGCCGCGAAGGCGACGTGATCGACGTCGAGGTTGAGGCCCATCCCGACCGCGTCGGTGGCAACGAGGTAATCGACGTCGCCCGCTTGGTATATCTCGACCTGGGCGTTGCGGGTCCGCGGTGAGAGCGCGCCGAGCACCACCGCGGCGCCCCCGCGCTGGCGGCGGATCAGCTCGGCGATCGCGTAGACCTCCTCCGCCGAGAACGCCACGATGGCGGTGCGCCGGGGCAGGCGCGACAGCCGCTTCTCCCCGCGAAGGCGAGCTGCGAGAGCCGCGGCCGGGTGGTGGTGTGAACGTTCGGGATCAGGTCCTGGACCAGCGGCAGCATGGTCGAGGAGCCGATCAGCAGGGTCTCTTCCCGGCCGCGCACGTAGAGCAGGCGGTCGGTGAAGACGTGGCCGCGATCCATGTCGGCGGCGAGCTGGATCTCGTCGATGGCGACGAAGGCCACGTCGAGGTCGCGGGGCATCGCCTCGATGGTGCAGATCCAGTAGCGCGGCCGGTCCGGCTTGATCTTCTCCTCGCCGGTGACCAGCGCGACCTTCTCGGGGCCGACCTTGGCGACGACGCGCAGGTAGACCTCGCGGGCGAGCAGCCGCAACGGCAGCCCGATCATGCCGGTCGGGTGCGCGAGCATCCGCTCAATGGCGAGATGTGTCTTTCCGGTGTTGGTCGGCCCGAGGACCGCAGTGACGCCGCGGGCACGGGCGTCGCGGGACAGCGACCGGCGGGGGAGGGGCGGAGCAGCGCGTCGATGGTCGGCGGTTCCTTCGGATGGGAAGGCCGTCGCGGCGCCGTCACGGCGCGGGCGGGGAAGGGGCTGGATCGGCCGGTCGCGTCAGGGACGGTCGGGCCGGAGCGGTCTACCCCCATATGGGATGCCGCCGGCTCCAGATCCAACCTGCGGCATGATCTGTGGGTAGATGTCGATCTGCGTCGTGGGCTTGCCCGACTGGGGTGCGACATCGGCACAGAGCGTGCCGGGGACCGCGACGAGCGGGCCATGGCGCGATGGGCGGTGCTCGACCACCTGAGCCGAGGAGAAGGCATCGCCTCCGCAACCGGACCGGCCGGATCCAGCGGTCAGCGGCCTCGCGGCGGCTGGCCCGGTGAGTGCGGCCAGGACGAGGACGATTCGGAGAAGGACCCGACGCATCCGCCGAACATGACCCCGGAGCGTGAAGAATTCGTCGCACGCCCAAGGCCTACCCTCCGCTGCGCTGTGCGGGACAAGCACTTTGATCCCGTCAGTCCACCCCTTCGACCAGCACCACCTCGCCGATGCCCGCCGGCCTGCGCTTCTCGACGGCGGCCTGGTACTCGGGCGAGAAGTAGTAGGTGCGCGCCGCCTCGTAGGATTCGAATTCCAGCACGACGTTGCGTGGCCGGGCCTCGCCCTCCAGGGCCTCGCTGCGGCCGCCGCGCACCAGCGGCTTGCAGCCGTACTTGCGCATGGCCTCCGAGGCCATGGCGGCGTATTCCCTGTAGGCGTCCGGGTCGGTGACCGTCATCCGGACGATGATGTAGCCCTTGGGCACTGGCTGACCTCCCTGGCGCGGCTGCCGCGCCGGTCGGGAGTGCCGGGAAAACGGCCGCCGGTCAAAGCCGGCGTGCTACTGGCCCGGCAGGCTCGCCTGCGCGACGCTGGCGGCGGCTGCCCCGGCCGTCCCCGTGGTTCCGGTGGCGCCGCCCTGGTTCCAGCGGGTCGCCTCGATGATGTTGGTGCCGATGGTGGTGAGCACCGAGATGCGCAGAGGGATCAGCACCCGCGTTCCCTCGACGGGCGCGAGCCAGACCGACATCTCGCGGTTCTCCTCCATGAACCTCACGCCGGGACGGTCCGGCCGGTGCCCGGCCACCGCCTGATAGCGGGCATTGCAGACGAGGACCGGGCCGGCATAGCCGGGCTTCTGCACCGGGCGGGTCTCGGCATAGCTCAGCACCACGTTGAAGCGGGTGGCCCCGTCGAAGACCGGCAGGGTCCGGTTGCAATTCTCCGGATCGAGGGGCTCGCCGCGCCCCTGGGTCGGCATCAGAAGGGCGCTCACCGGATCGATGATGCCGCGCTTGTTGGCGGCCGTGACCGGGACCCGGTCCTGCATGTCGACGAGCGGCGGCGTGACCTCGGCCTGCACCACGTTCCCGTGGGCCAGCGCCATGCGCACGGCGATGCCGGAACTCGCCGTATGGGTCGCGATGGCGAAGGCGCCGGGCTGCGGCGCCGCCGCGAAGGTCCCGGAGGCCCGGGCCGAGCCCTTGCCGCCGGTGATCGCGCCCACGAGGCCCGTGAGCACCGCCGACACGTCCATGACATAGCGGTCGCGCTCGAAGGAGCCGGCGAGGCGCGCGGTGCCGATCGGCAGGCCGGCGAGGTTGATCCCGTAATCGACCGCCACGCTCGCGGGCGCCGCAGCCGTCCGCTTCGACCGGGCGGCGCGCGACGCGGCGTCGGCCGGCCCCGCGAGGGCCGCGACGGCGAGGACGCATGTCGCGAGGCGACCGACGGCGTGTTTCGTCCGCGGCTTGATCGTCCGATGGTCAGGCGTGGCGCTCATGATCCGGATCGCATCCCAGGAAGAGCGGCCCAGGACATGGTCCTGCGCCCGCCCTCTCGAACACACCCGCTCGGCGGCATCCTCTCGACGCCCGAAGCAGGGAGAGGCGCCTTCCTGCGGGTGGAAGAAGGCTATATCCCGGCATCGTGGTTAACAGACCGTTGGATCGCCGGGGCCGGCCGTCCGTCGGCCGGTACCTTGACGCCTCGCACCTCCGTCGCCTATAGGCTCGCGCCTTCTACAGGACTCCGCCGGACCTGGAACACGCTACGAGCGCCGCTCGTGGTGAAGCAGATCGCGCCGGCCGCGATCGGGTCTTATCGGGCGGAACGAGACGGGATCTTAAGTCATCATGGCGCGCCGCTGCGAACTCACCGGCAAGGCCGTTCAGGTCGGCCACCTCGTGAGCCACTCGAACCGCAAGACCAAGTGCCGGTTCCTGCCGAACCTGTGCAACGTCACGCTCCAGTCGGACGCGCTCGGCAAGCGCGTGCGTCTGCGCGTCACCGCGCACGCCCTGCGCTCGGTGGAGCACCGCGGCGGCCTCGACGCCTTCCTGATCAAGGCCGGCGAGGGCGATCTGTCGCAGACCGCCCGCTTGCTGAAGCGCGAGATCCACAAGAAGCTCGCCGAGACCCAGGCCGCCGCGGCCTGAGCCTTCGGGCCTTACGCTTCCCTCACCGAACGGTTTTAGCCGCCGTGGCCGTCCAGGCCGCGGCGGTTTCCGCTTGCGTGCGGTCGGCCGGTCGATCTTCGCAGATGATCCGGACAGTCCAATCCGGAGCCTCATCCTGAGGTGCTCGCGCCAGCGGGCCTCGCAGGAGAGCTCCAGGACGCGCGCGGCTTGCGGGAGGGCTCCTTCGAGGCGGCTCCGCCGCACCTCAGGATGAGGCTCCGGATAGGATAGGCCTGAGGCCGGAGAAGGCCCGCTAAGCCCGACGGGCAGTCAGCGCCGCCCGCCGGCCGCCCGCAGCATCCGGCTCGTCGGTGCCGGCGCGCCGTCCTCCTCGAAGAGCCTCCGCGAGCTTCTCGGTCATCGCCCCGCCGAGCCTCCTCGGCATCGATGATCGTCACGGCGCGGCGGTAGTAGCGCGTCACGTCGTGGCCGATGCCGATGGCGAGCAATTCCACGGGCGAGCGCGTCTCGATCTCCTCGATCATCCAGCGCAGGTGCCGCTCCAGATAATTGCCGGCATTCACCGAGAGGGTCGAATCGTCCACCGGCGCGCCGTCGGAGATCACCATCAGGATCTTGCGCTGCTCCGGCCGCCCGAGCAGGCGCTTGTGCGCCCAGTCCAGCGCCTCACCGTCGATATTCTCCTTGAGCAGCCCCTCGCGCATCATCAGGCCGAGGTTCTTCCGCGCCCGTCGCCAGGGGGCGTCGGCCGCCTTGTAGACGATGTGGCGCAGGTCGTTCAGGCGGCCCGGATTCGGCGGCTTGCCCGCGGCGAGCCACGCCTCGCGGCTCTGGCCGCCCTTCCAGGCCCGGGTGGTGAAGCCCAGGATCTCCACCTTCACGCCGCAGCGCTCCAGCGTCCGCGCCAGGATGTCGGCGCAGGTTGCCGCCACAGTGATCGGCCGGCCGCGCATCGAGCCCGAATTGTCGAGGAGCAGCGTGACGACCGTGTCACGGAAATTCGTGTCCTTCTCCTGCTTGAAGGACAGGGGCTGATAGGGGTCTATGACCACCCGGACGAGCCGCGCCGGGTCGAGCTGACCCTCCTCCAGATCGAAGTCCCACGCACGGTTCTGCTGGGCCAGCAGGCGGCGCTGCAGACGGTTGGCCAAGCGCCCGACCACGCCCTGCAGATGCGAGAGCTGCTTGTCGAGATAGGAGCGCAGGCGCGACAGCTCGTCGGCGTCGCACAGCTCCTCGGCGTGGATGACCTCGTCGAACCGGGCGTTGAACACCCGGTATTCGGGCCCGCGCGCCTCGTTGCCGTGCCGCTGGGGCGGACGCGAAGCCTCGGAGGCTTCCTCGGATTCCGCGTCCTCGGCCTCCTCGGGCAATTCGCCCGAGGGCGCGTCGGCGGAATCCTGGGCGCCTTCCTCGATCTCGTCGGAGGCCTCCTCGGAGGTCTCGATCTCGGCGCGCTCGCCCTGGCTCTTCTCCTCCGAATCGCCCTCGCTCGGGTTCTGCTCGTCGTCCTGGGCGTCGTTCTCGTCGTCGTTCTCGTCATCCTCGGCGTCGAACGGGGTCTCGTCCGACATGTCGAGGGAGGTGAGGAGATCGCGCACCGAGCGGGCGAACTTGCGCTGGTCTTCGATCGAGCCGAGCAGGCCGTCGAGATTCGGGCCGGCCTTGGCCTCGATATGGTCGCGCCACAGGTCGACGATCTTGGCCGCCGCCTGGGGCGGCTTCTGGCCGGTGAGGCGCTCGCGCACCATCAGGGCGACCGCATCCTCCATCGGGGCGTCGGCCCGGTCGGTGATGTTCTCGTACTTGCCGCCGCGGTGGTAGCGATCCTCCAGCATCGCCGAGATGTTGCTGGCCACGCCCGCCATCCGGCGCGAGCCGATCGCCTCGACCCGGGCCTGCTCGACCGCATCGTAGACCGCGCGGGCGGCGGCGTTCTCGGGGGCGAGGCGGCGGTGGACGGCGACGTCATGGCAGCCGAGACGCAGCGCCATGGCGTCGGCGTTGCCGCGCAGCACCGCGACGTCCTGCGCGGAGAGCTTGCGCGGGGGCTCGGGCAGCCGGGCCTTGTCGCCGGTCAGCGCCGGCCGGTCGGTGGCGTAGGTGACCTCGACCTCGGAGCGCCGGGCGATGGCGCGCAGGCAGCCGGCCACCGAGCGCTTCAGGGGTTCGGCCACGGGTTCGCGACGCTCGCCGGGCTTGCGGTTGGAGATGGACATCAGCGCTACCGGTCGTCCTCGAACGCGAAGGGGCGGTTCAGGATCTCGTCCCAGCCGAAGGAAGCAACGTCGTGGCGCGTGCAAACGGGGCGTAAAGGGCGATGCCCATTAGATCCGTCCCGGTCCTGCGCGCCACGGGCTCCTCCATGCGGGTCAGCTCAGCGCGACGTTCACCGCGCTCTCGGGTAGCTCCTTGCCGAAGGCGCGCTGGTAGAACTCGGCCACCAACGTCCGCTCCAGCTCGTCGCACTTGTTGAGGAAGGTCACCCGGAACGCGAAGCCGATATCCTGGAAGATGTCGGCATTCTCGGCCCAGGTGATCACCGTGCGCGGGCTCATGACGGTCGAGAGATCGCCGTTCATGAAGGCGTTGCGGGTGAGATCCGCCACCCGCACCATGCGGTTGACGATGTCGCGGCCCTGCTCGCCCCGGTAATGGGTCGCCTTCGAGAGCACGATGTCGACCTCGCGGTCGTGCGGCAGGTAGTTCAGCGTGGTGACGATCGACCAGCGGTCCATCTGGCCCTGGTTGATCTGCTGGGTGCCGTGATAGAGGCCGGACGTGTCGCCGAGGCCCACCGTGTTGGCCGTGGCGAACAGCCGGAAGGCCGGGTGCGGGCGGATCACGCGCTTCTGGTCCAGGAGCGTCAGGCGGCCCGAGAGCTCCAGCACGCGCTGGATCACGAACATCACGTCCGGGCGGCCGGCATCGTACTCGTCGAAGACCAGCGCGACGT
This sequence comes from Methylobacterium sp. P31, assembly GCA_050632875.1. Classification (GTDB taxonomy): domain Bacteria; phylum Pseudomonadota; class Alphaproteobacteria; order Rhizobiales; family Beijerinckiaceae; genus Methylobacterium. The sequence continues at coordinate 848,165 of JBODSC010000001.1, read as the reverse complement.
TGTTCTGCAGCGCCCAGGGGAGGATGCCGTCCTGGAAGGCGGTGACCTGCTTGCCGTCCTGCAGGACAATGGCGTCCTTGCCGACGAGGTCGATGCGCGAGACGTGGCTGTCGAGGTTGATGCGCACGCAGGGCCAGTTCAGCCGGGCGGCGACCTGCTCGATATGGGTCGACTTGCCGGTGCCGTGATAGCCCGTGACCATCACGCGCCGGTTGCGCGCGAAGCCGGCCAAGATGGCGAGCGTCGTCTCCCGGTCGAAGATGTAGTCGGGATCGAGATCGGGGACGTGTTCCTCGGGCTCGGAATAGGCCGGGACCTTGAGGTCGAGGTCGATGCCGAAGACCTCGCGGACGGAGACGGTGCGGTCGGGCAGCGCGGCGGGCGTGTCGTCAGAGAGCATTCGGAACCTCGTGAGGCGCGGGCGCTCCACCACAAACGGTGAAGCATCCGCGCGGAAGTAACGTCGAGCCGGGCATCCGCGGCGGCGCGGAGCCATCCTTAAACGGCGGCGCGGCGCGGCGCCACCGACAGGCATGAGCCTCCATATAGGGTCGCGCCGCGCGGTTTTCCCTATCCTGGGATTGAACCGGCGTGCATCCTTCGTGCCGCTCAGCAGAGCCCGGCAGCGCGCAGGACGTCGTGGGCGCGGATGATGTCGCGCAACCGCTCCTCGAAGGACCGGTCGCCGCCATTCGCATCCGGGTGGAAGCGCTTCACCAGCACCTTGTACTGCGCCTTGATAGCGGCCGTGTCGGCGCCCTCCTCGAGGCCCATCACGTCGAGGGCGCGGCGGACGGTCGCCGAGTGGCGGGGCTTCTGCGGCTCCGGCTGGCGGGCGCGCCGGCGCGCGTCGCCGACGCCCTCGCCGCGCAGGATGCCGAGCGGATCGACATAGGCCCAGTCGCGGGCCGGCTCGTTCTCCGGCTTGGCCTGACCGCTCCGGTTCACGCCCATCGCCCAGGTCGGCCGGTGACCGATGATCGCGTCCTTCTGGTAGGCTTGGACGGCGGCGTCGTTCATGCCGTCGAAGTAGTTGTAGGTCGCGTTGTAGGCGCGGACGTGATCGATGCAGAAGCGCCAGTACTGGCCCTCCGCCTTCCGGCCCTTCGGGGCCCGGTACAGGCCCGGCTGCGCACAGCCGGGATTCTCGCAGACGGCCTCGGCCGCGGCCTTCGGCTCGTCGCAGGACGGTTTGATCCGGATGCTGTCGAACAGGCGCGAGTTGAGATCCATGACGGGCCGATTATGAGGGGGCGGACCTGAGACACAAGGGCACCGGGCCTGATGACGCATGCGCGGGATCGGGCTTGACGGAGGCCAACGAACACGACGCGAGGGCACGATGGCGGACAGTGCGGGCGCGGGCGGCACCCTGCGGGACTGGATGGAGGCGCGGCTGCGGGAACAGCTCGCGCCGGCGCGCCTCGACGTGATCGACGAGTCGCATCTGCATGCCGGCCATGCCGGGGCACGGCCGGGGGCGAGACCCATTACCGGCTCGACATCGTCGCGTCGGCTTTCGAGGGCAAGAGCCGCGTGGAGCGGCACCGGCTGGTGAACGCGCTGCTGGAGGATGCGTTCAAGCGCGGTCTGCACGCCCTCGCCCTGCGCGCACGCACGCCGGCCGAGGCCGCCTGAACCCTAAGCCGCGGGGCATCGTTGCTGACGAAACCCCGCGCCGCACAGGAAGGAATATGGCGATCGTGACCTCGGTCCGCACCCCCGGGATCGCCCTTCCCGTGCCCGCATTTGCGGCTTGCCGCGCGGCCGAAGCGCCCCGCCGGAGGCTCATATGCCCCTGAGGGTCACTCCGCGCATCGCCATCGACGACGACGAGATCGAGCTGTCCTTCATGCGCGCCTCGGGGGCGGGTGGCCAGAACGTCAACAAGGTCGAGACCGCCGTGCAGCTCCGCTGGCCGGTGTTGGACTCGCCGTCCGTGGATGACCGCGTCAAGGCGAACCTGGTTCGCCTGGCCGGGCGGCGGATGACCAAGGACGGCGTCCTCGTCCTCGCCGGCCAGCGCCACCGGACGCAGGAGCGCAACCGGGCGGATGTCCTGCAGCGCCTCGTCGATCTCGTGGCGGAGGCCGCCAAGCCGCCGCCGCCGATCCGCCGACCGACGAAGCCCACGCGGGGCTCGCAGGAGCGGCGGATCGGGGCCAAGAAGAGCCGTGCCGCCATCAAGCAGGGCCGGGGCAGCGTCCGGGATTCGGACAGCTGAAACCTCTGCACCCGCGCGGCTCGGTTCAGTGGATCGCGTCGATCACCTTGGCCTTCGGGCTCGCGTCGGGGGCGGGTGACGAGCCCGCGACCAGCGTGCTCCCCGGCTTCGCGACGGTGAGCGCGATCGCGACCAGCGCGCAGGATGGCGGCCAGGGCCGCCGGGAACAGGAAGGCCGATTCCCCGTAGCGGATGTCGAGCAGACCGCCCACGACGGCGCCGGTGGTGAGCCCGGCCCAGAGCGGCGCCTGGAGCCAGAAGGAGGGCGCCACCGTCCCGAGCAGGAGGTTGGCGCAGCCGGTGCCGAAGCGCACCACCGCACCGGTGACGTAGGTGAGCGCGAGGGAGCGGCCGCCCTCGTCCTGCAGCGTCGCGTTCTGGAGCCCGAGCGCCAGCACGATCGGATACGCATGCAGCGGGTACGCGAAGGTGCCCCAGGGCATCAGCAGCCCGCCGGCGAGCAGCAGCGCCTGCAGGGTCAGCAGGACGGCCAGACGCCAGCGCCCGACCCAGGCGGCGATCAGGGTGCCCAGGAACGCGCCGAAGCAGAACAGGCTGATGGTGCTGGCGACCCGGGTGACGTTCTCCCAGTCGCCATTGGCCACCGCCACGCCGAACCGCGTGGTGTTGCCCGACATGAACGACATGAAGAGCTGCGAGAATTCCAGGAAGCCGATGGAATCGGCCCAGCCCGCGAGCGTGGCCAGCGCGACGGCGAAGGGGACGCGGGTTCGCGGATCGGCCGGGAAGGAACGGTCTGCGGGCAGGTCGGGCTTCTGCTCGGGTGGTGCGCCGCGGCCTGTCCTGTTGCCGTAATCCGCCATGCCGATCCTCCGATGCAGCGGCCGCGCCCATCGCGACCGACCGACAATGGACGAACACCAGAGCGGTTTCATGCCGCTGTGCGGCGCAACACAACGACGCGCCCCGGCACCGGCCGGCCCTGCTCCCGCCGGACATCGGCGGGGCGCATGGTGAGGATCTCCAGCGCAGCGCCCGCGGCCGACGCCGCGATATGGGCATCCGCATGCGCGTAGCGCCCGTCGGCACCCAGAATCGTGCCCCCGCCGTCGTGGGACTGTACCGTGACGGCTCCGAGACCGCCGGACCGCAAGACACGGCCGATCCCCGTCAGAAAGGAACCGAGATCCGCCACGTAGATCAGGACATCCGCAGCGAGGCAGAGATCGGCGGAGTCCGGCGGCTCGCCGGCCAGGAAGGCGCCCAGGTCGCCCTCGGCGAGGCGGTCGTAGAGCGGTCGGCCCTGCCAGGATTCGGCACGGGCCAGCGCCAGCATCCCCGGTGAGAGGTCGACGCCCGCGAGATGCCCGACCCGGTCGCGGATGGCCGCGCCCATCAGGCCGGTGCCGCAGCCGAGGTCGAGGGCGACGGCGAAGGACCGCGGGGTCGCGGGCAGCGCGGCGTGGACCAGCTGCGGGCCGACATAGCCGAGCCCGTCCACCAAGTGGCGCTCGAAGCGGGGCGCGTAGCCGTCGAACAGGGTCCGGACATAGGCGGGTGAGAGAGTCGGCAGGCTGTCGCCGACACCGAGGCGCACGAGGTGCGCCCGCACACCCAGGGTGTCGTCCGGGTCGATGTCGAGGGCGCAGGCATAGGCGCGGGCGGCCGCCGCGCGCAGCTCCGGGTCGCCGCCCGGGGCGGCCAATCCCTCCCGGGCACGGCCGAGCAGCAGCCAGGCCGGCGCGTAGCGGGGAGCGATCTCCAGAGCCTGCTCGGCGAGATCCGCGGCCCCGGCGTAGTCGCCCTCGGCGAGGCAGGCCTCGGCGTAACGATAGCGACGGTCGGCGAGGAGGTCGCCGGAACTGAGCTGCGAGGCCATGCGTCTGCCGGGTCGGGGGCGCCTATATACCGGGGCCACCGGCGGACTCCACCGGCAGCACGGGCCCGATGCCGATACGCGCCAGCGATCTCCTCACCCTGACCCGCGAGGGTCTCTACTGCCCCTCGGGCGGTTCCACGTCGATCCGACCTGGCCGGTGGAGCGGGCGCTGATCACGCACGGCCATGCCGACCATGCCCGGTCGGGCCACGGCCACGTGCTGGCGACCCCCGAGACCCTGCGGATCATGGCGGTGCGCTACGGCGTGGAGTTCTGCCGCCAACGGCAGGAGGCCCGGCTCGGCGAGGCGATCCGCGTCGGCGACGTCACCGTCCGGTTCGCGCCGGCGGGCCACGTCCTCGGCTCGGCGCAGATCGCCATCGAGCGGGACGGGGTCCGGGTGGTGGTCTCCGGCGACTACAAGCGGGCGCCCGACCCGACCTGCCTGCCCTTCGAGGTGGTGCCCTGCGACGTGTTCATCACCGAGGCGACCTTCGGCCTGCCGGTCTTCACCCATCCCGACACCAGGGGCGAGGTCCGCAAGCTCCTCGATTCGGTGAAGCTGTTCCCGGAGCGGGCCCACATCGTTGGGGCCTACGCGCTCGGCAAGGCGCAGCGGGTCATGGCGCTGCTGCGCGAGGAGGGCTGGGACCGACCGATCCACCTGCACGGCGCCATGGAGAAGCTGACCACCCTGTACAAGGAGGAAGGGGTGCCGCTCGGCGACACGCCGAAGGTGGTCGCGGCCGAGCGCAAGGACCTGCACGGGGCGATCGTGATCTGCCCGCCCTCCTCGATCCAGGACCTGTGGTCGCGCAAGTTCCCCGACCCGGTGACCTGTTTCGCCTCGGGCTGGATGCGGGTGCGTGCCCGCGCCCGCCAGAAGGGCGTCGAGCTGCCGCTGGTGATCTCCGACCATTCCGACTGGCCGGACCTGTGCCGCACCATCCGCGACACCGGCGCCGGCGAGGTCTGGGTGACCCACGGCCAGGAGGACGCGCTGGTCCATTGGTGCGGCACGCAGGGCATCCGGGCGAAGCTCCTGCACCTGCTCGGCTACGGCGACGACGGCGAGACCGAGCCCGGCATCGAGGCGGAGACGGCCGCGTGAACGACTTCGCCCACCTGCTCGACCGCCTCGCCTACGAGCCCCGCCGCAACGCCAAGCTGCGCCTGCTCCAGGATTTCTTCGCGCGCACGCCCGATCCCGAGCGCGGCTACGCCCTCGGCGCTATGACCGGGACGCTCAGCTTCCGCGAGGCCAAGCCGGCCCTGATCCGGGGGCTGGTGGAGGAGCGGATCGACCCGGTCCTGTTCCGGCTCTCGCACAACTACGTCGGGGACTTGGCCGAGACCACGGCGCTGATCTGGCCGGCGCCACCGCTCCCTCCCCCTCTGTGGGGGAGGATACCCTGCGCAGCAGGGGGGAGAGGGGAGCGATGCGACAGAATTGGGCTCCAGCTCACACGCCGGGTCAGCCTCGTCCGGAAGCCGCGCTCCCTCTCCCGACCCCTGCTGTCGCAGGGGCCACCCTCCCCCGCAGAGGGGGAGGGGATGCGCGGGTGCGAATCGGCCACAACAACCCGCCGCCGCATGTTCCGGCCCTGGCGGAGGTCGTCGAGACGCTGGCGACCATCCCGAAGCGGGAGCTGCCCCGCCATCTCGCCGACTGGCTCGATGCCCTCGACGAGACCGGACGCTGGGCGCTCCTGAAGCTCGTCACCGGCAACCTGCGGGTCGGCGTTTCGGCACGGCTGGCCAAGACCGCAGTCGGCGCGCTGGGCGGTCACGAGGCCGACGCCGTGGAGGAAGTCTGGCACGGGCTCGCCCCTCCGTTCGAGACCCTGTTCGCCTGGGTCGAGGGGCGCGGCGAGCGGCCCGAGACGCTGAACCCGGCTCCGTTCCGGCCCCCGATGCTGTCGCACCCGATCGAGGAGGAGGCGGACCTCGAGAAGCTGAAGCCGGAGGCGTTCTCGGCCGAGTGGAAGTGGGACGGCATCCGCGTGCAGCTCGTCGGCGGCCAGGACCGGGTGGGCCATCAGGTCGGAAAGATCTATTCCCGCACCGGCGAGGACATCACCGGTGCGTTCCCGGACCTCGCCGAGGCGATCACCTTCACGGGCGCGCTCGACGGCGAATTGCTGATCCTGCGCGAGCGGCGGGTGCAGAGCTTCAACGTGCTGCAGCAGCGCCTGAACCGAAAGGCGGTGACGGGAAAGCTCCTGGAGGAGTTTCCCGCCCATGTTCGGGCCTACGACCTCCTGACCCTCGACGGCGAGGACCTGCGGGCCGAGCCCTTCTCGGCGCGCCGGGAGAAGCTTGAGGCCCTCGTCACGCGCCTCGACCACGCGCGGATCGACATCTCGCCGCTGGTGCCCTTCGCCGACTGGGAGGCGCTGGCGGCCGCCCGGGCCGATCCCGCTTCCGTCGGGGCCGGTGAGGATGCCGACGCTATCGAGGGCGTCATGCTCAAGCGCCTCAACAGCCCCTACCTCCCCGGCCGGCCCAAGGGGCCGTGGTGGAAGTGGAAGCGCGAGCCCCACATCGTCGACGCGGTGATGATGTACGCCCAGCGCGGGCACGGGAAGCGCTCGTCCTTCTACTCGGACTACACGTTCGGGGTCTGGCGGGAGGCCCCCGAGGGCGGGGACGAGCTGGTGCCGGTGGGCAAGGCCTATCACGGCTTCACCGATGCCGAGGCTCGCCAAGCTCGACCGCTACGTCCGCAACAACACCACCAAGCGCTTCGGCCCGGTGCGCGAGGTCGCCCATGGACGCGACGCGGGGCTCGTGCTGGAGATCGCCTTCGAGGGCGTGCAGCGCTCGACCCGGCACAAGTCGGGGGTGGCGATGCGCTTCCCCGGGTCAGCCGCATCCGCTGGGACAAGCCGCCCGCGGAGGCTGACCGGATCGACGTGCTGGAACGCATCCTCGCCCGGGGCGAGCGCGAGATCGCGCCGGGCGCGACGCTGTTGGAGAAGAGTGCATGAGCCAGGGCAAGATCGGTCCGGTGGAGCAATTCGCCTCCGGCACCGTGCAGCGCCACGCGAGCGGGCGCCTGACCATCACGACGGCGGGGCAGGGGTTCACCGATTTCACCGGCGCGGTGGCGGAGTTCGTGCGCGACAGCGGCGTCCGGGACGGGCTCGTGACGGTGTTCTGCCGGCACACGTCGGCGTCGCTCGCCATCCAGGAGAACGCCGATCCGGACGTGCAGACCGACCTGATGACCGCGCTGGACGGGTTCGCACCGCGCCATGCCGGCTATGTGCACGGCGCGGAGGGGCCCGACGACATGCCCGCCCATATCCGCACGATGGTCACCGATTCCGCCCTGACCATCCCGCTGGTCGACGGCCGGCTGGCACTCGGCACGTGGCAGGGTGTGTACCTGATCGAGCACCGCGACCGGCCGCACCGGCGGGAGATCGTGCTGAGCGTGATCGGCGCGTAATCCTGAGATCTTGCGTCCGCTCCACGGGGCGGGTCGGTTCGACCGAATCCGGCTCTCACGCGAGCGCCGCCAGCAATACCCGGTCACACACCGCCGGTTAACCATATCGGGCGCCTATGGTCGGCCGTGGGATCGCCGCCTGTGCCGGTCTCGCGGACGGAGACCCCGATGAGCCTTTTCGCTGCGCTCTCGAACTCGATTTCCGGCGCCTCGGCGCAGTCGCTCGCCCTGAACAACATCTCGGGGAACATCGCCAACACCCAGACGGCGGGGTTCAAGTCCACCGAGATGAGCTTCGCCGACATGCTGGCCCAGACCGAGGGCGGCACGCAGCCGGCGGGGGCGTGGCACCGAGCACGCGCAACAGCCTCAACATCCAGGGCACAGCGCAGTCCACCGGCGTGTCGACCAACCTCGCCATCTCGGGCAACGGCTATTTCATCGTCCGGGAGAATACCGGGACGGACCAGAGCCCGAGCTTCACCGGCGAGACCGGCTACACACGGCGCGGCGATTTCACGCCGGACGCCAACGGCTACCTGGTCAATGGCGCGGGCTACTACCTGTTCGCCGGCCCCTCGGCGACCGCACCGGTGCAGGTCCCGACCGGCGCGAACACGCTGTCGAGCCTCACCGTCTCGCCCGCGGGCACGCTCACCGGCACCGGTGCGGACGGCAACCCCGTGGCGCTCGGCTCGCTGACGCTCGCGCAGTTCGGCCTGCAGGACAACCTGTCCTCTCTCGACGGGGGCACCTACGTGGCCAACGGCCAGTCCGGCACACCGACCTATGGGCTCAACGGCGCGACCATCGCCGCCGGCTCGGTGGAGCAGTCGAATGCCGGGATCGCGGATCAGTTCTCGAAGATGATCGAGACGCAGCAGGCCTACACGGCCAACACTAAGGTCATGAGCACCACCGACCAGATGCTGCAGGACGCCATCGCGATGTATGCGTGACGCGGCCGGGTCCGCGTCACAGGAACTTCAGCGGGTCCTTCTCGGGCGGGGGCGGGGCCACGTCGGCGCGGTTCCACCAGCCGCCACCGAGCGCCACGAACAGCGCCGCGGTGTCGGCGTACTGAGTCGCGCGCGCGGCCGCCGAGGTGACCAGCGCCGACAGGTAGCCCTGCTGGGCGATCAGCACCTGCGTAGAGGTGATCGCGCCTGCCGTGTACTGCTTGCGGATCAGCGCGAGGCTCTGGTTCGTGGCACTCACCGCGGCATCCGCGGCCGCCACCGCCTTCGCGTCCGCCTGGAGCGCCCGCAGGGCGTCGGCCACGTTCTGGAAGGCGGTGATCACGATCGCCTTGTACTGCGCCTGCGCCTGCGTCAGCGATTCCTCGGCGGCGCGCTGGCGCCGGAACAGGGTGCCAGCGTCGAAGATCGGCGCCGTCGCCTGCCCGATGATCGTGAAGAACGCCGCGCCCGGATTGGTGACCTGCGCGATTTGCGTGGCGCTGGAGCCGCCGGTGGCCGTCAGGCTGAACTGCGGAAGGCGGTTGGCCACCGCGACGCCGACATTGGCGCTCGCCTGCTGCACCAGGGCCTCGGCCGCCTTCACGTCGGGCCGCTGCTGCACGAGCCGCGAGGGCAGGCTTACCGGGAGCTTGGTCGGCAGCCGCAGGGCGGCGAGATCGAAGGTCTCGGGGATCTCGTCGGAGGGCAGCCGTCCGGCGAGCGCGGTGAGCAGGTTGCGCTGCAGAGCGAGCTGCTTCTCCAGCGGCGGCAGCAGCTGCTGCGACAGGGCGAGCGCGGCCTGCTGCTGGACCACGTCGGCCCCGGCGATCTGCCCCAGGGAGAGCTGCTTGTTGTAGAGCTGCAGCACCTCGGTCTGCGCCTGAATCACCTTGCGGGTCGCGTCGATCTGCGCCCGGAGAGAGGCCTCCTGGATCGCGGCGGCGACGACGTTGGCCGTCAGGCTCAGATAGGCCGCCTCCAGCTGGAAGCGCTGGTTCTCGGTGGTGGCCTCCAGGGATTCGATCTGCCGGCGGTTCCCGCCAAACACGTCCGGGTTGTAGGCGACCACCGCCTGCGGCGTCACGAGGCTGTAGAGGAACTGGTTCTGGTTCTGCAACGGCGATTGCAGGTCGAGGCCGGGGGCCAGGGCACCCTGGACCTGCGGGGTCGCGGTCAGGGTCGGATAGAGCGTCCCCTTCTGCGCGAGCACGTTCTGCTGCGCGACCCGGAGCGACGCCTGGGCGGCCTCGAGGTTCGGGTTGTTGGCCAGTGCCTGCTCGACGAGGCGGTTCAGCGCCTTCGAGTGGAACAGGGTCCACCATTGGCCCGGGATGTCGGCGCCGGAGACGAAGCTCTGGTCGGCCGAGCCGCCCTGCCGGGTGCGGATCTTGTCGGCCGCCGAGGGATTCTTCAGCGGCTCCTTGGTGTAGCGGCTGACCGGCGGATCCTCGGGCGGCACGAAATTCGGGCCGACCGCACAGGCTGACAGGGACAGGGAAGCCGCCAGCAGAGCGGCCGCCCGTCCGCACCTGTTCGGCGCAAAATCCACCATCCGGCCCCCGAAAACCTCACCCTGGTAGAGCGGCGCGGCGCGCTTCCGAGTCAATGCAACCGTCCCCAGATCGCGCGCGCGGGGCGGACGTTGTGGCGCCTCTGCAACGTGCGGCCTATCGATCCCCGCGCTCCCGAGACGGGTCACGCGGCGGTCCGATGCTCGGCCCGCCCTCGCGCCTCCGGGTTGGGCTTTCGCCGGGAGAACAGGGAGATCAGCACCGGCACGATCACCAGGATCAGGTTCGGCGCCAGGATGATGCCGCCGACCACCACCAGCGCCAGCGGCTTCTGTACCTGCGAGCCGATGCCCGTGGAGACTGCCGCCGGCAGAAGGCCGACACAGGCGGCCACGCAGGTCATCATCACCGGGCGCATGCGCACCACCGCGGCCTGCCAGACCGCGTCCTGACGCCGCCAGCCTTCGTTGAGGAGCTGGTTGTAGTAGGCGAGCAGGATCACGCCTTCCATGGTGGAGATGCCGAACAGCGCGATGAAGCCGATCGCCGCCGAGATCGAGAATGGCGTGCCGGTCAGCGCCAGGGCGAAGATGCCGCCGATCATGGCCATCGGGATCACCGACAGCGTCAGCAGCATGTCGGCGACCGACGAGAAGTTGATGTACAGCAGCAGCGCGATCAGCAGCAGGGTGACCGGCACCACGAGACTCAGGCGGGCTGCCGCCTCCTTAAGGTTCGTGAACTGCCCGACCCATTCCAGCCGGTAGCCCGGTGGCAGGTCCACCGCCTCGGCGACCTTGCGCTGGGCCTCGATCACCGCGCTGCCGAGGTCGCGGCCGCGCACCGAGAACTTCACCGGAATGTAGCGTTCCTGGTCCTCGCGATAGATGAACGAGGCGCCTGAGACGAGGTCCACGTCGGCGATTTCGGAAAGCGGGACCTGGATCACGCCGCCGCTCGGGTTCTGGGCGCCCACCGCGATGTTGCGGATGCCGGCCAGCGACGAGCGGAACTCCTTGGCGAGCCGCACCCGCATGGGGAAGTGGCGGTCGGAGCCGTACTCGTAGAGGTCGCCCGCGGTCTGGCCGCCGATCGCCGCCTGAATCGTGGTGTTCACGTCGCCGATGGACAGGCCGTAGCGGGCGGCCTTGTGGCGGTCGACGTCGATCCGCACCGTCGGCTGGCCGAGGGATTCGAAGACCGACAGGTCGGTGACCCCGGGCACTGTGGCCAGGGCCGCCTTGACGGCATTGGCGGTCTTGGTGAGCTGAACGAGGTCGTTGCCGTAGATCTTGACCGAGTTCTCGCCCTTCACGCCCGAGGCCGCTTCCTGGACGTTGTCCTCGATATACTGCGAGAAGTTGAACTCGATACCGGGAATTCCGCCTCCAGCTTCTTGCTGAGGTTCTGGATGAGCGTCTCCTTGTCGAGCCCCTTCCGCCACTGGTCGATGGGCTTCAGGGGCGCCAGGATCTCGACGTTGAAGAAGCCGGTGGCGTCGGTGCCGTCATTGGGGCGGCCCTGGTGTGACAGGACCGTGGTGACCTCCGGGACCTCCTGGAAGATCTTGCGCATGCGCTGGACGTAGGCGTTGCCGGCCTCCAGCGAGATTGAGGACGGCATGGTGCCGCGCACGTAGAGGTTGCCCTCCTCGAGCCGGGGCAGGAACTCCAGGCCGAGATTGCGCGCCACGAGCCCCGAGACGAGGAGGATCGCCAGCATCACGGCGAGCGACAGGATCCGGTTGCGCAGGCCGAAGGCCAGGATCCGCTCGTGCCCGACGCGCAGCATGCGCACGATGAGCGTGTCGCGCTCCTCCAGCTTCTTGGGAAGGATCAGCGCCGAGAGTGCGGGCGAAACCGTGAAGGTGGCGAGCAGGCCGCCCAGCAGCGCGTACGCGTAGGTCTTGGCCATCGGGCCGAAGATGTGGCCCTCGACGCCGGTCATCGTGAACAGCGGCAGGAAGCCGACGATGATGATCGTGGCCGAGAAGAAGATCGCCCGGTTCACCTCGCGCCCGGCGATCGCGATGGTGCCGAGCCGCCCGGTCAGGCCGCCGGGCGGGGCCTCGCCCGTCACGTGGTCGGGCTCGGCGATGTGGCGGAACACGTTCTCGACCATGATCACGGTGGCGTCGACGATCAGGCCGAAATCGATGGCGCCGAGCGACAGGAGGTTCGCCGAGTCGCCGCGCACCACCAGGATCAGGATCGCGAAGCCCAGAGCGAACGGGATCGTCGCCGCCACGATGATCGCGCTGGTGAGCGAGCCGAGGAACAGCCACTGCACGACGAAGACCAGCACCACGCCGAAGATGAGGTTGTGCATCACCGTGTGGGTGGTGGTGTGGATAAGGCCCGAGCGGTCGTAGATGCGCTCGATCTTCACGTCGGGCGGCAGGATCGTGGAGCTGTTGATCTTGTCGATCTCGGCTTCGACCCGCTCCAGCGTCGGCAGGCTCTTGCCGCCGCGGGTCATGAGCACGATGCCCTCGACGATGTCGGGCTGGTCGTCGTGGCCGACGATGCCGAGGCGCGGCGCGTTCGAGACCCGCACCTCCGCCACGTCCCGCACCAGCACCGGCGTGCCGTTGACGAGGCTGATCATCGTGTCCTTGATGTCGTCCATGTCGCGGATCAGGCCGATGCCGCGCACCACCGCCGATTGCTGGCCGACATTCAGCGTCTGCCCGCCGACATTGATCGAGGCGTTGTTCAGCGCCGTGGTGAGCTGGACCAGGGTCAGGCCCTGCGCCTGGAGGCGGTTCAGGTCGACCGCGACCTCGTATTCCTTGGCCTTGCCGCCGAAGGCCGTGACGTCGACGACCCCCGGAATCGCCTTGAACCGGCGCTGAAGCACCCAGTCCTGCAGGGTCTTCATGTCCATGGGCGAGTAGCCCGCCGGGCCGACGAGCTTGTAGCGCATGATCTCGCCCACCGGGCTCGTCGGCGAGATTTGCGGCGTGGCGCCGTTCGGGAGCGGTGGAGCCTGCGACAGCCGGTTGAGCACCCGCTGCAGCGCCTCCTCGTACGTGTATTCGTAGTTGAACTGCACCTTCACGTCGGACAGGCCGAACAGCGAGATCGTGCGCACCACCTGGGCGTTGGGGATGCCGGCCAGCGCCACCTCCAGGGGGATCGTGATGTAGCGCTCGATCTCGTCGGCGGATTGACCGGGATTCTGGGTGATCACGTCGACGAGGGGCGGGACCGGATCGGGATAGGCCTCGATGTTGAGCTGCGTGTAGGCGCCGTAGCCGATGCCGAGCATCACCACGAACAGCAGCACCACCAGCACGCGCTGGCGGAGCGAGAAGGCGATCAGGCTGTTCATCGGACGAAACCTCGCTCAGGACGCCTTGTCGCCGCTGGCGGCCCGGTCGATGAACAGGCCTCCGCGGGTCACGACCTCCTCGCCCGGCCGCAGGCCCTGGACGACCTGGGCGTTGTCGCCGTTGATCAGGCCGAGCTTGACATCCCGCGCCTCCACGGCGCCGTCCGGCCGGGCCACCCAGACGTGGGTGCGGTCGCCCTCGTACACGATGGCGGCCACCGGCACGCTCGGGCTCGGCTCGCCCTTGCCGGTGATGATCGTGTAGGTGGCAAACATCTCCGGGCGTAGCACCCGGTCGGGGTTGTCGACCTCGCTGCGCACGGCGAGCCGGCGCGTGGCCGGGTCGAGGCTTGAGGCCATGTAGTTCACCCGGGCCTTGAACACCCGCGCGCCGAAGCCCGCCACCTTGGCCTCGACCTCTTGGCCGATGCGGATCTTCGGGATCTCGCTCTCGCGGACGTTGGCGATGAGCCAGACTGTCGACAGGTCGCCGATCACGAAGACCGGGTCGCTGGAGGCCGAGAGGTACTGGCCGATGCCCACCTTCCGCTGGACGATCGTGCCGGCGATCGGAGCCCGGATCTGGGTCTCCGGGCTCAGCGTGCCCTTCTTCTCGTAGGCGGCGATCTCGGCGTCGGTCTTGCCCAGCAGCCGCAGGCGGTTCTTCACCGCGTCCAGGGCGGCCTCGGCGGTCTTCAGGTCGCTCTGGGCGGCGATCACGTCGTTCTGCGCCGACTGGTAGTCCTTGAGGGCCGTGGCGTGGGCCTGGAACAGTTCCTGCTGGCGCTGCGCGATGGTCTGGTCGAGCTTCAGGAGTGCCTGCTGCTTCTGGAGATTGTTCAGGGCCGCCTGATAATCGTTCTGCGCCTGGACCATGTCGGTGGCCTCGAGCGTCAGCAGCACGTCGCCAGCCTTGACGTCGTCGCCTGCACGGACCAGCACCTTCGTCACCCGGCCCGCATAGGGCGAGACCACCGGCACGTTGTCGTCCTCGTTGAGGGCGATGCGTCCCTCGGCAACCCCTTCCGGACGGAACACCTGGGTGGCGACCGGCAGGATCTCGAAAGCCGCGCGCTGCTCCTTGGTGGGCCGGAAGATCCGCTCGACCGGACCGGCCTTCTCCGCATCGATGTCCGGATCGGGGTTGCTCGAAGCGAACAGGCCGGTCAGCGAGCCCAGGATGCCTGAGGCGGCCTCACGGGCACGGTCCGGAAAGGCGAACGCAAAGGCGCCCGCGGCTGCGAGGAGCGCCACGGCGAGGAGGGGCCCCCGCCACCGGCGCCTGCGCGGCGATGCGGTGACCGCCTCGTCCTGTTCGAGCGGATTTCGGGCGTCCATGGGAATGATCTTCTAAGTCCGGGCGAAGAGACCGGGCTGACGGATACGGATACGGTGCGCGCCGGGACGCCGCCCACATCAATGCGATCGCTGGTGCTTTTCTATGGCGTACCGCGCGGGTAGTCCCCGGCGGCTTCCTGTGCCTAGAGCAAAGCTTGTCCCGCGCGCAATCTATCGGGGGCCCCGGTCGCGAAACCGTGTGATCCCGTCTTCCTTTGACGGGATTTGTTACAATATGACAACGCTCGCGGGTGCGCAGCCCCTTCCGACCCCCTTAGACCCGATTGAAGAATCCGTCATGACCGACATGAGCCCTGCTTCCGCCCAAGCTGGATCCACCGCCGGGAAGATCCCGGTCACGGTGCTTACCGGCTATCTCGGCGCGGGCAAGACCACGCTCCTCAACCGGATCCTCACGGAGAACCATGGCAAGCGCTACGCGGTGATCGTCAACGAGTTCGGCGAGATCGGCATCGACAACGACCTCGTCGTCGGCGCGGACGAGGAAGTGTTCGAGATGAACAACGGCTGCGTCTGCTGCACCGTGCGCGGCGACCTGATCCGGATCATGGACGGGCTCGTGAAGCGCCGGGGCAAGTTCGACGCGATCATCGTCGAGACCACGGGCCTCGCCGATCCGGCGCCCGTGGCGCAGACCTTCTTCGTCGATCAGGATGTGGGTGAGGCCGCCCGCCTGGATGCTGTCGTGACGGTGGCGGATGCCAAGTGGCTGTCCGACCGCCTCAAGGACGCCCCGGAGGCGCGCAACCAGATCGCCTTCGCGGACGTGATCCTGCTCAACAAGAGCGATCTCGTCTCCCCGCCGATCTCGACCGGGTCGAGGCCGAGATCCGCACGATCAACCCGTTGGCCAAGCTCCATCGCACCCAGAACTGCGCCGTGCCCCTCGATGCCGTGCTGGAGCGCAACGCCTTCGATCTCGACCGGATTCTCGACGTGGAGCCCGACTTCCTGGAGGAGGGCCACCACCACCATCACGATTCCGACATCCGGTCGATCTCGGCCCGGATCGACGGGGAGGTGGATCCGGAAAAATTCATGCCCTGGATCTCGAACCTGACTCAGGTCCAGGGGCCCGACATCCTGCGCTGCAAGGGCATCGTCGCCTTCCCGAACGAGCCGAAGCGCTTCGTCTTCCAGGGCGTGCACATGATCCTCGACGGGGACGTGCAGGGCGACTGGGGGCCGGACGAGCCGCGGGTCTCGCGCGTGGTGTTCATCGGGCGCAACCTCGATGAGGCGGCGATCCGGGCCGGCTTCGAGAGCTGCCGGGCCTGAGCCCGGAAACGCGCGCGCCCTCCCTCACCCGCGGAGGGAGAGGGAGGGCGCGTCGCGTCCGCGGAGCGCGGACGCGAGGGGTTCATCCGATTACGTACGGCGACCGCTGGCGTCGCTTACGCCTTCATGGCGTCGGCCTTCTCGATCAGCGCCTCGGCCATGCGAATCGAGGCGATGTCGATTAGGCGGCCATCCAGCGAGACGGCGCCGCGCCCGGCCTTGGCGGCCTCCTCCATGGCCTGAAGGATGCGGCGGGCCTTGGTCACCTCGGCCTCCGACGGGGTGAAGACCTGGTTGGCGAGTTCGACCTGGCTCGGGTGGATCGCCCACTTGCCCTCGAAGCCCAGAGCCGCGCAGCGCCGGGCCGCCGAGATGTAGCCGTCCGGATCCGAGAAATCGCCGAAGGGGCCGTCGATCGGGCGCAGGCCGTAGGCGCGGCAGGCGATCAGCATCCGGTTCTGGGCGAAGAGCCACGGGTCCTGCCAGTGGGTCTGGCGGTTGCCGGCCTCATCCTTGTCGGTGAGCACCGAGAAGTCCGGGTTGACGCCGCCGATCACGGTCGAGCGGGCGCGGGTCGAGGCAGCATAATCCGCCACGCCGAAGGACATCGCCTCCAGGCGCTTCGACGACTGGGCGATCGCCTCGACATTGGCCATGCCCAGCGCCGTCTCGATCAGCACCTCGAAGCCGATCGCCTTGTCGCGCTTCTTGGCCTGCTCGATCTGGGTGACCAGCACGTCGATGGCGTAGACGTCCTGCGGCACGCCGACCTTGGGGATCAGGATCATGTCGAGCCGCGGGCAGGCCTCGACGATGTCGACCACGTCGCGGTACATGTAGTGGGTGTCGAGACCGTTGATGCGGATCATCATGGTCTTGTTGCCCCAATCCAGGTCGTTGAGCGCCTGGATGATGTTGGTGCGGGCCTTCTCCTTGTCGTCCGGCGCCACCGCGTCCTCGAGATCGAGGAAGATCACGTCGGCGGCCGAGGAGGTCGCCTTTTCCATAAAGGTCGGGTTGGAGCCCGGCACGGCCAGCTCGGAGCGGTGCAGGCGGGCCTTGGCCTGCGGGATCAGGGTGAAGCTCATCGGTGTTTCTCTCTCCTGGTGACGGTTCTGGTGCCGTGTGGGGCTGACGGGGAGCCTGGGCGCCCGACCCTCCTCGGCAACATGGGGCTTGGGATCGTTTGCGACAGAGCCCCGCCGGCATCTCCCGGCGGTTCACCTCCCGACAGGGGGCGAGCGGATGCGCATCGCCTCACCCGGTCGCTCCGAAGCCGACCGCGATGCAGTTGATCGACAGCAACAGGGCCGATTTCACCGCCTCGCGCCGGTCATCGTCAGTCTCGGCACGGTAGCGGGCGAGCAATTCCACCTGCTCGCGGCTGACTTGGTTGATGGTGGGCAGTCGGCCCTTCAGGCGGTCGCGGAACAGCGGGAAACGCTCCGCCAGCTCCGCGCCGCCGCTGACCCGCAGGACCATCTCCCGGGTCAGGGCGTATTCGGCCTCGATCATCGAGAAGATCCGCTCGCGGATACCCGCATCGGGGACCAGGCCCGCATAGGCGCGGGCGATGTCGAGATCGACCATCATCAGCGTCTTCTCGACCTCGTCCAGGACAAGGCGGAACACGCGGGATTCCTGGAACAGGCGCTTCAGGGCCGCCTCGCCGTCCCGGCCGCGCACGTCGATGAAGCTCGCGAGCCCCGAGCCGACCCCGTACCAGCCGGTGATCACGTGCCGGTTCTGAGACCACGCGAACACCCAGGGGATCGCCCGCAGGTCCGAGAGCGACCGGGCCCCGAAGCGGCGCGCCGGGCGCGAGCCGATGTTCAGGAGCGCGATCTCGTCCAGTGGGCTCGCGGCCTGGAAGTAGTCGACGAGACCGTCGGTCTGGAGGAGCTGGACGTAGGCCGCCCGCGAGGCACCGGCGAGCGCCTCCAGGGCGTCGTCGTGCCCCGGCAGCGCCCGCTCGCCGTCGCCGGCCAGCGCGTGCTCGAACACGGAGGCCGCCAGCAGCTCCATCTGGTAGGCGGCGGTGCCGCGGTTGGCGTATTTGAACGAGACGACCTCGCCCTGCTCGGTGGTGCGGAAGCGCCCGCGGATCGAGCCCGGCGGCTGGGCCATGATGCCCCGGTGGGTCGGCACGCCGCCCCGGCTCACCGAGCCGCCGCGGCCATGGAAGAAGGCGATGCCGACGCCGAGGCTCCTGACCGAGCCGGGTCAGCTTGCTCTGCGCCTTGTACAGCTCCCAGTTGGCCGCGATGAAGCCGCCATCCTTGTTGGAGTCGGAGTACCCGATCATCACCTCCTGAACCCCGCCCTGCCAGCGGGTGGAGCGGCGCACCACCGGCACGGCGAGCAGCGCCCGCATGATCGCCGGGGCGGCGCGCAGGTCGTCGATGGTCTCGAACAGGGGCACGATCGGCAGCGGGCAGATCTCGGTGCCGGCCGCGTCGAGGAACACCCCTGCCTCCTTGGCCAGCAGATAGGCGCCCAGAACGTCCTCGACCGAGTGGCTCATGGACAGCACGAAGGCGCCGAACGCCTCCCGGTCGAGGGCCTCGCGCATCTCGGCGACCAGGGCGAAGGTGGCCAGCGTCTCGCGGGCGGCGTCGGGCAGGTTCTCGAAGGAGCGGTCCGGATCCCGGGGCCGGGCGAGTTCCGCGTCGAGCCACTGCCGCCAGGCCGCCGATCCGAGGGCAGGGGCTCGCCCTCGCCGTTGCGCTGCCGCCAGAGCGCCTGCAGCGTGTCGGTGGTGCGGGTGGTGTTCTCGCGCAGGTCCAGCCGGACCGTCGAGAAGCGGAAGATCTCGACCATGCGCCGAACCGGGCGGACAAGGTCCCGGGCCAGAGCCCCGCACTTGGCGTCCGTCAGCCCGCGCTCCAGGACCCGCAGATCCTCGATCAGGCCGTCCGCGCTGGCATAATCGGGGCCGGACGGATGCTCGCCCTCATTGCGGGCGATCGTCGCCTCGATCTTGCGCAGGACGCAGGAGAGGTACTGGCGATAGGGCTCGCCCGGGTTGCGCCGGGTGATGGCTCGGGCCTGGCCGCTCTCGGCGAGCTGTCGGTCGAGTTCCTGCCTGAAATCTGCCGGCAGCGGCAGCGAGCGCTCGGTCAGCGAGAGGGTCCGCCCCAGTTCGTGCACGCCGTCGCGGTAGCGGGAGAGCGAGGCCTGGGCATTCCGGAGCAGGGCCTGCCGGGTGACGGCGGCGGTGACGTAGGGGTTGCCGTCCCGGTCACCGCCGATCCACGAGCCGAACTGGAAGAACGGCGGCACCTTGAACGCCGTGCCCGGGTAGGCGTCCGCCAGGGATTCCTCCAGGGTTTCCATGGTTTCGGGCAGCATCTCGAACAGGGTCTCGTCGAAGAAATGCAGCCCCCAGGCCACCTCCCGCTCGACGGTGGCCTTCTCCAGGTGCAGCTCCCCCGTCATCCAGACCAGCTCGATCTGGTCGCGCAGCTCGTTCATGAGACCGTTGCGCTCGCGGTCGGTCCAGCGCGGCATCTCCAGCTCGCGCAGCACGAGATAGATCCGCCGAAACTTCTCCAGCACCGTGACGCGCTTCCCCTCGGTGGGGTGGGCGGTGAGCGTCGGACGGATGCGCAGCTCGCTGAGGAGCGCCTGGATCTTCTCCGGGGGCACGCCCTGGGCGCGCGCATCCGCGAACACCTTGGCGAAGGACCCGCCGAGCGCGGCCCTGCCCTCGGTGCGCTCCACGTGGCGGCGGCGGCGCATCGCGGCGTTCTGCTCGGCGATGGAGATCAGCTGGAACCAGATGCCCTGCACCTGCAGCGCCCGGGCGAGCATCTGCGGCGAGAATTGCGAGATGTCGGCGGTGCCGTGGAGCACAGCTTCCAGGTCGGGGTCGTGCCGGCGGGCGACATCGAGCAGCGCCTGGAACAGGATGTCGAGGGCCTGCTCGGCCGAGGTGCCGGTGATGACCGGCGGCGCGAAGGCGCTGGCGTCGACGAGGCCTGGGGTCGCGTGAAGGGTTCGGGTCATGGGGCCACCTCGTGGCGCATGGTGCTTTTCAATGGTCAGCGCGACGCGCCCCTCCCCACTGCGGGGGAGGGTGGCCAGCGAAGCGGGTCGGGAGAGGGGGAGTGACGGTGCAGAACCAGGCTCTGCCCGTCATGGAGGCCGCGCGCCTTCCGGAAGGCGGGCTCCCCTCTCCCGACCCTCGCTCACGCGAGGGCCACCCTCCCCGCAGAGGGGGAGGGAAAGCGTTCCGCCCGGCAGATGCGGCGGCGCTAGGCCGCCCGGGCCAGCACGTCGGCCACGGTCCGCCCGAACGAGCCGGGATCCGGCGCCACGGTGAGGCCGTAGGAGCGCATGATCTCGGCCTTCTCGGCGGCGCTGTCGCCAGCCGCCGAGATGATCGCCCCGGCATGGCCCATGCGGCGCCCCTTCGGCGCCGTCAGCCCGGCGACGAAGCCGATCACCGGCTTCGACATGTTCTCGCGGATCCAGGCCGAGGCCTCGGCCTCCTGCGGGCCGCCGATCTCGCCGATCATCAGCACCGCGTCGGTCTCCGGGTCGGTCTCGAACAGGGCGAGGTGATCGAGGAAGGACGAGCCGTTGATCGGGTCGCCGCCGATGCCCACCGAGGTCGAGATGCCGAGGCCGAGGCTCCTTGAGCTGGGAAGCGGCCTCGTAGCCGAGTGTGCCCGAGCGGGAGATCACTCCGACATTGCCCTGGAGGTAGATGTGCCCAGGCATGATGCCCAGCATCGACTTGCCAGGCGAGATGATGCCGGCGCAGTTCGGGCCGACCACCATGGTCCGCTTCTCTTTCGGGTAGCGGTAGAGGTAGCGCTTTACCCGCATCATGTCCTGGGCGGGGATGCCGTCGGTGATCGAGCAGACCAGCCGCAGGCCGGCATCGGCCGCCTCCATGATGGCGTCCGCCGCGAAGGGGGTGCCACGAAGGTGATCGAGGTCGTGGCGCCGGTCGCCGCCACCGCCTCCTTGACGGTGTTGAACACCGGCAGGCCGAGATGGGTGCGCCCGCCCTTGCCCGGGGTGACGCCGCCGACGACGTTCGAGCCGTAATCCAGCATCTCCTTGGCGTGGAAGGTGCCCTTGTCGCCCGTGATGCCCTGGACGATGATCGGGGTGGTCTCGTCGATGAGGATGCTCATGGCGCGGTCTCCCCCTCAGTGATGCGTCTTGGCGGTGCCGCAGGCGTCCACCGCCTTCCGGGCCGCCTCCGCCAGGGTGTCGGCGGTGATCAGGTCGAGGCCGCTCTCGGCCAGGATCTTCTTGCCAGCCTCCACGTTCGTGCCGGCGAGGCGCACCACCAGCGGCACGTCGATCTTCACCTCGCGGGCGGCCTGGATCACGCCCTCAGCGACCCAGTCGCACCGGTTGATGCCGGCGAAGATGTTGACCAGGATCGCCTTCACGTTGCGGTCGGAGAGCACCAGCCGGAAGGCCGTCGCCACGCGCTCCGGAGAAGCGCCGCCGCCGACATCCAGAAAGTTCGCCGGCTCGCCGCCCGCGTGCTTGATCATGTCCATGGTGGCCATGGCGAGGCCGGCGCCGTTGACGATACAGCCGATCTCGCCCTCGAGTCCGATATAGCTGAGGTTGTGCTCGGCGGCCTGGGCCTCGCGGGGGTCGCTCTGCGACGGGTCGTGCATGTCGGCGATGCCCGGCCGGCGGAACATGGCGTTGTCGTCGAAGGACATCTTCGCGTCGAGCGCCAGCACGCGGTCATCTTTGGTGACGACCAGCGGGTTGATCTCCAGCATCGTGCCGTCGCAGTCGCGGAACGCCCGGTAGGCGTTCATGATGGTTTTCACCGCGGCCGAGACCTGCTTGATGTTGAGCCCGAGCTGGAACGCGATCTCCCGGGCCTGGAATTGCTGCAGGCCCACCGCCGGCTCGACGACCACCTGAATGAGGGAGGCCGGCTCCTTGGCGGCGATCTCCTCGATGTCCATGCCGCCGCGCTGGCTGGCGATGACCCGCACGCGCTCGGCCTTCCGGTCCAGCACGTAGCCGAGATAGAGCTCGCGCTCGAACGGGTCGGCGGTCTCGACGTAGACCCGCTGCACCGGCTTGCCCTCGGGGCCGGTCTGGATGGTGACGAGGCGCTTGCCGAGGAGGTCCTTCGCTGCGTCGCGGACCTCGTTGTAGGTCCGGCACAGCTTGATGCCGCCGGCCTTGCCGCGGGCGCCCGCGTGGATCTGCGCCTTCACGGCCCAGAACGAGCCGCCGAGTTCGGTGGCGGCGTAGACCGCCTGGTCCGGGCTGAACGCGATGGCACCTTTCGGGACGGCCACGCCGAAGCTCGCGAGCAGCTCCTTGGCCTGATACTCGTGGACGTCCATTCGGCGCCTCCTCCGCGGTTCGTTGCCGCCGTTGACGCCATCTACTTTAGTTGAGTCGTAAGATTACGCCCGTCAAATTTTTTGAGCGGCCACTTCATCAGCGCTTTTTCGCGGTCGCACAACGAAAGGTATTCAATACTGCAATGCAGCATACGGAAAAACAACGAGGCCGGGGCATGCTGCACCCGGCCTCGACTGTCGATTCTTTGCCGGCACCCTGATCCGGGTACGGCGCTTTCAGTTCACCTTGGCCTTGACGACCGCGTAGATTTTCTCGGTCAGCGCTCCGGCTTCGGAGAGCAGGTCCTCCAGTTCCTTGAGCCGTTCGTCGGCGAACAGCCGGTCCTCAAGACCCTTCGCATTGACGTAGACGTTCAAGGCAGCGCTGCGCAGGCCCGCATAGGCCGAGAGCACGGCCACGCCGGCATCCGACACGACGTTGAGGTTCCCCTTCTCGGCCGTGATCGCCGCGAGGTCGATCACCGAGCGGCAGGCCCGGCAGCAGGCGAGAGGGACGTCGGTGGCCGTCTTGAGGGCGGCCTGGATCTTCTCGGCGCGCGCCGCCTTCTCGTCGTCGGTGCCTTTCGGAAGCCCGTAGGCGCCCATGACGGCGTCGAAGGCCTGAACATCCTCGCCGATCATGCCGGTGAGGACGACCCGCAGGCCCTCGGACTTGGCGAGCACGTCCTTCAGCTCGGCCTCGACCTCGACGTACTTCTTCTTGCCGATGGTGAGGTTGCAGACCATCGACACCAGGGCCGCGCCCATGGCGCCGGAGATTGCCGCCGCGCCACCGCCGCCGGGGGTCGGGGCGGCGCTCGCCAGCTCCGTCAGGAAGGTCTGGATGGTCGCATTCTCTGGCGGTTGCGTGTCCGACATGGGCGCCTCTCCCGTCAGGCCATCGTCTTGGCGAGGGCGTAGATCTCCTCGGCGTCGAGCACCTTGTCGGTGCTCTCGAAGAGCTGGCCGACGCAGGCCCGGTGCAGCTTGAGCTTCAGGCCGCCGATGCCGAGCGCGCCGAAGGCCTGCTTGCCGTTGCGCTCCTTGCCCTTGTCCATCACGTCGATGCCGCCGATGCCGGTCGGGGGCTGGGCGTTGTAGTCGGCGACGAACTCGATGGACGATTCCTGAGCCCAGGCGGCTTCCGGCAGCAGCTCGACGCCGATGGCGCCGGCCGTGAACACGAGGTTGGTGCCTTTCACCAGGGCGACGCGGGAGGCCTCGTCGGGGGTCGCGGCGGCCTTCACGTTGACCTTGAAGCGCTTGTTGATCTGGTCTGCGGCGGCCTGGGTCTTGTCGAGGGCGCGGCCCGCGATGGTGACCTCGGCGCCCTCGCCGGCGAGGAGCGCGGCCGAGCGCATGCCGACCGGGCCGGTGCCCGCCAGCACGATGGCCTTCTTGCCCTGGAGCGAGCCGGCGGCCTTGGCGACCAGCGCGACGCCCGCGGCGGCCGTGGTGTTCGAGCCGTTGGAATCGAGCATGACCGAGACCCGGAACGGGCCGAAGAAGCGCTTCTTGACGGCGGTGAACAGCTCCTCGCCGGCCGCCATGCTGCCGCCGCCGACGAAGATCGCCGTCGACTTCTTCTCGGAGCCGCCGCGGGTGTAGATCGTGCCGTCCACCAGCGCGCCAACATTGTCGGGGTTCACGCCGCCGTAGCCGGTGATGTGGTCCGCGCCGCCGTCGTAGCCGACGACCGTGTCGAACACGTTCGGCACGGCATCGGTGTCGAACAGGAACAGCAGCTTCTTCGTCATTTCCTACCTCGGCCCGCAGCGGGCTTTAGGGTTCTCAGGACATTCGCGCCGTCGATCCTGGACCGCGAAGCGGAGCCCGGAACCCGGACGCACAGATGATTCCCGGCCTGCACCGCTGGCCGTTCTGGATTGCCCGCCTCCGGCGCGCCCCTTCGGCTCCGGACTCGCCTGCGGCGCACCGGAATGACGGCGTGCGAAGCGCGTGGTCTCAGCTCTCGACCACGTTCTGCGGCTTGCCCGCCACGAAAGCCTCGACGTTGTCGACGAGCTGATCGGCCAGGATCTGCATCGCCTCCTTGCTCGCCCAGGCCACGTGCGGCGTGACGATCAGGTTCGGCAGATCGGCGTCGCACAGGATGTTGCCGTCCTTGGGCGGCTCCTGCGCCACCACGTCGAAGCCGGCGCCCGCGATGGTGCCGTCCTTGAGCGCGGCGAGCAGAGCCGCCTCGTCCACGAGCCCGCCCCGGGCCGTGTTGATGAGGATCGCGCTCTTCTTCATCTTCTTGAGCTCGGCGGCGCCGATCATCCCCTTGGTGTCGGGGGTCAGCGGCACGTGCAGCGTGATCACGTCGGACTGCGTGAGGATCGTCTCGAAATCGACGAGACCCTCCTGCGGGAACACGTCGTAGGCCAGCACCTTCATGCCCAGCGCCTCGGCGCGCTTGCCGATCGACTTGCCGAGCGCCCCGTAGCCGACGATGCCGAGCTTCGAGCCGGCGATGTCGTAGATCGGGTAGTCGAAGTAGCAGAACTGCGTGGACTTCGCCCAGTCGCCGCGCCGCACCGAGTTGGCGTAGGGCACGATCGCCCGGCGCAGGGCGAACATCAGCCCGACCACGTGCTCCGGCACGGTGTTGAACGCGTAATTACGGATGTTGACGACGGTGACGCCCTGCGCCTTGGCCTGGGCCTTGTCGACCACGTCGGTGCCGGTGGCGGCAACCGCGATCAGCTTCAGGTCGGGGAGCTGCTTCAGCGTTTCGGCCCGCATCGGGACCTTGTTGATCAGCGCGATCTCCGCTCCTTTGAGGCGGGAGACCGTATCCTCCGGCGTCCAGGTCGACTCGTGCTCGACGTATTCGTGCGGGAAGTTGAACGGTCGGACCCTGGCATCGAGGGATTCACGATCCAGGAACACGATCTTCTTGGTCATAGGACCCCTCTCGAACGACGGGCGGCTTCCTCGATAGTCTTGTTCTTACTCGCGCGCCGGGGCGGGACCGGCAACCCGATCCCGCCCCGGCGACGTGCGCGATTCACGCCTTATGCAGCGGATTCTCGCGCAGGTAGCTGGAGGCGGCGGCGACGCCCGAGCCCGGCGTGACCTTGATGCCGCAATCGAGCATCGCCATCTCGGCGCCCGCGATGGCGCCCAGCAGCGACAGCTCGTTCAGGTCGCCCAGGTGGCCGATGCGGAACACCTTGCCGGCGACTTTCGACAGGCCGGCCCCGAGCGACAGGTTGTAGCGCTCGTAGGCGTGGCTGATTACCTTGGCGGCGTCGGCGCCCTCCGGCACCACGATCGCCGTGACCGTGTCGGAGTTCCACTTCGGCTCCTTGGCGCAGGGCTTCAGACCCCAGGCCGCCACCGCCTGCCGGGTCGCCTCGCCGAGGACGTGATGGCGGTGATAGATGTTCTCCAGCCCCTCTTCCTTCACGATCTCCAGGGCCTCGCGCAGGCCGTAGAGCAGCGGGAGCGCCGGCGTGTAGGGGAAGTAGCCGGTGGCGTTGGCGGCCAGCTGGTCCTTCCAGGCGAAGTAGGCGTGGCCGAGCCGGTCGTTGCGGCCGGTGCCGCCCTCGGCGATCTTGAGCGCCTTCGGGCTGATGCAGATGAGGCCGAGGCCGGCCGGCAGCATGAAGCCCTTCTGCGAGCCCGCGATGGCGCAGTCGACGCCCCACTCGTCCATCTTGAACGGCAGCGAGCCGATCGACGAGATTCCGTCCACGAACAGCAGCGCCGGGTGGCCGGCGGCGTCGATCGCCTTGCGCATCGCGCCGATGTCGCTGGTGACGCCGGTGGCGGTCTCATTGTGGACGACCATCACGGCCTTGATGGCGTGATCCTTGTCGGCCCGCAGTGCCTCCTCGATCTTCTGCGGATCGGCGCCGGTGCCCCACTCCTCCTCCTGGACGATCACGTCGAGGCCGAGGCGCTGGGCCATGTCGACCCAGAGATGGCTGAACTGGCCGTAGCGGGAGGTGAGCACCTTGTCGCCCCGGCAGAGGGTGTTGGACAGGGCCGATTCCCAGATGCCGGTACCCGAGGACGGGAACAGGATGATCGTCCCGTTGGTCGAGCCGAACACCATCTTGGAGTCCTGGAGCAGCGGCTTCACGAGGCTCGGGGAAGCTCGGCGAGCGGTGATCCTCCGACTGCACGTGCATGGCGCGCAGGACGCGATCCGGGATGTTGGTGGGGCCGGGGATGAAGAGGTGGTTGCGACCGGGGCGCCGGGTTGCGGCCATGATGTTTCCTCCGAATAGTCCGTTGTGCGCGGGCCATATCCGCGCCGGGTTGTCCAAGCGTCCTCGGGAGTCGGTCCGGCGCCGTCGGCCGCGGCTCGCGCCGCGCCCCCTCGAACGCCATCCTCTGCCGTAGATCGGGGGGCGCAACGGAGCGGCAGGCGGCGTCACGCCGCTCGCGTCGCGGCACGCCCCCGCGCGCCGGTCGCCTCCGAAATGCCGTCCCGTTCAAGGCCCCAGGGCCGTCCTCGCCGCCTTCCTGTCTACGCCCGGCTCAGCTCGGGCCGAGCCGCCGGTCATCTGGTATTATGAGCGGGCGGCGCTGGAAAGGAAAACCGGAAAAACTTCCGGAACTTGGCAAAAAAATTTTTTGTGCGGTGCAGCGACGTCGATCCTCGGTTGAAAGGATTCGCTGCCCTGCACGCGCTGCCCGGCGCGGCCCCGAATGGCGCGTCATCAAACTGAGATCGGATCGCGCTCTGGATTCCGGCACCGTTCAGCCGCCGGGAGAGGATGCCGTGGCCGAGGTTGAGGAGATGCCGGTCCGCGTGCGGACGCTGTTCCTGTCCGACCTGCATCTCGGCACGCGCGGCTGCCAGGCCGGGCTGCTGCTGTCCTTCCTCAAGGACTACGACGCCGACACGATCTACCTCGTCGGGGACATCGTGGACGGCTGGCAGCTGCGCTCGGGCTGGTACTGGCCGCAGGAGCACAACGACGTCGTGCAGAAGCTCCTGCGCAAGGTCCGCAAGGGCGCCCGCATCGTCTACCTGCCGGGCAACCACGACGAGTTCCTGCGCGACTATGTCGGCACGAGCTTCGGCGGGATCGAACTGGCCGAGACCGCGATCCACGAGGCCGCGGACGGGCGGCGCTACCTCGTGATCCACGGCGACCAGTTCGACATGGTGGTGCGCCATTCGCCCTGGCTCGCCCATCTCGGGGACGGTGCCTACACCCTGGCGCTGACCCTCAACACCGCGATCAACAAGGTTCGGCGGCGTCTCGGCCTCTCCTACTGGTCGCTCTCAGCCTGGGCGAAGCTGCGGGTGAAGAATGCCGTCAGCTTCATCGGCCGCTTCGAGACGATCCTGGCCGAGGAGGCCCGCCGCCAGGGCGCCGACGGCGTCATCTGCGGTCACATCCACCACGCGGCGGACCGGCCGATCGGCGAGCTGCGCTATCTCAACACCGGCGACTGGGTGGAATCCTGCACCGGGCTCGTCGAGCATTACGACGGCCGCATCGAGGTGCTGCACTATCCCAGCCTCCTGCGGGCCCGCGCGGCCGAGGCCGTGCCGCGGGCGCTGCCGGGCCGGCGTGCGGTGGCGTGAGGGCGCGCTCCGTGAAGCTCCTCATCGCCAGCGATGCGTGGCACCCGCAGGTCAACGGCGTCGTGCGCTCCCTGGAACAGATGGTCCGCCGCGCCCCAGAGCACGGTTTCGAGGTCGCGCTGCTCTCCGTGGCGGATTTCTGCTCGCTGCCCCTTCCGGGCTATCCGGAGATCCGCCTCGCTTATGCCGGGCGGGAGCGGGTGGCGGCGCGCTGGAGATCGGAGCGGCCGAGCCGCGTCCATATCGCCACCGAGGGACCGGTGGGTCTTGCCGCGCGGCGCCACTGCCTCGTCAACGACCTGCCCTTCACGACGAGCTACCACACGCGGTTTCCCGAGTACCTCGCGGCCCGCGCGCCGGTGCCTGAGGCGTGGTCCTACGCGTATCTGCGCCGGTTCCATGGCGCGGCCCGGGGCACGATGGTCAGTACCGCCTCGCTCCAGGGCGAACTCACGGACCGGGGCTTCGGCCGGCTGATGCGCTGGACCCGGGGCGTCGACACCGATCGGTTCCGGCCGGCCGAGCCCGGCGCGCCGGTGCCGGCGGACCTCGCCGGCCTGCCCCGGCCGCTGTTCCTGTATGTCGGGCGGCTCGCGGTGGAGAAGAACGTCGCGGCCTTCCTGAGCCTTGATCTGCCCGGCACCAAGGTCGTGGTCGGCGACGGGCCGGACCGGGCGCGGCTCCAGGCGCTGGCGCCCGGGGCGCGATTCCTCGGCACCCGCACCGGCGCGGCCCTCTCGGCGATCTACGCGGCCTGCGACGTGTTCGTGTTCCCGAGCCTCACCGACACCTTCGGCATCGTTCTCCTGGAGGCTCTGGCCAGCGGCCTGCCGGTGGCGGCCTTCCCGGTGTCGGGCCCGAACGACGTGGTCGGCGGCACCCGGGTTGGGATCCTCGACCGGGACCTGCGGGCCGCCGCGCTCGCCGCCCTCGACCTGTCGCGCGCCGCGTGCCGGGCCGAGGCGATGCGCTGCGGCTGGGACGTGAGCGCGCGCCAGTTCTTCGGCAACATCATCGAGGCGCATGGCGGCGAACGGGGCACCCGGGACGCCGCCTGACCGGTGACGGCGCCCGCGCGGGATGGCAGGAGGGCGCTATGCCGCCTCCCAAAAGCCGTCCGCCACGACATCGCCGTTCGATCCGGCCAGGGCCGCGGACTACCCCGCCGTGATCGGGTGCGACGAGGTCGGGCGCGGCGCGCTGTGCGGCCCCGTGGTGGTGGCCGCGGTCTGGTTCGATCCGGCGGCGATCCCGCCCGCGCTGCTCGCCGCCCTCGACGACAGCAAGCGTGTGGCCGAGCCGGTCCGCGAGCGGCTGGCGCCGCTGATCCGCGCGGAGGCACGCGTCGCGGTGGCGGCGGGATCCCGGGCGCTGATCGACCGGATCAACATCCGCGCGGCGACCTTGGATGCCATGGCGCGGGCGGTCGCGCGCCTCAACCTCGACGCGCCGGTCCTAGTCGACGGGCGGGACGCCCTGCCGGGCCTGCCCGGCAGGGCTGTGGTCGGCGGCGACCAGATTGTGCCGCAGATCGCCGCCGCCTCGATCATCGCCAAGGTGTTCCGGGACGGTTTGATGCGCCGCCTCGCCGAGCGTCATCCCGGCTACGGCTGGGAGCGCAATGTCGGCTACGGCACGGCCGTCCACCGCGCCGGTCTGATGGCACTCGGCCGCAGCCCGCATCACCGCCTCAGCTTCACGCGCGGGTTCGGATAGGACCTCAGAACAGTGCCAGCTGTGTCCCCGGTCTGCGGAAGGCGTCCCGGTTCAACTCCATGCGCCCGAACGCGAAGCCGAGCCGGGTGCCCGCCAGTCGGACCCGCTGGCCGATCATCGCCGCGTAGGCGCCCTCGCCGCGGAAGCGATGGCCGAAGCGGGAATCGTTCTCGCGACCGCCCCGGGCCTGCGCCAGCAGCCCGAAGGCCCGGGCCTTCCGCTCGGGATAATGTTCGGCGAACCAGTCGGCCACGAGGTCGGCGACCTCGCCGGGAAGCCGCAGCAGCGCGTGGCCGATGCGGCTCGCGCCGTTCTCCCGGGCGCGCGACAAGATCGCCTCGATCTCGTGATCGGTGAGCCCCGGGATGATCGGCGAGAGGTTGACCATCACTGGCACCCCCGCGGCGCTGAGGCGCCCCATCGCGGCGAGCCGCTTCTCCGGCCGGGGCGCGCGCGGATCGAGGCGGCGGGCGAGACCGGGCTCCAGGGTCGGAAGCGAGATCGCCACGAGGATGAGATTCCGCGCGGCCATCTCGGCCAGGATGTCGAGATCGCGCAGCACGAGGTCGGACTTCGTGGTGATGCCGACCGGGTGGCGGGCATCCCGCAGCACCTCGAGCACCGCGCGGGTGATGCGGTGCTCGCGCTCCACCGGCTGGTAGGGGTCGGTGGCCGTGCCGAGCGCGATCGTCTCCGGGCGATAGCCCGGCGCCGCGAGTTCGCGGGCGAGGAGCCGGGCGGCCTCGGGCTTGGCGACGATCCGCGATTCGAAATCGAGCCCGGGCGACAGGCCGAGCCAGGCGTGGGTCGGGCGCGCGTAGCAGTAGATGCAGCCGTGCTCGCAGCCGCGATACGGGTTGATCGATCGGTCGAAGGGGATGTCGGGCGACGTATTGCGGGCAATGATCCGGGCGGTCCGCTCCGGCGTGACCTGCGTGCGCAGGGGAGCCGGATCGTCGGTTTCCCAATCGGAATCATTGAACGCCTCGCGCCGGGTCGCTTCGAAACGGCCGGTGGGATTGGCCGTCGCACCACGCCCCCGGCGTGCCCCCGGACGGCGTGCTCGTCCCGAGGCGCAGCGAAACGCCGGACTTGGCCCCATCCCGCAGCCCCGCCATGACGATTCGCCTCCGTGTTTCACGTGGGACATACAGTGAACATGCTGCGGCCCAACGCCTATTTTTGCAGCAAACCCGACTCGGGCGCGTCGCTCCGGCACCTTCGGGAAACGGATCAACGGTTTACGGCGGCGCAGAATCGTCTATGGGCGCGCTCATGCTCTCCGCGGTGACCTATCTGGCCGACCCGGCCGATCCGGACGCGATCGATCGCCTCGCCGACACGCTCAGCGTGCTGGTGTCCGGGGTGGCCGGCGGCCTGATCGGCGACGCGGTGATCGTTGCGGGCATCGAGAGCGAACCGGTCGCGGCCGTCGCGGAGGCGACCGGTGCGACCCTGGTCGTTCATCGAGGTCGCAACCCCTACGCGACAGGCGCCGCCGCGGCCCGCCGCGACTGGGTCCTGTGCCTGGAGGCCGGAGACGTCCCGGCCGAGGGCTGGATCCGCACCCTCGACCGCTTCATCGGGACCGCGCGGCCCGAGATCGGGCTCGGCCGCCTGCAACGTCCGGCCGGCGGCTGGTTCGGCCGCCTCGTCGGCCGAATCGAGATCCTGGCCGGGGCCCGGCAGGCGCGGGCCGGCGACGTCGTTCGACGGGATGCGTTGCGCGCCGGGGCCGTGTTCGCGCCCCGCCTCAAGGTCAGACCGCTGATCGCGCGGATCGATCGGGCCTGATCGGCACAATCATGCGCCCGAGCTTGTTGTTGTCGGCCAATCCTCCTCTACAACACTCGAAGTGCGGCAGACGGTTTGCCGCCTCTGCGCTAGCGGGCGCGCGCTGACCCAACATCGCCCTGGAAGGATGGTGCAATGGACTCGTCGGGCCTGATGGGGCGCAAATCGGTCGGCGACATCCTCGAGAGCGGCGAGGGCGAGCAGCAACTCTCGAAATCGCTGGGCGCACTCTCGATCACCGCCATGGGCATCGGCGCGATCATCGGCGCCGGCATCTTCGTGCTCACCGGCACCGCTGCGGCCCAGTATGCCGGGCCGGGCATCATGCTCTCCTTCGTGCTCGGCGGCATCGCCTGCGCCTTCGTGGGGCTGTGCTACTCCGAGATGGCGGCGCTGATCCCGGTGGCCGGGTCGAGCTACACCTACACCTACGCGACGCTCGGCGAGTTCTTCGCCTGGCTGATTGGCTGGGACCTGATCCTGGAATACGCCATGGGGGCGGCCACCGTGGCGGTGGGCTGGTCGGGCTACGTCGCCAGCATCCTGAAGGATGTCGGGATCGTGATCCCGGCCCGGTTCGCGCACGCGCCGGGCACGCCGATCGACGGCGGCACAGCCCTGTTCAACCTGCCGGCCGTGCTGATCGTGGCGCTCATCACGATCCTGCTGATGCGCGGCACGAAAGAATCGGCCCGCTTCAACAACATCATGGTGGCGGTGAAGCTCACCGTGGTCGTGGCCTTCATCGTGCTCGGCTGGAGCCATGTCGACACGACCCACTGGAGCCCGCTGATCCCGCCGAACGACGGCACCTTCGGGCATTTCGGCTACAGCGGCATCCTGCGCGGCGCGGGCGTCGTGTTCTTCGCCTTCATCGGCTTCGACGCGGTCTCGACTGCCGCCCAGGAAGCGCGCCGACCGCAGAAGGACATGCCCATCGGCATCCTGGGCTCGCTCGCCATCTGCACGATCCTCTACGTGCTGGTGGCCGCCGTGCTCACCGGGCTCGTGCCCTACAAGGACCTGAACGTCCCGGACCCGATCGCCAAGGGGGTCGATGTGATCGGCATCGGCTGGTTCGCCCTGCTGATCAAGCTCGGGGCGCTGACCGGGCTGACCACCGTCATCCTGGTCCTGCTCTACGGCCAGAGCCGGATCTTCTTCACCATGGCCCAGGACGGCCTGCTGCCGAAGATGTTCTCGCAGGTCCATCCGACCTACCAGACGCCCTACCGCAGCCAGGCACTCATCGGGGCCGGGGTTGCCCTGGTGGCGGCCCTGGTGCCGATCAACATCCTGGGCGAGATGGTGAGCATCGGGACGCTGGCCGCCTTCATCCTTGTCTGCGGTGCGGTGATCTACCTGCGCCGGACCGACCGCCACATGGAGCGCCCGTTCCGGGCGCCCGCCGTGCCGGTGGTGCCGATCCTCGGCATCCTGTTCTGCCTGCTGCTGATGATCGGCCTGCCGCTCGACACGTGGCTGCGGCTGGTGATCTGGATGGCGATCGGGCTCGTCGTGTACTTCTTCTATGGCCGGAAGCACTCGGTCCTGCGCCGCAAGGAGGGCAACGCGGTCGCTTGATATCTAGACCGTGATGCTCGCCCCGCGCCGGAGGTGCTCGTCGAGCCGCGGCATAATCTCCACGAAGTTGCAGGGGCGGTGACGGTAGTCGAGCTGCTGGGCGAGGATCCCGTCCCAGGCGTCCCGGCAGGCGCCCGGCGAGCCCGGCAGCACGAACACGTAGGTCGCCTGTGCGACCCCGGCGGTGGCGCGGGACTGCAGGGTCGAGGTGCCGATCTTGTCGTAGGAAATCCGGTGGAACACCGCCGAGAAGCCGTCCATCCGCTTCTCGAACAGGGGCTCCAGCGCCTCCGGGGTCACGTCACGGCCGGTGAAGCCGGTGCCGCCGGTCGTGATCACGACGTCGACCCCCGGGTCGCGCAGCCACGCCTCGACCTGGCCGCAGATCGCCGGGATCTCGTCCGGCACGATGGCCCGGGCAGCCAGACGGTGCCCCGCTTCCGTCAGGCGCTGGCTGAGCGTGTCGCCCGAGCGGTCATACTCGAGGCGGCGGGTGTCCGAGACGGTGAGCACCGCGATGTTGAGGGGGATGAAACGGCGGGCTTCGGGCTGGTCGGCCATGGCGGCGATTCTCCGGGACAGGCGCCCGATATGGGCCGGCCGCAGCCGCTTGTCGCCCCCGGGTCTGCCTCTTGCGGCGCGGACCAAACTCGGCTGTGCTCTTTCGATCCCGTCGGAGATCCCGTCCCATGCACATGTACGGCAACTGGCGCTCGGCCGCCGCCTTCCGGGTGCGGATCGCGCTCAAGTTGAAGGGCCTCGCCTACGAGGAGACGTTTATCGACCTCGACGCGGGCGATCAGCACAAGCCGGAGTTCCGGAATATCAACCCGCAGGGCGCGGTGCCGGCGCTGTTCGACGGCAACGG
This sequence comes from Methylobacterium sp. P31, assembly GCA_050632875.1. Taxonomy (GTDB): domain Bacteria; phylum Pseudomonadota; class Alphaproteobacteria; order Rhizobiales; family Beijerinckiaceae; genus Methylobacterium. The sequence goes on along the minus strand of JBODSC010000001.1, from coordinate 814,350 downwards.
CCCGCCGCTCACCCAGTCGCTGGCGATCCTCGACTACCTGGAGGAGACCAAGGGCGGCGTGCGCCTCCTGCCCGAGGATCCCCGGGCGCGGGCGCGGGCGCGCTCCCTGGCGCAGGTTGTCGCCTGTGACACCCACCCGCTCTACGTGCCGCGGGTCCGCACCTTCCTGATGGAACATTACAGTCTGCCCCGGGAGCGGATGCTCGACTTCCTGCGCAACGCCTTCGAGACAGGCCTGCGGACCCTCGAAGCGCGGCTCAGCGCCGAGCCGGGCACCGGCCGCTTCTGCCAGGGCGACGCGGTGAGCCACGCCGACCTCTGTCTCGTCAGCCTCTGGGTCGGGACCGGCATCTTCGGGGTCGACACGGCTCCCTATCCGACGGTGGCGCGGATCGCGCAGGCCTGCCTCGTCCTGCCGGAGGTCGCCGAGGCGCACCCCCTGCGCCAGCCCGGCGCCCCCCAGTCATGATCCGGGGGTGCGCGCCCTCTGGTCACGCGTGCCGTCGAAAGGCAAATGTGGCAATCGGACACCCAGGACGTGTAAGCAGGCCGGCGTTTTAATCCCGGTCTGGGGAAGAAAGAGTGTCGATGGCATCCGTCGAGAACGAGGCCGGCCTGCATCGCATCGTCGTGGTCGGTGGCGGCGCCGCCGGGCTGCAGTTGGTGACGAAGCTCGGCGACAAGCTCGGGCGCAGCAAGCGCGCGCATGTCACCCTGGTCGACCGCGCCCGCACGCATATCTGGAAGCCGCTGCTCCACGAAGTCGCGGCGGGCAGCCTCGACGTCGGCCACCACGCCGTCGATTACCTGCACCATGCCCACATGCACGGCTTCCGCTACCGGATCGGGCGCATGATCGGTCTCGACCGGCAGGCGCGCACGATCCAGCTCGCCGCGAGCCATGATGCGGAGGGGCGCGAGGTCACGCCGGAGCGCTCGGTCCCCTACGACACCCTGGTGATGGCGGTGGGCTCCACCACCAACGATTTCGGGACCCCCGGGGTGGCCGAATACGCGATCGCCCTCGACACCCAGGACCAGGCGGTGCGCTTCCACCAGCGCCTCGTGAACGCATCCCTGCGGGCGCACACCCAGGAGGGGCCGGTCCGCCCCGGGCAGCTTCACGTGACGGTGATCGGCGCCGGCGCCACCGGGACCGAACTCGCCGCCGAGCTGCACCGGACCCTGCGCCACGTGGTCTCCACCGGCCTCGACAAGATCGACCCGGGCAAGGACATCCGCATCACCCTCGTCGAAGCCGCCGACCGGATCCTCCCGGCGGTGCCGCAGCGCCTCTCGGCCGAGGTGATGCAGCTCCTCAACAAGATCGGCGTCGACGTGCGGGTGAAGGCGCGGGTGACCGAGGTGCGGGCCGACGGCGTGCAGCTCGCCGACGGCACCTTCATCCCCTCGGAACTGGTGGTCTGGGCGGCGGGCGTGAAGGCGCCGCCGTTCCTCCAGGGTATCGGTGGGCTGGAGACCACCCGGACCAATCAGCTCGTGGTCACCCCGACGCTGCAGACGACCCGCGACCCCGACATCTTCGCGATCGGCGACTGCGCCTATCTGGTCGAGGCCGGCTCCGACACGCCGGTGCCGCCCCGCGCGCAGGCGGCGCACCAGCAGGCGAGCCATCTCATCGGCCAGATCCAGGCCAAGATCGACGGCAAGCCGCTCAAAGCCTTCAAGTACAAGGATTTCGGCTCGCTGGTGTCGCTCGGCGAGTACTCGACCGTGGGCAGCCTGATGGGCTTCGTCCGCGGCAAGAACATGCTCATCGCCGGGCTGTTCGCCCGGATGATGTACCGCTCGCTCTACAAGATGCACGAGCGGGCGCTGCACGGGACCGCCAAGACGGCGCTCGACACCGTGGCGCGCGCACTCACCCGCCGCACCGAGCCGCGGGTGAAGCTGCACTGAGACCGTCCCGAAACCCGGATGCTCCGGGCGCCGCAAGAGGGAGAAGGACCGACATGATCCTGGTGAGCGTGATGTATCCGGCCGGCCCGAGCTTCGACATGGGCTATTATCTCGGCCATCATATGCCGCTGGTGCGCGAGCGCTGGACGTCGCTCGGCCTCCACGAGGCGAAGGTGGTCAAGGGCGTTGGCACGCCGGACGGTGGCACCGCCCCGTTCCAGGTGATGGCCCTGCTCACCTTCGAGTCGGTCGATGCCTTCAAGAAGGCCGTGGCCGCTCACGGCGAGGAGATCTTCGCCGACATCCCGAACTTCACCCAGGCTCAGGCCCAGGTGCAGATCAACGACTTCGCGGAAAACCCGTGATCGACGTCATCAAGGCGGTGCAGCAGGCCGATCCCGGCCTCGGCACCTACGTCATCGTGCTGCGCGGCGATGCCCGTGCCCTCGACGGTCCGGAGCGCTTCACCCCCGACGCGCAGGCCTGGATCGCCGTCAACGCCCCAGGGGGCCGTCTGGCCCGCGTGCGGATCCAGCTGGCGCCCTATCCCGGAGCGGAGCCGGCTGAGCGCGACGTGACCGTGGCGGCCTTCGCGGATGCGCGGGAACTCGCGGCCTTCGCAACGACCTGGACGGGAGATCCCCTGCCGGAGGAGGCTCCCGGAGGATCCGCAGGAGCCTGCCTGACCTCGGGTCTCCCGATCTCGACCTCGTCCCGAGATGCTGCGCAGCAGCCGCGACGGAGCCCTCCAGCTGGCCACGCCATTCCTGGAGCCATCCTTCGCGCCTCCGCTGCGCTCCGGCGCCTCAGGATCAGGGGATCGGGAGAGCTTCCGATCCTGGTCGGCGCTCACGGAAAATCCTGACTTCACGCCGCGCGCAGCTGCCGAATGGCGCGCAGGGTGGTCGCCCGCTGGACCTCCAGGCGCCGGATCAGCGGCATCAGGTCGGCCCCCGCATGGGCGGCGGCCTCGACCTCCCGGCAGAGGCTCGACAGGCCGACGAAACCCAGGAGGCCCGCCGCCGCCACCAGGGCATGGGCGTCGTGAGCGATCTGGAGCCGGTCGGTCTCGCTCGGCCGGAAGCGCTCCGACAGCTCGTTGGCCAAGAGGTCCAGCAGCGCACCCACGCGGTCCGCGCCGAAGCTCGCCTCCATCTCATTGAGCACCGCGGCATCGAGGACGGCGGAATCGACCTGCAGGGCGCGGCGCGGCTCCTCCGCGCGTGCCGGGCGGCGGGCGCCCGGTGCCGTCCAGCGGCTGATCGTGGCGAAGAGGTCGGCCCGGCGGAACGGCTTGCCGACATAGTCGTCCATCCCGGCCTCGCGCAGCTCCTCGATCTGCGCGGGCAGGACGTTGGCGGTCATGGCCACGATCGGGACATCGCAGGCCGGGGGCGCCAGGGCGCGGATCCGGCGGGTGGCGGTGAGCCCGTCGACACGGGGCATCTGCACATCCATCAGGACGAGGTCGTAGGCGTGTCCGGCCGCGACGGCCGATCCGACGGCCGTGATCGCCTGGGCCCCGTCTCCCGCCACATCCACCGCGTAGCCCTGCGATTCGAGCACGGCACAGGCGAGTTCCTGATTGAGCGGCACATCCTCCACCAGGAGGAGCCGCAGCGGCGCGGCAGCCGGCGTCTCGGATGCGCCGGCCGGAAGCGTCGGCGGCCGCAGCTGTGCCGTACCTCCGTCGGCACCCTGCGCGCTTCGCGGCAGGATCAGACGGAACCAGAAGGTCGAGCCCGCACCTTCGCGGCTCTCCACGCCGATCTCGCCGCCCATGAGCGTCACGAGATGCCGGGAGATCGCGAGGCCGAGCCCGGTGCCGCCGAAGCGCCGGCTGATCGAGCCGTCCACCTGGCTGAAGCGCTTGAACAGCCGATCCTGCTGCGCGGGCGCGATGCCGATGCCGGTATCGGTCACCGCGAAGCGGATCACGTCGCCGGGTCCGCCATCGGGGGCGACACCTTCGCCCTCCCGCTGCACGGTCACGATCACGGAACCCTCGGGCGTGAACTTCACGGCGTTGTTCAGCAGGTTGAGAAGCACCTGCCGCAGGCGCCCCGGATCGCCGACCACGAAGTTCGGCAGCGTCGGATCGATCTGCGCCTCGATGGCGAGGCCGCTGCGCAGCGCGCTGCCACGCACGATCGACACGGTGGCGTCCACGGTCGAGGCGAGGGGGAAGGCCACGGGATCGAGGACCAGCTCGCCGGCCTCGATCTTCGAGAAATCGAGGATGTCGTTGACGACGGTGAGGAGTGCCGCGCCGGAACTCTGGATCAGCTCCAGGCGGCGCCGGTCCTCGTTCTGGATGGTGCTCTCGTCGAGGAGCAGGTCGGCATAGCCGAGGATGCCGTTGAGTGGCGTGCGGATCTCGTGGCTCATGGCGGCGAGGAACTCGCTCTTGGCCTCGCTTGCCCGCTCCGCCTCGGCGCGGGCTGCCTCCGCGTCCCGGGTGGCCGCCCGCAGGGCCGCCTCGGCCGCCTTGCGCTCGGTGATGTCGAGGTGCAGGCCGACCATGCGCTGCGGCTGGCCGTCGGGGCCGCGGAGGGTGCGCCCCCGCGCGTAGAGCCAGCGCTTACCCACCCGGAATTCGGCCGTGTAGGCCGTGGATGTCTCGACTGCCCGCCGGATCTCGTCCCAGACATCCCCGACGTCGTCGGGATGAAGCAGCGTCGTCCAGTCGGCAGCCGCGAGGACATGAGAGCCGCCGATATCCGGCAGTCCGTGCATGCGCGCGCTCTCGGGGCTCAGGCTGGCGAGCCCGGTGCGCATGTCCCAGTCCCAGGTGCCGGCCTCCGCGGCGTCCAGGGCAATCCCCAGCAGGCCGCGGGCCTCCTCGACGGCAAGCCCTGCCGTGACGATATCGTCCACGTCGAGGGCGGTGCCGAGCCACTCCGCCACGGCGCCGTCTGCCGGATCGAAGCGGATCGGGATCAGCGAGATCTTGTGCCATCGGTAGACGCCGTCGTGGCGCCGGATCCGCCACTGGCCGCTATAGCCCGTGCCGGTCGCGATCGCACGGCTCCAGGCCGCCTTCATGTCCGCGGCATCGTCCGGGTGGTTGCGGGCGAGGCGCTCGGTCCGCTCCGGTCCGATCGGCCCGTAATAGGCCTGGAACTGCGCGTTGGCGTAGGTGGCCTGTCCGTCGCCAACCCGCATGGTCCAGACCAGAAGCGGCAGCGCCTCGGCCAAGCCGCGGTAGCGCAGCTCGCTGCGGCGGACCTCGTCCTCGGTGCGCCGCCGCTCGGTCACGTCGATCAGCACGCCGAAGAGTCCGGCTGCCGCGCCGTCGCCGCGGTACATGCCGCGGACGAGCACGTCGCGGACCGCGCCGTCGGGCCGCAGCAGCCGCGCCTCGAAGTCGAAGCTCGTCCCGCGGTCGATCGCGCCGGCGACGATCGCCTCAAGGCGCTGCCGATCGTCGGGATGGTAGATCTGCGCGAAATCGGAGAGCGCGGGTGGGGGAGCCGCCGGATCGCGGCCGGCGATCGCGTAGAGGCTGGCCGACCAGACCGGCTGGCTTTCGGCGAGATCCACGCGCCAGTGGCCGATGCTGGCGAGCTGCTCGGCCATAGTGAGCTGGTGGTTGGCCGCTTCCTGGGCGCGCGCCCGGGCATTGATCTCGCGGTGCTGCTCGCGGATCAGGGCTTCGCGGATCGCCGCCTGCTCGATCTCGCGATCGCGGCGCGCATTGGCCTCCGTGAGCCGCAGATGGGCCACGACGATCTCGGCGAGGTCGCGGAAGGCGGCCGCCTCGGTCTCGGAGAGCCCGCCGCGGGGTTCCGGATCGATGAGGCAGAAAGTGCCGATCCGCAGGCCCGAGCGCAGGCTCAGGGGTAGGCCGGCATAGAAGCGGAAGCCGCCTTCGGCGGCGACCCCGGCCAGATCGCGGAACCGGGGATCGGCCCGCGCATCCGGCACGACCAGCAGATCGTCGCTGCGGATCGTGTGATGGCAGATGCTCTGCTCGCGCGGGATCGCCTCCGGCACGTCGATGCAGGGCGTCTTGGGCCACAGCTCCGCTTCGTCGATGAGCGCCACGAGGGCGCTGCGCACGCCGAACAGGCGGCGCGCGGTGCGGCAGACGGCGTCGAAATGCGGCTCCGGCGGCGTCCCGATAATCCCGAGGGCGTGCAGGGCCGCGAGCCGATCCCCCTCGTCGTCCGGCTGTGTCGTCACGTACCGTCTCCGGGTGCGGATGGGCCGTTCGGGGATCGTATCCGCCGCGCACCAGCGATGGCGCGCCTGCGGCCACGTTTCAAGCGAGTCAGCCCTGCGACCTGGCCGCGCGTAGTCGTGCGGCCTCCAATGCCCAGACCATGCCGAGCATCATGTAGACGTGGCGCCACTTCTCGATGTCGATCTGGAAGGCCTGCAGGAAGAACATCAGCAGCGCCGGCCAGACGATCTGCGCATGCGCCCGGAATGGCGACGGCCTCGCCAGCAGCCGGAAGCCGACGACGCTCGTGGTCAGCACCAAGCCGATGAAGACCGCGCCTCCGAGCCAGCCACCATTGGCAAAGGAGCCGATGTAGGAATTGTGCGGCTCCAGCTCGAAGACCAGCCGCCAGTGCATGGGCCCCATCCCGAACGGTCGCTCCAGCAGCATGGCGAAGCCCCGGATCTGGTTGCCGAAGCGGCCGGTCTCGCCCTGGTCGTAATCCTGGGTCAGGGCCGCACGGGTCTCGAACATCTGGTGCACGTGCTCGACCGACAGCAGGCCGATCACCGCGACCGTGCCGAGCACGACCGTCGCGAGGGTCAGGAGGACGATGCGGCGGCGCAGGCGGACGGAGCGGCTGCCCACATAGACCGAGCCGACCATGAGGAGCACAGCCACGACGCTCCCGCCCCAGGAGCCGCGCGAGAACGACAGGAAGATGCCGGCCATGATGATCAGCAGGCCGGCAAGCGACGCCAGCGGCCGCCGCGCGGTGCCGGTGAGCAGGCCGTGCATCAGGTAGAGGGCGCCCAGCGTCAGGAACGAGCCGAACACGTTCGGGTCCTGGAAGGTGCCCGAGGCGCGGTCGTACTTGTAGAACAGGTCCTCGATCCCGAGCCATTGCAGGTAGCCGACGATGCCGAGCACCGCCGAGAAGACGCAGCTCGCCGTGTACGCCTTGAGCGCCAGTTCCATCCGGGCGTGGGTGTCGTCCGAGAAGAACATCGCGAAGAAGAGACAGGTGACCGCGAGGTAGATCAGCTGGACCGTCCAGGTGACGGGGAATTCCTCGTTCAGGTACGGAAGCAGCGCCGTGACGATCGCCGCGAGGTAGAGCAGCAGGAGCGCCAGCAGCGGCAGCGCACCCCGGTACAGGCGCACGCCGAGACAGAGCCACAGCAGGATCGTCGGGATCGCCACCGCGTCGTAGGGCGATGTCTCCGAGAAGGCGAAGCAGGCGAAGAAGATGAAGGCTGCGAACAGCGCCTTGGCCAGTCCCTCGACGGCCGCGAGGAGCGGGATTCCGGCCGCGAGCCCGGATGAGACCGGGCTTCCGGGCGCTGCGGTGTGGGCCATGAATACGCGGGCTCCACGGGCCGGTTACGCGGGCCCGCCGCCGCCGTCATGACAGCCAATCGTTGAGAATCGGCTTCGCCCGTCGATCACGGAGGCCGGGCCCCCGAACCGCCCGGCCCGACCGTTCGTTCAGAACGGTCGGTTGTCCGGCAGTCGGGCGGCCGCGATCTCGGCAGGTGTCGGGTCGCGACGGACCACGATCCCCAGCGAGCGGTCCGTCTCGATCAGCCCGAGCCGGGCGAACCCGTCGAGCCAGCCGTCCATCGGCCAGAATCCGTGACGGGCGTGGAAGCGCGCGGCATTGGCGACGATGTCGCGAAAGTGCTGCAGCGGCGGGTCGTAGCCCGGATGATGCTGGTGGTAGGCGCGCGGGCCGCCGAGGAACAGGATCGGCACGCCGGCCTCGTCCGCCCGGAAGGCGAGGTCGGTATCCTCCGCACCGTAGCCCGAGAACGTCTCATCGAAGCCGCCGAGCCGGTCGTAGGTCGTGGCGCGCACCGCGAAGGCCAGGGACCAGAACAGGCCTGGCTGCAGCGCCGGCGCCACCGATCCGGGCGGAGGAAAGGACCGGACCGGGTGCGGCCAGCCGAGCCGTTCCAAATCGGCCTCCTGCCAGCCATCCGTGGCGGCACCGGCCGGCAGGTAGCCGATCTCGCAGCAGATCAGGCCGTCATGCTCGGCCACCGCCCGCGACAGGCCCGCGACGAGGCCTGCGGAGGGGATGCAATCCACGTCGAGGAAGATCAGCGTGTCGGCCCGGGCCGCCCGGCGCCCGGCATTGCGCGCCGCCGCCAGCGGCAGGCCGGCATGCGGGAACGGAACCCGTTCGACCGGGAAGGGCAGGGGTGGGAAGGGCGCCTCGTCGCCGCCGATTTCCACGACGACGCAGGTGTCGGGCGGGGTGCCCCGGCCGAGGCCTTCGAGCAGACGGTTGAGATGCGCGCGCCGGCCCTTGTTGAGGGTGATGACCGCCGTGCTCATGCGCCGGCTCCGGCGCGCCGGACGTCGATCCGGCCGAGTTGGTGCGCCGGCACCATGTCGCCGACCGGAACGGCTTCCGTGCGCGGTATCATGCGGCGACCGCGACGAAGCGCTCGTAGGGGCCGCAGAGCCGGTCGATCATCGCGGGCTCGAGCCGGAAGCCCTGGGGATCGTCCGAGATCAGGTCGGTGGTCTGTGATTCGTGTGCGGCCACCGCGCGGGTCTTGGTTTCCCGGTAGGCGGAGACGTCGAGGCGCGCGCCCGTCGGTGCGGCTCCGACCTCGGTCTCGGGCGGCAGCGTCCACCCCCAGACCGGATACTCGTAAACCCGCACGCCCGGCATCTGCGGCCGGGCGAGCCCGACGATGGCGGCGGCAGCCTTGTGATCGCAATGGGGATCGTGCCGCCACGTCACGAAGACCGCGCTGGCGCCGCAGGCCACCACCGCCTGCGCGACGGCGCCGGCGGCGGCTTCGGCCACCGGTCCTTCGCTCGGCACGTGGGCATCGGGCAGACGCAGGAAGGTCACGTCGGCCGCGGTGAGCCCGAGAACCGCCAGAGCCCGCACGGTCTCGGACTCGCGCAGGGTGCGCAGCTTCTCGGGCGGATAGAGGCGGGAATGCGTGTGCGAGCCGCAGCCGTCGCTGATAACGACGAGGTGCACGCGCCGCCCGGCTGCCCGCGCCGCGGCGATCAGGCCGCCGCAGCCCAGGCTCTCATCGTCGGGATGGGGCGCGACGACCACGAGGCCGCCGAGGCCGCCGGTGCCCACCAGCTCGTCGAGGCTCGCCAGCGGAAGAGCGTCGGCGGCCGTCAGGAAAGCGTCGGCGCGCATCAGCGGACCGCCGTCCGCACTGTGATGTGAGCGGAACGGGCGCCGTTCCAGTACAGGCTGCTGAGGAGATCGGTCACGGATCGCTCCAGGATAGGCGAGCAGGTCGACCAGCCCGCTATCGGCCCCGGCGGCTGAACGCGCCATGAGCGGCGCGTTCCGATCTCCGGGAGCGGTTACCGGTCGTTCTCGGTGGTGAGGGCTTCGGGGCGGGTCCCCTCGTCGGGGCCTGACCGGGCCGCGAGATGGACGCCCGGCCGCGGCTCGTCGGTGAAGACGATGCCGGCCGCGCAGAGCGCGCTCCGCAGGGCCTCGATCTGCCCGCTCGGCGGGTCGCCGTAGCCGCCCTCGAAGTCGCGCACGAGCCGCTCGTCGAGGCCGACCTTGGCGGCGAGGTCCGCCTCGGACCATCCGAGCAGCCCGCGGGCCGCCCGCGACTGCGCGGGGCTCATCGCGCGTGGGATGGTCCCGCTCTGCGCACCCTCGTCCGATCCCGTCAAAGCCACCCTCCAGATCCACGATGTTCAACAACGATGTCCGCCGCCGATCGTTTCCGAGCGGACTCAGGCGAAGCACGACCATAATTGTGCTGAAATCCTGTCGCATCCGCCACGGCGCATGGATTCGGAACGGCCGCCATGCGAGGCCGGTGCGTGCTGCCGGTGCGGCGTTTCCGGGCCGGAGATGACCTGAGCGCGGAGCGCGCGAGATGGGGACTGAACGATGAGAGGGGTGCTGATCGCGACCTTGGCCTGTGCCGTGCTGGCTCTGGACATATCCGCGGCGACACAGGTGCAGGCCCAGATGGGCGGTTCCCCGACGGGCTTCGGCCGCGGCAATCGCCGCCCCGGCGGCGAGGACGAGAAGAAGCCGCAATACGTGCCGCAGTCGAAGGCCAGCGAGAAGATGTTCCCGCTCGATTCGACTTGGACGGCCGTGAGCATCAACGGCAAGCCGTTCACCGGTCACGACCGTCCGAGCTTCATCATCGACAAGCAGTACCGCGCCCGCGGCTACGGCGGGTGCAACACCTTTGCGGCGACTGCTTTCCCGCTCAAGGAGCAGCACATCGCGGTCGGCCCGCTCGCGCTGACCAAGAAGAGCTGCGACAAGGGCCTCGCGGCCTCCGAGCAGGCCTTCTTCGTCGCTCTGCGTACGTCGGCCGCGTGGGACATGGTCGGCTCGCAGCTGGTCCTGAAGAGCCCCAACGGCGAGCTGAAGTTCGACCGCGCCCTCTGAGGTCCCGCCTGGGTGGCCGGTGCCCTCCGGCGGGTAAGGCGATGCTTTGCGAAGTGCCCGCGCATCGCGGTGGTGCCGATGTCGAGGGGGCTGCGCTAAGGGTCGGTTTACCACGCCGCGCGAAGGCGGCTGCCGATTCAGAACCTCTTGAGGTGCCCCGAGACTAACTCCTCGACGATCGAGGAGGCGACAGATGCCAGTCGGGATTGGTGTCGGACGCGGGGAGAACCTGCGCCCCGGCGTGACGCGGACCCTGCGTTTCACGGGGCCGGCGGGCTTTCATCCCGGCGCTCTGTGGATTGCCACAACCGTTCCGGTGCTGGCGACGCTTCTTCTGATTGCGCGGCTCGCCGTCTGACCTCGAGCAGGCCGGCGGCGAGGCCGTTCCCGCTCAGAGCGAGCCGGGCGCCTCTCGACCGGTCTCGAACTGGCGCGGCGTGCCGGTCTCGGCCGCGTTCTGGCCGTGCGCGGATACCGGCGGGAACAACGTCGCCAGGGCTGCGGCGACGCCGTACAGGATGGGATCCGCGTTCGGACCCGTTCGGGGCGGCTGCAGATCGCTTTTCAGCGCGGCTTGCTCGCGGTTTGCACGTATCTTCGCGAGCATTGTTTCGCCCCCCTGGCTTTCACGATCGGCCCTTCGAAAAATCCAATGCGCCCTCCTGCGTTTCGTTGCCGCGGGAGGCCGGAATCTTTCCGGTGGAGACTTGATCGTGCGCCGTTGGCACCGACGCGAAGCGTTCTGAAATCTCAGCCCCGCCGCCGAAGGACGGTGACCGGCCGCCTGTCGAAGCGCAGGCAGGCCGCAGGAACGACACTCATGATCGCGGCGCTCGGGCACCGCGCCCGGCAATTCTGGGCCGCCTCGATCTGATCGCCGCCACAGGCCTCGGCGAAGCAGAAGGTTCCGAGATCCTCGCAGGTCGCATTGAAGCCGCCGGCGGGCCGAACCTCGCGCAGGTCCGCCGCCAGGACCGGCTGCGCCAGCAACAGTGACAGGAAACCGATCGGTGCCGAGCGCCGCATCATCGCCTCGATCCGGCTGCCACCGCCGCCCTCGCGGGCCTCAGGTGGGAAGGCCAACACGTCATCCGCCTCGGGGGCCGGTCTGGGATGGGCTTTCCGCCCCACGGGCCGGCCCGACGGTGAACCGTGCTTAACATTGGCAGGCCGGCGGATCCTGTGCCATTCCGGCGACAGGCGACGAACCTCGGACCCGATCCCGTCCCGCCCGTTGCGGGACCCGGAGCCGCCGGACGCCCTGTCCCAGCGCTCAGCGCCCACGGAAGCCAGTCATGCCGCTCTACGCCCTCGACGATCACGTGCCGGCTCTCGCCGATCCCGACCGGGTCTGGATCGCGCCCGACGCGCAGGTGATCGGCCGTGTCCATCTCGGCCTCGATGTCGGGATCTGGTTCGGCGCGGCCCTGCGCGGCGACAACGAGCCGATCCGCATCGGCGACCGCACCAACGTTCAGGAGGCGGTGATCATGCATGTCGACCCCGGCTTTCCTCTCAGCATCGGGGAAGAGGTGACGGTGGGCCACGGGGCAATCGTCCACGGCTGCACGATCGGCGACGGCAGCCTCATCGGCATGGGCGCGACGGTGCTCAACGGGGCCGTGATCGGTCGCGGCTGCCTGGTCGGCGCAAACGCGCTGGTCACCGAAGGCAAGACCTTCCCGGATCACAGCCTCATCGTCGGGTCGCCGGCCAAGGCCGTACGTACCCTCGACGAGGCGACCATCGAAGGATTGCGGCAGGCCGCCCTGCGCTACGTGGAGAATGCCCGGCGCTACCGGGCCGGGCTGCGCCGCATCGACGGCTGAACGACAGCGGCCGCTCCCACGAAGGGGGCGGCCGGATCCGCTTACTTCTTGGCCTTGCCGCGCTCGATCGCCTCCTCGATCAGCCGGTGGGCCTCCTCCTTGTCGCCCCAGCGGACGAACTTGACCCACTTGCCGGGCTCCAGATCCTTGTAGTGCTCGAAGAAGTGCTGGATCTGGTGGATCGTGATCTCGGGCAGATCGGTGTAGTTCTCGACCCGGTCGTAGCGCTTGGTGAGGTGCCGAGAGGGGACCGCGATGATCTTCTCGTCCTCGCCGCCCTCGTCCTGCATCACCATCACGCCCACGGGGCGCGCGCTGATGATCGCGCCCGGCACCACGGCGCGGGTGTTGGCCACCAGCACGTCGCAGGGGTCGCCGTCGCCCGACAGGGTGTGGGGAATGAAGCCGTAATTCCCCGGGTAGAACATCGGCGTGTAGAGGAAGCGGTCGACGACCAGCGCGCCGGATTCCTTGTCCATCTCGTACTTGATCGGCTCGCCGCCGAGCGGCACCTCGACGATCACGTTGACGTCGTGCGGCGGCTTCTTGCCGAGCGGAATGGCGTCGATCTTCATGGCGTGTCGGTTCCGGAACGCGGGCTGCTCCGCTTCCCCGCCGTCTTAGAGACTAGGCCCGGCGATGCAAATCTGAATTGGGCGCAAGCCGGCAACGCGGGCTGGAAAACGTCAGCCGAACACGTACCCGATCTTGGGCAGCGCGATCCCCGCCACCCGGTCCATCACCCGCGGGCCGGCCCGGCCGCCGAGCCCCTCGTAGAAGGCGCCGGCGCGGACATTGTCCTCCAGGCTCCAGACCCCGAGCTGGGTCAGGCCGTGATCCGTGAGGTCATTGCGCACCGCCCGGAACAGGCGACGACCCAGGCCGAGTCCCTGATATTCCGGCAGGAGGTAGAGTTCGTCGATCTCGGCCTCCGTGCCGAGCGCGCGGCTGCGCGTACGCCCGTAGGCCGCGTAGCCGACCACGAGATCGCCCGTCTCGACCACGGCGATCGGCCGTCCGCGGCGCAGGGCGCCGCGCCACCACGCGCGGTCCCGACCCGCGATCAACCGCTCCAGGGCGACCCCCGGGATGATGCCGCGGTACGCCTCGCGCCACGACGCATCGAACACCCTCGACAAGCCGCCGAGATCGGCCTCGCGGGCCCGGCGGATGCTCGTGGTGCGCGTGCTCATGGGCTTCCGGCCTCCCGTGGTCCGACCGGCGGATAACCCGCGCGGTCCGCGCAGGTTCGATGCCGATCCGGGCGGAGTGAAGGCAAGATCGGCGCCGGTTTCCCGGGGCAGGGGCGCGGCGGAGGCGCGAATTGCGGCCCTTCCGGGCGGCTGGTAGAGCCCGCGCTCGTTCCCTTGGCAGCACGGCCTTGTTCAACCGCTTCCTCAAGCCCGAGACGCGCTACGCGCGCCGCATGGCCCGGATCGCCCGTTTCGAGCGGCCGATCGCGGGCCTTGGCGACCGGCTGACGGCCTGGGCCAACATGCTGCTGATGGATCACGGCGTGTTCCGCCTCGCCTACCTCAACCGCCACCGGGTGGGTTCGGGCGCGCTCTGGCGCTCGGCCCAGCCCGGCCCGCACCAGCTCGCCCGGTTCCGCGCCGAGGGCGTGCGGACGATCATCTCCCTGCGCGGCGGGCGCGAGCACGGGTCCTGGCCGCTGCAGCGCGAGGCCTGCGAGCGCCACGGCCTCATCCTGCGGGAGTTCGTGCTGCGCTCCCGGGAGGCGCCGGACCGGGATACCATCCTGGGCGCCAAGGACTTCTTCGCGAGTGTCGAATATCCGGCCGTGATGCACTGCAAATCGGGTGCCGACCGGGCCGGTCTCGCCTCGGCCCTCTACCTGATCCTGCACGAGGGCCGACCCGTCGCCGAAGCCGCCCGGCAGCTCTCGGCCCGCTACGGCCATCTCCGCTTCGCCAAGACCGGCATCCTCGACGCGTTCTTCGCCCGGTACCTCGTCGAGGGCGAGGCCCAGGGGATCGACTTCCTGACCTGGGTCGGGACCGTCTACGACCCGGAGGCGCTCAAGCGCGACTTCCGGCCGGGCTTCTGGTCGGATCTGGCCGTGGACCGGGTGCTGCGGCGGGAGTAGGCGAGCGCTACTCCGCCGCCGGCCGCGCCGCCTCGCGAAACGGGTGGGCCGGGTAGGTGCCGATCACCCGCAACTCGCGCGAGAAGAAGCTCAGTTCATCGAGCGCCCGGCTGAGGCCGGGATCCTCCGGATGGCCGTCCACCTCGGCGTAGAACTGCGTGGCGGTGAACTCGCCGTCCATCATGTAGCTCTCGAGCTTCGACATGTTGACGCCGTTCGTCGCGAAGCCGCCGAGCGCCTTGTAGAGCGCCGCCGGGATGTTGCGGACGCGGAACACGAAGCTCGTCACGCAGGGCTCCGTCCCGGGCGCGACCGGCTCGGGCTCGGGGGAGAACACCACAAAGCGGGTGGTGTTGTGCGCCTCGTCCTCGACGTCGCGCTCCAGGATGTCGAGACCGTAGACTTCGGCGGCGAGTGCCGGCGCCAGCGCCGCCCGGCTCGGGTCGCCGATCTCGGCGATCTCGCGCGCCGCCCCGGCGGTGTCGCCGGCCACCACGGCCTTCAGCCCGAGACGGCGGATGATCCGGCGGCACTGGCCGAGCGCATGGACGTGGCTGTGGACACTCCGCAGCGTCTCGATCGACGTCCCGGGCAGCACCATCAGCTGGAAGTGGATCGGCAGGAAGTGCTCGGCCACGATGTGCAGCGGCGAGAGCGGGATCAGGTGGTGGATGTCGGCGACGCGGCCGGCGATCGAGTTCTCGATCGGGATCATCGCCCGCTGGGCCCGGCCCTCGGTGACGGCCGCGAAGGCGTCCTCGAAGGTGTTGCAGGGCAGCGGCGTCCAATCCGGATAGGCCTCCGCGCAGATGATGTGCGAGTTGGCCCCGGGCTCCCCCTGATAGGCGATGGTGCGGTCTGTCATCTCGGCCAGGATTCGTTCGCGGATTCAGTTCAGGCGCCGGGCCTGGATCAGCGCGCGGGCGCGCTCCAGGTCGGCGGGGGTGTCGACGCCGAGCGGCAGATCGTCGACGATGGCGGCGTCGATGCGCATCCCGGCTTCCAGCGCCCGCAGCTGCTCCAGCTTCTCCCGGATCTCCAGCTCGCCCGGGGGCAGGGCGACGAAACGGGTCAGCGCCGTGCGCCGGTAGGCGTAGAGGCCGATATGGTGCCAGAGCGGCCCGTCGCCCCAGGGGGCACGGGCGCGGGTGAAGTAGAGGGCGCGCAGCCGCCCGGGGCCGACGGTGTGGCCCACCAGCTTGACCACGTTCGGGTTGTCGGCCTCGTGCGGGTCGGTGATGGCCGCGCAGAGCGTGACGATGTCCACCGTCCGGTCGGCCAGCGGTACGACGGAAGCGCCGATGATCGCCGGATCGATGGTGGGCAGGTCGCCCTGCACGTTGACGACGACGTCGTGGCGCCCCTCCGGGTCGACGATCTCCAGCGCCTCGGCGAGCCGGTCGGAGCCGGACGGGTGGTCGGCCCGGGTCATCACCGCGAGGCCACCGGCCGCCTCCACGGTCCGGGCGATCTCCGCCGTGTCGGTGGCCACCACCACGGGGCCGATGCCGGCCTCCACGGCCCGGCGCCAGACGTGGACGATCATGGCCTCGCCGGCGATGTCGGCGAGCGGCTTGTTCGGCAGGCGGGTCGCCGCGAGGCGGGCCGGGATCAGGACCAGGGGA
This sequence comes from Methylobacterium sp. P31, assembly GCA_050632875.1. GTDB lineage: Bacteria > Pseudomonadota > Alphaproteobacteria > Rhizobiales > Beijerinckiaceae > Methylobacterium. The sequence continues at coordinate 798,293 of JBODSC010000001.1, read as the reverse complement.
TCGGACATGGAGATTCGGACCTGGGCACGCGAACCGGGCCACGCGCACGCGGCGGCCGCGGAAGGGGGCGGGCGGCTGCTTAACAGGCCCGCTCCCGGTTGTCGTCCCCTGGGGATGCGGGCGACGGCCGTGGAGAAAAGATGCCGTTCGGTGACAAGCTGGACAATTCGGTGGAACAATTCTGCGCTGCAGCGCCGCGGAGGCCCTCACCGGCATTGTCAGGAGCCGCCCGGAACGGCTAAGGCAACCTCGAAATCTTCCAATGTCCGGTGTCCGAGCCTGCTCGCCCGTACCAGGCGCGCGATCGGTCCGGGCCGAGTCGCGAGAAGAGCATGAACTCGTTCGAGGTGAACAAAGTCCTGGGTGCCGTGCTCGGCGCCCTGCTGTTCGCGGCCGGATCGGGTTTCGTCGCCGAATTGATCTACCATCCGAGGCCGGCCGGCAAAGCCGGCTATGACCTGCCCGAGCCGCAGCCGGAGGCCGCCGCCGCGGCGCCTGAGGCCAAGGTCGAGCCGATCGCCGTCCGGCTGGCCAGCGCCAATGTCGAGAAGGGCGAGGCCGGCACCAAGGCCTGCCACGCGTGCCACAACTTCGAGAAGGGCGGTCCTAACAAGGTCGGTCCCGACCTGTACGGCGTCGTGGAGCGTCCCAAGGGATCGCATCCCGGCTTCGACTACTCGGCGGCCATGAAGGAGAAGGGCGGCACCTGGACCTACGAGGATCTCGACGCGTTCCTCACCAACCCGAAGGGGTACGTGAAGGGCACCAAGATGGCGTTCGCCGGTATCGCCTCGCCGCAGGAGCGTGCCAATGTGATCGCCTACCTGCGCACCAACGCGGACGATCCCAAGCCGCTGCCCGCCGCCGAGAAGAGCGGCGCGGCCCCCGCGGCCGCTCCGGCAGCCGCGAAGCCCGAGGACAAGCCCGCCGCCGACAAGCCGTCCGCGTCGAAGCCCGCCGCGTCCAAGCCGTCCGAGGGCAAGGGCAGCCCGGCCAAGCCGGCCGACACCGAGACCGCCAAGCCGGCCGAGGCTAAGTCGCCCGGCAGCCCCCGCGCGACCGGTGAATCGAGCGACCGCAATGCGCCGTCGCCGCCGGCCAGCGCCCATGACGGCGATCAGCAGGGTACGCCGTCGAGCCTGATCCCCGCGGAGCCGACCGCGCCCTCGTCTCCGGCCGCCAAGGAGCCGCCGGCCCAGGCCAATCCCCAGGCAGTCGATCGGGCGAAGGATCTCGAGGTCGATGGCCCGACCAAGGACCTGAACGCGCCGCTGCCGACGCCGAAGGAGTAGGGGCGGTCAGGCCTCGGGGCGAAGAGAACCGGGAAGCCTGACATCCTGCGCGTCAGCCGCGTCCCGGCGGCATGGCTCGGGGCCCGGCCTTTGCCTTAAAGCGGCCGCGACCCGAATTCTGTCCGGGCCGCAGAACCGCGAAGGAATTCCTTTGCCAGTGCGAAGTCCCGATGCGGAGGAGCGCCGGGCGCCCCTGCCGCTGCTCGTCGCCGTGACGATGACCGGAACGGTGGCGCTGCACATCTTCGTGCCGGCCCTGGCCGCTGCCGCCGCCGATCTCGGCACCAACGCGGCCGGCGCACAACTCACCATCACCGTCTACCTGATCGGGCTCGCGGGCGGTCAGCTCCTCTACGGGCCGCTCTCGGACCGCTACGGGCGGCGGCCGATCCTCATCGGCGGGCTCGGCCTCTATCTCGCCGGACTGCTGCTCGCGATCCCCGCGCCGAATATCGGCGTCCTGCTCGTCGCGCGCGTCCTGCAATCGCTTGGGGCCTGCGGCTCGCTGGTGATCGGCCGCGCCATGGTGCGCGACGTCTCGACCCGCGAGGACGCGGCCCGGAAGCTCGCGATCCTCACCACCGCGATGACGCTCACGCCGGCTCTGGCCCCCGCCATCGGCGGGGTGGTGAACGAGGCCTTCGGCTGGCGGGCCGTGTTCGTGGTGCTGGCCCTCCTCGTCGCCGTGCTGGGCGGCTTGGTGGTGTTCACCCTGCCCGAGACCAACCGGCACAAGGTGGCTCTGCCGGGCTTCGTCGCGGTGCTCTCGGGTTACCTGCGGCTCGTCAGGATCCCGGTCTTCCGCGCCTATCTGGTGGCGGGGGCCTGCGGGGGCACCAGTCTCTACGCGTTCCTGGCGGTGGCGCCGTTCCTGCTCGTCGACCGGCTCGGACGCTCCTCGCGGGAGGTCGGCTTCGACTGCCTGATCGTGGTGTTCGGCATGGTGGGCGGGGCGGTTCTCGCGAGCCGGCTCGCCGCGCGGGTGCCGATCCGCAAGGCGGCGCGGAGCGGCAATCTCCTCTGCATCGCAGCGGCGCTATCGCTGCTGGTGATCGACCGCACCGGGGTGCTCGGCGTCGTCAGCCTGATCGCCCCGCTCTTCGCCTACGCGGTGGGCGTCGGCCTGCTCAGCCCGAATGCGGTCGCCGGTCTGATGAATGTCGATCCGCACGCGGCAGGCTCCGCATCGAGCCTCTACGGCTTCACACAGATGACCTTCGGGGCGCTGTTCACGGCAGCGGCCTCCGCCTGGCCCGCGACCTCGGCGACGCCGGTGGCGCTGGCGCTGCTGTCGGCCGGGCTGATCGCCGCGCTGGCGCTCCGGCGGGCGTGAGGTTCGGCGTCCTGCGGCCGCGCCCCAGGTCCGCAGTTTTGGAACGGACTCGGCGGGTCGGGCATTGAGAGGCCCTAACGCACAGGAGACATGCCATGCAGCGCTTGCCGATCATCGTCCTCGCCACGCTGGCCCTCGGCGGAACCGCCTTCGCGGCCGAGCAGGGCGCGTCGTCCCGGAGCCCGGGTCACGAGATGCAGGAACATGGGAGCAAGGCGGGCAGCCCCGGCGCGTCCGGTTACGCTCCCGGCCACGAGATGAAGTCCGGCACCTCGGAGTCGACCGGCTCGACGTCGCGGACGGGCGGCTCGGGAACCGGCATGTCCGGCACGTCCGGGACTTCCGGGACCAGCGGTTCCGGCACCCGCCGCTAACCGCGCTCCGGTTCGCCCCGTCGGATCGGCCGATCCGGTGGGGCGGCCGTCTAAGCCGGGAGACCCGGCTCACCAGCACGCACGGCCTCGACGAGGCCCGCGACGCGGTCCCGGAATCCCGCTTCCAGTTCCAGCCACAGGAGGCGCGCCGGGTCGACCGGCCCCGGCAGGCTCAGGCGTCCGGGCGCCACGGGGACGAACCCGAAACGGGCGTAATAGGGCGCATCGCCCACCAGAATCACCAGACCCTCGCCTGCCTGACGAGCCGCCTCGATCGCCGCGCGCGTCAGGGAACTTCCGATCCCGCGGCCCTCGAAGCTCGGATCCACCGCCAGCGGACCGAGCATCACGAAGGGCGTTGTCCCGGTCCGCACCGGGCCCATCCGCACCGAGCCGACCAGGAAGCTGCCCACCGAGGCGGTCACGCCGAGATCCCTTCGCTCGGCCGCCCCCTCCCGGAGACGGTAGGCGGTGCGGGCGAAGCGGCCGGGACCGAAGGCCCGGGCCTGGAGGCGCTCGATGGCGGGGGCATCCTCCGGCCGCTCGGGCCGGATGACGAGGGACAATTCGGTCACGGAATGCTCACGGGTCGGGTTGCCGCCGCGTAGCAGCGTCGGCCCGGGGCCGCAAACGGCGCTGCTATTCCGCCGCCGCCAACGAGGGCCGCGCGCCGCCCTGCGTCAGCTTCAGGAAGCCGAGCGCCGAGAGCCAGATCACCGCCCCGCAGGCGGAGGCGACGCCGAGCACCAGCGCGAAGCCGCCGCGATCGTGCAGGAGCGCAATCGCCGGCACCACGAAGCCGCTCGCCGTGAAGCCCACGAAGTAGCGCACGCTGTAGGCTCGCGCCCGATAGGCGGGCGGCACGTAGCGGGCGATCATCGCGTCGTTGATCACGACCTGCCCGTAGATCGCCGTCATGGCCAGCACGAGCCCGGCGAGCAGCGGCAGGCCGGTGGCGACGGACGCGATCCCGAGCCCCAGCGGCTGCAGCACCGAGAGCGCCACGAATAGGGACGGCAGGCTGTAGCGGTCGATCAGGCGGCCCATCGCGAGCTGCATCAGGGCGCCGAACAGGAACACCAGAGTTGCGAGCGACCCGGTGAGCGCCAGCGGCAAGGCCTGGCCAATCCCCTCGTCAATCACCTTGGGCAGGCTGATCGTCGTCAGGTTGAAGGTCAGGCCGCCCGCAAAGATCGACAGGGCGAACATCGCCATCAGCGCCCAGGGCCGGGTCACCGGGATGACCGCCGCGCCCCCGGCCTTCTTGCCTGCGGCCTCGCCGTCGCCCGGCACCAGCGCCAGGAAGGCGGCTCCGCAGGCGAGACAGACGAGACCCGGCACCACGAAGGCGGCGCGCCAGCCTGCAGTGACGGCGAGCAGCGCGGTGATGCCGGAGGCAGAGGCCGCGCCGAAATTGCCCCAGACGCCGTTGATGCCAAGGTCGCGCCCGAGCCGGCGGGCATGGGTTACCAGCATGGTTGAGCCGACCGGGTGGTAGATCGCCGAGGCGAGGCCGAGCACGCAGAGCCAGAGAGCGAAGCTCAGCGGCGTCGAGGCGCTCGCCACGCCGAGGCAGGAGAACCCATAGCCGAAGAAGAAGACCGCCAGCATGTTGCGGCGCCCGAACCGGTCCGCGAGCCATCCCATCGGCAGGGAGCACAGGCCGAAGGCCACGAAGGCGCCGGTGGCGAGCCCGATCAGCTCGCCGTAGCCGAGCCCCGTCTGAGCCGCGATGGCGATGACCGCGGTCGGGTAGATCAGCAGCACGAAGTGGTCGAGGGCGTGCGCGACGTTGACGAAGCGCAGGGTGCGGCGGGACAGCGTATCCGAATCCATCGCGACGTATCCTCCGGGATCCGGCGCTGATAGCGTGACCCGATGGAGGTGTCGGGCCGGACATGTATGCAAATGGGCCATTCTCGCCGGCGCGTGGCGCCCATGCCGGGCGCTCGACCAATGCCGCCGACTATCAGGACGTGCCCCGGCCCGTCGCGGTGATGCCGAAAACCTACGCGGCTGGGATGTTCCTGGACCGGCATTTCCACCCGCGGGCGCAACTCCTCTACGCGACCGCCGGCCTGATGATGGCGTTCGCGGAGGACGGCACCTGGGTCGTGCCCGAGGGTCATGCCCTGTGGATCCCGCCGCGCCTCCCGCATGCCGTGGCGACCCACGGGCCGGTGGCGTTGTGCTCGGCCTATCTCGACCCGGCCGCGGTCGCGTCCGCCCCGCGAAGCTGCCGGGTGATCGCGGTCTCGCCGCTGCTCGCCACTGCGCTGGCCGCGCTGGCAGAGGAGCCGGTTCTCTACGAGGAGGACGGCCGCGGCGGCCATCTCGCTGCCCTGGTGCTCGACGAGATCGGTCGCGCCCCTGCGACGCCGCTCGCCCTGCCGCTCCCGCGCGACCCGCGCCTGCGCCGGGTCTGCCTCGGGTTGATCGAGGATCCGGCCTCGGAGGACGACCTCGATGCCTGGGCCGACCGCGCCGGGGCGAGCCGACGCACGCTGACCCGGGGTTTCCGCGCCGAGACCGGCCTGAGCTTCGGCGACTGGCGGGCGCGGGCGCGGGTGATCCGCGCCCTCGCTCTGGCGGCCGACGGCCGGCCACCGCGGGCGGTGGCGGCCGCGGTGGGCTACCGGAGCGCCCAGGCCCTCCGCGCGACTATGGCACGGGTGCTGGGACCGGAACGCCCCCCGGGCCTGCCGGACTGAGCGTCGCTTACGCGGCCTGCCGGGCTTTTTCGAACAGATCGTCGGCGGGGCCGAAGAACTCGAACTTCACCCGCTCGGCCGGCACGCCGTGGCGCAGGAGTCCGTTCACGAGGTCCCGCAGGAACGGCTTGGGACCGCAGAGATAGTAGGTCGCCTGCGCGTGCGGGGTGTGCTGCACCAGCCAATCCGCCGTGATCAGGCCCGGGACGTCGTAGTCCGCGCCCTGCCGGTCCTGCGCCTCGGGCTCCGCGTAGAAGGTCTGCAAGGTCAGGTTCTTGATCTTACCCGCCAGCGCCCGGGCGTGGTCGCGCATCGCGTGCACGCGGCCGTACAGGGCGCCGTGGACGTACCAGGTCGGCCGGTCCGGGCTGACCGCCGCGATGGTCTCCAGCATGCTGATCATCGGGGTCAGCCCGACGCCGCCGCTGACCAGAACCACCGGCTCATTGCTCTGAAGGTCGAGCGCGAACTCGCCTGCCGGGGCGGCCGCCTTCAGCACGCTGCCCGGCCGGACATGGTCGTGCAGCCAGTTCGAGACGATCCCGGCCGGCTGGCCCGCCGCGCCCTCGCGCTTGACGGTGATGCGGTAGGCCCGGTCGTTCGGCGCGCAGGAGACCGAGTAGTTCCGCTTCAGAACGCCGCGCCCCGGCAGATCCAGCAGGAAGCCGAGATACTGCCCCGGCTGATGCCGCAGCACCGGGCCGCCATCGGCCGGGATCAGCACGAAGGAGCGGATCGTCTCGCTCTCCTGCGCGACGCTCTCGACCACGAAGTCGCGCCAGCCGCTCCAGCCGCCCGGCTTGGCCGCGAGGTCGCGGTAGATCGTGGCCTCCCGGCCGATCAGCAGTTCCGCCAGGAACCAGTACGCCTCGCCCCAGGCCGCGCCAATCTCCGGCGTGGCGGCCTCGCCGAGCACGTCGCCGATGGCGCCCAGCAGCGCGTCGGCCACGTAGGGATAGTGCTCCGGCAGGATGTTGAGCGCGACATGCTTCTGCGCGATCCGCTCCACCGCCCCGGCGAGGACGCCGAGATTGTCGATGTTGCGGGCATAGGCGAGCACCGCCTGGGCCAGAGCCTTCGGCTGCGAGCCGGTCTCGCCGTGGTGGGACTGGTTGAAGAGGTCGCGGATCTCCGCGTTCTGAAACAGGCGCTCGTACATGCGCTTGGTGATGGTCAGACCATGGGCCTCCAGGGCCGGCACGGTGGCCTTGATGATCGCGACAGTGGCAGGGGCGAGTGGGGTTGGCATCGGCAGCTCTCAAAGGTGCATCTGCGATGCATCTTTTAACGACCCTCTCGAAAAGATGCAAGGCAGATACATCTTATAGTGACGGACGCCGTCACTGCGCCGACGGTGGTGCCCGGTTTCCACACCGCGTAGGGACGGAAGCCGTGGCGCCAAGCGCATCGCACCACGGTACGGATGATCCCTGGAGTTGAGATGCGTCTGACCCGCTACACGGACTACGCCCTGCGCACCTTGATCTACGTCGGCCTGCACGATCCCGAGCAGAGTTCGATCGCCGCGATCGCGCGCGCCTACGGCATCTCGGAGAACCACCTCACCAAGGTGGTTCATCAGCTCGGGCGGCTGGGGCTGATCCGCACGATCCGCGGGCGCGGCGGCGGCCTGCGGCTGGCGAAGCCGCCAGGAGAGATCGTGGTCGGCGCGGTCGTGCGCCAGACCGAGGACGATCTGGCGCTGGTCGAGTGCTTCAGCAGCGGGGCCTGCGCGATCACCGCCTCTTGCCGGCTCAGACGGGTGCTGGGCGAGGCGCTGGCCGCGTTCCTCGCCGTCCTCGACCGCTACACCCTGGCGGATCTCCTCGGCGGCCCAGACGGCGATGCGGTCGCGCAACTCCTAGGGCTGGCCGCTCCCGCTGCCGTGGCCGCAGCGTCCGCGGTCGCGGATCTACCAGAGGGCTGATGGAAGGCCTTCACGTCGCCCGGGCGGAGAAATCGATGCGCGGGTCGATCCAGACGTAGATCAGGTCCGAGAGCAGGTTCACCGCCAGCCCGAGCAGCGAGAAGATGTAGAGGGTGGCGAACACCACCGGGTAGTCGCGCCCGACGATCGCCCGGAAGGACAGTTCGCCGAGCCCGTCGAGGGAGAAGATCGTCTCGATAAGCAGCGAGCCGGTGAAGAAGGCCGAGATGAAGGCGCCGGGAAAGCCCGCGATCACGATCAGCATGGCGTTGCGAAAGACGTGGCCGTAGAGAACGCGCCGCTCCGACAGGCCCTTCATCCGCGCGGTCAGCACGTATTGCTTGCGGATCTCGTCCAGGAACGAGTTCTTGGTGAGCAGGGTCGAGGTCGCGAAGGCGCCGATCACCAGGGCGGTGAGCGGCAGCACCATGTGCCACGCGTAGTCGGTGACCTTGTGCCAGGCGGAGAAGCCCTCCCAGCCCTCGCTGGTCAGGCCGCGCAGCGGGAACCACTGATAGAACGAGCCGCCGGCGAACAGGATGATCAGCATCAGCCCGAACATGAAGCCCGGGATCGCGTAGCCGATGATCACCACGAAGGAGGTCCAGCGGTCGAAGCGCTCGCCGTCCTTCACGGCCTTGCGGATGCCGAGGGGTATGGAGATCGCGTAGGACAGGAGCGTCATCCATAAGCCGAGCGAGATCGAGACCGGCAGGCGCTCCTTGATGAGCTGGATCACCGTCACATCGCGGAAATAGCTGCGGCCGAAATCGAACCGGACGTAGTCCCAGAGCATCTTGGCGAAGCGCTCTGGCGCCGGCTTGTCGAAACCGAACTGCTTCTCCAGCTTGGCGATGAATTCGGGGCTCAACCCCTGCGCGCCGCGATAGCGGGAACTCGCCTCGCCGCCACCGCCTGAGGGCCGGCTGCCGCCGCCGAGATCGCCGGAGCCGCCGGTCACGCGCGACAGCGTGCCGTCGCGCTGGCCCTGGAGTTGCGACAGCACCCGCTCCACCGGGCCGCCGGGGGCGAATTGCACGATGGTGAAGGTGATCAGCATGATCCCGAACAGGGTTGGGATCATCAGGCCGATGCGGCGCAGGATGTAGGCGAGCATGGTTTCTCAGTCCCGCCCGATCCGCTTCGCCTTCTCGGCATCGAACCACCACGTGGCGGGGACGCCGAGGTCGTATTTCGGCGGGTTGGCGGGGCGGCCGTAGACGTCCCACAACGCGAGACGGTGGGTCGGAGCGTACCACATCGGCACCCAGTAGCGCCCAGCCCGCAAGACCCGGTCGAGGGCCCGGCAGGCGGTGGTCAGCTCCGTCCGGGACTTGGCGTCGGCCACGGCCGTGAGCAGCGCGTCGATGGCCGGTTCCGCGATCCCCGACAGGTTGTTGGACCCCGCGGTCTTGGCGGCTCGGGAGCCGTAGGTCTCGCGCAGTTCCGCGCCCGGCGTCACCCCGCTGCTGTAGCGGCGCGCCGTGACGTCGAAGTCGAAATCCTTGAGCCGGGCCTGGTACTGGGACGGGTCGACGGTGCGCAGGGTGGCCTTGATCCCCAGAAGCCCGAGATTCCGGATGAAGGGTTGGGTGACCGCCTGGAAGACCGGATCGTCGTCCAGGAACTCGAGGGTCAGGGGCTGGCCGCCGGGCAGGGTGAGGGTGCCCCCTGGCGGGTGCAGCCCGCCTCCCGCAGAAGCGCATCGGCGCGCTTGAGCAGGGCCCGGTCCTGGCCGGTCCCGTCCGACACGGGGGGCGTCCAGGCCTCGCCGAACACCTCCGAGGGCAGGTCCTTGAAGGGCTCCAAGAGGGCGAGGCTCCTCGGCTGAGGGCTTGCCCGTCGCCTTCAGGTCGGAATTCTCGAAGAACGAGGCCGTGCGCGTATACGCGCCGTACATCAGGTTGCGGTTCGACCACTCGAAGTCGAAGCACAGGCCGATCGCCTCGCGCACCCGAGGATCGCGGAACGCCTCCCGGCGGGTGTTGATCCACCAGCCCTGGGTGCCGCTCGGTCGGGCATCGGGCACCGTGTCGCGGATGACCCGCCCTTCGGCGAGCGCCGGGAAGTCGTAGCCCGTGGCCCAGACCCGGGCGGTGAACTCTTCCCGGAACGTGAAGGCGCCGCTCTTGAATGCCTCGAACGCCACGGTGCGGTCGCGGAAATACTCGTAGCGGATCGCGTCGAAGTTGTTCTGGCCGACATTCACAGGCAGGTCGGCCGCCCAGTAATCCGTCACGCGCTCCAGCCCGATGGAGCGGCCGGGATCGACCGTGCCGACCCGGTAGGGACCGGAGCCCAAAGGGGCCTCCAGGGTCGAGGCCTCGAAGTCGCGGGCGCCGTAATAAGCCGCCGAGAAGATCGGCAGTTGCGCCACGAACAGCGGCAGGTCCCGGGCGCGGCCGAGGCTCGAAGGTGACGACCAGCCGCTCGTCGCCCTCGGCCTGCGCATCGGTCATCGCGCGGATCACCTCGGCGATCTCCGGATGACCCTTGTCGCGCAGGAGCTTGAGGCTGAAGGCGGCATCCTTCGCGGTGAGCCGCGAGCCGTCGTGGAACCGGGCCTGCGGGCGGAGCGAGAACGTGTAGGTCAGGCCGTCCGGGCTCACCGCGACTGCGCGTGCCGCGAGCCCGTAGACCGCGTCCGGCTCGTCGAGGGCGCGGACCATCAGGCTGTCGAAGGTCAGGTTCATCCCGGCGGCGCCCTCGCCGCGCAGCACGTAGATGTTGAGCGTGTTGAAGGTGTTGAGCGCCTGATTGCCGATCGACGCCGAGAGCTGGCCGGAGAAGCGGCCGCCCCGGGGCGCGATCGGGTTGACGTAGTCGAAACGCTCGAAACCGGGGCCGTATTTCAACTCGCCGAAGCTCGAGAGGCCGTGGCGCTCCTCATCGGCCGCCCAGGCCCGGCGCGTGGGCCGGATCGCCGCAAGGGCGCCGGCGCCGAGGACGAGCTTGCGCCGGGTCGGCGTCCAGAGGCCGCCCGTCAACGGGGCGCCCCGGTCTTGGCGGCGAGCTTCTCGTCGTACCACCACGTCGTCGGGAAGCCGGAGCTGGCGTAAAGCGGCAGGATCGCCGGGTGGCTGAACCGGTTCCAGCGCAGGGTCCGCTGCTGGTTGGAGGACCATTGCGGCACGACGTAATCGTGGGCGAGCAGCACCCGGTCGAGAGCGTGGGTCGCGGCAATCACCGCGGGCCGGTCCTTGGCGAAGATCACCTTCTCGATCAGCGCGTCGATGCCGAGATCCTTGATCCCGATCAGGTTGCGCGAGCCGGGCTTGTCGGCCGCCGCCGAACCCCAGTACTCGCGCTGCTCGTTGCCGGGCGAGAGCGACTCGCCCCACGACGTCGTGGTGATGTCGAAGTCGAAGTTGCGGATGCGGTTCTGGTACTGCGCTTGGTCGATCACCCGGAGCGTGGCGTCGATGCCGATGAGCTTCAGCTGCGCCGAGAACGGCAGGATCACGCGCTCGAAGGTGTTCTGGAATTCCAGGAACTCGACGGTGAGCGGCTCGCCCGTGGCCTTGTTGACCATCTTGCCGCCGCGCAGCTCGTAGCCGGCCTCGCGCAGCAGCCCCACCGCCTCGCGCAGGTTCTTGCGCACGGCCTCAGGCGTGTCGTTGACCGGGTTCTTGTACGGGGTGGTGAAGACGGAAGGCGGGATCTTGTCCTTCACGGATTCGAGGATCGCCTTCTCGTCGCCCTCCGGCAGGCCCGAGGAGGCCAGTTCCGAGCCGAAGAAGTAGGAGTTGATCCGGTTGTACAGGCCGTAGAACAGGGCCTTGTTCATCTCCTCGTAGTTCATCGCGAGGTTGAAGGCCCGGCGCACGCGCGGGTCCTTGAACTTGTCCTTGCGGGTGTTGAACACGAAGGCCTGCATGATGCCCATGCCCCGGTCGGGGAAGGCCTCCTTGATCAGGCGCCCCTCCTTCACGGCCGGGAAATCGTCGTAGGCGGTCGCCCAGTTCCGGGCGATGTTCTCGACGCGGAAGTCGTAGAGGTCGCCCTTCAGCGCCTCGACCAGCACGGTGCCGTCGCGGAAATACTCGTAGCGCTCGGTGTCGAAGTTGTAGCGGCCGGCGTTCACCGGCAGGTCCTTACCCCAGTAAACGGGCACGCGGGTATAGGTCGCGGTGCGGCCGGGCTCGAACTTCGAAAGCCGGTAGGGGCCGGAGCCCAGCGGCGGCTCCAGGGTGGTCTCGGTGACGCTGCGCGGCTTGCCGTTCGCGTCCTTGGCCGCCCACCAGTGCTTGGGCAGCACGCGGAGCTGCCCGATCACCTGCGGCAGCTCGCGGTTGCCGGTCTCCGTGAAGGTGAACGTGACCTCGTGCGGCCCGGTGACCTCGGCCTTGGCGACGGTCTGGTAGTAGGCGGCGTAGAACGGGCTGTTGGCCTTCAGTACGTCGAAGGACCAGACCACGTCCTCAGGGGTGATCGGCTGCCCGTCGTGCCAGCGCGCGTTCTCGCGCAGGCGGTACGAGACCGAACCGAGATCGGGGGCGACCCGCACCGCCTCGGCGAGCAGACCGTAGGAGGTGAACGGCTCGTCCGAGGACTCGGTCATCAGCGTATCGTAGATCTGCTGGACGCCCCCTTCGAGGTCGCCCTTCAGGCCGGAGACGACGATGTTGAAATTGTCGAACCCGCCTTGCGCGCCGAGGCGCACCGTCCCGCCCTTGGGCGCAGCCGGGTCGGCATAGTCGAAGTGCTTGAAATCGGGGCCGTATTTCGGCTGGCCCATCAGCGTGATCGCGTAGGTCCACTGGCCGTTGGCGGCCGGCGGAGTGGACGGCGTCGACGGCATCGCGGCCGGTTCCTGCGCGCGGGCCGGGGCGAACTGGAGACAGGCGACGAGGAGCGTCGCGGCGAAGAGGCGTCCAGTCACGGTCTGCGCTATCACGGGCAGGCTGTCTCCGTTGTCTCGGGCCGCGCGGAGCGCGGACATCTTGAATGCACCGAGGGGGTCATAGGATGCCGCCTGGCGCCCGTCGACCATGCGCGGCCGCACTTGGCCGTCTGCGGCCCACTCTCCTCCCGGCAAGGGGGAGGAGACCCGTTCACGCCGCCCGTCCCCGACGCCCCTCCACCAGCCACATGGCCAGTACGGCGGCGGCCAGCGCCGCCAGCGCCGCGAGGCCGAGCGCCAGCGGGTAGACCTCCACGCCGCGGATATTGGCGCTGTCGCTTGGCCGGAAGCCGATCCAGTTCGCTCCCGCCAGCCGGCCGCTGCGCACCATCGCCAGCCGCGGCACGTCGATGGCGGACCCCGACCCGGCGACCCGGCGGACTGAGCCCCCCGAGCCCTCGGCGACGGCCTTCAGGCGCTCGGTGTCGCTGAACACGTCGGCGAGTTCGCGCGGGTTGGCCGGGCCGACGCTGACAAAGGCCACAAGGTTGCCCGAGCGCAGGGTGTGCAGCCCCAGCGTTTCGGCGTCGAAGGTGGCGGTGAACAGACCCGGTTCGCTGGGCTTGAGCGTCAGCGTCGTCACCTTGCCGGTCGGCCCCGTCACGGTGACCGGCTCGGCCTGATCCGCCATGGTCTGGCGCTCGACGCGCACCTCCCGGCCGTGGCCGGTGGTCTGGGCGCGCAACGCCTCCTCCTCCAGGGCCGGTTCCTTCATCAGCCAGTGGCCGAGGCGGCGCAGCAGGTCGAGATAGGGGCCGCCCTCCTGGTAGCCACGGGCCCAGAGCCAGGCGTGGTCGGACAGAAGCAGGGCGACGCGGCCCTTGTCCTCTCGCGAGAGAGCCAGCAGCGGCAGGCCCTCGGCCCCCGACAGGATCGGCTGGATCCCCGGACGTGTTCGGGCCTCGATGATCCGCAGCCAATCACCCCAGGCGGGCTGGTTCGCGTCCGAGCCCGGCAAGTCGCGGGTGACCGGGTGGCGCTGGCCGGTCTGGGTCGGCGTCGCCTTGTAGGGCTTCTCGACGACCCGCCCGTCCGGGTCGCCCGGCAGGATGCCGGCGAGACGGGTGCGCGCGAGGCTCGCCGGGCCGGCGAATTCGGGCCCGGCCGCGATGAGGAGAGCGCCGCCCTCGCGCACATAACGGACGATGTTGTCGAAATAGGCCTGCGGCAGCACGCTCTGGTTGGCGTAGCGGTCGAAGATGATCAGGTCGAAGTCCTTGATCTTCTGGACGAACAGCTCGCGCGTCGGGAAGGCGATCAGCGACAGTTCCGAGATCGGCGTGCCGTCCTGCTTCTCCGGCGGCCGCAGGATGGTGAAGTGGACGAGGTCGACGTTGGCATCGGACTTCAGGAGGTTGCGCCAGGTGCGCTCGCCTTGGTGGGGCTCGCCGGAGACGAGGAGCACGCGGAGCTTCTCGCGGATGCCCTCGATGGGCAGCACCGCGCGGTTGTTGACCGTGGTGAGGCTCGCCCGGCAGTGGCTCGACCTCGATCTCCACCACGTTCGGGCCGCCATGCTCGATGCGCGTGGTCAGCGAGAACGGCTTGTCGGTGGCGACATCCCGCCGGCCGATCTCCTCGCCGTCGCGACGCACGGTGACAACCGCGTGGCCGGTGCCGCCGCGCTCCATCACTTCGGCGCGGATCGTCAGGTCTTTGCCGACGATGCCGAAGCGGGGCGCCTCCAGAAGCTTGATCTGCCGGTCACGCTCGTCCGGATGGCCGGTGACGAGGACGTGGAGCGGCGCCTTGATGCCGAGCTGAGCCAGGGAGGTGGGGATGTCGTGGACCACTCCGTCGGTGAGCATCACGATCCCGGCGAGGCGCTCCGGCGGCACGTCGGCCAGGGCTTGGCCGAGCGCCGTGAACAGCTTCGTGCCGTCGTCGCCGTCCTTGGCGTCGGGCACGTCGATGAAGCGCGGCTCGATGTCGGTCAGTGCGCCGAAGCGGCGCTGGAGTTCGGCGCGGACCGCGTCGGTCATCTGTGGCCGGTCGCCGAGCTGCTGGGATCCGGATCGGTCGACCACGATGGCGGCCACGTCCTTCACGGGCTCGCGATCCTCGCGGACCAGGGCAGGATTGGTCAGCGCCGCCAGCACCAGGGCGAGGACGAGGACGCGCAGAAGCGCGGTCCGGCCCCGGGCCAGGACGGCGAACACCGCCAGCACGGCCACGACGACGCCCAGGGCGACGATGGCAGGCCAGGGCAGGAGCGGTGTGAAGCTGAGGCTCAGCATGACGACCCGGCCTCCGGGACCTGTGCGTTCCGAGCAACCGTCGATGGATCAGACGCCCTCATCCTGAGGTGCCGCGTCAGCGGCCTCGAAGGAGCCCTCCAGGAATCGCGCGACTGGCTGGCGGGCTCCTTCGAGGCTTCCGCTGCGCTCCAGCACCTCAGGATGAGGTCGGCTGATGGGACCAGGCGTTGCCGGGGGAGTGGGTTCAAAACTATCACTGCCCCAGGCGCTCCAGCAGCGCGGGCACGTGGACCTGATCCGCCTTGTAGTTGCCGGTGAGCGTGTACATCACGATGTTCACGCCGCCGCGGAAGGCCATCTCGCGCTGGCGCTGGTCGCCGCCCACCACCGGGTAGAGCGGTTCGCCGAGGCGGCCCACCGCCCAGGCGGCTGCGAGATCGTTGCTCGTGATGATGATCGGACTCACGCCGTCGCCGGCCCGGGCCGGACGGCGCTCCGCGCCCTCGGCGACGGGCGGCAGCGCCTCCACCCAGGTCTGGCCGGTGGCGTAGCGGCCCGGGAAGCTGTCGACGAGGTAGAACGCCTTGGTCAGCACGTGGTCGAGGGGCACCGGCTCCAACTCCGGCACCTCGAGTGTCGCGAGCATCTTGCGCAGGTACGCGGCCTCCGGGGAGGGCGATCCGCCCGGCCGGGCGGTGAGCGCGTCGCGGGTGTCGAACAGCACCGTGCCGCCGTTGCGCATGAACGCGTCGATCTTGCGGATCGCGGCGTCCGACGGCTGCGGCCGGGACGGCGCGATCGGCCAGTAGATCAGCGGATAGAAGGCCAATTCGTCCTTGGCGGGATCGATGCCCGCTGGCTCACCGGGCTCCAGCGCGGTGCGCGCGGCGAGCATCTGGGTCAGGCCGGTGAGGCCGGTGCGGCTCGCCTCGTCGATGGCCGCGTCGCCGGTGACCACGTAGGCGAGCCGGGTGACCAGTGCGGATTCGATGCCGTTCGGCCGGTTGGCCGGCGGCTCTTCGGCGCGGACAGGCACCGCCGGCAGGGTCGCGAATAGGAAGAGGCCCGCGACCGCCAGGACCGCCGGGCGCCCGCGCAGGCGGGCTGCCCAGCCCGACCGACGCAGGAACCCGCCGAGCCAGAGGCCGGCCAAGGTGTCCAGGGCCAGAAGCAGCAGCGCCAGGGTGAACAGGCTCGGTCGCAGGTCGAGGGTCTCGGCCCCGGCGAGGGATCCGATGCGGGCATTTTCAAGGGCCGCCGTATCGAGGGGCTTCAGCCGGTCGTCCGGTTTGAGGGCGTTCACGCTGATGCCTCCGTCCGGCGGGCCGTAGAAGCCTGGCGGATGCTCGGAATTTGCCCGGTCGGCGTAGTCTGCCGCCACCGCGGTGGCCGAGGCCGGGGGTGAGCCGAGCGCCCCGAAGCCGTCGAGGGTCACCCGCGGGGCGAGCACCGGGGCGGCCGCCCGCGGGGTCTCGCCCTGGATGGGCGCCGAGGCGCCGGCCAGCGCAACGACCCGCCGGAGCATATCGATGAACAGGCCCGAGAGCGGCAGGTTCGACCAGGTCGTGTCGGCGGTGACGTGGAACAGAACGATGGTGCCCTGGCCACGCTTTTGTGCGGTGACGATCGGCGTGCCGTCCTCAAGCGACGCCCAGGTGCGGTTCGGCAGGTCGCCGTCGGGTTCGGCCAGGATCTGACGGCGCACGCCGATATCGGGCGGCGGCTTCAGACCCGCGAAGGGACTCTCGGGGGGAAAGGGCGCCAGAGTCTTGGGGCTATCCCAGGACAGCGTTCCGCCTAGGGTCCGGCCGCCCCGGCGCAGGCGCACCGGCACCAGCGGATCGTTGCCGGCCGCGAGCCGCGGACCGGCGAAGCGCAGCAGCAGGCCGCCCTCTTTCACGAAGCTCTCGATCCGGGCCGTGGTCTTCTCGTCTAGCGCGCCGACATCGGCCAGCACGAGAACCGAGACCTGATTGTCGAGGAGCTGTTTGATCGAGTCCGCCGTGCCCTTGGCGCCCCGCGGCTCCTGCACGTCCGCGAAGGGCTGAAGCGCCCGCGACAGGTAATAGGTCGGCGCCAGGAGAGGCTGCGCCTGGTCGAGAGTGCCGCCGAAGACGAGCCCGACCCGGCGCCGCTTGCCGCGCTCGTCCTGCAGCACCACGGCCCCGGCCGAACGCTCGCCCGCGATCTCAAGCCGGCTGATGCTGTTGCGCAGCTCAACCGGCATCTCGAAGGTCGCGTCCGCCTCCGTGGCGTCGGCCGCAAACGCGAAGTCGCGCTCGGCAAGCGGCAGGCCCTTCTGGTCCAGCGCCCGGATCACACCGGAATCGCGCCCGTTCGGGGAGGCCCGCAGCGCGTGCGTGACGAGCTTGCCGGCATTCTCGGTGGCGGTGAGGGCGAGGGCGGGTGGCCGGTCGGCCCGCAGGATCGTCAGCGCGGCGCCACTGCCGCCGACGAGATCGGCGAGATCCTTGGCGAAGCGATCGTCGCTCGCCCCGGCGACGCCGTCGCTGATCCAGACGAGGCCGGAGCCCCGGTTCTTCTCCAGAAAGGTCCCGATCGCCGCGAGATGCGCGTCCCGCGCGGGCAGGATCGGGCGCGGCGCGATGGCGCGCAGCCGTTCCAGGGCAGCGGCCGGCGTCTTCGCCTCGAAGGCCGCTGGGGCGTCGGCGAGCCCGATCACCGCCACGGGCCGCCCGTCGCGGGCCGCACCCTCGACGGCGTCGGTGGCGACCCGCAGCCGGTCGCGCCAGTCGTGAGCGGCCGGGAAGCCGTTGTCGAGGAGCACGAGGAGCGCGCTGCGCCCGCCGCCGGCGCCGACGCCGCCGGGGTTCCAGACCGGCCCGGCGACCGACAGGATCAGGGCAGCGGCGATGAGCAGGCGCAGGATCAGCAGCCAGGGCGGCGTACGCGCCGGCGTCTGCCGCTGCGGGATCAGGTCCGCGACGAGCTTGAGCGGCGGGAAGTTGATTCGCCGCGGGCGCGGCGGCGTCACCCGCAGCAGGAACCACAGGGCCGGAAGGCCGATCAGGGCGGCGAGCGCCAGGGGCGCCGCGAAGGTCAGACCGAGCATGGCGGCCTCAATCCGTGCCGCGCGCGGCGATCAGCGTGGCGAGCCGCAGGGCCGCCTCGCTCGCCGGCCGGTCCGTGCGGTGGATCGTCAGAGTCCAACCCTGTCCGCGGGCGATGGCCTGAACGGCCGCGCGGTGCTCGGCGATGCGGGCGCGGTATCGCGTCCCCCAGGCATCCGCGTCCCCGATGTCGAGGCTGAGGCTGCCTTCGAGGTCGTGCAGCACGGCCTGGCCGGTGAACGGGAACGTCTCCTCGATCGGATCGACCACCATCAGCAGATGGCCGCGGCTGCCGCGGCCGGCGAGGCTCTGCACCGAGGCCGCGATCCTGTCGGGCGCGGTGAGGAAGTCGCCGATCAGCACCACCTCGTCGAAGCGGGCGGGGTTCGACCGGGGCGGCAGGTCCTGCGCGAGGCCGGCGGTGTCGGCGACGAGGGCCTGTGCCATCCGCTCGACAATGCCCCGGGAGGCGGTGGCCCGGGTGAGGCCGAGGAGACCGACCCGCTCGCCGCCCTCCACGAAGGCGTCGGCCAGCGCCAGTCCGAGGATGAGCGCCCGCTCGACCTTCGGCGCCGATGCGAGGTCCGAGGAGAAGCCCATTGAAGCCGAGCGGTCGATCCAGAGCCAGATATTGTGGGCGGCTTCCCATTCGCGCTCGCGCACATAGAGCCGGTCGTCCCGGGCGGAACGGCGCCAGTCGACCCGCGCGGCGGCCTCGCCGGTGACGAAGGGGCGGAACTGCCAGAAGCTCTCGCCCGGCCCGGCCCGGCGGCGGCCGTGAAGGCCGTGGGCCAGCAGGCTCGAGACGCGCCGCGCCTCCAAGACCAGGCGGGGCATCTTGTCCGACAGGGCGGTCGCGCCCTCGCTCTCGCGCCTGCCGGGTACGCGCCTGCCAGCGTCGAGGGCGTTCGTCGCAACCAAAGTCAGAGCTTCTCCGCGAGCTTGGCGATCAGGCCCTCGATGGTCTCGCCGTCGGCGCGGGCGGTGTAGCTCAGCGCCATCCGGTGCTTGAGCACCGGCTCGGCCAGCGCCTTCACGTCGGCCACGGAGGGCGCGACCCGGCCCTCGATCAGCGCCCGGGCGCGGGCGGCCAGCGTCAGCGCTTGGCTGGCGCGGGGACCCGGTCCCCAGAGGAGCTTGTCCTTCACGATCGCGTCGCCGCTATCCGGCCTGGCCGCCCGCACGAGGTCGAGGATCGCTTCCACTACGCCCTCGCCGACCGGCAGCCGGCGCACGAGGCGTTGGGCGGTCAGCAATTGCTCGGTGGACATCACGGCGCGCGGGCGCGCCTCGTCGATCCCGGTGGTTTCGATCAGGATCCGGCGCTCGGCGGCGCGGTCGGGGTAGCCGACGTCGATCTCCAGCAGGAAGCGGTCGAGCTGCGCCTCGGGCAGCGGGTAGGTGCCCTCCTGCTCGATCGGGTTCTGGGTCGCCAGCACGTGGAACGGCCGCGGCAGGTCGTGGCGGGCGCCCGCCACGGAGACGTGGCCCTCCTGCATGGCCTGGAGCAGGGCCGACTGCGTCCGTGGGCTTGCCCGGTTGATCTCGTCGGCCATCAGGAGCTGGGTGAAGACCGGCCCCTGCACGAAGCGGAACGAGCGGCGGCGCTCGGCATCCTCTTCCAGGATCTCCGTGCCGAGGATGTCGGAGGGCATGAGGTCCGGGGTGAACTGCACGCGCCGCGCGTCGAGGCCGAGCACGGTGCCCAGTGTCTCCACAAGCTTGGTCTTGGCGAGGCCCGGGAGACCGACCAGCAGGCCGTGGCCGCCCGCCAGGATGGTCACGAGGGCGAGGTCGACGACCCTGTCCTGCCCAAAGATCACCCCGTGGATCGCATCCCGCGCCTCGCCCACTGCGGCGAGGCAGCTCTCCGCGGTCGCCACGATGCCGTCGTCGAGGGTGGTGGCCGGGCTGATCGCCTGCGTCATGCCGATGTCCATCTCCTGCCCGAGGCCCCGCGGGACCTCGCCGGTCATTCAGACAAGTGTGGGGCTTCTGATGCCGGGCTGGCAAGGTCGGGATCGCCGCACGCAGGATTGCCGGCTCTGAACGCGTCGCGGGACCGGCCGTTCGGATCTCCGGGACCTGAGCGCTGTCGCAACTCGAACGGAATGAGGCGCGGCCGACGCCCGGGCTCGGTCCGCTCCCATCGCCGGCTTGAGCGCATTCCGACGAAGTGGATGCGGGTTCATCTAAAGAATGCGCGGCACAAAAAGGACCGGGAGCCGCCGACCTGATGCAATCAGGTCGGCGGCTCCAGACGGTCCAGATCAGATCTTACCTTCGAGGCCCATCTTGTAATATTTGTGCACGATCTTGTCCTGGTTCTCCAGGAGCCAGTCGATCGACGGCTCATTGGTCATGGCCTTGCGGATTGCCTCGGTCATGCCCTTCCGCTGGATCTCGAACAGCGCCTTGTGGTCGACCGTCTCGGCCTCGATCACGCCGGGGCTTAGCCACACCGAGCAGATGATGCCGAGATCGTTGGCCTTCTCCTTCGGGATGTAGCCCGCCCGTACGGCGTCGAGCACACCGTTGGCGATGGCGAACTGCACCGTGCCCATCAGGATCGAAGTGTACTTGTTCTCGGTCACGCTCACCTTGGATACGCAGAGCGTCACCGGGCGGACCATGATGTCGGTGTTGAGCAGCGCGAAGACGCGGCTGTGGCCGACGACCTGATCGCCCGTCAGGGTCGCGAGCGCGGTGCCGACCGGCCCGTCGAGGCTCGCCGATGATGACTTCCGGCTCGGAGGCCGTGTTGGGCGGGCCGCCCGCCACGAGGGCCTCGCCGGCGCGGAGGATGATGCGTTCGCTCATTACGGTAGCTCCATCGGTTGGGGCACGGGGGCGGCCCGCCTCCGTCACCTCGGTCGGACCATCACTTCGGGCTCGATCGGCGCGTTCGGCATCTTCCGGCCGGCGGCCCTTCCCTGGTGAAGAGGTCAGCCACCGGGCGGCTCTCCTTACGCGCGGCGCGCCCCGTGAACGCGTCTCGTATACGAACGGGACCGCGGCCGGATAGGCGATCTGCCGATTTTCCGGAGGTTCGCGCCCTGACGGCGCGGCCATTCCGGCGCCATACCGGCAGGTCAGCGTGGAGAGCCATCGAACCGGCCCCGGGTCTTGGCGCGGGCGGGCCGGGCCATTAGGAAGGCGCCTGAGCCGGGGCGGTCGTACCTGCGATCGCTGGCTGAACCCCCTGATGTCTCCTCGCGGATCGCGGCGTGGGCAGCTTTGCGGGCTTCCCGCGTATCCGGACCATACCATGCGCCTTCGAGATGTGTTCGTCGCCGGATCAGCGGAGAAAACCGGGCTCGCCGGGGCCGCGCACTCCCTCGCGCGTCCGCTCACCCGGCGTCTGAAGCGCCGGTGCCGCAGCGAGCCCCGGCAGGCCGATCTCGTCCGGGCCGTGAAGGAGTCGGGTCTGTTCGATGCGGCGTGGTACGCGCGCCGCTACCCCGACGTGGTCGCCGAAGGGCTCGATCCTGCGCTCCACTATGCGGTCCATGGCGGCCGTGAAGGGCGCTGGCCGCACCCGCTCTTCCACGGCGACTTCTACATCGCCGCCAACCCGGTCCTGAGGGCCGAGGGCGTCAATCCCCTACTCCACTATATGGCTGAGGGCGCCGCCGCCGGGCAGGCGCCCAATCCATTGTTCGATCCGGATTGGTACGCTGAACGCTATCTTGGTGGGCGAGCCGCGCGCGCGCGGGCTTTGTTCCACTTCCTGGAGAACGGTGAGAGCGATCCGTCGCCGGCCTTCGACACGGCATGGTACCGCGCCCGTTATCCGGACGCCCGGCGCGAGCCCGTGAACGCGCTCGTCCACTATTTCACGACCGGCAAGCAGCAGGGCTACCTGCGCAACCCCGAGGAATTCGCGGGTCTGTCCCGCCACGTCGACCTGATCCGTCGATCCGGGCTGTTCGACGCGGAGTATTACCGCCGCCGCTGCCCCGAAGCCGAGACCAGCGGCCTCGAACCGCTCGAGCACTACGTGATGGCGGGCGGCTACCGCCGGCACCCGCCGCACCCGCTGTTCGATCCCGACTGGTACGCCGCCCAGGCGCCCGAGATCGTGCCGGAGAGCCTCAACCCGCTCGTGCATTTCCTGGAGCATGGCGCAGCCGACGGGCTCGACCCGAGCCCGTGGTTCGATGCGCGCTGGTACCACGCGACGTACCTTGCCGACGACGACGCGGCCAATCCGCTGGCTCACTTCCTCAAGGACGGCGGGCGCACGACCAGCCCATCGCCGCGCTTCGACGCGCCCTGGTATCTCGCCGAGCATGTCGAGGCCGCGGCACGCGGACTTAACCCGCTGGTTCACTACATCCAGTACGGGATCGGACAGGGGCGGCGGACCCGCTGCGTCGAGGAGGGCGAAGGTTCGCGGGATCCCGCGCTGGCGCCGCTCCTCTGCCTGAAGCGGGGCGCGCACCGATACGACCGCACCGCTCTGTTCATCACCCATTCCAGCAATGGGCGCATCAAGGGCCATGTCGAGCCATACGTCCGCGCCTTCATCGAGAACGATGTGGACGTGGTCCTGATCGTCGCCGCCGACCAGCGCAAGACGCTCGTGCCGCAGGCGCTCATCGACCATTGCGCGTCGGTCTACGTCCGCGAGAATGGCGGTTTCGACTTCGCGGCCTGGGCGCATGTCCTCGCCGAGGACGGCGCCCTTCTCGACTCGGGCACACTCTATCTCGTCAATGACAGCCTCGTCGGGCCGCTCGACCGCGGCGATTTCGCCAGCCTTCTCGCCCGGATCGACGCCTGCTCCGAGGAAGTCGTCGGCCTGCTCGACAACTTCTACTACAGTGACCACCTGCAGAGCTTCTTCCTGGCGCTCAAGCGGCGCTGCCTGTCGTCCTACGGCTTCAACCAGTACATCCAGGCGATCCGGAGCTGGCCGGACAAGGACATCGTCATCACCGAGTACGAGCTGACCTTCTCGGCCCGGATGCGGGCGGCTGGCATGAACACGCGGGCGCTGTTCTCCACCCGCAACCGGCACACGACCCTGGTGAACGATCCGCGCAACAACCGCGCCCTCTTCGACTGGGAGAACCTGCTCGGGCAAGGCTTCCCCTTCGTGAAGCGGTCGCTCTTCGGCGAGCATGCCGCCCTCGGCGGGAAGTCCGTCCGGGAGGCGGTCGAGCAGCGCGGCTTCGACCTCAACCGCCTGGAGCCAACCTACACGATTCCGGGCCCCAAGGTCTGGGCCGACCTTGCGCGGCCTGCATCCCCCGCCAAGCCGCCTCGCGTGGCCTTCATCAGCCCGACGAACTACGCCAACGGACTCGGCGTGGCGGGTCGCGGCTACGCGCGAGCGATCTACAGGACGCCCTGGCAGGTGAACCTTCATCCGCTCAAGGTGCCGTTCCACGTCCACGCGCGCGTCGCGCCGGACTGGCAGGCCCGGACCTTCGCGGGACCGGCCGACGTGGCCGTGGTCCATCTGAACGGCGAGACTTGGACGTCGCTGATGAGCCCAAGCCAGCAGGCGATCGTCGCGCAGGCACACCGAAAGGTTGGGCTGTTCGTATGGGAGACGTCCTACGTTCCGGAGGACTGGCTGCGGACCGTCGATAGCCTCGACGCGATCTGGACCCCCACCGAGTTCTGCGCCGACATCTTCCGGTCGATCTCCGACATCCCGGTTTACCTCGTGCCTCACGTGGTCGAGAACGAGCCGGGCGAGCCGGCGAGCGCCTCGGCCAAGGCGAACCTGCGCAAGGCCTTCGCGATCGATCCGGCCAAGCGGGTGATCCTCTACGCCTTCGACGGGTCGAGCTATCTCGCCCGCAAGAACCCGCACGCGCTGATCCGGGCATTCCGGGCGGCCGGGCTGGCGAAGGCCGGCTGGCAGCTCGTGCTCAAGACCAAGCACGTCTTCGACCTGCCCGAGGAGGGCAAGAAGCTGCTCGACCTCGTCGGCACAACCGGGGATGTGGTGGTGATCGACCAACCGCTGTCGCAGAACGAGAACTCGGCGCCCTGTTCGAGATGTGCGAGATCTACGCCTCGTCGCATTCCTCGGAAGGGTTCGGCCTGACGATCGCCGAGGCGATGGAGATGGGCAAGGTCGTGGTCGCGACCGATTACGGCGGCTCCCGCGACTTCCTCGATGCCACCTGCGGCTTCCCCGTCAAGGCCGAGGTCACGACCCTCGAGCAGAGCTACGGCCCGTACCTGCGCGGCGCCGAATGGGGGCAGGTCGACGAGGACGACCTCGCCCGCGCCCTGACGGATGCGGCCCGGGCGGTCGCGAGCGGGGATGCGGCCCGGATCGGCGCCGCCGCCCGGGCGCGCATCCGCGAGCGCCTGTCCATCGGCGCGGTGGCGGCCGCCATGGAGGCGAGCCTGACACGCCTGCTCGCCGACGAGCGATCCTGACGCCCCGGAGACGCGACCCGTGTTGAAGAAGATGCCGGTTACGGCCCCGTCGGCCTCGTGGACGACGCTCGCTTGGCCGGACGAGATCCTGGCGCTGCCCCTCGACGGGCAGTTCCGCCCCGTCGACGAGCGCCGCCTCGGCCAGATCGCCGCCGGCCAGATACCGTCCTGCCGGGCGGTCTTCGTGGCCCCGGCAGCTTCGGCCTTGCGTCCCGACCTGGTCGCGCATCTCCGGGCGGCGATGGCCGAGCGGCCCGATATCGGCATCTTCTACGGCGACGACGCCGTGGTGGACGGGGCGGGTCAGGTCCGGAGCGTTCATTGCAAGCCGGCCTTCAACCCGGCCCTGCTGATGGCCGACGATTACATCGGCTTCCCACTCCTCATCCGCGCCTCGGCCCTGACGGCCCTCACCCCGGACTTCCCACGGCGCCACGGCAGCGCCGCCTGGTTCAAGCTCCTGCTGGACGCGATCTCCGCGGGCATCGGCATCGACCGAATCCCACAGACCCTGATCGCCTCGCCGCTGCAGCGCCCGAAGGCGACGCGGACCGCCCGTGCCCACACCCTCGACCGATGGTTCGAGGCGGCCGGCGCACCCCTGCGCACGGCCTCGGGCCTGACGCCGGACACGCTGGAGATCCGCCGGATCCTCGACAAGCGCCCGCCCGTGACCCTCGTGGTGCCGACCAACCAGAGCCGGCCCAAGGACGATCAGGGCCGTCTCGTGGACGGGGCCAAGCCCCACGTGATCAACCTGCTCGACCGCCTGGGCCGCAGCACCTACCCGGCCGACCGGATCCGGGTGCTGATCGGCGACGACGTGGCCGACGACGCCATCTACCGCGGCCGCTCGGACCGGTTCGCCGTGACCCGCGTGCTGACGACGCGGGCCCCGGGGGAACGGTTCAACTACGCGGCCAAGATGAACGCCCTCTGGCGGGCCGCTGAGACCGACCTCGTCATCCTGATGAACGACGACCTCGTGGTGCGCCGACCCGGCTGGATCGAGGCACTTCTGACCTTCGCGCTCGACCGCGGCGTCGGCGGGGTCGGCGGCCGGCTGCTGTTCCCGACCGGCAAGATCCAGCACGCCGGCATGACCGGCGGCATCTTCGGTGTGTTCGCGCATCCCTGGTACAACCGGGACGCGGCGGAGCCCACCTACGGCGACTGGGCGCTGATACAGCGGGATTGCTCGGCGGTAACCGGCGCGCTCTTCGCCACGCGCAAGGCGGTGCTGGAGGCCGTGAACGGGTTCGACGAGGCCTTCGCCCTCGACTTCAACGACACCGACCTGTGTCTGAAGATGCGCCAGATCGGCTACCGCATCGTCTACACGCCGTTCGCCGAGATGGCGCATCACGAGAGCGCGTCGCGGACGACCAACTTCGCTCCCGGCTCGCAGACCGCGCGCTTCCTGCGCCGCTGGCACGACGTGCTCGCGGAGGATCCCGCCTACAGCCCGCAGCTTCGCACCGACACCGACGTGGTTGCGCCGCGCCCCGACGCGACGCGCTGGATCACGGAGCGGTGGTCGGAGGTGGCCTGAGGCCCCTTGTCAGGCTGATCGGCTGATGTAGGGGCGACGCACTCTCCTCCCTCCCGCGGGCAGGGAAAAGGCACGGCTCCGTGCCGGCACCGCGTCGCCTACAGAGCCTCCCCGCGCATCAGCCGCGGCCGCGAACCGCGCGAGGCGGCGGCCTCACCGATGAAGAACCGCTTGAGCCCCGGCAGCCGGTCCACAATCCCGAGGCCGAGGTCGCGGGCGAGCCGCAGCGGCAGGGTGTCGTTCGAGAACAGCCGGTTCAGTCCGTCAGTCGCCGCCGCCATGGCGAAACTGTCGAAGCGGCGCGCGCGCTCGTAGGCGCGCAGGACGTCGGGGCCGCCGGGATCCAAGCCGAGGCGCAGCGCGCCGGTCATCGCCTCGGCAAGGGCCGCTGCATCCGCGAGGCCGAGATTGAGGCCCTGGCCGGCGATCGGATGGATCACGTGGGCGGCGTCACCCAGCAGAGCGAGGCGCTCGGCGTGGAACGACCGGGCGATGCCGAAGGCCAGCGGGTGCCGGCTCGGGCCTTGCTCCAGCGCGATCGCCCCGAGATCCAGGGTGAACCGGCGCTCGATCTCGGCCAGCACCTCGTCGCGCTCCTCGGCGAGCAGAGCGTCGGCCGCATCCGACCGCTCGGTCCAGACGATGGAGGAGCGGTGGCCCAGGGAGCCGCCGTCCCGCAACGGCAGGATTGCGAAGGGCCCGGAGGGCAGGAAATGCTCGAAGGCACGGCCCCCGTGCGGCCGCGCATGACCGATGGTCGCGACGATCCCGACTTGGGGATAGGACCAGCCGACCCAGCCGATCCGCGCCGCCTCGCGCAGGCGCGAGCGCGCCCCGTCGGCAGCCACCAGCAGGTCGCCCCGGAGGCTGTCGCCGGTCGTCAGTTCCGCGCGGATCGCGGCGGCGTCTGGCGCCGCGCGCACTACGCCCGCCGTGACGAAGGCCACGCCCGCCGCCCGGCAGGCCGCCGCCAGGGCCCCGGCGAGGGGTTCGGCCTCGACCATATGGGCGAAGGGTTCGTCCGTCGCTGGCGCGTCCTCGTCCTCCCGGCCGAAGGTGAGGAAGACCGGCCGCACCGGGTCGGCGAGGCGGCTGTCGCTGATCACCATCTCGGTGATCGGTTCGGCCGCGCCCGAGACCCGGTCCCAGAGGTCGAGCCGCTCCAGCATCCGCCGCCCGCCGGCCGCGAGCGCGTAGGCGCGGCCGCGGTGGCGCGCGGGATCGGCGGCACCCGGGTCGATCACCGTCACCGCCAGGGCCGGGCCGTGAGCCTGCTTGAGGGCCAGCGCCAGGGCGAGGCTGGGCAGACCGCCGCCCGCGATCAGGAGGCTGCGGCTTCCGGGGCGGGGCATCTCGGCCGTCATCGTCGCGGATCTCCGGTAGGTGTCCCCTGCGCGGGACGCGTGGATCGTTACGCTTGAAAAGCCTATGTCGCACGCGGGCAACGAACGGAAACCCCGCGGGCCATGACCGACGCCAATACCGACGCGATGACGGACGCCGTCGCCGAACTGATCGCCATTCTCGACCTAGAGCGCTTGGAGGTCGACCTGTTTCGAGGCCAGAACCCGAAGACGGGCTGGCGGCGGGTCTTCGGCGGGCAGGTGGTCGCGCAGGCCCTGGTCGCCGCCACCCGGACCGTGCCGGACGATCGTCCGGCCCACTCGCTGCACGCCTATTTCCTGCTGCCGGGCGATCCCCGCACACCCATCGTTTACGAGGTCGAGCGCATCCGGGACGGACGGAGCTTCACGACACGCCGGGTGAAGGCGATCCAGCACGGGCGGGCGATCTTCGCCACCACGGTCTCCTACCAAGTGGCGGAGGAGGGCCTCGTGCATCAGCCCGCGATGCCCGCGGTGAAGGGCCCCGAGGGACTTCTCGACGGCAAGGCCCTGGCGGCGGCCGGGGGCACCGGCATGCCGGAGGCCATCGCCGCCTATTTCGGCCGGGAACGCCCGATCGACCTCCGGCCGGTCGACCTGAACCGCTATATCCCCACCGGTTGGGGCGGGCGCCCGCCCGAGCCCGTCTTCAACGTCTGGCTGCGCGCAGCCTCGACCCTGCCGGATGATCCGGCGCTGCACCGGGCCGTGCTGGCCTATGCCTCCGACATGACGCTGCTCGACGTGTCGCTGATCCCGCACGGGCGCTCGGTGTTCGATCCCACCATCCAGGCGGCGAGCCTCGACCACGCGCTCTGGTTCCACCGCCCCGTCAAGGTCGACGACTGGCTCCTCTACGCGCAGGATAGCCCCGTTGCGGGCGGTGCGCGCGGCTTCGCGCACGGCCAGATCTTCGACCGGGCCGGCAACCTTGTGGCCTCGGTCGCGCAGGAAGGGTTGATCCGCCCGATCGCGGATTAAATCGCGGCGGCATGCGTGCGTTGCCGACCTGCAACGGTACAACATGCCTATTTTTAAGCCGATTGCCTCCCTGACACGCACCGTCGCGCGGTCATGTGCACGGCATCTGACCGCAGGGGGCTAATCCGTAGGCAGAACGGTGATGTGCTAAAAAGTTCCCGGTCGAGCTTGTCTGGCATAGTCCTTGAATAGCAACGCCCAACCGCAGGCCATCCCGAGCCTTCGGACGGTCCGGGCCGGGTCGTCCGCGAGGTCGGGCGACGGCAACGGTTCCCAAGGACCTCGAAGGGGGCGTCGCCCATGAAAATCGTGATGGCCATCATCAAGCCGTTCAAGCTGGAGGAGGTGCGCGACGCGCTCACCGGAATCGGCGTGCACGGCCTGACGGTGACGGAGGTGAAGGGTTACGGCCGGCAGAAGGGCCACACCGAGATCTACCGCGGCGCGGAATACGCGGTGAGCTTCCTGCCCAAGCTGAAGATCGAGGTCGCCGTCGCCTCCGACCTGACGTCCAGCGTGATCGACGCCATCGCGGGGGCCGCCCGCACCGGCCAGATCGGTGACGGCAAGATTTTTGTGATGCCTCTGGAGAAGGCGGTGCGCATCCGGACCGGCGAGACCGACGCCGACGCCCTCTGATCGGCGCTCGCTGATCCGCGGCTCGGCGCGCCCGGGCCTGCAGACCCCAGACATCCTGACACAACACGGATTTAGGACCGGGAGTCACGTGCCCATGAAACTTCGTCATGCCCTCATGCTCGGCTTGGGAGGAGCGGCCATCGCCGCCCTCCTAATCGAGCCATCCCTCGCGCAGACGCCGACACCGGAGGCCGCGTCGCCGCCGCCATCCCCGATCCCCAACAAGGGTGACACGGCCTGGATGCTGGTCTCCTCGGCCCTCGTGCTGATGATGAGCGTCCCGGGTCTCGCCCTGTTCTACGGCGGCCTCGTGCGCACCAAGAACATGCTCTCGGTCCTGACCCAGGTCTTCGCGATCGTGGCGATCGTGGGTCTCCTGTGGGTCTTCTACGGCTACAGCCTCGCCTTCACCAATGGTGGCGGCATCAACGACTTCGTCGGGGGCTTCTCGAAGGCGTTCCTGAAGGGCGTCGACGCCAACTCCACCGCGGCGACCTTCTCCAACGGTGTGGTGATCCCCGAATACGTCTACATCTGCTTTCAGATGACGTTCGCGATGATCACCCCGGCGCTGATCGTCGGCGCATTCGCCGAGCGGATGAAGTTCTCGGCGCTCGTGGTGTTCATGATCCTCTGGGTCACGGTCATCTACTTCCCGATGGCCCATATGGTTTGGTACTGGGGCGGCCCGGATGCCGTGGGCAACGCCGCCAAGGCGCTCGCCGCCGCCACCGACGACGCCTCGAAGGCGAGTGCGCAGGCGGCCCTCGACGCCGTCAACAAGGATGCCGGCTTCCTCTTCCAGAAGGGTGCCCTCGACTTCGCCGGCGGCACCGTGGTGCACATCAACGCGGGCATCGCGGGCTTCGTCGGCTGCCTGATCCTCGGCAAGCGCATCGGCTACGGCCGCGACCTCCTCGCCCCGCACTCGCTGACCATGACGATGATCGGCGCCTCGCTGCTGTGGGTCGGCTGGTTCGGCTTCAACGCCGGCTCGAATCTCGAGTCCAACGGCACCACCGCGCTCGCGATGCTCAACACCTTCGTGGCGACCTGCGCGGCCGCGGTGGCGTGGCTGTTCGCCGAGTGGGCGCTCAAGGGCAAGCCGTCGCTGCTCGGCATGGTCTCGGGCGCGATCGCCGGCCTCGTGGCCGTCACCCCGGCCTCGGGCTTCGCCGGCCCGATGGGCTCGATCGTCCTCGGCCTCGTCGCCGGCGTGGTCTGCTTCATCATGTGCTCCACGGTGAAGAACGCCATCGGCTACGACGACTCGCTCGACGTGTTCGGCGTGCACTGCGTCGGCGGCATCCTGGGCGCGCTCGCGACCGGCATCCTGGTCGACCCGAACCTCGGCGGCGTCGGCATCCCGGACTACACCTCGAAGCCGGGTGAGATGGTCGTGGGCGCCTACGACATGATGAGCCAGCTCACCGTACAGGCGGAGGCGGTCGGCCTGACCCTGCTGTGGTCGGGCATCGGCTCGGCGATCCTCTACAAGCTCGTCGACCTGACGATCGGTCTGCGGGTGACGCAGGAGGAAGAGCGCGAGGGCCTCGACATCGCCGATCATGGCGAGCGCGCCTACAACTACTGAGGCGGACGGCGCGGCCCTGCAGGGCCGCGCGTCCCGCACGAAAAACCCCGGCTCCGCGTGGGCCGGGGTTTTTCTTTGCCATGCCGGAACCGGGCCTGGGGCGCGAGCTCCGGCGAATCAGGCCGCCTGCGTCAGCGCCGCCTTCTCCTCCGCGAAGGCCCAGTCGAGCCAGGGCGTCAGCGCCTCGAGATCCGTCGTCTCCACCGTGGCGCCGCACCAGATCCGCAGGCCCGCCGGGGCGTCGCGATAGGCGCCGATGTCGAGGGCGACGCCCTCGCGGTCGAGTCGTTCGACGATCCCCGCCGCGAAGGCCGAGACCGCCGCGTCGCCCCGGGCGAGCACGTCCGGGTCGGCAATCACGAGGCAGACGCCGGTGTTCGAGTAGGTGGCGGGATCGACCGCGAGCGGCGCGATCCAGGGTGTCCGGGCGACCCAGTCGTAGATCACCTTGGCGTTCGCGTCGGCCCGGGCGTGAAGCGCCGGCAGGCCGCCGATCCGCTCCGCCCAGCCCAGCGTATCGAGGTAATCCTCCACCGCCAGCATCGAGGGCGTGTTGATCGTGTCGCCCTTGAAAATGCCCTCGATCAGCGTGCCGTCCTTGGTCAGGCGGAAGACCTTCGGCAGCGGCCAGGACGGCGTGTGGCTCTCGAGCCGTTCCACGGCGCGCGGCGAGAGGATCAGCATGCCATGCGCGGCCTCGCCGCCCATCACCTTCTGCCAGGAGAAGGTCACGACATCGAGTTTGTCCCACGGCAGCGGCTGGGCGAAGGCCGCCGAGGTGGCGTCACAGATCGTCAGCCCCTCGCGGTCGGACGCGATCCAGTCGCCGTCCGGCACCTTCACGCCGGCCGCGGTGCCGTTCCAGGTGAAAACCACGTCGCTCCGCTTGGTGTCGATCGCCGCGAGGTCGGGCAGCACGCCGTAGGGCGTCTGGTGGATCCGCGGGTCGATCTTGAGCTGCTTGAGCGCGTCGGTGACCCATTCCTTGCCGAACGCCTCCCAGGCGGCGACCTCCACGGGCTTGGGCCCGAGCATCGTCCACATCGCCATCTCGACGGCGCCGGTGTCGGAGGCCGGCACGATCCCGATGCGGTAATCGGCGGGCACCTGCAGCACCGCGCGCGTCAGGTCGATGGCGCGGCCGAGCTTGGCCTTGCCCAGGGCGGAGCGGTGCGACCGGCCGAGCGCCGCGTCGGCCAGGGCGGCCGGGGACCAGCCGGGACGCTTGGCGCAGGGGCCGGACGAGAAATGGGGGACGCGCGGGCGCACCGTGGGGCGGCTGGTCATTCGAATCCATCCTTGCAGAGGGGCGCGCCTCTGCGGGGAGGCGTTCCCGGATCCGCGCATGCGCCCAAACCGGCCGGCTTGCAAGTGCTTGGCCGGCAAGCAGTCTTCGCTGTCTGACCCTGGCCGGGACAGCCTGCCGGGCGGGGCGGAACAGTCGATTAATCCGGGGCCGTTAGCCTTAATGCTGTGCCGTGTTGCGTTTGAGGTACGCTGATGTCTATCCACAGCGCCGCGATATTGGCGGTCTGGTCCGTGTTGCTTGTGGTTATTGGTGCGTTAACGGCCCACTTGGCGCTGACAAGCCGGCTTCGGCGCCCGACCGCGCAGCCGCTGCGCCTCGATCCGA
Source organism: Methylobacterium sp. P31 (assembly GCA_050632875.1). Taxonomy (GTDB): domain Bacteria; phylum Pseudomonadota; class Alphaproteobacteria; order Rhizobiales; family Beijerinckiaceae; genus Methylobacterium. The sequence continues at coordinate 766,295 of JBODSC010000001.1, read as the reverse complement.
TGGATTACGACCTCGATGGTCCGGTGATAGACCTAGAGGCGGCCTGATCGGGCGCGCCGAGCAGGTCCGGTCGCCGCTCCGCGGTGATGCGCTCGGCCTCCGTCCGCCGCCAGTGGGCGATAGCCGCGTGGTTGCCGCCGGAGAGCACGTCGGGGATCGCGCGCCCCTCCCAGTCCCGAGGTCGGGTATAGTGCGGGTATTCGAGGAGGCCGCCCTCGAAGCTCTCCTCGACGCCCGATTCCATCTTGCCCATTACGCCGGGGAGGAGCCGCACGCAGGCGTCGAGGACCACGAGTGCGGCGATCTCGCCGCCCGAGAGCACGTAATCGCCGATCGACACCTCCTCTAGGCCGCGCCCGGCAATCACCCGCTCGTCGACGCCCTCGAACCGGCCGCAGACGATCAGGACGCCCGGACCGGCGGCAAGATCCCGCACGCGCGCCTGCGTGAGCGGCCGACCCCGGGGCGACATCAGCAGGCGCGGCCGCGGGTCATCGGCTCCGGCCGCGGCGTCGATGGCGGCAGCGAGCACGTCGCAGCGCAGCACCATTCCGGCGCCGCCGCCGGCCGGCGTGTCGTCTACGGAACGGTGGCGGCCGAGACCGTGCTCGCGGATATTGCGGGCCTCCAGGCTCCAGTTGCCCCGGGCCAGGGCGTCGCCCGAGAGCGAGACGCCGAGCGGACCCGGGAACATCTCCGGGTAGAGGGTGAGGATCGTGGCCCGCCAGGGGGTGTCCGCGTGCGTCATGGCGCTTGATGGCGTGCGGGGTGCGGCACGGTCAACGTCGTCGGCACCGCCGGGGCGCCTCGCGTGTTGTCGGCCATGCTCCGCCCCCTGCTCGTCCTTTCCCTCGCCCTGTCCGGACCGGCCCTCGCGGCCGAGCCTCTGGCGCCGGCGGGTGCGCCCGCGAGGGCGTTCCCCGAACCTGACCGTCCGGTGGCTGAGATCGTCGCGCCGCGCTGGTCATCCGAAGCGGAGCGCGACGGGGCGGGCGAGTTCGATGCGGTTGCCAGAGGGATGGGTATCGCGCCCGGCGAGACGGTGGCGGATACCGGCGCCGGCAGCGGCTACTACGTGGTCCGGCTGAGCCCTCGGGTCGGTTCGGGCGGCCGGGTTCTGGCCGAGGACGTGACCCCGGAATATCTGGCAGCCCTGGAAAAGCGTGTGCGGGGGCTCGGCAACGTCACCGTGGTGCAGGGCGAGCCGCACGACCCGCGCCTGCCCGCGGGGTCCGTAGACGCGGCGATTCTCGTGCACATGTACCACGAGATCACCCAGCCCTTCGGCCTGCTCTACAATCTCGCCCCGGCGATGCGTCCGGGCGGGCGCGTCGGCATCGTCGATGCCGACGACATCCCCTCGCGGCACGGCACTCCGCCTGCGCTCCTGCGCTGTGAGCTCAGCGCGGCGGGCTACCGGGAGACCGGGTTTCACCCCCTGACAGGGGGCACCTATCTGGCGGTGTTCACGGCCCCCGCGCCGGACCAGCGGCCGAAGCCGGAGGCGATCCGCCCCTGCCGGGATGTGGCGACGGCGCGGTAGGGGCGCCTCGCGGTCTGGCCGAGGAACGGGGCCGGCTGTGACGTCGCTCCAACCCACGCCCTCATCCTGAGGTGCCCGCGCCAGCGGGCCTCGAAGGAGCTTCCAGCCAGCTGTGCGATCCCTGGAGCCCTCCTTCCCCTGGAGCCCTCCTTCGAGGCCGCTCCGCGGCACCTCAGGATGAGGGCGTGAGTTGGAGCGACGTCAGGAAAGGGGAAGTCTACTCCTCAACCCGGATCGTCGGCGGGCTTCTCGCCGGACGGCGCGAACAGATCCTCTGGCGCCATCACGGTGACGCGGCGCTGGGCCAGATCGAGGACCGGGACGAAGGCCTTGGTGAAGGGCAGGAGCGCGGTGGCACCGCCACTCGGAGGACGGAGTTCGAGCAGGTCGCCGCCACCGTAATTCGGCACCGCGACGATCGTCCCGATCACCGTCCCGGCCTCGTCCACCGCGGTCGCGCCGATCAGGTCGGCGGTATAGACCTCGTCGTCATCTTCGGGCGCGGCCAGACGGTCACGGGGAACGAACAGGGCGACGCGGCTGAGCGCCTCCGCGGCGCTGCGGCTGGAGACGCCCTTGACCCGGGCGATCAGCATGTCGGGCGATGAGCCGGGTGCGGGACGCACGTCGGCGAGCGACAGCGTCCGCCCGTCTGCCGTCAGCAGGGCGCCGTAGGTGGCGATGGCCTGCGGATCGCCCGTGTAGGATTTGAGCCGGACCTCGCCGTTGAGCCCGTGCGCGCGTCCGAACTCGCCCAGGAGGACGAGGTTCGGGTCGGGCGGCATGGGGGGTGGGGCCGGCTTCGGGGCCGGCGCCTTGGACGAGGTCGCGGCACCGGGCGCGATCGCGCCGATGGCCGTGCTCGTGCGGCCACGGCGGCCGCCGTCGCGGGGGAGGGACCTGCGGGGCGGCGCGCCATGATCGAAGCGCCTTAAGCGGCGGCCTCCTCGGCGGGCGCCGCGGCCTTCTCGGCCCGCTTGGCGGCGCGCTCCTTGGCCTTCTCGCCGGGCTCGGCCTTCTGCGGGTTGTTGCGGGCCGGGCGCTTGGCGAGGCCGGCCTGGTCGAGGAAGCGCAGGACGCGGTCGGTCGGCTGCGCGCCCTTGGCGAGCCAGCCCTGGATCTTCTCGTTGTCGAGGATGATGCGGGCCGGATCATCCTTGGCCTTCATCGGGTCGTAGGCGCCGACCTTGTCGATGAAGCGGCCATCGCGGGGGGCGCGGGCGTCGGCGACAACGATGCGGTAGTAGGGACGCTTCTTGGCGCCACCGCGGGTGAGACGGATCTTCAGGGCCATAACTTACGACTTTCTCTCGGTGTCGGTCGCCGACCTCGTGCGTCGCCGCGATCGACTGGTGGTGCCGGATGACCTCCTTGACCACGAAGGCCAGGAACTTCTCGGCGAAATCGGGGTCGAGCTTGGCCTCGACCGCGAGCTTGCGGAGCCGGGCGACCTGACGGGCCTCCCGGTCCGGATCGGAAGGGGGATCCCCTTTCGGGCCTTGAGCTCGCCGACCCGCTGCGTGCAGCGGAAACGCTCGGCGAGGAGATGGATCAGCGCCGCATCGAAATTGTCGATGCTGTCCCGCAGGCGCGCGAGTTCGGGATCGATGGCCTGGGCCGCGAGCACGCTCATTTCTTCTTCACCGGCATGAACCCACCGAGACCCGGGAGCTTCGGACCGCCGAGGCCGGGAAGCCCCGGGAGCTTGGGCATCCCGCCCCCGCCCAGGCCCGGCGGCATCGGCGGCAGCTTGCCGCCGAACTGCTTCTCGAGCTGCGCGATCTGCTCCGGCGTCGGCTCGGGCATGCCGGGCGGAAGGCCCGGCATGCCGCCGCCCATCCCGCCGCCCCCTAAGCCGAACATCGAGCCGAGGGCCTGCCCGATCCCGCGCTTGCCCTGGCCCATCGCCTTCATCATGTCGGCCATGGTCCGGTGCATCTTCAGGAGCTTGTTGATCTCCGAGACGTCGACGCCCGAGCCCGCCGCGATGCGCTTCTTGCGCGAGTTCTTCAGAAGGTCCGGATTCCGCCGCTCCTGCGGGGTCATCGACGAGATGATCGCCCGCTGGCGCTTGAACATCTTCTCGTCGAGGTTGGCGCCCTCGAGCTGCTTCTTGATCGCGCCCATGCCAGGCAGCATGCCCATCAGGCCGCCGATGCCGCCCATCTTCTCCATCTGGGCGAGCTGCATGGACAAGTCTTCGAGGTCGAACTTGCCCTTACGCATCTTCTCCGCGGTGCGGAGCGCCTGCTCGTGGTCGATGGTCTCGGCCGCCTTCTCAACGAGCGAGACGATGTCGCCCATGCCGAGGATGCGGTTGGCGACGCGGGCCGGGTGGAACTCCTCCAGAGCGTCGACCTTCTCGCCGACACCGACGAGCTTGATTGGCTTGCCGGTGACGGCGCGCATGGACAAAGCCGCGCCGCCGCGGGAATCGCCGTCCATGCGGGTCAGCACGATGCCGGTGACGCCGAGCCGCTGATCGAAGGCGCGGGCGGTGTTGACCGCATCCTGGCCGGTGAGCGCGTCGGCGACGAGCAGCACCTCGTGGGGCCGGGTCGCGGCCTTCACCTCGGCGGCCTCGGCCATCAGGCCCTCGTCCACCGTGGTGCGGCCGGCGGTGTCGAGCATCACCACGTCGAAGCCGCCGAGGCGGGCGGCGTCCATGGCGCGCTTGGCGATCTGCACCGCCGACTGGCCGGCGATGATCGGCAGGGACTCGACGCCGACCTGCTTGGCCAGAACCGCGAGCTGCTCCATGGCGGCCGGGCGGCGCGTGTCGAGGGAGGCGAGCAGCACCTTCCGCTTCTCGCGGTCGGCGAGGCGCCGGGCGATCTTGGCGGTGGTGGTGGTCTTACCCGAGCCCTGCAGGCCCACCATCAGGATCGGCACCGGGGCGGGGGCGTTGAGGTCGACGGTCTCGGCGTCGGTGCCGAGCATCGCGACGAGCCTCGTCGTTGACGATCTTCACGACCATCTGGCCGGGCGTCACCGACTTGAGCACCACGGCGCCGACGGCCTTCTCGCGCACCTTGTCGGTGAAGCCGCGCACCACCTCGAGGGCGACGTCGGCCTCGAGCAGGGCGCGGCGCACCTCGCGCATGGCGGCGGTGACGTCGGCCTCGGTAAGCGCGCCGCGGCGCGTCAGCCCCGAGAGGATGCCGGACAGGCGGTCGGACAGGCCTTCGAACATGGTCTTGGAGCCCCGCCGCTACTGTTCGAGGCCGGCGCGTTCGACGCGGCGCGCCTGGAGGGCGGCCTCGAAGCTGCGCACGGCGCTCGCGAACTTGTCCCGGCAGTCCGGGTTACAGAAGCCCACCACGGCGCCGTTGTAGAGGGTCAGCGAATCGGCCGAGATCGGCTTGCCCGACCAGGGGCAGGTCTCGTTGATCGCGTCCTCGATGTTCAACGCTTGCTGATCTCGCGTCATGCGGAAGCCTCGGTCGGCGGGTCCCGGCGCAGCGGATCGGCCCAACGGCCATCGCGCCCGAGGGCGCGAACGCGCTGTCGGGCGTTGACCTCCGGCCTCACGGGACCGGTCGGCTTGGCTTCGGGCGATCTGCTTCGGATCGGGAGGGCGGGGCGTAGCCGCGATGGGACGGAAAGTCAATTTTCCGGCCGGTGCTGGCCCTGGGAAGCCGGAATGGGGCGGTACGGGCTCATTAACTTTTACCGATCGTTAAGCATGTTCGGATTGTCATCAACGCGTATTCGCTCAGGACGCCTGCCGATGTCGGAACCCGCCCGCTCCACACCGCCGCTCGAGGCCGGCAGTCGCCCCGCGCCCGGTCCGCTTCGGGACTGGCTCGCCGCGATGAAGTCCCAAAGTCCGGCCGAACTGCGCGAGGACGCGCACCCGCAGCAGGCCCGCCCGGAGCCGAAGGCCGTTCGCGCCGGTGAGGCGGCTTGGTCGCCGCGGCTCGTGCCGCCGGCCGAGGCTCCGCGTGCCGTGGCCGAGGATACCGACGTGTCCGAGCTGATGGCCGAGAACCTGATGCTGAAGGCGAAGCTGCGGGTGGAGGCCGAGCGCCAGGACGAGCTGCAGGCGATCCTGGCGGAGGAGATCCGCGCCCTGCGCGAGCACATCCGGGAGGAGATCGGCTCCCTGGAGGATCTGCGCGCCGAGCAGGAGGAGATCCGGGTTGAGCGCGAGGAATTCCGGAGCGAGCGCGAGCGGTTCCGGATCGAGCGGGAGGAGCTTCGCATGGAGCGGGACCGGGCGACCGCCGAGCGCGACGCGCTGCGGGCTGATCGCCTCGCCCTGTCGGCCGAGCGCGATGCCCTGCGCGAGGAGCGCGACCTCTGGCGGGCGCGGACCGAGGCACTGGCCCAGCCGCTGTTTCAGACCCAGAAGCGCTGAGCACGCCCGGGCGGGTTGCCGAAAAGCCGAAGGGCCACCCGAGAGGGTGGCCCTTCCATTGCCGAACCGTGATGTCCGGCGGAACTGTCCCGAGATCGGGTCTCTGACGCGTTCTAGAGCGACGCGCCGGAGGCGACGGTCCAGGTCCGAGAAGCCGAGACACACGGCAGATGACAATGAGACACTGGATCACCTCCTTTCGTTGGTTGCGGGTGGAGCGAAGGTAGGTGCCCGGATCCGGCTTGTGAAGCCCCGTGGCTGCGCCCGTTTGTCCTCCCCGGTCCTATGCTTTCCGACCCCGGCCACGGGGCGTATGACGGGCACCCCGAGGTCAGCCCGAACAGCCTTGAACGCGCTCTTCACCAACCCGCCGCGTCCCGCCGACGAGGCCGCGCTCGATCCCGATGCGATGCGTCAGCCGCTCGGCAATGCGTGGTACTGCGTCGGGCAATCGGGGTGGCTCGGGAAGACGGGCCTGCGCGCGGTCGAGTTGAACGGCGAGCAGATTGTGCTCGGTCGCGCCCCGGACGGCAGCCCCTTCGCGCTCCGTGACCGCTGTCCGCACCGCGGCATGGCCCTTTCCAAGGGCCGCTTCGACGGCGACACGCTGATGTGCCCCTTCCACGGGTGGCGCTTCGGCACGGACGGGCGCTGCCGCGACGTCCCGACCCTCTCCGAGCACGACGCCGCCGATTTCTCTCGCATTCAGGTGCAGCGCTTCCCCGTCCGCGAGAGCGCCGGCTTCCTCTGGGTGAACCCGCATACCGGACCGGCCGCCGGAGACGTGCCGGCCATGCCGGAGCTGGATTTCGAACCGGCGGGCTCCCTCGTCGTCGCGCTCGTGGTCGAGGCATCCTTCGACCTGACGACGTTGAGCCTCGTCGATCCCGGGCACGTCGCCTTCGTCCACGATTCGTGGTGGTTCCGGCCCTCAAAGCAGCTCCGCGAGAAGGTGAAGACCTTCCAGCCGGTCCCGCACGGCTTCGTCATGATGAGCCACGCCACCACGACGAGTTCGCCGGTCTACCGCCTGCTCGGCGGCATCCCCGAGGTCGAGATCGAGTTCCGGCTGCCCGGCGTGCGCCTGGAGCGGATCCGCGCGGGCGCCAAGCGGGTGGCGAACTACACCTTCGCGACACCCCTCACGCCGGACCGCACGCTGCTCACCAACGTCCTCTACTGGAGCATGCCGGCGCTGAACCTGCTCAAGCCCGTCGCGCGCCCGCTGATGCGGCAATTCCTCACCCAGGACCAGCAGGTGCTCCAGCACGCGCAGGACGGCCTCGACCGCAAGCCGACCATGGTGCTGTTCGGCCAGGGCGATCTGCCCTCGCAATGGTATTTCCGTCTTAAGCGCGAGGCGCTGGAATCCGCCCGCGACGGGCGGCCCTTCACCAATCCACTGGAGCGTCGGGAGCTGCGCTGGCGCTCTTGAATGTGGAGCCGTTGAAGCCGCTAAAGCCGGCCGTTTAAGACCCTATTAACCATAACAAGAGCAATCATTCCGGCGCAGTACCTCTCTTGAGACGCTTCGCGCCGATGCCTCGCTTCTTCATCGACCTTCATGACGGCGCGCAGCCGATCCGCGACGAGGTCGGCTTCGATCTGCCGGACCTGCCCGCCGCCCGCGCCAAGGTGACCCGGATCATGTCGGCGATCGCCCGCGACATGCTGCCGGATGTCGAGCGCCAGGATTACGTGGCCTGCGTGCGCGACGGCGTCGGCAAGGTGGTCTACCGGGCGCGGCTGTCGCTCGCCGCCGAGATGGTCGACTGAGGCGGACAATCGTCCCCTGAGGCTCCCCGCCGCAAGGGCCGGGAACTTGACCGGCGCGCGCGACCGGCCATCTCGGGTCCATGAAACGGCGCAGCCTGCTCACGGTCGCGAGCGCGGCCACGGTGATGACGCTCGGCGGCGTCGGCTACGCCGCACACCGGCGCGGCAGGAATCCCTATTACCGGGGGCCCGCCTCCGACCATTTCGATGGGCTGCGGTTCTTCTCGCCGGATCAGGGCGCCGACAAGTCCCTGCCCGACGTGCTGCGCTGGCAGGCCAAGCGTCAGCGCGAGCCCTGGCCGAAGACCTTCCCCAGCCCTTTTCCGGCGGATCGGCCGCCCGAGCGTGTCGGCACCCTGCGGGTCGTGCTCATCGGGCATGCGAGCTACCTGGTGCAGGTCGCCGGGCGTAACATCCTGATCGATCCGGTCTTCTCCAAGCGCGCGAGCCCCGTCCGCTTCGCCGGCCCGAAGCGCGTCAACCCGCCGGGCATCGCCTTCGCCGACCTGCCACCCATCGACGCGGTCCTGATCACCCATAACCACTACGATCATCTCGACGGCCCGAGCCTTGCCCGGATCTGGCAGGCGCACCAGCCGCTGATCGTGGCGCCACTCGGCAACGACGCGATCCTGCGCGGCTACGACGACACGATGCATGTCGAGCCCCGCGATTGGGGCGACACTGTCGACCTTGGCGACGGGCTGCAGGTCCATCTGACCCCGGCGAACCATTGGTCGGCCCGGGGCGTCAACGACCGGCGCATGGCGCTGTGGTGCGCCTTCGTGATCACCTCGGCCCGGGGGTACACTTCCACGTGGGCGATACCGGCTTCGGCGACGGCGCGCTCTTCCGCGAGGTCCGGGGTCGCTTCGGGCCGCCCCGGCTGGCGACGCTGCCGATCGGCGCCTACGAACCGCGCTGGTTCATGCAGCCTCAGCACGTGAACCCCACCGAGGCCGTCGAGGCATTCACCCTGCTCGGTGCCGAGCAGGCGCTCGGCCATCACTGGGGCACGTTCCAGCTCACCGATGAGGGCATCGAGCGGCCGGTCGAGGCGCTGGATGCGGCCCTCACGGCCGCCGCGATCCCGGCGGACCGGTTTCTCCCGCTCAGGCCCGGGCAGGTCTGGCAGACCTGAAGGCGGGTGCCGCCGGCTGCGGCACTGTTGGGCATGATGCGTGCATCATGCCGCATGCAGCACGGGATTGCGGCGCGCAGAGCGCCGCCGCGCGCCTGAACGGCAGGCGCCGTTCCGTACGGCGCATCTGCCTTCAGCCGAGAGACACGATGAACCCGTTCAAGCCGACACGCCGCTCACTGATGGCCGGGGGCGCGGCGCTCGCCGCGTTCGGGGCGACGGGTCGGGCCTGCGCGCAGGGCGCGGCCCCCAGCAGCCTGACCTACGGCATCTCGATGACCGACCTGCCGCTCACCACCGGGCAGCCTGACCGCGGTGCCGGCGGCTACCAGTTCACCGGCCTGACTCTCTACGATCCCCTGGTGGCCTGGGACCTCGACGTCGCCAACCGGCCGGGCAAGATGATTCCCGGGCTCGCCACGTCCTGGGAGAGCGATCCCGCGGATCCCAAGGTCTGGACCTTCCATCTTCGCGAGGGCGTGAAGTTCCATGACGGCTCGGCCTTCGATGCCGACGCGGTGATCTGGAACTTCGACAAGGTCCTGAACAAGGAGGCGCCGCATTTCGACCAACGGCAGGCCGCCCAGGTCCGCCCGCGCCTGCCCGGCGTGGCGAGCTACCGGAAACTTGACGCCAAGACCGTCCAAGTGACCACGAAGGCTCCCGACAGCCTGTTCCCCTACCAGATGCTCTGGTTCCTGATCTCCTCGCCGGCGCAGTACGAGAAGGTCGGTCGGGATTGGGCGAAATTCGCCTTCGCGCCCTCGGGAACCGGGCCGTTCCGGATGGGTCAGCTCGTCCCGCGGGTGCGGCTCGAACTGCTGCCGAATGTCGGCTACTGGGACCCGAAGCGCGTGCCGAAGCTCGCGAAGCTGACGCTCGCCTGCGTGCCCGAGGATCTCGCCCGGGTGAACGCGCTTCTTTCCGGCAGCGTCGACCTGATCGAGGCGCCCGCGCCCGATGCAGTCCCGCGCCTGAAGGCGGCGGGCATGCGGGTCGAGGGCAACGACACGCCGCATGTCTGGAACTACCACCTGTCCATGCTGGAGGGCTCGCCCTGGCGGGACCTGCGCCTGCGCAAGGCGGCCAACCTCGCCATCGACCGCGCGGGCGTGGTCGAGCTGATGGGCGGTCTCGCCCAGCCGGCCGTGGGGCAGGTGCAGCAATCGAGCCCGTGGTTCGGCAAGCCGAGCTTCCAGATCAAGACCGACGTCGATCAGGCGCGCAAGCTCGTGCAGGAGGCGGGCTTCTCGGTCCAGAATCCGGTGAAGGCCACGATCCTCATCCCGACCGGCGGGACGGGGCAGATGCTGTCGCTGCCGATCAACGAATTCGTCCAGCAGAGCTGGGCCGAGGTCGGGATTCAGGTCGAGTTCAAGACGGTCGAGCTGGAGGTCGCCTACACGGCCTGGCGCCAGGGCGCGGCGGATCCGAGCCTCAAGGGCGTCAGCGCCGGCAACATCGCCTACGTCACCTCGGATCCGTTCTACGCGATCCTCCGCTTCTACGACTCCCGGCAGATTGCTCCCAACGGCGTGAACTGGAGCCACTACCGCAATCCGGAGGTCGATACCCTCTGCGACAAGGTGAAGGCGAGCCCGGACACGGATGAGCAGAACCGGCTGCTCGCGCGCATTCACGAGCGCGTCGTCGATGACGCCGTCCAGGTCTGGGTCGTGCACGACACCAACCCGCACGCGCTGTCGCCACGGGTGAAGGAGTATGTCCAGGCGCAGCACTGGTTCCAGGATCTGGCAACGCTCGCCTGATCCGGCTCGACTTGCAGGACCCGGCAGACCGAGCCCGGGCCCCTGCGCCGGCGGCGAGGACAACCCGAAACATCTTCGCCGCGGGGATAATCTCTGATCGCATTCCGGAATTGCAGGTACTGATTCGATGCGTCGGCTGCGGTCCGACGACTTCACGCTTCAAAAGGGGTCGGCCGCCGCCGGCCCTTTTCTCATGCTCTCTGCTGTCGATGTCGCGTCGCCGGCCCGCAATCGACAATTTCGCACTTGCAGCATGGCGAGTCGGGTACTAGGAAGATCGTGCATGGAGTTTCGGGAGCATCTGGCAATGACCCTTCGTTACATCAGTGGCTTCGCGGTGGTGGCCCTCGCGGTAACCGGCCTTTCTGTTCCAGCTGCGCTGGCGAAGCCGATGAGCGGAGCGGGCGCCGTCAAGATGATCGACACCGACAACGACGGCACGGTGGATATGAAGGAAATCGAGGCGGTTGCCTCGGCGACCTTCGACCGCCTGGAGAAGGATGCCGACGGCACCCTCGACGCCCGTGAGCTGAAGGGCCGCCTGAGCCAAGCCGGCGTGAAGCAGGCCGATCCGGACAGCGACGGCACGCTCGACAAGAAGGAGTACCTCGCGGCCGTCGGCGAGCGATTCAAGCTGGCGGATCCGGACGGTGACGGCACCCTCGACGCTAAGGAGCTGAACTCGACGGCTGGGAAGGCTCTCCTCGCCCTGATCAAGTAACGCCGTCGGGCGCTCCGGACAGGACGCCGAAGATCGAGGCCCCTGCGGTGAGATCCGCGGGGGTCTCTCCGTTTTAGAACCTGCTCGGCAAAGAGCTGGCTCCTGTCCCTGCCGGGTGGATGCACGAGCACGTGTTGCCGTGCCGTGCCGGGCTTTGGCCCTCCTCGGCCCATCGAAGGCAGTTGACCGTTCTCAACCTATGGGTGCACCTTGCCGCCGGGTGAGGAAGCGGAACGATGGGCAACGACCCGCCAGAGGACGGCCGGAACACGGAACCATGCGCGGACCTGCCGACCGTGGTGGAGCGCCCGGTTGAGAGACCTGCCGGACGGCAGGCCGCACGCGAGGGCCCCGCGGCCGACCCCGAGGGGGCCGTTGCCGCTCAACCGCAGGCGTCGATGGACGGCGCGCCGGACCTGCTCGGCGAGATCGTCGACAGCCTGCTGATGGCCTATGGCCTGGCGCGACAGGAGGGCGATCCGCTGATCGTGGCGCTCATCGGTAAGGCGCTGCTGCACACCGGACGGCGATTGGCGGAGGGGATGTCGCCCTCCGAGGCCGGGATCGCCTGTCACTGAGCCGTCAGGCTCCTGTGTGGCGGTCGAGGAAGGCCCGCAGATAGCCGCCCACGGCGTCGGCACGCTCGACGGCGAGGAGGTGTGCGGCCCGCGGCAGAACCAAGAGTTCGGCCTGAGCGATCCCGCCGCAGATCTCCTCAGCCATTGCCGGGGGCGTCGAAGGATCGTCGCGTCCGGCGATCACCAGGGTCGGTGCGGTGATGGCCGCCAAGTCCGGGCGCAGGTCCATCCGCCCGATCGCACCGCAGCAGACCGCGTATCCGGCCGGATCGCAGGCCAGAAAGCGCTCGCGGATCGCCCGGACTATGTCGGGCGCGCGGCTCGGGAAATTCGGCGTGAACCAGCGTGCCAGCGTCGCATCGACCAGTGCGCCGGTCCCGCGCGCCCGGACAGTCTCGGCGCGCTCGTTCCAGCTCTGCTCGCTAGGCAGGTGCGCCGCCGTTGCCATCAGGGTCGCGCTCAGCGGCCGTCTCGAGTCTGCGCTCGCCAGAGCCTGCACGGTCATGCCGCCGAGCGACAGCCCGACCAGATGGGCGCGGTCGATGCCGAGGGCGTCGAGCAGACCCGCGAGATCGCTCGCCAGATCCGCGACTGCGGCGGGTTGATCGCGGGTCTCGGAGCTGCCATGGCCGCGCGTGTCGTAACGCAGGGTGCGGAAGCCACCGGCGAGCGACGGCAGCAGCGCGTCCCACATCTCCAGCGTGGCACCCAGCGAGTTCGAGAAGGCGACCACCGGGGCTCCCTCCGGACCTTCGAGGACGTAGCGGAACGTCATCCCTCTGACGTTGATCTGCGGCATGCGGTATCCTCTGATGTCGATCTGTGCTGCGCGGCGGGTCACGCCGGCAGTTCCCTCAGGCGCGGCCGAACGAGACCCAGCCCCAGCCGCGTTCGTGCAGGTAATACAGCAGGGTCTTGGTCACGGTCTCGGTCGAGGCGATGGAGCCCGCAATCAGAACGTTGCCGGTGAAGAGATAGGACAGAACGAGGGTGTCGAGGCTCCCGACGATGCGCCAGCTCACCGCCTTGGCGATCGAGCGGACGCGGCTCTCCCCGAACACTGCGCTCGGCCGTGGTCTGGGCGCCGCGATGGCATGGTCATGAGCTGGCAAATCTTCGGCCGGCATGGCGTCTCCCTGCACTCTGTCTGGGAGCAAACGCGCGACGCCCGGGACCGTTAGAGCCGCCGCGCGAGAAACCGCGCCGGGGGGATCGCCGCCCTGGATGACGATGTCGCGAGTCGCGCCCGGGATCTTCGAGATCGCAGCGTAGCCTTCAACATGAGTCAATGCGAGCGCCCGCGAAACGCCCGACAACCCCCGCCCGTAGGCAGGAGGGTACGAGCGATGCACGAGCTTACGATTCGGGAGCCTGCGATCCGCCCGGCGGAGTTCTGGGATACGGTGGCCGGACTGGTGACCGCCAAGGTCGAGCCGGTGATCGGACGGAACTAGAAGCACCGCAGCCCGGTGATCGACTACCTGCGCGACTTGGAAGCCCTGGCGCGGCGCCAATGCAGCAGCCGCGAGACGGTCCAGATCATCGCCTCGGGCCGGCGTCTTCTCGGCGACCGCAGCGAGATCGGACCGGCTGACGGCCCTTTCACGCGGACCTGAGCCCGCAGCACCGCCGCGATCCCGAACGCGGCCGGCGCCTCACAAAGAAGGATCTAGGACAGCCCGCGTTTCGACGGCGTAGCCGCCGGGGCGCGGGCATTCCGTGAGCGGATCAGGAAGATTGCAGCCGCCACGGCCCAAGCCGCGCAGGTCGGGGCCACCCATTGCTGGATGTTCGGCAGCGACCAGCCGTAGAGGAACTCGGCGCCGAGATGCGCCTGAACGGCGTCCCATCCGGCATGCTTGATGTCGTGCTCCCGCTGCCCGGCCTCGCGGCCGTAATAGTAGGTCGAGACCAGAAGTGCGGCGGTGCCCTCCGGGCGGGGGCTGCGCAGCAGGATCAGGGCGGCCGCCATCCCGGCGGTTTCGAGGACCGCCGTCATGGCGTGGCTCGTGGCCGGGTTCGCGACCATGAAGGCGACGAGCGTTCCGAACATGGGCGGCGCTTACACGAATCCGCCCGGTGCGTCAGGGGCTGGCTGCATTGCGAGCCGGCGGCTCACCGTTTGTGCTTCAGAGACCGTGGCAGCGGGGAGTGGGCGATGGAGGACGTGTACGATCTCGGCCGTTTCGTCGAGGCGCAGGCGGGGTCTACCCGCGGGCCCTCGCGGAACTTCAGGCCGGGGAGAAGCGCAGCCACTGGATGTGGTTCATCTTCCCGCAGATCGCCGGCCTCGGCTCCAGCCCGATGGCCCAGCGCTACGCGATCGGATCCCTGGATGAGGCACGGGCCTATCTCGGGCATCCGGTGCTCGGCGAGCGCCTGCGCGCCTGCGCGAAGGCCGTCAACGCCGCCTCCGGGCGCTCGGCGCACGCGATCTTCGGGTCGCCCGATGACATGAAGTTCCGCTCCAGCCTGACGCTGTTTGCCCAGGCCGCGCCAGACGAACCGCTCTTCGCCGAGGCGCTGGCGAGGTATTTCGGCGGCCAATCCGACCCGCGAACCCTGGCCAAGCTCGGCCAGGGTTGAGGCGCTACCGGCCCCAGAGGCCCACCCGCTCCGCCCGCGCCTGCTCCTCGGCCCCGAGGAGGTCCGGCGGCGCATCCTCCGTGGCCCGGGCGCCTCCAGCCGCGAGGATCAGCCCGGCGAGATCGTCGCCCTCGATCCGGCAACGCGCCGTGGCGCCCTCGGACACGCCGCTGCAAACCACCTCGCGGCGACGTAGGTAGCTGGCGAGCTGGCGGGCGAGATGGCCGCGCTCGCCGTCGACGCCGAGCAGATGCACGATCCGCCCGCGCAGGTTCAAGGTCCCGGTATCGATCACCTCCGGGACACCCCGGATCTCGCCGCCCGGCGTGGAGTCCGGCGCGACGGGCGTCGCGGCCCGTGCCGGCTCGGTCCGGTCCGCCGAGGCGCTCGGCTTGCCCTTGGCGAGCTTTTCCGAGGCCCGCTGGACGAAATCATGGAAGATCCCGGCCGGCATCTCACCGCCGAACATCCGGTTCATAGGGCTGTTGTCGTCGTTTCCGATCCAGACGCCGACCACGAGGTCCGGGGTCATGCCGACGAACCAAGCGTCGCGGAAATCCTGGCTCGTGCCGGTCTTGCCGCCGATGATCTGGCCTGGCACCCGCGCCGCCCGGCCGGTGCCGGATTCCACCACCGCCTGGAGCGAGTCGAGCATCATCGTGCGCGGATCCTGGGCCAGGGTCGCTCCGGTCGCAGGATCGGCGTGAACGTAGAGCGGCTGCGGGGCCGCGCCGCGGATCGCGTGGATGCCGAAGGCCTGGAGCGGGGTGCGGCCGGACAGGACCGAGCCGTAGGCGCGGGTCATCTCCAGCAGGCTCACCGCGCCCGAGCCGAGGACGAGACTCGGCACGTTCGGCAGATCGGACTGGATCCCAAGCTTGCGCGCGGTGGCGATCACCGCCGGGATGCCGACCTCTTGGCCGAGCTGGGCCGCCACTGTGTTGATCGAGAGCGCGAAGGCGGTCCGCAGCGGCACCGGTCCGCGATAGCGCCCGTCATCGTTTTCCGGCTCCCAGTCGCCGATCTGGACCGGACGGTCGACCAAGACGGATTCTGGCGTGTAGCCCTGCTCGTAGGCCGTTAGGTAGACGAGGAGCTTGAACAGCGAGCCGGGCTGGCGCTTGGCCTGGACGGCTCGATTGAACTGGCTGTCCTCGTAGTCGCGGCCGCCCACCATGGCGAGGATCGCGCCCTCCTTCGACAGCACCACCATGGCCGCCTGCCCGACTTTGCGGCGCGCCCCGTCCTTGTCGAGGCGGCGGGCGACGACGCCCTCGGCCAGGCTCTGCAGGTCGAGGTTCAGGGTCGACCGCACCGTGATGTCGCCGTCGCTGCCGGCAAGGCGCTTCACGTCGCCCGCGATCATGTCGAGGAAGTAGTTGGTGCCGGGCGGCGCCTCGGGCGGCGACTTCAGGGTCACGCTCTGCCGGCGCGCCGCATCGGCCTCGGCCCGGGTGATCGCCCCCGTCTCGACCATGGCCTGGAGCACCACGTCGGCCCGCTCCTTGGCGCCGCCGAGATTGCGCGTCGGGGCGAGCTGCGAGGGCGCGCGCACCAGACCGGCGAGCATCGCCGACTCGGGCAGGTTGAGGGCCTTGGCCGGCTTGCCGAAGTAGCGCCGCGCCGCCGCATCCGCCCCGTAGGCGCCGGCGCCGAAATAAGCAGAGTCGAGGTAGCCGAGCAGGATCTCGTCCTTGTTCATCGTTGACTCGACCCGCAGCGCCAGGAAGGCCTCCTGCACCTTGCGCCAGAGCGTCTTCTCCTGATTGAGGGAGATCAGGCGCACATATTGCTGCGTGATCGTCGAGCCGCCCTCGCGCACGCCGCCGCCGGCGAGGTTGCGCCACGCCGCGCGGGCGAGCCCGCGCAGGTCGATGCCCCAGTGGCTGTAGAAGCGTCGGTCCTCGATCGCCACAATCGCCTGGGCGAGGTGCGGCGGCAGTTCGGCGGCGGTCAGCTTCTGGCCGCGGAAGCTGCCGCGCGTGGCGAAGACCCGGCCGTCATCGGCCTCGACGGTGATCGCCCGCTGGCCGGTCTCGACCACGGCGCCGCCGAGGGGCGGCAGCGTCAGCAGGGCGGCGAGCAGGTAGATCCCGAGCGCCAGGACCGGCAGCAGCAGCGCCAGCCCGGCAGCGGTCAGGGCCGGCCGGCGGCGCAGGCGGCCGAGGATTGTAGGGGAGAAGGTCGGGCGCCGCCGATCCCCGACGACGGGCGCGGGCCGGTCGACCGGGCCGGCTTCGGGCCGCGTGCGGTCGCGCCGCCGCGCCAGGAGGGCGACGAGTCGCGTGGAAGCTGCACGCCCGACGCTCACCACGCCGAGCCCGGCCGCAGCGATCAGGACCCACAGATGGTGGAAGAGGTCATGGGCCGCGCGCCGTGCCTCGCGGGCCGCCAGACGCGGGTCCGGAGCATCGGGACCCGGCCTCCCCTCGGCTTTTGGATCTGACGGTTTCGGCTCGCCGGCCGAGGCGCGCTCCGGCGCGTCGGGCGTCATCGCATTGGGGGTTCCGGGACCGGCCCTTCCGGTCGAGGGCGTCTTCTAAGCCTCATCCGGCCCTGTGTCCCACAGTCGGGGCGACGAAGTCACCTGCGCGGGATGATCGCGCCGCGACCGTGTGGATCGGGTCACGGGAGCCGATCCGGACGCCGGTCACCGCCCCGCCGGCGCGATGGGCTGTCCGGCCGCCCCATGCTGACTCCGCAGCTGGAAGGCGAGGATCAGCAGGAGCACCCCGAAGGCGAGCGTGTAGCCGCCGATCCACCACGTCAGGACCAGGGCCGACATACCAGGCTCGATGGCCAGCGCGATCCCGAACAGAATCGAGACGACGCCGCCGAGGACCAGCCACCAGCGCCCGTAATGGAGGTGCAGGCGGAACGCCGCCGCGATCATCAGGCCGCCGGTCACCAGCGCCCAGGCGGCGAGGAGCAGGACGAACGCCCAGACGGCCGCGGCCGGTACGAGCACCGCTGCGACGCTCACGACGATGTCGACGATGCCCTCCAGGAGCAGGAATCCCCAGCGCGCGTGACGCTGCGCCGCCCGGACCGCGCCCACGATAGCGAAGATGCCGTCGGCGAATGTGTAGGCGGCGAAGAACAGAACCAGCGACAGCACGAAGGCGCCCGGCGCGACGAAGGCGATGACGCCGAACAGAATCGCGATCACCCCGCGCAGGGCGACCAGCCACCAATTGCGGGCGAGCGCCGCGCTCATCGCATCGAGGCGCGCGGCGCCCACGAGCGGGACGCCGGAGGGCGAGGTCCCGGTCGGACCGGAACCCGATCCAGACGGTGTCGGTGACGGGCTGCTGGTCATGGTGAAGCTCCCGAACTGATGGTCGTGCACGGAAGAGGTTCCCGCCGCAGAACGCCGCACTGCGGCAACCGTTCCTGGATACGGTCGCGCTCGGAGGGGAACCTTGTGGCGGCCCTCAGCTTTTGAAGGTCGAGGCGGGCGATGTGCACAGCCCGGCCGCCACAAGGTGGCCGGCCCATCGGGCGACGACTTCCCATGTTTGACGATCAGAGGCAGGCCTCCGAGGCTGAGGCGCGGCTGCGGCCGGCCGATGGCCGGGCCGGTGCGGTCGGTCGCGATGTCCTCGATCTCGGCCGGGACAGCCCCGCCGGGGACCGCGAGACCGCCCGCAAGCCCGGCTCGGACGAGGCGGATCCGGCCGAGGGCCAGGACGCGCCAGGCGACGAGAACGGCGGTGACGCGGACGGCGAGGCGGGCGACGAGCGGCGCCCCAACGTCCTGCGCCGACACCCGTTCGCGTTCCTGCTCGGCGGGCTCGCGGTGGTCGCCCTGTGCGTCGGGGTGTTCTTCTACTGGCTCCTGTACATGCACCCCTACGAGAGCACCGACGACGCTTTCGTCGACGCGCGCAGCATCGCGGTCCAGCCCAAGGTCGGCGGCTATCTGGTCGATGTCCCGGTCACCGACAACCAGCATGTCGAGGCCGGCCAGGTCCTGTTCCAGATCTACCAGCGCGACTACGCGATCGCTCTCGATCAGGCGAAGGCGCAGGTCGAGGCCGATCAGGCGGCCATCAAGAACATCGACGCCCAGATCCAGGCGCAGTACGCCAACATCGACGTGTCCAAGGCGCAGGTCGCCACCGCCGAGGCGGCGCTGAAATTCGCCCAGGAGGATGCGGCCCGCTACAAGGACCTCGCCGAGCGGGGCTCCGGCTCGATCCAGCAGTCGCAATCGGCGACCTCGACGCTGCAGCAGCGGCAGGCCTCCCTGCATAGCGCCAATGCCAGCGTGGTCGCCGCGCAGAAGCAGATCGGCTCGCTTCAGGCGCAGAAGGCCTCGACGCAGGCGCAGCTGGCCCGCGACAAGGCGCAGGTCGAGCAGGCCGAGCTGAACCTCGGCTATACGACGGTGCGGTCCGTGCAATCCGGCCGTGTCGTCCGGCTGACCGGCGGCATTGGCCAGCTCGCTCAGGTCGGCCAGAGCCTGTCGATGTTCGTGCCCGACGACATCTGGGTGACCGCCAATTTCAAGGAGACGCAGATCACCGACATGCGCCCGGGCCAGCCGGTCGACATCGAGATCGACGCCTATCCGGATCGCAAGATCCACGGCACGGTGGCCTCCGTGCAGCCGGGTTCCGGCACCGCCTTCAGCCTGCTGCCGGCGCAGAACGCCACCGGCAACTACGTGAAGGTGACGCAGCGCATCCCAGTGAAGATCGTGGTCAAGGACTGGCCGGCGGACGTCGCGATCGGCCCCGGCATGTCGGTCGTCCCGACCGTGACGGTGCGGTGACCGCGATGGCGGGCAACGCGGGCGCGGCAGCGCCCCGGCGCAAGCCGAACTCGGACAAGCCCCAAATGGGCCGGGCGTCCTCCGGCAAGGCGCCGGGCGGACACAATCCGTGGCTGATCGCCGGCGTAGTGGCACTCGCGACCTTCATGGAGGTGCTCGACACCACCATCGCCAACGTGGCGCTGCGCTACATCTCGGGCGGCCTCGCGGTCGGGCCCGACGAGGCGGCCTGGGTGGTGACGAGCTACCTCGTGGCCAACGCCATCACGCTGACGGCGTCGAGCTTCCTGGCCAAGCGCTACGGCCGCAAGGCGTTCTTCATGTGGTCGGTGGCGCTGTTCACCATCTCATCGATCCTGTGCGGCTTCGCCTGGAGCCTGGAATCCCTGCTCCTGTTCCGGGTGCTGCAGGGGCTGGGCGGCGGCGGCATGGCGCCGCTGGCCCAGTCTATCCTGGCGGATTCCTTCCCGCCGGCGAAGCGGGGACAGGCCTTCGCGCTCTATGGCGTCGCCATCGTGGTGGCACCGGTGATCGGACCGACGCTCGGCGGCTGGCTGTCGGACAACGCCTCCTGGCACTGGTGCTTCCTGATCAACGGCCCTGTGGGGGTAATCGCGCTCGGGCTGATGTACTGGCTCATCGAGGACAGCGAGGCGGCCAAGAAGGAGCGCCGCGCGCTGGTGCGCAAGGGCATCCGCTTCGACATCGTCGGCTTCGTGCTGGTCGCGCTGTTCCTCGGTTCGCTGGAGGTGATCCTCGACGAGGGCCAGCGGAAGGACTGGTTCGGGACCTCGACCCTGATGAACGTCTCCGGCGTGCTGATGGTCGTCTCGTTCGTGGCCATGATCCCCTGGCTCCTGAGCAAGAAGAACCCGGCCGTCGACCTGAGCCTGATCGGCAACCGCCAGTTCGGCTCCTGCTTTCTCGTGATGATGTTCACCGGGGCGATCCTAATCGCCACCACGCAGTTCATCCCCCAGATCACGCAGGAATATTACGGCTACACCGCCACCCTGTCGGGGCTCGTGCTCGGGCCCGGCGGCATCGTCACGGTGGTGATGATGTTCCTCACCGGGCGCGTCTCGGCCTACGTGCAGCCGAAATGGCTGATCGCCACCGGCATGACTATCGTGGCGCTCGGCATGTACGACCTGACCCGACTCGACGGCAGCACGACCTTCGCGTTCTTCGCGTGGTCCCGGGTCTATATCGGCCTCGGCCTGCCGATGGTGTTCCTGTCGATTACCTCGGCCTCCTACGAGGGAATCCGCAAGGATCAGACCGACCAGGCTTCGGCGCTGATCAACGTCGCCCGCAATGTCGGCGGCTCGATGGGCGTCTCACTGGCGCAGAACATGCTGGCCTACCGGAGCCAGTTCCACCAGAGCCGGCTGGTCGAGAGCATCAACCCGGCCGAGCCCGCGTACCAGGAGACGATGCGGCAGGCGACGCAGTACTTTTCCGAGCACGGCTATGCCGGTGTCGAGGCCCAAAACCAGGCAACGGCCTGGCTCGGCAACGTGCTGAGCACACAGGTCGCCTACTGGGCCTATATCGACGTCTTCTGGGTGCTCGGCCTCGTCGCCACCTGCGCGGTGCCGCTGGCGCTGAGCCTCAAGAGCGTCAAGCTCGGCGACGAAGCGCCGGCAGGAGGGCATTGAGGCGGGACGGCGAGGCCCGTCCCGCGCCGCATTCGGCGTATCCCGCGGCTTCAGACGCCGTCCGGCGGCAGCGCCTCCGTCACCTCGATGCGGCGGCTGCCGGCATTCCTGCCGGTGTCGCCGGAGGCGATCTCGGTCTGGGCGGATGCCTTGTCGAGCGCCTCCGCCACCGCGGTGACACCCTGATAGCGGGTCAGGCGCCGGTCGATCATGTCGTCGATCCGCTCGTGAAGCTCGGCCACGGTCAGGCTGCGGCGCTTGCCGCCCGCCTTCTCGGTGAACAGGCTACGATTGGCCCGCGCGGCGCTGCGGAACTCACGCCCCGCGACCTCGTCGGGCTTCTCGGAGGAGAGCGACAGGAAGCGCCCGGCGCTGGCGGTGCCGAGGAAATGGGCGAGGTACAGTTCGGTCGTCGTGAGGGGCCGGCCGACCCGGGCCTCGATCCGCTCGCGGTCGCGCTTGACCAGCTCAGCGGCCATCAGCGCGGCGACCCGCGGATCTTTGCGCAGGCCGAGCACGCGGGCCCGCATGCCGCCCGTGACGGTGATGGCCGAACCCCGGCCCTTTACGGCGGCGGCTTCCTCGCCGAGCCCGTAGCGGGCGCCGTAATCGCGGATCATTTCCAGCCACGTCCGGGCGACAAACTGGAACAGGCCCTGCGCCGAGGAGGTCGCGGCCTTCGCGTCGGTGTCGAAGCTCGATTCCTTGTCGGCCAGCGCCATCATGTAGACGGGATCGACGCCGGCCTCGTCGGAGGCCTTCACGATCGTGTCGACCACCTTCCGCGGCACGGTGCGCTCGCCGAACTTGACCGCATCCTCGCCCTGCTCCTGCGTCACCCGCGGCAGCGCCGCGAGATCGTCTTGGATCAGCGCCGTGGTGGCGGGCTCCTGCTCCGGAACCGGCAAGCCGTTCCAGGCGGACGATGCCTTGGTCGGCGCCTCCGGCGACGGGTCTCGGTCGAGCGTCGGTCGAGGAGACAGATCCTGGGCGGACGTCCCGGCGGTGAGCGCCTGCGCGGCGCGCGGGCTGGCATCGACCCGGTCGTGAGCCTGCGCGGGGCGCGCGAAATAGGCGGGCGCGAAGGCCGCCTGCGGCAGGCCGAACCCGGCGACGAGGCCTAGGGCCAGCGTCCCGGAGAGCCGGCGGATCCCGTTCCGGCAGGTCCCGTTCCGGCCTGTGCGGCGAAGTGACCGGCGCCCCGTTTCGCGTCCGGCCCGCGGCAGCCACGCCACGGCTTCATCCTCAAACTGGCTCGCGTTCGGCGCGAGTCGGCTCACGTCGTCGGCGCAACGCGCCGGCTCCGGGAAAACCCCCATCACTGGTCCTCTTCAGATTTTTCCTTGTGTCGGCCCGGCGTCTGGCGGCCGGGTTCCTTGAAGCGGCGGCCGTATCGGCGCCGGCCGTGACCAGAATGGGACGGCCCCGTGATCCAAGCGTGGCACGGTCAAGGAAGGGTTAACCTTGTTTTTTAAGGTCGCGTTAGCGCCGGGATCCGGCCGCGCTCCGAGGGAGGGAGGCGCAAAGTTGTCGCATTCGGCTTGGAACGCCGCACCGTCGAGCCAGTTAGGTACGGCCCCGGGGGAGGGCGAACTTCCGTCCCAAGACGCCACCCGCGTCCCCACAAGGACATCATTTCCCGATGAGCATGCAGTCCGGTCGCCGCGTCGGTGTCGCATTCGTTGGCATGGGGGCGCCGTCGCCACCACCGCCATCGCCGGCATCGAGATGATCAAATCCGGCTCGAACCGGTTCGACGGGCTGCCGCTCGCCGGCCTCTCCGTGGCAGGCATGGCCGATTACAAGGATCTCGTCTTCGGCGGATGGGACCTCAACGGCGACGATCTTGCGTCCGCTGCGGGCGGCCACGGCGTGCTCTCGAAGGACGACATCGAGAACGGCGCCCAGGCCCTCAAGGGCATCACCCCCTGGCCGGCGGTGGGCAGTGCCAAGTTCTGCAAGAACATCGACGGCCAGAACCGCATCGTCGCCAAGGACCACCGCGAGGCGGTCTCGGTCATCGCCAACGACCTCCGGCGCTTCCAGAAGGAGAGCAACCTCGACGACGTCGTGGTGGTGAACCTCGCCTCTACGGAGCGCTGGCCCGACCTTGACGACCCGACCCTGAACTCCACTGCCGCCTTCGAGAAGGGACTGGATTCAAGCGACGAGGCGATCTCGCCCGCAATGCTCTACGCCTACGCGGCGATCAAGAGCGGCATCCCCTACGCCAACTTCACCCCGAGCGTAGCCGCGGACGTTCCGGCGCTCCTCGAACTCGCCAAGGAGATGAACGTCCCGGTGGCCGGCAAGGACGGCAAGACCGGCCAGACCATGATGAAGACCGTGCTGGCTCCGGCGTTGAAGGCGCGCGCGCTGCACGTCGACGGCTGGTTCTCGACCAATATCCTCGGTAATCGCGACGGCCTCGCCCTCAACGACCCGAACTCGCTGCAGTCGAAGCTCAACACCAAGGGTACGGTGCTCGACTCGATCCTCGGCTACCCGGTCGAGGACCATCTCGTGCACATCCACTATTACCGCCCGCGCGGCGACGACAAGGAAGCCTGGGACAACATCGATGTCACCGGCTTCATGGGCCAGCGCATGCAGATCAAGGTCAACTTCCTCTGCAAGGATTCCATCCTGGCCGCGCCGCTCGTCATCGAGATCGCCCGCGTGCTCGACCTCGCACACACGCGCGGCGAGGGCGGGGTGCAGGAGCAGCTCTCGACCTTCTTCAAGGCCCCGATGGTCAAGAACGGCCACGGGCCGGAGCATGCCTTCGGCAAGCAGGAGCAGATGCTCCGCGACTGGCTGGGCGTACATTAGGCATCGTCGCGACGGACGGGGCGGCTTTTCGGAACGAGACGATGCCAAGCGAGATCCAACCGCCCCAGACCGGCGCCGCCGCGCCGGCGGCGTTGCGCGACCTCCTGATCGAGATGAATGACCTCAAGCGCGTCCGCTCCGCGGGCCGCCAGGGGTCGATCGCCGAACGTCTGTTCGCGCAGGGGTGGGGGCTTCTCACCGGCGGGGCCTCACCCGACGATGTTGCCCTCGACATCACGGCCGTGACCCTCGCGGCGACGCGCCTCTGCGACCTCGACGCGGCCTTCCTGACCGCAGCGGGACTCTCGGAGGAGGCGGCCTCGGCGGTTCTGGTGGCGGGCTTCGATGCCGTCACCGGAGACCTCGATCCGGATCTCCGCGACCGCCTGCGCGCGCGGCTTGCGCCGCGTCCGGCGGGCAAGCCTGGAGCGCTGCCGGGCTTCGTCGCGGCGTTGGCGCAGCAGCCGCGCGCCGGCGTGACCTGCCCGGGCCGCGCCCGGATCCTTCTGGAGCCGCCGGAGAACCACGCCGAGCATTGCCTGATCGTGGCGGTCTACGGCGTCTGCCTCAGCCCGTTCTACCGCGCCGATCCCGGCACCGTGTTCCTGGCCGCGATGGCCCACCACTTCCACAACGCCGCGATGCCCGATGCCGGCTTCACCGGCGAGATGCTGCTCGGTGATCATCTCGGCCCGATCATGGCCACCACCACCGCCTGGGCGCTCGCCGAACTCGCGGAACCCCTGCGGGGCCAGGTCGAGCGCGCCCGCGCGGTCCTGCCGAACGACGCCACCCCCGCGGGCCGCGCCTTCCACGCGGCGGACTGCATCGACCGGGTCCTCCAGATCGCCCAGCACCTGCGCGGGGCCTCGACCACCATGGGGATGGTGCTCGATGAGTGGGAGCTGGTCCATGCCGGCCCGGTGAAGGGTTTCCATGATCGTGTCCTCGCCGACATGCGCATCCCTTGATCGCCGGACCCAGCCGCCCATCTGCCCGGGCGGTCCCGAGAGCCATGATCCCGTTCGAACTCAGATCGCCGGACACCGGCAACCCGCTGAAGGCCGACGGCCCGCACGCCCTGCGTGACGCCGAGACCGGTGCGCGCTGGCCCGTGATCGACGGCATTCCGTACCTGCGGATCAATCGCGAGTCCTTGGTCGAGCGGGTGCTCGCGCATCTTGACGCGGGTGAGCCCGACGAGGCGCTCGCCGCCCTCCTGGTCGATCAGGACGATTGGTGGAACGGCCCGCCCGCCGATCCCGCCGGGATCATCCGCCTGATCAAGGACCGGCGCACCGCGACCCTGCGCGACGCGGTCCATCTCCTCGGCTGGGGCCGCGTCGGCGATTACTTCCTGCACCGCTGGAGCGACCCGACCTTTCTGGCCGGCCTGTCGCTGCTGGAGGCGCACTGGAACGAGCCGGCCTGCGTCTTCGAATTCGCCTGCGGCATCGGCCATTTTCTGCGCGAGCTGCAGCGGCGCGGCTGCAAGGTCGCCGGCGCCGACGTGGTCTTCGCCAAGCTCTGGGTCGCCCGGCACTGGGTCGTGGGGGATAAGGCGCAGCTCGTCTGCTTCGACGCGGGTTCGCCGCATTGGCCGATCCCCGGCACGCCGGTCGACCTCGTCGCCTGCAACGACGCCTTCTACTTCCTCGACGACAAGGCGACCCTGCTCGAGAACCTCCGCCAGAACGCCGGCGACGACGGCTGGCTGGCGCTGAGCCACATCCACAACCGCGACTGCCCCGGCTTCTCGGCCGGGCGGGCGGTCACCGCCGAGGAGATCGCCGAGCTGTTTCCCGACGCCCTGGTCTACGACGACGCGGAGCTGACCCGGGCGCTCGTCGCAGTGCGGGCGCCCGGCCCGCAGGAGCCTGCTGCGCTGCGGACCTGCGAGGCTTTCTCGGTGGTGTGCGGTCCCGGCATGCGCCCGGCGCCCCGCGCGCTGGTCGATGGTCTGACCCTGCCGAAGCCCGGCACCGTGCTGCGGCTCAACCCGCTCTACGTGCCCGAGGGCGACGGCTATGGCATCCGCTGGCCCTCGGCACGCTACGAGGCGGAATACGCCCCCCGCGCCACCTATCCGATGCACTCGCCCGGCCCCGAACATCTGACCTTCGACGGCACCCTCGACACCCCGGAGACGCAGCGCGTGCGCGTGCGCGAATTCGTCGACCTGCCGGAGCGGTGGTGATGGACGCGGTCGGCTGGGGCATCGTCGGCTACGGCTGGGTCGCGCGCGACTACATGGAGCCCGGCATCCGCGCCGCCGGGCACCGGCTCATTGCGGTCTGCGATCCCAATCCGGAATGCCGCGCCGCGGCCGAGCGGGCGGGTGCACGCGGCCATGCCGACCTCGCCGGTCTCATCGCCGAGCCCGCGGTCGAGGCGGTCTACGTGGCAACGCCGAATCATCTCCACCGCGGTGCCGTCGAGGTGCTGGCGGCGGCTGGCAAGGCGGTGCTCTGCGAGAAGCCGATGGCGGCGACGCTGGGCGACGCCGAGGCCATTACGCAGGCAGTCGAATCCAAACGGATCTTCTACGGAACGGCCTTCGACCAGCGGCACCACCCGGCGCACCGGACGATCCGCGCCCAGGTCGAGGCCGGGCGAGTCGGCACCGTGACGGCGGTGCGGATCGTCTACGCCTGCTGGCTCGGGCGCGACTGGTCCGAGGCCGGCCAGCCCAACTGGCGGATCGACGCCACCCAGGCCGGCGGCGGCGCTCTCATGGATCTCGCCCCGCACGGGCTCGACCTCGTGGACTTCCTGCTCGGCGAGCCGATCGCCGACCTCGCGGCCCTGACCCAGAGCCGGGCCCAGGACTACGCCGTTGATGACGGCGCCCTGCTGATAGGGCGGACTGCGGGCGGCGCGCTCGCGAGTCTCCACATCGCCTACAACTGCCCCGACGCGCTGCCTCGCCGCCGCCTAGAGGTGGTCGGCACGAAGGGCCTGCTCGTTGCCGAGAACACGATGGGTCAGACGGCCGGCGGATCCCTCGTCTTCATCGACGGTGCCAGCGGGCGCTCCGAGCCGCTCGCCTTCGACGCCGACAGCTCACCCTTCACCGAGCAGGTGCGCGCCTTCGGATCGGCGCTGCGCCGGCCCGAGGAGCGGGCAGCGTGGTCGGCTTCGCGGGACCTTCACACGATGCGGCTCGTCGCCCGCGCCTACGGGCAGGAGTAGCGACAGGACAGGATTCTGCAATCACCGAACCAAAACCCCAGCACCGCCCACCCCCACCTCATCCTGAGGTGCCCGCGCCAGCGGGCCTCGAAGGAGGGCTCCAGGGATTGCGCGGCTTCTGGAGGCCTTCTTCGAGGCCTCCGCTGCGCTCCGGCACCTCAGGATGGGCTGGGTGGATGGGAAGAGGGCGCGGCACACGGTTCGAGCCAGACGGGAACACGATTTGAGCAACGCAGACGCCTTCCACGACCAGGACGACCGCGCCCGCCACGAGCGGATCAAGGCGCCGCGCCCCTATCGCTTCGGCGCCAAGCGGCCGATCGAGGGGCTGCCCGAGACCCTGCCCGACCCTGTGCGCGCCTATCTCGACGTCCTGCCGGAGGGGCGCGTCGTCGGCTTCCCCTGGCGCCCCTCGACCGCACCGGCATCCCGGTCTGGTTCGTGGCTCTGTTCCTCGACGACCCGTTCTTCGTCGGCGCGATGCCGTCGGGCATCGGCTACGGCGCCACAGATGACGAGGCGCTGATCGGCGCCGTGGCGGAGATCGCCGAGAACCTGATGCCCTCGCTCGCGGTACTGCCGCGGGCGAAGGAGCGGGCGAGCTACACCGATCTCGTGCGCGTCTACGGCGCCAAGTCCGTCGCCGACCCGCTGACTCTCTGTCTGCCCGCCGGCTCTCCGGTCGGCCGCGACACGGTGCTCGAATGGACGCCCGCCGTCCGGCACGCCACGGGCGAAATCGTGCTGATGCCGCTCGACGTCGCCGCCACCGACTATTTTGAGCTGTCGGAGGGCTATCGGCCCTTCACCAACCTGATCACCAACGGCCTCGGCGCCGGGCCGGACGTGCCCTTCGCTCTGGGCCACGGCGTGCTGGAGCTGCTCCAGCGGGACGGCAACGGCCTGCTGTTCCGGGCGCTGGACCAGGGCGTGATGCTCGACCTTGACGGCATCGGCCCCGAGAACGCCGCGATGCTGGCCCGGCTGAAGGATCTCGGGATCCGCGCGCTGCCGAAATTCGCCACCGACCAGTTCGGCCTCACCAACCTCTACGTCGTCGGCTTCGACGAGGATCCGGCGCGCACGCCGGCGCCGATCGCGCTGTCGGCCTGCGGCGAGGCCTGCGACCCGGACCGGGAGCGGGCGCTGCGCAAGGCGCTGCTGGAGTTCCAGGCCGCACGGGTGCGCAAGACTTTCGGGCACGGCCCCCTCGACATGGCAGCCCAGGTGACCCCGCCGGGCTACGTCGACGCCTTCATCCAGAAGGCGCTCCCCAGCCTGGATCTTGAGGAGAGCCGCGCCCTGCAGGCGATGCTCGAATGGATCCAGATGCCCGCCGCCGACCTGCGCGGCGTGCTGGCCGACACGGTCTATTCGGAGCGGAGCACGAAGCGCTTCACGGAGCTGCCCTCCACCCCGGCCGCCGACGGCCATGCAAGGGGCAAGATCGCCTGCGACCGGCTGCTCGAGGCCGGCTTCGACGTGCTCTACGTCGACTGCACGCCCCCGGCGGCGGGGTCGGCGTCGTGAAGGCGATCGTGCCGGGGCTCGAGGTCGAGACCATGAGCTACTACCGGATCGGCGAGCGCAACACGAAGAAGCTCCTCGACCGCGGCCACCCGCTGATCCGCTTCGGGACAGAGAGCGAGACCCTGCGCCCGGTGTGCCTCACCCCGGAAGCCCTGGAGCGGTTCGGCGGCCAGCCGCTGTTCGACGTGGCGCTGGCCGAGCGCATCGTCGGGCGGCACTATCCGCTCTACCGCGAGCCGGAATCGCACCATGCGCCGTTCCGCCTCGCCCAGCGGCAGGGGAGGGCGGCATGACGCTTCGCTTCGCCTACAACACCAACGGTGCGGCCAACCACCGCCTCGACGACGCGATCCACCTGATCAAGGCGGCGGGCTACGACGGCGTGGCGCTGACGCTCGACATCCACCACCTCGACCCGTTCGCCGAGACCTGGGCGGCGGAGGCCGGACGGGTGGCGAGCCTGCTGGAGAAGCTGGAGCTGACCTGCGTCATCGAGACGGGCGCCCGCTTCCTCCTCGACCCGAGCGCCAAGCACGAGCCGACGCTGGTCACCGCCGATGCCTCAGGCCGTGCCCGGCGGGTCGGCTTCCTCAAGCGGGCGATCGAGATTGGCGCCATGCTGAGCGCCGAGGCGGTCTCGTTCTGGGCCGGCGTCCCGAAGCCCGGCGTCGATTACGGCGAGGCTCGGCGCTGGCTGGTCGAGGGGCTGCACGAGGTCGCTTCCTTCGCCACCGAGTCCGGGGTCGTGCCCTGCCTGGAGCCCGAGCCCGGTATGCTGATTGAGACGCTCGACGATTATGCCGCCCTCGACGTGCCGGGGCTGAAGCTCGCCCTCGACACCGGCCACTGCCTCGTCACCGGCGAGCGCGAGCCGGCCGCCGCTGTGCGGGAATTCGCCGACCGGATCGGCACCGTGGCGATCGAAGACATGAAGCGCGGCAGCCATATCCATCTCCCCTTCGGCGAGGGCGACATGGACGTGCCCGGCGTGCTGGAGGCGCTGGAGGAGGTCGGCTTTGGCAAGCTGATCTGCGTCGAGCTGTCCCGCGAGAGCCACCGGGCGGACGTGATGATCCCGCAGGCGCTTGAGTTTCTCCGCGGCTGTCGGCGCCCCGGCCCGGTCCTCGCCGGCGAGCAGGAGACGCGGCGGCAATGGCAGTGAGAATGGCGGTCTCTCTCTCCTCCCGGCAAGGGGAGGGGCTTCCGACCGGCCCGCGCTTCGGACCGCGTGAGAGCATGAGAATCCTCTTCCTCAGCCGCCGCTACTTCCCGGCGATATCAGGCATGAGCGTCTACGCGCAGAACCTGCTGCGCGAGCTGGTCGGCGCCGGCCACGACGTGACGATGATCTCGCAGTACCGGGGCGACACCTTGGGCGCCCGGGTCTACGGCGGCGGGCCGCCGCCGCCGGTGCCGAGCGTGCGGGTGATCGGCCTGGAGCAGCTCGGCGAGCAGACGTCGGGCGATTTCGAGCGCGACATCGCCACGATGGTGGACGCCATCTGCCGGGAGCACGCGCACAAGCCCTTCGACGTGCTGCACGCGCAGTACGGCTACCCGACCGGCTGGGCGGTGCTCCTCGCCGCGCGCAAGCTCGGGGTGCCGAGCGTCGTCTCGATCCAGGGCGGCGACGGCCACTGGGTCGGCTCCTGCTGCGAGACCCACCGGGTCGCCATGTGCGAGGTCTTGGCCCACGCCAACGCGCTGCTGATCGGCGGCGCCTCGTTCGTGGACGAGGTCTGCGAGCGGCTGGGATCGGACCCCGCCCGATTCACCATCGTGCCCGGCGCGGTCGACACGGACCGGTTTGCGCAGGGCACGGCCGACGGGCTGCCGGCCGCCCATGCCGGCCCGGTGCGGCTGTTCTACCACGGCCGCGTCGACCGCCGGAAAGGCGTGCTCGACTTCATCGAGGCCCTGGCGATCCTGCACCGGCAGGGCACGCCCTTCGCGGCCACCATCTCGGGCATCGGCCCCGACGTGGAGCCCGCGCGGGCGCTGGCGGCCGAACGCGGCTTCTCGGAGCGAGCGATCGCCTTCACGGGGTACGCCGAGTACGGCTCGGTGCCCGACCTCTACCGCCGCGCCGACGTGTTCGTCTCGCCCACCTACGCGGAAGGGTTCTCCAACACGATCCTGGAGGCGCTGGCGGCGGGTCTCGCCACGGTCTCCTGCCACGCGGTCGGGGTCTCGGACTGCTTGCGCGACGGGGAGAACGGGTTGCTGGTCAATCCGGGCGACGTTCCGGCGCTCGCCGCCGCGCTCACCCGGATCATCGACGACGAGGCTCTGCGCCGCCGCATCGCGACGGCCGGACTGGAGGAGTGCCGGCGGGTCTATTCCTGGCACGCCGTCGGGCGGCAGATCATGGAGGTCTACGCCCGCGTGCGTCACGAGCCGCCCGCGACCGACTTCGCGCCGGACCTGCCCCATGATCCCGCCTGCCGGTTCCGGGCCGAGCCGCACCTGCTCTGAACAACGCCCCGTCTCGGAGATCCAGCCCGCGCCCTCATCCTGAGGTGCCCGCGTCAGCGGGCCTCGAAGGACCCTTCCAGCGAGCCGCGCGATCCCTGGAGCCCTCCTTCGAGGCGGCTTCGCCGCACCTCAGGATGAGGGGCGAGGTTTGGACTCCCCAGCCGATAGGCTCTGAAACGTGCCCACCGCACTCGCCCTGTCACCCCATCTCGACGATGCCGTCTTCTCCTGCGGCGGCCTGTTGGCGAGCCTGGCGCGGAAAGGCTGGCGCGTGGTGATGGCGACCTTGTTCACCGGCAGCGTCGCCGACCCGAAGGGCTTCGCGCTCGCCTGCCAGCTCGACAAGGGGCTTCCCGCCGAAGTCGATTACATGGCGTTGCGCCGGGCCGAGGATGTCCGCGCCGCTGCCGCGCTCGGGATCGCGCCGCCCATCCATCTGCCGTTCCGGGAAGCGCCGCACCGGGGTTACGGCTCGGCGCCGGAGCTCTTCTCCGAGATCCGTGCCGATGACGACATCGTGGCCGACCTCGCTGCGGGCATTGCGAACCTGATCGCCGGGGAGAACCCCGATCTCATCCTCACACCCCAGGCGATCGGCGGCCATGTTGATCACGTGCAGGTGGTCCGGGCGCTTCGCAGCCTCGAGCTGCGGGCCCCGATCCTGTGGTGGCGCGACTTCCCCTACACGGTGCGCGAGGCCGCTCCCCGGGAGCCGCTCGCCGGACTGCTCGCCGGCCTGTCCGAGCCGATCATGGCGCTCGATCCCGACGCGCGAGGCCGGAAACGCGAGGCCTGTGCGGCCTATGCCAGCCAGATCGGCTTCCAGTTCGGCGGCGCGGATGGCCTCGACGCGCGCCTCGCGCAGGAGAAGGGGATCGAGCGCTTCCGCCTTTCGGGCCGGCTCGGCGCGCTGATCCCGGGCCTCGATGGCGGCTGAGCCGCAGGCGCCGAAATCACTGGCCGACCCGGACGCCCTCGCGGCCCGGCGCAGTCTGATCGGGGCGCCGCATATCGCGGCGATCCGGGCGCTCGCCGCGCGCATCTCCGCCGAGCGCGGCGCCCCGGTCCCCATGCCCGATCCGCTGGATGGCGGCGTCCACGCGCGGATGCTGCTCCTCTTGGAGACGCCGGGCCCGGCGGTGCTGCGCACGGGATTCGTCACCCGCGACAGCGCGAACGGCACTGCCGCCAACCTGTTCCAATTCCTCGCGGAGTCTCGCATTTCCCGGGCCGACACCCTCATCTGGAACGCCGTGCCCTGGCTGATCCACGCCGAGGGCGCCCTCAATCGGGCGCCGCGCCGCGCGGAAGTCGCGGCCGCCGCACCTTATCTGGCGCCGCTCCTCGACCTGCTCCCCCAGCTCGCCGTGGCGGTGCTGGCCGGCCGCTTCGCCGCCGGCACCGCGCCGGCGCTCGCGGTGCTCCGCCCCGACCTGCCGGTCATCGTGGTCCCGCACCCGAGCCCGACCTATGTCTGCACGTCACCCGAGGTGCCCGCCCGCATCCGGCGCGGCCTGGCAGAGGCTGCGGCTGTCCTCGAACGGACGCCAGGTTGAGGAAAGCAGCCCTGTCCCGCCTGCGCCTTCCCTGGCCTTGCGAGCCTGTTCGGCCTACATGCGGGGCAACGGGCCGCGGTCCGGGATCATCCGGCACGGGCTGACGGCCTTCGGCCGGGCCGCGCAGCCGGAAGGGCGGACGCCGAACGGCATGAATTTTCAGGGACAGCACCGGAGGCCAGCCGAGCCGGTCGAGCCGGTCCAGCACGACGCCGCGGATGCATCGCGGAAGAGCCGGCGCAGCCGTTATGCCTGGATCGGCACGGCCGCCAGCGTCGTGCTGTTCGCGGTTTCCCTCGGCGTGCTGTGGAAGCTCGTCCAGAGCGTGAGCTGGGCGGAGGTGCGGACGGCGATCACGGCGGCGACCGCCGAGCAGCTAGGCCTCGCCTTCCTGTTCGTCGGGATCAGCTACCTGTTTCTCACCGGCTACGACGCGCTGGCCCTGCGCCAGCTCCGGATCAGGGTGCCGTACCGCATCACCGCGCTCGCATCGTTTACCAGCTACGCGGTGAGCTTCACCCTCGGCTTCCCGCTGCTGACCGCCGGCACGATCCGCTACTGGATCTACGCGCGGCAGGGCCTGTCGGCGGCCAAGATCGCGGCGCTCACCGTCATCGCGGGCTTCACCTTCTGGCTCGGCATGGGCGTGGTGCTGGGCCTGAGCCTGATCATCGAGGCGGGTCAGCTCGCCGGGCTCGCCTTCACGTCGATCCGGATTAACCAGGGCGTCGGCCTCGCGGCGCTCGGCCTCGTGCTCGGCTATCTCGCCTGGGTGTCCGCCAAGAAGCGCAGCATCACCGTCAAGCACTGGCGCCTGGAACTGCCCGGTGCCTCGGTCTCCATGGGCCAGATGATCGTGGGGATCGGCGACGTCTGCGCGGCGGCCGCCGTGCTCTACGTCCTACTGCCGCAGGAGACGACGCTGGGCTTCACCACCTTCCTGGCGATTTACGTGCTCGCCGCGATGCTGGGCATCGCGTCGAACGCCCCCGGCGGGATCGGCGTGTTCGAGGCGACGGTGCTGCTCGCACTGTCGAGCCTGCCGCGCAACGAGGTGCTGACCTCGCTGCTCCTGTTCCGGGGCTGCTACTACGTCGTGCCCTTCGTCACCGCCCTGGCGATGCTCGGCCTCTACGAGATCGTCAAGCGTGCGGGAGGCGCGCGCGATCCCGGGCCGCCGGAAGGGACCGCGGGCCCGTCCGGTCGGGCGTGGCGCGACGAGTCCGACTCCCGGTAATCCGCTCGGCCTGCCTGCCATGCCGGTCCGCCCGCGCAGTTCCCAGTCCTGGACGGGCGCCGCGATCGCGGCCGGTCTCCTCGGGATCGCCACCGCGCTCGCCGGCCATCTCGACCTTCCGTTGATCCTCGCGGGCCTCGGTGCGGTCTGCCTCGGCGGCTGGCTCGGGGGACGGGGCCAGGACGCCCCGGCGCCGCGGCCCGCCGCGACCGCGCAGCGCCACGGGGTCGCCGAGGCGCTGCTGGCCCATGTCCCCGATCCGGTCATCCTGGTGGACCGGCGCACCCTGGTGGTGGAGGCCAACCCGGCCGCCCGCGCCCTTCTGCCGGCTCTGCACCACGCCCGGCCCCTCTCGTTCGCCCTGCGCGACCCGGAGGTCCTCGACGGCGTCGAGGCGGTGCTGAGTTCCGGCCTGCCCCGCCGGGTGGCCCTCGCCACCCGGATCCCGTTGGAGCGGACCTTCGAGGTGCAGATCGGCTCCCTGCCGATGCCCGACGGGTCGGGGGTCAGCGCCCTGCTGTTCCTGCGCGACCTTACCTCAGCCCGGCGCCTCGAAGCGATGCGGGTCG
The DNA here is from genome assembly GCA_050632875.1 of Methylobacterium sp. P31. GTDB lineage: Bacteria > Pseudomonadota > Alphaproteobacteria > Rhizobiales > Beijerinckiaceae > Methylobacterium. The sequence goes on along the minus strand of JBODSC010000001.1, from coordinate 731,992 downwards.
ATTTCGTGGCCAATGCCAGCCACGAGCTGCGCACGCCGCTCGCCACCCTGATCGGCTTCATAGAGACGCTGCAGGGTCCCGCCCGGGAGGATGAGCGGGCCCGCGAGCGCTTCCTGGAGATCATGCGCGTCCAGGCGCTGCGCATGACCCGGCTGATCGACGACCTGCTGTCCCTGTCGCGGATCGAGCTGCGGGAGCATGTGGCGCCGACCACTGTCGTCGATCTCGGGGCGCTCGCCCGCCAGATGGTCGACGCGCAGGGTCCGCCCGCCGAGGCGAGGGGCGCCACGATCCGGTTCGAGGACGGGGCGGGCCCTTATACGGTTCCGGGCGACGCCGACGAACTCGCGCGCGTGATCGAGAACCTGATCGAGAACGCCGTGAAATACGGCGGCGGGCGGATCAGCGTCGGGCTGGCCCGGGAGGACGATCCCCGGCTCGGCCGCCGGATCGTCCTGTCGGTGGCCGATGACGGGCCGGGCATCCCGCCCGAGCACATCCCCCGCCTGACCGAGCGCTTCTACCGGATCGACGTGGCCTCGAGCCGGGCCCGCGGGGGTACGGGGCTCGGCCTCGCCATCGTCAAGCACAGCCTCAACCGGCACCGCGGCCGGCTCGCCATCGAGAGCACGCTGGGGCAGGGGACCACCGTGCGGGTCAGCCTTCCCGAATACGGGGCCGCCGGTGGGATGCCGCAGGCCGCCGATCAGGCGGGCGCCTTGTAGGAGCCGATCCCGAGCCCGGTCTCGATGCGCGCAACCCAGCTGCGGACCGCCGGATAGGCGGCCAGATCGAAGCCGCCCTCATGCGCCATGCGGGTGTAGGCGACCAGGGCCACGTCGGCGAGGCTCAGCGCGTCTCCGGCCATGAAGGCAGCGCGTTCGAGCGTCGACTCCATCAGCCGCAGCGCGTCCGCGCCGCGCTCCGCGAGCTTGGGATCGAGGCTCCTCCGGTGATCGCTTCAGGTAGTGGAGCTGATAGCGGCGGACCGCGATGTAGGGCTCGTGGCTGTACTGCTCCCAGAACATCCATTGCAGCATGCGGGCGCGGGCGAACGGTGCTTCCGGGATGAGCGCCGAGCCCTCCGCCAGATGGACGATGATCGCGTTCGATTCTGACAGCACCGCACCGTCGGGAAAGACGACGATCGGCACCCGTCCGGCCGGGTTCAGGGCCAGGAATTCGGGCGTGCGCGTTCCGCCACCCGGAACGTCTACGTCGCGCCAGATCGCCGGGATCCCGAGATGGACGGCTACCCATTTGACCTTCAGGCAGTTCCCGGACCCTGGATCCCCGTAGATCGTCAGCGGTTCGACCATTCGGAACCTCGCCTGCAAGATGCGCTGGGGAGCTTGGCGGGCCACCCGTGATCTCGACAACGGATGGCACGTCGGTCGCTCTTGACCTTCCCATGATGGGAAGCCCCATCTGATGGGGCATGGATGCTTCGAACGGAACCGCCCCCGCACAGGAACCCGTCGCCTTGAGTTTCCCCGTCGAGGGAATGTCCTGCGCGAGCTGCGTCGGCAGGGTCGAGCGTGCTCTCAAAGCGCTGCCCGGTGCCCGCGACGTGGCCGTGAACCTCGCTACCAACCGAGCCAGCCTCGTCCTCGGAGGCGATACGAGCCCGGCCGATGCCGCGTCGGCACTGGCAGAGGCCGGCTACCCGGTCCCTGAGACGGAGAGCCTGCTCGCTATCGAGGGACTATCCTGCGCGAGCTGCGTCGGCCGCGTCGAGCGGGCGCTGCAGGCGGTGCCGGGCGTCAACGGCGCCAGCGTCAACCTCGCCACCGGCCGCGCCGCGATCCGCCATCCCCAGGGCCTTGTGGCGGTCCCCGATCTCTTGGCGGCGGTTGAGGCGGCGGGCTACGAGGCGCAATCCCTCGACGCGGCGCCGGCCATCGATCCCGCGGCCCGGCGGGAGGCGGAAGGCCGCGCCCTGCGCCTGGACCTGATCGTCGCCGCACTGCTCTCCGCACCCGTGGTCGTCCTCGACATGGGTGGGCACGTCCTGCCCGGGCTGCATGGTGGCCCGGTCACGGCCCTGATTCAGGCTGTCCTGGCTACCCTGGTCCTGGCTTGGCCGGGCAGGCGCTTCTCCCTGCGGGGCGTGCCGGGCCTGCTGCGCGGCCACCCGGACATGAACGCCCTCGTCGCCCTGGGGGCCGGGGCGGCCTACCTCTATTCGCTGGTCTCGACCCTGACGCCCGGTCTCCTGCCCGCGGGCGCGGCGCATCTCTATTTCGAGGCGAGCGTCCTGATCGTCACCCTGATCCTGCTCGGGCGGACCCTGGAGGCCCGGGCCAAGGGCCGGACCGGGCAGGCCATCGCCCGGCTGATGGATCTCACCCCCAAGACCGCGCGCGTTGTCCGCGACGGCGCGGAGGAAGAAGTGCCGCTCGCCGCGCTCCGCGTCGGCGATGTTGTCCGGGTGCGCCCGGGCGAGCGCGTCGCCGCCGACGGCGTCGTGGTCTCCGGCACCAGCCACGTCGACGAGAGCATGGTGACCGGCGAGCCGGTGCCGGTCCGCAAGGCACCTGGCGACCGGCTGGTCGGCGGCACCCTCAACGGCCGCGGCAGCCTCGACCTTCGGGTCGCCGCGGTAGGGGGCGCCACCGTGCTCGCCCAGATCACCGCCATGGTGGAGCGGGCGCAGGGCGGCAAGCTGCCGATCCAGGCGCTGGTCGACCGGGTCACCGGGCGCTTCGTGCCGGCGGTGATCGGGATCGCCGCGGTGACGTTCCTCGCGTGGGTGCTTCTCGCGCCGGCGCCGGCCCTCGGCACGGCGCTGGTCAACGCGGTGGCGGTCCTGATCATCGCCTGTCCCTGCGCGATGGGGCTCGCCACGCCGACCGCCATCATGGTCGGCACCGGACGCGCGGCGGCGCGGGGTGTCCTGTTCCGCGACGGCGCCGCGCTGCAGAGCCTGCGCGACGTGCGGGTCGTGGCGCTCGACAAGACCGGTACGCTGACCGAAGGGCGTCCCCGCGTCACGGATTTCGTCGCCCGCAGCGGCGTCGCGGAGGACGAGGCGCTGGCGCTCGCGGCCGGCCTGGAGAGCCGGTCCGAGCACCCGCTGGCCGGCGCCATCGTGGCGGCGGCGCGGGACCGCGGCCTCGGCCTGCCCGACCCGGAGGTCTTCGAGGCCGTGGAGGGGTTCGGCGTTTCCGGCCGGGTCGCGGGCCGGGCCGTGGCGCTCGGTGCGCCGCGCCACCTGGACCGGCTCGGCATTGCCCGGGATCCGGATCTCGCCGTCCACGCCGAGCGTCTGGCCGGGGCGGGCAGGAGCCCCATCCACCTCGCCCTCGACGGTCGTCACGCCGCCGTGCTGGCGGTGGCCGATCCCGTGAAGGCCAGCGCCCGCGAGGCTGTGGCGGCCCTGAAGGCGAGCGGCCTCGTGGTGGCGATGGTCACGGGTGACGATCCCGCAACCGCCGCGGGCGTCGCGAAGAGCCTCGGCATCGATCACGTGGCGGCCGGGATCCTGCCCGGCGGTAAGGTCGAGGCGGTGCAGCGCTTCCGTGCGGCGCACGGGCCCGTGGCCTTCGTGGGCGACGGCATCAACGATGCGCCGGCTCTGGCCGAGGCCGATGTCGGCCTCGCCATCGGCACCGGCACCGACATCGCCGTGGAGAGCGCCGACGTGGTGCTGATGTCGGGCGACCTCGACGCCCTCGTCGAGGCGCTGGCGCTCTCCCGGGCCGTGATGACCAACATCCGCCAGAACCTGTTCTGGGCCTTCGCCTACAACGCCGCGCTGATCCCGGTGGCCGCGGGCGTGCTCGTGCCGTTCGGCGGGCCGGCCCTGTCGCCGATCCTGGCGGCCGGCGCCATGGCCTTCTCCAGCGTGTTCGTCCTCGGCAACGCCCTGCGTCTGCGCCGGGTGGGCGGCCGGCGCGTGGCTGCTTCCGATACCAAACTCACTCCGAGGCCCGTATGAGCGCGACACTCCTCACCATCGGCGAGGCGGCCCGGCGCACTGGGGTCTCGGCCAAGATGATCCGCTGGTACGAGGCGACGGGCCTGCTGCCGCCCGCCGCCCGGTCCGAGTCCGGCTATCGTCACTACGGTGAGGCCGACCTGCACACCCTGCGCTTCATCCGCCGGGCGCGCGACCTCGGCTTCAGCATCGAGGCGATCGCGGATCTCCTGGCCCTCTGGCGGGACCGGGACCGGCCCAGCGCCGGCGTGAAGGCGATCGCGCAGGAGCAGATCGCGGATCTGCGCCGTCGCATCGCCGAGCTGGAGGGCATGGCCCGGACCCTGGAGCGCCTCGCCGAGGCCTGCTGCGGAGACCACCGGCCCGAATGCCCGATCCTCGACGACCTCGCCGCCGCGGACCATCCGCAGGAGCCGCGGCGTCCTACCCGCGGGCTGTCCGGGCGCCGATCCGCGCGGGCGGCGCTCTGAGCGTGGCAGCTTCGTCGGCGGCTCGATTCTGAACCGCGCGTCGGTCCGTACAAGCGCGGCCGTTGACGGCGCCTCTGGCCCCGGCTTTGCTGGCCCTGCCAAGACCTGATGGCCACGAAAGCCCGAGACCGATGCCCGTCCTCGAACGGATCCGCGACTTCGCCGACACGATGACCGCGTGGCGGCACGATCTCCACGCCCATCCCGAGCTGCTCTACGACGTCGAGCGCACGGCGGGTTTCGTGGCCGACCGGCTCCGGGCGTTCGGCTGCGACGAGGTGGTGACCGGCATCGGCCGTACCGGCGTCGTGGGCGTGATCCGGGGCCGGGGCCGGACCTCCAACCGCGCCATCGGCCTGCGCGCCGACATGGATGCCCTACCGATCCAGGAGGTGCGGGACCTGCCCTACCGCTCCACCGTGCCGGGGAAGATGCACGCCTGCGGCCATGACGGGCACACGACGATGCTGCTCGGGGCCGCCAAGTATCTCGCCGAGACCCGCGACTTCGACGGTGCCGCCGTGCTGATCTTCCAGCCGGCGGAGGAAGGCGGCGGCGGCGGCGAGGCGATGGTCGAGGACGGCCTGATGGAGCGGTTCGGGGTCGAGTCGGTCTACGGGATGCACAACATTCCCGGCATGCCCGTCGGCACCTTCGCGATCCGGCCGGGGCCGATCATGGCCTCCACCGACCGCTTCACCATCACCATCGAGGGCCAGGGCGGCCATGCGGCCCTGCCGCAGAACGCGGTCGACAGCGTGCTGGTGGGAAGCCACGTGATCATCGCCCTGCAGAGCATCGTGGCGCGCAATCTCGATCCGCTGCAATCGGCGGTGGTCTCGGTCTGCGCCCTGGAGGCCGGTGAGGCCTTCAACGTGCTGCCGCAGACGGTGACCATGCGGGGCACCGTGCGCACGCTCTCCCAGGCAGTGCGCACGCAGATCCGGTCGCGGATCGAGACCCTCGTGGCGGAGATCGCTGGCGGCTTCGGGGCAAGTGGGCGGGTCGAGTTCGAGGGGAGCTATCCGGTCACCGAGAATCACCCGGCCGAGGCGGCGTTCATGGCCGACGTGGCCGCGTCCCTGGTGGGTGGCGACAATGTCGACCGGGCGGTGGCGCCGATGATGACGGCGGAGGACTTCTCCTACATGCTCGGCCGTCGTCCCGGCGCATACATGCTCATCGGGAACGGCGACAGTGCCTCGCTCCACCACCCGCATTACGACTTCAATGACGCCGCCGCGCCGTACGGAGCCTCCCTGTGGGTGCGCTTGATCGAGACGGGGCTGCCGCTGACCGCCTGAGCGAGAGCCCCCGCCGATCGGGTCGCCGACGCTCGCCCAGGCGCCTCCGTTGCAGCCTCGATCCGGCCGCCCTGGTGCGCACCCTGGCCGCGACCCGCGCGGCCGTCCGGTTCGGCCTCGGGACGCCGTCGGCCCTGGCGCTCCGTGCCGGGGCCGGGATCGTGCGGCGGCAGGCGAGCCCGGCCTGACCCGGCAGGGTCAGGCCCCGTAGCGCCCTTTCAGGAGCGCGTAGGTCAGCCGCGCGGTCTGCACCTCGCCGCCCTCCGGCCGGCCGGGCTTGGTCGACGGATTCCAGCCGTACAGGTCGAAATGGCCGTGCGCCTTCGTCTTCGGGGCGAAGCGGCGCAGGAACAGGGCCGCGGTGATCGCTCCGGCGAACGGCCCGCCCGAGACGTTGTTGAGATCGGCCACCTTGGAATCGAGCAGGCTGGCATAGGGTGCGTGCAGCGGCATCCGCCAGACGGGGTCGATCGCCAGCTGCCCGGCCTCCGCCACGGCGCCCGCCAGGGCCTCGTCCTCTGTGAAGAAGGCCGGCAGGTCCGGCCCGAGCGCCACCCGGGCCGCGCCGGTCAGCGTCGAGAAATTGAGGATCAGCTCGGGGGTCTCCGCATCGGCGAGCGCCAGCGCGTCGGCCAGGATCAGCCGGCCTTCCGCGTCGGTATTGCCGATCTCGACGCTGAGCCCAGCCCGGCTGGACAGGACGTCGCCGGGGCGGAAGGCATTGCCGGACACTGCGTTCTCCACGGCCGGGATCAGGACCCGCAGGCGCAGCCTCAGGCCCGCGCCCATGACCATGTCGGCGGCCGCGAGGGCTGCGGCGGCGCCTCCCATGTCCTTCTTCATCAGCAGCATCGCGGCCGACGGCTTGATATCGAGCCCGCCGGTGTCGAAGGCCACGCCCTTGCCCACCAGCGTCACCCGCGGCGCGTCGACCGGCCCCCAGGTCAGGTCGATGAGCCGCGGCGCCCGCGGCGACCCGGCGCCGACCGCGTGGATCAGCGGGAATTCCTTGGACAGGTCCTCGCCCTGCGTGACACGCACCGCGGCGCCGTGCCGCTCGGCGAGAGTCCGAGCCGCGGCCTCGATCTCGGCGGGTCCGAGATCGTTGGCCGGCGTGTTGACCAAGTCCCGGCCCATCGCCACCGCGGCGGCGATCCGCTCCACCTCGGCGGCATCGATCACCGCCGGAGCCGCGAGCCGCGCCTTCGTGCCGCCGGACCGGTAACGGCCGAAGCGGTAGCTCCCCATCAGCCAGGCCAGCGCGGCTTCGGCGGGCTCCGGCGCGTTCTCGAGGCGGAATGTGCCCTCCGGCAGCAGCCCCGGCAGCTTCCCGACGAGCAGCCGGTCGTAGGCCGCCGCCTCGGGCTCGCCGAGGCCGAACAGCACCCGCGCCAGGCCACCGTCCGAGCCGGGCAGCAAGGCCAGGCTGCCCGCCTTCGGCGTGAAGCCGATGGCCTTCGCGAAGCTACGCTGCGCCGGCTCGAGAGCGGCTTCTGCCTCGGCCCACGATTTCGTCGTGACAAGGCTGACCGGAACGGCCTGCGTGTCGCCGGGCAGGAGCGCGGGGTTCATGGCTTGGGTTTCGGCCTGCGTCATGGGCCTCTCGTGCAGGGATCGGGCCGCCGGCTTAACCGGTGATTAGGGTTAACGCTCTATCACCGGCCGGCCGGGGGCGTGAAGCGCGAGCAAGAGCCGCCCGGCCTTCCTGCCGGCGGAGCGTACCATGATGACGGCCCTGATCCGGGTTGCGAGGACCCAGGTTTCCGCCGGATGGCGCGCCGGCCTCGTCACGGCGCTCGTCGCCGTCGGGCTCGCCGGCTGCAACACCCGCTCTCCCGAAACCACCGGCTCGATCGGCCCTCTGAGCGCGCGTCCGGCGGCGTCGCGTCAGGATCTCGACGGGCTGGCCGAGCGCTTCAACGCCAATCCCGGGGACGGCCGCGCGGCGCTCGCCTATGCCCGCGCCCTCCGGTCGAACGATCAGATCAGCCAAGCCTCGGCGGTGCTGCAACAGGCGGCCCTGCGCAACCCGCGCGACACCGTTCTCCTGGGCGCCTACGGCAAGTCGCTGGTCGAGACCGGTCACTACCGGGAGGCGATCGACGTTCTCGCCAACGCCCACAGCCCGGCCAACCCCGACTGGCGCATCCTCTCGGCGCAGGGCTCGGCTTCGGCGCAGCTCGGCGACCAGACACGCGCGCAGGGCTTCTACGAGGCCGCCCTCAAGATCCGGCCGAACGAGCCCTCGCTCCTGTCGAATCTCGGCCTGTCCTACGCGCTCTCGCGCAACCTCGACCAAGCCGAGCAGACCCTGCGGCTCGCCGCCGACCAGCCCGGTGCCGACGCCCGGGTGCGGGCGAACCTCGCCATGGTGCTCGGCCTCAAGGGGCGCTTCGCCGATGCCGAGGCGATCCTGCGCCGCGACATGAGCCCGGCGGAGGCCGCGGCCAACGTCGCCTCCCTACGCAAGCTCGCCGCCCAGCCGAATCGCTTTAAGGCGCTGTCAGGCGCGGGCGCGCCGGGCCAGGGGTGACGAGAGGGCCGACGGGCCCGGCCATCCGGAGCTGACGTGCGCCTGTCCCTCCCTCTCGGCGGGGGAGGGACACGTGCGTTCCGGCATCCACGACACGCAACCTCGGCTGTCAGCGCGACCCGGTAGCGGCCAGATTCGAAAAGTTCTATATCCCCTCCCGGCTGCGCCGCGCGGCTCCACGGGCGTCCAAATCGCCCCCGCGCATCGTCCTACCCGGGCACTCCCGGGGCGGCGCGCGCCCGTCGGGCGCTACACAGGCCGAACACAGATCTCGTAGCGCAGGTCTTGCCTGCGCGTGTTCGACAACCCGCAGCGAGGATAGAACCAGCCGTGCCCTCACTCGACAGCTTCAAGGCCCGCCAGACGCTCGAAGCCGGCGGCAAGACCTACACCTACTATTCCATCCCCGCAGCCGAGAAGAACGGCCTCGCCTCGGCCGCCTCGCTGCCCTTCTCCATGAAGGTGCTGCTCGAGAACCTTCTGCGATTCGAGGATGACCGCTCGGTTCGCAAGGCGGACATCGAGGCCTGCGTCGCGTGGCTCGGCAACAAGGGCAAGACCGAGACCGAGATCGCCTTCCGCCCGTCCCGTGTGCTGATGCAGGACTTCACCGGCGTCCCGGCGGTGGTGGACCTCGCCGCCATGCGCGACGCCATGGCCAACCTCGGCGGTGACCCGCAGAAGATCAACCCGCTGGTCCCGGTCGACCTCGTCATCGACCACTCGGTGATCGTCGACGAGTTCGGTACCCCGAAGGCGCTCAATGAGAACGTCGCGCTGGAATATGCCCGCAACGGTGAGCGCTACACCTTCCTGAAGTGGGGCCAGTCGGCCTTCCGCAACTTCTCCGTGGTGCCCCCGGGCACCGGCATCTGTCACCAGGTGAACCTGGAATACCTGTCGCAGACCGTCTGGACCAAGACCGAGGACGGCACCGAGGTCGCCTATCCCGATTCCCTGGTCGGCACCGATTCGCACACCACGATGGTGAACGGGCTGGCCGTACTCGGCTGGGGCGTCGGCGGCATTGAGGCCGAGGCGGCCATGCTCGGCCAGCCGCTCTCCATGCTGATCCCCGAGGTCGTCGGCTTCAAGCTGTCGGGCAAGCTGCCCGAGGGCACCACCGCCACCGACCTCGTGCTCACCGTGACCCAGATGCTGCGCAAGAAGGGCGTGGTCGGCAAGTTCGTGGAATTCTACGGCCCCGGCCTCGACGACATGGCGGTCGCCGACCGAGCCACGATCTCCAACATGGCTCCCGAATACGGCGCGACCTGCGGCTTCTTCCCCGTCGACCAGAAGACCATCGACTTCCTGAAGGTCACGGGCCGGTCCGACGACCGGATCGCGCTGGTGGAGGCCTACGCCAAGGCGCAGGGCATGTGGCGCGACGCCAAGACGCCTGACCCGGTCTTCACCGACACGCTTGAGCCTCGACATGGGCGACGTGAAGCCCTCGCTCGCCGGTCCGAAGCGCCCGCAGGACCGGGTGCTGCTGTCCGACGCCAAGTCGGGTTTCGCTGGCGCCATGGAGACCGAGTTCAAGAAGGCGGCCGACATCGCCAGCCGCTTCCCGGTCGAGGGCACCAACTTCGATATCGGCCACGGCGACGTGGTGATCGCCGCAATCACGAGCTGCACCAACACCTCGAACCCGAGCGTGATGATCGGGGCCGGGTTGCTGGCCCGCAACGCGGTGGCCAAGGGCCTGACCGCGAAGCCTTGGGTGAAGACCTCTCTGGCGCCGGGATCCCAGGTCGTGGCCGAGTATCTGGAAAAGTCCGGCCTGCAGAAACCCCTGGATCAGCTCGGCTTCAACCTCGTCGGGTTCGGCTGCACCACCTGCATCGGCAATTCGGGCCCGCTCCCGGCGCCGATCTCGAAGGCGATCAACGACAACGACGTGGTCGCGGCGGCGGTGCTCTCGGGCAACCGCAACTTCGAGGGCCGCGTGAACCCGGACGTGCGGGCGAACTATCTCGCCTCGCCGCCGCTGGTGGTGGCCTATGCGCTCGCCGGCTCGCTCCAGGTGGATCTGACCAAGGAGCCCCTCGGCAAGGGCTCGGATGGCCAGCCCGTCTATCTGAAGGACATCTGGCCGTCCTCGGCCGAGGTGAACGAGTTCATCGAGAAGAACATCACGTCGGCGCTGTTCAAGTCCCGCTACGCGGACGTGTTCGGCGGCGACCAGAACTGGAAGAACGTCGAGGTCACAGAGGCCGAGACCTTCGCGTGGAACGCGGGCTCCACCTACGTGCAGAATCCGCCCTACTTCGTCGGGATGGAAAAGACCCCGAAGCCGGTGACGGACATCGAGAATGCCCGCATCCTCGGCCTGTTCCTCGACTCGATCACCACCGACCACATCTCGCCGGCGGGTAACATCCGCGCGGCCTCGCCGGCCGGCGAGTACCTGCAGGCGCATCAGGTGCGCGTGCAGGATTTCAACCAGTACGGCACGCGGCGCGGCAACCACGAGGTGATGATGCGGGGCACCTTCGCCAACATCCGCATCAAAAACCAGATGGTAAAGGACGCTTCCGGCAACGTGGTCGAAGGCGGGTGGACGCACTTCCAGCCGTCGGGCGAGAAGATGTTCATCTACGACGCGGCGATGAAGTACGCCGAGCAGGGCACGCCGCTGGTGATCTTCGCCGGCAAGGAATACGGCACCGGCTCGTCGCGCGACTGGGCGGCCAAGGGCACGAAGCTGCTGGGCGTCCGCGCGGTGGTCGCCGAGAGCTTCGAGCGCATCCACCGCTCGAACCTCGTGGGCATGGGCGTGGTGCCGCTGGTCTTCCAGGGCGACACGAGCTGGCAGTCGCTGGGCCTGAAGGGTGACGAGACCGTCACCATCAAGGGCCTCTCGGGCGAGCTGAAGCCCCGGCAGACGCTCACCGCGGAGATCAAGTCCGCGGACGGCTCGGTGAAGGAGGTCCCGCTGACCTGCCGGATCGATACGCTCGACGAGCTGGAATACTTCCGCAACGGCGGCATCCTGCCCTACGTGCTGCGCTCGCTCGCGGCCTGATCCTTCTCAGGGCGGCATCCGTGCCGCCAGCTCCGGAGACACGAGGCGGCGCCCGTCGGGTGCCGCCTTATTTGTGTTTTGGATCCCCGCATTTCGCTTGTGCACGAACTTGTTTCGCGCGGGCGGCGACCCATAACCTGGCTCCCGAAGCCAGGATGGGACCCCGATGAAGCATCTCAGCAAGACCCTCGTGGCCGCCGGGCTGACAGCCCTGCTGTCGAGCGCGGCCTTCGCCGCGCAGGTCGAGCGCCTCCGCGGCACCGTCGACAAGGCTGACGGCAGCACGCTCACAATCAAGACCGAGGATGGCAAGACCGAGACGGTGGATGTCGCCGGCGCCAAGTTCGCCTGGGTGATCCCGTCGAGCCTCGACGCCATCAAGGACGGCGTCTTCATCGGCACCGCCACCAAAGGCGAGAACCCGATGACCGCCCTGGAGGTGGTGTTCTTCCCCGAGTCGATGCGCGCGACCGGCGAGGGCCATTACGGCTGGGACACGATCACCGACCAGACCGCGGGCGCCGGCGCCAAGGTGAAGAGCGCCATGACCAACGGCACCGTGAAAGCCGAGACGTCGGGCGCGCCCAAGGTGAGGAGCGCCATGACCAACGGCACCGTCAAGGCCGACAAGGCGGCCTCGGGCGGCGACCGCACCCTGACGGTGAGCTACGGCAAGGACGGGTCCCAGGAGATCGTGGTGCCGCCCTCGGCGCCGATCGTCGCCTTCGAGCCCGCCGACAAGGGGATTCTGACGACCGGATCCAAGGTCTTCGCCGTGGTCGCCAAGGACGGCGCCAGGGCCGAGGGCAAGCTCGTGGCGGTCGGCAAGGACGGTCTGACGCCGCCCATGTAAGGTAGAACAGCCCGCTCGACGGAGTCCGTCGGGCGGGCCTGAATTGTCTTCGCCAGTGGGCCTTCCCCAGATCTCTGGGGTGGTCCCACCCGCATCCTCATCCTGGGGTGCCGGAGCGAAGCGGAGGCCTCGAAGGAGCCCTCCAGACAGCACCGCGATCCCTGGAGTCCTCCTTCGAGGCCGCTGCGCGGCACCTCAGGATGAGGCCGAGGATAGGAAGGCTTCGAATTACGAGGCCCGGCGACGTCAGCCGCCGGGCCATCAGAAGTCAGTTCTTGAGGGCGACCGTGAAGTCCGCCTCGGTCTTCTTGCGGATCTCGTGCTCGGTGACGCCGTCGGCGAGTTCGATGAGCTTCATGCCGCCGTCGCCCTTCTTGTCGATCTCGAACACGCCGAGATCGGTGATCACGAGGTCGACCACGCGGGTGCCGGTGAGCGGCAGATCGCAGGCCTTGAGCAGCTTCGGGCTCTCGGTGCCGTCCTTGTTCTTGGCGACGTGCTCCATCACCACGACGACGCGCTTCACGCCCGCCACGAGGTCCATGGCGCCGCCCATCCCCTTCACCATCTTGCCGGGGATCATCCAGTTGGCGAGATCGCCGTTGCCGGCCACCTGCATGGCGCCGAGGATCGACAGGTTGATATGGCCGCCGCGGATCATCCCGAAGGAATCGGCGGAGGAGAAGTAGCTCGTCGTCGGCAGCGCGGTGATCGTCTGCTTACCGGCGTTGATCAGGTCCGGATCCTCCTCGCCCTCGTACGGGAAGGGGCCCATGCCGAGCATGCCGTTCTCGGACTGGAGCTGCACCGACATGCCCTCGGGGATGTAGTTCGACACCAGCGTCGGGATGCCGATGCCGAGGTTCACGTAGAAGCCGTCCTCCAGCTCCTTGGCGGCGCGCGCCGCCATCTGCTCGCGGGTCCAGGCCATCGTTGTAAGCTCCCTTCCCGTCCGATCAGTGGGTGCCGCCGCCGGCCGCCGCGGCCGGGGTGCTGTCGCCGCGCTTGCGCGTCGTGCGCTGCTCGATGCGCTTGTCGCGCACGCCTACGTCGATGATCCGCTTCACGAAGATGCCGGGCGTATGGATCGTGTCCGGGTCGATCTCGCCCGGCTGCACGAGGTGCTCGACCTGCGCCACCGTCACCTTGGCGGCTGTGGCCATCATCGGGTTGAAGTTCCGCGCGGTCATCCGGTAGCGCAGGTTGCCCTCGGTATCGCCGGTATGGGCATGGACCAGGGCGAGGTCGGCGAACAGGCCGCGCTCCATCACGTACTGCTCGCTGTCGAACTCGCGCACCTCCTTGCCCTCGGCGACTTTGGTGCCGACGCCAGTCTTGGTGAAGAAGGCCGGGATTCCGGCGCCGCCCGCGCGGATCCGCTCGGCCAGCGTGCCCTGCGGGTTGAACTCGATCTCCAGCTCGCCGCCGAGATACTGCCGGGCGAACTCCTTGTTCTCGCCGACATACGACGAGATCATCTTCCGCACCTGCCGGGTATCCAGGAGTTTGCCGAGGCCGACGCCGTCGATGCCGGCATTGTTCGAGACGACCGTGAGGCCCTTGACCCCGGAGAGGCGAACCGCCTCGATCAGCTCATCCGGGATGCCGCACAGGCCGAAGCCGCCGCACATCACCATCATGTCGTCACGCAGGAGCCCGGCCAAAGCCGCGGCGGCGTCCTTGTAGACCTTCTTCATCGAACCGTCCTTTTCCCGCCGGACCCGACCGGCCGAAATCCCGGGAAGCGCGTTTCCTCGCGCCTGCTGTTCCCGATTCCGCGGGCGAAATCCAGTGCTGCGGCGCTTGAGCCCGTGCGGTCCGGCGCGATCCGTAACCTGCACTGCTCTGGGGAGGGCGCGGCCTTCCTTCGCCGGCCCGGCAGACAAGTCGGTCGGGGGCGCTAAAAGGCCCACTCGACGTGCAGACCCAACCGGGCCGCGACGGCTTGAGGGGGCCTGCCGCGGAAGCCGGCTTCCGGCCGCAGCCGCGGCCAGTCCGGAGTATGATGCCGCTGCGCCGCCCCATCCTCGCCCTCGCTATCGGAAGCCTGGTCGTCGCCGGCCTAGGCCTGCGCGACTGGTCGATCGATTGCGGTCGGGCGACGGCCTTCGCCGGCCAAGCCTTCGACGCTTACGGTCTCACGCTGAGCGTGCAGGGTCCGGCGAGCCTGACGTTGCTGCCGCTGCCGCGCCTGAGCCTCGGCCGCGTGCGTGTCACGTCGGGAGCCGATGGGCCGGTGCTCGCCGAAGGCGGCCGCCTCGTCATCGATCTCGATCCCGTCGGCCTTCTCGCCGGGCGTGCGACGGTCGGAGGTCTGCACCTCGATGGCACGCGCCTCTCGACGGACATGGCCGCCTGGAACGGACCCATCGCACGCGTCGCCGAGCAGATCCGGTCCGGCGTGACGGCGCGGCCGCGCCGGATCGCCCTGACCGGGGCGCGCCTCGCCGAGGGCGGCGAGGCCGAGGACATCGCCCTGGACATCGCTTGGCCGTTCTGGAGTGCGTCCGCCGAGGGGCATGCGAGCCTGACGTGGCGGGGCGTGCCCACACGGATCGCGCTCACGCATCTGCGGCCGGCCGACATCGCTGAGGGACGGCGCAGCCCGTTCACCGCCGAGGTGACATGGCCGGGCGGCAGCCTCGCGGCGGACGGTACAATGGAGCCGCGCGCGGACGGAACCGCCATGCCCATCCTCGCCGGGCGCGCCCGCTTCGAGACGCGCTCGCTTCCGGAGAGCCTGTCCTGGATCCGGCGGGATGCGCCGCTCTCGCCGCTCGCCGGAACCTTCTCGATCGACGGCCAGTTCGAGGTGGCGGATCGGTCCGTATCCTGGCCCAGCCTGCGCATCGGGCTCGGCCAGAACGTGCTCGAGGGTGCGGGCGCCGTCACCCTCGGGTCGGGCGACGCGCCGCGGCTCTCGGTCCAGGCGACGCTGGCGGCCGAGACGCTCGATCTGGCGCCTCTGGCGGGCGACTTCGCGCAGATCCTCGGTCGCGAGCCGTTGCCGCTGGCGCTGGCGCCGCTCACGCAGGGCGACCTCGACCTGCGCCTGTCGGCCGCAGAGGGGTGGGTCGGACCGGTGAAGGTTCAGGATCTGGCGGCGAGCGTCCTGGTGCGGGACGCTGCCCTGGAAGTCGCGGTGAACCGGGCCCGAATCCAGGACGGCACGCTCAAGGCGCGCGTGATGCTCGCGAGCGGCGCGGATCCGGCCGAGACCGAGGTCCGGACGCAGGGAAGTCTCGACCGCGTCGATCTCGGAACCGTCCTGCGCGAGATCGGCGCCGGGCACTGGCTGGTCGGACCCATGCAGGGGCATTTCGCCCTGGAGGGCAGCGGCCGCGACAGCGCGAGCCTCCTCAAGCATCTTGGCGGGCGTGTGAGCCTCGCCATCGAGGGCGGCGCGATCATGGGGATCGATCTTGCCGACGTGATTCATCGCAACGGCGCGGTCGCTCCCGGAGCGCTCGCACGCCGGAACGGCCGGACGGCCTTCGAGCGGGCCACGGTCACGCTGCGCTTCGCTGACGGCATTGGAGAGATCGCCGAGGCAGGTCTGCTCGGGCCCAGCGTCGGGGCCACCCTACACGGGCAGGTGTCCCTGCCGGGTCGCCGGCTCGACGCTCAGGGGGATCTTGCCCTGCGGTCCGCGACCGGACCTGTCCGCGGCCTCCCGTTCGAGGTGTCAGGCCCCTGGAGCGCGCCGACCGCGCAGACCCTTCCGCCCGGCGAGGGGTCGAGCCGGCCGGCCGATCCGGCGAGGCGATGCTGCCTGATCTCCTGAAGCTGCCCACGACCCTCGGCCTCTCCGGCAATGCCCGCGCCTACGCACCGTAGCGCCGCGATGGCGCTGCCCGCGGTCAAGCTCTAAGATCCGGCTCCAACCTCCTCCGTGACCCCCATGCGCCGCCTGCTCATCGAGGAACCCGTCACCCGCGCGGGGCCGCTGGCCCGCCGGCTCGCGGTGTTCTCCATCGTTGCCACCGGGATCGCGCTGATCCTGGTCCGGGATCCGCGTGCGGATACCGATGCCGCGCTCGTCGCCCTCGTGGCAGGACTCAGCGTTGCGCTGGCGGCGAGCATGGCGGCCGTCTTCGCCTTTGTGCGGGTCTGGCGCGAGGGCGCCCGTGGCCTCGGAGCCGCTCTCGCCGGGCTGATCCTGGCGCTCATCGTCCTGGGTTACCCGGCCTATCTCGGTCTGCGCGGCCTGCGCCTGCCGGCGCTGTCGGATATCAGCACCGACATCGACACCCCGCCTGCCTTCTCGCGCTCGCGGGCGGCCTTCGCGGCCCGCGGTGGCCGCTATCCGCCGGATCCGGGGCCGGGCCTCCGCGAGCGCCAGCGCGGCGCCTATCCGCAGATCGCGCCACTGACGCTCGATATCGGCGCCGATGAGGCCTTCGAACTGGCCCGCCAGGCCGCCCTCAAGCGACACTGGCAGATCGTCGAGGCGATCCGGCCGGGCGGACGCACCGGCAACGGCCGGATCGAGGCGGTGGCGCGCGGCCTCGTCCTGAACCTGCCCGACGACGTGACCGTGCGGATCCGGCCCCGTGCTGACGGTGCGCGAATCGACGTGCGCTCGGCCTCACGGCTCGGTGGGCGCGACTTCGGCAGCAACGCCGACCGGATTCGCGCCTATCTCGACGACGTGGCGAACCTTGCCCTCGCGGTGAAGTGATCGGGTTCGGCGCGGCTCAGGCGGGGGCGTAGCGCGTGTCCAGGCTCGGCGCCCCTTCGCAGGCGACGAGCCCGCGCTCGACCAGATCTTCCAGATGGGCGTAAACCGACAGCGCCGCGGCTCCTCGCAACCGCGGGTCGAGCCCCTGGTAAATGGCCGCCACGATCTCCGGGATGCGAACGTCACCGGCGGCGATTCGCCCGCGGATCGCCGCCTCGCGCTGGCGGCGGTGGCCGGCGAGGCCGCGCAGGAACCGGGCCGGGTCGGAGACCGGGCCACCGTGGCCCGGCCAGTAGACCGTCTCGGATCGCCCGCGCAGTTTTTCCAGCGACTCCATATAGGCGCGCATCTCTCCGTCCGGCGGCGCCACGATGGTCGTCGACCACGCCATCACGTGGTCGCCCGGGAACAGGGCCTGCGTCTCCGGCAGCGCGAAGGCGAGATGGTTCATCGTGTGGCCGGGAGTCTCCACCGCTACGAGGGTCCAGCCCGGTCCCGCGACCGTGTCGCCCTCCCTCATGACCCGATCGGGCGCGTGAGCCCGGTCGGCGCTGGCATCGAGCAGCGGTGCCTCTTCCGCCGTCAGCGGCCGGGCGGCTCGATGCGGGCCGCAGCCGACGATCGGCGCCCCGGTTCGGGCGGCCAGCAGCCGGGCTCCCGGCGAATGGTCCCGATGGGTGTGGGTGACCACGATAGCCTCGACCTGCTCGCTGGCAAGGTCCTGAAGAAGCCCCTCGATATGGGCGGTGTCGTCCGGGCCGGGATCGAGGATCGCGACGCAGCCATGGCCGACCACGTAGGTGCAGGTCCCGCTCGCCGTGAAGGGGCCGGCATTCGGCGCGACCCGCCGGCGAATCAGCGGCGCCACGGTTTCCAGGCGTCCGGCCGGGAGCATCGAGGAATCGAAGGTCAGGCTAAGCTCGTCCTCGTCCGCCATAGCGACCCCGTGCGACATCCACGGTGGTTCTAGGGCCCGACTCGGGTCGGGGTAAAGCGCGCGGCGCGGGCGCCGCGATCGGATCGTTCAGTCGGGTTGGCCGGGACGGCGGGCGCGCACGCGCACCGGCACGGGAGCGGGGGCCGCGACCAAGCCGAGAGCCGCAGCGCGCACGGCATCGCCAGCACGGTCCGCGATCTCTGCGACACGGGCAGCCATCGCGGCGGTCTTCGCTCGAACGGCTCTCTTGGCAGCTTGCAACATCATGGATCCCGGATTGAACCTGAAGACCTATCTTCGAACGCTATCGCCCGTGTCCCGTTCCGTCACCCTGCGCCGCGGCTGCATCTGCACGCCAGATCCGCACACAGGACTTTGCGATAGCGGCGGAACCGGAGCGAAACCTTGACGTTTTCGTGGTCAGAACGACGCGGCCCGCCCGCGTTGAGATTTTCAAAGGATACGAACAATGCTCGGTTGGGCCGTAACTTTTCTCGTCGTCGCCCTGGTGGCGGCTCTGCTTGGCTTCGGTGGCATTGCCGGTACGGCCATGGAAGCTGCCAAGCTGGTGTTCTTCGTGGCGATCGTTCTGTTCGCGATCTCGGCCGTCATCGGCCTGATGCGGGGTCGCTCGCCTACCCTGTAGGAAGTATTCGCAGCATCGGGCCCCGGCGCCAGAATGCCGAACCCGTTCGAAAGCCGCCGCCGATTGCGGCGGCTTTCCCCTTGTTGGAGCTTGGTCGGCGGAACTCCGGTTGGTGCGCCCTGAAGCGATGGTCTAAGCCTTCTTGCCGTCGCCGCTGTCGAGTTTTGCGATAAGCTCGGCGAAGCGATCCGGCACCGGCTGTTGCGCGATGGTGTCGTACATGGCGCGCAGCTGCGCGGCGAGGCGATTGCGGGTATGATCGCTCAGGCCGCTGCGGCTCGCGGCGCCGACGGTCTCCGGGGAAGCTGTGGTGCGGGTCGAATCGTCGGCGTTGCTGTCCTGAGCGGGCGATAAGCGATCCGAAGCCGTTCCGGTGCGCGGATCCCGCGCGCGGAGACCCGGCTCCTTTCCCTGGTCCACCATCAATACGCCCCTTGTTGCCGAAGTCGGCCCGGCCGCATTGTGCTGCGGCTCGACATACGCCATGGCTGCGGCTGCAACGCCTGCCCGAAGGGATCGGTTCCGCCGGGGGTGGAACGGAGTGCCGGCCTCCGCGTTGGGCGGTAGGCTGCGCAGGACACAAGCCGCCCCCGGCACACCTTCGGTCGAGGACCGAGGCTATCGTGCCCGGGCAACACGGCGAGGCACAGGGGATCGAATGTCGACATCGCAACTCGTGGTACAGCACCTGCCGTACCTGCGCCGCTATGCGCGCGCGCTCACGGGGAGCCAAGTGGCGGGTGACGCGTACGTCGCCGCCACCCTGGAGACCCTCGTCAATGAGCCGGATACGCTCGGCCGAAGCACGAACATCAAGGCCGATCTGTTCCGGGTCTTCACCCGGATCTGGAACTCGCTCTCGGTGAACGGGCGCAGCGAGCAGGTCCAACACGATCTGCCGGCCGAAGTGCGCCTCGGGCAGATCACGCCTCTGCCGCGTCAGGCCTTCCTGCTCTCCTGCCTCGAAGGCTTCTCGGAGGAGGACGCGGCCATCATCCTCGGGGTCGATGTGTCCGAGGTCCGCGATCTGGTGGACGAGGCCGGCCGGGAACTCGCCGCCGACATGGCCACCGAGATCCTCATCATCGAGGACGAGCCGCTCATCGCGATGGATCTTGAGGCGCTGGTCGAGGGGCTCGGTCACAACGTCATCGGGGTGGCCCGCACCCGGACCGAGGCCATCAAGATCGCCGGCGAGGGCAAGCGCCCCGGCCTGATCCTGGCCGACATTCAGCTCGCCGACGGGTCCTCCGGACTCGACGCGGTCAACGACCTCCTGAAGACCTTCGAGGTACCGGTGATCTTCATCACCGCCTATCCGGAGCGCTTCCTCACGGGCGAGCGGCCGGAGCCGGCTTTCCTCATCGCCAAGCCGTTCCAGCCAGCCAACGTCTCCGCGGTGATCAGTCAGGCGCTGTTCTTCCAGCAGACGGCCCGCCGGCGCGAGGCCAAAACGGCCTAGCCGGTCACTCGGAAGATCCGGGGCGGTTTGCCGCCGCCGGCACGAGATCAGGGACTGACGAACCCCGGCGCGAGCCGGGGTTTTTTGTTGCCCTGGCGTCAGGCGCAAAAAAACGGGCCGGAGATGGCTCCAGCCCGTCGTGAAGGTTCCGGCCGATGCACAAGGGGAATGCGGGGAGGACCAGGTGGCCGGGTGCTGAAGAAACGGTTGCCACCTCGCGAGGTTCCAGAAAGTGCGCTTTTTCGTTGAGAGTGATCCTGTTGCAACATGGGATGGTTGTGGATGGCGCGCGTGCGCCGCCGCACGAACGGCCGAGCTGCGATCGAATACTCAGAAAGGACCAAAGCGAGACAGTTCAGGAACTCGCGATTGCAAGGCGCGTTATCAAAACATCCTGTCAAGCTCTCGGTGCGAGGTCGGGGCAATGCTGCGGTCTGGTTTCCTTCTCGGCGTGAGTGCTCCTGCCGCTCTTCTTACCATGCTGGTTCAGCCGGTGGTGCGCGAGACGGCCGACAATTGGACGCCGCCCACGATCGCGGCGCCTGTCCAGCTTGCGCCTCTGCCGGGCATGCGTCCGGTCTCGCTGGCCATCAGCCCGACACGGGTCGCCGGCGTGCAGCGGGCGGAGAGCCGGCCTGCTCCGGTCGCGGGCGAGCTGCAGGACTTGGGCATCAAGCCGATCCTGAAGCAGCCGCCCCGGCGGCTCGTTCGCGAGGGCTGCGAGACCGCCCTGAGTTCCTTGGTCGGTCCTGAGGCCCGGCGTATGACTCCGGGCCGCTGCATCTCCTAAGCGCTTTCCGAGCGAAACCGCACAGCAAAAGGCCCCGCCGTGATGGCGGGGCCTTTTGCTGTGCGAAGGCCGAGCCGAGCGAAAGCGGCGCCGGTCCGGAGGACGCGACGCCGCTACGCGGTACGGTTACGGTGTCGCCTCACTCGGCGCGGCCGGTACCCGTGGACTGGCCACCCTTGCGCCCGGCGGACGAGGCGAGTTCGCGATCCTGAGAGAATGAGCGCTTCTCGGCGGGCACGCTGCGGCCGCCCTTGCTGGCGATCTCGCGCTGCCGCTCCAAGTCCATCGAGGCAAAGCCCCGCTTCGAGGTCGAATTTCCGGATGCCATCAGTTCCTCCTCAGGCTTCGCTTCACCCCGCAACAACCTTCAGCAATAACCAAGGTTCCTGTGCCGAGACATGGTCAAGCTTCGCGCAACTAAGCTTGGCAGCAACCGCGGTCTTGTTTGCGGCGTTGATCGCGGATCGACCTAGGTAGACGCCCGCATCGGCCCGGTGGGGGACGATGGAGGCTTTGCGAGCCGCCTCACCCGATACCTCGGGGAACGCTCGGCGGCGCGGCACGGCAGGAGGCTTTTCGAGTATGACGAACCGCAACATGGTCAAGGATGCCGCCGGCGGCGGCCCGGAGGTCCGTCCGAACACGCCGCCGCTGCCGTCGATGCCAGCCCCTGAAGACGCTGCCACGCCGACGACCCGTGAGGAGCCGGTCGATTCCCCAAACCTGAATACCAGTCTCAAGCGTGACGCTCCCGCACCGGGCGAGCAGGGCTTGTCGACCAAGCGCTGACCCGGCCTTCAGTCCTGACTCGCACGCATCCGGGTCATGCGTGTCAGGCCGAACACGAGCAGCCCGATCGCCAGGATCGTCACGACGCCGGCAATCGGCAGGATGCGCTGGATCAGGGGCGTGTAGATGCCGCGGGCCGCGTCATAGCCGTAGCAGAGCAGGGCGAGGCGATCCCCCAGCCCCCGATGCGGCCCTCGCCGGCTTCGGTGAGTGCCAAGCGGAGATCCCGCCCGTTGAGCGCCAGTGGCGAGAGCACCCGGGCCACCCGGCCGTCGCCGGCCAGCAGCAAGGCGGCGGCCGGATGGGCGAAGCTGTCGGTGCCGGCGTCGTAGACCATCGTATAGCCCAGGGCACCGGTCAGGCGCGCGAGGGCGGCATCCGACACGATCAGCGCCCGCGGCCGGACGATGGCCGCGCGGTCGCCCAGCGTCTCCTTGAGCATGCGGCGCGCGGCCGCGGCATCGTCGCGCGGATCGATCCCGACCAGCACCAGCGCGTAATCGTCGGGCGCGAGGCCGGTCGCCGCCAGGGCGTCGGCCGACAGCGAGACCATGGGATCGCAGACATTGCCGCAGGTGTAATCCACCGGGAGCAGGAGAGCCGCCCGGCCCCCGAGGGCCTGCCCGAGGGTGGTGGCCTGCCCGATGAGCGCGTCGGTGGCCCCGAGATCGAGCGGGGCCCTGGCTCCGGGCGGAGGTGCCACCGCCACGCGGGCGAGGTCGACCTGGGCCAGGCGGGCGCCAGCCGGCCCGGCCGCGAGAACCGCGCCCAGAAGCACCAGAAGCAGGAGCGCACTGAAGCGTCCGCCCAGCGCGGCGTGGGCTGCGACGGGCGCGGGGCTGGACAAGTGCCTGACGAACCGCATGGATGGGCAGGCCCGTCCGGTCCCGCCGTCCCGGGCCCGAGACCCGTCGCGGAGCCGACCTATGACCCTCGACACCGAGGTTTCCTCCCTGAAGCAGGTGCCGCTGTTCCGTGAGGTGGAACCGGCGCGCCTGAAGCTCCTGGCCTTCACCAGCGAGCGGGTGCATTTCGAGCCCGGGCAGCGCTTCTTTGCCCGCGGCGACGTGGCGGATGCGGCCTACGTGATCCTCAAGGGCACCGCGGAGGTCAGCATCGACGGGCCCGCCGGCCCGGTGCGGCTCGCGCTGCTCGGCCAGGATGCCCTCGTCGGCGAGATGGGCATCCTGGCCGAGCAGCCTAGATCCGCCACCGTGACGGCGGAATCCGCGGTGACCGCCCTGCGCATCGACCGCGGCGTGTTCCTCGAATTGCTGGCACAGTTCCCCCAGATCAGCATCGCCCTCATGCGCGTGCTCGCGCTGCGTCTGGAGCAGACCAACCAGGCGCTCGCGGAGAGCCGGGGCTGAGGTCCGTCAATCCGCCGGATAGGTAATGAACTCCAAGAGCGAGCCGTCCGGATCCCGGAAATAGATGCTGATGCCGGCCCCCGCGGCGCCGTGCCGCTCCACCGGGCCGAGTTCCACCGGGACGCCTGCCGCCTCGAGATGCGCCATCGCGGCCTCGATCGGACCCGACCAGCGGAAGCAGAGATCGCTGTTGCCAGGCAGGACGGGCTCCTTCGCCACCGGCTCCGCCTTCACCCCGGGACCGTGGCAGTTGAGCTGCACGCCGCCGAAGCGGTAGGCGAAGCCCGGACCGCGCGCGATGATCTCGGCGCCGACCACGTCGCGGTAGAAGGCGTTCGAGCGCGCCCAGTCGCTGACGTGGATCACGCAATGGTCGAGGTGGATCGCCGGACGGAGGGGCGTCGCGGGCGCGACCGTCGCCTCGGCGGGTAGAGTCTCGGTCTCGGGCATGGCTCACCTCCGCGGATGCCTCACCGAAGCCCCGCCTCGATTCTGAATTAGGGCGCAACCGTGACCGTGGGAGCGGGCCGCGCGCCGCTGGCTGCGGCGGAAAAGCTACATCGTCGCCGGCGGCGAGACGGTAGGCATGACTCGAGGACCGTATCCCGAATGACAGACTGCATGACCGCGACGCCCCTCTCGACCTGGAGCCGAATTCGCCGGATCCTTCTCTCGCGAATCCTGCTGGCCGTGATGGCGATCGCGCCGCTGGCCGCCTGCCAGACCCGTCCCATGCAGGTCGCTCAGGACGACGACTCGGCTTGGTACATCGGCACCAAGCCGGACAAACCCTACGATATTCCGCTCGTCGATACCCAGCGCCTCGATCCGAAGTACCGCCGCCAGCAGGTCAGCTACAACGGCCCTGAGCAGCCCGGCACGATCATCGTCGACATCGACAAGCGCCAGCTTCTCCTCGTCCAGGCGGACGGCACCGCAATGCAGTACGGCGTCGGCGTCGGCAAGGCCGGCTTCTCCTGGAAGGGCGAGGCGCGGGTCGGCCGCAAGGGCGTCTGGCCGGACTGGAGCCCGACGACCACGATGGTCTCGCTTCACCCCGATCTGCCACGGACCCGCAAGGGCGGTCTCGACAATCCCCTCGGCGCCCGCGCCCTGTATCTCTACCAGGGCAACCGGGACATCCTGTTCCGGATTCACGGCACCAACGAGCCCTGGAGCATCGGCGAGCAGATGTCGTCGGGCTGCGTGCGGATGCTCAACGAGGATATCGCAGACCTCTACGAGCGCGTGCCGGTCGGAACCCGCGTGCTGGTCAAGCGCAACGGCAAGTACCGGGTCTGACGAAAGCCCGCAGCAATCAGCCCGCGGGCTTTGCGGCGCCTGACGGGTCCGCAGCGGATAGTGCCCCCGTCAGCCGGCCGAGCGCTTCGCGGTCGAGGTCGCCCGGTCGGCCATCGGGTGTCATCCCGTCGCTCGCGAGAATCGCGGCGGCCGTGAGCCCCTGCGGCGGGGCGCCCGCGGTCGACGAGCCGGACCCGACGGCATAGCCCGCCCCGATCAGCAGGGCTACGCAGAGCGCGAGGGCGCCGAGCAGGGTCTTGACGAATGTCATGGACCTTCAACGAGGGCCTGACGGCAGCGTTCCGTCAGGCGCGTCGGCAACAGTTTCACAACCGAGCTGCGACACGGTCCGATCGCGGGCCGAGCGCGGGAATGCTGTAGCGCCGAAACAATCGCCACATTGGTCGGCGACCCTGTCTGGCTCGAGACGCCCGCAGCCGCCCATCCTGGACAGGTCCTCGATGCTGAGATCGATGCTCGCCCTGCTTCTCCTGAGCGGTCCCGCCGCTGCGGCCGGGCCGATCAGCGGCCCGGCGACGGTGATCGACGGCGACACGATCGAGGTGCACGGCACGCGCATCCACCTCTACGGGATCGACGCCCCCGAGACGGGTCAGAGCTGCGAGACCGCGAAGGGCCTGGAATACCGCTGCGGGCACGAAGCCGCACAGGCCCTGCGTGCGCATATCGGCGGCGCCGTCGTAACCTGCGAGCGGCGCGAGGACGCCGTTGCGGGCCGCATCACCGGGATCTGCCACGCGCACGGCGAGGACCTGTCCGCCTGGATGGCCGAACAGGGTTACGCTCTGGCCAGCCGCCACCTGACGACGGCCTATATCCATCAGGAAGGCCGCACCTGGGCCACCCGCCGCGGCATCTGGGCCGGGACTTTCGAGAAGCCGGCCGATTGGCGCCAGGATCGGCGCCGGGTCGAGGCTTCGGCCGGGACGAGCGCGGCGGATTAGGCGACGGGGACTCGCACCGTCTCGTCACGTCTTTCGGTGAACTCCCGCCACAGCAGGACGAGGGCGGCCATCACCGCCGGACCCACGAACAGGCCGAGCAGCCCGAAGGTCTCGACGCCGCCGAGGATGCCCAGCAGCACCCACAGGAAGGGCAGCTTCGTGGTGCCGCCGATGAGGGCGGGCCGGACGAAATGGTCGGCCACGAAGGTGACGACGAGGCCCGCCACCGCCACCACGATCGCCGCCGTCGCCGAGCCCGCAGCCACCAGCAGGAGCGCCGCGATGGCGATGGCGAGGGCAGCGCCGAACGGGATCATCGCCGCCACGGCCGTAAAGGCGCCGAGCAGCACCGGATGCGGCACGCCCGCGAAGTAGTAGACGATTCCCAGCACGAAGCCCTCGCCGATACCGACCAAGACCAGACCGTCCACGGTGCCGTGGACCGAGGCCACCATCTGGCGGGCGACGCGCTCGCCGCGCGGTCCGAACAGGCGGTGGCAGGCGGTCAGGGACTGGTCCCGCACCGTGCGCCAGTCCCGGAACAGGAAGAACAGCGCCACGAGGCTGAAGCCGAACAGGACGATCCGGTGCATCACCTCGCGCCCGAAATTCCGCGAGGCTCCGAGCACCGAATGATTCTCGAACCGGTGCAGCAGGTCCGAGCCCGCCTGGGCGTGCCCGAGATTGTCGTTCCACCACGTGGTCGCCTGCGCGGCGCCGTAGGGCAGGTGCTGAAGGAATTCGGGTGCCGGGACGCCGTTGGCCTCGGCATTGCGCACGAAGTCGGCCACGTCGTGAGCCTCCCGGGCCGCCTGCACGCCCAGGATGGCCAGCGGCGCCAGGAAGACCAACGCCACGGCCGCCGTCATCAGAGTGGGCAGCAGGATGTTGTGCTTGCCCGGCGGGAAACGATGTTCCAGGCGGGTGTAGAGCGGCCACAGGGCGATGGCGAGCACCAGCGCCCAGGCGAGCGCGGGCAGGAAGCCGTGCAGGATCCATAGGCCGAGCGCGGAGAGCGCCAGGACCAGGAGGACCCGTGCCGCCCCCTGCGAGCGCGCCCGCTCGCGCGGCGGCGGGGGCGGAGCCTCGATCCGCGCCGGTGGGGCGACGGGCTTGGTGATCGGTGGCATCCGTCTGATCTCCTGGGGACGCGCTGTCTCACCCGCCAGCTAGGGCCGGGGCGAACGGAGCGTACGCGCGTCTTCGCACGCGACCTCGCGCGCTTGTGGACAAGCCGAGAAACGCAGGGGAACCGCTGCGGTTGCCGCCCCTGACACCCTCGTGTAGAGGTCGCCGCCATCCGACGGGGCCGCGTATGAGGGCCCGTATACGCGCAGGGTGGCCGTGCGGGGCGCGAGCGCTTGGCGGCGAGGAGGCTCCCGCACGACCGACCCGGAATTCGAACAGCCCGCGAGAAGACATGTCCGACGAGCCCGCCCACGGCAGCGCCACCTTCGAGCGCGTGGCCGATATCATAGCCGAGACCGCCGACATCCCGCGGGACAAGATCACGCCCGAGAGTCATGCCATCGACGACCTCGGCATCGACAGCCTCGCCTTCCTCGATATCGCCTTCGCGGTCGACAAGGCCTTCGGGATCAAGCTGCCGCTGGAGCGTTGGACCCAGGAGGTCAACGAGGGCAAGGTGCCGGCGGAGGCGTACTTCGTCCTCAAGAACCTGTGCGCCCGCATCGACGGCCTCGTGGCCGAGAAGGCCGCCAAGGTCTGACGCGAGAAGCGCGGCCGGTCCCGTCATGCGCCTCGAATATTTCGAGATGATCGACTCCGTGCGGCTCCTCGACCGGGCCGCCGGCCGGATCGAGGCGCTCGCGCGGGTGCCGCTGGAGAGTCCCGTCTTCGAAGGGCATTTCCCGGGCCACCCCCTCGTGCCCGGGGTTCTCCTGACCGAGACCATGGCGCAGGCTTCGGGCTACCTCGTGCTGGCCCATCTCGATTTTGCCCGGATGCCCTTCCTCACGGGCGTCGACAAGGCTCGGTTCCGGTCCTTCGTGGGACCGGGGGCTGAACTCGTCGTCACGGCGAGCCTGGAGCATGACGGTTCGGGCTACGCGGTGACCAAGGCCGCGATCAGCCATTCCGGCAAGGCGCTCTGCGACGCGGAGTTGCGCTTCCGCACCATGCCGTTCCCGGACGGGCTCGACGCACCGATGCGGGAGCGGGCGCGGGCGATCGGCCTGTTCCCGGATCCGGTGCAGCCATGAACCGCGCGGTCGTCGTCACCGGCCTCGGCCTCGTCTCCTGCGCGGGGAGGGGATCGAGGCGCATCTGGCGGCGCTCGACGCCGACGCGGCACCCCGCACCGACGCCGAGACCTACGCGCCCTATCCGGTTCATCCCGCGCCCGCGATCGCCTGGGACGGACAGATCCCCAAGCGCAGCGACCAGCGCCAGATGGAGGCGTGGCAGCGGCTCGGCGTCTACGCCGCCGGGCTTGCCCTCGACGCCGCAGGGGTGAAGGAGGATGCCGCCTTCAAGCAGGCGCTCCACCTCGTCGTGGCGGCGGGCGGCGGCGAGCGCGACTATGCGGTCGATGGGGCCATCCTCACGGGCCTTCGCGACGCGGCCGATCCCGGCGCGTACCTGAACGAGCGGCTTCAGAACGACCTGCGCCCGACGCTGTTCCTGGCCCAGCTCTCGAACCTGCTCGCCGGCAATATCGCCATCGTGCACGGGGTGACGGGCGCGTCGCGGACCTTCATGGGTGAGGAATCCGCCGGGGTCGACGCCCTGCGGATCGCCCAGGCGCGGGTCGCCTCGGGCCAGATCGACGCGATCCTGGTCGGCGGCTCCTACAGCGCCGAGCGCCCGGACGTGCTGGTGATCCACGAGATGGGCGGTTACCTCGCGCGCGGCGCCTATCGGCCGGTGTTCCGGCGGGGCGAGGGCGGCGGCTTCATTCTCGGCAGCTGCGCGGCCTTCCTGATGCTCGAATCGGAAGCCCATGCGGCCGCCCGCGGCGCCCGCGCGCTCGCCCGGTTGGACGCGGTGGTGAGCGACCGCACGCGGCGCGCGCCCGGGAGCGTCGCCGCCAGCCTCGAGGCTCTCTGGCGGCAGGCCGGAATCTTGACCCCCGATCGCATCCTGTCCGGCGCGACCGGCGTCGCGCTCATCACCGGCGAAGAGCGAGATGCCATCGTGCGGCTTGCGCCCGAGGCCCAGGTCCGTGCCCTCGGCGACGTGATCGGACACGGTCTCGAAGTCGTGGCGCCCTTCGGAGCGGCCCTTGCGGCCGGTCTCGTAGCGGCGGGGACCGCCCGCGAGGTCGCGGTGACGACGATCGGCCACCGCCGTGGCGAGGGCGTGCTGCGGCTCGTTCCGGCCTAAGCGCCCCCGACGTACGCCACTTCAACCGGAAGCAAAGTTTTCAAGCGATTTCGATCCGGTTGATCCCGCTATCCCTTTGTCAAAGCGGTCGTTCCAGGGGCGATGATCGCGATTTTCGGTGCAGATATTCGCGTTCCTTCGGGGGTGCTGCGGGCCGAAATATTTCTTCGCGCTTGCCAACGAGCGGCACACCGTCTATTTCAACGGCATCGGCACGTGTCCGGATATCTTGGACCGTTACGCCTTCGCAGGGCGGTTCTGACTTTCCTATCGCTATCGGTCGATGCCGGCCCCAGCTCAATCGAGCGGGTGCCATCTCTCACTACGCCTGCGAAGATCAAGGACTTCCATGAGCACCGGAACCGTCAAGTGGTTCAACGAGACCAAGGGCTACGGCTTCATCCAGCCTGACGACGGCGGCAAGGACGTGTTCGTCCACGTTTCGGCCGTTGAGCGCGCTGGCCTGCGCGGCCTGAACGAGGGTCAGAAGGTCTCTTACGAGCTGGAGACCGACCGCCGCAGCGGCAAGCAGTCCGCCGGCCAACTCCAGACGGCCTGATCACTGGTTTGAACGGCCAACGCGAAGCCGCTCCCGAGTGGAGCGGCTTCTTCATTTTCTGCACCCGCCATAGGGGCGACGGCGAGGCGCCGCGCCCCAACACAGGAGTGTCTGTGAGCTTTCCGAACAAACAGGGCGTCGTCGACCGGCTGGAAACCGCCGCCAAGGCGCGGTCCGAGATGCTGGCCCGGTTCCGGGCGCGCCCGCGTGCCGACGATCCGGCGGTTGTCGCCCGCCAATCCGCCCGCCGCGCCGTGGTCGATGCCCGCGAGGCCCGGATGGCCGAACGCGCCGCCCAACGTCAGGCGGAGATCGAGCGCGCCGCTGCCCTCGCTGAAGCCGAGCGTCTGGCCGAGATCGAACGCAAGCTCGCCGAGCAGGCT
The DNA here is from genome assembly GCA_050632875.1 of Methylobacterium sp. P31. Lineage (GTDB taxonomy): Bacteria > Pseudomonadota > Alphaproteobacteria > Rhizobiales > Beijerinckiaceae > Methylobacterium. The sequence goes on along the minus strand of JBODSC010000001.1, from coordinate 702,632 downwards.
GCCGCCCAGGAGCGCGCCAAGGCCCTTCAGGCCGAACAGAAGGCCCAGCGCGATGCCCGCTATCTCGCCCGCAAGGCGAAGGCTCAGAAGCGGCGCTGAGGCGCTCCCCATCGGCACAGGAGCCCGGCATGTCCCACAAGTTCAAGATCGGCCAGCGTGTCTGCCGAGTTCATCTCGGTCTTCCCGGCGACAAGGGCGCCGGCGAGGTATTCGAGATCCTGCGGCTGATGCCGGAGGACCAGACCGGCGAGCCGTCCTACCGGGTCAGGACGGGTACCGGGGAGCGGGCAGTTCGCGAGAGCGATCTAGTCGCGGCGCCGCGCCACTGATTCGCGTGCGTCTCAGAGCGTCCTGAACATCACCAGGGCGTCGACGTCTCCGAATCTCGGGTGCCGGAAGGCGCCCGGGAGGCGCCCCACGACGTCGAAGCCGAAGCTCTGCCACAGCCGCACGGCCCGGACATTCGTGCTGACCACGAAGTTGAACTGCATCGCCGCGAAGCCCCGCTTCCGTGCCCGGTCGAGGGCGTGCGCGCACAGGGCGCGGGCGATCCCGCGGCCCGCAGCGGCCTCGGCGGTCATGAAGCCGCAATTGGCGACGTGGGCGCCGCCACCCGCTTGGTTGGCGCGCAGGTAATAGGTGCCGAGCACCGCCCCGTCCTGCTCGGCCACGAAGGTCTCGCGGTCCGCGCCGGTCCAGTAGGCGAGGGCGTCGGCCTCGCTGAGGTTCCGGTCGAGTGCGTAGGTCTCTCCCGCTCGGATGGTCGGCACAATGATGCGCGCGATGGCCGCGTGATCGGACTCGCGGACGGCCCTGATGCGCAGGCTCACCCGAACTGCTCCCGCAGGATGCGCTCGTCGAGGCTGTGCCCGGGATCGTGCAGCAGCACGAGTTCGGTGGCGCGGTCGAGGGAGGTCTCGACGGTGCAGACGCGCCGGAACTCCGTGTGGTCGGCCACCGCCGCCACGGGGCGATGGGGCGCGTCGAGCACGTCGATCCGGATCCGAGCATAATCCGGCAGGAGCGCGCCCCGCCAACGCCGGGGCCGGAAGGCCGAGATCGGCGTGAGAGCCAGAAGCTTCGCGTCCAGCGGCAGGATCGGGCCTCCCACCGAGAGGTTGTAGGCGGTGGAGCCAGCCGCCGTGGCGACCAGCACGCCGTCGGCGATCAGCAGATCGAGCCGCACGTTCCCGTCCACCGCGATCTTCAGCTTGGCCGTCTGGTGCGTCTGACGCAGCAGGTAGACCTCATTGATTGCCCGCGCCCGGTGCGACCGGCCTTCGGTGTCGAGCACGTCCATCACCAGTGGGTGGATGACGCTGCGATGGGCGGTTTCCAGATGCTCCAGAAGATCGTCGTCCCGGAACTCGTTCATCAGGAAGCCGACCGTGCCGCGGTTCATCCCGTAGATCGGCTTCGGATTGTCCATGAACCGGTGCAGCACCTGCAGCATCAGCCCGTCGCCGCCGAGGGCGACCACGACATCCGCCTCCTCGGGCGGGACGTGGTCGTAGTGCCGCATCAGGGCGGCGGCGGCCTCACGGGCATGACCGGTGGGGCTCGCCACGAAGGCAATCTTCTTGAAGCTCGGCATGTGTCAGGCGCTGCCGGGCGGGCGCGTCGGGGTCGCGTCGGGCTTCACGTCACGGCTCCAGTCTGATGAGCGAACCGCCCGGTTGACGTCCATGCCCCGCCACGTCTCACTCTACGGGCACATGCGCGACCGGAGGCATAGCATGGAGCGTCCGCTCCTCGTCTACACCACCTTTCCCGACGCCGCCTCGGCGCTCAACATCGGCGAGGCCTTAGTCCGCGAAAGGCTCATCGCCTGTATCAACGTGCTGCCTGGCATGTTGTCGGTCTACAGCTGGAAAGGCGCGGTGGAGCGGGGAGAGGAGGTCGCTGCGATCCTCAAGAGCCGCGAGGGCCTGGCCGATGCTCTGTCGGCCGCGCTGAAGGCGCGCCATCCTTACGAGACACCGATCATCCTGCACCTGCCGGTTGCCGGCGCGGATGCCGATACCGCGGCCTGGATCCTGGCCGAGACGCAGGGTGACCGCAGCTGATCGTTCCGCTCGGCGCAGGTGAAGAGCCATCAGAAGTTACGAGGAGAGGCTGCTCGTGGCTGCGCCGGTGCGCGAGGGGCTGATCAGGCCGACGCGGACCGTCCGGCCAGCTGTGGTCAGATCCTGCCACCGATCCGTGTCGGCCCGCCCAGCACTGATCGTCGGACCGGCCCGACGGTAAGCCGGCGCGCGGGGTCAAGGCCGGCGGACAAGGTCCGCCGGCACCCGCGCGGCCCCGGCGCCGCTCACCGGGTAGCTGCGGCCCTTCCATGTGGCGGCTCCGGCCCGCTCGCGCCTGAGGAGCACGTTCCACTGGATCGCCAGCGCCACCAGCACGGTAGCGGGATGGAGCGGGATCGTCGCCAGCGGCGCACGGGTCGCCAGAGTAATGGCCACTCGGGTAGCGAGCGAGAGGAGCCAGGCCGCCGCGGCCGGCGGCAGGGCGGCGGCCGGAATCAGGTCGAACAGGCCGGCCAGGACAAGGAACGGCGGCAGGATCTGGCCGCAGCCGAACAGCAGGGTCCAGATCGGCAGGGCGCGGGGCGTGGCCATGCCTTCATGAGCGTTCTTCGAGAAGCCCGCCCAGGCCTGCGTGAATCCGTCGTACATCCGGCAGGTTGCGAGGGACGCGGCCGCCACGAGGTCGGTCCGGTGACCGGCCGCGCGCAGCAGCCGGGGTAGACGGACGCCGTCATGCAGGGAGGTGCAGATCGCGGCGTGGCCGCCGGTGGAGGCGTAGGCGGCGCGCGCGATCAGGACGAGCTGACCGCAGGCGGCGCCGAGTGACGGATCGGGCAGCCGGCGCATCAGCGGCACCGGCAGATAGCCGAGCAGCAGGAAGTCGATCATCGGAACGGTCAGCATCTCGCCGAGCGTCTCCGTGCGCTGGCGCGGCACCCCGCTTACCAGGGCCGCGCCGGTGCGGCGGCTCTGCGCGGCGAGGCAGGCGGCGGCTTCGGGTTCGAGGCGCACGTCGGCGTCGATGAACAGCAGGTATCGGCCTTCGGCGAGCCCGGCCATGTGACTGCAGGCGTGGTTCTTGCCGGTCCAGCCCTCGGGCAGCGACGGCACGGCGACGAGACGCAGGCGCGGGTCATCGATGGCGCGCACGATCTCGGCGGTCGCGTCCGTGGAATGGTCGTCGCCGACGATCACCTCTACCGGTACCACCGTGCTGGCGAGCGCCGCCCGCACGGTGGGCTCGATGTTGCCGGCCTCATTGCGGGCCGGGATCAGGATCGAGACGAGGCCGGGATCGGCCTCCGGCGCCGGCCTGCGCAGAACCGCGAGGTTCACCGCCGCCAGCACGGCCGGCAGGAGGGCCGCGACCAGGCAGAGCAGGGCCAGGGCCGTGAGGATCGAATCGGTCATGGTCCGCGCCGAGGTGGGGGCCGCCGCTCCCTGGCATCGCATGCGGGCCGGACCGGACGGAAGATGTCATGGCGCGCGCTTGTGCCGGTCCGGCGCCCGGTGCGCCGGGTCGAAGCGGCGCCCGGAGATCCGGGCGGCGGCGCCCCGCCAGAGATCGTAGACCCCGCCGACACCCTTGCGACCCGACACGAGGGCGCAGAAGCGCTCCGGCTCGCGGCTGATCACGTCGGCGCTCAGCCGGTCCAGGGTCGCGGTCAGGTCGGCCTCCAGGCGCGCGAGCCGGTCCGGCCGGGGCAGGGCGGCGAGGTCGGTCGCGGCGATCCCAGTGCCGAAGGCCGCGAAGGCCTCGGCGCCGCGCTCGTCCCAGAAGGCGTATTCGAGGGCGAGCGGCACGAACAGGGCGTCGGGCGCCATCTCGGCCAGCCGCGCCACACCCGGGCGCAGGGCCAGGGGCCGGGCGCGCGCGTCGGCGAAGCGGCCCTGCGCGGTGATCCAGAGCATGCCGTCGGGCGCGGCCAGGATCGCGCGGGCGGCGGCCAGGAACTGCGCGGCCCCGCGGGGCGTGTCGAGGTCGACTCCGAAGGCGCCGATCCGCTCGAAGATCCGATATCGGGCCAGCATTGCGGCATCGAAGGGCGCGCGGCTCGGCCGTTCCGGGTAGAGGCGGCCCGCCAGCACGATGATGACGGCCGCATCCCACCAAGCGGGATGGTTGCAGTAGATCACGATCGGGCCGCGATGGCCGCGTTCGGGCGGCGTGCTCCAGTGCGGAAGGCGCAGGGCGTCGAGGTGGCGGTGCAGGTAGCGTTCGAACCACGCTACCATGAAGCACCGGATCAGGGGCGACACGGGCGGGAGGGGGGCGACTTTCGCGGGCGGCCGGGCCCTCCCGCTGGCGCCCACGCGCGTGTGTTCACGCATCGCCGGATGCTGCACGGCCGGCCCCTTCTCCCGCGCGGGAGAGGGCTGGGATGAGGGGCAGCTCTTTCCGGACAGGTCAGACCCCTCACCCTGTCCCTCCAGAAGTGGGGACCCGCATCTCAGACCGGATCCGTACCAGTCAACCGCCGAGGCGGATCCGACAGTTCCCGCAAAGGGGTGAGGGGAGGGCGCTGCGGGCGTCACGCCGAGGCGCGCAGGGCGCCGCGCGCGTCTTGGTCGTGCGCGTCGGCGGCGATCCAGCCCGACATCATCACCATCGGCATCCCGGGGCCGGGATGGGCGGCGCCGCCGGCGAGGTAGAGGCCGCGCACCTGTCGCGAGCGGTTGCCGGGCTTGAACGCGCCCATCACCCGTCCATGCGAGGCGAGCCCGTAGATCGCGCCGTTGAGGACCTTGTAGCGCTCGTGGATGTCCTGCGGCGTCAGGTGGCGCTCGACCACGATGCGCTCCTCCAGATCCGGCATGCCGCCGGTGCGCTTGAGCTTGTCGAGGATCGTCCGCCGGTAGTTCCGGAACAGCGGCCCGTCCGGGCGCCAATCGTGGTGCGGCCGGAGATAGGGCGTGTGCACCAGGACGTAGAGCGCCTCGCCGCCCGCCGGCGCCACGCTCGGGTCGGTGGAGGAGGGGGCGGCCAAGTAGGCAGTCGGGTCCGGGGCCGGCTCGCCCTTGTTGTAGATGTAGTCGAACTCCTCCTCGGGGTCCCGGGAGAAGACGAAGTCGTGGTGGTTCAGGTGCTCGTAGCGCTTGTTCAGGCCGAGATAGAGCACCACACCCGAGCAGGCCGGCTCGGGGTTCTTCTTGGCGTAGGCCTTGGCGGCCTCACCGCCGACGAGGCTCGCGATAGGTGCGGACCGAATCCATGTTGGAGATCACCGCGTCGAACGGTGTCACGCCGGCGGCGGTGCGCACGCCCCGGACCGCGCCGTTCGCGGTCTCGATGCCAGTCACCTCGGTGTCGGTCTTGCAGGTGGCGCCGAGTTCCTGGGCGAGCTTCGCCAGCCCTTCCGCCACGGCGCGGGTCCCGCCCATCGGGTACCAGACGCCGTCGGCGGTCTGCATGTGGGCGATGGCGCAGAGCACCGCCGGCGCCCCATAGGGCGAGGAGCCGACATACTGCACGAAGTGGTCGAGCATCTGCGCGAGCCGGGCGTCCTTGACCTTGCCGCGGATGGTCGAGGCCACGGAGGCGTGCATGCGCAGGGACAGCACGTCGCGCAGCGTGCCCGGGTTCATATTGGCGCGGATGTTGATCGTGTCGAACAGGTCCTCCACCGGCTTCCAGAAGAAGAATTTTTCTGAAACCTCGTGCAGATGTTCGGAAATGGAAATGAATTTCTTGTAGCCCTCGCCGGTGCCAGGGGCGAAGCGCTCCATGTCCCCCGCCATCCGCTCGACATCCTGCATCAGGTCGATATGGGTGCCGTCGTCGAAGAAGCAGCGCCATTGCGGGTCGAGACGGCGCAGGTCCATGTAGTCGTGGACCGAGCGGCTGGCCTCCGCGAAGATCCGCTCCAGCACCCGCGGGACGGTCAGGATGGTCGGGCCCATGTCGAAGCGGAAGCCGCCCTCGTGGAGCACCGCCGCCTTGCCGCCGAGCCAGCCGTTCTTGTCGTAGACCGTCACGCGGTGGCCCCGCGCGGCGGCCACGCAGGCGGCCGCGAGTCCGCCGAGCCCGCTGCCGATGACGGCGACCGTCGAATCCTGGCTCATCCTGCTGGGTCGCTCCCCGGGCCGAAGAAGGCGTGGCCCTCTGGAGCGAAGCTAGACTTGGGACCGGCCCGGTCAACGCGCCACCCGGTCGCGGCGGCGGCCCGTCAGGCTTCGCCTGTGGACAGGCGCGTCAGGAAGTTGCCGATTTCCCGGCGGCGCAGATCCGCCTCGAGCACCTCCGGGCCGATACCGTGGCGCCAGGCCAAGCGACGCGCCGCTTCCGGATCGCTCCCCTGCAGGGAATCGATCTCTTCAGCGTAGCGCGCCACGGCCTGCGGATCCTTGGCGAGGCCGGCCTCGACGATCGCCGTCTCGCAGAGGCGCAGCATCGCGGCCAGCTCGTCGAGGTCGAGTTCGGGATGGTACTGTGTGCCCCAAAACCAGCCGGTCCCGTGCCGAATCTCGATGGCCTGGATGCCCAGCATGCGGTTGCCGGCGAGCACGCGGGCGCCCGGCGGCGGCTCCAGCACCGCGTCCGCATGGATGGCGGGGGCGTCCCAGGCCGCCGGGCGCCCGGCGAGGAGCGGATGGGTCCGGCCCTCCTCGGTCGCGGTGATCGCCCGGGCGAAGCCGTATTCCGGCCCGCGCGGGTTCTCGGCGGCCCTGCCGCCGGCCACCGTGGCGGCGACCTGCACGCCCCAGCAGGAGCCGAAGACCGGCAGACCCGCCTCCAGGGCCGCGCGCATCAGGTCGAGCTGCCGGGTCACTTCCGGGGTGCCCTCGGAGACCTTGAGGGTCGAGCCGGTGAAGATAAGTCCGTCAAAATCCGACAGACCCTGTGGCAGGGACGCGTCGGCATCGGCCGGATTGAGGTGGCGGCAGGCAGTGTCCGGTGCGAAGTCGCGCACGACAGCGGCATAGGACTCGGCGGAGGTTCGGCCCGTGGCGGCGATGTGCCGTTCGCGGGCCGCGCGGTCGTTGCCGTCGGCGATGAGCAGGCGGAGCATGGGGGCTTTCCGTTGAGCGGGACCTCGGCGGATCGGTGCCCGTATGTCCGCGCGCGGCCGGTCGCAGGAACGGCGCGGATCGTCGCGGGGATGAGCCGGCGCGGCTCAGGCCGTCCGCCGCGCCGCCAGCGCGAGCGCGGATCCGAGCCCGCAGAGCGTCAGCGCGCCCAGCACCCCGAGGGCCGGGGCGGCGGCGGCAAAACCGTCGCCCAGCGCGCTCCTGATAGGCCTCAATCGCCCAGGCGTTGGGGGTGAGCCAGCCGGCCTGCTGCAGCCAGGGGGGCATGAGGAAGCGGGGCACCATCGAGCCGCCCACCGCCGAGAGCAGCAGCACCCCGAAGGTCGAGGCGAGGTGCGCCTGCTGGCGCGAGGCGGCGAGCGCGCAGGCGGCGAGGGCCAGTCCCGCGGCCATAGCCGAGACCAGCAGACAGGCGGCCAGGAAGGCTGGCCAGTGCGGCCCGATCTCGACTCCGTAGAGCAGAGCGGCGGCGAGGAAGATCAGGCCGGCCTGCACGAGACCTTGGAGGGTCAGGAAACCGAACTTGCCGAGCACCACCACGGGCAGGCCGCCGGGGCCAACCATCAGCCGCTCGGCGAGCCCGGTTTCGCGCTCGTCGACCAGGGACATCGCACCCTGCATGGCGGCGAAGAGCAAGAAGACTGCCGTGATCGCCCCCGCGTAGTAGCTGATGCGGGCATTGGCGGTGCCGGCGGTCGTGCTGCGCCGTTCGACCAGGGACGCGAAGCTGAACGGTTCTTTCTTGGCCCGCTGCTCGGCGAAGGCATCCTCCAGGAAGCGCCGCTCGTCGGGGCCGATCTTGCCGGAGCGCTCCACGTCGGCGACGATCCGGGAGAGCACAACGTCGGGCAGGGCCTCGTTCAGGACCCGCTGGAGCTGGCCGAGGGCGATCGGCGTCGCCAGCGCCTTGGCGGGGTTCTCGACCAGCACCACCGGCTGGTCGGCGGGGGCGGGCGTGTCGCCTGCCGGGGCGGCAATGAGATCGCCCCGCAGGACGAGAGCCACGTCAACCTCGCCGGAGCGAACGGCGTGGACCACGCTAGGAAGGTCGGCTGCTGGCAGGCGCGTGATCCGCAGGGACGGATCGACGGTGAGCGCGTCGGCGAGGCGGTGCGTGGCCGCCGTCTGTGCGAAGTCGGCCAGCCCGAGATGAATGCGGATCCGGTCGCCGGTCGCTCCCGAGAAGATTGCCGCGAAGATCGAGAAGATCACGGTCGGCAGCACGAACGCCATCACCAGCGCGGCGCGGTCGCGCAGGAGGCTGAGTGCCATGACACGAAAGGCGGCTCCGATCATCCGGCCGCTCCCGCCCGCAGGGTTGCCGGTCCCGCGGCCGCTTCGTGGCCCGCGACGTCGCGGGGTCGGAGGGCGTCGAGATAGAGCGCCTCCAGCCGCGGCGCGCGCACTCGCACTTCGGCAACCGGGACGCCCTGCGCCTGCAGGGCCCCGAGCAGGGCGGCGCCGTCGAGGCCGGAGCGCTCCACCGAGCGCCAGACGAGGCCGTCCGCCTCAGCCGGCGCGAAGCCGGCGCGGCGCAGCACGGCCTCGGCAGTGCCATCCGCCGGCATGGCGAGGCTCAGCTCCCGTTCGGGCGCGCCGGTGCGCAATTGCGCGAGCAGGTCGGCGAGCCGCCCGGCCCGCACGATCCGGCCCCGTGCCAGGAACGCCACCTGGGAGGCGAGGCGCTCCGCTTCACCGAAATCGTGGGTGGCGATCAGGATTGCAGTGCCAGCCGCCTTGAGCCGGTCGAGCACCGCGTGGATCGCCGCGCGGGCGGCGAGGTCGACGCCGCTCGTCGGCTCGTCGAGGAGGACCAGGCGGGGCCGGTTCATCAGGCTCGCCGCGATGTTGACCCGGCGCCGGTAGCCGCCGGACAGGATCCCCACCGGGCGCCGCGCCACGTCGGCAATGTCGGCCATCGCCAGGGCGGCCTCCACGGCCGCCTTCCGGTCACGCCGGGAAACGCCCGCGAGCTGGCCGAAGACGCCGAGATTCTCCGCTACGGTCAGACGCGGGTAGAGGGCGATCTCCTGCGGCACCCAGCCGATGGCGCGGCGCGCGCGGCCTTCCCGGTACGGATCGGCTCCCGCCACGCGCACGGATCCCGCATCCGGACCGAGCCGGCCCGCCACCAGGCGCATCAGCGAGGATTTGCCGGCTCCGTTCGGCCCGAGAAGCGCCAGGGTCTCGCCTGCGTCCAGGTCGAGGTCGATCCGCTCCAGCACCCGCCGTCCACGCAGATGGAGGTCGACGCCCTCGATCCGGACGAGGGGGCCATCCATCGCCTCACCGCCTCGGCAGCGCGCGGGCGAGGCGCACCCGCAGGGCGGCGCCCGGCTCCCGCAGGACGAAGGCGGCCTCGGCGAAGTCCGGGCGCGCCCGGCGTCCTACCGAGCCGGAGAAGCCGTAGGGTTCCAGCGGCAGGCCGAGCCCGGTGCGGTCCAGGCGGCCGTTGCCGTTGGCGTCCTGGTAGGCCGCCACCGCGTAGGTCCCCGGTGTCACGTCGCGGAAGGTGAACAGCGCCCGGCTCCCGGAGGCCGGCGCATCGTCGCCCCGAGTGCAGAACGCCTCCGAGAGGCCGCCCTGACACAGAGCCACCCGGACCGGGCCGCCGCCGGGTTCGACCCCATCGACCTCGACCTGCACAGTCGCGGCCGCCGCGGGAAGGGCGAGGGTATAGAATCCGCAAGCCAGCAAAGCACGGGTCCGGAATGTCGGGGCGCGGCCATTCCGCCGGCCCGTCAGCCTCCTGATCACGAGGCCTCGCCGGACGTCGCTAGGGGCGCGGTCTCCGGGACGCCCGCCGCAGCGGCGGCATGGGCGCCGGCCAGTTCCTCGATCAGCAGCCGGGCCGAGATGCGGGCGCCTTCGTAGATCACCGGCAGGCCGGAGCCCGGATGGGTGCCGCCGCCGACAATGTAGAGCCCCGGCCCGAAGCGGTTGTGGGGCCGGAAATACAGCATCTGCATCAGGTCGTGGGCGAGGTTGAAGGTGGCGCCTTCGTGGACGGCGAAATCCTCCTCCCACTGGGTCGGATCGATGATTCGCTCGTAGCGGATCCGGGATTCGAGATCCCCGAGGCCGAGGAGCTTGAGCCGCTCCAGGATCAAGCCGCGATAGCTGGCCCGCACGGAGGGCCAGTCGATCCCGGCCTTCAGGTTCGGCACCGGCACCAGCACGTAGAGGGCGGTGTGCCCGGGGGGCGCCATGCCGCCGTCGGTGTATCCGGCATGCTGCACGTAGAGCGAGGGCTGCATCGGCAGCGTGCCCTCGGTGATCTCGCGGATGTTCTTCTCGTAGCCTTCGGCCAACAGGATCGTGTGGTGCCCGAGACTGTCGGGCATTTTCCCTCGATGCCGAGGTAGAGCATGAAGGTCGAGCAGGAGAGCCGCGCCTTGCCGATCTTGGCGTCCCGCCAGCGCGGGCGGTGCCGCTCCGGCACCAGGGCGCGCACCACCTTGGCAAAGTCGCCGTTGATCAGAACCGCGTCGGCGTTGAAGGTCTCGCCCTTAGCCACGAGCCCGCTGGCGCGCTTGCCGTCGAACAGCACCCGCTCGACAGCGGTGTTGAGCCGGAGGTCGACGCCCATGCGCGTGGCCAAGCACGCCATCGCCTCGGAGACCGCACCGCAGCCGCCCACCGGGTGGTAGACCCCATGTTCGTATTCGAGGAACGACAGAATCGTGAACAGGCTCGGGCACCGGAACGGCGACATGCCGAGGTACTTGGTCTGAAACGAGAAGGCGAGGCGCACCCGCGGATCGGCGAAGTAGCGCTTGAGGTCGCGGTCGACGCTGCGGCCGGGGTGCAGGTAGGGCAGGGCCGCCAGCATCGCCGGGCTCGCCATGCTGCGCAGGGTGTGGAAGGCCTGCTCGAGGACGGGCTTGAAATAGCGCAGCTTCGTGCGGTTCTCCGCGAAGAAGGCTTTCACGTTCTTCGCGTCGTCCGGCGCGAGGCCGGCGATCTCGCGCTCCAAGCGCTCGACGTCGCCCGTGGCCCGGATCGTGCCCGAGATCCCGTCTTTGCCTTCGAAGACCAGGTGGTATTGCGGATCGAGACGCTCGAGCTTGACGTAGTCCTCAAGCCGCTCGCCGCAGCTCGCGAAGATGTCGGCGATGATCTGGGGATAGAGGAAGAAGGTGGGGCCGATATCGAATCGGTAGCCGCCGGGGGCTTCCACGGTCTTGGTGCGGCCGCCGACCTGCGCATCCTTCTCGAACACGGTGACGTGGATGCCCGCGCGGGCCAGGAGCAGGGCGGCTGCCAGTCCGCCCGGACCGGCACCGACCACGGCCACCCGGCGTCCGGTCAGCGCCCGTAACCCATCCCCAGACTGAAGCAACGTCGCCGACTCCCCACAGAATCCTCGCGCCCCTGCGGCCAAGCTAGACTTGCATCATCGCACGGCAATTGCAGCCCTTTGTCGCGCGCAGAATGACCTCCGCGACCGCAGCGCCGAAACTTGATGTCAGCGCTTGCCGGAGAGGCGTCCCTGGCCGCGGGCGATGGCGTGCAGGGCGATCCCTGCCGCCGTGGCGACGTTGAGCGAGTCGAAGTCGGCGGCCATCGGGATGCGGACCGGACGGGCTCGGGCGAGCGTCGCCGCGTCGAGCCCGGGTCCTTCGGTTCCGAGGATCAGAAGCGCCCGCGCCGGCACGGCGAGGTCGTCTAGGGTCTCGGTCGCCCCCGGGCTGAGCGCCAGCGCCTCGAGGCCGAGCGCCGCCGCCGCCTGCAGCCAGTTCTGCCGGGCGGGAAGCCGCGCGAAGGGCTGGATCAGCGCGGCGCCGGCGGAGACCCGGATGCTCTTGCGGTAGAGCGGATCGCAGCTTCCCGCATCGAGGAGCACCGCGTCGGCCCCGAAGGCCGCGGCGTTGCGGAAGGCCGAACCGACATTGTCGTGGTTGGTCAGTCCCGCAAGCCCGAGCACCAGGGCCTGGGCCGGGGGCGGCGGCACGATCGCGGCCACGTCGGGCTCCTTCCCGCGCAGCCCGATCGCGAGCACCCCGCGGTGGATCGGGAAGCCCGTGACGGCGCTCATCACGGCCTTGGCGGCGAGGTAAACCGGCGGCGGTTCCGGGCAGGCGGCCACGTCCCCGGCCAGCCCCGGCCAGCGTTCCGGCGCGAGGAGGATCGATTCGGCACGGAAGCGGGTGCGGCGGCCCAGGAGCAGGCGCAGGGTCACCTCGCCCTCGGCGATGAAGCGCCCGGCGCGGCCGACGAGGTCGCGCTCGCGCATCCGTGCATAGGGTTCGAGGCGCGGATCATCCGGATCGGCGATCGTCTCCGCGGCCGGGTACACTTCAGCCCTGCGGCCGATCGGTTCGGCTCGCGATCGGGTCGGCCTCGGCCTTGGTCGGCACCTTCACCAGCGCCTCGCCGTCGAGGACGGTCTCGCCCGCCACCGCACAGCGGCAGGCGAGCCGCGCGCGGCGGCGCTCGGGCATCAGCTCGGCAACCGTGACGGTGACCTCCACGACATCGCCGATGCGCACCGGGGCGCGGAAGTTGAGCGTCTGCGAGATGTAGACCGCGCCGGGCCCCGGCAGGCGCGTGCCGAGCACCGCCGAGATCAGCCCGGCCGTGTACAGGCCGTGGGCGATGCGGGTGCCGAACGGCGTGCGTGCGGCGAAGTGTTCGGAGAGGTGGATCGGGTTGCGGTCGCCGGTAATCTCGGCAAAGCCCACGACATCTGAGGAGGCGATCGTCTTGGACAGGGTCTCCGACAGCCCGACCTCGAGATCCTCGAAATAGAGCACGCGCAATTCGGGCAGCATGTCTCGGCAGACCTCCGGTTCCGGCCGGTCGCCCGTCTCGCGCGTCCGGCTCCGGAACCCGCCTCGCACGATCGCGCCGCCGAATCCACCCGGACGAAGGCGCAAGATCGTCGAACTTTCTTGAGGCGCGGACAGGGTTTTCTCAACGGGCCGCTCGACAGGCGCTCCGCTCTCGGCGAAGAGGCGTCCCGTGAACGCCGATGACGCCCTCCGGCCCGCGCCGCCTGGTCTCCGCCCGACCGTCGCTCGCGTGGCAGCGCTGAATCTGTCCTATTTCGGCATCGAGATCGCGGTGGCGCTCGCGATCGGTTCGGTTGCGCTCATCGCCGACAGTCTCGACTTCCTGGAAGATGCCGCCATCAACCTCCTGATTGTCGCGGGGCTGGGCTGGAGCGCGCGCAACCGAGCGCGGCTCGGCACCGCCATGGCGTTCGTCCTGCTCCTGCCGGCGCTGGCGGGCGCCTACGCCGCATACGAGAAGGTCTCGGATTTCGTAGCCCCGGCCGCTCTGCCGCTGACGCTCACCGGCCTGGGCGCGCTCGCCGTGAATCTCACCTGCGCGCTGATGCTCGCCCGGCATCGCTCCGGATCGGGCAGCCTGACCCGGGCCGCCTATCTCTCGGCCCGCAACGATGCCTTCGCCAACCTCGCGATCATCGCGGCCGGGCTGGTGACCGCCCTCCACCCCTCGCCCTGGCCGGATCTCGTCGCCGCCGCGGGGATCGCGATCCTCAATGCCGATTCCGCCGCCGACATCCTCCGGGCCGCCGCGGCCGAGCGCCGGGGCGCCCGTTAGTCACAGCCATGCGCATCTTCCCTATTTCCGACCTGCACCTGGAGCGGCGGCGCCTCGACCTGATCGCGCTCCCCAGGGAGCCGTTCGACCTTCTCGCCTGCCCGGGCGATCTCTACGAGGGACATCCCGAGCGCGGGCTGGCGGCCCTGCTGCACCTCGCGCAGGGCAGGCCGGTCGTCCTGGTGCCGGGCAACCACGAGCGCTACGCCCCGACCGGGGATCCGCGCACCGCGCCGGCGCTGCTGGCAGCCCTTGAGGCGGAGGTCGCCCGCCTGAACGGGCTCGGAGCCCGGATCCATCTGCTTCAGGGGGCGCGGAGCTGCGTCATAGACGGGGTCCGGTTCATCGGGACCACCCTATGGAGCGACTGGAATCTCGCCGGACGCTGGCTCACCGCCACCACGCCCGACCGGCCCGACGATCCGGTGGCCTACGCGGCCGCGCGCATGACCGACCCGATCACCGGCTCGCGGGAATATCTCGGGTCGATCCGGAGGGCGGACGGCAGCCCGTGGCAGCCGGCGGACGCGATGGCCGCGCACCGGGTCGAGCGGGCGGCGCTGCACGCGGCGCTCGGTATCCCGCATGACGGCCCGACCGTAGTTGTCACCCACCATCCGGCAAGCCCGCTCGCGGCGGATCGTTTTCGCGATGAGCCTGGCGTTCCCTGGTGGGTCCCGGCTTTCTACGCCTCCACGGCCCTGGACGACATCGCCGATGCCGAGCGGCCGGAGCTGTGGATCTCGGGCCATTTCCACGCGGGCCACGACCTGCGGATCGGCCGCTGCCGCTGGGTCTCGAACCCGGTGGAAGGGGTGACCTACCGGGAGGATTTTCTTCTGGATGTGGGGTGAGGCCGGCCTGCCTCGAAACCGCCCTCCCCGAGGCGGGGAGGGCGCAGCGCGTCAGCCGGATCTCAGCCGTGCACCAGCACGTTGCGGAACTGCCAGGGATCGCTGGTATCGATATCCTCCGGGAACAGGCCCGGGCGGTCGGTGAGCGGCGTCCAGTCGGTGTAGACGCCCACGACCGGGCCGAGATACGGGGTCTGGACCTCCAGGCAGCGGCGGAAATCCATCTCGTCGGCCTCGACGATGCCGGCCTCCGGGTTCTCCAGCGCCCAGACCATGCCGGCAAGCACCGCCGAGGTCACCTGCAGGCCGGTGGCGTTCTGGTAGGGTGCGATCCGCCGGGTTTCCTCGATGGAGAGCTGCGAGCCGAACCAGTAGGCGTTCTTCTTGTGGCCGTAGACGAGCACGCCGAGGCTCGTCGATGCCGTCGACGATCTCGTTCTCGTCGAGAATGTGGTGCTTCTCCTGCACCGTGCCGGCATTGCCGAACATCTCGTGCAGCGAGAGCACCGCATCGTCGGCCGGATGGTAGGCGTAGTGGCAGGTCGGCCGGAAGATCGGTTTATCGCCCTCCCGCACCGTGTAGTAGTCGGCGATCGAGATCGCCTCGTTGTGTGTCACCAGGAAGCCGAACTGGGAGCCAGCGGTCGGCACCCAGGTGCGCACGCGCGTGTCCGCGCCCGGCTGCAGCAGGTAGATGGCGCAGCGCGAGCCCTTCTCCTGCTCGCGGGCATTGGCCGGCTTCCAGGTCTCGTGCGTGCCCCAGCCGAGCTCGGCCGGCTGATTGCCTTCGGAGACGAAGCCCTCCACAGACCAGGTGTTGACGAAGACACCGCGCGGCTTCGGGTTCTTGGCGCGCTGGGTGTCCCGCTCGGCGATGTGGGCGCCCTTGACGCCCAGATCCTTCATCAGCGCAGCCCACTCGGCCTTGGTCTTGGGCTCCGGCCGCTGCAGGCCGGTATCCTGGGCGATGTTGAGGAGCGCCTGTTTGACGAACCACGAGACCATGCCGGGATTGGCGCCGCAGCACGAAACCGCCGTGGTGCCGCCGGGCTTATGGGCGCGGGCTTCGAGGATGTCCTGGCGGAGCGCATAGTTGGTGCGGTCGCCCTGGCTCTTGGTCTTGTCGAAGTAGAAGCCCGGCCAGGGCTCGGCCACCGTGTCGATATACAGGGCGCCGAGTTCGCGGCAGAGTTCCATGATGGCGCGCGAGGAGGTGTCGACCGAAAGGTTGACGCAGAAGCCCTGGCCGCCGCCCTCGGTGAGGAGCGGAGTCAGCACGTCGCGGTAGTTCTCCGGCGTCAGCGCCACCTTCTCGAAGCGCAGGCCGTGCTTCTCGGCCAGCGCCCGGTGGGTGTCGACCGGGTCGATCACGGTGAAGCGGGCGCGGTCGTACTCGAAATGGCGCTCGATGAGCGGCAGGGTGCCCCGGCCGATCGAGCCGAAGCCGATCATCACGATAGGGCCGGTGATCCGGCCATGGATCGGGTGATGGGTCGGCTGGTCAGTCATGCGGGAGATCCTCGTCTGGCGAACGCTTCGCGCGTCCGCGGGTCTGGCTCGCGGGCGGGTTATGGCGCGCGTGTGACAATGCGGCGACAGGCCTGCGCCCGCGTGGGCCACGCCAGCACGGTCCTCGGGCAGGTCGCCTTAAAGCGCGCTCAATGGCGGCTCGTCCGCCCCTGGTCAACCGCGCTGCACTCTCATGCTCTCAAGGGACAGTTGACGGCCCACTGCCCAAGGCATGATCCTGCTGCATGCGCAACGTGCGGGCGACGCTGCGGCAGGTCCTCAATGCAGGGCTCATATTGCGGTGCAGCAAGGTCGTTAAACGGCGGTGGGAATTGAGATCTCGGACCCGGCCGGGATCTCGGTATCGGAGGCTGTCATGCTCGCGCTTATCACGTCTCGGATTCCTGGCCCGGTCGCCGAGACCGCGGACCGCGATCCCGGTATCCTGACCCTCATGTTCGCCGTCGCCCGTGCCTTCCGCACCGGGACCGAGGCCGCCTTCGCGCGCCGCTGCGCTATGGCCCGCGCCGTCGGTGGTGCGAAACCGCTCTGACAAGCCTGAACGACCGGCTTGGGGCCGAAGCCCCAGACGATTGCGCTGCCCTGGCTGGGGCATTAGGCGGCTGTGCCGTCCAGTGGCCTCGGGGATCGTGATTCCATGCCGACGATTCGCGCGCTCGTGCGCTTCAGCCTGATCACGATGCTGCTCGCCGCGCCAGCCGCGTCTCCGCGCGCTCAGGACGCCGAACCCGGGGCTGCGGCGCCCGTGGAGGCGCCCGCCAGAGCCAAGCCGAAGCCCCGGGTCAAGCCGGCTGCCCCGAAGGCGGCGGCGAAGCCCGCCCCGGCCGAGGCGGCCCCGCCGTCTCCTGCCCATGCGGTCTGGCCCACTGGCGCCAGCATGGTCAGCGAGAGCTACGGCGACTGGACCATGACCTGCACGCGCCCGAACGAGAAGGTCACCTGCATCGTCGCCCAGTCGCAGGGTGATTCGCAGACCGGGCGGCGCAAGTTCGGTTTCGAGCTGCAAACCCCCGCAAATGGCCGGTCTGAGGGCATCGTGCTGATGCCATTCGGCCTCGCCATCGAGCCGGGCATTACCTTCAAGCTCGACGAGCAGGCCCTCGGCAAGGGCGCACCCTACACGACCTGCAGCGCCGAGGGCTGCATCGTGTCGATCAGTTTCCCGACGCTGGCCCTCGACGGCATGCGGACCGCCAAGAAGCTCATCGTGACCGGTCAGAAGGCGGGCAGCAGCGATCCGGCATCCATCACGGTGCCGCTCGAAGGGTTCCCGCAGGCGTTCGACCGGGCCGTCGCCCTGAGTGGCTAAGGACCCGCCGGATCGGCACATCCCCGCGTTACGGTTAAGCCAGCGTTAGCCGCGCTGCCGCAAGATCCCGCCGACATGTGGCGCCGGGCGCTGCGGCCCCGCAGGCGCCGCGCGCCGGGGATCGGATCGGCGAGGCGATGGGATCGGTGGGCGGGCGACCCCGGATCGGTCGAGGGCTCGGCGCGCGGCTGCTCCGCGCGGCGCTGCCCGTACTCGCCCTCACGATGCTCATGGCGGCGGTCGACCCGGCCCTGGCCGCGCGGCTGATCGGGGCCAAGGGTAGCGAGACCGGCAGCGGTGCCGGCGGCTACGGCCGCATCGTCCTCACCTTCGACAAGCCGGTCCCGGTCAAGGCCAAGCTTGCCGGCGGCGTTCTCATCCTCGGCTACGGTGAGCGCATCGCTCCCGGGCCCGAGCGTCTTGCCGAGGAGATGCCGGCCTTTGTCTCGAGTGTCCGCCGTGACCCCGACGGGACCAGCCTGCGGGTGGCCCTTCAGAGGCCCTACCGCATCAACCTGCAATCGGCCGGCGAGCGCGTGTTCATCGACCTGTTGCCGGAGGGGTGGTCCGGCCTCCCGCCGCCGCTACCGCCGGAAGTCGTGGCCGAACTCGCCCGCCGGGCCAGGGTCGCCGAGGAGGCGCTCAAGGCGCGCATGCCGGAACCGGTGCGCAAGCCCCTGTCCCTGGAGGCTCGCGCGGCTGCCGACCCTGACCCGCCTGTCGCTGCGCCTGCCCGAGGAGGCCGTCACGGCGGTGACGGCCGAGGGGCCAGCGACCCGCCTGCGCGTGGTCGGCCCTTGGACCATCGATCCGGGCGAGACCCGTGGCCGGCCACGCCCTGGCATTGCCAAGCTCGCGACCGAGACCGACGCGACCTCGGCAAGCCTTCTCATCACCCCGGAGGAGGGCTTCACGATCGGCACCGAGCGGGAGGACGGGGCCTTTTTCCTGGACGTGGTTCGCCGGAAGCCACCCGAGCCCGTCAAAACTGCCGTCGAGGTGCCGGGTCCCGCAGCCGAACCGGCCGCCACGAAGCCGCCTGCGCCCGTTCCCACGCCTCCGCGTCGGGTCGAGGCGCCGGCCGAACCGGATCGTCCGGCCGAAGCCCCGCCACGGCGTTCGGCCGGCGCCGGCCTCGTCTTCCGATTCCGGACCTTGCCGCCGGCCGTCCTGTTCGAGCGCGGCGGCATCGCCACTCTGGCCTTCGAGGCTGCCGAGCCCGTGACCGTGCCGCCGGCCAGCCAGGGTCTCACACCCCTGGGGGCGCCGACGACGACAGGGCCGCTCACGGTCCTCCGCTTCGCGGTGCCGCAGGGCAGATTGGTCGATCTCAATGCTGTCTCAACCGGGAGCGGGGTGGCCTGGGAGCTGTCGGCCGGTGAAGCGCTGAGCCCGAGCGACACGATCGATCCCGTCCGCAAACCCGACTCTTCGGGCCGTATCGCAGTGTCGCTCGCCCTGCCGCGGCCCGGCTCGGCGACGTGGCTCGACCTCGATGGCGAGCGGATCGCGGTGGTCACCTCGTCGGCGCAGCGCCCCGTCGGCAACCCGAAGAACCGCCGCTTCGTCGATTTCGAGATCCTCCCGAGCCGACACGGCGTCGCCGTGCTCGCCGGCGCCGACGACCTGGCGGTGCGGCCCGACCTCGACAGCGTCACGGTTGGTCGGGAGGGGGCTTTCGGCCTCCGTTGCCGCCCGGAAGGCCGAGGCCACCTTTGCCGAGGCGGGGACGCTCGCCATCACGCGGGCTTCCTGGGAACGGGTGCGGACCGGCGTCGTGCGCGACACCCTGCGGGGTCTCGCCAACGCGGCCGCCGCCGCGACGCCCTCCGAGCGCGGACCGGCGCGCCTCGCCCTTGCGCGTGCCGAACTCGCCAACGGGCTCGACCCCGAAGGCTTGGCGGCCTTGGAGACCGCAGCCGCCGACGATCCGCTCCTCGCCGCCCAGCGCGACACCGCCATCCTCCGAGGCATCGCCCTCGTGCGGATCGGACGCATCGCGGAGGCGCTGAAGGCCCTGTCTGTCCCCCAACTGGCTGGCGACCCGGAGGCTGCTCTGTGGCGGGCTATGGCGGCGGCCGGCTCGGGCGACTGGAAGACGGCCGAGACCGGCTTCCTCAAGGTGCTGCCGCTCGCCGGCGGCTACCCCGCGGATGTCGCGCAGCAGATCCGCGCCACGGCGGCGGAATCGGCGATCGAGAACGGTGATGCCGAGACCGCGGCCGCCCGAGCCGAGGACGCGCGCGACCTGACGCCCTGGATCCGCGACCGGCTCGCCTTGGTTCGTGCCCGCGTCTCCGAGGCGACCGGTCAAACCGAGGCGGCACTGGACGCCTATGCCCGCCTGGAGAAGGCCGCCGTTCGCCCGGTCTCGGTCGAGGCGAGCGTGCGATCCACGCTGCTCGCCCGGGCCGCCGGCAAGCTCACGCTGGATGCCGCCATCGAGCGGTTGGAGCGGCTGGCGATGACATGGCATGGCGGCGCGATCGAGGACGCCATCACGGTCGGCCTCGCACGCCTCTATCTCCGCACCGGCCGCTGGCGCGAGGCTTTCACGGCCGTGCGCCGGGCAAACGCCTTCGCGCCCAACGCCGCCCCCACGCAGGCCCTGGTCCGGGAGGCGCAGGCGGCCTTCGAGAGCCTGTATCTCACCGATAAGGGCGACACGCTGCAAGGAATCGAGGCTGTCGCGCTGTTCTTCGATTTCCGGGAGCTGAGCCCGATCGGGCGGCGCGGCGACGAAGTGGTGCGCAAGCTCGCCGACCGCCTCGTGAGCCTCGACCTGCTCGATTCCGCCGCGGACCTCCTCCAGTACCAGATCGACAACCGGCTCACCGGCCCGGCGCGCGCCGCCGTCGCGGCGCGGCTCGCCACCGTCCGGCTGATGGACGACAAGCCGATGCAGGCGCTGAAGGTCCTCGACGCGACCGACCAGCCCGAGCTTCCGGGCGAGCTGCAGCGCGCCCGCCGCCTGATCCGCGCCCGCGCGCTCTCCGACCTCACCCGAACCGACCTCGCGCTGGAGACGATCGAGGGCGAGAGCGGTCCGGATATCGAGCGGCTGCGCGCCGACATCTACTGGGGTGCCCGCCGCTGGCGCGAGGCCGGTGAGGCGCACGAGGCCCTGCTTGGCGAGGGGTGGCAGTCCGGCCAGCCGTTGGACGAGCAGGCCCGGGCCGATGCCGTGCGCGCCGCGATCGCCTACGACCTCGCGGGCGAGGCGATCGGCCTGGAGCGGCTCAAGGCGAAATTCTCGGAGGCGATGGCGGCGAGCCCGGATGCGCGCACCTTTGCGCTCCTCACGGGAACCAATCCGACCCGCGCCCCGGGCTTCCGCGCCATCGCGGCGCGCGCCAGCAAAGCCGAGACGCTGTCGGCCTTCCTGGCTGAGTACCGCAAGCGCTACCCGGACGCCGCGGTGCCGAACCGCGGCAGGCCGGAGGCAGCGGCGGACGCTCAGGGCCAGCCGAGCCCTGAGCAGCAGAGCAGCGCCGCGAGTCCCGCTACGCCGCCGGGGTGAGCCGCGGGGTCGTCATAGACCCGGACACCTTACTTGGAGACCGGATCGCCCGGCAGGAAGGAGATGCCGGGACGGTCTATTTCGACGCTGCGCGGTCTGGAGCGAAACGGCGAGCGCGCCGCCGCTTGTTCGAGCCGCCTATACCCGCGGAAGGCTTCGCGGGGGTGCGCATCGTCGAGGCCTGATCGACACGCGGCCTTATTGCGTCAGATGCGCCACTTGGACGGCCTTGTCGAACATCGCGTTGAGCGCGGCCGTGATATCGGTCGGGGTGTTGGCCGTGAAGAAGAAACCCGGTGAGGCGCAGCTCTGCAGAGGCGTGGACAGGGTCGGGCTGAATCCGTTGACCCGCCCGTTTTCCCAGGCGACGGTCCCGCCGTAATTCGTGTAGTTTATGATGTTGTACGGGATGTAGAGGACCGAGATGATCGCTCCGGCAGTCTTCAAGGATGTACACAGCGTCGGATCGATCTGCGCGGGTGTCGAGCCGTCGAAATTGCCGTTGGCATAGCCCGGAAATTTTGAGGGATTTCCCGGATAATAGTAGGTTCCATTCTTATAGGTCGAATAATGCTGCCCGTTCTGCATGCCATCCGTCACCAGGAAGACGAAGGGCTTGCGCACGGTCGCGCTGGAGCCGTCACCGAAGCCGCCGGCATTGGCGATGGCGGCCTTCATCTGCGGCAGGACGACCTCGAAATGCGTGCCGCCGGCACCCGTGC
Organism: Methylobacterium sp. P31; assembly: GCA_050632875.1. Classification (GTDB taxonomy): domain Bacteria; phylum Pseudomonadota; class Alphaproteobacteria; order Rhizobiales; family Beijerinckiaceae; genus Methylobacterium. The sequence goes on along the minus strand of JBODSC010000001.1, from coordinate 681,072 downwards.
CGGTGCTCGGGTCGTTATTCGTGTAGAGCTGGGTCGTTCCGGTATCCAACAGGTTCGTCAAGGCGAGCGGCCAGGATGAACCGCACTGAGCCTTGCTGTTCAGCGTGGCGATCGAGCTGCTGATGTCGGCCAGCGTGCCCATCTGATTGATGAACGGGTAGAGGCCGACCCGGTACTGGTTCTGCATCGTCGGGTTCGCGGCCCGGGCGATGAGGGAGCAAACCGCGTTGTTCAGCGCGTCCGAGCGCAGCTGGATCTTGCCGGCAGCGAGAGTCCAGCCGTTGAAATTCGGATAGTGGCAAGCGAACTGGCAGCCCTGCTTGTAGTCCGACCACATGTCGTTGTTGTTCGCGGCGAGTTGGGTCATGCCGCTGCTTGTCGCCGGCAGGCCCATGGAGCCTGACACGTCGAGCAGGAGGTAGAAGTCCAGATAGGTCGGAAGATCGGCCGAGGCTTTGGCCGTGTTTCCGATGACCGTGGTCGGCGACCGGAAAATCTGCCCGAAGTTGTTCTTGATCGTGGCCGTGTAGGTGACGGACGACGTGATCGTCTGGCCGGAGCGGCCGATTGTCGGCGTCTGGAACTGGACCTGCGCGAACGGCACGGTGCCGGCATTGACCGTGAAGGCGTTGGTCGCCTGGGCTGCGCCGGCCGCGAATGCGTTGGCGGCAAGGTTGCTCTGGGTCGGGTTGGCCGCGAAATAGGCCTTGGTGGCCACGACTCCCGCAATGGCGGCGGCGTCCGCGGCGGCGTCGAGCTTCGCCTTATCGGTGATCGCCACCCCGTAATCGGCGCCGTAGCCGATCAGGCCGACGAGCGGGATCAGGCTGAAGGCGAACATGATCGTCACGTTGCCGGAACGCGCCTTCGACAGGGACGCCGCCCAATCACGGAGGCGGCGGGCGCGGTTCAGTATCCGGGGCATCTCGTGGCGATTCCATCGTTGCCCGTCGTGTCGAAATTGACGAGCGCGGCATAGCGCGGCTGCACGTACATCGAGCGGGCGATCCGCATCGCTGGGATGAACCGTGCGCCGAAGGTCGGCTTGAAATTGAAGACCACGTCGACCGCGATGATCGAGCCTGGACCGAAGACCGAGCGGGGCAGCACGTAGCGGCTCGGCGGGGCGGTGTTGTCGGCGGCGAGCTGGGCTGGCGTGCAGGGCCGGTAATTCCCTCCGGTGGTCCCCGTACTCGTCCACACGACGTTGGCCGTGTAGCAGCTGCTCAGATCGCTGCCCGAGCAGTTCGACGCGCTCTGTGTGAAGGTCACGGCGGCGAAGGTGATCGCGATGTCCTGCCACCACTGGAGACCCTGCCGCGGCCCGTCCTTCATTAGGTAGGGGAACAGGACGAGGGCCGAATCGAAACTGAAATGCAGGTCCGTGGCGTTGACGGTGGCGGTCGTGGAGCCCTGCGGCGGCTGCGCCTGGGAGAGCATCTGGCTGATCGACTGCGCGATCAGCTCCACCTTGCGGGTGGCGTTGATGTATGTGAGGAGCTGGATTCCGGCGAGCATCAGGATCAGCAGGACCGGGAAGATCAGCGCGAATTCGATCGCCGATACCGCGCGCGCGTCGGCGAAGAATCGGCGCGCCGACGAGGGTGTTCCGGCGTTCATCAGAACAGTTCGTTCCGGAACGCCGCTGTCGAAATCATCAGGTAGGCCGGCGTGCCGTTATAGGTCACGCCGCCGCTGAGGAACGACGCGATGGCCGAGGGCAGGAACGTGATCGGGTAGATCACCAGAAGGTACTGGTAGGCCCCGCGTGGGCCGAGCGAGTACTGGCCCGAACCCGGTGTCAGCGGCGGGATCGCGAGGCCGCTCATGTCCGACTTGACGAAGCTGTAGTAGCCGCTCGGCGAAGTCCCGGGCGTCACCACGTAGAGATTGACGACGAGGTTGCTGCATTTCAGCACCGCCGGCAGGTGGCTGCACAGAGCCGCCCGGAAGGTCGCTTGGTCCAGGGCCTGTGTCTGAGCCGCGCCCGTAAGAACCTGCCGCGACGCGCGGGTCGTCGCGTAATCGACGGATTGATTGATGAAAACGACGGTCGCTACTGTCATGACAAATAGGATTGCCATGATCAGCAGCCCGGCAACGAACGCGAACTCGACAGCTGCCGCGCCTCCGCGGTCGCGAGCATATTTGCGCATGGAAATCATGCGTCATGCTCCCACGGGAGTGCTAAATCTCAGTTAAAGCAGACGCGTAGACGCGAAAGATGTCTATAGAAAATATTATCCGCCGTAGCTCTGTACCAGTGAGCCTGCCACTAGCGTCCAGCCGTCGACCAGCACGAAGAAGATCAGCTTGAGCGGCAGAGTGACTGTGGCCGGCGGGACCATCATCATGCCGACGGCCATCAGCACGGACGCGACTACGAGGTCGATGATCAGGAACGGGATGAACAGCAGGAAGCCGATCTCGAAGGCGCGGCGGAGTTCCGAGATCATGAAGGCCGGGGTCACGATCTCGAGGCCGACATCGTCCGGGCCCTTCGGGGCCGGCACCTTCGCGAGGTCGAGGAACAGCTTCAGATCCTTCTCGCGCACGTTCCGCAGCATGAAGGTCTTGAACGGCGCCGAAGCGCGCTCGAAGGCCTGGGCCTGCGTGATCCGGCCGGCGATCAGGGGTTCGATCCCGGCGCTGTAGGCCGTGCGACCGGTGGGCGCCATCACGAACGCGGTCAGGAACAGCGCGAGGCTGACGATCACGGCCGTCGGCGGCGCCGTCTGGGTGCCCAGCGCCGAGCGCAGGATCGAGAGCACGACGACGATCCGGGTGAAGGCTGTGGCCATCACCAGAACGGAGGGCGCGACCGCCAGGACGGTGATCAGCGCGACGAGCTGAAGTGCGCGCTCCGTGGTGCCCCCGGCGCCGAGGTCGACGGTGACGCTCTGGGCCAGCGCCGGCCCGGCGGCCAGCAGTGCGCCGGCCAGCCCGGCGAGGCCGAGATACAGCGCGCGCCGGGCCGGGCGGACGCGCTTCGTACGAGGCGGCAGATCGGACATTGCGGTCACGGGCGGTCGCATGACGGTGTGGCGGGGCGTACGCCGCTGCGGCGCGCCTCAAGGTTCTGCCAGACGAGGAGCGCCGGAAGGCCGAGCACGACGTCGGGGATGCGGCGGGCGAGCGAGAGGGCGATCGCGGTGCCGGCATCGATGCCGAACAGGCCGCAGACCAGGACGAGACCGCCTTCCTGCACGCCGAGTCCGCTCGGGACCAAGAAGGCGGCGGCCTTGATCGCTTGGCTGAGCGCCTCGATCGCCAAGATCTCGGACACGCCGATATGGTCGACGCCGATGCAGGCGAGCACGACCGCCACCTCGACCGCGCCGAGCAGCCACGCGAGCGCGTGAAGGGCGCAGGCTTGCAGCAGATGGCCCCGCCGCTCTGCCGCCCAGACCGCATCGAGAGCGCCCTGGATGCGCCGTGTGGGCTCCGGGCGGGCCTCGGCCTCGCGCACGAAGCGTCGGCCGAGGGCGGCGATGCGATCCTCAAGTACCCGCACGATCCCGGTGCGCTGGAGCGCGAAGAAGGCCGCAACGGCGAGACCCGCCACGGCGAGCGTCCGCAGCGTCCAATTCGCGAGTTCGGCGGCCTCCGCCCCATCCACCTGGCTCAGCAGGCCGGCCCCGAGACCGGCGAACAGGGCGAGGGTGCCGACCTGGAACAGCAGGTCGGCCAGGACCGAGGCGGCGGCCAGGGAGCCCGCCACGCCCCAGAAGGTCAGGAGGCGCGCGCCCAGCACATCGCCTCCCACTGACGCCACCGGCAGCAGGACGTTGATGCCCTCGCGCACGAAGCGGAGGATCAGGCAGGCCGAGGCCGGCGCGGGCGACAGGCCGTCGAGGATGCGGGTCCAGGCGAAGCCGCATGCCACCACCACGAGCGCCCGCACCACAGCGACTCCGGCGAAGCCCGCCAATCCGATCCGGCCGAACGCCGCCGCCACCGCGGCGAGATCGTTGGTCGCCACCAGCCAGATCGCCAGGCCGAGTCCGATGAGCGTGCCGAAGAGGGGCAGGCGCCGCAGCAGCGCGTGAGCGGCTCGGCGCTTCCGGGAGGGGCGGGGGCCGGTCACGATCGGGGCATGCGGGTTAGGCGCCGAGTGGCGGGCAAGAGCGGCTGCTCCGGGTAGGGCCGGTCAACGGGCCGGTGGCGATCTCGTCAGGCGCCACCGCCGCTAGAGCCGTATTGGGGCCGAATTCGGGGATGTCTCGGCGCGGCAGGGCGGGACGAAGCACGGCGGCGAGCGCCTCTGCCGGTTTCGCCTCGGGGTCGAGCAGGACGACGCGTCTGGTCGCCAGGCTCGCGCCCGTGGCGACCGCCACCGCCCGCTTCGGGCATGGACCGAGGCAGCCCGATTCCACGATGCAGAGCTTTGTCCGGCGCGCCGACATCCCGTCCTTGCTGGCCCGCTTCGCGGCCTTCTTCAGACGCCCGCGCAGGTCACCCGGCCGCAGACCCTGCCGCTTGGCGCATTTGGAGCATACGACCACGACTTCCGTGAGCTTGGTTTTGGCCGTGATCGTGGATGAACGACCGATGGGGCGGTCATCTGCACCGCCGGCTGCGCGTGATTGTGTCATCATCCAGAGACTCTACGGCGCGATACCGGGGCCGGGCTACGACGCCCGTCGCCGCGGTGCGGCGGGCGGGGCCGGTGCCTTAAAAAGGGCCGAAAAGAACGGGATTCCGGAACCGCGCACGGGCCGTCCTTCGGCCGGCGCCGCGGGAGCGGGACCGGCGCAGACCCAGGAACAAAGAGCGGATGAGCTTCGACGACGTCAAGGACGACACGCGCGAAGGCGAGATCGTGACGTTCGCTGCACCGACGATGAGCGAGCTGCGGCGGAGTGCAGAGACGATCCGGCCGGTTCCGGAGAAGCGCAACGCCCGGGCGCTGGTCGCCTCGGTGCGCGAGCGCCTGGATTGGACCCGGCTGCCGGGCCTTCGCCCGCGCGAAGAGGACACGTCGAGCTACGGCGCGCGGATCATCCGCCGCGTCGGTTTGTTCGTGCTGCTGCCGACTCTCGTGATTGGGCTGTACCTGTTCGGCTTCGCGTCCAACCAGTACGTCGCCGAGGCCCAGTTCGCAGTGCGCGGCAACGTCGAGCCGATGGAGAACATCTCGCTCGGCCAGTATACGAACCTGATCCAGAAGCATAACAGCCAGGACAGCTTCATCGTCAGCGACTATATCGGCAGCCAGACGATGGTCGAGGCGCTTGAGAAGAGCGTCGGCATCTCGAAGATGTTCTCCCGGCCCGAGGCGGATTTCTGGACGCGCTTCGATCCGAGTGACCCGATCGAGGATCTCACCAAATACTGGCGCAAGCACGTCGAGGCGCATATCGACTCGATCTCCGGCGTGATCCGCTTGTCGGTGCGCGCCTTCACCCCGGAGGACGCCCTGACCATCGCCCGCGAGGTGGTGAAACGCTCCGAGGCGCTGATCAACGACATCTCAAAGCGCGCGCAGGCCGACATGGTCGCCCAGGCGCAGGCGGATGCGACGACCGCCCAGGAGCGGCTGCGCAAGGCCCACCTCGCGCTTCAGACGTTCCGCAACCAGTGGGGCGTGATCGACCCGATCAAGACAGCCGAGGGGACGCTCACCACCCTCACCCTGTTGCGGAAGGAGCGGCTCAAGGCCGAGAACGACCTGCAGGTCCTGCGCAGCTCGAACCTGGACGAGCGCTCGCGGTCGATCCAGACGCTGGTTGCCAATATCGCCGCGATCGACCAGCAGATGAAGGCGCTGCAGGACGAGTTGACGAGCACCGGCGCCGTCGCGGGTGGCACGAACCTCACCGAGGCGCTGCTCCAGTATGAGGGCCTTCTGGTCGAGCGGACCATCGCCGAGAAGCTCGAGGAATCGGCCCACATGCTGCTCGACCGCGCCCGCGTCTCGGCCAGCAAGCAGCACATCTTCCTGGCGACCTTTGTGCCTCCGGTCCTGCCGACCGACAGTCTCTATCCCGAGCGGGGCCACACCCTGCTCGTGGCGTTCTTCTGCTTCCTGGTGATCTGGAGCTCCTCCTCGCTCCTGATCGCGGGTATCCGCGACCAGAGGATGTAGCGACAGCCGCCGCGTTGGGGCTCTGGATCCCGCGCGCGGCGGTCTGTAGAGGGAGGCGGCGCGGGCTCGGGTGCCCCGGTGGAAGAGCGAAGTCTAACGGTCCATGTCGGATTTCTCCGATCTCGTCGCGAAGGCGATCCAGCCCTCGATGACCCGGGAGGAGCGCGAGGCGGTCTACACCGTGGTGCGGCAGGCGGTCCTCCGGCTGCAGGAGCGGGAGGCGCTGCCTCCCGACGACCCGCGTGTGGCGCTCCAGCGCCATCTGGTCGAAGAGACGATCCGCGACGTGGAAGGCGACGTTGCCCGCTACGAGTCGATGCGCAAGCTCGAGGCGGCCTTCGCCGCCCAGACCGAGGCGAACAAGGCCGCCCAGAGCGGACGCCGGTAGAGCCTGGTCCGACCCGCGTCGCGCCCGATCACTGCACCGTCACGGAGAGGCGATCGGCCCCGCATCTCGGCCCGCCAGGAAATCACGCTCCAAGCCGCCGAGCGTCGGCTCGTGGAAGCCGAGTTTGTGCCGGAACGTGAAGGACCAGCGCGGGTCGGTGCCTGACCGCGTCCCGCCGCTCAAGTTCTCCACGAACGCGTTGAAGCGCTCGCGCTCGCGCTGGACCAGCCGCAGCGTTGTCGCGCGGACCACGTCGGGCGGGACTGCACGCGCCTTGAGCGCCTCAACCGCCTGACGGATCTCGCGCGGGTCGTCCCTCGCTATGATCGTCGTGTCGGGATGGAAGAACAGGTCGCGGCCGCCGCGGCTCGGCGTCGAGACGACCGGAAGGCCGGCCATCAGGTACTCCATGCTGGCATACATGGCACCTTCGATCCGGGACAGGCACAGGCCGACATGCGCGCTCGCATAGGCGGCGTTCACGGCGGTATGGGGCACAGGCACCAGCCGGCTGCCCTCGATCGGGTTGAGGACGCTATGACCCGGCGGCAGGTGATCCAGGAAGGCGCGCGTGCGGATGTCACGCGTCCGCTCCGGATATTTGCCGGGAAAGAAGGTCAGGTATGCGCAGCGCGGAATATCCCGCGCGAGGTCATGGCGTTTGTAGGGCGCCAATTGAGCGTTGTAGATCGCGTCGAAAATCCTGGGCTGATCGGGCAGCGGAAAGAACAGATCCTCGTCGACGAAGATGTTGTGTGGCGCGAGTTGTACCTCGAGGCCCAGCCGCCGCAGCCGGTCTTCCTCCGCTGGGGTATTCGCCAGGATGATCAGGCGGCATGCCGGATGGTCACGACGGAATCGGCGATATGCAATCGCGAGCGCACGGGCCTCAAGTGGATCTTCGTGTGACCACCAGAGGGAGGCCAGGACAATGAATGGCACCGATGGAAAGCGGCGTGCGAAGTAGCGAGCCGGGCCGAACGGCTCGCCGACGATCGGGCAGGTGAAGATCGCCGGTTCGCGATGGAGAAAAGACCCGTTCGCGGCCGTTTGCGGTGTCGAACGGGTCGGCCGGATCGGCGGGAGAGCTGCGGTCAGGAAGCCGCTGAGACCGGCGAGCAGCGGCAGGTCGGCGTTCCGCGGCCAGCGCACCGCATCCACGAGATCGGACAGGCGTCGGATCCAGCCTGCATCGCGCCATCCGTTCTCGGGACCGGCGGCGATCGGCCGGCTTTGCGGGATCTCGGCAGCCGGCCGAGACAGTGGCTCGTTCGTGCGCAAGGAAGTCCAACTTCAGATCGACACCGAACGGTGCGGGCGAAGATTTCGTCCCTATCAATCCGAGGGCGGATCGCAATTAAATTGCTTTTCAATTTTTCGTTATGAAGGATTATAGGTTGAACTCCGGTGCGTCGGAACTCGATTGGCTGCGTTGAGGTATTGGAGGACTGACGCGGCCGTGATCATCGGCGCGGCTGTCCTCCCGCCGGCATGTGCCGGCGCAAAACCCGCCCAGCCACCCTCCACGACCGTCCGCGGAGCGTGTTGCCTTGCGGCTCATACGCTATCCGTTCAGGGCGCTCGCTTGATCTGAGCCGCCCTGTCACCGTGCGCCGCACCTCCGGAGGCCGCTTCAGACCTGCACCGATCGGCGGCTCGAAGCGCGGGTTGAAGCCGGTAAGACACCTCGCCCGCGGTCCATGGCCGGGGTATCCGCCGACCCGAACAACGCGCCTCGCGGCAACGATGCTGGCGCCCCCGTCCCGGATCGATAGTGGCAGCTGCGCTCCGGGCGAGGACTTGCACGGCATACGGAAGCAATGGATGGAAGTGGCCCCGGGGAGCGCGGAGCGGCCAGCCGCTCCGGGCGCGGTAGCGGCGATCAGGGGCAGCGGCATCCTGGCGGCGTTCGGCGATCCGTGGCGCGACGGACCGGGTCTCATCCGGTATCATTTCAGGCCCGAGCGCCGCTGCCCCTTACCCGCAGGCGACGCTCGCCCGCACACTGCCGGGCTCAGCCACTTCCAGGCCCGCCGAAACATACTCGTTGAGCTTGTTGCGCAGGGTCCGGATCGAGATGCCGAGGATCTTCGCCGCATGGGTCCGGTTGCCGAGGCAATGGTCCAGGGTGTCGAGGATCAGGTCGCACTCCACCTGCGCCACGGTCCGGCCAACCAGCCCGCGGGTGGCTGCCTCGGCGACCTGCGCGGCGCGCGCCGCCGGACCCTCCGCGGCCATCACCTCACCTTCGGGCGAGAGGATCGCCTCCGGGCCGATCTCGTCGCCCGAGGCCAGCAGCACGGCCCGGTGCAGAGTGTTCTCCAACTCGCGCACGTTGCCGCGCCACGGGTTCTTCAGCACCAGCGCCCGCGCCTCGGCGGAGAGCGGCCGACCAGGCAGGCCGTTCACGGCGGCGTATTTCTCGGCGAAGTGGCCCGCGAATTCGAGGATGTCGGCCGGGCGCTCGCGCAGGGGCGGCAGCCGCAGGGAGACGACGTTGAGCCGGTAGAACAGGTCCTCGCGGAACGTCCCCTTGCGGACCTCTTCAACGAGGTTGCGGTTCGAGGTGGCGAGCACACGGATGTCGACCCGCACCGGCGCCGTGCCGCCGACCCGGTCGATCACCCGTTCCTGGAGGGCCCGCAGCAGCTTGGACTGCAGGCGCACATCCATCTCGGAGATCTCGTCGAGCAGCAGCGTGCCGCCGTTGGCCTCCTCGAACCGGCCGATGCGGCGGGCAACCGCGCCCGTGAAGGCGCCCTTCTCGTGGCCGAACAGCTCGGATTCGAGCAGCGCCTCGGGGATCGCCGCGCAGTTCACCGAGACAAAGGGCTTTCCGGCCCGGCTGGACTTCTGGTGGACGTGGCGGGCCAGGACCTCCTTGCCGGTGCCGCTCTCGCCGGTGATCAGCACCGAGGCTTCCGAGCGGGCGACCTGCTCGGCGAGCTTGACCACGCGCTCCATCGCAGGATCGCGCCAGACGAAGGCATTGCGGTCGGACGCGACCGCCTCCAGCACCGCGGCGATCATCTCCGGGTCAGGCGGAAGCGGGATGTACTCCTTGGCGCCCGCGCGGATCGCCGCGACGGCGGCCTGCGCGTCCGCGGAGACGCCGCAGGCGACCACCGGGGTGCGGATCCGCTCGGCCTCCAGGGCGGAGACGAGATCGCGGATGGGCAGCGAGACGTCGATCATGATCAGGTCGGCGCCCCGCGCGCGCAGGACGTTGAGACCCTGCGGAACGGCATCGGCCTGCGTCACGGACGCGCCGCGCTGCATGGCAATCTTCGAGGCGGTGATCAGCTCGCCGTTGAGCCGCCCGATCATCAGGAGCCGCATAGTTCGTCCCTCTTAAACGTCGTGGCGCGGATGCGCCGCTCAGGCGGGCGGCCGTCGCCGGCGCCCTGCCGAAAGGTCGCTCGCCCGGGTCACTCGCCCTTGACGATCTCGGTCATTGTCACCCCGAGCCGGTCCTCCACGAGGACGACCTCGCCGCGGGCGACGAGCCGGTTGTTGACGAACACGTCGATCGCCTCACCGACTTTCCGGTCGAGTTCGAGCACGGCGCCAGGCGCCAGCCGGAGCAGATCGCCGATCGGCATTCGGGCCGAGCCCAACACCGCCGAGACCATCACGGGCACGTCGAAGAGCTGCTCCAAGTCGGCCGCGGTCTTCGGGGCCGTGGGCGCGTCGCGGATCGAGGCGGCCGCGTAGTCGGTATCGTGCTCGCCGAGCTGGGGAGGCTGAAATCGTCGGACATCAGAATTCCTTCACGGGCTCGGGGGCGAGGCCGAGGGCATCCAGCACCGCCGCCTCGATACGGGCGCGTTCCCGGACGATGCCACCGTCGGCCCACTCGATGCGGGCGTCGCCCGCAGGCATGTCGGGATCGCCGAGCACCACGAGGCGACCCTCGTAGCCGCGCTCGCGCGCCAAGCGCTTCACAAGGGTCTCCGCCTCCTCGACGAGGCTGTCATGCACGCGCACCACGAGGTGGGGCACGCCGCGCAAGTGCTGGAGCGCCGCACGGGCCGCCTCGTCGATGCCGGAGAGCGGGGCGGCATCCAGCGCATCGCCGGCGACCTTCCGGGCGATCAGGATCGCCACCTCGACGGCCTGCGCCTCGCGCTCGGCGTCGCGGGCATCGGCCTGGGCGATCAGGCCCGCGGCGGCGAGCGCGAGGCGGGTCATGGCATCGGCCAGCCGACCCTGGAGCTGCGCCTCGGCCTGGGCCCGCCCCTCCTGCAGGCCGCGGGCATGGGCCTCGGCCTCGGCGCGCGCGGCGGCCTCGGCGGCACGCTGCGCCTCGGCGCTCGGGCGCCCGCTGCGGAAGTCGGTCTCGAACAGGAACGGCTTCGCGCTCCGGAAGGCTTGGGCGCTCAATAGACCAGTTCCTCCTCGGCGCTATTCTTGGCGATCATGATCTCGCCCTTCTCGGCGAGATCCTTGGCGAGCTCGGTCATCTTGGCCTGCGCCTCGTCCACCTCCTTGAGGCGGACCGGCCCGAGCGAGGCCATCTCGTCGGTGAGATTCTTGGCCGCGCGGGTCGACATCTGCTTCATGAAGAAGGCCCGCGTCGGCTCGTTGGCGCCCTTCAGGGCGCGGCACAGGGTGTCGCTGTCGATCTTGCGCATCAGGGTCTGGACGCTGCCCGGATCGAGCTTCAGCAGGTCCTCGAAGGTGAACATCAACTCACGGATACGCTTGGCCGAGCCGCGATTTGCCTGGTCGAGGGCGGCCAGGAAGCGTCCTTCCGTCTGCCGGTCAAAGGCGTTGAACACGTCGGCCATCATCTCGTGCGCGTCGCGGCGCTGGGTCTGAGCGATGGTGGAGACGAACTCGACCCGCAGGGTCTCCTCGATGTGGCGGAGAGCCTCCTTCTGCACCGTCTCCATGCGCAGCATCCGGTTGAGGACGTCGATGGCGAAGTCCTCGGGGAGGATGGTGAGCACCTTGGCGGCGTAGTCGGCCCGCACCCGGGAGAGCACCACCGCCACCGTCTGCGGGTACTCGTTGCGCAGGAACGAGGCGAGGATCTCCGGGTCGACCTGGGCGATCGATGCCCAGACGCGCTTGCCCGAAGCGCCCTTGATCTCGGCCATGATCAGCGAGACCTGGTCGCTCGGGAAGATCTTCAGGAGCAGCGCCTCGGTCCGCTCGAAATTCGACGAGATGCCGCCGCTGTTGCCGAGCTTCGTCACGAACTCGATGATCAGCTTCTCGACGGTGGCCGCCTCCAGCGTGCCGAGCTGGACCATCGCGTGGCTGACCTTCTTGACCTCCTCCTCCTCCAGCATCTGCCAGATCGGCGCGCCTTCCTCCTCGCCGAGCATCAGGAGGAGCGCGGCGGCGCGTTGCGGGCCGGGCATCGACGCGAAGGTATCGCCGCCCGCCGTCGCGAGGCTGTTCGCCAGACCTGCTGCCATACCTGCCGCCATCGTCCTGCTCTCGATGCCCTACGCGTCACTCTTCCTGGATCCAGGTGCGCAGCACCTCGACGGTCTCGGCGGGGCTCGCCCGGACCATGTCGACCACGCGCTGGACCGTCTCGGCCTGGACCTGGCCGTTGATCTTGGCGAACTCCATCAGCCGCGCGGTCGGGTTGTCGCGCTCAATGACCGTGACCGTCGCGCCCGGACCCGCGACCACGGACGCGTCGCCGGCGATCCCCATCCCGGGCGCGGCGAACGATGGCGCTGCCGGCACCGGGGCGAGCACCTGGCGCACCAGCGGGCGGACGACCGTGAGGAGGACGATCAACGTGAGGAGCGCCAACACGGCGAGCCTCGGCCATGCGCAGCACGTCCTCCTTGGTGGGGGCGAGCAGCGACTGGACCAGGCTGGGCTCGGCGAACTGGGGCACGCTCGGCGCTTCCGCGAAGCGCAGGTTCACCACCTCGATCTGGTCGCCGCGCGCCTTGTCGAAGCCCACCGCGCTGCGAACCAGGGCGGTGATCCGCTCGATCTCGGCCGGCGCCCGGGGGCTGTAGGTCTGCTTGCCATCGGGCGCGGTCGCGTAGACCCCATCGACCACCACCGCCACCGACAGCCGCTTGATCCGGCCGCCCTCGGCGACCTCGGTCTTGGTGACCCGGGAGATCTCGTAGTTCGTGGTCTCCTCGTTCTTGTTGGTCGCATCCTTCGGGGCGGGCGCCTTGTCGGCGCCATTGGCGCCGGGCAGCTCGTTGCCGACGCTCACCTGCCCGTCGGCATTGCTGGTGAGTGCCGATTCGGTGCGGGTCTGGGCGGAGCGGACTACGCGGCTCTCGGGGTCGAAGGTCTCGGAGCGACTCTCGACCCGGTTGAGGTCGAGTTCGGCATTGACCTGGACGCGGGCCCGGCCCGGCCCGACGATGCCGGCGACCACGTCCTCGACCTGGCCGCGCAGGCGCCGCTCCAGGGCGACCTGACGATCCTCGAAGCCGCTGGCGACGTCGGCATCGGCATCCCGGGCGCCGTCGGCCAGCAGCCGTCCGCGCTCGTCGACGATCGAGACCCGCTCGGGCTTCAGCCCCTCGACCGCCGAGGCCGCGAGATGGCGGATCGCCCGCACCTGGCCGGCGTCGAGATCGCCCATGAGCTTGAGCACGATCGCCGCGCTTGGGCTCTCCCGGTCGCGCTCGAACAGGCGGCGCTCGGGCAGGACGAGGTGGACGCGCGCCGCCTGGACCCGGCCGATCGCCCGGATCGAGCGGGCCAGCTCGCCCTCCAGCGCGCGCAGGTGGTTCACGTTCTGCACGAAATTGGTGGACGAGAACGCGTCACCCTTGTCGAAGATCTCGTAGCCGACGCCGCCCTGCACCGGCAGACCCTTGCCGGCGAGATCCATGCGCAGCCGGGCGAGGTCGGCCCTGGGTGCCATGATGGTCTGGCCGGCATCTCCCTTGGCCTCGTAGCGGATGCCGCGGCTGTCGAGTTCGCGGATCACGGCGGCCGAATCCTGCATCGACAGGTCGGAGAACAACACACCCATATCAGGGCGCGAGACCCGCAGGATGATGAAGGCGAAGAAGCCGATGAGCGTCAGCGTCACCGCCGCCATGGCGGCGATTCGGGCCGGTCCGAGCTTCGTGACGAGATCGAGGACCGGCTTCACGGGACGGTTCGCTGCACTCTAACGCTGGCGGACCCCGATGGCCCGCTCGGCAGAAATTGCCCGGCTCGTGGTTAGCGGGGCGTTAATGCCGGGCATCGCGCGGGCCCGAACATGAGGCGGGAACGGCAAGAAGCCGCGCCCGGGTTCCGGACGCGGCTTCGGCAGTCTTCTGGGTCGGGGAGCAGGGCAGGGAACGGCCCGTCCCGGTTCCGCAGGTATTCAGTGCCGGTAATGCTGGATCCGGGTGGTGCGCAGGCCGGCCAGACCGTGCTGGTCAATGGAGAACTGCCAGCTCAGGAATTCTTCGGTGGTCAGCGTGTAGCGCTTGCACGCCTCCTCCAGGCTGAGGAGGCCGCCGCGCACGGCCGCCACCACCTCGGCCTTCCGCCGGATCACCCAACGGCGGGTGCTCGGAGGCGGGAGGTCGGCGATGGTCAAGGGGCTGCCGTCGGGCCCGATCACGTACTTCACTCTCGGGCGGCTCGGTTCGGTCATGATACGCTCTACACTCGACTGACCTGTCGAGCATTGAACGTACTTGCGCCCGCTTAAGAGATGTTGAAGCGAGTCACTCGGATGTGATTCGTTAAGTGCCACTTGTGGACAACCCGATGGTCTGCACGCTGGTGAGCGGCACTTTCTGGGAGCCGATCATCAGGACCGGCGTCGTTCCGCTGAGATCGACCTCGTCCACGGTGCCGGTCAGGCTGGTGTCCACTGCCACGCTGGTGCCCGTCGCATCGGTGGCCGAGACCTTGATCGAGTAGTTCCCGTCCGCCGAGGTCATCCCCGCCGAGGTCTTGCCGTTCCACGTGTAGGTCTGGCTGCCCGCGCTGAGGGAGGTGGTCTGCGTAGCCACGACATTGTTCTTGGAGTCGAGGATCGTGATCACCGCCTTGGAGGCGGCCCGGGCCGGCGTCAGCGTCCAAGAGGCCGAGCCGTTGGAGAGCTGCGAGGTGCTGCCGTCCGCCGTGATGGTCTTGCCGATATAGCTCGTCGCCGAGGCCGAACTCGCCGATTGCGACGCGGTCAGGATGCTGTCGAGCCGATCGTTGGTCTTCAGCTGCTGCTCGACGCCGGCGAACTGCACCAGCTGCTGCGTGAACTGGTTGGTGTCCATCGGGTCGAGGGGATTCTGATTCTTGAGCTGCGTGGTGAGCAGCGTCAGGAACTGCGTGAAGTTGCTCGCGATCTCGGTGGCATTGCCGCTCGCGCCGCTGTTGGACGCCGCGGACGTCGTATTCGTCAGGCTGGATATGCCGGATGTCATGCCGTTCTCTCCCGTGCCGCGCAGGGGCGCAGCGCCCGGACGCGTGATGTCTCGGTGTTGGTCCGCGATGCGGGATCTGCGCGCATCGCTTAGATTCGGATGTCGAGGCCGCCGTAGCCCCGCAGCAGACGGGCCGCCGGCGGGATGTCCTGCGCGGCCTCCGCCGGGTCGCGGCTCCAGCTGACCGCACCGTTCCGGGGGCGTTGCCCTGCTGGCCGCCCCCGCCGCCTTGAGCGCTTCCGTCGCTCCGCAGCGACAGGTTGAGGCCTCCGCCCGACGGATCGAGCCCGGCCTGGGACAGGGCTTGCTGAAGCTGGTTCGCGTCGCGCTGGAGCATGGCCAGAGTCTCGGGCCGGTCTACGACGAGGTGGGTCATGACCGTGCCGCGCGCCTTGTCGATCTCGAGCTTGACGTCGATCCGCCCCAGCTCAGCCGGGTCGAGCCGGATCTGGAACTCGTTCGATCCGTTGAGCGAGCGCAGACCGATGGCCATCGGCACTTGGCCGATGGGTACGGCCGGATCCGACTGAACGGGCGCGGCGGTCTGTGCAGGCGCCGCAGCCGCGTGCGTCTGGGCCGTCCCGGGGGTGATCAGGGCGGAGGAGGCCGATGGGGATAAGCCGCCCTGGAGGGGCGCGGCGGTACCCTGCAGCAGGCTTCCGCTCGTACCCTGACCGTTCGCTTGGCCCGCATCGGCCAGCGCGGCGAGGAAGTCCTTGGACGCGCCGCCCGCAGCCGCCGCGGCGGCGGGGTCGCCCGTATCGGCCGGAACCGCCTCCGCGACGGTGTCGTTCTTGCCGGCCTTGTCGGGTGCCTTCGCGGCGGCAAGCGGTATTGCGCCGACCCTCGCCCCAGTGAGGCCGGAAACTGGCGCGGCGCCCACGGCCGCGGAATTCCCCGTCGAGGCCGTGCCCGTCAGGCCACGCATCACCGTCCCGGGAGCCGCCGCTGCGACGGCCGTGTCAGAGCCTGCGGGGCTCGCGGCCGTGGCATCCTCCTGTCCGCGGGCAGGCTTGTCGGTTGCGGCATCGGCCACGAGGCCCGGGCCACCCTCGCTCAGCGCCGCGAGGAGGCTGAGCAGCGCGCCTGCCGGATCGGGGCTTGCGGGCTGCGTGGCGGCCTCCGCCTGCTGCGGCGGCACCGCCGCCTCGGTTTGCGCTGGATCATTGCTCGTCGCGGCGGTCGTGCCGGGTGCGGAATCCTGGGCGGACCCTGCATCCGTAATCCGATCCCCGGCGTGATCCGCCTTTCCGGTCTCGGTTTGGGCCGAGGCCGCGGATCGCGGTGCCGTCTTGCCCGCCTCCGGATGTGCGGAAGGTGCGGCGGTCGTGTCGGCGGCGGGTGCAGTGTGCTGCCGGCCCGGCGCAGGCGCGCCCGTCTGCCTGGCGATGCCCGATCGGCGGTTGTCGGTCCGCGCTTCAGCCTGTCGGGACACGTCCCGTGCGCGCTCAGAGGCCGCGCGAGTCGCGTCGGCCTGATCCCGCTGCGCGACCTGCCGGGCGCGCGCCGCCGCCGTCTCATCACGCTGGTCAGCGGCGCGGGCGCGCGCCGCCGCCGCATCGTCCTCGGCCCGGGCTGCGTTCAGGGCCGCGCGGAAGCGATCCTGCGCCGAGTCGCCGGACCGTGCGGCCACGCCGGCCGCGTCCCAGCCCGAGCGCGTGGCAGATGAACGCCCCGCGGACGGAATCCACGTGGTCACATCCAGCCGATCCGCCGCACCGCTCGCCATGCCGGGCTCCTCCCTGCCGGCTCCGGAGCAAGGCGCGCGCCACGAGTTTTTCTAAATAACTATCTGACAACAAACACAATTTCTGAGGGACCCATAGGCCGGCGCGGCGGAAGCTGCCGTCTGCCCGGCAGGATCTGCCGGGCAGCCATCCGCGCCCGGAGCCAGCCACCCTGGAAAGGAGCCCGGACTCCCGCTATAGACAGCCCGTGCAGCCGGAAAGCTCCCGAGCGGGCGGCTGCGGACCCGTGCGATGAACGCCCTCGACCTTCCCAAGCCTCCTCACGAGACGCGCGTCGTCGTCGCCATGTCCGGCGGCGTCGATTCTTCCGTGGTCGCGGGTCTCCTGAAACGCGAGGGCTTCGACGTCGTCGGTGTTACGCTCCAGCTCTACGATCACGGGGCGGCGAGCCATCGCAAGGGCGCCTGCTGCGCCGGCCAGGACATAAACGACGCCCGGGCGGCGGCCGAGCATCTCGGTATCCCCCACTACGTGCTCGATTACGAGGACCGGTTCCGCGACGAGGTCATCGAGAAGTTCGCCGAGAGCTACCTCGCCGGCGAGACGCCGATTCCCTGCGTCGAATGCAACCGGACGGTGAAGTTTCGTGATCTCCTGGGATTGGCCCGCGACCTGAACGCCGACGCGCTCGCCACCGGCCACTACGTGTCGAGCCGGGCGCTTCCCGGCGGCGGCCGGGCGCTCCATCGTGCCCTCGATCCGGCCCGGGACCAGAGCTACTTCCTGTACGCCACCACTGCGGAGCAGCTGGACTTCCTGCGCTTCCCCTTGGGCGAGATGACCAAGGTTGAGACGCGTGCGCTCGCCAAGGAACTCGGGCTGTCGCTCGCCGAGAAGCCGGACAGCCAGGACATCTGCTTCGTGCCGCAGGGCCGCTACAGCGACGTGATCGCCCGGCTGCGCCCGGATGCGGCGCGCCCTGGCGAGATCGTCGACCTCTCCGGGCACGTCCTCGGGCAGCACGACGGCATCGTGCATTACACGGTCGGCCAGCGCCGGGGCCTCGGCCTGTCGGGACCGGAGCCGCTCTACGTGGTGCGCCTGGAGCCGGATCTGGCCCGGGTAGTGGTCGGCCCGCGCGCCGCGCTGGCGACGACCCGTATCCGCCTCTCGGACCTGAACTGGCTCGGCGAGGGACCGGCCGAAGCCGTGCGCGACCTCCCGGTGGCGGTGCGCGTGCGCTCGACCCGGCCGCCGCGGCCCGCGACGCTCACCATCGGGCAGGATTGCGCGGCCGAGGTGGTGCTCGCCGAGCCTGAGGACGGCGTATCGCCGGGCCAGGCCTGCGCGATCTACGCGGATGACGGGCCCCGGGCTCGGGTGCTCGGCGGCGGCACCATCCGCCGCGTCGACACGTTGTCGGCCCGGCCCCGAGAGGCCGCCTGACCTTAACTCTGGAAATATCCGAACGATGCTGAGCGAGCCGCAGATGGCCGGGCCGAGCACGGCCCTGATGCGCAAGGCCTATGCCCGCTGGGCGCCCGTCTATGACGTGGTCTACGACAAGCTCACCGAGCCCGCGGCCCGCGCCGCGGTCGAGGCGGCGGCCGAGCACGGGCCGCGGATCCTGGAGGCCGGCGTCGGCACCGGGCTCGCCCTCGGCTACTATCCGCAGAGCAGCTTCGTCTGCGGGGTCGACCTCTCCGAGGACATGCTGAAGCGCGCCCGCGCGAAGGTTTGGCGCCGGAACCTGTCCCATGTCCGGGGTCTCCAGGTAATGGATGTCTGCCACCTGGGCTACGCGGATGCGAGCTTCGACGCCGTGGTGGCGCAGTTCCTGATCACCCTGGTCCCCGACCCCGAGGCTGCCCTGTCGGAGTTCCTGCGGGTGGTCCGGCCGGGCGGCGGCATCGTCCTCGCAAACCATTTCGGCCAGAGCGACGGCCCCGTCGCCCGGGTGGAGGAGATCGTGGCGCCGCTCTGCACCAAGATCGGCTGGTCGTCGGACTTCAAGGCGACCCGGGTCGAGGCCTGGGCCCGGCGCAACGGCGTCGAGGTCATCGGGCTGAGGCCGACCTTCCCGGGCGGGTTCTTCAAGATCCTGCGGATGCGCAAGCCCGGGTGAGCGACGCCGGGCTCGCACCCGTCGCGGAGGGGCGCTGGCGACGGCTGCGGCGCTGGCTTCCGCTGGCGCTGCTGCTCGCCCTGTCGGCGATCGTTCTCGTCTCGGGCGCGGCGCAACTTCTGAGCCTGGACCGGCTGCTCGCGTCCCGGGTGTGGTTGCGCGGCTTCGTCGATGCCGGCTACACCCGCGCCCTGGTGGTCGCCTACTTGGTCTATGTGGGGGCCGTGGTGGTGTCGGTCCCGGCCACGCTGATCCTGACCATGGTCTGCGGCTTCCTGTTCGGGATCGTGCCGGGGGCGCTCACCGCCGTCAGTGCCGCCACCACCGGGGCGGCCATCGTCTTCGCCATCGGCCGCGGCCCTGGCGCCGACCTGCTGCGGCGGATGGGCGGGACCCGTCTGTCGACCTTGGCGGAGGGGTTCCGGCGCGACGCCTTCGGGTACATCACGGTCCTGCGCCTTCTGCCCCTGTTTCCGTTCTGGGTCACCAATCTCGCGCCGGCCGCGTTCGGCGTGAAGATGCGGATCTTCGTCCTGGCGACCTTCCTGGGCCTTCTGCCCGGCGCACTCGTTTACGCCACCACGGGGGCGGGGATCGAGGATGTGGTCGCCGCCCACGAGACCGCCAGGGCGGCCTGCCTGTCAGCCGGCGGCCTCGCCTGCAACGAGGCCCTGACGCTGCGCGCCCTGGTCACGCCGAAAATGATGGCGGGGCTCGCAATGCTGGGCGTCTTCGCCCTGATCAGCATGGTCCTCAGCCGGCGTGCCCGCCGCGGCTGAGATCCGCATTTTCCAGCGCCGTATGTCTTCCGGTGCCCGAGGACACATGCAACCGCTTCTCGGCGGCTACCGTATAATGCTCACGACCGAGACCCTGTATTCCCGCCTCCGAATCCGTGGCTTACGAACATGTCCCCCGCGAAGGCGGCGAGCGGCTCGAGCAACCGAGACCCCCGCCCTGCCAACCACAATCCGCACTGTCTGCGCGGAGCGTGAGCGGCGTGACCGTTGAATCCGAGACGGCGCCGGTTTCCCCGGTCTCCGCCTCCGGGCGTGATGTGCCCGATCGGCGCGTCGCGCGCCTCGGGCTGTCGGGCCGGCTGTTTCTCGTCACGGTCGCCTTCGTTGTGGTCGCCGAGGTGCTGACCTACGTGCCGGCGGTGGCCAATTACCGGGTCGAGTGGATGTCCGATCGGCTGGCGGCCGCCCAAGTCGCGGCGCTCGTCCTCGACGGCAGAACCGGCGAGCCGGTCTCGGAGGCGCTGGAGAGCCGCCTTCTTGCGGGCGTCAATGCCCGTGCCATCGCGGTCCGGGGCGGTGGCGCGCAGCGCCTGCTCGCCATCGAGCCGATGCCGGAACAGGTCGCCGACACGGTCGACCTGCGCACGGTCACGTCCCTGTCGGCGATCACGGGCGCGTGGCGCACCCTCATGGCTCCGGTGCGCGAGCCGATCCGCGTGGTCGGGGAGGGTGGGATCGGATTCGAGCGGGTCGAGATCCTGCTCGACGAAGCGCCCCTGCGCACCGCGATGATCGACTACGCCCTGCGGCTGCTGGTCTCGTCGCTGATCATCGCGGCCTCGGCGGCCGGCCTGGTCTTCGTGGTTCTGCAGGTGCTGATCGTGCGCCCGGTGCGGCGGCTCGCCACCAGCATCACGGCCTTCGCCGACAACCCGGAGGATGCCGGCCGGATCATCGCACCGTCGCGACGCAGCGATGAGATCGGCCAGGCCGAGCGGGCGCTCGGCCGGATGCAGCGCAGCCTCGCCGAGCAGCTCCGCCAGAAGCGGCGGCTGGCCGAGCTGGGGCTCGCCGTGAGCAAGATCAGCCACGAGCTGCGCAACCTGCTCACCGGCGCCCAACTGTTGGGCGACCGCCTGGAGGGGACCGCCGACCCGACGGTGCAACGGGTCGCCCCCCGCTTGGTGGGGACGCTCGCCCGGGCCATCCGGTTCTGCGAGGCGACCCTTGCCTACGGGCGTGTCGCCGAGCGGGCGCCGCGCTTGGCGAGCACGCCACTGGCCCCGATCTTCTCCGAGCTTCCGGATCTCGCCGCGCTGGCGGCGCATCCCGTCTCCGTGCAAGTCGCTGCGCGAGACCTGCACGTGCAGGCGGACCCGGAGCAACTCGCGCGGGCCCTGGCAAACCTCGTGCGCAATGCCGTGCAGGCGCTCGACGGGGCCAAGGTCCAAGGAGCTGAGGTGCGGGTCACGGCCAGCCGCGCGGAGGCGGGCCGGGTGATGATCCTGGTCGCCGATAACGGGCCCGGCCTGCCGGCGCGCGCCCGAGAGAACCTGTTTGCCCCGTTCCAGGGCTCCATGCGCTCCGGCGGGACCGGCTTGGGCCTGCCGATCGCCGCCGAGCTGATCGCCATCAACGGCGGAACCTTAAGCCTCGAGGAGAGCGCGGGCGGAGCATGCTTCCGGATCGTGTTGCCGGAAGGCCAGCCCTAGTCCGCGCGGCGCGTCGAGCGGGGGCGCCGGACAGCCAGGCCGGGAAGGCCCGTCATCCGGCCCGGAGCCTCACTCCGCGGCTGCCCGCGGCTCCGCCTCCGTGGGAACCCGGATGCCGAGATCGGCCAGCAGCGCGGCGTCGTCGTCCTGCCCGTTATTGGCCGTCGTCAGAAGGCGCTCGCCGTAGAAGATCGAGTTGGCGCCCGAGAGGAAGCACAGCACCTGCGCCTCGCGGGTGAGGCCCTTGCGGCCCGCACTCAACCGAACCCGGGCGCGCGGCATCACGATCCGCGCAGTGGCGCACATGCGCACGAGGTCGAAGGGATCGACGGCCGGCTGATCTTCCAGGGGAGTCCCCGGCACGGCCACCAGCGCGTTGATCGGCACGCTCTCGGGATGCGGCGCGTGATTGGCCAAGACCTGGAGCATCGCGGCCCGGTCGGTGACGCCCTCGCCCATGCCGACGATACCGCCGCAGCACACGCTGATACCGGCCGAGCGGACGTTCTCGAGGGTCTGCAGCCGCTCGTCGTAGGTCCGGGTCGAGATGATGTCGCCGTAGAAATCCGGGCCGGTATCTAAGTTGTGGTTGTAGGAGGTGAGCCCGGCCTCGGCCAGACGCCCGGCCTGAGAGGGCGTGAGCATGCCGAGCGTGACGCAGGCCTCCATGCCGAGCCCGCGCACCCCGCGCACCATGGCGAGCACGGCGTCGAATTCGGGGCCGTCCTTGGGTTGGCGCCACGCCGCACCCATGCAGAAGCGCTGGGCGCCGGCCGCCTTGGCGGCGGCGGCCTCGGCCAGGACCGTCTCCACGGCCATCAGCCGCTCGCGCGCGACTCCCGCGCCCTTGTGGTGGGCGGATTGGGGACAGTAGGCGCAATCCTCCGGGCAGCCGCCGGTCTTGATCGACAGCAGCGAGGCGCGCTGGATATCGGCCGGATCGTTGTAGCGGCGGTGCACCGTCGCGGCCCGGAACACGAGGTCCATCAACGGCAGGTCGTGGATCGCGCGGATCTCGGCCACGCTCCAGTCGTGGCGGATGTCGGTCGCGTGCGGTTCGGCAGCTTGGCTCATGGTTCCCTTGAGTGGGATCGGCGGCGAAAAATCAAGCGCCTCCGCGCGGCGCAGACCCCGCGGAGGGTGCGCGCCCTCTCAATCCGTCGGCTCGCCGGCCGAGACCTTGGCGGTCCAGTCGTCGAAGGCGATCACCTTCTGGCGCTGCTCGCCCAGCCGGTCGATGCGCAGGACCATCTCGTCGCCGGGCTTCAGATAGCGCGGCGGCTTCATGCCGAGGCCGACACCGGGCGGGGTGCCGGTGGTGATCACGTCGCCGGGCTCCAGCAGCATGAAATGCGACGTGTAGGCGACGAGCTGGGGCACGTCGAAGATCATCGTCGCGGTCGAGCCGGTCTGGCGGCGCTCGCCGTTGATGTCGAGGCTCATGGCGAGATTTTTCAGGTCGGGGATCTCGTCGAGGGTGACCAGCCAGGGTCCCAGCGGGCCGAAGGTCGGTGCGCTCTTGCCCTTGGTCCAGGTCGGCCCGCGGTTCATCTGCCATTCGCGCTCGGAGACGTCGTTGCAGATGCAGGCACCCGCCACGTAGTTCAGCGCCTCGTTGGTGTGGACGTAGCTCGCGCGGCTGCCGATCACGACGGCGAGTTCCACCTCCCAGTCGGTGCTGGACGAGTCTCTTGGGGATGATCACCGTGTCGTTCGGCCCGCATAGGCTGGACGGCGCCTTATTGAAGATGATCGGCTCCGCGGGGATCGGAGAGCCGGTCTCGGCGGCGTGGTCGGCGAAGTTGAGGCCGATCGCGACCACGTTGCGGGTGCCGCCGACGCAGGGGCCGAGCCGCACGTCCGGCGGCAGCTTCGGCAACGTCTCGGGATCGAGGGCACGCAGCCGCGCCAGGGATTCGGGCGAGAGCGCAGGCCCGGCGATGTCGCGCACGAGGCCCGAAAGGTCACGCAAGCCCCCGTTCGCATCCACAAGGCCGGGCTTCTCGTCGCCGCTCGGGCCGTGCCGGAAGAGCTTCATTGCCGCGCTCCTAATCCTTCCCTGGATCCGGTCTGCGCCGGATGCCGGGACCATGGCCGGGTGCCGACGCGCGCGCAAGCGCGCGCTTTTCGGATGCGCGCCTAGCAGGTATCGCAACCGGGCAACATGCTTGCGGAAAAATGCATGTTCGGCTCGGATATGATTTATTATTCATGGATCGGCATTGGCGATCCAATGCAGCATTCGTTCCAAATATGTGCGCCTGGACGAAACATAATCAGCTATTATGGGTCTGAATTCGGAGGATGGACTGCGTATATCCTTTCGGTCGGGATCGGGGATCGTGATTGCGCTCGAGTTCCCCCAACCTGCACCATGCACGCAATGGCCTCGTATCAGCGGACGGATGATCCGCAGCGCCGAAAACGTGGGTCTGGGGGAAGCAGATGGGCGGGACGGTGCGCGCGGCGACGCTCGCGGCCACGGTGGCGATCCTCGGGGTCGGGGAAGCGCAGGCGGGCGCCTTTGGGATCCGGGAGCAGAGCACCGAGGCGCAAGGCGTGGCCTTTGCGGGCGCGGCTGCGGGCTCGGGCGGTGTGTCGTCGCTGTTCTGGAACCCCGCGACGATCACCATGAACCCGGGCTTCGTGACGGAGCAGAACTTCACCTATATCGGACTGTCCTCGGAGATCCGGCCGGATCTCGGCACCAACCCGGGCTTTGCCCGGCTGGGCGGCTCGGGCGATATCGGCCAGGGCGCCGTGGTGCCGGCGGGGGCCACCGCCTACCAGCTCAACGACCGGCTCTGGCTCGGCCTCGCCATGGGGGCTCCCTTCGGCCTCATCACCAAGCCGCATCAGGTCTGGGCCGGTGAGGTCTACGGGCGCTCCTCGCGCATCTTCTCCCTGGCGATCAATCCGGTGCTCGGGTTCAAGGTCAACGAGTGGCTCTCGCTCGCGGCCGGCCCCAACATCGAGTACTTCCGCCTGACCTTGCGGCAGGCGCTGCCGATCCCCGGGATCCTGCCGACCGCCTATCCGAGCGCGTTCCTCAAGGGGGAATCGTGGGGCGCGGGCTTTACTGCGGGCGCGACGCTGACGCCCCGCGACGGCACCGTCCTGGGCATCGGCTACCGCTCCTCGGTGCATCACGACATCGACGGCTCGATCGGGGTCCCCCTGCTCGCCCTGGCGCCGCTGGCCGGCCCGGTCCGCTCCAAGCTCAACACCCCCGACAAGCTGAGCGTGGGCCTGACCCAGGCGCTCTCGCCGGTGGCGCGGGTCGATCTCGGCTTCGAGTGGGACAACTGGTCGAGGCTGGGCACGATCGGCGTCGTGTCGAACAGCCTCGGCCTGCCGGTGAGCACCCTGCCGCTGAACTACAAGGATGGGTTCCTCTACGCGATCGGTGCCGAGTACGACGCGTCGCCGAACCTGACGCTGCGCACCGGCTTCGGCTACGAGACCTCGCCCATCGACTTCCGGAACCGCTCGGTGCGGCTGCCCGACGGCGACCGCTACAGCGTCTCGGTGGGCGCCAGCTACCGCTGGAACGAGCGCCTGACCCTCAACCTCGCCTACTCGCACCTCTTCCTCGACCGGTCGCGGATCCTCGCCGGGATCGGGCGCGACTACAACGTCAGCAACATCGCCTTCGCGGGCGTGGTCGACGCCAGCGCCGACATCGTCTCGGTCGGCTTCCGCTACGTGTTCGGCGCCCCGCCCGCCCCCGCTCCGGCGCCGCTCGTCCGGAAATACTGAGGAGATCCTGCGGGGGCGCGTCGCGCCGGGCGGCGCGGATCCGCGGACGATGTGCCTCAGGCGCGCATCCGCACGTAGGTCCCGGGCGCCGGTCCGAGGGATTGGAGCGCGTCGCCGCCGGGTTTTCGGGCCGGGACCCGTTCGGGGGCCTGCGCCTCGATCCATTGGAACCAGTAGGGCCACCACGAGCCCTTCGTCTCAACGGCGGCCGCGATCCACGCGTCCAGCGTCCCCTTCACCGGCCCGCCGGTCCAGTAGCCGTATTTCGGCTTGGAGGGCGGGTTGATCACCCCGGCGATATGCCCCGAGCCCGCGAGCACGAAATCGACCTTGCCGCCGAAGGCCTTCGAGCCCTCGAAGACCGAGAGTGCCGGCGCGATGTGATCCTCACGCGTGGCGAGATTGAAGATCGGCACCTGCACCTTCTTGAGGTCGAGGCGGACGTTGCCGAGCACCATCCGGCCCTGCGCCAGCGTGTTGTTCAGGTAGCAATTGCGCAGATAGAAGGAATGATTGGCCGCCGGCATCCGGGTGGCGTCGGAATTCCAGTACAGCAGATCGAAGGCCGAGGGCGCCTTGCCCTTGATGTAGTTGTTCACGACGTAGGGCCAGATCAGGTCGTTCGGCCGCAGCATGTTGAATGCATTGGCCATCTTGGCGCCCTCCAGGTAGCCCTGCGCGGCCATGCGCGTCTCGATCTGGCGGATCTGCTCCTCGTCGGCGAAGACCTTCAGGTCGCCCGCATGCGTGAAATCGACCTGGGTGGTGAGCAGCGTCGCGCTCTTGATCCGCCGGTTGCCGGTGGCCGCCTGCATGGCGAGGGTCACGGCGAGCAGCGTGCCGCCGACGCAGTAGCCGGCCGCGGTCACCTCGCTCTCACCGGTGGCGACGCCGATCGCGTCGATGGCCGCTTCGATCCCCTCGCGCATGTAGGACTCGAAGTCCTTGTCGGCGTGCCGTGCGTCAGGGTTCACCCAGGAGATGCAGAAGACCGTCAGTCCCTGATCGACCATCCACTTCAGGAAGCTCTTCTGGGGATTGAGGTCGAGGATGTAGAATTTGTTGATCCAGGGGGGCACCATAAGGAATGGGCGCTTGAGCACGCTCTCGGTGGTCGGCGCGTACTGGATCAGCTCGATTAGGTCGTTGCGGAACACCACCTCCCCGGGGGTGACCGCCATGTTGCGCCCGACCTCGAACCCGCTCGGATCCGTCTGGCGCACGCGCAGCTGCCCGCCGCCGGCCTTCAGGTCTTCCTCGTACATCTTCAGGCCGCGGACGAGGTTGGCGCCGCTCTCCTGCAGGGTGTGGCGGATCAGTTCCGGGTTGGTCGCCAAAAAGTTCGAGGGCGAAAGCATGCTGGTGAGCTGGCGCAGGTAGAACTGCGCCTTGTGGCGCGTATGCGCGTCGAGTCCCTCAGCCTCGTCGACGAGGCTCTCGGCCCAGCGGGTGGCGAGCAGGTAGGCCTGCTTGATGAAGTCGAAATACGGGTTCGTCGACCACTCGGTATGGACGAAGCGCGCGTCCCTGGGCTCGGGCAGCGCCACCGGATCGGCCGGCTGGCCCTGGAGGCGCAGGTAGGTGGAACCCCAGAGGGACAGGAAGGCCTGCGACAGGCGGGCCTGAGCCTCGGCGCTCCGCTTCGGGTCGGCGAGCCACGTCTCGGCAACCTGTCCGAGAACCTTCACCGCTTCGCTCACCTCATCGGCGGGTCCGGCGGCCTGGGCTTCGGGCTTGAGGAAGCGGGCGACGTTGCGACCCAGCGCCTCCACGAATTGTCCGGCATTGTGCGACAGCGCCTCGATGTCCGGCAACGGCGGGCTCACGCCGTCCGGCATCGCGCCGTTGAGGACCGGCTTCGCTGGAGCGGTCTGGTCCGGCGCCTGCGGGCTCGTCACGCGTGCCTCCCTTCATTTTTGGTCAGTCGACCCGATCGCGCGGGCCTCGTTTCCGACAAAATAAGGAGCGAGCCAGAGTTTTCGCCAGTCCGGCCGCGAAGCTCATCGAAACATCCGGCCGATCTTCTCATTCCCCTGCTCCTGCCCCTGTGCTCATGGATCGCGCGGTTTTGAACCCTGTCACCCGACGGCACTGTGCCGGACGGCCGCTCGATCTCGGCCGCGCAGCGGTCCTGGCGGTGCTCGCCGGATCGCTCGCGGCCTGCTCGGGCGACGTCGTGCGCTCCCTGGCCTCAGATGCAGGCTACGGGCCGCGGGTCGTGGCGGCGCCTGATTTCGTCGCCGAATCGCGCGGGAAGGAGAGGCCCGACTTCATGCCGGTGGGCGTCGACGCCCCGAAGCGGCCGGTCCGGGCGAAATCCGTCACGGGGCAGAAGGCCCTGGAGGCGGAGCTGGAGAGCGCCCGCGGACGCAACGAGGCGCGCGGACGCGCGGCCGCCAGCGCCGGCCAGGGCGCCGCGGCGACGATCAAGCCGGCTCCGGCGCCTCCGCAATAGCCACCGTTTTGTGGGTCGGCGGCGGCGCGCAACTCTGCTACAGCAGGTGGTTCGCGCGACCGGCACAGATGAAAGACGCCAGATTCGGGACGCGCCGATGGACACGCCCATGACCGACTTCCACCGCATCAAGCGACTGCCGCCCTACGTCTTCGAGCAGGTCAACCGGATCAAGGCCGCCGCTCGAGCGCAGGGCGCCGACATCATCGATCTCGGCATGGGCAACCCCGATCTCGACGCCCCGAAGCACGTCATCGCCAAGCTGTGCGAGACCGCCGGGCGCCCGCGCACGGATCGCTACTCGGCCTCGAAGGGCATCGCGGGCCTGCGCAAGGCTCAGGCCGGCTACTATCAGCGCCGCTTCGGCGTGACGCTCAATCCCGACACGCAGGTCGTGGCGACTTTGGGCTCCAAGGAGGGCTTCGCCAACATGGCCCAGGCGATCACCGCCCCGGGCGACGTCGTGCTGGTGCCGAACCCGAGCTACCCGATTCATGCCTTCGGCTTCCTCATGGCCGGCGGCGTCATCCGCTCCGTGCCGGCCGAGCCGACCCCGGCGATGTTCCCGGCGCTGGAGCGGGCCATGCGCCACTCGATCCCGAAGCCGGTGGCCCTGGTGGTCTGCTACCCGTCGAACCCGACCGCCTACGTGGCGAGCCTCGACTTCTACCGGGACCTCGTGGCCTTCGCGAAGCAGCACGAGCTGATCCTGCTGTCGGATCTCGCCTACGCGGAGGTCTATTTCGACGGCAACCCGCCGCCCTCGGTCCTGCAGGTCCCGGGCGCGATCGACTGCACGGTGGAGTTCACGTCCCTGTCGAAGACCTACTCGATGGCCGGCTGGCGGATGGGCTTCGCAGTGGGCAACGAGCGCCTGCTCGCGGCGCTGACCCGGGTGAAGTCCTACCTCGATTACGGCGCGTTCACGCCGATCCAGGTCGCCGCCACCGCCGCCCTCAACGGGCCCGACGATTGCATCCACGAGATGCGCGCCATCTACAAGAAGCGGCGCGACGCACTGGTAGAATCCTTCGGTAAGGCCGGCTGGACCATCCCGTCGCCCGCAGCCTCCATGTTCGCCTGGGTCCCGATCCCGGAACGCTACCGGGAGATGGGCAGCCTCGAATTCTCCAAGCTGCTACTGGAGAAGTCCGACGTGGCGGTGGCGCCCGGCATCGGCTTCGGCGAGTTCGGCGACGAGTACGTGCGCATCGCGCTCGTGGAGAACGAGCAGCGCATTCGGCAGGCGGCGCGCAACATCCGCCGCTTCTTCGACGGCACCGACAAGACCCTGCACAACGTCGTGCCGATGGCCCGGGTGGGTTAGGCGCCCGCGAGTTCCTGATTGTTGCCGCGGGGCGACAGGTTCCGGCAAAGGCGCCTGCGCCCCTCCTGGGCGCTTGTCAGGGCGGATCGCGATGGCCAGGGTCAGATGCGGGGATCTTCCCGCGTTCCGAGTGTCGCATGCGCCGCCTGAACCTGCTCGCCGCCCTGCTGCTCGCCGTCGCAGCCTCGGCCTGCGCGCCGAACCCGATCATCGCCCGCGATCCGGTGCCGGCTCCCGGCCCGACGGACGTGTATGCCTGCGACTCGAAGCCGTTGCCGGTCAACGCCTTCATGACGGATTGCCGCCCGGCGCCGGTGAGCCGGCAAGTGGTCGTGCGCGCCCGGGGTTGAGCTGGTCCTGCAGGGTTCGCTAACCGCGCGGGCCGCAGGAGTCGGACAGGACGCCTGCAATCAGCTAGAGTGTAGGCTAGTCGCCGGTCCCGCCGGCCCCCCGGCCCCCTGACGGAGCTTCGCGTGAGCACAAAGACCCTGATCGCCGCCGGACTGCTCGCCCTGCTGGCGGGGCAGGGTGTGTCGGCTGCCGATTCGGCCTATCCGCCCGCCCCGTATGCGCCACGCGCCTTCGTCTTCGTCGCCCCTAATGGTCCGACGGTGCTGCCCTTCGAGGGCTGCTGCCAGACTGTCGTGCCGCCGGTCCCGGTGGCCGAGGTGATGAACGGCGGCGGCTTCGGCTACACCGGGTTCGACTATTACAACGACCAGATCACGGAGAGCCGATTCGGCGCGCGCAAGCGCCCGAAGGAATACGTGATCGCCCCATCCTACATCGTGCCGCCGCGGTACTGAGCCGTCTCGTCGGACTTGGCGGGCCTCAATCCTTGCGGGTCGTGGCCCCAGTTCATCAGTGACATCCGCCAGGGCGAATCGGGGTCCTTCCGGGCCTCGCCGCCCTGCTTCAGGTGGCGATGGACGTAGCCCACGACCTTGCGCATGGCGGCGTAATCGTCGTCCGTGAGATCCGCCTTCTTCTTGTCCTTGATGGCCAGGATCTGCCGGCCCATCGCGTGGCCGGTCGACTCGTCGCCGTCCTTCTTCTGGCCGACCGCCTTGCTGGCGTCGCTGTCGAGGTGCTTCTTCAGCGCGGCCGGCGTCATGTTGACGGCCGCGTTGAAATCCTTCCACGTCGCCGCATGATCGTCGTCCGCCATCCGCGGGCTCCCTTCACTGCCGTGTCCCTCGTGCGCGACAACGCGCCTGAAGCGGCCCGGCTCGCTGCCCGCCCTGCGGTGGGGCGCCGCACGGGCGGTCGGCGGCGCAATCAGGCGGCGTTTACAGCCCGGCCCCCGGGCGGTATCACCCCGGCCCGACAAGCCATCATCATTCCCGCACCTCATCCCCGAAAAACCAGATGCGCGCCGAGATCGAGCAAGCCTCGGATGCCGCCAAGCAGTCTATAGGGCTGCTGAGGAGGCATCTTTGACTGGGACACAGTCGATAAACGCCTCGCGGAGCTGAACGCGGCTTCCGAGGATCCCGACCTCTGGAACGATGCCGAGGCTGCCCAGAAGGTCATGCGCGAGCGCCAGCAGCTCGACGAGGCCGTCACGGCGATCAAGAAGCTCGAGCGCGATCTTGAGGACGGCGCCACGCTGATCGAGCCTCGGCGAGATGGAGGGTGACGAATCCTCGATCCGCGAGGGCGAGGCGGCGATCCTGGCCGTCGAGAAGGAGGCCGCCAGCCGGCAGGTCGAGACCCTGCTGTCCGGCGAGGCCGACGGCTTCGACACTTATCTCGAAGTCCATGCGGGCGCCGGCGGCACCGAGAGCCAGGACTGGGCCAACATGCTCCAGCGCATGTACGCCCGCTGGGCCGAGCGCCGGAAGTTCAAGGTCGAGGTCGTCGAGATGACCGACGGCGAAGAGGCCGGGATCAAGGGCGCCACGCTCCTGATCAAGGGCCACAACGCCTATGGCTGGCTCAAGACCGAGTCCGGCGTGCACCGGCTGGTACGCATCTCGCCTTACGATTCCAACGCCCGGCGCCACACCAGCTTCGCCAGCGTCTGGGTCTACCCGGTGATCGATGACCGGATCGAGATCGAGGTGAAGGAATCGGACTGCCGGATCGACACTTATCGCTCGTCCGGCGCAGGCGGTCAGCACGTGAACACCACCGATTCGGCGGTGCGCATCACGCACATCCCGACTGGCATCGTGGTAGCCTGTCAGCAGGAGCGCTCGCAGCACAAGAACCGGGCGACCGCCTGGAACATGCTGCGCGCCCGCCTCTACGAGGCGGAGCTGAAGAAGCGCGATGAGAAGGCCAACGCGGAAGCCGCGGCCAAGACCGATATCGGCTGGGGTCACCA
Source organism: Methylobacterium sp. P31 (assembly GCA_050632875.1). Classification (GTDB taxonomy): domain Bacteria; phylum Pseudomonadota; class Alphaproteobacteria; order Rhizobiales; family Beijerinckiaceae; genus Methylobacterium. Next base: position 650,095 of record JBODSC010000001.1, on the reverse strand, counting down.
GATCCGGTCCTACGTGCTGCAGCCGTACCAGCTGGTGAAGGACCTGCGCACCGGCACGCAGTCCACGGATCCCGACGAGGTGCTCGACGGCGACCTCGATCCGTTCATGGAAGCGTCGCTTGCCCAGCGGGTCTACGGTGGCGGCGAAGCGGTCGAGGATATCGACTGAGCCGGCCGACGAGTCGTAGCCGGAGCGGGAACTCAAGTCCCGCTCTTCCCATCGCCCCCTCATCCTGAGGTGCCCGCGCCAGCGGGTCTCGAAGGAGGGCTCCAGGGTTCGCGCGGCCGGCTGGAGGGCTCCTTCGAGGCCTCCGCTACGCTCCGGCACCTCAGGATGAGGAGGGCGATGGGATCCGCCCACCCCCTTCGCACGACTCTCAATACCCCAGCGCCGATCCGTCCTTGCGCGGGTCCGAGCCAGCGGCCAGCGTGCCGGCCTTGCGGTCGATCCAGATGATCTGGCCGCCGCCCAGCGGCAGGGGTGCGCGGATCGCCGGGTGCCCGCGCTCCTTGAGACCCGCCATCACCGCGTCGGAAATCCCGCCCTCGACCTCCAGGCTGCCGCCGTAGGCGAAGCTGCGCGGGGCATCGAGCGCCTCCTGCACGTCGAGCCCCCGGTCGAGGATGCCGGAGAGCAGCTCGACATGGCCCATGGCCTGGTAGTGGCCGCCCATGACGCCGAAGGGCGCGACCGCCTGCCCGTCCTTCATCAGCATGCCGGGGATGATCGTGTGCATCGGCCGCTTGCCCGGTCCGACGCTGTTCGGATGGCCGGCCTCGGTGTGGAAGGACAGGCCGCGGTTGTGCAGCAGCACGCCGCTCTCGGGCGCCAGGATGCCCGAGCCGAAGCCCTGGAAGATCGAGTTGATCAGCGACAGCGCGTTGCCGTCCCGGTCGACCACGCAGAGATAGACCGTGTCCTTATGGGCGCGGCCCTCGGCGGCCTCCCGGGCGATCTCGGGATGGATCGCCGGCTCCCGGGCCCGGCCCATGTCGATCGCCCCGTGGGCAGCGGCCTTCCAGGCGTCGGAGAGCAGGTGCTCGATCGGCACGTTGGCGAGGGCGGCGTCGCCGAACAGGACGTCGCGGTGGTGGTAGCCCTGCTTGCACACCTCGGCGAAGAGGTGGAGCCGGTCGAGGTCCGAGAGGGTGCCGACATCGTAGTGCGACAGCACATTGAGCATCATCAGCGCCGCCAGACCCTGGCCGGCGGGCGGACACTCGTAGACGTCGTAGCCGCGGTAGCGGGTCGAGACCGGTGTGACCACGTCGGGCCGGGCGGCGGCGAAGTCGTCCAGGGTATGCAGGCCGCCGAGTTCGTTGAGCCGGCTCACCATCTCCTGGGCGACGGGTCCGGCGTAGAAGGCGTTCGGGCCGTCCTCGGCGATGCGCTGGAGCGTCGCGGCGAGTTTCGGCAGGCGGAAGACGCTGCCGATGGCCGGCGCCTGCCCGCCGGGCAGGTAGGTCTCCGCGGCGTGGGGGTCGGCGGCGACCCGGGGCACGCAACGCAGCCAGTCCCAGCCGACGCGCTGCTGGATCACGAACCCGTCCTCCGCGTAGCGGATGGCCGGCTGGAGCACCTCGCCGAGCGAGCGGGTGCCGTGCTCGCGCAGCAGCAGGTTCCAGGCCGCGACCGCGCCCGGCACCGTGACGGCGTGCGGCGAGGTCGGCGTGATCGCGACGCCGTGCTCGGCGTACCAGTCGGGCGTGGCGGCGGCCGGTGCCCGGCCCGAGCCGTCGAGGGCGATCGGCTTCGCGGCGCCGGCGGGCGCGTAGAGGGCGAAGCAGTCGCCGCCGATGCCGGTCATCAGCGGATCGACCACGGACTGGACGGCGACCGCCGCGATGCCGGCATCGACGGCGTTACCGCCCGAGCGCAGCACCTCGATGGCCGCGAGCGTCGAGAGCGGGTGCGAGGTCGCGACAGCGGCGTTGGCGGCGTAGACCGGGGAGCGGCCGGGGGCGGAAAAGTCTCTCACGGGATGTCCTGCTGTACAGATCGTCTCGACGAGACGACGCTGCTTGATCCAAAAGCGACCTCATCCTGAGGTGCCGGAGCGAAGTGGAGGCCTCGAAGGGGCTTCAGGGATCGCGCGACTGGCTGGAGCCCTCCTTCGAGGCCCGCTGGCGCGGGCACCTCAGGATGAGGTGGAGAATAGGAAGGGGCGTGTGAGGCTGTCACGGGCGCTGCCCGACCGGCAGCGCCACCCAATGCCCCGGGGCCACCTCGGTGAGCGGCCCGTCCGCAGGCTGGTTGTGGCCGCTGCCGTCCCGCGTGGCGAGACGGGCGCGCTCCTCGGCCGGGTGCGGCACCGGCACCGCGGCGAGCAGGCGGCGGGTATAGGGATGGCGCGGATCTTCGTAGAGGGCGTCCGCCTCGGCCAGTTCGACGATCCGCCCGCGCCAGAGCACCGCGACCCGGTGGCAGAGATAGCGCACCATCCGCAGGTCGTGGGAGATGAACAGGTAGGAGAGGCCCATCTCATCCTGCAGATCCTGGAGCAGGTTCACCACCTGCGCCTGGATCGAGACGTCCAGCGCCGCGATCGGCTCGTCGGCGACGATGAAGCTGGGTTTGAGGGCGATCGCCCGGGCGATGCAGATGCGCTGACGCTGGCCGCCCGAGAACTGGTGCGGGTACCGGCCCATGAAGCGCGGATCGAGCCCGACCCGCTGGAACAGCGCCGCGACGGCCTCCCGCCGCTCCGGGCTCCGCATGTCCCGCCGATGCAGCTTGAACGCCTCCGCGACGTACTCCCCCGCGCTCATCCGCGGGTTGAGGGCCGCGTAGGGATCCTGGAACACGGTCTGGATCCGGGCGCGCATCTTCCGCATGGCGCCCGCCGAGAGCTTGGCAAGGTCGGTGCCCTCGAAGGCGATCGTGCCCGACGTCGGCCGGTTGAGCATCGTCACGACCCGGCCGATGGTCGACTTGCCGGAGCCAGACTCGCCGACGAGACCTAGGGTCTCGCCGGGGCGGATATCGAAGCTGACGTCCTCCACCGCGCGGAACACCGAGCCCTTGCCGCCCCACCACGAGCGCAGGGGATAATGCTTGGTCAGGTCACGCACCGAGACGACCGGCTGCTCCAACCCGCTCATTGCGCGGCCTCCTGGCTCAGGAGCTTCGGCAGATCGTACCAGGCGGCGACCAGATGGCCGGGGGCGGCGCCGGGCGCCTGCACCAGGGGCGGCATCTCGGTCCGGCAACGGGGGTCGCGAAGGCGTTGCGCGGCGCGAAGGGATCACCCGGCGGCGGGTGGCGCATGTCCGGCGGCGCCCCCTCGATCTGGTGCAGGCGTCGGCGTCCTGCGCGACCGCCGGAGAGATCCGGCAGGGAGCGGAGCAGCCCGAGGGTGTAGGCGTTGCGCGGGTCCGAGAAGATGTCCTCCACCGGACCGCGCTCCAGGATCCGGCCGGCATACATCACCTGCACGGTGTCGCTGATCCCCGCGACCACGCCGAGATCGTGGGTGATCCAGATGATCGCCATGCTGAGTTCGCGCTTCAGTTCCTGCACCAGGGCGACGATCTCGGCCTGAACGGTCACATCGAGTGCGGTGGTGGCCTCGTCGGCGATGAGTAGCTTCGGGCGGCAGCTCAACCCGATGGCGATCATCACGCGCTGGCGCTGGCCGCCGGAGAACTCGTGCGGGTACTGGTCGAGGCGCGCGGCCGCGTTCGGGATGCGGACGAGGTCGAGCAACTCCTTCGCCCGGGCGCGGGCGGCGCGGGCGTCGAGGCCGAGATGGATGCGCAGGGGCTCCATGATCTGCGCCGCCACGGTCATGCCGGGGTTGAGCGAGGCTCATCGGGTCCTGGAACACGAAGCCGATCGCGCCGCCCCGGATCTTCCGGAGGCTCCCGCTCCTTAAGGGCGAGCAGGTCGCGCCCCTCGAACAGCACCTGGCCGCCGGTGATGCGGCCGGGCGGGCGCGGGATCAGGCCCAGCATGGCCAGCACGTGCACGCTCTTGCCGGAGCCGGACTCGCCGACGATCCCCAGCGTCTCGCCCTCGTGCAGCGTGTAGGAGACGCCGTTGACCGCGTGGACCGCGCCGCCGTCTGTGTCGAAGGCGACCGCGAGGTCGCGCACTTCCAGGAGAGGCTTCGTCATGTGCGCTGCCTCGGGTCGAGGGCGTCCCGCAGGCCATCGCCGAACAGGTTGAAGGCGAGCACGGCGAGGAAAATCGACAGGCCGGGCCAGATCGCCATCCAGGGCGCCTCGTCCATGAAGTTCTTGGCGGTGTTGAGCATCGCCCCCCAGGAGGGCTCGGGCGGCTGCTGGCCGAGGCCCAGGAAGGACAGGCTCGCCTCGGCGATGATGGCAGCCGCGATGGTGAGCGTCGCCTGCACGAGGATCGCCGGGACGATGTTGGGCAGGATGTGCACCCGAGCGATCCGCCAGGGCGGGTTGCCCATGGCGCGCGCCGCCTCCACGAACTCCTCCGCCGCCACCGCGCGCACCTGCGCCCGGGTCAGCCGGATGAAGGTCGAGGTCGCCGAGAGGCCAATGGCGATCATCGCGTTGACGAGGCTCGGGCCGAGGAAGGCGGCGAGCGCGATCGCCAGGATCAGGAACGGGATCGCCAGGAGCGCGTCGGTGAGCCGGGAGATCGCCCCGTCCACCCAGCCGCCCGCGTAGCCGGCGAGCAATCCGAGGGGCAGGCCGAGGGAGACGGCCAGCGCCACCGACACGAGGCCGGCGCCCAGCGAGGCGCGGGCGCCGAAGATGATCCGCGAGAGCACATCGCGCCCGACCTCGTCGCCGCCGAACGGGTGCGCGAGGCTCGGGGCGCCGCGGACGTTGCCCCAGTCGGTGGCGGTGGGGTCGTAGAGGGCGATCCAGGGGGCGCAGATCGCCATCAGGATCAGCAGGCTGACGATGACGAGGCCCGCGACGGCGCTCGGGCGCGCGCGCAGGCGCCTCCAGAAGGCCGAGAGGGTGCCGGGTTCTCGGAGGACCGCGGGGGCGGGGGCGCCGGACGGGGCGGCCTCCAGGCCGACGGCCTCGGCCCGGGCGATCTCGCTGCCGGTGCTCATGCCCGCCTCAGCTTCGGGTTCACGGCCGCGGAGAGCAGGTCGGCGGCGAGGTTGAGGGCGATGTAGGTGGCGGCGGTGCAGATCACGACGCCCTGCACGGTGGCGAAGTCCCGGTTAAACACGGCATCGACCATGAGCTTCCCGAAGCCCGGCACGGAGAAGACCTGCTCGGTGAGCACCGCCCCGGACAGGAGCTGACCGAATTCCAGCGCGCCGAGGGTGATGATCGGGATCGCGGCGTTGGGGAGTGCGTGCCGCAGGGTCACACGGAGCGGCGAGACGCCCTTGGCGCGCGCGGTGCGGACGTAATCGGAGCCGAGCACGCCCAGCATCGCCGCCCGGGTGTGGCGCATCATCACCGCCGCGATGGCGTTGCCGAGCACGAAGGCCGGCATCACCATGGCGGCGAGGTTCTCGGAGAGGCTCTCGAAGGGCGAGACGTAGCCGGAGGCCGGCAGCCAGCCGAACTGCACCGAGAACAGCAGGATCAGCAGGATCCCGAGCCAGAAGTTCGGCACCGACAGGCCCCAGAGCGCCACGCCGTTGGCGATCGTGTCGGCGGCTTGGCCCCGCTTCACCGCCGAGAGCACGCCCATGGGCACGCCGATGGTGAGGGCCACCAGCATGGCGAGGCAGGCGAGTTCGAGCGTCACCGGCAGCTTCTCGACGATCAGCTCGGAGACCGGCTTCTGCAGCCGGATCGACTCGCCGAGATCGCCCCGGAGCACGCCGCCCGCCCAGTAGGCGTAGCGCACCGGCAGGGGCTCATCGAGGTGGTACTTCTCGCGGATGAAGGCGATCACCTGCGGGTCGCGCTCCTCGCCGGTGAGTGCTGTGGCGACGTCGCCCGGCAGCAATTGCTGCAGGGCGAAGATGATCATCGAGGCGAGGATCAGCGTCGGGACCGCTAGGGCGAGGCGTCGGGCCAGGAATCGAAGCATCAGAACCGCAGCATCAGTTGAGCTTCAGGCCGGTGAAACGCACGAGGCCGTCCGGATAGGGCACGAAGCCCGTGAGCTTCTGGCTGTAGGCCCAGAGTAGCTTGCGGTGCAGGATGTAGATGCCGTGCCGGTCCTTCAGGACCTGATCGGCCAGCGCCTTCCAGGCGGCCTTGCGCTTGGCCGGATCGACCGTGCCGCGCTCGGCCTGGAGGGCCGCGTCGGCCTCCGGGTTGCAGTACTTGGGATAGTTCAGCGCCGCCTTGCAGAACAGGAAGCTGAACGTGTTGCCGTCCGGGTCCGAGCGGCCACTCCAGGAATAGAGCTGCGCCTCGTAATTGCCCTTGTCGGCGGCATCGAGGGCGGTGGTGAAGTCCACGGCCTGGATCTTCACGTCGAAGCCGGCCTCCTTGGTCATCGCCTGGATCACCTGCCCGACCTGCGGCGACTCGCTGTTGGCGTAGACGGTGAGCGTGATCTGCGGGTTCGGCTTGCCGGCCTCGGCGAGCAGGGCCTTGGCCTTGGCGACGTCCCGCTTCGGGATCGGGTACTCGGCCACGTAGTTCGGGTTCTTCGGGTTGACCCACTGGTTCCCGGCCAGGAACTCGCCGTTGTAGACGACCTGGTTGATGGCGTTGCGGTCGATGGCCGCCTCGAAGGCGGCGCGCACCTTCGGGTCGGCCACCGGCGAGCCGGCCTTGTTGGGATTGAACAGGATCTCCTGGAAGCCCAGTTCGTAGGTGGAGTCGAGCTTGAGCTTGGCGTCGCGCTTCACCTGCGGCACGTCGGTGGGTGCGAGCCGCTCCAGCAGGTCGAGCTGCCCGGCCCGCAGGTTGGTGAGCCGCACGGTGGCGTCGGGAATCGGCCGGAACTCGATCCGCTGGATATGGATCGCGTCCTTGTTCCAGTAGTCGGGGAAGCGCTCGACCACGATCCGGTCCTGCGGCACCCGCTCCACGAACTTGTAGGGGCCGGCGCAGACCGGCGCGGTGGCGAACTTGTCGCCGAGCCGCTCGGCGGCCTTGGGTGAGACCATCATGCCGGCCCGATCGGTGAACTGCGCCAGCAGCGGCGCGAAGGGCTGCTTCAGGTTGATGCGGAAGGTGAGGTCGTCGACCACGTCCACCGAGTCGATCGGCGCGATCTCCGAGCGGCGCTGCGAGCCCGGCATCTTCATGTGGCGCTCAATGGAGTACTTGGCCGCTGCGGCATCGAGCTTCCCGCCGTCCTGGAACAGCACGCCCGGGCGCAGATGCATGGTCAGCGCCTTCTCGTCGGGCGAAAGCTCCCACGAGGTGGCGAGCTGCGGCACCGGCTTCAGGTCGGGCCCGATATCCACGAGCTTGTCGCAGAGGGCGGCGAAGACCATCCGGCTCGCGAAGGTACGGGCCAGTGTCGGATCGAGCGCGTCCGGATCCTCCATCAGGCCGTAGCGCAGGGTCTGCGCGGCGGCAGGTCCGGCCAAGGCGATCCCTGCGAGGAGGCAGGCGGCAAGACGCAACATGGGACCGTCCGGATACGGGCGCGGGTGGCGGGAAAGGACCGGCCGCAGCCGATCCGCGAGATAGGCGCCACTGTTGCGTACCGCCGTGGCATGCACAATCCCAGGCAGCATCCATGCCATGCGGTACATATGGTCCGTCGAGCATCGGACTACCCTCGGATGAATGGCAATCCGGTTGTCTCGTCAGTGGGTTGGCGTTTACCCGGCAATCCCGCCCATTGTCCGAAGAAGTGTCGCTTTCAGGCCCGTGTCACATTTTTTTGTCACAGCGAGGCACCGTGGCGACCATCAGGAAACGTAAGGGGAAGTTCCAAGCACAGGTGCGCCTCAAAGGCTCCGACCCGGTTTCGCGAACGTTCGGGACCAGATCCGAGGCTCAACGCTGGGCCCGCTCCGTTGAGGCGGGGATCGACGACGGTAGCTATTCCAGGCGTACGGGCGATCGGCGGACCGCGAGCTTAGGAGAAATCCTGACGCGCTATCAGGCGGAAATCACACCCGGAAAGAAGTGCAGCAACAGAGAAAAATCGATTATCAGAACCGTTCGGAACAGTCCCCTCTGGAACGTTTCTATAGAGGGACTAACGGAAGATCGGGCTGCGACTTACAGGAACATAAGATCCAGAACGGTTGCTCCCGCGACTGTTGTTAGAGAACTGGCGCTGCTCGCACATTCTCTGGAAGTGGCCCGGCGCGATTGGGGGTACCCGATTAAGTCTAACTGCTTCCACCTCGTGAAGAAGCCAGCCGTCAGAAACGGGAGAGAACGACGGCTAACAGATGGCGAGAGAACTAAAATATTCAGCACCGCGCACAACGAAAAGATGATGTATGTCGTGAGAATGGCTGAATTTTCGATAGAAACGGCGATGCGCAAAGGGGAAATGCTGAACATCCGGACTCGGGACATAGATTTCGAGTCATCCACCCTTCTCATACCGAAGACAAAGAACGGCCATGCACGCACGATCCCTCTGAGTCCGAGGGCTTTGGACTTGCTGAGACGAGAAATTGGCCGGTCCGGGTGTGATCACGTGTTCCGAATCAAATACTGGACGCTTTCTCAGAGGTGGGAGCGGCTGCGAGAAATCCTCAACATTCGCGACCTTAAGTGGCATGATTTAAGGCACGAGGCTATTTCCGCATTGTTTGAAAAAGGATTGTCCGTGCCCGAAGTCGCACTGATGTCCGGTCACCGAAATTTGAGACTATTAACCCGTTATACCCATATCAAAGCCACTCACGTTGCTGCCAAGCTAGCCCGGCTGTCGGCTAAAGATTACTAACTGTTATATGCGGCAGGACGGTGCCGAATGCCCCTCCTGCCGCAGCCCGAGAGCGCGTTCTGAACAAATTGAACAATTGTTGTGCAGGCTGGTGGACACCAATTTCTGAGTCATACAGAAATAACCGGTAAAAATATTATAAATTTGCAATATTATGGGTTGCCTATTTAGATGTAATCAAGTATAAATCCGTCATCACATCCCGGATGACGGATGTGTGAACTTCGGTGTCGCGGTCTTTCCGTATGCGCCGACTAATATTAACCATATTGCCGCCCATTATCGTTGCTCCGATGAGATCGGTGAACGTCATGTTGCGCAAGTACACTAAAAGAGCCAAAATTGAATTATTTCGAGAATCCAAAACACGCATCCCGACTGTTCAGATTCACGCCGCTTGAGAGAGAAACAAAGAATCCGTTCCTAAAAGGCTGGCAGAAGGCCGGTCTTGCAGCGGTAGAAATGAGAGACTTCGGTCCTTTTCCGGATCGACATAACATCGGTATTCTAACCGGGGCCGTTTCCGGTGACATCGTGGATACCGACCTTGATGGGCCCCTAACTGTTCTGGCCGGTGGCATGTTGCTTCCGGGGACAGAGATGATCTTCGGCCGGAGGTCAAAAACAGCCAGTCACTACATCTATCGCGTCAGAGGAAGCACAAAAACGCTACAGATCAAGCACCCTATCACTGGAAGGATGCTTGTTGAGGTTCGGGGCGACGGTGCTCAAACGATGGCGCCGATGTCCATTCATCCTGACACGGGCGAAATGGTACGTTTCGAAGAAGGCAAGGACGGTGAACCAACCCTTATTGACCGGGAAGCCCTCGACGTTGCCGCCAAACAGATCGCGGCAGTCAGTGTCATCGGAGAGCACTGGAAGGAGGGCGGTAGGCACAAGCTCGCCCTTTGGTTCGCTGGTCTGTGCGCCTATCACGCCATCGATCTTGAAGTCTGCCAGACCCTTGTGCGTGTCATCTGTCTCGCCGTGCACGATGAGGAGATGAACGACCGACTTAGGGCGGTGGAAGACACCTATGATGGCTTCAGTCGCGGTTCCATCATTGAGTGGCGCAACGACCTGACCAACGTTTTGGGAGCAAAGGCGGTTGGCGCGATCGCCGAATGGCTTGGCGGGCGAACCTCTTTGCCAAAGCCGCTAGCAGACCGGAGCAGCACACGAACCATTTCAGTAACAGTAGATACGAGCACCGACATCTCAACTGCCGAAGCCTTCTGCGAATGGATGGGCGACAGGCTGATCTATGCGGAGCACGAAGGTCGCTTCTATGAGAACCATGCGGATGTTTATGATCCTGTCTCAAGCGTCGCAGTCAAAGCTAGGATCATGGACTTCCTCAAGGAGCCAGCGAACGCGGGAACCATAAGCGATCCGGCAAGGGTTCGGGCATCTCAGTCTAGTACGAGAATCAATGCCGTCTACGAGTTGTCCAAAGCATTGATGCGGAGAGATGACAGGGAGTTCAATCGGCACTCGCACCTAATCGGAACTCGAAATGGCGTCCTCGATCTGACGAAGCGCGAATTGGTTGAAACAACCGATATCGTTACGCGACGGATCGGAGCCGAGTTTCATCCACACGCTTGGTGTCCGAAGTTCAAGAAATTCGCAGATCAAGTGTTCGATGGTGATAATGACAAGATCGAGTATGCTAGGCAGGCAATTGGATACACTCTGACTGGAAGCGTCGAAGCCCAGGTCATGTTCATCTTGATCGGATCCGGCGCGAATGGCAAGTCAGTGTTCCTGAATCTCTTGCAAGCACTGATGGGCGACTACGGAACCTCATTACCGGCCCATTCGATCATGCAGCCAAAGTTCGCGAACGATAAGACGGATGATCTAGCCTCATTGGACGGGAAGCGGTTTGCCTTCGCGACCGAGGGTGAAGCCGGGGACAAGCTTGCTGTTGCCAAGATCAAGCGAATGACCGGCGGTGATATGATGTCGGTCAAGCGACTGTACAAAGACTACTTCAACCTCAAGCCTGAGTTCAAACTGTGGTTCGCAAGCAATGAACTGCCTCAGATCTCGGGGAACGATGATGCGATCTGGCGAAGGATTCATGTCATCGAATTTCCCGTGACCTTCAAGCCCGAGGAACGTGATCCAAAGTTGCTTGCGACCTTGAAGGGAGAGTTGCCCGGCATCCTGAATTGGGCGCTGGAAGGCTTGCGACAGATCGGTGAGTTGAAGGGCGACTTTCTTGCACCGCCCGAATCCGTGAAGCATTCCACAGCCGAGTATAGGAGCGGGAATGATAACATTAGTGATTTCATTGAGGGTGCGTGTGTGCGTGATCCGAACGGAAGGATCATGATGGGCGAACTTCATGAAAGATACGTCGAGTATTGTGAGAACAGCGGCTCAGACCCGATGAACAAGATCACCTTTTCTAAGTCACTCAATCGAATGGGGTTCGGCGTTCACAAGACGAGTAAAGGAAATGCACGAAGGGGACTAAGGTTCAAGTGACGATGGACGGGGACTTCGTTCCCCGTCGCTCCCCTTCGGTCGCGGGTACTTGGTCCTAAACAAGTATGGAGGGATGGATGTTTGATAGGTAATTATCCATCACTATACCTAATTTAACTTTCGAATTTAGGTATACAACATCCATTCATCCATACAACAAAAACTCGGAAAGGAGGATGATAAAATCCAGAAAAGAAAGGGGACGATAGAGACGCAACACGCCTTAATTAGCAATCACGATCTGTATCTAATCAACCTAAATTCCAAATGGAATAAGACTCACACAATGACAAACACGGTGAACACCGCAAATCCATCTGAAGAAATCTATTATAACAAGATTGCGGGCAATAAGATTCGTTATATTTTCAGAGAGGCGCTTAGGATATTGCGCGAACGGGAGGCAAATCCACGTCGACCCATTGAGTGGCACAAATAGATTGGCGTATCAACGAAATGAAGCCGATGGCGAAAATCGCTCTTGACCGAGTCGGGACGGAAATCTCTGTTCCATCAAAGGTGCACAAGGAATTCAGACTGCAATTCGACGAGGCACTAAAGGTCGTGCGGGACAGACTCCGGAATGAAAACAAGTACTAAATCGACGCGGAGGATCTGGTCCGGCGCGCCAACAATGATCGGCTAGGTTTCCGTAAGCTGGCGCCAAACCACATCCCGAATTGACAAGTCTTGTGCATAACTGTTGGTGGCGCGGACCAAATTCGACGTCACCGTCAGAGAAACGGCATCCCGAAGCCTCCCGGACCGTTCTCTCGACCCTCAAGGGTACCGACCGGCTCTGACGATACCGGTTCGAGGAGCTTCATCCGTGCTGGTTCACAACAGTTGTAGAGAGGATCCCCGTCCCGCTCCTACGCGCATGATGCTTTCCCGGTGAGTCCGTAGCGGGTTGCAGGCGATCAGATGCACGGCCGTATCGTTAGAGCTACCGCAAAGACGCAGCCCTCCAATCAGGTATTCCGGCCTTCAATCAACTGAACGGTCAATCAACTATTTCGTCGGCTTGCGCAATGACAGTCGGCGAAATTTCGACGCCAATCGCTTTAGCCACTGAAAGATTCAGGACGAAATCGAGCCTTGTTGGACCCTGTATTGGGAGTTCAGCCGGTTTAGCGCCACGCAATATCTTATCAACATAATTTGCAGCCTGCTGGAAAGCATCGTGAACTTCTGGACCATATGAAGATAATCCGCCAGCATCAACAAAATAACGGAATGGATATATGGAAGGAATTCTAAAATTTCTAGCTTGATCTGTAATTTCTCGTCTGTTCACCAAAGTAAAGGCTCCCGGATTGACGATCACCCCGATATTGGTTTCGGCGCCGATCTTCTCAAAGAAAGGCCGGATCTCGTCAACATCTCGGACATCGATTTCTGTAAGGCTGATCCCAACTAGCGACGCCCTCTTGCGCATGGAGGCTTGAAGTTCAACTGAGATGGGGCTGGTATCATGGTTGCCGAGATAAGCCACCTTGTTAATGTTGGGCGCGATCTCTCTAAGTATCTGTAGCCACTTTCCTCCCATTGACGCTTCTAGGTTCGTGAATCCAGTGAGATTACCCCCGGGCCTTCGGAAGCTGTCTACGATTCGTAGGCCCATAGGATCGCTTACCTGAACAAATACTACCGGTACAGACTTGATCTCTTCGTATACAACTCTCGTGACCGCGGTGGAACGGCAGACAACCATTTCGGGATCCAAAAGCATCGCGTTGTGGATGTTGCGTCGGATCGCTTCCGGTTCGTTGCCGACGGATCGAAACACCAGATTTACGTTCTCGCCGTCGTTGTATCCGAACTTTTTCAACGACTGGATAAATAGACGTGCGCTTATTCCGAACTCAACATCAGAAGGCGGCATCGGCAACAAAACTGCAATCCGATGGAGATTTGCGGGAGATTGCGCGAAGGCTCGGTTGCAGGCTAGCGATTTCGCTGTCAAAGCGCAGAGGCCAATGAAATCTCTCCGTTTCATTCTACATCTCGCCAAAATGTACCTTTCCGGAACGAAACGCATGGCCTTATTTCGATCCGAATAGACGGAGAATCCTACGAAAATTTGCGATTTTCGCAAGCCCCTGCCCGGCTAGCGAAATATTATAAAGAAATCTCAATATAACTATGCATGCCCACACCGCCCTAGTCAGGCTCAAAAACGGTTCACTCGATCTTCCTGAAGAATCGATACTCAACCTGCTGCCTATCCAGTTCACTGACACCGAAGGCAGCCAAAGGGGATCGGCGCCGTCGCTATGAGAGTTCGTGATATCGTCGTGCGGTGACTAGAGCGCACAGGAGTCCGTAGCCTCGCTGAAGGACACCATCACTTTACGGTACCCTTCAGGGTGGGTCTCGACGGTCCGTGGCATCCCGAAGCCTTCTGGACCGATTCCCAACCCTCAAGCGATAACGGCCGGGCTCTGACGCTGCCGATCCGAAGACTGTCGCGCGCCGAGGTTCACAACAGTTGGAAGGCATTATCCCGCTCCTACGCAAACGGTCCGGGAAAGGTGGGGCGCGGATTGGACCTATCCTAAGGCTCAAGGCGGCCTGACCGGATCCATGACGTCTCGCCATCCGTGCATCGGCGTTCGACCTATGTCCGGTCTATGACATTTGTCACAGCCTCGTGACCATCTGCGACCATCCGGGTTCTCCTCTCTTTGGGGGCACCCGGGGTGCTGCCATGCCGCTGTTCTTTTTCGACCTGCTGTCTGAAAGCGGCGTGTTGCGCGATGACACGGGCCTTGAGTTCGATTCTGCTGAGATTGCATACTTGGAGGCTTGCAAGGCCATTCCGGGTCTGAGCGATGAACTCTTGAGGACGGGTGGCACTCCGCTGGACCATACATTCGAGGTTACGGATGGGGCTAGACGCCTGCTGTGGCGGATCCCCTTCGCCGAGATCCTTGGCAGAAAGTCTCTCTCGTAACATCGTCACAGGCCGCCTCAGGATCCGGCGATGATCCTGAGACGGTTCCGAGCCCGCATCTCCACAACTGTTGTATGGAATGGCCCTCGCGCCGATCCCGCCATGCACGGTCAGGCCGAGGCGCAGGGTTGGTAGAGGCGCCTCCTACCGTCCTCGGAGCATCGTTCGGTTCCGAGGTCTCGCCGTCGCCAAGGGTCAAAACAGTTGTACAGAAGTGCCCTGTCCCGCTCCTAAGCCCACGGTTTGGGACAGGCAGGATCAAAGTCTAGTCAATCACTTCGTCAGCCATGGCAATCAGGTCCTGTCTAAAATCGAATCCGATAGCCTTTGCGGCTTCCATGTTGATGATTAGATGATATTGTCTCGGCTGATAGATGGGAATGTCACCGGGCTTTTCGCCTCTGAATATCCAGGCAATCTGATCTGCGGCTCGAGTCCAGATGTCCGTAATATCTAAATCGTGCGCCATTAGCCCGCCATCGTTCACGTAAGCACGATATGGATACAGCGCAGGCAATCGGTTATCTTGCGCCAGTTGTACTATTAGCTTCCCGTGCGTACGGTTCTCTGCTGCGCTACTAACCAATATGGCATCTGATCGCTTTGATACTTCGGAGAATGCCTTGATGTAATCGGATTGCCGATGCGGATTCTCGACGGCCGGTCCAACGAGTTCAATACCTGTCTTCTCAGCCGCAGCCTTGACCCCAATGCCGACTGCCGTTGTCCATGTTGAGTCTGGCGCGACATAGAAGACTTTAGCCAACCCCGGTACGGCTTCTTTCAGAAGGGTCATTCGTTTGACCCAGATCTCGATCCCAGGGTCTACGGACGCACCCGTGATGTTGCCTCCTGGATGTGAAAGCGAGGTGACTAAACCATATGCAACAGGATCACTCATCACTCCGACTATAGGGATAGTGCTGGTTAGGTTCTTGAGATGCGAGACCGTCTTGCCGCTGATCGCAAGGATTACGTCAGGTTTCGCCAAAACAACCACTGAGGCTAGCTCGCGCAGCTTCTCTGTTGAGCCCATCGCTGAATATCGCGTGATCTCAAAATTCTTGCCCTCGACGTACCCCAGCTTTTCGAGATGTCCAAAGGCGTGCCCAACAAGGTTGTTGCTGTTTTTGGTTAGGTTCTCCAGGGGCTCTGAAGGATGTAGGACTGCCAGTTTATGAGTCGCCGTGCCTTGGGCGCCTACGACAGAACCCTGCGAAGCTGCGTAGATGAACCCGGAAGCCAAGAATTCTCGCCGCTTCATCTATTGACTGCCAAATCCAATGATCCGCCCACGTGGAAGTTACCATACAGGCAGCGGAATTGCGCGGGTGGTGCAAACCCTGACTCTAAGTCCCCGTTCGGGAGCTTCGCGAAAGGAGCGGCATCCTCATTCATCATCACCAGACGCTTTGCCGCGATCATACCCGCAGGACCGAGACCCCCACGGCAATGTACGGTGGCAGACCGATCGATTCATTGGCAGACTGGCGAAGAAAGGCGGGTCCGAATTCTTTCTTCGCCAACCCAAGAAGGATGGCGCCTAGATTGTTTGTGTAATCGATATGCACGCAACAGCGCATCTTTCGGTTCTATCCCAATATCCTCGAGGCACCTGCAATCGAGTTGGCATAAATCCCGGCTGCTCTTTGTGCAGGCAATCTAAGGCCTTATAGCCAGGGCTGCGCGGTTCAACATCTGCGGCCTCCCTACTCAGTTAGAGGTTCAGGATGTCGCGATGCTGATTTCGGATCGGCGCTGATCCGCACCTGTGGGTCAAAGATCGGTAACGGCGCTTCCAATCTTGCGTCTCCAAAGCCCCATCATGGTATGGTCCCTTCAACGTAGGGCCTCGTGCGGGTGCCATAAGCGTTGGGTGGGAGGACGATGGGTAGGCGTCTCGCAGCGATCTTGGTTGCCGATATCGTCGGTTACAGCCGGCTGATGGGAAAGGATGAAGCCGGCACAATCCGACGCCTCAAAGCCCTCCGCCGAGACCTGATCGATCCCGCGATCAAGGCCGCTCAAGGTCGCATCGTAAAGACGATGGGCGACGGACTGTTGGTGGAGTTCCCAAGCCCCCTGAGAGCCGTATCCTGTGCCGTCCGCATCCAAAGGGCGATGTCGGATTGGGAGACCGCCCTGCCAGATGATAGGCGCTTCAAACTTCGCTTCGGCATCAATGTAGGGGACGTGATCGCTCAACCCGATGGGGACCTTTTCGGGGATGGGGTGAACGTGGCCGCGCGCCTTGAGCCATTGGCAGAGCCCGGCGGTCTGTGCGTCTCGCGATCAGTCCACGAACAGGTGCGCGACAAACTACCCTACCGCTTTGAGGATAGGGGCAAGCTGGAACTCAAAAACATCGCCCGTCCTATCGGCGTGTTCGCTCTAACTGCGGACGCTGTCCAGGCTCTCGCCCTGCCCGATGACGAGGAGGACGATGCCGAGAACGCCCCTGGGTCGAATGGAGCGGTGACAGTCCCACCCCCTCAGATCGGCTCTGAGGCCCCTCGCCGTTTCGGTATTGTCGGGCTGGCGTCGGTGATTGGGGTCGTGGCACTCGCATCCGTAGGTGTCGCGGCATGGTCCCTGTGGCCGGGTGCGGCGCCAAAGGCCGAGAACACCCTTGCGGTCCAAAACGGATTGCCGCCCAAGCCGCTTCCGCCCCTGTCTCTGGTCGTGCTTCCGTTCGCGAATCTGAGCAACGACCCTGAACAGGACTTCTTTGCGGATGGTCTGACGGAAGATCTGACGACCGACCTGTCGCATCTCGCCGGGAGCTTCGTGATCGCCCGCAACACGGCTTTCACCTACAAGGGTAAGGCTGTCGATGTGAAACAGGTAGGTCGAGATTTAGGAGTCCGCTACGCTCTTGAGGGAAGTGTCAGAAGAACCGGAGAGCATGTCGTCCTTAATGCACAGCTTATCTCAACCGAGACCGGGGCGCATATTTGGGCGGATCGCTTTGAAGGGGCGCGTAGTCGCTTAGGTGAACTGCAAACCGAATTCGTCGCACGCCTTGCGCGATCACTGGACGTACAACTAACCGAAGCCGAGAGTTTGCGTTCATTACGTGAGAGACAAGCTGATCCAGATGCCGCTGATCTTGCCCTCCGTGGTTGGGCGATATTGAACAAGCCGAGATCGCTTGCTAATAACAACGAGGCTGCTGGTCTATTCAAGAAAGCGCTCGATCTAGATCCGAGTAGCCCTCGCGCGCTGATTGGCCTCGCTCGCACTTATATTATTAGGCCGGGAATGTCTTGGAGCACAGATAAGGCTCAAGACATAAAAGAGGCGGACAGCCTAGTGACACGGTTCCAAGCCGCGTACCCAAACGATGCACTTGGCTATGTGACCAAAGGCGATGTCCTACGCGCGTCCAAACAGTTCGAAGCCGCTTTGTCGATGTACGAGGCGGCAATTGCAAATGATAGAAACTACGCGATGGCTTACGCTTTGAAAGGTCACATTTCGACGTTGACCGGCAATGCCCCGGCGGCAATCCCTAGCGAACTGGAAGCTATTAGATTGAGTCCGAAAGATCCGCTGCTCAATGTTTGGTACTATTTTGTATGCCATTCATACACGCACCAAAGACGATGGGAAGAAGCAATTCCTTGGTGTAATAAGTCGGTTGCCGCAGGGCCATATTGGTTATCTTACGTCGATCTCGCAGCCGGCTACGCCTGGATGGGTAAATCGTCCGAGGCGCAGGCCGCTGTATCCGAGGTGCTTAAATTGATGCCTGGATATACTGTGCAGAAATGGGCCCACGAAGGATGGTCTGATAACAAGACGTTCTTGGCAGAATACGAGTACATCACGAAGGGATTGCGCATGGCTGGAATGCCGGAGGGACCAACCAACTGATAAATCCCGGTACTCACGATGGCTACCGAGAGTGGACGTTTTTGTATCCTTCGTTAAAAACAAAAGGGTCAAGCGTGTCGCCTATCTTCCCCTCCCATCGTTCCCGGGCCCGGTTTGTGCTACAGTTCTACGATGCACACCCATACCGTCGTCGTGAGGCTCAAGCACGGTTTAACCGATCTGGCTGAGGAACCGGTACCCCTCCTTCCGCCCGCTCTCATCCAATGCGAACAGCTGTGGAAGGATCGTGGAAGGCGTAGATCCTGGCCTCAGGACCAATGCGCGTTCGTCAGGCGCACCATCGAACCCCTGCTGTACGCCAGGATCGATCCAGAGCCCGAGCATTATGCGAACGGTCTTCTGAACCCCAAGGGACCGATCAAGGCAAAGGCCATCGAACTGTCCTCCGTCAGCTTCGAGAACGGCCCGCTTCCCGTCATCTCGGCCTACGCACAGTTCGAAATGACGTTCGACCGGGAGTTCACGGACACGGAGCACTTTTACGATTGGATGGAACTGACGGATTGGCTTGATTGGGTCACAGCCTTCGGGTGGCGCCTTGAGGATGGGGAGTACGATGCGACCTACGATCACGGCGGCTTAGATTTTGAGATCGTCGCCCCGTAGACCCCTTGCGTGATCCTACAGCCCGTGGCGTTCGGCAGTCGTGCACCCGTCACCGAGCTTCCTGTTGCGTGGTTGAAGGGGAGGAACCGTTCAACAGGCGATAGACCGATGCCCGCGCAACCTTCAGTTCCCTGGCGATGGCTGTAGCTCCCATCCCCTGTGCAGCCAACGCCTTGATCCGGTCCGCGTCGATGGTTGCCTTGCGGCCCTTGTAGACCCCTTCCGCTTTGGCCTTGGCTACCCCTTCCATCTGACGCTCTCGCCGGATCGCTGTCTCAAACTCGGCAAAAACACCGAGCATCTGTAGGAAGCACCGTCCGGCGGCCGTGGACGTGTCGACAGGTTGCTCAAGCACCCTCAGGGATGCGCCCTTGGCTTCCAGGCGAGCCACGATCCCGGCAAGGTCCGCCACCGATCTGGCAAGCCGGTCGATCCGTGTAACTGTTATGGAATCGCCGGCCCGCGCGAACTGTATGATTGTTTCCAGTTCGGTCCGACCTTCCAGCTTCGTGCCTGTAGCCTTTTCTGACCGGATCACATCACAACCTGAGGCTTGCAATGCCTCTTGCTGTATGGCGAGACTCTGAGAAGATGCACTTACCCTCGCATATCCGTAGGTAGCCATCGGTGCCTCAATCGTCTCATTTGGGTCTACACCTACTCACCATACTGTCTCGCAAGGGAGATAACAACCCAAATGAGACGCCGCTTTCGGGGCGGAACTGTCTCGCACGACCGTCTCGCTAGGGTTTACTCATACTGGACGGCGCGCGAGAAGCGCCGATGCGCGTTCCTCAGTTTTTGTACGGTACTGTAGTGTAGAGGCGTCGCAGTGATTGAAACAATTACTTTTAAGTATGGACGGGCTCCAGGATCGGAGCCGATGCAATTTAGTCTGTCGCCAGTCACAGTATTTGTTGGGCCAAACAACTCAGGAAAGAGTCGAGTTTTAACTGAAATTGATAACTACTGTTCAAGTGGTCAGCAAGCCAACTCGCTCGTAATCAGCAGTATGGCATTCAAGAGTCTGCCGGAGAATGAGGCGAATGAACTCATAGAAAGGTTGAGAGTGCCCCTCTCATCAAGGGACGTCATACCTGCTGGGCAAATTATTATCGGAAGTAGGAGGGGCAGAACTCAAGTTCACGAAGCGCAGCTGCGGCAGTTTATCAAGGATGTGAAACTGAATGTTCCTGCGTACGCGCAGTGGTTTCTGAATCATTTGGTGCTCAAGCTGGATGGGCAGAGCCGAATCGGCTTGATTAACATGCAGGGTGCGGGTGACTTGCAGCAGCCGCCACATACCAGCTTGCAGGTCTTGTTTCGAGACAACGTCAAGAGATCTGAGGTAAGGCGAATAGTCAAAGAAGCATTTGGATCGTACTTTGTCATCGATCCAACAAATATTGGGCATTTCAGGATACGATTGGCCGCGAAGCCTCCAATTGATGAGGTAGAGGAGCGTGGCCTACATGAGGCAGCAGTCGAATACCATTCCCGTGCGCAGCTCATCGACGAGGCAAGTGATGGTGTTAAGGCGTTTACTGGCATAATCATAGAGTTTATTGCGGGCGACCCTAAGATCTTGTTGATTGATGAGCCGGAGGCCTTCCTTCATCCTGCGCTTGCCTTCAATCTCGGTTTAGAGATGTCCCGCGCATCACTTACATCTGATAAGCGAATCTTTGTCTCAACTCATAGCCCCGCCTTCGTGATGGGGTGCATTCAGTCCGGCGCGCCCGTTAATATAGTGAGGCTGACTTATCGAAACTCGTCAGCAACTGCACGGCTGCTGCCGAGTGACGAGTTGCTGACCTTGATGCGTAATCCGTTGCTTAGATCAACGGGAGTCATTAGCGGGTTGTTTTATGAGTTTGTGGTTATCACGGAAGCTGATGCTGACCGTGCGTTCTATCAAGAGATAAACGAACGGCTTCTGCGGCTGCGTCCGGAATGGGGTATTCCCAATTGTTTGTTTCTCCATGCGCAGAATAAGCAGACAGTCCAAACCATCATGCGCCCACTTAGAAATCTTGGAATTCCTGCCGCTGCGATAGTCGACATAGATGTTCTCAAGGAGGGCGGCCTAAACTGGTCTAGCCTACTCTCGGCGTCGGGGATTCCTCCTCTTTCCCATGGTGCTATGGCCTCTCATCGGGCAGCAGTTGTCCAAGCATTCACTTATGCTGGCAAAGACATGAAGCGTGATGGCGGAGTGGAGGCTCTGGAGGGTTCGGAGAAGGAGGCGGCACTCAACCTGCTTCAGAGTTTGAGTGAATACGGTACGTTTGTTGTTCCTCACGGAGAACTTGAGGCTTGGCTGAAGGACTTGGGTTCGACCGGGCATGGGCCCAATTGGCTTATCAATGTATTTGAGTTGATGGGCGAAGATCCAGATAGCGCTTCTTATGTCCGTCCGCGCGATAACGATGTTTGGGCGTTCATAGCAGGTGTTCGCAGCTGGCTTACCAACGCTTCACGTAAGGGAATTCCCGCATAAGGCGAGCTGTGAGTGCTAAGGGGGTATTATTACTGCCGGCGCACCAAACATCGTCAGCATGTCATGAGAAAAGTTTGTTCACTTCTATTATATAATCTGTGTAAGTCGGGAGTCTAGACATGGCGTCAGCTGGACTCAACAGATTTGGTGTCTCGCATCGTCTCCCAATCGAGCAAACACAATGCCCGGTGATCGCATCCCGTAGGCACTTCTTGATGCGGGCTCCCAACGCCCGCGTCTTCCGAGTGTGACGCCAGCCGTTGTCACCAGCGCTTGGTATGAATAAGTGGCGGTTTTTGAGAGTCAGGCTCCCGCTATGGTCCGTCCAGGGTTGCCCCGTAGTGACCCTGCAAAGCGTGAGGATTGGATCTATTTGCTGCCCGGGCCAACGTCGTTGTGCCGCAAGCAACCGAGACTCTGAGCCTCCATGTCCGCACTCACTGTCATGTTCATCCGTCACGCCGAAAAGCCGGGCGGTAGCTTCCCCGGTGACGGCACGACGGTTGAGGGCACGACGGACGATAGGTCGCTTGTGATCCGTGGATGGCAAAGAGCTGGGGCATGGGCGGCGCTGTTCGGATCCGACCTGTGCAGTGCCGACTACCCGAGGCCCAACGTCATCTATGCGGCCAAGCCCGAGCCGGTGACGAAGAAGGCCAAGTTCAGCCACCGTCCGTTCGAAACCGCAACACCCTTGGCTGAACGGCTCCAACTCCCACTCAGGGCGGACTATGGCGTTTCCCAAGAGCGCGAACTGGTGGACGAGCTTTGCAAGCTTACCGGGGTCGTGATCGTCTTTTGGGAGCATAAGGCCATCGTCACGGACCTGATCCCGGCGTTGAAGGGCGACCAGACCATCCCCGGTGTTCCGACCAAGTGGGACTCAGGCCGATTCGACGTGGTTCTCCGATTCGACAGGGCTGTTCCCGACGCTCCGTGGTCGTTTCGCCAGTTGTCCCCACGCCTTATGAGTGGCGACAGCGACGCACCATTCTCCCAACTTGAGGGCTGAATCAGCGGCCGGCCGACGATGATGATGACCGCGACCGATCTGTGCCTCCGTCTTGGAGCATCTGTTCTCGCCGGCATGGTGGTCGGTATCGATCGGGAGATGCACGCCAAGTCGGTCGGTGTCCGCACGCTGGGCTTGGTCGGTCTGGGATCGGCTCTCGTTACGATGGCGGGTTCAGGATTCTTGGCCGAAGGTGTCGACGCCAACGCCAGCCGGGCCATTCAGGGCATCGTCACGGGCATCGGCTTCTTGGGCGCGGGTGTCATCGTCAAAGGCGCCCGCAAATCACGCGTCCACGGTATGACCACGGCCGCTGCCATATGGGTAACGGCCGCGCTCGGGATAGCGTGTGGGGTTGGTGCCTATCTCCCTGTCGCGGTCGGAGTGGTCCTGCTGCTGCTCCTAATCGGGATCGGTGGCCGCATTGACCGGATTATCGACGCCCGGTGGATGAGGAAGCACGGGAACGACGGACAGAAGGCAGAAGCGTCAGGGCAAAGTAGCGCGCCGCCCGATTAGACCGTGATTCGCATTCGAGGCATCCAGGCACGATCCGCTACGGCTTCAGCCCGGCGTCAGATCGTCGGCTGATGCTACTCCCACACTCGGTCGGATGCCCGGCTTATTGGAGCGGAAACGTCGGATCAGGCTCCCCATGTGATTCGCAGCCTGTCTCCGCGTCACAATTTGTCACACTGACCCCCGAAATCCGCGTCGTTTTCACCTTTCGTTCGACGGTCGGCTATGGTAGGTTTTGCATCCCTAAGGCCCTGAAAAGATGATGGTTTTTCGGTTGTAGGTTGACGTTGCGACTGCACAATCCCAGGCAGCATCCATGCCATGCGGTACATATGGATCTTGTATACAATTCTGCGCGCCTCGTCGGTTTCAAGCGATCGGCGGCCGGCCGGACCGGCCTGTGGCCTGACTGCTGGAACCAGCGGCGCCGGGATTTTTAAGCCGTCACCACGGACGTCTCGCCGGAAGGCGGCCAAGGTGATCCGCCATTTCGTGCGTTGCGTTGGAGCCGCCTTCGTGGAGCCGTTCGAGCCGAACGCCGTCTATGAGGCGAGGAGCCTGTAAGAGTCAGGGACAAAACCGTTTGAGCTGTGCCCTGCAGATGAGGCCACAGGCGAGTGTCGTGAAGGCGAGGTGGAGGTCAGCGCGTCGCTCGTAGCGGATGGTAAGTCGGCGGAAGCGTGCGAGCCAAGCCAGGGTGCGCTCCACGATCCAGCGGTAGCGTCCGAGGTGTTCGCTGCTCTCGATGCCGCGCCGGGCGATCCGTGGCGTGATGCTGCGGGCGCGGCACTCACGCCGGCAGCGACGATGGTCATAGCCCTTGTCGGCATGCAATTTGTCGGGCCTGCGCCGCGGGCGACCACGGCGGCCGCTGCGCACGCCCGGCACCGCGTCGAGGGTAGCTGCCAGCGTGCGGCTGTCGTGGCAGTTGGCTCCGGTAAGCGTCAGGCCGAGCGGCGTGGCGTTGGCGTCCACGACGAGGTGGCGCTTCGTGCCCGGCTTGCCCCGGTCTGTCGGGTTCGGGCCCGTCGCGG
Organism: Methylobacterium sp. P31; assembly: GCA_050632875.1. Classification (GTDB taxonomy): domain Bacteria; phylum Pseudomonadota; class Alphaproteobacteria; order Rhizobiales; family Beijerinckiaceae; genus Methylobacterium. The sequence continues at coordinate 626,302 of JBODSC010000001.1, read as the reverse complement.
GGCCCCTTTTTTCGCCGGCAGGCTCGCACTGTCGAGGACCGCGCGTGACCAGTCGAGCGCATCGACATCCTGAAGCTGCTCCAGCAGCACACGGTGCAGGGCGGCCCAGACGCCAGCCGCCTGCCACGCGCCCAGCCGCCGCCAACTCGTCTTGCCGCTGCAGCCGACATCGGAACGCGGCAGATGCTTCCACTGCATGCCCGTGCGCAGAACCAGGATGATGCCCGCCAGCGCCGCCCGATCCGAGGCGCGCGGCCGACCGCCTTTCGGCTTCTCAGGCTCGGATCGAAGAAGCGGCTCGATCACCGCCCAGAGGTCGTCGGGTACAAGAGCGTCCATGCCCGCCCAACCCGCTGACTGCGGTTTCGTCCCGCGCTCTAAGGGGGACGCGAGCCCTCGCAGAGCCGCGGGCAGGGCGCTACATCTTGCCGGCACCAGAAGGAATTCCGATGAAGCGCCTGCTCTCCGTCTCTCTTGCCGCTCCACTGACCGCGCTCGTGCTGCTGCCGCAGGCGGCCCTCGCCCATCCCAGCCACGGGGCGTCGATCGGTGCGGAAGCGGGATTCCTGCACCCGCTGATGGGTGCCGACCATATCCTGGCCATGGTCGCCGTCGGCCTGCTGGCGGCGCTGCGCGGCGGACGGGCGCTCTGGGCGCTGCCCCTGTCGTTCCTGGCGTTGATGAGCGTCGGGGCGACGCTCGGCATGGCGAGCATCGCGCTGCCCTATGCCGAGACCGGCGTCGCGCTCTCCATCGTGGTGTTCGGCCTCGCCGCCATGGTCGGGCTCCAGGCGCCGGTGGCCCTGCTCGCTGCCCTGGTGGGCACGTTCGCGGTGTTCCACGGCTACGCCCACGGGACTGAAATGCCGGAGACAGCCTCGGGCTTCTCCTCCGGGCTCGGCTTCGTGGCGGCCACCGCGCTCCTCCACATGGCCGGGATCGGCCTCGGGCTTGCCGTCGCGCGGATCGGCGTGAGCCGTGCCGCGCCGGCCCTCGGTGCAGGCGTCGCCGCGGCCGGCCTCGCGCTCTTGGCACTGCCGGCCTGAGCGTCCGCATCGATCTCGGGTCCGATCACCGTCTCGGTCCCGGTTGGGTGTGGCTCCCGGAGCTGATTGCGGAACAAGGCTCCATGTCCAGTGCCGGCCGTGCGCGGCACGTCGTATTGGCGGCCCGCGCTCCTGTTGGAGGCGATGAACAGCGGCTTCGGCCATCGCGCGGTCGAGGTGTCCCCCGTTCCCAGCGCGGTTCCGGCACGCTGGCTGAGCGCGCGGATGCGTCCCGGCCGCGGTCGCCTGTCACAGGGCTCCCGGGGCTGACGTCGCTGCCGCATGCTCCAGCTCTCGCCCGCCGCGATATTCCTGCCGGCGAAAGGACCCAAACTCATGGTTAAACTGTCGACGCTCGCCCTGGTGAGCCTGCTGGCCGTGGTGACGGGGGCGCAGGCGGCCCCGAAAATTGAGCGCCTGCGCGGAACGGTCGAGTCGGTCGGGGGCGGCGGCTTCACGCTGAAGACGCGCGAGGGCAAGACCGAACAGGTGCAGCTCGCGCCCGACACGAAGGTCTCCTGGATCGTCCCGGCCCGGCTCGACCAGATCCGGGACGGGGTCTTCATCGGCACTGCCACTAAGGGGGAGCCGCCGGTGGCGCTGGAGGTGGTTCTCTTTCCGGAGTCGATGCGTGGCACCGGCGAGGGCCATTACGATTGGGACATGATCCCGGACCGGACCGCCGGCGGCGCACCGGTGAAGAGCGCCATGACCAGCGGCACCGTGAAGGCCGATGCGCTCTCGACTGCGCCGGACGCGCCGCTGGTGAAGAGCGCGATGACCAATGGCACCGTGAAGACGAGCGGCGGTGGGGCGGAGCGCACTCTGACGGTGGATTACGGCCAGGGCCAGTCGATCCAGATCCTGGTGCCGCCGCAGGCTCCGGTCGTCACTTTCGAACCGGCCGACCCGGCGGCGCTCGCGGCCGGTGCCAAGGCGTTCGTGATCGCCGCCCGTGGCGACGACGGCAAGATCACGGCACGCCGCGTGGCCGTGGGCAAGGACGGACTGACGCCGCCCATGTGAGGCGTTACACTTTTGCGAGGCAGCACAGCGGACGAGGATCCGGAGCGCCCCGCACGCATGACCCGGCCGCCTGGATTGAGGGCCGGGTCACTCCTGCCCGAAGACGCAGCATATCCGCCGCGGAAAGCGTTCGGCCCCATTCCGTGACCGCTGCTGGCTCATGCGCTCCGAAATGGCCGCCGAGCAGCAACATCACACCGGAACTGCCGAGACGGAGCCGAATGCTTGTTGCCCGCTGCAAACCCGTTTGCACATGGTGGCTGTGGACGGGACATCGCTGCGCGAAGGGTCAGTGACCCCCTCCGCCGTCGCCGCCGGCCGCACTGCCATTCGGTATGACACGATTGGGGTGGTTCGCATTTCCGCCCGCTGCCGAGTTTGTGGTGACGGTACCGGCCGCAGTGCTCCCGGGCGCGATGAACATGTCGAGGTCATTGCCAGTGGTGTTGGGCTGGACCTCCACAATGGCTCCGGTTGTGCTTGGATCGGCGGGAAGCAATGTCTGCGCGGCGGCAACCGCGGGGATAAACAGGGTGAGCGATGTGATCAGAGCAGCTTTTGAAACGCGCATTGGATGATCGTCTCCGACGTTGAGCTAGGTATAACCCTCCGCGTCGCCGAAGTTTCAAAAGTTATTTATGAAGGATAATTCAAAACTGCAAAGAAATAGGTGATTATAATTCGGATCACATCGTTCGCTCCGGGCCGGATCTGCAACGCTTGTCCTGCTGCGCGGTCCGCGGTGGCCGCGCGAGCCGTGCCGTCTTTGCCCGGGAGAGAGCCCGATCGCCCGCGCCTTTCGTCGCCCCGTCAAGCCGGGCGGTGAACGTATGAAGGCCCGCTGCTAATCCCGGCCCGCGGTACAGGGCGCGTGCTTTGTTCCCTGTATCGCGTTGCCGCTCTCCGTCCGCGCTGCTACGCCGAATGCCACGTGTGTCCGCGACCTGTGCGGGACTCGACGGAGCGCGCCGGCTGCGTGGCTGCTCTGGTGCAGCGGAGGCCGGATCGACTCGTCGGCGATAGACGATCCCGGGGGGACGCCGATGATCAGCACCGCCGCCCTGAGTCCGGTTCCGACACCGGCAGAATCCCGGATCGCCTCGGGATGGTCCGCTCGGTTCCGGCCGGAGGGCCGGTGGCGCCTCCTCGACCTCAAGACCGGCATCAGCCGCTCCCGGTCCACCTCCTGCAGGCGGTACGGCGCGCGATCGTGGTTCGAGTGGGTGAGATCAAACCAGACGGGCCGACCATGATCGCCGTGCTGGTGATGGGCGGGTTCACCCGCGCCGAAATCGGCAAGCGGATCCCGGTGCTGCCCGTGACAGGAACCCGCGTCGCGATGAAGTGGATCGGTGCCTGACAGGTGCCCAGGGAGCGTTGTGTCATGGCCGGTGGTCCAGGTGCCGTCGAGGCGAATCTCAAGTCCCGGATCGGGGCGATCCTCCGCTCGACGAGCGGCAACTTCCTGGAGATGTTCGACTTCTTCCTCTTCGGGTTCTACGCCACCTATATCGCGCGGGCGTTCTTCCCGTCGGGCAACGAGACCACCGAGTTGCTCCTGACCTTCGGGACGTTCTGGCTCGGGGCGCTGATGCGACCGCTCGGGGCGATCGTGCTCGGCGCCTACATCGACCGGATCGGGCGCCGGAAGGGCCTGATCGTCACCCTGGCGATCATGGCGAGCGGTACGGTGCTCATCGCCTTCTGTCCGAGCTACGGCACCATCGGGGTCGCCGCCCCGCTGATCGTGCTGGCCGGCCGCTTGCTGCAGGGCTTCTCGGCCGGCGTTGAGATCGGGGGCGTCTCGATCTACCTGTTCGAGATCGCCACGCCTCAGCGGCGCGGCTTCTACACGTCGTTCCAGTCGGCGAGCCAGCAGGTGGCGATCATGGTCGCCGCCCTGATCGGCTACGGGCTGAACGCCTTGCTGACCAACCAGCAGATCGGCGATTTCGGCTGGCGCATCCCGTTCCTGATCGGCTGCCTGATCGTGCCGTTCATCTTCGTCATCCGCCGCTCGCTTCAGGAGACGCAGGAATTCGCCCGGCGGACCCGCCACCCGGCCACGCGCGAGATCCTGAGCACGGTCGCCGCCAACTGGCGGATCGTGCTGCTCGGCATGATGCTGACCACGATGACGACGGTGACGTTCTACATGATCACCGTCTACACCCCGACCTTCGGCAAGACCGTCCTCAAGCTCAGCGAGACCGACAGCCTGATCGTGACGCTCTGCGTCGCGATCACCAACTTCATCTGGCTGCCCGTCGGCGGCGCGATGTCGGATGCGGTCGGCCGCAAGCCGGTGCTGCTGACGATCTCGACCCTGTCTCTCCTGACGACCTATCCGGCGCTGCACTGGCTCGTGGCCGATCCGACCTTGGCCAAGATGCTCGCGGTCGAGTTATGGTTCTCGTTCTTCTTCGGCGTCTACAACGGCGCCATGGTGGTCTCGCTGTCCGAGGTCGTTCCGGCGCACGTCCGGGCGAGCGGCTTCTCGCTGGCCTACAGCCTCGCCACCGCGCTGTTCGGAACCGCAACCCCGATGGTCTCGACCTTCCTGATCGAGAAGACCGGCGACCGCGCGTCCCCGAGTTACTGGTTGATGGCCGCCGCCGCCTGCGGCATCGTCGCGACGCTTGCCCTGTTCCGGGGCAGACCCAGGGCCGCGCGCGTCCCCGCCCACGCCTGAGCGCGAGCCGTCAGGTCTCCTGCCAGATCCGGATCCGGGCCTTGAAAGCGGCCCGGATATGCGCCCGGGCCGCAGCCTCGGCGGCATCCGCGTCATGGGCGCGGATCGCCGCCACGATGGCGGAATGCTCGGCGAGCGACTGCTCGGCACGGTCGGGGGCCGCCAGGGTGGTGGCGCCCGGCAGCAGAACCAGAGACAGGCGCATCGTCTCCAGCGTGCTCTGCAGGAAGCGGTTGCGCGCCGCCCCGTGGATCTGTCGGTGGAACAGGCGGTTGGTCCGCGCCAGCGCCGGCGCGTCGCCCAGCAGCGTCTGGTCCCGGGCGACCATCTCCTCCAGGATCTCGGTCTCGACCGCGCTGGCGTGGATCGCGGCGAGGCGCGCCGCCGTCCCTTCCAGCACCTCGCGCAGGTCGTAGAGTTCACTGACCTGCCCGTAATCGAGCTGCGCCACGCTGGCGCCCCGGTGCGGCTCGTGGGCGACGAGGCCCTGCGCCTCGAGCCGCCCCAGCGCCTCGCGCACCGGTGTGCGGCTGATCTGGAAACGCTCGGCGAGTTCCGCCTCGCGCAGGCGGCTGCCTGGCGCGAGTTCGCCCTCCTCGATCGCCCGCAGCAGGCGTTCATAAGCGCCGGCACTGCTGGGGCGCTCCGACTCGCTCGCCTTCATTCCCGGCTCTCCTCACCTTGGCCTTAGCGTGAAACCCGGCTGTCCGGAACGCTTGCGAGATATTGCATACACAAGTATACAATCAGCTCGCAGATGAGGATCGGTTAGGAGTCGGGGATGTCGCGTCCGGGCGATGCGCAATGGGACGTCGTGGTGGTCGGGTCCGGCAACGCCGCGATGAGCGCCGGCCTCGCCGCCCTGGAGCGCGATGCCTCGGTGCTGATGATCGAGAAGGCCGAGCGGGATCTGGCGGGCGGCAACACCGCCTACACGGCCGGCGCCATGCGCTTCGTCTACGAGGGCAACGACGACCTGCTCCCGCTGCTCGCCGAGCCCGAGGATCCGCGCCTGCCGCGCACCGATTTCGGCGCCTACACGGCGCAGAAGTTCGAGCAGGATCTCCTCGGCTTCAACGACGGGCGTCCGCTCTCGCGCGAGCAGCGCATCCTGATCGACGAGGGCGGTGCGGCCCTGCGCTGGCTCTCCGCACAGGGGGTGAAGTTCGAGCCGATCTATTCCCGCCAATCCTTCGAGAAGGACGGGCGCTTCGTGTTCTGGGGCGGCCTGACGCTCGCCACCCACGACGAGGGTTTCGGCCTCGCCCGGGCCGAGCTGGAGGCCTTCACCAAGGCCGGCGGGGAGATCCGCTACGGCTGCCCGGCCAAGGGCCTGATCGTCGAGGACGGGCGTGTCGTCGGCGTGGAGACGCCGCATGGGGCGTTCCGCGCGAAGTCCGTGGTGCTGGCCTGCGGCGGCTTCGAGTCGAACGCCGCCTTGCGGACGCGCTTCATCGGCGACGGCTGGGACAAGGCCCGCGTCCGCGGCACGCCGCACAACCAGGGCGACGGGCTCGAGATGGCCCTGGCGCTGGGCGCCAAGGCGCACGGGTTCTACGGTGGCTGCCACGCGACGCCGATGGACCTGCACACCCCCGATTACGGCAACCTCGACCTGCCGCACGGCGAGCGCAAGCACTACCGGAAGATCTGCTACTTCCTGGGCCTGATGCTCAACGCGAAGGGCGAGCGGTTCGTCGACGAGGGCAAGGATTTCCGTAACTACACCTACGCCCAGTTCGGCCGCGCCATCATGGAGCAGCCCGGCCACGTGGCGTGGCAGATCTTCGACGCCAAGGTCGATCACCTGCTCTACAGCGAGTACCGGTTCCACGACGCGCATTTCGTCGAGGCCGACACCCTGGACGGGCTCCTCGACATGCTCGACGGCATCGACCGGGACGCGGCGAAGCGGACGATCGCGGCGTTCAACGCCGCCGTGGACGAGACCGTGCCGTTCGATCCGACCGTGAAGGACGGGCGCGGCACGAGGGGACTTCCCCTGCCGAAGTCGAACTGGGCGCAGAAGATCGAGACCGGCCCGTTCAAGGCCTATCCGGTCACGGGCGGCATCACCTTCACCTACGGTGGCGTGGAGGTCGGCGACGACGGTGCCGTGAAGCGGGAGGACGGCAGCGCCATTCCGGGGCTCTACGCCTGCGGCGAGATGGTGGGCGGCGTGTTCTTCAACGGCTATCCCGGCGGATCTGGGCTGACCTCCGGGGTCGTGTTCGGCCGGCGCGCGGGCTACGGCGCAGCGGCGGCGAGGGGATAACGGCACCGGCTGACCGCGACACCCTCCCCCGAGAAGGGGAGGGGAACTGCGCGATCGGTCCGGATCCCCGACAGCGGCCCATCGCCCTCTGTCCGGGACCCCTTCGCGGGCGTAGAAGCCCGACCATGCCAGCCCGACAGGCCGTCTTCACCATCTCCCGCGGCGTCCCGTTCCTGCCGACGCTCGCCGAGGCATTGCTCTCCGGCCGCCTCGTCGGGCCGGTGGCGGATGACCCGCTGGCGCTCGCCGCCGTCACCGTCTACCTGCCGACCCGCCGCGCCGCCCGGGCGCTCGCCGCGATCCTGGCCGAGAGGCTCGGCCGTGACTCGCCCGGGCAGGCCACCCTGCTGCCGCGGATGATCCCCCTCGGCGAAGCCGACGAGGCGGAGCTCGACTTGGCCGCCGAGCCGCTGCTGGAGGAGAACGCCGACCCGTTGAGCGTCCCGATGCCGCCGCTGGAGCGGCGCCTGATCCTGGCCCGCCTCGTCCAGGCCTGGGCCAAGACCGTCGACCGCACCCTGCTGCCGCTCGATGCCGAGGTGCCGTTCCTGGTCCCGTCCTCCCCGGCCGACGCCGTCGGCCTCGCGGGCGATCTCGAACGGCTGATGGACGCGCTCACCGTCGAGGGCCTGCCCTGGTCGGAGATCGGCGCGGCCGTCGAGGCCGAGTATTCCCGCTATTTCGGCCTGACCCTCGACTTCGTGAAGATCGCCGCCGAGAACTGGCCGAAGCTCCTGGCCGAGCGGGGTCTCGCCGATCCTGTCGCCCGCGCCCGCGGCCTCGTGCTGGCGGAGGAGCGGCGTCTGTCGCGCAGCGCGACGCAGGATCCGGTGATCGTCGCCGGCTCGCTGGGCTCCGTGCCCGCCACCGCCCGGCTGATCGCCGCCGTGGCGAGGCTGCCCCGGGGCGCCGTGGTCCTGCCCGGGCTCGACCTCGACCTCGATGCGGAGGGGTGGGATGGCATCGATACCGGCGAGGGCTTCTCCCGCGCGATCGCGCACGGCCACCCGCAGGCGGTGCTGCACCGCCTGCTCGGGCCCGAGAACCTCAACCTCAGCCGGGCGGAGGTCGTCGCCCTGGGCGAGCCCGATGCCGGCCAGGCGGCCCGGGCCGCGCTGCTGTCGCAGGCCCTCCGCCCGGCCGACACCACCGACGCCTGGGCCGCCCTGGCTCCGGCCGAGCGCGACGCCATCGCACGGCGCGGCCTCGACGGGCTGGCGCTGGCCGAGGCCGCCGACGAGCGGGAGGAGGCGCTGGTTGCCGCCGTGGCTCTGCGCGAGACGCTCCAGACCCCGGGCGCCACCGCGGCGCTGGTCACGCCCGATCGGGGGCTGGCCGGCCGGGTCGCGGTGGAACTGCTGCGCTGGGGCATCGTGGCGGAGGATTCGGCGGGGCTGGCGCTCGCCGGAAGCCCGGCGGGGCGTCTCGCCCGGCTCGCAGCGGAGCTCGCCGCCGACCTCGCCCGCGATCAGGCGGACGCGATCCCGGCCGGGCTGATCGCGCTGCTCTCGCACCCGATGGTCCGCCTCGGCCTGCCGCGCCCCGACATCGTGCGCGGTGCCGCGGCCCTGGAGATTGGCCTGCTGCGCGGGCCGGTTCCGGCCCCCGGCTTCGACGGCCTGCGGACCGCGCTCGCGGCCGAGCGCGCCGGGTCGCCGGAGTACCGGCCCCGGGCCAAGCGTCGCCTGAAGGACATCGACTGGGATCTGGCGGCGGACCTGCTCGACCGGCTGGATCTGGTGTTCCGGGATTTTCCCGGGCCGGACGGCGCCGGGGAATGCGACCTCGTCACGACGGCGACCCGCCACCGGGAGGCCTGCGACCGGCTGATCGGCGGGCCGGAGGACGCGCCCGAGGCGGAGATGGACGGGTCCCTATCCTGTCTCGACGCCCTGTTTGACGACTTGGAGATGGCCGAGCCCGGCCTGATGCCGGGGCTATTCGACGATTACGCGACCTTCTTCACCGCGCTCGCCCGCGAGCGCAAAGTCGCCTGTTCCGGGGAGGCCCCGCATCCGCGGCTGCGCATCCTCGGCCTTCTGGAGGCGCGGCTGCTGACAGTGGACCGGGTGGTGCTCGGCGGGCTGGACGAGGGCGTCTGGCCGGTGCGCACGCTCACCGATTCCTTTCTCAACCGGCCGATGCGCGAGCGTGTCGGCCTCAACCCGCCCGAGCGGCGGATCGGTCAGATGGCCCATGACTTCGTACAGGCGCTCGGCTGCCGGGACGCGGTCATCACCCGGGCGCTGAAGCGCGAGGGCGCGCCGACCGTGCCGTCGCGGCTGATCCAGCGCCTGCGCGCGCTCTCGGGCGATGCTCGCTGGGAGACGGTGCTGGAGGCCGGGCGCCGCTTCACCGGCCTCGCGGCCCGGCTCGATGCCGCCCCGCCGGAGCCGCGGCTGAAGCGCCCCGCGCCGAAGCCGGATCCGGCTCTGTTCCCCCGCTCGCTCAGCGTTACCGAGATCGAGACGCTGGTGCGCGATCCCTACAGCATCTTCGCCCGCCACGTGCTCGGGCTCGATCCCCTGGATCCGCTCGCCGCTGCGCCGAGCGTGGCCACCCGCGGCTCCCTGGTGCACGAGGTCTTCGCCGAGTTCGCCCGCCGGCATCCGCAGGACCTGCCGGCGGATGCCGCGGAGCGGCTGCTGAACCTCGCGGTGAACGCCTTCGCGGATATCGAGGCCGAGTATCCCAACCTCTACGCCGAGTGGTGGCCGCGCTACGAGCGCATGGCCGCGTCCTATCTCGACTGGGAGGCGCAGCGCCGCGCCGGCCTGACCCGGGTCTACCCGGAAGTCTCCGGGCGCTGGGTGATCCCGATGGGCCGCGAGACCTTTACGCTGCGCGCCCGGGCCGACCGGATCGAGCTGCGCCCGGACGGCACCGCCTGCATCGTCGATTACAAGACCGGCGCGCCACCCTCGGCGAATATGATCTTTTCCGGCTTCTCGCCGCAACTCACCCTGGAGGCGGCGATGCTGATGCACGGCGCCTTCGAGGGCCTGCCGGCCACGAAGACGACACCGGACCTGCTCTACGTGCACGCCTCGGGGGCCGGAAACCCTTCGTGCCGATTCCGGTGAAGCCGCCGAGGGGCGAGGACCGCGGCGTCGAGGCGATCGTCGCCGAGCACGCCGAGCGGCTGCGGGGCCTCGTGGCCCGGTTCATGACCGGCGGGGCCGCCTACACGGCGCGACCCTACCCGCAATTCGCCAGCCGGTACGGCGCCTACGACCACCTCGCCCGGGTGCTCGAATGGTCGCTCGCCGGGGAGGAGGGCGGGGAGTGATCGGCGCGGTTCTGCGCCGGATCATCCCACCCGCACCCTCATCCTGAGGTGCCGGAGCGCAGCGGAGGCCTCGAAGGAGCCCTCCAGAAGGCGCCGCGATCCCTGGAGCCCTCCTTCGAGGCGGCTTCGCCGCACCTCAGGATGAGGTGATTTGATGGGAGGGATGCTCTCCAGGTGTCAGAAGAACGCCTGCAGCCCTGTCTGCGCCCGGCCCAGGATCAGGGCGTGGACGTCGTGGGTGCCCTCGTAGGTGTTGACCGTCTCGAGGTTCTGGGCGTGGCGCATCACGTGGTACTCGCCCATGATGCCGTTGCCCCCGTGCATGTCCCGGGCGGTGCGGGCGATGTCGAGCGCCTTGCCGCAATTGTTGCGCTTGACGAGCGAGATCATCTCGGGCGCCATCTTGCCCTCGTCCATCAGCCGCCCGACCCGGAGCGAGGCCTGAAGCCCCAGGGCGATCTCGGTCTGCATGTCGGCGAGCTTCTTCTGGACGAGCTGGGTCTGCGCAAGGGGCCGCCCGAACTGCTTGCGGTCCAGGGTGTAGCTGCGCGCCCGGTGCCAGCAATCCTCGGCGGCGCCCATCGCCCCCAGGAGATGCCGTAGCGTGCCCGGTTGAGGCAGCCGAACGGACCCTTGAGACCGGAGACGTTCGGCAGCAGTGCGTCCTCACCGACCTCGACGCCCTCCATGACGATCTCGCCGGTGGTGGAGGCGCGCAACGACAACTTGCCCTTGATGGCCGGCGCGGACAGGCCCTTCATGCCCTTCTCAAGGACGAAGCCGCGGATCGCGCCCTCATGCGCCTCCGACTTCGCCCAGACCACGAAAACGTCCGCGAAGGGCGCGTTCGAGATCCACATCTTGGCGCCCGAGATCCGGTAGCCACCCTCGATCTTCTCGGCCTTGGTCTTCATGCCGGCCGGGTCCGAGCCGGCATCGGGCTCGGTGAGGCCGAAGCAGCCGATCCACGCGCCCGAGGCGAGCTTCGGCAGGAATTTCCGCCGCTGCTCCTCCGAGCCGTAGGCGTGGATCGGGTACATCACCAGGGAGGATTGCACGCTCATCATCGAGCGGTAGCCGGAATCCACCGCCTCCACGGCCCGCGCCACGAGCCCGTAGGCCACGTAGGAGGCGCCCGCGCAGCCGTACTCCTCCGGCAGGGTCACGCCGAGCAGGCCGAGGCTCGCCCATCTTCCGGAACAGGCCCGGATCGGTCTTCTCGCTGGCGTAGGCCTCGACGATCCCGGGCAGAAGCTGCTCCTGCGCGAAGCTCTGGGCGACGTCGCGGATCGCCCGCTCGTCCTCGGTGAGCTGGTCCTCCAGCAGGAACGGGTCCTCCCAGACAAAGCGGGGCGAGGCCGGGGCCGAAGGAGAGGCGCTGCCCGGAGGGCGCATCGGAGCGTTCATGAGGATTCCTCGCCTGAAGGGATGCGCCGGGCCTCGCGGGCCCGCGCTTGCCCCTACCCTAGACCCGGAGAACGCCCCGTCCAACGTGCCGGGTGACGCCGGGGCCTCGCCGTCACGCCCGGCCGAGGAGCGCGAGCCACCCCACGGTCGTGAGGGGGGCCAGCAGGGTCGAGACGAGCACGGAGGCGGCCACCATCCCGGTCTCGGTCTTGTAGCGCGCCGCCAGCAGGTAGGCATTGATCCCCACCGGCATGGCGGCGAACAGGGTCGCGACGCCCGCATAGGCGGCCGGCATTGCGAAGACGTGGAAGGCCAGGACCCAGACCGCCAGCGGGTGCAGCAGGTTCTTCAGGAGCGCGATCACCAGCGCACCCTTGAGGTCGAACAGCACCCGGTAGCGCTTCAGGCCGGCGCCCAGCGCCACCAGCGCGCAGGTCGAGGCGGTGCCCGCGAAGGCGTCGATCAGCGACTGAGCGATGCCGACCGGCGCGAGGCCGAGCCCTTTCATGGCCATGCCGATCAGGAGCGCCACGAAGATCGGGTTGCGGAGCAGGACCAGGGCGAGGCCCCGGATCCGCGCCAGGACCGGCAGGCCGGAATCGGATTCGATCAGGAAGGTGGCGCTACCCATCATCACCGGCAGGTGGACGGCGAGCAGCATGAACAGCGGGAAGGCGCCCTCCTCGCCGTAGGCCTGGAGGATCATCGGGACGCCGACGAACACGGTGTTCGACTGACTCGCCGCGAAGCCGTGGAGGATCGCACCCCGTCGCTCGATCCCGGCGCGCCGCCGGGCGATCAGCGTACCGACCATCCAGGAGATGGCGGCGCCGCCGAAATACGCGAGCCAGTAGGACCACGCCACCGTCCCGTTCATGCCGGGCTTCGTCAGCGTGGCGATGATCAGCGCCGGCACGGCGACCGCGAAGACGTATTCCGACAGGCCGTCGCTCACCTTGTCGGAGAGCAATCCCGCGATGGCCGCCGCCCAGCCGATCAGGACGATCCCGAAGATCGGGGCGATGATGGCGAGGGCGTTCACGGATCCTGACGGCGTGCGGGGGCGGGATGTCCGCCCATAGCACGCCGCTATCACCGCATGCCTCGGCGCTGGGGGCATGGGGCCCCGCTCGCGCCACGCGGGCCTACTTGCTCTCCAGGACCTTCATCGGATCCGTGCGCTGGCTCGCGGGGGCTCCTTCGTGAGGTTGGCGCCACTCTCCTGCTGGGCCTTCACGTCCCGCGGCGAGCCCGGTCCACCCACCGCCCGGCCGCCCTCGTTGCTCTGCGTCGGCACCGTGCCGGAGGCCAGTTCCAAGCACGTCACCATCTCGACGTAGGACGGATATCCACCCGCCTTGAACTGATCCTGGCACTGCCGCTTGGCGGCGGCGGTGTAGCTGCTCCAGTGTCGCTCGGCTTCCTTCTTGGCCTCACGCTCCGAGCGGAGGCAGCCGTCGTAATTGGCCTTGTCGCTGATCGTCGTGTTGGTCACCTGCGCCGACTGGCAGGTCCGCTCGACGTCGAGGTTCGGGACCGCATCGGCTCGGGCGGAGATCGGCGCGAGCGCCAGGGTGAGCAGGGCGAAGGTGCCGGGCACCATCGCGCGGAAGCGGGTCGTCATGACGTCAGGCTCGCAATCTGTGGCGCATCGCGCTGTCGAATCTGCCGGCACAACGCGCCAGAACTGCCTTCGGCACCAAGCCGACGCGTGATCAGCCTCCGTGGGCTCCGCGTAGAGCCTGGTCCAAATCGCCATACAGATCGTCCGTGTCCTCGATGCCCGTGGACAGGCGCAGCAGGTCCGGCGGGCAGGGGCTGCCCGCTCCCTCCACCGAGGCCCGATGCTCGATGAGGCTCTCGACGCCGCCAAGCGAGGTCGCCCGCTTCCACAGCCGCACCCGCGCCGCCGTGGCGATGGCGGCAGCCTCGCCGCCCGCGACCCGGATCGACAGCATGAAGCCGAACCCGTCCCGCATCTGCCGGCGAGCGATGGCCTGCCCGGGATCGTCGGCCAGGCCCGGATACAGGACGCGGGTGACGTGCGGGTGCCCGCTCAGGCGCCCGGCGAGCTTCAGCGCACCCGCCGATTGCGCCGCCGCCCGGATATGCAGGGTGCGCAGGGAGCGCATGAGAAGGTAGGCCTCGAACGGTCCGAGGATGCCGCCGCTGCCGGCGCGGATGCTCCGGATCCGCTCCCAGAACGCGTCCGCCCTGGCGCCCGCCAGCACGCCCGCCACCACGTCGGAATGGCCGTTGAGAATCTTGGTGGCCGAATGCATCACGATGTCGGCGCCGAGTTCGAGGGGGCGCGTGTGCACCGGCGAGGCGGCTGTGGAATCGACCGCGAGCCGGGCCCCGGCCGCGTGGGCGGTCGCGGCGGCGGCGGCGATGTCGGTGACCGTCCAGAGCGGGTTGCCGGGGGTCTCGATCCACACGAGCTTGGTCCGGCCCGGCTCGACGGCGGCGCGCAGGGCGTCGGCGTCGTCCGTGTCCACGAAGGTCAGGGTCAGACCCCGCCGGGGCGCCTCCTCGCGCAGCCAGCGTTTCAGCGCCCAGTACATGACCGTGCCGGCGACCACGTGGTCGCCTGGCTCGAGGGCGCCGAACACCGCGGTCGCCGCCGCCATCCCGGAGCCGAACAACAGCGCGCCGGCCTCGGCACCCTCCAGCATCGCAAGGACGGATTCTGCCTCCCGCACCGTAGCGTTGTCCGGCCTGGCGTAGCTGTAGCCCGAGCTGTAGCCGTTGTCGGGATCGCGGATGAAGGTCGTCGAGACGTGGAGCGGCATCACCACCGCCCGGGTCTCGGGCTCGATCCGGCCCATCGCCTGCGCGGCGAGGCTCCGGCGCGAGAATGCGGGCGTCGCGTCGCGATGGGTATCCGTCAGCCCCTGCGGCGCGTTAGGCTGTGACATCTGGCGAATCTCGGCGGGTGAAGACGGGCGCGTGCCACGGCGCGCGGGCTCCGGCAAGCCGCGCCTCGTGGAGACGAACGACCATGATAGCCGCGACACAAGTCCCCGAGGGATCGGCCCTGCCGCGCTGGCTTCGGCTGGCCGCGGCGATCCTGCCGGTGGCGGCCACCGCGGCCCTCGGCTCGATGTCGACCCAGGCCGAGATCCCGGGCTGGTACGCGGGCCTCAACAAGCCGTCGTTCAACCCGCCGAACTGGGTGTTCCCGGTGGCCTGGACGATCCTCTACACGATGATCGCGATCTCGCTCTGGCGGCTGCTCGGCGCCATGCCGCGCACCGGGCCCGGCCGTGAGGGGTGGTGGCTCGCGCTCGCCGCCTTCCTGGTGCAGATCGCGCTCAACGCCGCCTGGTCGCCAGTCTTCTTCAGCGCCCACGCGATCGGCGCCGGGCTGATCGTGGTCGCGATCCTGCTCGTGATGGTGCTGTGGACCATCCGGCTGACTTGGCGGTTCGACCGGTTCGCGGCGTGGCTTCTGGTGCCCTACGCGGCCTGGGTCGCCTTCGCGACGCTGCTCAACGCCGCGATCCTGCGGCTGAATTGAGCGGCCGTCACCGCCCGCTGCTCGCGGCTTCGTCGCCGGCCGGCCGCCCGTCGCCCCGGGCACGGTGGAGCAGGAAGATCGCGAAGACCATCGTGATGATCAGCCCCGCCAACACACCGAGGCTCGATCATCGAGGCCTGGAACAGCGCCTGCTTCTCGGGCGACCAGTCCTTGTCGTGCATGATCTCCGAGGATTGCAGGGTGATCACGAGCACCCGCCGGATTGAGGCGATCAGCCCAACGATGAGGAACGGTTCGCAGGTCAGTGTGCCCGACCGCATCGAGACCCGCACCGTGTGCAGGATCTCGATCAGCATCAGCAGGAACAGCAGCCGGTCGATCACCTCCAGGATCTGCTGGGCGCCTCCGAGGGCCCGGAGGGCCTCCCAGGTCAGCCCCGCCGCCTCGATCAGCGCGACGAGCGCGGTCAGCGCCAGCAGGAGTCCGAGCGCCGCGTAGATCGCGTGCTCGGTGTGCAGGAAGATCGCGCTGGCGATCCGCGTCAGGCGCCCCTGGTCCTCGGTCTGGTCCGGCATCATTCCCCCCTGGAATAGGCCGAGAAGATAAGCTTCCAGGGCAGGCGTCCAGCCCGGCGGTGCCTGCGGCCGGTCAATCGCGAACAGGGGTGGCGTTACGCCGCTGCCGACGGCGGACGATCCTCAATGGAAGAACGGCAGCGCGTGCGGTGCGAGGTAGCCGAAGCCGAGGAGCGCCGCTCCGGCGAGCCCCAGGAAGCCGCCGGCGAAGACCAGCAAGGTGATGCCGGTGATCACCTCGGCCGAGGCCAGCACGATGCCGATCTGGAAGGCTGCCGAGGCCAGCTCGTAATGGTGATAGCGCAGCAGCGCGAGGTCGCGCCGCTCCTCGGAGGCCCGGGCCTTGGCGGTCAGCTCCTTGCGGCCCTCGCCGGTGGCGGGCTCGGATTCCCAGCGCGCCAGGGTCTTGGCCCACTCGGCCCGCTTGGCGGCGATCGCGTCTTGGTGCGGCCCGGGCGGGAGGAGCGCCAGCGCCTCGTCGGCGGTCTTGAGCACCGTCGAGCGGATCGTGCGGGCCTGGAAATAGGCCCACTGGTTCGCGGCCTCGACGTTCGACCCGATCGACTCCGTCTGCGCCGCCTTGCCCAGCGTTTCGCTGAAGGCGAGGAACAGGGCCAGCACTGAGATTAGCAGCGCGACGCGCTTGTTCGAACCCTCGACCGCCCCGTGACCACCCGACATCGTTTCCCGATTCTCCGTTGACTCGTCCGGGGCGACACACAGCGCATCGCGGCGCGGGGCGCAATGCGCCTCGCCGAGGCGGATCTACTCCGCGGCGATGCGCGGCGGTAGCGGCCGGCCGTCATTGGCCGGATGCCCCGGGGCGCCGTAATCGAGCGCGTCCGCCGGCTCGTCGCGCTCGCCCACGAAGCGGCCCAGCAGCCGCTTGAGCAGGCGCGAGAGGTCGTCCATCAGCACGAAGATCGCCGGGACGAAGACCAGCGACAGCACGGTCGAGACGATCAGGCCGCCGATCACCGCTACCGCCATGGGCGAGCGGAACTCGCCGCCGATCCCGAGCGCCATCGCGGAGGGCACCATGCCGGCAGCCATCGCGATGGTGGTCATCACGATCGGCCGGGCGCGCTTGCGGCCCGCATCGACGATGGCGATGTTTCGGTCGACGCCGGCGTGGATCTGCTCCACGGCGAAATCCACCAGCATGATGGCGTTCTTGGTGACCACGCCCATGAGCATCAGGATGCCGATCACCACCGGCATCGAGATCGGCATGTGGCAGATCAAGAGGGCCAGGATCGCGCCACCGATGGAGAGCGGCAGCGAGAACAGGATGGTAAGCGGCTGCAGGAAGTTGCCGAACAGCAGGATCAGCACGCCAAAGACCATCATCAGGCCGGCGCCCATAGCGAGGGCGAAGCCCTCGAACACCTCGCCCATCACCTCGGCGTCGCCGGTCTGGCTGATCGTCACGCCGGGCGGCAGGTTCCTGGCGGTGGGCAGGTTCATCACCTGGCTGATCAGCTGGGCGAGCGCGTCCGTGCCCTGCATGTCGCCCTCAAGGGCGACGCGCACGGCGCGGTCGTAGCGGTCGATGCCCGTCGGACCCTGGCCGAGGCTGATATCGGCGACCGTGGCCAGCGGGACGGCGGCCCCGCCCTTCACTGGCACCTTCAGGGTCTCGAGGCTCGGAGAGCCGGCCCCGCAGGCTTTCGGGCAGCTGCACGCGGATCGGGACCTGCCGGTCGGTGGCGTTGAACTTGGCGAGGTTCATACCGATGTCGCCGATCGTGCCGACCCGCACGGTCTCGGCGATGGTGTCGGTGGTGACGCCGAGATCGGCCGCCACCGCGGGCTTCGGCCGGATCCGAACCTCGGTCCGGTCCAGCGGCGCGGTCGATATGACGTTGACGAGATGCGGGACCTGCTGGGCCTCGCGCTGGAGCTTGGCGGCGACCTCCGCCACCACGGCCTTGTCGGGGCCGGCGATGATCAGCGCGAGGTCGCGCTGACCGCCCTCGCGCAGGGCCCAGAAGCGCAGGTCCGGCTCCTCCCGCAGGATTGCCGCCACCTCCGCGTCGACCTGCTTCTGGGTCTTGTGGCGGGTGTTCTTCGGGGTGAGGTTGATGGTGAGGCTCGCGAGCCGCACCTCCTTCTTGGCCGGCAGCTGACGTCCGCCGTCAACGAAAACGCTCTTCACCTCGGGCAGCGCGCGGATCTTCTCCTCGATGCGGTCGGTGACCCGCACCGTGTCCTGGAGCCGGGCGCCCGGCGGCAGCTCGACCACGAACAGGGTGCGGGCCTGGTCCTCCGCCGGCAGGAAGCCCGCGGGCAGCAGGCCCGTCGAGGCCATGGAGGCGGCAAAGCACGCGATGCCGAGCACCAGCGTGATGAACTTGTGCCGCACCGACCACGCCACGAGGCGCGTGTAGCCGCGCATCACGAACCCGTCCCGCGTGTGGTCGGGGCCGTGGTCGCGCAGGAAGTAGGCGGCGAGCAGCGGCGTGATCAGCCGCGCCACGAGCAGCGACATGAACACCGCCGCCGCGATAGTGAGGCCGAACTGCTTGAAGTACTGGCCAGCGATGCCGCCCATGAACGACACGGGCGAGAAGATCGCGATGATCGTCGCCGTGATGGCGATGACCGCGAGCCCGATCTCGTCCGCGGCCTCCAGGGCGGCGCGGTAGGGCGATTTCCCCATCCGCATGTGCCGGACGATGTTCTCGATCTCGACGATCGCGTCGTCGACGAGAATGCCGGTGACCAGCGTGATCGCCAGCAGGCTCACGGCGTTGAGCGAGAACCCGAGCGCGCTCATTACCCAGAAGGTCGGCAGCACCGAGAGCGGCAGCGCCACTGCGGCGATCAGCGTCGCCCGCCAGTCCCGCAGGAACAGCAGCACCACCACGACTGCGAGAACCGCGCCCTCGATCAGGCCCATCATGGCCGAGTGGTAGTTGCCGATCGTGTTGTCGACGCTGGTGTCGATCAGGTCGAAGTGCACATTGGGATTGGCCGCGTGCAGCGCGGCGATCTTCTTGGCGACCCCGGCCGAGACGTCGGCGTCGCTGGCGCCGTTCGCCCGGGAGATCGCGAAGGCGACCACCGGCTCGCCGTTGAAGCGCGCGAAGGTGCGGGGCTCCTCGGCGGTGTCCGACAGGCTCGCCAGCTCGTCGAGCCGGACCTTGCGGTTGCCCGGCACGACGATGGAGGTCTTGGCCAACGTCTCGAGGCTCGCCGAGGCGGCGAGCGCCCGGATCGACTGCTCCTGGCCGCCGACCTCGGCCCGGCCGCCGGCCATGTCGGCCGAGGTGAGGCGCAGCTGCCGGTTCACGTCCGCGGCGGTGATGCCGAGCGCCAGCAGCCGGTCGGGCTTCAGGGTGACGCGGATCTCCCGGGCGACGCCGCCGAGACGCTCGACGCCGCCGACGCCCTTCACGCTCTGGAGCCCGCGGGCGACCACGTCGTCCACGAACCACGACAGGTCCTCGGGCGTCATGGCAGGCGCGGAGGCGCCGTAGATCATGATCGGAAGACCGGCGATCTCGACGCGCGAGACGATGGGCTCGTCGATGGTGCGCGGCAGGTTCTGGCGGATCTTGGCGATGGCGTCCTTGACGTCGTTGGTCGCCCGATCTTGGTTCACCTCCAGGCGGAACTCGATCGTCGTCGTCGAGATGCCCTCGGTGATGGTCGACAGGATGTGCTTGACGCCCTTCACGCCGGTCACCGAGTCTTCGACCCATTTGGTGACCTGCGTCTGCAGCTCGGCGGGCGCGGCGCCGGACTGGGTGATCGTCACGGAGACGATCGGGATGTCGATGTTCGGGAACCGGGTGATCGGCAGGGAGCGGAAGCTCACCAGCCCGAGGATCATCAGGACCAGGAACAGGACCACCGAGGGCAGCGGCTTCCGGATCGCCCAGGCGGAGACGTTGAGGCGCATGGCGTCATCCTACCGCGGGGCCGCATCGGCCAGAGGGGTCGCCATGGGTGTGCTGTCGGGCGCGGGGACGGCGCGCACCCGGTCGCCGTCGCGCAGGAAGCTCCCGGCACGGGCAACCACGTTCTCGCCGGCGGCGACGCCCGCGCGGATCTCCGTGAATCCCTCGGCGGTGAGGCCGGTCGTGACCGGCCGCGCCTCGACGCGTCCATCCTTGACCACCAGGACGCTGGCACGGCCGTCGGCGGCATAGAGCAGGCTGGAGACCGGAACCGAGACGCCCGTGCGGCGGGCCACCTCCACATTGCCGCGGGCGAAGGCGCCGATGCGCAGGGCCGGATCGTCGCCGAGGCGGATGCGGATCTTGCCCAAGCGGGTGGCGCGGTCGACCTCCGGATAGACGCGGCGCACCTTGCCCCGCAGTTGGCGCCCGTCGTCGAGGTCGAGGCTTGCCGGGTCACCGATCTTGATGCGGGCCAGGGAGGTCTCCGGGACCTCACCCTCCAGTTCGATCTCACCCCGGGCGATCAACCGGAACAGGGGTTCCCCCGCGGCGGTGGCAGTGGCGCCGATTCGGGCGGTGCGGCGGTTGATGATCCCGGCCTCGGGCGCCCGGATGTCGGTACGAGCGCGCCGCAGGGCGATCTCGGCGCCGGCGGCTCGGGCCGTGGCGAGGTCGGCCTCGGCGGATTGCAGTCCGCCCTTGGCGGCGGCGAGCCGGCCCTCGGCGCCCTGCGCCGCCGAGACGCGCTGCTCCAGCACGGCCGCGGTGGCGTTGCCGGTCTTGGCGAGCGCCTGGGCCCGTTCGAGGGCCTGCCTGGCTTCGAGGTTGGCGGCCTGCGCCTGGACGATCTGGCTCCGGGCCTGAACGATGGCCGCCTCGGCCCGGGCGATCGCCGCCGCGTTCGAGGCCTCCTGGGTGACGATCATCTCCAGCGACAGGCGCGCGAGGACCTGACCCTTGGTGACGCGGTCCCCCTCCTCGACGAGCAGCTCGGTGATCCGCAGGCCCTCGATCTCAGGGGAGACGAGGATCTCGTCCCGGGGGACCAGCGTGCCGGTGACGACCGCGCGCTCGACGATCTCGCGGTTCTCGGCCGGGACGACGGTGACTGCCGGCGCGATGGCGGCGGCGTCTGGGACGGCCGCGGTCTCCGCGGCGCGCGCGGGCGCTGCGGCGAGGATCGCGAGCCCGAACAGCAGGCTGAGTCGGGACGTGCGCCCGCGGACGGTCATCAAAACGGAAGTCTCGCTGGCGGCGCTGGACTGATATCGCTCCTCTCTCGCGATGCAGACCGGCGTTTTCATGGCGCGCTTTCCTCGACCCGGCCGAGCATACCGCCTTCAGGCATCGCCGTCGCCAGGCCTCACGCCGCAGGCGCGTGGTGAACGCCGGACAGCGACTGTTTCGATCTTCCGAGCTGCAACTCGCCGTGAAGATAAACGTTATCAGATCGCGGGTCTTCGCGCGGCCTGATCAAGACCGGGGGAGGAATGGATGAGCATTTTTCAGATTAGACAGAAGAAGAGTGGCGCCGTGCTCTGGACCGGAGCGGCCGACGATGAGCAGACCGCCCTCGACGCCATGGCGCGGGAGGCTGGCTACCGCGACTTCTCGGCTCTGCCGGAGACGATTCGTGCCGACGGAATCGAGGCAGCCAAGCTCGACCTGATTTCCTGACGTTCCGCGCGGCATCGCGCTGAGGCCCAGGGGCGTCCGTCACCGTGGATGGACGCCTTGTTCATGCCCGGTCGAACTGCCGGGCGAGTTCCTCGATCGCCGCCGCGCAGGCGCGCACCGCGTCCGGCTCGTGCAGGCCGGCGATGACAGCCGGGTCGAGGGCCAGTCCGGCCTGGACGAGACCGGCCCACGCAGAGGCCTCCGGCCAGCCGGGATGCACGATGGCGGCGCCCAGACGGGCCAACGCGGCGGCTTTCTCGGTCTGCTCCCCGTAGGCGCGCTCCTCCGGCAGGCAGATGAAGCGCTTGCCCTGAGCGGCCGCGAGGGCCACGAGACCGTCGCCGCCGCCGCCGACCAGCAGTGCCGCCCGCGCTACCCGGGCCTCGACGTCGTTGACCCAGCCGTGCAGATGCAGGTTGTCCGGCCTCTGGCCCGTGCCCGAGATCGGTCCCAGAACGTGCCAGGGCCGGTCGGGAACCGCCCGGGCCGCCGCGGCGAGCGCCGCGAATTCACCCCCGCGCCGCCGCGGCCGAACACCACCACGATCTCCCGGCCCGCTTCCGAGACCGGTTGCGACGGCGCGCCGAGGAAGCCGGCGTACATCGTCTTGGCCCGCACCCAGTCGGGCACCGCCTCCCCGTCGAGTGCCTGAGGAAAGGGTGCGAGCAGCCGCGCCGCGCTGCGGAAGGCCTCGAGATGCGGCCGGTCTGTCCGGGTGCCGGCCAGCCGCACCACCAGCGTCGGGATCGACAGCAGCCGCGCGAGGATCGCAATCTCCACCGAGACGTCGACCACGATGAGGGCGGGATCGGTGCGCTCCGCCCAGGCGGCGATGCGCGCCATCCGGGTCCGTACCCCGGGATGGTTGAGCGGGGCGTAATGCAGCGCCTCCGGCCGCTCATCTTCGCCGTCCCGGCCGTCGAAATCCGCCGCGCCGCCGAGCGGGCGGTCGTCGGGCAGATCGAGGACGTCGAGCCCGCCGGTGTCGGACCCCGTGAGCGTCCCGATGAGCGTGCAGGGGCGGGGCAGCGACGCCGCCACAGCGCGGGCGCGCTGGAGATGGCCGGCGCCCTGGTGGTGAACGTACCAGCCGATCCCCCGGGTCACGCGGCGTCCCGCAGGGAGATGGCCAGGGCGTCGAGATCGGTGAGCGCCCGATCGAGGGGGCATTCCCGGGCCGGCGGGGAGCGCGCTTCGAGGATCCGGTCGGCCCGTTCCACGAAGGCGATGTCATTGGAGCAATTGCCGATGGCGGCGAGATCGTCCGCATCGAGCCCGAGCCGCGCGCAGGCCGCGGCGCGAGCCGCCGGCGCGAGGTGGAAAGCCCGGCGCAGGGCGGCCCGGCGCAGGATCAGCGCCTGCCAGTGCGCGGCCTCGGGCAGCAGATACGCCTCGCCGGCGAGCACACGCGCGCGCCGCGCCATCTCGGTGGCCATGCCGCCCGAGACCCGGCCCTGGTGCCGCGCCGAGACCATCACGCGGACCTGCGGGCAGTGACGCAGGCGGGCGCCGCGATCGCGCAGCAGGCTCACCAGGGCATTGTCCTCGCCGCAGGGCAGGGGCGGCAGCCCCCGACGGCGCGATAGAGGGCAACGGGTAAAGCGAGGCTCGCGCCGGTATGGTCGCCGTGGCGCGGAGCCGGATCGTGCGGCGGCGGGTCGAGGATGTCCTCCAGGCGCCGGACGCCGGACCAGTACCGCTCGATGCGGGCGTGCAGGTCCGCGAGTCCCGGATCCGCGGCCCCGTCACCGTCGATCACGAGCCGGCCGCCGACCACGTCCGCGTCCGCCAGCGCCCGCAGGTTCGCCGCGACCCAGTCGGCCGGCAGGCGGGCATCCGCGTCGGTGGTGAGAAGAATGCCGTCCGGGCGGCCCTCGGCGGTCAGCCAGTCGGCGCCGGCGTCGAGAGCCGCCCGCCGCGCCGTGCCGACATGGGCCTGCGCGCCAGTGAACCGCGCCTCGATCAGCCGAAGCGCGAGGGGTGCGAGCGAGCCCGATTCCTCCAGGGCACGGATGGCCGCGACGGTCCCGTCGGTGCAGTTGTTGGCGAGCACCACGACCCGCAGCGGCGCCCACGCCGAGACGCCGTCCTGCGCGGCCAGGGAGGCGAGCAGCCGCGGCAGGCGTTCCTCCTCGTTCCGGGCGGGGATACAGACGACGCAGGGCAGGGTGTCTGGTCGGACTGCGTCGGCGGTCATGTCAGGCCCGCCCTCCGGCGACGCGCAGAGCCGGCCGCGCCCGCTCGGCGCAGCGGGCCATCACGGCCTCGTAGGCTTCTAGATAGCGGTCGGTCATCGCGGCGGCATCGTAGAGCGCCTCGGCCCGCGCGCGGCAGGCGCGGCGCGACAGCCCGGCGGCTTCCCGGATCGCCACCGAGAGGTCCTGCGAATCGTCCGGATGCGCGAGGCGGCCGCACTGCGCGTTGAGGATATTGGGCATCGCGCCCCGGCGGAAGGCCGCCACCGGCGTGCCGCAGGCAAGGGCCTCGGCGACAACGAGGCCAAAGGGCTCCTCCCAGCGCGGCGAGACGATCGCCACCCGGGCTCGGCCGAGATGATGGGCGAGATCACGGTGGGAGAGATGCCCGAGATGCGTCAGGTCCGGCCCGAGCCGCGGGGCGATCTCGGCTGCCCAGTAGCCGGGATTGAGCTTCGGTCCCGCGAAGGTCAGCGGCAGCCCGGCGGCGCGGGCGGCGTCGATGGCGAGGTGCAGCCCTTTCTCGGGCACGATCCGGCCGGACCAGAAGGCGAAGGGCGGATCGTCGGCCTGCTCGGAGAACGCGAAAGTCGAGAGATCGACGCCGTTGTCGATCACCTGGGCGCCGGGCACGAGATGCTCCCATTCCTGCGCCAGGGACGGCGAGACTGCCAGGAACGCCATGTCGGGATCGGCCCTGACGACGCCGCTGACGAGGGCCTCGAAAGGGGGCGTGTGCAGCACCGTCACCCAGGGCAGGCCGAGCCGGACGCTCTCCCGCAGGGGCACGGCGTGCAGGGAATTGTTGTGCACGAGGTCGAAGCCGCCGGCCGCGACCATCTCCATCATCCGCCGGTAGGCGTCCTCCTCCGCCCGGTCGATCGCCGCCTCGCGCTCCGGATCGAGGAGGGCGTCCCCGGTCGGGTCGCAGAGCATCACCGGATCGAGCGCCGGATCCGATCCGCGGCTGGCGAACAGCGTCACATCGTGCCCGTGCCGCTTGAGTGCGACGGTGAGGAGATGCGTGTGCATCTCCAAGCCGCCGGCATAGGGCTGGCCGATCGGGTACTTCAGATGTGCGAGGACAGCGATCTTCACGCGCGCACCGAATCCGGTTGAATGGGGATTTCTGCCGCCCGCAGCGGCGCGAAAGGACTTCATTCCGCGGCGAGGCTGGCCGATATCATGCCGATTGTTTCTTCAACAAGCGTTTCACAGGCGACGCCGGAGCGACGACGAGTGCGACGCTGACTGCTTCCTAAGCTCAGCCGCCTGAACCGATGATGATCAAATCGGTGGGGCACCCGTTCAGCCGCGGGCTCGTCCGCCCCCAGGAGCAGGCGTGGTTGTGGGCGGCGCCGGAAGGTGTCGGACGCGCTCGGCAGTGCGGTCGCGAGGCTCCGGCTCAGCTGATACGTTGCCGGTCACGACGCCCGCCGGTCTGCGTGCGCGGCAGAGGAGGGGTGGCGATGGATCTTCCGGTCGGCCTGAGCGTGTTCGCGGTTGGCGTCGCGGCCCTCGCGGTCATAACCCTGGCGGCCGGGGTGAAGATCGTGCCCCAGGGCTACGTCTACACGGTGGAGCGCTTCGGCCGCTACGCCCGCAGCCTTGAGGCCGGCCTTGGCCTGATCACGCCTTTCATCGAGCGCGTCGGCCGGCGGGTCAACGTGATGGAGCAGGTCATCGACGTGCCGAGCCAGCAGGCTTTCACCCGCGACAATGCTGGCGTGACCATCGACGCGGTGGTCTTCTACCAAGTGCTCGACGCGGCGCGGGCCTCCTATGAGGTCTCGAACCTCGACCTCGCCGCTACGACCCTGACGATGACCAACATCCGCACCGTGGTCGGCTCGATGGACCTCGACCAGCTTCTCGCCCATCGGGACGAGATCAACGAGCGCCTGCTCCGGGTGATGGATGCGGCGGCCTCGCCCTGGGGCGTCAAGATCAACCGGATCGAGATCAAGGACATCGTGCTCCCGGCCGACCTCGCGGGCGCCATGGCCAGGCAGATGAAGGCCGAGCGCGAGAAGCGCGCCTCCATCCTGGAGGCGGAGGGGCAGCGCGCCGCCGAGATCCTGCGGGCGGAGGGGCGCAGGCAGTCGGCAATCCTGGAGGCGGAAGGGCGGCGCGAGGCCGCCTTCCGCGACGCCGAGGCGCGCGAGCGCTCCGCCGAGGCCGAGGCGCGGGCGACCGGGATGGTCAGCAGGGCCATCGCCGAGGGCGACATCGCGGCCGCCAACTTCCTGGTGGCGGAGAAGTATGTCGATGCGGTCCGCGCGATCGCCACGGCGCCCAACCAGCGGGTCGTCGTGGTGCCGATCGAGGCGGCGGCGCTGGCCGGCACCCTCGGCGGGATCGGTGAACTCACCCGCACCGTGTTCGGCGAGGCCGCGCCGCCCCGGCGCGCCGGGACGCCGCCCAACGTCGCCCCGCCCCGGACCTGGCCGCCGTGACGCTCGCCGCCATTCAGCAGGCCTTCGAGGCGGTGGGGGCCGCCTGGAGCTGGGTGATCGGCGGCCTCGTGCTGGCCGCCGCCGAGATCCTGGTGCCGGGCATCTTCCTGATCTGGTTGGGGCTGGCGGCGCTCGTCACCGGACTCGTCACCGCCGCGCTCCCGTTGCCCTGGCAGGGGCAGACCCTGCTCTTCGCGGCGCTCGCCGTCATCCTGGCCGGGATCGCCACCGCTGTTCAGCGGCGCCGGGCCGCGCTGCAGGGGTCCGGCCTCAACCGTGCCGACCGCGGGCTGATCGGGCGCGAGGCTATCCTCGAAGAGCCGATCGTGGCGGGCACGGGCCGCATCCGCTTCGACGATACCCTGTGGCGGGTCGCCGGCCCCGACCTGCCGGCGGGCAGGCGGGTGCGGGTCATCGGGATCAGCGGCACGGTGCTCCGGGTGGAGGCGGCCTGAAGCGTTTCGCGTCGTGCCGCGCGCTCGCGAACTGCCCAGGGTTGTTCGACGGCTTTGCCTCAGTCAGCCACCGGACCACCGCCCCGGGCGACGGATCCGCCATCGGGCCTGACGGATTGCCTGCATCTGATCCACAGTGCAGCGCTCCATCGCGACGATGGCTGCGGTCGCGTGCGCAGCGCAGGTGAGCCGATGTCCGATCGCGAGCGCATCGCGGACATGCTGAGGCGGCAACGAGTGCTGGCCGATTTCGGCGAATTCGCGCTCCAGAGCCAGAGCCTCGACGAAGTGACTGTCGAAGCCTGTCGCCTCGTGGGCGAGGCACTCGGCACGTATCGCTCCAAGATCCTCGAGATCCAGGAGGGCGGCCGGTCCCTGCTCGTACGGGCCGCCGTGGGATGGGACCGCCCCGTCGTCGGCCTCCGCCCGCCGATGAGCGAGTGCTCCTCGGAGACCTATTCCATCAAGGCGGGCAAGCCCGTCATCACGCAGGACATCGGCAAGGAGCGGCGCTTCGAAGTCCCGGCGTTCATGCAGGAGGCCGGAGTCGTCGCGCTGGCCAACGTGCCGATCTACCTGCCCGGCAGGAGGCCCTACGGGCTCCTCCAGGTGGATGCGACGGAGCCGCGCGATTTCACCGACGCGGATACCGAGTTCCTGCGCACCTACGCGATCGTGCTGGGCCCGGTGATCGACCGCCTGCACAAGGTGCACGACCTGCGCACGAGCGAGGATCGCTTCCGCCTCGTCGTCGAGCGCGCGCTCGACTACGCCATCTACATCACGGACCCGCAGGATCGCATTACCGACTGGCTGCCGGGTGCCGCCTCCGTGTTCGGCTGGAGACCCGAGGAGATCGTCGGGCGCCCCGGCAACGTCCTGTTCACGCCGGAGGATCGCGAGGCGGGTGAGGACAAGAAGGAGATCGATACCGCACGGCGCGAGGGCTCGGCTCCGAACGTGCGCTGGCACCTCCACAGGGACGGCGCGCGCCTCTTCATCGAAGGCTCGGTGACCGCGCTCCACGATGCGGAGGGCGCCGTGCGGTGCTTCCTCAAGATCGGCCAGGACGTCACCCGGCGGCGTGAAACGGAGGAGGCGCTCCGCGCGAGCGAGGCGCGCTTCCGGCAGTTCGCAGAAGCCGCCTCGGCCGCGGTGTGGATCCGGGAC
The DNA here is from genome assembly GCA_050632875.1 of Methylobacterium sp. P31. Lineage (GTDB taxonomy): Bacteria > Pseudomonadota > Alphaproteobacteria > Rhizobiales > Beijerinckiaceae > Methylobacterium. Next base: position 598,650 of record JBODSC010000001.1, on the reverse strand, counting down.
GCCGAGACGCTGCGCTTCGAGTATATCGGGCCCGCCTTCGAGCGGATCTACGGCGTTCCGCCCGACTACGTGCAGGAAGGCGACGGGATCCGGGGCTGGATCAAGCTGGTCCTGCCCGAGGACCGCGACCGCGTGCTGGGAGCGATCCGCTCCGTGCGGGCCGGCGAGCCGGTCACCTACGCGTTCCGCATCCGGCGACCCGGCGACGGCGAAGAGCGGTGGATCGAGAATACCGGCTTCCCGCTGTTCGACGCGGAGGGCCGCGTTCAGCGCATCGGCGGCATCGCGACGGATTTCACCGAAGCCAAGAGGGCTCAGCAGCGGCAGGACGTGCTGATCAACGAACTTCAGCACCGCTCGCGCATCTGCTCGGGGTGATCGCGTCGGTGGCCAACCAGACGGTGGGGCGGGGCGGCTCCGTCACGGCGTTCGAGGCGCGCCTCAAGGCCCTCAGTCGAGCCCAGGGGCTGCTCAGCCAGTCCGGCAGCGACACGGTCGAGGTCGGGGCCTTGGTGCGCATGGAACTGGCGGCGCATGGGGGAATCAAGTCGCCGCGGGTGATCGTGAGCGGCCCGAAGGCCCACCTCACGGCGCGCCAAGTTCAGAACTTCGCGCTGGCGCTTCACGAGCTGACGACCAACGCGGTGAAGTACGGCGCGCTCAAGGACGGCGTCGGACGCCTGTCCGTGTCCTGGGCCACCGTGCGCGGCCAGCGAAACCGCGTGCGCCTGGTCCTCGACTGGATCGAGACCGGGGTCGATGTTCCGCCCGAGGCGGCGACGCGACGCGGCTATGGGCGTGAATTGATCGAGAACGCCCTGTCCTACGCGCTGCGGGCCAGGACTGCGTACGAGGTGCGCCAGGACGGCGTGCGCTGCCGGATCGAATTGCCGCTGACCTGACATGGATAAGCGCGGCGCGCCGGACGATCTGCCACGATGAAAGGCTTGGCGGAGGCATGAGAGGCTCCATGCCTGAAGATGCAGGGCTGCTGGCAGGACGTCGTGTGCTCGTGGTCGAGGACGAGTACCTCATCGCCATGGAGCTGAATCGATGGCTGCAAGAGGCAGGCATTGAGGTGGTCGGACCCGTGCCGAGCGTGGAGCAGGCGCTCGACTTGATCGAGCACGAGGGCGCCCTCGATGCGGCGGTTCTGGATATCAACCTCGGCACAGGCGAGACGGTCTACCCCGTCGCCGACCGGCTCGGCGCCTTGGGCGTGCCGTTCCTGTTCGCCACGGGCGAAGTGCGGGTCCGGAACGAACCGGGCTACAGCGGTCGACCACGTCTGGACAAGCCGATCATCGGCCCGGAACTGCTCCGCGCGGTCGAGTCGCTCGTCTCGGGCAGGCCCTGATGCGCCTTCCGCCTTCCGGCCGGGCCGCCCGGACGCGCGGCCCTCGCTCGTGCGCGCGCAGCGCAGCGGGCCAGCGGCGGCAGTCTCGATCCGGCGGCGCACGTCACCCGAACGCCCCGACCTCGTGCTGGATCATCCCGGAGATCTCGCGCACCTGCTCGAACATCCGGCGGATCGGCTCGAACAGGTTGGCATGCTCGGCCTCGTAGGTGCCGACATCGCGCGGACCCGCCGGCTCGCCGAAATTGAGGCCGAGCGTCGGGTCCGGGGTAATCGGGAAGATCTCGTCCAGCAGCTTCAGGCAGCCGTCGATATCGAGGCGCAGGAAACGCTCGAGGAGTTGCTCGCGGGAGATGCCGGCTTGCGGCCGGAAGCCCGGAATATGCACGGCCAGGAACCAGATCCGGTGGATCAGAGCGAGGCGCAGCGCGTGGAGAAGCGTCAGCCGGGCCGACATGCCCTGAAGGTCCGGGGCGGCCGCCGCCAGGGCCAGCCAGTCGCGGGTCAGCCGCCCGAACAGGCTCCGGAGTGACGCAGCGAGATCAAGGCGCTCCAGGGCGCCCGCGATCACGACGAGTTCGTCCCGGCGGAAGTCCTTCTGCGTCCGCCGCGCCCGTTCCAGCCACACGGCCGGATCCAGCGTGTCGATATAGGCGCGCAGCACGTCGAGGTCGCCCACCGAGGCGGCGTGCTGCACCAGCCGGAAGGCGCGGGAGAACCGCACCGAATCGCGGCGCATGTCACGGAACAGGTCGGGACCGCGCTGGGCGGCGCGGCCGATCCCGTGCAGCGAATTCGCCAGGAAGCCGAGCTGGTGCAGGATGGCGTTGTTGGGGATTGCCCGCATCTGGCGCGGATGGGTGATGCGGGCCGGGCCGCCATTGTCGGTCTGGCGTGCCACGGGGCGCGAGCCGGTGCGGTCGATCAGGCTGGGGCCGAAGGTCCCCAGCAGCGCGGCGTAGCCCGGATCGTCCACCAGCGCCTCCATGTCCTGGCGGGCCGCGGTGAAGAATTCGAGGGCGAAGTCCGGCTCGGAGTAGATCGGGTCGTCCTGGGCGTCGGCGGTCTTCTCGCTGTCGTTGAGGGCGTAATCCGAGAACGTATCGTCCTCCGCGACATCGAGGGCGTAGACGTGCTCGGCGATGCGGGCAACGCTCGCCGCCGCCAGCGCCTCGGTGCCGTAGAGCAGGTAGCCGTCGGTGCCCTGGAAGCTCGATTCGAGGCGGACCCGGATGCCGGCCTTGCGGGCGCGGTCCCGGGCATCCTCGGGTGCCAGGTAGGCGAGGCGGTCGCGCAGCGACGTCGGATGGGCACCGCGCCCGATCGATTCGCCGTGCGTGTCGAAGATCGCCAGCTCCACGTCCGACAGGCCGTTCTGGATCAGCATCTCGGTGATCCGCAGGCGCAGCCGCTCGATCCAGAAGGTCGCGGCGAGCTGCCCGACGTAGCGGCCCGAATCGGAGTAGCCGAACTGCACGGTGAGCCGGCCGATGCGCTTGAGATACTGGCGCCAGTGCGGGTTGCGCAGGGCATCGTCGAGCACCCGGATGCCCTGCTCCAGGGCGCTCGCCGTCTCGAACAGTGGCGTGATCTCCAGCTTGTCGGCGATGCCGTAATGGCGCGCCAGCCAGAGGGCGGCGAGGAGCGTGTAGCCGGTCTCGGTCTCGGCGATCAGGAAGCGCACCGGATGGGTGCCGTCGACGTGCTTGAGGATCTGGGCGATCGTCATCATCAGCCGGGCGGCCGAGGCCCGCTCGGCGGCCAGCGCCCCGAAATCCACCGCCACCGGGCGCACGTCGTTCAGGAGCGCGTGGACGCTGGCGAGATGCGAGCGACGGCGGGCCGAATCCGTCGGCTCGCCCTCAAGATCGACGACGCGGCGCACCGCGTTGTGGATCTGGCTGGCGTTCAGGCGGAAATGCGGGAGGGCGTTCGAGAGTCCGTGCGTCGCCACGCCCGCGCGCAGAATCGCGATGCGCCGCTTGTCGGCGTCGTCTCCGGCGGCCTCCAGCGCCGCGGTCAATCCGGCCATAAGGGCGCGGGCATCGGTCTGAGCGCGCTCGCGCTCGATGATGAGCGCCAGGGCGAACCGGTGCACCGCCTCCAGGGACGGCTTGTCGCCGAGGCGGGGCGCGACGGCGAGCTGGCGGTTCACGGCCGCCAGCGCGCCATCCGCCAGGGCGCGAACCTCGCGGCAGGCGGCGATCTCGGGCAAATTGCGCATCACCCGGTCGAACTGCATGCGCTTGGAGATCAGCCGGTAGCGCAGTGTGTCCCACCAGCCGATATCGGTGCGCCCGTCGGTGTCGCAGCCGACCCAGCTGGCGATGGCGAAGGGGCGGGGCGTCAGCTCGGTCCAGCGCTCGGGCCAGCGGTCGCGGGCCGCATCGAGCAGCGCGCCGTTGAACGCATCGAGGGCGAGCCGGCCGTTATTGGCCGCCAAGCAGGCCTGCTCGAACTCGACATCCAGGGTGATCGGGGCATCCGGCCGGGTTGAGAGCGCGGCCGCGCGCTCGATCAGGTGGGCGCGGGCCGCCTTGTCCGGCAGGCTTGCCGCCTCGGCGAGCAGGCTCGCCACGGCCCTGGGCATGCCGAAGGTCGGGTGGGCCGTGAACACCACCGCGAAGGCGGTCCGGTGGATGAACGCCGCGAAGGCCTCGAAGCTCTCCGGACGGCCGGGAACCGCCGCAACGAGGCGGGCGGGGATCGCCGATTGGGGATCGGCCGGTGCGGCATCGAGCCCAACGTAGGCGCGCAGCCGTGCCGCCCGCGCCGCGAGGGCGGCCGCGCGCAGCCGCGCGAACAGGCCGTCGAGGTCGCCTGTGGAGATCTCGTTCCGGTCGAATCGGCGGGTGATCGCGAGGGTCACGGCCAGGACGGGGTTCCGGAAGGGATCTTCCCGGGCTTGGTCCCGCGCCGCCTCGATCAGGCCGAGGAGATGATCCTCCAGCTCCTCGGGCTTGCGGCTCGGCTCATGCTGCATCGGTCGGTTCCGGCTCCGGTCTGCCCGCATCTACCCGGTCCCCCGGCCCACGCAAGGAGCGTTCCGTGCGGGCCTGGACTCGGTCCGCAAGCGTCCACGAGCCGGCGCGGCCGCAAACCCGATTGCGCCGGATGCATTGGCCGGGAAGACCCCAGGGAGATTCGGATGTCCCAGACACCCAGCCCGGACATCCAGGCCTGCATCGACGCCTGCCTGCATTGCTACCAGACTTGCCTCGGCATGGCGTCGAACCATTGCCTCGAAGCCGGGGGCAAGCACGTCGAGCCGGAGCACTTCCGGCTGATGATGGCCTGCGCCGAGACCTGCAGGACCTGCGCGCACCTCATGCTCATCGGCAGCCCGATCCACAAGCATCAGTGCCGGGCCTGCGCCGAGGTCTGCGCAGCCTGCGCGTCATCGTGCGAGACGGTGGGCGACATGGAGGCCTGCGTGAAGGCGTGCCGATCCTGCGAGGAGACCTGCCGGCGGATGGCCGCCTGAGCCTGCGCCTTCCGTCCGGCCTGAGCCCAACCCGGCCTATCGTCCCTGCGTTACCGATTCGGTCCCATCGCGCACGAAGGCGATGTTCCGCACGCGACGGGGTGACGACGCCCCTTGGCGCGGGTTAGAGCTTCCGGTCTGATGGAGCGCCTGCTGATCATCCTGGCTATACTGGCTTTCGCCATCGCCGGACTTGCCGTCGCCGCGATGGCGGCCCGGAGCCGGCGTGAGCCCCTCCGCATGGGGTCCGAGACTCGACGCGGAGGATGAAGAGATCTTGCTCGGCCCGATCGGGCCGCGCAAAAGCCCGATCGACCGGACGGCGCAGGTGCTCGATCCGCGCGTGCTCGATCTGGAAGCGACAGAATTGGAACCGATCAAAGCGCTCGACAGGACGGGGCGGATTGAGCCGCCGCGTCATGACCTGCCGGGGTCCGGACGATGAGGCTGCTCGCTCGGGGCGCGGCCGGCCTGCTTGCCGTGCCGATCTGCCTCTCGACGGGACATGCCGCTCCGGCGCCCGCGCCCCAGCAGCTCCCGGCCCAGAGCGCGCCCGCCCCGGCCCCGGCTCAGGAGTCGCCTACGCCGGCCGCCGGTCTCACCGTCGGTCAGCCCTGCGGCCCGCGGGCCGCGCGCTTCGAGAGCGGCAAGGGGTTCAAGATGGTGATCACCCGGGCCGGGCAGGTGCGGACGACGAACCCGCTCCGGCCGCTGACGCCGGAGGTGAACGAGGTCCTTCAGGTCGTGGTCGCCGGCAAGGTGGCCACCGCCTACGGGCCGGACTTCACCACCCTGCGGCGCGGCGGCGCCCCCGCGGGTGTCGAGGCGATGCTCGGTGGCCCGATCCGCTGGCAGCCGGCCCTGCCGACCTTGCCCGAGCCGATCACCATCGTCTCGGAGGAGGGGACGCCCCTGGCGCAGCTCTCGTTCCGGGCCTGCGAGGAGCCGCCCGCCGTGAAGGCCCCGCCCAACGTCGAGGCCCGGAAGAAAGCTCCCGCCCGGCGGCAGGCGGCGCCCAAGGCCGCCGCTGAGAAGACGCCCCCTGGCTTCTCCATGCCCCAGGGAGCGATCGCCGAGTAGGGAACCTACTTCTGCTTGGCGATGACCTTGTCCTTGATGCCGTCGTAGACGCTCTCCGGGATGATCTTCTTGGAGACCAGCTCGTCCTTCCCGCGATAGGGCCGGCCCTTGATGATCGCGGCGGCGCGGGCCGCGCCGATACCGGGCAGGGCGTCGAGTTCCTCGGTGCTGGCGCTGTTGAGGTCGATCAGCGCCCCCTTGGCGGCGTTCGGCGACCCCGCCACAGGGGCGCTCGGCGCCATGGGCTTGGCGGGCGCGGTCGGTGCAGCGGTGCTCGGCGTATGCGGCGCGGGCGCCTGAGCCAGGGCGGGGGCCGCGACGAGGCTCGACAGCAGGGCGAGGAGGGCAAGGGTTTTCGTGGAGGAGGCCATGGCGTACTCCTGAGAGGCACGGCCCGCTTCGCGGCACCGTCGCTCTCTGTCTGAGCTGCCGCGCTTGAACCCACGCTTAACGGTTGTGGTCCGGCGCCTCTAGCCAGCGGCGGGGGCCGGAGCTATAAGCGCGCCCTCATCCGTATCCTGCGGTGTGCGAGGCGATCCTCGATCGAGGAGCCGCACGCGCGCCGCTTTGTCCGCGGCGTCACGAAGGATCACAGCCATGGCCGTTCCGAAGCGAAAGACCTCCCCTCCCGTCGCGGCATGCGCCGCTCGGCCGACGCCCTCAAGGCGCCGACCTATGTCGAGGACAAGGATTCGGGCGAGCTGCGCCGTCCGCACCACATCGACCTGAAGACCGGCATGTACCGCGGCCGTCAGGTCCTCAAGGTCAAGTCCGCCGAGGCCTGAGCCCGACGAAGGCGGCGCTGCGGCGCCGCCTCCGGTCACGATTTCGCTGGGTGCCGCTCGGGGACGCGGTCGCGTGTCAGCCGAGGCGCCGAGCGCTCTCCGCATAGAAGTTGGCTGCCATCCGGGTCCGTTCCAGGCGCGACGGAAGCAGCGTCAGATCATGGGCCGTGAGCAGTTGCACGACGAAGCCGGCGCGGGGACGACCTGCGGCCGGTCTTTCCGTCGTGGCTTCATCGTCACGGCGCGCGCCGGACAAACCCCCATCGATCACGACAAGTGCGCGGGCCGGCGGTCTGACGGGTTCCGGGGGCGTGTGCTCGGCCGCGTCCCGCGCAGGCTGCGAAGGCCTGACCTGTGCCGGGTCGAGACGGCCGTCTGTTCCGATTCGCACCATTGCAGCACCCAATGCACGTTTCCGCGCGGGTGTCGCAAAGGTGAAGCCGCCGTTTACTAATCGTCAACCGCCAATTCGGCCGCACCAGCTGGTCATTATTTCTTCGCAAGCGCCTCCAGGCGCTGCTGCATCTCCAGCATCTGACGCTTGAGGTCGTCCAGCTCGCCACCCGCGTAGGGCGCCGGCGTGGGCGCTGCCGGGGGCTGCGGCCCGGTTGCGGGCGGCGCAAAGCCCGTGAACATCTTCATGGCATCATCGAAGAAGCTCATGTTGGTACGCACCTGCTGCTCGATCGCGTTCTGGAACGCGGCCGGGCCGAAGCTCTGGGCGAATTTCTCGCGCAGACCGTCCTGGTCTTTGGCGAAATTCGCCATGGAGAATTCCAGAAAGCTCGGCACCATCGTGCGCATGCTGTCCCCGTAGAACCGGATCAGCTGGCGCAGGAACGCCACCGGCAGCAGGTTCTCCGCGCCGGCCTTGTTCTCCTGCTCGAAGATGATCTGCGTGAGCACCGAGCGGGTGATGTCGTCACCCGTGCGCGCGTCGTAGACGACGAAGTCCTCGCCGTTCTGGACCATCGTGGCGAGGTCTTCCAGCGTCACGTAGGTCGAGGTGCCAGTATGGTAGAGGCGCCGGTTGGCGTACTTCTTGATGACGGTCTGGGTGGCCTTGACGGTATCCGCCATCGGGAACGGCCTTTCTGAACTCGGGACTCAGGGGCGTTGCAGGCGCGCAGTGCAACCCGGCGGGGGTCGTCTTCGCGCCCGCAACACGATCCTTAAAGCCTTCCAAGGGCGCAGAAAACAGCAAACTGCAGCTCTTCAACGCAGAATAATGCAGGCGATCGTCCCGGGGGAGCCATTTCAGTCTCCCGGGCCCGTCATCGGCGTGTTTTCGCGCTCGGCTGCGCAACCTTGACTTCGCCGATCCCGCGCCCTTCATCGGAAGACCGGCACAGAGCGCGCCCGGGACGAGGAAGGCGCGCCCGCTCGCGAGAGGAGAACGTTCACATGGCAGGCAGCGAAGAGATCGTCATCGTCGGGGCCGCGCGCACGCCAGTCGGCTCGTTCGGCGGCGCCTTCGGGGCGGTGCCGGCCCACGAGCTCGGCGCCACCGCGATCAAGGCCGCCCTGGAGCGCGCCAAGGTCGCGCCCGACGAGGTGGACGAGGTGATCTTCGGTCAGGTCCTCACCGCGGGGGCCGGCCAGAACCCCGCCCGGCAGGCCGCGATCAAGGCCGGCATCCCCGAGAAGGCCACCGCCTGGGGCCTCAACCAGGTCTGCGGCTCGGGCCTGCGCACCGTCGCCATCGGCATGCAGCAGATCGCCAACGGCGACGCCAAGATCATCGTGGCCGGCGGCCAGGAATCGATGTCGCTCTCGCCCCACGCGCAGTACCTGCGCGGCGGCCAGAAGATGGGCGACGTCAAGCTCGTCGACACCATGATCAAGGACGGGCTCTGGGACGCCTTTAACGGCTACCACATGGGCCAGACCGCCGAGAACGTCGCCCAGGCCTTCCAGCTCACCCGTGAGCAGCAGGACCAGTTCGCCACTCGCTCGCAGAACAAGGCCGAGGCCGCCCGCAAGGAAGGGCGCTTCAAGGACGAGATCGTCCCCGTCACGGTTCCGGGCCGGAAGGGCGACACCGTCGTCGACACCGACGAGTACATCCGCGACGGCGCCACCGTGGAGGCGATGGCCAAGTTGAAGCCCGCCTTCACCAAGGATGGCACGGTCACGGCCGCCAACGCGTCGGGCCTCAACGACGGCGCCGCCGCCCTGGTGCTGATGTCGGCCTCGGAGGCCGAGCGCCGCGGCCTGACCCCGCTCGCCAAGATCAAGTCCTGGGCGACCGCGGGCGTGGACCCGAAAGTCATGGGCACCGGGCCGATCCCGGCCTCGCGCAAAGCCCTGGAGAAGGCCGGCTGGAAGCCCGCCGATCTCGACCTGATCGAGGCCAACGAGGCGTTCGCGGCCCAGGCGCTGGCGGTCAACAAGGACATGGGCTGGGACGACGCCAAGGTGAACGTCAATGGCGGCGCCATCGCCATCGGCCACCCGATCGGCGCCTCGGGTGCCCGGGTGCTCGTCACCCTGCTGCACGAGATGAAGCGGCGTGATGCCAAGAAGGGGCTCGCCACCCTGTGCATCGGCGGCGGCATGGGCGTCGCGATGTGCGTCGAGCGGCCCTGATCGTTCTGTAACGTCAGTATCGGCCAACAACATAGACTTAAGGCCGAAGTCAGAAAAAATCGCGTGCGGACGCCATCCGCACGCGGCATCAAGTGATGCGAACAGGAGGAAACAATGGCTCAAGGACGCGTCGCCCTCGTGACTGGCGGCACCCGCGGCATTGGTGCGGCGATCTCGAAGCGGCTCAAGGATAAGGGCTACAGGGTCGCCGCCAATTATGGCGGCAACGACGAGGCGGCCAACGCCTTCAAGGCCGAGACCGGGATCCCGGTTTTCAAGTTCGACGTGGGCGATCTCGCGAGCTGTGAGGCCGGGATCAAGGCCGTCGAGGCCGAGCTCGGGCCGATCGAGGTGCTGGTGAACAATGCCGGCATCACCCGCGACGGCGCCTTCCACAAGATGACCTTCGACAAGTGGCAGGCGGTCATCAAGACCAACCTCGATTCGATGTTCACCTGCACGCGTCCGCTGATCGAGGGCATGCGCTCGCGCGGCTTCGGGCGCATCATCATCATCTCGTCGATCAACGGCCAGAAAGGTCAGGCGGGCCAGACGAACTACTCGGCCGCCAAGGCCGGCGTGATCGGCTTCGCCAAGGCGCTGGCGCAGGAGAGCGCCGCGAAGGGCATCACGGTGAACGTGATCGCGCCGGGATACATCGCGACCGAGATGGTGATGGCGGTGCCGGAGGACATCCGCAACAAGATCATCGCGACGATCCCGACCGGCCGCCTCGGCGAAGCCAGCGAAATCGCGCACGCGGTCGAGTACCTCGCCAGCGACGAGGCCGGTTTCGTGAACGGCTCGACGCTGACCATCAACGGCGGCCAGCACTTCGTCTGATCGCCACCGGGCGCGCCGGGCTCAGGCCGGCGCGTCCACGCGTCTGTGCCGGTCCGCGGACCGATCGATGCGGTGCAAACTTCGCGATGGCGGGCCTCTTCTCGCTGGTGGTTCTGTGGTCCGACTGAGCGTCGGGCCTACGGCGCTCCCACGTAATTGGCGTAGAAAGTCGTCGTCGCCGGCCAGTCGGAAAACACGCCCAGCACGCCGACCTGCCCGTGCAGCACGTCGAGCAGCCGCAGGATGTCGCCGTCCCCGGTCACCACCGGCTTGATCGACTGGTAGTAGTAGCCGCCGCCGTCCTTCAGCGGCCCCGAGCGCTCGAGCGACCACGCGATCAGGCCAAGCCCGGCCTTCTTCGCCTCCCGGGCGTAGGTCGAGGGCTCGATGGCGCCGTCCGGGCCGGGCCGGACCAGCATCCAGAGCGGCGGCGCCAGGATCCGGACGCCCTTGCCGGCGAGACTCGGCCATCCCGGGCGCCCAGGTCGCCGGCTTCTCCGGATCGAAGTCCTTCGTGGTCTCGTCGCGGTTATCGAGGAAGATCGCCTGCTGGCCGAAATCCGGATCCTTCTCCAGCCAGGACAGGATGTCCCGCAGCTGGAAGCTCTGCGGGTAGACATCGGAGGCCGCAATGCCCGCCTGCTTGTACTCGTCGATGAGCTGCTGGGCGTACATGTCCTGCGTGTAGCTGCCCTCGAACGGCATCGGAACCTGCGGGGCCTTCAGCTCCGGCGTGAACTTGCGGCCCATGCCCTTCACCTGGGCGATGTACTCCTTGTGGGACGTCAGCGTGCCGGTGGTGGCGTAGAGATCGGTGCGCCACCGGGGCGTGGCGTTCATGTAGGCGTTGACCGTGGTGGCATCCGGGTCGACCGCGTCCATCTTGCCGTTGAGCGACTTGAACTCGTCCAGCATCAGGTCGCTGGTGCAGCATCTGGCCGAGGCCTTGCGCCCGCCGGCCGGGTCGGCCGGCTGGAAGCCCTGGCTGCACTTCGCCGCGAGCCGGGGGCGGGCCAGGATGCCGGTGGTCGTGTGCAGGTCGCACTGGCTGTGGCGGCAGACGAGCCTCGCGATCCTTGGTGAAGGCCACGTCGCACGCGATGATCCCGGCGCCCATGCGGTCGGCGGCGATCAGGCCCTCGCGGGTGTGTTCCGGGAACATCAAGGGCACCCCCGGTGCGAGATCGAGAAGGTCCGCGGCGTGTAGGGGCGATCGATCCCGCAGGCGGCGAGGCGCTCCTTGAGCGGCCCGGGCTTCAACTGATCCACGAGGTAGAACGGCCGCGGCCCGAGCTGCGCCAAGTCTCCCGCCACGACCGGGGCTCCCGCCTGGATCACCGCCAGCCCGGCCAGAATCGCACGCATCGCGGATCCCCTCATCCCCGGCCGCCGGTAGGGCGCCATCGTGACAGGGGCGTGAATCCAAGTCTCGCCCGTTCGGGAGCCGCGTGATAGCCGCGACGCATGAGTGAAGCCGCACCGTCCCTGATCCGAAACACGCCGCGCTCGGCCGCGACGCTCGCGGGCTTCGGCGCCATCCTGCTGTGGTCGCTGCTCGCCCTGTTCACCGCGGCCTCCGGCGCGGTTCCGCCGTTCCAGCTCGCCGCTATGACCTTCCTCGTCGGTGGCCTGTGTGGCTGCCTGCCCTGGATCGCCCGGCCGGCCCGCGCCCGCGCCCTGCGCCAGCCCGGGCCGGTCTGGCTGCTCGGGGTCGGCGGATTGTTCGGCTACCACGCGCTCTACTTCAGCGCTCTGCGCCTCGCGCCGCCGGCCGAGGCCGGGCTGATCAACTATCTCTGGCCGCTGCTGATCGTCCTGTTCTCGGCACGCTTGCCGGAATCGGGCGGGTTGCGCGCCGGGCATCTCGCCGGGGCGGCTCTCGGACTCGCGGGTGTCGCGGCGCTGTTCGCGGGTCAGGGCGAGATCGGCTTCGCCGCGGGGGCGCTGCCGGGCTATGCGGCGTCCCTGGCCGCGGCCTTCGTCTGGGCGAGCTACTCCGTGCTCTCGGCCCGGGTCGGGCAGGTCCCGACCGACGCCGTCGCGGGGTTCTGCCTCGTCACGGCCGCGCTCAGCCTCGCCTGCCACTTGGCTTTCGAGGCGACGGTCTGGCCGGCCGGCGCGGTGCAGTGGGGCGCGGTGGCGCTGCTCGGCCTCGGACCGGTCGGAGCTGCCTTCTATCTCTGGGACATCGGCTGCAAGCGCGGCGACGTCCGACTGCTCGGCGTCACTGCCTACGCGGCGCCGGTGCTCTCGACGCTGATCCTGGTGGCGGCGGGTTACGCCAGCCCCGGCCCCGCCCTGGCGCTGGCCTGCCTGCTCATCGTGTCCGGGGCGCTCACCGCGGTGCGGGCCTCGCGCCGCGCCGAGTCGGGTCTACCCCGCGGCGTCGGCCGCCAATCGGGAGGCGCCATCTCGAAACCCGCGAAATCGAAGCCCGGCGAGACCGTGCAACTGACGAGGGTCCAGGCGCCCAGACTGGTGGCGGTCTGCCAATGGCCGGTCGGCACCACGCATTGCGGGCGCTGCCCGGCGGCGAGATCCGGGCCGAGATGCCGGGCTTCGGCGTCGTGCCCGTTCGGGCTCGTGGTGATCACCAGCGGCGCGCCGGCATGCCAGTGCCAGATCTCGGTGGCGTCGACGCGGTGCCAGGCGGAGACCTCGCCGAGATCCAGCAGGAAGTAGATCGCGGTCCCGACCGAGCGGCCGCCGACGGTGCGCGGATCGCGGAAGGTTTCGCGGTAATGGCCGCCTTCCGGATGCGGCTTCAGCCCCAGGGTCGCGATCACCTCGGCCGCTGTCATGTCCGCTTCTCCGTGCCGCGTCTCAGAGCGAATTGCTCGCGCTTGCCGGCACTTGGCACCGATGGTACCGGCCGAAAACCCTGAAGGTCCGAAAAACATGCCAAGCCCGACCGTACGCCTCCACCGCGGCGACTTGCCCGCCGATTACGATCCGGGCCGGGCTGTGGCCATCGACACCGAGACGCTCGGCCTGAACCCGCATCGGGACCGGCTCTGCGTGGTGCAGATCTCCACGGGCGACGGCACCGCCGACGTGGTTCAGATCCCGCAAGGCGGCCCGGAGCCCACCGTGCTCAAGCGCGTCCTTGGGGATCCGGACGTGCTGAAGATCTTCCACTTCGCCCGGTTCGACGTGGCGGTCCTGTTCAAGGCCTTCGGGGTGATGCCGGCGCCGGTCTACTGCACCAAGATCGCCTCGAAGCTTGCCCGCACATACACCGACCGCCACGGGCTCAAGGACGTGGTGCGCGAACTCGTGGGCGTCGACCTGTCCAAGCAGCAGCAATCCTCCGACTGGGGCGCCGAGAGCCTGTCGCAGGCGCAGCTCGACTACGCGGCGTCCGACGTCCTCTATCTCCACGCCGCCCGCGAGCGACTCGATGCGATGCTGGCCCGCGAGGGCCGCACCGATCTCGCCGCCGCCTGCTTCGCCTTCCTGCCGACTCGCGCCCGCCTCGACCTCGACGGTTGGCCCGAGACTGACATTTTCGCGCATACGTGAGCGTTCAGGCAGCAACCAGGACGATTCTCGTTCGGGGTGAGCCTTTCCTGTCACCGCGCCGCGAGACGCCGCTGCTAGGCTGCCCACGCCGGAGACCTCGAGTCCCGGCCAGGCCCTCCTCGCCGGTCACCCACCCGATCAGGCCGGCGGGGAGGGGCCGTCGACCGGTCAGGTCAGGATCCGCGAGCCCGAGGGCGTCGTGATCCGGGCCGTGTAGCGGGGGAGGGCGCCCCGTACGAGGCGTGGCGGATCGACGAGGCCGAGCCCCGCCTGGAGCGCGGTCACGCCGTCGGGATCCGGATGCGTCAGGACGATCTCCTCGAGATGCACGCCGAGATCCGGCATCGTCGCGGCGGGGTTTCCGCGCGGACCCCAATCCATCACGCAGGGCACGGCCCCGTCCGCCGGCCAAGCTCCGTCCGGGCGCACGGCAAAGCGCCACGACAGGTCACCGCGAGTCATCGTGGCAGCCTGCCCGAGCAGGTCGCGATGGGCGGCGAGCACGGTATCCAGGTCGCCGGTGCGGGCGACGAGGCCGCGCAGCCGTCGGCCCGCCTCCCAATCGGCGCGCACCTGCGCCGCGTCGTCGAGGCCGAACCACCGGGCGCGGGCAGGCGGCGGCGCCTCCGGATCGACGGCGATCACCTCCAGGAAGACGGACTCGCCGAGACGGAGCAGGTGATTGCGCGTGCCCATCTCGCGATGGCGCCCGCCCTCCGGCATGGCGAGGTCGAGGCAGTCGCGGACGTGCGCCACGCCCTCCGCGAGATCGGGCGCCACGACGACGAGGTGGTCGAGGGTGAGCATCAGAGCGCTCCAAGGGGCCATTCGAGCTTACGATCTCGGTGAGCCGACGTTGGCAGTGAGACGCAACTCCCACATTCTCCCTCATCCTGAGGTGCTGCGCAGCGGCCTCGAAGGAGCCTCAGATGTCTCGGTGATCCTTGGAGGCCTCCTTCGAGGCCTCCGCTTCCCTGCGGCGCCTCAGGATGAGGAAGGGTGTGGGAGATCCGGGAGCGAACGAAGTCGCCTGGGCGCCGCGCACGGGCTTCCCGATCACCGCTGCTCCTGCCGGCAAAGAACGGCCGGAGCCCCGCGAGGGGCCCCGGCCGACAAGGGTGCTGCGGTGCCGAGCGCGAGGCCCGGCCCCTTCTCACCTCACAACGAGTAGTAGTGCACGAACTCGATCGGGTGCGGCGTCATCTCGTAGCGCAGCACCTCGGTCATCTTGAGGCTCGATGAACGAGTCGATCTGGTCGTCCGTGAACACGCCGCCCTCCTTGAGGAAGGCCCGGTCCTTGTCGAGGCTGGTCAGCGCCTCGCGCAAGCTGCCGCACACGGTCGGGATCTTCTTCAGCTCCCGCGGCGGCAATTCGTAGAGGTCCTTGTCCATGGCCGGACCTGGGTCGATCTTGTTGCGGATGCCGTCGAGGCCGGCCATCAGCAGCGCCGAGAAGGCGAGGTACGGGTTCGCCATCGGGTCGGGGAAGCGGACCTCGACGCGCTTGGCCTTGGGGCTCTTCGTCCACGGGATGCGGCAGGAGGCCGAGCGGTTGCGCGCCGAGTAGGCGAGCAGCACCGGCGCCTCGTAGCCCGGCACGAGGCGCTTGTACGAGTTGGTCGACGGATTGGTGAAGGCGTTGAGCGCCTTGGCGTGCTTGATGATGCCGCCGATGTACCAGAGGCATTCCTGGGAGAGACCGGCATACTTGTCGCCGGCGAAGACCGGCTTGCCGTCCTTCCAGATCGACTGGTGGACGTGCATCCCCGAGCCGTTGTCGCCGTAGACGGGCTTGGGCATGAAGGTCGCGGTCTTGCCGTAGCTCTGCGCGACGTTGTGGATGCAGTACTTATAGATCTGCATGTGGTCGGCGAGCAGGGTCAGCGTGTCGAACTTCATGCCGAGCCTCGTGCTGAGCCGAGGCCACCTCGTGGTGGTGCTTCTCGACCTTCACGCCCATGGATTGCATCGCCGCGAGCATCTCGCCGCGCATGTCCTGGGCCGAATCCTGCGGCGGCACCGGGAAGTAGCCGCCCTTGGTCTGCACCCGGTGGCCTAGATTGCCGCCCTCGTAGTCGGTGAAGCCGTTGGTCGGCAGCTCGGTGGAGTCGAGGCTCGAAGCCGGTGCGGTAGGGATCGGCGGCGAACTTCACGTCGTCGAACACGAAGAACTCGGCCTCGGGGCCGACATAGATCGTGTCGCCGATGCCGGTCTGCTGCAGGTAGGCCTCGGCGCGCTTGGCGGTGCCGCGCGGGTCGCGGCCGTAGGGCTCGCCGGTGGCCGGCTCCAGCACGTCGCAGACGATCGAGAGCGTCGCGGCCGAGAAGAACGGGTCGAGGGTGGCGGTCACCGGATCCGGCATCAGCAGCATGTCGGACTCGTTGATCGCCTTCCAGCCGGCGATCGAGGAGCCGTCGAACATGGTGCCCTCGTCGAAGATCTCCTCATCGATGAGCGACACGTCGAACGTGACGTGCTGCCACTTGCCGCGTGGGTCGGTGAACCGGAAGTCCACGTAGCGCACGTCGTTGTCCCGGATCGTCTTCAGCACCTCGGCCGCAGTGGTCATCGTGGGCATCCTCCAGGGATCTCTGAATCGTCTCTCATGGCGTACCCGCATCCGAGCGCGTGCGCCGGCAAGCGGGGCTTGATATCCGTCACGGGCGCGCCTTGCCACCCGCCGGGAGCCGGAATCGGTTTTCGGTTGGAACGATCGGTCTACGATCCCGCCCGATCTCGAAACCGTGATCGCGCAAAGCCGCTTCTAGGGCATCGTTGTCCTGCGGCAATAGCCAATCTGGCACGCTCTGTGCGAAGGCGGCGACGGCCGTCGGTTGAGGCGGCAAGCCGTTCGCGTCTTCCAGGGTTGCCCCGGTCGCGCATCGATAACGGACGAGAGAACCGGAATGACCAAATACAAGCTCGAGTACATATGGCTCGACGGGTACACGCCGACCCCGAATCTTCGCGGTAAGACGCAGATCAAGGACTTCGACAGCTTCCCGACCCTCGAACAGCTCCCGATGTGGGGCTTCGACGGCTCGTCCACCAAGCAGGCCGAGGGCGGCAGCTCCGACTGCATGCTGAAGCCCGTGCGCCACTTCCCCGACCCGGCCCGCAAAAACGGCGTGCTGGTGCTCTGCGAAGTGATGATGCCGGACGGCGTGACCCCGCACGAGTCGAACAAGCGCGCCACCATCCTGGACGATGCCGGCGCGTGGTTCGGCTTCGAGCAGGAGTACTTCCTCTACAAGGACGGTCGTCCGCTCGGCTTCCCGGCCACTGGTTACCCGGCCCCGCAGGGCCCGTACTACACCGGCGTCGGCTACTCGAACGTCGGCGACGTCGCCCGCAAGATCGTCGAGGAGCACCTCGACCTCTGCCTCGATGCCGGTATCAACCACGAGGGCATCAACGCCGAGGTGGCCAAGGGCCAGTGGGAATTCCAGATCTTCGGCAAGGGCTCCAAGAAGGCCGCCGACGAGATGTGGATGGCCCGCTACCTCCTGCAGCGCCTCTGCGAGAAGTACGGCATCGACGTCGAGTATCACTGCAAGCCGCTCGGCGACACCGACTGGAACGGCTCGGGCATGCACTGCAACTTCTCGACCGCATTCATGCGCGAGCACGGCGGCAAGGCCTACTTCGAGAAGCTCATGGAGGCGTTCAAGAACGCCCGCGAGGAGCACATCGCCGTCTACGGTCCGGACAACCACATGCGCCTGACCGGCAAGCACGAGACCGCCTCGATCCACGAGTTCTCGTATGGCGTGGCCGACCGCGGCGCCTCGATCCGCGTGCCGCATTCCTTCGTCAACAACGGCTACAAGGGCTATCTTGAGGACCGCCGTCCGAACTCCCAGGGCGACCCCTACCAGATCGCCTCGCAGGTGCTGAAGACGATCGCTTCCGTGCCGACCGAGGCCGCTGCAGCCGCGTAAGACGCGACGGGGAGCGCAATGCCCCCGAACCGAGCCATCGAAGCCGGGCCCTCAGGTCCGGCTTCGCCGTTTTCGGGGCACGTCGGACCGATGCGAGCGGGGCTGCGCTCAGCTGCTGCGAGGGCGCTCGTCGTCGCGGATCGCGGCTTCGTGGTACCAGGCGCCGCCGCCGTAGCTCGGCGCAGGGACCGGCTTCGCCGCCGGCGCCGGCCGCGAGGCTGCGCGGGTGCGGCGGAATGCGGACAGATCGTAGATCTTGGCGCTCTCGCGCGGGTCCGTCTCGGCCATCGCACATCCTCCTGCATCAAGTTCAAGCGGCCGATCCGGCCGGCCGTTCCCGATGATGTGGGGTGCGGAAAGCGGCGCTCCATGGCGGAGGGCGCCGATGCCGGACATTCGTGCAGGGCGATTTTCTAGGCAGGTCGGATCCGAGCGCGGGAGGGTCGCGCCGTGGCGGGCCTCAGATAGCGTCCGTTCCGGTCTCACCGGTGCGGATCCGGATCGCTTCCTCGATGGTCGAGACGAAGATCTTGCCGTCGCCGATGCGGCCGGTCTGGGCAGATTTGCGGATCGCCTCCACGGCGCCTTCGACCAGTGCGTCCGACAGCACGATCTCGAGCTTCACCTTGGGCAGGAAGTCGACCACGTATTCGGCGCCCCGGTAGAGCTCCGTGTGGCCCTTCTGGCGGCCGAAACCCTTCGCCTCGATCACGGTGATGCCCTGGAGGCCGACCTCCTGGAGCGCCTCCTTCACTTCGTCGAGCTTGAAAGGCTTGATGATCGCTTCGATCTTCTTCATGCCGCTCGGGCCTGCGCTACGATGCCTGGCTTTTCTAACACCCCCATGACGCTTTCGCCACGCCGTTTTCACGGTGCGGCCGACCGAAGTGCCTATTCTGTGTGCTAACTCTGCACATCCTTCGGGCGTTTTGCGATTTTTTGACGCGTTTTTGGTCAGGGCATGGTCGGCGCACGGGCAGAGGCGGAGGGGGACATGCGGTTGCTGACGGTCGCGGCGATGAGGCAGGTCGACGCTGCGGCGATCGCTGGCGGGATTCCGGGCCTCACGCTTATGGAGGCGGCGGGCGCCGCGGTGGCCGTTCGCGCTCGGGCCCGGCTGCCCGATGCGGGCCGGGCCGTCGTTTTGTGCGGGCCTGGCAATAACGGCGGCGACGGCTTCGTGGCCGCGCGCCTGTTGGCGGAGGGCGGCTTCGCCGTCGACCTCTTCCTGCTCGGCGACCGCGAAGCTCTCAAGGGCGACGCCGCTCTCGCCGCCAAGCGCTGGACCGGGCCGGTGCGCGACGCCGCATCCGCAGCGCTCCCGGCCTGCGACCTCGTGGTCGATGCCCTGTTCGGGGCGGGACTGTCGCGCGACCTCGACGGCGCGGCGCGCGCGCTCGTGGAGGCGGTGAACACCAGCGGGATTCCTGTGCTCTCCGTCGACGTGCCGAGCGGGCTCGATGGTGACACCGGCGCCGTGCGCGGCATCGCGATCCGGGCGGTGGAGACCGTGACCTTCGTAGCGTTGAAGCCGGGGCATCTGCTCCAGCCCGGGCGGAGCCTGTGTGGCCAGCTCAGCGTGGCGGATATCGGGACCGGAGGGCCAGCACTGGATGCCGGTCTCGCCGCCTGCGGTCCGCCGCTTTACCGGAACGGCCCGGATCTCTGGGCGCAGCTTTTCCCGCGGCTGACCGGGGCGAGCCACAAATACACGCGTGGCCACGCGCTCGTTCTGTCGGGTCCCGCCACCAAGACCGGCGCGGCCCGGCTGGCCGCCCGCGGCGCCCTGCGGGCGGGCGCGGGCCTCGTGACGGTCGCGTCACCGGCGGCCGCGCTCGCCGAGAACGCTGCCCATCTGACGGCGATCATGCTGCGGCCCTGCGAGACCGCCGACGACCTCGACGACCTGCTCACCGACGAGCGCCTGAACGTGGTCCTTGCCGGGCCCGGCCTCGGCACCGGCGAGCCCACTCGCGAGCGCGTCGCGGTGGCGGCGGCCGCGGGCCGCGGCCTCGTCCTCGATGCCGATGCGCTAACGAGTTTTGCCGGCAAAGCCGCACTCCTGGCCCCGCACCTTGCGGATGGTGATGCGCGAGCGGTGCTCACGCCGCATGCCGGCGAGTTCGCGCGGCTTTTCAAGGGAACAGAGGCGGGCGCGGACGAGGCCGACAAGCTTGCCAGGACCCGCGCGGCGGCCCGGCTGACCGGCGCCGTCGTGGTGCTGAAAGGATCCGACACCGTGATCGCGAGCCCGGACGGGCGCGCGGCCATCAACGATCACGGCAGCCCCTATCTCGGCACCGCCGGCTCGGGTGACGTGCTGGGCGGCCTGATCGCCGGACTCCTGGCGCAGGGCATGCCGCCGTTCGAGGCCGCCGCCGCCGGCGTCTGGCTGCACGGGGATGCGGGCCTGCGCCACGGCCCCGGCCTGATCGCCGAGGACATCCCGGAGCTGATGCCCGCGGTCTTGCGGGACCTCGCGGACGCCGCCTTCAGGTGACCTCGAAGGCGGTCCAGAGGCCGGTGTCGAACCGCTCCAGCACCGTGGCGCTGATCAGCCAGCGCCCCGGATTGTCCGCCAGGAAGCCGATCCGCGCGGTCCGGCCCTCAAGGAGCTGGAACGTGTCGAGCCAATAGGGCTCCCAGCCGTCATCCAGGGGGTGGAGCAGGCGGAAGCAGTGGCCGTGCAGGTGCAGTGCCTGCGGGAAGGCGGTGTCGTTGCGCAGGGCGAGGACCACCACCTGCCCCCGCTTCACCGTGAAGATCGGCTGGAGGCCCGTAGCGCCGCTCGCGCCGTTCACCGACCAGATCTTCTGCGGGTCGCCGGTGTAGACCGGGTCGGGCGCCGGGCCGTCCTTGCCGGCCTCCTTGGCCTCCTTCGGCACGAAGGCCCCGCCGGTGATCACCACGTCGCGGCGCAGGGCGTTCTGGAGCTTGATCTCGGCCGGCAGGCGCTTGTTCTCGCCGATCGGACCGATCGGCGCCCGCTTGTCGGTGATCTTGGCGCCCTTCGTGGTGACGCTCGCGAGCGTCAGACCCATGCCGATCAGGGCCTGAATCGCGCAGGTGGCGCCCTCCTCCTCCGGCAAGTCGACCAGCAGGTCGTAGCGGGTACCGGGCGGGAAGGGCAGGGTGGCCCGCAGTGGCTCGAACGTGTCGGTGGGCTGCCCGTCGACGGCCGCCACGTAGACCTTCACGCCCTCGAACCGGATCCGCGTCGCCCGGGCGTTGCAGGCGTTGCCGAGGCGCAGGCGCACGCGGGCCCCCGGGCGCACCTCGAAGGCGCCCGGCACGGGCTGGCCGTTCACCGTGACGAGATTGCCGAGCCGGCCGTGCGCGGCGGCCAGCAGCGTCTGCCCGAACGGCATCAGGCTCCCGTCCTCCTGGATCCGCCAGTCCTGCAGGACGACGCTGACATCCGCGTCGACGGCCGGCGGATTGGCCTCCTCGACGACCAGCATGCCGGCGAGCCCCGGCCCGACGGTTCGCTCGCGCCACCGACCAGCAGGGGCCGGATCAGGTAGGAGCCGGCATCCGGCGGCGTGAACGCGTACAGGAAGTCGGCCCCCGGCGCGATTGGCGCCTGGGTCACCCCGCCGACGCCGTCCATGGCATTGACGTTGCGCACCCCATGCCAGTGCAGCGACAGGGGCTTGTCGGTCCGGTTCACCACCTTCAGCCGCACCGGTTGTCCGAGCTTGACCCGGATCACGGGCGGCATGGCCTTGCCGTCGAAGCACCAGACCGGCGTCTCGGGTGCGGGGTCTGGCCGG
The DNA here is from genome assembly GCA_050632875.1 of Methylobacterium sp. P31. Lineage (GTDB taxonomy): Bacteria > Pseudomonadota > Alphaproteobacteria > Rhizobiales > Beijerinckiaceae > Methylobacterium. Next base: position 577,274 of record JBODSC010000001.1, on the reverse strand, counting down.
AAGCGGGTCTTGCCCGGGGCCGCCGACAGGATCGTGGCGTCCGGCTGGGCGGGGTCGGCCGACGGCGGAGATGCCGTCCCGGCTGCTTGGACCGGAGTCTGCTGGGCGCGGACCACCTCCGGCACCAACCCCAGCGCCGCCGCGGCGAGCAGGGTCCGGCGCGACGGACCGCCGTCGCGCGATTCGGTCGGCGGCTCGGTGCGGGATGGCGGCATGGGATCTCGGCTGCGGCTCGCGACGAGCCCGCTCCATAGCGGCGCGCCGGGAGAAGCGCCACCGGCGCCACAGGGACAAGTTTTTTGCTGCGGGCCGGCGGACCCATGCTATAGGGCGCGCTTCCGGCGGCCGGCGATGCGCCGGATGTCGGCGCGCGCGGGCGTGGCGGAACTGGTAGACGCGCTGGATTTAGGTTCCAGTGTCGCAAGACGTGGGGGTTCGAGCCCCTCCGCCCGCACCAGGACGTCTGCTGAGGGCGCGGTCCCCCGCGGACCGCCCCGTCTCCGTATCCGACGTCTCGGCATCCCGGACTGCGCGAACACGACGCCGGCCCGGCCGGCGACCACAGGTTTCTTTGAAGAGCGACGACGACGATGCAGGTGACCGAGATCAACGCCCAGGGGCTGAAGCGCGAGTTTCAAGTTCTGCTGGCCGCCCAGGAACTCGAGGAGCGCCTGACCAACGAGCTGTCCGGCATGAAGGACAGGGTGCAGCTCAAGGGCTTCCGCCCCGGCAAGGTGCCGGTCGCGCACCTGCGCAAGGTCTACGGCCGCTCGGTGATGGCCGAGGTGGTGCAGAACGCCGTCAACGAGGCCAACCGGAAGATCGTCACCGATAACGGCCTCAAGCTCGCCCTGGAGCCGCAGGTCGAGTTCCCGGCCGATCAGTCCGAGGTCGAGAAGGCGCTTGACGCCAAGGGCGACCTCGCCTTCAAGGTCGCCCTCGAAGTGATGCCGAGCTTCGAGCTCGCCGACCTCTCCGACGTCAGCCTCACGAAGCGGGTCGCCAAGCCGTCCGACGAGGAGGTGAACGAGGCCCTTGAGCGCATGGCCGGCCAGAGCCGTCCGTTCTCCGAGCGCGAGGAAGGCGGCGAGGCCCAGAAGGGCGACCGCGTCACCATCGACTTCGTCGGCCGCATCGACGGCGAGGAGTTCCAGGGCGGCAAGGGCGAGGGGATCGATCTGGAGCTCGGCTCCGGCTCGTTCATCCCGGGCTTCGAGGATCAGCTCGTTGGCGCCAAGGTCGGCGACAAGCGGCTCGTCAAGGTCACCTTCCCCGAATCCTACGGGGCCGAGCACCTCGCCGGCAAGGATGCCGAATTCGACGTGACGGTCACGAAGATCCAGGCGCCGGGCGAGGCCAAGGTGGACGATGAGTTCGCCAAGTCCATGGGGATGGAATCCCTGGAGAAGCTGCGTGAGGCCGTGTCCGAGGCGATCGGCCGGGACTTCGAGGCCGCCTCGCGGCGCCTGCTCAAGAAGGACCTCCTCGACGCGCTCGACGGCAAGTACGCCTTCGAGCTGCCTCCGTCCCTGGTGGCGCAGGAATTCGCTGCCGTGTGGGCCCAGGTCGAGCAGGACCTCAAGAGCCGGGGCAAGACCTTCGAGGACGAGGATACCACCGAGGAGAAGGCGCAGGCCGAGTATCGGAAGATCGCCGAACGGCGCGTCCGTCTCGGTCTCGTGCTTGCGCAGGTCGGCGAGAGCGCCGATATCAAGGTCTCGGACGAGGAGGTGAACCAGGCTCTCATCGCCCGGGTCCGGCAGTTCCCGGGCCAGGAGCAGCAGGTCTGGGACTTCTACCGGAAGAATGCGCAGGCGCTCGCGGAACTCCGCGCGCCCCTGTTCGAGGAGAAGGTGGTTGACCACGTCCTCGGGCAGGTCAAACTCGTCGAGGAACCCGTCTCGAAAGAGGCGCTTTTCGCAGATGAAGATGACGACACGACCGGCGAGAAGCCGGCAGACAAGGCCGAGGCCAAGACCGAGCCGAAAGCCGACTGAGTCCCGCTCTGTCCAGGACGGCGGGCATGGATTTAGGCGATGGTTAAGCATCGCCGGTGTTCGCTGACATGCCCGGGGCTGCCCTGATTCGCGGCAGCCCCGGGCCTCACTCCGGGGCAGGACGAGATGAGAGATCCGATCGAAGTCTACAACAACGCGCTCGTGCCGATGGTCGTCGAGCAGTCGAGCCGCGGCGAGCGCGCCTTCGACATCTACTCCCGCCTGCTTCGCGAGCGCATCATTTTCCTCACCGGCCCCGTGGAGGATTACGGCGCGTCGCTGATTGCTGGCGCAGCTGCTGTTCCTCGAGGCGGAGAACCCGAAGAAGGAAATTTCCTTCTACATCAACTCCCCGGGCGGCGTGGTCACCTCGGGCCTGTCGATCTATGACACGATGCAGTTCATCCGCTGCCCGGTGACGACGCTCTGCGTCGGCCAGGCCGCCTCGATGGGCTCGCTGCTGCTCACCGCCGGAGAGCCCGGCCACCGCTTCGCCCTGCCGAACGCCCGGATCATGGTCCACCAGCCGTCGGGCGGCTTCCAGGGACAGGCCACCGACATCCTGATCCATGCCCGCGAGATCGAGGCGCTGAAGCGGCGCCTGAACGAGATCTACGTGAAGCACACGGGCCGCGACTACGACACGATCCATACGGCGCTGGAGCGCGACAACTTCATGACCGCCGACGCGGCCAAGGAGTTCGGGCTCATCGACGAGGTGATCGAGAAGCGGCCCGAGCCGGCGGCCGCCTGATCGCGCCGCGTCGCCTGACCGCCGCGGCGCGGCCTTGATCCCGCCGCGGCAGCGTGTTTGCATCCGAGATCCGGCCCTTCCGGTCAAAGGCGCGCAGCACACTGTTTCTTTAAACGGGCCCCCTTACATTAAAGCGATGCGCGTACGCCCCTAGCCGGCTGCGTACGCGACGAATCGGAGACCGATATGAGCAAGACTGGCGGCAACGACTCGAAGAGCACGCTGTATTGCTCGTTCTGCGGCAAGAGCCAGCACGAGGTCCGCAAGCTGATTGCCGGCCCGACCGTGTTCATCTGCGACGAGTGCGTCGAGCTGTGCATGGATATCATCCGCGAGGAGTCGAAATCCTCGCTGGTGAAGAGCCGAGACGGGGTGCCGACTCCGAAGGAGATCCGCCGTGTCCTCGACGACTACGTCATCGGCCAGGACTTCGCCAAGAAGGTCCTCTCGGTCGCGGTGCACAACCACTACAAGCGGCTCGCGCACGCGACGAAGCACAACGACGTCGAGCTGGCCAAGTCCAACATCATGCTGATCGGGCCGACCGGCTCGGGCAAGACGCTGCTCGCGCAGACGCTCGCCCGCATTCTGGACGTGCCGTTCACCATGGCGGACGCCACGACGCTCACCGAGGCGGGCTATGTCGGCGAGGACGTCGAGAACATCATCCTCAAGCTGCTCCAGGCCTCGGACTACAACGTCGAGCGGGCTCAGCGCGGCATCGTCTACATCGACGAGATCGATAAGATCTCCCGCAAGTCCGACAACCCGTCGATCACCCGCGACGTGTCGGGCGAGGGCGTGCAGCAGGCGCTCCTGAAGATCATGGAGGGCACGGTCGCCTCCGTCCCGCCGCAGGGTGGCCGGAAGCATCCGCAGCAGGAATTCCTGCAGGTCGACACGACCAACATCCTGTTCATCTGCGGCGGCGCCTTCGCGGGGCTGGAGCGGATCATCTCCCAGCGCGGCAAGGGTACCTCGATCGGCTTCGGCGCGACCGTGCAGGCCCCCGACGACCGTCGTACCGGCGAGATTTTCCGCTCGGTGGAGCCCGAGGACCTGCTGAAGTTCGGCCTCATCCCCGAGTTCGTCGGCCGCCTGCCGGTCCTGGCGACCCTTGAGGACCTCGACGAGGCTGCGCTGAAGAAGATCCTGCAGGAGCCCAAGAACGCGCTGGTGAAGCAGTACCAGCGGCTGTTCGAGATGGAGAACGTCGACCTGACCTTCCAGGACGAGGCGCTCTCGCTCGTCGCCCGCAAGGCGATCGAGCGCAAGACCGGCGCCCGCGGCCTGCGCTCCATCCTGGAGACGATCCTGCTCGACACGATGTACGACCTGCCGGGCCTGGAATCGGTCGAGCAGGTGGTGATCGGTCCGGAGGTGGTCGAAGGCAAGTCGCGCCCGCTCTACATCCATGGCGACCGCAACAAGGACGCGCCCGCCAGCGTCAGCGCGTAAGCGCTTGGTAGGGTTGCGTTAAGCGCCCGGCTCTGGCCGGGCGCGCTGCGGGGAACATCTTGAAAACGCTGCGCCCCGCAGCCACCTCAGGCTCAGCGCGGTGACCGCAGGCTCCTTCGAGGTGCGGTCCGCGTCACCAGCCGCAAAGTTTTCGAAAGCCCCGACCCTCGCGGCCCGGTCGGCCCCTGGCTGTAGGCTCGCTCCATGCATGGAGGAGCCGAACCCGGGCGTCCCTGAGAGGAAGTCAGCATGTCACAGTCGAAATCGCGCCAGCCGGTGGTCCCGGGCACGACGGGCTCCTACGCCGTCCTCCCCCTGCGCGACATCGTCGTCTTCCCGCACATGATCGTGCCCCTGTTCGTGGGCCGCGAGAAGTCGATCCGCGCCCTTGAGGAGGCGGTGCGCACGGACCGTCACATCCTGCTCGCCACCCAGATCAATGCGGGTGACGACGATCCGGCGACCGACGCGATCTACAAGATCGGCACCCTTGCGTCCGTCCTCCAGCTCCTGAAGCTGCCCGACGGCACCGTGAAGGTGCTGGTTGAGGGTGTCGGGCGCGCGAAGGTCACGGGCTTCACCCGGTCGGACGAGTACTACGAGGCCACCGCCGAGGCCCTGCACGACGAGTCCTCGGCGACCGCGTCGAGGCCGAGGCGCTCGCGCGCTCGGTGCTCTCGGAGTTCGAGAACTACGTCAAGCTGAACAAGAAGATCTCGCCTGAGGTCGTCTCCGCCGTGACCCAGATCGACGAGCCCTCCAAGCTCGCCGACACGATCGGCTCGCACCTGCTCGTCAAGATCTCCGACAAGCAGGGCATCCTGGAGACCCCCACGGTGGCGCAGCGCCTTGAGCGCGTGCTGTCGCTGATGGAGAGCGAGATCTCCGTGCTCCAAGTGGAGAAGCGCATCCGGACCCGCGTCAAGCGGCAGATGGAGAAGACCCAGCGCGAGTACTACCTGAACGAGCAGATGAAGGCGATCCAGAAGGAGCTGGGCGACTCCGAGGATGGCCGCGACGAGCTGGCCGAGCTGGAAGAGAAGATCGAGAAGACCAAGCTCTCGAAGGAGGCCCGTGACAAGGCGACGGCCGAGCTGAAGAAGCTGCGCCAGATGTCGCCGATGTCGGCCGAGGCGACCGTCGTGCGCAACTACCTCGACTGGATGCTCGGCATCCCGTGGGGCAAGCGCTCGAAGATCAAGAAGGACCTGCTCGGCGCCCAGGCGCTGCTCGACGAGGACCATTTCGGCCTCGACAAGGTCAAGGAGCGGATCGTCGAGTACCTCGCGGTGCAGCAGCGCGCGAACAAGCTCACCGGCCCGATCCTGTGCCTCGTCGGTCCCCCGGCGTCGGCAAGACCTCGCTCGGCAAGTCCATCGCCAAGGCGACGGGTCGCGAGTTCGTGCGCATGTCGCTCGGCGGCGTGCGTGACGAGGCCGAGATCCGCGGTCACCGCCGGACCTATATCGGCTCGATGCCCGGCAAGATCGTGCAATCGATGCGCAAGGCCAAGACCTCGAACCCGCTCATCCTCCTCGACGAGATCGACAAGATGGGCATGGACTTCCGCGGCGATCCGTCGGCGGCGCTCCTCGAGGTGCTCGACCCTGAGCAGAACAGCACCTTCAACGACCACTATCTGGAGGTGGATTACGACCTCTCGAACGTGATGTTCGTGACCACGGCTAACACCCTCAACATCCCGGGCCCGCTCATGGACCGGATGGAGGTGATCCGCATCGCCGGCTACACCGAGGAGGAGAAGGTCGAGATCGCGCGCAAGCACCTGATCCCGAACGCCCTGAAGAAGCACGGCCTCGGGACGGACGAGTGGTCGATCGACGATGACGGTCTGCTGATGCTGGTCCGCCGCTACACGCGGGAGGCCGGTGTCCGTAACTTGGAGCGCGAGCTGTCCAACCTGATCCGCAAGGCGGTGAAGGAGATCCTGATCACCAAGACCAAGGCGGTCGCGGTGACCCCGGAGACCCTGCCGATCTTCCTCGGCCCGCCGAAGTTCCGCTACGGCGAGATCGACGCGGACGATCAGGTCGGCGTGGTGACGGGTCTGGCCTGGACCGAGGTCGGCGGCGAGCTGCTGACGATCGAGGGCGTCATGATGCCCGGCAAGGGCAAGATGACGGTCACCGGCAACCTGAAGGACGTGATGAAGGAGTCGATCTCGGCGGCGGCGAGCTACGTCCGCTCCCGGGCCCTCGATTTCGGCATCGAGCCGCCGCTCTTCGAGCGCCGCGACATCCACGTCCACGTTCCGGAGGGGCGACCCCGAAGGACGGTCCGTCGGCCGGCATCGCCATGGCCACCGCGATCATCTCGACGCTGACCGGGATCCCGGTCCGCCGCGACGTCGCGATGACCGGCGAGGTGACGCTCCGCGGTCGGGTGCTGCCGATCGGCGGCCTGAAGGAGAAGCTGCTCGCCGCGCTCCGCGGCGGCATCAAGACGGTGCTGATCCCCGAGGAGAACGCCAAGGACATCGCCGAGGTGCCCGACAGCGTGAAGAACGGGCTGGAAATCGTGCCCGTGTCCCGGATGGATCAGGTGCTGGAGAAAGCGCTGGTCCGCCAGCCCGAGGCGATCGAGTGGGAGGAGCCGCTGCCCGTGGCCAAGCCCGCCCGGACCGAAGAGGACGGCACCGCCTTCGTGGCGCACTGACCGCCCCCTGAGGTGAACGAGACGAGCCCCCGGAGCCGTGCTCCGGGGCTTTTTTGTATGCGGAGCGTGTCGGATGCGCGTCCGGCTGATCAACCCGAACTCCAGCGCCGCGCTGACCGACCTCGTTGCCGGCATTTACCAGCGGAACTCGGAAGACGGGCGGAGCCGCGCGCCGTCGCGGGGCACGTCGAGGCGCGCTGCATCACAATCCGGATCGCTGCCGCGATGATGGCAGGCCATGCCACTTCAAAGCCCGCGCTGAGCACGAGCCGGGCTGCGGCGCCATCACTCGCGTCCGGCTCGGCGAATCCCGGCCTTCGGGCGCAATCGCGGGAGCCTGCGGTCGGCATGGGGCAGGCGGTCTCGGTCTGCCGCGAGGCTGCTGCATACGGCGGCTTCGGCATGGTTACCAAGGCTGCGGCCTGGGAGCCGATGCTCCGGCTGCCTCGCCGCGATCCGCATGGTCACCGCGCGTAGCGGGGTGATCGCCTGGAATGCCGAGACGGCGCTGGTGTTCTGACGGAAGCCGAAGCGGAGACGGTGGTCCTCAAGGGCGCCGGGCTCGCCGACTTTCCCTCGCGCGTCGCCTAAGAGGCTCCGTGCCGAGCGATCCGCTCGGGGGCAGCATCTGCGTCGTGCTCGCGGCGGCGACCGGCCGTGCGCCGCCCCGGCACCCGTGCAAGGGCATCAGCCTCACACCGGCTTACGCCTTACGGCCCGCCGCGCCGTGATGCCGATCCCATGGCGCCGCCCCTTGCACCGGACCGCTGCCATGCCGTAACGGTCGGCCGACGGGCGGTTAGCTCAGTTGGTAGAGCGTCTCCTTTACACGGAGAGGGTCGGGGGTTCGAGTCCCTCACCGCCCACCAAAATCCATCAATTTCTGCAAATGCTTACTGCGCGCATGCCGTTTTGTGCCGTCAGCGTTCCGTCGGCTGACGGCACTACGACGGCACGCTGCTTGGCGTGGGCGCGTAGCAGGTTGTCATTCGCCATGCATTAAGGGCGGGAATTTAGATCGGCCCTCGGATTCTGCGGGCCTTTTAATTCGCCGCCTCGATGCCCTGGACCTGGATGTCGCGCAGGCGGTCCCACCCCTGCTCGCGGATCCAGAAACGGATCTGCGGGTCGAGGCGGTCATAGGCGCGCTCAGCCCGTGCGCTAGATACGGAAGCTGACGAGTTCATCGTGGGCGGAGGGCATATCCGTCTCGGGTGGGCCAGGGTCGGTCGCCTCGTCCGCGCTCACTTCGACGCCGCCCAAGAGGGCTCGCCAATCCGCACCCGGGTTCTGCTCGAGCACGGCGAGCAATTGGACAAAGGCTCGGATGGTGGTGCGAGGCGTCCGAAAGTAAGCCTCGCCGATCCGCTGGTTGCAGTGGCTCATGAAGGCGCCGAGCGCCTCGTCTGGCACCAGCTGCTTGGCCGGGTCGCCGCCGGCGAACACGGTACGGATGTTGCCCAGCAGGATCAGCACGTCCTCCGGTGTGAGGTTCTGCAACCGGATTACCGGCCCCGACAAGTCCACGAGACCGCCCTTGGCGAAGCTGTTCTCGGCGAGCCGGCTCTGCAGCGCCTGATAGCTGTAGAGACCGCGACGGGTGTCGAGCAGGAACTCCGGCGTACCACCTAGAGAGAAGCCGAGGCCACGTGTGTTGCCTTGCAACACGTCGTTCAGGATACGCAGAATCTGCTCGAAGTTCTGGTTGCGCGCCTGCGCGCTCTGCAGCTTGTAGAGGTTAACGAGCCTCGTCGAAGACGACAAATAGCCCGCCGTAGCCAGCCAGCCGCACGAAGGCGGCCAACAGCTTGAGCGCGTCGTAGACGCCGTCGTCATCGACGATCGTACGCACGCTCAGCGCTTGGCGGGCCTCAGTCCGAGTCGAGAACTCGCCGCGGATCCAGCGCAGGGCGGCGGCACAGCCGGGATGAACGGAAGGCATTCCGCGGCGGTGGCTTCTCGCCCGATCGACGCGATCGGTTTCTGACAGCCTTCAACCGGAGCAGGGTGGCATGAGCCCGACCGCCGCGGACTGGGATGCGCGGATCGACCGCCTGACGGGCCGTCTTCCCGGGCGCGTGCGCGAGGCGGTCGCGTGGCTGAGAGTCCCCTCGCGGCGGCCGCTGCGGTTGGCGACGGCGCTCGCCCTGATCGCAGGCGGGGTGCTGTCGTTCCTGCCCATCCTCGGCCTCTGGATGACGCCTCTCGGCCTCGCGCTCCTGAGCGAGGACATCCCGGCACTGAAGCCGCGGCTCGAAATGGCGGCTCAGGCCGGCGAGAGATTTCTGTCTCGCCTCCGGAAGTCGTGACTGGTCCGAGCGAGCGTCGACGTGTCCCGCGGCCCGGCCTCCTCTCCCCGGCGAGCCGGAGCGTGATCGCGAGCCCGGCGGACGGGTGTTGCGCTGGATCAAGGCAAGCCGCCTGCGCCCGTCGAGACTTGGGTAACATAATAATCCAGAGCCCCTATGTGTCTCTCGTCCTTGTTCCCCCTCGCCGCGCTCCGCGATATCCTTTGTCGCCGTCACCGAGGAGTGCCGCGGCGGCCCACCCGCAACGGCGCTCAGCTATCGACTCTCGCTCTCCTCGCGCTCGCCGTGAGCGCGCCGCTCGCCCAGGCGCAGACGGCGACCCGCTTGCCGGATGCGGAGCCGACCTTCATCGAGCCGGCCGACGCGCCACACCGCCACTGCGGCGGCGCATGCCTGAAAAGCGGCGCCCTCCAATGGTTCTGCAGGCCTGACCAGACCTGCTCGCTGGATTGCAACACCGCTCCGCCGCACAGGCACTGCCACGACCCACGACCGTAGCAGGGCGCCGTATCCGGTGGACCGTCACACCACCTTGCCGACAAGGCTCTCGATCCCGGCCGTGACCGCCATCGCCAGGGCGCCCCAGAACGCGACGCGCGCCGTGGCCCTGGGCACGGCGGCCCCGCCGGCACGCGCACCGAGCGCGCCGAGCACCGCCAGGAAGACCAGCGAGGCCACCGATACCGTGTAGACCGCGATGGTGCCGGGCGAGCGCCCGGCCACCAGAAGCGGCAGGGCCGCCCCGACCGAGAGGGTCGCCGCCGAGGTCAGAGCCGCCTGAACCGGGCGCGCTCACATGATCTCCGCGTCGCCGACCGGGTCAGCGCCCGGCTGGCGTATTCCAAGGCCGCCGGCCTCAGGCGCCCCGACGTTGCGCTTGGCACTGTCTCGGCTGGCCTAGCCGTTACTCCGCCAAACCGCGCGTACAGGGCCAGCAGGGTCAGCAGCGTCGCGCTGACGAGGCCACCGGCATCGTTCCGTAGGCATCCGAATGCCTCGGTCACTGCCGCTACCGAGGGTGGCCGGCCCGAGGCCGATGGGGCGCCCGCCCAAGTGGAAAGCAGTCGCCTCAGCGTGCCAGCAGGTACTTGAGTAAGGCGGCGACGGCCAGGATCAGGACGGCGAGAGCGAGCAGGCCAAAGATGGCCATGCCGCGCATCATCCAGCTGCCGTCATCCATCATGCCGTGCATCATGGCCATGGCCCCGGTGCATGAACAGGTGCATGAGCGGGCAGGCGAGCAGGAGCAGGTACGGCAATGCGCCGAGAATGTGGCTCTCATGAGTCGCGAGCAGGTAGGCGCCGAGCGCCGCGAGGGCGAGCGTGACCAGCAGGCCCGGCACGGAGCCGACGAAAGCGGGGGCCTGCCCTCGGTGTGCTGGGTTGCAGGTGCGTCGTCTATGGTCATCCTCCGGGAACGACACGTCGCGTCCGATACCGGTGCGGACGGCATCCGCAACCTAACGACGCGGACCGTCCCATCGCGTCAGAAGTTCCTGCCGCGCTGTGCCGGCTGACGGGTCGCAGGGCGGTGAGGTGCGTATTTGACCGAACCGGTCGTCCGAGGTGCGGCCGACGGTTTCTGGTATTGCCGCATCCTGTGGTGCGACTGGGGTACGAAATCGTGCGGAACATTGTCCTCCCACCCAGCGACGGCATAACTTGGCAGCCCGGCAAACATGACAACGCCGACGGCAGCGGCAATAGCTTTGCTTCTCATGGCGGGGACCTATAATTACTGGAGGGTTATTTTATCGTCGTTCCATTAGACGCACCTTGAAGAAAGGTTGTATTGATTTGAATCAAACGGGCCGGGCTGAGTGACGCCTCCGGGCTCGCCATTCAGGCGGTCTCCTCGCCCAAGCCCCGATCGCCGATGAGCCAGATCAAACCAGCAGCGGGTGGTTGAGCGCAGGGCCGAGTCACGGAACAGAACCGGGAGGCCATCATGGCCACGCTAACCTCCGGCCGCATACCTGCCGGCGTTCGGCCGGACACGCCCATCAACCTAATCGCGGCTGGGGCCTGACCTGCGCCCTGGTCGGCTTGTTCCTGATCTGCTTCGTCTTGTCGTTTGTCTGGCCCGCCGGCGGCTCGCACGCCTGGATCAAGCTGTTCGCGTCCGAGCCGGACAACATCCCGCGGACGTTCGTGGAGGGCGTCCTGGGCAGCGCCGTCGTGGCTTGGCTCGCGGCCCCGCTGTTCGTGCCGGTCTACAACCGCATGGCCGGTCGCTGACCTTCGCATGACGTTCCCGGCCAATTGGGTTTCCGGTAGCTGCTCCTCACGCCCGCCGCCGCCTGGACCTTCGGCCTCTCGGCCCTGGATGCGTATATCGCTAGGGAGAGACTACATCCGCTCTTTGATGCCGGAGCCGACGAGCCACCAGTTCACCGGATAGGCGGTGGCGAACCCGGCCACCATGGCGAGCTGCATGGCGAACCAGAACTCAACCGAGTTGACCGGAGCCCGGTGACCGGCGAGGCGCGGGAACAGGTAGAACTGCGCGAATGCCATGAAGCCGTACATGCCGACCTGCCAGGCGATCAGCGAGGCCGTGTCCGCCTTCACGGCCGCCATCAGGCCCTTACACGGCGACAGGCCGCGCATCGGCACGATGGCGTAATACTGGAACACGATGCCGAGCGCGTAGGCGAAAACGAAGTCCAGTACCCAGACCGCGTACATCTTCTCGCTGAAGAGCGAATGCCAGCCCAGCCAGACCGCCACTGCGGGCACCAGGAAGGCGAGCCACTCGGCGGCGACGTCGCCCAGCATACAGCCGCTGCCACAGTGGAGCGCGCCCTTGGCCACCATGGCGGGGAACGGCGTCTCGGTCCTGTTCGGCGGCTTCTCCCCGTGCGCCTTGGCGTGGTGCTGCGCCTCCATGGTCGCGAGGCGGCCGTAGCGGAAATAGGCCCAGACGACGGCGAGCGTGCCGAACAGGGCGCTGACCGGCCAGACTACGTTCATTACGGCCATGTGCTGCGGGTGCCGGATCACTTGGACGGAGAGCAGCAGCGAGCAGGCGGCCCCGAGCAGCAGGGATGCGACGGCGAGGGCGTAAAGCCAGGTCGGAAACATGCCGGATGCCCCCCTCAATGGTGCATTGCCAGCATCCAGACGGCCATGGCGACCATCATTAGGTTCTCGGTGAGCGAGACGAAGCCGAGCGGCACCTTGCTCGACCCACCGACGCAGGCGCATTTGATCTCGCGTTTGTCCACGTAGACAGCCTTGAACACCGAGGCCGCGCCGACCGTGCCGATGAACAGGGCCACGGGGATCGACAGCCAGTTCAGGGCGCCGGCCACCATGAGCACGCCGGCGATGCCTTCGAGGAACGGGTAGGCATAGGCGTAGCGCACCCAGCGCCGGGCCAGCAGGTCGTAGCCCAGGAACATCGACGAGAAGCTCTCCACGTCCTGCAGCTTCAGGAGGGCGAGCACGCACATGCTGAAGGCGATGAACCACTCGGCCGCGCGCATCGTGAACGGCGTGCCGTAGGCGGCGTGGCTCGCCGCGAGCGCCATGAGCGCCGTCATCGAGAACACCGCGATCACCGGCATGTAGGTCGTGGCGTTCGGGTCGTTCGCGGCCTTGCCGAAATGGCGCTGGAGGTCGTCGAAGCCGCCGACCCGCTCGCCGTTGATGAAGGTCTGGGGCGTGCTCCTGACCTGATGCTCGGCCTTGAAGCGGTCGGTCTCCTCCCGCGTGGTCAGCAGATGATCCTCGACCTCGAAGCCCTGGCGTTCGAGCAGGTCCTTGGCCTTCAGGCCGTAGGGGCAGGTGTGCTGTGGCATGACCATCCGATAGAGGACGGCCTTGCGGGCGGCGGTTGCCATCTGTCGTCCTCGTCGTTCGGAGGGAGGGGCGCCGCCCCTCCCGGTTGGGTTTCATGGCGAGCAGGTCAGGCCGCCATCTTCCGGCAGCTCTCGGCACAGCGGCGGCACTGCGCGACGCAATCGTCCATGCCGCCGACCTGCTCGCAGCTCTTCGCACAGGCCTCGCAGACCTCCGCGCAGGCTCGGCAGGTATGCTTGTGCTCGGGCAGCCCGATCAGCATGAAGTGCGCCGAGGTCCGGCAGATCTCCGCGCAGGCCATCATCAACCGGAAGTGCGCCGGCTCGACGTGCTTTCCGCCTGCCGGCAGGCAGTGGTTCGAGGCCATCCCCAAGCAGGTCTGGTAGCAGCGCAGGCACTCGTCGATGCACGACTGCATCTCGCTCGATATCTTGCCCATTCAGGTACTCCGTCCTTGCTGTATTGCTACAAACGGCATGACTGGAAATCTGACTGAGAATAAAACAAATCAGACAGTCATTACCTGAACTAGAAACTCCAGAAATACAGAGATGTTCAGAAATAAGTGCTCTGAACGCTCACGGATTTTGGAGCCGGGCCTTCGCCTCAGGTGGGCGCCCTCACTGAGTGCCCTTCTTCTTCAGGAATGCCTCCATCTGGGCGATCTCGACATCCTGGGCCTTGATGATGTCCTCGGCCAGCTTCCGGATCTCGGGGTCCTTGGAGTACTGGAGCGCGACCTTGGCCATGCCGACGGCCCCCTTGTGGTGCGGGATCATGCCGCGCACGAAGTCGACGTCGACGTCGTTCGAGTAGCGGATGTCCATGTTCCGGTGCATCTCGGCGTCGACGTCCCGGAACGCCTTGGTCGCTGGCGTGTCGGTCTGGGCTGTGGTCGCCGGCACGGCATGGCGGCCGGCATGGTCCATATGCTCGCCGCCATGCATCTCGTGAGCGACGGCAGCACCTGCGAGCCCCAGGATCAGGGTGCCCGCAACGACGGTCTTGGTCAGGGTCTTCATCGGGGCGTCTTCCTGTCGAGGGGTCAGTTGAACTTGCCGCTGGCGGTCGCGCCGTCCGGGCCAGTGAGCTGCACGGCCCCCTTTGGGCTGTCGCCGAGTGCAACCGCGGCCTTGCCGGACAGGCGGTTGCCGTCGGCCGGCTCAAGCGGAACCCGGGCCGGCTTGCCGCCGACGACGAGGATGGCCGTGCCCTTGAAGCCGGCGGCCGGCACCGGCTTCTGCTTGCCGTCCGACACGTAGACGTCGACGCTCTCGCCCTTGGCGACGAGGCTCGACGTGGAAGTCACCTGCGTCCGCCACGCGGCCGCCGTGCTGGCCGGCGGTCTCGTGGGCGTAGGCGGCGGTCGCGGCCAGAAGGGCGGCGGCCAGGGTCAGTCTCGGAAGCATCATGCTCGGGTCTCCTCGGGGTCAGTAGGCCTCGGCCGGGCGCGGGGGCGCGCGGTCCGGGGATGGGTGGGCCGGCGCCTCGGCATGGAGGGCGCGCAGCCGCTCCAGCGGCTTGCAGCCGAAGCGCAGGAACAGGACCGGGGTCAGGAAGGTGTCGAGCAGCGTCGCGCTGATCAGGCCGCCGAAGATCGTCACCGCCACCGGGTGCAGGATCTCCTTGCCCGGGCTCGCCGCGTCGTAGAGCAGCGGCACCAGCGCCACGCCGGCGGACAGCGCTGTCATCAGCACCGGGGTCAGCCGCTCCAGACTGCCGCGGACCACGAGGTCCGGCCCGAACGGCACGCCCTCATGCAGTGACAGGTTCAGGTAGTGGCTGATCTTCAGGATGCCGTTGCGCGCCGCGATGCCGGTCAGCGTGATGAAGCCGATCATCGACGCCACCGAGAGTGGCTGCCCGACCAGCCACAGCGCCGCGACCGAGCCGATCAGGGCCAGCGGCACGTTGCCCATGATGATGAGCGCCAGCGCGGCCGAGCGGTAGCGGCTGTAGAGGATGGCGAAGACCAGGGCCAAGGACAGCGCCGAGAGCGCCGCGATGGTCCGGCTCGCCTCCTCCTGCGCCTGGAAGGTGCCCTCCAGGCTGGTGAAGAAGCCGGGCGGCAGCGGCTCCTTCGCCGCGGCCTCGCGGATGGCCGCCACGATGGTGGCCATGTCGCTCTGGCCGTTGGTGTTGGCCTGCACGACGATGCGGCGCCGGGCGTTCTCGCGCAGGATCTGGTTCGGCCCGTCGGTCTCGCGGATGTCGGCTACCTGGCGCGCCGGCACCCAGCCGGAGGGCGTCTCCAGAAGAAGGTCGCCTAGGCCGGCGGTCGTCCGACGGTCCTCGGACAGGCGCAGCACCACGTCGAAGCGGCGCACGCCGTCGACCACCGTCGAGACCACCCGCCCATTCGAGAGGCGGCTGATCTGGTCGACGACCGCGGCCGGCTGCACCCCGTAGAGGGCCGCCCGGGTGTAGTTGACGCGCACCTCCAGCTGCGGGATGCGCACCTGCCGCTCAACCTGCAGGTCGACCAGACCCGGGATCGCGGCCATCCGGTCGCGCAGGGCGTTTGCCACCCGTCGCAGAGCGTCAAGATCCTCGCCGAACACCTTCAGGGCGATCTCGGCGCGAACCCCGGAGAGCATGTGATCGAGCCGGTGAGAGATCGGCTGGCCGACGTTGACCGCCACCGGCAGGGCCGCGAGGCGCCCACGGATGTCGGCGACAAGCGCCTCCTTCGGCCGTTTCTCGCCTTCATTGAGCGCCACCTCGATCTCCGAGGCGTGGACGCCCTCGGCATGCTCGTCGAGCCTCGGCCCGGCCGGTCCGGCGGCCCACCGCCTTCACGCCCGGGATCTCCAGCAGCAGCTTTTCGGCGATCAGGCCGACCCGGTTGCTCTCGGCGAGGGAGATGCCCGGGTTGAAAGTCATGTTGACCGTGAAGGAGCCCTCGTTGAACGGTGGCAGGAAGGCGCGCGGCAGGTTCCAGGCAGCGACGCCGGCCGCAGCCACCGCGACCGCGACGGTGCCAACCAGCAGGCCCCTGTGCTGGAATGCGACCCGCAGCAGGGCGGCGTTGCCCTGCTTGAGCAGCTTGAGGAGACGGCTGTCGTGCTCCTCCAGGTTCTTCAGGCCGGGCAGCAGCAGGGACGCCAGCACCGGCGTCAGGGTGATGGAGGTGAGCAGGCTCGCCAGGATCGAGATGATGTAGGCCTGCCCCAGCGGCGCAAAGAGCCGGCCCTCGATGCCCGAGAGCGCGAACAGCGGCACGAACACCAGGATGATGATCAGCGTCGCGTAGACGATGCCTGAGCGCACCTCGTTCGAGGCCGAGACCACGACCTCGAAGATCGAGCGCGGGTTGCCGGCTTTCCGGTTCTCGCCGAGGCGCCGATAGATGTTCTCGACGTCTACCACCGCGTCGTCAACCAGCTCGCCGATGGCGATTGCCAGGCCGCCGAGGGTCATCGTGTTGATCGACAGCCCGAACAGGTGGAACACCACCGCGGTCGACAGCACCGAGACCGGGATGGCGAGCAGCGAGATCGCCGTGGTGCGCACGTTCAGCAGGAAGGCGAACAGCACCACCGCCACGACCAGCACGGCCTCGACGAGGACGCGCTCGACGTTGCGGATCGAGGTCTCGATGAAGTCGGCCTGCCGGAACAGGATCTGGTCCGCCTTGATGCCGCCGGGCAGGCTCGGGTTCAGCTCCTTCAGCGCCGTCTCGATGCTGCGGGTGAGCCGCACCGTGTCGACGTCGGGCTGCTTCTCGACCGAGACGATGACCGCGGGCTTGGCCATGTAGCCGGCGTCGCCGCGCTTCACCTTGGCGGCGAAGGACACGTCGGCGATCTGGCGCAGGTAGACCGGCGCATCCTTGACCGTCGCGACCACGAGGTTGCGCAGGTCGTCGAGGCTCATGGTCCGGCCGATGTTCCGGATCAGGTACTCGCGCGCGTTCTGGTCGGTGAAGCCACCGCCGGCGTTGGTGCCGAACTGCGCGAGCGCGGCCTCTAACTGGGCGTTCGTCACCCCGAGCGCGCGCATCGCCGCCGGGTTCGGGCTGACCCGGAACTGGCGCACCTCGCCGCCGATGGGGATGACCTGCGCCACGCCCGGAATGGTCAGCAGCCGCGGCCGGATGGTGAAGTCGGCGACCTCGCGCACCTGCATCGGTGTCGAGGTCTCGCCAGTGACCGCCACCAGCAGGATCTGACCCATGATGGATGAGATCGGCCCCATGACCGGGGTCACGCCCCGGGGCAGCTGATCCTGCACCAGCGCCAGCCGCTCGGCGACCTGCTGGCGGTCGCGGTAGATGTCCGTGCCCCAGTCGAACTCGACGTAGGTGATGGACAGCCCCACACCCGAGACCGAGCGCACCCGGTTGACGCCGGGGAGCCCGTTCATGCGGGTCTCGATGGGATAGGTGACGAGCTGCTCGACCTCTTGCGGCGCGTAGCCCTCCGCCTCGGTCATGATGGTGACGGTCGGCCTGTTAAGGTCGGGGAAGACATCGACCGGCAGCTTGGTCGCGGTGAAGGCGCCATAGAGCACCAGCACCGCGGCGAGCGCGAGGATGAGCAGGCGGTTGCGGACCGACTGGCCGACGAGGAAGGTGAACATTGAGCGGCCTCCTCAGCGCACCTGGTCGAGAAGCTCGGCGCCCTGGGTCACGACCCGTTTGCCGGGCCCGATCCCCTCGGCCACCAGCACCCGGCCGCCGTCCAGCGGCTCGACCCGCACGGGTCGCGCCTCGAACCGCTCCGCGGTGGTGTGCTCGTAGACGACGTCCTGCCCGTTGCCGGCCCGCACGACCGCCGCGCGCGGCAGCGCCAGTCCGGCCTGCTCGCGGTCAGTGCCGGCGAGCACGGTGACGAACTGGCCGACCCGCAGGCCCGAGGCATCGCCCTGGATCGCGAACTGGACCGGGATGGCCTGGTTGCGGTCGGCGAGCCCCGAGCCCTGGTAGGCGAGCTTCAGGGTGCGGCCGTCGGCGAGCCGCGCGGTCGCGTCCTGCGCCGGCGTCAGGGCATCGAAGCTGAGAGCCTCGACCCAAAGGCGGTTCGGGTCGACGACCTGGAAGACCATCTGCCCAGGGCTGGCCATCTGGCCGGCCACAGCCGCGGCCTGTGCGATCACGCCGTCGACGGGGGCGACCAGGGGCTCGGGCTGCTGACGGAACTTGTCGAGGGCCGCGCGCCGGTCCTGAAGGCCTTTGAGTTCGGCGACCGCGTCCTCAAGCTGGCTCTGAGGAACGGCAGCGGTCGTGGCGAGCCGCTTGTAGCGGTCGACCCGGCGCTCGACGATCGAGATCTGCTGGTCGAGGTCTCCTTGCGTCTGGCGCATGTCGGAGAGGTCGACCGCCTGGATCGGCGGCGTGACGGTGGCCAGAACCTCGCCTTTGCGCACACGGGTCCCGAGGCGCGGGAACAGCCCGGACGGCGGCGGCGAGAGGCGACCGCCGACCGAGGACTGGACGACGCCGCTGGCGTTCGGGTCCGGGATGATGCGGCCAGGCAGCTCGACCGAGCGGTGGAACCGGCCCTGCTCCGTCATGGTCGTGCGCAGGACCAGTAGGCGCTGGGTCGGCTTGGGCACGAAGACCGAGCCGTCGGGCAGGCGCTGCGCGAGATCGGCTGCGGCGGCGTCCCGCCGCTCGGTCAGGGCGGCCCCCAGCACGGGCGCGCCATGGTCCTCGTCGCCGTGCGCGAAGGCGGCGGTGCCGAGGACCACGGTGATGCCGATGGCCAGCAGCGCCACCGCCGGCGCGCTGCGGCGACCGCGCACGAAGGTCGTCACCACCATGCCGAGGAGGAACGCCACGGTGACCGCGACCAGCAGTGTGGGATCCTTCTGTTTCAGGCGTTCCCGGACCCCATGGGCGCTCTCGGAAACGCGCGCCGTCACGGCCTCGAAAGAGGCCGTCGGGCCCGGCGTGAGGTGAGCCGCCGCATGTCCCATCGGGGCGGGCACGGTGACCGCCAGGGTCAGCACGTCGACGGCCTCGCCGGCGGTGACGGTGGCGACGAGACCGTGGCGGCCGGGCTTCGACAGCCACGGCGCCGGCAGGGTGTAATCACCATCCCGGGTGGCGGCCGCGGTTTTCGGACCGTCGGGCGTCTCCACTTCGATGGTAGCGCCGGTCACCGGCTCGTTCGTCCGGAAGCGGTCGAGGAACAGCGTCAGGACACCATCACGTGGGATGGCGACGAGGCTCGAAGGCGTCTGAGCCGGCCTCGCCGCGCGGAGCGATAGTCTTCGAGACGGGCGGGGGTGGCGCGCCGTGATCGTGCCCCTCGTGGGCGTGCGCCGGCCTCGCCAGGACGGCGGAAAGCAGCGCCACCGCGCCCAGGGCGGCGGCAAAACGGGTCGACATAAACAGTGATCCTCGCGTCGGGAAGTCCGGACGCGCCCCACGACGGCGGACGCAATCCAGGTGTCGCGCGCCTCAGGCGCGCCTCACTTCACGCGAGGGTTCGTGGGGGCTTGGGCAGGGCCTCTGGACCGGTGCCGGCGCGGCCGGCGACGTCGCGCGGGATCAGCGTGACGGTCCGGAATAGGGACGGCGAGAGGGCGGCGGGATCGGACAGGATGCCGGTGGCGCAGCAGACCATCGTCCCGCAGCAGAGGGTTTTGCACCCGACTGGGCAGCAATCGTCCTCGCTCGGCTCGATGCCGGCGCCTTCGTTCATGGCCAAAGCGACCTTGGACGAAGTCGGCATGGCGGCCTGGGTCACAAGCCAGTGCGCGGCGGTCACTGCGGAAGCGACATCCTGGGTCACCGGCGGGGCGACTTTCGACTGCGTCGCCGCAGCGTGGTGGCCGTGGTGAGCGTGGCCTTCGTGAGCCTGGACGGCCGACGGCGCGACGTAGGCGATGATCGCGAGGATCATCGCCGCCATCAGGCGCACGATCTGCCGGTCGAGGCTCATGAGGTCTGACTACACCCGTTTCAGTGGCGGGACTATGTCGGCGATCGAGACGTAATGCCGTCCTGCAGGTTTGGTTGCCGGCGTCTCAAGCTGCCGCGAGCAGCGGCTCGGCCGGGTAGCCCGCCGCGGAGATCGCATCGGCGATCCGGTCAGAGGGCCGCCGGCACCCGACACCATGACAAGCTTGGCTCCGAGGTCGACTTCTACCCGGGCATTCGGCTCGATGGCCGTGACGGCGCGGGTCACCGACTTGGCGCAGCCGCCGCAGCCCATCTTCGACACCTTGAAGCGGTACATGACGCTCTCCCTTCGATGGCGTCCCGATCAGATGGGGCTTCCCATGGTGGGAAGGTCAAGGACCGCAACTGCGTGCTCCCGCTCAGGCAGGCACACCGCCGCGATAGCGAGCGAACGTGCTCCGTCCCTCGGGACCGAACAGGACGAGTTCGTATGTGTCTGGCTCCATGCCCTCGACCTCCATGCCGGGCGAGCCAACCGGCATTCCGGGGACGGCGAGCCCGGTCGCCTTCGGCCGCTCCGCCAGCAGCCGCTTGATCGCGCCGGCCGGAACGTGCCCCTCGATCACGTAGCCGCCCACCTCCGCGGTGTGGCAGGAGGCGAGATCCCGCGGCACGCCTAGGCGCACCTTGACCGGGTTCACGGGCCCCTCTGTAACCGTGACGGTTAAGCCGGCCTCGCGTAGGTGGGCGACCCACTTCTCGCAGCAGCCGCAACTCGGGTCCTTGGTCACCGCGACCGTGGGTAGGCTCTGCGCCAGGGCCCGCCGTCCGAGCGCCAGTCCTGCGGCCAATCCCATGAGCACGGCACGTCGGGATGGCATCGTATCGCACTCCACCGTCGTCTCCCGTTCGCTCTCACTCAGCTACCTGGGGCAGCCGCACGTCCGCTTCCTTCGCCCTGGGCCCGACCGCTTCGACCGGCGGTAGCCTCCATACCTTCACGAGGCCGTAGGCGCGGGGATCACGACCAGGGTCAGAACGATCGAGGAGACCGTGACGCCGATCATCGACACCGCTATGCGCTGCATACCTCAGAGCCCGCGCCCATGCTCCAGAACATGGGCAGGAGCCCTGCTAGGCCAGCCGTCACGGTCATCACTTTCGGGCGCACCCGCTCGACCGCGCCGACCATGATCGTTGAGCGCCACTTGGCTGAGCGTGAAGTGCGGCTCGCCCTACGTCAGGTTCAACCACACGAATACCATCGCCGTGCAGGGCGCCGCCGCCAAGATGATCAGGCCCGCGATGTAGCTGTCGATCTGGTCAGCCGGCAGGTAGGGCCTGAAGAGCCAGCCCACGAACAACCAGCCCAGCACTGCCATCGAGAACGGCTTCACCGCCCAGTTCACCAGGAGCGTCACGCCGATCCCGCGCCAATGCCGGCCGACCTGACCCAGCGCCGCGAAGTCGATCTTGAGCAGCATGGGGATCACCATGAGCCAGATCAGCACCGCCACCGGCAGGTTGACCTGGGCGACCTCGGCCGAGCCGATCGCCTGGAAGACGCCCGGCATGACGTGCCCGAGCGCCACGCCGGCCACGATGCACAGGGCCACCCAGACGGTGAGGTAGCGTTCAAACGTGGACATCAGCGCTCCTCAGGCGGTGGCGATGCGGCGGCCGTGCTCGTCGACTGCCCGCTCTCCATCCCGGTTCCATTAGATCGCGATGTCACAGATGGACCGCCCGCAGGCGGAGCGCATTGCCGATCACGCTGACCGAGGACAGGGCCATGGCCGCCGCCGCGATGATCGGTGAGAGCAGGATGCCGAGGAACGGGTAGAGGACGCCTGCCGCCACCGGCACGCCGGCCGCGTTGTAGATGAAGGCGAAGAACAGGTTCTGGCGGATGTTGCCCATCACCGCCCGCGACAGCCGCCGCGCCCGCACGATGCCGACGAGGTCGCCCTTGAGCAGCGTCAGGCCCGCACTCTCGATGGCCACGTCCGTGCCCGTCCCCATGGCGATGCCGACATCGGCGGCCGCGAGCGCCGGCGCGTCGTTCACGCCGTCCCCGGCCATCGCGACGACCTGACCGGCGGCCTTGTGGCGCTCCACCACGGCGGCCTTCTGGTCCGGCAGGACCTCGGCCTCGACCGCCTCGATACCGAGTCGGCGCGCCACCGCCTCGGCGGTCGTGCGGTTGTCGCCGGTCAGCATCACGACCCGGATGCCCTCGGCCCGGAGGGCCGCGAGCGCCTCGGGCGTTGTCGCCTTGACCGGATCGGCGACGGCGATCACCCCGGCCACGCGCCCGTCGACGCCCGCGAAGATCGCCGTCGCGCCGTCGTGCCGGAGCACGTCGGCCTCGACCGCGTAGGCGGAAACGTCGACGCCCTGCTCGCGCAGGAAGGCGGCGTTGCCCAGCGCGACGCGCCGGCCCTCGACCGTGCCGAGCGCGCCCTTGCCGGTCGGGCTGTCGAAGTCCTCGACGGGTACGGTCGCGATGCCGCGCTCGCCAGCGGCCTTCACGATGGCCACGGCCAGCGGGTGCTCGCTCGCCCGCTCGACGCTGGCGGAGAGGCGCAGGATTGTATCCTCGTCGAAGCCGGTCGCCGGCACTACCCGCGTCACCGCCGGCCTGCCCTCGGTCAGTGTGCCGGTCTTGTCGACCACCAACGTGGTGACCTTCTCCATGCGCTCCAGGGCCTCGGCGTTCTTGACGAGAACCCCGGCCTGGGCGCCGCGGCCGACGCCGACCATGATCGACATGGGCGTGGCGAGCCCGAGCGCGCAGGGACAGGCGATGATCAGCACCGCGACCGCCGCCAGGAGCGCGAAGGTGAAGCGCGGCTCCGGCCCGAAGACCATCCAGGCGGCGAAGGCCAGCACCGCCACGCCGATGACCGCCGGTACGAACCAGCCGGCGACCTGGTCGGCGAGCCGCTGGATCGGAGCCCGGCTCCGCTGGGCCTCGGCGACCATCTGGACGATGCGGGCCAGCATGGTGTCGCGCCCGACCTTGGTCGCCTCCACGACGAGGGAGCCGGACTGGTTCAGGCTGCCGCCGATCACAGAGGCGCCGACCTCCTTGGTGACGGGCATCGATTCCCCCGTCACGAGGCTCTCGTCCACGGAACTGCGCCCCTCGACGACGGCGCCGTCGACCGGCACCTTCTCGCCGGGGCGCACGCGCAGACGGTCGCCGACGCCGATGGCGTCGAGCGGCACCTCCTCGTCGCTGCCGTCTGCCCGGATGCGGCGCGCCGTCTTCGGGGCAAGGTCGAGCAGCGCCCGGATCGCACCGCCGGTGCTCTCGCGGGCCCGGAGCTCCAGGACTTGGCCGAGGAGCACCAGCACGGTGATGACGGCCGCGGCCTCGAAATAGACCGGCACGGCTCCATCATGGCCCCGCAGCGCCGCGGGAAACAGGTCGGGCGCCGCGGTTGCGACGACGCTGTAGGCCCAGGCCACCCCGGTGCCCATGGCGATCAGCGTGAACATGTTGAGGTTGCGGCTGCGCACAGACGCCCAGGCACGCACGAAGAACGGCCAGCCGGCCCAGAGCACCACCGGGGTCGCCAGGACGAACTGCACCCAATTCGAATTCTGTTGTCCGAGCCGCTCAGTCAGACCGAACAGGTGGCCACCCATCTCCAAGACGAACACCGGCAGCGTCAGGACGAGCCCGATCCAGAACCGGCGGGTCATGTCGACCAGTTCCTCGCTCGGACCGGCATCGGCACCGACCAGGACTGGTTCGAGCGTCATTCCGCAGATCGGGCAGGCACCGGGGCCGACCTGGCGGATCTCCGGGTGCATCGGACAGGTGTAGATCGTGCCCTCGGGCACCGGCTCGGCTTTCGTCGCAGCTTGACCAGGGCCGACGTAGCGAGCCGGATCAGCCTCAAACTTCGTCCGGCAGCCGTTTGAGCAGAAGTAGTAGGGATGCCCGTCACGCGCAGCCCGGTGCTTGGTCTCGTGCGGGTCGACCATCATTCCGCAGACCGGGTCCTTCACGCGGAGCGCGTCCCTAGCGGTTGCGCTGTGATCGTGCTTGTGCCCGTCGTGTCCGCTGTGCGTGTGGCCGCTCGGCTGGACATGGGCTCCAGCGGGGTGTGTGCCCTGTGTTGCGTCGCTCATGGCCGGTCCTTCCGCATGGCTGGGGAGATTGCCGCCGTACTGTTCGCGATGCGGCGGCCTCCGGCAGCCGGGGGTAATTGCCGCGCTCTCCTCGGCTCATGCTGATCGAGCCAGGACGTGAGCCTCCGCGACGGTCTTTTCCTGCTCCTTGATGGTCTTCCCGGCGATCTTCGCTTTCGGGCCACTGCCGTTCCCGAGGCCAACGCGCGCCATGTCGGTCACGCCGCGGCGGTGCGCAAACATCATGCAGCGTCCGTCCATCGTCTCCATGATGGATAGGCTGACCGTAGTGCTCGGTCCGTGTTCGTCATGCTGGTGCTTGGCGGAGGCGCCACTTGCTCCGAAGGCGGCCGGCGCAAGAACCTAGAGTGATCGTGTTTTGCACGGCCCGCTCCCGAGACTGCGGCGCAGTTAGGCCGAAGCATTCATGTGTATTGTCCAAAATGCCTTTTGGGTTGATCGAGCGATTTAGGCAAGAGGAAAATTTGGATAGGGCTGCTACCTCGCCGCTTGCAGGCAAGATCATGAATTGCGACCCTCTCGGTTTGATGCAAATCAAACCAAATCGGCGCGGCACATGGTTTTTCTTGCGCAACGATGAGCACGGTAGCCGGCCGGCGATGCAGTCTCTGATCCTGTCGAGTCTCGATCTATCCGATGAGGCGGTCGAGATCGTTGAACGGAAAGGCCTGGGCCATCCCGATACCATTTGCGACGCGCTCGCGGAGAACCTTTCCCGCGAACTTTGCGGCGAATATCGGCAACGCTTTGGCCGCATCCTTCATCACAACGTTGACAAGGCCCTTCTGTGTGGCGGCTGCGCTGACCCGGCCCTCGGTGGTGGTGGGGTGCTCGCCCCCTTCGACATCTATTTGGCTGGGCGCGCAGCAACAGGACTCGGCGGCGAAGATATCCGGATCGAGGAAATTGCCGTTGAAGGGGCGCGGTCGTGGCTTCGGGCGAACCTGCACGCGCTCGATATCGACCGACATGTCCGGCTGCACGCGCTGGTTCGGCCAGGCTCCCACGACCTCCAAGATCTCTTCTCGCGCCACGGTCGGGGCGCCGTTCCGCTCGCTAACGATACCTCGATTGGCGTCGGGTACGCACCACTGAGCCCGCTCGAAACGCTGGTGCTGGCGGTTGAGCAGAGTCTGAACAGACGAAGTCGCTCTCTGGATCATCCAGCTTGGGGCGAGGACATCAAGGTTATGGGCGTGCGGAACGGCCGGAAGGTCAGGCTCACCGTGGCCTGCGCGATGATCGGGCGGCATCTGCGTCACATCGACGACTATCATGGAGAAAAGGCGGAGGTCGAACGGAGGGCCTTAGCGCTCGCAACCCAGCACGGTTTTCCGACGTGCGACGTGGGCGTCAACACAGCGGACGACGCAGTCAGAGGCGATGTCTATCTCACCGTGACTGGGACATCAGCCGAGGCGGGTGATGACGGGCAGGTCGGCCGGGGTAACAGGATCAACGGATTGATCACGCCCTGCCGCCCGATGAGTCTCGAAGCCGCAGCGGGCAAGAATCCGGTGAGCCATGTTGGCAAAATCTACAATGTGCTCGCGCGCAGGATCGCCGAGGGGGTGATTGCGGAGGTGTCAGAGATTGCCGCAGCTCATTGCCTGATGGTGAGCCGCATCGGCGCCCCAATAACGGCGCCCGAACTCATGCAAGTGAAGCTTCGGATACAGGACGGCTCGCCAGTCGGCCGATATCGGCGGAGGGTCGACGACATCGTGGCAGCGTGCATGGCGCAGACTGGGCAGATCAGCCAGGAGATCGCGGCCGGCACAATCGGCGTCTTCTGATTGTACTGAGGGGATGCGGCGCAGGGCCGATCTGCCAGCCGAATTCGCGCACTATGGCGGCTGGGTTCCTCCGTTGCAGGTGCGATCCGGCATCGAGGGGCCTAGTTGATGTCGGTCAAGAGCCGCGTGCCGAATCTGACATAGACGCTGCGGATGACGGGATCCGCTGGGGCAGGCTCATGAGCAAGACCGCGACTGCGCAGCGCGTTGCAGGTGATCCACGCGCGGTGACCGGCCCCTCCACGACGGCAACTCCCCTTGGAG
The DNA here is from genome assembly GCA_050632875.1 of Methylobacterium sp. P31. Lineage (GTDB taxonomy): Bacteria > Pseudomonadota > Alphaproteobacteria > Rhizobiales > Beijerinckiaceae > Methylobacterium. The sequence continues at coordinate 551,202 of JBODSC010000001.1, read as the reverse complement.
ACGTACCGGCGAAATCAGCCGGCATCCCTGAGGGGGCGGCCGCATCGCCGGTCCTGCCCTCGCCGGAGCCGGAAGCGTCGATCCATACGGCGGCGTCGCCGTTCGATCACCTCGTCGATGCCTGGCAACGGAGCATCCTCTGCCTCGACGTCCTGCGCGAGCGGGCAAACAACATCATCGAACACGAGCGCGCGGGCCTGCCGCCGCTGTTGAGGTTCAACTACGAAACAATCCTCGATGCGCGTCACTTCGAGCCCGGCGCCAGCTACGCGCTCCTGCGCGTCATTGCATCCGGTGATCAGTGCTTCGAGGATTGCATCGACCCGACGAAACCGCCGGTGATAGTGATGGATCCGCGGGCCGGACATGGCCCAGGCATTGGAGGCTTCAAGCGCGATTCCGAGATCGGCATCGCCTTCCATGAAGGCTACCCAGTCTACTTCGTCTCCTTCTACCCGGAACCGTCTCCTGCCCAGACGCTGAGTGGCGTCCTTCGTGCCTTGCGCCGGTTCGTCGACGAGGTCGGCAGGCGTCACGGCGGCCGAAGGCCGATCCTGTACGGCAATTGCCAGGCTGGCTGGGCCGCGGTCTTGGTCGCGGCCGATTGCGAAGGCACAACCGGTCCGGTCGTCCTGAATGGGTCACCCCTGTCGTACTGGGCCGGAGAGGCGGGCGTGAATCCGATGCGTGTCCTGGGCGGCCTGGTTGGCGGTTCTTGGCTGACCCACTTCCTCGCCGACCTCGGGGACGGGCGCCTTGACGGCGCTTGGCTGGTGCAGAACTTCGAGAACCTGAAACCCGAGAGCGCAATCTGGGAGAAGTACGCCGGCCTTTGGAGCGATCCAGACGGTGAGCGCGACCGGTTCCTCGAATTCGAGCGCTGGTGGAACGGCTTCTACAGCCTGGGCCGGGACGAGATCCTCGCCATCGTAGAGACCTTGTTCATCGGCAACCTCCTCGAACGGGGCGAGCCTCAGGATTTGCGAGGGTCACTCGGTCGATCTCACGCGCATCCGAAGTCCGCTGGTCATCTTCGCCTCCTACGGCGACAACATCACGCCGCCGCATCAAGCTCTTTCCTGGATACCCGTGGTTTACAAAGACACGGCCGCGCTCAAAGCGGCGGGGCAACGCATCGTCTACCTGACCAACCCGCATGTCGGTCATCTCGGGATCTTCGTGTCAGCGAGCGTGTCGCGCTTCGAGCACCGGGCCATTCTTGAGAACCTCAGCGAGATCGAGGCGCTCGCGCCCGGCCTCTACGAGATGAAGATCGAGAGCCCGACCGGAGATCCTGATTGCCGTAAGCCGCAGTACCACGTCCGCTTCGAGGAGCAGCAGGTGAGCGACATTCGCTTTGCGTATCCCTACCGCTTCTTTGAGCGCGCTCGCGCCGTGTCCGAGGCCAACGATGCCCTCTACGGCGCATTCGTCTCGCCCTGGGTCCGGGCGCTCACCACGCCGTGGTCGGCAGCGATGCTCAAGTGGACGCATCCGATGCGGGCGAGCCGCTTGGCCTTCTCTGAAAAACTGAATCCTTCGATGGTTCCTGTCGCGGCCCTGGCGAGCATGGTTCGCGCCCAGCATCGCCCGCTCGACGCGAAGGAACCCGCCATCCAGCAGGAGCGTGCGCTGATGGCTGACGTGGCGAGATTGCTGACCGTGGCGCGCGAGCGGCGGGACGAGATCTACGAGGAAGCGTTCATCGCGCTGTATGGCCGATGATGGAGCGTGGTTCCTGCCAGCCAACGACGCGCGCCTCCGGGCAATCGGCAAGGCTGGGCCGTGATGCAAACGGTGACGGCGGCAGAGCCGCAGCCCAAGGACTGAACCAATTGAGAGTTGGACGCACCCTGACCCGTACCGGCTCGCTGTCCTCATAAGGGAGGGCGGCTGGCCGATTGGGGAGGCGTGCGTTCGGAAGCCTCACCCTGATCACCAGAGTGCCCATGGCCATGACCGCCGTGACCTCCGTGCATGAATAGATGCATCAGCGGACAGGCCATCAGGAGCATATACGGGAGCGCCAGCAGCGCATGCGTGGTGTGGTAGACGAGAAGGTACGCGCCAAGCGCCGCGACCGCCAGGGAAAGCACCCAGCCCACCGGCGTTCCGACGAGGGTAGGCCGCTTCGTCTCTGATCGTTCCATGGATGCCGTCGGCTTCGTGTTCATGGCTTATGCTCCAGTATCACGCACGTACTGTCGGCGGCTCAATGCCCGGCAAGTCGATTGTAGACGGGGACGAACAGCAGGGCCGCGATCCAGGCAGCCACGGCATTGCCGAGCACGCCCTCGACGAAGGTGCGCGCGATGTTGTCGGGCTCGGTCGCAAATAGCCGAATCCAGCCATGGGCGAGTGCTGAGGTCGGCCAGACATAGGCCAAGACGTCGCAGAGGATGAACAGGCCGACGAGGGCGCTGGTCAGAGCCCAGCCCGTGGCGACGAGATTCATTGGTTCGTTCAGGCGCACGCGAGCGGATGACGGTGCTGGGTTGGTGGTGATCGTGGCCATGGCGGCCTCCGAAATACGCGAGGTTACGTGCCCAACATTTGTACCGGTCTAGCTGCCTCGCATTGAGGAGGATCAATGCCCACCGAAGGCGCGAACCTACTCTAGCAAGTGGCGAACTGCCCTTTGAACGAGACCTCCACCATGCACGAGACCACCTCCGCCTATGGCCTATGGGGCCTCGCGCTCTTTAATGCCGGCATCTTCCTCCTGTTCGCCTTCAGCTTCTTCAAGCCGAGCACACCACGGGACTGGCGCTCGTTCGGGGCCTTCGGCGCCTTCGTGGTGGCGCTCTTCGCCGAGATGTACGGGTTCCCGCTGACCATCTACGTGCTCTCGGGCTGGCTGCAGACCTACTACCCGGGCATAGACTGGTTCTCACATGATGCCGGGCACCTCCTGGAAATGCTGTTCGGCTGGAAGGCCAATCCACACTTCGGGCCGTTCCACCTCCTCAGCTTCGTGCTCATCATCGCCGGCTTCTGGCTGATCTCGGCGGCCTGGAAGACCCTCTACACGGCGCAGAAGGAAGGGCGTCTCGCCATGGAGGGCACCTACGCCTACGTCCGGCATCCCCAGTATGTCGGCTTCGTTCTGGTGCTGCTGGGGTTCCTCGTGCAGTGGCCGACCCTGCTGACCCTGGCGATGTTCCCCTTCCTCGTCGTCATGTACGTCCGGCTCGCACGCAACGAGGAACACGAGGCACTGGCGCAGTTCGGCGAGATTTACGCGGCCTACATGCGGCGGGTGCCGGCCTTCTTCCCGAGATGGGCTTCGCTTGTTGGCCGCCGTGCGGGCACCCATCGCCAAGCATGACCGAGGCCCGTGATCATTCTGGACCCGCGCCCGTTCTTGTCCCGGGGGATCCGCGGACGCTCTCAGGCTAGTTCCTAACCCCTATAACGTGTGAAGGTGCTCCCCCACGGAGCCGAAAAGGACCACTCCGTAGGCGTCGGCTCCATGCCCTCGGCCTCCGCGCCGGCTGAGCCGACCGGCATGCCGAGCCAGCCATGCGGACGTGCGCGTGTCCGTATGTATGCAGCACGATGGCCGAGTAGGGCCCTACCGCGGAGTTGCCTCGTCCGCCGAGGCTGGCGGGGCTCCACCTGTTGCGGGCTGGTCCGAGAGCTGCTTGCGACCGCCGGCGAGCTGGGTCTGCAGGTCGGCCAATTCGTGGCGCGCGGACTGGATCTGTCGGTCGAGGTCGGCCAATTCCTTGTTCCGCCCCGCCATGGACTCGTTCAGTGTCGCGAGCTGGGCCTGAGCGTCGGCCTGCCGCTTCTGCAAGCTCTCGAGCGCCGTGCTCAGGCCGTCCCGCGTGCTCTGGAGCGTCTTGACCGCCGCCTCAGCCTGATCCCGCTCGGCGGTGACGCGGTCGCGGTCCGCCTGGGCCGCAGCCACGTCCTTCTGTGTCGACGCGAGGCTATCACGCGCTTGCCGCAACTGCTGAGTGACCCGGTTGAGGTCCGCCGTCTCCTTGTCCCGGTTCGCGCTCAGGCCGGTGACCGCCTGCTCCAGGTCGGCGCGCTGCTTAGATACCTTCTCGACCTCGACCCGCGCGTCCGAGAGCGCCTTCAGGGCGTCGGCCGTCCCAGCGCGCGACTTCTGTTGCTCCTGCTCGGCCCGCGCGAGTTCGGCCGTCCTGCTCGCGCTCTCCTGCGCCAAGGCGGCAAGGTCGCCCCGCAGCTTAGCCTCTTGCTGCCGAGCCTGCTCCAGACGCGCACCGACGCTCGCCAGATCCTGGGTCTTGGTCTTGGCCGCTCGTTCGGCGCTGTCTGCAGCCTCGCGCGAGGTCGCGAGCTTCTGCTCGGCCTGTCCCACCTGCGCCTGGACGTCGTTCAGGCGTTGTGCCTGCTTCTGCTGTTCCTCGCTGGCCTTGGCCGCTTCCTGCTCGGCCGTTTGCTGTTCCTCCTGCAATGCCGCGAGCCTGCCCTGCACCTGCTCCGCATTCTCAGTGGCTTGGCTCGCCTGCTGTTCGGTGGATGAGATTTTCTCCTGCAAGAGGGCGAGAGTGCCGGCGGCAGCCTCCTGCTGAGCGAGGTCGCGCTGCAAGTTGAGCTGCTGCGTCTCCAGAGTGGCGATCCGCTGTTCGTATGCCCTGCGGTGCTTCGCCTGGACGACAGTCGCGACGATCAGCCAGACCAGGAGCAGTGCCGCCACGATGGCGAGGCTGAGAGTTATTGGACGGCGCAGTTCCGACCGGACGTCGACAGCCATGGCGCACCCGTTGATTGAGCGGACGACTCACAGCAACGCTTAGGACGAATGGATGGGTCCGTGGCTCGCGCACATCCTGACCTAATCCACGGGCGGACGGCCTATATCAAACCAGCGCGACACTCCTGCAGGCCTACGCAGCCGCCTACGACTTAACGGCGGCCAATTCCTTGCAGGGCGAGATCGATCGCGCGGACGAGCCGCACGGTAATCTGAGCAACGGCGGGGTTTTGCGAGATCGCCATTGCGGCTTGCTGCAGCGTGCGAAACTCCTGAAGGCGCGCGGCCGGATCGGCTCCGCGGGCGATGGCTGACTGCACGAGGCCCCGGACGAGCTTCACGCGCTAAACGCTCTTCGAAGTCCAGCAGCACCTGGACCTTCGTAGCTTGGTCGCGAGCGCTACTGAACTCTGCTTCGGGAGCAGAGATCTCTGCTTGGCGACGCGGGTGGTCAGACTGCCTGTCGGGTGATTGCGTCATCGCAGCTCACTCAGCGCTCCAGTAGCCCGATTAGCAAGACCGTAAATCGCGCCACTCGGCATTGGCAATTTGAGGCTACTAGCGCTGCTTCGAGCCACTTCGAGACGACCGCCTGTGCCGCAACGAAGGTCCGCATCTCTGACTGAACGCCGGAAGCGGACGGACTGTTTTCGGCCATACTCAGTCTTTTAAGCTGGAGACCTGCGGTTCCAGCAATACGAGTTTCGAGCGGCTGCCTCAGATATACACGAGGCTTAAGCGTTCGCGTGTGAAGGAAGCGGCTGCAGTGATGTCGAAGTCGGGGGAGCCGCACCTCTACCTATCGAAGCGCGGGACGGGCACTGCACGAAGCATGCTTTGCACGTCTGATCAGCGCCTCTCTGCTGGCGGTGTAAGCCAGCTCAGCGCCATGGCTGCCGCCGAAGCGCTGAACGGCCGGCCGCGACCGAGGCCGGCACGGATGACCTCCGCCCGGAGATTTGATCGCAGCACCATGCGGCCGAGCTGGACGTCAGCAGCGAAAACATCTGCCACCACGGCCGATTCAATTGCCAGGGCTACGGCGATCTCGCGATCATCAGCGCCGTATGCCGCTAACGCGACCGCGCATCGCCTCTGCCTGTCCATTGCACTGGTCGGCAGACGCTGAAGCACCTCAGCGAGCTTGATGACCGGCTCGGGCTCAATGACCGGGCTCGGTTTTCGTCCTGCGCCAAGTCGCCTGCCGCCGTGTCTGCCTGCCATTTCGACCGCCTGACTTGATTAGAAGTTCGAGGTGCGAGAACAAAAAATCTGCGAATGGGACCCTGTGCGGTCGCGGCCCCCTATCAGCCGGACTTTCGGAGCCCCCTAGGTCCTGCTTTCGACGGGGGCTGGCGCAGGAATGAGCATCGATCAGAGCCCATCCCGTGCTCGTCGATAAGCAGCCTCAGGTGTAATCGCCGACTGCTGCGTGACGGGCTTGCTTATGCTGATTTGACGGAATTCTTCGTCGCCGCACGGGATCCAATCGTAATCGCACTCGAGGCAGATCGGAATCCAATTCCCACCATTCGGATCCTGAGCCGTGGGCTTCCGACGGTATTCCCTGATGATGGGACTACCACATGCGCAAGGCGGTCTCTCCCGCGCGTGCACGCCAGGAGTCTCATCCTGCAGCCGCTGAGCCTGCTGGTAATGTGAATCTATAATGTGAACGGGTGGTGTGGCGACCACGGTATTTGGCTGCTGCAGACCACGTCTCGCTCGCGCGTTCCGTGGTCTGGCGACCACGTCTCGCTTGCGTTGAGAGGTGGTCAGACGCTGTTCCTGCAACGCGAGCTTCTTCGCCTCCAGTTGCAGCCGAACCCGCTCCGGAATTGCGGTGACCAGAAAATAGCGGGTTGGATGCCGACCGGATCCGGGCTCGAAATCCCACCATTCGAGCTTCCGAATTGCGGCGCGATGCGCGTTCGCCGTGTGCCTATTCCGGCAATCCGGTAACTCGGCGCATAGGCGCTCATCGCCGATCGTCGAAACCCAGGTCTTCAAATCGAGTTGTTGCAGCACCCGGGCGAAGAACCGGAATTGGCCGGCCGTCATTTCGGAGTCGATGTTGGCCCCGTTAAGGAGGTCGAGCTTCATGCTGACCTTGCTGCGGTTGTCCTCCCGTAGCTCTGTTTTGGGATCGCCGATCATGGCCGGCGATCCCGAGCACGGCGGCCTTGCCGATTAAGTCGCGGCTTTGCGGGCGAGCGCTGCTGTGGCTGCCTCCGTGTCATCGAAGGTGCCAACCGGCAGTCCTGCCGCGTCATAGGCGTACACGACGCCACCAGAGGCACGGATGATCGAGCCGAGGAGACGGCCTGCCTGGAAGATGTCGAGCGCCATAACGCCACCCCGCTCAAAAATAATTGAGCCATCAGGAATGCCCATCAAATCTGATTTTGCAAGATCGCCCGGCGTGGAATGCTGGGTGGGAGTGCTCATCGTATCGCTCGGCTTTCAGTGCAGCGGCTTGGCGTAGTGCAGGCGGGCGGCGAACTCCGCCAGGAAGGCCCGCCCGTATGCGCCGTCGACGCCGTCACTGGCTGCTCCGAAAAGGTAGCTCTCAAACAAGTCGAGCGAGACCAAACCGGCTGGCTCGGACGCAAACGGCTCAGAGCGCTGCAATTCGGCGAGGAACTCGAAGGGGCCTCGTTGAAGCGCTTCCGCGAGGCGTAGGAGCGTCACCCGATTGTTAAGCCGATGATCCCGCAGCCACCGGGCTTCCTGCGTACCGAGGCGCCTCTCCTCCTCCGGCTCGTCTCGGTCCCAAACGAGGCGAGGCTCGCACCGCCTTCGTGGCGGCAGCCTTCGTCATCGGGCGCGCGTTTTCGTTGGCCGCGCGCGGCGTGCTATTCAATTCCATGATCGTGGTTCCTGCTTGGATGGCGGTCAGGCTGAGGGGCGCGGTCCAGGCGCTTCCTCAGCCGCTCTCCGGCGCTCAGTGCGCTTGGGCAGCCGTCTGCGACGTCGAGCGGCGCCGACAGGTCGCTATCCAATTCTGAAGGGCTGCGGGCTCGTAACGGACCGTGCGGCCCATCTTCACGAAATCAGGTCCGCCACCTGTGACCCGCATCTTCTCGAGATGTGATCCGGTCACACCAAGCCGCTGAGCGGCCTGTTCCGTCGTAAGAAGCTGATCGTCCAATTCGCTCTCCAAAAAAACAACCCGGTCTGACAGCAGCCACAGGTCATTTCGGAGAGCGCTGCGCACGGGGCCACAGCGATCCGAAGATCAACCTGTGGCCGCACAATCGCGGCGCTTAAGGGAAGTCACTACCGGAGCATCACGCCCGGGCTGGCTGGATAAGGCTACGCGAAATCAGATAACCGTCAAGCTGATTTCCGCGCATTCGCGATAGAATGAATCTCAGCGGATGGTTTGCTGTCAAGCGCTGCGGCTATCGTACCAGCGATTCGCTCGGATGCTTGGCGCAGCGGGTCCGCGTGAAGATGTGAATATCGCGCGGTGGTGCTGCTGTTCGTATGGCCGAGCAGCTTCCCGACGATCGGCAAGCCCATCCCGCCCCCAGCGCCAACGCTGGCGAAGCTGTGCCTCAGATCGTGGATCCTGAGTCCCTCGAGGCCCGCCGCGGCAGTGATCCGAGCCCATGGGCGCTGCAGGTCCGCGCGTGGCTTCTCCGGATCTCCGCTCGCGATGACGAATGCAGCGGCGCGGGGGAGTGCAGCCAGCACATCGAGCGCGGGCGCATTCAGCACCACCGTCTTCGCCCCGGTTTTGCTCTTCGGCAGGAACAGGAGTCCGCGCTCAAAATCGACCTCACTCCAGCGCAGGTGCAGGATCTCGCGAAGCCGACAGCCGGTGAACAGGAGCAACCGAATCGCGCCAGTCACGTGCGGCGAGTAGATCTCGCGACGGTTTTCCAGCTTAGGGGCGTGCTTCAGCTTGCCGGTGGGCCGCGGATCCCAGGCGAGCCCTGTTGTCTCAGCCTGCCTGAGCACGTCGCCCAGACGCTGCAGCTCGGCGGTAGTGAGGAACCGCTCGCGCTTCTCCTCCCGGTAGCGCTCGAGACCGAAGACGGGGTTGGTGAAGCCGGCCGGGGCAAGCCGTCGGCGCAGCGCGAAGTTGAACACCGCTGACAGCATCGAGACGAGACGATTCGCTGTGGGCTGTTTCCCGGAGGCACCGAGAGCTACGTGAAGCGCATCGACGTCGCCGGGCGTAACGAGGTTCACCTTTTTACTGCCAATCGCCGGAATGACGTGCCGATCAAGATAGGAGCGATAGAGCACCTGAGTCTTGGTGGAGAACTTCTCCTTCACCTGCTCCGCCATCCATTTCTCGGCAACGGCCGCTACGGTGGGTGTGCCGCGGTCCTGGCGCCGCTGAGCCGCCGGATCCTCGCCGGTGCGTGCCTGAGCAAGCTTGTCTCGCGCGATCCGGCGAGCGTCATCTGGGGTGATGATGCCATATCGCCCAATTGCGAGACGCACGCTTCGAACACTGCGCCCGCCGGCGCCGGGCCGGTATTCGACAATGAATGTCTTCAGGCCCTCCGGCGTCTTGGTCGAGGCTGGCGCGACGCGGACGCCGAAGCCGGTCAGCTCCGCGTCGTAGACGACATAGGCCTTCTCGCGCGGCTCCAGAGCATCCACCGTCCGCTTGCTGATCCGCATCTTCGCCACGTCGTCCGCTCCCCGTCGTCGCCTGTCCGCGACGGCACGGTGACGGCACCGGGCGTCCAAACTGGCGGAAACTCAGGGCAACACGGTAGGGCTGAACTGGGCAGAAAGGAAATAGCTTTCAGGCGCTTATGCAAGCTCCAGGAAACTTGATCAGGCTCAGCGATTCACTTTTACACGGAGAGGGTCGGGGGTTCGAGTCCCTCACCGCCCACCAGCCCGTGGGCCAGTGCCGACCCGTCGGACGATCGGGCCGTACGCGACGCTGCGATCCGGATGATCTCAGAAGTGGACGGGTAGCAACTCTGACCCCAGTCTGCCGCGCGGTACAGATGCAGTACAGAAAAGATTTGGCTGAGCTTCCTCGCGCGCTTATCCATCTCATTAGATCAATGCATATAGTGAATTCAATAAACCCATAATATGACCGAGTTGTAATATTTTATTCCGTCAAAACGCGCGAGTAAAATTTATAAATATATGGGTTCAATTGGTGTTTTTACCTGAAATTGAGGAGAGGAGAGCAATTTATACGGAGGAGTTTTCAATAAATCACGTTGCCCGGCTTCAAAATTGAATAACAATAAGACGTAACTTCTGGTGAGGTCGATCATGCGCCCGTCTTTGGCCATCGACGGCCGGAAACGAGGCTGGTGACAATGAAAAAGCAAATTTTCCGTACCACTCTGACATTGATCTACCGAGAAATGGGTACTGTCGGCGGCGGATTAACCGTGGGAATCCTAACGCAATTCTTGAGAGCGAGGGTTCGATGTCGATTCCGGTCAGTGGTCGTGTGGGGCACGTAGAGGATCGTGCACAGGCAGGTGTAACCACGCTGCTGGCCCAGACACGAAGCCGGCTTGCGCGCTGGGTCGACAGCATGCGGACCGCCGAGCGCACACCCACGCGGCTGTTGACCGCGGCGGAAATCGCCGCCTTCCGCCGCGACGGGTTCCTGGCCATTCCGGCCATCACGACCGCGGAGGAACTCGATACGCTGCGCGGTGCCTATGACCGCCTGTTCGAGGAGGCGCGGGGTTGGAAGGATGGAAGCCTGTTCGACCTCGTCGACGTCGACCGGGGTGCCGGTGTCGCCCGGTCGCCGCAACTCCTCAACCCGTCGCGGTTCGAGCCGCTCCTGCGAGACATCCTGTTCCGGGCGAACGCCCTGGCCATGTGCCGCCAACTCCTGGGGCCGAAGGCAGCGCTGGTTTTCGAGCACGCGATCCGGAAGCCGCCGAAGGTCGGCGCCGCCACAGCCTGGCATCAGGACGAAGCGTTCTACGCCGCCTACACCAACTACCGGGCGATCACGGTCTGGATGCCGCTTCAGACCGTCACGCCCGAGAATGGCTGCATGCTCTACATTCCCGGCAGCCACTTGGAGCCGCTCCTGACCCATCGCAGCATCGGCGGCGATCCGCGCATCCATGGGCTGGAGGCGCTTGGGGTACCGACCGAGCGTGCCGTTCCGTGCCCGCTCCCGGCCGGAGGCGCGACATTCCACGATTGCCGCACCCTGCACTGCGCCGGGCCGAATCTCAGCGACGGCCCCCGGCGCGCCTACGCGCTCGGATTCGGGGTCCGCTCGGCGGAGCACACGCTGCGCACGGAGCACCCCTGGAACGCCGAGAAGTGCACCCTGCGGCAGGAGCGTGAGCGGCAGGCACGCGGACCGGTCGCCCACCTTGCCAACATGGCAAAGCAACGGATCAAGGCGCTCACCCGGTGAGACTTCTGCCGGCGGGTCCAGCGGGGCGGCCTGTGCCGACCGCATGTTCGCGCATGATGCGGAAAGGTGGAATCCGGCTTTGCGAAACCATCATGCGCTGGCGATGAGCTGGAGCGTGCTGGTGTTTCCGTGAACATGCAGCGCGCTTTAGGAGTCCGGCCGCAGCGACAGCGCGGCGCGCACGACCGCCTCGGCGTGGAAGTGGTGCAGCATGTGCCCGGCCCCAGGCAGGAGTTCGAACTGCGCCCCGGGAATCATGCGGGCGGCGCGATGCGCGTGCACGAACGTGTTGACCACGAGATCGGCGCTGCCGCCCAGGAGGCGCACGGGCACCCGGAGGGTCGGATAGGTCAGCAGGCTCCGGGTGAGGCCCGGCCAGAGCCAGTCGGCATCCTCCCCCTCCGCGGTGATCTGCGCGGGTCGGGCCGCCAGATCGAACGGAAAGTCGCGGGCGAAGGATTCTGGCATCCTCTTGGGAAAGAACATCGCGTTCCACAGCACAGGCAGGAGCGCCTTGTCGCTGGTCGCGCTGAGGACCTTGGACAGGAGATCGCCGCCGAGGGGGAGGGCGCGCGGCCCGAACAGTACCTGCTCCAGGCGCGGCTCGGGAAAGCAGATCGGCGCGAGTGCGACGACGCCTGCGATCTCGTCAGGATGGAGCATCCCGTAGGCCAGCGCGACTGCGGCGCCGAACGAGTGCCCGAGGATCACGGGCCGCCGCAGGCCGAGGACTCGGACCGCGTCCCGGATTCGTGCAGCCTGGTCCCAGAGATCGGCCGCCCGCCCGCGCGGGCGCACGCTGAAGCCGTGGCCGGGGCGGTCGACGGCGACCACGCGGAAATGCTTCGCCAGTGCCGGAACCGGGCCGAGCCAGGCATCCTCAAGGCACATCAGCGTCCCGTGGATCGCCACGAGGTTGGGTCCGGCCCCGGTCTCGGCATAGGCGATCATCCGGTCGCCCGGCAGGTGCACGATCCGGCGCGCCACGATGCGGGAATCTCGGTGCTCATCCTGCGTCGGCCGGTCCGGGCCGGGCAGGGGGCTATGGCGAGGGTCAAGATTACGAGCGCCGCCGGCGACCGGGGACGCTGCCGATCACGGTCAACGCCGTGGCGGCGCCGATGCCCAGGAGGCCGGCCGCCGCGGCGAGCGGGTGCAGGGTCGCCCGGGTATAGGCGCTGGTCCGCATCACGGGGACAGGCGGGTCGCCGCGCATCGCGCCGGCCGCCACGGGGGCATGCAGGGCGCCGTCCGGATTCCGGGGTGGGCTGGCACGCTTCTGTAGTGCGATGATCGCGGGGGTGAGGTAATCGTAGGCGCCCGGCGCGAATTCCTTGCCGGCCGTGAAGGCCTTCCCGGCACCGCCTACGAAGATGTCGCGCTGCGGATGCACGGCCGCGTGCAGGATGGCGTTGGCCACTTCCTCGGGCGGGTAGATCGGCGGCGGCAGGCTCGGCTCGCGGTCCATGTAGTTGCGCGCCCGATTGGGGAGGGGCGTGTCGATCGAGGCCGGCTTGATGAGCGTCACCGAGACCGGTGCCCCCTCGTGCATCAGCTCCATGCGGAGGGCATCGGTAAAACCCTTCACCGCGTGTTTCGAGGCCGCGTACATGCCCTGGTACGGGAAGGCGAGGTCCGAGGCGATGCTGCCGACGTTGATGAGGGCGCCGCCGTAGTCTCGCAGATGCTCCGTCGCCACGAGGGATCCGAACACAGTCCCCCAGAAATTGGTCTGGAGCAGGCGCTCGTGGTCCGCGTCGCTGATCTCGCGGAGTCGCCCGTAGATCGAGAGACCCGCCACGTTCACCCAGGTGTCGAAGCCACCGAATGTCGCGATCGCCCGGTCCGCGATGGCCTGCACGTCGGCGCGGTGGCCGACATCGGCGATCACATGGATGGCCTTGCCCCCGACGCCCTCGATCTCCGCCTGGATACGCGCCAGGGCGTCACCGCTGCGCGCCGCCATGACCACGCGGGCACCGCGCGCGGCCGCCATCCGGGCGGTGGTGAGGCCGATACCCGATGAGGCGCCGGTAATCACGATCACCTGTTCGCGGAGCGGCTTGTGCTTCATGAATCGTCCCTCAGTATCTCAAAGCGCGAGGCGCGGAGCACCGCCGCGATCGCACGTCTGGGTATTCACCGGGAGGGGCGCCTGGTTCCGGATACCGGGAGGGTGTTTGCGTCGCAGGGCCAGCGGTTCAGTTCAGCATCCGCGGATGTCCTCGACGCGGATGATGCCGTCCGCGCCGGTGTAGGAGCCGACCTGGACCTCGATCAGCTCCAGCGGGACCTTGCCGGGGTTGGTGAGCCGGTGCATCGGGCCGATCGGCAGGTCCACCGCCTCGATCTCGTGGACCAGCACCACCCGCTCGTCGATCGTCACCTCGGCCGTGCCGCGTACACAACCCAGTGCCCCGAACAATCCTGCGCGGATTGTCCACGCCCAGCCGGGCTGGCCGCCAGCGGCAGGATCGTTATCTCTGGTCCCGCATGAGGCTCCTCCGCCCAGACCCGCCCAATCGCAGACGCCGCGGCTCAGGCCCCGCGCCGGATCCCCTCGGTGGAGCGTCTGGTCGGTGGCGCGCCAGCCGAGCAGGTTGCGGCCTACGGGCGGACGGCTTTCACCGCGGCGATCCGGACCGTCCTTGCCGGGATCCGGTCCGAGGGCGGCTCCGTGCCGGACGAGGCGGCGATCCGAGCGGCCGCGGTCGCGCGGCTCGCTGCCGAGCGCCGACCGTCCCTCAGGCCGGTTTTCAATCTCACCGGCACGGTTCTGCACACCAATCTGGGCAGGGCGCTGCTGCCGCGCTCGGCCGCCGAGGCGGTAGCCGCCGTGATGGTCCAGGCGAGCAACCTCGAATTCGACCTCGCGAGCGGCGTCCGCGGCGAGCGCGACGATCACGTCGAGGCTCTGATCTGCCGCCTCACCGGCGCTGAAGCCGCGGTGGTCGTCAACAACAACGCGGCGGCCGTGCTGCTGGTGCTGAATGCGCTGGCCATGCGCAAGGAGGTGGTGGTCTCGCGTGGCGAACTGGTGGAGATCGGCGGCTCGTTCCGGGTGCCGGACGTGATGGTGCGTGCCGGATGCCGTCTGCGCGAGGTCGGCACCACCAACCGCACGCACCTGCGCGACTACGCGAACGCGATCGGCCCGCGGACCGGCCTCGTGATGAAGGTGCATCCGAGCAACTACGCCATCGCGGGATTCACCGCCGCGGCCGATCCGGCCGCCCTCCACGAACTCTGTCGCGAGCGCGTCGTGCCGCTGGCGGAGGATCTCGGCAGCGGCAGCCTGATCGATCTCGCCGCCTACGGTCTGCCTCCCGAGCCGACCGTCCGGGCGGCCTTGGAACGGGCCGACGTGGTGACCTTCAGCGGCGACAAGCTCCTCGGCGCGGTCCAATGCGGCATCATAGCCGGCCGGAGGGAGCTGATCGCCCGCGTGCGCAAGAACCCGCTGAAGCGAGCCTTGCGGGTCGACAAGATGACCTACGCGGCGCTGGAAGCGGTACTCCGGCTCTACCTCCACCCCGAGCGGCTTTCCGAGGAACTGCCGACGCTGCGGCTGCTGACCCGCGACCGGGCGACGATTGCCGCGCAGGCGGAACGCATCGCGTCCGCAGTGGCGGAGCGGCTCTCCGGATGGGCCACCGTCACCGTCGCGGAGTGCATCAGCCAGATCGGCTCCGGCGCGCTGCCGGTGGAGACCCTGCCCAGCGCCGCCTTGGTCCTCACCCCCAGCCCTGCGGGCGAGGATGGACGCCGCGGCGCTGGGGGCGGTGCAAGCGCTTGGCCGAGCGCCTGCGTGGCCTGCCGGTTCCGGTCATCGGCCGCATCAGCGGCAATGCCATCGTCCTCGATCTGCGCACGCTTGAGGACGAGGCCGGCTTTCTCGATTCTCTGGCGGCGATCGCGCCGCGCCGGGGCGGGATGGCTCCGGAACAGGGTTGTTAAGAAATCGAATCGCCCGGCCGGAGCTTGTGCGCCGGCTTCGCGTGTTGTGATATAATGACAAATCCGCGGTCGCGGTCGAGAGTGGCGGTGCCTGGACCGCGATGGGCGAGCGATATGGCGTACATTGCCGACACGTTGGAGGCGGAGCGCGAGTCGGATCCACTCCTCCTCGATAACCAGCTTTGCTACGCGCTCTATGCTGCCGCGCACCGGATGACCAAGTCGTATCGGCCGTTCCTGGAGCGGCTCGGACTGACCTATCCGCAATACCTCGTGCTTCTGGTCCTGTGGGAGCAGGACGGCGTCACGGTCTCCGAGATCGGCCGGCGCCTGCGCCTCGATTCCGGCACGCTCACGCCGGTGCTGAAGCGTCTGGAGACCGCCGGCTTTCTGGTCCGCACCCGCCGCCAGTCCGACGAACGCGAGGTCGAGATCGCGCTGACACCGCGGGGCGCCGCGCTACGCGCCGAGGCGGTCTCGGTCCGCGAGAGCGTGATGTGCCAGCTCGAACTCAGCGAGCCGGAGATCCGCGCTCTGCGCAAGGACCTCAGCCTCGTCATCGAGCGGCTGAGCGTGAACGACTGAGGGCGCTCCTCATCGGCGCAGGCGGTTGCCGAGGACGAAGCCGTAGAGGCCCATCAGGATGATGCCGACCGCGCCCTCAATGCCGACCAGCAGGTTGGTGACGCGGCCGGTGGGCTTGAGGCCGATCTCCGGCGGGTTTGCGGTCATCATGTTGAGCGCGCTGTAGCTCAGGAGGTCGAGGGGGTTGTAGGTCGGACCCGCCTCGGGGCCCTCCAGTACGATCAGGCCGCCCGTGAGGCCGTAGAGGCCCGCGAACACGACGATCAGCAGCGCGAAGGCGCGGGCGATGCGCGACAGGCTCTCCCCGTAATCGCACAGCCACTCGACGAAGCGGTCGGCCGTCCAGCGGTAGCCATGGCGCAGGATGCCGGCCAAGTCCCGCGCGCCCCAGGCGGCGTGCGCCTGCCGCCCGGCGTGAAAGCGCCCCATCCGGCGGCCGCGCTTGTAGGCCCAGCTCGCCGCATCGTGGCTGCCGATGCTCTTCCAATTCTGCTCCAGGGCGAGGTAGCTCGCCTGAGCGGCCTCGTAGGCGCCCGCCACCTCCTCGCCTACGGCGCCGCCGAGCTGCTCGACGCTCATCCGCGTGCCGTTGAGCCACGCGCCGGAGAAGCGGGCATGCCGCAGCCGGCAGGTGGCGAGGTTCAGCCGCACGAGATCAGTATCCGAGAGGTCGGCACCGGAAAGGTCGGCGCCGTCGAGCTTCGCGCCGGCGAAATTCGCGCCGCGCAGCCGTGAGCCCGCCAGCGTCGCCTTGGCCAGGCTGGCGCCCGCGAAATCCGCGTGGGTCAGGTTGGCGTCGGCGAGTTTGGCCTCGTCGAGCCGCGCCTCGCGGAAGACGGTGTCGTCCGCGTCCGCCCCTGAGAAATCCGTGCCCCAGAGGTCGGCGCCCACAAAATCGGCTCCGTCGAGGAGCGCCCCGGACAGGTCGGCGAAGCGCATCGCGGCCTGTCCGAACCGGGCATCCTCCAGCATGGCTCCTGCGAACCGCGCTTGGCCGGCGATGATGCCGGTGAAATCCGCGCCCGAGAGGTCGGCCTCGGAGAGGTTGGCCTCCTCCAGGATTGCGCCGACGAAGCGGGTCGAGCGGCCGACCGCCCCCGCGAGGTTGGCCCGGCGCAGATTCGCCCCGGAGAGATCGGCCTCCTCCATGCGAGCGCGCGACAGGTCGGCTTCCATGAGGGGCAGGCCGCCGGATTCGGGATCCGTCGGGGCCGCCGCGCTCAAGCCCTCGGCGGCCTCGCCGGCGAGGGCGCCCGGCGAGGCGTTCAGGTGCGAGAGGTCGAGGCCCGGCTCCCGGAAAGGGGCGCCGGCGGAGAGCCGGTCCAGGAGGCCGCGCAGGCGCGCGTCTGCTGACGCGTCCGGCCGCGCATTGGGTGGGGTCGCCTGATCCATGGCCGTTCCTTGCCGGAGACGGCGACCGCGCGCCAGACGCTGCGGCTCAGGCTGAGCGGGTCGACACGGTCACCCGCACGGTGATCGCTTTGGCGGCGGGCGTCTTCGACTGCTCGTCATGGTGCCAGAGCGGCAACAGGACGTTCAGCTCCGGATAATAGCCGCCGCAATTGCCCTCCGGGATATCGTAGGCGACCACACGTAGGCCGCCGACGCGCCGCGGAACCTGATCGTCGGCCTCCGTTTCCACATCGACGCCACCGCCGTCGGTGAGCCCAAGCCGGGCGATGTCCCGCCGGTTCATGAACAGCACGTCGCGGGTGCCCTTCACCCCGCGGAAGCGGTCGTCGTAGCCGTAGACCGTGGTGTTGAACTGATCGTTCGACCGGAGCGTGATCAGGTCGAGCACGTCCGGGCGGCGGGGCGGCAGGTCCGGATCCGCTTCGAGACCTGCCGGCACCGCGAAATTCGCCTTGCCGGTCTCCGTCTCCCACTTCCGGTCGCGCGCGCCGAGCGGCTTGGTGATCCCGCCCGGCCTGAACATCCGTCCGTTCAGGTCGTGAAAGACATTCGGGTAAGTCGCCTCGATCGCGTCGCGCACCCGGGCGTAATCGGCCACCCAGGAGTCCCAGTCGATGCGCGGGTTCGGCGGCAGGCTCGCCTTGGCGATCTCCGCCACAATCCAGGGTTCGGAGCGCAGATGCGGCCCCACCGGATCGGCCACCCCCGGGAGCCGTGGAAGCGGGCGGTCGAATCCTCCATTGAGACCGCTTGCGGACCGCTCGCCTGCCGGTCGACCTCGATGCGTCCGAGGCAGGGCAGGATGTAGGCGACGGCCCCGTTCACCAGATGCGAGCGGTTGAGCTTGGTCGAGATCTGGACGGTCAGGCGCTGGCGCCGCCAAGCCGGTTCCATCCGGCCGGTATCGGGCACCGCCCGGAGGAAGTTGCCGCCCAGCCCGATGAAAGCCTTCACGCTGCCGTCGAGGATGCCCTCGCAGGTCTCGACCGTGTTGAGCCCCTTCTCCCGCGGCGGCTCGAACCCGTAGAGGTCCTTGAGCCTGTCGAGCGGCGCCAACTCCGGCTTCTCGGTGATGCCGACCGTGCGCTGGCCCTGCACGTTCGAGTGGCCGCGCACCGGGCAGATGCCGGCGCCGGGCTTCCCGATATTGCCTCGCAGGAGCAGGAGATTCACCAGCATCCGCACGGTCTCGGTGCCCTTGCGGTGCTGTGTCAGGCCCATCCCGTAGATTCCGATCACCGCTTTGGCGCGGGCGTAGGCCGCGGCTGCGGCCTCCAGAGCCTGCTTAGTGAGCCCGGAGCGCCGTTCCAGCGCCGGCCAGCTCTGCCCGTCGCAGAAGCGGACGAACTCCTCGAAGCCGTGCGTGTGCTCGGCGATGAAAGCGTGGTCGAGCACGGCGGGTCGGCCGGCGGCCGAGGCCTCCCGGTCCATGGCGAGCAGCGCCTTGCACAGGCTGGTGATGGCCGCGAGATCGCCGCCCGCCTTCACTTGGTGGTACTGCGTCGAGATCCGGGTGGAGGAGCGCGTCAGCATCTCCACGGGCGATTGCGGGTCGGTGAAGCGCTCCAGGCCGCGCTCGCGCAACGGGTTGAAGGTGATGATCTGCGCCCCCCGACGCCGGGCCTCTTGGAGCGGATGGAGCATCCGCGGCGCGTTCGAGCCGACGTTCTGGCCGAAGAAGAAGATCAGGTCGGTGGTCTCGAAATCCTCCAGCAGGACCGTGCCCACCGGCGCGCCGATCGATTGCGGCAGCGCCACCGAGGTCGGCTCGTGGCACATGTTGGAGGAGTCCGGCAGGTTGTTGTTGCCGTAGAGCCGCGCGAGCAGCGCGTACATGTAGCTGGTCTCAAGCGAGGCCCGGCCCGAGGCGTAGAACACGACCGATTTCGGATCCGCCTCGCGGAGCGCCTTCAACTCCCGCCCGATCTCACTAATCGCCTCCGACCACGAGACGGGTCGGTAGCGGTCGGTCGCTGCGTCGTACCGCATCGGATGCGTGAGGCGGCCCTGTTCTTCCAGGGCGTAGTCGCTCCAGCCGAGCAACTCGGTCACCGTGTGGGCGGCGAAGAAGTCCGGGGTCGCGCGGCGGCGCGTCTGCTCCCAGGCGGTCGCCTTGGCGCCGTTCTCGCAATACTCGAAGGCCAGCGGCTTGGCGGGCTTCGCCCAGGCGCAGGACGTGCACATGTACCCGTCCGGCTTGTTCTGCTTCAGCAGCATCGCGGAGCCAGTGACCGGCACGCCCTCCCGGGTCAGGATCTCGACCAGGGATCGGGCGGAACCCCAGCCCCCCGCCGGGCCGTCATAGGGCTCGATCCGCACCTCACCGGTCTCCTGCTCGGCCATGCCGTCCTCCCATCCGGCACGCCAGCGACCGGACGGGATGAACGCGCGAGGGACGAATGGGATCATGGGCGCGTCACTGAGCCCCGGCCGACTTTCCTGATCGATGCGGCAGATCTAATGTCGACCTGTAGACACAAGAACCGGGAAGGCGGCCGTAGCCAGGGTCAACGTCGAGATGGCGAGGTGTGCCTGCCGGGACTGTGTCTGCGTCGTCCCGGTCTCGAAGGTGGTGTCCCGGGACGGGAAGGCCTATGGCTGCGACGCGTGCGCCGACGGGCATAAGGATCGCGCCGGCTGCGACCACGCCGGCTGCACCTGTCACGGCTGAGGCCGATCCAGCGCCGCGCTGTGCGTCAGGAGACGGCCGCCAGCTTGTCGGCCATGGATTGATCCTTGTCCCGGCGCGTGGAGAAGATCAGCGTGAAGAAGGTCCGCTGGACACCCAGTTCGGCAAGCCTCGCCTCGCACCGCTCTGCCAGCGCGCAGATCTCCGAGAGTTCGCCCTCGATATTGGTGCCGTTGGGATGCATCGTCGCCGTCAGCCCGCTCGCCTCGATGATCGCCTTGACCTCGCGGACGTAGGGGAGACCGACGGGCCGACACCCATCGGCACGATGCAGAGGTCGGCCGATACCTTCATGATGCTCGCCTGATCCGGGAAAGCCCCGACCCGGCGCGGCCCTGTCGGCCTGCGGCGCGGGGTGGAGCGGGTGAAGGGAATCGAACCCTCGTATTCAGCTTGGAAGGCTGCTGCTCTACCATTGAGCTACACCCGCGCGGGCGGATCGTTAGCACGCCGCCTCGCCCGTGAGAAGGTGGCTCAGCCGAGTCCCAGCGCAGCTCGCGCCTCGGCGGGCGTCGCGACCCGGCGGCCGTAGCGGCGGACCGCGTCGGCGGCCAGTCCGACCAGCTCGGCATTGCTGGCCGCCAGACGGTCCTTCGTCACCCGGATGTTGTCCTCGAGCCCGGTGCGGACCGCGTCCGCGCCGCGGGCCAGCGCCCAGTCCATTACCACTGCCTGGTTGCGGCCGATTCCGGCCGCCGTCCAAGTCGCCTCGGGCAGGACCCTGCGCGTCTCGGCGAGCAGGATGTCAAGCAGGTGCTCCTCGGCCGGCATCGCGTTCTGGACACCCATCACGAACTGGACGTGCGGGCGCGCGTCGATGAGGCCCGCCTCAACCAGGCGCTTCGCGCCGTGCAGATGTGAGAGGTCGAAGATCTCGATCTCGGGTCGGACGCCGTACTGCTTCATCTGGCTGGCGAGGTCGGTCACGAGGCTCGCGGAATTCTCGTACACGATCGTCGGGAAGTTCACCGACCCGGTCGACAGCGAGGCCATGTCGGGCCGGTGCTTCAGCGAGAGGCCGCGCGCGGCCGGATCGCGCCCGCGGCCGCCCGTGGAGAACTGCACGATCATCCCGGGGCAGTGCTTCCGCAGGCCCTCCTGCACAGCGGCGAACTTCTCGGGATCGGAGGAGGGCGACTCGTCGTTGTTGCGCACGTGGATGTGGCAGAGCGTGGCACCGGCCTCGAAGGCTTGGTGCGTCGACTCGATCTGCTCCGGGACGGTGACCGGAACGGCCGGGTTGTCCTTCTTGCGCGGCACCGAGCCGGTGATCGCCACCGCGATCACCACGGGCGCGTCGCTCCGGGATCCTGCCATCCGCGTGTCCTCCTTGACCTCAACCCTCGTGGTCCCGGGATAGCGCTGCGGGTGGAGGATCTGAACCGCCCCACGCGGGCGGCAGGTCCGTGCGCGGGACATCTCCGGCCGGATGACAGGCCGGGCTTGTGTCTTGCCGGCGCTTGCCGCACCTCTCGGGCCGCGAGGCACACGATGAACGACACCGTCCTGGTCCTGAACGGCCCGAACCTGAACCTGCTCGGCAAGCGCCAGCCGGAGATCTACGGGCGCGAGACGCTCACCGACGTCGAGCACCTGTGCCGCGAGACCGCCGCCGGTTTCGGGCTGGGGGTCGATTTCCGCCAGAGCAACGCCGAGCACGTGCTGATCGACGCGATCCACGAATTCCGTGTCGGTTCGGCCGGCATCGTCATCAACGCCGGCGCCTACACGCACACCTCGGTGGCGCTCCTCGACGCGCTCAACACCTGCGAGGTGCCGGTAATCGAGTGCCACATCTCGAACGTCCACCGGCGCGAGGCCTTCCGCCACCATTCCTACATCTCGCTCGCGGCGACGGCGGTGATGGCGGGATTCGGGACGAACGGCTACGCGCTCGCCATCCGACACCTCGCCCATCTGCGGGCCGGCAAGACCGCCTGAACCGCGGATAGCGTCCCGCGCAGGGTTGACGCTGGCGGAGACAGGGCGGAGGAGGGCGGTCAGGCCCTATTCCCACGCGCTCGCCCCGGCCGGACTGGTCTTCAAGCCCCGGAGAGCGCCTCAAGCGGAGCGCGCACGCCGCATGTCCACGTCCTTCCTGCCCCTCGACCGGAAAGTCATCGCCCGCGAGGCGGCCAAGATGTTCCTCGAGATCGAGGCGGTGCTCTTCTACAAGGACGAGCCGTTCAAGTTCACCTCCGGCTGGGCGAGCCCGGTCTACACGGACAGCCGGAAGATCATCTCGTTCCCGCGCCTGCGCTCGACGCTGATGGATTTCGCCACCGCCACGATCGTGCGCGAGATCGGCTACGAGAAGCTGACCCACATCGCGGGCGGCGAGACCGCCGGCATCCCCTTCGCGGCCTGGATCGCCGACCGGATGATGCTGCCGATGCAGTACATCCGGAAGAAGCCCAAGGGCTTCGGCCGCAACGCGCAGATCGAGGGCGAGATCGTCGAGGGCGCCCGGACCCTGCTGGTCGAGGACCTCGCCACCGACGGGCGCAGCAAGGTCAATTTCTGCAAGGCCCTGCGCGATTCGGGCGCCCAGGTCGATCACTGCTTCGTGCTGTTCTACTATGACATCTTCCCCGACAGCGCCGCGCTGATGGAGGAGATCGGCATCAAGCTCCACTATCTCACCACGTGGTGGGACGTGCTGGCGGTCGCCAAGGAGATGGGCACCTTCGACCCGAAGACCCTGGCGGAGGCCGAGCGCTTCCTCCACGCGCCGGCCGAGTGGTCGGCCGCCCATGGCGGCATCTCCGCCTTCGGTCAGTCCTGAGAGGTTTCGCGATGGGCGTTGCCGAGCTGTTTCCCGCCGAGCGCCAGGAGGCGAAGGCGGCCGACCGGATCACGATCCGCCGGCCGGACGACTGGCATATCCACCTGCGCGACGGCGCGATGCTGAAGGCGGTGCTGCCCTACACGGCGGCGCAGTTCGCCCGGGGCATCATCATGCCGAACCTCGTGCCGCCGGTGACGACGGTCGCGGCCGCGCAGGCCTACCGCGAGCGCATCCTCGCCGCGCTGCCCGCCGGCATGGATTTCACGCCGCTGATGACCTGCTACCTGCGGGACGACACCGATCCGGACGAGATCGAGCGGGGCTTCAAGGAGAAGGTCTGGGTCGCCGCCAAGCTGTACCCGGCCGGCGCCACCACGAACTCGCATGCGGGCGTCACCGACCTGGTCGGCTTGAGCCCCGTGCTGGAGCGGATGGAGCGGATCGGCATGCCGCTCCTGATCCACGGCGAGGCCACCGACCCGGAGATCGACATCTTCGACCGTGAGGCCGCCTTCATGGAGGGCAGCCTGATCCCGCTGCTCGGCCGCCACCAGGGTCTCAAGGTCACGGTGGAGCACGCCACCACGGCGGAGATCCTCGACGTCGTGCGGGAGAATCGCGCGCGGGTCGCGGCCACGATCACGCCGCACCACCTCGTGATCAACCGCACGCACATCTTCCAGGGCGGCCTCCGCCCGCACCTGTACTGTCTGCCGGTGGCCAAGCGCGAGCGGCACCGGCTGGCCCTGCGCAAGGCCGCGACCTCCGGCGAGGCCTGCTTCTTCCTCGGCACCGACACGGCCCCGCATGTTCGCGGCGCCAAGGAGGCGTCCTGCGGCTGCGCCGGCGTGTTCTGCGGGCCTTCCGCCCTGCAGACCTACGTGCAGGTCTTCGACGAGGAGGGGGCGCTGGATAAGTTCGAGGCCTTCGCGTCGCTCAACGGCGCGCGCTTCCACGGGCTGGAGCCGAATGCCGGGACCGTGACCCTCGTGCGCCGGCCGGGCCGGGTCGCCGAGGCGGTCGCGGTCGACGACACCGCCGTGGTGGTGTTCCGGGGTGAGGAGACGCTGCCCTGGTCGGTGGTGTGAGGCGGCGGGGCGGCCCGGGGCGTCGGCGGTTCGGCCGCCGGCTCCGATCTTGCTGCGCCTGACGCAGCGCTCGACCCAGCTACAGCGGCCGAGGTCCGCACCCCCGGTCCGCAATCCGGAGACGTGAAGACGATGCAGGACGCGCGACAGGACGGCGTCACCGACATGGGCGCGGTGGATCTCGCCGCCGCCATCCGCGGCCGGGTGGTCTCCTGCGTGGAGGTGATGCGCGCCTATCTGGAGCGGATCCACCGGCTGAACCCGCAGGTGAACGCCATCGTGGCCCTGCGGGACTACGCGGCGCTCCTGCAGGAGGCCGAGGCCGCCGACGCCGCGCTGGCGCGGGGCGAGGCCGTCGGCCCGCTGCACGGCTTTCCTCTGGCCGTGAAGGATCTCGACCCGGTGCGCGGTCTGCGGTTCACGCAGGGCTCGCCGATCTTCGCCGACCGGGTCGCCGACACGGACTCGATCATGGTGGCGCGGCTGCGCGCCGCCGGGGCGCTCTTCATCGGCAAGACCAACATCCCCGAATTCGGCCTCGGCTCGCACAGCTTCAATCCGGTCTACGGCGCCACCGGGAACGCCTACGATCCTGACAAGAGCGGGGGCGGGTCGAGCGGCGGCGCCGCGGTCGCGGTGGCCCTGCGGATGCAGCCGGTCGCCGACGGCAGCGATCACGCCGGGTCGCTGCGCAACCCGCCGGCCTTCAACAACTGCTACGGCCTGCGCCCGGCCTGGGGGCGGATCCCGGCCGAGGCCAAGGACGTGTTCAGCCCCGGTCTCGGCGTGCTCGGCGCGATCGGGCGCACACCTGCCGATATCGGCCTGATGCTCTCCGTCCAGGCGGGCTACGACCCGCGCTGCCCCAACGCCATCCGCCAGGACCCGTCGGCCTTCGCCAGCCCGCTCGCCCGCGACTTCCGCGGCACCCGGATCGCGTGGTTCGGCGATTGCGGTGGCCAGATCCCGTTCGATCCCGGCGTTCTCGATGTCGGACGCTCCGCCCTCGCCACCTTTGTCGACATCGGCTGCACTGTCGAGGAGGTGGCGCCGCGCTTCGATATGGAGCAGCTCTGGCAGGATTGGCTGGTGCTGCGGGCGCTCACCGTCGCGGCGGCGCTCCGCCCGTTCTACGACGAGCCCCGTCACCGGGCCCTGCTCAAGCCGGAGGCTGCCTGGGAGGTCGAGCGGGGGCTGGCGCTGGGCGCCGACCAGATCATCGCGGCCCTGGAAGGGCGCACACGCTGGTACGAGACGCTGCGCCGCTTCATGGAGGCCTACGATTACATCGTGATGCCGAGCACCCAGGTCTTTCCGTTCGACAAGACCTTGCGCTGGCCCGAGACGGTAGGCGGGCGCCAGATGGACACGTATCACCGCTGGATGCAGACCGTGATCCCCGTGACCATGGCGGGCCTGCCGGCGCTGAACGTCCCGGCCGGTTTCGGAGAGGCCGGCCTGCCCACCGGTATCCAGATCGTCGGCCGGAACCACGGCGAACTCGCCTGCCTGCAACTCGGCGCGGCCTACGACGCGGCGAGCAACTGGGTTCGGCGCTACCCTCCGCCTACGCATTGAGGGTGCGCGGATCTGCAGAGTTTCCGCATGCCGAACCCACAGAGATGGGCGCACGGATGCGTTGACCGGCGTCGCGCTCTCCGCTAAGAGGCCCGACACTTCACGCGCGACTGGTGTCAGTCCTTTCTCGGACTGATCGGCCGCCGCGAGGCAGGTTCGGATATCCGATGACAACGGTCCTTATTGTAGCGGTAGCGTCACCGACGGGGCGGCCCTGACTTAGGGCCGCGATCCGGGCGGTGGCGCATGCAGGGTCCCTCGGGGCCCTTTTTTGTTGCCCGCGACGGGGTGAACGGGACCGGTGCAGACAGGATTCCGACGAAGAGGGCACATTCGGGCGAGGCGGGGACCGCCCCGCGTGACGAGGTGCCGGTGAGACAGGACGGGGCAGGGCGGCGGTCGCGGATCGCCGTGGTCCCGGTGAGCGCGAGGAGACGAGCATGGGCGGCGAGGTCATGACCGGGGCCGAGATGGTCATCCGGGCCTTCCAGGATCAGGGCGTCGACACGCTGTTCGGGTACCCGGGCGGCGCCGTACTTCCGATCTACGATGCGCTCTTCCACCAGAACGCTGTCAAGCACATCCTCGTCCGCCACGAGCAGGGCGCCGTCCACGCCGCGGAGGGCTATGCCCGCTCCTCCGGCAAGGTCGGCTGCGTCCTCGTCACCTCGGGGCCCGGCGCCACCAACATCGTCACCGGGCTCACCGACGCGATGCTGGATTCGATCCCGCTGGTCTGCATCACCGGCCAGGTCCCGACGCACCTGATCGGCACCGACGCGTTCCAGGAATGCGACACGGTCGGCATCACGCGCCACTGCACGAAGCACAATTACCTGGTCAAATCGATCGACGACCTGCCGCGCATCCTGCACGAGGCGTTCTACGTCGCGGCCAACGGCCGGCCGGGCCCGGTCGTCATCGACCTGCCCAAGGACATCCAGTTCGCCTCCGGCCTCTACGAGCGCCCGGAGATCGCGAGCCATAAGACCTACCGCCCGGCCGTTAAGGGCGATGCCGACCGGATCCGCGCGGCCGTCGAGCTGATGGCGACCGCGCGCCGTCCGGTCTTCTACACCGGCGGCGGCGTGATCAATTCCGGTCCTGAGGCCTCGCGCCTCCTGCGCGCGCTCGTCCGCGAGACCGGCTTCCCGATCACCTCGACCCTGATGGGGCTCGGTGCCTATCCGGGCACGGACGAGAAGTTCCTCGGCATGCTCGGCATGCACGGGACCTACGAGGCCAACCTCGCGATGCACGAGTGCGACGTGATGGTCTGCGTCGGCGCCCGGTTCGACGACCGGATCACCGGCCGGCTCGACGCGTTCTCGCCCTTCTCCAAGAAGATCCACATCGACGTCGACGCCTCGTCGATCAACAAGGTGGTCAAGGTCGATGTCGGGATCGTCGGCGACTGCGCCTCGGTGCTCGCCGACATGCTGGAGGTGTGGCGCGCCCTGCCGTCGCGGCCCGAGAAGTCGAACCTCGATCCGTGGTTCCAGAAGATCAACGCTTGGAAGGCGCGGGACTGCCTCGCCTACTGGCCGTCGGGGACGATCATCAAGCCGCAATACGCCGTTCAGCGCCTCTACGAGGCCTGTAAGGACCGCGAGACCTACATCACCACGGAGGTCGGCCAGCACCAGATGTGGGCGGCCCAGTACTTCAAGTACGACGAGCCGAACCGCTGGATGACCTCCGGTGGCCTCGGCACGATGGGCTACGGCCTGCCGGCGGCGATCGGCACGCAGCTCGCCCATCCGAACGGGCTCGTGATCGACATCGCCGGCGAGGCCTCGATCCTGATGAACATGCAGGAGATGTCGACGGCGGTTCAGTACCGCCTGCCGATCAAGGTGTTCATCCTGAACAACGAGTACATGGGCATGGTCCGGCAGTGGCAGGAGTTGCTGCACGGCTCGCGCTACTCGCAGAGCTACTCGGAGAGCCTGCCGGACTTCGTGAAGCTGGCGGAGGCCTACGGCGCCAAGGGCATGCGCTGCGAGAAGCCGGGCGACCTCGACGGTGCCATCGCCGAGATGCTCGCCCATGACGGCCCGGTGATCTTCGACTGCATCGTCGACAAGACCGAGAATTGCTTCCCGATGATCCCGTCGGGCAAGGCGCACAACGAGATGCTCCTGTCCGACTACCTCGGTGAGACCGGCGTCGAACTCGGCGACGTGATCTCCGAGGAAGGCAAGATGCTGGTGTAAGGGAGGGCGGCCCGGCGTTGCGGCCGGGCTGCGATCCGCCGCAGGCGCGGCGATGGGTCGAACGACGAGGACGAGGCTCCGCGATGAACGCGATGAACACCCACTACCCCGATCCCGTCCGCGTCGAGCCGGTGAACCGGCATACGCTCGCCGTGATCGTCGATAACGAGCCCGGCGTGCTCGCCCGCATCTCCGGCCTGTTCTCCGGCCGTGGCTACAACATCGAGAGCCTGACCGTCTCCGAGACCGAGGAGGCGCGGCACATCTCGCGGATCACCATCGTGACCGCGGGCACCAACGCGGTGATCGAGCAGATCAAGGCGCAACTCGACCGGCTGGTGCCGGTCCACCGGGTCGTGGACCTGACGCTCCAGGGCAACGCCATCGAGCGCGAGATCTGCCTCGTGAAGGTGAAGGGCGAGGGCGAGCACCGCAGCGAGGCCCTGCGGCTGGCCGCCGCCTTCGGCGCCAAGACGCTCGACGCCACGCTCAATTCCTTCGTGTTCGAGCCTCACCGGCACCACCGAGGAGATCGACCGGTTCGTGCGCCTGATGAGCGTAATCGGGCTGGTGGAGATCTGCCGCACTGGCATCTCCGCGATGGGGCGCGGGGCGGAGCCGCTGTAGGCGTTTCCCGGAGGCCTTTCTTCGACCATCTGTTGAGAGGCTGGTGATCGGTTTCGAGGCAAGTCTCGTAAACGCTAGCCGATCACATCTGTTATGCTGCCGGCCTCCTCCGGGGAGGCAACACATGGAAGCCAAGGTCATTCGTTGGGGCGATGACTACGCCGTCAAGCTCACCTCTGCGGAGGCCGAGGAACTCGGCATCCGCGAAGGTACAATTGTCGAGGTGACGACGGCGAATGCGTCTCGAATGCGGCGCATCGTAAACGGTGAGCCCGTCCTGACGCTGGCCGAGATGATCGCGGAGATGGAACGGCTGGGTCCCTCACATCGGCCAGAGATCGTCGATTGGGGGCCGGATGTCCGTGCTGAGGTTATCCGTGACGCTTGAGTCTGAAGCGCTCGAAGCCGGCGCGCTCGTATGGGTTGATCTCAGGCCGAACCTCGGCCGCGAGCAGGGTGGCGTGCGGCCCGCCGTCGTATCGAGCAGCGACTCCCACAGACTTAACGAGACGGCGATCGTCTGCCCTATCACAAGCAACGTGAAGCCCTGGCCGACGAAGATGATCCTACCACCCGGCCTCGCCGTATCTGGAGCTGTCCTGACCGATCAGATCCGGTGTCTCGACCGGGCCAAGCGCGGCTTTCGCCGCGTCAGAGCGGTAACAGACGAGGCTTTGCTCGCCATCCGTCTCAAGCTCTCCGAACTCATTGGAATTGCTGCGGACGCTTCTTAAGCGCCGCGCCCCATCGAGGAATCGTCATGACCGCCCGCACCCTCTACTACGCCCCCGGCGCCTGCTCGCTCGCCGCCCACATCATCCTGGAGGAATCCGGGCTGCCCTACGAGGGCATCAAGCTCGACCTCGCGGCGGGCGACCAGCGCCGGCCGGAATACCTCGCGATCAACGATCGCGGCCGTGTCCCGGCTCTCACCGAGGATGGCTGGGTGCTCACCGAATGCGCCGCGATCCTGCGCCACGTCGCCCGCCAGGTGCCGGAGGAGGGGTTGTGGCCCGCGGACCTGCGCGAGCAGGCCGCCGCGGACGAGTGGCTCGGCTGGCTCGCCTGCAACCACCACGTGACTTACGCCCATGTCCGCCGCCCGGAGCGCTACACCGACGACGAGAGCGCCTTTCCGGGCATCAAGACCAAGACGGCCAACACCTACGCCGATCTCGCCACGATGACCGAGGTGCGCCTGTCGCACGGCGGCTGGGCGGTGGGCGACCGCTACAGCGTGGTCGACGCCTACCTGATGGTTTTCTGGTTCTGGGCCAACGGTCCCGTGCTCCGCTTCGACATGGCCGGCCGCTTCCCGGCCTGGACCGCCCATGCCCGCCGCGTCGCTGAGCGGCCGGCCGTGCAGGCCGTCTTCGCCCGCGAGGGCTGCCGCTGCCACGCTGAACTTCGGCGGCCGCGGCACCCCTTGCCGCGCGCACCGAATCGGCCTAGAGCGCGTACCGTACGGTACGGTACGCCATATCGAGATGATGCAGGTCAGCGCCACAGTCGAGCAGGAAGCGCCGTCGGCTCGCCAGCAGGCGGTGCTGGACGCCGTGCTCGGCCTGATGGTCGAGGATGGTGATCAGCTCACCATGGATGCCGTCGCGCGCCGGGCGAGTTGCTCCAAGGAGACGCTCTACAAGTGGTTCGGCGACCGCGACGGCCTGTTGACCGCGACGGTGCGCTGGCAGGCCTCCCGGGTCCACGCTGGGCATGACGCCGCGCAGGTCCTCGACGGCGCGACCCTGCGGGAGCGCCTGCAGGACTTCGCAGTCACCTGGCTGGAGGTCATCACCGGCCCCACCTCGGTCGCCCTGAACCGCATCGCCATCGCGCATGCGGGCTCGCGCAAGAGCAATCTCGGCGGCATCGTCCTGGCGAACGGACGCTTCGCCATCGGCGAGCGGGTGAAGCCCGTGCTGGAGGCGGGCCGCGCCGCCGGCCTCCTCACCTTCGCCGACAGCGAGGCCGCCTTCCGCACCTTCTTCGGCCTCGTCGGCCGGGATATCCAGATCCGACTTCTGCTCGGCGAGACCCTCGACCTCGACGGGGCCGAGATTCGGCGCGATGCGGGCCGCGCCGTCGAGCAGTTCCTGGCCCTGTACGGCCAGGCCAAACCCGACCCGAAACACCAAGGCTAAGAGGAGACAGACATGCGGGTGTATTACGATCGCGATGCCGACCTGAACCTGATCAAGGGCAAGAAGGTCGCCATCGTCGGCTACGGCAGCCAGGGCCACGCCCACGCGCTCAACCTGCGCGACTCGGGCGTGAAGGACATCGTCATTGCGCTGCGCGAGGGTTCCGCCACCGCCAAGAAGGCCGAGGCCGAGGGCTTCAAAGTCCTCTCGGTCGCCGATGCCGCCAAGTGGGCTGACGTGGTGATGATGCTCACCCCCGACGAGTTGCAGGGCGACATCTACCGCGAGTCCCTAGAGGGCAACATGAAGCAGGGCGCCGCGCTCCTGTTCGCCCACGGCCTCAACGTCCACTTCAACCTGATCGAGCCGCGCAAGGACCTCGACGTCCTGATGGTCGCCCCGAAGGGCCCGGGTCATACCGTGCGCTCCGAGTACCTCCGCGGCGGCGGCGTGCCGACCCTGATCGCCATCGCGCAGGACGCGTCGGGCAACGCCCATGACCTCGGCCTGTCCTACGCCTCGGCCAACGGCGGCGGCCGCGCCGGCATCATCGAGACGACCTTCAAGGAGGAGTGCGAGACCGACCTGTTCGGCGAGCAGGCCGTGCTCTGCGGCGGGCTCGTCGAGCTGATCAAGGCCGGCTTCGAGACCCTGGTCGAGGCGGGCTACGCCCCCGAGATGGCTTATTTCGAGTGCCTCCACGAGGTGAAGCTGATCGTCGACCTCATCTACGAGGGCGGCATCGCCAACATGAACTACTCGATCTCCAACACGGCCGAGTACGGCGAGTACGTCACCGGCCCGCGGATCGTCACGCCCGAAACCAAGGCCGAGATGAAGCGCGTGCTCAACGACATCCAGTCGGGCATCTTCACTCGCAACTGGATGCTGGAGAACAAGGTCAACCAGACCTCGTTCAAAGCCACCCGCGCCAAGCTCGCCGCGCACCCGATCGAGGAGGTCGGCGCCAAGCTCCGCGCCATGATGCCGTGGATCTCCGAGAAGGCGCTGGTCGACAAGACCCGCAACTGATCCGGGATGGTGCGGCCGGGCTTGGCTCGGCCGTACGCTGTCAGGGGCCGGCCACGCGAAAGCGAGGCCGGCCCTTCGCGTTCGAGGTTGCCGGAGGCGGGGGTCGCCGGCCATAAGCCCCACAGCGGTCCCGCCTGCATGAGGACCGAGACACCGGAGAGGACACGCATGGCATCGCTCTACTCCGACGCGCACCGGGCGCTGCAGGAGGAGTTCGGCACCACGAAGCTCGCCGTGCGCCTCGACGAGGATTGGGTCCACGAGAGCATCCAGCCGGAGGAGGGCGCCTTCATCGGCTCCCGCGACATGTTCTTCCTCTCGACTGTCGATCCCGACGGCATGCCGACCGTCTCCTACAAGGGCGGCCCCACCGGCTTCGTGAAGGTGCTCGACGCCAACACGCTCGTGTTCCCCGGCTTCGATGGCAACGGTATGTTCTACTCGATGGGCAACATCGAGGGTCAGGCCAAGATCGGCC
The DNA here is from genome assembly GCA_050632875.1 of Methylobacterium sp. P31. GTDB lineage: Bacteria > Pseudomonadota > Alphaproteobacteria > Rhizobiales > Beijerinckiaceae > Methylobacterium. The sequence continues at coordinate 519,496 of JBODSC010000001.1, read as the reverse complement.
TGCTGTTCATCGATTTCGAGACGCCCCACCGCGTTCGCGTGCAGGGCCACGCGACGCTCCTGCGCGACGACGCCCTCATGGCCGAGTACACGGAGGCCAAGTACCTGGTGAAGGTCGCGGTGACGAAGATCTGGATCAACTGCCCGCGCTACATCCACAAGTACAAGAAGCTCGAGCAGAACAAGTATGTTCCGCGGCCCGGTCGCGAGACGCCGCTCGCCGCCTGGAAGCGCCTTGACCTCGCCGGCGACGTGATCAGCGACGCCGACAAGGCTCGCGTGGCTAAGGAAGGCAAGCTGGACGTTGCCGAGTACGAGGCAATGGTCGCCCGCGGCGAGGCGTGAGCTGCAGCTGCCGGCCAGCCTGATAATATGGGATGGCCGGTAGACCTTGTGTTGCGTTCATGACTATTTTCTCTTCATTAATGGGCATTTATCTTTATCGGTCAGAATTTTTGCGTGATGGCGATCGCTGCGTGCAAGAGCGATCGAACAACTCTACTTCGAGTTTGTTGACGGCAATCTAAGGTCTTCGTAATCTTGTGGTGGGCGACAGCGCCCATTTTCAGGTTGCACGAGCACGTCTTCTGTATGTTTTCGCTTCCGCTTCGTGTTGCCCTCGTCTGCGGCATCTTGATTGCTGCGGTTTTTGCGGGCGGGACGACCTTCCTCGCGCGCCGGATCACTGGTTCCTTCGAGGAGCAGGCAGCCAAGATTCAGTCGGAAACGCTTTCGAATGAGGCGCGCGAGGTCCATGCGCGTCTCGCGCTGGCGGCGAAGGTGGCGGAGAGCCTTGCAGTCGCCGCCTCGGCCATGCGTGCCGGCGGGATCCGGGATCGCGCGGTCTACGACGCGATGCTGCGCGACCTGCTGCGCGCCAATCCTGACCTGATCGCGACCTGGACAGGCTGGGAGCCGAACGCCCTGGACGGGCGCGACCGCGACTTCGCCGGCACGGCGTCCTCGGACGGGAGCGGCCGTTTCCTTCCTTACTGGAATCGCGGCAGCGGTGCGATGAAGCGGGAGGTTCTCACCGGCTACGACACCGAACCGGAGGGGGCCTATTATCTTCAGCCGAAGAAGCTCAACCGCTTGGTGGCGATCGAACCCTATATTTATCCTGTGGCCGGAAAGGACGTCATCATGACGTCCTTCGGCGCGCCGATCACCGTGGATGGCGCGTATCTCGGCACCGCCGGCGTCGATATCGACCTCGGATTCCTGAACACGTCGCTCAACGCGGTGAAGCCGCTCGGAACCGGCTACCTGAGCGTGGTTTCGGCAAGCGGCACCACCGTCGCTCATCCGACCGACGAGGCGGCCGGGAAGCCTCTGGAGACATTCGATGTATCCGCCGCCGCGGTAGCCAGGCAGGTGATCGCATCCGGCTCGAACAGCGTGGTCGACGCGCCGGGTCCGGATGGCGCCACGTGGCGCTACATGGCGCAGCCTATTCAGGCCGGTGGCACACCCGACCGATGGGCCATCGTGGTCGCGGTGCCGGTTGCGACTCTGACGGCCGCCGCCGACCGCGGGCGCAGGATGCTGATCGGCATCTCGGTCCTCTGCGTGCTGATCGGATGTGCGGTCCTCTTCGGCGGCCTGCACCGCCTCGTCGGGACGCCGATCCGGTCCCTCGGGAGGACCATCGGCGACATGGCCGCGGGCTATTACGAGGCGAGCGTGCCCGAGGCGCGGCGCCGGGATGAGGTCGGGCTTGTCGGGCGGGCCGTGCTGAATCTGCGCGACGGCCTCCGCGCTCAGGCCGAAGCCGACGCGCAGAGCCGGGCGGCCGCCCAGGTTTCGGCCGACCGGGAGCGCAAGCAGGCGACAGCCGCCCTGGCGGATGCGTTCGAGCACGCGGTGGGCGGCATCGTCGATACGGTCACGGCGGCGACCACTGAGTTGCAGGCCACGGCGAAGAGCCTGGCCACCACGGCCTCCGAGACCGCCGGCCAGTCCACGACCGTCGCCGCCGGGGCCGAGGAGGCCGCCTCCAATGTCCGTGCCGCGGCCTCGGCGGCCGAGGAACTCGGCAGCTCCGTGCAGGAGATCGGACGGCAGGTCCAGGGATCGGCGCAACTCGCGCAGGCTGCGGCCGGGGAAGCCGCGCAAACGGTCAGGCTGGTGGAGGATCTGAGTGCCGCGGTGATGAAGATCGGGGACGTCGTGGCGCTGATCAACGGCATCGCTGGCCAGACCAATCTGCTGGCGCTCAACGCGACCATCGAGGCGGCCCGCGCCGGGGAAGCCGGCCGGGGCTTCGCGGTGGTGGCCGCCGAGGTCAAGGAACTGGCGAACCAGACCGCCCGGGCCACCGAGGAGATCTCCGGCCAGATCGCCCGTGTCCAGGCCTCGACCGGTCAGGCGGTGTCGGCGATCGGCAGCATCACGGCGCGCGTCGCGGAGATCAGCGGGGTGGCGACGACGATCGCCGCCGCGGTCCAGGAACAGGATGCCGCGACCCAGGAGATCGTGCGCAACGTGACTCAGGCGGCACCCGGTACGAGCGAGGTCACGACGAACATGACCAGGGTGGCGGGTGCCGCCGACATGACCGGGGTAGCCGCCAACCACGTGCTGGATTCATCTGCCAACCTGTCCCGGCAATCCGCGCATCTCAGTGCCGAGGTGAGCCGCTTCCTCGGGACGGTTCGCGCGGCCTGAGAGGCCTCCGTCCCCCACTCGGCCGCTACGCGGCCTTTCGGGCGACGATGAACACGCGCGGGAAGGCGAGGAGACGCTTTCCATCGCTGCGGGGCGGGTAGCCGGCCTCGATCGCGCGCTCGTAAGCGGCCAGGAACCCGGTCCTGTCCTCGGGGCCGAGCGGATCGATGAAGGGCCTGAGCCCGGCGGCGCTCACCCAGTCGACGATGGCGGCCGCGTCCGCCATCCGGTGGTGATAGGTGGTGCGCCAGACGTCCACCTCCGCGGCGAGCGGCGCCAGCAGGTCGTAGTAGGCGGCCGGTTCGAGCATCCGCCCGAGGCGGCCCGCTACCGCCGGGTCGCCGATCGCCCCGGCCCAGGGGCCGTCAGTTGCGACCGCGCGCATCAACCGATGGGTGGGTTCGGCCAGGTTGTCGGGCATCTGCACCGCGAGCACGCCGCCCGGGGCGAGGAGCCCGAACAGCCGCGGCAGCAGCACCGGATGATCCGGCAGCCATTGCAGGACGGCGTTGGCGTAGATCAGGTCCGGCGCCCGCTTGGGCCTCCACGTCGCGGCATCGGCCTGTTCGAAGGCGAGACCGGGGAGGCGCGCCCGGGCGCTCTCCAGCATGGCCGGCGAGGTGTCGAAGCCGATCACCTCGGCGTCGGGGAAGCGCGCCGCGATCAGCGCCGTGGAATTGCCTGGGCCGCAGCCGAGGTCGAAGGCGAGGCGCGGCACGTCGAGGGGAACGCGGGCCAGCAGCTCCGCCGCGGGTCGTGTGCGCTCGTCCTCGAATCGGGTGTAGAGGGCGGGATTCCAGTCGGCCATCGCACCCTCTGCTTGTCCTGCCTCAGCAGCCGAGCTGGTTTGCCAAGTCCGCGAGATCCCGCGCCGCGTAGGTGACCGCTACCGTGGGCGCAGTCTCGCCGCCCGCCGGCCCGTGCTCGTGCGGCCGGGCGATGTGGGCGGTGACGAGTCCGTGGCTCGCGGCCGCCGCGAGATCGTTCGAGTGGGCGGCGACCATCATGGTCTCCTGCGGCGCGAAGCCGAAGGCCGCGACAGCGTCGCGGTAGAGCGCCGGCTTCGGCTTGTAGTCGCGGGAATAGCCGGCACCGAGGATCGCGTCGAAGATCAGGCCGTTGCGGCGGGCGAGATCGGCCATCAGCCGGACATGGCCGTTCGAGTTCGGCGCCACGAGATGCCGCTCGCGCAAGCGCCGCATTGCGTCCGGCACCTCGGGCCACGCGTCGAGCCGGTGCCAGGCCTGGACCAGCTCCCGCTGCACATCCTCGGGCACGCCCGCGATGCCGAACTGCGCCAGCACATCGGGCAGGGACTCGGCCTGGAGCATGTCGAGATCGACGAAGGGCCGGGCGCCGGAACGGACCGGCTCCATCGATGGCTGGTAGCGGGCGCGCCAGGCACCCGCGAAGGCGCCGGCGTCGAGATTCGGCGCGACGGGCGCCAGCAGCCGCGCGGCCTCTCGGGCGACACCGGAGCGCCAGTCCACCAGCGTCCCGAAAACGTCGAAGACCAGCGCCCGGACGGTCACCGCACTGCCTGCAGGCTGGGTCCCCGGCGCACGAAGCCGACGATGTCCTTGACTGCGTCCAGCGTCTGCACGGCGATGGCCTCGGCGCGGGCGCCGCCATCGGCCAGAACCGCATCGATGTGGCCCGGATCGGCGGTGAGGCGGCGCATTTCCCCGGCGATCGGCGCGAGGCTCGTCACCGCGAGATCGGCGAGTGCCGGTTTGAAGGTCGAGAACTGCGCCCCGCCGAAGTCGCGCAGCACTTCCTCGCGGGTGATGCCGGCAAGCGCCGCGTAGATCCCCACGAGGTTGTCGGCCTCCGGACGGTCCTTCAGCCCCGCCACCTCGGAGGGGAGCGGCTCGGGATCGGTCTTCGCCCGGCGGATCTTCTGGGCGATCGTGTCGGCCTCGTCCGTGAGGTTGATGCGGGCGTTGTCGGAGGGGTCCGACTTCGACATCTTCTTGGTGCCATCGCGCAGGGACATGACCCGGGCGGCCGGGCCGCCGATCAGCGGCTCGGTCATCGGGAAGAAGGCGTCGCCGTGGCCGTGTGCCGCGATCGAGTTCGCGAAATCGGTGTTGAACTTCTGGGCGATGTCCCGGGTCAGCTCCAGGTGCTGCTTCTGGTCCTCTCCCACGGGGACATGGGTCGCGCGGTAGGCCAGGATGTCGGCCGCCATCAGCACCGGGTAGTCGTAGAGGCCGATGGAGGCGTTCTCCCGGTCCTTGCCGGCCTTCTCCTTGAACTGGGTCATGCGGTTCAGCCAGCCGAGGCGGGCGACACAGTTGAACACCCAGGCGAGCCTCGGCGTGCTGCGGCACCTGGCTCTGGTTGAACACGATCGAGCGCCTAGGATCGATGCCGGCGGCGAGGAAGGCGGCCGTGACCTCGCGGATCTGGCCGCGCAGGGCTTCCGGGTCCTGCCAGACGGTGATCGCGTGCAGGTCGACGACGCAGTACAGGCACTGCGCGTCGCGCTCCTGCATCTCCACGAAGCGCTTCACTGCCCCGAGATAGTTGCCGAGATGCAGGTTGCCGGTGGGCTGGACGCCCGAGAAGACCAATTCGGTGAACGCGGCCATCGGCGCCGATCCTGAGCAGTAAAGACCGGGGCTCCGTGCCGTCCGGGCGCGGGGTTACTCGCACCCGCGGCCGGGACCGGTCAAGGACGCGCTTACGGCTCCCGCGCCATCACCGAAGCGCTCGGGCAGAGGTCCAAGAGGACGCAGCGCCCGCAGGCGGGCCGCCGATGGTGGCAGACCCGCTGTCCGTGCAGCATCAGGATCTCGTGATTGTCGTAGAGATTCTGCGCGCTCCAGTCCGCCGGGAGCTGGGCCCGCAGAAGCGCGTGCGCCGGTCCGACATCGACCCGGGGGCCGATCAGGCCGAGGCGCTGCGCCACCCGATGGTGGTGGCTGTCCACAGGCAGCGCCGGCATCCGCAGTGTGGAGAACGAGAGTACCGCGGCGCTGGTCTTGGGCCCGATGCCGGGGATCGCCTGCAGCCACGCCCGCGCGGCCTCAACCTCCATAGCGGCCAGGAAGCCGAGGTCGAGGGTGCCGCACCGGTCGCGCACGGCGCGGAGCACGTCGCGGATGCGCGGGGCCTTCAGCTCCGGCCAGGTCACGCCGGCGATGGCCGCCTCGATCTCCGGCACCTCGGCCTCGATGAGCGCGTCCCAATCCGGAAAGCGGGCGCGCAAGGCCTTGAAGGCACGGCCGGACTCGGCGTTGCGGGTCCGGTGCGACAGGAGCGAAGAGACGAGCCTCGCTCACCGGATCGAGGCTGTGGAAATAGGGGATCGGGCAGCCGTAGACCGGGCAGAGCCGCGCGTGGACGGCAAGCGCCTTTTCCGAGAGGGCAGGATCGGACGGGGCGGGTGGCGCCTTGCGGCGCGCAGGTGAGGCGGTTTCGGTTCGGATGGCTGCGACGGGCATGGCGGACGAATCCGCGAGCCGCCGCGGCTGTTCCGGGACAGGCGGAGCAGCGGCGATCTGTCCGCTTCAACGCCCCCAGGGACCGAAGCCCGGCCGCCGCGCCTCCTACTTGAGCAGCGCGTAGATGTTCACGTCGAGGTTGTCGTCGGTACTGTCCTTCAGATCGGTGGCGTATTCCTCGACGAACTTGTCCTGCACCACGATGTCCTTGGCATCGAGGTAGGCGGTCAGCGTCTCGTAAGTGCTGTCGATCGACTCGTAGGAGCCCTTGTGCGCGAAGCGCAGGGCCTTGCCTGAGGGCGTGGTGCCGAAATGCAGGCCGTCAGCCTCCGTCGGCGGTGCCGCCGGCGCCGCAGCCACTGGAATCATCGCCTCGAATTCGAACCCGTCATCGTCGGTGCGGGTGAAGACCGACAGAGGTCGGCCCGCCGGCGCAACACCGATCTTGGCGAGCCTCGGCCTCAATCCGCGCGAAGGCCTGCTTCAGGTTCGGCACGGCCTCCTCCCACTTGGTCTTGCCCGAGAGGATCGCGGCCGGCTTTGCGGGCAGCGTCACTTCGTCGACGTCGCCGGGCTCGCCGGGCTTGTCGACCAGGGTCGGGCGGCCCGGTGTCCCCACGGCGGTCTGGCCGGCGGGCGGCGGCGCCACCGCCTGTTCCAGCGCGGGGGCCGGGCTCTTGCCCGGATCCGGGGACGGGTTCGGCGCCGTGGTGGTCGGAAGCGGGCTCGTCTGGGCAGGAGCTGGTGCCGTGGACGGTGGCGGAGCGGCCTGCTGCGCGGCGATCGGACCGCCGGCAACGAGCACGAGGGCGGTCGAGAGGGCGACGAGCAGACGAAGGCGGATCACGGGGACGCTCCGATCGGGGCCCGGCGGATCGTCCGCGCGGCCTCCCACCCGTAAGGTAGCGGCGATCGCGGTCGCCTGCGAGACCGCTGCGGACGAGAGCCGCGGGTGCGGCGCATCTGCCACGCCGCCGGCACCCTCGCGCCGGGCAGATGGTTTTGCGATATAGCCCGCCCATTCCCTCGAGCCGCGGGACCGCATGAGCGCACTCGCCCAAAGACGCTTCCTGAAGATGCACGGCGCCGGCAACGCGATCGTGGTACTGGACCTGCGCGGCTCCGCCGTGACGGTGCAGCCCGAGGAGGCGCGGGCGATCGCGCAGGATCCGGGCTCGGCCTTCGACCAGCTCATGGTGCTGCACGATCCCGTGAGCCCGGGCACCGACGCGTATCTCCGGATCTACAACGCCGACGGTTCGGAATCCGGCGCCTGCGGCAACGGCACGCGCTGCGTCGCCTACGCGATGTTCGACGATCCGGCCATGGCCCGCCCGGCCGAGGGCGGGCGGCTGACGCTCGAGACCGCCGCCGGGCTCCTCGGGGTGCGCCGGGTCTCTGAGCGCGCTTTCACGGTGGATATGGGTCGGCCCCGTCTCGCCTGGGACGAGATCCCCTGTCCGAGCCCTTCCCCGATACCCGGCGGATCGAGCTGCAGGTCGGCCCCGTCGATGATCCGGTCCTGCATTCGCCGGGTGTCGTGAACATGGGCAACCCGCACGCGGTGTTCTTCGTCGAGAACGATCCGGATTCCTACGACCTCGCCCGGATCGGGCCGATGCTGGAGAACCACCCGCTCTTCCCGGAGCGCGCCAACATCTCGGTGGCGCAGGTGCTGGGCCGCGAAGCGATCAAGCTCCGCGTCTGGGAGCGGGGCGCCGGACTGACGCTGGCCTGCGGCACCGCCGCCTGCGCGACGGTGGTGGCGGCCTCGCGTCTGCGGATGATCGGCCGGCAGGCGAACGTCGCGCTGCCCGGCGGTGAGCTGTTCGTGGAATGGCGCGCCGACGACCACGTCCTGATGACCGGGCCGGTGGCGCTCGTGGCCGAGGGTACCCTGGCGCCGGAGCTGTTCTCCGGCGGCGCCTGATGACGGTCGAGACCCTCACCTTCGGGTGCCGCCTCAACACGGTCGAATCCGAGGCGCTGCGGATCCACGCTGCGGCGGACGGGCGCGACCGGGTCGTGGTGAACACCTGCGCGGTCACCGCCGAGGCCGGACGCCAGGCCCGCAAGGCGATCCGCCGGATCGCCCGCGCGCGGCCGGGGGCCGAGATCGTCGTCACCGGCTGCGGCGCAGAGGTCGAGACCGAAGCCTATGCGGCCATGCCCGAAGTGGCGCGTCTCGTTGGCAACGGCGAGAAACTCCGGCCCGAGGGCTGGTCGGCGGTCGGCACCGGCCCGGGCGCCGTGATGGAGACGCGCGCGGCCGAGCCGACGCGGATCGAGGCGATGGCCGGGCACACCCGCGCCTTCGTGCCCGTGCAGAACGGCTGCGACCACCGCTGCACCTTCTGCGTCATTCCCTTCGGCCGCGGCCATTCGCGCTCGGTGCCGGCGGCCGACGTGATCGCGCAGGTCGAGACGATCGTGGCGCATGGTGGCCGCGAGGTGGTCCTCACCGGCGTCGACCTCACCGCCTACGGCCGCGACCTTCCCGGGCCGGCGCTCTCCCTCGGCGGCCTGGTGCGGGCGATCCTGCGCGCGGTGCCGGACCTCGCCCGCCTGCGCCTCTCCTCCATTGATTCCGTGGAGGCGGACGAGGCCCTGCTCACGGCCATCGCCGAGGAGGAGCAGCTGATGCCGCACCTGCATCTGTCGCTGCAGGCCGGCGACGATCTGATCCTCAAGCGGATGAAGCGCCGGCACACCCGCGCCGACGCGATCCGTTTCTGCGAGACGGTGCGGCGGCTGCGGCCCGGCATCGTGCTCGGCGCCGACCTGATCGCGGGCTTTCCGACGGAGACCGAGGCGCAGTTCGCCCGTAGCCTCGATCTCGTGGCGGAGTGCGGCCTCACGCATCTCCACGTGTTTCCGTACTCGCCCCGGCCCGGGACGCCGGCCGCGCGCATGCCGGCCGTCGCGCCCGACGTCATCCGGGAGCGCGCGGCCCGGCTGCGCGCGGTCGGTGCCGACGCCCTGCGGCGGCACCTCGACGGGCAGGTCGGGCACCGGCTCACCGTCCTGGCGGAGCGCGGCGGCGTCGGACGGAGCGCGGATTTCACGGCGGTGCGCCTGGCCGCCGCGCTGCCGCCCGGGACCTTCCACAGCGTCGCGATCGCGGCTCACGACGGCGCACGGCTGATCGCGGCCTGAGACTCCATCGCCGATACGGCCTCCGCGATGTGCGGCGGCGGGGGCGCCGTGACCGTGATGGGCTCGCGTTTCGGATAGAGCGGGATCGACAGCGACCGCGCGTGCAGGTGCAGGGCGCTCCCGCGCGGAGCGCCGCCGTAGACCGCATCGCCCCGGATCTGCCATCCGGAGGCGGCGCAATGGACCCGGAGCTGGTGGGTGCGGCCCGTGACCGGCTTCAGCTCCAGCCAGGTCCGGCCATCGGCCCGCCCGAGCACCCGCCAGTGGGTCAGCGCCGGGTCTCCCGCCGGATCGGCCTTCATCCACCAAGAGCGCGGATCGTCCGAGCGGCGGGCGAGCGGCAGGTCGATGGTGCCGCTCTCCGCGCGGGGGCCGCCCTCGACGATCGCCCAGTAGGTCTTGTCGACGGCACTCCCGGCGAACAGTTTGCCCAGCCGCGCCAGCGCCTTGGCGTGGCGTCCCAGCGCGAGGCAGCCCGACGTGTCCCGGTCGAGCCGGTGCGCCGCCTCGGGGCGGCGCGGCAGGCCGAAGCGGAGGGCGTCGAGATGGTCGGTCAGCGTCTCGCCGCCGCGCGGACCCGGATGCACCGGCAGACCCGCCGGCTTGTCGATGACGAGCAGCAGGGCATCGCGGTAGAGGAGGCGCGCGCCTATGTCGAAGGCGTTGGGCATCCGGATCGGCTAGAGGGTCGGCGCCGGGTGGGCAAGGTGGGTTGAGGACGCGATTTCATGGCGAGCGAGGACAAGCCCGGCTGGTTCGGGCGCCTGTTCGGGCGCAAGGCCCCGAGCCCGGGCGACGAGAAGCCCGAGGCCGAGCTGCCCGCGGAGGCGGCCTCGCCGTCCGAGGGCCAGCCCGATTTCGCCACCGGGGCGGAGGACGTCGACCATGTCCCGCTGCCCCCGGAGGAGACCGGGGAGCCTGTCGCCGATGTCGTCGAGGGGGCGGATCTGCTGCCCATCCAGGGTGAGCCCGAGCGGCCCCCCACCGGCACCGCCGGCGACGCACCCGAACACGGGGCCGATCCGGTCGATACGAGCGATGCGGTCCGGGAGCCGGTGGTGGAACCGGTGCCGGACATCCAGCCGCTGGATAGCGCGGCGGCGCTCGCCCACGATGCCGGGGCGGGTCCGGAGCGTGAGCCCGAGGCCAAGGGGTGGTGGACCCGTCTCACCTCCGGGATGAAGCGCACCTCCTCGGCGCTGTCGGAGCGGGTCACCGGCCTGTTCACCAAGCGCAAGCTCGACGCCACGACGCTGGAGGATCTGGAGGACGCCCTGATCCAGGCCGATTTCGGCCTGGAGACCGCGATGCGGGTCTCGGAAGCGGTGGGCAAGGGCCGCTACGAGAAGGGGATCTCCCCCGACGAGGTCCGGGCGATCCTGGCGACGGAGGTCGAGCAGGCCCTCGAGCCCGTGGCGGTGCCGCTGACCGTCGACGCCACCAAGAAGCCCTTCGTGATCCTCACCGTCGGGGTGAATGGCGCCGGCAAGACCACGACATTGGGCAAGCTCGCCGCAAAGCTGCGGGCGGAGGGGCGCACCGTGATGCTGGCGGCCGGCGACACCTTCCGCGCGGCGGCCATCGACCAGCTCAAGGTCTGGGGCGCGCGCACCGGCACGCCGGTGGTGAGCGGCGCACAGGGCGCCGACGCGGCGGGGCTCGCCTTCGACGCCCTGAAACAGGCCTCCGCCGCCGGGACCGACGTGCTCCTGATCGACACGGCCGGCCGGCTCCAGAACAAGGCCGGCCTGATGGCGGAGCTGGAAAAGATCGTCCGCGTCCTGCGCAAGCAGGATCCGGATGCGCCGCACGCCACGCTCCTTGTCCTCGATGCCACGGTCGGTCAGAACGCGCTCTCGCAGGTGGAACTGTTCTCGCAGGCCGCGCCGGTCTCCGGGTTGGTGATGACCAAGCTCGACGGCACCGCCCGGGGTGGCATCCTGGTGGCGCTGGCGGCCAAGTTTGGCCTGCCGGTCCACTTCATCGGCGTCGGCGAGAGCGTAGAGGATCTGGAGCCCTTCGCGGCCCGCGACTTCGCCCGGGCGATTGCCGGGCTGGAGAAGGATTAGGGCGCGGGCGCCCTTCGATCTTTGGCGCTCGACGTCATGGACTTCGGGCGCGCCGCGTTACACACACCCGCAACCGAGTAAGTTCGGCGCTTCTGACATGTTGAGAGCGCCGCATCTGAGCCAGCCAGAGCGCATGCAGATCGAATCCGTCCCCCCGCGCCGCCACCTGCCACCGCTCGTGAAGCTGGCGCTGGAACTCGGCCCGCTGGTGCTGTTCTTCCTGGGCAATGCCTATTCCGAGCGGTTCGGCGTAGCGCCCGACCAGAAGTTGTTCGTGGCCACCGGCCTGTTCGTCGTCGCGACCGTCGTGGCGCTGGCGATCCACTATGGGCTCGTCCGGCGCCTGCCGATCATGCCGCTCGTGTCGGGCGTGGTGGTGGTGGTGTTCGGCGGCCTGACGCTGGCGCTCCAGGACAAGACCTTCATTATGGTCAAGCCGACCATCGTGAATGCGCTGTTCGGCTCCGTGCTGCTCGGCGGTCTTGCCTTCGGGCGATCCCTCCTGTCGGTGGTGCTCGACTCGATGTTCAGCCTGACCGACGAGGGCTGGCGGAAGCTGACCCTCCGCTGGGGCTTGTTCTTCTTCGTTCTCGCGGGCCTGAACGAGGTGGTGTGGCGGACCCAGACTGAGGATTTCTGGGTGAACTTCAAGGTGTTCGGCATCATGCCGATTACTGTTCTGTTCGCCCTGGCGCAGACGCCGCTGCTCACCCGCTACGAGCGCAAGGAACCCCAGCCGGGCGCGTGATCGCTATCGCGCCTTCGCCACCGTCCCGGCGGCGCGGATGCGCGCGAGCACGCTGGCGAAGTTCTCTGGCGTGAGGATGCCGACAAGCTTGTCGCGGATCACGCCGTCCGGCCCGATGATGAAGGTCTCGGGCACGCCGTAGACGCCGAAATCGATGGCCGCGCGCCCGCTGGCATCCGCGCCCACCGCGCTGAACGGCACGCCGTGCTTGGCCAGGAAACGCTGCCCGGCTTCCGGGCTCGGCTCCTTGTAGTCAATGCCGACGAGCCGGATTCCGGGTTCGCGGGCGAGCCGCATCAGCAGCGGGTGTTCCACCTGACAGGGGGCACACCACGAGGCGAAGACGTTGAGCACCGTGATCTGCCCCTTCAGGTCGGCGCTCGACAGTCCCGGCACCGGAGCGCCCGCGGCGGTGAGCCCTGGCACGGCGGGAAGCGCGAAGCTCGGCACCGGCTTCCCGATCATCATCGAGGGCAGTGCCGACGGATCGGCTCCCGAGCGCAGACGCAGGAACAGGACAGCCGCGAGCGCCGCGAAGGCGAGGGCCGGCACGATCAGCAGGAGCGAGCGGCCGACCGGCGGCGGACGCCCGGTCGTCTCGTCGAGGGGAGCGGTCATCGGCGGTCCTCGCCGAAGCCCTTCAAGGCGCGCCGTTGCGCTCGCCGGTCGCGGATCGCGTTGCCGACGAGGCCGGCCATCACCAGCGCCGTGAAGGCATAGGCCGACAGGATGAAGCCGCCGTGAGGCCCGAGATCCATTGCGACGATCCTAGACAGGCTGCCCGACCGGGAGTCCGGCCGGATCCGGGGTGAGGCGGGGCTGGGCACGGTCCAGACGCTCGGCCTCGCGGATCGTCAGCGTCCGGACCCGGCGCCGCATGATCTCGGTGCGCATCGCGTAGAGGTGGAGCGTCGTCCCGCCGAGCGTCGCGGCGCCGATCATGATCAGCAGTGGATAGAGCATCGAGGGATCGATGGTCGGTCCGCCCATGCGCAGGATCGAGGCCGGCTGGTGCAGGGTCGACCACCAGTTCACAGAGAACTTGATGATCGGCAGATTCACGGCGCCGACGAGCGTCAGGATCGCCACCGCGCGCGCGGCACGGTTCGGATCCTCCAGAGTCCGCCAAAGGGCGATGATACCGCAGTAGATCAGCAGCAGGACCAGCATGGAGGTCAGCCGCGCGTCCCAGACCCAATAGGTTCCCCACATGGGCTTGCCCCAGAGGGATCCGGTCACGAGACAGATCAGTGTGAAGGCCGCTCCGATCGGCGCCGCTGCGCGCTGCGCGACATCGGCCAGCGGATGGCGCCAGACCAGGGTGCCGATCGCCGACAGGCTCATGGCCCCGTAGAAGAACACGCCCAGCCACGCGGCGGGAACATGGATGTACATGATCCGCACGGTCTCGCCCTGTTGATAGTCCGGCGGCACGACGAAGAAGGTCAGGTACAGTCCCACAGCGAGGGTGGCCAGCGACAAGCCAGCGAGCCACGGCACCAGCGCGCCCGACCACCGCATGAAGTGGCCGGGATTGGACAGGCGGGTCCAGAGGGAGGGCGTCATCGCGGCTTCAGTCTCGGACATCGTTCCTGCGGTCTAACCTAGGGTGCGGTGCAGCAACAATGCGGGGCTGTCCAGCGGCCGATCACGGGACCGCGCCGCAGATCACCGCAACGGCGCGGAGATTTCTTGGGATGCCCCGCTTCGCGAAAGGCGGATGCAGCTCTTGCGCAGGCCGGGAAGATTGCGCATATAGAACTGAACAAAAAGAGAACAAAAGAGCGTCGCTGTACAAAGCTGTGGACGACGTCGCCCTCTCCCGCTGAACGAGCCTCGCATGCGAACCGCCGACAAGCAGATCGCCGACATCCTCGTGCGCTACGGCGAGCCCTTCGGCGGCAATGTCTGGCGCGTCCAGGGAACGGCCGTGATCTACCACAAGACCCTGGAGCGCATCGCCGCGCAGGCCGGGATCGTGTTCGAGCCGCCGACCATCATCCGCGCCGAGCGCGACGAGGCCGTGATCCTGGTGACGGGGCGCCTGCCCGGTGCGAAGCCCGGCACCGACCGAGTCGAATGGTCGCTGGGCGAGGCCCTGGTGAACGTGAATTATCGCGTCTCGGGCAAGCAGGCGGCCTACGTCTATGCCATGGCGGAGAAGCGCGGGAAGGACCGCGTCATCCTGAAGCTCATCGAACTGCACGGCTTGGTCTACTCGGAGGAGGAGGCGGACGAGTTCCGCGCCCACCTGCCGGCTGTCCGGGCGGTGGACGAGGATTTCGAGGAGCCGGCGGCCTTCGACGAGGTCACCGAGGCGGAAGGCGATCTCAAGCGCCGCATCGACGAAGCCGAGACGATCAACGCGGTCACCGACCTGATGCTGGACGGCGCCACCCAGGCTGTCCTGGCCACGATGCCGCCCGGCACCCGTGACGAAGTCCGCGACTACGCCAAGGCGCGCCTCGTGGCGCTCGGCTGGCCCAAGCGCTCCGGCCGCCGCAGCGCCGCCTGACCATCCTGAATTCCCCCAACCGCAGGAGACCGCCATGCATCGCGCGACGAGCCGACGCACCATGAAGGCCCGCCGGGACATCCACCGGGGCTGGAGTATCGAGACGCTGTCCTACAGTCCCACGCGGATCGTGCGGCTTGGGGTCGAGAAGGTCGCGATCCTGTTTCCGCCGGTTGAGCCAGGCGGCGCCTGGCAACTCTACCCGCATCCCGACACGTTCCCGGGGCTTAACTTCGAGGGTCTGCCCGAGCCGCTGCGTCCGGAATTCCTGTCCTTCTCGGATCTACCGGAGGTCGAGCGATTCCTGGGCATCCGCGACGCGGAGCCTGCCGCTCTTGCGGCGTGAGCGGCTCGCTCAGCGCGCCGGCCAGGGCGCGCCCCGGTGGAGCGCCTCGGCTTCCGGTGTGAAGCTTCCGTCGGGACCGTGCAGCACGAGAGGGGTCAGCAGGCTCGGCGCTGCGCGACTGCCCTTGGTCGCGCTGATCAGGATGCGGATCGCGGGAAGATCGGCGCGTGCGTGGACCGGGCGGATCGCCAGACCGCCGTAGCGGCCCTTGAGCGCATCGAGGCAAGACGTCAGCGCGTCGGCCCGGTGGATGAGCCCGAGCCGGCCGCCCGGACGAAGGACCGCCGTGCAGGCGCGGATCCAGGCCTCCAAGCTTCCATTCGTGAAGGTATGGGCCGCAGCCCGACCGGAATGGGGCGAGGCGCGATGGCTGCCCGCAGAGAAAAAGGGCGGGTTCGTCAGCACGACGTCGAAACTGTCCGGCAGCAGACCCTTGGCGCGGCGTTCTGCCGCGGGGCCGAGCACGTCGGCCGCGATGATCCGGGCCTCGATGCCGTTGAGGGCGGCGTTCTCCCGCGCCTGTTCGACGAGCTTCGGGTCGCGCTCGACCAGCGTCGGGCGGAGGCCGGGCACCAGCGACGCGCAGCCGAGCCCGACCGCTCCGGTTCCCGCACCGATGTCGCAGAGCCGGTCACTGGCCGCCGGCACAAGCAGCCGGGCGAGCAGAACCGCGTCCGTCCCGGCCCGATGCGCCCCCCGCGGCGGCTGATGCAAGCGCAGGAGACCACCCAGGAAGGCGTCCGGCGCGCGCGTCACGGCTGGCGCAATTCGTGGCCGATCCCGGCATCCCCCAGCAGGCGCCTTGCCTGGGCCTCGTGGTCGCGCGGGACCAGGAGTCGCTGCCCGAACACACCGATCGAGCCCTCCATCAGGCTCATGTGGCTATCCGCCACGAGGACCGGGATCTCGGCCGCTTCCAGGATCGAGCGGGCGAACCCGATCAGCACGACATCGTTGGCCCGGATCAGCTCGATCATCGTGTTCCTCCGCCAGCGAACGGGCAGACCGGCGGTTTCGCCGCGTCCGTCCTGCACCCCCGGCACCCCATATCCGATCGGGGTCGATGTTGCGGCGCTGAGGGACGCGTGCGAAGGGATCGCCCGCCCCGCAAGGGGAAACCGGTCTGGAGGTCACGGATCTTGGGTATGGCCCTATCCATCGAGAACCC
The DNA here is from genome assembly GCA_050632875.1 of Methylobacterium sp. P31. GTDB lineage: Bacteria > Pseudomonadota > Alphaproteobacteria > Rhizobiales > Beijerinckiaceae > Methylobacterium. The sequence continues at coordinate 503,379 of JBODSC010000001.1, read as the reverse complement.
GAAGCCCGAGGCCGAGGCGGGGCTGAACGACCTCGTCGCGCTGGTGGCGGACGGCATGGCGCGGGTCAACACCACGATCCTGTCGCGGACCGGATCCGACGTGGCGATGATCCCCGAGGTCGCCAACCACCTGATCGCCTCGGGCGGCAAGCGCCTGCGCCCGATTCTGACCCTGGCCTGCGCCAAGCTGTGCGGCTACGCGGGCGAGTCCGACGGGGACGTGAAGCTCGCCGCCAGCGTCGAGTTCATGCACACCGCGACGCTGCTGCACGATGACGTGGTCGACGAGAGCGACATGCGTCGCGGCCGCGTCGCCGCCCGGATCAAGTGGGGCAACGAGGCGTCGGTGCTGGTCGGCGACTTCCTGCTCGGCCAGGCCTTCCGGATGATGGTGGAGGTCGGCTCCCTGCGCGCGCTCGACATCCTGTCGGCTGCCGCGACGGTGATCGCCGAGGGCGAGGTGATGCAGCTCACCAACGCCAAGAACCTGGAGACCGACGAGGCCGCCTATCTGGCGGTGATCCGCGGCAAGACTGCCGAGCTGTTCGCCGCAGCCTGCGAGGTCGGGCCCGTGCTGGCCGGACACCCGGAGGCAGAACAGTTGGCCGCCCGCGCCTACGGGATGAATCTCGGCATCGCGTTCCAGCTGATCGACGACGTGCTCGATTACGGCGGTACCTCCGCGGAACTCGGCAAGAACGTCGGCGACGATTTCCGGGAGGGCAAGATCACTCTGCCGATCGTGCTGGCCCATCGCCGGGGCAGCGAGGGCGAGCGGGGCTTCTGGCGGCGTACCCTCCAGCAGGGCGAGATCCGCGACGGCGACCTGGAGACGGCGCTCGATCTGCTCCAGCGCCACGGTGCCCTGGAGGAAACCGTCGCCTGCGCCCACCATTACGGTTCCGAAGCCCGCGCCGCCCTCGATATCTTCCCGGACGGTCCGGTGAAGGCCGCGCTCAACGGCGCGGTGGAGTTCTGCGTCTCGCGGGCGCGCTGAGACGGGGCCCAATCTCGAAGAGCCGGGGCGCGGCGCCGCGCATCCGGCTCACCTGAATCTGCCAACCTCAGACCCTATTCGGCTTGTCGCCTCACACGCGCGGCACGGGGGCTCAGGACCTCCGCGAGGGCTGGTGCGAGCCGGCGCAGCTCGTCGAGATGGGCGGCCGTCAGCCCCTTCAGCAACGCCTCTGCCCGAGGGGTTAGAGACAGTTCGCTCCGCCGCCGATCCTCGGAGGAGCGCGCCTTGGTCAACAATCCGCCCTCCACCATCCGGGCAACCAGCTCCGCGGCGCTGTGCGGCGCGATCAGGAGCTGCTCGGCTAGCAGGCCGACCGTCGCGGGCGTGCGTCCGGCATGCCCGGCCAGGGTCAACAACGCCTGATGCTGCTGCGGCGGAAGGCCCGCCCGGGCCGCGGCGGCCTCGCTGAAGGCGAGAAAGCGCCGGAGCCGGAAGCGGAAATCGGCGAGCGCCGCATATTGCTCCGGCGAGAGCGCCTCGGTCTCCGGCGCTGCGGCATCCATGTTCGCCTCCCTGTGCCTCCCTTGAACCTTCGACATGCGTCTCCGGTGCCAGGACGCGCCCGGAGATGCCCACGGCCGTGTCCTCCCCAGAATCTGCGCGGCCAACTGGTTGTAGAATATATCGTATCACGACATAAGCGACAGCCCTGGGAAAGGAGAGCTTTATGGACGGCGGGACGGAGATCGAGCGCGGCGGCGTCGCACCACGGCGCCGAGCACTCGGTGATTTCAGCGCGGATCGGCGGGTCCTGACGCTGGCTGGGATGGCCGTCGTCACCGGCACTGCTGCGAGCGGTACCGCCTGGATCCTTCTGACCCTGATCGGTCTCGTGACCAATCTTGCGTGGTACGGCCGCTTCGACACCGCTCTGACCTCGCTCGCGGATGCGACGCCCGGTCCCTGGATGGTAGCGATCCCGGTGATCGGCGCGCTGATCGTCGGTGCGATGGCGCGTTACGGCTCCGAGAAGATCCGCGGCCACGGCATTCCGGAAGCCATGGAGGCGATCCTCATCGGCGGCAGCCGGATGTCGCCCAAGGTGGCGGTTCTGAAGCCCCTCTCATCGGCTGTTGTCATCGGCACCGGCGGGCCGTTCGGTGCCGAGGGGCCGATCATCGTCACGGGCGGCGCGGTCGGCTCGCTGTTCGCGCAACTCTTCCATCTCAGCGCGGCCGAGCGGAAGACGCTGCTTGTGGCGGGCGCCGCCGCCGGAATGACGGCGATCTTCGGGACGCCTGTCGCCGCCGTGCTGCTCGCCGTCGAGGTGCTGCTGTTCGAATGGCGCCCGCGAAGCCTCGTCCCGGTCACCGTCGGGGCGGTGACAGCGGCCTGCTGGCGACCGGCCCTGTTCGGGATGGGCCCGCTCTTTCCTTTTGCCGACAATCCGGCGCTGCCCTGGTGGGGGCTGCCCGCCTGCGCGGCTCTGGGCATCATCTGCGGGCTGATCTCGGGAGTCCTGACCCGGGTTCTGTATGCGCTTGAGGATGGCTTCGGCCGGCTACCCTTGCACTGGATGTGGTGGCCGACTGTGGGAGCCGTCGTGGTCGGCCTTGGGGGCCTGGTGGAGCCCCGGGCGCTCGGCGTCGGCTACGACGTGATCCACGACTTGCTCTCCGGAAACATGCTGGTGGGTGCTGTCGTGACGATCCTGGCGGTGAAGGCGGTCATTTGGCTCGCTGCGCTGTCCTCGGGCACCTCCGGGGTGTGCTCGCGCCGCTGCTCATCATCGGCGGCGCCGCGGGCTGGCTGATCGGCCTGGTCCTGCCTGGCGCGCACGGGTTCTGGGCGCTGATCGGCATGACCGCGATGCTGGGCGGCACGTTGCCGGCACCGCTGACGGGCGTCGTCTTTGCCGTCGAGGTGACCGGCGACGTCGCCGCGCTGGGGCCGCTCCTCGCCGCCACCATGGCGGCCTATGGAGTGACCGTGCTGCTGCTCAAGCGCTCGATCCTGACGGAAAAGATCGCTCGGCGCGGTCAGCACGTCACCCGGGAATACGGCATCGATCCCTACGACCTTGCCCGGGTTAAGGCGGTGATGAGCCAAAAGGTCGAGACCTTAGCGGCGGATCTGCCGCTGGCCGAGGCGCTCACCGCCATAAAGTCCGGCGCCCATCACGCCTATCCGGTCGTCGACGGGGCAGGCCGTCCGGTGGGGCTCGTCTCGCGCAACGATGCCCTGCGCTGGACCCTGGAAGGATCGGACGGCGAAGCGGAGGAAGATGGCTCCCTCGGCGAGCGCGTCTCCGACGCCGATCTCGCGGTGGTGCATCCGGATGACGTGGTCTCGCACGCCATCGACGTGATGCTCGCGGCCGGGCAGGGCCGCCTGCCGGTCACGGATCCGCTGAGCGGCAGGCTGGTGGGGCTGCTCACCCGCAAGGACCTGCTGCAGGTCCGCGCCACGGTGGTCCGGTCCGAAGCCGAGCGCCGCGCGTTCTTCCGGGCGGGCCGAAGCGGGCGCCGCCTGACCGTCGGAGGGTAACGATGGAGCCTCCCTCTCAAGGACGGCCGGCCAACGTCCACCGGCTCGGTCCGGGCTCCTGTTGTCTGGTTGGATGGCAAGACGACCCCGACCTCGCCCTCATCGTCGCCTGGGACGACCGGCGCGGAGCGCTGCTGCTGAACCGGCGCGCCGACGGCGGATACCTTCCCCTGGCACCCGGTCTCGACGCCGGTGCCGGGCTGATTGAATTGCGGGGGGCATTCCTGGCGCCGAGCGGCCCGACGGCCGGCCTTGCCTCCGGCGGGGTCGCGATCGCCCCGGCGGCCCTCCATGTCGGCCCGGGCCGCGCCTATCTGTGCGGTCGCGACAAGGGCGGGGACCTGACGACCTTCGATGTCGCGAGCGGTCTCGCCAGCGCGGTCAACCTCGCCGCCCTGCCGCATACCGAGCGCTGGCGCGTGATGGTCCCGCAAGGAAGCGGCCTCGTGACCCTCTACGAGGCGGGGCCGGCTTGAAGCCGGCAGATCGGGCGCGTCAGCGCAGGTAGGTCGACGCCACCCACCAATCCGGCTGGGCTGCACGCAGCGCGGAGGCGGCCCGCACGGCCCCGCGCCGGTCGGCGAATAGCCCGAACACCGTGGCACCCGAACCCGACATCCGCGCCAGCCGGCATCCACAGGCGCGAAGCGCAGCCAGCACGTCTCCGATCACCGGAGCCACCGTGAGGGCTGGCGCTTCCAGGTCGTTGCGCGCCGGGCTCAGCACCGCCAGCAGGGTGTCGGCGTCGAGGGGGCAGACGATCTCGGGATGCGGCGCTCCGGCGAGGTCCTGGCCGACCGCGAGGCCGAGTGCCTTGAAGACCGGTGCCGTGGGCACCGGTACGCCGGGATTGACCAGTACGGCGGGGAGGGAGGGGAGACCCAGCGCCGGGCCGATCTCCTCGCCGGCGCCCCGCATCATGCGGGCCCGCGGGTCGAGGCAGACCGGTACGTCGGCCCCCGTCTCGCGCGCGGCGGCGACGACCGCCGCGTGATCGAGCGGCAGACCGTTGAGGCGCGCGAGCAGGCGCAGGGCCGCAGCGGCGTCGGACGAGCCGCCGCCGATCCCGGCGGCGACCGGCAGGCGTTTGACCAGATGGAAAGCTCCGGTCCGCAGGTCCGGCACCAACGCGGCGAGCCCTCGGGCGGCGCGCAGGACGAGGTTGTCGTCGGTCGGGCCGGCCGGGCCTGCGGTGGGACCGCTGACGGTGAGGCCGAGCGGTGCATCGGGGTTCAGGGTCAGCCGGTCGGCCGTGCCCGCGAAGGCCACCAGACTCTCAAGGGCATGATAGCCGTCGCCGGCCCGTCGCCCGAGGACGTGAAGCGTCAGGTTGACCTTGGCGGGGGCACGGTCTGCGAGCAGGGGCACGGCGTCTCGGACGGCTGGTGGCGGATGATCCCGAGGCTCTACAGGCTCGAAGGCCCGAGCAACAGCTCAGCCAAGATCCCCATGCGGATGGTACGGCAGGGCATCGCCGATCCGGATCGTGGTCAGATCCTCGGCAAGCTCCACGAGCCCGTCGCTCGCCGAGAGCCCCGAGAGGGCGCCTCCGGGCGCAGGGACGGCCTCGACCGCGCCGTCGGCGCCGGGTCGAATGCACACGCGCAGGTATTCGCGCCGACCCGGCCGTTTCTCCCGGACGAGGCCGCTGCGCACGGTGAGCGCCGGCGTCGCGCCCCGCCCCAGACAGATGCAGGATCAGAGGCCGAAGCACCGCGAGTGCGGTGACGTAGGCGGCGGCCGGATTGCCCGGCAGGCCGACGAAGGGCGTGCCGGCCACATTCCCCAGCGCGACCGGCCGGCCCGGCTTGATCGCCAGCCGCCAGAAGATGATGGATCCTGAGGCCTCCACCGCCGCGCGGACGTGGTCCTCCTCGCCCACCGAGACGCCGCCGGAGGTGAGGATCAGGTCGTGATCTGCGGCTGCCGCCGCGATGCGCGCCCGCAGGGAGGCCGGCGCGTCGCGCAGGATACCGAGGTCGACGGGCTCGGCACCGAGCCGCCGCAGCAGTGCAGCGAGCATCGGCCGATTGGCGTCGTGGATGCCGGCGGGCGGCAGGGGTTGACCGGGCGGCGTCAGCTCGTCGCCCGTGGAGAACAGCGCCACCTTGAGGGGCGTCCGCAGGGGCAGGTCGGACTGGCCGAGCGCGGCGGCGAGCGCGATGTGGCGGGCGGCCAGCCGTGTGCCGGCCCGGATCGCGACGCTGCCGCGGGCCACATCCTCGCCAGCCCGTCGGCGATTGGCGCCCGGCGCGAGGCCGGTCGGCAGGGATACGGCCGCCCCCTCGACCCGGACATCCTCCTGCATCGCCACCGTGTCGGTGCCGGGGGGCATCGGCGCCCCGGTGAAGATCCGCACTGCGAACCCCGGCGGGGTTTCGGAGGGTGCGTGGCCGGCCGGCACTCGGCCGGCCAGCGGCAGGCGCGTCTCGCCTGCGGCGGCGAGATCTGTGGCCCGCACGGCGTAGCCATCCACTGCGGCATTGTCGAAGGGCGGGAGGTCGATCGGTGCAATCAGGTCTTCCGCCAGGACGCGACCATCCGCGTGCGCGAGCGGCACGGTCTCGATCCCGGAGAACACCGGCAGGTGTTCCCGGATCAGGGCCACCGCGTCGGCGACCCGCATGGGAGCGGGCGCGGCGTCGAAGCAGTCGATGCTCAAGCGGCCCATAACGGCGCGGGGCCGGACGTTGGCAGGCGGGTCGGCACGGGCGGCCTCGCAGGCGGTAGGGTGCGCCGGCTTGCGGCATCGGAGCCGCCCGATCAAGCCCCGCGCGGTGGTCCGGGCGGATCCGATCCTCTACGCTGGCCGCGTCATGCCGACCGACGACGAACTCCCGTGCCAACGTTACCTGTTCGAGATGCCGGCGGATATCAGCTATCTCGATGCCGCGGCGTGGTCGCCCCTGCCGAAGGCCGTCCGCGCGGCCGGCGAGGCCGGGATCCTCGCTAAGAGCCGCCCCTGGGATCATCCGCGCACGGCGATTCCCGCCTGGGCCGAGCGGGCCCGCGCGGCGGCGGCCACGCTGATCGGGGCCAGCCCGGACGATGTCGCGATTGTCGGCGCGGTGAGCCAAGCGATGGCCACAGCGGCGCGCAACCTCGACCCCGCGCCGGGCGGCCGCCTGCTGCGGGTGGCCGACGAGTTCCCGTCCACGCGCTTGGCCTTCGACCGGCTCGCAGCCACGCATGATCTCGTCGTGGAGGAGGTTGCCCGTCCCCGCGACGGCGACTGGACCGCCGCACTTCTGGCGGCGATCGAACGTCCGGGGGCGAGGCCTCTTTCCGTCGCGACCCTGACCCCGCTTCACTGGAGCGAGGGCGGCCTGATCGATCTCGACCGTCTCGCGCCCGCGGTTCACCAGGCCGGGGCCGCCCTCGTGATCGACGCGACCCAGGCTGTCGGGGCCGTCCCGGTGGATGTAGCCCAGTGGCGGCCCGATTTCCTGGCCTTCCCGACCTATAAATGGGCACTCGGGCCCTACGGTCTCGCCTTCCTGTATGCTGCGCCCCTCAGGCAGGACGGCGTCCCCATCGAGGAGCATGTCGGCAACCGTTCACCGGCAACTGGCGCCCGCCGCTACGACCGGGGCGAACTCAACGATCCCGTAGCCCTGCCCATGGCGGCGACCGGGCTTGAACTCATCGCCAGTTGGGGCGTGCCCGCGGTAGCAGCACGCCTGCGCCGGCTTACCGACCAACTCGCCGAAGAAATCGCCGCGTTGGGTCTTCCAATCGGGCCGCGGCACCTGCGCGCACCCCATATTCTCCGGGTGCGCCCGCGTGGAGGTTTGCCGCCCGACCTCACGGATCGCCTGCGTCACGCAAATGTGTTCGCGAGCGAGCGTTCGGGGGCGCTGCGTCTCAGCCCTCACATCTGGGTGCAGGACGAGGATCTCGCGCGCTGCATCCTCGCACTTCGCCGCACTTTCGATGAAAACGCGAGAGACGGTGCGGAAACGTACTCTCGTTAGTCCGAGCGTGACCGGAAGAATGCGGATGCTGCATCGCGGATCGATCCTAGATCACCGCGCGACAGTGCCGCGGTCGCGTTCAGCTCGAGGCCGCCCGGAGCGATAGCCGAGACCGATGCCGAGACCCGGTGAGACCCTCCGCACACCGGATACCGGCCGCGCCCTGCAGCTCCCCGGTTCGACCCGTGCCGTCCTCTCGGGACGGTTCGCCGTGATTCTCTCCGGTGAACTGATCCAGAGCCTGTTCCACTTCGTCCTCAACATCCTGCTGGTCCGCGAACTCGGGGCGCACGATTACGGGCTCTTCGCCATCGTGTTCACGGTCGGAGCCGTTGGGATCACCTATATCCGGGCGCTGGTGGCCGTTCCGGCGACCCTCCACTTCGCCCGAAGCCTGGGCCGACCGGCCGCGCTGGGCTACGACGTGATGTTCGGTTCCGGCGCGGTCCTGGTCTCGACGATGATGGGCCTCGCTGTCGGCGCAGCGCTGGTCCCGGTGATTGGCCTCGGCGCTCTGGCGGCCGGAGCCTTCGTGGGCCTCTACGCCTTCCGCAGCTATCTGCGGATCGTGCTCGTCGCTCGCGGCCGGCCGCAGATCGCGGGGCTGAGCGACTTGGTCTACGCCCTCTGCGGCGGCGCGTTCGTCGCATGGGGATTGAGCGGAGCGGGCACGGCGCTCCTGAACCGGGCGTTCATGGCGATTGCCCTCGCACATGCCTTCGCCATCGCAGCCGCCTACGGCGTCCTGCGCGAGCGGCTGCGAATCTCGCTTCATGCACGGGCGCGGGCGCGCTACCGGGCGATCTGGCAGACGCTGGCTTGGTCACTGGCGGGCATCACCAGCATTACCGTGCAGGGGCAGGGCCTGACCCTGCTGTTCGCGCTCCTGGCCGGACCTGCCGCCTATGCCCCGATTGCCGCCACGCTCGTGCTCTATGCCCCTCTACGGATACCGACCAACGCCTTGATGAACATGGTTCTGCCGGAGATCAGCGGGCTGCGGGCCGCCGGGCAGATCCAGGCAGCCCGACGCCTTGTCGTGCGCCACGCAGCCCTGCTCGGCTCCGCCTGCCTCGCCTACGGGGTACTGATGGCGGCCGTACTGCCCCTCGTCGAAGACGTTCTGTTCAAAGGGCGGTTTGCCGGCGAGCCTATGGGCTGGATCGGGCTCGGCGTCTGGGCGGTGGTGACCGTCTCGCTCCTCTACGCGATCCCGCGCGCCTACTTGGAGGCCTCGGCGGCGTTCCGGACCATCACCGCGGGAGCGGTGGCGAGCGCGGCGCTCGGCTTCGCCATCATGGTGCCGGCCCTGCTGCTGCTGCCAGCGGCGACCGCGCTCGTCGGCCTCCTCGCCTCCGAACTCGCCACGTTGGCATGGTCGGCCGGTGCGTTCCAGACCCGCACGCGGGGCCGCCCGCTCGGGCGAGCCGCGTCTGAAGCGCTCTGACGGGGCCGGACCGGGACCTCAGGCCGCGGCCTCCGCGGCTTGCGCCTCCCTCGCGCGCGCCGGTCTCTTGCCGAAGCGCTGACGCAACGCGTGCCGCGTGCGATCCACGAGCTGCGCGGCGGCACCCCGGGGCGTGCGCGCGCCCATCATCGAGGCCAGGGTCCGGTTCTGCGTTCCGAAGCGGCTCTTGAACCCCTCGTCGCCGCACAGGAAATCCACCGTGTGCAGCCCGTGGTCGATCGACCACATGATGTAGTCCATCATCAGCACCATGCCGGGCGAGCCGCGCTCGTAGGCTGGATCGTAGGTGGTGACGAAGGCCATCATCGAGCCGGCCTGGACGAAATTGATCGAGACGGCCACGACGTCCCCGCCGCATTCGAGCACGAAGGCATGCAGCAACCCCGCCTCGGCCAGCATCTGCACCATCGCGGGCAGCGCCCGGGAGCCCTCGTCGTAGAACGCCGTCGATGCGAGGCCGTGGGTCGCGAGCCAGGCCCGCTTGAAGGTCGTCAGCCGATCGAGCACCGGCCCGAGCGGCTCCTCGCGTCCGAGGAGGCGGAAGGTGAGCGGTCCGCGTTCGCTCATGAATTTCTGGCCGCGGCGGTAGTTCTGACGGGTTTTCTTCGACTGCGCGTCGAACCAGGCCTGCCCGGTCGGCCAGGGGCCGCGCACCCGCCAGTTCGCCTCGTCGCGATGGTTCAGGCGCAGCCGGATTCCCCGCCCGCGGCGTCGAGCAGCACCCGCGCGGCGGCGTCCGGAAGCAGCCGGTTCAGGTAGGCGAGATCGAAGCCGCCGGCCCGACACGCATGGCGCCACATCCGGCGTACGAGGTCCCGGTCCGTACCGGGTGCGAGGAGCGCGTCGCCGAAATCCGAGCAGTCCTTGGCGGCCCATTCGAGGACCCGGAAGCCCTTCCGCCGCACGGTGGCGAAGGGCAGGACGCCGACGAGGTCGTCCCCGCGCCACGCGATCACGATCGCCAGCGCGCGTCGGTCCCGATCCGGGGCGCTCGCCCACCAGGCGGAGACCCAGGCGTGGCTCTGGAAGACGAGGGCGCCGCTCTGCGTCCACAGGGCGGTCCAGGCCGGGCCGACCTCCGCCAGCCGCTCGGCCGTGTGGACCGTCTCGAAATGCTCGGGAGCCACGGTCATGCGCCCGGCCTCGTTTGCGCCGGCAAGTGACGCATGCGGCGCACCTGCCGCGCGATCCGACGGCCGATCTTCTTCAGCGGCAGCAGGTAGAGGCCCGACAGGGACTGGTAGTCGGCCACGTCCCGGTCCACGAGACCGAACTTGAACTCCTCGTTCGGATCCGGGACGCACAGGGTGCCGAACAAGCGGTCCCAGAACGAGAACAGAAGGCCGAAATTCTTGTCGTAGTGCTGCGGCGCCGTGGAGTGGTGGAGCTGATGCCAATGCGGGCAAAGGATGAGGTTGTTGAGCGGCCCGAACGAGATCTTGAAATGGGTGTGGCGCACGAAATCCATCATCAGGATGTTGCGCATGATGTAGACGTTGATGCCGAACACCGTCAGCTCGACCGGATTGAGCGCCAGCAGGCTCCAGATTCCGAAGCAGATTCCGGGAATCACTCCGTCCCAGGCGCGATTCATCAGCTCGTCGAGGGGATGCACCCGGTCCTTGGTGATCCCCACCATCACCTCGGCCGAGTGATGGACCTTATGAAGCTCCCACAGGAACGGGTAGCGGTGCTGGGCCGTGTGGTAGAGGTAGTAGGATAGGTCGTAGGCCAGCAGCATGGTGGCAGTGAACACCACCACGGTCACGGGCCCGGGCGCTCCGAATACCGGCTGATCGATGCCGAGCAGCATCCCCAGCAGCCGGTTGGTGGCGTAGCCGACCGCGACCACGAAGGTCACCCCCGCTGGGATCAGCAGGAACGGCATGATCGCCTTTCGGGTGACGTAGAAGAGCAGATCCGCCCGGGCAGAGGGATGCGTGATCACCTCCCGGGGCAGCGCGAATTCGAAGAACTCCGCGAACGAATAGCGCTCGGCCGTGCGCAGGTAGGCGATCAGCGCACAGCCCAGCGCGGTCGCGAACAGCATGCCGGCGGCGAGCAGGTTCTCGGCGGAGACCTTCTCGACGATCCGCTGAATGAAGTGGGCGACATCCATGAAGATGCGTTTCCCTCCGCCGCGCTAGGCTCGATCCTCGCCCGCGCGGCGCTCGCGGCACCGAGCCGAGAGCGCCGGTGTGACGCGCGCAGGATTGAGCGGTGCACACGATCCCAGGTCAGTGTTTATGGGACTTTGGACTTGCTGCGATTGTCCACCGCAAAGTGCGTGCCGCCCAAAACGGAACATCACGCCGCTGGCCGCGCCGGCGCCTCCGCGCCGCGTGCAGCGTCTCCAATTCCGGAATGACACAGGGTCGCTCGCACCATGGCGTCGATCCCCTCAGCCGCCGAAGCTTCCGAGAACAGGTTCTCGTAGCGCTCCCGGGCCGCCCGGCCGAAGCCTTTCCAGCTCTCCGGATCCGCGGCGATGCGCGCGAGCGCATCCGCGATGGGCCCCGGGCCGGTGGGCGGCACGATCCAGCCGGTCCGGCCGTCCTCCACGATCTCGGGCAGGCCGCCGATGTCGGTCACCAGCGGCGGGACACCGTAAGACATGGCCTCGATCGCGACCCGGCCCAGGGATTCCGGCCGCTGCGAGGGCATCGTCACCACGTCGGCCCACCGGTAAAGCGCGGCCGGATCGGCCACGAAGGGCTGGAGGCTGACCTGCTCCGACAGCCCGGCCTCGACGATCCGCGCCACCAGGGCGCGCTCGCGGCCCTCGTCCTCGAAGGCGCTGCCGACGATGCGCATCTCGATCCGCCGGCGCACCGCATCCGGAAGCGAGGCCAGAGCCTCGACCAGCACGTCCTGGCCCTTGATCCGGCTGATCCGGCCGAGCATCAGCACGCGCAGAGGGCGGCCGCCATCGTAATGCCCCCGGTTCGGTTCGGCCGGGCCGGCGATGCCGTTGTAGACCACCCCGGCCATCGCGCCGGCCGGCAGTGCGTAGGCCCGCTCCGTGGCGCGCGAGTTGAAAACCACGTTGGCGCCGCTCCAGCGGATCAGCCCGCGCAGAACCTTCAGCACGGCGCTTTCCGGGATCTCGTGAACATGCACGATGCTCCGGCCCGGCATCAGGCGCGAGGCCAGCAGATAGTCGGCCACCACGGTGGTGTTGATATAGACGAGGTCGCTCGCGCGGATGCGCCGGAGCGCGCGAAACACCGCGACCGGCAGGGTCGGCAGGTCCAGCGTGGCGAGCCGGGCGAGATTTTTGCGCCGCAGGATCCATAGCGGCTCGATGACGACGGTGGTGGCGAAAGGCTCCAGCGCCGCCACGATCGGTCCGCGCCGCGGAAGGACAACGTCGATCCGCGCCGTGGGATAGGCCGCTCGAATGGAGCGCACCGTCTCGATGAAGCAGCGATCGGACCCGTACAGCTCGAATCCCTGATGCACGCAGGTGATCCGGACCGACGGCGCGCTCTCACCTGCCGGATCGAGGGTCCGGCCGATCGGATGAGGGGAAGTCGTGTCGAAGAGCGGCTTATCTACCATACGCTCTGCATCTAAAATTAACCAACTACCTAGGGTTGCTTTTCTGATTTCATATTTTGGTATTCGACGAGCTTTACAATATGAGCTGCCACTATGGAAGGAAGGACCATGTCGGACCGTGCGCCCGCACTCCTAATTCTTGGAACGCGCGGGATCCCGGCCGCCCATGGCGGCTTCGAGACTTTTGCGGAACGGTTCGCGCTGCATCTGGTCAGCCGCGGCTGGCGCGTCGGGGTGTACTGCCAGGAGGATGTCGAATGGGTGCGCGAGCGGATCTCAACGCGCAGCTGGAACGGCATCGACCTCATCACCGTGCAGATAGGCCTGCGCGGCCCGGCCGCGACGCTCGCCTTCGACGCCTTCTGCGCCCGCGATGCGGCGGCGCGCGGCGGCGTCTGCCTCGTGCTCGGCTATAATGGCGCGGTATTCCTGCCCTACCTGCGCGCCTGCGGCGGCCAGATCCTGACCAACATGGACGGAATCGAGTGGCGGCGCCCGAAATGGTCGCTGCCCGTCCGGGCGTTCTTCTACATCAGCGAGTGGATCGCAGCCTGGTCGTCCCAGCGGCTCGTCGCCGACCATCCGGCCATCGCCGATCACCTCGCCCGGCGCCGGCCCCGAAGCGCCATTGCGACGATTCCGTATGGCGGCGACCCGCCGCCGGCGGATCTGGGGTTGCCGCCGCTCGGGCTCGAGCCCGGCCGCTACCTGGTCTCGATCGCCCGGATCGAACCGGACAACAACATCCTCACGATCGTCGAAGCGTTCTCACGCCGGCCCCGGGGCATGCGGCTCGTGGTGCTCGGGACGTTGAAGGTCGGCAACCGGTATCACCGTGCCGTTGAGGACGCGGCCTCGCCCGAGGTGCTGTTCCCGGGCGCCATCTACGAGGCCGACCAGGTGCAGGCGCTGCGCGTACATGCGCGCGCCTATCTGCACGGGCATACCGTGGGCGGCACCAACCCGTCCCTGGTCGAGGCCCTGTGGGCCGGCAATGCCGTCATCGCCCACGACAACCCGTTCAACCGTGGCACGGCCGGTGACGGTCAGTTCTACTTCAAGGACGTTGATTCCTGCGCGGCCGCCATCGACCGTGTTCTTGCCGACGAGGCGGCCCTCGCTGCGGCCCGGAGGTCCGCGCGGGCCCGCGCCGAGAGTTTCCGGTGGGACGACGTGCTGGCGGCCTACGAGACCGAGGCGCGGCGCGTCGGCGGCTATCCATCGGCGGCGCGGCGCGTCCGGCCGGACGCCGCACCCGCCGATGCCACTTCCGGGTCAGGCTGGTGAAGGCGACCCGGCGGACGCTGCTGGCGGGCAGCATCGCCGCTGCCGGGACGAAGGTGTTGCCGGCCCTGGCCACGCCCGAACCGCTCACCTTGCGCAGAGGCATCGCCCTCTGGCCCTGGTTCTCGCTCACCACCGAATTTCCGGCGCCGCGGACCGATTACGCTTGGCCGCCGTTCCAGGCCGACCGTCCGGTGCCGACCCCTGCGGACCTGCGAAATCTCGCAACTCTCGGCTTCGACTTCGCGCGGCTGCCCCTCGATCCCGGACCCTTCGTGGCCTTCACGGGCAAGCGGCGCGATGAACTGTTCGCAAGCCTTTCGGCTGCCATCGATGAAGTGCTGACCGCCGGGATGCGGGTCCTCGTCAACGTCCAGGCCAATGCCGCGACCCACCATTATACCCCGGACAGCTTCTACGGCTCCGACCGGGCTCCGCTCTTCCCGGCCTACCGGAACCTTATCGTCGAGCTGGCCCGCCTGTGTGCCCGAAAGGGTACCGACCGGGTGGCGCTGGAGCCGGTGAACGAGCCGCCGCAGGCCTGCGGCGCCCAAGCCTGGGATCGGGTCCAGAGCAGCCTTCTCACCGCGGCGCGGGCGGCCGCGCCGCCGCTGACTCTGGTGGCGACCGGCGCCTGCGGCAGCCTCGTGGCCGGACTGACGGCCCTCGACCCGGCGCCGCTCGCGCGGTTCGCGCCGCTCCTCTACACCTTCCACTTCTACGAGCCGTACCTGTTCTCCCACCAGGGGGCGACCTGGATGACCGAGGAGCCGTTCTATCGCTGGCTCAACGCCGTGCCCTGGCCCGGCGCGCCGGGCAGCCTGCCGGAGACGCTCGCCGCTGTCCGGGCCCGCATGGAGGCCGACCCTACGGTTCCGCAGGTCGAGAAGGCCCGTGACCTCGATGTCATTGAGGCCAAGCTGCGCGGGTATTTCGAGGCCCAGCCCGGACCGGCCTATCTCACCGAGGCGTTGGCCCCGGCCTCGACCTGGGCCGACCTCTACGGAATCCCGCCGCGTCACGTGCTGATGGGCGAGTTCGGAGCCCTGCGCACCGACGCCCGCTACACGGCCGCGCGGGCGCCCGACCGTGCCGCCTATATCCGCGACGTGCGCGTGGCTGCGGAAACAGCGGGCTTCGCGTGGTCGTTCTGGAACCTGTTCGACGGGCTCGGCCTGATGGACGATGCGCACGGGGCCGATCCCGCCCTGGTGGCCGCGCTGGGGCTCGGCGGGCGGCCGTGAAGCGCCTCAGCCTCGGGCGCGGCCCGGGCGCGGCGGAAACAGGACAATCAGCATCAGCGCGAACTTGGCGAGCAT
Organism: Methylobacterium sp. P31; assembly: GCA_050632875.1. Taxonomy (GTDB): domain Bacteria; phylum Pseudomonadota; class Alphaproteobacteria; order Rhizobiales; family Beijerinckiaceae; genus Methylobacterium. The sequence goes on along the minus strand of JBODSC010000001.1, from coordinate 488,268 downwards.
CGTGGTCTTCCCGGCCAGACCCTCGAAGGTGTTGACCAGGATCACGAAGGTCAGGATCGGCAGCCAGACGCCGCGCCGGCAGGAGCGCGCGATCTCCGCGAGATAGAGCCCCACCGCCACCACCAGCAGCGCCGTCACCAGGATGCCGTGGTAGAACACGTCCGAGATGATCGAGTTCTCGATACCCCATTCCAGACCGTAGATCCGCCGCAGGGTGCTCACTTGGAGCAGGTCCGGCCCGAGCAGCAGCTCCCGAAACGGGATCGCGTCGAAGATCGCCAGCATGTCGACCCGCGCCTGAGCGCTGCCGCCGTCGGAGACGAAGCGGTTCAGCAGGCTATCGAAGAAGCCCGCCGCCGCCAGCACGGCTACGGCCACCGGCAGCATCGTCAGGGCGAAGCAGCCGCAGGCCGCAGCGCCCAGCTGGATCCGGCCGCTGCGCAGCACCCGCCCGAGAGAGACGAGGCCGACGAGACTCCCGAGGGCGAGCGTCGTCACGGTAGCCGAGCGGCCGCCGAACGTGACCAGCGCGACGAGCTGCAGGGTGATCATCCCGGCCCGGTGGACGGGCGCGAAACGGCCGCCGCCCGTGGCGAGCGCCAGGATGTAGCAGGCGGTCAAGGTGGCGTTGCCGAGCGGGTGGCCCTGGAGCGCGGCGGAGCGCGTATCGGTCTCGAACGCCATGCCGTCGAAGCGGAATGGGAAGAAGCGCTGGCCGCTTGCGAACTCGAAAAGCCCGAGCAGGGCGTTGGCGAGCATGACCAGATGGAACACGGTTTCCAGCCGCGTGAGCGTCGCGTCATCGCGGTCCATGAGCAGGATCGGGACGAGGCCGGCCAGCACGAAGGTGTCAATGGACCCGGCCAACCCGGTTCCGCCGCGGGCGGCGATGAGCACGAGGAGCAGCACGCCGCAGAAAGCCAGCAGCACACAGGCCGGAAAACGGTTCAGGGCCTGCGCCACCGGGACCACGGGATTGCCGGCCCGTAGCAGCATCCAGCCGGTCAGGGCGACGGCCAGATAGGTCGCCGGATGGATCTTCGACGCGGCCGCGCCACTGATGCCGTCGTAGTTGAGCCCGAGCGTCCAGAGCAGGCCGCCCGAAACGCCGACGAGGATCAGGGCCCAGACCACGAGGGCGACGGATTCTGCCCGCGCGATCCAGTGCAGCACCGCGCGCGTCCGCGCCGGGGCGGTGTATCGCCGCGGAAGCACCGTCTGGCGGGCGGCCCTCATGCGCTGCGCCTGTCCAAGAGCAGGGAGCCGGAGATCGGGCGGCCCAGTGCCTCCGAGGTATCGACGAGGTCGATCAGATCGCGCTGGCGGGTCGCGCCGTTGCAGGCCACCAGCAGGAGCCGGTCCGCTGCGGCCGCCAGGGGACCGAGACGCAGGTTCTCGGTGAGAACGCCGCCGTCCACGATGACCAGATCGAACCGGCCCTTCACACCGGCGATGAAGCGCTCGATGTTGGACGGCTGGAGGGCGTCGCGGATCGGCTTCTGGGTGTCGCCCAGCCCGACCCGGCGCGCCCCCGATTTCGGATCGGTCTGCGTCACCGCGTTCAGGCTCTGCTCGCCGCGCAGCACGTCGAGGAGGCCGCCGCTGCCCGAGCCGTCGGCGCGCAGGTCTGCATCCACGAGGAGCACCCGGTCGCCGCGGGCCACCGCCACCGAGGCGAGGAGCGCGATCACGGCGCGGCGCTCGGCCTCGTCCGACTCGCCCGACGTCACCAGCAGCGCCAGCGAGCGCCCGCGGGTGCTCGAGGTCGCGGCGAGGTGGTCGAGGGTGAAGCTCGCGGCCGCAGCACTGGGCCCGCCCGGCCGCAGGCCCGGGAGCACCGCGACGACCGGCGCGTTCGAGAGCCGCTCCAGCTGGCGCGGCGACAGGACCGTCGGCGCGAGATATTCCCGGGTCAGCGCGAGGCCTGCGCCGAGGCCGAGCCCGCCCGCCAGGGCGGCCGCGACCAGGATCAGCCGCGGCGGCCAGCTCGGATCCTGCGGCGGCCGGGCCGTCGTGATGATCCGGGCGTTCGAGCTGTCGATACTGGTCTGCTCCTTGATCTCGCGGGCGCGGACAAGGAAGGCATTGTAGACCGAGCGTGCCGCCTCAACCTCGCGCTCCAGTTCGCGCTGCTGCACCGAGGACTGGGCGTTGACCGCCGACTGCTTCTGCAGCCGCTCCAACTCGGCCGAGAGCGTGCGCTCATTGGCCTGGGCCCGCTGGTACTCGGTCTCGGCGGCGCCCGCGATGCGGTTGAGACTCGGCGTCGATGAGGCGGCGGACATCCTGCATCTGCGTGCGCACGGCCGCGATGAAGGGGTGGCGCTCGCCGAGATTGGTGCGCAGGTCCGCCTCCTTGGCGGCGAGGTCGGAATACTGACCCCGCAGCCGGTCGACCACCGAGGACTGCACTGCCTCGGGCATCGCTCCGGTGCCGATCGGGTGGCCACGGACATCCCGGATCCCCTGCAGGCGGGCCTTGGCCTCGGCGGTGCGGGCCCGGGCCGCCACCAGCCGGGTGTTCAGGTCCGTGAGCTGCTGCTCGTTCACCAGCCGTCCGCTCGCGGCGATCAGGCCGTTGCGGGCCTTGTAGTCCTCCAGATTCTTGTCGGCGACGTTGACGGCCTTGCGCAGCTCGTCGAGCCGGCCACGCAGGTCGCCCGCGGCGCGCTTGGCCGCGTCGGAGCGGGCCTCGGTCTGGTCCGCCAGATACGAATTCGCGATGGCGTTGACGATGCGGGCCGACAGGTCGGGGTCGGTGGTGGTGACGACCACGTCGATCACGAAGACCTTGTCGGCGCGCTTGACCGCGAGCTTGCGCCGCAACTGGTCGAGCGCCCGGCCCCGCGGATCGGCCCGCCGCTCCGTCTTTGGCCCAAACACCATCTCCCGCAGCGACGACAGGGTGCGGGAGATCACGCCGTTCTGAGGCGCGCCGAAGCCCGGCTCGGTCTCGAGGCCGGCCTGGACCACGGCGCGGCCCAGGACCGCGTCCGACTCGATCACTTTCACTTGGCTCTCGACCTGCGCGATGCCTCCGTCCGGAGATAGCGCGCCGGGATTGACGTCGTTGGAGATCACCTGCCGGTCGCGCGGGTCGACCAGGATCTGCGCGGTCGCCGTGTACAGCGACGGGGTAATGAGCGCATAGGCCAGGACCGCGAGCCCGAGCAGCAGGGCGGTTCCGAACACGGTCCGCTTGCGCCGCCATAGGATGCGCCACAGGTCGCCGAACTCGGCGGTCGTGTCGGGCCGGTTCGGCCCCGGCCGCTCGGGATGGGCCGGATGGACGGGCGCGAGCCAGGTCGCGACAGCGATGTTATGGTCGATCTGTGCCACGATCGGTCACCGTCGTCTCAATCTAGGTCAATCCCTCGCGGGTGCCGGTTCCAGCTGCAAGAGTCGCGCTGGCTCCTGCCAAACCATCAACACTGAGGAAGGCGGCGGGACAAAGTGTCGATTACTGCACTTCTGGTAAACGCCAGGCATCCTGTGCGGTGACCACGTGCGAGGTTATCATTCCCGTTACCCCTGAGAGCGTAAATGGGGTTCATGTCCGTTAACCCAGCGGACGACCGCGCCGAGCGGGGACCGCGCTTCGATGCATGTGAGAGTTCGCCTCGACGGCGCGAGACCGCGGCGCTGGCATGTCGCGCTGATGGGACGGATCTTGGACATGCCCGGCATTTGCGCCGTGAGCGTCGACGATGCGCCCGGGCCGGATGCGTGGCCGGCGGCAGCCGATCTGCTGTTTCGGCTCGAGGCGCTGATCCACGGCCTGCGGCCACTCGGCTCGGAGGCGGTTCCGCCCGCCGCGCTGGAGCCCTGGCGGAGTTCCGACGGAAAGCCCGACCTCGTGCTCGACTTGTGCGGCGATGTCCCGGCCGGGCCCGCCACCTGGCAGCTGGCCTATGATGGACAGGTCGGCGAGGGCGGCCTGCTCGCGAGCCTGCTGGCGGCGCCGGTGCCGCGCCTCGCCCTCGAGGAGGAGGGGCGAACCCTCGTCCAGGGACGGCTCGGCAGCGACCGACCCGGGATCACCCTGGCGCGGTTCGACGATGCGCTCGCCCGCTCGATAACGCTGATCGCTGCGACCCTGCGCGACAGGATCGCCGGACGGGCAGGGCCGCAGACCAGCGCAGCGGCCGGACCGGCAGCACCCCGTGCGAGGCTGACGGTGCCGGCACTCGGCTCCCGCGCCGGACGGTTGCTCGCCGGGGCCATCGTCCACCGTCTCTACCGCCTCTGCTACCGTGCTCCCCACTGGCGCTGCGGCTGGCGCCGTCTCGACGGGCCGGATCTGATCGAGCTGGGGCGCCACCCCAAGGCGGGCTGGACCGTCCTGCCGGACGACGGCCGGCGCTTCTATGCCGACCCGTTCCCCATTGCCTTCGGGGGCGACGTGCATCTCTTCGTCGAAGATTATCCTCACGCGACCGGCAAGGCGATCATCTCGGCGGTCCGCTTCGGCCCGGACGGGCCCGAGGGGACGCCCGTCCCGGTCCTCGAGGAGCCGCACCATCTCTCCTACCCGTTCGTCTTCGAGCGCGAGGGCTGCGTCTGGATGGTGCCGGAAAGTTCGGCGGCGAGAACGGTCGATCTCTATCGCGCGACGCGCTTTCCCGGAGGCTGGGTCAAGGAGGCGACGCTGCTCTCCGGCGTTGCGGCGAGCGACGCGACCCTCGTGGAACATGCGGGACGCTGGTGGATCTTCGCCACCGTGCGCGATGGTGAGACCGGCGCCCCATCCGGGGGCGGCTCCTTCCACGACGCGCTCCACCTCTGGTCCGCAGCCGATTTCCGGGGACCGTATACACCCCATCCGGCCAATCCCGTGCTGGTCGATCCCTCGTTGGCGCGGCCTGCCGGGCGGATCGTGGGGCGCGGCGGAAGCCTGATCCGCCCGGTCCAGGATTGCGCCGAGGGCTATGGCCGTGCCCTGGCGCTGGCGCGGATCGATCGGCTCGACCCGGAAGGCTTCGCGCAAACCGTCATCGCGCGAATTGAGAGCGGTCCAGCCTGGCCCGGCAGCCGCCTCCATACTCTCAACGCCGGCGGCGGAATCGAGTGCATCGACGGTTCGGCCCGGGCGCCCCGCATCCGGATCCTGTCCCGGTCCTGACCGCGCCGGCAGCTGGCCGGCGGCAAGCCCTCGGCCGCGCAGGCTGGACGTGCAACCCACATAATAGTGTATTCAGGTTGATTGTATTAAGGCTAAAATTCCGTAATCGTTGGGATGGAGTGCAGCTCATTTGCTGAATCGAGGGCCATTCCATGGATGCCATGATGGCCGAAGGTGCCGCCGACCGGGAGCCCGCGCGCGATGCGCGGTTACGGCAGATCGCAGCCGCCGCCGGCGTGCCGCTCGAGACGTTCTTCGGAGCGCCAGGGCCGCGGGCCCCTGCGGAACTCGGCGAACTGATCCGGTTGTGGGACTCGGTCGCCGACGAGGCCGGGCGCGCCGAGATCCTCGCCTGCGCCCGCGTCGTCGCGGGCCGATCGAAGGACAGGACGCCCGGGCCGGGCTGATGACGCGCCGGCCGGTTTTTGGCCCGAACAGCCCTGGCGGGAACGCGCCCGGACCGCTACATGTCGGTGGCGGGGCTGCAGAGTTCGTCAGGAGCACTATCCCCGGGGCCTTATCGACTCCCTCGGGAGCTGTCCCTGGCCTCGTCCCTGGACTTGGCCAACACGGCGCCCACCTACGCTGTAGGTTTCCCGGGATCGATCCTCCAACGGCTCACGTGGCTCCGCACCCGACCTTCCCAGACTCTACTGCCGCCGATCCGGCCGCGGCGCGCAAGGCCGACCTCCGCCGTGCGGCGCTCGCCGCCCGCGACGCCCTCGATCCCGACACACGGCAGGCCGCCTCAGCGGCGATCGCGCGGGCGCTCCTCGCCCTGCCGGAACTCGCCGAGGCGCGTTTGGTCGGGGCGTTCTGGGCCATCCGCAGCGAAGTCGATCCCCGTCCGGCTGCCGAAGAACTGCTCGCCCGCGGCCAGGCCGTGGCCCTGCCGCAGGTCACCCCGGAGGGCCTCGTATTCCGGGAATGGCGCGTCGGGGATACGCTGATCGCCGGCCGTTTCGGCCTCAGCGAGCCGGACCCGTCGCTGCCGCCTGTCGAGCCCGACGCCCTGATCGTGCCCCTTGCCGCTTTCGACCGGACCGGCCAGCGCATCGGCTATGGCCGCGGCTACTATGACGGTGCGATCGCGCGCCTGTCCCGCACCCGCCCCGTCCTTACCGTCGGCATCGGCTTCGCCGTGCAGGAGGTTGAGAGCGTGCCCGCCGAGCCGCATGACCGGCCCCTCCAGTTCGTGATCACCGAGGCGGGCCCGATCCGCTTCGACAGGACGTCCTGACTCATGCGGCTCCTCTTTCTCGGCGACGTCGTCGGACGCTCGGGCCGCAGCGTGGTCTGCGAGCATTTGCCCCGATTGCGGGAGCGCTGGAAGCTCGACTGCGTCGTCATCAATGGTGAGAACGCGGCTGGCGGCTTCGGCATCTCGGAGACGATCTGCGACGAGTTGATCCAGGCCGGTGCTGACGCGGTGACGCTCGGCAACCACAGTTTCGACCAGCGCGAGGCGCTGGTCTTCATCGCCCGCCAGCCCCGTCTGGTGCGGCCGGCGAACTATCCGCCCGGGACGCCCGGCCGCGGCGCCACGGTGGTCGAGACTCAAGGCGGGGCTCGCGTCCTCGTGGTCAACGTGATGGGCCGCGTTTTCCTCGACGCCATGGACGATCCCTTCGCGGCGGTGGAGCGCGAGATCTCGGCCTGTCCCCTCGGGGCGGCGGCCGATGCCGTGGTGGTCGACGTGCACGCGGAAGCGACCAGCGAGAAGCAGGCCTTCGGGCATTATCTCGACGGCCGCGCGACCCTCGTCGTCGGCACCCACACCCACACGCCTACCGCCGACCATCGGATCCTGCCCGGGGGCACCGCCTACATGTCGGATGCCGGCATGTGCGGCGATTACGACTCAGTCATCGGCATGCAGAAGGACGAGCCGATCCGCCGGATGATCCAGAAGACGCCGGGGTCCCGCTGGGAAGTCGCGGGCGGCGAGGGCACGCTGTGCGGCATCGCCGTGGAGACGGATGCCCGCGGCCTCGCCACGAAGGTCGCGGCGCTCCGCATCGGGCCGAATCTGGAGGAGAGCCGGCCGCATTTCTGGGATTGACGTGTCCTTTGCGTGACTTGATCGCGTGCGGGCGTACCCCCAAAGTGACCGTGACGGGCGCTCCTGGCGGCCGCATCTCGAGATCAGGCTTAGAGCGACCGATGGCCGCCCGCGATACCGGCGAAGTCAAGAGAGCCGCTGGCGCGGCCCGGGATCTATCTCGGCCGCATGGTGATCTTTTTGATCCTTGTGGGCTTCCTGGCCTTCATTCTGTTCAAGCAGATCACGCCAGCCTTCCTGGCCAATCCCGGACTTAACGGGCTGATCCTCGGAGTCCTGCTGATCGCGGTTCTCATCGCCTTCGGGCAGGTGATCCGGCTTTTCCGGGAGGTCGGCTACGTCAACGCCGTGGCGAGCGGCGCCCAGGCCAAGCGGCCCCCCGGGCTGCTCGCGCCCATGGCACCGATAATCGCCGCCCGCACCGCCGGAACGACCCTGCCGGGTACCGCCGGGTATCTCGACACGATCGCGGCGCGCCTCGATGAGGACCGGGACATTCTGCGCTACATCGCCGGCATCCTGATCCTGCTCGGCCTGCTCGGGACCTTCTGGGGGCTGATCGACACCCTCTCGGCGGTAGGTGGGGTGATCAAGGGGATGCGCGGCGGCGGCGATGCCGGCGTTATGTTCGATGAGTTGAAATCCGGCTTGGCTGTACCCCTCTCGGGAATCGGTCTCGCCTTCTCGGCCTCGCTGTTTGGCCTCGCCTCTTCGCTGATCACCGGCTTCCTGGAATTGCAGGCTGGCCAAGCCCATGCCCGTTTCCACAACGAATTGCAGGACTGGCTGATGTCCGGCGCGGCTGCCGCCGAGACCGCCGGCGCGGCGGTTCGGCCGGGTGCCGGCACGCAGGAGTTGAAGGAAGCGGTCGACCGCCTGACGGCCCTGGTGGCCGAGGGCGGCGGCAGCCGAGCCGCGACGCTGGCCATGACCAATCTCGCGGAGGGCATCCAGGGCCTTGTCCAGCACATGCGCGCCGAGCAGCAGATGATCCGCGACTGGGTCGAGGCGCAGGCGAGCCGCGAGCGCGAGCTGAAGCAGGTGCTCGACCGGCTCGGACGGGAGCGAGTCTAGTGGCTTCCGCGGCGGGACGCTCCCGGCGGGCGCTCAACGTCTGGCCCGGCTATGTCGACGCGCTGGCGACACTGCTGTTGTCGGTGGTGTTCCTGCTCACGGTCTTCGTGGTCGGGCAGTTCTTCCTGTCCCAGGAGCTGACAGGGCGCGACGAGACGCTGGCCAAGCTCAATCGCCAGATCGCCGACCTCACCGATCTGCTGGCGCTGGAGCGCTCGAATCGCCGCAACCAGGAAGAGGAGGTCCGTAACCTCCGCACGACGCTGGCCGCCGTCGAGATCGAGCGTGATCAGGCGAAGACTCAGGCCGAGGCCGCGACCGTGAGCCAGGGCGCGGCGGGAACGCTCGACAAGCAGCTGGAAGCGGAGCGCGGCGCCACCAAGCGGGCCCTGTCGCAGATCGACCTGCTGAACGAACAGATCAGCGCCATGCGCCGCCAACTCGCTGCCCTGGAGGACGCCCTCGCGGCCTCCGAGAGCCGCGATCGCGAATCGCAGGCGCGCATCGCCGAGCTCGGCAGCCGGTTGAACGTGGCGCTGGCGCAGAAGGTTCAGGAACTCGCCCGGTACCGGTCCGACTTCTTCGGGCGTTTGCGGCAGATCCTCGGCAACCGTCCAGACATCCGCGTGGTCGGCGACCGCTTCGTGCTGCAATCCGAGGTTCTGTTCCCGGCGGGATCCGCGGCCCTGAAGCCCGAGGCCGGACCCGAGGCTCGACCGAATCGCCGGTGCCATCTCCGACCTCGCCAAGCAGATCCCGGCCGACCTGCCCTGGGTGCTGCGGGTGGACGGCCACACCGACGCGCGGCCGATCAGCACGTCGCAGTTCCCTCGAACTGGGCCCTGTCGGCCGCCCGCGCCATCGCGGTGGTCCAGTATCTGGCCGGCAAGGGCATTCCGCCCCAGCATCTCCTGGCCGGCGCCTTTGGCGAGTTCCAGCCCCTGGATCCCGGCACGACCGAGGAGGCCTATGCCCGGAACCGCCGGATCGAGTTGAAGCTGACGGAGCGCTAGCGTCGGACCCGGACGGCCGCAATATTCGCGCGCATGATCCAGATCCGATATTTGTTGTGACCAAGTAGTATGTTTTACCGTAAAATATTGCTTTTCAGATTTACTGTCATTACTGGGCGATTTTCCAGATTCTGTAAGCATAGATGCAGGTGTTTGCTGCCACCAAACGATCGTATTTTAACGTTCTGTTAGTCGTATCGCTCCATCGTGCGCCCGAGACGGGAGGCATCGATGCCGAAGTTCAACATGTCTGTTCGCGTCTGCCGGTGTGTGGCGCTCGGCTTGGTCGGGGGACCGCTCGTTGCCGCTGCCGGCTGGCGCTTGCTGAGCGCGGCGGCCCACGCCCCGTCCGAGCCGACCGCCGCAGGCGGTCTCACCGCGCTGACGCTGGCGGCGAGCGGTGCCGGCCTGCTGCTCACGCGACGCCCCGGTGTCGAGCCGTCGCTCGCCCATCCGTGCGATCCCGCCCAACACGGTCTGTCGTGCGACGAGGCCGGCGCGATCGAGGCCGCGGTGCAGGTGTTCGAGGCGGGGCTGGTCCGCATGAGAGCCGTTGAAGCGGAGACAGTCGACCAGCCGGGCACGAGCGCGCCACAGACGGACGACGTGACAGGTCTGCTGGCCGCGATTGCCGGTCAGACCAGCCTGATGGCTCTCAGAGCTTCGCTCGCGGCGGCCCGCAGCGGCGAGGCGGGGCGCGGCTTCGCGGCCGCCGCCGCGGAGGTCAAGGACTTGGCGGGACAGATGGCGCGGGCCACGGACAGGGTCGTGTCTCAGGTCGGCCTAATCCAGGCGGCGGCCGCACGCGCGCAGGATACCGGCTGCGAGGCGAGCGCGTCTCACGATGCCGAACGGGCCGCCTGAGGCGGCGCCAGCTCTCTCAGGCGGCGAGCGCTTCCTTGTAGGCGAAGATCCCGGGCGTCCCGCCGGTCATCAGGAACAGAACCGACGAGCCCGCCGGATAGAGCCCGGCGCGGACGTCGTGGAGCAGGCCCGCGAAGGCCTTGCCGCTGTAGACCGGATCGAGCAGCCGGCCTTCGTGGCGGGCCATCAGCCGGAGCGCTTCGAGCATGCCCTCGGTGGGAACGCCGTAGCCCGGCCCGCGATGGCTGCCATCGAGGTTGATCTCCTGGGGCGACACGCGGCGCTCCGAGCCGATCAGCGCCAGTGTCGCGTTCGCCTTTTCCAGCACCTCGCTCCGGGCTCGGCCTTCCTCGGCGAGCACCGCGAAGGATTTCGCGAGCCGCGGGTCGAGGTCCATGGCGGCGAGGCCCGCCACGAGGCCGGCGTGGGTGCCGGCGCTGCCGTTGGCGGTGACGATCTGCGTGAAGCCGAGGCCCATGGAATCCGCCTGGACCAGGATCTCGGCGGCGCAGTTCGCGTAGCCGAGGCAGCCGGTCGGGCTCGAGCCGCCGGAAGGAAAAGTGTAGACCCCGCGGCCCTGGGCGCGGAGTTCGGCCGCCCGCGCCTCGGCGGCCGCCAGGGAATCGGCGTCGCCCGGCAGCTCGTGGACCGTCGCCCCGAACACGTCGTCGAGGAGGCGGTTTCCGTTGCCGGTGTAGTCCGGATCCTGGCGCGGCACGCTGCGGGTCAGGAACAGCTCGCAGGTGAGGCCGGCCCGGGCCGCGGCGGCGGCCGTGAGCCGGGCGTGGTTCGACTGGATGGCGCCGACGGTGATCACCGTGTCGGCGCCGGCGGCGCGCGCGGCGCCGAGGAGGTATTCGAGCTTGCGCAGCTTGTTGCCGCCCAGGCCGATCCCGGCCACGTCGTCCCGCTTCACGAAGATCTGCACGCCGTTCAGCGCCGGGCCGAGATGGCGCGCGAGTCCATCCAGCGGCTCGATCGGGGTCGGCTGTGTCAGGAGCGCAAGGCGCGGGAAGCGGGCGAGGTCGAGCGTAGGCATCTCGGCGCTTCTAGCACCGCGATACGCTCCGTGTCCCGGGGAACGGCTGAGGGGCGCCCGCACCTGTACGCGTCCCGGGCGCGGAGAAATCCCGGAGCCTCACTCCGCCGCCGGCAGCCGCTCACCCCGGATCCGGGGCTCCTTGCCGCGGGCGGTCTCGTCCAGGGCGTCGGTGAACTGCAGGTTCGCGAGCTGTGCGTAGAGGGCGCCCTGCGCCAGCAGGCTCTCGTGGGTCCCGGTCTCGACGATGCGGCCACCGTCGAGCACCAAGATCCGGTCCGCCGCACGGATCGTGGCGAGCCGGTGGGCGATCACCAGAGTGGTGCGCCCCTGCATCAGCGTGTCGAGGGCCGCCTGCACCGCACGCTCGGATTCCGCGTCGAGCGCAGAGGTCGCCTCGTCGAGGAGGAGGATCGGCGCGTCTTTGAGGATTGCCCGGGCGATGGCGATGCGCTGTCGCTGACCGCCCGACAGCGTGACGCCGCGCTCGCCCACCTGGGTCTCGTATCCCTGCGGCAGGGCCGCGATGAAGCCGTCCGCGTTGGCGAGGCTCGGCCGCGCGCCGGACCTCGGCCTCGCCGGCCTCGGGACGCCCGTAGCGGATGTTCTCGGCGACGCTGCCGGAGAACACCACCGGGTCCTGGGGGACCAGAGCGATGCGGGCGCGGAGCGCCTCGGGATCGACCTGCGCGATGTCGGTGCCGTCCACCAAGATCCGGCCGCCCTGCGGATCGTAGAAGCGCAGCAGCAGTTGAAAGACCGTCGACTTGCCGGCGCCGGACGGCCCCACGAGGGCGATGCGTTCGCCCGGTGCGGCCGCGAAGCTCAGCCCGTCCAGGGCGGCGTGGCCGGGCCGCGTCGGGTAGGTGAAGCGTACGGCTTCGAAATCCACCGCGCCGCGGGCCGGCACAGGCAGAGGCAGGGCCGGGACCGGCGCGCGGATCGCGGGCTCGGCGGCGAGGATCTCGGTGAGCCGCTCGGCGGCGCCGGCCGACATGGCGAGGTCGCCGTAGACCTCGGAGAGCTGACCCAGCGCGCCGGCACCGAACACCGCGTAGAGCACGAATTGCGAGAGTTCGCCGCCGGTCATCGTGCGGTTGAGGACGCCCTGCGCGCCGTACCACATCACGCCGACCACCGAGGCGGAGATCAGGAAAATCGCCACGCCGGTGAGGAGCGCCCGCGCCCGGACCGAATCGCGGGCGGCGGTATAGGCCTCCTCGGAGGCGGTCCGGAATCGGGCCGCCGTCGTGGCCGAGCGCCCGAAAGCCTGCATGATGCGCACCGCCCCGACCGCCTCGGCGGCGTAGGCGGACGCATCGGCCAGACGATCCTGCGCGGCGCGGGAGCGGCGGCGCACGCCCCGGCCCGACACGATCAGCGGGAAGACGATGATGGGGATCGCGGCCAGCACCATCACGGAGAGGCGCGGGCTCGTGACCACCATCATGGCGGTCGCGCCCACGAACAGGAACAGGTTCCGCAGCAGGATCGAGACCGAGACGCCGAAGGCCGCCTTGATCTGCGTCGCGTCCGCGGTAAGCCGGGAGACGATCTCGCCCGATTGCGCGCGGTCGAAGAAGGCGGGGTCGAGGATCGTGAGCCGGGCGAAGACGGCGCTGCGCAGGTCCGCCACCACGCGTTCGCCCAGCGTCACCACCGTGTAGACTCGCGCCGCACTCGACAGCGCGAACGCCGCCACGACGCCGAGCAGGGCGAGGAAATAGGCATCGATCACGCCCGAGCCGTCGGCCGTGAAGCCGTGGTCGATCACCCGGCGCATGGCGATCGGGACGACGAGGGTCGAGGCCGATGCGCAGATGAGGGCGACGAGCCCGGCGACGATTCGCCCTCGGTAGCGCAATGCGAAGGGCAGCAGCGGCCGGAGCGCGCTCAGCGGGGCTTTGGGTCGGCCTTCAGCGGCCGCCTTGGGTCTACGGGCCATCACGCCTCACGTGTCATCGATCTCCCGGTCCGCGGCGCTTGTGACCGGGGAGAGGCTGCGGTATACGCCGCCGCTCATCCGATTGCGTGTGTTCAATGGCCGCGGGCCGCCACCACGGTCGGCTTGGATGTGCCGTTGCCACGAACCTACGGTTCGGTGCAACCGGTGATATCTTCCGCATTCCGGGCCGGGCGGCGCCTCCTGCGCTTCCCGCCGGCGTGCCAGATCAGGGACCAAAGGTCATGGCGAAGGACGCGGCCGCGAAGGCCAAGGGGACCGAGCACCCCGATTACCATTTCATCAAGGTCGTGATGACGGACGGTACCGAGTACCAGACCCGTTCGACCTACGGGAAGGAGGGCGACACCCTCAATCTCGACATCGATCCGCTCACCCACCCGGCCTGGACCGGCGGTGAGCAGAAGATGCTGGACCGCGGCGGCCGCGTCTCGCGCTTCAACTCGCGGTTTGGCAACCTCGGCAAGCGCTGAGCGCACGACGTTTCGCCGCCTCGCTCTCGCGTCGCGCGGCGTCCAGGAAGGGCGGTCTCGTTTCAGGGCCGCCCTTTTTCGTGCGCGCAGCCTTTGGCGCACGCGGGAAGCATTGTCGTCGACCTGCTTCACGCATCGATTCTAATATAGGTTCCGCGTTGCTCGATATTCGCGGAGAAGTTGTTCTTTGTGGTTAGATTCCGAGATTAATGACTTGTACATCATGAAATAATAGCAATGCCCTGCGCGCATGAAGCAGTGCGGCCCGCGGCTACTGCCCGGGGGCAGGATCAGGGCAACGAAGGACGGTTTCGGCGATGAACGGGGGTCCGTCGACCGGCTATGTCGACAGCACCGGCATCCAGTCCGGTGTCCCGTTCAGGCGACCGGATCTGCGGTCGCCTCGAAACGGCTATGCGCTGGCCGTGGCCGCGGTCCTCGCGGCTCTGGCGGCGCGTGCGGTCCTCCCGGGCGGGCTCCCGTTCATCACGTTCTACCCGGCTGTGATCCTGACGGCCTATTTCTGCGGTCCCGGTCCGGCGGTCGTCTCCGGGATCCTGTCGGGCTTGGTCGCGTGGTATCTCGTATTACCGTCGAACGTTCCGGCGACGGGCGCGTCATCGACCGGTGCGGCGCTGGGTTTGTACGCTGCCGTCGTGAGCATCAATCTCATCCTGATCTACAGGATGCAGCGATCGACGGATGCCAACGCCGCGCTGGCCGAAGCGCAGCAGAAGCTGCTCGTCGAACTCCGGCGCGAGACCGAGTTGCGGGTCGCCAATGAACGGCTCGCCGAGAAGACGCTGCTTCTCGATCTCGCCCTTCAGGCTGCCGATGCCGGCACCTGGCGCTACTGTGTGGCGACGGGGCGGGCTCAATTGTCCGCACGCATGGCGCGGCACCACGGGTTCGGGGAGCAGCCGGTCGAGATCGATGTCGAGCGGGACTGGAAGCCCCACGTCCACCCTGCCGATGCCGAGCGGACGCTGCGTGAACTTCAGGCCGCCATCGCGGCGCGCACGAAGTTCGCCACGGATTTCCGTGTCCTGCGGCCCGACGGGGCGGTGCGCTGGATCACCGGTCTGGGTCAAGTCGAGGTTGATGCGGACGGGGTCGTGACGGAGGTCGTGGGACTCAGCCTGGACATCACGGCGCGCAAGGAAGCTGAAGCGAAGATCGCCCACTTGGCCTGCCACGATCCCCTGACCGGGCTCGCGAACCGGACGCTGTTCCACACGCGGCTCGAAGAGGAGATCGCCCGGGTTCGCCGGCGCCAAGCGTCCTTCGCGCTGCTCTGTCTCGACCTCGACCGGTTCAAGGCCGTGAACGACACGCACGGCCACCTCGTCGGCGACGCGCTGCTCCGGGTTGTCGCCGACCGCATCCGCGCGGAGGTCCGCAAGGAGGATACGGTGGCGCGGATCGGCGGCGACGAGTTCGTGATCATCCAGACTGAGGCGATGCAGCCGGAGAGCGCGGCCGTCCTGGCCGAACGCCTGATCGCCGCCGTCCGACGGCCGATCGAGGCTCGACGGCCACATCGTGTCGGTGGGGCTCAGCATCGGGATCGCCCTTGCGCCCGCCTGCGGCGAGGAGCCTCTGGCCCTCTACAACCGCGCGGATGGGGCCTTGTACCGCGCGAAGGCCGAGGGCCGGAACGCGTACCGGTTTGCCGGCTGAATCGCGGAGTGCTCAGCCCTCGCTCATCCGGAAGGCCATCCGCAGCAGGCCCTGCTGCGCGGCGACGGGGCTCTCCACCGGAGCGGGTGTCGGCCGATCCTCGGCGATCAGGGAGTCGAGGTGCAGGATGCGGGTGTGCAGACGCCGCGCGCGCATGATCAACTGCTGGAGGCGCATCGGCAGCAGGTTGAAATCCTGCGGCTTCGGCGGCTCGGCGGCGCCGAGCTTGACCCGGTGCTTCTCCAGAAGGGCCTCCGCCGGCGTCATCTCGCCCTCGGCGACCGCGCGCTGCACCAGAAGCCAGGAGGCGATCTGCATCAGGAGCGTGGTCAGACGCATGCTTTCGGCGGCGTAGCTCAGCGTGGCGTCCCGGGAGATGAGGCGCGACTCGTCGCGGCCTTCGCCGTCGAGATAGGCCGCCGTCTCTTCCACGAGCGTCATGCCATCGCGGAACAGCGTCTTGAAGGCTTCCGAATTGACGTAGGACTTGCCGAAATCGACCCAGTCCTGATCGTCCCGGAACGTGACATCGAAGCCGTTCATCTGCCTCTCCTGTGCCGTCCGACGGCCCCGTTCGTCCCGAACCGGGACGATCCGTCCGTGGCTTTCCGACGACGCAGCAATCTTAGCGCCGATCGGCGGCAACATCAGGGTTCATCCTTTCTTAACCTTAATGTGGCGCCCACGGCTCCGGGCAGGGCCTCTTCGACAGGATCCCAGCACTCAGAAAGAGGCTCGGACACCGCCGAATATGCTGCGTCCCGTTCCGGCATAGAACGCGGCCAGCGCGGAGGCCCCACCAGCCGTCGCGGTCGCATTGGTCACCACGGCAATGTCCGACACGTAGCGCGCGTCCGTGAGGTTGCGCGCATCCACGAACAGCGAGACGCCGCTGGCGAAATCGATCCCGGCCTCGATGCTGATGAGCGCGTAGCCCGGCACCCGCAGGGTGTTGGCGTGGTCGGCGAAGGCACCCTGCGGCACCCAGTCGAGGCCCGGCGCGATGTGGAACCCGCTCGGATGCCGGTAGCTCAGGACGGTCCGCAGCACGTCCGCCGGGATGCCGGCGATGCGGTTGTTGCCGAAGACCGGGTCATGGACGAAGCGGAAATCGTTGTGCGTCCAGATCTGGGTCACGCTCAGGCTGTCGCCGGCGGCCGCAAGGTCGCGCGCGAGGTCGAAGGTGACGGCTGCCTCGACGCCCTGATGCACGGAGCGCGGCGTGTTGAAAGTCGCTGCCGGGATGTTGAGACCGGGATTGGTGGCGAAGTTGATCAACTCGTTGCGCAGATCCAACCGGTAGAGCGTCACGTCGAAGGCGAGGCGGTCGATGCGACCGCGGGCGCCCACCTCGTAGGTCCAGGCGCGCTGCGCCTGCAGGGGCACGAAGGTGGTGCTAAGGAGGTTCTGCTGGACGAGGCCGGAGAAGTCAGGCACGTCCCGCGACCGGGTCGCGTCGCCGAAGACCTGCAGATCCGGCAGCGGCTGCCAGAGCAGGCCGAATTTCGGGTTGATGCCCGCGTAGGTCGCATCGGCGAAGCGCGGACGCAGGTCCCCGGGCAGCCCCCTTGTCGCTGAAGGTGCGGTTCGACGAGAACGCTTTCGCCCCGGTCATCAGCGCCACGTTCGGCAGGAACCAGAACCGGTTCTCGCCGTAGGCCTCGTAGCTCGACGCGCTCTGGAGCGAGTTCAGCGTCGGGGCGCCGCGCTGGCCGCGGATGTTGACGAACTGGAGCGCCGAGTTCTGGCCCGCGAAGGCGCGCAGGCCCAGGACCACGTCGTTTCGGAAGTCCCCGAGGTCGAACGTTCCGGCCCAGTGCGGGCTGATCCCGTAGGTCCAGCCGTCCTGGTCGATCGCCTGGAAGATCGGGTGATAGAGGCTCTTGTGGATCGCCCAGGTGTCCACGTCGAGCTTGCCGACGTCGAGCAGGAACGAGGTCCGGTTGGCAATCCGCTCGGTCTCGACCTTGCGGGACTGGTTGCCGGTGATCGCGGTCGGGTTGGCCAGCGTCGGGGTGGTGAGGCTCTGGCCGAGGGTCAGGGTGCCCGGCAGCTTCTGGTCGGTGAGATAGGTGCCGAGATAGAAGCGCGTCTCGATGTCGGGCGCGATGCGGTAGCCGATATTGGCGTTGAAATTCTTCGTTGCCTGCGCCTCGTGAGCGCGGAAGCCGTCGGCATCCGTCAGCGTGGCGTCGATCAGCACGTCCAGCGGGCCGTCGATGCGCGACATCTGCGCCTGCTCGCGGATTGTGCCGAAGCTGCCGCCGTCGATCCGCAAGATGTTGGGCGCGAGTGCCGTGTAGGCGGTCGGCGTGACGAAATTGACGGCGCCGCCCAGCGTCGTCGCCCCGAAGGCCAGGGCGTTCCCGCCCTTGTAGACCTCGACCGTCCGCAGGGCGAGCGGGTCGATCTGATAGAAGTCGCCGCTGCCGTCGGCGAGGTTGAACGGGATACCGTCCTGAAGCAGCTCGATGCCGCGCAGGTGATAGGCGCGGGCGACGCCCGAGCCGCGCACCGACAGGCGCAATTCCTGTCCGTAACGCTCCTGCACGTAGACGCCGGGCACGTCCTTCAGCACGTCGCGGAGGGTGTTGGCGTAGCGGTCCTGGATCGTGGCGGCGTCCACGAAGGCCACCGATCCGACGGTCCCATACAGCGCCGCGCGCTCGGCATCGACGCTGGGGACCGAGAGGGAACCGCGGGCTTCTCCCGGAAGCGGCCCGCTGGGCGTGGCGCTGCCGACCACGCTGAGTTCGGGGAGGGTGACCGTGGCGCCGGGGGCGTCTGGGCCTGCGCCGCAGCGGGCATTGCGCAGGCAAGGAGAGACAGGCTGGCGCGGCGGCCGGCCTGGAAAAGGCAGGGCATGGGGTCGGGTCCGTGTCTGGCGATCGGGAAGAGGGAGCGATCGGTCAGACGCGCGGTGGTGCCCGTGCTCTCGGGCTGCTTCCGGGGGCGCCCGCGGCAGGGCGATGCACTTCGGCCAAACCCGGGAGGCCACGACCGGATAGGGTGCCGGCGTGGCTGTGGCCGGTGCGGGGGCAGGCAGGGCGACGGGGCTGACGACGTGGCAGACGGCGCAGCAGATCCTGTGATCGTGAACCGGCCGGGTTTTGTCGTCCGGTGCCGAGCCGTCCAGGCTGACTCCGAGGCACAGGACGTGCTCCGGCGCCCCCGCGGCGGCCAGAGCCATGCCGCCCAGGATGCTCTGGAGTGCGAGGGCATACAGGGCGAGAAGCGCCACGAGCAGGCGACGGACGGGGTGCCGGACGGGCCGGAGCCGCGGCAGCACGCCGGGCGCCCGCTCCCGGAGGGAGGGGACGTCCGGCGCGCAGGCCGGCGGTTCCGAACGATCGCGGCGCCCATGGTCGCCCTTCGGTCGAGCTGCCTCTGGCGCTAGTGCTGGTGTTGATGCTGGCCGCCGGGCGCGGCCGCGCCGATCGGGGCCACCGAGAAGGTGACCGGCACGGTGCCGGCGCGCTGGAAGGTCAGCGTGCCCGAAACGGTCTCCCCGGCCTTCGGCGCACCGGTGAGGCCCTCAAACATCAGGTGAAATCCGCCGGGCTTCAGCTCGACCGTCTCGCCGGGCTTGATCGTTAGGCCGCCCGAGACCGGGGCCATCTTCATGACACCGCCCTCCATCGACATGGAGTGGATGTCGCCCGACTTGGCGAAAGGCACTGTGGCACCCGTGAGTGTGTCGGGCGTGCTGCCGGTATTGGTGATCCGGACGTAGCCGCCCGCGACCTTGGCGCCGTTTGGCGTGGCGCGGAGCCAGGGCGTCTCGATGGTCAGGTCGCCGGCCTTGACGGGTGCCGTCGGCGCGGGCGCTGCCGAGGTGGCCGTCGCCCCGCCGGCCTGGGCCACCTGGACGATGCGGAACGAGGGAGCGGCCGCCTTCAGGTCATGGGCATCCTGACCGGGCTTCGGGATCTCGGTCCAGGCGTGGCTGCCCTCCGCACAATCCTGCTGCACGGGGACATAGACGGTCGTCCCGGGCTCGAACGTATCGGCCACCTGCGCCAGGAATGTGAACTCGTCGACCTCGTCATCCGGCAGGGAACCGCCACTCCACGTGATCGCCGTCACGCCCTCTGAGGCGGTTCCATGATGCGTCGTGTAGGACTTCGCATAGGAGCCGCGGGTGGCCGCCAGGGTCCAGCCGGGCTTCGGCATCGGCCTGGCGGCGATCAAACCCTCGGGGATGGTAACGCTCACCCGGGTGGTCGGCTTGCCGCTGCATCCGTGCATGATCTGCACGACACCGCGATATGTGGAGCCGGGGCTCGCCTGCTTGCGCTCCAGCATCGCGTGAGCCTGCGCCGCCGTTGCGAGCAGGCCGAGGCCGAGAGCGGCCGTGACAAGGGTCTTCATGAGAAAGCATCCGTCCTGAGGGATCCGATTGAAAACGCGATCTCTCAGGCGGCGGGCGGTCCCCGCGGTGACGCGATGCATCCTGGCGGAGCACGGGCATGCCCTGCGTCCGGTGCCGTCCATGACAGGCAAGATCCCGGTTGCGCTGCCCACGCCACCGTCGCTGGGGCCGCCCGCGGCGGAAGCGCCGCGCCGGCAGCCTGGGCCGCCCGGCAGCAATCGCCGTGACCATGGGGAACGGCCTTGCCGGGCACCGGATCGGACGTGGCATGCTGGGCGCAGATCCCGTCGGCCGCGGCCGGCATCGGCATGAGGCCGCCGAGGAATGCCTGAAGCACGAAGGCGTAGAGGGCCAGAATGGCTATGACGGCGCGCCCTGCCGCTGCCGCCCGACGGTGGTCTCGCCGAATCGAGGTCGTCGGGCCCGGAACCATGCTGCTCCTGCGCGCCGTCCGGAGCGGACTGCGGTTGCATCCTTGCCACACCGACGCGCGCATGGCTGTTGCCAGCGTGCCGCACCCGGACGCGGCGTGCGCTGGCGCACGGTCGCGCCACATTCCGGCCCCTTCGATAGGGAGTCTTAACGCCATCCCGACACCGTGGCGCCCGAGACAAACCGCTCCCGTCACGACCTGACGAACTCCGGACCAGAGCCAGCGACCGATGCGCATGAAGGCACAAAACCGGTTCACCACAATCCTGAGTGTCGCCGCTCTCGGCGCGCTGGGCATCGGCGCCGCCGAAGCGCGCGACCAGGGCAATTATGCCCAGGCCGAGTGGGCGCAGGACTACGCCTCGCCTACCGGCATGCAGGTGCAGCGCGAGACAGTGCCGATCCTCTCGCCCCAGACCGTGGCGGCGACCGAGCAGATGGTCGAGCGCTACAAGGACATCGTCGCCCGCGGCGGCTGGAAGCAGGTCTCCGGTGCGGACCACCTGCGGATCGGCTCGCGCGGCCCGGCCGTGGCTGCCGTCCGCCAGCGCCTGATCGTCACCGGCGACCTCGATCCCGCGGCCGGCAGCTCGGGCGTGTACGATTCCTACGTCGCCGCCGGCGTGAAGCGCTTCCAGGCTCGGCATGGCCTCAGCCAGACCGGCACGATGAGCCTCGCCACCCAGCAGGCCATGAACGTGCCCGCCGACGTGCGTCTGCGCCAGCTCGAGACCAACGTCGTGCGCCTGCGCTCCTACTCGGGCGACCTGGGCCGGCGCTTCGTGATCACCAACATCCCGGCCGCGCTCGTCGAGACGGTCGAGAATGGCCAAGTCGTGACACTGCATGCCGCGGGCGTCGGCAAGATCGACCGCCAATCGCCGATCATGAATACCAAGGCGACGCAGATCAACTTCAACCCGACCTGGACGGTCCCGGCTTCCATCGTGAAGAAGGACTTGATCCCGAAGATGCAGAAGGATCCGAACTACCTCACGGACAACCGGATCCGCATCCTGTCGAACGGTCAGGAGATCTCGCCGAAATCGGTGAACTGGTTCTCCGACGAGGGGACCCACTACACTTACCGGCAGGATTCGGGCGCCGACTTCAACTCGATGGGGATCGTGCGCATCAACATCCCCAACCCCTACGGCGTGTTCATGCACGACACGAACACCAAGGGCGTGTTCGGCGACGATTTCCGCTTCATCTCCTCGGGCTGCGTCCGCGTGCAGAACGTGCGCGAGTACATCACGTGGCTGCTGAAGGACACGCCCGGCTGGGGCCGCCAGCAGGTCGAGGAAGCGATCGAGAGCGGCAAGCGCATCGACGCCAACATCGCTCAGCCGGTGCCGGTCTACTGGACCTACATCACCGCCTGGTCGACCCCGGACGGCATCGTGCAGTTCCGCGACGACATCTACAAGCGGGACGGCGTGAACGTGCCCTCGACCATCGGCGCGCCGACCCCGGTCGCCAGCGCCGAGCCGATGCCGCAGACCTTCGAGCCCGGCGACGAAGAGTAAGCGGCCCGCGGGCCAAGCCGGTCCGGAACGACGTATTCGAAGCCTGCACCTCGCCCGAGGTGCAGGCTTCGTGCGTTCGGGGGCCGCTTCTGTCATCCGGCGGTCAAACGCATCTGCTTGGCCGCTGAGGTCATCGCAGGGGAGCCGTCCCCGGAATCTCAGTCGGTGGTGGTCTAGGACGCCGTGCAGGAGACACCCATGTCGCACGCCCCCATCTGTGGAGACGGGCGCCTCACCCGCCGGGAAACACTGGCGGGTGCTGCCGCCCTCGGGCTCGTGGCCGGCAGTGCCGGAGCACAGGAAGCCCCGGACGCGACCGGCATCGTGTACGCGGAAGAGCCATCGGGCGCGGGCCGCACGCCGCTGCCGGGGGTGCTGGTCTCAAACGGAAGAGAGATCGCACGCACCGACGGTGACGGGCGATACCGCCTGCCGATATCGGGGGACGGCGTGGTCTTCGTGATCAAGCCGCCGGGCTATGCCCTGCCGCGGGACCCCGATAACCTGCCGCGCCACACCTACATTCACCAGCCCGGCGGCACGCCGGCCGAGCTCGGTCTGCGCTATCGCGGGGTCGCACCCACTGGGCCGCTGCCAAGTGCGATCGACTTCATCCTGACCCGCGTGGACGAACCGACGGATTTCGACGTCATCTTGTTCACCGATCCGCAGCCCGAGAGCCGGTTCGAACTCGACCACGTGCGCGATACCGCGGTCGCCCGGGCCATGACGATCCCGGCGGCCTTCGGCCTGACTACCGGCGACGTGCTGTTCGACGATCTGTCGCTGTACGGCCGCTCCAACCGCATCGTCGGCCGGATCGGGCTGCCCTGGTACAACCTGCCGGGCAATCACGACCTCAACATGCAGGCCCCGGATGCCCGCTACAGCCGCGAAACCTGGAAGCGGGTGTTCGGGGCGCCGACCTACGCGTTCCGGCACGGGCGGGCGTGGTTCGTGATGCTCGACAATGTCGAGTGGCTCGGACCGCCGGTCCCGGTCGGCGCCAATAACTACCGGGGCCATATCGGCGAGCGCAGCCTGAGCTTCCTGCGGAATCTCCTGACCGAGATTCCGCGGGACGACCTGATCGTGCTGGCCATGCACATCCCGCTGCACACCGACACCGCACCGGACGACCCGCACAATACGACCACCGACCGCGCCGCGCTGCTCGGCCTGCTCGCGGGCCGCAAGGTGCTGAGCCTCGCCGGCCACACCCACACCACCGAGCACCACTACCTCGCGGAGGGACACCATCACCACGTGCTGACCGCCGTCTCGGGCTCGTGGTGGAGCGGGCCGGATACCCGCACCGGCATCCCCTCGGCCGACAGCCGCGACGGCACGCCGAACGGCTTCCACGTCCTCTCGATCCGCGGCGTCGAATACACGACCCGCTACGTCGCCGCACAGGGCCAGCCCGACGAGACGATGCGCATCCTGTTCGAGAGCGAGTTGCGGGCGGGCGCGCCCGAGGTGGTCCGCTGGACCCGGCCGATCCAGGGTCTGCGGCCGCCGGTTCCGCAGGAGGCGCTGGCCGACACGACCGTCGTGGTCAACATGTTCGATGGCGGCCCGCGCACTAACCTGTCGGTCCGGATCGGTGAGCGGCCGCCGGCGGCGATGGCGCGGACGCGGCGGCTCGATCCGTTCGTCGCCGAGTTGTTCGAGCGCTACCCGGAAGCGAAGAAGAGCTGGGTGACGGCGACGCCCTCGACCCATATCTGGACGGCGCGGCTGCCGGATGACCTCGCCCCCGGCGCCCACCGGATCTCGGTCGAGGGCGCGGACGAGTATGGGCGCGCGATCCGCGGCTGTGCCGTGCTGGAGGTCACGGGCGAGCGCGGGCGCGGCTAGGCGCCCGCGCCAACCTCTCAGGCCGCGAGCTGCCGCGTTCCGTGGCCGCCTTCTTGGATCTCTTCGATGACCTTGGCGCAGAAGGCGTCGAGATCGCCGGGATTACGGCTGGTGACGATACCGTGATCGGTCACCACCTCCTTGTCGTGCCAGCGGCCGCCGGCATTGATCACGTCGGTGCGGATCGAGCTGAACGACGTCAGGTCGCGGCCCTTGGCCGCGCCGGTCTCGATGAGCAGCCAGGGTGCGTGGCAGATCGCGGCGACCACCTTGCCGGACGTCAGAAAGCTCTTGATCACCTCAAGGGCCTTCGGCTCGAGCCGCAGCTTGTCCGGGTTGATCTGGCCACCGGGCAGGACGAGCGCGTCGTAGGCGGCGGGATCGACCTGCTCCAGATCAGTGTCGACCGCGACCTCCTTGCCCCAGTCGGTCTTATCCCACCCGCGGATCGATCCCTTGCTCTGGCGGGATTTCGGTGCCGCCACCGTGACCTTGGCACCGGCCTCGGCCAGCTTGGCCTGCGGCACGGTCAGCTCGCTCTCCTCAAACCCGTCGGTGGCGAGGATCAGGATCTTGGATTGGCGGATGTCGGGCATGACGGGCCTCCTTGGCTCGGGGGTCTCTGGCCAGCTAACGGAGGGCCAATCGCCCTGTTCCAAAGCCCCGCTCCGAAGCCGCGCTAGGTCGGGATTCGCCTTCGGAACCCTCCGCAAGCGCGGTCCGTTGGTCCCGATCCCAAACCCATCAGGAGCGCGTCATGGCCAATCCCGGCCTCCCCGAGCCTACGCCCGGCGATCTGCCCCCGCCGCCGCCCACGCCCGACGAGGAACCGGACATCGGACCGACCGGGCCGCGCACGCCCTATCCGGTCAACGATCCCGGCATCGGCGAGCCAGGTGGCCCCGGCTCGGAGCCCGACATCTTCCCCGGCACGCCGACCGATCCCGGCACGCGGATGTGAGCCGCGCCGATCCCGCTCGGCTCAGTGACCCCCGTGCGAGGTGCGGACGTCGCGCGGGGCGTTGAGGATTTCGGATAGGCTCGTCACCACGTGGCGGGCCTCTTCGTCTGTCAGGCGAAGCTGAAACGGCGGCAGCGCCCCGCCTGGAGGGCGACCACGGCCTGACCCTCGTCGTCCGTGCCGATCTCGATCGCCGAGGATGTCACGTCGAGCATGGCGACGTCCTCGTCGCCCATTTCTTCGGCCACGTCCGGCTCGTCCGTGTCGTCGATGGCGGTGAGCAGTTGCCCGACGGCGCGCACCAACGCCCGGGCGGCCCGGGCATCCATCACCACCGCCGTCGCTTGATCGTCTTTCTGGAAGGAGAGCTGGATGTTCGCACCGTCCAGCGAGACCGAGATGCCTGCCATGTACCGTCCAGAGCCACGCGCCTTAACTGCTTGAGCGCATTCCGTATATGCATCGTGAATGCCGGGAATCACAGGGGGCCGCACGCTTCGTCTAGGTCCCGATCTCGGCCTCCAGCGCAGATCGTACGCCCGAAACGCCTTGTTGCCGCCGCAGCCAGTCCCTAGATACGTCCCTGGGGGGCTTTCCCACCGAAGACTGACGCTCTTCAAGGTTCAGCGTCTCGCGCCCCGCCGCACTGGCCAAACCCAGCAAGACCGTGGTGCATCACGCGGCGCTCTCGCCGCGCGCATGGCCTATGGACGAACGAGGTACACTACGTGAATACCGGCACTGTGAAGTGGTTCAACGAGACCAAGGGCTACGGTTTCATCCAGCCTGACGATGGCGGCAAGGACGTGTTCGTGCACATCTCCGCTGTCGAGCGCGCCGGGATGCGCAACCTGATCGAGGGCCAGCGGATCGCTTACGAGATCCTCACGGACAAGCGCAGCGGCAAGGACGCCGCCGGCAACCTGCAAGCGGCCTGACCGTCTTTCGGGACTGAACCGGCCGCTTGAAGCGGTTCCCCCTTCCGACGCTTCCGTCCCGGGCGAGATCGTCCGGGACAGGTCGCGCCGGAGGCAATATCCCAGAAACGACGCCGGAGAGCGAAAGCGTCCGGTCCAGAAAAGAAAAGACCTACATGTTATTTGAGTTCACACGGCGCCGCGGCGTCCGTTCCCCGTCACCGACGCGCCGACCTTCCGCGTCGGGCGCCTTGCGCGGACCAAGACCGCGGAACAGGCCGGCTTCGACATCAGCGACCTGATCGATCGGTCCTATAACTACCATTCCCCTCGAGAACTGCACTGGCACTTGGCCGAGCGCCTCGGCCTGTCCCCGGCGGCGGTCAAGCTCCGCGAAGCCGCGGCGGCCTGAGCACTGCCGCCCGTCGAGACGTCGCGGTCTCTCAGCGGTCCCAGGCCGCCAGGACGGGATCGCGCAGGGCCACCGGTGCGGCGAGCAGCTCGCCGTGCACCGGATCGGCGCGGTTGTAGGCCGTCGCCTCGCCGCTGAAGTCGCACACGACGCCGCCCGCCTCCCGCAGGACGAGGTCCGCGGCTGCGAGATCCCAGTCACGGGCATTGCCCGAAATCATCCCGACATCGACGGAGCCTTCGGCCACGCGGGCAAGCCGCAGGGCGAGCGACGGGATGCGCTGGATCAGCTCGAAATCCGGATTGGTGCCGGCGCCTCGGGTGAGGCGATCGAGCATCGGCTTCGGGCCGGTGATACGCGCGCCCGCGAGGTTCTGACGGGCATCGACCTGGATCGGCTCGCCGTTCCGGGTCGCGCCGCGCCCGCGCACGGCCTCGTAATCCGCGTTCGCCGCCGGCGCATGCACGAACCCGATCAGCGGCTGGCCACGGGCCAGCAGCGCGACCGCGATCGACCAATCCGGATGGCCGGACAGGAAGGCCCGGGTGCCGTCGATCGGGTCGACGATCCAGACGACGTCGTGGCCGATTCGGGCCGGATCGTCCGCCGTCTCCTCGGACAGCCAGGCCGCTCTCGGCACGAGGGCGCTCAGGCGCACCTTCAGGAACGCGTCCACCGCGACGTCGGCCTCGGTCACCGGCGAGCCGCCGGCCTTCGACCAGATGCGGGCGGAGGTCTGGCCGCCGAGCTTGAAGAACGGCCGTGCGATATCGGCGGCCTCGCGCATGACGGCGCGCAGCTCCGGCATCAAAGCAGACACGGCTTCGTCGGTGAGAGGCTCGGACATCGTGCTCCGCGTGGGTTCGGTCAGGCCCACGAGAGGCCTCGTTGCGCCGTCCGTCCGGCTGATTGGACGTCCGGACCCGTCTGGGCTGAAAAACCCGCGCGCGGAAGAACTGCGCGCCCGGTCGTCCCGTTGTACGGCCCCTGCCGCACCGCCACAAGGACGCTGGTTGATTGATCGATAATGACCGATCTGCGCAAGGAAATGTTGAGCATTCAAGGAAGCATTGAGCATTCCGCAAATGACAGCGCTGTCCAGATTCGCTTAACGACGGCTCTTAAGCGGTGCGGAGGAGTTCGGGTGCGATTTTGCTTGGCATAACGGATGGCCAGACAGCGGCCGCCACTTGCTCCAGGGACTCGGACAGATGAACACTTCCCCGTTCACGGACGAACGCCGCGCAGGACAGCCGATGCTTGGTGCCGACATCGCGCCCCGTTTCATCCCGTCGCCGCTGCCGGTGATCGGCCGGACATCCGGTGCCCGCCGCGCCGCCGGTATCGCGCTCGCCTACGCCACCGAGGATGCGGAGATCACCGGAACCGACCGGTTCAGCCTGATCCTGGTCGATGCCGCGGGCGAGGAACTGCATCGCCTGGGCAGCTTCGGCGAGGACGATGTGGTGGCCGTATGGCGCGACCTCGCGGGCCGCGCCGGCTTGGTGCGGATGATCGTCCGGGAGGACGGCGTCCTCGTGCCGGTCTCCCAGCAGATCGGCCGGCTCATCCTCGGGCAGGTGCGCATCCGTCGCCGGCATGCTGGACTCGGCGGTCGCCGCCCGCGCTTCCTGGCCCGGCGCAAGACCGGCCGCCTTCCGGCGCGTCCGCAGATCTTCCGCGGCGAGAACGAGATCATCGACCGCAGCTGAGGGCGAGACGAGAGATTTCAGGACAGGCCGCGCAGCAGCGCGTCCGCGGCGAGGCCAGCGAACAGGATCAGACCGGCATCCCGGTTCGACCGGAACAACCTCAGTGCCCCGCGCCCGTCGCGCTCCCGCAGCGACAGGACCTGCCAGGCCAGATGCGCGGCGAAGGCCGCGACCCCCAGAAGACCTACGAATCCCGCGCCGGCCCCCCGGGCCGCCAGCATCACCAGGACCGCCGCCAGGGCGTAGCATAGGCCGACGGCGAGCCGAACATGCGCGCCGAACAGGCGGGCGGAGGAGCGGATCCCGGCGATCTCGTCGTCCTCGATATCCTGGACCGCGTAGATCGTGTCGTAGCCTATCACCCAGCATAGGGCGCCCGCGTATAGCAGCAGCGCCGGCGGATCGAGGCGGGCGAACACCGCCGCCCAGCCCATCAGCGCGCCCCAGGCGAAGGCCAATCCCAGGATCGCCTGCGGCATCGGCATGACGCGCTTCATGAACGGGTAGATTGCCACCGGCACCAGCGAGCACAGCCCGATGAGAATGGCGTCCTCGTTGAACTGAAGCAGCACGGCGAGCCCGACCAGGGCCTGCACCACCAGGAACAGGGCCGCGTGGCGCGGGCGCACCTGTCCCGAGGGGAGGGGGCGCAGGCGCGTGCGCTCAACCTGCGCATCGAGGTCGCGGTCGGCGATGTCGTTGTAGGTCGAGCCGGCTCCGCGCATCGCCACCGCTCCGATCAGGAACAGGAGGCAGTGCCAGGGGTCCGGGAAGGGCTGGTCCGCCGCGATCGCCGCCAGGGCTGCCGACCACCAGCAGGGCAGGAGCAGGAGCCACCAGCCGATCGGCCGATCGATCCGCGCGAGGCGCAGATATGGGCGCCAGGGTCGCGGCGCGCGCATATCGACCCAGTGCCCGGAGACCGCGTCGGCCGGCCGTCCGTCGTCAATCGCCGTCCCGCTCATCGGTCGGATCTCCGGTCGTCCCACACGTCAGGCCCCTCTGCCGGAGAGGGGAATCCGCGCCGGATCCGCGATCCTCTCAGACGATCTTACAGAGCGCCCTGCGGCAGCTTGAAGCTCCCGGTCAAGCCCGGGCCGCCGAGCAGACCGCCGCCGCCGCCGTTCTGCGCCTGGGCGCGGGCCTGCGCCTCCATCTTGGTCGCCTGCGCGGCGACGCTGCAGATCTTGGTGCGGATGCCGCTGACCTTCAGGTGGTCGGCCTTGAAGCCCTCCGCAAAGGAATCGGGGATTGAGCACCATTCCTTGTTGGCGGCGATCCATTTCAGACCCTCGGCACCGTTGGCCTGGAGCTTCCCGAACAGGGCGCAGGCCTCCTGCGGGGTCATCTTCTTCTTCGATTGCGAGGCTGCGTTGGCGCGGCCGACCAGAGCCTTGCGCTCGGCCAGCGTCTTCTGGATGGCGCCGCATTCCGGCGCCGCGCTCTGCGCGAAGGCCGCGGTGCCGAACAGGACGGTGCCGACCAGCACCGCCGCCCCCAAACTCAAGCTCCCCTTCGCCATCCCGCGACTCCCTCGACGCCCTCGCCGGAACCCGCGCGCCGCCGGTCCCACTCCATCCCATCGGGTTCGCCATAGGATTGTGGCGTCAATCGAGCGGCAAACGGGCCGCGCGATGCTGCGGTGGACGCGGAGCGGAAAAGCGAGTTCCGTAACCATTTCGCAACAGTTTCGGCGGCCTTCCCCGCGTTGACAGTCCTGCCGCGCCGCGCGACCACGCGCCCATGCCGGCCTATGACTTCACCGCCCCGCGCCTTCACGTCGCAGCCGACTTGGCTGCGGGGGCGATTCTGCCCCTCGACCGGGCGCAGGCGAATTACCTCCTGAACGTGCTGCGCCGGGGTCCGGACGATCCCGTCCTGGTCTTCAACGGCCGCGACGGCGAGTGGCGGGCGCATCTGGTCCAGACCGGGCGAAAGGGCGCGGACCTGCACGTCGCCGCGCAGACGCGCCCGCAGACCCCGCCCGCCGACCTGCACTACCTGTTCGCGCCCCTGAAGAGCGCGCGCCTCGACTACCTCGCCCAGAAGGCCGTGGAGATGGGGGCGGGTACGATCCGGCCGGTCATCACCCGTTTCACGCAGGGCGAGCGGGTGAACATGGACCGGCTGCGCGCCAACGCCGTGGAGGCCGCCGAGCAATGCGGCATCCTGGCGATTCCCCATTGCCCGGAACCGGAGCGGCTTCCGCAGGCCCTGGCCGGCCTCGCTCCCGAGCGGCTGCTGGTGTTCTGCGACGAGGACGCGCCGGTGACCGGTCCCGTGCGGGCGCTGTGCGCGGCCGGCGATCCGCAGGCGCCGCCGCCGCTCGCCGTACTGGTCGGCCCGGAGGGCGGGTTCTCCGAGGAGGAGCGGGCGCTGATCCGGGCGCGGCCGAACACCGTCGCGCTGTCCCTCGGCCCGCGGATCCTGCGGGCCGATACGGCAGCCGTCGCCGTGCTGGCCCTGGTCCAGGCGGTGCTGGGCGATGCACGGTGACGGGGCACCCGATCGATGTGTGCCCGCGCACATGAGGATGCGCGTCCGGTCGATTGTTTCTTCGGATCAGACGTGAAGCGGGCCGCCGGTTCCCGGCGCCGCGTTGTCGGTTTCCGGCGGCTCGACTATGTGCGTGACCGGACGCCGCCTGCGCCGCGGGCTCATCGGGGTCCGGGGCGGGTGTCCGTCCGGGCTCCGCTCGCCAGACGGGGGTGAACCGGGCGGATCTGCCGGAGCAATCCGGTGTGCTCGCATCCCAGGCACAGGTCAGACGCACGGGCAGGCAGCGCATGGCGCGCGACAGCAACGACACCACGCCGCTCACCACGCGTGCCGAACTGATCGAATGGTTCGCCGCGGGCGAGAAGCCGCGGGCGCGCTTCGCGATCGGCACCGAGCACGAGAAGATCCCGTTCTATCGGGCCGACCGGACGCCGGTGCCCTACGACGGGGAGTGCGGGATCAGGGCTCTCTGGAAGGCCTCGCTCGCGAGACCGGCTGGGAGCCGATTCTCGATCTCGGCAACATCATCGGCCTGTCGGCAGCAGAGGGCGGCGCGATCTCGATCGAGCCCGGCGGCCAGTTCGAACTCTCCGGCGCGGCGCTCCCCGACGTGCACGCCACCGTGGCGGAACTCGCCACCCATCTCGCGGCGACGAAACGGGCCGCCGATCCCCTGGGCATCGGGTTTTTGACCCTGGGCATGAGCCCGAAGTGGCGCCGGGACGAGACCCCGGTCATGCCCAAGAGCCGCTACCGCATCATGGCCGGCTACATGCCGAAGGTCGGGGCGCTTGGCCTCGACATGATGCTGCGCACCGCCACCGTGCAGGTGAATCTCGACTTCGCCTCCGAGGCCGACATGGTGCGCAAGATGCGCGCCTCGCTTGCCCTGCAACCCGTGGCCACCGCGCTCTTCGCCAATTCCCCCTTCACCGACGGCCGGCCCAACGGCTTCCTGTCGCGCCGCTCCGAGATCTGGCGCGATACGGACGCCGACCGCACTGGCATGCTGCCCTTCGCCTTCGAGGCGGGGTTCGGCTACGAGGCCTATGTCGACTGGTTGCTCGACATGCCGATGTATTTCGTCAAGCGCGGCGATACCTACCACGACGTCTCGGGCGCCTCGTTCCGCGATCTCATGGCCGGCAAGCTGCCGCAGCTCCCGGGCGAGTACGCGACGGTTTCGGACTGGGCCAACCACGCCTCGACGGCCTTTCCGGAAGTCCGTCTGAAGCGCTTTCTTGAGATGCGGGGTTCCGATGTCGGCGATCCAGGGATGATCGCCGCCCAGGCCGCCTTCTGGGCCGGCCTGCTCTACGACGAATCGGCCCTCGATGCCGCCCTCGACCTCGTGAAGGGTTGGAGTCCGGCGAACCGCGAGGCGGCCCGAGCGACCGCCCCCCGCCTCGGGCTCGCGACGCCGGTGGCCAATACGACGCTGGGTGTTGTCGCCGCGGAGGCCCTGGCTATTGCCCGGTCAGGCCTGCGTGCGCGGGGCCGCCGGGACGCCGAGGGGCGCAACGAGACGATCTACCTCCAGCCGCTGGAGGCGATCGTCGCGGCGGGCCGCACACGGGCCGAGGATCTACTGGCCGATTACGAGGGCCGCTGGGGCTCCTGCGTGCGCGCGGCCTTCTCGGAATGCGTCTTCTGAGCGGGGCCTGAAAGGCGCCCCCAAGCAGGCGCGAATCTCGTCGCACGCGTGCTATTGGAACGTTCCGAGGGCGGCCGCGTCCGCCTGAGGAGAGCGTTCCATGACCCGCTTCACCGTCGCCGTCCTGGCCGGCCTGGCATCCCTGCCCCTCGTCAGCGGCGCCTGCCGCGCGGCCGATCCGGCGGGCTACGGCGCCGGAACCGGCCGCTGGCACTACGGTCCCGGAGGCCGGATCGCCGGTACCGTGGCGCCCCGGGGTCGGCCGCAATACAGCTACTACGGCGAATACGGTTATCCGGCGCCGTTCGGCTACGGCTACGCCTACGCGCCGGTGCGCAGCCACGGGTTCGACTACGGCTACTATGGTCCGCGCTACGCTTGGTCGGCGCCGGACTGGTATTATGGCCCGGCCTTCGGCTACTACGAGTGGTGAGCGCGCGACCGCTGGCGCCCCGATCCACGGATGCGCGAACACACTCGGAGCCGCCCCGTGCGCCCGTCCGGGAGCCTTCGGTTTGCGTAACGACGATCCGGACTGCATCGACCTCGATCTGAGCGGGCTGAAGTGCCCGCTCCCCGTCCTGCGCACCCGCAAGGCCCTCCGCGGCCTGGGCACCGGTCAGACCCTGGTCGTCACCTGCACCGATCCGCTGGCGATGATCGATATCCCCAACCTCGTGCGCGAGGAGGGCGCTCGGCTCGCCGCGGCGGAGCGGCTGGGGGATCGCCTGCGCTTCTGCATCACCGTTTCCGTGAAGCCGCCGCATTCCTGAACGATCCGTCCGGATCTCTTGGATAAGGCGGGAACGGCATGGCACCACGGATCGGGGGCGTGCGCCTCGTGCACGATGGTTGGGCGCGATACCTCGTGGCCGAGGTGCTGCAGGATGACGGGAGTCGCATCACGCGAGAGATGGAGGATCACGGCCGGGCGGTTGCCGTGCTTCCCTACGATCCGGACCGGCGGGTCGCGACGCTGGTCTCGCAGTTTCGGGCGCCGGTCCTCTATTCCGGCGGTCCCCCGAGCCATGTCGAGGTCCCGGCCGGGCTCCTCGACGAGGGCGCCGCGGAGGACGAGGCGCGGCGCGAGGCGGCTGAGGAGACCGGGCTGCGTCTGGGCAAGCTCGACCTCGTCGCGAGCGCCTGGTCGATGCCGGGCATCTCCACGGAGCGCATGGACCTGTTCCTGGCCGCCTACGGCGCGGCCGACCGGACCGGGACCGGCGGCGGCTTGGCGTCGGAGAGCGAGGCGGTCGCCGTGCACGAGATCCCATTGCCGGAGCCTCGCGGCGATGAGCCGGCGCGGAGCACTCACCGACATGAAGTCCCTGGTGCTGCTGTTCGCCCTGCAATTGCGGCGGCCGGAACTCTTCACGGCTGCTGGCTGAGATCAGCCGGTGCGGCGCAACAGGCGGTCCCGGGCGGCGAGGCCGATGAAGCGCCAGGATTTGATGAAGTAGCGGCGGAACAGCCGCCGCGGCGCCTGCGCGAACCGGAAGATCCATTCGAGTCCGAGACGCTGCATCAGCCCGGGCGCGCGCGCGAGACGGCCGGCCGCCACGACGAGTGCGTCACCGACGCAGAACACCACGGGATTGCCGAGTGCGGCCCCGTGCCGGTCGACCCAGACCTCGGATTTCGGCGCGCCGACACCCATCACCAGCAGCGTCGTCCCGTGGGCGCGGATCCGCTGCGCGAGGGCGCGGCTGTAATCGGGATCGGCCTCGAAGCCGAAAGGCGGTACCGCGCTCGCCACCGCACCGGCCGGAAGCCCGGCCGCCAGAAGTCGGGCGGTCAGCGCGTCCGCCACATCCTGTCGGGACGCCACGAAGAAGATCCGTCGGGCGAAGGCAGGCGGATCGGCCAGGACGCAGTCCAGGAGGTCATGGCCGGTGTTCCGATGCACCGGTTGGCGGCAGGCCATCCGCGCCAGCCAGACCAGCGGCATCCCGTCCAGCGTTCGGGCGGCAGCGCGGGCATAGGCAGCCCGGAAGGCGGCGTTCTCGCTGAACTCGACCACGTGATCGACATTCGCCGTGACGATCATCCGCGGGCCCGAGGACCGCTGGGCGGCCACCGCGGCAACGATCGCCGCGGCGTTGCCGGTATGGAAGCGCAGGCCGAACAGCTCGACAATGGAGGCCGCCGACGCCGATCCGGAAGCCGACATGAGGGGTGCTCGCGTGATGCTCCCGTCCCCATGGCGTCGGACCGGCGGGGGCAGGTCGAGTTTGATGTTCATCACATCAGGCATCGGCGGCCCGGAAGCTCGCGGCCGGCCGGACCGCGGCGCGCAGCGTACGGCGTCGGTCGCTGTCGGCGCCGAGGGCCACGGCGATGCCGCCACCGAGCAGCAGGCCGAACACCAGGGCCACCGGCAGGACGATCTTGGGCGAGGGCGGGAAGGTCCGTTGCCGGGCGGGCGTCGCCGCCGAGATGACGCGAACGTTGGTGGTGTTGAGCCGCTCCTGCTCGCTCGCCTCCCGGGCGCGCTTCAGATAGGCCTCGTAGACGCCCCGGCGGGCATCGAGCGTCCGCTCAAGCTCGCGCAGGCCGACATAGGCCCTGTCGCTGTTTGCCGTCTCGTTCTTGACCCGGTCGAGATTGGCCCGGATCGCAGCTTCGCTGGCGGCGGCGCGATCGTAATCCTTCTGGGTGGTCTCGATGATCCGCTCCTTCTCGCGCTGGATCAGGCGCTGAAGGTCGCGCTGCTGGGCGTATTGCTCTGCCATGGCCGGATGGCGCTCGCCGAGCCGGGTGGCGAGTTCGGCGGTGTTGCGCGAGAGCGTGGCGTATTGCTGACGCAACGCTTGCATCTCCAGCGATTGCAGCATCTCCGGCAGGGCGGTGCTGGGATCCGACGAGCGCATCCGGCGCGCCTGATCGAGGCGCGACTTTGCCTCGGCTGTCTTGATGGAGGCGGTGACGAGCTGCTGGTTCAGGTCACCGAGCTGCTGGTCCGTGAGCAGGCGGCCGCTGGAGGCGACGAGCCGGTGGTCCTCGCGGTAGCGCACCACGGCGCCCTCGGCCTGCTCGACGTCGCGCTTCAGGCTGGCGAGCCGCCCGGCCAGGGCATCCGAGGCGCGGCGCGCTGTGTCGGTCCGGGCTGCGGCCTCCTCGGCGAAGTAGGCATCTCCGATCGCGTTGGCGATCTGCGCCGCCTTCTCGGGATCGCGGGACTGCACCGAGACATCGATCACGAAGGTCCTCTCGGCCCGGCGGACACTGAGCCGGGTCTGGAGCGTGTCGAGGGCGATGTTGACGGGATCCCGGCTCGCGGGCGGCGGCAGCATGCCGAGCGCGCCCTTGACCCAATTCACCATCGGGTTGTTGCCGTCCGGCAGCACGAACTCGTCGTCCTGGTCGAGGTGCAGCTTCGCGATCACCCGGCGCAGGACGTTGTCGGACTGGATCACCCGCACCTGGCTCTCGGCGATGGAGACGCCGCTATCCGCCTGCGGCTGGCGGGCGTTCACGTCGTTCTCGACCACGCGCAGATCGCTGGGATCGACCAGCACCTGGATGCTCGACGTGTAGCGCGGCGGGAGCAGCCCGAGCACCGCCACCGCCACCGCGACCATGAACAGGGCGCCGAGCACGACGAACCCTCTGCCTCGCCACAGCCGCCGCAGGATCACCCGGGCCTCCGTACGCGGTGCGACCTGCGGCAACACCATGCGGACGGGCTGCTCACCGCTCATTCGTGTCGAGAAGTCGAACATACGCCTCGCTCCCTGACCTGCCGGGGCGGACAACACCACCCGTTACCGCCATAGCCGCCGCCGGTTCGTTCCCATTCTGATCAGCTTCGTGCCGATCCGGGACAGGGTCGTGACCGAGGCAGCGTCTTCGGCGACACTGCAGCAATCGGCATACCGGGCCAGTAATCTCGCCGCGATCCGGGCTCCGCCGACAGGAAACCCCCAGATATCGTCTACAGAGACGATCCTAACTGTCACGACTTTAAGGCACGGATGGCGCTGCCTTTGTTGGGGACTACGTATCCCGTCTCACGCACGATGTGCGGATGCGACGATTGAGTCCACCGCGTCATAGGCTTTCAGATCGCCTGCGAGGAATCGCGCGAAGCGCTGCCCGTCCTGAGAGGCCGCCGCGTTCCAGCGGGCCACATTGCCACGGCTGGTCTCGGCCGCCCGGGCCAGGCCGCCCCGGGCGATCCAGGCGGTGAGGGCGGCGGCCGTAGCCTCCGGGTCCTCCGGACGGATCAGCAGGCCGGAGGCGCCCAGCACCTCGCGGAAGACCGGATCGTCCGGCGCCGCCACCGGTAAGCCGCCGTGCTGCACCTCCAGGAGCGGCAGGCCGAGCCCTTCCGCCTTCGAGGTGGAGAGCAGCAGGTGGCATGAAGCCACGAGGTTCCGCAGCTCGGCGTCGGACAGGTAGCCGTGCCGGTGCAGGAACGGCGGCGGATCCTCAAGGAAGGCGTGACGGCCCCAGCCGACCCGGCCGACCAAGTGGAGTTCCGCCGGCACGCCGGCACGCACGAGGGCCTCCGTCAGGGCGAGGGCCGCCGGGTAGTTCTTGCGGGGCTCGATGGTCCCGATGGCGAGCAGCCGGAGCTTTGTGCCGGGCGTGTAGGTCGCCGGTCCCGGAAGATCCGCGAGACCGAACGCGTCGCGCACGGCCGGCCGCAGGAGTGCGACCCTGGCCCGGTCCGCGCAGACGGTGCGCACCGCCTCGCCGGTGGTGCGGCTGTTGACGAAGAGGTTCGGGCACCAGCGCAGGGCGAGGGCGAAGCTCGGGCTCATGTAGAGCCGGCTGCGCAGGCTCAGGTCCTCGGGCCGGGTCAGCAGGAACGTGTCGTGGACGTAGAACAGGCAGCGCGACGCTGCGAGCGCGCAGAGCGGCCCCGGCGGGAAGCCGGGAAACAGGAACAGCGCGTCGCGATCCCGGAACCCCCGCAGGGGTAGTCCGAGCTGCTGCCCGGCGATCATGCCCGGTAGCGATCCGCTGGTCACCGGACGGACCTCGTGCGGCGCGAGCTTGCTGGGGGCGAACAGGTCGAGGGTAACCCGCTCGATCCCGGTGACGTGGGACCGCAGATGCGTCTGGTCGAGATAGATCCGCTGTCGCAGGCCGCGCTGCGGGCTCATGGGGCTCTCCGCCTCAGGGTTCCGGCGAGGTAGAGGCAGCGACGCACGAAGAGGGGCATCCGGCGCCCGAGCACCATCTGCTTGGCCCGCCGCAGGCGGCGCACGAAGGGCCGAGAGGAGGCCGGAACCGTGCCGGCTGCCCCTCTCTGTCGCTCGGACGCGAAGGGGAAATGTCCGAGCATCGCCGGCGCGAAGCTCGGACGCGCCGTCTCATCCCGCAATCCACGCCGCCGGAAGACGTCCTCGAGCGACAGGGCGGCGGCGGCCGGGCTGTAGCGGCTCTCCAGAGCGATCCGCGCGAAGGCGCCGAGCCGCGTGCGGGCCTCGGCGTCCTCCACCAGCGCGGCCAGCGCCTCTGCCAGGGCGCCGGGGCGCACCGGCACGAGGCGGCCGGAGACGCCGTCGATCACCGAGGAAGTCAAGCCGGAGCTGCGGTAGGCGAGCGTCGGCACGCCGCACAGGCCGGCCTCGATCGGGGTCTGTCCCAGGGTCTCGTGGCGGCTTGCCGTGACGTGGAGGTCGCAGGCGCCGTACCACGCGGCCAGGGTCTCCTCATCGGCTATCAACCCCGGCGCGAACAGGTTCGGGACGCCGAGTCGGGCCGGGTCGTCGAGCCGGCCGATCGCCACGACGCCCATACCGGGACGCGCAACGGCCTGGAGCGCCGCCCGCAGGTCCGGGAAGCCCTTGTCGGGCCCGTCGACGATCACCGCGGAGACGAGGACCAGCACGTCGTCGGGCGGCAGTCCGAACCGGCGGCGCAGGGCGGCGCGATCCCCGGCCGGAACACGGCGGTGGGAAAGGCCAGACGGATCTGCTCCGCCACCGTGCCCGGCGGCGCGAAGTCCCGGGCCCGCGCCAGCGTCCACTCGGAGTTGGCGAGCAGCCACGGTGCGGCGGAGCCGGCCAGCACCGCGCGCTTGCGAGCATGCACGCCGGCGATCCGGGCGGGGGCGAGCTGCGGGTACTCGTCCGGGCCGGGGCAGGCGGCGTCGCAGCCGTTCGCGGCGCGGCCGCAATCGCGGGGATGGCAGCATCGGCCGGTGAGTGGGAACAGGTCGTGCAGGACGAGGGCCACCGGCCCGCGCCGGGCAAGGCGGTCGACGACGTCCAGGCTTCGGGTCGCCCCGTGCAGATTGCCGGCCAGGACGAGATCGGGCGCGGCCGCCCCGATCGCCGCCTCGGCCCGGGGGAAGGTGTCGGTCCACTCCGCGGCCTCGGAGCGGGTGCTCAGGGCGACATCCGCGACGCGGTGGCCTGCAAGCGCCAGCGCGTCCGCGAGCCGCCGCTGCGCGACGCCCGCGCCGCCCTGCGTACCGGTGCCGGTGAGCGAGACGATCGACAGGCCACGCGCGGGCAGGGGCAGGGCTTCGCTCAGCCGCTGGAGCAGCACCGGCCGGCCGATGCGTCGCCGCTCGGTGCCGGCGAGGGCCAGCCAGGCCCGGGCGACGTCCAGCAGCCCGTCTTCGTCGACGAGCCGGATCTGCACGCCCAGCGACCCGCGTGCCCACAGGATCTCTCCGCCCGTGAACGCGATCCCGCCCGGCATGTCCGTGTCCGTGTCCGTCGGCATATCGAGGCCGCGGACGACGTCATCGAACAGGACACGCAGGCCCGCGACCGCGGCCGCCCCGGTCAGCCCCGCTTCCAGCGCCAGGGCGATCAGCGCGCCGGGGGCGAGCAGGTCGCCCGCACGCAGCCAGAGCATGTAGTCGGTTCCGGTATCGGCCAGCATCCGCTCCACGGCGGCGCGACCGGAGCCGGGTGGCACGAGGTCGTGCCGGAGATCCGGGTAACCCTGGTGCAGGACCGACGCGACGGTTTCGTCGAGCGCCGCACCGTCCCGCGCGACGGTGACAACTCGGAGCCGTGGCCAGGAACGCCCGTCGGGCAGGGTTGCGGGGCGTGCGAGTGCGGGCGCAGCCGGCTCGAACGGCCAGCCGGCGACGCCATGGGCGGGCGGCGACATGTGTGCGGCGTCTGTCAAAGCGGCTCTGGCGCGATCGGCGCGACAGACTGAGCGTGAAAGCTGAAGATTGCCTCTCGTTCTGCCGGGCAGGTATCAGCCGCCCACACGGATGCGGGCCGGGCCCGTCTCCATCCGGCCGATCCGGGCCGCCGCCGGATAGCCCGCCTCCTGGATCCGCCCGAGGATCGCCTCCGCCTGTTCGGCCGCGCAGGTCACCAGCAGGCCGCCGGAGGTCTGCGGATCGGTAAGGAGATGGCGCCGCCATTCGGGAAAGCCGGCGGGCAGGTCCACGTCGCTGCCGAACGCGGCCCAATTGCGGTGCGAGGCGCCGGTGACGAACCCGGCGCGCGCCAGCGTCTCCGCCTGCGGCAGCAGCGGCAGGGCGTCGGCATCGATGGCGAGGGTGAGGCCGGCGCCCCGGGCGAGTTCGAGGCCGTGGCCCAGGATGCCGAAGCCGGTCACGTCGGTGAGCGCGTGCACGGCGGGCTCGGCGGCAAGGTCCTGGCCGATCCGGTTGAGCAGCGTGGTTGTTACGATGAAGTCGCGGTAGCCGGCCTCGTCCAGCGTCTCGCGCTTGATCGCCGCCGAGTAGACGCCGACCCCCACGGCCTTGGTCAGGATGACAGCATCGCCCGCCACCGCGTCGGCATTGCGCCGTATCGCTTCCCGGCGGCAGGTGCCGATCACCGCGAGTCCGTAGATCGGCTCGGGCGTGTCGATGGAATGGCCGCCCGCGACCGGGATGCCGGCCTCGCCGCATTTCTCGGCGCCGCCCCTCAGGATCTTGGCCACGACCTCCGGGGCGATCTTGCCCACCGGCATGCCGAGGATCGCGAGAGCGAGAAGCGGACGGCCGCCCATGGCGTAGACGTCCGAGATGGCGTTCGTCGCGGCGATCCGGCCGAAATCGGTCGGGTCGTCCACCATTGGGGTGAAGAAGTCCGTTGTGGCGATGATGCAGGTGCCATCCTCAAGCTCCCAGACCGCCGCGTCGTCGGCGGTCTCGTTGCCGACAAGCAGACGCTCGAACGGGCCGGCGGCCGGCTGCTCGGCGAGTAGCTGGCGCAGCACCGCCGGATCGAGCTTGCAGCCGCAGCCGCCGCCATGGGCGAGGCTGGTCAGACGGGGGGCATCGGTCATCGCTGGTCTCCGTTCGGGCGCTGGCGGGGGAGCGCCCGCGCCGCACAGCGCCGGGTGTCAGTAGCGCGTCGTGACCGCGTTGAGCCAGTCCGGGGAGGCCGAGACGGCGGCCGCCTCCACGCGCTTGTCGAGCCCGGTCAGCACCAGCAGGCCGAGCACCACCATCACGAACCCCAGAGCCGCCTTCGCGGCCCGGCCGGCCGCCGCGAGCCCGCCGCGCCAGCGCATCAGCGCCTTGCGGGAGGCGAGGCCGAGCAGCATCAGCGGCACGGCCGCGCCGATTCCGAAGGCCAGCATCGTCACGGCAACGCTCCAGAGGTGCTCGCCCCGCGCTGCCATCAGCGAGGCGGCGCCCAGCGTCGGGCCGACACAGGGGCTCCAGGCCGCCCCGAGCAGCAATCCCACGGCGAACTGGCCGGACAGGCCGCTGGCCCCGAAACCGCCGAAGCGCTCCTCGGCCCATGCGCCCACCGGCCCGGCCGCGGTCGCGACCTGCGCCTGAAGGCGCGGCAGCATCAGGACCAGACCCAGAATCACCAGCAGCACCGCGCCGACGCGGCGGAATACGTCGCCGTCGAGGCCGATGGCGAAGCCGATAGTCGCCACGAACAGGCCGATCGCGGTGAACGCGATCGCGAGCCCGGCTGCCAGCGCCACCGGGCCGAGCCGATGCTCCGAGGCCGCGGTTCCGAGCACGATCGGTACCAGCGGCAGCACGCAGGGCGAGAGCACCGAGAGGAGCCCCGCCAGGAACGCGAAACCCACCGTCCCCAGCATGTCCCGGCACCTCCCGGCGGTCGTCGTCGGACAACAGGCTTCGCGCCTGCCGCCCCGGGCGTCAACGCGACCGGCCACCACGGTCCCGATGGAACCCGGCGGCCCGTTTCGCGCTTCGGCGGCAGCCCGGGCATTTCAGCCAGGGCGTTCTTCGCGGGCCTTGGCGGAGCCGGCGGGTGACCATCTTCTTCACGGGTGACACGCATTTCGGCGACCCGCGGGCCCTGCGGTTCGACCACAGGCCCTATCCGGATCTCGCCGCCCACGATGCTGGCCTGATCGCGGCCTGGAACGGGGCGGTGGCACCCGGTGACACGGTCTGGCACCTCGGCGACTTCGCCCTCGGCCCGACCGGTGCGCGGGTGCGCGAGATCCTGGACAGCCTCAATGGCGAGAAGCACCTGATCGTCGGCAACAACGACGGGCCGGAAACCCTAGCGGCACCCGGCTGGGCCTCGGTGCGCCACTACATGGAACTCGATGTCGAGGGGCGGATGGTGGTGCTCTGCCACTACGCGTTCCGCACTTGGAACGGGATGAGCCGCGGCGCCCTCAACCTGCACGGGCATAGCCACGGCAAGCTCATGCCGATCCCAAAGCAATACGATGTCGGCGTCGACCCGATGGGCCCGGCTCCCGTGACACTCCCCGCAATCCTCACCTCTCGGCTGCGCCGGAAGGGCTGATTCGGATCGGAACCTTCACGTCAGCTTCACCGTTTCAGCGGACAGAAGGGGGCGGACGTGAGCCGCCCCGAGAAGCCCGGCAGGTCCCTCCCCGGGGCTGTCATCACAACGAGTGCGTGAGTGTTCCCGTGAGTGCCAGTTCGGCAACTCTGTCCCGCAGCCTCGCCAGTCTCCTGGCTGGCCTCGCACTGACCACCTCGGCGCTGGCGTTGCCGGCGTGCCTGGAGGCGCAGCGCAAGGTCGATGAGGCGAATGCGCTGCGCTTCCAGGCGCGTCAGGAGGCGCGGCTGGGTGACCATGACCGCGTCTGCGACACGCTCGACGAGGTCGGCGGCCGCTATGACGATGCCCGCGACGCATTCGAGCGATGCGGCGAGGGCGTCCTAGCGATCGATCTCCGGAGTGAGCTGCGGGGCTTGCGGATCGCCAAGAAAATCAACCGCTGCGACTGATCAGGTGCGCGCCCGCACCGCGGGCCGCCCGTTCTCACAGTATTAGTCCACCATGTGCGACGTGCGTCGCCCACAAGGTTTTGCGCCAATGACCCCCGCTACGCTTTCGAACGAGATCGAGCCCTCGACCGCTGTCCGCACGGGCCCGTCCTTCGCGGCCGCCCTCTGCGGCTTCGTCAGCACCACCGTCGCCACGACGATGCTTCTGGTGCTGATCGGCGCGTTCTGATCAGGGCGAGACCGACCAGAACCGCTGGCGGTTGAACAGCATGTCCTGCGTGCCGACCCTCGGAGCCGGCTCCGCGCGTCGGCCGCAATCCGGTTCCGGATGTTTCGTGATCGCGGCCGGGGCCGTTGGCAGCGGCGCGGGCATCAAGCCGAGGCGCCTCTGAACTTCGGGCTGGCGCGCCGCCGTGATGGTCAGCACGCAGGCGATCAGACCGCCGGCAACAGTTCCGAGAAAGAAGTTCAACATCGGTGACGTGATCCGGAGGCCGATTCCTTGGGGCCTCGAAACGTCGTCGATGTCCATCCCGGCGGCATCATGGCGGAGCTGACGCTCACGGGGCTTTAACGCCTGTTCTGCGACAGCTACGCGCAATCCTGCCATTCGGGCAGGTCCAACGACGGGGCTGGACCGCCGATGAACTACGCCGTCAACGCCTACGCCAAGACCTCGCGCAACGCGCCGATGACACCGCGTGAAGCGGAAGCTGCGGTCCTCATCAAGGCGGCGCAGCAGTTGATCGGCGCCAGCCGAGCTCTTGCCAGCGGCGACACCAACCGGCTCAATGAGGCGTTGTCGTTCAACCAGCGAGTCTGGGCGTTGCTGGCGTCGGAGGCGACGGCCGACGAGAACCCGCTCCCCGCCGACGTCAAGCAGGGTGTCGGCCGGCTGGGCGTCTACGTCCTGCGCAGCTGCCTCGACACGATGATCGCGCCGACGGCTGAGAAGATCGCGACCCTCGTGTCGATCAACAACGAGGTCGCCGCCGGGCTGCAGGGCAATCCGGGCTGAGCCCGGACTAACCTCCGGACGCTGCGCGCGCCGCCAAACGTTCGCCCTGTCTCGCCGAAGCCGCGCTCTCCCACTCGACGAGCTTCCGGCTCAGCTTGAGCGCCCGGTAATACTCGGCTGCCTCGACCGCCTCCGCGATAGCCGCGACCTGCGGTGCTGCGGCCGGGGCGAGCCGGATCAGATCGGTGGCCTGCCGGAAAAACAGGTCGATCCCCGCCGCTGGATCGTCGGCGAGGTAGATGACCGTCAGCGTCAGGTGGAGCTGCTTGCAGGCCGTATCGGCCTCGCTCTCCGTGATGATCTCGCTCTCGCGCAGAAACTTGCACTGTGTCTCGATCAGGAAGGTCGAGCGCCGGTCGCCGTTGCGGATCAGGGCGCCGTTGATGATCAGGCGTTCGAACGGCTTGAGTTCCAGGCGCAGCGGCATCGCGTTTTCCTTTCTAGAAGACGGGCCGATGTCATTCGCAAACAGTTAACGTTTGCCGAATCCGCGCGGCCGCCGAACGGCTACGTTGCGGATCGACGCTTGGCAGGTAAAACTCGGACAATTCATGACGGGGAGCCT
The DNA here is from genome assembly GCA_050632875.1 of Methylobacterium sp. P31. Classification (GTDB taxonomy): domain Bacteria; phylum Pseudomonadota; class Alphaproteobacteria; order Rhizobiales; family Beijerinckiaceae; genus Methylobacterium. The sequence continues at coordinate 444,912 of JBODSC010000001.1, read as the reverse complement.
GCCGATGCCGTCGATGTCCGAAAGCCGCGCGCTCTATCCGAGCCTCTCCAGCAAGCGCGTGCTGGTGACAGACGGAGCCTCTGGGATCGGCGAGGGTCTGGTCGAGGCCTTCGTTGGGCAGGGCGCACGGACACTGTTCTGCGATATCGCGGACGCGGCCGCCGCGGCATTGGTGGCGCGCCTCACGCCCGGTGCCGCGCACGCACCTCTCTACCGGCGTTGCGACCTGACCGACGTCGAGGCGGTCCGCGATCTGGTGGTCGAGGCCGAGACGGCGCTCGGCGGCCTCGACGTGCTGGTCAACAACGCCGGCAACGACAATCGCCACAGGCTGGAGGACGTGACGCCCGCCTGCTGGGATGACCGGATGGCGGTGAACCTGCGCCACTTGTTCTTCGCCGCCCAGGCGGCGGTGCCGGCGATGCGGCGGGCGGGCGGCGGCGTGATCCTCAATTTCGGATCGATCAGCTGGCATCTCGGATTGAAGGACATGCCGCTCTACCAGACCGCCAAGGCGGCGATCGAGGGGATGACCCGGTCGCTCGCCCGCGATCTCGGGCGAGACGGCATCCGGGTGGCCACGATCGTCCCGGGCAATGTCCAGACGCCGCGCCAGGAGCGGTGGTACACACCGGAGGGCGAGGCCGAGATCGTGGCGTCGCAATGTCTCGACGGGCGGATCCAGCCCGCGGACGTCGCCGCCCTGGTGCTGTTCCTAGCTTCGGACGACGCCCGGATGTGCACTGGGCACGGATACTTCGTCGATGCGGGCTGGCGCTGAGCGGGCAGCCGCATTGCCGGAAGCCGACGCAGACCCGTCTCCTACAGCGCCACCGTCCTGAACCCCGCGATCACGTCCCGCCGCTCGGGCCCGAAGAAATTCCGGTAGGTGCCGGAGGCGAGCCGCGACCGGGTCGCCCAGGCGCCGCCGCGCAGGACCTTGCGCGTTCCGAAAGCCGGCTCGGAATACTCCTTGTACGCGTCCGGCGCGAAGCCCGGGTAGGGCCGGAACGTGCTGGCCGTCCATTCCCAGACATTGCCGATCATCTGGCGGCAGCCCCAGGCGCTGTCCCCGCCCGGATGCGCCGCCACGTCGACGCCGCCGAGCCGGTGGCCGTCGAGATTGGCGCGCGCCGGATCGACGGGTGCCGTACCCCAAGGGTGAGCGCGCTTCACGGGGCTCAGCCGGCCGTCCGGTCCGGGCTCGCCGAGCGCAGCCGCCTCCCATTCCGCCTCCGTGGGCAATCGCCGTCCGGCCCAGCGGCACCAAGCCTGGGCCTCATGCCAGTTGACGTGCACCACCGGCCGGTTCGGGGCGAGCGGTTCCACGCGGTCGAAGACGCGGACAGACCAGGCTCCGTCGCGGCGAAGCCAGTAGACGGGCGCCTCGGCGCCGCTCGCGCGCAGCCACGCCAAGCCGTCCGCGTCCCAGAACGCATCTTTGCGGTAGCCTTCGGCCTCCACGAAGGCGGCGTATGCGGCATTCGTTACTGGCGCGCGGGCGATCCGGAACGGCGCGACCTCCACCGGGTGCGCCCATTTTTCGTTGTCGAACACGAAATCCGGCCCCGGCTCCGATCCAAGCGGGAAGATGCCGCCCGCGACGGCGACATCCCCGGGCCAGTCACCCGACCCGGGTTCCGGCTCGTGCGGCGCGAAGGCGGGCGGGGGATAGCCCAATGTCTGGCGCGTGTACGTGAAGGCTTCCGCGTGCATGTCCTCGTGGAAGGCGATGAGCCGGTAGAGATAGCGCTCATCCGCGTCGGGCTCGCGGTCGCCAAGCCGGTCGATCAGGGCCTCCTGCACGCGCTCCATGTAGTCCAGCGTGTCATCAAGCGGCGGCAGCGGCAGGTTCCAGCGCGTTGCGTGGGGCACCCGCGCGGAATCATACAGGGCGTCGGTATCGGCACGCAGCGGCGCGCGCCCATCGAGGCCTCTCAGAACGAAGTGCTCATGGAACCACGCGAGATGGCCGATCTCCCAGAGCAGGGGGTTTACGATGTCGAGCTGCGGGCCCATCAGCCTGTCCCCGTCCAAGCCGTCGACCAGGGCCAGGGTGCGGGATCGGGCGTCGCGCAGCAGCGCGACGAGGTCGGCGGCCGTGGCTTTCTGCGATGTGGCGGACAAGGCGTGCTCCCGGCCTTCGGACGGCCGTCATACTACGCCGCCGGCCGGTGACTCACTCGCCCCTGCGGGCGCGCGGCGCAATCCCGCTCCGGATCACAGCATGAGAATCATCCTCGTTACCCCGACGGCGGCGACGCGGCGGACAGGCAATCGCGCGACTGCGACCCGCTGGGCCGGATTCCTGCGCGAACTCGGCCATGCGGTCGCGATCTGCACGGAATGGGACGGCGCGCCGGCCGACCTGATGATCGCCCTACACGCGTGGCGGAGCGCCGCGTCGATCGTCGGGTTCCGTGAGGCCTATCCGGACCGCCCCCTCGTGGTGACGCTGACCGGGACGGATCTCTACCACTATCTCGATGCGGAGCCCGGCCGCACCCTGCGCTCCCTCGCTTGCGCCGACCGACTGATCGGACTGCATGAGCGTGTCGGCGACGCGCTGCCGGAGCAGCACCGCGGCAAGCTCCGAGTCGTGTATCAATCCGCCCGCGGACGCGCGGAGCGCGTCCCGGCGAGCGAGGATTGCTTCGAGGTCCTGGTCGTTGGACATCTCCGCACCGAAAAGGATCCGTTCCGGACGGCCCTGGCGGCACGGCACCTCCCGGCGGAGTCGCGCATCCGCGTGCTCCATCTGGGCGCCGCGCACGATCCGGTCTGGGCCGAGAGGGCGCGCACCGAGATGGCGGCCAATCCCCGCTACGTCTGGCTCGGCGACAGGCCGCCGGCCCTGGTGCGCCGGCTGATGGCCCGGGCTCGGCTGATGGTTCTCAGCTCACATATGGAGGGGGCGCCAACGTGATCTCCGAGGCGCTGGTCTCCGGCCTGCCGGTCATCGCCTCGCGGATCGTCGGCACGGTCGGTCTGCTGGGGCCTGATTACCCGGGCTATTACCCGGTCAGTGACACCGGGGCGCTCGGCGCGCTCTTGCTGCGTGCCGAGGAGGATCCGGATTTCCTCGGAAGTCTCCGGCGGGCCTGCGTGGGCCGGGCTGACCTGTTCCGGCCCGAGCGCGAGAAGGCGAGCCTGGACCGGCTGATCCGGGATCTGACAGAGCAGCCGGGCCGGCCCGCGCCGTAGCGGCCGACGCCGCTTCGGTACGGACGGCGCCCAGCCGTTCAGAAACCATGATGGGGCAGAAGCGCCGGGCGGAGACCCCGCACCGGCGCCGGATCGCGCGTCAGTCGCACGATTCCTTCTTCACGGTCTTGGAATCGCCCATGTCGTTTTCCTTCCGCACCGTCTTGGTGACGCAGCCGTCGCCGTGATCGTGGACGGTCACGGACTTCGACTCGGATGCCGGATGCTCGACGACGACGGCGGGGCGGTCACGCTCGATGACGGTGGTCTGCGCCTGCGCGGCGGCACAGAAGCTCAACAGGGCAGTAGTGGCGAGCAGGGTCTTGCGCATTCTGGGGCTCCAGTACTTGGAATGGTACCGAGTAACTGCGCTCCCAGCTTGAGCGTTCCGCAGATGCACATGACCTGAAGGCGGGCCGAACCCGTAAAGGAACTTGGCTCGGCCCGCGCGCCGTTCGGCATGATGGCAGCCGGAGCGACGCCGCCAATGACCCCGGAACCCGGATCCTTTCAAGCCCGGTGAACTACGTGTGCAGATGCCAGATAGGCTCAGCCGCCCGTCATCGGCGGGAAGAAGGCGACCTCTCGGGCACCCGCGACCGGGGCGTCCGGCTTGGCGTGGGCCCGGTCGATAGCCGCGCGCACCACGCCCGGATTCTCGAACGCGTAGGCGTATTCCTCGCCCCGCCCGCGCAGCCACGCGACCAGGTCGGCAACCGTGACGACCTCTGCGGGCGGCGACAGCTCCTCCTCGGGGCGGCCGATCCGCTCGCGGACCCAGGCGAAATAAACAAGTTTCATCGCATCACGGTCCCGGAGTGAAGGCAGGGATCGGCCGCTCCGCGCGCCGAACCATCAGCGCGGATCGTCAATGACGTGCTTGATCCCGGCGCGCATGTAGTCCCAGCCGGTCCAGAGCGTGAGGGCTGCGGCGAGCCACAGCAGCGCGAGGCCGATCGGCTCCGTGCCCGGCAGCACCGTCTCGCCCGCGGGGCCGGCCACCAGAAAGCCCAGGGCCAGGAGCTGAACCGTCGTCTTCCATTTGGCGATCCTGCTCACCGGTACGCCTACCTTCAGCTCGGCGAGGTACTCGCGCAAGCCCGAGACCAGAACCTCGCGGCACAGGATCACGATCGCCGCCCAAATGCTGGAACCCACGATAGTGTGGTCCGCCGTCAGCATCAGCAGGCAGGCCGAGACCAGCAGCTTGTCGGCTATCGGGTCAAGCATCCGACCGAGCGCGGAACTCTGGTGGTAGGTGCGCGCGACATACCCGTCCAGGTAGTCGGTAATCGCGGCCGCCACGAAAACACCCAGCGCCGACCAGCGGGCGGCGTGGGAATCGGGCCAGAACAGTAGCGCGACCATCACCGGCACCGCGACGAGGCGCCCGTAGGTCAGGCAGTTCGCGAGTGTCCAGGCCGGCGACCGTCGTCGGGGGAAGACGGCGTTCATCGCCGGGGTGAAATCAGAGCGCGGCCCGGGCGTCAACGCCTTAGCCTCGGGCTTTGCCATGGCGATGGGACCTTCAGGCGCCGGCATGGAAGAAGTCGTAGACCGCCCGCGCGGTCGCGGCGTTGACCCCGGGGGTCTTGGCCAGATCCTCGAACGCGGCGCGCTGGATCGCCTTGACGGTTCCGAAATGGTGCAGCAGCGCGCGTTTGCGGCTGGGCCCGATGCCGGCGATCTCGTCCAAGGGGTTCTTCACCATCTCACGCTTGCGCTTGGCCCGGTGGCTTCCGATGGCGAAGCGGTGAGCCTCGTCGCGGAGCCGCTGCACGAAGTAGAGCGTCGGGTCGCGTGGCGGTAGCTTGAAAGGCGGCCGGCCCGGTACGAAAAATGTCTCGCGCCCGGCATCGCGGTCCCGCCCCTTGGCGACTCCCACCAACGGCACGCCCGATACGCCCGCTTCATCGAGGGCCGCCCGGGCGGCCTCGAGCTGCCCCTTGCCGCCGTCGATGAGCACGAGGTCGGGCCAGGCCGGGAAGGCGTCGGTGTCCTCGGCCGGGGCCGGGACGGGTTCCTGCGTGCCACCCTCGGCCGCCGCGGCGGCTTCGCGCTCCGTGCGCGGCGCCTCCTTCACGAGCCGCTTGAAGCGCCGCTGCAGCACCTCCCGCATCATGCCGTAATCGTCGCCCGGCGTGAGGTCCTCGGACTTGATGTTGAACGTGCGGTAATGCGTCTTCATGAAGCCGGTGGGTCCGGCGACGATCATCCCGCCGACGGCATTCGTGCCCATGATGTGCGAGTTGTCGTAGACCTCGATCCGGCGCGGGGCGTGGTCCAGCCCGAAGGCCTGCCCCAGGGCCGCGAGCAGCTTGCCCTGCGAGGCGGTGTCGGCGAGGCGGCGCGCCAGGGCCTCCTTGGCATTGCGCTGGGCATAGTCGACGAGGTTCTTCCGCTCGCCACGGCTCGGCCGGTGGATCTCGACGCGGTAATCGACCCGGCTCGACAGGGCGGCCGCCACCAGCTCCGCATCGTCGATCGGGTGGCTTGTGAGCACCGTCCGGGGGCGGGCTTGTCGTCGTAGAACTGGCCGATGAACGAACCCAGCACCTCCTCGGGGGTCATCGTCCGGTCGGCCTTCGGGAAATAGGCGCGGTTGCCCCAGTTCTGGAAGTTCCGGAAGAAGAACACCTCGATGCAGAACTGGCCGGCCTGCTCGTCGAGGGCGAACACGTCCGCCTCCTCGACGCCCTGCGTGTTGACGCCTTGCACGCCCTGGATCGCCGAGAGCGCGGCGATCCGGTCGCGGAAACGGGCGGCGCGCTCGAACTCCATGGCGTCGGAGGCCGACTGCATCTCGGCACGCATCCGGTCCTTCACAGCGTTGGATTTGCCCGCCAGAAACGCACGCGCCGAATCCGCCATGGCGGCGTAATCCTCGAGCGCGATCTCGCCCGTGCACGGGCCGGAGCAGCGCTTGATCTGGTAGAGCAGGCAGGGGCGGGTGCGGTTCTCGTAGTAGCTGTCGGTGCAGGTGCGCAGCAGGAAGGCGCGCTGCAGGGCGTTTACCGTCCGGTTCACCGCCCAGACGCTGGCGAAGGGGCCGTAATAATTGCCCTTCCGGCGCCGGGCGCCGCGGTGCTTGACGATCTGCGGCGCGGGGCCGTCATCGGTGACCAGGATGTAGGGGAACGACTTGTCGTCCCGCATCAGCACGTTGAAGCGCGGCTTCAGCTGCTTGATCAGGTTGGCTTCGAGGAGCAGCGCCTCGGTCTCGGTGGCGGTGGTGACGAACTCCATCGCCGCCGTCTGCGAGATCATCCGGGCAATGCGGTTCGAATGCGCTTGGCCACGGGCGTAGGAGCCGACCCGGGCCTTCAGGTTCTTGGCCTTGCCGACGTAGAGAACGTCGCCGCGATGGTCGAACATCCGGTAGACGCCGGGCGAGGACGGCAGCGTCGACCAGAAGCGGCGGATCACCTCCGTGCCGGCCTGGACGGCCCCGGGCTCGAAATCGAAATCGATGTCCGGCGAGGCGTCGTCAGGCAGCGCGGCCTCGGGCTCGTCGGCGGTCTCGTCCCGCTCGGCGTCGCGGCCGTCGTCGAAGGTGTCGGGTGGCAGGTCTGTGAGGGCTCTGCGGCTCATACCGCAGATCTAAGCGTTCCTGTCCCCGAGAGGGACGGGGCGGCGGACAAAAATCGTGCGCCGCCTGCCCGCGGGCGATCAGTCGAACAGGGAGTCGATGTCGCTCTGGTCGACGTGCCCGGGATCGTGGTCGAGCTTCGGTCCGTTCAGCAGGCTGCTCTCGTCGTCCAGCGAGGTCGGCACCGGCATGACGGTGATGAGGCTCCTTGAAGCTGTCCAGCTCCGACCAGGTCGCGATGAGCCGGTCGAGGTGCTCCTCGATGAATTTCATCACGCCGACGATCTTGGTGATCCGCTGGCCAGTCAGGTCCTGGAAGTTGCAGGCTTCGTAGGCCGTGATGACGCGCTCGAGGATGACGTCGACATGCTGCTTCATGCCGGGCGGCAGCATCGCGGCGTTCAGCATGCCCGCATGGCTCTCTATCTCCTCGACCGCGCCCAGAAGCTGGGTTGTGGCCCGCTCGGTCGAGTCCACCACCGCGTCGAGTTCGTCCGCCGCCCGGCGCATGCCCTTGCCGGTATTCTCCGTGCGGTGCAGCGTCGCCAGCTCCGCCTTTGTCCGCGTGATCGCTTCCTTCATCAGGTCGAGTTCGGAGCGCATCGCCAGGGCTTCGTGGAGTTCGCGGCGGCACGATTCAATCGTCTCGCTCGCGCTCATCTGCGTCACGCGGCGCAGATCCTGGATGGCGTTGAAAATCTCGTCGAGACGCTCGTTCGCGGCAGCGACACCCGGCGCCGGAGTTGCTGAGACCCCGGGAAGCCCGAGGGCGTCTTCGATGCGATAGCGCTTCTGGGTCATCGTCCGGGCGTGAGCGTTCAGGTTCGATCACCGCAACTCTCTAACACATCGGTTAGCGGACTGTGACTGTCACGCTTGTGCGGGCGCGCTTCGGGCACGTTCGCCGCCGATTTCCGAGCGGATCCCGGCGGCGGGGCTTCACCGCTGATTCACGATGATGCCGGGGCTTCGGGGAGTGGCCGCCGGCCGGCGGGGATTCACCACGTTCGTTCACCTGATTCGCTGAGATCCGGCGGGATCGTCCGCGATGCGGGGCGCGTGCCCCGGGTCGGGAGCGTGCAACGATGCGGGGTTCGGTCCGTCTGGGTCTTTGGGCAGCCTTGGCCGCGGCGGCTTGGTGCGCGCCCGCGCAGGCGCAGCAGGCGCGCTACGCGGAATCCGGCTACGGCGGCGGACTTGTCGAATACCTCGTCACGGGCAGTGTCGGGGGTGGAAGCCGCGGCTGGCCCCAGCGTTATGCGGCTCCGCAGCGGGTCGCGGCCTATTCCGGAGAGCTGTTGCCGGCCGATCCGGGGCCGGTGCAGGCCTACGGCGTGCCGCCCCAGGCCTACGGATCCACTCCACAACCCGTCTACGGCGCCGATCCCAGTCGCATCGCCCGGGAGGTTTCTCCGGAATACCGGCGCCAGGAGGTCGCGTTCCCGGGGCCTCAGAAGCCCGGGACGATCGTGATCGATACGGCGGGCAAACACCTCTACCTCGTCCAGCCCGACCATAGGGCGCTGCGCTACGGGATCGGGGTCGGACGTCCCGGCTTTGCCTGGAGCGGCCTGAAGACCGTGAGCCGCAAGGCCGAATGGCCGGACTGGACCCCGCCGTCCGAGATGCTCGCCCGGCGTCCCGACCTCCCGCGCCACATGGCGGGCGGGCCGGAGAACCCTCTGGGCGCCCGGGCCCTCTATCTCGGCTCGTCGCTCTACCGCATCCACGGCACCAACGAGCCGCATACGATCGGCCAATCGGTCTCGTCCGGCTGCATCCGGATGATGAACGACGACGTTATCGACCTCTACGACCGGGTACCCGTCGGCACGCGCGTCGAGGTTCTCTGAGCATCGTCCCGCTCACGAGAGACGCCCAAGATGTGTGAGGCCCGGCCGCGCCGGACTGCGGCCGGGCCTTGCGCCTGGGCAGGCGAGACGGTCAGGTCCAGTCGCTGTCGTCGCCGCCGCCGAGGTCGCCGCCCGGATCGCTGTACCCGGCGTCCTGGAAGTCGCCGCCGCTGTTGTCGAGAGCTGCGCCGAGATCCTGGTTGCCGTCGTCGCCGTAGTAGTTGTTGATGATCGTCTCGCCCGTGCCGCCGCCGAGACCGGCCGCCGCAGCGCTGCCGAGGCTCGAATGGCCGCCCGCGAAGGCGTTGGAGAGGGCGCTGCCGAGCAGCATGCCGCCGGCTGCGCCGGCCGCCATCGGGAGGGCAGTCGCGAGGAAGCCACCGCCGCGGGCCGGGGCCTGCGGCTGGCCGCCCCAGGGGCCGCCCTGCTGCGGGTAGCCTTGCTGAGGGTAACCCTGCTGCGGATAGCCCTGCTGCGGGTAACCTTGCGGAGGAGGACCGCCCGCATTGCCCCAGGGTTGGCCGGCTGGGCGCTGCTGTCCGTAACCGGGCTGCGGCTCCTGGCGCTGGCCGCCTCCGCCGAAGATGCTCGACAGAAATCCGCCACCCGAGGACTGGGCCGGAGCGGCTTGGCGGCGTGCCGCCTCAAGCTGCTGGTTGAGGCTCTTGATCGCCTCTTCCTGCACGTAGATCAGCTGCGCCATCGCGTAGGGTGCGTAGGGCTGCGCGCGGATCTTGTCGGCGATGAAGCGCTCGGCCTCAGCGTCGCGGGGCTGGCTCTGCGCCTGCTCCAGACGCTGGAAGATGCCCGAGATGACGTCGCGTTCTTCGCTGTTCATGGAGTCGTCCTCCTCGAAACCTACCCGCGGGCCTGAACGCGCCGCATGGCAGGCACGACATGGGTGCGCGGCGACGCTTTGTCAGGGGAGATTGCAAAAACTTCATGCGGAAACCCGCAGAGGCCGATGAACGATCCCTGTCGGCATGCGGGGCTCGGGCCGCTTCGCGACTCCGACGCAGCAAAAAGCCCGGCCATTCGGCCGGGCTCCTGCGACGAAACAACCGCCCGCCGAGCCGCTGAGCGCCTCGGCGAGAGTGGTCGCTCGGTCTTCTCAGAAGGTGCCGAACTTGTAGTTCACGCCGGCGCGGACGACAGCGAAGGCGTTCTCGTTGCGCAGCGGCACGTTGCTGAACACCGGCACCAGACCGGCGCCCGTGACCAGGCCGCCGACCAGCGGGAGACCGGTGCTCCGACCGCGATCCAGGTTCACGTACAGACCTTCGACCTTCACCGTCACGGCCGAGGAGTGGAAGAAGTTGAGCCAGCTGTCGGTGGGCAGGGCGTACTCGATGCCGCCGCCGGCGGTCCAGCCGGTGACGAAGTCATTGCGGTTGCCAGCGAAGTTCTGGAACGCGACGCGCGCGCCCTGATCGCCCGTGGCGTAGGCGAAGCCGCCGGTGGCGTACACGAGGGTGCGGTCGAAGGCGTAGCCGAGGCGGCCGCGCACCGTGCCGAAGAAGTCGAGCGTGCTCAGCAGGCCATCAACCGGCACGAAGGCGCCGAACGCCGGGCCGGGCGCGCCCGTCAGCAGGAAGCTCTGACGGCGGCGGCCGAAGTCGAGGTACTGCGCGTCAGCCTCGAAGCCGATCACCACGCCCGCGCCCGGGGTCAGCTGCCAGTTGTAGCCGATCTGACCACCGCCCGAGAAACCTTCATTGTTGTTGCGGCTGTACACCAGCGAGGAGCCCGGGGTCAGGATCGCCGGATTGAAGGCGCCCGCGGCCGTGATCGCGATCGGGCTGACGCCCGGGATCTGGGCGAAGCCGTTCGCGCGGTTGTTGCTGGCGTCGAAGCCGTAGCCGGCGTTGAAACCCGCGTAGAAGCCGGTCCAGGTGAACACCGGAACCGGGGTGAACACCGGCGGCGGAGCGGCGCGACGCGGCAGGTCGGCCGCGAAGGCCGAGCCGGCGAGGGCGATACCGGCAAGAGCGGTGGTGGCGCGGAGCATGGATTTCATGGTCTGGTCCTCACTGATGGTCTGCACCGCCGGCCCGGAAGGACGTCAGCGGAACGCGGATCTGGTTCTTCAGCGGTTCCAGGGCTGCATTACGCTCCGCGGTGTCGCCGACCGCTCATCGCGGCCCCTTGAGGCAACCCGCCGTTATTCCCCGGCACCTTGACCCCTCAACGCGTTCGAATGGCCAAGGTTCGGTTGCGGCCACGCTTTTTCTTGCATCATAGGCTGACAGATTGTCGCACCCCCTTGTGGGTCGGTGAAAGCGGCCGCGGCTCAGGGCGTGAGCGCGATGGCGGAGATCAGGCGTCCGTAATCGTGCTCACCGCGATGCGTGGTTCGACGATAGCTGTAGAAGCGCTCGGGATCGGCATAGGTGCAAAGATCGAGCATCGCCGCTTCACCGACCTCTGCCTCGGCGAGCCGTGTCAGGATGAAGCCCGGAAGGTCGAACTGGGCGTGACCGGGCCGCGTGCCTGCGCCGAGGAAGCGCTCCATGCCGGGCGCATCCGAGCGGAAGCGCGCCACGAAGTCGGGTCCGACCTCGTAAGAGGCTTGGCTGATCGTCGGGCCGAGGACCGCCACGATCCGGGACCGCCGCCCGCCGAGGGCCTCCATGGCCGCGACTGTCGCTCCGATCACCCCGGTGAGCGCGCCCTTCCAGCCGGCATGCGCGGCCCCGACCACTCCGCTCTCGGGATCCGCGAACAGGATCGGCCCGCAATCGGCCGTGGCGATGCCGAGTGCCAGGCCGGGGACCCGCGTCACCATGGCATCGGCCTTGGGACGGTCGGCCGCCGCGAAGGGGGCCTCCACGGTGATCACCTCGGCGGAATGAACCTGGTAGAGGCTCACGAGCCGATCCGGCGGAAGGCCGAGCTGGGCGCACATCCGCGCCCGGTTCTCGGCGACGCGTTCCGGTGCGTCCCCGGACCCGAGCCCGCCATTCAGCGAGGCATAGAGCCCCTCCGACACGCCGCCGAGGCGGGTGAAGAAGGCGTGGCGGACGCCCGAATGCGAGGAGAGTTCCGGCGCCTCGATCAACATGCCTGCAGTCACGGTCGGCCCTTTTGATCCCCTGGTCGCGCCCCGATACCGCAACGCCTGCCCCTTGACGATGTCGTTCAGGCGTCAGATTTTTGTTGCAATGCAGTATGGAGCCGGGTCCGGCTTCAATCCGAGAAGGATCGCGATGTCACGACGGATCGAGACTGAAGCCCCGATCGAGACGACACCCGAGGCGCATGAGCCCCGGATCCCGACCGCACCCGCCCATCCAGTCACCGGTGAACTCGCCGCCTTCGACCCGACTGATCCGAACCCGCCCGCGCCGCCAACCCCGCGGCCGGCAAGCCAGACGGATTCCGGATTCGGCTCCTTCGGCTGAGCGGATCTGAAGCGGCGCGTCAGGCGTCGGAAAATCCCGGGAGCGGCCCGAAATCCTGGCCGCTCGCCGCCAAGACCTTGAACAATCTGCCCATGCCGCGTCGGCGCGGATCCGTGAGCCGGGCCACTGCTTGGTCGATCTCGACAGCCTGTGCCTCGGTGGCGCGGGCCTTGAGGCGCTCGGCACGGGCGCGCAGACCGAGGGCGAACAGGAAGTCGCGCTGATCCACCGGCCCGTGGACCTCGGCGCCCACCGCCCGCGCGGCCCTGGCGAGGGCGCTAAAATCGACATGGTGCGTCAGATCCGCCTCGCCGGGCGCGGCGAGCGGATCGACGGAGCTGTGCCCCGATAGCGCCTGCAGGGTATCACCGAAACCCTGGCGGGTATGGCCGTAGTCGATCGCCAGCAGGACACCTCCTGCCGCGCAGAGGCGCTGCGCCAGCGTGCGCATCAGCGCCAAGCCGGTCCCCGGGACGCTCAGCAGCGCGCCGTCCGGTCCTTCCGCATCGAGCCCAGGGCTCGGATCCGGCGACAGGCCGAAGGCGAAACCGCCCTGCCGCCCGAGGCCGACCTGCCGCTCGTGCCAGCCCGTCGGCCGGCGCTCGAACTGGCGCACCGGCAGGCAGTCGAAGAACTCGTTGGCCAAGATGACCGCTGGGCCCTCCGGCAAGGTCTCGATCCCTTCGTGCCAAACCGCGTCCGTTCCGGCGAGCGCGCGTTCCTGCGCGGCCCGCAGCACCGGGCTCGTCTCGACGAGATGCGGGGCCACGCGCATGCCCGGAGCCGCGGCGCGCAGCGCCCGCAGGGCGTCCGCCATCAGCGTTCCGCGGCCCGGCCCGAGTTCCACCAGGGTCAGCGGATCCGGCCGACCCATCAGCCCGTGGACGTAGGCGGTCCAGGCTCCAATCAGCTCGCCGAACATCTGGCTGATCTCGGGCGCGGTGGTGAAGTCGCCCCGCACGCCCAGGGGATCACGGGTGCGATAGTAGCCGTGGATCGGATGGCCGAGACAGAGCGCCATGTAGCGATCGACGCCGATCGGTCCGTTCTGGCGGATCAGCGCCGCGATCTCGGCTCCAAGCGGCGTCACGCCTCAACGGCCGCCTTGGCCGCCTCCTCGCGCCTGGTCGGATCCTCGACCGGGTGACGCGGGCGTGTCCAGCCTTTTGCCGCCAGCACGATGTAGGTGAGGCCGACGATCATCATCGGCACGCAGAGCAGCATACCCATGGTCACGCCGCCGCCCATGGGGCCGAAATGGTCGCCGAACAGGAAGCCGAGTTGGCGATCCGGCTCACGGAAGAACTCGCAGAACGTCCGGGCCAGCGCATAGCCGAGGACGAAGATGCCGCCGAGGAGCCCTGGCTTGCGGAAGCCGAACCGGCGCACGCTCACGGCCATGACGATGAGCAGCAGCAGGCCTTCCGTCGCCGCCTCATAGAGCTGGCTCGGATGGCGCGGCAGCGGCCCGCCGCTCGGAAACACGATGGCGTAGGGGAAGTCCGGCGCCACGCGACCCCAGAGCCTCACCGTTCACGAAATTGGCGATGCGCCCGAAGAACAGGCCGATCGGCACGACCACGGCGCCGATGTCGAGGAGGGTGTAGCCGTTGAGCTTCTTGGCCCGGGCGAACAGCAGGAAGGCCAGGATCGCTCCCAGGAAGCCGCCATGGAACGACATGCCACCGTTGCGGATCGCCAGGATCTCGATCGGGTCGGCGAGGTACATGGGGAGGTTGTAGAACAGCACGTAGCCGATCCGGCCACCCAGCACGACACCCAGCGCCACCCAGACGACGAGGTCGTCGATGTCGACGACCTGCGGGCGCTTCACCACGCCCCACAGGCTGTCGGCCATAACGAGCCGGCGCGCGTAGTACCACCCGCCGATCAGGCCGGCGATGTAGGCGAGGGCGTACCATTTGATTGTGATGGGCCCGATCGCGAGCGCCACCGGATCGATGGCCGGAAAGGGCAGGGCGAGGAGCGGCATCGGTCTCACCTCCGGGGCGGCCGGATTGGACGCCGTAGGGGCGGCGCGTCAAGTCCGCGCGACATCCGGTCGGAGGTGAGCAGTCATGCGCGCATGAACAGGAAGCCGTGTCCGTCCGGCCCCGCACAATAGACCGCCGCGCCGTCGGCGGATGTCTGCGGAGTGAGCCCGGCGCTGTCCAGGGCCCGACTCAAGCCCCGCGGATCGTCCGCGGAGAAGACGTAGCGGGTCGTGGCCCGATCGCTCGGGCTGAACGATATTGGGTGACGGCCGGCCGGCCTCCGATAGTGGAGCAATTCGACGTGTGGGGCCGGATCCGGGGGCTCAAGCGCGATCACGTCGACCTGCGGATCGTCCACGCCATCGAGGCGCGCCTGCTCGGCGCCCTGATTCAGACCCCGCTGCGACACCGTGAGCCCGAGCGGCCCGGTGAGGAACGCCAAGGCCGCATCGAGGTCGGTGACGGTGACCGCCGAGTGGTCGATTCCCAGGAACAGGCCCGGGGCATCACGCCAGCGGGCAGCCGGGGTACCGTCGGGGAAGAAGATCAGCTCCAGCGGGTGGCCATCAGGGTCGCGGAATTTGTAGGCGGTGACGCCCCCCGAGGAAGCGGGAAGGACCTGCGGTCCGCCGCGGCTGATCGGTTTCGGGCCGAGAGGGGCGAGCTGCGCCATCGCGGCCTCCATGTCACGCACCGGGATCGCGAGGTGCTGGAAGAACGGGTCCGTCGCCGCCGGATCGGCCGGGTAGGGCGCGCCGGGCGGATCGACGGCCAGGAAGGCCACAGTCTGCGCGCCGAGCCGCATGCGCAATTGCGTGGCGCGCCGATCAGCGAGCCCCATCGCCTCCACCTGCGCCACCGGCACCGGTTCCGGCGGCGCGACCCGCGCGAAGCCCAAGCCGTCCCGGTAGAAGGCCTCGGTGGCCGCGAGGTCCGCGACGGTGCGGCCGAACCCAGCGATCGCCCGGACGCCGCTCACAGCAACGGTGCTCCCCGGACGTTGACGTAGATCGCGTAGAGCGTGTGCGAGGCACAGAGGAACAGGCGGCTGTTGTTGCGGCCGCCGAAGGCGAGGTTTGCCACCGTCGAGGGGACCAGGATCTTGCCGACCAGCTCGCCGCCGGGATCGATGCAGTGGATCCCGTCGCCGGCGCTCGACCAGACATTGCCGTGCTCGTCGCAGCGGATCCCGTCGGCATTGCCCGGCGAAACCTTGCAGAACACGTCACCCCCGGACAGGCTGCCGTCATCGGCGACGTCGAACACCCGCACGTGCTGGAGCGGGTTGGGTGCGAATTGCAGCCCGGTCTCGACGATGTAGAGCTTGCGCTCATCGCGAGAGAAGCACAGGCCGTTCGGCCCCTGGAAATCGTCCGCCACCACCCGCAGTGAACCGTCGCGCGGGTCGAAGCGGTAGACTGCGGCGGGCAGCTCGGATTCCTGCTTGCCGCCCTCATAATCGGTCTGGATGCCGTAGGGCGGGTCAGAGAACCAGATCGTGCCGTCGGACTTGCAGACGATGTCGTTGGGCGAGTTGAGCCGCCGGCCCCGGTAGCGCTCCACAAGACCCGTGACGCTTCCGTCGAGCCTCGGTCCGGTGAATGCGCCGGCCACGGTGCGAGCAGGACAGCATCCGCCCCTGCCGGTCGCGGGCGTGGCCGTTCTCGAAGTCGCTCGCCTCCCGGTAGACGCTGAGGCCGGCATATTCCGCCCAGCGCATCACCCGGTTGTTGGGCAGATCGGAGAACAGCAGCTCGTCGCGGTCGCCGAACCAGACCGGCCCCTCGGTCCACCGGAACCCCTCGGCGAGCTTCTGCAACGGCGCGTTCGGCAGAACGTAGGACTTGAAGTGCGGCTGCGTGAGTTCGAAGCCGTCCATGGGCCGGTCCTACTTGAAGCGGCCGGGCTGGTTCACGGTCGGCTCGACCTGGAGGCCCGTCACGATCATCGTGCAGGGCTCGTCACCGACGGTCCCGGACAGGTGACCCTTCTTGCCGTCACGTTCCTTCGTGTTCTGGTCCTCGCCCATCATCAGCTCGCCCGGGCCCATCTCGACCCGGTGGCCGTCCATGGTCTCCACGAACCACCGGCCCGAGAGGATCGCGATCCATTGCGGCCGCGGATTCTCGTGCCACTCGCCGACCCAGCCGACCGGCAGCACCGTGAAGGTCACCGCCGACGGAGCTGGGTCCATCTTGTCGTTCCACTGCGGCGCGGTCTCGGGGTTGATCCCCTCGAACTTGAACCGTTCGAGGTGGAACAGCTCCTGCCGGCTCACCCCTCCGCGTCGGTGTAGACGTGCCAGTACGGCATCTTCGGAGGGGTCGGCTCGCTCATCGTCGCTCCTGCCGCGGCGGGACACTCATCCTCCCACAACGGGCGGGTCCTGCGATTGTTCGCGGCGGTGCCTGCGGCCCGCTGCGGGGGTGATCACATCTGCTCGGGAATCCGGTCGGTCTGTGCGAGGTTCGAGAACCGCGTGATGTTGGCGTCGAACTGCAGCTCCACCGTGCCGGTGGGGCCGTGACGCTGCTTGCCGATGATCACCTCTGCCTTGCCGTGGACGCGCTGCATCTCGGCTTCCCAGGCGAAGAACTCTTCCGTTCCCTCGCGAGGTTTCTTGTTGCCGACGTAGTACTCCTCGCGGAACACGAACATGACCACGTCGGCGTCCTGCTCGATCGAGCCCGATTCACGCAGATCGGCGAGCTGCGGGCGCTTGTCGTCGCGGTTCTCCACCTGACGGGACAGCTGCGACAGCGCGATGATCGGACACGCCAGCTCCTTGGCCAGCGCCTTCATGCCGGTGGTGATCTCGGTCATCTCCTGCACGCGGTTGTCGCTGCGCTTCGAGGAGCCCGAGAGGAGCTGGAGATAGTCGACGATCAGTAGGTCGAGGCCCTTCTGGCGCTTCAGGCGCCGGGCGCGGGCGGCGAGCTGCGCGATCGAGATGCCGCCGGTCTGGTCGATGTAGAACGGGATCGTCTGCATGTCCCGGGCGGCATCGGTGATCTTGTAGAAATCCTCCGGCCGGATGTCGCCGCGGCGGATCTTGTAGGAGGGCACGCCCGACTGCTCGGCGATGATACGGGTTGCGAGCTGCTCGGCCGACATTTCCAACGAGAAGAAGCCGACGATGCCGCCGTTGACGGTCTTGGTCACGCCGTCCGGCTGCTTCTCGCCGCGATAGGCCTTGGCGATGTTGAAGGCGATGTTGGTCACCAGCGAGGTCTTGCCCATGGCCGGGCGGCCCGCGAGGATGATCAGGTCGGAGGGCTGCAAGCCGCCCATCTTGGCGTCGAGGTCAGACAGGCCCGTGGCGATGCCCGAGAGCTTGCCGTCGCGCTGATAGGCCTTGGCGGCCATGTCGACCGCGGCGGTCAGCGCATCCGAGAACTTCTGGAAGCCACCGTCGTAGCGACCCGCCTCGGCGAGTTCATAGAGCCGCCGCTCGGTGTGCTCGATCTGGTCGCGGGGTGATTCCTCGACCGGCGCCTCGTAGGCGCCGTTCACAAGATCCTCGCCGATGGTGATCAGCCGGCGGCGGATCGCGAGGTCGTAGATCGTGCGGCCGTACTCGCCGGCATTGATCACCGTGGTGGCGTCGGCGGCGAGCCGGGCGAGGTACTGCATCACCGTCTGGCCGCCGAAATCGGCGTCGCCCAGATAGGTCTTCATGGTGATCGGCGTGGCGAGCTTGCCGGCCTTGATCAGCGACGCCGCCACCGTGAAGATCTGCTGGTGGGCATCCTCCATGAAGTGCTCGGGCAGCAGGAAGTCCGACACCCGGTAATAGGCGTCGTTGTTCACCAGAATCGCGCCCAGCAGCGCCTGCTCCGCATCGATGTTGTGCGGGGCGACGCGGTACTCGGCCTGCACGGTCTCGAGCTTGGCCGTGAGCGCATTGGGCAAGGCCATCGGCGGACGACTCCGAATCAGGCGCCGCGGTGGGCGCGCAAGGATCACACCGCGCGACCTTGGCCCCGGTATGGTTACCGAAGCTTAGCCGACGGCCCGTTCGTCCGGGCGGAACCCAGATAAGCGGACGCCCGCCGACTCTCGCAAGCGGCGGGCGTGCATGCTGGAACAAAACTGGAACGTGTCAAGTCTTGGAGCCGATGATCCCCAATGTTCACCGGTATACCGGGTCGCGCCTGCTCCGCTCGCCACGACGCGCAGGGAGCAGGCGCGACCCGTGCAGGCGTCAGCCGCGGTCGTCGGCCCCTTCGCCGGCATCGGCCAGCGCCATGCCGACCTCCAGGCCGAGGTCGTCGAGGTTGAACGCCTCGCGCTCGGTGACGGACTCGCCGCGGGCCTGACGCTCGGCCTCCTCAGGGCTGCGGGCGACGTTGACGGTGATCTCGACCTCGACCTCGGGGTGCAGCACCACCGGGACCGTGTGGAGACCGAGCGTCTTGATCGGCTGGTTCAGGGTGAACTGGCCGCGCTCCACCGAGAAGCCCTCCTTCGAGACGACCTCGGCGAGGTCGCGGGTCGAGACGGAGCCGTAAAGCACGCCGGTCTCGCCCGACTGGCGGATCAGGATGAAGCTCTGGCCGTTGAGCTTCTCGGCCACCGCCTCGGCGTCCTTCTTCCGCTCGAGGTTGCGGGCCTCGAGCTGGGCGCGCTGGCCCTCGAAGTGCTTCTTGTTGGCTTCCGTCGCGCGCAGGGCCTTGCCGCGGGCGAGCAGGAAGTTGCGGGCGAAGCCGGGACGGACGTTCACGGTCTCGCCCATCTGGCCGAGCTTGGCCACGCGCTCGAGCAGGATCACTTCCATGGTTTTTCTCCTTCGGATGGTCGGCCACTCGGGCCGGGGTCTCACGGCGCCGGGCTGTCCTTCGGACGACGGCGGTCGAGGGCGGTGTCGGCCAGGCCGAACAGGGTGAGCGCGACCAGGGCGATGCCCTGGGTCACGAATAGGATCAGGTACATGCCGAACAGCATCAGCCCGCGCCCGGGCCGGCCGCGCGAGCGGTCGTGGAAGGCGGCAAGTCCCTGGAGCGCGAAGGCCGCGCTGAACGAGCCGACGAGGGCGACGCCGAAGACGCCGACATAGCCGGAGGCGAAGCACATCACGACCGCGGCCGCAAGCGCCGCCAGAGTCGTCCGCGGCATCGCGGTGGATGGGATATCGGGCCAGGGTCTCGGCAGGCGGCCGGAGATCTTCACGATCCGGGCGGAGGCCCAGAGATAGAAGGTCAGGAGCAGCGCGAGCCCGTTGGCCGCGAAAGCCGGCACCACGCGGGCGAGGGCATCAGCCATCTCGGCGCGCGTCACATCGACCTGCTCGGCGCCGGTCTGCGGCGTGGGGGCCGGCTCTGCCGACGTATCCCGGCCCGGCTCCTCGGTGCCGGCCGGAGGCGCGTCGGCCCGGCGGCCCTCGCCCGTCGTTCGGTCGGCGGGGGGCGCGCCTGCACCAGCGTCTGAGCGAGCCCATGCAGCTGTGCGTCGAACGCCGCATGGTTCGGCGAGGAAAGAACCGCGATGGAGATGAAGGCGAGGGCGGCCGTGGCGGCGATCCAGCCGAGCAGACGGCCCGTCGGGTACCATTCCAGGCCGTTCGGCGTCTCACGGCCCAGCAGGGCGAGATAGGCGAGCCACCATGCGGGCAGTGCGATGTAGGCGCCGAAGGCAAGGCCCATGAAGGGCGCGATCACCAGGACAAGTGCGAGGCTGCCAGTCGCGACCGCCACCAGGGCAGCCTTGTGGCTCCAGCCGAGTCCGACGATCAGGATCGGCAGCGGCGCCACGAGGTAGAGAAAGATCGCCAGCGGGGTCGCCTTCAGCAGCACTCCGAACAGGAGTGCCGAGACGAGGCCCGCGCCGATACCGATGCCGATATGCTGTGCCATTGGGTCCGCTGTCCCGCTGCCGCTGCGGCAGGGTTAGGGGCGGCGCTGCACCCCAACGATCGGGCGGCGCGAGCCGCCCTCTGCGAGGACCGGCCCGGGCTGATGCCGGGCCGGCGGTTTCGACGGCCTACTTGATCACGTAGGGCAGCAGGCCGAGGAAGCGGGCGCGCTTGATCGCCTGGGCGAGTTCGCGCTGCTTCTTGGCCGAGACCGCGGTAATCCGCGACGGCACGATCTTGCCGCGCTCGGACACGTAGCGGGACAGGAGCTTGACGTCCTTGTAGTCGATCTTCGGCGCGTTCGCGCCGGAGAACGGGCAGGTCTTGCGACGACGGAAGAAGGGACGGCGTCCGCCGCCCGCACCAGCACCGAATGCCATGGGTTAGCCCTCCCCGCCGAAGCTGCGCTCGCCGCGATCGCCGCGGTCACCACGGTCGCCGCCGAAGCCGCCGCCGAAGCCCTCGTCATCGCGACGACGGCCGCGCTCGCGGTCCTTGCGGTCGTCCCGGTCGCGCTTCTGCATCATGGCGGACGGCTCGGAATCGAGTTCGTCGACCCGGACGGTCATGAAGCGCAGCACGTCCTCGGAGATTTGCATCTGGCGCTCCATCTCGGCGATGGCGGCCGGGGGGCGTCGATGTTGAGGAGCGCGAAATGCGCCTTGCGGTTCTTCTTGATCCGGTAGGCGAGGGACTTCACACCCCACATCTCGATCTTCTCGAGACGGCCACCGTTCTGCTCGATCACACCCTTGTAGGTGTCGATCATCGTCTCGACCTGCTGGGACGTCACGTCCTGGCGGGCCAAGAGCACATGCTCGTAGAGAGGCATTGTCGGGCCTTTCAGCGTCAAAAGGAGCCCGGCCGCCGGGAGGCGGCTGATCCGGGCCGGTTCATCTCGCGCGACGCTCGGCGCCAAGCCCTTCGAGCCGTTTTTGCAGGCCCGAGCGGTTGATCGAAGGCGGAGACACGGGACGACGGGATCCGCGGGGAGCCCTGTGCCGCGAGCGGCACCGTCCGTTCAGCCCCCGGCCGGAGCGAACGCGAGGGGCGGCGCATAGTGGGTTTTTCCCAATCTGGCAAGCCGCGTGGCGCGTCGCGGCCAAGGCGCCGATGAGGCCGGCCGTCTTGCCGACCGGGGATGAGGCCAGCATATCGGCACTTCGGCACTCGGGCGCGACCGCCTGGACGGGCGGCAAGGCGCGGATATCGTGCGCGGGACCCGCTTGGCCCCGCCGACACTGGGACCGACGAGCGGATGACATCCGAAAAGCTGCGCCTCGGCGTCAACATCGACCACGTGGCCACCGTCCGCAACGCGCGCGGAGGACCGTACCCGGACCCGGTGCGGGCGGCGCTGCTCGCCGTGGAGGCCGGTGCCGACGGCATCACCGCCCATCTGCGCGAGGACCGGCGCCACATCCGCGACGCCGATATGGCGGCGTTGAAGCGCGCGCTCGCGGTGCCGTTGAACTTCGAGATGGCGGCCACCGACGAGATGGTGGCGATCGCTCTGGCCACGCAGCCCCATGCCGCCTGCCTCGTGCCGGAGAAGCGCGAGGAGCGCACGACGGAAGGCGGGCTCGATATCGTCGGCGGCCGCGAGCACCTCGCGCCCCGTATCGGCGTCCTGGCGGAGGCAGGCATCCGGGTCTCGCTGTTCGTCGAGCCTGAGCCGACGGTCATGGAGGCCGCCCACGCCCTGGGGGCACAGGTGGTCGAGCTTCACACCGGCAGCTATTGTGAGGCGTTCCTCGCGGGCGACGCTGCGCGGACGGCGCGCGAGCTGGCACGCATCACGCGCGCGGCCGAGCACGGGGCGGGTCTGGGCCTGGAGATCCATGCGGGCCACGGCCTGACCGTGGACAGTGTCGGGCCCGTGGCGGCCCTGCCGCAGATTCGCGAACTCAATATCGGCCATGCTCTGATCGCCGACTCGATCTTCGTCGGGCTCGCCCAGGCAGTGCGGGACATGCGGGACGCGATGGACCGCGCGCGGCACGCATGATCATCGGTATCGGATCGGACCTCTGCGACATCCGCCGCGTCGCCCGGACACTGGAGCGCCATGGCGACCGCTTCACCCAACGGGTGTTCACGGAGGGCGAGCGGGCGCGCTGTGACCGGCGCGCGGCCCGCGCCGAGGGCTATGCCCGGCGCTTCGCCGCCAAGGAGGCCTGCGCGAAGGCGCTCGGCACCGGCTTAAGCGCCGGGGTCTTCTGGCGCGACATGGAGGTGGTCAATCTGCCCTCAGGTCAGCCGACCTTGCGGCTCGCGGGTGGTGCTGCGGCGCGGCTCGCGGAACTGCTGCCGGAGGGGTGTGAGGCGCGCCTGCACGTAAGCCTCACGGACGATCCGCCCGTGGCGCAAGCTTTCGTGATCATCGAGGCGCTTCCGATGCTGCGCGCCGGCTGAGAGCCAAGTCCGCGGATTATCCGGCCGGTGTCGCGCGTTGCGGGGGCCTCGCGCTTGGTCTAGACCGCCGCACACGGCGGACACGATTGCGGCGCATTCCTCGGGACAACCGCATATCTCGCCGCGCCCCGCTGACTGCAGGCGACGCAACCCCAACCGAAGACGGAACGCGCGCGTGGATTACGACGGCAAGCCGCTCAGGAAACCCGCCGAGACCGGCACCTGGGCCAGCATCCGTGAGACCTTGAAGGTCGGCATTCAGGCGCTTCTGATCGCCCTGGTGGTGCGGACCTTGCTGTTCCAGCCGTTCAACATCCCCTCGGGCTCGCTGGTGCCGACCCTCCTGATCGGCGACTACCTGTTCGTGTCGAAATATTCCTACGGATACTCCAAGTACTCGCTGCCGCTTTCGGAATATATTCCGGTCCAGGCTGAGGGGCGGATCTGGGGTGCCGAGCCGAAACGCGGCGACATCGCGGTATTCAAGCTGCCCAAGGACAACTCCACCGATTACATCAAGCGCGTGATCGGCCTGCCGGGCGACAAGATCCAGATGATCGACGGCGTGCTCAACATCAACGGCAAGGCGGTGAAGCGCGAGCGGATCGCCGATTACGAGACGACCGATCCGTACGGCCAGGCCACCAAGGTGCCGCAATACCTCGAGACGCTGCCTAACGGCGTGGTCCACCGGGTGATCGAGCGCGACGGCGATAACGGCTTCTGGGACAAGACCGAGGCTCTACACGGTGCCGCCCGGCCACTTCTTCATGATGGGCGACAACCGCGACAACTCCACCGATTCGCGCGACCTCGCCAATGTCGGCTACGTGCCCTTCGCCAACCTGGTGGGCCGCGCCGAGATGATCTTCTTCTCCATCGACGAGGGCACCCCGGCGTGGCAGGTCTGGAACTGGCCGGCCCATGTCCGCTGGACGCGCCTGTTCTCGACGATCCATTGACCGGGTCGGACTTGGACGAGACCGCGCAGCCCCGAACCTCAGCCCGGGCCCGGCGCGCCCACAAGCCGCGCCCCCCTCGGCGTCCTGGAGGAGCGGATCGGTCACCGCTTCGCCGACCAGAGCCTGCTGACGCGCGCCCTGACCCATACCAGCAAGGCCAGCGGTCGGGGCGGCAGCTACCAGCGCCTGGAATTCCTCGGCGACCGCGTGCTCGGACTGGCCGTGGCGGACCGGCTCTACGCGACCTTTCCCGAGGCGGACGAGGGCGATCTGTCCCGGCGGCTCGCCGCGCTCGTGCGGCGCGAGACCTGCGCGGCCGTGGCCGCCACCTGGGAGGTCGGACCGCATCTGATCCTCGGCCAGGGCGAGGTCATGGGCGGCGGCCGGCGCAATCAGACGATCCTCGCCGATGTCTGCGAGGCGATCCTGGGCGCGATCTACCTCGATGCCGGGTTCGACGCCGCCCGGGCCGTGGTCGAGACGCATTTTCGCCCCACCGAGCCGACGGCGGCAGCGCGGGGCCGCGACGCCAAATCCGCCCTGCAAGGAATGGGCCATGGGGCGGAGCCTGCCGATCCCCACCTACGCGGTGGTGGAGCGGACCGGCCCCGATCATGCGCCCCGGTTCCGTATCGCCGTTCAAGTCGAGGGCCTTGAGCCCGGCCTCGGCGAGGGCACATCGAAGCGGATCGCCGAGCAGGCGGCCGCTCAGGCATTGATGGAGCGGGAGGGGATCGGAGCCCTGCCGGAGGCGGGGCCGACGGAGACAGCATGAACGCGCACGATCAGGACGACTCACCGGCTCAGGAGCCCGCGAAGGACCCGACGGCTCTCCCCGGCACGCCGGCCGACGCCCGGGCGGGCTTCGTCGCGCTGATCGGCGTGCCGAACGCCGGCAAATCGACGCTCCTGAACAGCCTGGTCGGCACGAAGGTTTCGATCGTCTCCCGCAAGGTGCAGACGACGCGGGCACTCGTGCGCGGCATCTTCATCGAGGGTTCGGCCCAGGTCGTGCTCGTCGACACCCCCGGCATCTTCGCGCCGAAGCGGCGCCTTGACCGGGCGATGGTGCATTCGGCCTGGAGCGGCGCCGCCGATGCGGACGCGGTCTGCCTGCTGGTGGACGCCCGCAAGGGCATCGACGCCGAAGTGGAGGCCGTGCTCGGCCGCCTCGGCGAGGTGAAGCGCGAGAAGATGCTGATCCTCAACAAGATCGACCTGATCCCGCGCGAGCGGCTGCTCGATCTCGCGGCGAAGCTCAACGCTGCCGCGCCCTTCGCTGAGACCTTCATGATCTCGGCGCTGAACGGCGACGGCGTGGAGGATCTCCGGCGGGCTCTGGCGGCCCGGATGCCGCCGGGACCGTGGCTCTACCCGGAGGATCAGGTCTCGGACGCGCCGCTGCGCATGCTCGCCGCCGAGATCACCCGCGAGAAGATCTACGACCGGCTTCACGAGGAACTGCCCTACCGTTCCACCGTGGAGACCGACCAGTGGCAGATCCGGCCCGACGGGTCGGTGCGGATCGAGCAGACGATCTTCGTCGAGCGGGAGAGCCAGCGCTCCATCGTCCTGGGCAAGGGCGGCCAGACCATCAAGGCGATCGGGCAGGCGGCTCGGGTCGAGATCGCCGAGGCGGCCGACGCCAAGGTCCACCTCTTCCTGCACGTGAAGGTGCGAGAGAACTGGGCCGACGACCCGGCCCGCTACCGCGAGATGGGCCTCGAATTTCCGCGGGGCTGACGCGCCGGAGCGGAGCGCGCCCGACGATCGCGGGCTGGGCTTCTGGAGTCATTCCGGTATAACGCGGCGCGTTCCCCCGGATGATCCGAGTGGGGCGCGGGTGCTTCCCGCTCCGCCGTGGATTCGCGTTCCGGAGCCGGCTCTCCAGATTTCGAAACGTTCATGCGCCACGCCGTCTACGGCCTGCCGCCGGGCGACCTTGCCGAGGTTCCCGGCGATGCCGTCCAGGTCTCCCCTCTGATCCCGGGTGCCGCGCGGCTCGAGGATCTGCCCGAGAACAGCCTCGACGCCGCCACCGTGTTCGCCCCCCGGCACGATTGAGCGGCGCTACGTGCTCGCCCAGGTGCTGCGCGCCCTGGGGCCGGGTGGCCGAATGGTGGCTCTGGCGCCGAAGGACCGGGGTGGCACCCGCTTGGCCAAGGAGCTGACGACCTTCGGTTGCGCCGCTGCCGACCAGCCGCGCCGGCATCACCGGATCTGCACGGCCCAGCGGCCGCCCGAGCCGGCTGGAATCGCCGTGGCGATCGACGAGGGTGGTCCCCGTCACGTCGACAATCTCGCCCTGTGCACGCAGCCCGGCATCTTCTCCTGGGACCGGCTCGATCCCGGCTCAGCGCTGCTCCTGGCGAACCTGCCGCCGCTGAAGGGGCGCGGCGCCGATTTCGGCTGCGGTCTCGGGATCCTGTCCCGTGCGGTTCTCGGCTCCGATGCCGTGACCGCCCTGACGCTTCTGGAGATCGACCGGCGCGCCGTCGAGATGGCGCGCCGCAACGTCGCCGACCCGCGCGCGACGATCCTGTGGGCGGATATCCGGGCGCCCGGCGCGGTGCCAGGCAACCTCGATTTCGTCGTCACCAACCCACCGTTCCACGAAGGCGGCGCCGAGGACCAGTCGCTCGGCCGGGCGTTCATAGCCCGTGCGGCCGAGGCCCTGCGGCCGGGCGGTGCACTGTGGCTCGTGGCCAACGCGCATCTGCCCTATGAGGCCTCCTTGCGCGAGATGTTCCGAACGGTGGCCGTCGCCGTGCAGGGCAATGGCTACCGGGTCTATGAGGCGCGCCGGTGAGCGCGACGAAATCCGTCCGCCTGGACAAGCTGCTCGCCAATCTCGGCTACGGTTCGCGCCGCGAGATCCAGGGCCTCGCCCGCGCCGGAGCGATCCGCCTCGATGGCGTCGAACTCAACGACGCGGGTGATCGGATCGCCCTCGATCCGGATCTGCCGGATCGCCTGACCCTCGACGACGCGCCCCTCGATCCGCTGCCGGGCCTCTGCCTGATGCTTCACAAGCCGGTGGGCGTGACCTGCTCCCACAAGGAGGCCGGCCCTCTGGTCTATGGGCTGCTGCCCGAGCGCTGGCGCCGGCGGGACCCCCGCTCTCCACCGTCGGTCGCCTGGACAAGGAGACCTCCGGGCTTCTGCTGCTGACCGACGACGGCGCGCTGCTGCACCGGATCATCGCCCCGAAGGCGAACGTGGCGAAGCGCTACCGCGTCAGCCTCGACCGGCCACTCAGCGGCCGGGAGGCGGACATCTTCGCCTCGGGAACCTTGATGCTGGAGGGGAGGAGCGGCCCCTGCTGCCCGTGCAGCTCGACGTGACCGACCCGACGCACTGCGCGGTGACGCTCACCGAAGGGCGCTACCATCAGGTTCGCCGGATGTTTGCGGCCGTCGGCAACCATGTCACCGCCCTGCACCGGGACCGGGTCGGCGGCCTCGACCTGCCGGAGGATATGGCGGCGGGCGCCTACCGGGTTCTGGGACCCGCGGACATAGCGGCGGTGTTCGCGGGGGCGTGAGCCGCCCTAACAAGCCGCGTTGGCGCGGGGAGCGGCTCGAACGTGATCGATCCGGCCGGGAACCTGGCACCCCCGTTCCGCGCCTTGCCTTCGAACCCGCCCTCTGCTAAGCGCCCGCCCATCCCACACGCGGAGCCGGCCTCATGCCTGAATGAGGCGTTTCCGGTGGCCGTCCGAGATCTCGGACGGCTGCATCCCTCCGCGGCGGATATAACCGGAGAGCACACAGACATGGCCGTCGACTTTTCTATGCGTCAGCTCCTCGAGGCGGGCGCCCATTTCGGTCACCAAGCGCACCGCTGGAACCCGAAGATGCAGCCGTACATCTTCGGTACGCGCAACAACATTCACATCATCGATCTTGCCCAGACCGTGCCGGCGATGCACCAGGCGCTGCAGGCGGTGAGCGACACCGTCGCCAAGGGCGGCCGCGTGCTGTTCGTCGGCACGAAGCGACAGGCGGCCGACACGATCGCCGAGGCGGCCAAGCGCTCGGCCCAGTACTACGTCAATTCCCGCTGGCTGGGCGGCATGCTCACCAACTGGAAGACCATCTCGGGCTCGATCGCCCGCCTGCGCAAGGTCACAGAGACGCTGGAGACTGGCGGCCCGGGCCTGACCAAGAAGGAGCGCCTGATGCTCTCCCGTGAGAAGGAGAAGCTTGAGAAGGCGCTCGGCGGCATCAAGGACATGGGCGGCGTCCCCGACCTGCTGTTCGTGATCGACACCAACAAGGAGCAGCTGGCGATCAAGGAGGCGAACCGCCTCGGGATCCCGGTGGCCGCCATCGTCGACACCAACTGCAACCCGGACGGAATCAGCTACATCGTCCCGGCCAACGACGACGCCGGCCGCGCCATCGCGCTCTACTGCGACCTGATCGCCAAGGCCGCCATCGACGGCATCTCGCGCGCCCAGGGCTCGTCGGGCATGGATCTCGGCGCCTCCGAGGAGCCGATGGCCGAGGAACTGCCGGCCAACGACGATCAGGCCGTCTCGGTCGAGTCCGACGCCCTCGACCCGGCCGACGTGGCGATGCTCGCCGAGTCGACCGAGCATTTCGAGCTGCTCGCCGCCCCGCGCGGTGCGCCGGACGACCTGACCAAGCTCAACGGCGCCGGCCCGCAGATCGTGCAGAAGCTCAACGACGCCGGCATCTACCATTACTGGCAGATCGCCGCGATGACGCCCGAGGACGTGGCCAAGGTCGATTCCGACCTGAAGCTCAACGGCCGTATCGACCGCGACTCGTGGGTCTCGCAGGCCCGCGGCTTCGTCGAGGCCGCCGCGGCGGTGTAAGTTACCGGGACGTCGCGGCGCCTCCGTCATCGGGGCGTCGCGGTTCCAGGCATACCGGGCCCGGCCGCTCACCCGCGCGCCGGGCCTCTCTCATCCAGACCGTACGAAAGGGACCGCCATGGCCAACATCACCGCCGCGATGGTGAAGGAGCCTCCGGGAGAAGACCGGCGCCGGCATGATGGACTGCAAGGGCGCGCTCAACGAGACGCAGGGCGACATTGAGGCCGCCTTCGACTGGCTGCGCAAGAAGGGTCTCGCCAAGGCCGCCAAGAAGGCCGGCCGCGTCGCTGCCGAGGGCCTCGTCGCGGTCGAGTCCGCCGGCCATCACGCCGCGGTGGTCGAGGTGAACTCCGAGACCGACTTCGTCGCCCGCAACGACGCCTTCCAGGCCTTCGCCCGCGAGGCGGCCAAGATCGCCCTGAACACCGACGGCACGCTGGATGGCCTCCAGGCCGCCCACTTCCCGGGCGCCACCGAGACCGTCTCCGAGAAGCTGCAGAACCTGATCGCCACCATCGGCGAGAACATGAATCTGCGGCGCGTCGCCAAGCTCGAGGTCAAGAAGGGCGTGATCGCGTCCTACGTGCACAACCAGATCTCCGAGGGCCTCGGCAAGATCGGCGTGCTCGTGGCACTCGAGTCCGAGGGCAACGTCGAGGCGCTCTCGGCGCTGGGTCGCCAGATCGCCATGCATGTCGCGGCGACAAACCCGGTGGCGCTGGACGCCTCGGGCGTTGATGCCGCGACCGTCGAGCGCGAGTCGAACATCCTGCGCGAGAAGAACGCCGGCAAGCCGGACCACGTTCTCGCGAAGATCATCGAGAGCGGCCTGAAGAGCTACTACAAGGAAGTCACCCTCCTGGAGCAGCCCTTCGTGCATGACGGCTCGAAGACGGTCGGCCAGGTCCTAAAGGAGGCGGCCTCCAAGGTCGGCGGTGCTGTGACCCTGACGGCGTTCGTCCGCTACGCGCTCGGCGAGGGTATCGAGAAGGAAGAGGGGCCGGACTTCGCCACTGAGGTCGCCCAGCAGGCCGGCCGCGCCTAAAGGCCGGAAGCGATCGCCCGGCGCGCCGGGCAGCAGCGCAATCAGCCCCGTCCGGCGCGAGCCGGGCGGGGCTTCTCGTTGTCCGACCCGCGACAGCGTTCCGCTGCGCCCCGTGTTGCATCGCACGGCCCGCTTTGCGGCGCTGCGCTACGTTCTGCTCATGGCGCTGAAACCCTTTTCCTACCTCATGATCGGCGTGTTCGCGTCCGGGCTCGTCATGACCGTCTTCGGCGCCGTTGGCGTCCTGACAGGAAGTTGAAGAGGGGCGCCGGCGTGCCATTGATCATGCCGGCGCTTCGCCGAGGCACAGGCCGCCGATCCGATCGCCCGACCTGCGACGGTTGCGATTCGACCGATGCGCCCCGCTGGATTGGCCAGAACCCCTCGACGGCGCTCCCGCGCCTGACGTAGAAGCCTCCCCGGTTTGCGCGATGCGGGATGGAGCCGGAGACCCTTATGCCGGAAACGACGCCGTTTCGCCGGATACTTCTCAAGCTGTCGGGCGAGGCTCTGGCCGCCCCGGACGGCTATTGGTTGCATCCCCGACCCTGGCCAGCCTCGCTGAGGACATCGCCCGCACCATCGAGGCCGGCGCCGAGATCGCCATCGTGGTTGGCGGCGGCAACATGATCCGCGGGGCGCGGATCTCGGCGGCTGGCTGGATCGATCGGGCCACCGGGGATTCACTCGGCATGATGGCCACAGTCATGAACTCCCTGGCCATCGAGACTGCGCTCAATGCGGCCGGCGTCCAGGCGCGGACCATGTCGGCGGTGTCGATGCCGACGATCTGCGAGACCTATGCCCGCCAGCCGGCGCTGCATCATCTGGACAAAGGGCAGGTCGTGGTTCTCGCCGGGGGAACCGGCAACCCGTTCTTCACCACCGACACCGCCGCGGTGCTGCGCGCCGCCGAATTGCGCTGCGACGCCGTGCTCAAGGCCACGCAGGTCGATGGGGTCTACTCGGCCGATCCCAAGAAGGACCCGCGCGCGACCCGCTACGACCGCATCACTCACGACGAGGCGATCGCCCGCGATCTCAAGGTGATGGACACTGCCGCCTTCGCGCTGGCCCGGGAGAGCCGCCTGTCGATCGTGGTCGGCTCGCTTCACCCGCCGAGGCTCGATCGCCGCGATCCTGTCGGGCGAGGCGCCCTCGACTCTGGTCGCGCCCTGACGACGCGGCGGTAATACCGCCGCAACGGTTTGCGGCCCTGAAAAATTCGTCCATTGAGGCCGCGACTGCCCGCGCCGGGCTCAAGACCACGTCAGACGTCTCGGGACGATCCTCATGGCCACACCGGAATTCGACCTCAACGACATCAAGCGCCGGATGCAGGGCGCCGTCGCCTCGCTCTCGAAGGATCTCGGCTCGCTGCGCACCGGGCGCGCCACGCCGTCGCTCCTCGACCCGATCCAGGTCGATGCCTACGGCTCGATGATGCCGATGGCCCAGGTCGCGACCGTCAGCGTGCCGGAGCCCCGGCTCCTGTCGATCTCGGTCTGGGACCGCAGCATGGTCACGGCCGTCGAGAAGGCGATCCGCGAATCCGACCTCGGCCTCAACCCGCAGACCGAGGGGCAGACCATCCGGCTCCGCATCCCCGAGATGAACGAGCAGCGCCGCAAGGAGATGGTCAAGGTCGCCCACAAGTACACCGAGGAGGCGCGCGTCGCCGTGCGCCACGTCCGCCGGGATGGCCTCGACCACCTCAAGAAGCTCCTGAAGGACAGCGCCATCTCGGAGGACGACGAGAAGCGCCAGGCCGCCGACGTCCAGAAGGCGACCGACCAGTTCATCGCCGAGATCGACGGCGTGCTGGCCTCCAAGGAGAAGGAAATCATGCAGGTCTGAGGCACCGGCAGGGACGCGCGTGACCTCCGCCGCCGCACCGGCCGCGCGTCCCTCGGGACGGCGCGAGCTGTGGCTGCGCGTCGCCTCGGGCCTCGTGCTCGGGACCGGCGTGCTGGCCGCGCTGGTCTATGGCGGCTGGCCCTTCGCTGGCGTCTGGCTCGCCGCAGGCATCGTCGGTTTTGCCGAATGGATGGTGATGAGCCGTACCGAGCCCCGCGAGGTGCTGATAGCGCTGGGCGCGGCGACGCTCGGCGCCCTTCTGCTCTGCCAGCGCGGCGGCGCCCCGGTGCCGGCCTGCATCGCGGTCCTGCTGCTGGGCGCCGCGGCCTGCGCGACGGTGGCGCGGACCGGTCGGGGACGGCTCCGCGCCTTCGTCGGTGTACTCGGTGCGGCGGCGATCGCGGCGGTGCCCGTGGCCCTGCGCGACGATCCCGCCATCGGCCTCGTCGGCCCCGCCTGGATGTTCGCGGTGGTCTGGTCCACCGACATCGCCGCCTACTTCGCCGGCCGGAAGATTGGCGGCCCGAAGCTGATGCCCCGGGTCTCGCCCAACAAGACGTGGTCGGGTGCTCTCGGCGGCCTGTTCGGTGCGGTCGTCGCCGGGACGCTGGTTCCGGTCATCGCCGACTTGGCCGGCATGACCCTGCCGAGCGCCACCTCCCTGCCGGTGGTGGCGGGCGTGAGCGCCCTGGCCTCGGTCCTGAGCCAGGCTGGGGACCTGATCGAATCTGGTCTCAAGCGTCGCTACGGCGTGAAGGATTCGGGCAAAATCATCCCGGGCCATGGCGGCGTCATGGACCGGCTGGACGGATTTTTCGCCGTCGCCGTGTTGGCGGCGCTCTATCTCGCCCTGCGCGGGGCGGTCTGATCGCGTGACGATGAGGGAGTTGAACCCGTGACCCAGATCGTCACCGTCTTTGGCGCCACCGGCTCGATCGGGCGCTCCACCGCCGACCTGCTCGCCCAGCACGCCGACCGGTTCCGCGTCGGCGCCCTCGTGGGCGGCAAGGATCCCGTCGCTCTGGCGAAGGTCGCCCGCGAACTGAACGCCTCCTTCGCGGCTCTGGCCGATGAATCCGCCGGCCCAGCGCTGGCCGAGGCGCTGTCGGGCTCGGGCATCCCCAACGGGGCAGGGGAAGGCGCCGTCATGGAGGCGGCGACCCGGGATGCCGACATCGTCGTGGCAGCGGTGAGCGGCGCGGCCGGTCTGAAATCCACCCACGCGGCGCTGCGGCTCGGGCGCAAAGTGGCGCTCGCCAACAAGGAGAGCCTCGTCTGCGCCGGCGACGCCTTCATGCGCGATGCCGCGCGCTACGGCGCCACGATCTTGCCGATGGATTCCGAGCACGATGCGCTGAGCCAGGCGCTTGCCGGACGGCCGCTCGCCGACGTCCGCACCATGATGATCACGGCCTCCGGTGGCCCGTTCCGCACCTGGACCGGCGAGCGCATCGCGGCGGCCTCCGCCTCCGAGGCCGCGGCGCATCCGACCTGGTCGATGGGGATGAAGATCAACATCGACTCGGCCAGCCTGATGAACAAGGGCCTGGAGTTGATCGAGGCGCACCACCTGTTCGGTATCGAGCCCGAGCGCCTGGATGTCGTCGTGCACCCGCAATCGGTGATCCACGGCATGGTCTACTGGCTGGACGGGGCCGTCACCGCCGAGCTGGCCCTGCCTGACATGCGGGTGCCGATCTCGCATTGTCTCGGTCTGGGCGACCGGCTGACCATCGAGCGGGGTCGGCCCCTCGACCTCGTGAAGCTCGGCGGCCTCACCTTCGAGGCAGCGGACGAGGAACGTTTCCCGTGCCTGCGGATCGCCCGGGCGGCGCTCGCCGCGGGCGGCGCGGCGCCGACCGTGATGAACGCCGCCAACGAGATCGCGGTGGCGGCCTTCATCGCCGGCCGGATCGGCTTCTACGGGATCAGCGACCTGGTCGAGCGCGCCTGCGCGCATTTCGTCACGCAGTACCGGACCGCGCCGGCCGATGTGGACGAGGCGCTCGCGATCGACGCCCATGTCCGGGTCTGGAGCGCCGAGGCCCTGCCGGAGCTGCGCGCCGCCGGCTGACAGGCGGCAGCGTCGTTCTTGCGAGCGCAGCGATCCGGTCGTGGCGCGCTGCCCCGGGGCTGCGCGCGCGAGGACGGGGATGTGCCGCAGCCTGATGAAGCCGCGCCTCAGCGCCCCGGCGCGTAGCCGGCCAGGAAGACCCGGACCGCCTCGCCGACTTGGTAACGGATCTCGGCCTCGCTCGCGGACTCGGCCGCCGCGAACAGCAGCCGGGTCAGCAGACCGGCTTGGCAGAGATGCAGGAAGTGTCTGGCGGCGAGTTCGGTATCCGCGATCCGAAGCCGCCCCGCCTGCACCTGCGCGTCGAGGTAGCCTGACAGTCGCGCGATCCCGCAGGCCGGCCCCGCCTCGTAGAGCGCCTGACCGAAGCGGGGGAATTTCTCGCAGGCGCCGATCACCATGCGCACCACCGCGACGTGCTCGGCCTGGCACATCTCGGTTAGGAAGGACGTCCCGAGGCGCATCAGGACGGCAGGGACGTCGGGATCATCGGCGTCGAGGGCGAAGAGGGCCTCGGCGAGGCTCCCCTTCTCCTGGACGATGAGCGCCTCGAAGAGATCCTCCTTGCTGTCGAAATAGACGTAGAGCGTCCCCTTGGAGACCCCGGCCGCCCGGGCGATCTCCCCCATGCTGGCTCCGTCGAAGCCCGCCGATAGGAACACCTTGCGCGCCCCGTCCAGGATCTGCCGCCGCTTGTCACCCTCGTGCTGGGCCTGTCCCCGCTCCAGCACCGCACCCTGAGGCATCGTTTCGCTCCGCAACCGTAGCACTGCCACGCTTGACCGAACCGTTCGGTCACCATAATCTGCGGCGAGTTCAGCGGCGCGTCAAGGCGCGCCATATCATTGACCGAACGGTTCGGTCATTAATCTCGAGGCGCTGAGATGTCCCTTCGTGAGGACGCCGATCGGCCCAATTCCGGTCTCGACGCTGGCGACGAGGAGCGCGCCGAGCAGGCGGCGCCGCGCGCTCCGGCATCCGCTGCGGCGGTCACGCCGGCTCCGGTTGCGGCCGCAGCGGCGCCCGCCCGCAAGAGGCCGCTCAAGCGGTTGGTGCTGCTCGGCCTCCTCGCGGCCGCGCTCGGCGGCGGGGGTTACGAGGGCTGGCAATGGTGGACGGTCGGGCGGTTCTTCGTCTCAACGGATGATGCCTATGTCCAGGCCGACATCTCGGTGCTCGCCGCGAAGGTCTCGGGCTATCTCGACTCGGTTCCGGTGGTGAACGGCCAGCCGGTTAAGAAGGGCGACGTGATCGCCAAGCTCGACGACGGCGATTACCGCCTCGCGCTTCAGGCGGCGCAGGACAAGCTCGCCACTCAGGAGAGCACCATCGCGCGAATCGGCCGGCAGGCCGAGGCGGCGCAGGCGCAAGTCGCCCAGGCCGCCGCGCAGCTTGACGCGACCCGCGCCGACGCCGTGCGCGCCCAGGCGGACTTCGCCCGGGCGACGCAGATGCAGGCGGATTACGTGGCCAAGTCGCGCATCGATCAGACCCGCGCCGATCGCGACAGGACCGAGGCCTCCGTCAAGGCTATGGAGGCCGGCCTGATCGCGGCCCGCGCCAATGTCGACGTGCTCCAGGCGCAGAAGCGCGAGGCCGAGAGCCTCGCGGCGGAGCTCCGCACCGCCGTCGACCGGGCCCGGCGCGACCTCGACTTCACGGTGATCCGCGCGCCCTTCGACGGCGTGGTGGGCAACAAGGCCGTCGAGGCCGGCGCCTATGTCGGGCCCGGCACCCGGATCGCAGCCCTTGTGCCGCTGCAGAGTGTGCGGATCGACGCGAACTTCAAGGAGACTCAGGTCCTGCGCGTGCGTCCCGGCCAACCCGTGACCGTCACGGTGGACGCCTATCCGGACCGCGAGATCTACGCCGTGGTGGAATCGTTCTCGCCGGCCTCCGGCTCGGTGTTCAGCCTGCTTCCGCCCGACAACGCGACGGGCAACTTCACCAAGATCGTCCAGCGTCTCCCGGTGCGGGTGCGCGTGCCCGAGGATGTCGCCCGCGAGGGCCTGCTGCGGCCGGGTCTGTCGGCGGTCGTGCGGGTCGATACCCGGACCGGCGCCGATCGCTCCGTCCTGGACCAGGCTGCCGGTGAGCGGCCGATCAACACCGCGAGCCGATGAGACCGGCCATGGCCGCCACCGCCGCTCCTTTCGCGGGTGCACCGGCCCGCGCTGCCGAGCCGCCGCTCGACCGCCGCCGTATGGTGGCGTTCGTCTGCATGGTCTTCGGGATGTTCATGGCCATCCTGGATATCCAGATCGTCTCGGCCTCCTTGAACGAGATCCAGGCGGGCCTCTCGGCCTCGGGCGACGAGATCCCCTGGGTCCAGACCAGCTATCTCATCGCCGAGGTCATCTCGATCCCGCTCTCCGGCACCCTGTCCCGGGTGCTCTCGACGCGCTGGATGTTCGCGATCTCGGCCGGCGGCTTCACCGCCATGAGTCTCATGTGTGCGACCTCCTCGTCGATCAGTGAGATGATCGTCTGGCGGGCGCTCCAGGGCTTCATCGGCGGCGGTATGATCCCGACCGTGTTCGCGGCGGCCTTCACGATCTTCCCGCCCTCGAAGCGAACCATTGTCTCGCCGATGATCGGCTTGGTGGCGACCCTGGCGCCGACCATCGGTCCTACGGTCGGCGGCGATCTCACCGACCTGATGTCCTGGCACTGGCTGTTCCTGATCAACGTCGTGCCGGGCATCTTCGTGACGGTCTCAACCTGGATGCTGATCGATTTCGACAGGCCGGATTACAGCCTCCTGCAATCCTTCGACTGGGCCGGCCTTGCCTTCATGGCGGGCTTCCTCGGATGCCTCGAATACGTGCTCGAAGAGGGGCCCAACCACGATTGGCTGCAGGACGAGGCGGTCTTCGCTTGCGCGGTGATCTGCGGGACCTCGGCGCTGCTGTTCTTCTGGCGGGTCTTCACGGCCAAGCAGCCGATCGTCGACCTGCGCGCTTTCTCGGATCGCAACTTCGCCAGCGGCTGCGTCGCAAGCTTCGTGCTGGGCATCGGCCTCTACGGGCTGACCTACATCTACCCGGTCTATCTCGCCCGGGTGCGGGGCTACTCGGCGCTGATGATCGGCGAGACGATGTTCGTCTCCGGCCTGTGCATGTTCGCCACCGCCCCGATCGCCGGCCGGTTCTCCGGCAAGGTCGACCCGCGCCTCATGATGGGAATCGGGTTCACGGGCTTCGCCTGCGGCACCTGGATCGTGACCGGCCTCACCAAGGATTGGGACTTCTGGGAGCTGCTGCTGCCGCAGATCCTGCGCGGCTGCTCGCTGATGCTGTGCATGATCCCGATCAACAACATCGCGCTGGGCACCCTGCCGCCGGCCCGGATGAAGAACGCCTCGGGCCTCTACAATCTCACCCGCAACCTCGGCGGCGCGGTCGGCCTCGCGCTGATCAACACGCTGCTGAACGACCGATGGGACCTCCATCTCGCCCGGCTGCACGAGCGCTTCAGCTGGTCCAGCACCGCCGCGGTGGAGCGCCTCGACGCGATGCAGCTGAGCTTCGACTCGTTCGGCAGCGCCGCCTCCGGCATGGCGCTCAAGGCCATGACCAACACGGTGCGGATCCAGGGTCTGGTCATGGCCTTCGAGGACGTGTTCCTCGCCCTCACCGTGCTGTTCCTCGCGATGGCCTGCGCGGTCCCCCTGGTCCGGCGCCCGCGCGGGGCGGCCGGCGGCGACGCGCACTGACGGCGCCGGCCGCCGCCGTCCGCGATCCCGCACAGGATTGCGTTGGCAGTCGGCCGTACCGATCTGCTAGACTGGTTTGATGGCTGGCCCGAGATGCCGGCGCGAGACGGCCAGGGATCGGCTTATGGACTTCCTCAACGCGATGGGCGGCACCGCCGGCGGCTTCTTCGGCGCCGTGATCCCGTTCCTGTTCGTGCTCACCGTCGTGGTGTTCGTGCATGAAATGGGCCATTTCCTGGTCGGACGCTGGTGCGGCGTCGGCGTGCACGCCTTCTCGCTCGGCTTCGGCCCGGAGCTGTTCGGCTTCAATGATCGCCGCGGTACCCGCTGGAAGCTCTGCGCCATCCCGCTCGGCGGCTACGTGAAGTTCCACGGCGACGCCAACGGCGCCAGCATGCCGGATCCCGAGACGATCGCCCGCATGAGCCCGCACGAACGGGCCATCAGCTTCCCGACCCAGCCCGTCGGCAAGCGCGCCGCGATCGTCGCGGCCGGGCCGGTGGCGAACTTCATCCTGGCGATCATGCTGTTCGCGGGCGCGATCTGGCTCGGCGGTCGCTACGAACTGCCCGCCCGGGTCTCCTCGGTGGAGCCCGGGAGCGTCGCCGCGCAGGCCGGGTTCCAGCCGGGCGACCTGATCACCGCGATCGACGGCGAGAAGATCGGCGACTTCAACGCCATGTACCGGACGGTTACGGGCAGCGCCGGGACGCCGCTGACCTTCACGGTGGAGCGCGATGACCACGCGATCACCATCCAGGCGACCCCGGCCACCTTCGAGGAGAAGACGCCCTTCGGTCGCCACCGGATCGGCCGCCTCGGCATCCGCTCGCCCGCGGGCTCGGAGGCCAAGCTCGTGCATTACGGGGCGGTCGACTCCCTGAAGCTTGGGGTCCACGAGACCTACTTCGTCGTCGAGCGCACCTTCTCGTATCTCGGCAAGCTCGTCACCGGCCGTGAATCCGCCGACCAGCTCTCGGGCCCGATCGGCATCGCGCGCGTGTCCGGCGAAGTGGCCAAGACCGGCGGCGTCGGCGGCCTCGTCGGGCTGATCGCGCTGCTTTCGGTGTCGATCGGTCTTCTGAATCTCTTCCCCGTGCCGCTGCTCGATGGCGGCCACCTGCTCTTCTACGCCTTCGAGGTGGCGCGCGGCCGCCCGCTCAGCGAGCGCGCCCAGGAGATCGGGTTCCGGATCGGCCTCGCCTTCGTCCTGATGCTGATGCTGTTCGCCGCCTGGAACGACATCCTCAACCTCGGCGCATCCTGGCGGAACACCTGATCCGGTGAGGTTCGGGGGGGCGGATGGGGTGTTTCCGTCTGTGCTGGGTATCCTGTCCGGTCTCCACCGGAAAGGATGCCCCATTCCTGCCGCGATCCCGCCCGACGGGCGCCGTTTCGGCGGCCCGAAAATCGGCTAAAGCAGACTTAACGACGTTGCCTGCGGTCGCGAAAACGTCCGCAGGCTCAGGCCTTTACGCGCCGTTTACCACGATCTGTGGTTTGCCCGCAGGGTTGGTGCACCGTTAAGTGGCGCGAAGGCCACGACCCCCAAAATCCCCTGACGATGGCCTCCCGCGCGTTTGCTTGGCAGGGGAATCCCGCTAAGAGCTACGCTTGGACCGAAGCCACGCTTGGACCAGGTGACGGGACGGCCGATCAACGGTCGCCTGTGACGGGCTAACCCCCGCGACCAGAACAGAAACGGGCGATTGCATGATGTCGTTGACGGGGAAGCCCCGACGTAAGTCGGTGCGGAAAACCATCGTCCTAGTCACTGCGGGTCTTGGCGTTGTCCTGAGCGGGGCCGCTCAGGCGCAGCAGATCGTCGTCCAGGGCAACCAGCGCGTCGATGCCGACACAATCCGGTCCTACGTGACCGGCACGGCCTCCGGCTCCGCCGAGGAGGCGCGCCGAAACCTGCTCGCCAGCGGCATGTTCTCGGATGTGAGGGTCGCCCAGTCCGGCGGCCGCACGGTGGTGACCGTCCGCGAGAACAACCTGATCAACCGGGTGGTCTTCGAGGGTAACAAGAAGATCGAGAAGGCGACCCTCGAGAGCGTGGTCGAGGCCAAGGCCCGGGGACCCTACAGCGAGGCGATCATCAACGCCGACCTCGCGCGGATCCGCGATGTCTACAAGCGCTTCGGTCGCGGCACCGCCAAGGTGACCTACCGCACCGTCGACCTGCCCAACGGCCGCGTCGACGTGATCTACCAGATCGACGAGGGCGACAAGACCGGCATCGTCTCGATCAACTTCGTCGGCAACCACGCCTTCTCGGAGCGGACCCTGAAGGGGCTGATGAGGCTCCTCGGAGATGAACTTCCTGTCGTTCATCAAGACCTCCGACGTCTACGATCCCGACCGCATCACCAACGACCTCGACCAGGTTCGCCGCTACTACCTGAAGAACGGCTACGCCGACTTCCAGGTGGTCAGTGCCGACGCGCGCTACGTCGAGGGCGAGACCTCGGGCTACGTGATCACCATCACGGTGAACGAGGGCGAGCAGTACAAGGTCGGCGCAGTCTCGGTGGATTCGCGCCTGCCTGGGCTCGACACCGCCAAGCTTGACGGGGATATCGCGGCCTCCGTGGGCGACGTCTACAACGCGGATGACGTCGAGAAGACGCTCAACAACGTCACCCGCGAGGTGAATCGCGCCGGCTATCCCTTCGCGCAGGTTCGCCCGACCGGCCAGCGCGACCCGGCGAGCCATCAAGTTTCCCTCGGCTTCGTGGTCGAGGACGGCCCGCACGTCTACGTCGAGCGGATCAACATCCGCGGCAACACCCGCACCCGCGACTATGTCATCCGCCGCGAACTCGATATCGCCGAGGGCGATGCCTACAATCGCGTGCTGACCGACCGGGCCGAGCGGCGCCTGAACGGCCTAGGCTTCTTCAAGAAGGTCCGGTTCTCGAATGAGCCGGGCTCCGCCCCGGACCGCGTGATCATCAACATCGACGTCGAGGATCAGCCCACGGGTTCGTTCTCGGTAGCGGGCGGCTACTCGACCTACGATGGCATCATCGGCGAGGTCTCGGTCTCCGAGTCGAACTTCCTCGGCCGTGGCCAGTATGTCCGCCTCGCGGGCACGGGTGGCCAGTACTCGCGCGGCGTCGACTTCTCGTTCACCGAGCCATACTTCCTGGGCTACCGTCTCGCCGCCGGCTTCGATGCGTTCTACAAGTACTCCGACCTGACCCGGTACTCGCGCTACGAGACCACGGTGTATGGCGGCCAGCTCCGCTTGGGTCTGCCGATCACCGAGGAATTCGGCGTCACGCTGCGCTACTCGCTGTACAACACCGATCTGAAGGTCCCGAATACCCTCAAGCGGCCCTACGGCGACTGCTCGATCCCGATCCCGGGTTACACCGCGACCTACGCGGCTGGAACGATCGATCCCACCACGGGTCGGAACATCGGCGGCCAAGCAATCTACCCGAACTGCGCCTATGACGGTGAAGCCTCGATCGCCATCAAGGGGTCGCAGAGGAGTACCCTCACGTCGCTGGCGGGCTTGACGCTCGCTTACTCGACCCTCGACGTGATCGGCGCGCCGCATAACGGCATCTATGCCGAGTTGAAGCCGGACGTTGCCGGCCTCGGCGGGGACTCGAAGTTCTTCCGCGTGACCGCCGATGCACGGTACTACAAGGAGATCTTCGAGGACGTCGTTGGCTTCGTCCGCTTCCAGGGCGGCCATATCGAGGCGATCGACGGCAAGCCCCTGCGGGTGACGGACGAGTTCTTCCTCGGCCCGTCGCTGGTCCGCGGCTTTGCGCCGAACGGTATCGGCCCGCGTGACGTCGGCATCGCCGATGCTCGCTCGAACGCAATCGGCGGCTCGACCTATTTCGGCGGTACCCTCGAAGTGCAGTTCCCGCTGCCCGGCGTGCCGCGCGACCTGGGTCTGAAGGGTGCGCTCTTCGCCGATGCTGGTACGCTGTTCGGCTATCACAGCCAGCGGTACTTCGATGTGAACGGAGACGGCTTCATCAACGGCATCGCGCCGCAGACGGGTCGGTGCAACTTCTCCTCGTTCAGCATCCGCGTCGAGCCTGAGTGCGTGAACGTTCGCGACAGCGCGGCGATCCGGTCGTCTATCGGCGCCTCCATCCTCTGGAACTCGCCGTTGGGCCCGATCCGCTTCGACTATGCTTACGCGCTGTCGAAGGATGAGGGCGTGAAGGTCTACGTTCCGCTGCTCGGCAAGTACGGCCATATCGGCGCGGACCAGATGCAAGCGTTCCGCTTCTCCGGCGGCTCCCGCTTCTGATAAATTTCTTGCGCGTCGGCCGGATCATGCCGGCCGACGCGTTGTCGAGCATGTCAGATCCCGTTTTCTTCACCGCCGCCGCTGGGCTCACCCTGGCCGAGATCGCGGCGGCCGCCGGAACGACCTTACCAGAGGGCGTGGATCCGGATTGTCGGCTCACAGGCGCTGCATCCCTCGAAAGCGCCGGGCCGGAGCACCTCGCCTACATGGACAATGCCCGGTACGGCGACGCCCTCGCCGCAACGCGGGCGGGTGCCTGCTTGGTCTCGCCGCGCTTTGCGGCGCGGTGCCCTCCCGGGACCGTGTGCCTCGTCATCCGTGATCCGTACCGCGCCTATGCGGCGCTGCTCGGGCGCCTGCATCCGGATGCGCTGCGTCCAGGGTCCCAATTCGCGGCGCGCGGCATTGCGCCGGGGGCCCATGTCCATCCGGAAGCCCGGCTGGAGGAGGGGGTCACTGTCGATCCCGGCGCGGTGATCGGTCCCGGTGCGGAGATCGGCGCCGGTACCGTCGTCGGTCCCAATGCGGTGATCGGGCCGGGCGTTCGGATCGGTCGCGACTGCGCGATCGGGGCGGGCACGACGCTCAGCCACGCGCTGCTGGGCAACCGCGTGATCCTCCATCCGGGAGCCCGGCTCGGGCAGGACGGTTTCGGGTTCGCCATGGGCGCAACCCATCTCAAGGTGCCGCAGATCGGCCGCGTGATCGTCCAGGACGACGTTGAGATCGGTGCCAACACCACGATCGACCGGGGCGCCTCGCGCGACACAGTCATCGGCGAGGGCACCAAGATCGATAACCTCGTGCAGATCGCCCACAATGTGGTGATCGGGCGTCATTGCGTGATCGTATCGGGTGTTGGCATCTCGGGCTCGACCACGTTGGAGGATTACGTGGTCCTGGGTGGCCAAGTCGGCGTGGTCGGTCACCTGCGGATCGGCCGCGGTTCGCAGATCGCCGGCTCATCCAACGTCAATCGCGACGTGCCGCCGGGCAGCCGCTGGGGCGGGACGCCCGCCAAACCCGTCCGGGCGTGGTTTCGCGAGCTGACCACTCTGGCGCGCCTCGCCGAGCGGTCGGGCAAGGCCGATGGCGACGAGGCCTGAGCGGCCAAGCGGTGCAGCGCGTGCCGGCGGGCGGCATCGACGGCACGTCCGCTTGGCCTTGCGCTCGCCCCGATTTCTTCCGAAGAGGGCGATCTGTCCGCCGCCGGCGGCCGGAAGCCAGGCCGCTGCGGGCGGCAAGTCGAGGTGCGGGATCTGATGAGTGAGGCGGCGCGCGAGACCGGCGGCGAGCTGGGCACAGCCGATATCCAGACGCTGCTGGAGTTGCTGCCGCACCGCTACCCGTTCCTGATGGTGGACCGCATCGTCGAGATCGACGGCGACGAATCCTGTGTCGGCATCAAGAACGTCACGGCCAACGAGCCGCAATTCATGGGGCATTTCCCCGACATGCCGGTCTTCCCCGGCGTGCTCCTGATCGAGGGCATGGCGCAGACGGCCGGCGCGATCTGCTGCCGCCACATCAGGACGGACGAGCTGCGCACCAAGCAGGTGTTCTTCATGACCATCGACAAGTGCAAGTTCCGCAAGCCCGTCACCCCCGGGGACCAGGTGCGCTTCCATATGAAGAAGATGAACCAGCGTCGGAC
This sequence comes from Methylobacterium sp. P31, assembly GCA_050632875.1. GTDB lineage: Bacteria > Pseudomonadota > Alphaproteobacteria > Rhizobiales > Beijerinckiaceae > Methylobacterium. The sequence goes on along the minus strand of JBODSC010000001.1, from coordinate 402,169 downwards.
CATGTGGTGGTTCCGCGGCGAGGCCCGGGTCGACGGCACGCTGGTCGCCGAGGCCGAGATCGGCGCCATGCTGGTGACGGAGTGAGCAGCCCCTCATCCATCCGAGCGCCGTGGTCGAGCCGGGCGCCGAGATCGGCGACGGGGCGCGGATCGGCCCATTCTGCCATATCGGTCCCGAGGTGGTGCTGGGCCGGGATTGCGAACTCGTCAGCCACGTCGTGCTGGCGGGCCGCACCACGGTCGGTCCTCGAACGCGGATCTTCCCGTTCGCGTCGATCGGTCACCAGCCGCAGGACCTGAAGTACCGGGGGAGGCCTCGACCCTCACGATCGGCTCCGATTGCCTGATCCGCGAGGGCGTCACCATGAACCCCGGGACCAGCGGCGGCGGTCTCGAGACCGTGGTGGGCGACCACTGCACCTTCTTGGCGAACTCGCACGTCGGTCACGATTGCCGGGTCGGCGCGCACGTGATCTTCTCGAACAACGTGATGCTGGCCGGGCACTGTTCCGTGGGCGATTACGCGATCCTCGGCGGCGGCGCCGCCGTGATCCAGTTCGCCCGGGTCGGGGCGCACGCCTTCGTGGGCGGCCTCTCGGGCCTGGAGAACGACTGCATCCCGTACGGCATGGTGCTGGGCAACCGGGCCACGCTCTCGGGACTCAACATTATCGGCCTGCAGCGCCGCGGCTTCGCCCGCGAGGACATCCACGCCCTGCGGCGCGCCTACCGCCTGCTCTTTGCCCCGGAGGGGACGCTGATGGAGCGCGTGGAGGATGTGGCCGCGACCTTCGAGTCCCATGCGGCAGTGCGGGAGATCCTCGACTTCATCCGCGTCGGCGGCAAGCGCTCGATCTGCACGCCGCGCGAGGTTCCGGCCCCGATCAGCGCCGCCTGATCGTCACAGGCGATGGCCGAGGCCGATCCGACGCCCGAGGGGGCTCTCGTCCTGATCGCCGGCGCCGGGCGGCTGCCTGAACTCGTCGCCGAGTCCCTGCGCCGGGCGCGCCGGCCGTTCCGGCTGATCGCGCTGCGCGGATTCACGGGGCGGGCTCTGCGTGCCAGCGCCGACGCCACCGTCGACCTGCTCGACCTCGCCGCCACCTTGAAATTGCTGCGCCGCTGGGGGCCTGCCGTGGTGGTGCCGGCCGGCGGTGTGGCCCGGCCCAGCCCGGCCGCGATCCTCAATGCCGGCGCCGCCCTGCGCAACCGCGAGGCCCTGCGCTCGATCGCGGGCGGGGGCGACGACCGCCTCCTGCGCGCCGCTCTGGCGCTGGTCGAGGAAGAAGGCCACCGGATCCTCGGCGTCCACGAAGCTGCGCCGGACCTGCTCTGCCCGGAAGGCCCCTGGGTGGCAGGGTGCCGGATGCGGAGGCCGCCGCGTCGATCCGCACCGGGCGCGAGGTCCTGGCCGCGCTGTCCCCCTACGATCTCGGTCAGGCAGTGGCGGTCGCGGGGGACCGGGTGCTCGCCGTCGAAGGACCGGAGGGGACCGACCGGATGCTCAGCCGAGCCCGGTCTCTCGGGCGCAGGCCGTTCGGGTGGGGCAGGGCGCTTCCGGCGACCGTGCTGGTGAAGGCGCCCAAGGTCGGCCAGGACCGGCGCATCGATATGCCGGCGATCGGGCCGCGCACGGTCCAGATCGCGGCCCGGGCCGGCTGCGCCGGTCTTGCGCTGGAGGCCGGCGGAACCTTGGTCATCGACCGCGCCGCCACGGCCGCGGAGGCCGACCGGCTCGGCTTGTTCGTGGTCGGTTATGAGGCCACGCCATGATCACCGGGCCACGAGGGCCGAGGCGATGACACGACCCCGATCCATCTGGCTCGTGGCCGGGGAGGATTCCGGCGATCAGCTCGGCGCCAAACTGATGCGTGCGCTGCGCGCAGACGAGCCGGACGCGACCTTCGGCGGGGTCGGTGGCGAGGCCATGGCGGAGGAGGGGCTCATCTCGCTGTTTCCCCTCGAAGACGTTGCGGTGATGGGTTACCTGCCGGTTCTCGCCCGAGCCCCGACGCTCCTGCGGCGCATCCGCGAGACGGTCGAGGCGGTGGTCCGCGCCCGGCCGGACGTGCTGGTGATCATCGACAGCCCCGGCTTCACCCACGCGGTGGCGCGCCGCGTGCGGAAGGCGGCGCCCGACATTCCGATCATCGACTACGTTTCGCCGAGCGTGTGGGCGTGGCGCCCTTGGCGCGCCAAGGGCATGCGCCCGTTCATCGACCATGTGCTGGCGCTCCTGCCGTTCGAGCCCGACGCCCATCGCCGGCTCGGGGGCCACCCTGCACCTATGTTGGGCATCCGCTGATCGAGCGACTCGCGGAGCTGCGCCCGACTGCTCCAGAACTCCGCCGCCGGGATGCCAGTCCGTACAGCCTCGTGGTCCTGCCCGGGTCGCGCCGCTCCGAGATCGAGCGGCTGATGCCCGTTTTCGGGCAGGCGCTGGAACGCGTAGCCCGCACGCTGCCGATCGAGGCGGTGCTGCCGGCGGTCACCCGCCACCGGGCCCTGATCGAGCGCCTGGCGCTGGATTGGCCCGTCCCGGTGCGGATCGTGACCGGCGAGGCGCCGAAATACGCCGCCTTCCGCAACGCCCGCGCGGCACTCGCGGCCTCCGGCACGGTGACGCTGGAACTGGCGCTCGCCGGCGTGCCGATGGCCGTCGCCTACAAGGTTTCGCGCGCGGAGGAGTTCATCGCCCGCCGGCTCATTCAAGTCCCGAGCATCGTTCTGCCGAACCTAATCCTCGGGCAGAACGCGATGCCGGAACTCGTCCAGGCTGATTGTACGCCTGAGCATCTTTCGGGGATCCTGCTGCCCCTGCTGAGCGGCGGCGCCGAGCGCGACGCGCAACTTTCCGCGCTCGCCGCGATCGACGGTCTGATGCGGCTCACGGGCGATGAGACGCCGAGCCGAGCCGCGGCGCGGGTGGTGCTTCAGGCGGCGTCGCGCCGGAGCGTTGCTTCGGGCGGATGATCGCGCGGTTCAGCCGGCGTGCCGGCTGCAGCGCAGGTAGGTCGTCGTGCCGCGGCTGCTCGACCACGTGAGATGATCGCCCTCCACGATCAGGCGGACCTGCGAGGACCAGTGCCGGCCGCGGTCGCTGCACTCGGCCGACGTCACCCAGGCATTGCCGGCGCGGTGTGTGTCGTGGAAAGCGCAGACCGTGCGGCCGGCGCGCGCGTGATCCGGGGTGATGGTGGCGGGGATATAGCCGCGGCGGCGTGACGATGACCCACAGGCGGCGGGGGTCGGTCCCCACATGCCGACATACTCGGCACTCGCCTGGCCCGGCGCGGTCGGCGGCCGGGCGATCGCGGCGGCCGGCGAAGGCGTCGCGGCCGGCACGCTGGGTCCGGTCGGAGCCGGCACGTCCGCGGCTTGGTAATCGCCGGGGCTCGATTCGGCGGGCAGATCAAGCGTCACGACCCGGCGCGCGGTGGCCCGCGGGCCGGGTGAGGCGTCCGAAGATGCGCCCGTTTCAGGTGCCTGGGGGCGGAACGGCAGGTCCTCCGTCAAATAGGCTGCGCTGTAGGCGAACAGGCCGATCCAGCCGATGATGAGGAGCAGGGGCACGGCGAAGCGCCGTTTGGCACTTGCCCGCGCTCCGTCGCCCGGATTGGCCAGCACCAACGCCCCCATACACCCCCTTGTCGTCCCGATCAGCGCCCGAAGATCCCTTTCAGGAACTGTGCCGTCCGGTTCCGTTTCCGCTTGCGCTCCAGCTCTGCCGCATCCTTGAGCCACGCGACCTGGACCACGCGCCGTTCGCCTTCGAACGGTTCGTGACCATGCCATGAATTATCGGCCCGCAGGAAGGCGAACATCGTGCCCATGGTCGGCGGTACCTCGACTGCAAAGGGCTCGTAGTTGCGGCCATCGTAGAGCACCCGCAGACGGCCGGCGGCCGGGGCGTCCCAGGCGTCGTTCATGTAAATCAGGAGCGTCAGCACCTTGGACGGCCCATCGGTGTGGATCGAGCCGTATTTCAGCTGGCTCTGCCGCATGATGGTGGTGAGCCGCGGGCACGAGACGAGGTCGACCCCGAACTTCTCGCCGAGGATCGCCGAGAACGTGTCGCTCTCCAGCTCTTCGATCAGCGCCTTGAACCGGCCCTTGAGGGCGACCTCGTCCACGGTGAGGTAGCCTGGCTTGGCGATATCGGGGAAGTCGCGGCGGATCGCGTCGATCGCGTCGGCATTCAGGACGTTGGTGCCCAGAGTATAGGGATAGGGCTCCCGGGATACGGGGGCGGCGCGCACCGCGGCAACATCGAGGATCGAGAGGGCGGACATCTTTGGGTCCCTTGGCTCCGGCGCGGGTAGGCCGGCACGCCGGGCGCCGGAGGCGCGTGCCGGAGGGTCGGCGGGACGCTGGACCAGGCTCGCTCGCGCGCTTCTCGGCCACGGATCTCAGCATCTGCCGGCGGACGGTGAATCTCATAAGCCGCCGATTGCGGCGGTCCGACGGCGAAAGCGGCGCGGTGGCGCATTCCGGTGACAGTCTCGGGCCGCCCGGCCGTGCAGGATGACGCGATGCCCGCGGGCTTTCTTCCCGGGCGCGTGTGGAACCCGTTGTTGATGAGGCCGTTGGTCCTCGCCCTGTTGTGCTCGCACCTCGTCGCCGTCGCGGCTGGGATGGGGGCGTTTGCCCAATCGCGTCCGCCGCGCGGCTCTGTGACCGCTCGGATGACCTGCGCGGAGGCGATGGCCCTGGTGAAAGGGGAGGGCGACGTTGTGATCGCGGCTGGCGCCGCGCCGGAGCGCTTCGTCAGCGGACCCGGCCAGTGCAGCGCGTCGGAGATCGCAGAACTGCGCTTCGTTCCCACCCGCGACAATCCACAATGCCCGATCGGCTACCATTGTCGCGAGCCGGGCTTCGAGGAGTGGAACTGGTGATTATGCCACCGGCCTAAATCGCCGCAGCGCGTGAACGTGACGAAAGTTTCACGCGACAGCGCGGGGCAAGTGCCACTATCTCGCCATCTGCCGGGCCCAAGGCCGCCGGGCTGCGCCCCTGCCGGGCGCGTACGAGACGGGGAGATACGCGTGGCTGCACTCAGGACCGGGCTCGGAATCCAGGCCGTGCTCACGGCCGTGGCCGCGCTGATCCTGCTCGCACTTCCGGGTGTCCCGAGCCCGCCGCTCTATGTGTCGCTCGCCGGCTTCGTCATGGCGGGCATCCTGGTCGCCTCAAACGGCATCTCGGCCTACCTGAAGGTCTTCGTCTCGGTCTACGGCGTCGGCTACCTGCTGCTCGCCGGCTCGAAGACGGTCGCAGCCATGGGGCTTCTACCGCCGGTGATCGCGGCACTGCTCCCGCCGGCCTTCGCGGCCACCGGTGCGGTGGTGTTCGCCGCCATCGTGCTGGGCATCTCGTATCTCGAACCGATCCGGGCGATCACCAACATCGCCGACCCGTATTTCGCCAACCGCGACAAGCCCACCCGGGAAATCGGCCTGTTCCGCTGGTTCGGCACCACCGAGGGCCGGATCGGGCGCAACCTCGTCGCCCTATCGATCTTCGTGAACTTCGCCGACGTCGCCCTGACGCTGCGGTTCAACTTCTTCTACCGCGACATCTACAACGCGCTGCAGGAATACGACGCGGCCGGTTTCTGGTACCAGCTGCTTTGGGTCTTCGTGCCGCTCGCCACCTTGAACATCGCCATCGGCATGTTCGACCTGTTCGTGGATTCCTCGCTCCTCATCCGGTGGCGGACGTGGCTGACCCACAGCCTGTACGAGCGCTGGCTCGGCAACGGAACCCACTACCGCATCCCGTTCACCGGCGAGGAGGCGGACAACCCGGATCAGCGTATCCAGGCGGACATCAACAGCTTCATCGTCCAGACCACGACCCTGTCGATCCGGCTGCTCAGCCAGGCGGCGCAGCTCGTGTCATTCATCGTGATCCTCTGGACGCTGTCGCGCGATTTCGTGTTGCCGTTCACCGACACGGTGGTGCCGGGCTTCCTGGTCTGGCTGGTAATCGCCTACGCGGTGGTGGGCACGTGGCTCACACACATCATCGGCCGCCCGCTCATCGGGCTCGATTTCCGGCAGGAGCAGGTCGAGGCCGATTTCCGCTTCGCGCTCGCACGCAACCGCATCTACTCGGAGCAGATCGCGCTGCTGCGGGGTGAGCGCGCCGAGGCGTCGCGTCTCGCGACGCTGTTCCATCGCGTCATCGAGAACTATGTCGGGATCATCTTCCGCCGCATTAAGCTGATCGCCTTCACGTTCAGCTACCGGCAGGCGAGCGTGATCTTCCCGATGGTGATCGCGGCGCCGTCGTTCTTCGCCAAGAAGATCACACTGGGCGCCCTGCAGCAGACCTCGCAGGCCTTCGGCCAGGTGCAGAGCTCGCTGTCGTTCTTCGTGGATTCCTACACGACGCTGGCCGCCTACAAAGCCAACACCAACCGTCTCGGCTCCTTCCGCCGGGCGATGACCAAGGCCGAGGCGCTGGAGGCGGCAGGCTACGGGCTCATCCAGGGCAACGAGAGCACGGGCGACGTCACCGCCCGGGGGCTGGTTCTGGCCCTGCCGGACGGCCGGTCGATCGTCTCCGCCGATGCGCTGACGCTCCCACGGGGCGGGGCGACGCTGGTCACCGGACCGTCCGGTTCCGGAAAGTCGACGCTGTTCCGCGCGATCGCCGGCATCTGGCCGTTCGGCAAGGGCCGGATCGACGTGCCCGCCGGGCAGTCGGCCCTGTTGCTGCCGCAGCGTCCCTACATCCCGCTGGGCACGCTGCGCGGTGCGGTGGTCTATCCCAACACCACTGATCAGTTCCCGGACGCGGCGATCCGAGACGCTCTGACGACGGCCCAGCTGCCCCATCTGGTGGACCGCCTCGACGAGACCGATGCCTGGGAGCGGCGGCTGTCGGGCGGCGAGCAGCAGCGGCTCGCCATCGCAAGGGCCTTGTTGGCAAAGCCGGAATGGCTGTTCCTCGATGAGGCGACGGCCTCGCTGGACGAGCCCTCCGAAGCGGCACTCTACCGGATGCTGCGCGAGCGGCTGCCCGGGACGACCATCGTGTCGATCGGCCACCGCTCGACGCTGGAGGGTTTCCACGACCGGCGGATCGCGCTGGAGCCAGAGGGCGGCCTGTTCACGCCGCGGGAACAGAGGCAGCCGCTGCCGGCGGAGTAGGTTCCGTTCACGTCACGCGCTTCGCGGCAGACGTCATCGCGAGCGCAGCGAGGCGACCCAGGGCGGCGCACAGCCTTCCGACGTGGCGCGACTGGATTGCTCCGCTCGCAACGAAGGCCGCCGTCACGCCGCCTTCCGCAGCCCCGCGGCAGCCCGGGCCGCCTTCTCGATCGCCGCCGGATCGGGCGTGCCGGGCTTCACCACCCAGCTGCCACCGACGCAGAGAACCGACGGGATCGCCAGCCAGTCCGGGGCGGTTGCCTCGGTGATCCCGCCCGTCGGGCAGAACCGCACCTGCCCGAATACGGCGGCGTGCGCCTTCAGCGCCTTGATCCCACCCGCGGCCTCGGCCGGGAAGAACTTGAACCGGTCGAGGCCGTGGTCGAGCCCGCGCATGATGTCGGCGGCGGTGGCCACGCCCGGCAGGTAGGGCACGCCGTTCACCTTGGCGGCCTCGGTCAGCGGATCCGTCAGGCCCGGCGAGACGATGAACTCGGCCCCCGCCGCGAGGGCGTTGTCGAGATCGCGGGGGCTGAGCACCGTGCCAGCCCCGACCACGGCGCCCTCGACCCGGGTCATCTCCCGGATCACGTCGAGGGCGGCCGGGGTGCGCAGGGTGACCTCCAGGGCGGTGAGACCCCCTTTTACCAGGGCCTCGGCGATGGGCCGCGCATGGGCCACGTCGTCGATCACCAGGACCGGAATGACGGGCACGGAGCGCATCAGCGCGTCGATGCTGGTCAGATCGTTCATGGTCGGCAACTCCCTGTACGAGGATCAGAGGCCGGCGGCGGCGAGCATCGCCGAGGCGCCGCGCTCGGCCGTGTCGGCCCCATGGCGCATGAACGCGAACAGCTCCCGCCCGGTGCCCTCCGCGGGTGCCGGAGGCGCGGCCTCCGGGCGGGCGGCGAGTTCCGCATCGTCGACCATCACCTGCAGCAGCCCCTCGGAGGCGCTCAGACGGACGATGTCGCCGTCGCGGATGCGCCCGATCGGGCCGCCGCCGAGCGCCTCGGGGCTCAGGTGGATCGCGGCCGGCACCTTGCCCGATGCGCCCGACATCCGCCCGTCGGTCACGAGCGCAACCTTGTGGCCGCGATCCTGGAGCACGCCCAGCGGCGGCGTGAGCTTGTGCAGCTCCGGCATGCCGTTGGCCTTCGGGCCCTGGAACCGGACCACCACCACGACGTCCCGCTCCAATTCTCCAGCCTTGAAGGCCTTGAGCACCTGGTCTTGATCGGAGAAGACCCGGGCCGGCGCCTCGATGGTCCGGCGGTGCTCCTCCACGGCGCTGGTCTTGAAGGTTGCCCGGCCAAGATTGCCCTTAACCAGCCGCATGCCGCCGTCCGGCTGGAACGGGTTGTCGGGCCGGCGGATCATCGTGTCGTCCAGGCTCTCCGGGACGGCATTCTCGAAGATAAGTTCCTCGCCGGCGAGGTTCGGGTCGCGGGCGTGGTCGCGCAGGGACTGACCCGCGACCGTGAGGATGTCGTCGTGCAGCAGGCCGGCATCCAGCAAGGCGGCCATCACGAAGCTCATGCCGCCCGCGGCGTGGAAATGGTTCACGTCGCCGGCCCCGTTCGGGTAGACGCGGGCGATCAGCGGCACGGCGCTGGAGAGCCGGTCGATATCCTCCCAGTCGATCACGATGCCAGCAGCGCGCGCGATGGCCGGCAGGTGGATCGCGTGGTTGGTGGAGCCGCCCGTGGCGAGCAGGCCTACGGCGGCGTTCACGATCGCCTTCTCGTCGACGCAAAGCCCCAGTGGGCGGTAATCGTTGCCCGAGGCGCCGATCTCGGTGAGCCGGTGGATCGCCGCCCGGGTCACGGCCTGGCGCAGCTTGGTGCCGGGATTGATGAAGGACGCGCCCGGCATGTGCAGGCCCATCAAGTCCATCATCATCTGGTTCGAGTTGGCGGTGCCGTAGAAGGTGCAGGTTCCGGCCGCGTGATAGGAGGCGGACTCGGATTCGAGCAGCTCCGCGCGGCCGACTTTGCCCTCGGCGTAGAGTTGGCGTATCCGCTGCTTCTCTTTGTTGGCGAGGCCGGAGGGCATCGGCCCGGCCGGGATCAGGATCGTCGGCAGATGGCCGAAGCGGAGCGCGCCGATCAGCAGGCCCGGCACGATCTTGTCGCAGATGCCGAGCAGGGCCGCGCCGTCGAACATGCCGTGGCTCAGTGCCACAGCGGTGGAGAGGGCGATCGTGTCGCGGGAGAACAGCGACAGCTCCATGCCGCGCTGGCCCTGTGTGACGCCGTCGCACATGGCCGGCGTGCCGCCCGCAACCTGCGCGGTGGCGCCGCGCTCCCGGGCGAACAGCTTGATCTGCTCGGGATAGCGTCCGTAGGGCTGATGGGCCGAGAGCATGTCATTGTAGGCGGTGACGATGCCGATGTTCATCACCGTCCGCTCGTCGCGGAGCGCCGCCTTGTCTTCGCCGGCGGCCGCGAAGCCGTGGGCGAGGTTGCCGCAGGCGAGCTTGCCGCGCCGGACCCCAGCCTCGCGCTCGCGGACGATCAGGTCGAGATAGGCGCGCCGGGTCTCGCGGGAGCGCGCCACGACGCGCTCGGTGACCGCCGCGACCTCCGGGTGAAGCTCGGTCATGCTCGTTCCTCCAGGCTCGGTGCCGATGGGCGCAAGGCTGATGCCGCGATTCGGGCTCGGCCCCGCGACCGCGTCGGTGGCCGGTATCTAAGGGGTGCGCCGCGGGATGTAACCCGGCCGACGCGCGGGAGCGCCCGGCGGCTCCGAGAACCGCCCTCCCATCCTCCGACCTTATCCTGAAGTGCGGGCGCGCAGCGGCCGCCTCGAAGGAGAGCTCCAGGCATCGCGCGGCCGGCTGGAGGGCTCCTTCGAGGCCCGCTGACGCGGGCACCTCAGGATGAGGGGATGGTATCGGCCGGGGCGTCAGGCCGACGCGCGGCCGTCCTCAATACTCCCAGAAGATCCGCTGCAACTCCTTGGTGTCGTTCGTCTTGGTGAGCGCCACGGCCGCCAGGATCTTGGCCTTGGCGGGGTTCAGATCGTGCGCGACCACCCAGTCGTACTTGTCGTCTGGCTGCTCGGCGTTGCGCAGTACGAAGCCGTCCGGCACCCGCGACGAGCGGATGACAATCGTGCCCTTGGAACGGATGTCCTTGAGCTTGTCCACGAGGTAGCCAGGCACCGAGCCGTTGCCGGTGCCGGCATTCACGATCGCCTTGGCGCCGGCCTGGACCTCCGCGTCGTAGACGCCGGGGATCATGTTGCCCGAACCGTAGACGATGCCCACGAGCGGCAGGCTGTCGATCTGGTCGATGTCGAACTCGGAATTCGTGTTGTGGCGCTTCGACAGGGAGCGGAAGAAGTAGGTCTTGCCCTCGACGACCATGCCGAGCGGACCCCACTGGCTGTAGAAGGCGCTGGGCACGACGTTGGTCCGCTTGTTCACGTCGCGGCCGGACTGGATGTAGTCGTTCATCGTCACGGTGACGCCCTGGCCCACCGCCTCCTTGCTGGCCGCGACCGTCACGGCGTCGAGGAGGTTGAGGGCACCGTCAGCCGAGATCGCCGTGGACGGTCGCATCGAGCCGACCACCACGATCGGCTTGTCGCTCTTGATCACGAGGTCGAGGAAGAAGGCGGTCTCCTCCAGGGTGTCGGTCCCGTGCGTGACGACCACGCCGTCGACGTCGTCCTGCTTCAGGAGCTGCGAGACGCGCTTGGCGAGCTGCACGAGCTGCGCGTCCGTGAAGCTCTCCGAGGCGATCTGGAAGACCTGCTCGCCGCGCACGTTGGCGACGTTGCTCATCTGCGGGACCGCCGCGATCAGCTTCTCCACCGGCACCTTGGCGGCCGTATAGGTGGCGCTGTTGGCGGCATCCGCCCCGGCGCCCGCGATCGTGCCACCGGTGGCGAGGATCACGACGTTCGGCTTCTTCGCCGCAGCCGCGGTGCCGGCCTCCGGCATCTCGCGAGCGAGGAGCAGGGCCGACCCGAGGGAGCTGGCGAGGGCCAGCGCGAAGGCCACCCCGCGCAGGGGAAGGGCCGCGCCGCTTCGGCAGGAGAACATCGGTGATCCTCGAAGATTGAAGGAGTGACGAGTCCGACTCGACGCGGCGATGGTAGCCGCGCGCCCGCCCCAGGCAAGGATCGTGCGGGGCCGCCCGGCCACAGCCAAGCCGGATCTTAATCCAGGTTGAGGCGTTGTCGGGGGTTGCTGTCCGTTCGGAGGTTAGCCCCCATGCTGCATCTCGCCGGCTTGCTCGAGGAACTCGAGCGGAGCGAGCCCGCGCGGGCCGCGATGTCGATTCTCGAGAAGTCCCTCGCCCGACGCTCGGTCGAGGAGCAGGGCGCGTTCTGGCGCGCCGTCGACCTCTACTATGTCTCGCGCACGGCGCCCCCGAGCCGAAGGCCACCGCGGCGCTCGTCCCCTCGATAACGGCGGAGCCGGGGCTTGCCGCCGTGACCTGAGCCTGATCGACGCCGTCAGGCGCGCGCGGGGATCGCCGGGGGTAAGCCGGAGCCGCTCTCCGGCTCGCCCCCAGCGGCGACTGCGCCCCGGGTCTCCGGCATCAGCACGAGATAGAGCACGAAGCCCAGGGCGGCGATGGCTGCCAGGGCCAGGAAGGCGAGGGAATAGCCGGCCGACACGATGATCACACCGGCGAGCGTTGCGCTCAGGGAAGCACCGATTCCCTGGGCGGTGGCGACTGCGCCCTGGGCCGCGTTGAAGCGCCCGCCGCCGCGGGTGAGGTCGGATACGACGATCGGGAACAGCGCGCCGTAGACGCCCGCGCCGATCCCGTCGAGGAGTTGCACGCCCACCAGCCAGAATGGGTTGTCCGAGACGGTGTAGAGCACGCCCCGCAGGGCCAGGACTCCGAAGGCCGCCAGGAAGATCGGCTTGCGCCCGATCACATCAGCCTTTGCGCCCACGAAGATCGCCACAGGCACCATCACGCATTGCGCCGCCACGATGCAGACCGCGATCAGCGAGGTCGCGTGGTCCTTGCCGGCCAAGTGCGTGAGGAGCTGGCCCACCGAGGTCAGCATTGCCGCGTTGGCGAGGTGGAAGATCGCGCAGAGGATCGCGAAAAGCAGCAACGCCCGGTTCTGGATCAGAGTGGCAAGGCCCGAGGGCTTCTCCTGCGCCTGCGATCCGGTCTCGGTCATGCCTCGGGCGAGATCGTTGTCGATGGCATCGGCCGGCACCATCAGCATGGCGCCGATGGACAGGGCGGCGAGGATGCCCATGAGCCAGAACACCACCACGGGCCCGCAGAAGTAGGCGAGTCCGCCCGCCACCGCGGCCGAGGCCGCGTTGCCCGCATGGTTGAAGCCTTCGTTGCGGCCGATCCGCTTGGCGAACATCTTCGGCCCGACGAGGCCCAGCGTGATCGCGGCCAGTGCCGGCGGAAAGGTGGAGCCGGCCACATGGGCGATCGATTGGGTCACGGTCACCAGGTAGAAGTTCGCGATGAACGGCAGGACGAGGCAACTCGCTGTGACCGCGATGGCCCCGCCGATCACCACGGCCCGCTTGTGATTGGTGGCGTCGATGAGGGCGCCCGCCGGCGTCTGCGCCACGAGGCCGAGGATGCCCGCGATGGTCATCACGAGGCCGGTTGTTGCCTCGTTCCAGCCCTGGTCCGGGCCGCGCACCGCGATGAGGTAGATCGCGAGATACGGGCCGAGCCCGTCGCGCACGTCGGCGAGGAAGAAGTTCAGCGCGTCGAGGCCGCGCAGCGCCTTGACCGAAGGCGTCCGCGTGCCCGCGCTCCGCGCCAATCCGGCGGCATCGATTTCCCGCATCCTAAGTCAGCCCCCGACCGATGCCCGTTCCGGTCGAAAGCCCGGCTTGGCGCATGCGGTGCTCGACGCCCGCGCGCCCGATCGGTTCCCGCAGCTCCCGGGCCGGACCCGGGGCGCTCGCGATTCTGTGCGTCGGGAAGGGCTTAGCCCGTGTCCGAGCCCTCGGAAGCGTCGGGATTCCCGACATCAGCCGTCGTTTCTCCCGACAGATCGGTCCCGGAGGCGCCGAGGCCGTAGCGCTCGATCTTGGCGTAGAGAAGCTGCCTCTGGATGCCGAGGCGCCGCGCCGCTCGGGCCCGGTTTCCGTCCGCCTCACGGAGCGCCGCGACAATCATTGTGCGCTCCAGCCGTGCGACGGCTCCGGGCAGATCTCCCGACAACCAGTCCGCTGGGGATCCATTCTCGATCCGCGGCGCCGGGCGGTCTGCCGGCAGGTCGACATCGTCGGGTGCGATGATCCCGCCGCGCACCAGCACCGCTGCCCGTTCCACGACATTGCGCAGTTCGCGCACGTTGCCGGGCCAGCCGTAGGCCAGCAGGCGGGACGCCGCGCCGCCGCTCAGGCGCTTGCCCGACCGGGCGAGGAAATGTTCGGCCAGCGGCACGATGTCGGCCAAGCGCTCGCGCAGGGGCGGCAGGGCGATGGGTACGACGTTGAGGCGATAGTACAGTTCGGGGCGGAACAGGCCCTCGGCCACCAGCGCGGGCAGGTCGCGATGCGTGGCGGCGACCAAGCGGACGTCGACCTGCGCGGATCGGCCGCCCAGCGGTGTCACCACGCAATCCTGGATGACCCGCAGGATCTTGGCCTGCATGGCTGTCGGCATATCGCCGACCTCGTCCAAGAACAGGGTGCCGCCCTCGGCCTGATGGAAGGCGCCCGCGCGGTCCGCAGCCGCGCCGGCGAAGGCCCCCCGGACATGCCCGAACAGCTCGCTCTCCAACTGGTCGCCCGGGATGGCAGCGCAATTCACCGGAATGAACGGCCGCGTCCGCCGGCGGGAGAAGGCGTGCAGCGCTCGCGCGACCTCCTCCTTGCCGGTGCCGGTCTCGCCGTGGATCAGCACGGTCGAGTCGGTATCGGCGACGAGCCCGATGATCTTCTGGATCCGCCGCATGCTCTCGCTGGACCCCACGAGGCCCGGATGTTCGGCCTGCGCGGCCTGTTCGCCCGGATCCGACCGTGCGGTGCAGAGCATCGCGTCGAGGGCGGCGGCGAGGTCGGCGCGGCCGATCGGCTTGGTGAGGTGGTCGTGGGCCCCGAGGCGCATCGCCTCGATGGTGTTGGCCGGGCTCGCGAAGGCCGTCAGCACGGTCACGGGCGGATGGTCCGGGAGCGCGCAGATCCGCTCCAGGGTCGCCATCCCGTCAAGATCGCCCGGCATGCGCAGGTCGAGCAGCACCGCCGCCACCGGGCCCTCGCGCAGCCGCGCCAACGCCTCCGACCCGGAGGCCGCCGGCAGGGGCGTGTGGCCGAGGTCGGCCACCGTCTCGGCGAGCCCTTCGCGCAGGGCCCGGTCGTCGTCGACGATCAGGATGGTCGCCATGGCAGGTCCAGGAGAAAGGTGGTCTCGGGCTCGTCTTGGACCAGCCTGACCTCGCCGCGATGGGCCCGGGCGATCTCACGGACGATCGCGAGGCCGAGGCCTGTCCCATCGGCTCGGCCCGTGACGAAGGGCTCGAAGATCGTGTCGCGGATCGCCGGATCGATGCCCGGCCCGGTATCGCTCACATGCAGGTTCAGGCGCAGGGCGCCTTCGACCGTGACCCGCGCGGCACCGAGCCGGACCCGGCCGCCCGGTGGCGTGTGCTGGAGGGCGTTCAGGAGCAGGTTGTCCAGGGCGCGGACGACCTGCCCCCGGTCGATATGCGGGTGTTCCGTCCCTGGCAGATCCTCAGTCCCGGTCTGGACCCGGACAGCGCGGGCGTTCGCAAGATCCTCATGCAGGCGGGCACAATCCGCCAAGAGCGGCGCAACCGGGGTGGGCGTCCGGTTGAGCGAGCGCGCCTGCGTCAGATTCAGGAGATCGCGCAGCAGCGTGTCGACCCGGGCGATCTGGCCCAGCACCGTCTCCAGCGCGATGGCAGCGCGGTTCGGGTCGCCACTGACCAGGGCATTCTCGGCCTTGAGCCGCATCGCGGCGATCGGGTTGCGGATCTCGTGGGCGACGCTGGCCGCGAGCCGGCCGAAGGCGGCCAGGCGCTCGGCGGCTACGGCCTGGGCTCGGGCCTCCCGCAGCCGCCCGCCCGCGGCATTGAGCGCGTCGACCAGACGGTCGAGTTCGTACTCCCCGGTTCGATCGAGGCGCGTAAGGTCCTCGCCGTCCGGCCGCGGCGCCGCGAGCGCGGCTTCGAGCTTGGCGATCCGGCCGGAGAATCCGTAGAGGAACCAGCCGAGGAAGGCGGCGGAACCGAGCACTGTGGCGGCCAGGAAGCCAAGAGCCGCCAGGAAGCGCGTGTAGGTAGGTCCATCGTTGACGTGCGCGCGGCCCATGGTCCAGGCGGTCAGTTCAGGCTCTGGACCGCGCAGGGGGCAGCCCTGGAGCAGGAGCACCTGGGTTCGGCTCGGCCGGCGGATGGAGACGGTGTGACCGACGCGCAGGACCTGTGCGTTCAGCGCCGCGATCGTATCGTGCTCCGCGGCCGGGAGGTCGGTCTTCGGGCCCGTCCCCTCGTAGGTGGGATAGGCGTAGGCGACCGAGCCGTCGGCCGCGCTCCAGATCCCGCCCTCGACGCCCGCGTACCCGCCGAGCGCCGCCCCGAGCACGCCGCCGAGGTCAGCCGCGGCGATGCCGCGCCCGCGGGTGCCGACCAGTGCGGCGTACCTGTCGATGACCTCGCGGCAGGCCCGCCCGACGGCAATCTCGGTCTGGGCGACCTGGACGCCTGTCGACTGGCTGTAGACGCCGAACATCAGGTAGGCGGTGGCGGCCGCGGACGCGAGCAGGAGGACCCATAGGGCCAGCAGCCGGGCGCGCAGGCTGTAGGCCGTCACAGTAGATTCCGGTGGGGCACGGCGCGAGCTGTTCCTCCGGCGGCGTCCCGGCCGCCCGGAATCAAGCCCTAGCATTATTCGCTGCGCCGGCCACGCGGCAGTAGATTCGGGGAGAATACAATCAAGAACTTTGTCAAAACCGCCAATGCAATTTTGCCGTGCATGCCCATGTGGGCAATGCTGGTCTTTTCGATCTCTCGCCACGTCGCCAAGCGACGCCGGGAGAGGGATTGCGATTTGTTGAAAACATGACACAAGCCGGCTTAATCGAGGCCGTGCGCGCCGCGCCGCTGGACCTCGCTGCGGCTGCGCGCTTCTCTCGGAAGGCGTAGCGGATCCGCTATCGGAGTCGGACGGTGTCACACGCGCTCGTGAACCAGGAGGCGCTCGAAGAACTCAGTGCCGTGATCGGCACAGAGAAGCTCGTCCGCATCCTTGATCGATTCGTTCTGAGCCTCGCCACCGCTTTCGAAGGTCCGGATCGCGACGATGCCGACTTCGGGCGCGAGGCGCACACGCTGGTGTCAATGTCGGGCATGCTCGGCTGCGCGGCTCTCTCCCTGGCCTGCCGCGGCCTTGAGCAATCCGCCAAGGCGGGCGACGACCTCTCGGGTCCGCTCGTCGACCTCCGGTCCCTGCGTGACAGGACGCTCGCGGCTTTGCGGGACATGCGGGCGGAGGTCGGAACCTGCGCCGAGGGCCGCCATCGGGACGCCGGTCAGGCCGCCGTTACGGCGTCGAGTGGCGCCTCGAAGGTCAGCACCGCGCCCTCCGGCGGATAACTGAGCCGCGCCGTCCCGCCGAAGCTGTGGGCGAGGCTGCGGGCGATCAGGCGCGTGCCGAAGCCGGTGCGGGTCGGCGGGGTCACCGGAGGACCGCCGGTTTCCTGCCAGCGGAACCGGAGGATCGGGCCGTCCGCCTCGTCGGCGACGTCCCAGCTGATACCGACATGTCCGGCCGCGACGGAGAGCGCGCCGTACTTGGCGGCGTTGGTGCCGAGTTCGTGCAGCATGAGGGCGAGCATCATGCCATGGCGCGGGCCTAGCGTCAGGTCGGGACCCGCCACCCGGAATCGATCGGCGACGCCGTCGCCATGCAGAGAGACCGCCCCCTCGACCAAACCGGCGATGGAGGCCCGCGCGAAGGACCCCTTGAGGAGGACGTCGTGGGCCTGGGCAAGGGCGAGCAGCCGCGCGGCCAGGGCCTCGCCGGCGGCTTCCAGCGAGACCGCATTGCGCATGGTCTGTGCCGCCACCGCCTGGACCATAGCCATGGTGTTCTTCATCCGATGGGCGAGTTCCTGCATCAGCAGGGTCTGGCGCGCCTCAGTCAGCTTCAAGTCGGAAATGTCGCGCGACACGGCCAGGATGCGCTCGGGGCGGGTGGGCGTTGCGCCGACCGGGGTGACGGCCACATCCCACCACCGAACCGAGCGGCCGCTCTCGAGCTGCCCCTGGAAGCGGCACGGCTTACCCAGCCGCGCCTTGTCCAGCGCCGCAGCCGCCGCCTCGCGATCCTCCAGGCGGGTCCAGATTTCGATCCAGGGACGGCCGATGACGTCTGCCTCGTCGTGCGCGCCGAGGAGCGCCGGGCCGTTCTCGCTGGCTTTGATCAAGGCACCGTTGCGGTCGAGTACATCCAGGTAATCCGCGGCCGCCTGCGAAAACCCGGAAGACCGCGGCCCGCGGGGGCAGGGCATCCTCGTGTCCGCGGCGCTCACCACACGGTGCAGCGGCGATGCCGGAAACCACCCCTGCTCGGCCAGGCGCTCCGCTTCCACGCGGCCCGCAGCCTCGCCGATGCGGCCAAGCCGACGGCCGCGTCGGCGCTCCCTTTCCATGCCTGAGGTCGCTTGTTCGAGCAGGGCGCGCAGACGGATGTTCTCGGCCACGAGCGCGTCCAGATGCTGCTCCGCTCTGGCCGCCCGCGGCAACACGATGCCTGCATCCATCGCTCGCCCCCTTCGCGTCCCGGCGGCCGCCCGTGGATGGCCCGTCGCCGGTCATCCTTCGACGACAGGGCGCGGCGACGCGATGTCGGAACAGGGGCGCACCGGCGGTTCGGACCGCTTCTGGTGCCGCCCCCGCCGGCGGCCTGGCGAATCGTTGGATGCCCGACGCTAGCACGGCGCCGGCGATAAGCAAACGAACTGTGTATTCGTTGACGGGCGAAAACTTCTGCCTCAGCCCAGGCTGGTGGCGAAAACAGTCACTTGTTCCGCATCAGCAGCACGAGCCAGCCGATCCCGAGTACGAAAATAATTAATCCAATCGAAACGAAGACCGGCGTGCCGAGGTCGATCAGCCGGGGGGCCAGCTGGGTGGCGAAGGCCGCCACAACGAGGGCCACCGCGACCCGGGCCGCGGCTCGCTCGATGCCGCGGGTGACCTTGTCGAGCCCCTTCACCTCGATCTCGACGGTGACGCGGCCCTGCTTCAGCCGCACCAGCATCAGGTGGATCAGGGTCGGCAGCTCCGAGGCCGCGCCGTAGAGGCCGACGCCGAGCGCCTCGGCCTTCTGCTTGAGGGCGGAGAGCGAGAACTGCGTCTGCATGCTCGCCCGGACGGTGGGTCCGGCCGCCGCGAACAGATCGAAATTCGGGTCGAGGTGGCGCATCACGCCGTCGGCGGTCACCAGCCCCTTGAACAGGATCGCGAGGTCGGTGGGCATCGCGAGGTCGTTCTCGCGGGCCATGTTCATGAAGTCGGTGAGCACCAGCCCGAGATTGAGCGGGATCGAGGAATGGCTCTCCACGAAGGACTGGGCCGAGACCTGGAGCTTGGTCAGGTCCGGGTTACTGGCGCCGGTCCAGTCGAGGAGCACGGCCATGAGGCCGTCCGCGTCCTGCTTGAGCATCGCGCCGATCAGCACGAGGAGCTGCGAGCGTCTCCGCTGCGAGAGCCGGCCGATGATGCCGAAATCGATGAAGCCGATGCGGTTGCCCGGCAGGGCCAGCATGTTGCCGGGATGCGGGTCGGCGTGGAACAGTCCCTCGATCAGCGCCATCCGCAAGAAGGCGTCGGTCCCCTTCTGGGCCAACAGCTTCTTGTCGATCCCGGCCGCCTTCAGGGCCGCCTCGTCGTTGGGCGGGATGCCGTGGATGAAGTCCTGCACGAGCACCCGCTCGGAGCAGTATTCCCAATGGATCTTCGGGAAGACGATGTCGTCGCGGCCCTCGAAGATCTGGGCGAGCAGCTCGCAGTTGCGCGCCTCGTTGAGGAGGTCGAGCTCGCCGTTCAGGCCCTCCGCGAGGTGGCGCATCTGCTCCCGCGGCTGGTAGCGGGCCATGTCGGGCCACTCGTTCTCGACGATGCGCGCTCCGTGCGCCATCAGCCGCAGATCCGCCTCGATGATCTTGCGCAGGTTCGGCCGCAGCACCTTGACGATCACGTCCTCGCCCGTGTGCAGGCGCGCCCGGTAGACCTGGGCGATCGAAGCGGAGGCGATGGGGTTCGTGTCGAAGGCGGCGAACACCTCGAGCGGCGAGCCGCCGAGATCCTGCTCGAGCTGTGGACCGATCTGCTCCCACGGCACCGGCACGACCTGACTGTGGAGCTTCTGCAGCTCCTCAGTCCAGGCCGGCGACAGGAGGTCGGGCCGGCTCGCCAGCACCTGCCCGAACTTGATGAAGGTCGGGCCCAGCGCCTCGATCGCCCGCCGTAGACGCTCGGGCTCGGACAGACGGGTGACGTCGACCCGGGGCTGGCGGCGCGGCAGCAGCGGCAGGTGGCGCAGGCCGAGGCGGTCGACGACCCGCGTGACGCCGAAGCCGATCAGGATCGTCGCGATCTCGGACAGCCGCTGGCGGTCCCGGGCGGCAACGAAGGCTGTCTTCAGCATGGAGGGCGCGATCCGGTCGGACGGGATTGGGCGTCCGGACAGCATCAGCATAAGGACTTTTTTGCGGTCGCGAACCCGGGACGGCCGAGACTGGCGCGACTTCAGCGTCGCGGGTGGCGATCTGGGCCGATCCCCACGCCGGATCGCTTCAGGTGCGGGGCGCCACCGCCGGGCCGGGGCTGCCGCGGGCCGGCGGCCGTCGCCGAAGCGGGCATTGACCACCAGCAGGGTTACGATCACCGCTGAGAAGGCCAGGGCCGCCAGGAAGTACAGGCCGGCCTCGAAGCTGCCGCTGGTCTCGCGGATCCATCCGACGACGGACGGCGCGACGAAGCCGCCTAGATTGCCCACGCAGTTGATCAGCGCGATGCCGCCGGCCGCCGCGCTCCCGGTGAGGAACACCGACGGCAGGGCCCAGAACGGCGCCTTGCCGCCGTAGAGACCGGCCGCCGCCACCGCCATGAACGCTACGGCCCAGAGCGAGCCGGTGGCGAGCCCGGCGAGCGCCAGGCCCGCCGCCGTGAGCATCAGCGCGCTCGCCAGCGTCACGCGGCGGTCGTTGGTCCGGTCGGAGATCCAGCCGATGGTCAGGCCGCCGACGACCCCGAACACGTAGGGGACCGCGGTCATCAGGCCGGTCTGCATGTCCGACAGCCCGGTGCTCTTGAGGATCTGCGGCAGGAAGAACGCCAGCCCGAGATTGGCGCCCGTATTGGCAAAGTAGATGAACGACAGCGCCATCAGCCGCGGGTCGGCGAAGGCCGTGCGCAGGCTGGTTCCGTGGGTGGCCGCCACCGCCCGCTGCTCCGCGTCGATTACCGCCTGCAGGGCCATGCGGTCCGTGGGCGCGAGCCAGGCCGCGTCCTTGGGTCGGTCGGGGATCAGGGCGAGGAAGACGAAGCCGAACAGGGTGGTGGGCACCCCTTCCAGCAGGAACAGCCATTGCCAGCCCTTGAGGCCCAGCAGCCCGTCGAGCTGCATGATCGCGGTGGAGAGCGGTGCGCCGATCGCCAGGGAGACCGGGATGCCGACCGCGAAGGCGCCGAAGATCCGGGCGCGGTAGGCCTTCGGGAACCAGTAGGTGAGGTAGAGGATCACGCCCGGGTAGAACCCGGCCTCGGCCGCGCCGAGCAGGAAACGCAGGACGAGGAAGCTCGTCGAGCCCTGCACGAACATCATCGCCGCCGAGAGCAGGCCCCAGGTGATCATGATCCGGGCGATCCAGCGCCGCGCGCCGACCTTCTCCAGGATCAGGTTGCTCGGCACCTCGAAGATGAAATACCCGATGAAGAAGATCCCCGCCCCGAGGCCGAACACGGCCGGGCCGATGCCGAGGTCGGCGTTCATCCGCAGGGACGCGAAGCCGACATTGATCCGGTCGACATAGGCCATGACGTAGCCGACGAAGAGCAGCGGCATCAGCCTGAAGAAGACCTGACGGACGATCCGGTCCTGTTCGTTCGGGGCCATCGCTGCCTCTCGGGACATTGTTCTGTTTGGCCCGGTTAACCGGGATTCGAAGGACCGGCTTCTCCAACGCGGACGCCGCATCCTGAGCCTGTCACCTCAGGATGCGGTCGCGATCGGCATCACCGTGCCGGTCAGAAGGCCGGTTCGAGGCCGCTGCTCCTGTAGGCCTCGGCGGCCTGCGGCGTCGTCAGTCCGGCGAGGAAGCGGGCGGCGCCCGCCCGGTCGGTCGCGCCGCGCATGATCGCGGCCGAGAAGGTCGTCATCTCTTGCACCGGGTCGGGGAGGGTGCCGACGACCTCGATGCCCGGCACCACCATCAGCTCGCTGATCTGCTGGACCGCGATATCGGCCTCACCGGAGACCAGCTTCTCGGCCGTGAAACCCTGCGGGATGATCGTCGCGCGGGCGTTGACCGCCTCGGCGAGCCCTAGCCGCGGCAGGAGCCCGGCGAAGTAGATCCCGCTCGCCCCGGTGCGCGAATAGGCGACGGAGCGCGCCTCGACCAGCGTGCGCTTGAGCGCGTCGACGGTGCCGATATCCGGATGCGACGCGCCGGCCTTCACGGCAATGCCGTAGCGGGAGCGCACCGCGTCGACGCGGCTCTCCGACTCGACGCGGCCTTCCGCAATCAGGCGCTCCATGGCGTCCGAGAGGACGAGGACTGCGTCGGCGATCTCGCCCGCCTCGATCTCCTTCATGATGACCGCGGTCGGCGCCCAGTGGATCGCCGCCCGGCCGCCCGCCGCCTCGAAGGCGCGGACGACATGCGCGTCGAAGGCGCCCCGCACCACCAGGGCGCATTTCAGGCGCGTCGCGGTCTGCTCGTCTGCCATGTCGTGTTCCACCGTTTCGTTGGAGAGCCGGTCGACCCGACAATCCGTCAGGTCGCGCGCGAATGTCTCGTGTTTCCTACCCGCGACCTCATCCTGAGGTGCCGGAGCGCAGCGGAGGCCTCGAAGGAGCCCTCCAGGGATCGCGGCGTCTTCTGGAGCCGTCCTTCGAGGCCCGCTTCGCGGTCACCTCAGGATGAGGAGAGGTGGGTGGTAGGTCGCGTTTGCGACCAACATCACCTCACCGTGTCGTCTCCACGCGGGAATAATCGAGCCCCGTGAACCCGCCGCCCTGGTAGCGCTCGATCACCGGGTTGCCGCTGGTCTTGCCCTCCAGCACCGGGGCGTAGGGATCGGCACTGTCCTGCGGTGCCCAGCCGATGACGTCGCGCCCGTCGCGTCGCCACCAAGTCATGCGGCTGTTCTTCGAGGCGCCCCAGATCACGACCGTCCCGGCAGTGCCGAGGGTCGGCGCCAGGGTGGCGCGCATGACGAGACGGGTCATGTCGCCGTAGGAGAGCCAAGTGGCCAGCATCCGTGCGTCGGTAGGTTCCGGGAAGCAGGAGCCGATACGGAGGAAGACGCTCTCCACGCCGTGCTTGTCGCGATACAGGCCACCCATCAACTCGCCATAGGCCTTGGACAGACCGTAATAGCCGTCCGGCGCCAAGGCGCAGTCGTCGTCCAGCACCTCGGACCGCTCGTGGAAGCCGATGGCGTGGTTCGAGGAGGCGAACACCATCCGGGCGCCCTCCCGGCGTGCGGCCTCGTAGGCGTGGTAGAGGCCGCGGATGTTGGGGCCGATCACCGTCTCGAACGGATGCTCCACCGAGATCCCGCCGAAATGGAGGATCGTGCCGCAGCCCTCCGCCAGGCGCAGGATCGCGGGCCCGTCCTCCAGATCGGCGGCCTGGAAGCGCGCGCCCGCAGGCAGCGGATCCGGGAAGGGCACCCGGTCGGTGAGCCGGAGCGTCCAGCCCTGTTCCCCGAGCGCCCGCGTCAGCACGCGCCCGAGGGCGCCCGAGGCTCCGGTCAGGAGGACGGGTTTCTGCGGGACGGTGTCGGCGCGCGCGCTCATGGTCTGCACTCCGGGATCAGGCGGGGATCAGGCGGCCTTGGCCGCGTTCAGGGTACGGGCCGCCTCCGGGACACGGGGACGGCGCACGAAGATCGCCATCGCAACGACGCCCGCGGCGGCGATCAGGGCGGCGATGACGAAGGCGCTGGCGTAACCGCCGAGATACTGCACGGCGAGACCGGTCGCGGTCGGTCCGACGATGCCGGAGATGTTGCTCAGCAGGTGGACGAAGCCGCTGACCCCGCCGACCCGCGCTTCCGGCACCAGCTCGTGGATCGTGGCCCAGCAGGATTGCACCGAGTCTCGTCAGCATCAGCACCGCGAGCGCGATCAGCGCCACCGCGGCGGCGGGATTCGGCGCGGCATTGACGGCGATGAGCGCGACGCCCGCGATGGCGAGGGGAACGATCGTGGTGAGCTTCCGGGCGGCGAGCTTGTCGCCCATGCGCGTGTAGAGGTGGTCGGCGACGACACCCCCGCCAACATAGCCGACGAAGCCGCAGGCCCACGGGATCGAGGCCACCAGCGCCATCTGCTGCACGGGCATGTGCAGCGCGTCGGTGAGGTAGCTCGGGAGCCACGAGAGGAAGATGTACAGGGTGTAGTTCACCGCGAACATGCCGAGCCCTAGCGACAGCGTGCTCGGCAGGAACAGGTATTCCCGCAGGGAGCGCGCGTGATCGGACGGCGCCAGGTGCGTCACGGCGCGGCTGCGCTCGACGAGGGCGATCTCCTCCGGGCCGACGCGCGGATTGTCCTGCGGCCGGTCGGTCATCAGGAGGCGCCACACCACGACCCAGATCAGGCCGACGGCGCCGATGGCGACGAACGCCACCCGCCAGCCGTACTGGATTGCCAGCAGGCCGACGACGGGAGCCGCGATGGCGCTGCCCACGGTCTGGCCGGAGAAGGTGAATCCGATTGTCCGGGCGGTCTCCTCGCGGGGAAACCACGTGGTGATGGTGCGGTTCGTGGTGGAATTCATCGGGCCTTCGGCGAAGCCGAACAGGGCGCGGACCACGAACATCTGAGCGAAGCCGGTCACAGCCCCGGTGAGCATGCACAGGACCGACCAGGAGGCGGCGGCCCAGCTGTAGACGCTGCGCGGGCCGTAGCGGTCCGCGAGCTGGCCGCCCACGAAGGCGAACAGCGCGTAGCCGAAGAAGAACGTGCTGAAGATCACCCCGAGCCTCAGAGGGCGACAGGTTGAGATCCTGCTTGACGAAGGGCGCCGCGACACCGAGCGCCGCGCGATCCATGTAGTTGATGATACCCGCGATGAAGAGAAGGAACGCGATCAGGAACCTGTATCTTTTAGCGAACATAGGGCTTCCTCCAGATTTTTCATGTTTTTCTAGGTTCTGTTGAAATTCGTATTGCCCACCCTCTCCCTCATCCTGAGGTGCTGCGCAGCAGCCTCGAAGGAGGGCTCCAGGAATCGTGGCGGCGTCTGGAGCCCTCCTTCGAGGCCTCCGCTGCGCTCCGGCACCTCAGGATGAGGGAGAGGGTGGGACAGGCGTGGATCTCGATTGTCCCTCTCCTGAAATGGTGAACTCGATCAGACGCTTGGCCTCCCTACAGGAAGGCGACCGTGCAGGGGCTGAGGCTCGGGCGCGAGCCCGTGCGGGTGAGGTCGCCGGTCTCGGGATCGATGGCGAACTCGACGAGGCTGTCGCCCTGCTCGTTGGCGACGAGCAGGTGCTTTCCATTTGGGGCCAGCGTCATGAAGCGGGGATCGCGCCCGCCCGACGGCGTCCAGCCGGCGGGATCGAGCCGCTCGGTATCCGCGTCCACCCGGAAGCGCGCGATCCCGTCCTGCCCGCGGTTCGACGAGTAGACGTGTCGGCCGTCCGGCGTGACCACGATGGCCGCGGCCGTGCTCGCGCCGAAGAAGTCCGGCGGCAGGGTCGGGACGAGGTGGAGGGGCGTCAGCGTGCCGGCGGTGCCATCCCAGCGGCAGGTGGCGAGGCTCGAATCCAGTTCGTTGATCAGGAAGGCGAGGGGCCGGTCCGGGTGGAACGCGATATGGCGCGGCCCGGCGCCCGGCCGCATCGCGGTCTGCGAGGCGATGGCGAGGCGCGCGCCGTCGAGCCGCAGGACGAAGACGCGGTCCAGTCCCTTGTCGGGCACGAGCACGTGGCTCCCGCCCGGCGCGAGGACCACGTGGTGCGGATGGGCGCAGGCCTGCTCGGTCCGGTGCGGGCCCGGATCGCCCGGAATCGGCAGGACTTGGATCGCCGGTTCCAGCCCGCCATCGGCGCGGACCGGCATCAGGGCCACCGAGCCGCTCGCATAGTTGGCGACGATCAGGAAGCGCCCGTTCGGGTCGAGGGCCTGATGCACGCTGTTGGTGCCGCCCGTGGCGGCGCTGCCGAGGGTACGTAGGCCACCATCGGGCGACACCGCGAAGGCGGTGGCTACCTCGCCGTCGCCCTGGACCGTGTAGAGCACGGCACGGTCCGGATCGGCGACTAGGAAGGACGGGTTCGTCAGGCCCTCGATCCGGCCGAGATGCGCCCAGGCCTCGAGCCCGGCTCCGGTCCGGTAGACATCGATCCCCTGGCCGCGCGCCTTGCGCCGCTCGGTGGTGAAGCAGCCGATGAAGGCGAGGCCGAGGGGGGCTGGGCGGGGTGCGGCGTCGGGCATATAGCGATCTCCGGATCAGCCCCGCCGCGGGACGCGGCGCAGGAAGTCGGGATTGAGCCTCCGACAGGCGATTCACCCCGATGAGTGCCATGTCGCGGTTGAGCTCCTCTTTCAGGATCCGCATGGCGTGCTCGACGCCCGCCGCCCCGCCGAGGGCGGCCGCGAACATGAAAGGCCGGCCGAGCAGCACGAAGTCGGCGCCGAGCGCCAGCGCCTTCATCACGTCGGTGCCCCGGCGGATGCCGCTGTCGACGATGACCTTCAAATTCCCCTTCCGGGCGGCGATCTCCGGCAGCACGTCGAGGGGGCGATGGCGTAGTCGAGCTGGCGGCCACCATGCGTGGAGAGGATCACGCCGTCGGCGCCGCAGCCCCGGGCGATCTCGACGTCCTCCGGGGCGAGCAGCCCCTTCACCAGGAGGTTGCCGGACCAGCGCTTGCGGATCGCCTCCAGGTTCTTCCAGGAGAGCTGGTCGCGGGCGATGGTGTTACGCACCGCTCCTTGCGACATCATCGGCGGCCCGCGCTCGGCCTCGGTGTTCTCGAAATGCGGCGCGCCGTGCTGGAGGAAGGTCCGGGCGACGGTGCCGAAGAGCCAGCGCGGGTGCGTCGCGCTCTGCCACGCGACCTTGGGCGTGACCTTAATCGGCATCGAGAAGCCGCTGCGGGTGTTGTGCTCGCGGTTGCCCAGCGTCGGCGTGTCGGCAGTCACCACGAAGGTCCGGTAGCCGGTGGCCTCCACGCGGTCGAGCAGGCGGTCGATCCTCTGCTGGTCGCCCGGCAGGTAGCCTTGGAACCAAGCCTGCGGGTTCTGGGCGTGCACGTCCTCTAGCTTGATCAGCGAGGAGGCGCTCAGGCACATCGGCAGGTTCATCCGCCGCGCCGCCTCGGCCAGGACGAGGTCGCCGCGATAGGCGATGAAGGCGGCGCCTCCGAGCGGGCCGATCCCGAAGGGGGCCGCGTAGGTGTGGCCGAACAGCTCGGTGGCGGTATCGCGCGCCGAGGTGTCGCGCATCAGCCGCGGCAGGAGCGCGTAATCGGCATAGGCGCCGCGGCTCTGCGCCATCGCGGAGCCAGTCTCGACCCCGCCAGCCACGTACTGGAAGATCATGGGCGGCAGTAGCCGCCGCGCGTGGCGCTCGAAATCGTCGAGCGCCAGCAGGTCGCGGAAGCGGTAGGGCGTGACCGCGTCGCTGCGCTTCAGGCTGGTGACGATGGCCTGCGGCGCGGCGATGCCCGCCGCCGTGGAATCCGCTCCGCCCACCGTCGGCGCGTGGCGTTCCGGTGCCCCCAAGCCGGCGGCCGGCCGGTCGAGCGTCGCCATCCGCTCCTCCCTGTCGCCCGCCGCGACGGCGGTTTTTGAAAGCGCTTTCAGATAGCCAGCGCGCCGGAGCGGTGTCAATATACTGCCGGTTCGACTTGCTGTGCGCGACGCAAATGCGCGCCGCGGCTATCGCGACGCGGGTCGAAGAGCGATCGGGGGAGCCGATTTCAGTGCTGGATTTGCCGGAGGAGATCCTCGAGCCGCCTGGGCGCAGCCCTGTCGCGCGGGACGTGGCCCGCCGCGCCGGTGTCTCCACCGCGACGGTGTCCCGGGTGCTCAACGGCTCCGCCGGGGTGCGGGCCGACAAGCGCGAGGCGGTGATGCGCGCCGCCCATGATCTCGGCTTCGTCGCCAACGGGGCGGCTCGGGCGCTCTCGACCCGCCGGTTCATGGCGGTCGGCGCGGTGGTCCCGAACATCGAGAACGAGGCCTTCGTCCGGGTGCTGTCGAGCTTCCAGGAGCGGCTGCGGCAGGCGGGTTACACCCTGGTGGCGGCCAATGCCGGCTACGACTTGGAGGACGAACTGCGGGAGGCGACCTTCCTGCTGGAGCGGGGCGTCGACGGCCTGATGCTGGTCGGCGACATCCACCATCCGGACCTGCACACCCGTATTGCCCGACACGGGATCCCGATGGTGCAAACCTTCAGTCTGTCGCGAGAGCGCCCCTGCGTCGGGTTCGACAACGCCGCCTCGGCGGCCCGGGCGGCCAACTACCTGATGGATTTGGGTCACCGCCGGATCGGCGTGATCTCCGGTCTGCGCAAGGACAACGACCGCGGCGGCGCCCGGGTGAACGGCATCGCGCAGGCGCTGGCGGCCCGCGGCCTGCGGCTCGCGCCGGAGCACGACATCGAGATCTCCTACGGCATCAGCGGCGGCCGCGACGGTTTCCGCCAGATGCTGGCCGGGGGTGAGCCGCCGACCGCGATCATCTGCGGCACCGACCAGATCGCCTTCGGCGCCATGATCGAGGCCCGGGCCCGCGGCGTCGCCATCCCCGGCGACCTGTCGGTGATCGGCCACAATGATTCCGACTTCGCGCCCTTCCTAGATCCGCCTCTGACGACGATCCGGATCCACTCCGCCGAGATCGGCCACGCCGCCGGCGATCACCTGATCGCGCGGATCCAGGGGCGCCCGGTGGTGCGCCTCACCGAGATCGACGCCGAACTGATCCTCCGCGCCAGCACGGCTCCGCCGCCGCGCTAGGCTGAGCCGCGCACATTGCGCTATCTTGCTCCCCGTTTGAAATCGCTTACAAGTCGACCGACGACGCTCTGGTCCCTGGCCGGCGCGCCCAACCCGAGACACAGCATGGCTCCCCGCATCGTCCTCCTGCACGCGACGCCGGTCGCCATGGCGCCGATCCAGGCCGCCTTCGCGGAAAACTGGCCCGAGGCCGAGACGGTCAATCTTCTCGACGACGGTCTGTCGCTGGACCGTGCCAAGGAGCCGGGTGAGATCTCGGAGGGCATGATCGAGCGCTTCGTGCGGTTCGGCCGCTACGGCCACGACATCGGCGCGGACGGCATCCTGATCACCTGCTCGGCCTTCGGACCGGCGATCGACCGGCTGATCGAGACCTTGCCGGTCCCGGTGCTCAAACCCAACGAGGCGATGTTCCGCGCCGCAATCGCGCAAGGCCAGCGCATCGGCATGCTGGCGACCTTCGGGCCGTCCGTCGGCACGATGACCGACGAGTTCGAGGAGTTCGTCGGGCAGGCGGACCGGCCGGCGACCCTGCGCACGGTGCTGGTGAGCGACGCGATGGTGCGCCTGCGGGCCGGCGATGCCGTGACCCACAACCGGCTGGTCGCCGAACGGGCGCCGGAGTCTCGCCGATTGCGACGCAATCATGCTGGCGCATTTCTCCACCTCCCGGGCCGCGGAAGCGGTGCGCAAGGTGGTGAATGTCCCGGTCCTGACCGCGCCCCATGCGGCGGTGGACCGGATGCGCGCGATGATCGAGACCGGCAGGAGCGCCTGACCCATGAAGTTCGGTGCCCTCAAGGACCGCCTCAGCGGCCATTGCGGCTTCCTGTTCACGGAGCTGCCGCTCGCGGAGCGCTTCGCGGCCGCTGCGCGGGCGGGATTCCGCGCGGTCGAGCATCCGAACCTGTTTGCGACGCCGGCCCGGGAGGTAGCGGGCTGGCTCGAACGGGCGGGCGTGCCGCTGGTCCAGACCGGATTTCCCGCTGGTGACGCCAGCAAGGGCGAGAAGGGGTTCGCGGCGCTGCCGGACAAGGTGGACTATTACCGCTCCACCATCGAGCCGACCTTGGACTACGTGGCGCAGCTCGGTTGCCGCATGGTCCACCCGATGGCGGGTGTCCGACCCGCCGGGGTCGAGCAGGCGCGTCTGTGGGACACCTATCTCGACAACCTCGCCTTCGCGGCCGATGCCGCAAAGGCGCGCGGCATGACGGTGATCGTCGAGCCGATCGGCCCCGGCTCGATCGCCAACTACGTGATCGATGACCCGCTAGTGGCGGTCGAGGCGATCCGGACGATCGGTCGCGACAACGTCAAGCTGCTGTTCGACGCATATCACTGCGTGTGCCTGGGCCACGACCCGGCGGCGCTGATCCGCGCGCACGCGCCGCTCATCGCCCATGTCCAGATCGCCGACGATCCCGGCCGGCACGAGCCCGGGACCGGCACGA
The DNA here is from genome assembly GCA_050632875.1 of Methylobacterium sp. P31. GTDB lineage: Bacteria > Pseudomonadota > Alphaproteobacteria > Rhizobiales > Beijerinckiaceae > Methylobacterium. Next base: position 372,372 of record JBODSC010000001.1, on the reverse strand, counting down.
TCGCGTTCGACCCGATCTTCGCCGCGCTGGAGGAGGTCGGCTATGCCGGTTTCGTCGGCTGCGAGTACCATCCTGCTGCCGGCACTGAGGCGGGGCTCGGCTGGATGCGGGCGGCCTGGCAGCGCCCCGTTTGAATCGGGAATTCCGAGTCCCTACCCTCATCCTGAGGTGCCCGCGCCAGCGGGCCTCGAAGGAGGGCTCCAGAAGGCTCTGCGATCTCTGGAGGTCTCCTTCGAGGCTGCTGCGCAGCACCTCAGAATGAGGAGATCTGGTTGGATCGTCGGGGATTGGTCACGTCGGCGGTGACCGCCGCGTGACGCTCAGCCCAGAAGCCGCGCCCGGCGCTCCAGAACGGCGGGCCAGACCTCCGGGTTCACGAGGCGCGGCGGAGTTTCGCCCTTCAGCAGACCGATGATCTGCTCGGCGCCCCAGGCAGCCACGTTACGGCGCGCCTCGTGGGTGACGCCGGCCGTGTGGTAGGTCGCCACCACGGTGTCGAGCTGCAGCAGAGTCGAATCGAGAGGCGGCGGCTCCGGTGCCCAGACATCGAGACCCGCCCCGGCGAGATGCCCCGAGGTCAGCGCCGCGGCGAGGGCGGCCTCGTCATGGACACCACCCCGGGCGGTCGTGATGAACAGTGCCCCCGGCTTCATCGCCGCGAAGGCTCTGGCGTCGAAACTCCCGCGGGTCGTCTCGTCGAGCGGGCAGTGCAGGGACACGATGTCGGACTCGGCCAGCAGCCGCGCCCGATCGACCGGCTCCGCGCCGCGGGCGCGGATCTCCTCGGCCGACAGCAGGGGATCGTAGGCCAGGACCCGCATGTCGAAGCCCTGGGCGAGCTTGGCCACCGCCCGGCCCGTATGCCCGATCCCGACGAGCCCTAGGGTCGAGCCGCCGATCTCGTGGCCCATCAGCGATTCCCGCGAGAAGCCGCGCGCCGCCCGGAGCAGCCGGTCGGAGACGCAGAGCTTGCGCGAGACGGCGAGCATCAGGCCGATCGCCAATTCGGCGACGGAGCGGGCATTGCCGCCGACCTGATTGACAACCGCGATTCCGGCCCGGGTGCAGGCGGCGGCATCGACCGTGTCGAAGCCCGCGCCGCCCGACGAGACGGCGAGTAGGTTCGGGCAGGACGCGAGCAACGCGTCCGTCACGTGCCAGCGGCGCGGCAACTCGTCCCGCGCCGGCGAGACGTGAAAGACGTGGGCCTGCTCGAGAAGGGTCTGGAGCGCGTGCTCCGGACCCTGCAGGTCGCCGACCTGCAGGTTGATGTCGGGTTCGGCCCTCAGCCGCGCGTCGAAGACCGGGTTGATCCAGACATTGAACCGGCAGACGCGTTTGAGAGCCGCCACGGCCTCAGCTCTTAACCACGGCGTCGATCGCGTCGATGACGTGATCGATGTTGTGGGTGTTGACCGCGGCCACGCAGATCCGGCCGGTCTCCAGAGCGTAGACCTCGTGCTCCTCGCGCAGGCGGGTGGCCTCCTCCGGCGTCAGGCCCGTGTAGGAGAACATGCCCTTCTGCGCCTTGATGGCGTCGAAGCCCCGTTCGGGGTGACGCTGCTGCAGGCTGTCGGCCATCCGCTCGCGCATCGCGCTGATCCGCTCGCGCATCTCGGCGAGCCTCCCGCTCCCAGTCGGCGCGCAGCTCCGGATCGGTGAGCACGATCTCGACGATGGCGGCGCCATGGGTGTGGGGGTTCGAGTAGCTCGCCCGGACCAGCCGCTTGGCGAAGGCCTCGACCTTCGCCTTCATGGCCGGATTCTCGGCCACGATGGTGAGCGCGCCGACGCGCTCGCCGTAGAGCGAGAACGACTTCGAGAACGAGGAGGCAACGAAGAATTCCTGGCCCGACTCGGCGAACAGGCGTACCGGCTCGGCATCGGCGTCGAGGCCGTTGCCGAAGCCCTGATAGGCGATGTCGAGGAACGGGATCAGGCCGCGCTCGGCCATCATGGGCACAAGGTCGCGCCACTCGTCGAGGCTGAGATCGGCGCCGGTCGGGTTATGGCAGCAGGCGTGCAGCACCACAATCGAGCCCTTAGACAGATTCTGGAGGTAAGCCCGCATGGCCGGGTAGTCGGCGCCGCCGGTCTCGGCCGAGAAGTAGGGATAGTCGACCACCGTGAAGCCGGCCTGGGTGAACAGCGCCTTGTGGTTCTCCCAGCTCGGGTTGCTCACCGCCACGGTAGCGCCGGGATACAGCTTGGCCAGCACATCAGCGCCGGTCTTGAGAGCGCCGGTGCCGCCGATGCTCTGCAGCGTCGCGACCCGGTTCTGGGACAGGATCGGAGCGCCCTTCCCGAACAGCAATTCCTGGACCGCGTCTCGGAACGGCTTGGTGCCCTCGATCGGCCGGTAGGTCTTCGGCAGGCCCTTCTCGATCCAGCGCTTCTCGGCGGTCTGCACGGCGCGCAGGCGCGGCACCTTGCCGTCCGCATCCGTGTACACGCCGACCACGAGGTTGAGCTTCTTCGGGCTCGGATCGGCGTTGAAAGCCTCGAACAGCCGCATGATCGGGTCGAGCGGCGCGTCCTGGATGCCGGCGAACAGCGAGGTCATGATGATCAATCGTCCCAGAGGGTCTTCAGTGCGGCGCGACGGCCGCTTCGATGCACCTGTTGGTGGAGCGGGCCGACGGCCTTATTCCGCACATCGCGCGCGCGCGCCAGCGCTTCCGCGCGCATCTGCATCGCGATCCGCTCAAGGATTCGAGGATCCGAGACCCGATTGGATGTCGGCGTCCCTGAAACGCTGCCTCTTCCAGAGGCGGCGGGCTGCGCCGTAAGCTGCCGTTATGATGCGCCGCTTCGCCCTGGTCCTTGCAGGCCTGCTCGCCGCCGGTCCCGTGGCCGCCCAGGCGCCCGTTCGGATCGGCCTGTCGGCTCCGCTTTCCGGACCGGACGCCGCCTTCGGGCAGGGGCTCCGGCAGGGCGCCGAGCAGGCGGTGGCTGAGCTGAACCGGGCGGCCGGGTCACGGACGAAGTTCGTCCTCGTCCCGGCGGACGATGCCGGCGACGCCAAGATCGCCACCGCGGTCGCCCGGAAATTCGCGGCGGACGGCGTGCGCCTCGTGGTCGGGCCCTTCGAGTCCGTCGCGGTCGCCGCCGCGGCCCCGGTCTACGAGGAGGCGGGGGCGGTGGTCGTGACGCCCGGCGCGACCTACACACCCCTCACCGGCCGCGGCTTCTGGAACCTGTTCCGGCTCGGCGCGAGCGACGCGCAGCAGGCTCGGGCGGCCGGCGCGTACCTCGCCAAGACCTTCGCGGGCCGGCGCATCGGCATCGTGCACGACCGCTCGACCTTCGGCCGCGGCCTCGCCGATGCGGTGGCCGCCCGGTTGAAGGAGGCCGACGCGCCTGAGGTCTTCTTCGACGGCTTCCCGCGCGGCACCCGCGACCTCAGCGACCTCGCGGCCCGGTTGAAGGCGGCCCGGGTCGAGGCCGTGTATTTCGGTGGTCTCGCACCGGAGGCGGCGGCACTGGCGCACGCCATGCGGGAGGCCGGCCTCGGCGCGCGGCTCGTTGCCAGCGACGGTATCCTCGATCCGGGTTTCGCCGCGGCCGGCCCTGACGGGGAGGGCACCGTGATGACCCTCCAGCCCGACCCGCCGCACTTGCCCGAGCCGCGGAGCGGCAAGCTCGCGCCGCGCACGCCCGAGGCCGAGAGCGTCGCGGCCTCGGGCTACGCGGCTGTCGAACTTCTGGCCCAGGCCGTGGAGCGGGCTCACGCGGCGGATCCGAGGACCGGGCGGATTGCGGATGGCCGCAAGGTGGCCGAGGCGTTGCGGGGCCAGCCATTGCGCACCGTGCTCGGCCCCGTCGGCTTCGATGCCCGCGGGGACCGCTCCGGCGGGTCCGTCATCCTGCGGGTCTGGCGCCGGACGCCGGATGGGCGGCTCGACTATGCCGGCAACGATGCCGGACCGTGAAGATGGGCGATTCATGTCGATGAGCGCCGCACTGTCTTCTGCGTGACTTGCGGCGCGTTCCTGCGACGACTACATGCGTCCGGTGCTGCTGAGCTGGCGCGGACGGTCTTTCGGATCGGATCCGCGCCCTGCGGCGTTTCCCGAGACTCGATGACAGCCGAAGACGAATTGCCGGAACGCCTGCTGCCGGACGGTCCGACTGGAGAAGGTGCATGGCGAAAGAAGAATTGATGCAGTTCGACGGTCTCGTGATCGAGATCCTGCCGGATGCGCGCTACCGCGTGCAGCTCGACCAGGGCCACGAGATCGTGGCCTACACGGCCGGCAAGATGAAGAAGAACCGCATCAAGACCCTGGCGGGTGACCGGGTCACGGTGGAGATGTCGCCCTACGATCTCGAGAAGGGCCGTCTCGTGTTCCGCCACAAGGACGAGCGCTCCTCGGGTCCGCGTCCCCCTATGCGTGGTGGCCAGTTCCGCCGCCGGTGAGGATCGCGCGCGGCCCGCGCTCCGTTGGCCGCGCCTGCCTACCTTCTGCTCGCCATCGCCGCTCTGCTCTGGGCGGAAAATGCGGTCACGAGTCGCTGGGCTCCCGGGCACGTTTCCCCGCAGGTCATCACGATGCTGGGCTGTCGCCTGCCTGGTGCTGATGCCCTTCGCCGCCCGCGGGCTCGCCGCTGCTGCGCCCGCACTGGCCGCGCGTCCTTCTGATGGGCGGGCTGGACTACACGACCTTCCTGCCGACGCGGACGGAAGTGTCGGCCCTGGGCTTCTTCGCCGCGATCGCGATGCCGCCTTCCTGACATCGCTGCCGCCGCTCGTCGTCGAATGGCCGACGGGCCACGCGGTTTGGCCGACTCGGTAGGGTTGGGCGATGGTGCGTTCGTCGGCCTCGGTCCGTCGTTGCTCGCTGGTTGTTCTTCGTGCGCGGCGTCGAGATGATCGGTACGAACCGCGCTGGCCTGTTCGTGAAGCTCGTGCCGATCTTTGGCGCCCTCCTCGCCGTCCATCGGGTCGGCGAGCCGTTCGGGGCTATGGAAGGCGCCCCCCTGGCCCTGGTGCTCGGCGGGATCGCCTGTGCCGAGCGCCTGAAACCGGCGCTCGCCGTCGCGGCGACCCCGGAGGCCGCTTACTCGCAGACGCGCACGCGGCGGATGTAGACGTCGCCGTAGGGATCGACGGTCCGGCGGCGCTCGAAGTGGCAGACCGGGCCGTAATCCTCCTCGACGTAGACCGGCGGGGCGCGGTAGACCGGGCGGCCCGGGTAATAGCCGTTGTTGGCCGACGCGATGGCTCCGCCGACCGCGAGACCGCCGAGCACACCGAGCGCGGCCGCGCCGCCGGGGCCGATCCCGTCGCGGGCCTGGGCGGCCGGCGCGAGGGTGGCGAGACTCCCGACGACAAGGCTCGTCGCGAGAAGGTGCTTCATGGGTATCCCCCTGATCCGTGAGAGTTGCGCCGACGATCGGCACGGTCCAGCTAGCACACTTCAGCTTTGGGGCGTTTGTTCGGCCGCACATGACGGGTTGACGTGAGGTGTTCCGCCGCACCAAACCCGCGAGACAGCAGGGAGCGGAGGCCGGCATGGTGACACGGGGCTTCGTCGGGCGCAGGCAGCCGCCCGAGACCGGGACACGCCTGCCGCCGGGCCAGTACCGCACCGACGATTTCCCGATCCTGCAGATCGGTCCGAACCCAGCGGTCGATCTGGACACGTGGCGATTCACGCTGCGCGAGGGTGCGCGGCCGATCAAGTCGTGGAGCTGGGACGAGTTCGAGGCACTGCCCCGGACGACGTGGCACGGGGATATCCACTGCGTCACCAAGTGGTCGAAGTTCGACACCGCGTGGGAAGGGGTGAGCTTCGACGATCTGCTGGCGGATGCCGGGATCGCGACGCCAACCCCTTTCCTGCTGGCGGAATCCTACGACGATTACACCACGAACGTGCCGGTGGCCGACCTCGTCGGCGGCCGTGCCCTCGTGGCGACGCGCTACGCGGGCCAGCCGATCCATCCGGATCACGGCGGCCCGGCGCGGCTGTTCGTGCCGCATCTCTACTTCTGGAAGAGTGCCAAGTGGGTGAAGGGGCTGCGCTTCACCCCGACCGACACGGCCGGCTTTTGGGAGCTGCGCGGCTATCACATGTACGGGGATCCCTGGCGTGAGCAGCGCTACATCGGTGACTGAGCCCATTGTCTTCCGCTGGCACGCAGCCGAGATCACCGCGATCGAGGCGGTGACGCCGCAGGTGAAGAGCTTCCGCCTGCGCTGCCGGCTCGCGGACAGCTACCGCGCCGGCCAGCACGTCGACGTCCGCCTCACCGCGGAAGATGGCTATCAGGCCCAGCGCAGCTACTCGATCGCCTCCGCCCAGGATGGCAGCGGCACCTTCGAGCTGATGGTCGAGGCTCTGCCGGATGGGGAGGTCTCGGGCTGGTTCTCGCACTGCGCCGAGGTCGGCGACCAGGTGGAGCTGCGCGGGCCGATCGGCGGCTCGTTCTCGTGGGACGGGCCCGATGGCGGGCCGCTGCTCCTGGCGGGCGGTGGCTCCGGGGTCGTGCCTCTGCTGGCCATGCTGCGGCGGCGGGCTCAAGCCTGGCACGAGATCCCGGCGGCGCTGATCTACTCGGCGCGCACCCGGGAGGAGGCCATCGCGCTTCCTGAACTGGAACGGCGCGATCGGGAGGAGCCCGGCTTCTCGCTCCATCTCGCCACGACACGGGTGACTGGCGGCAAGAGGATCGACGTGGCCCTGGTCGCGGACGCACTGGCGCGGATCGGCCGGCCCGGAAAAGTCTTCATCTGCGGCTCGAACCGCTTCGTCGCCGCGGCCTCCGACCTGATCGTGGCGGCCGGCGTCGCGCCCGGCCTGATCCGCACCGAGCGCTTCGGCGCCTGATCCGGCTGCCGGTCAGGGGCTGAAGATCAGCACGAGGTAGACGAAGAACAGCACGAGGTCGACCGCGCCCTCCAGCACCGCGGTGCGCGAGCCCGAAAAGGTCTGTGTGCTGAGGATCAGCGTCACGGCGAGCAGCGTCATCTCGGTGGGCTTGAGACCGAGCACCACGGTCTGGCCGGTGAGCAGCCCGATGGTGAGCACCGCCGGCACGGTGAGGCCGACCGTGGAGGTGGCGCCCCCAGGCACAGGTTGATCGCCCGCTGGAGTTCGTTGCGGGCCACCGCCCGCAGCGCCGAGATCCCCTCCGGGGTGAACACGATGGCGGCGATCAGCACGCCGCCCAAGGCGGAGGGCGCACCGAGCGCCGCGATTCCGTGGTCGAGGATCACCGCGAGGCTTTTGGCCAGGAGCACGATCGGGACGACGTTGGCGAGCAGCAGGACGAGGTGATTGGCGATGCCGCCCACTGCGGAAGACGCCGCTCCGGAAGCGTGCTCCGCCGCGTCCCGCGCCTCCGCGTCGCGGAAGAACTCGCTGTGGCGGCCGGTCTGGATCAGCAGGAATACGCCGTATAGCGCCAGCGTGAACGCCGAGAACGTCACCGCCTGCAGGGTCGTCAGCGTCCCGTCGCTGGTCGAGTCTCGTGAAATTCGGGATGATCAGCGCGATGGTGGTGAGGGGGATGATCACCGACAGGAAAGCCGAGGCACCCTGCAGATTGTAGCGCTGCTGGTGGTGCCGCAGGCCGCCGACCAGCAGCCCGAGGCCGACTACGCCATTCAGCACGATCATCAGGACCGCGAACATCGTATCGCGGCCGAGCGTCGGCGCGTCCTTGGCCGAGAGCATCACGGCCGAGATCAGCGCCACCTCGATGATGACGATCGACAGCGTGAGCACCAGGGTGCCGAGCGGCTCGCCGAGCCGGTGGGCCAGTTCCTCCGCCTCGTGCACCACACCGAAGGCCGCCCAGACGATCACCGCGAGCAGCCACGCGAACAGGCCGCCCGCCGCGAGCGGATGCGTCAGGTCGGCGAGCCACCCCTTGCCGAACCACGCGAAGGCGAGGACCGTCGCCCAGGCCACCGCCACCCGCAGGGCTGCCTTCATATCCGTCATGGTCTCCGACTGGCGCGTCCGACGAATCGTGTACGGAACTCGACTGTTTCATAGGTCGCGCGTGCGACGGCGCCAGGGCTGCGGCAGTCCCCGACCGGACGCGCGCAACCGCCCCATGCTGCGGCGGGAGTGGTCAGTCGTGCCGCTAGGCGCTACGATGATAGAACCCGAATAAAGTCCGGCGCCCGATTCCTCCGCCGCGCGATGGCGCGCTGCCGGGGCGGCACGGCCGTTGAGAGTTCCCGAAGCTTGCCTTTCCCGACCCTGCCCGCCCCCTCGCGCGGGCCCTAGCCGACCGCGGCTACGCCGATCCCACCCCGGTCCAGGCCGCGGTGCTGGAGGCGGCCGCGGGCTCCCGCGACCTCCTCGTCTCCGCGCAAACCGGCTCCGGCAAGACCGTCGCCTACGGCCTCGCCATGGCCGGCATGCTGATCGGCGACGCCGAGATGCTCCCGCCCCCGGCAGCTCCGCTCGCCCTGGTGATCGCTCCGACCCGAGAACTCGCGCTCCAAGTCCAGCGCGAGCTGTTCTGGCTCTACGGCCCGGCCGGCGGCCGGATCACCGCCTGCGTGGGCGGCATGGATCCGCGCCGGGAGAGCCGGATGCTGGCCGAGGGTACCCATATCGTGGTGGGCACGCCGGGCCGCCTGCGCGATCATCTCGAGCGGCGCAACCTCGATCCGACCGCTCTGCGGGCCGTGGTGCTCGACGAGGCCGACGAGATGCTCGATCTCGGCTTTCGCGAGGATATCGAATTCATCCTCTCGGCGACCCCGCCGGACCGCGCGACGTACCTGTTCTCGGCGACGCTGCCCAAGGGGATCGAGGCGTTGGCCGAGCGCTACCAGCGCGACGCGCTCCGGCTCGCGGTCAAGAGCGAGACGCGGGGACATGCCGACATCGCCTATCGGGCGGTGCGGATCATGCCGCGGGAGACCGAGCACGTGGTGCTCAACCTCCTGCGCGAGGCCGATGCCAAGACCGCGATCGTCTTCTGCAACACGCGCAACGCCGTCCGCCACCTTCAGGCGAGCCTGACGGAGCGGGGCTTCTCCGTGGTGGCGCTCTCGGGTGAACTAGGCCAAGGTGAGCGCAACGCCGCACTTCAGGCGCTGCGCGACGGCCGCGCCCGGGTCTGCGTCGCCACCGACGTTGCCGCCCGCGGCATCGATCTGCCGTCCCTGAGCCTCGTCATCCACGCGGATCTCCCGCACGACGCCGAGGTGATGCAGCACCGCAGCGGCCGCACCGGGCGCGCCGGCCGCAAGGGCACCTCCGTCCTCCTGATTCCGAACTCGCGCCGGCGCCGGGCCGAGCAGATGTTCGCCATCGCCAAGGTGAGCCCCGAATGGTCGGGACCGCCCTCCGCCGACGAGATCCGCAGGCTGGACGGCGAGCGCATGCTCTCCGATCCGCTCTTCGCCGAGCCACCGGCGGAGGAGGACGTCGCGCTCGCCGGGACGCTGCTGGCCAGCAAGAGCCCGGAAGAGTTGGCTGCGCTTCTGGCCCGAGTCTACCGCACCCGCCTGCCGGCTCCCGAGGAAGTCAGCGATCCGGGCGAGAGCCGTGCTCCGCGCGGCGAGCGGCCGCCCTACGATCCGATGGATCCGGAGCGAATCGCCGCCATGGGACCGGCCGTGTGGTTCCGGCTCAACCTCGGCCGTCGCGACAACGCCGATCCGCGCCGCTTGCTGCCGATGCTCACCCGCCGGGGCGGTGTCGGCCGGCAGGAGATCGGTGCGATCCGCATCTTCGACCGGGAGACCAAGTTCGAGGTGCGGGGCAATGCGGCGGCGCGGTTCGCCGAGGCTTTCGCCCGCAACGGCTCACCGGAGATTCAGGTCGAGCCGCTCGCCGGCGATGCCGCTCCGGCCGAGCGCAAGGGCCGCCCCGGCGGACCGAAGGGTTTTGCGAGCCCGCGCGCCGGCAAGCATCAGCGCAAGGTGGAGCGGTCCGGTCCGCGGGCCTACAGCAAGCCCGGCCGCAACTCGGGCCGGGGCTGAGTGCCGGGCGGCCATGGTCGTCGGCCCTCGCCTGCCGCAGGGGAGGGAAAGGCCCGTTTTCAGTCACCCCGCTTCGCGGAAGCGGTGATCAGAAGACTTTCTTCACCGCATCGCCGAGCGCGTCGACGCTCTCCTTCAGCTTCCGTCCGGCCGGTGCCAGGGACGGCAGCTTGATCCCGAGAACCTCGGTTTCCTCAGGCTCGGCCGCTTCCGCCTGCGCGACGGGGGTAGGCGCTGCGCCCTTCGTCGTCTCGGCGGTCTTCACGGGGGCAGGGGCCTTGTGGGTGGCCACGGCCTTGCGTGCCGGCTTCTCGGCCTTCTCAGGGGCGGCCGTGCTGGCGGCCGGCGTCGCCGTGGCGATCGGCTTCGGCGCCGGCGGCGCGGTCGGCTCGGCCAATTCGCGGGCTCGAACCGTCTCGGAAGCGCGCGGAGCCAAGAGCGCGGCCGTGCGGGAAGGCGGAATCGGCACGACTTGCCGGGGGGCGACCGGCACGACCGGGGTCGGCTGGGGGATGCGCTGCGTCGGCGTCTCGGGGGCGGCCGCGGCTTGTGCCGGCGGCGGCATCGGCGCGGCCGCGCTCTTCACCGGAGCAGCGGCCGGGGTGAACGAGCCCGGCAGCGCTGCCATGCGAAGAGCCGGCGCTGCGGGCTCAGACGGCGTCGCTGCCGCGGTCGCGACCTGCCTTGTGCCGGTCACTGCAGGGAGGCCGTCCTTCAACTCGGGCCAGTCCGCGGCCCGGCCGGACGAGACGACCTTCACCGGCGCCGGGGCCGCGAGCTGTGCCATCAGCGTCGAGGCCGCGATGCCAAAGCCTCCGAGCGCAGCGGCCCCGACGAGGCCGAATAGAACAAGGCGGAGATGGGATGACCGCTCAGGCCGCGCCTCCGGCCTCCGAGTCGCTCGGGTCTCAGAGGGGTCCAGGGCGAGATCGTTCATGATCCGGGGTCTCTGACACGATTCACGACGCGCGCGACCGGGCTGCCCCACGACCGGCCGCCTCCCTCCGAAGTACCGGAGGTGGTTCGACTCTGTCGGAGATAAAGAAACCGCAATACGGCGCAAAGATGTCAGTCCGAATTGCGCGGACGCCCAGTCCTGGCGTGGCTATCCACAACATACGACGCGGCCACTTAAGATTCCGTAGTCAGCTCGACCAAAGCGGACCGCGCGCTTTTCCGAAGTGGCCGCCGGTCCGGCTCGGGAGCGCGCGTCTGCACAGGGGCCGTGATCCGTCCGGGTTCGCCAACAGGCCGTCTCGGCCGCGGGCGACGGCATGGACTTCGCCGGTGCAGCCGCTATGCGTCTCGCGGTGGACACCGCGTCAGCTCGACTGCCGAATTCCGAAGCCGCGCCCGCGCCGCTCGGGCCCCGTACGCGGCAATGGCCGTGGGCGAACTGGTCGACGCGCGCGCGGCTGGTCGCCGTTGTGCTGTTCATCGACGCGCTGGCGGCCCTGATCTCCTGCGGGGTCATCGTGCTGAATGCCCGTATGGCGGTGCGGGTCGAGACCCGCGCGTCCCTTGCCACCGTCGAGTCCCTGGTCGCCGACACGATACGCCTGTCCGATCCGGCCTCGCCCGACACGCTGCTCCAGACGCTGGATCTGCGCTTCAAGGTGCTCCGGCACGTCCGCGTCGCAGTTCTCGATGCGGACGGAGATCGCGTCGGCAGCCCGGCCCCGCCGCATCGCTCCGAGCGCGAGGCGCCGCACTGGTTCGCCGAGCTGATCAGGCCACCGATCGAGCGGCACACCCTGCCGATCTCGGTCAACGGGCAGCAGCTCGGCACCGCCCAGATCACCACCCAGCCGATGGACGAGATCGACGAGATCTGGGGCTATGCCCGCGCTCTCTCGCTGACCACCCTGGCCATCAATGCCGCGATGCTGATCGCCCTCTACATCGCGCTCGGCCGCATCCTCGCGCCGCTGCGGCGGCTCGGCACCGGCCTGACGCAGCTGGAGCACCACGACTACACCGCGCGCCTGGAGCCGCCCGGTGCCCGCGAGCTGGCGGTGATCGCCGAGCGCTTCAACAAGGTGGCCGAGGCTCTGGGTGAGGTGCGGGCCGCCAACGGGCGCCTGAACCGCCAGCTCCTCACCGCGCAGGACGACGAGCGCCGCCGCACCGCTCTCGAACTGCACGACGAGTTCGGTCCCTGCCTGTTCGCGCTGGAAGCCAACGCGGCCTCGATCGCCCGGATTGCGTCCGGACCCGCCGAACCCAACCGCGAGAAGCTCGCCGCCCGGGCGGCCGAGATCAGCGCCATCGTGGGCCAAGTCCAGACCGTCAACCGTGAGACTCCTCAACCGCCTGCGGCCGCATGGGCTCGGACAGGCGCCGCTCGCCACCTGCCTCGACCTGCTGCTGCGCGGATTCAGCCAGCGGCACCCCGGCATCACCTTCATGGGCTGGTTCGACGGGCTGGCGCGCGGCTACGGCGATCTGGTGGACCTCACGGTCTTCCGGTGCGTGCAGGAAAGCGCCACCAACGCCGTGCGCCACGGTGCCGCGACCCGAGTGGAGGCGGAAGCCGTCGAGACTGACGGCCGGTTGCAGGTCACGATCCGCGACAATGGCAGCGGGATCCCGGCGGGGCACCGGACCGGACTGGGTCTGTCGGGGATGCGCGAGCGTGTCGAGGCGCTCGGTGGCACCTTCGCCCTTGACAATAGCGGTCCCGGAGCAATCGTCCGGATCATGATCCCCGTTCCGCCGGAGCGGGGCGACGAGAACACCGCGCCGAGCGCATGAACGCCATCGCTTCCCAGATCGACGCCGCTGCGACGCGTCTGCCCGTCCTGGTCATCGACGACCATCCGATCGTTCTCCAGGGCTGCCGACGGGTGCTGGAGGATGCCGGCGTCGAGACCATCGCGGAGGCGACCACGGTGGTCGGAGGCTACCGCATCTTCCACCGGCTCCGGCCGCCGGTGGTGATCTGCGACCTGACCTTCCAGGGAAGCGGCATGGCCGGGCTCGGCCTGATCCGCCGCATCCGCGCCGTGGCGCCGGAGACGCGGATCCTCGTGTTCAGCATGCACAACGATCCGGTGATCGTCGCCCGCGCTCTGGAGGCCGGAGCGCTCGGCTACGTCCTCAAGGACCATGCCTCGGCCGAGCTGTTCGACGCCTTCGCCAAGGTGCGGGTCGGCGAGGTCTACCTCGACCGGCGGATGGCCACCGAGGTGGCGATGCTGCGCGCGGATGCCCGCCGCACGCCGGAATCGCAGCTGACGCCGCGGGAGCAGCAGATCCTGGCGCGGCTCGCCCAGGGGCGCTCTTACGGCGCCATCGCGGCCGACCTGTCGGTGAGCTACAAGACCGTCACCAACGCCTGTTCGCAGATGCGCCAGAAGCTCGGCGTGCGGACGCTGGCCGAGCTGATCCACGTCGCCATCACCCACGCCCAGCGGCAGGGCTAGGCGTGACCAATCCCGCCATGACGGGCGACGGCGGCCCGGGCTCCTTCTCCCGTGAGGCCTGGACGCGCAACGCCGCCGCCTACGAGACCATCCGGTTGATGCCGTTCAACGCGGAACTCGCCGCCGGCACGCTGCCGCAGGACCGGTTCCGGCACTACATCGTGCAGGACGCGCATTACCTGATCGGTTTCGGCCGGGCGCTCAGCCTCGCTGCCGCGAAGGCGCCGGAGCCGGACGGGATCGTGCAGTTCTCCCGCGCCGCGCAGGACGCGATCGTGGTGGAGCGCGCCCTCCATGGCGGCTTCTTCCGCGACTACGGGATCGGGCCGGAGACCTTCGCGGCCACCCCGCTGACGCCGGCGTCCGACCATTACGTCTGCTATCTGCTGGCGACGGCCTATGCCGAGCCTTTCCCGGTGCTCTGTGCCGCCCTGCTGCCCTGCTTCTGGATCTACAAGGCGGTGGGCGACGACATCTTCGCGCGTGCGGTCCCCGACAACCCCTACCGGGCCTGGATCGACACCTATGCGGGCGAGGAGTTCGCCGAGGCGGTGGCGGCCATGATCGCAGCGACCGACCAAGCGGCGCAGGCAGTGTCCCCCGGCACGCGCGAGCGGATGCACCGGGCCTTTACGCAGGCCACCCGCCTCGAATGGATGTTCTGGGACAGCGCCTACCGCGACGCGACGTGGCCCCTGTGACGTGTCCGGCTCGTCCGTGACCGCGCCCGCCTTGAGCCGCCGGGATCTCGTGACCGCCGCGGCCGCGGCCGCCGCGCTCTGGCCGCCTCGAGCCAAAGCGGCCGACGCTCCGGCCCTGATCCCGTCGGATCGCCCGGTCCGGATCGCCATGGTGCTCTTTCCGGGCATGACCGCCCTCGACCTCGTGGGGCCTCAGGCGCTGCTGTCCGGCTTGGCTCCAGGCAGTCTGTACCTCGTCGCCGAGACGGCCGGTCCGGTAACGAGCGACATCAACCTCACTCTGCTCGCGACCGAAGATTTCGCGAGCTGCCCGCAGGAGCCTCGACGTCCTGTTCGTGCCGGGCGGCGACGGCACTCCGGCGCAGATGCGGAACGCGGCACTCCTCGATTTCCTGCGCGCGCGCCGCGCGGGCGGCCTGGGTGACGAGCGTCTGCACCGGCTCCCTCATCCTCGGCGCCGCCGGTCTCTTGCGGGGCTATCGGGCGACGTCGCATTGGTCGGTGCGCGACACCGCGCTGCCAATCCTCGGTGCCGAGCCCGTGGCGGAGCGCGTGGCGTTCGACCGCAACCGGGTCACCGCGTCCGGCATTTCGGCCGGGCTGGACTTCGCCCTGGCGCTCGCCGCCCGCCTGCGGGGCCCGGATTACGCCCGCACTTCCCAGCTGGTGGCGGAATATGCTCCCGCGCCGCCCTTCCGGGCCGGCACACCCGCGGAGGCGGGACCGGCCATCCTCCGGGCGGCGAACGCCATCCTGGCGCCGCTTGTCGCCGGGTCCACAGACGCGGCCCGCCGCTGAACGCAGCGTAAGCGATGCAGCTCTGCCACGCTGCGCGCCGACCTGAGTTCATGTCCTTGACGGCAGGGCACCCCCGGCCGAACTGTGCGGTGCAAGATCCGCCGGAGCCGCCATGTCCCTGATCGCACGCCTACGCGCCTACGCGGCCGAGGCTCTCGGCGTCGGCAGCCACGAGGCCGTGGACGACACGCATCTCGCGGCCACCGCGCTCCTCGTCCACGTAGCGCGGGTCGACGGCATCCTCGCCCCGTCCGAGAGCGAGCGCCTGTCTCGCCTCGTGCAGGGGCACTACGCCGACGGACCGGACGCGGCGCGGGCGCTGATCGAGCGTGCCGCCGCGATGGATTCCGAGGTCCGCGACGTGGCGAGCCTCGTCGAGATGCTTCCCCATGAGGTCGACAGGGCCGAGCGGCAGGATCTCCTGGCCATGGCGTGGTCGGTGGCCGCGGCTGACGGGAACGTCGACGAGTTCGAAGAGGCGCTGGTGGAGCGGCTCGGCCGGCTGCTCGGGTTGGACGACGGTGCCATCGCGGCTGCCCGCCGGAGCGGGCAGCAGGGTGTCGGGGCCGCATAGCGTCAGGGGGCGCGGGTCATGATCGCGAGCCTCGCGCTGATCCTGCTCGCTCAGCTCGTGGGCGAGATCCTCGCCCGCGGCTTGGGCGCGCCCATCCCGGGGCCGGTCATCGGCATGGGGTTGATGTTCGCCTTCCTGCTCCTGCGCGACAACGCCCGGATCGGCCTGCCCCGCTACCTGCCGAAGCCGCTGACCGACGGCACCCTCGAGTCGACGGCGCGGGGGCTCCTGATGAACCTGTCCCTGATGTTCGTGCCGGCGGGCGTCGGAGTGGTCGGCCGCCTCGATCTGCTGCGGGCGCAGGGGCTGAAGCTTGCCATCGTGCTGGTCGTCTCGACGGCGCTGTCGCTGCTCGTGACCGTTCTCGTGTTCCGCGCCGTCGCAGCCCGGGTGGAGCGGCGCGGGCCGGACGGAGGGCCCGACGCGTGAGCGGCGATTTCTCGCTGTGGGTCTACCTCGCCAAGACGCCGCTGCTCTGGCTCACCGTGACGCTGACGGCCTACGTCCTGGCCGATCGGGTCGCCGCGGCCACCGGCCGGCACCCGATCGCGAATCCCGTGCTCATTACGGTGGCCCTAGTCGGTGGGGTGCTGGCCGCGACCGGAACGCCCTATCCGACCTATTTCGAGGGCGCGCAGTTCGTGCACTTCCTGCTCGGGCCCGCCACCGTCGTGCTGGCCATGCCGCTCTACGAGCGGCGGTCCACGGTGATGCGGGCGCTGGTCCCGATGCTCGCCGCGCTCGCTGCGGGCTCGGCCACGACGCTCGCTGTGGTGATCGCGCTGGCGCGTGTCCTCGATATTCCGCAGCCGGTCATCGTGTCGCTGGCCCCGAAATCCGTCACCTCGGGCGTCGCCATGGGCATCGCGGAGGCGCTCGGCGGCGATCCGACCCTGACGGCGATCCTGGTGATCCTGACCGGTATCATCGGGGCGATCCTGGTCACGCCGATGATGGATCTCCTGCGGATCCGCGACATGCGCGCCCGGGGCTTCGCGGCCGGGCTCGCGGCCCACGGCATCGGGACGGCCCGCGCCTTTCAGGTGAGCGAGGTGGCGGGCACCTTCGCGGGCATCGCCATGGGACTCAACGCCTTCGTGACGGCTATCCTCGCACCCCTGGCATTGCACCTCCTGTTCTAAGTCCTCACCCGACCAGCCGGTCCGCCACCGTCTCGGCGAGGGATAGGCTGGAGGTCAGCCCCGGACTCTCGATCCCGAACAGATGGACGATCCCGGGCAGCCCGTGCTCGGCCGGCCCGTCGATCCGGAAATCGGCCGCGGCCTCGCCCGGGCCGGTGAGCTTCGGGCGCAAGCCGGCATAGTCCGGGTAGAGGGCTCCGTCCGGAAGGCCGGGCCAGTAGCGCCGGATCGCTCCGTAGAAGGCGTCGGCGCGTCGCGGATCGACCCGATAGTCGAAGGAATCGACCCATTCCACGTCGGGGCCGAAGCGGGTTCGTCCAGCGAGATCGAGAGTGAGGTGGATGCCGAGCCCACCGTCGATGCGGGGCGCCGGGTAGATCAAGCGCGAGAAGGCGGGCTTGCCGGTGCAGCCGAAATAGTTGCCGCGCGCGAGCCGCAAGGTCGGGACGCGCTCGGCGGGATAGCCCTCCGTTCGGGCGGCGAGGGCGGGGGCACCGAAACTTGCGGCATTGACGACGGCGTCGAAGCCCATTGTGCCCGGTTCAGGACCCCCGAAGGTGGCGTGCCATTGACCCGTTCGGCGCGACAGGCTCTCGACCGGGGTGCGCAGGGCGAGCGCGCCGCCGTTGTCCTCGATCTCGCCGAGCAGGGCGAGCATCAGCGCGTGGCTGTCGATGATGCCGGTGCGGGGCGAGTGCAATGCCACCGTGCAGACGAGGTTGGGCTCCAGATCCCGGGCCGCCGCCCCGTCGAGCAGTTCCAGGCCGGGAACGCCGTTCGCTTCGCCCTGACGACGGATCGCCGCGATCTTCTCGGCCTCCCCGTCGTCGGCCGCCACGATCAGCTTGCCGCAGGCCCGGTGCGGGACCCCGTGGGTCTCGCAGAAGTTGTACAACCTGTGGGACCCGTCGACACAATGGCGGGCACGCTCCGAACCCGTCGGATAGTACATACCTGCATGGATCACTTCCGAGCTTCGAGACGAGACGCCGGTCCCGAACGCTTCCTCCGCGTCCGCGACGACAACCGCGTGGCCGCGGAGGGCGAGCGTCCGTCCGATTGCGAGCCCGACGACGCCGGCTCCGACGATCAGGGCTTCCATCCGAATCCTTCTCCGCATGCGTGCCAGAGGCAGCCCGCGTGCTCAATAGCGCATCTAAGTCGGGACGACGACATTCGCGACGATCCGGCATTGACTGATTAGATCAATTATAAGTAGAATTACGTCCAGAAAGGATGCTCGTCCGGGTTGTAGTTTGAGCGCCTCGACTCAAGACGGTCGGCAGGGCCGCCGTCGACGGCATCCACAACGATGCAGACCGGAACGACCGACCGCCGGCAGCGAGGCGCCCGGCAATGCCGACAAACGCGCGACACAGATCGCATAACGGAGGAGACGAATATGCCGACCACCTCGCCGAGCGTCGAACTCGCGGCCAAGATCCTGAGTGCGTATGTTACGCGCAACATCGTCCCCGTGGGCACCCTGCCGGACCTGCTCGGTGAGGTGCATCGCTCACTCACGGCCCTGGACCACCCGCCGAAGCAGCGGGTCGAGCGCGCCACCGAGGCGCAGATCCGCGCCTCGATCCGGCCCGACACGCTCATCAGCTTCGAGGACGGGAAGCCCTATAAGGCGCTGCGCCGCCACCTGACCATGCGCGGCCTCACCCCGGAGGCCTACAAGGCCAAGTGGGGGCTGCCGGTGGATTATCCGCTGGTGTCTGCGACCTACAGCGCCCGTCGCTCGAAGATCTCGCGTCAGATCAGTCTGAGCCAGCGGCAGCCGGAGGCCGCAGAGTAGCCGAACGACCCCCGCGAGGCCGACGGACCGGCTTGCCTGCGTTACGGCCGGCCCGGTGCCGGCGCCCCGCGGTCGCCGCCGTCACCTCCTGAATCAGCAGCGCCACGAGCCCGGACCAGCCGGTCTGGTGGGAGGCACCGGCGCCTCGGCCGGTGTCGCCATCATAGTACTCGTAGAAAAGGATGAGGTCGCGGAAATGCGGATCGTCCTGCTCGATCCGGCTGTCCCCGTAGACCAGCCGCCGCCCGTCCGGGCCGCGGGTGGAGAGGCCGATCAGGCGCAGCGAGAGATGCTGGGCGATCTCGCGCAGGGAGTAGCTCCGGCCCGAGCCGGTAGGCGCTTCCACGCGAAAATCCGGGCCGTAATAATCGTGGAAACGATACAGACCGGCGATGAGCAGGTAGTTCACGGGCATCCAGACTGGGCCGCGCCAGTTCGAATTGCCGCCGAACAGGCGTGAGCGCGACTCGGCGGGCTCGTAGGCAAGGCCCAGGTCCCGCCCGTTCCAGGCGAAGCAGAAGGGTGTGTCCACGTAAGCCCGGGAGACGGCGCGCAGACCGTGATCCGAGAGGAATTCGTTCGGATCGAGGGCGCGGCGAAGGAGCGTCTTCAGCCTGTGGCCGCGCAGCAGCGAGAGCAGCGTGGTCTGTCCCTGCCCGGGCTCGTTCCAGCGCGAGACCAGGGTCGCCAGGTCCGGGCGGTTCCTCAGAAAGAACTGCATCCGGTCGCACAGGGACGGCAGCCTCTCCAAGTCACACGCGTTGATCGTCGCCACCGCGAAGATCGGGATCAGGCCGACCATGGTCCGCGCGCGGATCGGGAGGCGTTGACCGTCGCGGGTCTCGATCACGTCGTAGAAGAAGCCGTCCGCCTCGTCCCACACGCCTGGACCGGTGGCCCCGGCGATGAGGAGGAAGTGCTCGAAGAACTTCTCCGCCATATCCTCGTAGGTCGGGTCCTGAAGGGCCAGCTCGATGGCGATGCGCATCAGGTTGAGCGCGTAGGTCGCCATCCAGGCGGTCGCGTCGGACTGGGTGAGGGTGGCACCGTCGCCCACCGGCTTCGACCGGTCGAAGATCCCGATATTGTCCAGTCCCAGAAAGCCGCCCTGGAACAGGTTGCGGTCGTCGGCATCCTTGCGGTTGACCCACCACGTGAAATTCAGGGCCAGCTTGTTGAAGATGCGCTTGAGGAAATCGTGATCCGGCGTGCCGGTGAGCGCCCGGTCCAGCTCGAACACCCGCCAGGCGGCGAGCGCGTGGATCGGCGGGTTGGCGTCCCCGAAGCCCCACTCATAGGCCGGCAGCGCCGCGTTGGGGTGGGTATAGGCTTCATCGACGAGGAGCAGGAGCTGGTTCTTGGCGAAGTCGGGGTCGATCAGCGCGAAGACGATCGCCTGAAGGGCGAGGTCCCAGGAGGCGAACCAGGGATATTCCCAGGCATCCGGCATCGAGATGATATCGTTGGCGCGCAGGTGCGCCCAGTCGCCGTTGCGTCCGTGCCGGCGCTCCGGGGACGGCGCTGGCTGGGCGGGATCGCCGGCAAGCCACTCGCGCACGTCGTAGTGGTAGAGCTGCTTCGACCAGAGCATGCCGGCGAGCGCCTGTCGCTGGACGAGGCGCATCTCCGGATCGGCAATGGGCGCCTGGAGCGCCCCGTAGAAGGCGTCCGTCTCGTCCTCGCGCGCGGTGAAGACGGCATCGAAATCCGCGAACGGCTCTCCCGGGGCGGTCTCGGCGCGCAAGCGCAGCCGCAGGGTCCGCGTCTCGCCCGGACCCAGGCGCAGGTCGTAGCGGGCGGCGCACTTGGTCCCGGAAAGCCTGTTCGCCGCATGCGCGTCGCCGCCGACCACGCAGCGGTCGATCCCGTCCTTGTAGAAGCCCTCGGCGGGGCCGCTCCCGAACAGCCGGTGCGTGTTGGTCTCGTTCTCGGTGAACAGCAGCTCGGCTGCGCCCTCGGCGAAGAAGCGCATCGGCGGTACGGTGGGATGGCGCACCCAGACCGAGCCGTCGGATCCGGCCGTCAGCTCCGGCTTGGCGACGCCCGCCTTCCAGGACCACACATTGCGCGCCCAGAGCTGCGGCAGCAGGGTCAGATCGGCGGCCTCGGGTCCTCGGTTGGTGGCGGTGACACGCATCAGGATGTCGTCGGGTGCCGCCTTAGCATAGGCGATCTCGACGTCGAAGTAGCGGCCCTCGTCGAACAGGCCCGTGTCGAGAAGCTCGAATTCCGGATCGTCGAGGCCGCGCCGACGGTTCTCCTCGATGAGGCGAACGTACGGAAATGCGGCTTGCGGATACTTGTACAGCATCCGCATGAAGGCGTGGGTGGGGATGCCGTCGAGGTAGTAGTAGAGTTCCTTGACGTCCTCGCCGTGATTGCCTTCCTCATTGGTCAGGCCGAACAGGCGTTCCTTCAGGATCGGATCGCGCCGGTTCCAAAGGGCGAGGGACAGGCACCAATTCAGGTGCCGGTCGCCGAAGCCGCCGATTCCGTCCTCGCCCCAGCGATAGGCCCGGGCGCGGGCATGGTCGTGGGGCAGGTAGTTCCAGGCGTCGCCGCCCGGGCTGTAATCCTCCCGGACGGTGCCCCATTGCCTGTCGCTGAGATAGGGACCCCAGGCGCGCCACGCCGGATCGGTGCGCGCCTCCGCGAGCCGGCGCCCCTCGGCGGTCTCGAACAGGTCGCGCGGCGCGCCGTCGGGCTTGGTCATCGGCTCGCTGCTCCTGGACCCGGCACAGGCAGGCGGATAAAGCCGCGCCGTTTCGGGAAAGGTCAATGGCCGGGCGAGGCGCCGATGACCCGCCCGCACCGGATCAAACGATCCGGATCGACAGGTCCGGCAATCCCTCGATGGTGCCCGTGAGCACGTCGCCGCGCACCACCGGACCGACATCCTCGGGTGTGCCCGAGAAGACGACGTCCCCGGCCTTCAGCTCGAAGGCTCGCGACAACTCGGCGATCTGCTCGGCTACGGACCAGATCATGTCGGACAGGTCCGCATCCTGCCGCACCGTCCCGTTGACTGCGAGCTGGATGCGCCCCCGCGTGGGATGCCCGATCCGCGCGGCTGGCAGAATCGGGGTGATCGGCGCGGAATGGTCGAAGCTCTTGCCGATCTCCCAGGGCTTCTTCTGGTTGCCCATACCGCGCTGGAGGTCGCGCCGGGTCATATCGAGGCCGGTGGCGTAGCCGTAGACATGGTCGAGGGCCTGCGCGGCAGGAATCTCGCGCCCACCGGACTTCAGAACCGCCACCAGCTCGATCTCGTGGTGATAGTTCTGGGTCAGCGACGGATAGGGATGGTCGGCGGTTCCGCCTGCGACAACCTGCACGGCGTCCGCGGGCTTCTGGAAGAAGAACGGCGGCTCGCGTGTGGGGTCGGAGCCCATCTCGCGGGCATGGGCCGCGTAGTTGCGGCCGATGCAGTAGATCCGGCGGACCGGGAAGGCCTGCGCCTCACCCTGGACCGGGATAGTGGCTTGGGGCAGCGCGAACAGAAGTTCGGATGGGGCCTCGGCCGCGGCGGCTTGCCCGAGCGCCCCCGCGGTGCCGACCGTGACGGCTCCAAGGACGCGGCGCCGATTGATGCTCACCATGGCGGGTTTCCTGTTTCCGAGGCCGGATGCCCGGCATCGCGAATAGGCGGCGCGGCAGGCGCGGTCGGCGATACGCCGTTCCGCACGGCGCCACCAGCGGAGTGAATCCGGAGATGACCTGCGAATGCGCGTCCGACCCGCATTCGGCTCAGGGCGTCACGCGGTGGCCGAACGGCCGTCGTGACCGCGCGGCCGTCAAGCCTCTGACACGACGCGGAGACCCTCCGGTGTGGCGCCGACGCGTAGCCGGCGGAAATCCGGGATCGTGGCATGGCCCGTTCTCACCGGCTCGCGATGGGTGGCGGTGACGACGATCACGGTCGCTCCCGCCGCCTCGGCGGCTCGGATGCCGGCCGGCGCGTCCTCGAACACAAGGCAGTCGCCCGCCGCCACGCCCAGCCGCTCTGCGGCCAGCCGGAAGCAGTCCGGATTGGGCTTGCCCCAGACCACATCCTCGGCCGCCACGATCGTGGCCGGCGCCGGCATGCCGGCCGCTTCAAGGCGGCGGGCCGCGAGCGCTCGGGGCGCCGAGGTGACGATCGCCCAACGCTCCCGCGGCAGCGCCTCCAGAAAGGTCCGCGCCCCCGGGATCTGGGTGATGTCGGCAACATCCTCCATCTCGGCCCGGGTGATCGCAGCGGCCTCGGCCTCGGGGTCGATGCCGGGCAGATCGAGGCGTCGGATCGTCTCTTCCGAGCGCACCCCGTGGATGGTCGGCAGGAACGCGGCCACGTCGAGGCCGTGCGCCTCGGCCCAGCGCGACCAGACGCGCTCCGCCGAGACGATCGAACTGATCAGCGTCCCGTCCATGTCGAACAGGAGTGCGGCGAAGCGGCGCGTTGGGAATGATTTCTCGGACATATGGGATGGCTACGTGGCTGCTGGCTGATAGGCAACCGAGCCGCCCGCATGGCCGTGTTTCGTTTGGCGGCGGGCCCGTTTCTCGTGGCCGTGAACGGCTTCCCTGAGCTCCCGCTTCACGGGCCGGCGCCTTTGGTGTAGCGCGGGTGCAACCCCGTGGCCCTGGCGGCCCTGCAACTGCGAACCCTGCCCGAACCATGCCGAGCCGCATCGACGCCACCTTCGCCCGCGCCCGCGCGGAGAACCGGGCCGTCCTCGTCACCTACGTGATGTCGGGCGACCCCGATCCCGAGACCTCCCTGGAGGTCCTGAAGGCGCTCCCCGGGGCGGGCGCCGACATCCTGGAATTCGGCCTACCCTTTACCGACCCGATGGCGGACGGCCCGGCGATCCAGGCGGCGGGCCTGCGGGCGCTGAAGGCCAAGCAGACGGTGCCCGGGACTCTGGACCTCGTGCGCCGCTTCCGCGCCGAGAACGACACGACGCCGATCGTCCTGATGGGCTACTACAACCCGATCCATACCTACGGCGTGGACCGGTTCCTGGACGACGCAGTGGCGGCCGGAGTCGACGGGCTGATCGTGGTCGATCTGCCGCCTGAGGAGGATGCCGAACTGTGCTTGCCGGCCCTGGCGAAGGGGCTGGCCTTCATCCGTCTCGCGACGCCAACCACCGACGAGCGGCGTCTGCCGGCGGTGCTCGCGAACACGGCGGGCTTCGTCTACTACGTCTCGATCACCGGCGTGACTGGCACCGCGACGCCCGATTTTGGCAAGGTCTCGGAGGCAGTCGCGCGCATCCGGAAGCACACCGAGCTTCCCGTGGTGGTCGGCTTCGGCGTGAAGACCGGCGCGCACGCGGCGGCGATCGCCAAGGGTGCCGACGGGGTCGTGGTCGGCTCGGCGCTGGTGGAGACCCTCGTGCGCTCCCTCGACGGTGACGGCCGGCCGCAGGCCGGGAGCGTTCCAGCGGTGGCGGAACTGGTGCGCGAACTGGCCGAGGGCGTGCGCGCGGCGGGCGCCGGCCGGGCGGCCTGAGCGGGACCACCGGCTTATTCTGGCGGTGGAGTGCGGACCACCTGATATCAGCGCGGGCTTGAAGCGGACGGACGCAGGTCGATGGTCGAACCGATGAACTGGATCTCGGAGGTGGTACGCCCCCGGATCAAGACCCTGTTCAAGCGCGAGACGCCCGAGAACCTCTGGGTCAAGTGCCCGGATACGGGTCAGATGGTCTTCCACAAGGAGGTGGAGGCCAACCACTGGGTCATTCCCGGATCCGAGCATCACCTGAAGATGAGCGCCCAGGCGCGGCTGAAGATGATGTTCGACGAAGGGACCTGGATCGACGTGGCGCTGCCCGAGGTCGCCATCGACCCGCTGAAGTTCCGCGACGAGAAGCGCTACGTCGACCGGCTCAAGGAGGCGCGCTCCAAGACGGGGCTGCAGGACGCGTTCAAGATCGGCTTCGGCCGTGTGGGTGGCCTGCCGATGGTGCTGGCGGCGCAGGAATTCGGCTTCATGGCCGGCTCCCTCGGGATGGCGGCGGGCGAGGCCTTCGTGCGCGGCGCCGAGACGGCCCTGGAGAAGCGCACGCCCTACGTGCTGTTCGCGGCCTCGGGCGGCGCGCGCATGCAGGAGGGGATTCTGTCGCTGATGCAGATGCCCCGGACCACCGTGGCGGTGCGGCGCCTCAACGCGGCGCGTCTCCCCTACATCGTGGTGCTGACGAACCCGACCACCGGCGGCGTGACCGCCTCCTACGCCATGCTGGGCGACGTGCACCTCGCCGAGCCGGGGGCCCTGATCTGCTTCGCCGGCCCCCGCGTGATCGAGCAGACCATCCGGGAGAAGCTGCCGGACGGGTTCCAGCGGGCGGAATACCTGCGCGAGCACGGCATGGTCGACCAAGTGGTCCACCGCCATCAGCTAAAGGAGACGATCACGCGGCTGTGCCGCATCCTGACCAACGCCGCCGCGACGGAGACTCCGGTCTCCGCCCCCGAGGCAGCCTAAGTCCCGCGCGATGGCTTCCTCCGACGCCCTGATGGCGCGATTCCTGGCGCTGCACCCCCGCACCATCGACCTGTCGCTCGGCCGGATCGAGCGGCTGCTCGCACGGCTCAATCACCCGGAGCGGCGCCTGCCGCCGGTGATCCACGTCGCCGGAACCAACGGCAAGGGATCGACCATCGCATTCATGCGGGCGATCCTCGAAGCCGGCGGTCTGGCGGCCCACGTCTACACCTCGCCGCATCTCGTGCGCTTCCACGAGCGGATCCGGATCGGCGGCATCGGGGGCGGACAATTCGTCGACGAGGAGAGGCTGGCCGACGCATTCGCGCGCTGCGAGAGCGCCAACGCGGGCGAGCCCATCACCATGTTCGAGATCACCACGGCGGCGGCTCTTCTGCTGTTCTCGGAGAGCCCGGCCGACGTGCTGCTGCTCGAGGTTGGCCTCGGCGGCCGGCTCGATGCCACGAACGTCATCGAGCGGCCCGCCTGCGCGGTGGTCACGCCCATCGGGCGCGACCACGCCGAGTATCTCGGCGATACGGTGGAATCGGTAGCAACCGAGAAGGCCGGGATCTTCAAGCGCGGCTGCCCGGCGGTGATCGCCGCCCAGGACTATGCCGAGGCGGACGCCGTGCTGTGCCGGCAAGCCGAGGCGGTGGGCGCCGGCCCAATCCTCGTGGGCAACCAGGATTTCTCCGTGCACGAGGAGCGCGGCCGGCTCGTCTATCAGGACGAGATCGACCTGTTCGATCTGCCACGGCCCCGGCTCGCCGGACGCCACCAGCTGGTCAATGCCGGCACGGCCATCGCGGCACTCCGCGCCGCCGGTTTCGGCGACATCGGAACCGCCGCCCTCGAGAAGGGCCTCACAGAAGTTGAGTGGCCGGGGCGGCTCCAGCGCCTGGGCCGCGGGCGCCTCGCCGCCCAGCTCGATCCCGGTACCGAGCTGTGGCTCGACGGCGGCCATAACATCGACGGCGGCCGCATCCTGGCCGCCGCCATGGCGGATCTCGGGGAGCGGAGCGACGTGCCTCTGGTGCTGATCGTGGGCCTTCTCGGCACGAAGGATGCAGACGGCTTCCTGCGCAACTTCGTCGGGCTGGCGCGGGCCCTGGTGGCGGTTCCGATCGCCGGCACGATGGCGGCCCGTCCCGCCGAGGAGGTGGCGCAGATCGGCGAGAGTGTCGGCCTCTCGACCTATGCGGCGCCCAGCATCGAGGCGGCGCTCGCCTTGGTGAAGGACATCGCCTTCGAGCGCCCCCGCGAGATCCTGATCTGCGGATCTCTCTACTTGGCTGGCTTGGTGCTGGCGGCCAACGATACGCCGCCGGTCTGAGGTCGTATCCAGTCCGGCTTGACCTGTTCCGGCCGCCCGACCATCCGAATCGAGCGCCGAACACACCGCGAAGTTTGGTTTCGAAGTCCTAAACGTCGTCGATTCGACACATTCGACCGGACGGAAACCGCCCTACGGCCACGCTTTCCCCATGCTGTGGCAGCTAAGCTACATCCTCAAGGGGCCCGATCGCTTATTTTCACCATCGATCGGGCTTACGCTGGGGATCACAGTAATGAAGAAGCTTCTGACCTCTCTGACGGCGTTCACGGCGCTGACCGCCGCCGCTTCGGCGGCCGACCTGCCGCGTCGCGCCGCTCCGCCGCCGGTGTTCACCCCCGTTCCGGTGTTCACCTGGACCGGCTTCTACTTCGGTTTCAATGCCGGCTACGGCTTCGACGCCAGCAACAACCGCGCGAACGGCTTCGTGCAGACCCCCGGCAATCCCGTTGCCATCGGGCCCAACGGCGCCTTCGTGCCGCGCATCCTGACGCCGGGCTCCTCGCTGGTGTACAGCCGCAACAACAATGAAGGTTTCTCGGGCGGTGGTCAGATCGGCTACAACTGGCAGCTGACCCCGGGTTCGGGCGTGGTGGTCGGCTTCGAGGCTGACGCGCAGTACCTCGACTTCGGCCGCCGTCGTCAGAGCTTCCTGCTGACGGGCGCGCCCGGCCCGGCGTTCGGCGCCTTCGTGCCGGTTGATGGCCTGCTGAGCACGCTCGACTTCTTCGGCACGGTGCGCGGCCGCCTCGGCTACGCCTTCGACCGCACGCTGTTCTACGCCACCGGCGGCTTCGCCTACGCCACGGGCGATCAGGGCGCGCGCGTCGCGTTCCAGAACTTCGCTGGCAACCGCAGCGACTTCGTCACCGGCTGGACCGTCGGCGGCGGCATCGAGTACGCCCTGCCCACCGACAGCTTCCTGAACTTCTTCCACTCCTCGGCCGTGACGGTGAAGGTCGAAGGTCTGTACGTGAACCTGGATCGCGGTCGGAGCACGGGCCTGCCGCTGGTGGGTGGTCTTGCCACGGGCGCCGGTCTGGTGCCGGTGTTCAACAACATCCCGCTGCGCAACGAGAACTCCTTCGCTGTCGTCCGCGCCGGCGTGAACTACAAGTTCGGCTCGTACTAAGACCGAACGCTGCACCCCGGGCAGAAGCCCGGGGGCCCATAAAACAGGGTCTTGAAACCGAGAAAGCCCGGCCGCGAGGCCGGGCTTTCCTTTGTCGTCCTGTCAATGCGCTCAGGCGGTCTGCGCGCCGATCCAGCGGGAAAGATCACCCTTCGGGGCGGCGCCGACCTTCTGATCCACGCGCTCGCCGTTCTTGAACAGCAGCAGCGTCGGAATCGAGCGGATGCCGTACTGAGCGGCAATCTGCGGGTTCTCGTCGACGTTGACCTTGGCGATCTTCACCTTGCCCTGGAGGTCGGTGGCGATCTCCTCCAGGGCCGGGCCGATCTGACGGCAGGGACCGCACCATTCCGCCCAGAAATCCACCACAACGGGCTCGGCGGACTTGAGAACGTCCTGCTCGAAGCTCGCGTCGGTCACTTTCACCGTCGCCATAACGTCACCTTTCGGAATTTGCCGCCCTTCGAGCGGCTTCGGACGGGCAGAGGCCCGTGCGGTCCGATCAGAATTGGCGACGGGTCAACGCCCGGTCAAGAACTCCGGTTGTCCCGGCGCAGCCGTCCACGGGGACGCGCATCGCCATGTGCGCTGGCGCATGCGGCGCCCCGGAGGCGAGGCGGGGGCCCCGCCAGGCAGCCCGCCTCACGCCTCGATTCCGACCCGGCCCAGTGCCGCCGTGATGTCCTCGGGCCCGAGCACCCGGATGACAGGGCCCGAGGTCCAGATCAGCATCGGGCAGATCGCCCGGCCGGGATAAATCTGGGCCAGGAGCTGCGCGTAGAGGGCGATCTGACCGGCCTCGGCGGGCGGAAGCGGCGCGTCCGCATCCGGCGGGCGTCCGGTCTTGAAGTCGGCGATCCGCACCGTGTCGGCCGTCACCGCGATCCGGTCGACCCGGCCCTGGACCATCCGCTCGGTGCCGCCCGCCCGCACGCGCCCTGACAGGTTCACTTCCGCGCGGGCGTCGGGCGCGAAGAGCGGCGCGAGTTCCGGGTCATCGATGATCCGTAGCACCGACCGTACGATCCCGTAGGGGCTGGACCCGGCAGACCAGGGGCCCGCGCCCGCACGAAAGCGAGTCCGGCCGCCTCCCGGCGCCCGGGTTCGACCCGGGGCAAGTGCTGGAGAAGGGCGTGGATCAGGATGCCGCGCCGTCGCGCCTCGGCGTCGGCGAGCCTCGGCGGCGGCACCCGCGCACCGTCCGCAGCCTCAAGCGCGCCGGACGGGCTGAGTGTCTGGAACTCGGGTTCCGGCGGCACGGAGCTGCGCAGCCAGTCCGGCTCTGGTTCGAGGGACACCGCGAGGCGTGGCGTCTCGGCCGGAGCCGTCGGCTCGGCGCCGTCCTGCCACAGGGTTGCGGGTCCGTAGGACAATTCGACCGTCCGGCCCGTGCCGAGGGCCGCTTCCAACCCGGCCTGGACCATCCGGCACCAAGCCGATTCTGTCTCGCGCTCGTGCCCGCGGAAGGGCGCGACGATGAGCCGGTCGGCCGCCCGGGTCATGGCCACATAGAGCAGACGATTGTGCTCCTGCCGCGCCCGGGCGAGCAGTGTCGAGCGGGCCTCGCCGGTCGCGGCGCAATCCTGCGTCCTGCCACTCGACCAGACCGGCGGCAGAGCCGCCTCCGATCCGGCCAGGGGCAGAAGCGGCGGGTCGTTGCGCCCGAGGGGCTCGCAGCCATCCAGGATGACGACCACGGGTGCCTCCAGGCCCTTGGCGCCATGCACCGTCATGACCCGGACCTCGTCACGGCCCGATTCCAGGTCGCGCTTGACCGTGTGACCGGCCTCTGCACCCACGTAGCGCGCCAGGAAACCGCCGAGGGAGGGCGCGTCCTCTGCGGATTCGGCCTGGGCGGCGGCAGCCAGGAACACGTCGATGGCGTCGCCCGCCTCACCGCCGAGTCGGGCGACCAGCTTCGCCCGGCCGCCCTGCGGACCGAGGAGCCGCGCGTAGAAGCCGAACGGGCCGTGGAGCCCCGCCAGCGTGATCCATTCGGACAGAGCCGCAAGCCCGCGCGACGCCGCGGAGTCGCCCGCCGCCGCGCGGCGGTGCAGGGCATCTTCCAGGGTTTCGGACAGGTCCCGGCGGGCGGCGATCCGCACCAGATCCTCGTCGGTGAGCCCGACGAGGGGTGTTTTCAGCGCGGTGGCGAGCGTCAGGTCGTCGGCTGGCAGGAGCCCGGCCCGCCCGGCGGCCACGAGGTCCGCCACCGCAATATGGGCCGACACTTCGAGCCGGTCCTGCCCGGCCACCGGCACGCCGAGGCTCTTGAGCGCGCGGATCACCTCCTCGAAGGCGGGGCCGCGCTTGCGCACCAGGATCAGCACGTCGCCGGGACGCCAGACCCGGCCCGTGGCATCGCCCCGTGTGGTCCAGGTGCGCACCGCCTGCGCCACCCGCCGGGCAGTGACGATGGCCGGCGCGCTCGTCTCGGGCGCGTCGACCGGGGCCGTCCAGGCGTCGGGCTCGGCCGCCGGCTCCGGCTCGACGATGGGCCACAGCTCCACGGCCCCGGGGGCGCCCGGCCGCGCGCTGGCGT
Source organism: Methylobacterium sp. P31 (assembly GCA_050632875.1). Lineage (GTDB taxonomy): Bacteria > Pseudomonadota > Alphaproteobacteria > Rhizobiales > Beijerinckiaceae > Methylobacterium. The sequence goes on along the minus strand of JBODSC010000001.1, from coordinate 342,488 downwards.
GAACCGTTTTGCGGACGGTATCCTCGAAGGACAGGCCCTCGTTGTGCGCGTCCAGGGAGAACACCGCGTCGACCGCGCGCAGCACGAGGCTTGTCGAGCGGAACGACAGGGTGAGCGGGACATCCTCGAAGGTGAGGCCGGCCGAGCGCGATTCGGCGATCCAGGCCGCCCGGGTCAGGGCGAATTCCCGCGGCTCGGCACCCTGGAAGCCGTAGATCGACTGTTTCGGGTCGCCCACCGCGAAGCGCGTGCGGCTGCCGGTCCGCGCGCCCTCGCCGGCGGCAAATTCCTGCGTGATCGCCCGCAGGATCGCCCATTGCTCCGGGTTGGTATCCTGCGCCTCGTCGACGAGGACGTGGTCGATGCCGCGGTCGAGCTTGTACAGGACCCAACCGGCCCCGACCCGGCCGAGGAGGTCCAGGGCCTTGTGGATCAGGTCGTCGAAATCGAGGGCGCCGAGCCGGGCCTTCTGGGCCTCGACCCGCCGATGGATCTCGGCGGCGAGCTGGAACAGCGCCTGCGTGCGGGCATGAGCCCGGGCGGCGCGGAGGCGGTCGAACAGCGCTTCCAGCCGGTCGCGCTCCGCGATCAGCATCTCCTTCGCGGCGGCCGGCACGCTCTTGGTCCCGAGGCTGCTGTCGGCCTTGGGCTCGTCCTTCTGCGTGAAGAACACCGCGCGGTAGAGGGACAGCGCCTCGGACCGATCCGGCAGCCCGACGGAACGCGCACGCTCCGCCTCCGCTGCCGCGAGCGCGTCGGCGAGCTTCTCGTCGTTGGCCTTGCCGGTGCGGAGGACCGCGATGAGGGCGGCCCGATCCTCCGGGCGGCATCCGGGGCCGCCCTCGAGGATCGCCGCCTCGATCGCTTCAGCGCTCTCCTCGGCGGCGAGACCCAGCGCCCCGTGGAGGCGCGCGAAGGCGCTCTCCAAACCCGCCGTGTCGCCGATGAAGCTGCGGGCCCGCATAGCCGCGCGGATCGCCCCGCGTAGCGTGTCGCCCGTCGCTTCCGGTGTCACACGGGCGAGGGCCTCGCTCAGCGGCGTGTCGCCGTTGGAGACCGCATCGGCCAGAACGTTGGCCATCTCGATGTCGAAGATCTCCCGTGCCTTGGTCTCGTCGAGCACTACGAACCGGGCCGGCACGTTCGCCTCGAACGGGAACATATGCAGCAGCCGCTCGCACAGGGCGTGCAGCGTCTCGATCTTGAGGCCGCCCGGCGTCTCCACGGCCCGGGCGAACAGGCGCCTGGCCATGCGCAGGCGCTCCGGTCCGGCGCGCTCGCCTGTCAGCTCGGCGAGGCTCGGCGGCGAGCGCCTCGTCATCGAGGGTCACCCAGCGCCCGAGCAGCCGGAAGACGCGGATCGCCATGTTGGCGGCTGCCGCCTTGGTGAAGGTGAGGCAGAGGATCCGTCCGGGGGCGCCCCGTCGAGCAGCAGCCGCACCGCCCGGTCGGTGAGAACCTTGGTCTTGCCCGCCCCGGCATTGGCCGAGACCCAGGCGGAGGCCCGCGGGTCGGCCGCCCGGCGCTGGTTTGCCCGAGTCAGGTCGTCGACGACGAAGGGTTTGATCGCGTGCGTGCTGGCGCTGCTCAACAGTCTGATCCGAGCCGGGTGCGACCTCTCTACAACAGAAACGCGCCCGAGGGCCGCGCAAGGCGTCACACCGGGCGTTGCGGGATTGCCCCGGGCGCAACGGCGCCGCATGGATGGCGGTGACCCGTTCCGCGACATCGAATACGCCCGTGACCCAGCCGATATCCGAGCCGGCGCGCCCGCCGATCCGCTTCCGCGGCCGCTCCTTCATGGCCACCGTCCTGGCGCCGGTGCCGCCCGTGGCCGATTGGCTCGGCGACCTCGACGCCCTGAACCGGCGCGCGCCCAATTTCTTCGCGGGCCGGCCCGTCATTCTCGATCTCGCGGGCCTACGGCTCGGCCGGGAGGATCTCGACGGGCTGCTGGCCGAACTCGCCGCGCGCAACATCGCCATCCTCGGCATCGAGGGCGCGCCGCCGTCGATCCTGGGAGCCGGCCTGCCGCCGGCCCTGTCGGGCGGCCGTCCGGCCGGTGAGGTCGCCACCCCCGGCGAGGCCGCGCCGGCCGAACCGCCGGCCAAGGAGATGGCCCGCTCGCTGATCCTGGATACGCCTGTGCGATCGGGCCAGACCGTGCTGCATCTCGAAGGCGACGTGACGGTTCTCGGCGCCGTGGCCTCTGGCGCCGAGGTGATCGCCGGCGGCTCGATCCACGTCTACGGCGCACTCCGCGGCCGGGCGATCGCGGGCGCCGCCGGAAACCCGGCGGCACGGATCTGGTGCCGCCGCTTCGAGCCGGAGCTGGTGGCGATCGACGGCCTCTATCGCGCCGCCGACGACCTCGACCCGGCCTTCCGGGGGCAGGCCGTGGAGGTCCGCCTGCTGGAAGACGCGATCAAGCTCAACCTGTTCGAGCGGGGTTGAGGCCTTCGATACCAGGATCCCGGCAGAATTTGCCGACCGGATCCAAAACTTAACCCTTCGGTAACCATACCCGCCGTCAATGGTCCGGTAAGGACTCTTAACGGGCGGACATGAGCGAGACCCTCCCCGAGCCGATCGAACCGGAGACCGCCCAAGCGGCGGCTCCTTCCGCGCCCCGGCCGCTCAGCCTGCGCGGACGGGCCTTCAAGGCCCTGGCCCTCTCCCCCGAGCCGCCGCTTCCCGAGTGGCTCGCGGGCCTTGACGCGGCGCTCAAGCGCTCGCCGACCCTGCTGAAAGGCCGGGCCGTCATCCTGGACTGCGCCCAGCTCAAGCCCGAGCCGGACGCTCTCGAAACGCTCATGCGTGAGGCTCAAGGCCCGCGGCATCACGGTCCTGGGGATTGAGGGCACCGACAAGGCCGTCGAAGGCCTGCCGCCGCTCCTCATCCAGGGCCACCCGTCCGAGAAGGTCGAGATCCCCGCGGTACCGGCAGAGCCGGAGCCGCAGGTGGTCACCTCGATCACGGTCGAGGGCTCGGTCCGCTCCGGCCAGAGCGTCATCAATCCCACCGGCGACGTGACCGTGATGGGCTCGGTCTCCTCGGGGGCCGAGATCCTGGCCGGCGGTTCCATCCACGTCTACGGCGCCCTGCGCGGACGCGCAATCGCCGGGGCCGCGCGCAACCCGCGCGCACGAGATCTACTGCCGCAAATTCGAACCCGAGTTGCTGGGGATCGACCGCCTCGTGCGGACGGCGGAGGACATGGGTACGGCCCTGCGCGGCAAGGCCGCCCAGGTCTGGCTCGATGGCGGCAACATCCGAATGGCAAGCCTGGATTAAGGGAGATCGACGCGTGGCAAAGGTTCTCGTCGTCACATCGGGCAAGGGCGGCGTCGGCAAGACGACGACGACCGCGGCCCTCGGAGCGGCCCTGGCCCAGGGCGGCCAGAGCGTGTGCGTCGTCGATTTCGACGTCGGCCTGCGCAACCTCGACCTCGTCATGGGCGCCGAGCGCCGGGTAGTCTACGACCTTATCAACGTGGTCAACGGTGACGCCAAGCTCCCGCAGGCGCTCATCAAGGACAAGCGGCTCGAGACCCTGCACCTGCTGCCGGCCTCGCAGACCCGCGACAAGGACGCGCTGACCGATGCGGGCGTCGCCCGGGTCATGGAGGAGCTGCGCGAGAAGTTCGACTGGGTCATCTGCGACTCGCCGGCTGGCATCGAGCGCGGCGCCCAGCTCGCCATGCACCACGCCGACGTGGCGGTGGTCGTGACCAACCCCGAGGTCTCCTCGGTGCGCGACTCCGACCGGATCATCGGCCTCCTCGATTCCAAGACCGCCAAGGCGGAGAAGGGCGAGGATATGGAGAAGCACCTGATCCTCACCCGCTACGACCCGGGTCGGGCCGATCGCGGCGACATGCTCAAGACCGAGGACGTGCTCGATATCCTGTCGATCCCGCTCCTCGCCATCATCCCGGAGAGCCAAGAGGTGCTGCGCGCCTCGAACCTCGGCTGCCCGGTGACCCTGAACAACCCGCTCTGCGCCCCGGCGCGGGCCTACGCCGACGCGGCCCGCCGGCTGAAGGGCGAGAACGTGCCCATGAGCCTGCCGGTCGAGCGCAAGTCCTTCCTCGACAAGCTGTTCATGCGGAGGGCGGCATGAGCATCCTCGGGATCTTCCAGAAGCGCACTTCCGGCGCGGTCGCCCGCGACCGCCTGCAGTTGATCCTCGCCCACGAGCGGGCCGAGTCGGGGCGGCCCGACCTCGTGCTCCAGCTCCGCGAGGAGATCCTGGCGGTGATCTCCAACCACGTCGCGGTCGAGCCCGACAAGGTGAAGGTCACCCTGGAGCGCGGCGAGGGCGTCTCGACGCTCGGCCTCGACATCGAACTGCCGCTCGGTGCCTCGGCCAAGCTCGACGCGAAGCTGGCGGCTAAGCTGGCCGAGGTCGCGGCCAACAAGGGGAGCGCCAAGCCGGCCTCCTCCAAGAAGGCCGCTTGAGCCGGACCGGGACCGAACCCGCCGGCATCGAACACTGCGAGCCGCGCCCGGTCAGCCGGGTGCGGCTTCGCCATGCCGGCCTGCAGGATCCGCCCTCGACCAAGCGTTCCGGCGCCCCATGTCCGCGCTCCCGGGGGGATCGCAGAAGGGATCGCCATGCCGAGCGCCACGACGGACGACGGAGTCCGCCTTCACTACGAGGAGAGCGGGCACGGCACGCCGCTGATCTTCGTGCACGAATTTGCCGGTGACCACCGCAGTTACGAGGCGCAGCTCCGCCATTTCGGCCGGCGCTACCACGCGATCGCGTTCAATGCCCGGGGTTATCCGCCCTCCGACGTGCCGGAAGCCGAGTCGGCCTACTCGCAGGCCCGCGCCGCCGACGACATCCTGGCGATCCTCGACCATATCGGCGCGTCCCGCGCCCACGTGGCCGGGATCTCGATGGGCGCCTTCGCGACCCTGCATTTCGGGCTGCGCCACCGCGACCGGGCCCTGTCGCTCTGTCTGGGCGGCTGCGGCTATGGTGCGGAACCCGAACGGCAGGCGATGTTTCGCGCCGAGGCCGACGCCACCGCGGAGATCCTGCGGCGGGACGGGATGGCGGCCTTCGCGGAGCGCTACGCCTACGGGCCGACTCGGGTGCAGTTCGAGAACAATGATCCGCGCGGCCATGCCGAGTTCAAGCGGATGCTCGCCGAGCATTCCGCAGTCGGGTCGGCGAACACGCAGGCCGGCGTGCAGAAGGGGCGTCCCTCGCTCTATGACCTTACCGATGCGTTGGCGCGGATCACGGTGCCGACTCTGATCGTCGCTGGCGACGAGGACTGGCCCTGCCTCACCCCGAGTCTGATGCTGAAGCGGGTGATCCCGTCGGCCGCCCTGGCGGTCCTGCCGAATACCGGCCACGCGCTCTCCGTCGAGGAGCCGGACGCCTACAACCGGCTGCTGGACGACTTCCTGGCGCAGGTCGAGAGCGCCCGCTGGCCGATGCGCGATCCGCGGGCCATCTCGGCAACGATCACCGGGATCAAGGGCTGACCGGATCTCGCGGGATCAGCCGGAACCGGGCGGGCCGGTCCGGCTGGGTGGTGACCACCGCGTGCGGCAGGATCGGGTCCCGCTCGTCCAGCACCAGTCGGAGCCGCGCCAGCAGCCGTGCCAGGGACAGAACAGCCTCACTCAGCGCGAACTGCGCGCCGATGCAGACCCGTGGCCCTGCCCCGAAGGGCAGATAGGCGAAGCGCGGCGGAGGCGGGCTTCCCGGCAGGAAGCGGCCGGGATCGAAAGCCTCGGGATCGGACCAGAGGGCCCGGTGCCGGTGGAGCACCCAGGGGCTGACCATGACGATATCGCTCTTCTTCACCGCATGGCCTGCCACCACGTCCGGGCCGAGCGCCCGGCGGACGACGACGAAGGCTGCCGGGTAAAGGCGCAGGGTCTCATCGACCACCGCTCGGGTCAGGGGCAGGCGCCCGTCGCTCTGGCACCCGGTGGGATCGGTGAGGTCGGCGCCCCGCGCCTCGGCGGCGACGCGCTCCTGCACCTCCGGGGCGAGCGCCAGCAGGTAGGCGGCCCAGAACAGCGTGCCGGCGGTCGTCTCGTGGCCGGCGAGGATCATGGTCGCGACCTGGTCGCGCAGCTCGTCGGGGGTGAAGGCGGCGCCCGTGTCCGGGTTGCGCGCCGCCGTCAGCAGGTCGAGCAGGTCACCCGAGCGGGTCTCGCCGTGCTCCGAGGCCCGGCGCGCCGCGATGATCCGGTCGAGGAAAGGGATCCAGCGGCGCCGGAACCGCGCCCGCGGCCAGTCGAGCGGCACCGGCCAGCCCGGCGGAGTCACGATGTCGAGGAGATGGGGCCGGCCGATCCGCTCGGCATATTCGGCGATGAACCGGCGCAGCTCCGCGCCGTGCTCGTCCATGCCCACCGAGAACATCGCACGCCCGGCAATCTCGAGGGCCAGCCGGTGGAAAGACGTGAACAGGTCGACCGGACCCGAAGCGGCCTCGGCGGAGATCCGGTCCATTCCGTCGCTGACGGCGGCGGCGATGTGGGGCACCAGCCCGTCGATCGCCCGGGGCGTGAAGGCCGGCGCCAGGGTGCGGCGCTGGTGGCGCCATGCCGAGCCCTCGCTGATCAGGAGTCCTTCACCCAGGATCGGCCGCAGGATGCGCAGCGTTCCGGTTGTGCGGGCGTAGTTCGCCTGATTCTCCACCAGAACGTGGCGGATCGCATTGGGGTCGTTGAGGACAAAGCTGGAGCGCCCGAGCAGCCCGCGGCGGGTGACCGGCTCCTCGAAGGCCCGCCGGGGAAAGCCCTCCAGCCCGTTGTCGCGGATCGAGCGCAGATAGGCCGGCAACGGCAACTCGCGCTCCGGCGGCGCGCGATGCGGCGGCACAACGCGGGGCAGCCCGGCGAGGCTCGCCTTCGTCCGGTCCGAGGTCGCGGGCGCGTCCGATGGCATGGGCATGAGGTCCATCCTGTGCCGGAGACGGTCACCCCTGTAAACCGCCCCGCCGGGCCGCACGCACCCCGTGGAGCGGTTCCGCTTGCGTCATTCGGCAGCGGTGCGCAGGCGCGTCTCGGCGGATCGAACCTGCAGCCGCGCCGGAAATCGAGCGAGATCCGCCTCCGCCGATAGACTCGCCACCAAGCTTGCGCGGGGCAGGACGGCGTCCGTCACGTCGAGCAGCGTCTCCACACCGCGCTCGAGATGCTCGTCCACCCGGTCGACCACCAGGATCTCCGGCTCCCGCAGCAGGGCCCGGGCAAGGCCGATCCGCACGCGGACGCGCTCGGCCAGGAGCTGCCCGCGATTGCCGACCTCCTTCTCGAGACCGCGCCGCTGGATCGGCCGCTCCAGGTCGAATTCCCGGAACACCGCACGCGCCTCCCGCTGGATCAGCGCCTCGCCGTGCATCCGCGCGGTGTCGATGCGGCCGAAGAGCAGGTTGTCGAGCACGGTGCTCCGCGGATTGATCCGGTTGGGATCGTAGGATTCGACGTCGCATCCGTGGTCACCGTGCATGAAGCCCTGCACGATGCCCCGAGCCCCGACGATCCGATTGGTGAGCGGCTGATCCAGCAGCCCGAAGCGCATCCGCGGCTCAACATAGGCCAGGGCGAGCGCCAGGAAGGCCACGCTGTCCGCCTCGCTCAGCCGCCCTTCGGCGGGCACGCGTGCGAGCCGGCGCAGGTAGTCCGGCAGGGCATCCGGAGTGATCAGCGAAAACCGCCGGAACAGCGGATGGCCCGGCGGCACGTCGCTGAAGATGTCCTTCAGATTGCTGGCGATGGCGACGCCCATGCGGTCGAGTTCATCGAGCAGCTTCACCTTCTCGAGAGCCTGCCGGAACAGGGGGACTCCGGCGAGCCGCTGCGGCTCCTTCAGGGCCGGGTCGCGCGGCACCCCGAACAGCAGGTTCTCCGCCACCGTCGCCTGATCGTTGTAGCGGCCGCGGGCGAACGGGATCACCAAGTCAGCGAGGCCGTTGCGGGCGAAATGCGCACGCAGGTGCTCGCGCGCTGCGATCATGCGCTGGCCCACCGGCGTGTCGTGGGCCACGGAGCTGAGGGCGCCGAGTCCGAACCGGTAGAGATCATCCCCGAGATCGAGACGCCCGAGGAGATCGAGGAGGCGCTCGTCGAGGTCGCCGGCGTCGCGCACGCCGAGGCGCTTATAGTCGATCCAGGGGTCGTCGATGCTGTCGCACGGGTTGCCGGTCTTCACCGCCTCGTTGATCCGCGTCTTGCTGAGATCGAGGCCTTTGGTCCGCAGCGGGTGGACGCGCAGGCCGTAGAGGATGTTGTCGCGGACCGTCCCGGGAAAGAGCACCGGCTCGTTCCCCGCGAAGGCGATCCGACGTGCAAAAATCGGCCGCGGGAGCGTCGACAGATCGTGTTCGCCGATCCGGATTGTGCCGCTGGTCGGCGCCTGCAAGCCTGCGAGGACGCGCGCGAATTCCTGCGCCACGGCGCCGGGCGGAGCCAGCGCAAGACGCCCCGGCAGGCGCACCTCGGCGTCGCTGACCTCAACCGGCACGCCCCCTGCGGGTCGCGCAGAGCCAGGCCTTCCACCCGGAGCGGGCTACCCAGGCGGGGCGGCGTGCCCTCCAATTCCCGCTCTGCCGACCGCAGGCGTTGAGGCCCGAAATGCGCCGCCACGGTCTCGTACTTCACCTCGACGTCGAGGCGCTGCTGATCCCAGTCGATCAACTCCTTGAGGGGCGGAGGCAGGTCGCGATAGGCGGCCAGAACGGCCACGAGCTGGCCGATATCGAGTTCGCCCTTTAGGGCGAAGTAGCCCCCGATCGCGTAGAACAAGAACGGCGTCACCTGAGCGAGCAGGTTGTTGAGGTATTTGACAGCGAATTTCCGCCGGTAGATCCGCAGACGCAGGTCGTAGAGGCTGTAGAGCCGGCCGCCGATCTCCGCCCGTTCCCAGCGGCCGGTGTCGTTGAGCAGCACCGCCGGCAATCCGTCGAGCACCTCGGCGACGCGGCCGGCGAGGTTGCGCGACGCGATCTGGCGCCGGCGGCTGAGGCGGATGATCTCGCGCCGCAGCCGCGGGATCACCGTCATCTGCACCCCGACCATGCCGCCGGCCGCGAGGCCTAGCCACACGTTCTGCACCATGATGAAGGCGAGGGCGGTGGCGGCTTGGGTCCCGAGGAACACCGGCACGACGATCGCGTCGCCGATGAAGGAGCCGATCGGCTCGACCTCGTCGCGGATGATCGTCGCCGTCTCGGAGGACTTCACCTCGCGCTGCGCCTCAGGCGAGAAGCGCAGCATCAGCGAGAAGAGCTGGAAGCGCAGGCGCCGCAGCATCCGCTCGCCCAGAATGCCTTTCTGCAGGTTGATCCAGAACTTGAAGGCGCCGTTGATCAGGACGAGCGAGAGGAACAGGGTCGAGAGACCGAGCAGGAGGCTCGAACCGGTCGAGCTGGAAGCCCTCGAACAGCCGGTCCGTCCCCCGCCGAGCGCCGCCGGCCACTGCACGGTGAGCTCCAGGAACGGCGCGGTTGCCTCGCCATGGGAAAAGGCCTTGCCGGTGATCGCGTCGTTGACGATGCGCTTGGGCAGGTCGAGCGACGCGAAGTAGAACGGCAGCGAAGCCAGGACCACGGCGCAGATCTTGAGCTGATCGCCCTTGGAATAGCGCCAAATGTACGGAAAGAGCCGCGGCTCAAGCTCGCGCATCGTGTCGGTCCAGCGAAGGCCTGCCATGGCTGAGTGGATGCCGAATCACCGCACCCACGCGCGGGTCTGCGGCCGATACGGTACCCGAGCAGTCTGAATTCATCCAACTCGACCCGAAGTGGCCTCAGCCGGTGCCTCGGACCGGGCCACGTTGTCATCGAGTGGTCATATAGGGCGTCGCTCGCCACATTGGGCGCGCCGCAATGCTGCCGTGCACAGGCCGTGATAACTACGCCGGATCGCTGCTGGCGCGTAAGCGTGGCTGCGGCCGACCCGCGCTCCGACACCCCCAGCAATCCGAACTGGGCGACCCCGCCATGTCTTCAGCGGCCTTGCCGGCGGGCCCATGTCCTTATATTGCGACGCAACCATCACGACTCCGTACCTGAACCGGCGCGGACGGCCGCGCCGCGCGGCCGCCAGGGAGCCGGCACAACCCGTTTCGGGCCGCCATGAAGCTGCGCAACATCGCCATCATCGCTCACGTCGACCACGGCAAGACGACGCTCGTCGACAAGCTGCTGGCTCAGTCCGGCACCTTCCGCGAGAATCAGCGGGTCGAGGAGCGGGCGATGGACTCGAACGACCTCGAGAAGGAGCGCGGCATCACCATCCTCGCCAAGGCGACCTCGGTCGTCTGGAAGGATACCCGCATCAACATCGTGGACACCCCCGGTCACGCCGATTTCGGCGGTGAGGTCGAGCGTATCCTGTCGATGGTCGACGGTGTGATCGTGCTGGTCGACGCGGCCGAGGGGCCGATGCCGCAGACCAAGTTCGTCGTCGGCAAGGCTCTCAAGATCGGCCTGCGCCCGATTGTCGCCATCAACAAGGTCGACCGGCCGGACGCGCGCATCAACGAGGTGGTGAACGAGGTCTTCGATCTCTTCGCCGCCCTTGACGCCACGGACGAGCAGCTCGACTTCCCTATCCTCTACGGGTCGGGCCGCAGCGGCTGGATGTCGACCTCGCCGGACGGCGACCAGTCCGAAGGCCTCGCCCCGCTCTTCGATCTCGTCCTGGAGCATGTGCCCCAGGCCAGGACCGAGGAGGGTCCGTTCCGCATGCTCGGGACGCTGCTGGAGGCTAACCCGTTCCTCGGCCGCATCATCACCGGCCGCATCGCTTCCGGCACCGTGAAGCCGAACCAGTCGATCAAGGTGCTCTCGCGCGACGGCAAAGTCGTGGAGACCGGCCGCGTCTCGAAGATCCTGGCCTTCCGCGGCCTGGAGCGCGCGCCGATCGAGGTGGGCGAGGCAGGCGACATCGTGTCCATCGCCGGCCTTGTGAAGGGTACGGTGGCCGACACCTTCTGCGATCCGCAGGTCGAGACGCCGATCCAGGCCCAGCCGATCGACCCGCCGACCGTGACGATGTCGTTCATCGTCAACGACAGCCCGCTCGCCGGTACCGAGGGCGACAAGGTCACGAGCCGCATGATCCGCGACCGCCTGTTCAAGGAGGCCGAGGGCAACGTCACGCTCAAGATCGAGGAAGCGGCCGACAAGGACAGCTTCTACGTCTCCGGCCGCGGCGAGTTGCAGCTCTCGATCCTGATCGAGACCATGCGCCGCGAGGGCTTCGAGATCGCCGTCTCGCGCCCGCGGGTGGTGTTCGACCGGGACGAGTCCGGTACCCTGCTGGAGCCGATCGAGGAGGTCGTGATCGACGTCGACGAGGAGCATTCCGGCGTCGTCGTGCAGAAGATGTCCGAGCGGAAGGCCGAGATGCTGGAGATGCGCCCGTCGGGCGGCAACCGCCTCCGGCTCGTCTTCCACGCCCCCACCCGCGGTCTGATCGGCTACCAGGGCGAGCTGCTGACCGACACCCGCGGCACCGCCATCATGAACCGGCTGTTCAAGGCCTACGAGCCCTACAAGGGTGAGATGCCGGGCCGGCGCAACGGCGTGCTGATCTCCAACGACCAGGGTGAGGCCGTAGCCTACGCCATGTGGAACCTGGAAGACCGCGGCCCGATGATGATCGAGCCCGGCTGGAAGGTCTACCAGGGCATGATCGTCGGCGAGCACAACCGCGAGAACGACCTCGAGGTGAACGTCCTCAAGGGCAAGAAGCTCACCAACATCCGCACCACCTCGAAGGACGAGGCCGTGCGCCTCACGCCGCCGATCCGGATGACCCTGGAGCGCTCGCTGGCCTGGATCCAGGACGACGAGCTTGTCGAGGTGACGCCGAAATCGATCCGGCTGCGCAAGGCGATCCTCGACCCGAACGACCGCAAGCGCGCCGAGCGCGCCAAGGAAACCGCGGCCTGATGTGAACAGCCGGCAACCGGGCGCTCAGGCCCGGTTGCTGATGCCGTGCTTATGTCGGAGCCCTTTCAGGCCCATCGAACCCTCATGCCGGGTGGCTTAGCTCGGCAAAGCGGTCCCGAGAGGGCTGCGCGAACCCCCGTGTCTCCGATGTCCGTCGCGTTGAATTCGTCCCGTCAGTCCCGCTCAACCGTCGCCGCAAGAGCCGCGACCTACCTCGTCGGCCAGGACGGCGAGGGCCATTGGGTGGCTGTCGAGACCGATGGCCGGGCTGGCGGCATCTTCCGGACGCAGCAGGACGCGATCCGCTTCGCCTGCGGCGAAGCCGGATGCCGTCCTGACGAGGTGCGACTGGCCCGCGAGCCGATCCCCTTCCGGATCTCCTGAGCGGTCGTGCGCTCTTCGATCGGTCGCCCTTCGATGGGCGATGCGGTGAGCGCCTGAGTGGTGACGGATGGGCCGGGAATCGGAAAGAGGCGTGGGTAGCCTCTACCACTCGGGGCGAGCGGCAGGTTCCCATTCGTTCGTGAGCCGGCACAGGCCATTCGACGAGCGCCGCGACCTGTCGCGCCGGTCGAGAAACCAGGGCGACAGCCGCTGAGCCGGGTCGATCCCGGCAAGCCTCAGCCAGCCAGAATCGACCGGTCGGCATCTCAGCTGCTTCCGGGATCGGTCTCGTCCTGTTGCGTCCCGCCGGCCGGCAGACCCATGCCGGGCTTGCCCTCGGTCTTCTCAGTCGGATCCTTGACCGCGTCGGGAGCGGCGTTCTTCGGCTTGTCCGGCTTCGGGTCGGTCTCCTCGCGCTCGCTCATTCCCGGTTCTCCCGCTCGGCGCGGTAGTGGCCGCCCGCGACCTTCTCGTCGGCGGCTGGACCCCGCGACGCCTTCTGATCGGAATGACCGTCCGACGATCCGCCGACCGCCGGAGGCGATCGCCCCGGTTCACCCGTGCCGCCCCAGCCGTCCTTCGGCTCCGTTCGGGCTGATCCGCCCGCGCCCATGTCGGTGATGGCGGCCTGATCGGGAGTTTGATGGCCTCCGCCGGCGGGAGGAGTGCCGCGCGAGCCAACCTTGTCGTCGGGCTTGCGGGTGACCGTGCCGGAATCGCTCGTCGGCCTGACCATCAGCGCTTCCCGTCATCCTGCCCGACCGCCGCGGTAGCGCGGTCGATCGCCTCGCTGAGGTCGGTGCCGGAACCAGCTTGTCCCTTCAGCCTGTCCAGGTTCTTCCGCGGTGTCTCCGCTTCGGTCGCTCCGGTGGCGTCGGAGCCGGGAGTGCCTGAGGCGATCCGGGCTGCTTGGGCGTCGCCGGCCGGGTCGCGTTTCAGGTCGACCTGCGTCTTGGCGGCCAGTCCCACATCGAGGGGTGAGGTCTGGCCGAGATCCTGCCCGTTGCGATCGGCGTAGGCGTCGAAGTCCTTCAGCGACGGTCGTCCGGTCTGCTCTGTCATGGCTCCAGCCTCTGCGCGTGCGCTATCGCGGGACAACGGAGGCCGCAGCGGAGGGTTGCGTCGGGTCTCCCAGGCCGAGGCCGTGGGCTTCGGGGAGGAGCCATGCCGGCCGGGTGTCTCGGGCCGGATATGAGCACTCTCGGAGCAAGGGGCGTGCTTCAGGGGCCGACGATCTGCGGCACGATGGTCTGCGTCAGCGCCCGCACGGCGTCCTCCGCCGCCCCACGGCTGTTCGCCTTGGCGTGGATCGTGAGCAGGTCGCCGTCACGGAGGATGACCGCGGTGGAACCGGCGCTCTGGCCAAGCGTGTAGACGGTGATCCAGCCCACCGCAGTGCTCAGGGGTAGGCCCGAGAGCCGGCAGTCCGGGTTCCGCGCAACGCAGAGCGCTTCGAGCGCGGCCAGGGTGGTCTGCCCGGATCGCACACGCATTTCGGTCCCGTCGCTCAGGCGGCCGAGTTGCAGATCGACGACGGGCGCGCCCTGGCAACTCGGGCAGTCCAGGCTGAGCCTCTGCGCATCAACGGACGCGGAGGATTGGCTGCCGAGCGCGGTTCGCGCCCGCTCGACGACGGGGGTGAGATCGTGAAGCGCGAAGCCGTTCGCCTGCGCGGCTTGTGCCAGGAGGCAACAAACGAGAACGATAAGGCCGCGCATGCGAGGAAGTCCGTCCGGTCTGCAACGTGCCGGTAGCGCAAGCCCGATCCAAGATCCAGATGGATGAGGCGCAATTTCTTGGCGGGAAAGATCGATGAAAACCGTATTTCGAAGCGCACTGAGAAATAATTAGCGGAATATGCGGATAAATATCGACCGATGTTGCGCCCGACATAATTCCAAACTAAGGAAAAATTGTTTGAGATGATTTGAGTTTTTGGATCTATAATTTTCAACTGGCGCGGCCTGTCCTGCTCAGATGCCAGATGCGCAGGCCCTGATCTCGCCCTGGCGTTACGGAGCGCGATCGAGAAATCCTCTCGGCCGACGTCTCTGGCTTACGGGCGGTTACCGAACTCGACCGCCGCGATTCCCGGACGGGATCTGGACCCGCCGGTTCCAGACGGAACCGGCGGGTCGGAGAAGCGGCTCAGCCGATCCCTTCGAACAGCGCCGAGGAGATGTAGCGCTCGGCGAAGGAGCAGGCGACCGTGACGATGCGCTTACCCTGAAACTCCGGCCGCTTGGCCAGATCCAGCGCCGCGGCGACGTTGCCGCCGGTCGAGATGCCACCCGGAATACCTTCCAGCCGAGCCAGGGCCCGGGCGGTGTCAAAGGCGGCCTGGTTGGAGACCTTCAGCACGCCGTCGAGGATGTCGGTATGGAGGTTGTCGGGGATGAAACCCGCGCCGAGGCCCTGAATCTTGTGCGGGCCGGGCTGCCCGCCGGAGATCACCGCGGAATCCTCCGGTTCAACGGCGAAGACCTTCAGGTTCGGAAGGCGCGGCTTCAGCACCTCGCCGACGCCGGTGATGGTGCCGCCCGTGCCCACGCCCGCCACGAACGCATCGAGCTTGCCGCCGGTGTCGCTCCAGATCTCCTCGGCGGTGGTCTTCCGGTGGATCTCCGGGTTGGCCGGGTTCGAGAATTGCTGCGGCATCACGGAGCCGGGGATCTCCTTCAGGAGGCTCCTCGGCCTTGGCGATCGCGCCCTTCATGCCCTGCGCGCCGGGTGTGAGCGCCAGTTCCGCGCCCAGGAAGGCGAGCATCTTGCGCCGCTCCAGCGACATGGTCTCCGGCATGACAAGGATCAGGCGATAGCCCCTGGCCGCGGCCGTGAAGGCCAGCGCGATGCCGGTATTGCCAGAGGTCGGCTCCACCAGCGTGCCGCCGGGCTGAAGCTTGCCCGAGGCTTCCAGCGCGTCGATCATGTTGACGCCGATACGATCCTTGACGCTGGCGATCGGGTTGAAGAATTCGAGCTTCAGCAGGATCTCGGCGTCGACCCCGTGTTCCTTCGGCAGGCGGTTGAGGCGTACCAGCGGGGTATTGCCGATGGTCTCGGTGATCGAGCCATAGACACGGCCATGGCCGACCTTCGCCGGCGCATTGAGGGAATCGGCCATCGCAGAACTCCTGCTCTCAGGGGGTCGGGTCAATGTCGGGTCCGGTTGGGTTGGGCCAAGAGGGGCGGCAATCGGCCCGGGACAGGAGGCTGCGATATCGCGTCGCCGCGACCGGAGCAATCGGCCTAAGTGTCGTTTGCGAAAGTTCTTTTCGCCGTTACGCGGGCTTATCGCCAGGCGTGGGACGACGTCTCTGACCGGTGCGGTCTCAGTAGAAGTTTGTTCTCCAGGGTAATCCATCGGCGCAGCTTCGAAGGAGGTGGTGCGCATGGTCTACGTTCGAGAAGGCCGCAGCGGCGCCGGAATCGCGACTCGACGATCACCGTCGACACGCGACGGCCGGCCGCTTTCTCGGCAGCAGATGCCGATCGAGACGGTCGGCTCCCGGAACATTCGTCCTCGCGGCCTGTTTCGCGCGTGAGACAGCTTATCAACTTGGCCGCACGCTGGCGCGAACTGACCCGGGCGCGACCCAGCCGAAGAAGCTCACCGGGATCGTCCCGGAGATCTCGATCAGTCCCGGACCCACGCGCCTCCTCGATGAGGCCGGGATGCCCCTGCGCTGGAACTCTGGAACCTCAGCGGAACGAGGCGACGCGGCGATCCCGCTTCCGCTCCGTCGCGGGCTGGTATGCGATCTCGGCGTGGGGCGTGCAGTACGGCAGGCCGGTGATCGAGCGGGCGCCGCAGAACCGGAATTCCGGCGTTGTCGGGTCGCCGAGCGGCCAGCGGCACATGGATTCCCGCAGGTCCATGATCGTGACGCGCTGCGAAACCGGCAGGGCCACTGGTTCGGGAGCCGGTGCCGGCGCCGGGAATTCGGGGGCCGGACGATGCGAGAGGATCGCCACCGGTTCGGGCGCCTGGGTCTCGACCACCGCGATGGCAGTCTCGATCTCAACGACCTTCGATGGCTGGACCGCGGCCGGGGCTTCCTCGCCGCCCCTGGCGCGCCCGGCGAGGCCCAGGCGGTGGACCTTGCCGATCACGGCGTTGCGGGTGACGCCGCCGAGCTGCGCTGCGATCTTGCTCGCGCTCTGCCCGTCTTCCCACAGCCGGCGCAGCAGCGCCACGCGGTCATCCGTCCAGCCTAGGCCCGCTTCCATAATCCCCTCCGCCCCCTGCGGCCCGCGTAATCCGGCTCGGTCGACAGGCCGTGTTTAAGGAACGGTGAACCCGCTCCACGGCACTTGTTACGGACCGCGCCCAAACCCGGCTGCCGCGTCGCTGCGACACCCTGTCCGTCAGGCCACGGTGGAACCCTAGCGCGGCGTTCGCGAGCCTTGCAAGGCCGCCCGGCCGGCCGGGGCGCCCGCCAATGGACCCTGTCCACCGGCAATGGTCGCGCCTGCAGCGGCTTCCCGGTCGATACGGCCTCGCTTGCGCCCCGATCCGGTGAGAACGTGGCCCGGCAGCAACAGCGCGGCTCTATCGCGCCTGTTGTCCGGCTAAGTGGGAACGGCGCGTACGGCCACGCTCGTTCCGTGTGGCAGAGTGTTCGCGTTTCGCAGGGTCGGGTGGGGTCGATGGGTTTCCGTCAGGTGAGCCTGCGCGCGTCGATTGCGCTCGGGCTGGCAGGCCAAGTGGCGGCCTGCGGCAGCATTCCGCGCACACCCTACACCGCCGAGCAGGCGGCCCTCGCGGGCGTGCCGGGCATCCCGGGGGCGCGGGTCTTCGCCGATGCCTCGGTGGAGACCATCGCAGAACTCGCCGCCAACCCGCAGCGCCGGGCCAAGGGCTTCACCTATCTCGCCCTCTCAGGCGGGGGCGGGGACGGCGCCTACGGGGCCGGCGTGCTCAATGGCTGGACGGCGTCCGGCACGCGCCCGGAATTCACCCTGGTATCGGGGGTCTCGACGGGCGCTCTGATCGCGCCGTTCGCGTTCCTGGGCTCGGCGTACGATCCCTACCTGGCGGAGTTCTACACGAGCGGGGTCGCCGGCGAGCTGGTGGCCTCGCCCAATCTCGCGAACGTGCTGTTCGGTTCGGGCCTGTTCGGCGACGGGCGGCTGCGCAACCTCATCGACCGCTACGTGACGCCGGACCTGCTCAGGGCGGTGGCCGAGGAGCATGCCAAGGGCCGCCGCCTCCTCGTGGTGACGACCAACCTCGATTCCCAGCGCGCGGTGATCTGGAACATGGGCGCCATCGCGGCGAGCGGCGCGCCCAATGCCCGGGAGCTGTTCCGCGACGTTCTGGCTGCCTCGGCCAGCATCCCGGCCGTGTTCCCGCCGCAACTCATCGACGTCTCGGCCGGCGACTCGCGCTTCCAGGAGATGCATGTCGACGGCTCGGTGGTCACGCCGGTTTTCACCCTTCCGCAGTCGCTGCTGCTGCGTGATGGCCGGATCCGCACGGGCGGCAAGGCCGAGATCTATGTGGTGATCAACGGCCGCTTGGAGCCCGATTTCGAGGTCACGAAGGACAACACGCTCTCCATCGTCGAGCGCTCCTTCACCACGGCGAGCCGTGCCCGCTCGCGCGCCACGCTGACGGCGACCTACGCGCTGGCGCGCAACAACGGGATCGGCTTCAACCTGACCTACATCGACGAGAGCGGCCCGAAGGCTTCCGCCGCCAAGGGCTTCGACACGGCTTACATGCGCGCCCTCTACGAGGAGGGGCTGGCGAAGGGCCGGACCGGTACGTTCTGGCAACACACGATCCCGGCCGCCCCCGCGCTGAGAGAAACCGCGAGCGGAATCGCCCGCTGATCCTTCGGGATCGGCGCCGCGCACCCGGCAGGGCGCGCGGCGGTCGCGCTCGTTACTTGCCCAGGATTTTCGTGACGAGTCGGCCGATCGGTGTCGCGGTGCTGGCGTTCCGGTCGTCGCGGTCGACGGGACGGTTCTCGTTGCCGAGAATCTTCGTGACGATGCGTCCGATCAGGTTCATGGCTCGGTCCTCGGTTGTTGCGCCAGAACGGCGCAGCTTTCAATTCAACGGGCAAGGTGCAGACCGCGTTCCAACGCGGCCGCGCGCCGGCTGCATCAGATCTGCATCAGCCGAATATTGTTGGTGTTGCCCGCGGTGTGGAAGGGGATGCCGGCGGTCACCACGATGATGTCGTTCGGCTTGGCGAAACCCTCCTCCTGCGCGTGGTGGCAAGCTTTCGCGGTCATCTCCTCATAGGAATCGACGTCGTCGGTGAGGACGCTGTGCGCTCCCCAGAGCAGGCTCAGGCGGCGCGAGGTCCCCACGTTCGGCGTCAGGGCCAGGATCGAGGCGGCCGGGCGCTTGCGCGCCACCCGGGCGGCCGTCGTGCCGCTCGCCGTGTAAGCAACGATGGCGGCGGCGTGCACCGCCTCGGCGAGCGCGGCCGTTGCGGTCGCCACCGCGTGGGGCGGCGTCTCCTCCTCGCCCGGCTCGGAGGCCGCGATGATCGAGTGGTAGAGCTTGTGCCCTTCCACGCTCTGGATGATCCGGTCCATCATCGACACGGCCTCCACCGGGTAGCGGCCGGTGGCGGATTCTGCCGACAGCATCACGGCGTCGGCGCCGTCGTAGATCGCGGTGGCGACATCGGAGGCCTCGGCCCGCGTCGGCGCGGGCGCGTTGACCATGGAATCCAGCATCTGGGTGGCCACGACAACCGGCTTCACGGCGAGCCGGCAGGCGCGGATGAGCTCCTTCTGCCGTCCCGGAACGTCCTCGTGCGGGATCTCGACGCCGAGATCGCCGCGGGCGACCATCACGGCATCGGAGAGGCGGATGATGTCGTCGATCCGCTCCAGCGCCTGCGGCTTCTCGATCTTCGACATGATGCCGGCGCGGTCGCCGATGATCCCGCGGGCCTCGATCACGTCGGAGGGCTTCTGGACGAAGGACAGGGCAACCCAGTCGACGCCGAGAGCCAGGCCGAAAGCGAGGTCCGCCCGGTCCTTCTCGGTGAGCGGCGACAGGTCCAGCAATGTGCCTGGCAGATTGACGCCCTTGCGGTTCGAGATCGACCCGCCGGTGACGACCTCGGCGGTGATGGCGGTTCGTTCCGGCCCGGTGACCCGCACCCGCACCCGACCGTCGTCGATGAGCAGTTCCTGGCCCGGTACCACCGCGTCGAAGATCTCGGGGTGATGCAGGGGGATCGCCTGCTTGTCGCCCTCGGATCCATCGAGAACGAAGCGGACCATCTCACCGGCCTGCAGATCCAGCCGGCCACCCTGCAGCGTGCCGATCCGGATCTTCGGTCCCTGGAGATCCTGCAGGATGCCGATTGGCCGGCCGACCTCCTTCTCGAGGGTCCGGATCGCGGCGTGGACCTTGGCGTGATCCTCCTGGAGGCCATGGCTGAAATTGAGCCGGAAGGTGTCGACCCCGGCGAGGAACAGGGCATGCAGCCGGTCGGGCGACGAGCTGGCTGGGCCCACGGTGGCGACGATCTTGGCGTGGCGGTGGCGGCGCATGCGGGTCTCGGGCTCCTGAGGCTGCCTCGGAAATACGAGCCGGGCGATCGGTCGCGCCGACGCCGCTCACATCGGTGCACCGGGGCGTTGCGGCGAGGGGCTTCGGAGCCGGCCCGGTGATTTTTCGCGCGGGATCACGATTCGTGCCGCCCGCTATCGGGCCACCTCCCGGGCTATCCCGGCAAGTCCGGCATCGAAGATGACGGTGATCTCGGCCAGGGCATCGGCGTCGCTCTTGCCCTCCGCGTCGAAGCTTGCACTCCAGATCACCGTCGAGCCGGCCCCGTTCGGGCGGACCGCCAATGTCGCGTTGTAGGCGCGCACCGGCAAGGGGCCCTGGATGAAGCTGTAGCTGTAGCTCATGCTGGCCTCGTCGCGGGCCGTCTCGACCTCGACAATCGTGCCTTTGCCGCCCTTCATGACGAGGCCGCGGACCTGGGCGCGGATGCCGTCATCGTCATCGTCGCCCGACAGGATGCAGCGCTGCACCTGCGGGTGCCAGAGCTGGATGGCGCAGAAATCCCCGATCAGAGCCCAGACGGCCTCGGGGGCCGCCGGGATATCGCGGCTCCGGGAAATCTCGAGGGCGTTCGCCGGACCGGCGGCGAGCAGGGCCGCACCGGTCGCCGCGCAGGCAACGCGCTTCACGGGTTCTGTCTCCGTTAGACCACGCCCGACCCATTTAGGGCGCCGCGCGCGGCCCGTCGCGGGACAGGCAGCCTGGAAGTCACTCGGCATCGGCGGCTATGCTGGCGGGCAGGAAAGCCCCGGAAGCCGGAGACCCAATGGATCACTGCAACGCGCGGACGCGGCGGGTGAAGCGGCCGGGAACGTCAAGGCGAGCTTGGCCGCTCCGCATCGCTGGCTGGGTCTGCGCCTTCGCGCCGGTTCTCGCCATCGCGGAGCCGGGATCGCCCCAGCCGCCCGCACCGCAATCCTTCGAGACGTGCCGCTCCGATCTGATCGCATGGGCTACGGCGCAGGCCGTGCCGCAGAGCGTCGCCGACGCGCAGCTCGCCGACCTGGCACCGGACCCGGACGTGCTCGCGGCGACCGGGAGCCAGGGCGAATTCGTCAGGCCGACCTGGGACTATATCGAGGCCAGCATCAATCCGGCCCGGATCGAGGCCGGCCAGCGCAAGCTCGCCGAGAATGCCGACACCTTGGCGGCTATCGAGGCCCGGTACGGCGTGGACCGCCATATCCTTGTGGCGTTCTGGGGTGTGGAGTCGAGCTACGGCGCCGTGCTCGACAACCCTGCGGTGGTGAAGCCGGTGGTGCGCTCCCTGGCCACGCTCGGATGCGGCGACGCCGCCCGTGCCTCCTATTGGCGCGACGAGCTGGCGGCCGCGCTCCAGATCCTGGCCTGGAACCAGGCGCCGCTGGACCGGATGCCCGGTGGGCTGACCGGGTCCTGGGCCGGCGCCATGGGCCATACCCAGTTCATGCCCTCCGTCTACCAGCGCTTCGCGGTGGACTTCGACGGTGACGGCAAGCGGGACATCTGGACGTCCGTCCCGGACGCCCTGGCCTCCACGGCCAACTACCTCCGCGCCCATGGCTGGAGGCCCGGCGAGGGCTGGGGCACCGAGGCGGTGCTGCCCGAGACGTTCGATGCCGCGCTCGCCGATGAGACGACCCCCCGGAGTTTTGCGGCATGGCGGGCACTGGGCGTAAAGCCGGCCCACGACCAGCCGGTGCCGGACGAGGCCGCCGAGGCGACCCTGATCCTCCCCGCCGGGATCCGCGGCCCGGCCTTCCTGATGCAGCCGAACTTCGCGGTGATCCTGCGCTACAACACGGCCCTGTCCTACGCGCTGACGGTGGCGCTCCTGTCCGACCGCCTGCGCGGCGATCCGGGGCTCGCCCGCGACTGGCCGCGGGGCGACCGGGCGCTCACCGCCGACGAGCGCCGCGACCTCCAGAACCGTCTGACCGAGCGCGGCTTTCTGACCGGCGGCGTCGACGGGAAGATCGGCCCGAAGACCCGGGCGGCGCTGCGCGCCTACCAGGGCTCGGTCGGCCTGCCGCCGGACGGCTACGCCGATGCCCCGCTCCTCGACAGGATCCGCGGGACGCCGTGAGCGTCGATCAGGCGAGGAAGGCCGGCTCGTCCCGGGCGAGGACGCGCTTGACGCTCTCCAGGTGCAGCCGCGCGCTCTCGGCGCGGCCGGCCGCCTCCTGGGCCGCCACATGCTTCACGATCGCTTCGGGAACGACCTTGAGGCTGTGCCCCGTGCTCATGGCCAGCACCTGCGCCTGGGCGGCCCGCTCCAGGTAGTAGAGGTCGTCCCAGGCCTCCGCGATGGTCTCGCCCAGGACCATCACGCCGTGGTTCTTCAGGAACACCACGTCCGCCTCGCCGGCACTCATGGCGATCCGCTGACCCTCGCGCGCGTCGAGCGCGAGGCCGTTGTAATCCTCGTCCACCGCGATGCGCCCGTAGAAGCGCAGGGCCGTCTGGCCGGCCCAGAGCAGGGGCTCGCCCTCCAGCATGGCGAGCGCGGTTGCGTAAGGCATGTGGGTGTGGAAGGCCGCCCGCGCGCGGGGCTTCAGCCGGTGCAGCTCGGCATGGATGTGGAAGGCGGTCGCCTCGGGCTGGCCGTCGCCCTCGATGACGTTGCCGTGGAAATCGCACAGCAGCAGGCTCGAAGCCGTCACCTCCGCGAAGGCGAGGCCGTAGGGATTGACCAGGAACAGGTCGGGCCGCTCGGGCAGCACCGCCGAGAAGTGGTTGCAGATCCCCTCTTCGAGGCCGTTGCGCGCGGCCCAGCGCAGGCAGGCGGCGAGATCGATGCGCGCCCGGCGCACGCTGTCGGCGTTCAGGGGCTCGTTGCTGCGCGCGGGCGGCGTGCCCGGGGCGGTGATGGCGTGCGCCATGCGTGTAGGCCTTCCTGCTCTCTCGGATCATCGGCCGGGCACTCGGCCGGCGCGCTACCTTAAGCGATCGGACGCAAAGGCGGATGGCTCTCCGTGCATGCCTTCGGGCGTTCAGGCGCGGCCGTCGGTGACACCGCCGACGAGATTCAGCCCGAGCAGGAAATCGGAGGCGAAGTCGGTCCGCACCACCGGCTCGCGCGGCACCGGTTCGCGCAGCAGCTCGCGCTCCGCTCGCCGGGCCGCAACCGCCTCGTCCACCGAAACGCGCCGGAAGGACAGCCTCGTCCCGCCCCGCGCCTGGGCGAGCCGGCCGAGATCGGGTCCGATCACGGTGGCGATCTTCGGATAGCCGCCGGTCGATTGCCGGTCAGCCATCAGGACAATCGGCAGGCCGTTGCCGGGCACTTGGATCGCGCCCATAGCGACGCCGTCGGAGACGATGTCGTGCCCCTTGGCATGCGTCAGCGGCGTTCCGTCGAGAAAGCAGGCCATCCGGTCGCCGCGCGGCGAGACGGTCCAGGGCCCTTCCAGGAACGCCGCGATCTGGTCGGCCGCGAAATAGTCGTCCTGGGGCCCGAGCACGACCCGGATCTCCCGGGGATCCCGGTCCAGCCAGGGGGTGAGGAGCCGGTGGAGCGAAGGGGCGCCCGGCTTGGGCTGGGCAAGCGGGAGTCGGTCGCCGGCGGCGAGCCCGCGCCCGTCCAAGCCGCCGAGGCCGGAGCGCGTGTGGGTCGCGATCGAGCCGAGGATTGGCGCGGCATCGAGGCGCCCGCTCACGGCCAAATACCCCCATGCCCCCGACTCGCCCGCCCGGACGGTGAGCGTCTGGCCAGGCTGCAGGGTCAGCGCGACGGCGTCGGGCAGCGCCGCGCCGTCCAGCGCGACGCGGAAGCCGGGCGCGACCAGCGCCAAGCCGAACGGGTCGCCGTCCGCCGAGACGGTGATCCCGCCGGTGGAGACCTCGATCGCCGCGACCTCCGGGGGATTGCCCGCTGCCCGGTTGGCGGTGGCGTGCATCAGCGGATCCATCGGTCCCGCGGCCGTTATGCCGTAGCGCAGGTAGCCGTGCCGGCCGCCATCCTGCAGCGTAACGCCGGGCCCGGCGGCCTCGATGACGAGCGCGGCCATCAAACGGCCCCCCGCGTCGGGCGGCCGGCTCGCCCGCGGCTTCGCGGGCGGTCAGGGCGTCGAAGGTTGCAGCATCCACTGCCTCGAAGCGGATCAGATCACCCGCGCCGACGAAGAAGCTCGGATCGCGTTCCGGCGCGTAGAGCCGGGCCGGGGTGGCGCCGATGACGTACCAGCCGGTCGGCATCGGCACCGTCGCCACCGCGGCCAGACCGCCGCCGATGAGGATGGCGTTGCGCGGGTGCGGAGGGCGGGGGCTCGACCGCCGGGGCACTGCCAGAGCCTTCTCCAGGCCGCCGAGATACGCGAAGCCCGGCGCGAAGCCGTACATGTAGACGCGGTAGGTCGCCCCGGCATGAATCGAGACCACCGCGTCCGGCGACAGGCCGGTGCGCTCGGCCACCTGCGCGATGTCCTCTCCGTGCGGGGCTTCGTAGCAGCAGGGCAGGATCCATGTCGTCGGGGTGGCCGCGCGCGCGGTCGCCCCCGCCACGAGGCCCCGCACCCGGGCGGCGAGCGTCTCGCGATCGAGCACCAGGGGATCGTAGTGGAGCATCAGGGAGCGGTAGGTCGGCACGCGCTCCCGCAGGCCCTCGGGCGGAGCCGCGCCGAGGGCATCGTCCAGTGCCAGCACCCGGTCGCTGATGGCGGGATCGACGGTGGAGCCGAACTCCACCACCAGGGCCGCCTCGCCCGCGTCGAGGAGCCGGGGCTCGTCCGGGATGCAGCTCACGGCCGGAACGGCGCCAGCGTGACTCCCGCCCCCTGCAGCCGCGCCCGCACCACACGGGCGGTGGCGACGGCATGGGCGGAATCCCCGTGGACGCAGATCGAGCGGATCGGTGTCGGCAGGGACGTGCCGGCCGCCGTCACGATCGCGCCCGTCTGGACCATGCGCAGGACCCGATCCGCGGCCGCCTCGGCCTCCGTGATGAGCGCACCGGGCTGGCCGCGCGGGATCAGCAGGCCCTCCTCGGTGTAGCCCCGGTCGGCGAAGATCTCCTGGTGCACGTCGAGGCCGCAGGCTTCGCCGGCCGGCACCTGGGCGGTGAGCGCGATGGCGAGCAGTGCGAGGTCGCGATCCACCGCCCGGACCGCGCGGGCAATGGCATCCGCCACCGCGCGCTCCTCGGCGGCGACGTTGGCCAGCGCCCCATGCGCCTTCACGTAGGTGATGCGGTGGCCGGAATAGGCCGCGAGGGCCTGCGCGGCGCCGATCTGATAGGCCACGAGCCGCTCGATCTCGGCCGGGCTGTACGGCATCCGCCGCCGCCCGAACCCCCACAGGTCGGGAAAGCCCGGATGGGCGCCGACGGCGACGCCGCGCTCCTTCGCCAGGGCGAAGGTCCGGGCCATGATCTCGGGGTCGCCCGCGTGCAGACCGCAGGCGACGTTGGCCGAGGTCACGATCCCGAGGATCGCCGCGTCATCGCCGCAGGCGTAGGCGCCATAGCCCTCGCCGAGATCGGAGTTCAGGTCCACGCTTGTCATCGCTGCCGCTCCGGGTGCCGGTCGGGTCTCATAGGGCCGCAACGGGCTCCGGCTCGGCCGGATCCTTGCTGCAAGAATCAAGCGCGCGGCCCGCCGTCTCCGGCAAGAGAAGCGCCGAGACGATCACGAGGCAATAGGCGCCCGCCGCCACGACCCCGATCGCGGTGCCGAGCGTCAGCGAGCCGCTGAGATGGCCCACCACGGCCGGGCAGATCGCGCCTGTGGCGCGGCCGAAATTGTAGCAGAAGCCCTGCGCGGAGCCGCGGATCCGGCTCGGGAAGAGTTCGCTGAGGAAGGCGCCCATCCCGGAGAAGACGCCGGAGAGGAAGAAGCCGAGCGGGAAGCCCAGGAACAGCATGACCGGATCGGTGATCGGGATCAGCGTGTAGGCCAGGACAAGGAATACGGCGCAGAGCCCGAACAGGATGAAGCCCAGGCGCCGTCCGATGCGGTCCGACAGGTAGGCGCTCGTCAGATAGCCGATGAAGGATCCAAAGATCAGCATCAGCAGGTAGCCGCTGGTGTTCAGGACGGAGAGATTGCGCTCGGTCTTCAGATAGGTCGGGAGCCACGTGGTCACCGCGTAGTAGCCGCCCTGCATGCCGGTCGCGAGGAGGCTCGCCAGCACCGTCCGGCCGATGAGCGGGCGCGAGAAGATGTCGAGGAAGCTTCCCGCGTCGCCGACCTCTCGCATCGCGGTGCGCGTCTGCCGGTAAACCTCCGGATCCTCGATGTTGCGGCGGACCCAGAAGATCAGCACCGAGGGCAGGGCGCCGAGCCAGAACAGGATCCGCCACGCCACGGACGGCTCGGCCAGGGCGAACACCGCCCAGAAGGCGATCGCCGCGCAGGCCCAGCCGACCGCCCAGCTCGACTGGACAAGGCCCACCGCCTTGCCGCGGTAGCGAGCCTGGATCGTCTCGGCGATCAGAACGGAGCCGACAGACCACTCGCCGCCGAAGCCGAAGCCCTGCAGCGCGCGGGTCACGAGGAGCTGCTCGTAGGAATGTGTGAAGCCGCTGAGCACCGTGAACAGCGTGAACCACGCGACGGTGCCCTGGAGGACGAGGACCCGGCCGTAGCGATCGGCCAGGATCCCGGCCGCCCAGCCGCCGATCGCCGAGGTGACCAGCGCGGCGGTCGCGATGTTGCCGGCCTCGACCTTGGTGAGACCCCAGACCACGGCCAGCGTCGGGATCAGGAACGTGTAGACCATGTAGTCGAAGGCATCGACGCCGTACCCCGCGAAGGCCGCGCCCAGGACCCGGCGTTCCGCCGGACTCGTGTCTTTCACCCACATGGCGGAGCCTCCTTTGCGAAAAGGCCGGGATGCGGCCGGGACGGTCACAAAAACGGCAGGTCGCGGTTGAGGAGATCGGTAATCAGCATGTGACCGGGCATGTGGGTGATGCAGAGGGGCAGCCGCGCTGCCATCGCCACCGCCTGCGGGGTGACACCGCAGGCCCAGAAGACGGGGAGTTCGTCGGGTTCGATCGCCACGGGGTCGCCGAAATCCGGCCGCGCAATGTCCCGGATGCCGATCAGGCTGGGGTCGCCGAGATGAACCGGCGCCCCGTGCACCGCCGGCATCCGGGCCGTGACCTGCACGGCCTTGATGGCGTCGGCGGCCTTCATCGGCCGCATCGAGACCACGAGGGGCCCGTGAAAGGGCCCGGCCGGGCGGGTCTGGATCGAGGTCCGGTACATGGCGACGTTGCGGCCCTGCGCGACGTGCCGCAGCGGGATGCCCGCCTCGATCAGCCCGGCTTCGAACGAGAAGGAGCAGCCGAGAACGAAGGTGACGAGATCGTCCCGCCACAGGCCGGCGAGGTCCGGCAGCTCCGCGACCAGCTCGCCGCGCTCGTAAACCCTGTAGCCGGGAACATCGGTCGCGATGTCGAGATCGGTGCCGAGCACGGGCAGGTCGCGGGCACCAGGCTGAGAGACGCCGAGGATCGGGCAGGGTTTCGGATTCTGCTGACAGAACCGGTGGAAATCCTCCGCCATGTCCCGGGGCAGGATCATCAGGTTGCCCTGCGCGTAGGCGGGCGCGAGACCGGAGGTGTGGCCCCGGAAGGCCCCCTGCGGATCGCGCGCCGCGCTTCGGCTGCATCCGCGAAGACAGGTGCTGCGCCGTCGGCGCCCCGGTGCTGGCTCACCTCATTCATCTCCCTGCTCGATCGCCGAACGGCGGGCCGGGTGACGATCGGCCGCTCAGGTTCCGCGCGATGCGATCGCTTCAGCGATCCATTTCTTGACGCGACGATCCCATCGCGCTGCCGTGCACGCCAATCGTGATTGCGAATGAGGTGCGATAAACGGGTCTTATCGACCGGTGGCCCAGGCTTCGGCGACGTCCTGCGCGAGGCGGGCGGCGTCCGCCACGAAATGATGGTCCGGACGCTTGGTGTGGGTGGCCGTGAACGTCAGATCCGAGAGCGTCGGCTCGGCGGGCAGGATGCACAGCGCGCCGGCGGAGAGTTCGGCTTGCACGATCGCCGGCGGGATCACGCAGATGCCGAGACCCTCGACGCCCATCTTCACGATGGTGGCCAACGAGGCACTGGTGTGGATCTGGCTCGGCAGCAGGTTGGCACTCAGGACCAGGTCGCGCAGCTCGACGTAGGGACTGGTGTTCTTCGGATATGTGATGAGCGGGTGGCGCAGGAGTGCGCCGAGGCTGAGGGGCTCCCCGTCCGGCAGCAGGCCGGGCGCGGCGATCCACGCGACGGGTGTGCTGAACAGGGGGCGGTTGGCGAAGCTCGGCAGAGTGATCGGACCCACGAGAAACGCCAAATCGATCTCGTCGGCGACGAGGGCGGCCTGCATGTTCGGCGAGATGTCCACCGTGATGTCGACCCCGATACCGGGATGGGCGGCCCGCATGCGCTCGATGAAGCGCGACAGCCACAGGTGAACGATCGTCTCGGACACGCCGAGCCGCAGCGTGCCGCGGGTTCGGCCGGTCTCATGAAGGGCGGCGCTCATCTCGCCCTGGAGCGCCAGGAACCGCTCCGCGAAGCCCAGCAGGAGACGTCCCCGCTCGGTCAGGGCGACGTCGCGGCTGCGGCGCTCGAAGAGCGTCCCGTATTCATGCTCGAGCGCCGCGATGCGCTGGGAGACGGCCGGCTGGGTCGTGTTCACCTTCTCGCTCGCGCGACGGAAGCTGGAGAGTTTCGCGACCCAGTAGAACACCTCCAAGCTGCGGAAATCAGCCATCCCGCGAAGTCCTGCGCACCTTCGTAGGCGACCATATCGCGCCGGGGCCTGATGAAGCGCAAGCAGGCCGGTCACGTCGCGGACGGGCTCGCCGGCAGGGAGCGGGTACCGCGCCCGACGGTGACGCTAGAGCCTCCGGGACGATTGCGG
Organism: Methylobacterium sp. P31; assembly: GCA_050632875.1. GTDB lineage: Bacteria > Pseudomonadota > Alphaproteobacteria > Rhizobiales > Beijerinckiaceae > Methylobacterium. The sequence continues at coordinate 313,772 of JBODSC010000001.1, read as the reverse complement.
CCCGGCGAAACAGGCGCAGGCGAGACAGAAGCAGGTGCGCCTCCTCGATCAGCGGATGGCGCAGGTACCGGAGGCCGCAGGCCCAACCGGCGATCCCCAGGGCTATGGCTGCGGCGAGGCTCGGCAGCGGCGTTGCGGCGGACCAGCCCCAGGCCGCCATGACCAGGACGGAAGGGAGGACGGCGATGACCGTCACGCCTGCGGCGTGCAGGTAGATCGGCACGTAGTCACGCCCGAATGTGTCGGTCATCCGCTCGAGATGCGGCCGATAGAGCCCGACCGCGAGGAGGGCGTCGCCGATCCGCGCCAGTCCGGCGCCCCCGAGACCGAAGATGCAGCCGACCGCGAAGGCGACGAGGCTGACGCCATTGCGGACGATCTCGAGCCGGGCCTGGAGCGCGGTCTGGTCCCGGATGAGGAAGACCTCCCAGGTCATGGTGAGCGAACTCAGGACGAGTGCCGCTATCGACAGGAAGCTGAAGGGCAGGGCGGCGCCGGCCCAGCCGGGGCCGAGCAGCAGCCGGATGATCGGCCCGGCCAGGACGGCCGCGCCCGCGAAGGCCGGCCAGAGCAGCACGGTGATCATGCGCAACGTCGCGAGATAGCTGGCCCTCAAAGATCGGCCCTGACGCTGCTGGTTCGCCAGATCCACGAACACGATCCGGGTAATCACCGCGTGGAGGTGGTCCCACATCAGCGTGTTCAGGCTGGCGGCGCGCGAGAATAGGCCGAGGGCGCTGAGCCCGAGCATGCGCCCGAGGATCAGGTCGCAGAACCGGGCGGCTATGCCGGCGACGCCCGCGATGGCGAAGAGCCGGCTGCCGTAGGTCAGGATCTGCCGCCAGCCTGTGTGCCCGACGCGCAGGGAGACGTACCGGAACCCGAGACTGTTGGCCGCCAGCGCCGCCGCGACGGCGCCCGCCGCCTGCCCGTAGGCCTGACTCATGTAACTGAAGCCCAGAATCGCCAGGACCAGCATGGTGCCGCTGGCGACGAGCCCGCGGAGCATGTTCACGAGGGCGACCGCGCGGAAATTGCCCTGCCGCTCGATCATCGCGGCGGGCCGGAATTCGAGGGCTCCCACAAGGGGTACGACCGCCAGGATTGCAAGCGCGCGCTGGACCTCGGGCTCCCCGAGCAGCAGGCTCCCGAACACGCTGAGCCCGAGGATCAGCACCGCGGTCGTCCCCGACAGGATCAAGTTCACGGTGAAGACGCTCGCCAGCAGCGCCGCGTCCACACGCTCGGCCCGGACGATGTAGCTCGACAGCCCGCAGGAGCGCAGGGTGGACAGCAGCCCCGCCATGGCCGCGGCGAGACTGAAGATGCCCGTCTCGTAGGGGCTCAGCAGGCGTGCCAGGGCCAACGAGGTTCCGAACTGCGCCAGGAACAGGCCGCCCTGGCACAGGCCCATCCAGGCTAGGCTCCGGCGCTTGGAGAATGAGGGGGCGGCCTCCCTCTCGGGGCCGTCTCGGAGATCTGCCATGCGACCCTTCGGTGTGGGCGAGCGAGTGCGGAGGAACCGGCTGCGGGAACGCTCGGACGGTCAGGATGCCTTACGGGTGGTGTCTCGGGCCGGGCAACTGACCAATGGGAGGACTTGTCGGTCCGAGACAGGCCGCGTCTGGAGGCCGGTCGCGCTGACGAGGCCGTCCGGCCGCCGGCGCATTCAGCGCGATGTCGGCTGGGGGATCAGCGTGCGGTCGAGGATGAGAAGGGTCGCCCGCCGGCCGAGCTTCATCACGGGATAGAGGAGGCGCGCGCGCGCGGGGCTGCGCAGCACCCGCGACAGGGCGCGGCCGACCGCGCTTCCATCCTCGCTCAGGCTCGACAGCAGCACGAGCGCATCCGCGCCGTAATAGAACGTGCGGCCGTAGCGGACGACCATCCCGTTGTTGAGGTCGAGACCTCGCCGCGCGATCTCGCCGACAAGGGACCCGCCGCGGCGGGCGTCCACCAGGGTGATATGGCCCACGGACCGGCGCAGGGCCATCAGGCGCACGTAGTTGGAGCAGAACGGGCATTCGCCGTCGTAGACGACGGTCAGCGCGGCTTCCGTCATGGGATCAGGTCGATCCTGTGCTCGGCTTTGGAGACAACCCGCCGGACGGGAACGCCGTCCTGCACGCTGAGGCAGACGGATTCACGCCGGTAGACGTAGGCGACGATGTCGCGCATCGCCAAGCCCTCGAAATCGGCGGCAAACCGGAGCGGGACGAAGAAGTGGTGCGGGTAGAGCGCGTAGGGGAAGCGGCCGATCCGGTTGCTGATCGCGCTCACCAGGGCATGATAGCCCCGGACGTAGGCGTCGATCGCGGGTCCGTCGATCTCGGTCTTCGAGAGGTCTTGGCTGTAAATATCCCGTGCCCTCAGGACCGGAACGTCGCAGGTGAGCGATGCGGTGACCTTGCGGAAGACCTGCGTCCCGCCATTCGGGTTGTCGAGCGCGAAGGCATTGGCCGCATCCGGCGCTCCGTAGGCCATGTGGCCAAAGGGATAAGAGTAGAAGGTGAAGAAGTTGGTCGGCACGTAGTGTCGTCCGCCCTCCCTGTGGACAGCTTCGAAGTACATCTTGTTGTTCGCGGCGGTGTCGTACCAGCCGAGCCGCGCCTGGGTCATGAAGCTGTTGCCCGAGAGGATGAACAGGACCGAGAAGATCCCGACCAGCAGCGGCGGCCTCTCGTAGTGCCGGCTGACGACCACGGCCGCGATGGCCAGGTTCAGCAGAATCCAGGGCGCGAAATTGGCCCCCATGACGACGAGGATGGACAGGTGCATCACGTTGAAGCCGAGGAGCAGGACGAGGAGCCAGCGCCGCGGCATCAGGATACCGAGCAGGGCCGCCCCCTGTGCGAGCAGGATGAAGGCGTTCGTCAGCGGCCCGGCATGGCTGAGGATCGCCCGCATGCCGTCCACCAGCCAGGGCCAGGCCGCGTAGAGGACATGGTGGTTGTCCATTCCGACGAGGAAAAGCTTGCCGGGATCGTTGTCGAGCAGCCAGGAAGCCGGCCCGGCGTCGAGCGTCACCTTGGCGAGGAACGAGGAATAGTAGTTGCCGAGATGAATGCTGATCGCCGCAGCGATCAGCACCCTGGAGAACAGGGTGCTGGCCGAAGCGGCATCGGCCCACGCGAGGGTATTCCAGGCCGGCCGGCCACTCAGGCGCCCGGTCGACCTGGCCACCGCGAGCCCGACGACGAGGCAGAAGCTCACCTCCGACAGCGGCAACACGTCGATGGTGTGTCCGTGCCAGAGGCCGGTCACGCGGTAGACCGCGTTCTTGCTCCAGACGAGATAGGTGGCGCTCACGAGGGCGAGCGACGGCCACCGCAGGCACAGGATCCCGGCCGCGACGGCGGCGATCCAGAGAATGGTAATGGCGCTGACCGCGGCGGTCGCCTTGGACCCCTGCATGACGACCGGGAAGAGCGGATAGTGCACGAGTGCGTATGCACCCGTGATCACGCCGACGAGCTGGAGCAGACGCACGGCGGCGAGGTCTGAGGCCGCATAGCGCGCGCGCCATCGCCACGGCGAGCGCCATGGGAAGGACGACGCTGTAGTAGTTGTTGATCTCCTCGATCGTGCGGGAAAGCTTGAGGATGACGAGCAATCCGCCGATCTGCGCCAGCAGGATCAGGTATGCGCGCGCGATACGGAGATAGCGCCTGCGTCAAAGTTCCAGCCCCGAACCTGAAGAGCTTGTCTCCGTTCGAGCTCGTGACTGATCCGCTCATCGTCTGCCTTTTCCAGCGGTCTGTTGATGCGGCCGCTACGGCAAAGCGACGACTGGATGAGACCGTGACACCATGAAGCCAGGACCGCGCACGGGTCGCGGGTCGCAGGCCGGTGTGCGGGATCTTCGTTCGGCGCGGCCGGGAACCTCCACTCTGTGTTCCACGCGGCCATGAGGCGGCTCTGTTGCCGCGCTGTTCGAGTGTCTCCTGCCTCTCGGATCGGAGGTTGGCATGCGGCGGAGGTCGGCAAAGCTGCAAAGTGGGGCAGGGGGGCTACATCTTTCGGCGGCCCCGGCCGGGTGTCTGTGGCGCAGCGGGATCGTGACCAGCGGCGCGGCTGTGGGTTGGACCAGCGAGGCGCACCGCGCCCAACCGGGAGCCCACCATGACCGAACACAACCCGTCCGGCACTTTCGCGATCGGCGGCAATCTGACCGTCCATCGTCTCGGCTTCGGGGCCATGCGGATCACGGGCCCGGGGATCTGGGGCCCTCCGGCGGACCGCGAGGCGGCGAAGGCGACCCTTGCCCGGGTTCCCGACCTTGGCATCGACCTGATCGACACCGCCGACAGCTACGGACCCTTCGTCAGCGAGGACCTGATCCGCGAGGTCCTTCACCCCTATGCGGGGCTCGTCATCGCAACCAAAGGCGGGCTGACACGACATGGTCCGGACATCTGGCGGCCGGTCGGCAATCCGGATTACCTGCGCCAGTGCGTCCTGATGAGCCTGCGGCGCCTCGGCGTTGAGCGGATCGACCTGTGGCAGCTGCACCGGATCGGACCGGACTGCGCGCGCGAGGTCCAGTTCGAGGCGATCGCCAAGATGCGCGAGGAGGGGCTGATCCGCCATGTGGGCCTGAGCGAGGTTTCGGTCGACGATATCGCGTCGGCGCAGCGGTTCTTCCCCGTGGCGACCGTGCAGAACCAGTACAACCTTGTGGACCGGACCAGCGAGGCCGTACTCGATCACTGCGAGCGGAACGGCATCGGCTTCATCCCGTGGGCGCCGCTTGCCCGTGGCGCGCTGGCCCGGGAGGGTTCCGCCCTCGCGGGCATTGCCGCTCAGCATGGCGTGGGCGAGGGCGCGATCGCGCTGGCCTGGCTTCTGAAGCGCTCGCCGGTGATGCTGCCCATCCCGGGTACCGGCGATCCGGCGCATCTGGAAGATAACATGAAGGGCGCGCGCGTTACGCTCGATGCAGCGGCGTTTGAGCGCCTGGACCGACAGGGACGCGAGGCCTGGAAGCAGGCCTCGGCTTCGTAGGGGCGGCGCCGTCTCGCCGCACCGGGGACCTACGCCGGACGGATGACTGGCCGCAGCCTGCCGCCCGCGGCGGTAGCCGGTCTACCCCGGCATTGCCGCCGCGACTGGCCGAATGGATGAGGTTCAGACGATCGCGGAAAGCCGCCACAGTGGTGCTCTCGCTGGAAACCGGCCCGCACGGATCGCCGAGCGGTCGGCTTCCGTTGCGCAGCATCGAGAAAATCAACGCTGTCTCGAATAGAGGATCGTCGGGGATGCTGATCATCAAGCAAAGTGCCGGACGATTTCTGTCGCACTATCCGGCCCTGCGTTCGTCGATCAAGGAAGCCGTCGAACTCGCCTTCTGGCGCAAGACGCTCTGGAAGGCGAAGGGGTCCTTCTACAATGCACACCTGATCCCCTTCTATACGAGCTTCTTCGGGCTCGATGAGGCCTTCTACACGGGCAAACGCGTCCTCGACGTGGGCTGCGGCCCCGTGGGCAGCCTGGAATGGGCAACCGGCGCGCTGGAGCGCGTCGGGCTCGACCCGCTGGCCAACTCTTACGTCAAGCTCAACCGCGGCCTCCATAAGATGTCCTACGTCGCGGCGCCGAGCGAGAACATCCCGTTTCCGGACGGCCGTTTCGACATCGTGACCATGTTCAATGCCCTCGATCATGTCGAGGACGTCGATCAGACGATACGTGAACTCGCGCGTGTCTGCGCACCGGGCGGCACGATCCTGCTCATCGTCGAGATCAACCACCCACCGACCGTGACCGAACCGCACTGGATCGACATGGACGTGGTCGACAAGTTCCAGGGCTTCACGATCGCCCGGCGCGAGGTGTTCGGCATCCGGGACGACCACAACGTCTACGCGAGCTTGGCTGAGCGCCATCCCTTCCCCGGGGCCGACAAGCCAGGCATCTTGTGCGTCCGTCTCACGAAGAAGCCCAACTGAAGCGGCGAACCGCTCTCGCGGCCGGATCGCCCGAGATCCGGCCAATGCGAGGCCGTACGTCGGTGCTCATCTACCCAAGCGATGGAGCGTGCTGCCGTTCACGGAAGCGCCGGCGCGTTCCAGCTCATCGTTTCTCGTACGATACCGTCGGAACATGCGCGCTAACGCTGCGAGCGTCTTGCGTAGGGCGACGCCTCGTCGACGAGGGTCATGTTGGCGGTCATACGTGCGGCCAGGATCCGGCGGCGAGCAGGGGCCTCAGCATCGGGCTGCTCTTCATCAGGATTCCGATCTTCGAGCCGAAAGTGAAGACTATTGATTCGAAGAGCCTCCAGCGTTATGGGATCGGGAGACATGCTTCGTCCGCGGGTGACCGCGCCGATCTCGAAGAATTGGGCCTCATTGTCCGCAGTCGCGACGATCGGCCAGCTGGCCCGGAGGATGCCTTCGGTCGCCCGCCGGATGATGATGTAGGCGGCTGCCGTCCCGAGGCCGCACAGGCTCAGTCCTCCGGCTACGAGCGCCCAGGGCACCCCGCGCGCCAGCAGGGGGCCTCGTAGGCCACCAGATGCGACAGCGCGCAGCCGACCTGCCCCGCGCTCAGCCCCGCCCCCGACACATCGATGGTGTCGGCCCCGCTAAAGCCGGCGATCTCGAATCCCGGCCCCCACGCTGCGGCCAGGTCTTGACTGATATACATGTATCGTTCGCGGAACCGGGCAGTGAGATTCCGAATCGCTGCATCGGCAGTCTCCAGGCAGCCAGAGTACTCTAAACGTGCCGAAAAATCGGCCAGATGCCAGGCCCGATTTCTGATCAGCCCGAACTCGAATGCGAGAGTTCGGGCTACCGCAGGCCACTCAAGCGGTCTCAAACCTGCCAGGCGACCCGGCTCGACGGACCGTGGATCTCGACCGTGGCCGGCCTCCGGATCACCGGCAGGATTGCCGCGAGAAGGAACTGGTGGAGGCCGTGATTCACGAAGAGCGGGCATTCGAAGCAGATGAGGATGCAGAGCTGGGCCAAGAACAGGATCGGCCAAGCCTCCACGTACCCGGAGGAGCGCGCGAAATGGCCGATCACCCGGCGAGCCGTGTCGAGCAGGGCGATCACGAAGATTACAAGCCCGATGACCCCGAACGCGACCGCCACGTCGATGAAGTTGTTGTGGAAGAACCAGACCTTCTGCTTGGTCGTGAAGTACAAATAGGCCGCCGTCGTCAGCGGGCTCTCCCAGTAGGCCTTGTATCCGATTCCTATGAACGGCTCCCGCCAGAATTGGTCGATGCCGAACTGCCAGAGCACCGTCCGGCCGGTCAGTGTCGTGTCCTTGCCGAGATCGGAGAGCAGGCTCGTGGACAGGTCCGCCCCGTGCAGCGTCGCCACAGTGATGCCGACGCCCGCCAGCGCGATGACGAGGCCAAGGCAGAAGCCCGTGACATGTTTCCCCTGTCGCCACGCGAAGATCGCGGCCAGCGGTGCGAGCCCCACGGCTCCCGCCACGATAGCCGTAGCGGAATGGGCCGCGGCGAGGAGCGTCAGGGCGAGGAAAAAGCCGCCGCCGTCAGGAGGCGCTGCCAGCCCTGCAGGAACAAGCAGGCAGCGCAGATGAGCTGCAGGCTCATCAGCCCGCCGAGGACGTTCTTGTGCGCGTAGATCCCGGCCCAGTCTCCGTTCATGCCGCGGGTCAGGCTCGGCGCGACGACCGTGAGCACCACCGACAGGATCTCCCCGCACAGGAGAGCTAGGAAAGTGATCCTGACGATGCGGGACAGGCCCATCGTGGTGCGCAGGGCAATGCCGGCCACGATCGTCGCGAGCAATTGGAATCCGTGATAGACTGAGATGCCAGGGGTGAGCGACCACGTTGCCGAGGCGACCGCGAGGGCGGGCCATGCCAGCAGCAGCGGCCGGCTCCCGAAGAGGGTGCTGGCGAGATCACGTCGGAGCACCAGGAAGCAGAGCGCCGCCAGATCGCTGCAAAGCCATGCCAGCTTGTCGATCCCCGGCAGCTTGATCTGCTCACCGACAACGGGGGCGAGCAGAACCAGGAGGATCCACGGGATGGCGGCGCGCCCGAGCTTCGGCATTGGTCGGGCGGCGCTTCGCCGGCGGGACGCGTAGATTGTGCCCCTGGCGCGGCTCGCGCCGTAAGGCCCGAGACGGGACCACGCCATCTCCGTCGTGGCCCCGGGTTCGAAGCCTGTCCAATCACGAGGAAACGCCATCGTGCAGCTCCAGACGTTCCCAAACCCGATGCGACCTGTCTCGACGGTGCGGCCGCTCGCGGCGAAACAACGCCGTCTCACAGCCCTGTCGGCCGTCACCCTAGGCTGAGCCATCGGGCAGCCGAACTCCGTCAAACGAGGTAGCGGCGGCCGGAAACGTTGGCCGAGGCAGCTCAGGCTCCGGGGCGGCGTGGAAGGGCGCGGTCCGGTCAGGCTCCAGGCTCGAGGTTCCGCCGGCGTAGCGGAACCTGCTGGTGCCCCTCCTGAATACCCGCGCCGGGACGAGCCAATTCGGAACTCGATTTCTTCGGTGCGGAACCCTCGGGTGGAATTGGTAATTAGCCCGACGGAAAACTCTGGAGGAACGTTCGATGAAGGTTTCACGTCTGGCTAGCGCAGTTGCGCTTCTAGCCCTTGCCGCCGGTCCCGCCCTCGCGGCGCCCTGCAGCACCGGGACGACCAAGCCCAAGACGCCGGATCAGCAGGCATCCAACCCGAAAAGCTCCGACGTCGACAAGTCGAGCAAGAACCTCGCCGGTGGGCAGCAGCCCGCTTCGCCCGGCACCGTTGGCGCCATGAACAATGCCGGCGCTACGCAGACCGCCGGAAAGGAGGCACAGGCGAATACCGGATCCAAGTCGAACAGCACCGATCCGGCCGCGGAAAACCTCGCTGGTGGTCAGCAGCCGGCCTCTCCGGGTACCGTCGGTGCGATGAACAAGGCTGCCGCCGACAGGCAGACCGCTCCGGTAAGCGACGACGGCTGCTGATCCGCAGCCGTTCCCCACAGTAGGCCCCTGAAGCCCGCCTCGCATCGCTCGAGGCGGGCTTTCTTGTTCAGGGCACGCGCGCTGAGCGGGCGTACGTCTGGCGAGCCCTCTCCCTCTACAAGAGAGATCGTCCAGACCGGCCTTTGATCCGGGCCGCGGTCCGAGGCCCGATCGCCCCGCAAGGCAGCACCCGAGCGCTTCACGATCCCGATCGCACCGCAGCGAAGATCGTAATTTTTGATGCAACGGTTTCTGCGGGTCGGCCGTTTCTCGTCCCAAGCCCGCCGAAACCTCCTGTCGAGCGGCGCGGCAGAGCTGTGCCTGACGGCACGATCCCGCTGGCTCGATCGTAGGCGTGCAGCGCCCGATTGAGCGACAGCAAGTCTTTTTCGCATCCGGTGGCCGCATCGGGAAGCGTAACAGAGTTCAGGAGCGTGCCTTGCGTGGTGTTCACGTCAGGTTGCCTCGTTGCGCCAGCTAACATTCCCAGTGAAAGCAATTTTGTACAATATCAGCTGCTATTAGATCGATAAACGCTCTATGGCCCAGCTTGCCATACCGGTGACCCGGCGCTATAAGCGCTGCAATAACTAATCATTAACCCTCGCCATTGGCCTCACCGAAGGAGCTGAGACCATGCTGCGTCGTGCCGATCTTCACAGCACGAATCCCGCCCTTGCACCGCACCATGGGGGTGAGGGTTCCGAGCCTGTGCCGGGTCCGCTGTCGGGCTCTGTCGAGGCGGCGGAGGCGATGGCCGAGGCGGTCCTGCCGCCGGCGCCGTTCGTGGCCCGGGGCCTGCGGCTGGACTGGGCGGCCAAGCGCGGTCTCGACATCGCGGTGGCGGCCACGGCGCTGCTGCTGCTGCTGCCGCTGCTGCTGCTGATTGCCGGCCTGGTCTATGCTGGCGACCGCAGGGCGCCGATCTTCCGGCACATGCGGCTGGGCCGGGACGGGCGGCGCTTCGGCTGCCTGAAGTTCCGCTCCATGGTGGCTGACGGCGAGGCGGTGCTGGCCGCCCACCTGCGCGCCAACCCGCAGGCCCGGGCCGAGTGGGAGGCCAGCCACAAGCTCAGCGACGACCCGCGGGTGACCGCCATCGGGCAGGTGCTGCGCAAGACCTCGCTGGACGAGCTGCCGCAGCTGTGGAACGTGCTGCGCGGCGAGATGAGCCTGGTCGGCCCGCGCCCGATCGTGCCCGCCGAGGTGGCCCGCTACGGGCGGGCCTTTGCCACCTGCTTTGCGGTGCCGCCGGGCGTGACCGGCCTGTGGCAGGTCTCGGGCCGCTCCGACACCAGCTATGCCGAGCGCGTGGCGCTGGATCTGGATTATGCCAGCCGCTGGAGCCTGCGCCGGGATCTGGCCATCCTGCTGCGCACCGTCCCGGCCGTCCTCGCCCAGCGCGGAAGCCGCTAGCAAACCCACACCAGACGGGTACGCCGGATGGCGCGCGGGGCGGGATCGGTCTACCACCCGGGCCTGACCCAGGCGGGTGTAGGGGCGGGCTGCGATGAAGGGGCTGCTGCTGAATGCGCTGCTCGGGCTGGGGCTGGGGCGCTTCGGCTCGGTCTGGTGGCTCCTGCTGTTCCTGCCGCTCGTGGCCGCCGAACTCGCCTACGGCGTCTATTTCTACCATCTCGGCCTGAACGCCGGCTTCCTCCGCCGCGGCGCCGCACTCCTGGTCTGCGGCCAGCTCGGCTTCCTCCTCGGCGCCCTCATGCGACCCCTGCGCGGCGAAACCTGAACAAGACCCCGCACAACACCACCGCCACCGCCGCGCGTCTCAATGCGGCTCGGCTGCTGCGACTTCCATGTCAGCGGCGGCAGAGGCGAACGGGCGAGGCATCTGCTGCGATGCACCATGGGGTCCATGCCTCTCGGGTGCGGGTGGCAGGACGGACATAGCGCGCCACAACAGCCTGGCCGGCGCATGCGCCGGTTCAACGGCGATACCTCAGATCCTGGATGATCGCGTCAGGGGAGCGGCATGAGCACAGCCCAGCTCGAGACTGAAGAGCGGCAAGCGTCACGACGGCGGCACAGCTTCGGCCAGAGGCTCTGGGGGCGTTATGGTGCGGCCGCGATCATGATCGTGGTGCTGCTCGTGGTCATCGGCTGGATCGGCATCCTGGGCTGGGGCCTCATGAGCCTGCTCGGCTAGGTCCATCTCGAGCGGGTCGAGCCTGTCCGCTGTATCGATGCTGAGTGGTGCCGTGCGGCATAGGCGCCAGAACTCGACGAGTCCGGCAATGTAGAGGGCGAGTATCACGGCAGCCCAATGCATGGACGTGTACTCTCGGAACCACCGGCGCATCTGGATGCGCGGAAAAGCTTGGCTTTTCTATTCGCGTGCGTCGGGGAACCCGACACATGTAATATAGACACGCATCGGCGCGATAGCAGTGGTGAGCGTGCGCTTATTTTGCGCAGAGCCTCACGAATCCGAAGCGCCGCCGCACGGGCGACGGGGGCGTGAGGGACGGTCGTCGTACGCGATTTCCGAGTTCCACCACGTTCTCCGCTTCCGGACGCTTAAGTCGCACGCCCCGGTTTGCGCCTGTCCGATGCCAGTGTATTCGGCCTCGCAATCGGGTAGATCCGGCAATCGACGCTGGTGGGAGGAAATGACGTGGGTCGGCGGCGTGTGCTCCTGCTCACCGGGGGACTGTTGCTGCTGGCTGTCGCTGGGTTCGCCGCGTCCGCGCCGGGGGAAACCGTGCGTGCCCGCGCGCTTCCCCTGCTGGCCGAGCTTCGTGAGCGCGTCGAGCCGATGCTGTCGAACCTGCGCGGCAGCCCGGCCGCGACGATCCGCCTTCCGTCACCGCGCACCGCTGTTGAGGACGGACGCACCATCGTGCGCCTCTCCGACCGCGAGCGCGACCGGATCGGCCTCGTCACGGAGGTGCGGCCGACGGCGCCGCACCAGCAGGAGCTGGCCGCCTACGGCAGCGTGCTCGACCCCGCCCGGATCACTGAACTCGCCAATACCTATGCGGGCGCCGTCGCCGCCCTCCAGACGGCCCAGGCGCGGGTCGAGGTTTCGGCCAGCGCCGCCCGACGCGCCCGGAGCCTCGGCGCCGGGGTGGTGGCCGTCGCTCAGATCGAGACTGCCGAGGGTACCCTTCTGACCGACCGCGCTGCCGTCACGGCGGCCGAATCGCAGGTGCGCACCCTCGCCGCCACGGCGCGGCAGGAATGGGGATCGGTCCTCGGCAAGGCGATCGTCGAGCGTGCGCCCCTCGTCACCCGTCTCATCGAGCGCGCCGATCTTCTCGTCCAGGTTACCCTGCCGCCCGGGGAGAACCTTCCGGAGCCACCCCAGGCCGCCTTCGCCGAGGTGCCGCCGCAGAGTGAGCGCGTGGCCCTGCGGCTGGTCTCGCCGGCGACCCGTACGGATCCCCGCATCCAGGGGCAGAGCTTCTTCTACCTCGTCTCCGGTGACAGCGGTCTCCTGCCCGGCACCAGCACCATGGCTTTCCTGCCCGCAGCCCAGGCGGTGCGGGGTGTCCTCGTGCCGGAGGATGCCGTCGTGCACGGCGAGGGGGGACCTGGGTGTATCGCGGCACCGGCGACGGCGCCTATGTCCGGCACCCGATCCGGCCGGACGCCCCGATGTCGGCCGATGCCTTCGTGGTCGAGGACCTGCCGGACCGGAGCGAGATCGTGCTGAAGGGCGGGCAGGCGCTGCTCTCCGAGGAGATGAAGAGCCGAATCCGCGTCGTGGGCGACGACGATGACTGAGCCGCTCGACACCGGCGGTCGCGGCGGGCCCCAGGCCGCGCTCGTCGGGTTCGCGGTCCGGTTGCCGCGGGTGGTGCTGGCGCTGGCCTGCGCCGTCCTGGTCTTCGGCCTCTACGCACTCGCGAGCGCCCGCTACGACGTGTTCCCGGAATTCGCGCCGCCGACGGTGACGATTCAGACCGAGGCGCCAGGCCTCGATTCGGAGCAGGTCGAGGTGCTGGTCACGCAGCCGGTGGAGGTGGCGGTCGGCGGCCTGCCTGGCCTGGAGACCCTGCGCTCCACCTCGATCCAGGGCCTTTCGGTGATCGCCGCCGCATTCAAGCCCGGCAGCGACGTCGACCGGGTGCGCCAGCGAGTCAACGAGCGCCTCGCGTCGCTGTCCGGCCGCATGCCCGACGGAGTTGCGGCCCCGGCAATGACGCCGCTCACTTCCTCGACCCTCACGGTGCTCCTGATCGGGCTGACCTCCGAGACCCGCGACGCCATGGACCTGCGCCGGCTGGCCGAGTGGACGGTGCGACGGCGCCTGCAGGCGGTGCCGGGCATCGCCCAGGTCTCGATCTACGGGGGGGCAGTGCAGGCATTACAGGTGCAGGTCCGTCCCGATGACCTGATCCGCTTTCAGATCGGCCTCAACGACGTGCTGATGGCGGCCCGGAAGGCTACCGGCGTCCGGGGCGCCGGCTTCGTCGACACGCCGAACGAGCGCGTGCTGCTGCGAACCGAGGGGCAGTCGCTCACGCCTGAGGCGCTGGGACGCACGGTACTCCACAACGATGGCGGCGCGAGCGTGATGCTCTCGGACGTGGCGACGGTCACGGCCGCCCCCGAGCCCGCGATCAGCGCGGCCCTCGTGGACGGGAAGCCCGGCGTGCTGCTGATGGTCGGAGCTCAGGTCGGGGTCGACACCCGTGCGGTCACGGCACGCCTGGAGGCCGCCCTGGACGAGCTGCGCCCGGTTCTGGAGCGCGAGCACGTGAGCCTGCGCGCCGACCTGTTTCGACCGGCCAACTTCGTGAATGTCGCCACCGGTAATGTCATCCAGGCTCTCGCGCTGGGCGGAGTGCTCGTGGTGGTGGTGCTCCTGGTCTTCCTGGCGGACTGGCGGGCCGCGCTGATCAGCGCCACCGCGATCCCGCTCTCGCTGGTCGCCGCGGCGCTCGCCCTGCAGGCCTGGGGCGAGAGCCTCAACACCATGACGCTGGGAGGGCTCGCGCTCGCCATCGGCGAGGTGGTCGACGATGCGGTGATCGGCGTCGAGAACGTCTCCCGCCGCCTTCGGGAGGCGCGGGGCGGGAAGCGGGCGGCTGCCCGGGTCGTGCTCGCCGCGATGCTCGAGGTGCGGACTTCCGTCGCCTACGCGACGCTCGCCGTGCTTCTGATGTTCCTGCCGGTCCTGGCCCTGACGGGGGTGGCGGGACGCCTGTTCGGTCCCCTGGCGCTCGCCTACATCGCTGCGGTGGTCGCCTCGCTCCTCGTGGCGCTGACCGTCACACCGGCGCTGGCGCTGCTGCTGCTCGGCGGCCGGGTGGCGCGGGCTGATGCCGCGCCCACCCGGGAGCCCCCGGTCGTGCGCTGGAGCCGCGCGGCCTATCTCAGGGTGCTCGCTGGGATCGGCCGGGTGCCGCGGATCGCCATGGCCGGGAGCCTGCTGGCGACGCTCGCCGGGGCCGCGATCCTCCCGACCCTGGGCGCGGTCTTCCTCCCCGACCTCAAGGAGGGCCACATGATCCTCCACATGGTGGCGATCCCCGGCACCTCCCTGCAAGGAATCGCGGCGGCTCGGCGCGCTGATCACGGGCGACCTGAAAGGCATCCCGGGCGTGCGAGCCGTGGCGGTGCAGATCGGCCGGGCCGAGGCCGGGGAGGACACGGCCGGCCCGCATTACAGCGAGATCCATATCGATCTGGAGCCCGGCCTCGACGGGGCGGCCCAGCGTGCGATCGAGGCTGCGATCCGGGAGCTGATCGCCGGCTTTCCCGGCGCGGCCTTCTCGCTCAAGACCTTCCTTACCGAGCGGATCGAGGAGACGGTGTCGGGCTTCACCGCGCCGGTCGTCGTCAACGTAGTCGGCAGCGATCTCGACCGGATCGAGGCCGCCGCCCGCTCGGTCGCCCAGGAACTCTCCGAGGTGACGGGCGCCCGGGACATCCAGCAGGCCTCGCCGGCCGGTCTGCCGCAGGTCACCGTCGCCCTGCGTCCGGTGGACCTGCGGCACTGGGGACTCGATCCCGTGGAGGTCCTGGAAGCGGTGCGCACCGCCTACCAGGGCGATGTGGTCGGCCAGACCTATCGCGGCAATACCGTGTTCAACGTGCTGGTGATCCTGGACGAGCGGGTGCGCGGCCGCCTCAGCGCCGTGGGCGACCTGCCCCTGCGGACGCCCGGCGGGCGCTACGTGCGGCTGTCGCAGGTCGCCGATGTCTACGAGAGCGCCGGCCGTTATCAGGTGCAGCACTTGGGCGCCCAGCGGGTGCAGGCCGTGACCGCCAATGTCGCAGGGCGCGACGTGGCGAGCTTCGTGGCCGCGGCCAAGCGCAAGGTCGCCCGCGAGGTGCGGCTGCCCGAGGGGTCTACGTCACCTTCTCGGGGGCCGCGGAGGCGCAGGCCGCGGCCCGGCGCGACCTGCTGGTCCATGCAGGGCTGGCCGGCTTCGGTATCGTGGTGCTGCTCGCCATCGTCACCGGATCCGCGGCGAACCTCCTACTGGTCCTGGTTAACCTGCCCTTCGCCTTCGTGGGCGGCGTGGCCGCAGCGGCGCTGACGGGCGGAGTGCTGTCGCTCGGCTCGATCGTCGGCTTCGTGACCCTGTCGGGCATCTCGCTGCGCAACAGCGTGATGATGATTGCCCATTACGAGCAGATGGTGACGCGCGACGGGCGTCCCTGGGATGGTGCCACCGCCGCCCAGGGCGCGGCCGACCGGATGGTGCCGATCCTGATGACGTCCCTGGTCACCGGCCTCGGGCTGCTGCCGCTGGCACTCGGCGCCGGTGAGCCCGGCCGTGAGGTCGAGGGTCCGATGGCCCTCGTGATCCTGGGGGGCTCGTCACCTCGACGGTGCTGAACCTGCTGATCCTGCCGGTTATGGCATTGCGCTACGCGCGGTTCCGGGTGCAGGAGCCGGAGGATCAGGAACTGACGCCCCTCCGGTCCTGAGACCAATAACGCTCTCCCGATGCGCGGGAGGCCGGCCTACCACCAACTGGCGCGGGTCTCGGGGGCGGGCTGGCGACCGGGCACGCCGGGTCGGAGGGATCGGTCGAGGGCGGCCAGGACCCGGCGCACCGCCTCCTCGTAATGCGCCGCGACGGGATCGCGCGGCCGAGCCAGTCCGATCTCGACGGTCTCGTCGAGGCGTCCGGGCCTGGGGCGCATCACCACAACGCGGTCGGCGAGCGTTACGGCCTCCCCGACATCGTGCGTGACGATCAGGATCGTCGGCTTGGACTCGGCCCAGAGGTCCAGGAGTTGGTCGTGGAGCCCCTTCCGGGTGAAGGCGTCGAGCGCCGAGAAAGGCTCGTCCAGGAGCAGCACCCGAGGCTGAGCCACGAAAGCCCGAGCTATGGCGACCCGCTGCTGCTGCCCGCCGGACAGCTCCCGCGGCCAGCGGGCGCCATGCTCGGCGAGACCGATCCGCTCCAGGGCGCGGGCGACCCGCGCCCGGCGTTCGGTCCGGGCAAGGCCGGCGATACCGAACCCGACATTGCCCGCCACGTCGAGCCAGGGCAGGAGCCGCGGCTCTTGGAAGACGACGCCGACGCTGGGATGCGGCTCGCGGATCGTCTCGCCATCAACCTGCACGGACCCGCTGCTGGCATGGTCGAGCCCCGCGATCAGCCGGAGCAGCGTGGTCTTCCCGCAGCCCGAGCCGCCGATCAGCGCCACGATCTCGCCCGACTTGACCGAGAGGCCGATGCCCGACAGCGCCTGCGTGCCGTCCGCGTAGGTCTTCGAGAGGTCTTGGACGATCAGCACGGGGGTCTCTTGCTGGGGCGGCGCGTAAGGTTCAGCGGGCAGAGCCGTCCGGGGCGCCGCTTCGCGCGCGAGGCTCGGTCCGGCAATCATAGGCTTTCCCGCACGGTATCCTGCCACCGGGTCAATGGCAGCGTCAGCGTGACGAGCGCCATGTCGGCCAGTTTGCCCACGAGCGCGAAGGCGATGATCGCCGCCACGATCTGGTCGGGCTTGCTGAACTGCTGGCCGTCGACCAGCAGGTAGCCGAGACCCTCCGAGGCGCCCATCAATTCGGCCGCGACGACGAACAGGAAACCGAGGCCGAGCCCGGTGCGCAATCCCACGAGGGTCGCCGGGAGCACCGCGGGAAGCAGGATGCGGCGGGCGAGGGCAAGGCGCGACAGCCTGAAGATCCGCCCGACCTCGACGAGCTTCCGGTCCACCGAGGCGATCGCACCCGACACGCCGACATAGACCGGGAAAAAAACGCCAACGGCGATCAGCAGGACCTTCGGCGTCTCGAGAATGCCGAACCACAGGATGAAGAGCGGCACCCAGGCCAGCGACGGGACGGCGCGCAGCGCCTGCAGGCTCGGATCGACGAGCCAGCGCAGCACCGGGACCGTGGCGACGAGGGCGCCCGCCACGATTCCCGCCGCGGCGCCACACAGGAAACCGAGCCCGACGCGGACGAGCGTCGCCTCCACGTGCATCCAAAGATCGCCCGAGGCGGCGAGTTCCCACAAGGTCGCGCCGATCCGGCTCGGCGGCGGCAGCAGGCGTCCGGAGGCCGAGCCCGTACCGACCGCGATTTCCCAGGCAGCGGCCAGGAGGAGCGGCAACAGGAGCCCCAGGCCTGCGCGGCCACCCCGCCTCATAAACGGCACTCTGGACCTCACCGCGTGGCGACGGGATTGAAGCTCGCATCGAGAAGCCCGTCGACTGCGGCCGGCACGTCGGTCCCGGCCGGGACCACGCCGGCCTGCTGCAGGGCAAGGCCGGCCGCCTTGATGGATTCGCCCTGTGCGGCCCCGATGGTCGGCTGGGAGAGATCGGTCCGCTCGATCTGGCGAGCGATCACCGGCTCGGGCAGCTTCGTGGCGGCGACCAGCGCCGCCGAGAGCGCCTGCGGGTTGGCCAGCGCGAAGTTGCGCGCCCGCTCGTAGGCGGCGATCACCGTCTGGACGAGGTCGGGGTGTGCCTTGGCGAACGCTTCCCGCACGTCGAGCAAACCCCAGGTGTTCGCTGCGGCGTCGCGGTATAAGAGCACGTCGCCGTTCTCGATCTCGGCTGCTGCCATCATCGGATCGAGCCCGGCCCAGGCATCGACGTCGCCGCGGTCGAGGGCGGTGCGCCCGTCTGGGTGCTGGAGCAGGACGAGCTTGGCGTCCCGCTCGGTCAGGCCGGCGCTCTGGAGGGCCCGGATCAGAAAAATGTGCGGGTCCGTCCCGCGGGTCACCGCGACGCGCTTGCCCTTGAGATCGGCGGGCTTGGCGATGCCGCTGTCCTTGCGGGTGACGAGGGCCGTCCATTCGGGGCGGGAATAGGCGTAGATGGCCTTGATCGGATTGCCATTGATACGCGCCACCAGGGCGGCGGCCCCTGCCGCCGAGCCGAAATCGATGGCGCCGGCGTTGAGGAATTCGAGCGCCTTGTTGGATCCGAGCGACTGGATCCAGCGGACCTTGATGCCGCGCGGCGCCAGGGCCTCCTCAAGAAAACCCTTCTCCTTCAGGAGCAGGCTCACTGGGTTGTAGGTCGCCCAATCCAGACGGACCTCCTTCGGATCCTCTGCGTGCGCTTCGCGCCCGAAGGGACCACCCAGGGCGGTCAGGGCGAGACCTGCGGCCAAGAGCGACCGGCGGGTGGAGTTCATGGGCAGGACCTTGGCGGTTGTCGGCGAGAGCGTGCGGAAAGCGCGAGCCGGGATCGAAGCCCGCATCGCGGCGCGCGGTCCGGATCCGCCCGGACCGATTGCTGGCGGAAAGGGAGTTACCGGTGCAGTTGCGGCGGCACGCGACAGGATGCGCGGCAGGTCGCCGGCGCTCCCGGATTGACGCCGGAAGGCGCCCGTCCACTGGGGCGAGGGGGCGCCACCCAGCGGCGTGGCCGTTCGGGGCCGACGCGCCAAGTCGCCCCGGACCCGTGACCGGACGGCTCTTGCGTCTTCATCTTCGGCGAGTAACCCCTTGCGCGGACGGTAAATACAAGATCCTGTTTGGGGAGCGGCGAGTCAACGAAAGTGAATTCTCTACTTTCGGTTGCCCGGGCAAGGATGTTCGCCATCGGGCCGTGCGGCGGGGAAAATTGGACCCCGTTCGGGGTGCTCCAGCGGCCGTCGTTCCGAGCCCTTCGTGATCCAGGCCCGATATCGGGCGCATCCAGTGTGGCGGGGGATGCTGGACTGATCTCTTGGGTGCATCGCCTCCAAGAGCATGGGCGCGACTTCGCATCGGCGGCCGCCAACCATGAAGGTGATCGAATGGTGATCTTCCGCAGCCTCTGTCGAGGGCGATGAAGCAGTCGTACCTGACGGGCCGTCGACAGGTCTTATTTTTCCGCCAACCAGCGGGTGTTGGGCGCCTTCCATTGGTCGTGGGAGCAGGCCGAATGCCTCAGATCAAGCCCTTTAGCTGCTCAGTGGCGCGCGGTGGTCGAGGCCGGAGCTATTTAGGCCGAGAGACTTGGATGATGGCTGGAAGTGCATAATCTTCCGCCGGCGCTGCGCTCGTGTGCGTCGTCGGCCCCCTCATGCGGTTTCTGCGGGTGCCTTTCGCGGCGGGCTCGCTGGCGCTGCCGGTCGGCGGTTGCCTTTCCACGCAGGACAGGTCTCTCGATCACGCGTCCGTCGAGCGGATCTCCCGAGCCGAGCCGGTCGCCTCGCGCCGCGACTGGCTGACAGTGCTGATCCCGGAGCGTGGTGCATGCGGCTGACGTCGCTGTGAGGCTCCGGTCTCAGCCGGTACGAAGCAGCGCCTGGATCCCATCGGCCACGAATTGCACGGCCAGCGCCGTCAGGAGAACGCCAAGGAGCCGGGGCATCACCAGTGACAGGAAGACCGGTGCGAGACCTACAGGATCGACCGTCACCAGCAGCGTCACGAGGGTGGAGACGAGGAGGTCGGTGCTCGTGCGGTTGGCTGTAGCGATCGTGCCGTTGCTGTGCGACACCGCCGTCGCCATCCATCCGCTGTGAGCCCAGACACGCTCTGCCGCTGGCCATCTTCGTGTCACGCGGGGCGTGATGTCCGCACCTTCAGGTCGGCGACGGTTCGCGGCCGGCGCTTCGGCCGCTAGACTCGACATTCCTGACGCGGCCCGGAGCGGGTCCCCTTCAACGCCAGGCGGATCGATGAGACAGGATAGCCTGCGCCTCGGCGCGTTCTTCTACGCGACCGGCCACCACGTGGCCGGCTGGCGCCACCCCTCCAGCGAGGCCGATGGCGGCCTGGTCCTTGAGCGCTACGTCGGCTGGGCGAAGCGCGCCGAAGCCGCGAAGTTCGACCTCATCTTCCTGGAGGACGGCGCGGGCATCCGCGACTTGGACTTGCGGTCGAGCGAGCGCACGGCGCGTTCGACCCATTTCGAGCCGGTGACGCTGCTATCGGCGCTCGCCGCGGTGACGAGCCGGATCGGGCTCGTCGCCACCACCTCTACCAGCTTCAACGAGCCCTACAACGTCGCACGGCGGTTCGCCTCCCTCGATCATCTCAGCGGCGGGCGCGCCGCCTGGAACCTCGTGACCTCGGCCACGGACGCGGAGGCGGCGAATTTCGGCGGGGACAGGATCGCCCGTCATGCCGACCGTTACGAGCGTGCAGAGGAGTTCGTGGACGTGGTCCTCGGCCTCTGGAACACTTGGGACGACGGAGCGGTGATCATCGATCGCGCAAGCGGACAATTCTCGAGGCCGGACGGTTTCCGGCCGCTGAACCACCGCGGCAAGCATTTCGAGGTCCGGGGACCGCTCAACATCTCACGCACACCGCAGGGCCAGCCCGTGCTGGTCCAGGCGGGCTCGTCAGGCCCCGGCAAGGATCTCGCGGCCCGGACCGCGGAAATCGTCTTCACCGCCAATCAGACGCTTGAGGAGGCGGTGACGTTCTACAGGGACCTGAAGGAGCGCATGGCCCATTTCGGCCGCTCACCGGACGACCTGAAGATCATGCCGGGCCTCTTCCCTGTGGTCGGCCGGACCGAGGCGGAGGCGCGGGCCAAGTTCGAAGCGCTCCAGGAGCTGATCGATCCCGTGGTGGGCCTCGCGTTGCTCGGGCGCATGATCGGCGGCTTCGACTTGTCGGGCTATGATCCCGACGGGCCGGTGCCGGAATTGCCCGAGACCGACGGCGGTAAGTCCCGCCAGCAGCTTATGTTCGATCTCGCCCGTCGCGAGGGGTTGACCCTGCGCCAACTCTATCTGCGCATTGCAGGCGCGCGCGGCCATTCGCAGATCGTCGGCACGCCGGCGCAGATCGTCGACGAGATGGAGGAGCGGTTCCGGGCCGGCGGTGCGGATGGGTTCAACATCATGCCCGCGACGCTGCCCGGCGGCCTCGACGACTTCATCGAGCTGGTGCTTCCGGAACTGCGCCGACGCGGCCTGTTCCGCACCGAATACGAGAGCAAGACTCTCCGGGGTCATCTCGGCTCGCGCCCGCCCGCCGCCTTCGCCAGGGCCGCCGACCTCTCGTAGGGTGTCGGCCCGCCCGAACATGGAGTGGTCCGCGTCTCGGCCGTCACTGCACGGGCGGCGACGGATCGCGCCGTCAGAAACAGCCGTGCTTTGGGCTGGGATCGGGCCGGTGGCGGCGAGCCGCAGGCCCGACAATTGATGAGTCCCTCACGTTTCAGATGAGGGGACCCGCACTTGGAGCCGCCGTGGCCGCCGCACCGACCTGTATCGCGGCGCAATCCGGGGATGACTTGTTTCTCTATAGATGTTCAGTAAAAACAGTATTCGCGCAATATTGCCATGATCGAATCGCGCTGTCCTGTCACTTTGCGCCGCATGTGCGCCCGAGCTGCGCTGCAATGTGCGTGCGGATGTTGGCTCTGGCGCCGTGATGTGAATTCGTTGAATCAAGAGTGGGCATCGTCGGATGTTTCCATTTCGGCGATACAGCGAAATTTCCTGAAAACTGACGCGACAGCATCCTCCATTTAGGGGAGGCACCGTTTCTGGCAAGCGCCTATGTGATTTGCAGGGCAACTTGACGGGCGCAGGGTTCCGCTATGCCGAAGGTGCGATCGTGACCCGGTCCAAGGTCGCAAACGCAGTCGTGCTCGCGGCGCTGGTCGTGTTCCCGACGCAGCTCGACATGAGGGCCGGCGCGCAGGAGGCGGGTAAGTCGCCGCAATTCCTCGATCAATCTTGGAGTCCTGACGACCGAGCTTGGTTCTATCGAGCGGGCCAGGGCTCGCAGATCATGCCCTATGCATGGTTTATGTCGCTGGAGACCGTGGAGGGTGGCGAGCTGTTCGTCGCCGACCGGCTCGCGCGCTTCGGTTACCTGCCGAACCCGTATGACGGGGATCGGGAAGCCAACCGTACCGGACTGCCCGTCGGCTTCGTCAAGGACGTCGACGACCGCGGCGAGTGGATCGGTATGACCTGCGCCGCCTGCCACGTGAACCAAGTTCAGCTGCGCGGACAGACGATCCAGATCGACGGCGGGCCGACCCATGCGGACATGTTCGCCTTCATCGAGGAGCTGGGCCGGGTTCTCACCCTGACAGCCGCCGACGCGGATCGCTTCGACCGCTTCGCCCGCCGCGTAATCCCGCCGGAGCTGGCCGCGCACGACGCGAGCCAAGCCGCGGCCGACCGGAACCGATTGCGCATGAGCCTCGGCCAGTTCGCCAAGGATTTCGCCACCTACGTCGAGACGAGCCGGGCGGCCGTGCGCTGGGGCCCGGCGCGCCTCGACGCCTTCGGGATGATTTTCAATCGGGCGACTGGCATCGATCTGCACGACCTCGGCAATGCCGCCGAGCCGGATGCCCCCGTCAGCTATCCCTTTCTGTGGGACACGTCCTGGCACGACCGGGTGCAGTGGAACGGTTCGGCCCCGAACAGGCTGGCGGTCGAGCGCCTGGGCCGCAACGTCGGGGAAGTGCTGGGCGTCTTCGCCCATGCCGACATTCGAGAACCCACCTTGCCACCGCTCTGGTTCGAGACCTCGGCGGACCGGCTCAATCTCCTGCGGATCGAGAACCAGTTGGGCGCTCTCACGGCCCCGGCTTGGCCCGAGAGGATCGCGCCGCGCACGGACGCGCAGCGGCAGGACGCTGCTGCCGGCAAGGTCCTGTACGATCGGTACTGCCTCTCCTGCCATGCCATCGCTCCGGCGGGCGCGAACCGCAACCAGGAAGTGGTCCTGACCCCGCTCGCCGAGATCGGAACCGATCCGAAGATGGCGCAGAACGCGGCCTCCCGGCGGGCACGAACGGGGATTCTGGAAGGTGTGCGCATGCCGTTCCTGGCGACGACGCCTCCCCTGGCCGCGGAGGTGCGGAGCCTCGATCTCGTGGCGGCGATCGTTGCCGGTGCCATCCTGGCCCCGATCGACCGGGCACCGGACCTGACCCGGATCGGAGCGGATCAGGCCGCCATCCTCGCAGGACTGTCCAAGCGCGGCGCCGCAGCGATCGAGAGCCGCAACGAGCTGCTCAACGATGTCTCGACTGCCGGCGGCAAGGGGCTTGTCGCCCAATATCTCGGCGCGCGCAAAGACCGCGATCTCCTCGTCTACAAGGCCCGACCCCTCGATGGGGGCTGGGCGACGGGGCCGTTCCTGCACAACGGGTCAGTGCCGAATTTGTACGAGCTGCTGCTGCCCTCGGAACGACGCTCGAAGACCTTCCGCGTCGGGAGCCGAGAGCTGGACGAGGGCCGTATCGGCTTCCGCTCCGACGTCGGTCCGTTCCTGTTCGACACCGCGCTGCCGGGCAATTCCAACGCGGGCCACGAAGGGCCGGCCTACGGGACCGACCAGCTCGACGACGCTCAGCGCAGGCAGCTCCTCGAGTACTTGCGGACGCTGTGATTTCGCGCCACTCTCCAACTGAATATTCGGCAATTTCATATTGATTGGCCGAATGATGGCGGCTGAATCAAAATTTAAACCGCATCGAGGCTGCTCGATGCAGAAGGGAAAGGACTGGACTGGCCTCGTTTCGCCCGGCACCCCTCGTGGAGTCTTGTGATGCAGGAACTTGAATCCTATTCGCGCTTGGTCGGATCCATTTACGACCGGGTCGGCCAGCCCGAGGAGTGGCCCGCGCTTCTGGAAGATCTCACCGGCTTCGTCGGTGGCCGTGTCGGCCAGCTTGCCGTTTTCAGCCTCAACGGAACGCGCAAGCCGATGTGGGCCGTCTCCGGCTTCGAGCGGTCGCAATACCGCACGTTCCTCTACCGGCACGCCACCGAGGATCCGCGTCTTCCCTACATCCTGTCGAACCAGGGCAAGGTGATCCGCGCCGAGGAAGGGGTTGATGCGGCGCAGTTTCGCGAGACGGCCCTGTTCAAGGAAGTCGTGCGTCCCTTCGGGATCGAGCACAGTCTCGTCACCTACTTCGCCAAGGAGGCCGATGTCATGGCGACGCTCGCCGCGATGCGCGACGAGGAGGCAGGCCCGTTCCGTTCGGCCGAGGTGCGGCGCCTCGCGATGCTTGTGCCGCATCTGCGCCGGGCCTTCGAGTTCTATGCGCTGTTGCGCCAAGCCTCCGAGCGCTCATCGGATCTCGCCTCGGCCCTCGATCTGATCGATGCGGCGGTCATCCTGACGGATTCCCGATTGCGAGTGGCGCATGCCAACCGCGCCGCCGAGGCTCTCGCCGAAACCCGCACGGGCCTGTCTCTGGAGAAGGGCAGCCTCACCCTCACGGATAGCCAGTGCTCGCGGCGGATCGCGCGCGCTGCCGGCGAGGCGCTCGCCGCCGCGAGCGGAGGCGTCAAGCTCACGCAAGCCGATCATATCGCGCTCACCTGCGGCGAGAGCGGTGCGCCCTATCACGTGTCGCTGCACCCGCTCTCGAAGCGGCCGTCGGGCACCGGATCCCGGGTCAAGGCCGAACTCGCGGTCGTTATCCGCACCGGGGCACAAAAGGCGCAGGAAGGCACGGCGGCACGGCTGCAGAGATTGTTCGGCCTGACCTCCGCGGAGGCGGTCCTCGCCGACGCGGTCGCCTCGGGGCGCTCTCTCAACGCCCACGCGCAGGATCGCGGCATCGCGATCTCGACCGTCCGGACGCAGCTGCGCGCGCTCTTTGCCAAGACCGAAACGCACCGGCAGGCCGAACTCGTCGCGCGCCTGCGCAAGGGGCTGGATGACTCCCTGAACTGAGGGCCCGAACCGCGGAAGCGGACTAGTCGGGCTCGGTCGCCGAGCGCCATCGAGGGCACGCATGCGCACCATCGATCCGGAAGCACCCTGCCTCGAGGCGCTGGAAGAACGTCCGGTGGCGGAGCGCTGGCCCGTCGCCCGAGACTGGATCGCCCGTGCGCCGAGGCCCTTCTTCGCGCAGTTGCGCGAACGGCGGCCGATCCTCGATTGCGGTGCCGTCGTCCTCATCGCCAAGCGCGCCGAAGTCGCGGAGATCCTCTCTCTCCCGAGCGTCTTCTCTGTGGCGCTCTACAAGTCCAAGATGGGCGCGTTCATGCTGGCCCTCGACAACACCGAGGTGAACTACCGCGACAAAGCGGTCATGCGGGCCATGCTCTCCTGGGGCGATCTCCCGGCCATCCGGACGCTCGCGGGTGACACCACCGACGCGGCGCTCGACGCTGGCGGGGAAGCGTCGACGTAGTCGCGAAGATCTCGCGGGCGGTCCCTCTGCGGGTCGTGCAGCGTTATTTCGGCTTGTCGATGCAGGACGACGGCCTGCTGCGCTGGTCCTACGCAAACCAGTTCGACCAGTTCAACAATCTGCCCTTCGACCAGCGGGCCGACTCCGACTCGATCCACGCGGCCGCCGATCAGGCCCGCGAGGAAATGCGGGCCGCGTTCGCGTCGATCATACCGGCCCGCGTCGCGGCTCTGGAGGCCGGCAGCGACGTGCCTGATGATGTCCTGACGCGGCTTCTCCGCCTCCATATGCCGGCAATGGCCGGCTTCGGCATGGACCGCGTCGTCATCAATGTCGGCGGCCTCCTCATCGGCGCCATCGAGACCACCTCCGAGGCAGTGGTGAACGCCCTCGCCGAAATCCTTCGGCGCCCGGAGATCCACGATGCGGCGCGCGCCGCCGCCCTGCGGGGCCCCGACGCCTTCGACGGCTACGTCTGGGAAGCCCTGCGCTTCGCGCCGATCGTGGCCTTCATGTTCCGGCAGGCGGAGACCGACCACGTACTCGGGCGCGGCACGCCCCGCGAGACTGGCGTCGCGAAGGGACGGGTCGTGCTGCCCCTCAGCCTTTCGGCGATGTTCGATGCCGACTGGGTGCCGGACCCGGAGCGCTTCGACCCGACCCGGCCGGATCACGCCTACCTACATTTCGGCCTCGGGCATCACGAGTGCCTCGGCCGGTATGTGGCGGGCGTCATGATCCCCGAGATCGTGCGCCGGATCCTGCTCCGGGGCGGCCTCCGAGCGGACGGCATTGTCGAGGACGGCGGCACGCCTTTTCCGACCGCGTTCAGGATCTCCTACGACGGGGATCCGGGCGGCAGCGCCAAGTCCGGATGACAGGCGGTACGGCATCCTTTCGCAGGACCGCACGGTGCGCTTCCAGGGCCGAGACCGGCCAGACGGCATTCCTATCCGTCATGCGCTGCCGGTGCCGGATGGCGGTGATAGATACGATCAGAGAGCGGGCGGCTCCGAGTAGCAGCGTCAGCATGCAGAAGGCCAGGTGGGAAAGACGTGGGCGCAACCGCATTGGCTTCGAATGCGAGCAATCTGCCGCGTGGTCCGAGCCGAGAGTTCGGGCTGTGCGAAAGGCGTGATACCGCTTGGGCAACAGCGCGGCGCTTTACTCGGGGCTTCGAATGAACTGAGCGCCGTCCAGATGTGACCGGGTTATAGACGCTGTGCGGTCGCGAGATGGTCCAGTTTTGCCCGTCCATGCTCGCAGCCTGTGCCGACACTCGCACGACTGGTACGGGGGTGGAGAGCGCACCACCGCAATGACGCTCAGAGAACGCGGCGGGCAACAGGGTCGCAACCCTCTTGGTTGCATACCGGGAGAGCAGGATCGACTCCGCCCATGCCTGCGCAGCGCCGGGTCGCCGCATCGCGCGCAACGCGGATGGCTGGACGAGAAGAAAGCCGCAGTGTGGTGCCTGGTCGCGCGGCGGCAGCGCTCCGCCGTTCCCTGAAGAAGGACATCGAGCCATGCCCAAGGTCGTCATCAGCGAGTTCATGGACGAGGCGGCGATCGCCACCGAGCCTCACCGGCTTCGACACGCTGTACGATCCCGGCCTCGTCGACCGGCCTGAGGCGTTGGCTGCGGCCCTTGCGGATGCCGACGCCCTGATCGTGCGCAACCGGACGCAGGTCCGCGCCGATCTGCTCGCCCGGGCTCAGGGCCTCCGGGTGATCGGACGCCTGGGCGTCGGCCTCGACAACATCGACGTTGCAGCCTGCGCGGCGCGTGGCATTGCGGTCTATCCGGCGACCGGGGCCAATGACGGCGCAGTCGCCGAATACGTCGTGGCCACCGCGATGCTGCTCCTGCGCGGCGCCTATGGGGCGACCGGTCGCGTCGCTGCGGGCGCATGGCCCCGCAACGCACTGATGGGGCGGGAGATCGGCGGCAAGCGCCTCGGGCTCGTGGGTTTCGGCGCCATCGCCCGGGAGACCGCCCGCCGGGCCGCCGCGCTCGGGATGGAGGTTGCCGCCCACGATCCGTTCCTCGCGCCCGATGATCCGGCGTGGACGCCCGCGCACGGTCCCGTGCACCGCCTCGCGCTCGCCGCGCTGACCGCGGAAAGTGACGTGCTGTCGCTTCACGTGCCTCTGACTGAGGAGACCCGTGGCCTGATCGACGTCGACGCGCTTGCCCGGATGCCCCGCGGCGCGATCCTGATCAACGCGGCCCGGGGCGGCATCGTGGACGAGGCGGCTGTGGCCGCCGCCCTGCGCGCAGGCCATCTCGGCGGCGCGGCGCTTGACGTGTTCGATCGGGAGCCTCTCGACGCGCAGGCCGGCGCCTTGTTCGCCGACGTGCCGAATCTGATCCTCACGCCGCACATTGCCGGAGTGACGCAGGAATCGAATTTGCGCGTCTCAGCCGTTACGGCCCGGTCTGTGCGCCGCCACCTGACGGAGCCTTGATCCGGTGCCGCTTCTGCGCCTTCGGCAATGGGGTCCGCGCCGAAATCGCATTCTGCGGCTGCCGCCGGCGCTACGATGTGCCGGTTCGTTGGTCGTCCCTCGGAACTTGGTGCTTCGCACCCACTGCGCTAGCATGAGGTGCTACCCCAGGGTCCATGGGGCGGCCATTCGCCATGCCGAAGTGCTCCCCAGCCTCTCGTCCTGACGACCGTAAGGCTCGGATCAGGAGTAGGCCCAGTGATTACCGATAGCAGGCCAATTGCGATCCTCGTTGCGGAGAATGACCGCCTCGTCCGTATGGTTACGGCGGACATGCTGGCGGATGCGGGTTTCCAGACCATAGAGGTCCGCACGGCCGCCGAGGCGGTGGCGGTGCTGGAAGGACCCACCCCCGTGCGCCTGCTGATCACGGGACGGAGCATCGTAGGCGACGGGGTAGCCCTTGCACACCTCGTGCATCACCGCTGGCCGGGTGTCGGCGTCATCGTCACCTCGGGCGCGGGAGCGGATCTCCAGCGCGAACTCCCGCCCACGACGCGCCTGCTCCGGAAGCCGTATGACTTTGCGGATCTCATCCGTGAGGTGGAAGCCGGACTCGGACCGACCACGGAGGAGATCTCAGCCGCTCCCATCCTGCCGAGCGGCGTGCCACCCCATACAGGCGTGGAATTGAGCAAT
Organism: Methylobacterium sp. P31; assembly: GCA_050632875.1. Classification (GTDB taxonomy): domain Bacteria; phylum Pseudomonadota; class Alphaproteobacteria; order Rhizobiales; family Beijerinckiaceae; genus Methylobacterium. Next base: position 285,173 of record JBODSC010000001.1, on the reverse strand, counting down.
GGGGTCGGAGCCGCCGCTCCCACGACCGAGCCAGACAAGACCTGATCGCCGTAACGGCGCCAGCCGCATGAAAGAGCGAGCCGACGGCGTACCCTTCTCTTCGCAGGCTGCGAGGGTCGGATCGTCTGCGTTGGAGCGGGCGATCGGAATCGAACCGACGACATTCAGCTTGGGGAGCTGAGGTAGGTCGTTGATGGTATTGAGATGTGTTCCCCGCCGCCTTCTCCTAGGTCCATGTAAACTTGGCCGCGGAATGCCGCTTCTCGCTCCGTCGATCATCCCTCTCAAGGGGGAGACAGACGCGTGCTCCCGGCCTCTACTTGATGAAGCCGCCATCGATGCCGGCCGCTCTTCCGCAGCTCGGTGCGTCCAGCCGCAGCGCTGCGAGAGCCCATAAACGGTTCGCCAGGGGGCTTGGTCGGGGAATTAGGCAATCCGAACGTGGCTTTTGCTGCGCCTCTACAGCTGTCCGATAGGCGCCAGTCACTGTGGTGAGGAGCCTAGAGGCTGTTATGGACTGGGTCGTGCTGGTGCTCAGATGAGCGGGGATGAGCATTGCCCGCAAGCCGTACCCGTCCGACGTTTCTGATGAGGAGTGGGCGCTGGTTGCGCCTTACCTGACGCTGCTGCGAGAGGACGCAGGCCAGCGCGAGCATGCCCTGCGCGCGGTGTTCGACCGACGGCGCGACGTGGTGAGAAGTGGCTGCCCGTGGCGGCTGATGCCGCATGATCTGCCGCCCTGGTTCGTCGTCCATCAGCGGGCCCAGCGCTGGTTGTCCGCAGGCTGTTTCGAACAGCTGGCCGAGGATCTGCGCGCTCTGCTGCGCAGGGCGTCTGGCTGGGCTGCGGAGCCGAGCGCGGCCGTGCTCGACAGCCGGACCTCGCGCTCCTCGCCCGAGAGCGGCGAGCGGGCCGGCTACGACGGAGCCAAGCGCAAGAAGGGCTCGAAGCTGCACCTGGCCGTCGACACGTTCGGGTATCTTCTGGCGCTGCACGTCACCCCGGCCGATGCCGATGACCGGGCACAGGTCAGCCGGTTAGCCAAAGCCGTGCAGGCGGCCACCGGCCAGAGCGTCGACATCGCCTTCGTCGATCAAGGCTACAGCGGCGAGCGACCGGCGGAGGCTGCGCGCGAGCACGGCATCGAACGGGAGGTGATGAAGCTGCCCGAGGCCAAACGCGGCTTCGTGCTACTGCCACGCCGTTGGGTCGTCGAGCGCTCCTTCGCCTGGGCTACCCGCTTCCGCCGCCTCGTCAAAGACTACGAGCGCTATGCCAGTACCTTAGCTGACCTGCACGTCACCGCCTTCGTCTGCATCATGCTCAGACAGGCTGCTCAACTCACCACAGGTTCATAACGGCCTCTAGAGAAAAACCTTCGTCGAGCGCACCATCAGGATCGCCAGTCGCTCGGCGACCGGCCGGAAAATTTCTTGAATGCGCGACTGAACGCGGCCTCAGACTCATAGCCGACTTCTTCAGCCACAGCGGCGACTTTGGCATCCCGCTCAGTCAGGTGTTTGGCGGCAAGCTGCATCCGCCAGCGGGTGAGATACTGGATGGGCGGGTAGCCCGTCATGCGCGTGAACCTGTCAGCGAGCGCGGAGCGCGACGCGCCGCATTCGGCTGCAAGCTCGTCGAGTCTCCAGGGCCGGGCCGGTTCAGCGTGCAACAGCGAGAGGGCACGCCCGACCAAGGGATCGCGGAGGCCAGACAACCACGTGGCCGCCTCCGGATCGAGCGAATCCATATAGGTTCGGACGGCCTCGACCAGCATAAGCTCGGACAGCTTGTTGAGGACGCTTTGCGCGCCCGCGCGCCGGTCTTTGGCTTCTTCCGAAACCAGAAGGAGAAATTGGCTCAGTAGGCTGTTGGATGCCCGAGACGTCTCGCGCCCGAGACGCATGAACCGCGGCAGGGCTTGGAACAGAGGATTGAACGGCCTTACGTCGCAGGTGAAGAAGCCACAGATCAGGTGCGCATCGCTTCCACCGTCGGTCCCGGTCCTCAACTTGAACGGCAGGTCGCTGTCATCGTCTGGCCGGCGGTGGGCATCCAAATTCGGCTCGGCGCGCATTCCCGGAGTGCTGGAGACGACATGCGGCTCGCCGTGCGGAACAATGGCGATGTCACCTTCATGCAGCCGAACTGGCGAAAACGGCGCACCATCGACGATGGCTATCCAGCAGGATCCGCGAGCAAGCACGTGATACTCGATCGCGTGCTGGGCACCGGGATAGATAGCATCCGCGATCTGCGCAGACGGGGGCGCCTCCGCGACCCAGGGGCCGCTGCCGCGACGTCAAAAAAGACCGAGCTGGTCAACCGAACTGCCGATAGGACCTCCGAAAGGACGTCGGCCGTCATGGCCATCAGCCTCTCACCGCCTTGCCAGCCGAGATGGCCGCCGCTCGGAAACAGCGCCTCGAATCGGACTTCCGTCAGACATTAGTAGCTTTGGACGCTTGAGCAAGAACTGCGGTAGCGCGGTCATTCGGCCCGCTCCCGGGTGACAGTAGTAAATAGTGCGCCGCGATATGAAACCCCGTCGCTCCGGCCGCAAGCCACTATTCATCTATGTTGGAGGTGACATGACTACCGTCATCGATTGCTCCCCCTCGCGAGCGTCCCGGACCTGAGCGAGATCAAGATCAAACAGCAACTGGCCTGGTCATCAGGGGATTACGCCGTCGTCGGCACAACGCTTCAGATCGTCGGCGAGCAGCTCGCAGAAGCGATGGATTTGCATGCTGGTCAGGCGGTGCTCGATATCGCCGCCGGAAACGGCAACTTTACGCTGGCCGCCGCCCGGCGCTGGTGCCACGTGACATCGACGGACTACGTTGAAGGGCTCTTGGACCATGGACGCCTGCGGGCCGAAGCCGAGGGCCTCGCGGTGAGATTTCAGAAAGCCGACGCCGAGGAGCCTCCCGTTCGCGGATGGATCGTTCGACGCGGTCGCGTCCACCTTCGGTGCCATGTTCAGTCCCGACCAAAGCCGTACTGCCAGCGAAATGCTGCGGGTGTGCCGGTCGGGAGGGCGCATCGGACTTGCGAATTGGACGCCCGACGGCTTCATCGGCGAAATGTGCAAGATCATCGGCAACTATCGTCCGCCGCCGCCCGGCCTCAAGCCTCCGGCCTTGTGGGGCACCCGAGAGTGGATCGGGAAGGCTTTCGGTGCACAAGCGTCTGCGCTGACCGCCGAGCCCCGCCATTTTGTGTTCCGCTACCGCTCGGCGCAGCACTTCTTGGATGTTTTCCGCACCTATTATGGACCCATGCTTAAGACCTTTGAGGCACTCGACGTCACGAGCCAGGAAGCACTGGCGCAAGACATCATCGAACTCGTCGGGCGCTTCAACCGGTCGGGTGATGCATCGGTCGTCGTACCCAGCGCCTATCTGGAGGTCATCGTCACGCGGCAGTGAGCGCCGCGCAGATCACAGCGGTGGCCGGTTCAGTCGGCCTCCGCACGGCCGCCGAGCCCACCTAATGTGCCGGGCCGGATTGCGCCCTTTCCAGTCGCTCAGGGGCCTCCGGCGTCTCTCTGAGTCCGGAACTTAGCCGGCTTCTACTCCGTTTTAGGCTCCCATCCGTTCGGGACCGTATGCGTATGTCCCTATTGAAGAAGGTGAAGATCGGCCGCGACGAGACCCGCATCCTCATCCTCGGCTCGCAGATCCTGCTGGGCTTCCAGTTCCAGGGCGCCTTCCGCCCCGCTTTCGGGCGCTTGCCCTTCCACGACCGCATGGTCTGGGCCGTCACCCTAGGCCTGATCACCCTCACCATCGGCCTGTTGATCACGCCCTCCGTTCAGCACCGGATGGTGGGGCAGGGGCAGGGGCAGGACACCAAGCGCCTGCTTGGCGCGGTCGGGTGCTATGCCGGCCTCGCGCCGGCACCCTTCGCCCTCACGCTCGGGGCCGACCTGTTCCTGGCTGTCGAGCCGGTGCTTGGGTTGTGGCCCGGAGCCGCCGCCTGTAGCTTCGCCTGTAGCTTGGCTCTCCTGTTCCGGTACGGGCTGGAGGCATTCGAGGCCTGGATCGTCGAGGCGAAGGCGAGCGGCATCCGAGCCGCGCAGACCTTCGCCAGCGGGCTCGTCGTTGATGCGGCCGCGGTGAGGACGGCGTTGACCACGCCGTTGAGCAACGCCCAGGCCGAGGGCCAAGTCACGAAACTGAAGCCAATCAAGCGGCTGATGTACGACCGGGCCGGCTTCGACCTCCTGCGCCGACGCGTGCTCCTGGCTCCTTGATCCACACGAAATGACGAAGAGCCACTTTCTCGAAGCAAGTCCAGAATCGGGAGGCGGCGGCGTCAGGCGGCCTCTTTGTAGGTGAGGACAGCGAGTCCAGCCGGCGGCTTCTCGCACCCGTCGCACCGGACACGGCGAGCGACCTCGACCACGTCCTCTCCCGGCTCAGCTCCCAACTGCTCCCAGGTCCGATCGGTCGCGCAGCGGCACTCTGGGCAGCGCATGATGCGCAAGCCGCGATAGCCGTTTGCACGCCAATCTGAGACCGTCCGCACTGGGGCGGCGTTCATGGGGTCCTCGCCTGAGCTTGGGGTGGGCGCTCCATACCCGCGCTCGACGACACCGATGGAGAAGTGAAAGCACGAGCAGGCAGATCGGACGTCAATGCGCCGGTAGCCATGCGACGGATCAGAGCTTCCCGCTTGGCCATCTGGATGACGATGCGAGCTGCAGCGCGGGCCTTGGCCGCACGCAATGCACCCTTCGGACCGCCGTCGCGCAGTGCTCTCCACGCCAAATCGCGAAACCACTTCGCATTAGCTGTGGCCACAGCACGCCGACCCGATAGTCCATAGGGCTCATCCTGACTTGACGTCTGAAGAGTAATCATCGGCTCAACCTGTATATCTAATTATTGTTCATTCGCGATTGTGGTGCCACCTGCAATCTGCAACATCGAATCCAGCTACGGTGGACTAAACTGGTCCGGCCCAGGCTGGGAAAGCGCAGCTCCCCGTTGCCTTGGTGGAGACTTTAGGTGGCTAGATCTGTGATCCCCGCTAGCTGATCAGCGCAACTCCACACCAGAAAAGATCAGGTGCAAGGCCTGGCGATCACGCGGCGATTAACCCGGCGGGGGTGGGCAATGATATTCGGCTGAACACGTACGCAGGAACACCTACATTCTCTCTCGGTGGACCTGGGTCTCTGTCGGAGGGTGGTGACCAGTTTCCAGCGAGGTCGGCTGTCACTGTGCGGCCTCCTCAGAGGCCACAAGCCAATCCAGGTCCGATAACCGTCACGATACAGGCAGCTCGTAAAGCTCCAGCCGAGGTGCGGGAATCAGCGAATTTGGTTCAAGGTCGAAAGCCCGTCAGCGGCTTCGAGGGTGAAGCGAAACGCCGTGCCGCCCGCCGGATTGACCTCCGCCCGGATATGCCCGCCATGCGCCTCAATGATCGTCCGGCAGATCGAGAGACCCACTCCCATGCCGTCCGGCTTGGTCGTGACGAACGGCTCAAACAGCCGACCGGCCACATCCTCAGGCAGCCCGGGTCCGGTATCCGCAACACTGACCTCGATCAGGCACGCTTCTTTGGGCGCCGCTGCCAACGCGATCTCCTGCTGCAGGCTGCCCTCCATCGCTTCAGCCGCGTTGCGGATCAGGTTCACCAGCACCTGCTGGATCTGAACCCGGTCAATCAGCGCATAGCGTGCTTTCGGGTCAATATGAGTGATCACTCGGACGCTCCGATGCTTCGGCTCGATGAGCGCCAGGGCGACAGCTTCCTTTAACACTTGTCCGAGGTCCTCAGGGCGGCGGGTGAGCTTGCCCTTGGAGACGAAGTCACGCAGGCGCTGGATGATCTCGCCGGCGCGCAGGATCTGCTGGCCTGCCTTGTCGACGAAAGCCATGGCCCGGCTCCCATCAATGACGGGCAAGCACTTGGCTGCGCCAAGATAGTTGGAGGCCGCCGCCAAGGGCTGGTTGAGACTCGTGGGCGAGCACCGAGGCCATCTGGCCCATTGCGGCCAGCCGCGAGACATTAACCAACTCCGCGCGCAATTCCTGCAGCCGCGCCTCGGCCCGCCGGCGCTCCTGCACGGCAGCGATCTCGCGCTGCGCGCGTTGGAGCGCCAGGAGCGCAATCAGCGCCAGGGCCAAGGCCGCAGGCCCGAGAAAGACACCATAGAACAGGAGGTCCTTCCGCCACTGGTTCAGGGCGGCCTTGATGCTCAGGCCGTAGGCCACAAAGACCGGGTATCTTCCAATCCTGCGAAAGCTGAAGAGCCGGTCGATCCCGTCCACGGCGGAGGCGGCCCGGAAGGAGCCCTCCTCGCCCTGCTGGATCGCGCGTAACAGTGCCGCCCCTTGAGGCAGAGACAGGATCTTGGGATCGGGTACGCGGGCGAGAATCATGCCATCCGCCCGGACCAGCCCGGCCACGCTCTCAGGATTAGGTGCGACCTTGCGCCAAAACTCGATGAAGTACTGTGGGTAGACGGTCAGGATAATCACGCCGTCGAAGGCCCCTGTCTTGCTCTCGCGGCGGTGCACCACGTTGAAATTGAGGTCCTTTACAACACGTCCGTACACTAGGTGGCCTATGAAGGTGCCGTGATCTGCCATCCGGAGTGCAACGAAGTAATCGCGATCGGAGACATCTGTCTGAGGGGCAGGGAAGAAGCGGCTGGAGTTGCGGATTATGCCAAAGGTGTCCGCGAGCCAAATATTCTGAACCTGCGGATAGTCCTCCTGGATCGCCTTTAGGTAGCGGTGGAGCGGCTCCGCCCCGGCGATCTCGTCCCAGGTCATGTCGCGCAGGTGCTCGCTGATGCGTGCTGCAATCAGCTCGTGGGTCTCGAAGACGTTCAAGGCCTGCTGGTGAAAGATGTCGACCGTCTGCTGGATATCGTGCTCGGCGTTGTCCAGAACGCGGGCGCGGTCCTCCCAGGCTACGGCGCCGAACAGCAGCCCCGGGATGAGCAGCGTGGCAGCCACCAGCAAGCGGTACGCCCATGTGCCTCCGAGGTCCTGATCCGGAAGGCTCTCGCGCATCGCGATCTCGTCCGCCGAAGATTGATCTAGCTCACAGATATGCGCTCACTTGCGCGCATGTTGTTGATCAAGCGCAGATGATGAGGCCTGTCCATGGTGGAGGGATCGGGAGGGCAATCCGTTCACATCGTGGATGATGATGAGGCCGTGCGCGACTCCCTGGCGGCCTTGGTGGAATCCGCGGGGTTTTCGGCCAAGACTTACACGTCCGCAATCGAGCTTCTGAACAGCCCGGGCGGACTGGCGGCGGATTGCCTGGTCATCGACATCCGCATGCCGGAGATGGATGGGTTGCAACTCCAGCAGGAGTTGACCCGGCGAGGTGTCACTAAACCGCTTATCATCATCACCGGCCATGCCGACGTGGGCCTTGCTGTTCAGGCCATGAAAGCAGGCGTGCGCGACTTCCTGGAAAAGCCTTTCGAGGGGGAGCGGCTGCTTGCCAGCCTCAAAGAGGCTCTGGAGCAAGGGTGTCATCAAGCGCAATCCGACCAAGCGCAGAATCCTGATACCGGTCGTCTTGCTGTTCTGACAGGTCGCGAGCGGGAGATTCTGGACCGGCTGGTAGCTGGGCTGTCGAACAAAGATATCGCGCGCGAATTTGGGATCAGCTATCGCACGGTCGAGGCCCACCGGGCTCGAATCATGGACAAGACCCAGGCCCGGAGCTTTTCAGAGCTGGTGCGCTTGGCTCTTGGTGTGGGCCTTCCATGAGGAACGAGCCGCACCGGCCCAGTTGCGCGCTAGACGGCGAGGCAGGACTGTATGGGCTAGGGCATGGCAATACTGGCCGCCCTAGGTGTTTGGTTGCACAACGCCGTTGGGATGCGGCGCGTTCGGCGCTGCGTTAAGGAACCAGGTGCCACGAGCCGAGCCTGAGCGTATTGAGCGCGACATTGCCAGCCTGCAAGGGAGCATCCTGATCGCGCGATTGGTGCTAACCTGCCCCTGCCTGCACCCGGACGCCGGGAGCCGCCGGCAGGCTAGCATCGAGATCTGCGAATGGCACTTCTGCGAGCTTCTGACAACGAACGATGATCTACGGCCGCTGAGCGAGAATTAGGGACGACACAGCCCCTCCAGCGTCGCCTCAAGGCGTATCGAAAACGTTCAACGCCCGAAAAATATCGTCTCCGAACAGCACGTCAAAACTCCTGCACTCCTACTTCACCGCTCCTGCGCGGCGTCGTACTCATCCGCCGGCCGGAGCTTAGCCTGAGCCTCGCTTTCCAGCGCGTTGGTCCGGGAGCGCTGGGCGGCTGGTCTCAGGCGGCTTCAGGGTGCCCGAGCAGACGGCTCGGGGGAAGAGAATTACATTTTCATCAAGAGCTTGCAGTTCAGGTAAGAAAAGCTCCGGCGCTCCAGCCTGGGTAACTTGATCCCGGGAATGCATCGTCGCTATGCGCTGCTTTAAACGGCCTCCGTATCCACGACGTGAGATCCATGCCGGAAGCTTTCTAGCTCTAGGCATCATAAGCTCTCCTTTAAACTGTTGGCGCATCGTGTTGCTGTTATTAGCCGTCTGGGCAGGCGCTATGAATGCACTAAGCGCTCCATTGGCAAACTCTGCTCCTCAGATGCTGTTCAAACCAACGCACATGCTTACGTAGATCGGCCCAAAGCGCATCGTGAGGAGTATGAGGCGCCTTCCCCGATCTAACTGAGCTTGCATAGCTTGAGCGCCTCTGAGCGGCGCGACGTTGATGTTGATCAACCGGGTCGTCGATTGAGCGCCAGAGTGATCCTCCCTCGGCTTCGCGGACACCTCTGATACGCTCATGCTGAGCGGGGAAGGTGTCGGATGGCGAAGACGAGACGGGAGTTCACGCCCGAGTTCAAACGCGAAGCGGTCGCCCTGCTGGAGAGCAGTGGCCGGCCGCAGATACAGGTCGCGGCCGAGCCTCGGGATCCAGCCCTCGATGTTGCGGCAGTGGCGTGCCGCGCTGAACGGAGCCTCACCCCGGCCGCGGCCGGCAGGATCGACGGGGATTTCGCCACCAAGCCCGGTCGCCTCGCCGTCCGATCAGGCCGCCGAGATCGCTCGCCTGCGGCGTGAGCTCGACCGCACGCGCATGGAGCGCGCCGTGCTAAAAAGCCATCGGCATCTTCGCGGAGATGCCCAAGTGACCTTCGCCTTCATCGAGCAGCATGCGCGGACCTGGCCGGTGCGTCTCATGTGCCGCGTGCTCGGAGTCTCACCCAGCGGCTTCTACGGCTGGCGGTCACGGCCAGAGAGCGCCCGCTCGGCCTCCAACCGCCAGCTCCTGGACGATGTCCGGCGCATCCATGCCGCCCACCATCGGCGCTACGGTGCCCCACGCGTGCATGCCACCCTGCGGGCCGAGGGCCGGTCTGTCAGCCGTGGGCGGGTGGAGCGTCTCATGCGCCGGCACGGCATCCGTGCCCTGGCGGGGCGTCGGTTCCGGCCCTGCACGACCGACAGCCGTCACGATCTCCCGATCGCCCCAAACCTCCTGAAGCAGGACTTCTCGGCCACGCGGCCAAACACGGTCTGGCTGGCCGACATCACCTACCTGCCAACCGGCGAGGGCTGGCTGTACCTGGCCGCCATCCTCGATCTGGCCACGCGCAAGATCGTCGGCTGGTCGATGCGCGATCACATGCGCACCGAGCTGAGCGTGGCGGCGCTGATGATGGCCGCCCAGCGGCAGCGACCGGCCGCAGGGCTCATCTGCCATTCGGATCGTGGCAGCCAGTACGCGGCGGAGGCCTACCGGAAGCAGCTCGCCAGCATAGGGGCCAGGCCGTCCATGAGTCGGACAGGATGCTGCTACGACAACGCCCCGATGGAGAGCTTCTTCCACACCCTCAAGGTCGAACTCGTCCATCAGCGGCGATGGGCGACCCGGGATGAGGCGCGACGCGACCTGTTCGCTTACATCGAGGGCTACTACAATCGGCAACGCATCCATTCGGCACTCGGCTATCTCACGCCCGAGCAGGCCGAACGGACCGCGAGCTAATCTCCCCGTGTCCGCGAAGTCAGGGGAGGATCAAGACCAACGCCAGCTGGTTAACGGACCCTTCACCGCCGCGCCCGAGCCTGCCGGAAGCGAACGAGCCTCGTGGTCGGGATCATGGTCGTGGTCGCTCGGGCCGAGCGGACGATGATCTCCACCCGCACGAAGGCCGCGCTGGAAGGCGCGAAGACCCGCGACGTGCAGCTTGGCAACACGGGCAACCTGCGGAACCGGGATCTCGGTTCGACTCGGGCAACGGCGACGCGGGCGCCCAGGAGTGCGGCCCGCACCGCCGATCTCGCGCTGATCCTGGCCGAGGTCCGGGCCAGCGGAGCGGTGTCGCTCCGGCAGATCTCGGCCGCGCTGAACGCCCGGGGGATCCCGGCGGCGCGGGGCGGGGTGTGGAGCGGGATACTGGTCCGGCGAGTGCATGCACTAATGCCGTAGGGCGCCGCTGTCTTTCACAACCCGACAGGGCGGCTCCTGTCGGCCTCGTTGATGACACCACGACAAGCCGGGCTGAGCTTTGGCTTCGCCCGCCTCAGGCAGGCGGTGATGCCCTCGATGTTCGGGATCTCGCTGCTGCAGAGGCGCCATACGTCAGGTGTGCAGGCGATGCGCTGAGCCTCTGTCTCAGCAAAGGCCGGAGGCGCGACAGGCAGTAACAGTGCGGACAGGCAAGCGCATACCACAGACAGGCGCATCGGCTTCCTCCCATCTCTGCTCTAGTAGCCGTCCTGCAAGCGCAGTGTTTCAGCGGCCCGTATGGAGCGAGTCATGTCATCAACGGCTAAGCTTTAGAGAAGTTCCAGATATGCGCGCTATTCACGAAATGAATTCGGCAGGATTTCTTAAGAATTTGACGAACAGAATTACCCAATGCGGTCACGACCCGGAATTAGGAATAGATTTTAACGTTGGACTGCTTGCTACAGCTAGAGCAAGCAGCATACGAGTGCGTTAGCTTCGGGGCCGGTGAGCGCGACCGTGAGGTATGCCTTTAGCTGATCTGAGCTGGAGTGGTCGGCAGGCAGCGTGAGATGCAGCATGGATCAGACCTCCACATCGCCAAGCTTCACCTTGGCTCTGCGACAAGGAAGCGGTCCGTTTTGGCATACCAAAACATTCCATTCGAACTGTCAGGTGACCTGACCGGGATTTTGGACCGGGCCAATTGCGAGGCTACTGCATGGTTGCAACCACGGGTAGCCGGGAGGCTGGTCCGGGACCGTGACGGGCGCAGGTGGTCGATAGCCAAGCGACGAATGCGATCGGACGCAGTTGTCGGTGTTCTGCCAGAGGCCGATCACGATCTGCGCTTCTTTGAGCAGGAAGAGGATCTCCTGCTACAGGTTCTCGTTACCAAGCTCTGCTAGAAGATATCTGCCTCGACGCCACCGATCCGTCGGACTGACCAGAAGCGGACCTTCTGACCTTCTGCAACGGGTGGAGAACCGTCATTAGGTTCCCGCTCGAAAGCCGACATTCGACTTTGCGCCAAAGGCGGCCATTCAGACCACTTTGACGCCTCGCGGTAAGCGGACACTCCCCACCCCCATCTCGCCTTTCGCATCAGGCGGCCTACTGGATTGAGCACGGGCAAGGCCTGAACAAACCGGGTCCTAGACTGATCGGCCGCTGCTTGCAGGGCCGAACAGGTGCAACAGACGCTGTCGGGCGCTCGCACGAAGGCGAGCGAAATCTCCGCCCCCGCGGAGGCATCTGGATCTCGATCACTCCAGGAGCTATCATAGACAATCAAGCGTACTGACAGCCACCGGTGGTACGTTTCGTCGCTCAATAGAGTTGCGTCATGATCAGCTCTACCGCTGACATGCCCCAGCACCCCGCTCCTGCATCGGCTGGAAGACCGCGCTTGGCGGAGCTTCTCCAGACAGCGCTCGAGGGGATCGGCGAGGCCGTCATCATCACCGACGCTCAGCTCGAACGTCCCGGTCCGATCATCGAGCACGTCAACGCCGCCTTCACCCGCATGACCGGCTACAGTGCTGACGAGGTCGTCGGCCAAACGCCACGCATTCTACAGGGGCCGCTCACCGACAGGACAGTTCTCGCTCACCTGCGCTCAGACCTTGAGACGCGCGAGGCATTCCAGGGCACCGCCATCAACTACCGCAAGGACGGCAGCACCTACACACTCCATTGGCACATCACGCCCCTGCGCAACGAGGCCGGGGAGTTGACGCACTGGATCGCCCTGCAGCGCGAGATCCGACCGGGTGAGCAGCCGGACGAGCTTCCCGCAGGGCGCGCAACTCGGGTCCGCGAGATCATGGACCAAGCTCTTGCCGGGATAGCTCAGACAGCCGGTACGCCCGTGGATGTGAACTGGGTCATGGAGCAGTTGGATCAGACCGCTCGTGAGATCCAGAGGCAGGTGCGCAGTACGCTCGCACTGGTACGCTCGATAGCGCGCCGCACGGCCGAGAGCCACGAGATCGCGGCGGACGATGCCGCGGATCTAGACAGCCGGATCGATGCTCTTCAGCGCCTCAAGGCTACGGCGCGCCAGAAGCCGCCGGCCGGCATCGATCTGGAATGGCTCGTCGCGGACGAACTGCACGCCTTCGAGTTGGAGCGCGAAGACCGCGTGCGCATCTCCGGACCGCCGGTCAATCTTCTACCGCGGGCGGCCGAGGTGTTTGGTCTGGCCATACACGAGCTGACGGCGAACGCCGTGAAGTTCGGAGCCTTGTCCGAAGGCGGGGGATCGGTCGCGGTAAGGTGGCGCCTCCAGCCAGGGCGGAGCGAACCATGCCTCGTGTTTCGCTGGGCCGAGCGCGGCGGACCTGAGCCGACGCGCCTGCCGGTGCACAGAGGCTTCGGCTTGCGGTTGCTGCAGCAGATCCTTCCGGGGGATCTTAGCGGGCGATCGAAGGTGCGCTTCCCACCAAGCGGCCTGCTGTGCCGCGTGGATCTACCGGTGTCTGCGCGAACTCTGCAGATCGTCTAAGACTGCAGCCTCTCGGCCGAGCCGTGAACTCGGGTCGTCGCCACGGCATGGGGGCGCCTGCAGCGGCAAGCGAGTTGGCGAGCGCGAGACTCGAACTCGCTGCCGCACGATCCTTGGACGATTTTACGGAAGATTGCTGGTTCGTTTGCTCCTCCTGAACCGTGGAACGGAGTCAGTGGTTCTCATGAGTGCTCAACGCAAGGCCTTACCGGCACATGCTTTCTCAGGGGCCGGACGGCCAAGGAGAAAAGCCCATGCCGATGGAGGCTATGAGAGCCTCAACTCGCGCGGAAGGCCCTCAACCTCTACTTGGAGGAGCACACGGCTGAGCGGCGCTGGCGCTAGCTTGTAAAAGATGCAGACGTCGCTGAGTGCGATATCGTCGACCTCATGACCGATCTGCCGATCCTCGCTCGCCGGAGCGGTCACAATCCTTGCGCGGTTTTGCGCAAGACGCAGGTGCACCTGAAGGCCGAGACTGGGCAGGGTTGCTGAAGGCACCGCAACGTCCAGCCCACCCGCTACGTGCTCGAGCGCACCTTCTCCGTCATGAAGGGTTGGCCGACCGACATCCGAGAGCATCGTTGGGCCTGAACCCGCCACGAATCGAGTGCTCGGGTCGCCATCACTGTGGCCTCATCGGTTCAACAGAGGACAGCGCGAGGCCGAGAGCGGCTGAAATGCCTGATCACCCGGTATTATCGCGACACGCTTGTACAGGTCCCACTCGCCCTTGGACTCGGCGGGCGTCTTCACCTGGAACAGGTACATGTCGTGGACCATGCGGCCATCTTCGCGGATATGACCGTCATGCGCGTAGAAGTCGTTTACTGGCGTCTCGCGCATCGCCTTCATCACGGCTTCGGTGGCGTCTGTCCCACTCGCCTTCACAGCCTGCAGGTAGTGCGTCACCGCCGAGTAGACGCCTGCCTGAGACATGTTCGGCATCCGGCCGGTGCGCTCGTGAAAGCGCTTGGCGAACGCCCGCGTGCCGTCATCGAGATCCCAGTAGAAGCCGGAGGTGAGCAGCATCCCCTGCGTCGCCGAAAGGCCAAGGCTATGGACGTCATTGATGTAGGCGAGCAGCGCCGCAAGCCGCTGGCCGCCGCCGGTGAGCCCGAATTCGGCGGCCTGTTTGATCGCGTTGGTGGTGTCGCGACCCGCATTGGCAAGACCGATCACCTTGGCGCCGGAGGCTTGCGCCTGCAGCAAGAATGAGGAGAAGTCGGCTGTGTTGAGGGGGCCCGCACCTCACCGAGCACTTGGCCTCCGTTGGTCTGGATCACCGCCGCCGCGTCTCGAGCGAGTTCCTGCCCGAACGTGTAATCAGCCGCGATGAAGAACCATGAGGTTCCACCGGCCTTGACCGTGGCGAGTCCTGTGGCGCCGGCGAGCGCGTAAGTGTCGTAGGCGTAGTGTATCGTGACCGGCGTGCAGGCCTCGTTGGTCAGCCGCACGGCGCCGGGCCCGTTAAACACTGCGATCCGGTTTTTGGTCTTGGCGATCTCGGCCACCGCAAGAGCGGGGGCGGACGCGGCCACGTCGAGAATCGCGTCGACGTGGCCGGTGTCGAACCATTCCCGAGCAGTAGCGGCAGCGATGTCGGCCTTGTTCTGGTGATCAGCCACGACCAGCTCGATCGACGCGCCGAGCACGGTTTTGCCGAAATCCTCCACCGCCATCGCCGCGGCCGCAGCGCTACCGGGGCCGGTCACGTCGGCGTAGACGCCGGACATGTCGAGGATCAGCCCGATCCGGACTGTGCCGTCCGAGATTGTGGTTGGCGCCTGCGCGGAGGCGCACCCGGACCAAGCTGCGGCCAGCATGGCCGCCAAGAGCGTCTTCCTCACCGTGCCCGCCTTTGATCGAGGCTCGTCCGATTGGCCCGGTCGAGCGGGCCACGTCGAGGTTAACTGAGGGCTGTCGACGCGGTTAGGTCGCGGTGTGACGTGCGGCTCCGAATGAAAGCATCTCGCTCCAAGAATGAGAGCTGAGCTGAACATCCGCTCCCCCATACTGTCCCCGCGGCAGAGGGGCCGTCCTCGGCCTTCTCGGGCCGTCAGCTTTGCGCCCTTTGCCGCCGTCCAGGCGATCCCGGCAGTATCCCGGAAGCGGCCCTGGCCGACTGCCTGGAAAACCAAGTACGGCGACGCGGCCTGGTCGCATCTTGAGGACGTGTCGGGCAAACTCACCTGAAGCGCTCCTCACCGAAGCGGATACCGGTTTCGGCGGCCGAGAGCGCGTCAAGACACAGGAAGAGCCGTTCCCACCGGCAATGCCGGGGACGCGGCTCTGACGGGAGGGCGCCATGCAGATCGATATTGCGGCCGTCGAGAGTGCGGCAGGGGTTGAACTGACGGGTCCGCCCCTGCGCGCGCGGAGCTGGCTGCGCCGGCTGGACGAGGGGCTGGGATACCTCGTGGAGATTCCGGCGGCGCTGCTCGTGCTGGCCGAGATCGGGGTTCTGCTCGGCGGCGTGGTGAGCCGCTACGTGTTCCGCGAGCCGCTCGTCTGGTCGGACGAGCCTCGCCTCGATCCTGTTCCTCTGGCTCGCCATGCTCGGCGCTGTGGTCGCCTTCCGCCGCGCCGAGCACATGCGCATGACCGCCCTCGTGGCCATGAGCGGGCCGCGCCTGCGCGCCTTCCTGGAAACCGTCGCCTTGGTGGCTGGCCTGATCTTCGTGGCCCTCGTCTTACACCCGGCCTACGAGTTCGCCAGCGAGGAGATCTGGGTGCAGACCCCTGCACTCGACCTCAACAATGCATGGCGTGCGGCCGCCCTGCCGATCGGCCTCGGCCTCATGCTGATCGTCGCGGTGATCCGCCTGCTCGAGACCGCCGACTGGCGCCTCACCGCGGGCGCCATGGTGCTGGGCGGCGGCGTCGCCGCCGGTCTCGTGGCGCTCCAGCCCTGGCTGGCGAACCTCGGCAACCTCAACCTGCTGCTGTTCTTCGTCCTCGGCGTCGGCGCGCTGGTCTTCTCCGGGGTGCCGATCGCCTTCGCCTTCGGCTTGTCGACCTTCGCCTACATCACGCTCACCACCAGCGCGCCCTCGATGGTCGTGGTCGGCCGCATGGACGAGGGCATGAGCCACCTGATCCTGCTCGCCGTGCCGCTGTTCGTATTTCTTGGCCTGCTGATCGAGATGACCGGCATGGCTCGCGCCATGGTCGGCTTTTGGCCTCGCTGCTCGGCCACGTCCGCGGCGGCCTGCACTATGTGCTGGTGGGCGCGATGTATCTGGTCTCGGGCATCTCCGGATCGAAGGCCGCCGACATGGCTGCCGTCGCCCCGGTGCTGTTCCCCGAGATGAAGGCCCGCGGCGCCAGGGAAGGCGACCTCGTGGCGCTGCTGGCCACGACCGGCGCGCAGACCGAGACGATCCCGCCGTCGATCGTGCTGATCACGATCGGCTCGGTGACGGGGGTCTCGATCACGGCCCTGTTCACCGGCGGCCTGCTGCCGGGCCTCGTGCTCGCCGCGACGCTGTGCGCCCTGGTCTGGTGGCGCTACCGCAGCGAAGACCTGAGCCACGTCGAGCGGCCGTCCGGGCGGGTTATCGGTCGCGCCTTCCTGGTGGCGATCCCGGCCCTCGCCCTGCCCTTCGTGATCCGCTTCGCCGTGGTCGAGGGCGTGGCCACCGCCACCGAGGTCTCGACCATCGGCATCGTCTACGCGGCCCTGGCGGGCCTGCTGATCTACCGGCAGTTCGACTGGCGGCGGCTCTACCCGATGCTGGTGACGACCGCGGCGCTGTCGGGGGCGATCCTGCTGATCATCGGCGCGGCCACCGGCATGGCCTGGGCGCTGACCCAGTCGGGCTTCTCGCAGACGCTCGCCGCGGCGATGAAGAGCCTGCCGGGCGGGGCGCTTGGCTTCCTGGTCGTCTCGGCCCTCGCCTTCATCGTACTGGGCTCGGTGCTGGAAGGGATCCCGGCGATCGTGCTGTTCGGTCCGCTGCTGTTCCCGATCGCCCGGGCGGTGGGCGTGCACGAGGTGCATTATGCGATGGTGGTGATCCTCGCCATGGGGATCGGCCTGTTCGCGCCGCCCTTCGGCGTCGGCTACTACGCTGCCTGCGCCATCAGCCGCATCCATCCCGATGCCGGGATGCGGCCGATCGTCGGCTACATCGTTGCCCTGCTGATCGGACTTGTCGTGATCATCCTGGTGCCCTGGTTCTCGATCGGCTTCCTCTGAGGTCATCCGATGGGGCCCGGGTGAACAGCCTCGGACGGAAGCCGTGCCGTCCGGGCGGCTTCAGCACGCCGTGGGTTCAGATTGCCCGAGCTGCTGCCATGCTCGACACGCCCAATCCCACGTTCACGGCCCGGACGGCCGACGATCCGCTTCCCCGCTCTCGACGCGATCGAGCGCGCCGGCAACGGCTATCCCGGCGCGCCGCTGGGCTGCGCCGAGATCGCCGAGGCCTTCCCGGAAGCGGCGATCAGGTGAGCTTCCCGCAGGCCTTCTCCAGCAGCGACCAGCCCTCCTCGCCGTACCGGCCCTTCCACTCAGCGTAGAAGCCGGCCTTGCGCAGCTTGTCGCGGAAGGGCTCCGGGTCGGGCTGGTTGAAGACCATCCCGTTCTTCGAGAGATCGGCCTGCAGGTTGGCGTTGAGCTGGGCGACATCGGCCCGCTCCTTCATCCCGGCGGCGTCGATGTGGCGGGCCACCATCGTGCGCAGGTCCGGCGGGATGCGCTCCCACGCGCGCCGGTTCGCCAGGAACCAGTAGCCGTCCCACATGTGGTTGGTGAGCGAGCAGTACTTCTGCACCTCGTAGAACTTCGTCGTGGAGATCACCGCGAGCGGGTTCTCCTGGCCCTCGACGATCTTGGTCTGCAGGGCCGAGTAGGTCTCGTTCAGGTTGATCGAGGCAGGGGCGGCGTCGAAGGCCCGGAACATCGAGGTCCAGAGGGGCGAGACAGGCACCCGGATCCGGAATCCCTTGAAGTCGTCGGGCGTGGCGATCGGCCGGGTCGAGGAGGTGGTCTGGCGATAGCCGTTGTCCCAGATCTTCTCCATAGCGACGAGGCCGGCCTTGGCGATCTGCTGGCGGACCCAGGCGCCGAGTTCGCCGTCCATGGCTGGCCAGACCGCCTCGTAGCTTGGGAACGCGTAGCCGATGCCGTTGATCGATGCGTTGGGCACCAGTGTTGAGAGGATCAGCGGCGACATCGTGAAGAACTCGACGCTGCCCGAGCGGAGCTGGCTCAGCGTGTCGGTGTCCGAGCCGAGCTGGCTCGACGGGAAGATCTTGAGGTCGAACCGCCCGCCGCTCTCGGTCCGCAAGGCGTCCGCCATCTCGCGGGCGCGGATGTTCATCGGGTGCGTATCGGGCAAGTTGTTGGCGTATTTGTAGGTGAAATCCGCCTTCTGCGCCCGCGCCACATGCGGCGCCGCCACCGAGCCGGCGAGGAGGGCCGTGGAGCCGGTCGCCAGGAAGCGCCGGCGGGACAGGGGAAAGCGGGATAACGACATCGGGGCCCTCTTGGTACGGGCGCGGTGGCCCAGCGATTCCTCGGGTCCGCGTCGTTCGCGCGCGAACTTGAACCGGAGCCTACGGCCTCTAGCCGCTGGCCGGACGCAGTCAAAGGGCCGCCATGGCTTACCCCCAATCGGATCGGTGGTCCTGCGTAACGGGCGGTGCCCCGGGGGCCGAGCCCCCGGTTAAGGACCGCGCACTGCCCGGAGGCGCCGGGCACGAGGCCGGCGTCGAAGCGGCCGTGGATCGTGCCGCGGAGGTGAGGGCCTAAATGTCCGTTCGAAGCGGTATCATGTGCTCCACGAATAGCCTGCATGAATGGTGAGTCGCCGTTGGGCGGCCGCCCGGAAGCCGACAGACAGCTCTGCGCCCATTTTGGTCGGTCGGGCGACCCTGGCGACTTCTCTGAATCGGACATTGCAGAAGCCGAGCTATAGGTCTGAGGCGCGTCAGCAGCGGAAGTTCTCTCGGGTGCTCGCCTGTTCAGCTCGTCTTGAGCCTGTCGGGTCGGAGCCGATGACGGTGATCGGTGAGGCGCCAAGCGCCACCGACGAGAGCCATAAAGAGGCCCAAGCCGGTTGAGCCGGAGATGAGAAACATGATCAACAGTTGATAGCGCACAGCTTGCTCCGGCGGCACACCTGCCAGGATCTGGCCTGTCATCATCCCAGGCAGGGAGACAATCCCCATCGCCGCCATGGCATTGATGGTCGGCATTAAGCCGCGTCGCAGGGCTTGGCGCAGAATGGGCTGCAGCGCCTCAAAGCGGGAGGCGCCGAGTGCAATCCGAGCCTCGATTGCTGGCTTCTCCCCCATCACGGCAGTCGTGAGAGCATCCAGCCCTAAGCTGATGCCCGTCATCGCATTGCCCAGGATCATGCCGAACAGCGGGATGGCATATCGCGGCGCGAACCATGGATCTGGCCGGATCGAGCCCAGAAGAGCGAACAGGGTCAGACTTGCAGAGGCGAAGGCCATGGTGGCCGTACCAAGGCCATAACCCCACCATCCGGCCAGACGGTGCACCTGACGCGCCATGATCTCGCGCCCAGCAAGGAGAACCATCGCCAGCCCCATCGCGCATGTCCACGCCAGCGAGGAGGTTCCGAACAGCATCGTGAGCACGGCACCCACGGCGATCAACTGGACGACCATCCGGACCGCCGCGATCGGAAGCTGGCGCTCGATGCCGAGCGAGAGCCACAGGGACAGCATCCCATTGAGAAGCAAGAGCAGCGAGGCCGCCGCGAGATCCCAAAAACCGAGACTGATCACGCTCATGTTGTGACCGGGGCGAGACGTCCCCCATCCATATGCATCGACCGGCCGCATAGCCGCTTCGCCTGCTCCGCAGAGTGGGTCACGACGACCGCCGAAGCGCCTTCATCCAGCAACTCTTTGAGCATCGTCTCGACCGCGAGCGCTGACCTGGGATCGAGCGACGAAGTCGGCTCGTCGAGGAGTAAGACGCGCGGGCGGTCTTCCGTCGCCCGCAGGAAGCCGAGACGCTGTTTTTCGCCGGTCGAGAGCCTGCTGACGGGCGATCTCATACACCCGTCCGGCAAGCCAAGCCTTTCGGCACGAACGCCAGCCGCATCCAAGTCACGGAAGTGCTCCCCGACGCGCTCCGCCCACCATGCTGGTTCGGCCGCGACATAGCGGACAAGGCGCCGCCAGTGCGGCCCCGACATGTGATCCCGGCGCAAGCCGTCGGCCTCGACCTCTCCCTCACTCGGATCCAGGTCCGCGATGGCACGCAGGAGCAATGTCTTGCCGGCGCCCGAGGAGCCACTAATGATCATGGTGTCTCCGTCGGCCAATTCGAAGTGTATGGGCCGGAGGATGGTCGTGCGAAGTCCTCGTACTTTCAGCGACACGCCAGTTCACCCTAATCCGAACCAAGCTCATGCGCGTTTGGTACCTTTTAAATGAACGTCGGGGGCGGCTCTACCCGTATCGACGACGGTCTATATCCTGATCCCCACGAGTCAGAAGGCCAGCTAACGTGACATGCTGAACGGCTGGACAGGAACGCGTGGATGTTTGAACCCGGCCGTTTTAAAGTCATCCTCGTCTCGTGAGGCGACGTCCGGGACCACGTGGCGGTACGCGCCGAGGCAGCGCTCCCGAAGTGACTGCGGCAGAGTAGGAAGGCTGGTTTGGCCGCTGAGCTGCGACATGTCTAGGAAGGAGCCGGCGCCTCGCGGCGGACGCCGCGCAGGTTCTGGCCATTAAAAGTCTGAGCAAGGCCCACGAATGGCCAGGACATGCTGATGTTGTGGCTTCTTCGTCGTCCGCTTCCTGTCTTGAAGCGGGCCTTGGAAGCAACAGGAGCGAAGGTCCGGAGGGGTCTCTATGAGGCTTTGGAACGAATCGCGCTGAGGGTCCGCTTCTTCAGTTTAGATGCGGAAACCAAACGGGCAGCTTTCGGCCAGGTTCGGCCGGCCGCTTTGCGCCCATCCCGGTCGTTCGGCGAATTGGATCAGCATCTCCGAAGCGGAACTTCAGAACTGTCGGGCACGAGGTGCCAATGGAGCAAAGCGTGGGTCGGCCCCGCCTGATGGCGGATGCCTAACACCGCCTCGGCATCATCGAAAGGTTAGGCAGCCGCCCATTCGAGCAGGTTGGCAGCGCACTCTCGCTCAGACTGAACGGCCCCGAGGGCGCATGCATGGTCTGTGGGAGGATGAACAACTCCGAAGGTGCATTCCGCACACCCTTGCAGTCTTCTCAACGCTCCCGCCATGCCTTGGCGATCTGATCGGAGAGCGGTTTGACGAGGTAGCTCAGCACCGTGCGCTCGCCGATCTGCAGGTGCGCCTCCACGGGCATGCCCGGTATCAGCCGCACCTGACCTAAGCGGGTCAACTCCTCGGGCGCTAAACTGAGGCGCGCCGTGTAGTAGCTCTGACCCGTCTTCGGATCCGCCGTCACATCCGCTGAGACCCGCGTCACAAGCCCGTCAATCTCCGGCGTCGTGCGCATGTTGAAGGCTGAGAAGCGCAGCACCGCCTTCTGACCCAGACGCACACTGTCGATGTCCTGTGGCTGGATGTGCACCTCAACCGTGAGCTGGTCGGCATCGGGCACGATTAGCATCGCTGGCTCGCTCGGGGTTACGAGGCCGCCCACCGTGTGCACTGCGAGTTGATGCACCACGCCGTCCTGTGGCGCGCGCAGATCCACCCGCTTCAGTTGGTCCTCGGCCGCAACCCGCTTCTCGATCAGCTCCGACCACTTGCCCCGGATCTCGGCCAAGTCCTTGCCGACCTCGGTGCGCATATCGCCGTCGATCTGCAGGATCTGCAGCTCAGTCTCGGCAATCTTGCCTTTTGCCGAGGCCATCGAGGCGGTGAGTTGGCCGCGTTCGCCCGACAGGCGCACGGCGTCACGCTCGAGCGCCGTGACACGGCTGATCGGCACGAGGTTCCTGGCATAGAGGTCGCGTACGCCCGCCAACTCCGTGCCGATCAGGGCGATCTCCCGTCCCTTGGCCTCGACCTGCTCTGCCAATCCGCTAATCTCCTGGCGCAGCTGTGCGATGCGCTCACGCAGCTGCGCCTTTTGTCCTTCGCGGCCGGCCATGCGGGCTGCAAACAGCCGCACCTCGCCGTCGACGAGACGGGCCACGTCCGGCTCGTTCTTGCGAGCCAGGAGGGCTGCCGGGAAAGTGATGGCTTTGACGCCGTCGCGCTCGGCCTCATCGCGGGCGCGACGCGCCGAGAGCTCGTCGAGCGCCTTCAGCACCACGTCGAGGTTGGCCCGTACTTGCGTCTCGTCGAGGCGGATCAACACCTCGCCGGCCTTGACGCGCTGGCCGTCCCGCACCCGCAACTCGCCGACGCCGCCGCCGGTGGGATGCTGAACCTTCTTCACGTCAGACTCGACCACGAGTTGGCCCGGCGCGATCACCGCTCCCGCGATCGCGGTGTAGGCGGCCCAGCCGCCGATTCCGGGTACCAGCGCCAGCGAGACCAGTGTCGCCAGCGCCAGATGACGGCGGATCTCGGTCCGCGGGTGCGCCGCGAGATCGGTCGCGGGCAGGGCGCGGGATCGGATCGTCGTCACGCGCTCTGCTCCATGACTTCGCGCAGTGACGTGGCACGCGGCAGTACAGAAGCCCTTGGCGGCGCAGGCTCGGGCTGCGGCACGGACGCAACCCCCGGCGCCACCGCCGTCGGACGCAGCACGCGTTTGAACACCTCGTCTTTCTGGCCGAACACCTGCATCCGCCCTTCGGCCAGCATCAGCACGAGATCGACTGCCGCCAGGGCGCTGGGACGGTGCGCGATCACCACGCAGATCCCGCCGCGCGCCCGCATCCCGAGGATCGCCTGCGTCAGGGCCTGCTCACCCTCTGCGTCGAGGTTGGCATTCGGTTCGTCGAGCACCACCAGGAACGGCTCGCCGTAGAGCGCGCGCGCCAACCCGATGCGCTGGCGCTGCCCGGCCGAGAGCCCGGCCCCGGCTTCTCCCAACGGCGTATCGTAGCCCCGGGGCAGCCGCAGGATCAGATCGTGCGCACCCGCCGCGCGGGCGGCTGACACGACGGCCTCGGCCGACATCTGCGGGTCGAACCGCGCGATGTTCTCGGCGATCGTTCCGGCAAACAGCCCGGCCTCCTGCGGCAGGTAGCCGATATGCCGCCCGAGATCCTCGGGCGACCACTGGTCGAGCGCTGCCCCATCGAGGCGCACCTGGCCGCGCACCGGCGCCCAGACCCGGACCAGCGCCCGTGCCAAGCTCGACTTGCCCGACGCCGAGGGACCGATCACGCCGAGCGCCTGCCCCGCGGTCAGGCGGAAATTCGCATTGTAGACCGCCGCCCGGCCGGTGCCCGGCGGTACGACATTGATCCCCTCGACCGAGAGCGAAGCGCAGGGTGCGGGTAGCGTCAGCGGTGAGGCTGAGGGCGGCAGCCGCTCCAGTGCCTCGGACAAGCGCCGCCAGCTCTGGCGCAGAGATATGAAGCCGCGCCAGTTGGCGATGGCGAGTTCGGCTGGCGCCAGGGCGCGCGCCACCAGGATCGAGCTAGCGATGATGATGCCGCCGCTGGCTTGGTTGTTGATCACCAGCCACGCCCCGAGCGCCAGCACACCCGATTGCAGCGCCATGCGGGCGGCTTTCGACACGGCACCGAGACCAGCGGACACGTCCGAGCAGCGCTGCTGCGCGGCGACGTATTCGCGGTTGATGGTCTCCCAGTGCCGGGACACCCGGTCCTGCATTCCCATCGCCGCGACCGCCTCGGCGTTGCGGCGCGCCGCCTCTGACAAGGCTTGCCGCCGGGCTGCATGTAGGCTCGCGGCACGGACCGAGGCACGGGGCGCGAGATCGCTCGCCAGGGTCAAGCCGACCAGCAGCCCGACACCCACAATCGCCGCGAGGCCGATCAGCGGGTGAAAGAGAAAGCAGAGCGCGACGTAGGCCGGCAGCCAGGGGAGGTCGAACAGGGCCGCCGGACCGGAGCCAGTGAAGAACATGCGGATCTGGTCCAGGTCGTTCATGAGCTGGGCTGCCACCTCGGGGCTTGCCCCATACAGCGGCGCCTGGAGACTCAGGGCTGCAACGCGCGCTCCAAGATCGACATCGAGGGCTGCGCCGAGGCGCGAAAGAACGCGTCCGCGCAGAGCCTCCAAGAGGCCTTGTGCCGCGAAGAGGGCGAGCGCCAAGACGCACAGGCCGACCAGGGTGGGTATCGAGCGGCTGGGGATGACCCGGTCGTAGATCTCCAGCATGAAGAACGAGCCGGTCAGTGTCAGCACGTTCACGAGCGCGCTCATCCAGGCCACTCCGGCGAAGCCGCCCACGCTCCGCCAGAGCGCTCGATGCAACTCACATGATTGCCTGTCCTGTCCCATAATCACGCCCCTTCCGCATGCGGATCGGGCTGCGTGTCACGCGCCCGGCCCTAGGGCGTCGGCGCGTGCGGCTGCAGTGTCGACGAGAAACTAACCCTCGCGACCCGCCTGCGCTTGGTTCTGCTCGCGGGCGGATTATCGTTCCTCTAGCTTCGCCAGCAGCATACCCTGATGCGCACCGGCCGTGATCAGAGCGAGCGCCGCGCGGAGTGAGCGTCCCGCGCTTTGCAAGAGCGGACATCGCCGAGGTCGGCCCGACGCTTAGCTCCTTCGGCAACGGGAGCGCTCTTGCACTGCGCCCTTCGCTCGGGCAGCCGCAGCATATATGTTAGGTGGGCGGGATGAGATACCCGGCGCTCGCCATGGCGTGGTGCCCCGCATGGTCGGGTTCCGGATTTGCTGTCAGACTTCCGAGCAGGCCCTGCGCCTCGTCCGCCACACCCGACGTGAAGTAAATGCTGTGCGGGTCCCCGTTTCGAACTGCGGTGCCGGGTTCGAGCGCCCAGAGATCACCGATGGTGATCGGGTCGCCGCCGGCATCGTCGAGCTTGCCCAGGAAGTGGAAGCTGTGCGGGTCATAGGCGTTGATCGTGCCGTCCCCGAAATTGCCGACCAGGAGGTCGCCGGAAAACCTCCCAAAGTCCGACGGCGCGATGGCCAGCCCCCAGGGGAGTTTAGCGGTCCACCCGAGGCAACCCGTTGCAGCAGGTGACCGGAGAAGTCGAACTCGTCGACGAAGCCGTGGCCGGGGCCGGCCACGTCGTCGTGCTTGTTGGCATCCTGGAGGGCGAAGGTCACGAACAGGTGTCCGTCGAGGACCTGTGTATTGAAGGGGCGTACCCGGCCGGCAGGTACGGATCGGTGAAGCTGTCGACCTGATGGAAATGGCTGTCGAAGACGTCGACGGTGCCGGCATGGAAATTTGCCGCGAACAGAAAGCTATCGTTGCCCGCGTGGCCGAGCGCCAGCCCCTTGTAGATGGCGCCCGCCGCGGAGTTGTCGACGGCCAGGACAGAGCTCGCGCTGTCGACGCTCGGGCTCCAGCCGGAGATAGTGCCATCCTCCGTCGCAAAGATGAAAGTCGCAGGCGCGGTATGGCCGTTCTCGGTGACGTTGAAGCCGCTGCCACTGTCGTTGAACACCTGCCCGGTCGGAGCAGAGGGATCGGTCGAACCGGGGGCGCGGCCACCGTGATGACCGGATGCCCGGCGATCGGGATTAGGTTACCGGCGCCGTCGTACACGGTCGTGACTCCGGTGCCGTTGTCCGACACCCAGAGCGGTCCGCTCGGGCCATGCGAGACGCCCCACGGATTGATCAGGTTGGGATCGGTGAACTCGGCGGGGACCGAGGGGTCGGAAGATACCAAGTTGGTCTGGGTGAAGCTGTTGTCCTCCTGCTGGTGATGATCATGATGATGCACTTGCTCGGCTTCGTGGCGAGCGTAAGCTGAGGCACTCATGACTAACCTCCATCATGCTGGAGTCGCTCCTGGCTGTGAGGGCTGTGTCGTCGCGCAGTAGATCGAGGCTTGGTGGCGATCATATCAGCCCCTCATTTATAGCATGTCATAAGGAAACATAAAGGCTATTTGGTCAACTAATGGAGTTTTTTTCCAATACTTATGTAAAATTTGCACAATGTTAGTCTTGGCACGGGCGCGAACATCAGGGTTGCACCCCCAGCACAATGCGCCCCATGCGTCGACGGCGCGCCAACCGGCCCCAACTACCGGAACCATGATGTTCAACACCGTCCTGTGTGCTGCGCCCTCCCGCGGATGAAGGCTGCGCTCGACCAGCGGCCTGGTAGCAGACGTGCCTGCGGCGGAACCCGACGTGGCTCCAGGATCGATGACCCTGCGGCGCACCACGTAGCGATCCCCGCCCCAGGCGCCGCTGGCATAGTAAGAGCCATAGCCTTGGCGAAGAGATGCGACTTGCACGATCTGTGAAGCTGCTCTTCATTCCTCCTTACAGCTTCGCTATAAGCTTTGCTGCGCCGCGTCGAGGCGGATTGCATTGTGCATACCAGCATTCACCGCGCTTGATTATTTCGGACATACAGCCAGGCAGTATCCGATCGCCTTGGCTCGCAGTCGTTTTGTCGCATAAAACTTGGTCAAAGCTCTTGAACAGCGGCACTCGTAAACGTAAAGCCGCAGAGCACCATGAGAGTTCAGATCACGAGAGGGCCGTGCACCAGGCCCACACCACGCATGCCGCTCATCACCACACCGAGGCGAGCCGCCACCACAGGCCTGGCGAGCGGCTGGCAATTGGCACGGTGAATCCCTACTGCAGCGACGGATTCGTGGCCGTGGCGGAGCTGAGCGAGCGGTCTCGCTGATACGCTTGGTTTGGGCGGCTTTCTGTGTCACCCGGTGATTTCGGGCGGTCGCTGCGACGAGCCGCATCGGATCACTGGGACCTTCACCTCAGCCGCCCCGAATGTCGCTTACCGGCAGATTGAGCCGCGAAGCGGACGGGCCACTATCGGCCACCTAAGGACAAGCGGGTGCAAGCCGGAGGTCACCAGCGACGATGGCGCCTGACTGCCACGGCACGCCGGCCGTACACGCCACGCCTGACGCCTACGGCGCCGTGCGGCCCGACGCAGCCGGCCCGGTACACCCCTCGGGCACAGACAACGGCATTCGCCTCGATCGGCACGAATGTGACGAGGCCTGCGAGGAGACCAAGCATCAGCAGGGCGTGTCTCATGATGAGCCTCCGAACGTTTTTGAGGTCACTGTTGCAGCGACACCGGGCCAGAAGGGAGAAATTACGATACCGGCCTCCGGAGGCGCCGCTTGACCGCTTGGGACGTCAATTGGGGCGGGGCGCACAGCCTTGTGATGGCCTATGACCGCGACCGCGGGCGCGGCGTAGCTACGACGGTCGCGTTGTGCAGCTGAACGTGGGTCTGGAGGAGCCTTCAGACCCCATCGCCGACTTGCTTCAGGCACTGCCCCAAGATGCGTAGGACGCGAAAGGTACCCAACATCGTAGGGCACCATGAATCGGAAGTGGGGTGTCCGCTTTAGCGGGTCAGTCGCCCTAAAATGGACCAGCTGCTTCCGGCCAGCTTTCGCCTTGACCTTCAGGTCTGCTTTCTAAACGAGCTTCTCGGTCGGCTTCCTCAGGGGCCAAGAGGTCGACTGGCTGCCGCACGTGCCGGGTATCCTACGCGCCGAACTACCCAGCATCGAGTTCAAGGTGACGAGCCTGTACTCGCCCGACCTCGCGGACGCGCTACAGAACGGCGAGATCGATCTGGGCATCCTGCGCGTCGAGCCGCAGCCGGACGTGGAGTACCGGGTGATCGCCGAAGAGTCGCTGGTCGTCATCCTGCCCAGCGACCACCGTCTCGCTCAGCTGGAGCAGGTGGACCCGCGCGAGCTTGCGGGCCAGATGTTCATCGGGTTCACCAACATCCCCCATATCCTGCGTGCCATGGGGGGACTACCAATTCAGGCGCAGCGGGGCGCAGATCATCCTGCGCCAACACATCGACAACTTTACGATGGGACTAGCGCTTGTCGCATCGACACGCGGCGTGGCGCTGCCGCCGGCCTACGTCGAGCCGCTGCTGCCTCGGTCGGTGGTGAGCCGCCCGCTCATGGGTAAGCCGCCGACGATTGATGTCGCGTTTGGTCGCAGGCCGGACAATCCTCCCCGACGCTCGTGACCTTCCTGGCCGGCATCGAGCAATTCGTCGCCTCCGGCCTGGCAGGCGCACGGATGAAGCCGTAGACAAAGTCGGAGTCGCTTTCCTTCGACGCGTGCATCAGCCAGGCGAATGTCCGGCTCTCCCTCAATCAAACCGCAGGAGGTATGAAGTAGTGCTGCCCGCTACCCGCCCCCCGCATCAGGATCCTTCGGCCGCCGAGGCGCTTCCGCCACGGGAGCTTGACTCGACAAGGGCACGCGGCCCGCGCCCGGCGGCTGTCACACGCCGCAGTCCCGCATCGCGGTCCGGACATCAGAGCGGCGCGCCGATCCTGCACCCTGCGCAGATCTCCGGCCGTTCATCGGCCTCTTGGGCCAATGCTCTGCGCCAAGTCGCCCGCGGTGCCGAGCGCAAGCTTACCCGCTCCGGCGGCAAGTGAGAGAACGGAAGCGAGAAGCGCGCAGCCGGCGATCTGGATCGTCCCGGCCGCTGACCAGCCGAATCTTTCCGTGAGCAGGCCAAGGGTGTAACCGGCGAAGGCCGCCGGAATGTAGAGGCTGGCGACGAAGAGGCCGGAGGCCGCCGCAGCCCTCTCTCGCCTCACCGACTTAATGATGCCGGCCGAGAGGTTGGCATAACCCATGCCGCTGATCGTGGCGCCGAAGGCGAACGAGAATAGGACGTGCAGCGGCAGGGAGTGGCCGAGACCGCCGAACAGGATCGCACCGGCGCCGGCTGACAGGGCGAGCGAGAAGAACAGCAACCGGTGATAGTTGTACCTGTCACCGAGCCAGCCTCCCAACAGCGATAGCAGGGCACCGAGCCCATAGAAGCTGACGGCGAAACCCGCCTCCTTGGGGGTGAAGCCGAGAGCCTCGCGCAGGTAGGTCGGATAGAGGCCGAGATAGCCGTAGATCGCAAAGCCCGCGAATACGGTCGCTGCGGCCAGCGTGAGGGGCGTCCGGGCCCAGATGCTGACCGCGAGTCGGCCGTCGTCGGCGGCGTCTACGGCACGGTTTGCGACCCGCACTTCGGTGAACCAGGGTTTGACCAGGGGAGGATCAGCACCAGCGCGACGACACCGAGGAGACTGAAGACGATGAACGGCACCTGCCAGTGCGTCGATGCGAGGATGGCGGCGCCGAGATTGGGGCCCGCGATGGCGCCGATGCCGAAGGTGAAATTCAGGGCGCTCGCCGCCAGCGCCCGGTGACGCAGGAAATAGGTGGTACCGATCGCGAGCAGCGCGGTGAGCTGCATGGCCTCGCCGAGACCTGAGATGAAGCGGTAGGCGAGGAGATCCGGCATGCCCCGCGCGTAGGCCGTGAGGTAGGTTGCGACCGAGAAGATGATGATGCCGAGGATGACCACGCCCCGGCGCGACATGACGGTGAGCAGATAGCCGGTCGGAATGCCGGCAAGCCCCATACCGAGGGTGAAGACGGTCGCCGCTAGGCCGACCTGCGGAACGGTCAGCCCCAGCGCTGTGCGCACTTCCGGCGCCAGGACCGAGAAGAGCTGCCGGTCCATGGCGTTCACGATGTACGAGAACAGCAGGACCACGAACATCCCGAGCGCGGCTTTGTCCCTGGCCATGGGCCCCCCTTGTCGCTTTGATGGTGTCAGCAGGCCGAGGCGATTGGGCTGCGCGCTGAAAAGTGTGGTCTGAGCGCTTCGCCCCGGACACCGTTGGCCAGGAGCAGCCTGAGCAGCAGGGCGGCCTTATTGCCCGGGAGGTCCCCGGCTGGAACAGCGCCCCGGGCGATGAGATCCGTCTCCGAGCCGGTGAAGGCGTAGGTCCGCTCGAAGACGGGACCGGCGGCGACGCGCGTCGCGAGCACGACCGGCATCACGGCTGCAAGCTGGCTTACCCGTTCGCTGAACGCGGCTGGCAGGTGTCCGGCACCCATCGCCTCGATGACCACCCCGCGGTAGCCGAGATCGGGCAGGACATCGAGCAGCCGCCCGTCGTCGCCGAGGAATGGCGTCACGAGGGCCACCGCGCTTTCCTCGGTCCGCGCGGGACGAGGCAGGGCGGGAAGACGCGCCAGCCTCGCGAGGCACTGGGCCTGCCCCTCAATGACGCGGCCGACCGGCGCGAAGCCTGGCGACGCGAAGGCCGATGGTAATGCGGTGTGTGTCTTCTGAACGAAGCGGGCGGCGTGGACCTCGTCGTTGAGGACAACGAGGGTCCCGAGCCCTTCGAACCGGGGTGAGCCGGCCACGATCGTCGCGGCGAGGAGATTGGCCGGTCCATCCGCCCCCGGGACTCCGGCACCTCTCATCGCGCCGGTGACGACGACGGGATGCCGGCTCGCAACCAGCGTATCGAGAACGAAGGCCGTCTCCTCGATGGTGTCCGTGCCCTGCACGACGATCGTGCCGGCAAAGCCGTCGTCCGCACGGCCATCGATGAGGCTCGGCTGTGGCGATCAGATCGTCCAGCGTGAGGGAGGCGCCGGGCTTGGTGCTGTAGGAAACGACGTCGAGGTCGGCAACGCCGGCAAGGTCGGGCACGGCCCGCACCAAGTCCTCGCCGGTGAGCGTGGGTACGATGCCCGCGCCCGCGGCCCGCGTCATCGTGATGGTGCCGCCCGTCGAGATCAGCAGGACACGCGGCAGCGGCTCAGCCATGACGGGCCTCGCTTGCCGCTCGGTTCTCCCCGGCCTGGGCGTTGTAGAGGTCGAGGATTTCCTCTCCCGTACACATGAGCACGCCGTCATGAGAGAGGATGTGGTCGTAGAGCGCCTCCAGATAACGGATGCGATGCGGCACGCCCGTGAGATAGGGGTGAATCGAGATCGCCATCACCCGGGGAACGGTCGCCCCCTCCTTGTAGAGCTGGTCAAACTGGTCGCGGCCCCGGTGGAAGATCGCGTCCGAGGGCTGCTGCTGGATGGCGGAGATCACGACATCGTTGATCTCTACAGTGTAGGGAACCGAGATCATCCGGTTCTGGCGGGTGCGAATGGGGACCGGTTGGTCGTCGAGCACCCAGTCGGCGACGTATTCGATGCCGGCTTCCGCGAGCAGGTCGATGGTCTCGGCGGTTTCCGTGAGGCCGGGGCTCTCCCAGCCGCGGGGCGGCTTACCCGTGAAGGCGCGGATGGCCTCGACAGTCTCGCGGATCGAGGCAGCTTGGTCCTCCACGCGGTGCATGGGCTTTTGCACGAAGCCGTGACCCATGAACTCCCAGCCGGCGTCACGGGCAGCCGCGCAGGCTTCGGGGTATTGCGTGCAAACGGAACCATTGAGGGCGAGGGTCGCCCGCAGGTCGCGCGACGTCAGCGTTTCGAGAAAGCGCCAGAAGCCGACGCGCATGCCGTACTCATGCCAGCACCAGTTCGGGATGTCGGGCAGGAGCGGTTTGCCCATCGGGGGCGGCAATACCGTCCGGGGCATGGCATTTTCCGGCAGCCAATTCTCCACGTTGACGATGGTCCAGACGGCAACCCGCGCTCCGCCGGGCAATGAGAACCGCCGCTGGGTAATCGGCTCATAGGTCACGCGATCGCGGGCCGTGGGGCCGGCAGGTGTCGCACTCCGATGATCGTCGGCCATTCTGCGTGCCCCTATCCGTGCCGGCTAAACGAAAGGCCGGGCCCCTACGAGGCCGGCCTCTGCCGGCCGTCTCGATCCGGCCACAATCGATTCCAGCATTTGGAATTGCTTGCTGCGGAAGCGTGTGCGAGTACTCGTTTTTGAACCCGAGGCAAGTCTCGTTTCAATGTCGATGCTTGTCAATCGACCTTCGATCTTGGTTCCATCATCTGGAATTCGACTATGTGGGATGAGCCGGCGGTCCCGGGCACGCAGTCAATCGCGCGGGCGGTTCGTATCCTGAAGCTGCTGGCGCAATGCGCGCCGAGAGGCCTGCGGCTGGTCGACCTCGCTGAGGAACTCCAGCTGGAGCGGCCGACGGCGCATCGGCTGCTCAAAGTCCTGATCTCCGAAGGCCTGCTGGTCCGCGATACCCGCTCACGCCTCTACACCCTGGGTCCGCTCGTGTTCGAGCTGGGCTTGGCTTCGACACACCAGTTCAATCTGCGTGCGATCTGTGCGCCTGTCCTGGAGAGACTGGCCGCCGAGACGGGCGATACGAGCTTTCTATTCGTGCGCAGTGGCAGCGATGCAGTCTGCCTCAGCCGTGTCCAGGGCGCCTACCCGATCCAGACTCCGGTCGTACCGATCGGCAGCCGTCAGCCGCTGGGCGTGAGTGCCGGGGGGCTCGCCCTGCTCAGTTGCCTGCCGGAAGACGATAAGACACGGGTTCTCAAGGAGATCGGCGCGCAGCTGCACAACTACGGCTCCCTCGATGTGCAGGAACTGCGCAGGTTGTGCGCCGAGGCGCGTTCGGTTGGCTACGCCCATATCGCGGGCCGGGCGGTGCCGGGCGTCAGTGCTCTCGGCTTGCCGATCCGCAATCCGAGGGGAAATGCCGTGGCTGCGATCACCGTGGCGACCACGCAGGCGCGCATGACGGACAAGCGTGTGGCGGACCTATTGCCGATGCTGCGGCGGGCCTCCGAACAGATCGCCCAGCTGATCGGCGTTTGACCGACGGCCATCCGGTCCGGGTCGCCTGCGGCGTCTTCATCAAGGGTCGGCGACGCGGCCGGGTCGGCGGCCGCGCTGATCGAAGGCACAGGCGATGTTGATCCGGCCTGCTAGGCAGGGCGTCTAATCGGTCCGCACGTTGAGTAGCTTCGCCGCGGTCCGACCGAGAATATCCGCCTTCTCATCGTCACTGAGTGACGTCGTCGCGAGAATCGGCTCAACAGGATGGAGCTCCCAGGGATAGGGGTAGTCGCTTCCGAGAACGACTTGGCTAGCACCGACCTGCGCCACCAAGTGTCGAATTGCATCGGGCTCGAAGATCAGTGAATCGAAGTAGATATTCCTGAGATATTCAGTTGGCTTCTTCTTCAAGTTGACGTCAGTGCGACACATCTTTGGTCCGACCAGGCAAGCATGGTCGGACCGGTCGGCATAGGAAGGCAGGTAGCCACCGCCATGTGCCGCGATGACCCGCAAGCCGGGGAAGCGGTCGAAAGTGCCCTCGAAGATCAGGTGCGACAGTGCGATCGTCGTGCTCAGCGGATTGCCGATCGTGTTGCCGAGCCATCCGTTTCCGGTGAGGCGCTTGTTCAGTTCCGGGATGCCCTGCGGGTGGATGAACAACGGAACGCCCAGTTCTTCCGCCTTCGCCCAGACGGGGTGGAGCCTGGGATCGGAGAACTCCATGTCGTTGACGACGTCGCCGATCGCGGCGCCCTTCAGGCCCTGCTTCTTCACGGCGACTTCCAACTCCTTCACTGCGAGATCCGGCGCCTGCAGGGTCAGCGAGGCAAACGCGGCGAAACGGTCCGGATGGGACGCACACAGCGCCGCGAGCTTCTCGTTCTGAACCTTGACGATCTGCTGGGCGAGGTCGCGGTCGCGGTCGTACCAGAAGGGATTGATCGACAGGACTTCTAGGTCGACGGCCTGCGCGTCCATCGCGGCGAGCCGCTGCTCGACCGAGAGGAACACCTCCGCGCCGCCGTTGACGGGTAGCAACTGGAGCTTGGACGCGTCCGCGCCGATCAGCGCGCCGGCCTCGTGGAAGTGGCAGTGCGCGTGTACGTCGATCGTCTTGACGCGCTTGCCCCCGACCACCACCGGGAGCTTCTGCCGGACGGGTTGCTGCGCATGCGCGCTCCGCAGGAGTCCGCAGCTGCAGAACACGGCGCCCGCGGCTGCAGCGCCATTTCTCAGCACATCACGGCGCGTATTCATGATGATCTTCCCTCCCTGACTCTCTTATTGTCCGCGATCAAATCTCATAATGAGTCCCGGCGGCGTGACGACCCGAAATATCACGCACGCCTGAGAAGAACACGTGACGCTTCCCAACAACCGGACACCTTCAATTCGGCAGGCGGAGCGGCGCGTTGGCGCTATCGAGAAATTCGACGGCCGTGAATGTGAGCTCCGTCTCGCCGATGTTATGAAGATCGTGGATCATGAACGCGCCGGCAGGAAAGGTATGATGTTTCGTGTCGCCGGGCTCGTACGAGACCTCGGCAATGCGGCCATCGGCATAGTGCGAGCGCGCCCGTCCGCCGGTGACAGCGGTCCAGAAATAGTCGAGCACGTGGGTGTGGAAGCCGATGCGTTCGCCCGGCTTCAGGCTCAGCGCCCACACCCGAACCCGATCGGTCTCCGAGACCAAGCGGCTGCCGACCTGTCCCCGGCCCGCACCGTCCCTGAAGTCTTGGCGCAGGTGCTCTGGCCAATCGACTGGCGGCGCCGGCCAGTGCGCGATCGTCTGCTTTGCCATGATGCGTGCTCTCCTCAGGTTCCGTGCAGGGCAGCTGCCGCAGGGCGGTCGAAGCCGGTCTGGGCCGTCACGTGCTGGGCCTCGAAGGCTGCCTTCACGGCCGTCGCGGCCCGGCTTCGGTCGAGCAGCGACACGATCCCGGACGTCAGGAAGGCCAGCGGGACCGAGAACAGGGCCGGGTTGTCATAGGGGAAGGGAGCGGGCCCGAGTTTCAGGGTTGCGCTCCACACGCCAGGGCTCAGCGTGACCAGGGCGAGAGCGGATAGCAGGCCGGCGAGGGAGCCGGTGACGGCCCCGCGAGTCGTGAGGCCGCGCCAGGACACCGACAGCACGATCACGGGGAAGTTCGCGCTCGCCGCGATGGCGAAGACGAGGCCGACCATGAAGGCGATGTTCTGGTTCTCGAACAGGATGCCGAGCCCCATCGCCGCCAGACCGATCACGACCGCGGCGACCTTCGAGACACGGACCTCCGCCTGCTCGCTCGCGCGGCCTCGACGAAGAACGCGAGCGTATAGATCGTGGCTCGCCGCCGAGGCGCCGGCGATGGTCAGACCCGAGACGACGGCCAGGATCGTCGCGAAGGCCACGGCCGAGATGAAGCCGAGCAGTATGGGACCGCCAAGCTTGTCGGCCAGATGCAGCGCGACCATGTTGGTACCGCCGATCATCCCACCCGCCGCCGTCGCGTAGGTCGGGTCCCCGAGCACCAGCGCGACTGCACCGAAGCCGAGTACGAACAGCAGCGTGTAGAATACGGTGATGAACCCGGTCGCGACCAGCACCGAGAACCGCGCCTGCCGGGCGTCAGCCACGGTGAAGAAGCGCATCAGGATGTGCGGCAGCCCGGCCGTTCCGAAGATCAGGGCCAGCCCCAGCGAGACAGCGGAGACCGGATCTTTGACCAGACCGCCCGGCGCCATGATCGCCTGCCCCTTGGGATGGGCGGCGACCGCGCGGGCGAACAGCGCCTCCGGGCTGAAGCCGAAGCGGGCGAGGATCAGGGTCGACATGAGGGCGGACCCCGACAACAGCAGCACCGCCTTGATGATCTGCACCCAGGTGGTCGCGCGCATGCCGCCGAAGGCGACGTAGGCCATCATCAGCACGCCGACGAGCGCGACCGCCGCGGCGTAGGGAAGCCCGAACAGCAGCTCGATCAGCTTCCCGGCCCCGACCATTTGGGCGATGAGGTAGAACAGCACGATCACGAGGGTGTTGAGACCGGCGACCAGGCGCACGGGCACCTCGGACAGCCGGTAGGCGGCCACATCCGCGAAGGTGAAGCGGCCGAGGTTGCGCAGAGGCTCGGCGATCAGGAACAGGATCATCGGGAAGCCGACGAGAAAGCCGATCGCGTAGTTCATGCCGTCGTAGCCGGAGGTGTAGATCAGCGCGGTAACGCCCAGGAAGGTCGCGGCCGAGGTATAGTCGCCGGCGATGGCGAGCCCGTTCTGGAAGCCGCTGAGGCCGCCGCCGGCCGCGTAATAGTCGCTCGCGGTCTTCGTGCCGCGGCGCGCCGCTCGAACCGTGATGACCAGGGTGACCGCGACGAAGCCCAGGAACATGGCGATCGCCGTCGGGTTCAAGGCCTGACGGGTCACAGGCCCGGTCAGCGCATCGGCGCAGGCCGGGGTCACGAACAGGCTCGCCGCGGCAACGGTGAGGACGCGGCGGGTCATCGCAGCTCCTCCTGCAGGCGCCGGCTAAGGCCGTCGAGCCGCGTGTTGGCGACGAGCACGTAGATGGCGGTCAGCACGAAGCCGCAGCTGAGAAGGGCGGCACCGACGAGGATGCCCCAGGTCACCACCGATCCAGCCCGGACCGGCGTCCCGAGAAGGTCCGGTCGGAAGGCGACGGTCAGGATGTAAGCGAAGTACGCCCCCGACATCACGACCGCGAGGGACGCCCCGAGGCAGCTGCGCTCGAAGCACAGGCGTCGGTAGACCGGATGGTTCGATATGCGTGCGTGATCCATAGCGTCCTCACCAGGGTCCGAAGCGGCGCAATCAGGCGGCGATCCCGGTCGCGACGGCGGTCTCAACCATCACGGATTCCGGGTGGCGGTGCCGCTCGGCCATCGCTCGCTCCTCCGCGGTCAGGATCTGTGCCTGCATGTACGCGCCGAGCTCTCGTGCGCGCCGGATCACGGCGGCGCCGAAGCGCAGGCGTTCCCTCTCGAAGGCGAGAAGGGCCTCGTCGAGGGCATCCGGATGCGCCTGGAGGGCATCGACGAGGGCCTGAGCGTCGGCGGCGGCCTTGGTCACACCCATGCCGACATGAGGCCGTGCGACGAAAGCGGCGTCTCCCAGTATGGCGATGCGACGCCCGAGCACCATCCGGGGCGCCTCCAAGTCCTGGATGGCCTGGATGAACGGCTGAGCGGTCTTCTCGACCACTTCTGCGAACTGAGGTGAAAGCAGGCGGTGGGCATCCGAGCGCAGAGCGGCGGTTACCTCCGGCCGGATCCGGTGCGGCGGGATCGAGAGTGTGTGCGTGGTGCCATCGACATCGGTGAGAAGGGTGCGCAAAGCCCCGTCGGCGGCGGCCGGACGATACCAGACGAAGTTGAAGCGCCGCCGTTCCCGCTCCATCGCCTCACCAGCTCCGGCGACGGGATAGCCCAGCATCTGTTCGCCGGGCGGCAGAGCGAAGGAGAAATGGTCGAGGAGAGCGTCGCGCGTCTCTGCCGACAGATCCGCCGCGTCGACGAGCCCACGCCAGGCGATGTAGCCGACGTAGCTCGGCATGACGTCGGGGGCCAGGAGCGCCCGGACGGTCGAGAAGATGCCGTCGGCTCCGATCAACAGGTCACCTTCAGCCGACGAGCCATCCTGGAAGTGGGCGACGACCGTGTCGGCACGCTCCTCGATTCGCGTGAGGGTGCGGCCGTGGTGATAACTCGGCTCCGGTAGCGCCGCGCGGAGCAGGCCGTAGAGATGGCCCCAGGACGTCAGGATCTGGGGCAGAGGCAACACTCCGATGATCGAGCCGTCAGGGCCGAACACCCGGCGGCCTTCAACGGAGACGCCGACCGTCGCCGTCTCGCGGTCGATGCCGGCGCGTTGCAGGATCTCGAACAGCTCGTCGTGGGTGACGATGCCGGCCCCGCGCCCGGACAGCTCCGAACCGATGCGCTCGAAGACATCAACGTCCCAGCCGGACTTCCTGAGGAGCAGAGCACAGAATAGACCGGCCATCGAGCCGCCAACGATGATCGCCCTTGAGCGGCTCGATCTCCCTTCTGATGTCATGGTTCGTTTCCTCCTCGATCGGAGCGCGTCGGGGCGCCCAATCATCGCGAGCCGTTGAGCCGGCCGTAATTTATCATGTGATAAACTTTGGTCACATCCCGAGAGGATGTCAACCGCAGCTTATCATCCGATAACCGACCTGGTGCCGCATTGCCGACGGTTCCGAATCGGCACGAGGCCGGCGAGCCGAGCAGGGTTGGACCATCCCGGCAAACACGATTATCGTCCGATTATCTCGCGGATCCAGCTGTCGGCCGTATATGCCCCGTCCCCCGAAATCCTCCACCAGCCTCGAAGGACCGCTTACGACCGGCCGTTCGCGGGCGCCGAAAGCTCAGGACGGCCTTCCGCGCAGGCTCTCGTCCGCGGACCGTGAGAAGAGCATCGTCACGGCCGCCATCGCGTTCTTCGCGGAGCACGGGTTCGAAGGCCAGACGCGGGAACTGGCAGCGATCCTTGGCATTACTCAGCCGCTGCTCTATCGTTATTTTCCCAGCAAGGAGGCGCTCATCGAGCGCGTCTATCAAGAGGTTTTCGTCGGCCGCTGGGACCCGTTCTGGGAAGAACTCCTTGCGGATCGCAGCGTCCCGCTCGAAGAACGGTTGATCCGCTTCTATCAGAGCTACGCCAAGATTATCCTCACGCCCGAATGGGTACGACTGTTCATGTTCGCCGGCTTGAAGAATCTCGATTTCAACGGCCGCTACTTGCGCCTTCTGCGCGAGCGCATCTTCGTGCGCATTGTCGAGGAACTCAGAATTGCCTTCGGCCGCTCACCGGTCGCGCAGGTGCCGGTCTCGAACCTCGAGATCGAGACGATCTGGGCCCTGCACGCTTCGATCTTTTATCTCGGCGTGCGCCAATATATCTATCGCCTGCCCTTGGATAGCAACGTTCAGGAAGTCATTGAGGCGCAAGTCCGGACCTTGCTGAGCGGCATCGCCGCTGTACTTCCACCCAGATGATCGTACTATTCAGCCGCCCGCTGAGAGATCGAGCTTCAGGTTGGCACCGATGAAGCCGGCGAACGCCTGCCGCTTCTTGGCCTGTGCTTCCGCGCCGACCGCAGGCAAGGTCAATGACGATGCTGGTCATCAGACATTCCGAACGCGCGGCAGGTAGCAAACGGCATGTCCGCTTTTGCAGCCGCCCTTCACCCGATGCGAACTGGCAGATTACGGCCAGATTCAGTCATTCGAGGCCGCCCAGATTGCCGGCAAGCAGACTTTCCGATGGCGAGAGAAAGGTCGCAAGCGACGGCAAAACGCCTTCGAGCATCGTTAGTGAAGCTCGGTTCGGCCGAAAATCCGCGGGAGGCGTAAACATCATATAACGTAACTTTTATGATGTCCGGCGCCAAGTCATTGCGTCTTTTGAAAAGATCGCAGCAATCGCTCTTCGCTCGATCCGGAAACATCATGCTTTGTGGCAGAACCAACAAGGTATGAGGTTTTGATGAAGCAGGCGCGTGCCCAAGCGGCGGAGTTCAAGCGCTTGGTCGCGGTGGTAGGGTAGGGGAGGCACGGTGCACGGAACCGAGCAGCCCTCATGCCGAGCTACCTCGCAGGCCTGCGCGGCGGTGAGATTGCGGCACTCCGCTGGGGCGATCTCCTCGATGAGGAGGGAGGGTGCGCGAGCAGCTCCGGCCGAGCGCGGCTGTGACGAAGGGCGGCTACGCGCATCGTCTTCATGAACGCGCACCGCCGGCGTGAGATCGAGCAATTGCGATCCAGACCGCCCGCGCTGCCTTGATGCGTGCGGCCGTCGAGGTGCTCTGACCGCCACGATAGTATTGGTGCTGGGCTTGCTGGAGCGCGTGCCGGCCGACCGCCCGGTTGGTCCTCTCATCCTCGATGAGACCGCCGGAAGATCCAACGCCGAGTCAGCGTACGGCCGTGAATGGCAGATCGTAGCTCGCGCGGCGGGCGTGCCGGATCACGTCTGGAACATGGACGCGCGGGCCGGGGCGGTCACCGAGGCCGAGGACGCGGGGGCCGACCTCGACCACATCCGGTCGGCGGCAGCTCGCACACAGGTTTCGACGACGCAGCGCTATTCGCGCGGCGCAGTCGGAAAATCGCGGGGGATGGCTGAGTCTCAGGCTCGTCCATCGAGCCGCGAAGAATGGGGCCTGAACAGCCCTTGGGGAATGCGATGGGGAACGTGGGGAACGCGAGATCAGCGATAGACTGTCAGAACAGCTGATACTTCAACAAATTAGTTGGAGCGGGCGATCGGGATCGAACCGACGACATTCAGCTTGGGAAGCTGAGCTAGACCATTGATATTATTGAGATGTGTTCCCGCTGGCTGATTTGCGCTCCGTATCCGCTTAGCCGCCGACAGCGGTTCCCCCGCTGGCTATTGTCAGCAGGTGACTGGCGCGGGGGATCAGCTCATGAGCTGCCCCCCCGCGCCGCCAGCACGGTACGGAGAGCCTCGGCCAGGGCCTCAGGCGCGAACGGCTTGCCCAGAAACCGCGCGCCAATCGGCATCTGCTCCTCTGTCGGCCACTCCACTCCCGAAACGATCAAGATCGCGACCTCGGGCCAGCGTGCCGCCACGGCCTTCGCCAGAGTGAAGCCGCTCAGCGGCTCGCCTGCCAAGTCCACGTCTGCGACCATGGCGACGAGCTCGGGCCGAGCTGCCAGATGGGCCTGAGCCGCCTCCACGGTCGAGGCTTCGACGACTTCGAAGCCGGCCTCTCTCAAGGCCGCTGAGGCGTCCATGAGCTGCAAGGGACCGTCCTCGACAACCAGCACGGCGCGCCGCCGTGCGAAGACATCAGCCATCCAGGCCCAGGCCATGGACCAGGATGCGGATCGGGTCGGATTGGTCGGCGGCCTTCGGAGCCGGCGCGGGCGGCGGCGCTTGCTCGTCCACCTCAGGAGTAGTCGGGACCCTGCGCGTCAGCGAGGTTTGGAACAGGCGCATCCGGCGCTTGGCCAGCCTGTGCCGCCGCGGCACTTCGGCCTTCCGCGGTCGTTCCGTCGACGCTTGGTCACTATGCGCTATCGCGCGGGACTTCGCGGCCTTCCTCACCGCAGCCTTCCTCACCATAGCCCTCGGCTGCAGAGCCTGGGTTGCCCGAGGCTCGTCGGTATCCGCGTCCTCACGTTCAGCCACCTCCGCCGCCTGAGCAGATGAGACGACCGCGCTGGAGAGCGTGCTCGCATGAGCCGGAGGGTCGATCCATGCCATTGCGCTGACCGGCGCTTTCGCGTTCAGGGCGGGTGCCTGCTCATGCTGCGGCACCGCTTCGGAGTTGCCGGAACGCACGATGTGCGCGGCTGTCACGAGCCCGAACGCGGCAAGCATAGCCGTCATGATGGACTTGCGGTGTCTCATCACTGCTGAACAGGTGGCCTAGTTTGTAGTTCCGCCGAGCCTTGGTCGGCAAGCTGGACCACGTTCGCCACAGCTTCGCGCACGGCCGCTTTGGTAAGCTCCTGGCCTTGCTGCAGCCGGGCATCGAGCGTGCGCCGGATTGCGCCTGGGTCGGCCGCCTCTGCGTCGCGCAGCTGCCGGGCTTCGTGGATCACCTTGGGTGGGATCAGGGCGGCGCCGCTGACCTTTTCCGGTGCGGAAAAGCTGCGTTCGCCGTTGGTCCTGATCTCGCCCTGCTGCTGCGTGGCGTCGTACTTTTGGGCGGCCCAGACGGCCATTGTTGCGTCAAAGCTGAGATTTCAAGGCGCAAGCAGGGTTGGCGCAACCATTAAGTTGCTTGCAGCATTAATTGGGCCGAGCCTCCGGTTAGTGGGAGTGGCAATGGCCAATGTTTACATTGAGGCGCGCCCTAAGGGACGCCCTGAGGGATCGCCCATCGAAGATTATGTGGTCGAGGACCATGCCGACCATGTGTTGCACACCTCCAAGATCCAGAAAGAGGCGATCGATTGGGCGAAGAGCAAGGGTCACAGCCCCTTGTCGCTCGTGTGCGACATCTGAACGACAAGAAGAAGCCTGATCACTGGAGGTCGGCGTAGGGCCGCGGTCGTGAGCGCCGCAGCGAAGCGCTCCAGCGCCGCAGCTTGGCCGGCGCGGCCGCAGGGGCGTGACCGGCCGTCCGCATGGCGGCGAACTGCTACTGCCAGTGATGCGTGGCGGCGTTGGCGCGGATCCAGCCAGGCGCCAGGATGTCGCCGCGCTCGGTGATGATCCAGGGCTTCGCGTTCTCCGTCCGGATCGCCTTGGCCGCGGCGGTCAGGGCTGCGCGCAGGGTCGGAAAACTGCGCGCGTCGGCCGTGTGGGCCGGGGCGTGGCCGGCCAAGGGCTCCGGCTTTGCCGGTGCATGGACCGTGCGCGAGCAGAACGGACTGCTGGCCTGCTGCTTCGGACTTCCCGCCACGAACAAAGCGTCAAAGTGGGGCGGTAGGTGCCCTTCCGCGGCTCACAGTCGGGTTTGCGACACGCCCCGACCGACTACCTGATCGCCGAAGATCCGCAGGCGCTCGGCGGCTCGGTTGAGGAGGGTGATGGCTGCCGCAGATCGATAAGGCCGTGCGCCGAGCCCAAAGCCAGCTGCAGACGGCGCTGCTCGCCCCGGCCCGCCACCGTCTGGAGGACCAGCGCATCGAGCCGCTGAACGCCTGAAATGAAAGGCGCGGGCCGAGCATTGAGGGGCATCGGCTCGGCCCGCCTGTCGTTCGGCTTCGTACCCCCAAAGCCGTAGCGACACCGTTGGATACCCCTGTACCACCGGCAGCCGCTATCCGTAGCGACCGCAGCTCGCCTGTTAATGCTTCCTCAAGGGTCCCGCACCAGCCGAGCCTGTGACATCGCCCCGAACGCTCGTTCGTGCGTTGGTCACACGGGGGCACAGGGAGCGGGAAGCCCATGAACATCGCCGTTTGCCCCCGCTGCGGCCTCACGGATTTCGGGATGGACGAGCAAGGGGTCGTCGATACCGGGATCTGGGCCGAGGAGTTCGTGCGCCTGTGCGAGCACGTGCACGAACGCCGGCACCTGAAGGATCTGCGGACCCACACGTGCCCGCATTGGGCTAAGGCCATGCAGGACGCTGCCGAGGTCCAGGAGAAGGGGCGGTGAGCGTCGGCGCCTTCGTCTCCTACCTGCGGGTCTCCATCGAGCGGCAGGGTCGCTCAGGAGCTCGGCCTTGAGGCTCAGCGCCGGGCCGTGGCCGACTTTCTCAGCAGCGGATCCTGGCGGCACGTGGCTGAGCTGGTCGAGGTGGAGAGCGGGGCGCGACACGCGCCACCGCCTCGCCGAAGCCCTGGCGCTCTGCCGATTGCACAACGCCCCGCTGGTGATCGCCAGCTCGACAGGTTGTCCCGTGATGCCGCCTTCCTGCTCAACCTACGGAAGGCTGGCCTGCGCTTCATGGCGGCCGACATGCCGGAAGCAAACGAGCCTCGTGGTCGGGATCATGGCCGTGACCGCTCAGGCCGAGCGCAAGATGATCTCGGCGCGCACCAAGGCGGCGCTTGCAGCAGCCAAGGCCCGGGGCGTACGGCTCGGCAATCCCGGCAACCTGCGCAACAGGGACCTCGGCTCGGCCCGAGCGGCGGACGCGCGGGCGCGCAGGAGCGCGGCCCGCGCTGCTGATCTCGCGCCGATCCTGGCCGAGGTGCAGGCCGCCGGGGCGTTGTCGCTCTGGCAAGTCGCGGCGGCGCCGAATGCCCGAGGGATCCCGGCGGCGCGGGGCGGGGCCGGCGACGCAGGTTCAGCGAGTCCTCGATGCAGTCTGAGGGCCTTCGAAGGGGCTAATGATCCCTCGCAGATGGCGGCCCGTTAGGCTAGCCTCGCCGCAGGGCAGGAGTGTTCCAGATGGCCTTACTCATCCGCGAGCTTCAACGATCTGCCAAAGGCCTTGTCGCAAACGACGAGGATTGGTGGCGCTTGGTCTTCGATACGGACACGAAGCGCCTCTACGTCGAGCACGAGTGGCAGCACGCAAACGTGCGTGAGACCGGTCGCTCAGCCCATGGAAAGGAGCAAATCGAGATCCCGGAGTACCTCATGCAGGCAGGTCAAACATCTGGGCACCGCGAACTCTGGCGCCTCATTCAGACGCTGTTCCACGAGGCGCACTGACCTATAGGCCTGCCAGTCTCCAGGCCTCACGATTGCTCTGGTCGGCTTTGCACGCTTGCCACCACACTTTTCGGAGCGCAGCATCTGCCGGCGCCCTGGGTCGAAGCAGCCAGAGTGGCAGGCACTGACCGCACACGTTCATTCCGCAAACGATGGGCGGTCGGTGCCCCTTATATTGCGCGTCCGTCGGTCACCTTTCTTGGCTGACTCGTCGATGGCAGCGGCGCACGACATGGCTCAGCGCCTCACGCACGAGGACGCAGTCGATCCGGCGGATCACATTTGCAGCCCTGCATGGTGCAATGTTGGCACGGGTCCGGCGGCCTCGCGGCCCAAGCCCGCGATCCCTCTTAAGCCTCGACGGCCGATAATTGCTGTTATAGGCTCCAGAAGCGCCTCAACCGGCACGGTGGAACGGGCACCAAGAACGCGGTCGGTCGCACGGGTACGGGCTGGCTCAGGCCGAGCGGGACGAGCCGTAGATTAGGCGCAGGGTCCCCCGAACAGGTTCCCGAGCGCCTTCCTGCGGAACAGCGTCGCCCATCGCCGCCTGTGGTGCTCCGGCCGGTCGTGGATCATGTGGCATCTCTGGCAGAAGGCCGCCAAGTTGGCGTCCGCGCAGTTGGACGTGTCGTGGTCCCGGTGCGCGGTGGCCAGCAACACGCGCGTCGTGCGCACGATAGCCAGCACATCGGCGGTGCTGGAGGCGAGGCGCCTGAGGCGCCCTCGCCCATCGCGCCACGTGGCCGCCTGCGCGTCCCACCAGCGGCCGTCGCCCAAGTGGAACACGCGCTTCCCGTGCGGGCGCCCGCAGCCCTCACAGCGCCTGCCAGCGCGCCGGAAGCGGATCGCGGCCGACAGCTGCGGCCAGTCGATCGGGTAGAGGAAGCGGTGCTCGCGCCGGATCGGCATGCTGGCGGCCATGGTAGCTCAGCCGCCCTTCGCCGCGAACTCCCAGACCGGCACGCCCCACTGCTGGCCCGGCCGGTTCCGGTAGGCCGAGGTGCGTTCGAACAGTACCCGGGTTGCCTCGCCTCCCACCACCGGCTCTGCACCGATCATCAGCGCGCCGCAGTACCCCATCCGGATCGTGCCGTGCACCGGATGCGCCCCGAACAACTGCGCCGCGGTCCAGCCGAGCCGGTACGCCTCGGCGCCGAACCGGTCGATGAAGGCGAGCGCGTTCTTTCTGATCGAGGCCCATTTGGCCGGCGCCAGAAAGCGGCACGGCGAGGCGTGCGGGGACAGGTGCTCGATCTGGTTGCGCCAGGAGGCGACGGCGGGCGGGAGGTCGGACATGGCCGCCGCGGTAGGGCTGAA
This sequence comes from Methylobacterium sp. P31, assembly GCA_050632875.1. GTDB lineage: Bacteria > Pseudomonadota > Alphaproteobacteria > Rhizobiales > Beijerinckiaceae > Methylobacterium. The sequence goes on along the minus strand of JBODSC010000001.1, from coordinate 240,210 downwards.
CCGTTGCCGAAACGGAAAGGGCCGCCCGGACCGGCCGAACTACGTAACGACTGTATCTGGCCCACCATTCATTGTGGCTATGGAAGCCCGTTGTCGTAGCAGAGCTGAGGCTTAGCCTGGCCTAAATCGGCCCCGATACCACCAACGATTGATTGTGAAGCCGCGCGAATGACGTGCGAATTAATGGGAAAAAGCGTCCGAATTAATTACCTCCTAAAACCACCTCTGCGTACTTTAACCTCTAACCAGCCGGGAGATGATGACTGAAGATAGCACAAAATGGAGGAAACGGTGCTTAGATCATTGCTTGGCATCGCTCACGGTGCAATAGCGCCTTTGACATTGTTGCTTGTGAGTGTCTTGGCGTTCGAAACAGCGGCGTTCGGAGCAGCAGCTTTCCTGCCGTAACCCGCGCGAGCGTGCCGAAACGAAGAAGCCCGCCATGGCGAACCGGGCGGGCCGAGGTAGTCTCTTTGGGGTCTAGAGTGCCTCGGATATCATCGCGAGCCGCCGCGTGACATCACCCATATGGGGCAGAAAAAGCCCGCCGCGGCAAGCCGGGCGGACTGAAGGAAGAGGACGGCCGCGGTGTTGTTCCACGGGCGTAGGCCGAGACCGTACTATTGCCCTGCGCAAAGGAAAGACCGCCCGGGTCGGCCGGGCGAGCTTTAGCGATTGGGACAGCGAGGGCGCACTGTAGCCGACCCTCAGAAACGGCTCCGGTGCTGCTCTGGTCCAACCCGCTCGCCGCCAGTCCTGACGAGGGGACTGTTAACGGATGATTGCCTCTCCCCGCGTTCTTATCCCGTTCTACATCTCGGGTGCGTGGCGGATGGGGCTGTAGGATGGCGAGGCGCGGGGTGTTCGTCAGGGCCGAGGAGGTGGCGTTGCTGGACGACGCCGCTCAGTAGCGCCCGCACGCGCATCGACGTGCTGTCCTGGGCCAAGCCGCAGGACCGGCTGTACAAGGCTGCTGAGAGGATCGTGGACGCGATCGGCGGGCTGGCCGAGGTCGCAGCCGGCGATCGGCGGCGCTTCTACCAGCGGGCGCGACCACACCGGGGCCGACCCTGCCGCCAGTGGAGTAGCGCACAAGGGCGTCGACGTGCCCGGGGCCGTTGGATGCGACGTGCACAAATTCCGCGAGCATCCTGAACGGTGCGGGCTGCTCTAATCTAATGGCCCCCGAACAGCACCAAGGTCGTTGCAGCCTTAATCAGGAACGGTCAGCCCGCCTAAGGTGTTCGGAGTGTTGCGACACCACCAGCAGGGGAGAAGTGCATGGACATTTGGCGGCTCATCGAGCGCGACCACGAAAACATCGCCAGCCTGATCCGCGAGATCCCATACGCGCTCAACGATCCCGGCACAGTCGGCAGCCGGGAGCGTATGCTCGCCGATCTCATGGACGAGCTTGATCTGCATGCGATTGCTCTCGACGCGAGCCTCTATGGTCCGCTGAGCCGGACGAGCGAGACACGCGCGCTGATCGGGGATCTGCACCGCGGCCATGCAGAGTTCAGGCGGCAACTCCAGCAGCTTGCCCGCTACCGGGGGAGACACTCAGACGGCTGGCTCAACAAATTCGAGGACGTCACCTTCCTGGTGGATCAGCACCTGCACCGGCAGGTTCATGAACTGGTCCCGGCAGCCCGCGCGCTCCTCTCGCCCGAGGAGGTCGGCGCTGCCACGCAAGCTTACGTGCGCGCCAAGACGAGCGCTCTTCAGGGGCGGCGGCGAGGCGCGGCGACCGGGATCATGTCGAGCGAGGTGGGTCTCATCACCACGGCTGCCGCGGTGGCAGCGGGGTTCGGTTACTTGCTCTGGCGCGGCGGCCTCTTTGACGGGAGGCGGCGGGCCAACGCGCTGGGATCTGACGGTCGTCGCGCCAGGTGAGCGAGGGCGGTTCCTGACGCAAGCCAGCGCTGAACTGGATCCGGCGGGATCAGAAGGCTGGCTGAGCCGCAACCCGCTTCCTTCACCCGCGCTCCTATCACCCGAACGAAAATGCCCGCCCGGATCGGCCGGGCGGGCCTCTCGCACATCACATCTTGTCAGGGTCGCTCTATAGACGCGGAAGGCGCGCGGCCGGTTCCTGCCACAGCAGGACTACCGGCTATCCTCCGATCTGAAGCCAGTCGATTTTGGGCTTGCTTTGGTTTAGGGCCTGTTGTCGCCTGGACCGCCGAGCCAGATCGGTTCCGGGCCAACCCGCTCCACCAAACGCTGGGACCAAACATCCTCTTTCTCTCTGATGTGGAAGGGACGATCCTGAGCGACGTGCAATGGGCTGTTCTGGAGCCACTGGTAGAGGCATGTCGGCCGAAGGCGAAGGCCCCGTCCCAAGACCTTAGGCGCACACTCTCGGCCATCCTGTGGCGGCATCAGAACGGCGCCAAGTGGCGCGCGGTCTCAGGAGAGTTGGGGCCTTGGTGGCGCGCGGCTCAGACATTCATCCGCTGGGCGCGCGGCGGTGTGTGGGAGCGGCTGCTTGCCCTTGTGCAGGAGCGCGGCGTTCAGCTGGGCATGGTGTTCATCGATGGCACCAACATGCGCGGATCAGAAGCCGGCCGGAGCCCCGAAAAGGGGGACTGCAGCCGAGCGAGATGATCGTGAAGCTCTTGGCCGATCGCGTGGCGGGTATGGCACCAAGGCTTGCGTGATCGCCGACGGCGCAAGGCGCACGATAGCTTTCCGGGCCGCACCGGGGCAAGCTCATGAACTGCCCCACGCAATGCCCTTGCTCGACCGGCTGCCGGGCGTGCCCCGATGGGTCGTGGCGGATCGAGGCTACGCCAGCCATCGCTTCCGGCAGCAGGTCGAAGAGGCGGGGGCTCAGCCCGCGATTCCGGCCAAGAACAACGAAGTGCCAGTCCGCTGCCCCGACTGGATCTACGCCAACCGCAACATCGTCGAGCGGCTCTGGGCGCGGCTCAAGGAGTGGCGAGCGGTTGCCACACGCTACGAGAAGACTGCCGCCAGTTTCAACGGCATCCTGTGCCTCGCCGCTGCCCTCGATCACCTTAGGTGACGACAGACCCTAGATCTTGCAAGTTTGGTTTGTGGTAGCGCTCCGAGAGGACACGTCCATGCGTCGTATCCGTTCGTCGAACCTCGCCCTGTCGACTGGCGCCGCGGCAGCTGCCCTCCTAACAGCTTGGCCGGCCGGCCTGATAGCACACGCAACTGGCACTGGCTGTCACGGCGGAACCTATGGTCTCAGCCTGCCGGCCGGGTTCTGCGCCACGATCTACGCCGACGGGATCGGCCATGCCCGCCAGATGGCCGTGTCTGCGGATGGCACGCTCTACATCAACACCTGGAGTGGCCGGTACTACAAGAACGACACGCCTCCGCCGGGCGGCTTCCTGGTCGCGCTCAAGGACACCAACGGCGACGGCAGGGCCGATGTCACGGAGCGCTTCGGCGAGAGCCCAGCCCAGGGTGGCCATGGCGGCACCGGATTGGTGCTCTACCAGGGTGCGATCTACGCCGAGAGCAACGACCGCATCATGCGCTATCCGCTGAGGACGGGTGAGGTGGTGCCCAAGTCTCAAGGTGAGATCGTCGTCTCCGGCCTGCCCTTGACGGGTGACCACCCGATGCATCCCTTCGCGATCACCCCGAGGGGCGATCTCCTCATCGACCTCGGCTCGGCGACGAACGCCTGCGAGGTGAAGAACCGCGTGCCGGGCTCTCCGGGCAATGAGCCCTGCACCGAGAAGGAAACGCGCGGCGGCATCTGGCGCTACGACGCGAAAGGCCGCAATCAGACGTTCTCCCCCGCCGAGCGCTTTGCTGCCGGCATCCGCAACGGCGAGGGCATCGCTCTCGACGCCCAGGGCCGGGTCTTCTCGACCCAGCACGGGCGGGACCAGCTCCACGAGGACTGGCCGAAGCTCTACACGGCCAAGCAGGGCTACGAGCTGCCCTCCGAAGAGGTGGTCGAGCTGAAGCAGGGCGCCGATTACGGCTGGCCGGAATGCTACTTCGACCCGGCGCAGAAGAAGCTGGTGTTGGCCCCCGAATATGGTGGAGACGGGGGGCGTAAGGTCGGGCTCTGCGCCGACCGTCAGGGCCCAGTCGCGTGGTTCCCGGCGCACTGGGCGCCCAACGACATGAAGTTCTACATCGGATCCGGCACCGAGTCAGGCTTCGCGAAAGCCTATCGTGATGGCGCCTTCATCGCCTTCCATGGCTCCTGGAACCGTGCGCCAGCACCACAGGGCGGCTACAGTGTCGTCTTCCAGCCCTTCAAGGATGGCAAGGCCGCGGGTGAGTTCGTCGTCTTTGCTGATGGCTTCGCAGGGGCGATCAAGGAGCCGGGTCGGGCGGAATACCGGCCGTCCGGCCTGGCCGTCGGATCGGACGGTGCGCTCTACATCTCCGATGACGTGAAGGGCCGCATCTGGCGCGTCACCTACGTGGGCGGCGATCCGAATGCGGCGGTCGCGGCGGCACCCAGCCCGCGCGCGGCAGCGACCGTATCCGCGCAGGTGCCGCCGCCGGAGGGGATCCACCCGGATGCCGGCCTCACGGTCGCTGCGCTCCCGGTGCCGAAGGGGGCGACGCGCGAGCAGGTCGCGCTCGGCGAGCGGATCTTCCACGGCGAAGTGGCCGACGCCACCTGCGGCGGCTGCCACGGTTCGGACGGCAAGGGCTCGCCGGTCGGCGCCGATCTCACGAGCGGGCATTGGCTGTGGAGCGACGGCAGCCTGGGCGGGATCGAGCACACGATCGCCAACGGCGTGCCCGAGCCGAAGGAGCATCAGAACGCGATGCCGCCTATGGGCGGCGTGGAACTGTCCCAGGCCGACCTGAAAGCGGTCGCGGCCTATGTCTGGGCCTTGGGCCACGACAAGAACTGACGTCGGTCTCAGCGGCGATCAGGGCGTGAGATTACTCCTGTCTGAGACGTCATGGATCCGGTCGAGCACCTCACGTCAGTTCAAAGCGTCCGACTTACAGTTAGCCCGCCGCGCTAGGTGAAGGTGGGAAGCCGTCGCTATAACGTTGAGAATACGATCATCGTGAAGGTCCGCTTTTTCGGTTCAGATGCCGAAAGCGGGTCGGCAGCTTCCGGCCAGCTGCGGTCGTCCAAGACCGATAAGGGTCTGCGCAAGCGGACCGTTTGAGGACCCGATTACGATTGGAAGCAAATACGTGGCCGGTGAGGGGGGCAAAGGCCTTGCGGTGACTACTTTCGAAGTGGAGACGCTGGCCGAGCAGATCGCCAATTAGGGAAACGAAGCGACCAGCAGGTTCTTCGAGTTGGGCCTAAGCAGGCTAGCAGTGACGCTCATCAGTGGGCATCGAGCTACCCGGATGCTTATGCGGTACACCCACTTGAAGGATGAAACTGTGACTATGAAGCTCCCACAACAGTCATGGGGCTGAGAAAACCCCAGTCCCTGGTTTCGCGCGGAGCAATAACCGAGAGACGTATAAGCGCCTCACCTCAGATGTGCACTAGGTTCTCGTGAAATATTCAATTTGTTTAAAGTTCTGACGAATTGATAATGTCCAGGGGCGGAAGTCAACGGAAAAAGGCCCGAAGACGATCAGTGAGTCACCCAGCGGCTTGCTTAAAGCTTTGATTCGCGACCTGGCCCAAAACTCGGCCAAGGCCGGCAACCAGAAATCTGTTGAGCGGTCGCTCTATCGCGACATGCGCAACCAGCGCCGAAAAGACCGAGAAGAAAACAGTCAGGAATGGGACGAGACTTGCCGCTATACCCGTACGCAGAAGGATGCCAATGAAAACTGTACCTAGTAGAACATGCCATATGTATATAGAGTAACTAGCATCTCCAAGTAAGTGAAGGAATTTTAGCTGCGGAAGTGCGGCTCGTCTTTCAATGGACAATAATCCTGTCACAACGAGGGCTGAGGGAATTCCCCACCGCATCAGTCGATTGATTTCCGACAGCAGGACGCTATCGAGCGCCAAACAGATCACACCGGCAGCTACCATCAGTGTGGCAACCGGAGTTGGGACGAGTTGGTCTTTTGTCCACGCAATGCCAATCAGCAGGCCGATGACGAATTCAAACAACAATGGCCTCGTAAATTCAGTTGCATATCCGATCGGCGCAAAACTATGTAATGCTACGGCGAGCGCGAAAAATGATGTGCACGTGGCAAGTCGCCTACTTTCACTAGATAGAAGAGTTAAAGCGAAAATTATGTAAAAGAAGATCTCGTAGGAAAGCGTCCATCCTTGTACAACGACGGGATGTAGAGCTCCGCCTTTGAGAGGAGGCAAGAATGCCAACGACCAAAGCAGATCCGTGGGTGATGGGTTCTGGTCGTAGAAGAAGTTCGGCTTCAAGATTACGCAAACGTATGTTACCAGGGTTGCGACCCAGTACAGTGGAACTATGCGGATGATACGGCGACGCATGAATGCGCTTGGGGAAATATTCCTTTGCGACGTAGTAACCCACATCACAACTCCGCTGATGATGAAAAAGAGATCTACTCCAGCGGCCCCGCTTCGGAAGCCAGCGTTGTAAGTTTCGCTTGTATGGAATATCAAGACCGCAATCGCAGCTATGCCACGAAGGTACTGAATACTTAAAATACTTGTGTTGCCATTTTTCATGGGGAATCCGCCCAGTAAATTAGAGACTTGTTGGATATAAAAAAATTTTGTCAATCGGTTTGCGCCTTCTATTTGTGCGGTAAATTACGTTACCTACAATTGCTTATCGGAGGCCGCCGGAAGGGCGTAGCCTGTTTCGGCATGCTTGTCCGATGGGCGCGCTGGGCGAATTAATGGTTACCGTGGCGGCGTGTCGCCGCGGAGATACAGCAGGCTGCTGAGGGCGGCTGCGCAATTTGCGCAGAATTCCCGAAGCGGTGGGCTCTTGTGCCGATCGCCCAAACCTTCAATATGGCCAATCGGGATAAGGTCTTGTGCATTGCTCGGGCGATCGCCGCATCAATATCCGCTTCCGAGGACGGAAAAGCTCGCCTTCAGCGAGAAGGGGGATGGTAGGGGCCTGCCCGTTTTTCCAGCAGACCTCCGCCGAAGCGGCCATTCTGCTTGCGGCCATTTGCTGACATTAGGCCGGCAGGGCTTAAACCGCTGCTTCGGATCCTAAAGTGGACCTCGGCTGGCAGGCACTTGAAGGTCTGCTCGGACGCATCTTCTAGCGTGCTCCGCCGGTGGACCCGAAGGATCGGGCGGACAGAAGCAGCATTCCGCCGGCCGCAGGCTATCAGGGACGCGCTTTGCCACGGCTCAGATGCGCGAAGGGTCTTGGCGTTCGCGGCAGATAGTATTCCTCCACCTCCTCAATCGCGAACCCCGCCGCGCGCAGCGAGCCCAGGACAGGACGGTTGAGGTTGCAGCCGACCGCGAGCGGGCGCCACAGCGAGTTCAGCCGGTTCTGCCAGCGCGACCGCCGCGTCCCCCGACAGGCCGTGCTCCAGAAACAGCAGGTGCCCCTCGGGCCGCAGGACTCGGCGGATCTCGCTCAGGCACCGCGCCGCGTCCTCTACGGAGCAGAGCGTGAAGGTGACGACCGCTGTGTCGACTGACCTCGACGGCAGCTGCATTGCCTCTGCCGGTTCCTGCCGGATCTCGACCGGCACGCGGGCGGCCTCCCGGCGCGCGCGACCCAGCTTGAGAAAGGCCGCGTGGGGATCGACGCCGATCACCCGTCTCACGCGGGCGGGATCGTACAGGGAGAGGTTGAGCCCAGGCCCAATCCCCACCTCAAGGACGACGCCCTGTGCGGCCGGAACGATCTTCTCGCGCTCGGCCTGGATATCGGCGGTCGCGCAGACGCAACTCACTAAGAGCGCGGGACGAAACCGCAGTCAGCGGGTTGGGCGGGCATGGACGCTCTTGTACCCGACGACCTCTGGGCGGTGATCGAGCCGCTTCTTCCATCCGAGCCTGAGAAGCCGAAAGGCGGTCGGCCGCGCGCCTCGGATCGGGCGGCGCTGGCGGGCATCATCCTGGTTCTGCGCACGGGCATGCAGTGGAAGCATCTGCCGCGTTCCGATGTCGGCTGCAGCGGCAAGACGAGTTGGCGGCGGCTGGGCGCGTGGCAGGCGGCTGGCGTCTGGGCCGCCCTGCACCGTGTGCTGCTGGAGCAGCTTCAGGATGTCGATGCGCTCGACTGGTCACGCGCGGTCCTCGACAGTGCGAGCCTGCCGGCGAAAAAGGGGCCCCGCGACGGGCCCGAACCCGACAGACCGGGGCAAGCCGGGCACGAAGCGCCACCTCGTCGTGGACGCCAACGCCACGCCGCTCGGCCTGACGCTTACCGGAGCCAACTGCCACGACAGCCGCACGCTGGCAGCTACCCTCGACGCGGTGCCGGGCGTGCGCAGCGGCCGCCGTGGTCGCCCGCGGCGCAGGCCCGACAAATTGCATGCCGACAAGGGCTATGACCATCGTCGCTGCCGGCGTGAGTGCCGCGCCCGCAGCATCACGCCACGGATCGCCCGGCGCGGCATCGAGAGCAGCGAACACCTCGGACGCTACCGCTGGATCGTGGAGCGCACCCTGGCTTGGCTCGCACGCTTCCGCCGACTTACCATCCGCTACGAGCGACGCGCTGACCTCCACCTCGCCTTCACGACACTCGCCTGTGGCCTCATCTGCAGGGCACAGCTCAAACGGTTTTGTCCCTGACTCTAAGCGAGGCCCGATATGACGCTCGTAGAAGCCCATGGGCCCCTCCCGCGATGACTCGCTTTATCGCATCAAACAGCAGCCACGTCATTGGGAACGATCAGCTTTGTCGGCATGACGAGGCCGATCGCGCGGATCCGGCGGTCGGCGGCGAACTCTGCCAGCGCCTTCTCCGGGAGCCTCCCGAAGACCAGATCCAGCCGTATCCCCGCGCCGGAGGCCGCGTGCGGCGCACCCTTTCGCGACGCCACCTCCCGCGCCTCGCAGACGATGGGCCGCCTCACGTCAACCACCGATAACCGCCATGCCGGCGCCGCGACAGTCCGATGACGCCCCGCGGCTCGTCCGACGGCACCGGTCGTTCAGCCCCCATGAGGGCGATCAGGGCACGGCTGAGCCCTGGAATGTCCAGGTTTCTCACACAGTACTCCTCGATCGCTGCGAACAGGGTTTGCGCCGTCCTGCCTGCGCCTCATACTCAGGATCCGATCAAGATGGCGCCGTTACCGTGTTGTTATCGCCTGCCCCGGAAGCAGACGTTACGTATGTCCGGATAGGGGTATATGAGGCCTCCACCTGAGGCGCGCCGAACTTCCTGTGTGGATGGCTCCTGGATTGAAAGTGGTGAATTGAGGTTCTGACGGGTTGGTCGGGTGCAGTCTTGTGTGCGGCCTCTTGATGCGGTCGTGCATGTTGATTGTTGGCCCTTATAGTATCCGCGAGCCGGGTCCCATTCTGCTGCGCGGGCTATGATGCCCTGGACATTCGGCGGGGTGTTCCAGCTCCTGGTCTGACCGGTTCGCCATCAACTCCCATCGTCCTCGCAACCTGGAAAGGCGTCCTGCCTTCGCGCTTAGGCGGCAGCGGCAGCTGGTGCGCGGTCGGTGCCGGGTCATGATCGCCCAGGCGACCCGCGCGGCGCGATTGGCCGCCGCAACGGTCACGACGCGCGGCGGCTTGCGCTCGAGCAGGGCCGGCAGGCGCGGGTCGACCGAAATCGGCGATGTCCTTGCCCGCCGGATCAGAGAGGTCATGCCGACTACGAGCAGGCGGCGCAGGTAGCGGTCGCCCATGCGTGAGATCCGGCCCGGCGCTCCTTGCCGTCGCTGCCGTTCTGGAGCGGCGTCAGCCCCAGCGGGGCGGCGAGCTGCCGGCCGGAGCGGAAGCGCTCGGGCTCACTCACCGAGGCGGCCAGCGCCGTCGCCGAGACGATGCCGAGACCGGGGATCGTCGCCAGGCGCTGCGATAGGTCGCTTGCCCGATGCCAGGCCCGCAACTCCTTCTCCAGCCGGGTGAGTTGGATCTGCACGGCACCGATCTGGTCAGCTAGCCTGGTCACCACGCGCTGTGCCAGCGGCGGCACCTCGGCCGCTTCTCCGGCCGAAAGCCTGGCCGCCAAGTCGAGCGCATGCCGCAGGCGTATTGCGATCCGCGGTCGGAGTGACAGACGAGGCCGCTGCCGGCGAAGGGGCGGCGTTCGTGCAGTGCCTGCTCCAGAGCATCGAGCACGAAGTCTGCCCGGGCTGAGCGCGACACGCGCCAGCCCACAATCCGGCGGGCGAAGACGTCGATCACGAAGCCCACGTAGACGAAGCCGCTCCAGGTCACGATGTAGGTGAAATCCGCGACCCATAGCCGGTTCGGGCACTCGGCCTTGAACGGGCGGTTGACCTGGTCGAGCGGGCAAGCCCCGGCCGGATCGGGAACGGTGGTGCGAACCCTTCGCCCCCGGACGACGCCGGCTAAGCCCATCGTCCGCATCAGCCGGGCCACCGCACAGCGCGCCATCACGATCCCCTCGCGGGCGAGTTGCCGTCAGACCTTGCGCACGCCGTAGACGCGGACGTTCGCCTCGTACACGCGCCGGATCTCGCCCGGATCGGCCGCCTCCGCGTCGCGTATCTGCCGGGCGTCGTCGATGGCCTTACGGGTCGGGCCGAGGTCCGAGATGGTGGCAATCGCCTTCTCCTGCAGAACGCGATTGCGGGCCCGGTTGTGCGGGCCCACCACCTCGCCCCGCTCCTGCGCGGCGTCGTACTCATCCGCCGGCCGGAGCTTAGCCTGAGCCTCGCTTTCCAGCGCGTTGGTCCGGGAGCGCTGGGCGGCTGGTCTCAGGCGGCTTCAGGGTGCCCGAGCAGACGGCTCGGGGAAGAGAATTACATTTTCATCAAGAGCTTGCAGTTCAGGTAAGAAAAGCTCCGGCGCTTCAGCCTGGGTAACTTGATCCCGGGAATGCATCGTCGCTATGCGCTGCTTTAAACGGCCTCCGTATCCACGACGTGAGATCCATGCCGGAAGCTTTCTAGCTCTAGGCATCATAAGCTCTCCTTTAAACTGTTGGCGCATCGTGTTGCTGTTATTAGCCGTCTGGGCAGGCGCTATGAATGCACCAAGCGCTCCATTGGCAAACTCTGCTCCTCAGATGCTGTTCTAACGAACGCACATGCTTGCGTGGGTCGGTCCAAAGCGCATCGTCAGAATATGCGCCGAGGAGTATAAGGCGCCTCCACCGATCCAACTGAACTTGCATAGCCTGAGTGCCTCTGAGCGGCACGACGTTGATCTTGATCAACCGGGTCGCTGATTGAGCGCCAAAGGATCAACGGGTGGCCGCGGGACGACCGATCCGGCCGGCCGCTCCCGCTTCCCCTCGCCCTCGGCCACGTCGCCTCCGCTCTCGATGGCGAGTGCGAAAGGCGCCTCGCCACCGCGTCCGATAGGAACTGCGCCTCGGGCAGGTCGATCCGGATGGCGAAGTTGTTCTGCCGGATCGCCTCGGCGTGGCGCTCGCCCGTCTCCAGATCGGGGCCGGCGCTCACGACCATCGCTCGATCGTAGAGCGCCGCCTCCGACGAAGCCGAGAGGCGCGCGGCACGATGATGGCCGGGATCAGGAACCGCCCGCTGTCCGTTAGTTGAGCGTGCCATCCAACTTTGCGCGTGGTGCGGCCATGAGCACGGCAGCGCTGACGGGGCGGTTCTGGTTCCGGAAATCCTGGACGGGCAAGCTCGTCCTCTTGGTCGAGGAGGAGCGGCCGCGCTGGTTCGGCGGTGCCGGGGAGACGAAGCGGCGGTGGCGCGACGCCAAGCTTCTCGATCTCGCCGAAGCGCCGATGCGCACGCTGCTGACCTTGGAGCGGACCTACGGCGTGGAACACGCGGCCGGGCCGGCCCGCGTGTTGCAGACGGCACTGCCGGCCGGGGTGCGGGGCACTGTCGTGCCGCCCCCCGCTCCGGCTCCCTGAGTAAACCGAACTGCGCCCGAGGCGCGGGCCGAGCCAGGGGGGTGAAAGGCTCGGCCCGCCTGCCGTTCGGCTCTGTACCCCAAAGCCGCAGCGACGCCTCAGACCACCACCAGCTGGTTAACGAACCCTTGAGTCACAATCGGAAGTTGGCGACGCGGCTCGCCGAGGAATGCGGCCCCGTATCAGAGAGGTCGCGCTTCATCATGGGCGAGCTTCAGCTTGCGGACCGTGTTCCGGGCAAGCCCGCCAACGATGTAAACCTTCGCCTCTGCATAGGCTGCTTTGGTTGTCGCCAAAGCCTCCTCGGCGGTCGGCTTCACGACGGCGCAAACGCAACGCGGCTGCCCTTTTTGTAGGACCACAATGAGGTGCGACTTGTGCTTCTGAGGTTTGGGAACGGCCATGGATGTTGTCGTCAACCCGATTGGGCCCCCCGACACCGAATGGGCCCTGTATGATCGCCTCGGCTACCAACTCGGTTTGATCCGCAAAACGCCGTGGCCAGATACCCCGTTCAGATCTTGCCCGAGAGAGGAAGCCGGCTCGACGGTGTAGCCCCTCATCCCTCCCTAGACGCCGCTCTGATCGCCATTGAGCGACACCTGGGCGGCACATGCGAACTGGTCGGCGGCTCGTCGCTCTGACGCGACGATCCTCTCTGTCCGCTGTGGCGGATCCCGGTGCGCGACAGAGTAGGCAGCGCTCCATAATGCCCTCGATGGGCAGCCCGCCGCGGATGCAGGCCGGGCCCCTGCGGATAGCCCGGCCTGCCCTTCGCTCGGCATCGATGCCGCAGCCGCAACGACGCGGCATCGGATCACGCGCGCCGTGCCCGCGACAGACGCGGAAAATGCCTAGGGTATCGCTCCCAACAGCAAGCAACGCGGCGCGGCCGGCGCGGCGGTTCGACTAGGGTCGGTAAGATCAGAGCGCTGGCGGATCTTAAGGGCACCCGCGTGCATTTCCCGAGGACCTGAAATCGCGTTCCATGCTGGCCCTTACGCGCGTCAGAGTTCAGAGCCGCGCGCGCGCGAGGCGACAGGGCATAGAGAACCGCCATGGCCGTTGTCAGGCCCGAGAGCCTCGCAGCGATCGAGGCCGAAATAGCGGATCTTGATCGCACCATCGCGACCCTCGAAGAGGTCCTCGAGAGACAGCCGCCCGGGTGCGAAGCAGAACTGCACTTGAAGATGGCGCTCGAAAAGGGGGCTGCCCTGCTCAAGCAGCTGGAACGCCTGAGCCAGCAAGATCCGGACGAGGAAGCCTGACCCGTTCTCCGACGTCGAGAGCCACGCCATCAAGATCTCGCCGAACGGGCCCAGCAGGTGAGAGTAGTCGGCTAGGTACGCGCCTCGAAGGCGCGGCCTTCGCCTCTCGGCCGCCACCACATGGCGGACCACCAGTGCCGCTTGATCGGAATGGGCGGCTCTTCCGCGTTGGGCGGCACATCACATGCCAAGTGCCTGCGGTGCCTCTCAAGAATTTGGTCGAGCTTCTTGAGGGTCACAACAGTTTGAGCAGCTATTAAATTGTGGCCTTCGCATGCTCCATTGCGTCTCAGGCTGCGGGCGATGTCCTCCGCACGTAATACAATATTTCTGGATTCCTCGCAGTAAATATCAACCTGGGTTAGATCTGACATCTGTGACTCCATGCCGATCTAGTGCTTGCCCAACCAAGCACGCGCTTCCAGTGTTGTCCAGACCATTCGTGCGCCCGAATTATTCCCGATCGGGTGTCGCTCAGCCGCCCCTCGCCGCGAACTCCCAGACCGGCAGGCCCCATTACTGGCCGGGCAGATTGCGGTAGGCGGACGTCCGCTCGAACACGACGCGCTTGGCATCGGCCCCAAATGCCGGCGCGGCGGCGATCATCAGCGCGCCGCAAAATTCCACCCGGACCGTGCCGTGCACCGGATGAGCCCCAAACAGCTGCGGCGCGGTCCAGCCGAGCCGGTACGCCTCGGCACCGAACCGGTCGAGGAAGGCAAGCGTGTTCTCGCGCATCGCCGCCCACTTGGTCGGCGGCAGATACCGGCAGGGTGAGGCGTGCGGGGACAGGTGCTCGATCTAGTTGCGCCAGGAGGCGACAGCGGGCGGTAGGTCTGGCATGCCGGCCGCGGGCAGAGCTTCGCTGTTGCGCACGCCGCATCCAAGCGCTTGAATGAAAGAAAGATAGGCGGGAGGAAGTCATGTCGAACGGTGAATCGTATACGCGCGCGCAACGGCGCGAGGGCCTGCCTCGGCGTCAACTCGTCGGGGCACTTGCCGTCGGCCTTGCGGCCGCGGCCCTGCCTACACTGGGCTCGCCTGCAGCAGCCGCTACGCCGTCGAGTCGGCTGGAGACGGAGGAGTTCCGCCTGCCCTGGAGCGAGCCGGGCGTCGACATCTACGTGCGCAACAAGCGCCTCGCCGGAACCGACCGGTTCCCGGGCGACCGGATCCTGCTCTACGTGCATGGCGCGACCTATCCCGCCTCCACAGCCCTGGACCTCCCGCTCGGTGGGATGTCGGCCATGGACTACCTCGCAGGCCTTGGCTTCGACGTCTACCTTGTGGACCTGCCGGGCTACGGCCTGTCCGGGCGCCCGGCGATCATGAGCGCGCCGGCCGCCGACAATCCGCCTTTCATGCGCACCCCCGACGCCGTGAAGGTGGTGGGGCAGGTGGTGGACTTCATCACCAAGCGGCGAGGGGTCGAAAAGATCGACCTGATGGGCTGGTCCTGGGGGACCTCCACCATGGGCCTCTACACCAGCACCCACAACGACAAGGTCAACCGGCTCGTCCTCTACGCGCCGCAATGGCTGTCGCGCACGCCCTCCCTGACGGGCGGCGGAAATGGGCCGCTGGGCGCCTATCGCAGCGTCAGCCGGGACAGCGCCCGGGCGCGCTGGCTGACCGGTGTGCCCGAGGACAAGAAGGCCGATCTGATCCCGCCAGGCTGGTTCGATCAGTGGGCCGACGCAACCTTCGCGACGGACCAAGAGGGCGCCAAGCAATCGCCCCCGTTGCTGCGGGCGCCGAACGGCGTCGTCGCCGACTCGAAGGAGTACTGGCAGTCCGGCAAGCCACTCTACGACCCGGGCGACATTCGCGTGCCGGTGCTGATCATCCACGCCGAGTGGGACGCGGACCTGCCCAGCTATCAGGCGCAGGAGTATTTCACGAAGCTCACGCACGCCCCTTACAAGCGCTTCGTCGAGCTGGGGGAGGGCACCCATACGGTAATGATGGAGAAGAACCGCATGCAGTTCCTCCACGAGGTCGGGGCCTTCCTGACAGAGGCAGATCCCCAGGCCCTGAACTGAAGCGGCGCATAACGCGAAAAGGCCGGCTCCCTGGGCAGAAGGCGAGCGGGCCTCTGCGACATCGACCCAACGGGCCGACCGTGGTCGCTTCGAAACAGTACAGCTCGGCTTCCTGCCTGGCGAGCTGCATCGCGTTGCCGCGGTTCAGCTGTGACGAACGCGCGCCGCTGTGTGGTTCAGGTCCTAGAAGCTTGACTGTAAGGTTCAATATGGTCGCGCCGCATTTGGGGCGGCGTGACGATGGGTTGTACGAAAGCAGGTCTGGTTGGGGGAGCCGTAGCTTTGACGGCGCTGATGATCCTCCGCATTCTGCCCGCCAGCGCCTTTGACAGACATTTGCTGCCAGAGACCGCGCATTACGCACGCAACGCTACCTGCAGCGACGTTCAGGTCGTGACGCCGGCGGTCCGGCCGCACACCCACCCGCTGGACGACAGGATCAGCCCGAACCCAGCAGCGTCGGCCATGAGCCAGGGCGACAGCGCGATCTGCTTCGCCTACGCCACGGCCGACATGATCTCGCAACGCGAGGGCGTCACCGTCTCCGCTCTCGATGTCGCGACCCAGTACTACTTCGCTGACGCGAACCAGCTCGCCGCGCTGCCCGATCCAGCGTTGCGGCGCTACCTGCGCGAGCATCCTCAAACGGTGGCCGAGATCCTGGAGGACCGCAACGACACCGACGTGAGCCGCGACCACAATCCCAAGCAGCTGCCCTACTTCGACAAGCTGGAGGACGGGCAGGAGGACGCCGCCGCGCTGCTCTACAACGTGGCTGGCCTGTGCGCGGACCGAGACCTGCCGTCGTTCGACGGCTACGCCCAGCACACCCGTCTGCTCGCCAAGCTGCGCTATCGCGCGAGCGTCACGCTGCACGACCGGAGTTACCGCAGCCTCGCCGGCACGGTCGAGAAGCTGCGCAATCCCCTGACCGACCCGTTCAACGCGGCCTGGCTGGCTTATGTCGGGCACGCTTGCAAGCGGACGCCCCTACCGGTCCCGCTGCTGCCGATCTCCTACCGGATCGCCGACAACCAGCTCGACTTCATGGACCGGCTCGAGCGCGGCCATCCGCCGACCCGCGCCGAGAGCGACCGCCTGCTGAGCATGATCGACTATGCCCTCGACCACGGGCGCACGCCGACGGTCGGGTACAGCTGGTACCTGCTGGAGGACCGCGATCCGAAGGACCCCGACATGGCAGCCGATCATTCGAGCACCCTCCTGGGCCGACGCCGGGTCGGGAGCGCGTGCCAATATCACCTGCAGGACAACACGGGGGAGTACTGCGCGCGGATGCGCCCTGGCATTGCCCAGCGCCGCCAGCTTGGACGGATCTGGGGGACGGAGGAGGAGCTGCGCCGGACACTCTACAGCGTCATCTACCTGCGATAGCGGACCCTGATCTGCGAGGACGGTCCACACCAGGGAAGCCCTACCCCTTGGGTCTGATCTCAGAGGCGGGCCTGGCGAGCGTCGGCTAGCGCGAGGCGCTCCCCACGCTCAGCTTCCTAAGCTCTGCGGGCACTCGCGCGCGCCACTCTCGCAGCGTCGGACCAGCGCTCTCCTTGAGATGTGCAACCAGCTCGGTGAGCGGGGGATCGGCAATCGACACACCCCCGTGCGCGCGTCTGGGCGTAGTTCTCCTGCACCCGTGTCTCCAAGAGCGCGAACTGACGCGCTTCAGTCTCGCGAGCTGCGGCCAACACCTGCTCGCGCACGGGCTCAAGGCAGCGCGTCGAAGGCTTCAGCCCGCACGAAGGCGAACGACACCAGGATCGCGTAGCTGATCGCCGCGAAGTGCGGAAGCGCGTCCCAGAGCCCCCGCGCCACCCCGCCATCGCCGGAGGTGAGAACACCTTACAGCTCCCGCCGCTGCAGCAGCGCCATCGCCTCACGAATGGCATGTACCCACACGCGCTGTGGCGATCAGAGCTCCCGATCGGGAAACCAACCTTGGCAAGGTGCGGTTCGCCTGTGGCGAAGGCTCTCAGAGGCATATGTGCGAACGGTATTATCGCCTTTTGTTTCGGTGGCTAACCCTCATCGCGTCAATGGAATTCGGGCACATCTCTGTCACCGCGAAGGTTCGTCTGAATGGCATCCTGATTGCCGTTTTGCGCCCTCTCGCCGGTCATCGGTTCCCAGAGGGTTGAGGTGCAGGACTGGTTCCTGCCGCAGCATGAAGAGCTTGCCGAGAAGCGCTGCCAACTCACTCTGCCGCGAGACACCGATCTTTTCGAACACGCGCTTGAGGACTGTTCGTGCTGTCGCGTCTGCAATGCCAAGCGCCGCCGCCGCATCGGCGGGCGCAGCACCTGCACCAACGAGTGCCGCCAGGCGCGCCTCCCCGAGCGTCAGCTTGAATGCGTCACGCACCACAGCTGGATCAAAGGGCTGTCCGGTGCCCGGATCTTGAACCAAGACGACGGCCCTGGAGCTATGCAGACCAAGCCCGCTGGGGGGCATGCAGTGGCATGACTTGCGCGATCAGGCCGCGTTCTCCGTTTGGCACAATCAGCGGCTTATGCACTTCGGAACCCGCAACTTTGCCACTCCCGATGCTCTCGATTTGCCCCTTTAGAGTCGCTTGAGCCGATTTGTCGGTGGCGCAGAGACAGCCAGCACGGCCGGAGATGGCGACACGGGCACCGTCATGCCCCAGCAGATACCGTGCGGCAGCAGGAACTGCTGGTAGATCGGTAGCGTGGCGATCTCCTCCTTCGTGAATAGGATGTGGTCGGCTTGCACGTCATTGTGTCCGCTCGCGATGGCACGAAAGACGCGCTCAGCTCGTACATCGGCGTACTGCCAATGCTGATCGTATTCCTGAGCCACGGTCGCGAGTGTAGGTGAGACGATTGCGCCGTAACGTCCATCATCATGTCGATAGAGGAGCAAGCCGCCTCGCGCATCCAGCAGTTCGGCGACGGCTTGCAGTGTCTCCGTCCAGAGACTCGGAGCCGCTGCAGCGGCGTAGATAGACTCTATGACCCGGTTCCAAGCGGGAAGGTTCATCAAGTGGCCCTATCCAAGCGCGACTGGTCCACGATAACTGATTATCCTTCAAATTGGATAAAATTCCAGCGAGCCATTCAGTTACGTTTGTTTTACCGGGCAAGGCACCATGCGGACCAGCCTAGCCGGAAGTCAGACCGGCCCGCATCGAGGCGAGAGTGAACGGTCGACCTACGGCACGGGGGACTTGCGAGGCAAACAAAGCAGCTTGGCTACCTGAAGCCAACCTTAGCAACATAAGGTGGCTCCGACATGCGCCTTCAGGATGCATTCATCGCCGGGCGGAGACTGACGCCTCACAATTTTGAGATCTGACCTGCTGCATGCCTCCATGTACCCCAAATGGGGCGAGACGATAATTGGCCGCGATAATAGTGACGCTTCATCAGAGTTGATGAGGCAAGGCTATGTACCCCGACCACCGCTCGTCTTCGTCGCGCTCTGGGGCCTTGCCGCGGCTGTTCTGTTGCTGGGCCAGATCAGGTTGGCAGACCGCGGCGTATCGCTTGCGCAAGCCTTCGAGATTGAAGATGCCGCGTTTCCATCGGAGCCGATTGCGGTCGCGTCTAGGGATTGGTCAATCCGCTGCCGGGCTGCTTCCGATTGAGGTTGGCCTTTTATCCTTCCGGTGTTGCTTCGAGACTGCTGTCATGCCGACCAGTTTGCCTGCTTCCTTTGTTGCACCTCGTCCGAGAATAATACCGATATCTGAAGCCGCTGGCGCCCGGTGTGCTCTCCTGATTTTGATATCGGCGTTCGTTATATTCGCGGTCTTTCAGCATTTTTTAGTGAATGTGACAGTGCCTGGCGATGTTGTCGACCTGCAATTCGTTGTGAATGCCCACGGATGAGCGCGTGAGTAGCATGGCGTAAGGCGCGGTATACTGATTATAGGGAACGGATTGGTCTGTGATTTCTGTGTTCCGACCGGGGATAATTATATTATTCGTCGTAGAAATAATAATTACATTGGATCAGCTGTGATGATTAAAAAGACGGCACAAATTCTTGTGCGGTTGGAGCTTTTCAAAGCTCATGCACAATCCGAGAGGCCGGCCGAGCTGGAGTTTTGCGACCCAGCGGCTTGCCACCTCCGCGCCCGCCCGGCCGATCTAGGCGGGCCTCTTTAGTTCACCCAAACGAGGGTTGTTGTGGGCTCTTTGGGGGCGATCACCTTGTCGTGCGCACATGCAGAGGCATGCTGCGGCTGAACATAGCCCGTACTTCAGACGCTCGCTTGGCGCGTGGCGATCAGCACGTCAGTGACCGTGAGGATGCCGAGCGTCACGATGCCGACCGCTGTCACGCTGTCGTACGTCGGGCAGGCGTGTGCGCCGGTCGCGGTCAGCAACCTGCACGTCACCGTACCTAATCCTCGCACCATATCGCCCATGGCAGGAACTGTAGAGGTCGAGCGTTAGTAGAAATGAATGCAGCCGATCATTGAGGTTCTCGCGCCTGATCGCCAGGAGCGAACTATTCGAAAG
Organism: Methylobacterium sp. P31; assembly: GCA_050632875.1. GTDB lineage: Bacteria > Pseudomonadota > Alphaproteobacteria > Rhizobiales > Beijerinckiaceae > Methylobacterium. The sequence goes on along the minus strand of JBODSC010000001.1, from coordinate 220,501 downwards.
CGATCTGCTCGTCACACCGGGCGAGCGCAAACCGCCAGTGCATGGCGCCGTCTATCGGGGACGCGGTCATCCTCCAAACCTAGCCTGCGTTTGATGAGCGGTTGTCCGCCGTCAGCACTCCTGAGGCAGGTTGAGGGTCTTCACGAACGGAGGATGACTGGTTCATCGTAGCCCTGAGGCACGAAGATGAAGCAGTCATCCAGGCCGGTGCGGAAGCCGGCAGAAGCCGCGATCAAGGACATCCGCCGCGCCTGTCAGCAAGCGTTGAATGATACTGGTCCTTCCGCACTTCGTGTGGCGTAGAGTGCCGCCCGGCGTGAGGCGGCCCATCTCTGGAGATCGTCTTTCCGGAGAACGCCATGCCTCGCCGTCTCCTTCCCCTCGTGCCCAATGGTCTAAACGTCGCCGGCATCGAGCCGACGACCGACCCGCTCATCGTCCGAGTCATCCCTCGTCCGGCGCCGACGCGCTGTCCCACCTGTCGATCACCCAGAGGTCGCAAGCACAGTCATTACGAGCGGACCCTCGCCGATCTGCCCTGGCAGGGCCGGCCGGTTTGCCTGCGCCTCCGGTTGCGACGCTTCTGCTGCCCGAACAGGGCCTGCCCGCGGCGGACCTTCAGTGAGAGCGTCGGTGGGGCCGCCGTCTCCCAGGCGCACCGATCCAAGCGGCTTCGCGATCTTCAACGTCACCTCGGTCTCATGCTTGGCAGCGAGCCCGCCGCCCGCTTGGCGCAGCGTCTCGCGATGCCGGTGAGTGGCGACACGCTCTTGCGCCTCGTGCGTGCGCCGCTCCCGCGAGCCCATCCCGAGCCGCGCGTCGTCGGGATCGACGAGTGGGCGTGGCGGCGCGGATGCAGCTACGGCACGATAGTGGTCGACCTCGGACACGGTCTCACCGGCCAATTCTGCAGGCGCGGCTACTACTTGGCCGAAACCGAGATCAGATAGCCACCTTGCTTGTTTGGTGAAAATTTCAGTTCTGATTTTTGCAACACGGGACCGCTCCCGGCGGAACTACCGGCACCCGGCATATCAATAGCGTAATCAGCCTTCTGTGGACCCAATCCAGCCTCAGTTAATTCTAGGATGGTGCGGAGCACAGCTAGAGATTCTGACGCAGTGGACCTAGATCCTGTGTCTATTCCGATTGAGCAAATTTGATTATCTGCGGAAAGAGCAGGTGTAACCGTAACAACTTCCTCATCAATGAGAATTTCAAATTCGTCCGGCTGGCCCGTTCGGACCGAAGTCGAGACGAGATGTTTGCCGCCGATAGCTGATATCAACCTGTCGCCCAGCTGCTCGGTGCTCATATTCCAGCAGTTTCGGGCTTGAGCGCTAATAGGCGAGAGCAGTATGGCTGGTACGAGTAGCGCTATCCTTGAAACCGAATTGCTCCACATGATGGCGTTCTCCCGGTGATAGGGAGGACACGCTTCCGCACATGCTGTATAGGCGCATCATCCATTCAAGGTATCGGTAATTCACGTCTTCGAGAGTTTCGGCCTTAATTTCCAGTGCTGCCCTGGTCCGGCCGAAGAGCGGCATTCTCAGGTGATCCTCCCTCGGCTTCGCGGACACCTCTGATACGCTCATGCTGAGCGGGGAAGGTGTCGGATGGCGAAGACGAGACGGGAGTTCACGCCCGAGTTCAAACGCGAAGCGGTCGCCCTGCTGGAGAGCAGTGGCCGGCCGCAGATACAGGTCGCGGCCGAGCTCGGGATCCAGCCCTCGATGTTGCGGCAGTGGCGTGCCGCGCTGAACGGAGCCTCACCCCGGCCGCGGCCGGCAGGATCGACGGGGATTTCGCCACCAAGCCCGGTCGCCTCGCCGTCCGATCAGGCCGCCGAGATCGCTCGCCTGCGGCGTGAGGCTCGACCGCACGCGCATGGAGCGCGCCGTGCTAAAAAAGCCATCGGCATCTTCGCGGAGATGCCCAAGTGACCTTCGCCTTCATCGAGCAGCATGCGCGGACCTGGCCGGTGCGTCTCATGTGCCGCGTGCTCGGAGTCTCACCCAGCGGCTTCTACGGCTGGCGGTCACGGCCAGAGAGCGCCCGCTCGGCCTCCAACCGCCAGCTCCTGGACGATGTCCGGCGCATCCATGCCGCCCACCATCGGCGCTACGGTGCCCCACGCGTGCATGCCACCCTGCGGGCCGAGGGCCGGTCTGTCAGCCGTGGGCGGGTGGAGCGTCTCATGCGCCGGCACGGCATCCGTGCCCTGGCGGGGCGTCGGTTCCGGCCCTGCACGACCGACAGCCGTCACGATCTCCCGATCGCCCCAAACCTCCTGAAGCAGGACTTCTCGGCCACGCGGCCAAACACGGTCTGGCTGGCCGACATCACCTACCTGCCAACCGGCGAGGGCTGGCTGTACCTGGCCGCCATCCTCGATCTGGCCACGCGCAAGATCGTCGGCTGGTCGATGCGCGATCACATGCGCACCGAGCTGAGCGTGGCGGCGCTGATGATGGCCGCCCAGCGGCAGCGACCGGCCGCAGGGCTCATCTGCCATTCGGATCGTGGCAGCCAGTACGCGGCGGAGGCCTACCGGAAGCAGCTCGCCAGCATAGGGGCCAGGCCGTCCATGAGTCGGACAGGATGCTGCTACGACAACGCCCCGATGGAGAGCTTCTTCCACACCCTCAAGGTCGAACTCGTCCATCAGCGGCGATGGGCGACCCGGGATGAGGCGCGACGCGACCTGTTCGCTTACATCGAGGGCTACTACAATCGGCAACGCATCCATTCGGCACTCGGCTATCTCACGCCCGAGCAGGCCGAACGGACCGCGAGCTAATCTCCCCGTGTCCGCGAAGTCAGGGGAGGATCATCTTTCTGGATGCCGTTCGCAAAGGACGCGAGAAGGCTGCACGCGGCCATCTCGATCCAGGTGTCGAGGTCCGGCCGCCGCTCGCGGATCATGGCCTGGAAGCCGGACAGGAGAGAACGGGCCTCGTCGAGCGCCGGCACCGCCGCCTCAATCGTCGCCACCGTCAAAGCCTCAGCCCTGGTCAGGCTGTCCCGCCCGGTTGTCATCAGCCGCGCGAGGAGGCGCGCAGAGGGAACCTTGCCGGGTGTTCCAGCTGGAACCTGCTCGCTGCGTCGGCGGCGCGTGGTCCATTCCCCAACGACGCGGAGGCTGCCGGTAAACCCGCTCGCGCGAAGCCGCCGCCAGAGTTCGGCACCGTTACGGCAGCCGGACGCCCACTCGGCGTCGAGCCGGGACAGATAGGCCTCTAGGCTGCTCTGGCGGGCCCGGAACACGTCGCCGGTCAGACCGCGCAGCACGTTGCGCACGAGTTTGCGGCTGTGGCCGGTCATGCGGACGATCTGCCTGATCGGCATGCCCTGTCGCGACAGCGGCAGGATCGCCTCGGCGGTCGCCGCTCGCCGACGGTAGCCCTCGTACTGCAGGCGCTCGGAGCAGGTGAGCCGGTCAGGATCGATCGTGGCGGCGCCCACCGCGATGCGGATGGCGGCCATCGACTTGCGCACGGCATCGAGGAAGGCGGCGCTGGCGTTCTCCATCAAGTGCCAGCGGTCGGCGACCTGGATTGCTTTGGGCAACGCCCGCGTCGCGGCCTCGCCGTAGCAGCCGCCGCGGTCACGGGCGAGGATGGCGATCTCGGGATGGGCGGAGAGCCACGCCTCGACGGTGCCGCTCTCGCGATCCGACAGGAGGGCCACGACGCGCCGCCGCTCCAGATCGCAGATCAGCGTGCCGTAGCGTTGCCCGCGGCGGAAGGCCCAGTCGTCGATGCCGACCACGTTCAGAGGCTCTGCCGGCCTCTGGGCGCGGCGGCGCACGGTCCGCAGCATCGTGTCCCGGCTCGCCGGCACCATCAGCCGGCGGGCGAAGCTCTCCGCCGGCCTGCCACCGAGGGCGAGGCCGAGATGATGGACGAGGCAGTCCAACCGTCCTGTACGCCGGGCATAAGCGGTGGCGAGGTCCGGTCCAAGCCGCTCGGCGAAGACCTTGGTCCGGCACCCTGTTCCAACGCACCGGAACCGCCGGACGCTGAGCGTGATGACGACGCGTCTGCCGGCGATCGGCAGATCCGACAGGGTGCGTGTGTATCGGCTGTGCACCCTAGACGAGACCCCATCACAGCTCGGACAACGGGCCGACGTGGCAACCGGCCGAGCGGTGATGGTCAGGCCAGCACCTACCTCGATGTGATCGACGACAAGGCTGGGCGGGACGACCGAACCGAGATGAAGCCTGCGGGGCATGGAAGGATCTCCGACGGCCGAAGCCGAGATCCATCAACCCGCCTGCACCAAAAGTGAGTCAGAGCCTAATCATGACCCGTACTCGCGAGCGGCCAAGCCACCTCATCTGGTTACCGATCGCGTCCTATACGAGCAGGCATATAGTCTGGTCTAGGGAATTCCCGATGCAACGCGAAAATGCAGTCGCCCCGCCAACACGGCGTCTCGCTGCAATCCTCTGTGCAGATTTGTGCAGTTATTCAAAAGCCATGGCCGAAGACGAAGCATCTACTCTTCGTTTGCTAGCCCGATATCGCTCCATTTCTGAGACGATTGTCAGGCAGTTTGGAGGTAGAATCGCAAATACGGCCGGGGACGGCCTGCTGATCGAATTTTCCAGTGCCCTCGACGCATTACAGGGGGCACTCGACATCCAGGCGCGCATTGCTCTGGCCAACGAAGACGTTCAGCCTAGTAGAAAAGGGTCGTTCAGGATCGGCTTTCATATAGGCGAGGTGTCTGTTCGATACGGAGATTTGTTCGGCGATGCCGTCAACATCGCCGCGCGCCTTCAAGCAATTGCCCCAGCAGGTCGCGTATGCCTCTCGAACGTTGCATACCAGTTCGTTTCGAAGTTGAACGGCGTTCTGTTCGAGCCGTACGGTATTCATGAGACTCAAAAAAATTGCCGAATCCTATGGAGGTATTTCTAGCTTCAAGTCATCAGTACAAGCGTGGGGAAATACCAACCGTTCATCGCCGCATTCTCTTCCACTTGGCGCGTCGCTTTGAGTCCGTCTGCGAGTCGGCTCTACTGAATATCACCTCGCAAGTCGGCCTCGCGACTATCGAGTACGCGGCGATCGCATCGCTCGATGATGCACCTGACCTTACAGCGGACGAATTAGCCGTGCGAATGGGCATGAAGCCTGCGCTGGCCAGCAGCATCCTGGATCGCATTACCACGCGAGGGCTGGTCTCCCAGCAAAGTGGTGAAGAAGGGAGATACAGATTGAGCGAGGACGGATACGAGGTCGGACAGCGACTCAAGCCAGCCGTGATTGATGCAATCGACCGGATTGTATCTCCTCTGTCTGATAGCGAACGTTCGACATTGCACGATATGCTTGCCCGGATCATCCAGGCTAACGAAGACACGATCATCGACGCTCAACGTTGATGGTCTTGCGCACTATAGTTATGCGGGCCGCCGTCACGGTCGCCTCTTTCCTGGGTAGCATGAGCAGGTCCGCTTCGGAGAACCGGACACGTCGAACTGGGAGTGCGCGCTGGGCCGAGCGAGTTGGGAACCTGTCCGCTGACCGAACCGGAGGTGAACTCATCGAACTTCCGCAACCCACCCGTTGCAGAAGGTCGGAAGGCCCGCTTCTGGTCAGCCCGACGGATCGGTGGCGTCGAGGCAGATATCTTTCAGCAGAGCTTGGTAACGAGCACCTGTAGCAGGAGATCCTCTTCCTGCTCAAAGAAGCGCAGAGCGTGACCGGCCTCTGGCAGAACACCGACAACCGCGTCCGGCCGCACCTGTCGCTTGGCTATCGACCACCTGCGCCCGTCACGGTCCCGGATCTGGCCTTCCGGCTACCCACGGTTGCCACCATGCAGTAGCCTCGCGTTTGGCCCTGTCCAAAATTCCGGTCAGGTCATCAGCCGCTGCCGTTCCCTGTATCCTCTCATCACATCCGTTGAATTTGGGGAGCGGGGTTTTCAGAGAGACAGATATTTGATAATCTGCGATCGTTGCTTCTCCGACAAAGGAGGTAACTATGTCCTCGGAAAAGAAGCGGGGAAACCGCGAAGCTAAGAAGCCGAAGAAATCTGTTCCGAAGACGATCGCGGCAGCGCCATCCTCCAAGGACATGGTCAGCGCCGCCGTGAAATCGTCCAATCGGAAATAGATCGTGGCCGGATCGCCGCAGGTGCGTCGGCGAGGAAGCCGAAGGACTCGGCGATACTGTCGAGAAGCGCGGCAAACGGAGCGGACCGCACACCCCAAGCTATGAGTAGGATCCCGCGCCAGTTTCCGCGCAGATGCAGGCGCACCGGCGCGCCCGCATCGTGAACATGATCGTGTGATGCTACGCCAGATCGAGGTGCAGACAGCTTAGGGCAGGAGCGTCGCCGTTGCCTGCAAGGAAGCAGATGTCTCCGAACAGAATTCAGGGACGAGTACCTGAAGCAGGAGATCTTCTACTCGCTCAAAGAATGGCCGGCTGCGTTCGGCATCCGGCAGAACACCTACAGCCGCGTGAGGCCACATTCGTCGCTCGGCTACCAAGCGCCCGCACTCTTTACAACGTTCGCAATCAGCCTTCCGGCCACCTATGGCCGCTACCATGCAGTAGCTTCTCAACTGGCCCGGTCAAAATTACCGGCCAAGCCAAATTACGGTAGGAGGGAACAATGAGCGGAGCCGCCTATCATCATCCGGCCAACACCTCTGGCACACGCATCAGTAATTTGGCCCGTACAAGCAGCGCGGATGCCGATGCTGCGGCTGAGTACAACCAGATTATACGAAACCCGACGTTCCGAATTTTAGTTCACGAGCGCACCCGCTTCGGCTGGTTCCTCACGATGCTAATGCTAATGATCTATTTCGGCTTTATCGGGCTGATCGCCTTCGATAGGGAGTTGCTCGCCACGCGAGTTGTCGGCACGGCGACCCTTGGCCTCTTCCTCGGCGTTGGCGTCATCGTCCTCGCCTTCATTCTCACCGGTCTCTACGTGGCGCGCGCCAACGCTCGCTTCGATGCGCTGACACGAGATCTGATGCGCGACCTCTCGCGCTAGTGCACAGACGCGGACGGACGATCCAGGGCGGCTCCGCTAAGCGCCCGGAATTGCGGCACGATTTTTCCGTCGGCGTTTACGTCTCGAATGCGTCTTTGCACTAGCCCAGCTCCGCGACGCACTCGTCGGCCCCGCCATCGGCACCAGCCTCAAGCTCACGATGTAACGTTTTTTCGGTGATGGTAGACGAGGTATGCTCTCTTGGCCGCGAAACTGGTCGGGATGGCCTAGACGATGCAGAGCCTCGATACACTAAGTCCGCCTTTCGACCGTCTGACTCACGATCAGGCGGAGACACTCAAGCAGCATATTGACGTCGGCTATTTCCGCCCCGGCGTCGCGATTGTGCGTCAGGGGCAGGCATCCGATTGTCTGCACGTCATCATCAAGGGCGCTGTCGAAGCTCGCCACGGTGCAGCGCTCCACGACGTGCTCGGCACAGGTGACATCTTCGACGCGCGCGCCGTCGTGCATAATGAAGCAAGCGAGGATTTCATCGCCGCCGAGGAGACCCTCTGCTTCTTGATTCCGCGGAATGACATTCTCGACCTCGTCCGCCGCAACGACGGCTTCGCCGCCTTCTTCTACGCAGAGGCTCTCGCGCAAGCTCGATGCGCTTTCCGCACCGCGAGATCCCAGAGGGATGGATTCGGTGCTTGGCACCCGCATCCGCGATGCGCGCTACCGTGAGGCTGTCTTTATCGATGGTTCTGCCAGCTTGGAGGCGGCGGCGCACGCCATGCTTGAAGCCGATACGGACGCGGTGTTCGTCGATGAGCGCGGACAGATCGGGGTCGTCACTGGCCTGAAGCTTACGCGTGCTTGCATGATCCGGCGCCTGCCCCTCGAGACGCCGGTGCGCGAGATTGCGCAGTTCGAAGTGGTGTCCATCGAGGCCGACCAGCTCCTCGTGGATGCCCTGCTGATCATGACTCGGTCCAACAAGCGACGGATCGCGGTGACCGCGGATGGACGCTATGTCGGGCTGTTGCGCGACCTCGACCTCCTCGGGCTCTTCGCCGGCAATTCACAGCTGATCCCCGGCCGGATCGCGCGGGCGACCTCGGTGGCCGACCTCGCAGGTGCAGCGCGCGACATCCAGGATCAGGTAGAACGCCTCTATCGACAGGGTGTACGCATCGAGGCAATTAACGGCATCACGGCCGATCTCGACAGCCGGCTGCATGGCAAGCTTTTCGAAATCGTCGCACCGCCTACGATTCGTGAGGCGGGTTGCCTGATCCTGATGGGATCTGAGGGACGCGGCGAGCAGAGTGTCCGCACCGATCAGGACAACGGTCTGCTCCTTGCGAGCCCTGTACCTGAGACCGACCTCGCGACATTCCGGGCCGAGTTCACGCAGGCACTGGAGAGCTTCGGTTTCCCGCCATGCCCAGGCAACATCATGGTGCGCAACCCGCTCTGGTCGCAACCTCTCGATGGATTCCTGGCGCAGCTGCGGGCCTGGGTCGCCGCGGCTAACGGCGAGGCCGCTATGAACCTATCTATTTTTGCCGACGCCGCCGCGGTAGCCGGGAATGCCGACGTGCTCGCCCGCGCTAAGGCTAAGCTGATTGAAATGTTTCGGGGGAGACGCGGCTGCTCGCCGAGCTCGCGAAGCTGATCGACCTGTTCTCGACAGACGATCTGGGCGTGCTCGGCACCGTATTCGCCACGATTAGCTTCAGGCAAAAGCACATCGACCTAAAGCGTGACGGTACATTCCCAATCATTCACGGGGTACGAGTTCTATCCCTTGAGCACGATACCTTGGCAGGGTCGACGAGGCAACGCGCTGAGGCTCTCGTTGCACGCGGAGCGCTGGATGCTCGGTTCGCCGCGGAGATCCTCAGTGCGCTGACGATCTTCATGAATCTCAGGCTCTCGGCGCAGATCGAGGCGAGGCATCGAGGCCGAGCCGAGGCCACCTCTGTAGTCAATGTTGCTGCAATGCCGACGGTGGAGCGAGATATGCTGCGTGACGCGCTTCGCATCGTGCGCCGTTTTCGCGAGTTGATCCGTCTCCGCTACAACCTCACGGGGCTCTGACATGCTCCGCAGAGTGCGACGCGCCATCGATCAGGCACGGATCTCTGACCCTCGCTACGCCTTCCTGTTTGACGACGCTCCCCCGACGAGGTCGTGGCCGTCGATTGCGAGACAACAGGACTCAACCTGCGCAAGGACGAGATCATCACGATTGCTGCGATCCCCATCCGAGGCGAACGCATTCTGACAAGCGAGCGTTTCGAGGCATTGGCGAAGACAAACCGGAAGTCTGCGCACGAGGCGATCAAGGTTCATGGTATCCTCGACCGCGACCTGCAGCATGGGCGCCCGATGCGCGATATTCTTCCGGATTTACTGCATTTCATTGGTAGTCGCCCCATCGTTGGCTATTACACAGACTTCGATGTTGGAATGATAGATCGCTACCTTGTTCATTTTCTGAGAATTCATTTGCCCAATAAGCGGGTTGACATATCATCCATGTATTATCGATGCAAATACGGAGGGGCGCCCGATTATGTAGCTATCGATCTGAGTTTTACGTCCATTTTGGATGATCTAGGAATTCCTAAACTTGCGCAGCATGACGCCGGGAATGATGCGCTTATGACCGCGATGATCTATCTGCAATTGCGCGACATGCTCCAACGCGGTGTTCGGATCCCGCGTACACCCGCCGGCGCAAACCCCTGAGTGCAGAACGCGGAGCTGATCTCGCCCGAATCATGGACCAGACCGGCCAGCGCGGCCCGTCGTCGGGTAGATGCGCCGCGCGACCGCCGTCCAGTGCACAGACGCCGACGAACGCGCCACCCGCTTGTTGCATGAATCGTGGGAGTCGCTTCGAAAATCGTGCTGCGCAATGCACATTTTGTTGGCGTCACTGACCTCCGGGCGGAAGAGGCGCAGGCGGCCGCCTTCCAAGCATAGGAAGGCGCAGAGCACTCTAGCGCAGAGATGCCGAAGCGCTCGGATCATCTTGATCTCACGCGATTCGGCTTGTGGATTGACGTCGGCAGGCATGCGAAAGTAGGTCATTACGGGAACAGCGCCTGCTAAGGACAGTTCATCAAGCGGCGTTTGGGTACGATGATTGTTCAGAATGATACAAGGCCTGTGCAGGATCAGGTTAGGCGTCCTTGGCAGGATCGTCTCATACTCGCGGGGATTGCTGCGGCCGGGCTTCTCGGGCTCCGCTGGATCGCGGCGATGCTGTGGGCGGTTTGGCAGATTGTGACTGCACGCTCCGGAATGGGCGCGATGTGATGAGCGCCGACCTCGTGGTCACAACCCTGTTCGTGGTTCTCGCCCTGACGCCAGTGGCGGGGTTCGTGATCGCCGACGTCCCCCCATCGCTTTGGTCCGGCGTGAGTGCGAGTTTTCCGGTTTTGTGAGACCCTGACGGGCGGAGCGGAGCCGTGAAGAAGAGCAGGTTCGAGCTAAGGAGCAGATCGCCTTTGCGCTGAAGCAGGCCGAGACCGGGATGCCGGTCGCGGAGGTACTGCGCCGGATGGGCATCTCCGAGCAGACATGTCTCACGCTGCAAGAAGCTCTACGGCGGTCTAGGCACGGGCGAGCTGCGCCGGCTGAAGCAGTGATCCTCCCCTGACTTCGCGGACACGGGGAGATTAGCTCGCGGTCCGTTCGGCCTGCTCGGGCGTGAGATAGCCGAGTGCCGAATGGATGCGTTGCCGATTGTAGTAGCCCTCGATGTAAGCGAACAGGTCGCGTCGCGCCTCATCCCGGGTCGCCCATCGCCGCTGATGGACGAGTTCGACCTTGAGGGTGTGGAAGAAGCTCTCCATCGGGGCGTTGTCGTAGCAGCATCCTGTCCGACTCATGGACGGCCTGGCCCCTATGCTGGCGAGCTGCTTCCGGTAGGCCTCCGCCGCGTACTGGCTGCCACGATCCGAATGGCAGATGAGCCCTGCGGCCGGTCGCTGCCGCTGGGCGGCCATCATCAGCGCCGCCACGCTCAGCTCGGTGCGCATGTGATCGCGCATCGACCAGCCGACGATCTTGCGCGTGGCCAGATCGAGGATGGCGGCCAGGTACAGCCAGCCCTCGCCGGTTGGCAGGTAGGTGATGTCGGCCAGCCAGACCGTGTTTGGCCGCGTGGCCGAGAAGTCCTGCTTCAGGAGGTTTGGGGCGATCGGGAGATCGTGACGGCTGTCGGTCGTGCAGGGCCGGAACCGACGCCCCGCCAGGGCACGGATGCCGTGCCGGCGCATGAGACGCTCCACCCGCCCACGGCTGACAGACCGGCCCTCGGCCCGCAGGGTGGCATGCACGCGTGGGGCACCGTAGCGCCGATGGTGGGCGGCATGGATGCGCCGGACATCGTCCAGGAGCTGGCGGTTGGAGGCCGAGCGGGCGCTCTCTGGCCGTGACCGCCAGCCGTAGAAGCCGCTGGGTGAGACTCCGAGCACGCGGCACATGAGACGCACCGGCCAGGTCCGCGCATGCTGCTCGATGAAGGCGAAGGTCACTTGGGCATCTCCGCGAAGATGCCGATGGCTTTTTTAGCACGGCGCGCTCCATGCGCGTGCGGTCGAGCCTCACGCCGCAGGCGAGCGATCTCGGCGGCCTGATCGGACGGCGAGGCGACCGGGCTTGGTGGCGAAATCCCCGTCGATCCTGCCGGCCGCGGCCGGGGTGAGGCTCCGTTCAGCGCGGCACGCCACTGCCGCAACATCGAGGGCTGGATCCCGAGCCTCGGCCGCGACCTGTATCTGCGGCCGGCCACTGCTCTCCAGCAGGGCGACCGCTTCGCGTTTGAACTCGGGCGTGAACTCCCGTCTCGTCTTCGCCATCCGACACCTTCCCCGCTCAGCATGAGCGTATCAGAGGTGTCCGCGAAGCCGAGGGAGGATCACTCGCCAGAGAGGCGCCCGAGGTCGACATCCTAGTCAACAATCTCGGGATCTACGAGTCCAAGAACTTCGCCCGGATCACGGACGCAGACTGGCACCGCTCGTTCGAGGTCACCGCGGTATCCGGCGCGCGCTTGGCACAAGCCTATTTCCCTGGCATGCGCGAGCGCGGCGGGGGCGCATCGTGTTCGTCTCGAGCGAATCCGGCCTCGTGCCACCGACGGACATGATCCACTACGCGGTCACGAAGTCCGCCCAGTTGACGATCGCGCGCGGGTTGGCGCAGCTCACGAAGGGCAGCGCCGTCACAGTGAACACGGTGATGCCGGGCCCGACCCGTTCCGAGGGGATTGTCGACTTCCTGAAGAGCGTCGCCTCAAGTCTGGACCTCTCGCCGCAGGAGATGAAGACGGGATTCTTCCGCGAGCATCGGCCGCTGTCCCTGATCCAGCGCCTGATCGAGCCGGACGAGATCGCCTCGATGGTCGCCTACCTTGCCCGCTCGCGGCGGCCACGAACGGTGCGGCGCTCCGGGTCGAGGGCGGAATCGTTCCGACGATCGCCTGATCTCCGTCCATCGTCGCCGAGGCTCTGCGGAACCAGGACCCGTGCCTCTGGCGAGTTCTCGATCAGCTTTATGCCGTTCAGAAATCGTTCATCGTTCACGTTCCAGCTCGTTATTCGAGAACTCTGCCGCTACTGATCAAGCAACAGAAAATGCAAGGAGTTCTAGCGCCACTAATTTTTGCGTCCTTTCCCCTTTCGTGGCGCGAACCACCGCTTACATCTCCGTTGCGGTTACGATGCCGCGTTGGGAATGAATACGATGTTGAAGCGTGTCGCTATGGCCGCTATGGCGGCGTGTGCCCTCACGGTCGCTAGCCACGCGGCCGAAGCGAAGGGTTGCATCACCGGTGCCATCGTCGGTGGAATCGCCGGGCACTACGCCGCGCACGGTGTTCTCGGCGCAGTCGGCGGCTGTGTGGCTGGGCGCGCCCTGGCCAACCTGCAGGCTCAGCCTCGGCTAGCCGGACCCCTGACGACCGGCAATGGTTCGGTGCGTCCGGGCCAGGGTGCCGGTGGATACGCCGGTTACTGAAGTCGGACGGGCCCCGCATCGCCGCGTGGCGCCCCCTCAGCCCTTGCGAGATCGTTCCGTACGGAGTGGAGCGACAGGCTGACGCCACCGATCCAGAATCTTCGTGACGGGTGTCTCCATCAGAAGCCTGCCGCTCGCGCCGACAATCTCGAAGGCGTCTGGGTTGGGCCCACCTTGTGGTGCGCCAGTTCGGCGCGCATTCCCGGAACGGTGTGACTCGCCTTGCGGTATGCCGCTTCTCGGGTCGGGAACTCCAAGCCCAGACCATCTCGCTCCAGCCCTTTCGGGGGCGCAGATGGAAGTCGAACCAGGGCATCAAGTGGAGGTCGTGAGACTGTCCCCCTTGTGCCAATGCGCCGGAGCCGTCCCGGCTCGACGAGGCTGACGGGAGGCAGACCGCGCATCATGGGGATGCGGGAGACTTCCGCTTCTCACGTCTGAAGGGACGGGGGCAGTTTACTGTGGGCCGCCCTTGTGTCACCAGCCGTCGGAGTGGCCGAGCGAGGAGCAGATGCTCATGGGCGCGGGGCTCCTGCGCAAGCCGTTCGCGCCAGGGACTTGGCGGAGGCTCTCCGGGCCGTGCTGTCGGAGCGGGGAGTCGGCTCATAAACTGCTCTCCGCTCAAGCACAGGCCATGCCTGCGATCGTGGCCCGAAGCCTGCGGGTTCTCATGCTGAGCGACGCGCACAGCCGGCCCAGCCTGGCGTTGAAGGCTGCCCGGAGCATCAACGGCCGGGGCATCGTCGGGTTGTTGGTCGAGGCGATATGCCAGTGCGGCATCCCAACACCCCGCGAATGTCTCTCACCTGCCCCGGTCCACAAAACCGGTCAGGTCATGAGCATCGACCCAGTTTCGACGAACCGCTGGTGCCAGGAGAGTGCCTCCCCAAGCAGCGTCGGCGCATGCGCGCCGTAGGAGCCTCGCTGAGCCCGATCGCGGTAGTCTTGCAGGGCGGCCCGGTAGTCAGGATGTGCGCAGTTCTCGACGATGACTTTTGCGCGCTCGGTCGGTGAGAGGCCTCTGAGATCCGCCAAGCCCTGTTCTGTCACGAGCACCTGCACGTCTTGAGCAATGTGATCGACGTGAGAGGCCTGTGGGACGATGGCCGAGATCCGGCCCCTTTCGCGGTTGAGGGCGTCATGAAGATCGACAGGTAGGCGTTTCGCGCAAAGTCTCCTGAGCCGCCGATGCCGTTCTGGATGCGCGATCCCATAACGTGCGTCGAATTCACGTATCCATAGATATCCGCCTCGATCAGGCCGTTCATCGCGATACAACCGAGACGACGAACCAACTCAGGATGATTGCTGATCTCCTGAGGGCGAAGGATCATGCGGCCGCGAAACCGCGCCATGTCTGCGTTGAGCCGAGCCGCAGCCTCCGGACTGAGCGAGAAGGCCGTGGCTGACGCCATCCGGAGTTTGCCGGCCGCAAGGAGGTCGAGCATGCCGTCCTGGATGACCTCGGTATAGGCGGTCATGTCCTCAAACGGCTCATGAAGCAGGCCGGACAGAACAGCGTTCGCGACATTGCCGACACCCGACTGGATCGGGAGCAGCGAGGACGGCAACCGGCCGCGGGCGACTTCATGGCGAAGAAATTCCATGAGATGCCCGGCGATTCCATGCGCTGCCGCATCCGGAGGTGTGAAGGCCAAGTTTCGATCGGGCGCCTCCGTCTCAACGATGGCGACGATCTTATCGAGATCGCAGCGGAAGGTCGGCTCGCCGATGCGATCGTCAGGACGGACGAGGGGGATCGGCAGGCGATGAGGCGGAAGCGCGGTGCCGTAGTAGATGTCGTGCATGCCCTCCAGGGCGGCACTTTGCCAGTGGTTCACCTCCAAGATCACCTGACGAGGCTCGATCGAGCCAAGTCTTGTTGTTGCCTACAGAGGAAGATGGGACCAGCGATCCGTCCGGCCGAATGGATGAGATCTCGACGACGGCCGTGTCGAGGGGCCCGAGAAAGCCTTGCCAAGCCATCGGAGCGACCTGGCTCAGATGCATATCGACATAGGCCATCTCGCCACGATTGATCTTCCCGCGGGCGACCGGATCGGAGTTGTAGGGCAGGCGGAACTCGATCCCGTCGGCGCGTGATAGTGCACCGTCGAGTTCCGGGCCCGTCGAGGCGCCAGTCCACACGCGAACACGGAACGGCTCGCCAGCCTGGTGGGCAGCCTCAATGCGCCGCGCGAGGGCGAGCGGGACCGCCTTCGGGTAACCGGATCCCGTGAATCCGCTCATGCCGATGGTACTTCCGGGCGCGATCAGGCTGGCGGCGTGTTCGGCGGTCGTTCGCTTGGCTCGAAGTGCTGTGTGTCCGATCCGTTCCTGTGCCATGACCTCTTCTCCGAGTAGAGCCGCGCGACGCTTTCTGCGTCTCGTCTTGTAAAGTTGATCCGGTTGTGTTGCCGGTTGGTGCCTGCTCGAGTGTATCACCGGAAGTGGCGGCTCTTGATAGAGCTTATTGCGTGGATTCGAACGGCGCGTCTCTGGTTCGGACCAACTGATTGAAGTATTAAGAGAGATTTGCTCGCGGCAAGAGTGCGGTCATTTCTGCGTGCATAGCTCGCCGGCAGACGCCCCAACCTACCCTGAGATCTGCATGCGGCTCCGCACGTTGCTGTTTCAAGGCGAAGCTACTCACGTAGTTTCCATCTTCTACTATGAGGCGCGGGCACACGCGTGCGGCGCTCTGATGATCCTGCCAAGCAATCGCGCACTGCGGAAGCACTCAGGCGGAACTATGCGTATGCACCCGGTGCATGTCGCGGGTGGAATCTGGCCCGGCTCATTATGCCGATGCATTCACGATGGCGTCGATACGACGGTCGGTCTCATGGTCTCAAAAGTCAGGCGGCGTATCCAACCTTCGCCCTCCAAGCGCCCCGCACTCGCCATCAGGCCGGATCAACAAATCTTCACAACTGACCGCTTCGGTCCGACGTGTTCGCTCCTTGAGATTTCCGTATGCCTGTCTGCTTGAACGCCTCAGTTACACCGATGCAGACAGGCTGCTTTCGGCCAGATGCGGTCATTCGAAGCCGCTCGGTGTTCCGGAAATCGGACATTTTGAAAGGGCGAGATGGGACGGAAGTATGAGTTCACCGTCGGGTCGACGATTTCTAGAGTTCCGAATTTGCTCTCGCTCAGTGATCACCCGCCGCTGCCAGAAGAGTCGAGGTTCATCAAACCAGGACGTGATTGATCACGATATCCTGGCCGGCCTGCGATCCAGTGGCGTTATCCTGTACCGTCGTACGATCGATCGTCGCGACCGAGCCGGGTAACCTCCCTGCCGGTCCATCTCGTCCGCCGCGGGTCTGTAGGTCTTTGAAGGTCTGCGCCTTCACAACCGAATCGCGATGTGTCTTTCGTCGACGGAGGCGGATGATCACGTTGTCCTCGATGCTCCGACACAGTGAAATGATGTCGGTGACTTACTTGTTTCGTCTTTGCCGAAGTCGAGATGATGGTGATTTAGCTGAGGTTTTTCTCGAACGAGGATCTGCCGGGTGTTCAGAGGGTACAGTTCACTCTACCGGGACGAACTGTACCCTCAGGACCTGCCTGGCGTCCCGGAAAGATACGCCCGATCAGCACACCTCTCGGTCAGGACAGGCCGTACGATTTGCCCTGTTACGTGCTCGTTCACTCGACCTGTGCGGTCGATACGGCGGCGGCCACCCTCGGCTAATCGGGGAACTCGGGGGGCTCCTGCCCTGGAACTGGTTGCCGACCTCGGCCAGCGCTCAGGACGCCTGATCGACCGGGCCGCTCGCCGAGCGCTTACCGGAAAACCACGGGCGGTAGCTGCCATCCGTCCGGCTGCCGACAAGGGCCGGCTGGCTGACTGGCGTGGGGTCAGATCAATTGCTGAAGGAGGCCATCCGAGCCACCTCAGTCAGGCAGCCTGTACGTGAGGAGTGTTCAAAGGATCAGGCTGCTAGCGGCGAGGCCCAGGAGCGGTCGTTGATCACCGACCTACACCGAGAGCGTGTCATTTCCCCTCAAAGCCCGAGGCTCGCCTTGAACTCCTCCAGGCGGCCAATCGAGACGTCGAAGTGGGCGCGTACCGCCTCGGTCTTCGCTGCATCCCGCTCCATCTGGAGGTGGAGGACCTCCTCGTCGATCTTGGTGGCGGTCAGTTCCTCGACCGGCAAGACGCGCTCGGCAAGGATAGTCACCCGGTCGGCAGTGACTTCGACGAAGGCGCCCCGCACGAACGCACGGCGTCCGATACCGTCGGCATCGGTGGCGAAGACGATTCCAGGATGTAGCGCTGTCATGAGTGGCGCGTGGCCGGCTAGGACGGTCATATCACCCTCGACGCCCGGTAATACGACGGACCGGATCTCGCCTGCGAACACGACCCGCTCGGGCGAGATCAACTCGGCGAAGAGACTGCTCATTGGGACACCCTCCGAGGTGACGTGGCCGAACCAGGCGTGTTGACGCGACCGCATCGTCGAGCGCGATCATCATGTCGCGCCTCGGTCCTTTCAGGATGCAAGTGCATCTGATCCGGGGGCCGCTGATCCCGAGCCGGCCAAGGCCGCGCTCGTCGAAGGCTCGGGCCTCTCCGTTCGACCTGGCCGGGGCGCTTCGGTAAGGCCACACCGGGGTTGCCGGTCAGTAGGAGCGGCAGACACCTGCATATCGGTCGTAATAGGCGTAAGGCCCGCAGCCACCATAGGTCGCGCCATAGGCGCCGGCGGCCGCTGCTCCGGCCGCTGCCGCGCCAAGGCCGTAGCCGTACGGACGATATCGGTAGCCATAACCATAACGCCCGTATCCGCCTCTTCCATAGCGGCCGTACCCGTAGCCGTACCGGCCCGCCCGCCCGTAGCCACCGCGATAGCCCCCGGCGACCCGACCGCGATAGCCGCGGAACCCGCCCGCCCGTACCCCATGAACGCCACCGCCCCGGAACGCGCCACCCCGGAAGCCGGCGCCGCCGCCACGGAAACCGCGAGCGTCGGCCGCCATGCTGGTTACGATCAGACCTGCGATAGCCGCAGTCATAATCAGGAGCTTCTTCATGAGATCAACTCCTCGCTGAATGGCAGCAGCAGCTGAGCCGCGCCGCTCGCCTCCCTTTTCGATCGGCTATGATCTCGCTGCGGGGCCCAGAGGCGGCTACAGCGCAGACTGCCGAGCGCGCCTCATTCAGCCCACGTCAGTTTTCGTCACCGAAGATCCTGCGCCTGTTGAATGCCGTACCATGACAAGTAGACCCGCTCTCGGGGTCGCTGAATGCTCTAATCGGCTGCTATATAGGGACGCGAGACTAACGAGAACTGAATCGGTCCGGTCGATCGCGCCGGTTAGCTCCAGGGTTAAGGCATTCAGCCAAGGACCTCGACTGGGACATCGCGAGAGCTTGCCTTCTTGCCGTTAACGTGCGGCACATCTGCTGACGCTATGCGTCGCTTGGTCAAGCAAGCGCCAATCTCCTGCGCAGCTTCAGCATACAGTTTCGCGCGCTGTCCTAACATGTTGCGCATGACACTTGTTCGTTCACCATTCATCCTGGCGCGCGCTTTATCTGACTTCGATTGAAGCTTGCTGATCAGCTTCTCGTATGCTCCTTCGATCTTAGTGGAGACCGCGTCGGCTTCTCGAGCCATGCGATCCAATTTTTGCGCCATGACATTCGCCTCCATTATATCTATTGAAATCTGATCATCGTCTACAGAATCGGCTTTGATGCAGATCAATGGATCCGACGCTGCAACCATTGAATTGCACATTGGCCGCACACCAGATCCAACAACGTCGTCACGGCCACGCACCGAATGAGCACCGCCTTTGAGTGCGCATCTGCGAAGCGGCCGACCGGGTTTGGCCGATAGCGGCTCGTCCGCTTCTGGACAGAATGCCGGAAAAGCGGACGTCGATGTGGCGCCCGCTCACGGCCCTTCTCAGACCTTGAGAATGTCTGCTTCCGGGCTGGTCATTCAAGCGCGGCGAATGGGTGCGCCGCCCGCGGGCCGGGTCAAGGAATGACACGTAGACGGCCCGAAACGGTCTTAAGGCAGGTTCGTTCATAGGACAGGACCACATGCACCAACCCGTGCAGGACGTTCCTAGCTCAGAGGCTCGCCCGGAGGTGATGTTTGGGGATCATGAGGCACTTGTCGAAACGATGCCGGAAGCCGGGTCCTGCGGCTGCTCACCGAGGCTTGGGAACCAGGCGCTGGCTCCCTCGGGCCTCGTGATCATGGAGGCTCCACACCTCTCGCTCTCCGCACAGAGCAATGGGATCAGGCTGCTGGCCATCGATGCGGGAGCCAGCAAGACGGTCGCGGTCTTGGCAGACGCCAATGGAGCCGAGTTAGCGCGGGCGCGGGGAGCGGGTGCGCATATCGGCCTGCTCGGCGCAGGGGTCTGGGATATGGTCCTGCCGACCGCCGCTGCTGCCCTCGCCGAGGTTGGCGCAGCGCTCGTGCCCGAGCAACTGCATTGCTGTCTGGCCATCGCAGGTGGCGAGCATGTGGCCGCGCTCGCGGCGGCCCGCGCGGCTTCGCCCCGGTTTGGGCGACTCCAGATTGTGTCGGATGGCCTCGCCGCCCTGAGCGGCTGCCTCGGCGCAACGGAAACGGGTGTGATGGTTGCAGTCGGCACCGTCGCCTGGGCCAGATCTCGGCAGGACGAGACCACGAAAGCGGGCGGGCACGCGTTCCCAGCAGGGGACGAGGGTGGGGGGCCTGGATCGGCCTGCAACTGATCCGCCATACGCTGCGCAGGACCGATACTGCAGAGCTCGACGCACTTGCCAACGCCGTTCTCGACCGCTTCGGCGGCGACATCGCGCGACTGCACGCGTGGGTGCGCACGTGGTAACCGTCCCCCTCAAGTTCCTGGACTCTCTGAAGCGCCTCGGTCGCTGTCTCGGCCTAATGGACGATGCTCGGCTTCTCGGTGTTGGCGAGGTTGGCGCCAGCGATGATGTAACCCATAGATCCTCCTGCTGGGCGCCCTATAGGCTGGCTAGATGGCGCTCGCGAGGCCGAGCCCCGCTCCGTCGTGGCGGCGGACTACAGGCACGCATGAGGGTATCTGACTGAGTTGAGGCAGCGTGGTGTGACCTCAATGCCCTGGCAGCCGCGTCGCTGGCGCGGCATGGTTGAGCATGTCGATGCTGTCAGCCCTGACCTGCGAAGTGTTGGTAGATGGCGCTTGGCGCGTCTTTCGCCTCGATGAGGCCCGCCTCCAGCATCGCGAAGCGGTGAAGCGATGCTCACACTGCCACGGCCGGGTGAGCATCCAAGGCGTCTACAGTGGACAGGGGCACACAACCCTTTCGCACCGCCGCACGCACGACAGCTGCCCATTGATCCAGCGGCACTACAGAGGCGTACCGAAGCGCCATCCACAGCCGGCAGAGTAGGTGTAGCGCATCCTGTCAGGATAGCTGTCGGGCGCACGTGTCGAGGCTGGCGTTGCGGAACGCGCAGTCGGCGACGGTGTAGACGTTGCTTCGCGATGGCGGTTAACAAGCAGTGGCCAAGCGTGAGGAGACGAAATTCTTGATCAGGGAAAGGAGGTCGCATACTTTGGTCTGCGGCGGCTTGACGCAGATTAAGGACCGAGTCTGCCCGATGCGGCATACAACCACCATTATGGTCGGACGTCTCATTCAGGGCCTACGTGTCGAAGCCCAGCTTTGTGGGAGGGGCCCAAAGCCGTGGGCATGGGCGATCTACGGAACAAATCCGTGGCTCGCGGTCGAGCGATCCGAGCCCATGTTCCCCAGCCCTGAAGCAGCAAAGCGCGTCGGTACGTTGGTGGCAGCGCAAATCGAGCTAAGGGCAGAAGCGCGTCGCCACGGCCTGCACTGAGACTGCGACTGTAAGGCCTCACGTGCATGTGAGGCGACAGGCGATCAAGCTCGGCTACGATCTGCGCGTTCTCCCCTCCTAGGTAGAACAACCTTCAGCCCGCTCGGCACCCCGCCGCAGCGGGCTTTCTTGTGCGCGAGAGTTCGAGGCCGAAGATGGAAAAGTCTTCCGCGTCCGCGCGAACGAGCAGCAGATCGCGGACCTAATCCAAGAGTTGGACGATCTCCTCGGCGATAACGCCGAAGAGGAAGACGAAGCGACTGAGCACAAGGAGGTGGGTGACGAATAGCACCTGGGCTGGCAAACATTGGGATGCGTGTGGCTGCCGAGGTCTTGGCTCGCTCATGGCAGAGAGCGACGACCACCTGGGCTCGCCTAAAAAACCCGCCGCCTCAACGTCGGAGCGAGCCACGCCATCGAGGAAGGCCGCCTTGTGAGGCTGCAGTCGTCGCCCGGCTACCGGCCACCCACGCCCGTCACCTTCCCGGATCTGGCCGTCCGGCTACCCATGGTTGCCACCATGCAGTAGCCTCGCAATTGGCCCGGTCCAAAATCCCGGTCAGGTCACCTTGGGACGCCTTCCTCTCCAAAGCTTGGGAGCAGTGCTCGCCACCTCCTATAGCTGATCCTGAGCTGCATGTTGCTCGTAGAACTTCTTCAGGCGGCACGGATTCTCGGAGAAGCCCTGTAGATTAACGTAAGATCACGATCTTCATCATAGCGCAAGTCGTCATCACGGCCGTAATAGGCGCGGCAGACACACAGTGGTCAAATTCCATGTCGGACCTATAGGTGCATCCTTCCAGATGGATTAACTCTGCGGGCTAGGATTTTCATTGATGTATTGCTCATCAGGCGGAAGTCATTCCCAATCGGTTATTCGAGCTGGCGCACCTTTGATCCGCCATTGTAACTGGGTGAGTTTGTCGCGCCAGTCATCATGCCACTGGATGAGGACAGCGACGGGCCTCCTCAGTTCCATACACTGTGCGCCACGGGCGATCGCGAGTGCATCCGCCAAGCGAGTGGGTCATCAGGCAACACGCGGGGCAACGGTGAAGGACCGAACGATTGACACCGCCCACGCACGCAGACGCCTTCATCCTCGAAGAATTGGCGCGCGGCGCGGCCAAGTGTTGATAGGCGAAAGTCAGGACAGATATTTATTTCGATGAGGTTGCCGCGACAATGCAATCCAAATTTAGTGACTTCAATCTGTCGCGTCCGTTCGGCTGATTCGTCATAAGATTCTCAATCCACGCGCGCCGCTCGTCGTCAACGCGACTGCCCGGCGGCAACGAGGCCGTTTGCCGCTCCTCTTATGCCGCTTGCTGGAGAACGGTTCGGGATTGCCAGGCGTTACTCTCCTAGCAACATCCAGAAACGCAGTGGAGATGCGCCTATGCGTAAGTTCGTCCTCAGCACGGCAGCCCTGGCTGCCATGATCGCGGTGCCTCACACGGGCTTTGCTGAGGGCTTCTACGTCGGCCCCGGCGGTGTGCGCGTCGATGATGGTCGCCGCGGCTACTACGAGGAGCGCCGAGGTGGCGGCTACCGAGGGATGTGTCGCGAACTGCGCCAAGCCTGTCTTCACAAGGAAGAGCTTGGCGACGAAGGGCGGGGCAACTGCCGACGGTACCGCGAGCGGTGCCGGTGAACGTGCGATCCAGAGTGGGCCTTCACCTAACGGGCAGCTAAGCGCCTGATCTAAATGGGGCGGACGGTTCTCTTTCGAGGTCCACAAACCGCAGTGGCGCGCCTTCGGACGTAAGGACCACCGAGCAGGGAGCCCAGCACCTGCCGTGAGTATCGCGAGACCTGCCACTAACGCACACGTCTTTTCCCAGACCCAATATGCGGAGCGCTCAGATGCATAAGCCTCTCATCATTGCAGCATGCCTTCTTGTGCTGCCTGTCTCGGTACTCGCTCAAGGCTCGTCGCGTGACGACCGAGACGGGTTCTACGACCGCAGCGACAGAGGAAAGGACGAAGGACGATATCACCCCAACGAGGATCGAGATCGGGACTACTGGCGCGGCAATGGGGATGATGTAGCGCGGGGCGGTTCCTCGTTTCACATGAAGGTTGGCGACGCTAAGCTCCATGTTCGCTGCGGTCCGCGCGAAACCTTGAAGGACTGCGTGGACGCGGCCACCACCCTGCTCGACAAGGCACGGTCGCTGCCAGTCACAGGCAGCGCGAACACGGGATCTGGAAACGCGCCATCGAAGCCGTAGCCGGCGGACACGCAACGTCCAGAGGCGGCCTATAGGCCGCCTTTCTATTATCTGGAGTTGCAAAGAAAACGACCATTTTCCCGACGAGCCGTCCACACCGCCAGCGGCTCGAACAGAACGGCTCAGAATTTGTCGGGAAAACGTGTCGTGCATTCAAACACCCGGTTAGACGATATCACCGCGTCGGCCGCCGAACCGGATCGAGGCAATCCTGGCCATGCTGATGGACGGCAAGAGCATCCGCGAGGTCGTCCACGTGACCGGGGTCGGCGCTGCCAGCATTCAGCAGGTCAGGGCGATATGGACCGAGGTTGGGCAGGTCGCCCCCGCTGCGTGAGTGACAGCCAGGGGCTCCCAGGCCGTAAATTCTCTGTTCCTGCTTAATCCCGCCATGGGCCTCCCCGCGGTTCGACCGCTGTGCCAGGGCGAGCGGTGGAGCGACGGTCCGCGTCGGTGATCCGGAACAGGAGCGTCCGAGCGGTGACACAAACTAACTAACTCATGTTGATGCAAGGCATTTCGTCGAGCGTGCTATCAGGGCCAAGTTAATCTTCGACAGTCGTGAAATTTATCCTGCCATCGACACAAAATCACATTGCATGACGTTGGCGGCACAACTTTGTGCAACGCGGCAAAAGGTCGATAATGCTCGGCCATCGGCCATAATGCGGCAAATTATTGTTGAAGGATTCTCCCGAATGTGCAACAGAACTATGCCCGTGAAAGGCGTTGCGGGAAAGTCCTGACCGGCGTGAGGCGGCTATGCCATCGAGGGCAACCGCCCCCCAGAAGGTCTGAGGCACAATCTCGTACCGCTGGACGATCTGGAGCGCGACGCGTCCTGCGTCCTTGAAGAGCCAACGCCGCCCGAAAGAGGCCGTGGCTCCTATGAACCCGCGACAGAGGGGGCGACCGGAATGCTTCGAAGGGCACATCTTCGCCCGTCCGTCGAGGGAGAGCAGCATGTTTCCGGACGACGATGAATTTGAATTTGTTGGTCCTGATCGCGGCTGGAACTATGAGCCGTCCCGTGCCGAGGTCTTCAGGGAGTTCACGTCACCGGTCTACACGACCGACGCGGACGGCTGGCTGACTTACTACAACGAGGCAGCCGCCGATCTCTGGGGCTACCACCCTGAACTCGGCAAGACGCGGTGGTGCGGATGCTGGCGCATTTTCACGACGGACGGCGAGGTCCTGCCCTTCGACCAGTGCGCGATGGCCGTGGCCATCAAGGAGGGGCGACCCGTGCGCAATGCGCAGGCCATCTTGGAGCGGCCAGACGGGACGCGCATCCCGGTCGTGTCCTACCCGACACCCCTGCGTGACGCTTCCGGCACTCTGGTCGCCGCATCCAACGTCCTTGTGAGGATCACAAGGATCAACTGGGCCGAACCGGCCGATGTCCCCGCCGGTCCGTGGGCTGGAGTGGTGCTGACCGCCCGGAGGGCCGATCTCGAACTCGACGACTTAACAGGCTTGCTCCAGGCGACCCTGGCGGCGCTGGCCGATGTCGAGTTCGGCTACCAGAGCGATTGCGAGCGCCTTGAGGACTGGTCCGGTCCGACTGAAGAGAAAGACCGAATCTTGCACCAGCTTGAGCAGAAGCGGCAGCGGCACCGCGCGGCTCTCGACAGGCGAGCCGCACAACTACAGTTGCAAGCAAGGCGGCTCATAGGACGGCAGCCGAACACCACAATGCAATGGCCAACACGCTTGGCGGCGGGCCAGTACAGGGCCAACTGACTGCTCACATGCTTCGGCCGGCGCAGTCAGCGGGCCAATCGGAGATTACGCATCCAACTCGGGAGCAACCTCACGAAATGCGGGCCCGGTGTCGATTGCTCAAGGGGCTGGGCATTCAGGGTCGCGTCTGAGTGAAAGCGGGCTCGTCAGGCGACTCTGAGCGTTGGCGCAGCCATTGCTGCATCGGCCTGCGCCTCCATGAACGCGGCGATCTTCGGCACGATCTCGGCGCGAAAGCGCGAGCCGTTGAAGATGCCGTAGTGACCCGCTCCCATCTGGAGGTGATAAGCCTTCCTCTCGACCGAAAGGTTCGTGGTCAGGTCGAGCGCGGCGCGAGTCTGGCCGATTCCGGTGATGTCGTCCTTCTCGCCCTCAATGGCCATCAGCGCGCAGCGCCGGATCGCGGTGAGATCAACAGGTTTGCCTCGGTGGCGCATCTCACCCCTGGGCAGCAGATGCTCGATGAACACCGTCTCGACCGTCTGGAGGTAGTATTCTGCCGTGAGATCCATCACGGCGAGGTATTCGTCGTAGAACTCGCGATGCTTGGCGGCAGAGTCCCCGTCACCTTGGACGAGATGGTTGAACATGTCCCAATGCGCGGTCTGATGGCGGTCAAGGTTCATGCTGATGAAGCCGGCCAACTGGAGAAAGCCAGGGTAGACATCACGGCCGTAGCCAGGATGCGGCCAGGGTACCGGGTGAATGCAGTGCTGCTCAAACCACTCGATCCGCTTCTCCTGCGGCAGCCTGTTCACGGCAGTGGGCGAGCGGCGTGTGTCGATGGGACCGCCAACCAGCACGGCCGAGCGAGGCACCAGCGGCCGATCCTCAGCCTCCATGCGCGCGATGGCGGCCAGCACCGGCACCGAGGGCTGACACACGGCCATGACGTGCAGGTCGGGCCCGAGCGCCTCGAACATGTCCGTGCAGTAGTCGACGTAGTCGTCCAAATCGAAGCGCCCGGCGGAGAGGGGCACCTGCTTGGCGTCGGCCCAATCGGTGATGAACACCTGATGCGTGTCGAGGAAGGCCGCCACTGTGCCACGAAGCAGGGTCGCGTAGTGGCCCGAGAGCGGGGCGACCAGCAGCAGCTTCGGCTTTGCAGAGGGCTCACCGAAGGCGACCACGCGGCAGAAAGGCCGCTCCCAGACGACACGCTCGGGTGCCTGTAGGCCAAAAGCCGGTTTGGCGTAGCTGCGGGTGGCGCGCTCGAACAGCTCACAAGAGGCGATGATGGCGCGGCCGTTAGGGCTGTAGCTGAGCGGATTAAGCGGGTTCTGGCAGGCTGTTCTGGTGAGGCCGGCCGCCACCCGTGCTGGCGTGAGCATCAGATCACAAGCGTCACGCATCAGGTACAGCATACAGACGCAAACTCCGGCAGCCTCAAAACCGTTCGACTCGCGACTGGCTAACGTTTTTGCATTATGCTCCGGTTCCCGTACTGACGCAGACAATTTTGCCTCAGTCTGTGGCATAAATATGCTTCATACCGCGCAGGTTATCTAGATTTCTGCGGTCGAATGAGTGAATGAGCAAACTTGATACTTGATAACAACATAGATTAGAAGCTGTCGTCTACTGGGCAACCCATTGCAGCGGGTCAAACGGTTATGACCACCCAGGGCGCGGCTCAAACCGCCGGCACGAGCACGCAGGACATGGCGTCTCACAGCCTCCAGGCTGCCGAGCAGAATGTGCGGGCGGCCCTCGACTTCGCGCAGAAGCTGACCCAGGCCAAGAGCCTACAGGAGGCGATGCAGCTCCAGTCTGAGTTCGCCCGCAGCCAGCTTGCTGCCGTACAGGCACAGGCGACCGAGCTTGGCGGCATGGCGCAGAGTGCGATGAAGCAAGCGACAGAGCAGGTCATGAACGCCGCACAGAGTGGTGCGGACCAGTCGCGCATGTCCATGGAGGATGGTGACGAGATCGGGCGATAGGCGACAATGCGATCCCGGAGGTCCGCACGGAGGCGCTTCAGTGTCGAGGTACCATGGAGAGCGAGCCTTCAACGCTCCGGCTTCCGGTACGGTCCTGGCCGCGCGTCTGCAACGACATGAAACGCAGATCACCGACGCCTGCCTTCAGTATCTTACCGCGGGATGAGGACGGTTTGCCCCATAACCGGCGCAAACGGTTGGACGGCGAATAGCCCCGATAATCGAGGTGAGGTCGGCACGAAGCCCGATTCGGCCTCAGATCGAGATTTGTGTTCCAATCTCGACAGCGCGCCCGGTCGGGATCTGAAAGTACTCTGTCGCGTCATTGGCCGTACCTGCCATCCAGATGAACAGCCGGTCCTGCCAGCGCGGCATCTTCGACCGTGTGGCGATCTTCAGCAGCCGACGCGACATGAAGAACGAGGTCGACATGATGTCGAACTTCAGGCCCGCTTTGCGCACCAAGGCGAGCGCCCGCGGGATATTCGGTCGTTCCATGTAGCCAAACCGAAGCGTCACGCGCGTGAATAGGGCCGAGAGCGGTTCCACCTTCACGCGCTCGTTCGCCTCAGCTCGCGGTGTGTCTACCGTCTCGACAGTGAGGATGACGTTCTGCTCGTGGAGCACCTTGTAGTGCTTCAGGCTGTGAAGAAGCGCGGTTGGCGTGATCTCAGGCGAGGCTGCCAGGAACACGGCCGTGCCCTTCACCTGTGCCGGCGGGTGCTGATCGAGCATCGGCAGGAACTCGGCCAAGGGCACGTTCTCGCGCTGCGTCTTATCTCGCAGGAGCTGCGTTCCGCGTCGCCACGTCAGCATCAGAACGAGCAGGCTGGTGCCGACGGCCAGCGGTATCCAGCCGCCCTCAAACACCTTCAGCAGATTGGCCGCCAAGAACACCAGATCGACGGCCAGCAACGGGGCGATCAGAAGCGCCGCTGCGGCTGGCGACCATGTCCAGCACTTCCACACGACGAAGAAGGCGAGAACGGCCGAGATCACCATCGTGCCGGTGACCGCGATGCCGTAGGCCGCGGCCAAGGCGTCTGAGGTGCGAAACAGCAGCACCAGCATCAGAACCGCGGCCAGCAGCAGCCAGTTGATGCGCGGCACGTAGATCTGTCCGCGTTCCAACTCCGAGGTGAAACGCACGTCCATGCGCGGCAACAGCCCAAGCTGCATCGCCTGCTGGGTCAGCGAGTATGTCCCTGAGATCACCGCCTGCGACGCGATGATCGTGGCGGCCGTGGCCAGCACCACCATCGGCAGCAAGGCCCAGGAGGGGAAGAGCAGAAAGAACGGGTTCTCAAGCGTCTCAGGGTGCTTCAGCACCAATGCGCCTTGGCCGAGGTAGTTGAGGGCCAGAGACGGGAACACCAGGGTCAGCCACGCAATCCGAATCGGGCCACGGCCGAAATGGCCCATATCGGCGTACAGCGCCTCCGCGCCGGTCACGGCCAGGAAGGTCGAGCCGAGCGCGATCAGGCCGCCGGTCCCATGACTTGTGAGAAACCGGATACCGTAGGTCGGGCTGATCGCGCCCAAAATGCCAGGGTCGTCCTTCACGTGGGCAAGACCGCCAAGCGCCAGGATGACGAACCAGACGATCATCACGGGCGCAAACCACGCTGCCACTCCGGCTGTGCCGCGGCTCTGGAGCACGAACAGCCCGATGAGCACGAGGAAACTGATGGGCAGGATGAAGGGGGTGAACTCGTCGGTGACGAGCTTGACGCCCTCCAGCGCCGACAGCACCGAGACAGCCGGTGTGATGATCGCATCGCCGTAGAAGAGAGCGGCACCAGTCGCCCCGAGCAGCGGGATGAACCATCCGGCGTGTCCCATGACGCGCTGGGCCAGCGCCATCAGGGTCAGCGTCCCGCCCTCGCCGTTGTTGTCGGCGCGCATCATGACAAACACGTACTTGACCGTCACGATGATGGTCAGCGCCCACAGGATCAGCGAGACCACGCCGAGCACCTCCGCGCGTGTGAGTGCGCCCTCGGCCGCGGCGGACTTCAGCGACTCCTTGAGTGCGTAGAGCGGGCTGGTGCCAATATCGCCGTACACGACACCCAGCGAACCAAACGCCAGAGCACCGAAGCTGGCGCGGGCTCGGTGCGCAGCGGCTTCGGAGCTGGCCAGCAAGGGGTCGGCATTCGTGTCTGGCATCGGCTGGAGTACCATTCCGTGTCGCTGTGCGCCTCGCCCAGCCGGGCGCGGCTCTTACACGTGAACAGAAGAAGGCCCAGTCTGGCCTGCCGGTTTCACGATGTTGTGTGTCGTCAGTTCGGTTAAGCTGCGCGTCAGCGTTCCGCGTTGAACCCTGGGTCACGGGATCGGTGCGGAGCCGGAGGAGCGCTATGCTGGGGAGCTATGACTTGAACGCGCCGGCCGACGTTGTTGCACACCTGGGCAGGGATGCTCAGCACGAGACACAGCGCTACACGACCCTCCGGCAAGCCATCGAGTGCGCACAGGTTGAGCTTGAGTACCTGCGGCCCTGGATCATCACGCGCGATGGCGGCATCCTGAGCCCACGCAAGATCAGGCTGCTGAAAGACGAGCTGCTGAGCCGCATCGTACCTCGTGCTGGCCGGATGTAGCGAGGCGAGCCCGAGACCCGGAGCCGCGGTCTCATCCAACCTCGTTGCGGTCAGGCAGGCCTGCCGGGACGCACGGCGGTGATGCTGCCGCTGCCGTCATCCTAGGCTCACGACCACCCCGGCTTCGTTCAACAAGCTGCGCCGGCCGTGATCTCGGCCATTCCGGCCAGCGCGCCCGATAAAGATCGTAAGGGGTGGTGCGCAAGATCATCGGCGAACGTCCGCTCGAACCGCCCGCACGTCTCACCGATCTAGCGGGTGTTCGCTGCGGCAGGTGCTGAGGCTCCTCCGACCACTTTGCGGGCTCCGGTGCCTCGCCATCTAGAAACCGGCGCACGGTGAACTCTTGAGCGGAGGTGATGCTGCCGAGGTCTCCCCAGGCAACCGGAGCTGCCACGGAAGCACCGGGCTTGGCGCGGGTCGAGTAGGGCATCACGGCCGTCGCGCCCCGCTCGTTGCGCAGGTAATCGACGAAGATCCGCCCTTTCCGATCGGCCTTGGCCATGTCTGACGTGAACTGCCGGGGCGCGTCCCGCTCCAGCGCCTCAGCAAAGTGCTTCGCGTACGCGCTCAGGCTCAGCCAGTCGGCCCGCGCCAGCGAGACGATCACATGGATGCCTTTCCCGCCCGACACCATCGGCCAGGAGACGAGGCCATCCTCCTGGAGGCGGTCGCGAATGAGCACCGCGGCGTCGGCGACGCTCCGAAACGAGACCGACGGGTCCGGGTCCAAGTCGAAGACCAGCCGATCCGGCGCTTTGAGCGCGGCTGCCCGCGAGCCCCAGCCGTGGAACTCGAGTACGCCCATCTGCACGCAGGCCAGAATGCCCGCGAGGTCCTCGACCAAGACGTGCTCCTCCGTCGCACCGGAGGCCTCCGTGATGGCCACGCGTTTGATGGCCTCTGGGAAGCCCGCAGCGGCATGCTGCTGGACAAAGCAGCGCTGCCCCTGACCACGCGGGCAGCGGATCAACGTCAGTGGACGGTTGCGGATATGCGGCAGCATCAACGCGCCAACACGCTCGTAGTAGGCGACGAGATCGCGCTTGGTGATGTGCGCTTCTGGGTACTGCTCACGGTCCGGATTGCTGATCTGGATGCCGTGGGACGTGATCGTCCCGCCCGCCCTCGAAGCCTTCTTGCTCATACGCTTGCCCGTACGACTGACCGGTCGAGCGTGCTCCGCCTCGACGAGGCTCCGCGGGCTTGTCATCACGCAAGCCCACGAAAGAGGGGTGCCGGGCAATGCCGTCGCGCGTGAACTTCGTGAACGTGACCTCTGCGACGAGGGCCGGCCTGACCCACCGGGCGGATCCAGCCACGCGCGGTGGGACGTTCGAGGCTGGCGGAGCCGCCGCCTCAAGGGGGGCAGTCGCGCAGCGATGTCGGCTGCGCGCTCGCGTGTGAAGCCGGTCCCCACCCGGCCGGCATACCGAAGCTGCTCGCCCTCTTTGAGGCCCAGCAGCAATGAGGCAAACCCTGCGCGCTTGGTACTCGGGGTCCAGCCGATGATGACGAATTCCTGCCGCGCCAGACATTTGACTTTGAGCCACGTCTCGGTTCGGTGGCCGAGATAGGGCGCGTCCGCCTGCTTCGAGACGATCCCTTCAAAGCCGCTGTGGCACGCGGCCTCAAGTGCGGCGCGCCCATCGCCCTGCCGATGCGGACTGAAATGCAGACGTGAACCGGTCGGCAGCCCGCTCAGGAGCTGTTCCAAGCGCGCTTTGCGCTTTCGCAGGGGCAGGCCTGTGAGATCCTCGTCGTCGAGCGCGAGCAGATCGAAGGCAAAGAAGTCGAGCAGGGCGTCCTCACGCATGGCGTTCTGCAGCCGCGCGAAGTCCGAGCGCCCCTTCGCGTCCAGCACGACCACCTCGCCGTCCAGCAACGCCCGCTGCGCCGGGATGGCCCGTGCCTCTGCTGTCAGAGTCTTGAACCGGTCGCTCCAATCGTTGCCGTAGCGGGTGTAGGCGATCACATTGGCGCCCTGCTTCACGAGAAGGCAGCGATAGCCATCGTACTTGGTCTCGTGCAGCCAATCCCGGCCAGCCGGTGTCTCATCGACGAGGGTCGCGAGCTGCACCGGGTGAAAGCCCGGTCCCCGATGTGCCGTGGGGCCTTCCTGCTCCGGCTGCGCTGGTTTGCGAGAGGCGGGCTTCTTTTTGGATGCGCTGGTGCGACCTGCAATGGCCGGCATGGAGCGGCCGGTCTCGATGCTCGACGTATAGCGCTCCGTGAGACTGCCGCCGTCATCCGCCTGATCGTCGGCCACTTTGCGCAGGAGCCAGTTCTCGCGCTTGCCGCCGGACATGCGGATCAGCATCCAGGCACCCTGCATGCGCTCGCCATGAAGTTTGACGCGCAGTTTGCCCGTCCGCAGACCTTCGTGCGGATCGCCCTCGGGCTCCCAAGTGCCGCGATCCCAGAGCATCACGGTGCCGGCTCCGTAGCTGCCATCCGGGATAGTGCCCTCGAACTCGGCATAGGAGAGAGGATGGTCCTCAGTTCGAACCGCGAGTCGCTTCTCGGCCGGATGGAGGCTCGGACCGCGGGTGATGGCCCAGCTGAGCAGAACACCGTCGAGTTCCAGACGGAAATCGTAGTGGAGGCGTGTCGCCTCGTGCTTCTCCGCGACTCTCCGGATGATCCCGAGGGTCGTCGGCGCATCGAGGCTATCTGTCAGCGGCAGCAGGCCGATATGCTGCTGTTCATGGCCAACCGCGGCCGTGCGGTCGTGCGATTCGACGGCACGATCCGCGACCTCTCGCGCCGTTACCAGACCGATCCGGCCAGCCCCTTCCAGCGGCTCAAGCACAACAGCCAGCGCGCCGACTTCTATGTCCTGCGGCTGCTCGAGAAATCCGTCGGCAACCGGCAGATCCTGGCGATCAAGATCGGCGACGTCCAGCGCTGGTACGACGTTGCCAAGCGCCCCGCCAGACCGGGCGGACCCGAGCGGGTGCGCAAGGCCTGGGGCCTGATCAAGAAGCTGCGGGAACTCTGCGCCTACGGGGTCATGGCCGAGCTACCCGGCTGCGAGCGGCTCTACACCATCCTGCGGCACGCCCGATTTCCGCAGTCGGCAAGGCGCCGAGTCGTGATGGAGCTGCACCAAGTTGAGGCGTTCATCCCCCAGGGCGATCGCGATGGGCCGTCTGTCGCTCGCCCTCGGCACCGCCCTGCAGTTCGAGACCGCCATGCGCCAGAAGGACGTGCGGCCGCGAGTGGGGCAGGGGACTGACGTGAGAGGACATCTCGGCCGACCTGATCATCCGTAAGGCTACGACCAAGACCGGTGCCTTCGCCGTCCTCGACCTGAAGCTCTGCCCGCTGGTGCTCGATCTGCTGGAGCGCGTGCCGGTCGAGGACCGGCACGGGCCGCTGATCATCGACGAGAACGCCGGACGGCCCTACGCTGAATCGGCCTACGGGCGGGAGTGGCGGATCGTGGCCCGCGCGGCAGGCATCCCCAACGAGGTCTGGAACATGGACGCGCGCGCCGGCGCGATCACCGAGGCGGAGAACGCCGGCGCCGATCTCGACCACATCCGGTCGGCCGCGGCCCACAGCCAGACCTCCACGACGCAGCGCTACTCGCGCGGCGCGCTCGGCAAGTCGCAAAGGGTGGCCGAGCTGCGGCTGGCGCACAGGGCTGCGCGGAGCAAGGCGTAGGTAATTCGGCAGGGGAGGGGCCGTCGGCTGGGCCGTCCGATTTCGAGGAGCTCTAACACCGCGTCGGACGGCCGGTCGTGGCCGTAAGCGGAACGGCCGCTTTCGGAGCTCAGTCGTGGGTAAGCGGCCGTTCATTGCGGCTCAGGTGAATGCCTCAGAGTTACCCTGAGTGGTTGTTCAAGGTATCTTCGCTGAAGGACCGTTCATGATAACATATCAAACCTTTGGCGGGATAAACTTTGGCCGAATTAAGCTTCAGGGAAAGACTTGCGCAGCTTCCAGGTCGCAGTCGCGTGCGCGATGGGCTGTTCGTCCTCACCGAATGCATGGGATTGCAGGTAGGAAATCCCGCGACCTCGACGCAGAAAACTTCCCTCGCAGCGCACGAGTCCGGCCGAGATCGCAGCGAGATACTGGACCTTCATCTCCAGCGTTGCGCCCGCTCCTTCCACATGATGCAGCAGGTGCCCCATCGATACATCCATCGCTGTCGCGAGAACGCCGCCGTGGAGTGTGCCCTGCGGATTGAATAGAGGCGGTACGGCCTCGAACTGAACGATGCACGTCTCGTCAATGTAGGAGACTTCGAATCCCAGGAGGCGGGAGAGGAAGAACGACCCGAATTCTTGCGCCTCGCTCGCCTGGGCTCGCGCCAGCATGGTGGTGCCAAGCGCCGCACGCCGGTTCGCCTGATCGTCAGTCATGCAGCAGTCTCACTTGTTTGAGGGCGTCCGAATGCGCCCTCGGCATCAAGCCGTTCAACAGCGGCTGTGTCGAGCCTCAAGCCAATCCGCGAGCACGGCGGCCGTATGCTCTCCGAGCATCGGCGGCCGCACGGCATCCGGAGGCGCCTGATCGTTGAAGCGGATTGCACTTGCGAGATAGCGTACCTCCCCGGCTGCAGGGTGTGTGAAGCTTCGGGTCACGCCTCGTTCGGACAGCTGCCGCAACTCACAGACCTCTCCGACGGTCCGGATCGCACCGCACGGCACACCGGCCCGGCCGAGAAGCGCGATCCAGTGTTCGCGCGGCTTGCCCAGGAAGATCGGCTCCAGGATCGCCTTGAGCTCGGGGCGTCGCGCTGCCCGCTCCGACGCCCGGCCGAACTCGGTTCGCGCGGCGAGATCCGAGAGGTCGAGAGCACGGCAGAAGCTGCTCCAGAAGCGGTCGTTCGCGACGCCGACGTTGATCCAACCGTCCGCGGCCTGGAAGGTCTCGTAGGGGCTGATCGTCGGATGCACGTTACCCCGTCGTCGCGGGCTCGTTCCTGTGGCGAAGTACATTCCGGCGTTGAAGGTCAGCAGCGAGGCCATGGTGTCGAGCATCGATACTTCGACGCGCCCGCCCGCGCCGGTGCGCGCGCGCTGCATCAGGGCGGAGAGCACCGCCTGAGCTGCGTAGAGACCGGTCACCAGATCGGCGATCGACGTGCCGACCTTCGTGGGCGGACCGTCCGGATCCCCGGTGATGTCCATGACGCCCGACTCGCCCTGCACGATCAGATCGTATCCGGGCCGGCCGGCGTCCGGACCCGTCTGCCCGAAGCCCGAAATGGCGCAGTAGATCAGGCGCTCGTTTCGGTGCCGCAGCATCTCGTAGCCGAGGCCGAGGCGGTCCATGGTGCCGGGCCGGAAGTTCTCGACCACGACATCGGCCGTGGCAGCGAGCGCGACGACGAGGTCGCGCCCGGACGCGGATTTCAGGTCGACCGCGCAGCTTCGCTTGTTGCGATTGATCGACAGGAAGTAGGCGCTCTCGCCGCCCACGAAGGGAGGTCCGTAAGTTCGGGCCTCGTCCCCCTTGCCGGGCTCCTCGATCTTGACGACGTCGGCGCCGAGGTCGCCGAGCTGCATGGTCGCGAACGGCCCCGAGACGACACGGCAGAGATCGAGGATTCTGACGCCGGTTAGAGGCTTCGCGTCAGACCATGACATGGGCGAGGTCCATCATGGTGGGGACGGTGATGTCGGGCTGATAAGGCGTGCGCTCGAATGGCCGATCTCGGCGGTTGATCATCGCGGTCCGCATCCCGGCAGCCTTTGCGCCGATGACGTCGAAGGCGTGGTTGGCCACGAACAGGATCTCGTCCATGTGCAGGCCCAAGATCTCTGCGGCCTTGGTGTAGGTCGCCACGTGCGGCTTGAAGGCGTTGGCCTCCGCGACCGAGATCACCTTATCGAATGGCACCTTGTGGTACTGTTTGGCTGTCTCCAGCATGTCCGGATCGCCGTTTGAGAGGACGACGAGCTGGTACTTCGTCTGAAGGCGGGCCAGCGCCTCCGGCACCTCCGGGAAGCATTCCAGCTTCTCGATCTCCGCGACGAGATCGCGGACCTCGTCCATGGTGTAGGGGATCCCGGATCGCTCCAGAACATGGGCCACGGCGCGTTGCCCGATCTCTCGGTAGGGCGTGTGCTCCTTGTGAAGGAGCGCGTCGATCATGGAGTTCTCGAAGTGCGTCCGGCGCCACCACGTCACAAACGAATTGGGGCTGCCGGTCCAGCCCTTCGCCTTGAGGAAGGGCGTCGCAATCTTGACGAGCCCGCCCTGCATGTCCACGACCGTTCCGTACTGGTCGAACATGCAGACCTTGATGGTCTTCTTCAACTCGTCGGTGCTAGCCATCGCAACGCCTCGATATTAGACTTTCGCTTCCCCAGATACATCGACACCGTGCGCCTCGGTGAAATTGATTCTCAATCTTCGTGCATTGCGATCATGAATGACTCGGCCGGAAGCGGTTTGCCGCTCGCCGCGACGGGGCCGCAAATTGTTTCGCCGCGCGTTGCGTTACGATCCTTGCGATCTCGTCCCCGCCGCCAAACCATGCACGATCCGAGACACCGTCCCGGCCCGCGACCGACGACACATTTCCAGGAGCCGTGATGAATTTGCGTTCCGTCGACCTGAACCTCCTGGTGGCTCTGGACGCTCTCCTGACGGAATTGCATGTCACCAGGGCATCCGAGAAGATCGGTCTCAGTCAGCCGGCGATGAGCAATGCCCTCTCCCGCCTGCGGCACGTGTTCAAGGACGACCTCCTCGTACGAACCCCGACGGGGATGCAGGCCACGCCCCGTGCACTCGAACTCGCCGAGCCGACGCGGCAGGTGCTGCGTCAGATCGAGCGCGTGTTCGACCACGACACGGAGTTCGATCCTGCCGCCGCGCAACGGACCTTCACGGTCCGCCTTTCCGATCTGCTCGGCCTGATCCTGCTCCCACAGTTGCTGCAACGGCTAGGCAGGGAGGCCCCGGGACTGCATCTCGACGTCGTGCACCTTTCCCCATCCAAGACCGTGGAAGGCCTGGAACGGGACGAGATCGACCTCGCCGTCAGCATGGGCCTCGGTCATTCCACGGCGATCCAGTCGGAGGTCTTGATGGAGGACCGCATGGTCTGCGCGACGCGGGAGAGTCATCCTGCTGCCGGCGGCTCGATGGGGCTCGACCTGTTCCTGGCACACCCGCACCTCAAGGTCTCGATGTCGCCCACCGACCTACGCTTCGTCGACGACGTGCTCGCGCGCGATGGGCTCAAGCGTCGCCTGGCGCTGAACGTCCCGCACTGGCTCCTCGTGCCTCACGTCTTGAACCGGTCGGACCTGATCTCGGTTATGCCGCAGCGGCTCGCCTCCGCCCTGACCGCGGCCGGGCACAGGCTGGCGGTGCGCGACCTCCCGTTCGCGTCGGAGCCCTTCGCCTGGTCGCTCTACTGGCACCGCAGGCACGACAAGAACCCGGCCATCACTTGGCTGCGCGCTAAGTTCCGATCGATCGCTACCGCCATGGACAAGGGCTGAGCGTTGCCCGACGAATGCTGCGGCCTCGGTCCTAGATCGTCTCGATCTAGCCGAGGTTACGAGACGCCTTCACCCAGCTTCAGAAGTTCGGCGCAGGTCGACGAACGATTGGAGTACTCCTTCCAGACCGTGTCCTGCGCGAGCGCGCGCCACTTGGCGAGCGCCGCGTCGTCTAGCGGCACGACCTTTGCGTCGGCCTTCGCGAATACCGTCTCGACCTCGGCATCGTCGGCCTGCGCGCCGTGCAGCCCGAACGGCTC
The DNA here is from genome assembly GCA_050632875.1 of Methylobacterium sp. P31. GTDB lineage: Bacteria > Pseudomonadota > Alphaproteobacteria > Rhizobiales > Beijerinckiaceae > Methylobacterium. The sequence goes on along the minus strand of JBODSC010000001.1, from coordinate 183,381 downwards.
CATCTCGACCCCGACCGAGAGGATGGCTTCCTGCTGATCCCTGGGCAGGCCGTCGAAGATCGCCTTCGACATCATGATCGGTTCCAGCATGAACCAGTAGAAGCGTCCGCGGCCCGAGGTGAGATGCTTGGCCAGCTCCTCGACATGGAACGAGATCATGCTTGTTGATGACGTGATCGTTGCGTCGCAGGCTCCCGTCTGCATCGCCGCGTAGACCTCGTTCGAGGGCAGGTTGAGGGTTGCGGCACCGGCGGCCTTCATGAGCAGGTCGATCTCCCGCGAACCACCGCGGACCTTCAACCCTTTCGCGTCGTCCGGCAGATAGAGCGGCCGATCGCGGCTCGCAGCGTTGCCGGATTGCCAGACCCAGCTGACGAAGATCAGCCCTTTGGCCGCCATCAGCTCCGTGAGGCGGCGCCCGACCGGCGCAGTCTTCCAGAGCGCCGCCTGCTCGTACGAGCCGACGAGCGCGGGCATCAAGCCGATGCTGGTCTCGGGCGCCTCACCGCTAGCATAGGCGAGTGGCCACAGGCTCATGTCCAGGGCAGCCTTGCGCATGGAGCTGAACTGGGCGTTCGTCTTCATCAGGGACGAGCCCGGGTAGACCTGAACCTCGAGCGCGCCCTTGGTCCGCGCGCTGACCCCTGCCGCGAACTTCCGGCACATGCGGTCGCGGAAATCGCCATGGTCGCCGTTTGATCCAGGAAACTGATGGGATAGCTTGAGAACCGTCGCCGCTCGGGCTCGAGTGAGCCCGAGCGGCAGAATGAAGGGCGCGGCGAGCGCCGAGCGGAGGATCGTTCGGCGCAGGACGGTGCCTTGGAGCGGCATGTGTTTCCTCCGGCTTTCTGAACCTTTGGAAGCACAACACCAGTCGCGGCGCTCGGCGCAAAATCCATATTTCGCATGTCGCGATTGACAGGCCGGATTGGCCCGTTGGCCGGATGCACCGTCCGGACATACTCGGACAGCCAACGGGTCATGGTGCCCGTCATCCGTTCAGGGCCTTCGAGGGAGATTATGTGTCCCGGCCCTCGATTAGCTCCAGGGTGGCTCCAGGGATTTCTGCGCAAAGTTCGTTATCCTCGTCCATCGTCCTGAGTCGGTCACAGCGCGAGCCTGCCTCCAGCTTCGCGACATCCGCTTTCGGCAGCTCAGCACTGCTCGTTTGATGGCTGGGAAGGGCGCTAAGCCGAACGTCCGGTCCTGCGCGCGATGGCGATCCGGCGTGACGTAATCTGGCCGAAAGCAGAATGGCTGCTTCGAAAAGGGGCCGCCACAAAAGCGGACGGCCCCCTCCCGACCCACATCTGATGTGCGAACAACCTTCAGTCTTCCTGATGCAGGCACATGTCGGCCAAGTGCATCGACGCAAGGACAGCAAAGGCACTGCCGCGAAAGCGTCGCGCTCTGACGCGGCCGATGAGATAGGCGGGAGCAAGGGCCTCAACCAGGGCGATCGTTGCGAACTCGTCTGCTCGGAAGAGATCGGTCGCATCTGTAGCCGTTGCTGCTATCGTGATCGCGCCAGACACGCCGCAGACAAGGTTGGCCGCCACGACCGGAAGAGCCGGCCATTCCCCCGCGATCCCAGCTCACGCTGGGTTGATCAAGCTGATGATATCTTCACTCCACACCGCCCTTCATGGGACCGGGCCGCCGCTTGCCTCATCGATCAAAGAAGCTCACCAAAACACAAAATGAATTTGCTTGGAATTCAAATGTTGCATAAATATTTTCGCCGCCAGCTAATATTCCGTAATTTATTCTCTGTGATGTAAGTCTCGCGCCTGCGGTCTTCCTTTTTCAAGAGACGGCATCCTCCGGCGCCCTGCCAGCTGTTGACAGAGGCTCCCTTTGTCGCTAGCCTCTCTCTCGCAGAGCAAGATTTAAGACTATCTGTAAGATGGTCTTACTACGCATCAAGCTCTGCGTGCGGCCTCTTGCAGATATGCTGGGAGGTCGCCATGAAAGCCGAGACAATCAGGCTGCGCGGAATCGACGATGTCATATCGTTCATCGATTCCCGCCAGGGTATTCAGGGTCGCGCTGCGCTGATCTGGTGGCTCGCCTTGGGCGGCCTGTTTCTAGACGCTTTCTCGAACTCCGCTCTGAGCGCCGGCCTCGGCGCGATGACCAAGGACCTGAAGTTGGCGGCGACGGATGTCGCGCTGCTGACCTCCTTCGCCTCGTGGGTCGCCATCGTCTTCAATCCGATCGGCGGCGCGATGGCCGACCGCTGGGGGCGCGTCCGCCCTCTGATCCTGGCCAAGATCCTGGCCGTCGTTGGCGCGCTGCTGGTCGCCTTCGCCCCGTCGTTCCACACGATCCTGATCGGGCGGTTCTTCGCCGGGGCGGCCTACGGCATCGATTTCGCCATCGCCATGGCGGTGCTGGCCGAATTCACGCCCGCTCGGCTCAAGAGCCGCCTCAATGCCTGGCAGGGCATGTGGTACGCAGCCGTGTGCACCAACCTGCTCCTGGCGTTGCTGTTTTATTCTTGGAACGTCGGCGATTCGATCTGGCGCTATTCCGTCGGCATGATCGCGATCCTCGGCACGGCGCTGTTCGTCCTTCAGCTCGCCTTCCTAGTCGAGAGCCCGATCTGGTTCGCGCGAAAGGAGCGGCTTGAGGAGGCGGCGCGGGCCATGAGCCGGATCTACGAGGTCCCGTTCGCGGCTGCCGCGCCGGAGGATCGCCATCCCGTGCTGAACCAGGCCCGGCGCGGCCTCGCCAACGTCCTGCTCATCTTCCGCGGCGTGTACCTGCCCCGGACCATCCTGGCCGCCACCGTCCAGATCGGCCAGTCGATCCAGTACTTCGCGATCGGCTGGTATCTGCCGCTGATCAGCGCCGCGATCTTCGGGAAGGAGTTCGTCTTCGCGACCCTCGGCGCGCTGCTGTTCAACGTCTTCGGCATCGTGGGCGGCTTCCTGTCGCCGGCCATCGGTCGGGCGTTGGGCCTGCGCCGGGCGGCCGCGATCGGCTTCGCGGCTGTGTTCGCGATGCTGCTGATCCTGGGGGTGTTCGGAGACAAACTGCCGATCTGGGCCGCCGCCATCGTGCCCTCACTCTTCATCCTGTTCCATTCCGGCGGCCCGGGTGCCAACGGCAAGAGCCTGTCGTCCCTCTCCTTCCGGGGCGAGTTGCGGGCTGGTGCCAACGGCGTGATCGGCGCCCTCGGGTCGATCGGGGCGGCTTTGGGCCTCCTGATCTTCCCGATCTTCCGTGAGCGCTACGGCCTCAACAACACCTTCCTGATTCTGTCGGCCGTCCCGCTCGCGGCGAGCATGATCTGCTTCTCCATCCGGTGGGATCCGACCCGGACCACGATCAACCCCGACAATGAGCCCGACGCGCCGCAATTCGACGCCGACCGGACTGGGGCCGTGTCGCCGATCCTGCACTCCGCCGTGGCGAAGCCCTGACCATGGCTGAATCGTGTGACGTGATGACCATGGCTGAATCGTGTGACGTGATCTTGGCCATCGACGCGGGAACGTCCGGCACTCGTGCCGCGACGGTCTCGGTCGGGGGCGAGGTGACCTGCCTCCACTACGAGCCGCTGGCGGTGGACGCCCCCGGCCGGGGGTGGTGGAACAGGATGCCGACGTCCTGCTCGACAGGACGCTGGCGGCCTGCCGCCAAACGGTCGCGCTGGCCCGTGATCAGGGCCAGCGCATCTTCGCCCTGGCGCTCGCCACCCAGCGCGCCACCAGCGTGCTCTGGGACCGCGGGACCGGGCGGGCGCTCGCGCCCGCCATGGTCTGGCAGGACACCCGCTACGCCGCCGAACTCGCTCGCCTCGGCGAGTGCTGGGACGTGCGTCTCACGGCGGAGGTCGGGCGCCCGACGGGCGGCCGGTCCCCGTATTACTGGGCGGTCCGGCAGATCCGCGAGAGCGAAGCCGTGGCGGGAGCGTTCCGGCGGGGGCGCCTCGGCTTCGGCACGGTCGATACCTGGCTCCTTTGGCAACTGACGGGCGGCCGGACCCACGCCACGACTCCCACCAACGCGACCTCGGCCGGCGCCTACGTGCTGGCCGGGCATCGCTACTGCACAGACTGGCTGGAGGCCGTCGCCTTCCCGGCGGGCCTGCTGCCGGAGTTGCGCCAGGATGCGGACGATCTCGGCCGCACCGACCCGTCCCTGCTCGGGATCGACGTTCCGATCCTGGCGAGCCTCGGGGACCAGCATGCCGGCGCCATCGGCCTCGGCTGCCTCGCCCGGGGACAGGCGATGTGCATCCACGGCACCGGGAGCTTCGTCGACCTCATCACCGGTCCCGACCGGCCGGCGAAGCCGGGCCTCCACCGCGGGACGACGGCCATGTGCGCCCGCCGCCAGCGCGGCGCGACCCACTTCGCCGTCGAGAGCTTCGTGCCGACGACCGGCTCGGCCCTGGCCTGGCTCTGCGACAGGCTCGGGTGGTTCGAGGACGCTGCCGCCCTGTGTCGCGCGGCGTCCGAGGCGACAGACGCGGGCGACGTGACCTTCGTCCCGGCGCTCGCCGGGATGCGCGTTCCTGCGATGCAGCCGATGGCCCGCGCCTCCCTGTCCGGCCTCTCCATGGCGACGTCCCGCGCCCAGGTGGCCCGGGCCGTCCTGGAGGGGATCGCGCAGTCCGTGACCACCTGCCTGGAAGCCGACGAAGCCGTGGCGGGGGTCGCCGTCGACGAGTTGATCGTCGGCGGCGGCCTCTCGGGCAGCGACGACCTCCTGCAAATGCAGGCGGACCTCGCGGGCGTCCCGATCCGGCGCAAGCGGGATACCGCCCGCGCGAGCCTGCGGGGGGCCGCCTTCCTGGCGGGCTCCTCGGGCCTGCTGTGGGACGGCATCCCCGTGCTCGCGTCGCCCGAGGGCGCGGACGAGGTCTTCGCGCCCCGCCTCGACCGCCGGGCGCGGGAGGCCCGGCGGGCGGTCTGGCGCTCGCGGGTCGAGGCCGAACTGAACCATGCCGACCTGCTCGGCCAGATGGAGCCCCCTCCGACATGAAGTTCCTTCCCCACCGACGCCCAAGGCGAGAGGCGGCAGCCATGACGCTGCGCGACCCGCTCCGGCTCGTCCGCCGGGAGCAACTCGACCGCATGGGCGACGAGCGGTTCGACATGCTGATCATCGGCGGCGGCGTGACCGGCGCCTACGCCGCCCTCGACGCGAGCCTGCGCGGCTACCGGGTCGCTCTCGTGGAGAAGGACGACTTCGCCTCGGGCACCTCGTCTAAGTCCTCGAAGATGGTGCACGGGGGCCTGCGCTACATCGAGCAGGGCAATCTCGGCCTCGTGCGGCATTCGCTCCACGAGCGGCAGCGCCTGCGCCGCAACGCCCGCCATCTCGTGCAGCGCCTGCCGTTCCTGTTCCCGATCTTGGAGCGCAACGGCGTCTTCGACAAACGCTTCGCGAAGGCCTTCGAGAGCCTGCTCTGGACCTACGACCTCGCCGGCGGATGGCGGGAGGGGATCCTCCACCAAACCTTGACCCGCGAGCAGGTCCTCTCCCACTGCCCGAGCTTCCGGGAGGAGGGGCTGACGGGCGGACTGATGTATTTCGACGCCCGGGTCGACGACGCGCGGCTCACGCTGACGCTGGCGCGGACCGCCGCGTTCCACGGGGCGGCGGTCGTCAACCACGCCAAGGCGAGCGACATCACCCGCGACGCCGCCGGCAAGGTGGACGGCGCGGTGATCGAGGCGGACGGGCGGGAGATCCACGTCCGGGCCGGCGTCGTCATCATGGCGACCGGCGTGTGGCTGCGCGATTGGGCCGGGTTGCGTAAGGGCGCCGAGCGCAGCCTCCACATCCGCCCCGCCAAGGGCGTCCACGTGGCGATTCCCTGGCTGAAGATCCGTAACGATTGCACCGTCACCATCCCGGTGCCCGGCCGGAGCCGGCGGGCCACCATCACACGGTGGGGCAACGTCTCGTATCTCGGCACGACGGACGAAGACTACGAGGGCAGCCTCGACGACGTGCATTGCACGCGCAAGGATCTCGATTTCCTCCTGGAAGGCGCGCGCTCGGCCCTCAAGACGGATCTCCAGCCCGAGGACGCCGTGGGCAGCATCGCGGGCTGCCGGCCCCTCGTTGCCCCGCCCGGCGGCAAGACGCTAGAGGTCAAGCGCGACCACAAGATCGAGGTGGCGGCCGACGGGCTGGTGACCATCGTCGGCGGCAAGCTCACCACCTCCCGCCACATGGCGGAGCAGACCATCGACGCGGCTCAGCGGGTCATCGACCGCAAGCGGCCCTGCCGGACCAAGTCGGCCTTCCTGCTGGGCGCCGCCGGATACGATCCGCAGGCGATCGTCGCCTCGGGCGGCTTGGAGGCCCATCTCGGCGAACGCTACGGCACCGAAGCCTGCTTCGTCAGCGACATCCTGGCGGACGATCCGCGACTGACGAAGCCCGTCGTCGAGGGCCTTCCCTACACAGAGGGCGAGGTCGTCTACGCCATCCGCCACGAACTCGCGGGCACGGTGGACGACATCCTGTCCCGCCGGACGCGGGCGCGGCTGATGGCCCGCGATGCCTCCGCCCAGGCGGCGGCGCGGGTCGGGGAGATCCTGCAGGCCGAACTCGGCCTGTCTGCGGCGGCGACGGCCGATCAGGTCGGCCGGTACCGGACGGCGGTCGAGCGGGAAAAATCCATCCTCATGGGAGCAGCGTGACATGCTGAGCAAAGAAGCGATCCGGCGCGGGTACAACCGGGGCCGCTACGTGGTCGGAGCGCCGACGCCGCCGGCCTTCGCGGCGCGGGTGCCCGCACCCACCGCGACGCCGGGTCTCCAGCGCGATCCCGTGACCGTGGGCGAGGCCGAACTGGAGGCCCTCCGGAAGGCGGCCGACGCGGTCGTCACGCAGACCGCGGACGTGGTGCCCTCCACCCGAGACTGGTGGGCGGGCTCGATGATCACGGAGACCGCCGGCAAGCCGGCGACGCCCCTCGCGACCGTGGTCAAGGTCTCGACCGTGGCGCAGGTGCAGGGGGTGATGCGCATCGCGCACGCCGCCTCGCTCCCAGTGACGGTGTCGGCCGGCCGCAGCAACGTCACCGGTGCCGCTCTGCCGGTGCGCGGCGGCATCGTGCTCGACGTATGCGGCCTCGACCGGATGATCGGGTTCGACCGCGAGAGCCAGATCGTCGAGGTCGAAACCGGCTTGTTCGGCGATCTATTCGAGGAGGCCATCCAGCGCGACTACGGCATGACGATGGGCCACTGGCCCTCGTCCTATGCCATCAGCACCGTCGGGGGCTGGGTGGCCTGCCGGGGCGCCGGACAACTTTCCACCCGGTACGGCAAGATCGAGGACATGGTCTACGGCATGGACATCGTCCTGGCCGATGGCAGCCTCGTGACCCTCGGCGGCTATTCCCGCGCGGCGCAGGGGCCGGACCTCCTCCAGCTGTTCATCGGCTCGGAGGGGACGCTCGGCGTGATCGTGCGCCTCCGCCTCAAGCTCCACCGCCTGCCCGATTACGGCCGCGCCATCGCCTACGGCTTCGAGAGCTTCGCCATCGGCCTCGACGCCTGCCGCGAGATCATGCAGCGCGGGGCGAACCCCGCCGCCCTGCGGCTCTATGATGGGCTCGAAAGCGGCGTGCAATTCGGCCGACCCGACCTCAACGTGCTGCTCGTGGCTGACGAGGGGCCGCGCGAGATGGTCGATGCGGTGATGGCGATCAGCACGCAGGTCTGCGCGGAACGGGGGAGGTGCTGGACGCCGAGGCCACCCTCGAGCGCTGGCTCGACACGCGCTACCTCACCGGCAAGAGCAGCGAAGGCTTCACGCCGAGCCCCGGCTTCGTCTCCGATACCCTGGAAATGACGGGGCCCTGGAGCCAGCTTCCGCAGATCTACGACGAGGTCGTCGCGGCCATCAACGCGGTCCCCGGCACGCTCGCCGGGTCGGCGCACCAATCCCATGCCTATGTTGACGGCGCCTGCCTCTACTTCTCCCTGAGGGGCGAGGTGGCCGTCGAGGAGCGGGCCGGCTGGTACCGCAGGGCCTGGGATGCGGCCAACACCGTCCTCCTCCGGCATCGGGCGGCCCTCAGCCACCACCACGGCATCGGGATGCTGCGCGCCCCCTACATGCGCGAGGGCCTGGGCAGCGCGTTCCCCGTTCTGGAAGCAGTCAAGCGGGCGCTGGATCCGAAGGGCATTCTCAATCCGGGCAAACTCGGCTTGACGGACGCCCTACCGGGTGAAGTAAGCCTCTGAGGGATGGACACATCGCTCGCCAGGCGCTTGGCGCAAAGCCCCGTCATCGCGACGCTTTACGGGGCGGAGCGACTCGGCGCCTTCCTGAAGAGCGGCGCGGGGATCGCGATCGTCGCCAATATCGAGCTGCGCCGCCTGCAGCCGGTCCTGGCGACGATCACCGAATCCGACAAGTACGCGATCGTCAACATCGACAGTTGCGATGGCCTCTCCCAGGATCGGGGAGGGGTCGACTACCTGGCAGAGGTTGGCGCGAAGGGTATTGTCTCAACACGCGTCGCCACGATCCAGAGGGCCCGACGCTCCGGGCTGCTGTCGGTGCAGAAGGTCTTCGTCACCGACCGCTCGACCTTGCCCCGCAGCATCACGGCTCTCCAGCAAAGCGAACCCAATCTCGTCCAACTCATGCCCGCGCCGATGTTGCCGCATATCCCGGTGCAGTACCGGAAAGGCATGCCGCCGGTCGTGGCATCGGGCTTCGTCTGCAATCGTGCAGGCGTCGTGGGGGCATTGGGACACGGCGCCGTCGCTGTTTCGACCAGCGATCAACAATTGTGGAATCTCACCGCCCGAGATCTGCGATAAATTTGCGTTGACACCGTCGCGCGGTGTTTTCATCGATAATACAGATATTTAATAAGAATTGACCTCGACAATCAAGCAATTAATATACTTAGGGTATAGAATTACTGGTTTCTCACATCCCGAGCCGGCAACAGAGGACGTGCCTTGCGTTCCGCCGGCGAGGTTCCGAAAGGGATGACGGCAATGGTGATCGGGAGAAGCATCAGGCTCTCTCGATCAGGCTTCCGAAAGCATGATGCGTCAGGACTTCCGCTTCCGGCAGCTCTCCATTCCCCGCCGAACGACAGATGAGGACGCAAAGCCGAATGTCCGGTGTTGCGCGCTTCGGTGATCCGGCGTGACGTAGTCTGGCCGACAGCAGAACGGCGGCTTTCGGGCGAGTCATACAGCTAAGCGGACATCTCATGTCGGCATCAAGCCGGGCAGATCACCGAGAACAAACTCCAGCATGCACGAACAGCCATCCGAATCGAGACATTACGGCCGAGGCCGAAAAGCACAGCCACCGGCCCGAGACAAAGGGTCTGTAATTGCCAACGCGAGGCTCGGCAGGAACGCTCAGTCGCAGTCCTCTCGGCGCACTGTCTTCGAGGCGCCGACCTCATTCTCTTTGTGGACGGTCGTATGCGAGCAGCCGCCTCGGCGCTCGACGACGGTGTCGCGATCCGGTCCAGTTGCCGCATGCCCGACCCCTGCGCCGACAGCAGCGCCGACCGGGCCACCGACAGCCGCGCCGGTTGCGGCTCCAACCGCCGCGCCCTCTTCGGCAGCCAGCGCGGCCGAGCCCATGAATGTCGTTGCCGTGATCACAAGCGCGATGCGTTTCATGATCCACCTCCGGAGTTCAGAGCCTGGGAAACGGAAACATCGCCGCTACCGTTCCTCAGCCAAGGATTGGAACGGACTTTTGCCCACCTCCGTTTCCCCCGCGAAGATCAGGTTTTCTGATCTATTTGGAGGAACACATGGACAAGGATCGTGTCGAGGGATCTGCCACGAACATGGGCGGCAAGATCAAGGAAGGGGCCGGCAAGGTGACCGGCGATGACAAGCTGCGCAGCGAAGGCGTAATGGATCAGGTCAAGGGCAAGGTCCAGAACGCGGTCGGCGGCATCAAGGATACCCTGAAGGGCAAATAGTTCTTTCTCGGCTCGCTGGCTGAAGAGGCTGGCGAGCTACTCCGCATATGATCGAATGTGGAAGCGCTCCGGAAAGGTGAGCTTCCCGGCTGGTCGGCACGCTGTTGCCCGTCATCCTGCTGCTTTGGTTAAACGGCGTCTTCCGAAGGCCTTTTTGCGTTTCTCAGGGTGATGAGGACGACTGGAAGGTTGGCCCGTTGTTGGTGGAGCAAACCTACGGTCGGGCCAGACGAAGGCCTCGTGAGCGCTGAGACCGTGAGGAACAATTCAGCCGGTTCCCGGCCGCTGACGGTTACGCGACCATTCCAAGCCCGACGACGCAGCCCACAAGCGTTAACAACGACAACGTGAACCCGACGCTTGCCTGGATAAGGCTGGGACCGCGGCCGCCCACGCGCAATCCTTCATTGCCGTCCATACCAATCACCTTTGCTGTTCGGATTGGAAGTGCAACGCGGATCGGCGTCGTGCAGTTCCGGACGTGCAATGATGCTTCGAACAGGGATGATCCAGTCGAGCGAGCCCGGCTCAGCCCCGACGGCAGCCCCGGCAAGCGCACAAACAGCTACTGCGCGAAATAATTTACGTTATCGCCAAGCTGAAACGGCTGATCTGCTGAGCCAGTTCTATAGCTCTGTTGCGAGTCAGCACCGGAAGGCGTGGCCGCTTCGGTCCTGATTTTGAGGAAGCTGGCATGAGGGTTGTGACGGGCAGTGATTGGAGCATCGGGTTAGGTTTGGATAGCAGCTTAGATTTCGCTCTGCTCAACGCTCGTCTCGGGGACGGGCTGCGCGAGGTCTATAGCGACACGGTCGAACAGCCTCTGCCGTCTGAGTTCGGTCAGTTGCTGGAGCGGATAAGCGGCGGGCGTGCAGACGTAAGCGGTGCCGCCCTCAGTTGCGGCCCTCGGGGGGCGACAAAGTAGCTTGACCGGGCCAGACGCACGTGTGAGCCCGCTGCGCTCTCCAAGGGAACTGGGCACTCAATCCAACGGCGGTCGACCCGTTCCTACCCGACCTGCGCGCGAGGGCTGCTTAATACCGACGGTCTGCGGCAGGAATGGTCGAATGTTCAGCCGGCTACAACGAATCGTTAACGGAGCCCATTGCGGCGTGAGCGGTCAGGATTTTGTGGTTAACTACGTATAGGCACAAACATTAGCGCACGATGTCAAAGCCGCGGCCTTTCAGGGCCGGTATGCTGTCCAGTTCCTCAGCGGAGGCCGAGTTCAGATCAATCATTGCTTCCGTTAGGTCAATTCGGTGTCAGGCGAGCGACTGCGGACCCTGCGAGAACGTGGGACTCACGTCCGGTCGCCCATCGTGACCCTGATCTGCTGCTCCTCCAAGTCGAGGCTCGGCCATAAGCGCCGCCATCTCCTCGTGCTCCAGCTCGTCTCTATGGTCGGCCAGTAGCTTCGTCCGAGCGGCTTCGATAGCCGTAAGCCGCAGCCTTTGCCGCGCAGTGATCCGTTCGGCACCTGTTTCCGCGCCCTCGCTCGCCTGAGCGACACGCTTGGCGCGCCGACGCAATTCACGAAGGAGATCTTCCGCGGCCGCAGCCTGCTCCGGATCAAGCTCGTCGAGCTTCTCGGTGACGGCGTTGATCGCCGCGACAGTCGCCCCGCTGCGAGCGTCAATGGCCTGAGGTGTCACCGCTGGATTGGCGTGGTTACCGTCTGGCTCGCTCAAGCCCAAGCGGCGGATCAGGGGACCGAGGGTGGTGCCCTGAACGACCAGAGTGGCGAGGATGGCGCAGAAGGCCAGGAACAGGATGACGTCGCGTCCGGGGAAGTTGGCCGGTAGCGCCAAGGCGGCGGCGAGGCTCACGACGCCCCGCATGCCTGCCCAGGATAGCACCGTCGCATGGCTCCAGGGCGGCATCGGATCTCTCTCGCGTAGGCTGCGAGATAAGGCGCGCGGGAGCCAAAGGGCCGGAAACACCCAGACGAACCGGCTGATGATGAGGGTGGCCGAAACCGCAAAGCCCAGGCCGGTGAGGTGCCGGGGCTCATATTGCCCGAGACGCTCCAAGATGCCGCGCAGTTGCAGGCCGATCAGCACGAAGACCAGCGCGGTCAGCACGAACTCGACGAAGTTCCAGACCGCTCCCATCTCCAGCCGAGTGCGGGCGGTGAACGCCGCATGCTGCTGCTGCCCCAGCACGAGGCCGCAGGTCACGGCCCCGAGCACGCCCGAGGCGTGCACCTGCTCCGCGGCGATGTAGGCGGCAAAGCTCGCGAGAAATGAGACGAGGATGTCGAGTAGCGTGTCCTCAAGGTGGGTGAAGATCCACATTGCGAGGCGGCCTAGGACGTAGCCGATCAGTGTGCCGCCGGCTGCAGCGAACAGGAAGGACAGCGAGGCTTGGCCGAGCGAGACCTCTCCGGCCAGCGTCGCCGCCACAGCAAAGCGGTAGAGCACGAGCGAGGAGGCGTCGTTGAGCAGGCTCTCGCCTTCCAGGATGACGACGAGCCGCTTTGGGATGCGGAAGTCCTTCAGCACCGATGCGGCGGCGACCGCGTCCGGCGGCGCGACGATGGCGCCCAGCGCGACGGCTGCCGCCCAGGGCAGTTCAGGAACTAAGACTTTCGCTGCGACGGCGACGGCTGCGGCCGTGAACAGGACGGCGCCGAGCGCGAGGAACAGGATGGGACGCAGGTTGAAGCGGAAGGCCGGCCAATCGGTTCGGTAGGCGCTCGCCTGTAGCAGCGGTGGCAGGAACAGGACGAGGGCGAGCTGTGGGTCGAGGGTGACGGAAGGCAGACCTGGGACGAGGGCGAGCACCATGCCGCCGAGCACCAGCACCACAGCCAGGGGCAGGTGCATGCGGCGGGCTACGAGGGCCAGTACGACGCAAGCTGCGAGTAAGCCGAGCAAGACCTCGAAGATCTGCATACACCTCATCCCTGGCGCGAGCACCGGTCCCATCTCAGGAGGGGCAACTCGGTTGAGGGGCTGGAGTCTCACTCACGAAGGTCGCTGCTCTCGGGCATCAGCCATCGTAGGGGTTGGGTGACCAACGACAACGCCAGCTTGGGACGCAATCGCGTTGCGGATGCCGTCTGCGCTGACGCCGGTGATTGCAACCAGCCGCCGGCCCTCCGCCTTCTCCATGGCGGGAACGAAGATGTTCATGCCGGTTGAGAACAGGTGAACCAGAGCACGAAAGATCCGGAACGGCGTCAGCAGCAGCTTGCAGACTGCGTGCACTCCACCGACGCGGCTGACATCAAGCCGGCATGGCAACCCATTGCGTGACATCGTGCATAAGCACGAGCGGCAGATGGCGATGGCGAATGACGCGGGATCTTTTCCCCCAAGGCGCATGCCACCAGCCATAAACAAGAAAATCAGGCGCACCGGCAGCGATGACGCGCCGTGGCTGCGACGTCCTCACGTTCCGCTGCATGCGTTGATGGTCATGGCTGCTCTTTCCGATCGATCCAGGCCAAAGCAAACCGGCTAGATCAACGGTGTCCCACCGGATTACGGGGATTCCACGACCAATCCGGAGAGCATAGCGCGAAGCGTGTCCGGCAGCGGCACGGGACAACGTGTCTGCCGGTCGACGTAGACGTGGACGAAGTGGCCCTGTGCGGCGGCTTCCGCATCGCCATCCCGAAAAACAGCGATCTCGTAACGCACGCTCGACCGGCCCAGATGAGCGACACGCACGCCGACAGTGAGTCTATCCGGGAAGGCGACGGGCATAAAATACTGGCAGCCCGTCTCCACGACGAGACCAATAACGGCCGATTGCGCGATGTCCAAAACGCCTGTCTCGACCAAGAGGCTGTTAACAGCCGTGTCGAAGAAGGCGTAGTACACGACATTATTGACATGGCCGTAGACGTCGTTGTCGGCCCAGCGCGTCCCGATCGCGACGTGGCGGCGGTAGGCTGCGCGGCTCTCCCGCTGAGGCCGGCTCTTCCTCTCGTGCATTATTGTCCTCCTCTGCAAAGCCTCAGTCTGGAGCCGCGAACGCGAGATCGAAACGACCCGCAAGGTGACAGAGGGGATCTTCACCTTCGTCGCGATTGGTCCTGACCGCCGCCCGCGGCCAGTGCCGCAGGCGTGAGCTGACCGCAAGGAGCGGCATCACAGCGCAATTTGCAGCGCTCCCATTCATGAACGAGCTACATGCTAGGCTTACCAAGCCCTAAATTCCCTCAATGCGCACAAGATCGACCGCAACGATGTGCGCGGTCTCGCTTATCCGCTGCGAGAATGGTCCTGAGATGATTGCAAAGGCGCTGCGAAATTGGGGCGCCTATACCGGATGGCGGAGGCCTGCTGCCGGGTGATGAGCGCTCATCCGACCAGCGAGGCCAGAAGGTTGGCTCCTGGTGCAGAGTGCCCCTGTGATCCGGCCTCAGCCGACGTCCGCTTCGGGGATACGCACGGTGGCAGCCGAATGGCCGGAATGGGCGCAGAGCGGTATGTCCGCTTCTCGGATAACGGGCACTGGCGGTGGACATAGCCACGCCCTGCACGGGGTAGCCTCCTCGAAGCTGGGTCTTCGTCGATCCAACCCACGTCCGCAGCCGACCACGTCAGTCGGTCCAAGATCAGAGCTAATGACAGGGAAGAGGTGCGACGGTCCGAGGCACCGGCCGACTCGGATAGGACCCCGAGCAGCTTCGGGGAACGGCGGGGAACACCATGGGGAACATGGGGAACACCTCGGCCGTTCGGGGCACGAGAAAACGCAGCAAGTGCAGGGAGTTAATTGGAGCGGGCGATCGGGATCGAACCGACGACATTCAGCTTGGGAAGCTGAGGTAGACCATTGATATTATTGAGATGTGTTCCCGCTGGCCTTTCTCGGTTCCGTGTCCGCTTGGCCGCTGAAAGCCATTTTTTCCCACCGGCGATTGTCATCAGTCGAGGCGAGCGGAGGGCGGCGATTGCCGTCCTTCATGTGGTGCAGTCCTCATCACGCTGATCGCTTTTCTCAAGCTCGGCGTGTTCAGCCACAGGGCTGTTAGAAACAATTGAAGCTTCGCCAGGGGAGGGGGCCGGGGGACTAGTTAATCCGAGCTTGGCCTTTGCCGCGCCTCCAGAGCGGTCCGGTCGGCGCCGGTCACGGTGGTGAGGAGCCAAGCCCCGAAAAGCGGACGCGCCGCTTTGCGCCCGTTGCCGTCATTCAACGTATCTCAAGGGCGTCTCCAAAGCGGACCTTGCGGACGGTGTTGCGGCCCTAAGCCAAACGGGGGGCTCGGATCAGTCCGAAACTCCCGAACCGAAGGTCATTTGTGCGGGTGCGTCCAAGACGGCGGCGTCAACGATGTCGACCCGGCCCGACATGCTTTCACAGGCCGCTCCGCGGGGAACCGACCGCACTCCGAAAGCGCTGCCCCAGTAGTGTCATCTTCAACCAACCGAGCATCTAGGAGGTCGGCATGGCCAAGGCTTTGCATATCCGAATGAAGGCCAAGCCGGGTAAGGGATCCGAGGTTGAGCAGCTACTCAGGGACATCTACCTGACCGTCCAGCGCAACCCACCATCGACTCCCTGGTACGGCTACCGCTTGAACGAAAGCGTCTTCGGCATCTTCGAGGCGGCGCATGACGCGGGCGACCGCGAGGCCCATCTGAAAAGCGACGCCTCCCGGATGCTGAAAGAACGTGGCGCATCCATCCTCGCCGAACCAGCACGGATCGAGCTTCTGGATCTCGTCGCCTTCAGGCTCGGCAGCACGATGACCACGCCGGTCTGAGGCGGCACATTTCGAGGAGCCGCCGGAGCGGAAGGCGCTTCCCGTCCCGGCATCATAGTCGCCGCACATCCGGCGAAAGTTCACCAGGTCTGGTCCCGACGTATCCCGGACCGGCCGTCAAGGCCGTCTCGCTGCCACCGGCAGCCTCCAGCCTCGGTACAGCGCCATCAGGCGCAGGAAGACGCACAGCGCGAGCCCCGCGAAGGCAACGGGAGCGGGTGGCAGCCCGAGGCCATTGCCCGCGACGACGATCGCCCCTCCCGCCAGGGCCGCCACGGCGTAGATCTCAGAGTGTAACACGGTGGGCACCTGCGCCGTCAGGCTGTCGCGCACCATCCCGCCGCCCACGCCGCTGACCAATCCAAGGACTGCCGCCATTGGCCAGTTGATGCCGTGATCCAGCGCCTTCTGGGTTCCAGCCACTGCGAAGACCCCGAGCCCGACTGCGTCAGAGACGAGGACAGGGTTATGCAACCGGTCGAGGATCCGAGGGAAGCGGAAGACCAGCAGCCCGGCCGCGACGGCAAGGGCCAGGTCGTGCCAATTCGCGATGGACGCGGGCGGGATGGCGCCGATCAAGACGTCCCGCGTGATGCCGCCGACCACCGCCGTGACGAACGCGAGCACCAGGACCCCGAACAGGTCGAGGTCCTTCTCCACGCCCAGCGCCGCCCCGCTGACGGCGAAGACGAAGGTCCCGACGAGGTCGAGAACCCGGACCAGGAGGACCTCCGGCTCCATGCCGGTCACGCGTTCGTCCCGTCGACCAACCACGCTCCGGCGGCTGCGAGCATCGCCTCGACGCCGGTGCGTAGGGTCGGGTGGATCACCGGCGCGAAGTCTGGAGCGTGGTTGGCGGGCAACTCGTCGAGCTTTCCCGCTTTCTCGGCGGCCGCATACCGGTCCGGATCTATGCCCCCGATCACCCAGAACACCGTCGGCACGGCCCAGGCCGCGCCGAACAGGCCGAAATCCTCGCTCGCGGTGGCGGGCTCGATCTCGTGCACCCGGTCCCCGCCGAACCGGTCCTCTAGAGCGGACACGACCTTGTGCGTCGCGGCCTCGTCATTCCGTGTCACCGGATACTCACTCAGCACTCTGAACTCGGGCGGCTTCTGAGAGCCCGAAGCCGTGGCCTCCGCCTCCAGGATGCGCTTGATCGCGCCGAGGACGCGGGTCCTCACCTGGTCCTTGAACGTGCGCACGTTTAGGCGCAGCAGGGCTTGGTCCGGGATGACGTTCTCGCTCATGCCCGCGCGGAGCGTGCCGACCGTGACTACGGCGCTGTCCGTCATCGCCACCTCGCGCGACACGACGCCCTGCAGGCGCATGACCGCCGCGGCCGCCATCACCACCGGATCAATGCTCTTCTGCGGCATCGATCCGTGGGCGCCGCGACCGAACAGCTTCACCTCCCAACTGTCACCGGCCGAGAGCATGGTTCCGATGCGCCAGCCGACCTGTCCGGCGCTGAGCGGCATCACGTGCTGGCCCAGCGTGACGTCCGGCTTCGGAAAGCGCTTGACCATTCCGTCGGCGATCATGGCGCGGGCGCCCTGCGCCGTCTCCTCCCCAGGCTGAAACACCACCATCACCGTGCCGCTCCACGCGTCGCGGTTCTCGGCGAGGATCCGGGTCGCACCCATCAGCCAGACCACGTGCATGTCGTGGCCGCACGAGTGTGCGATTGCCGTGGACTGCCCGAAGCGGTCGGTGCCGGTCGCCTGGCTGGCGTAAGGCAGCCCCGTGCTCTCCTCGATGGGCAGCGCGTCCATGTCGGCGCGCAGCAGCACCGTCGGTCCGTCGCCGTTGCGCAGCAGCCCGACCACGCCGGTACCTCCCACGCCCTCGGTGACCGCGAAGCCCCGCTGCCGGAGCCAATCGGCGGCAATACCGGCGGTCCGGTGCTCCTGCATAGACAGCTCGGGATGGGCGTGGATGTCCTTGTACCTTTCCTCAAGCTCCGCGAGGAGGTCGTCGGTCGGGGCCGGCAAGGCGCCGTCCCGGATGGTGAGCGCACCGGCATGGGCTGTCATGGTCGTTCCCTTCGGGTTCGGTCAGCGAGGGTCGTTCCGGGCGGGACCGCGTCGCACCTGAACCCGGCGCGCTCGGCCTGGGTCAACGCCAGGATCTCCCGGGCGAGCCGCAGGGCGGCATCCGCGGGAAGCGCGTCGGGGTGCTCGATCAGCGCGAGAAGCTGCAGCACGTGGGCACGCCGTGCTTCGTCCAGACCTTCCGAGCCTTCGGCACACAGCAAGCACATCGTCGTGTCCTCTGACTTCGGGTGGCGAGGAGGCCGCCTTGAACAACGGTCAACACCCCGGGAGGTTTACCGTGAGTCCCGCCAAGCTCGTTTCCTTGTACTTGGCGCTCATCTCCTCGCCGGTCTGCCGCATGGCGGCGATGCAGTTGTCGAGCGGCATATAATGCGAGCCGTCGCCGCGCAGGGCGAGCGATGCAGCCGCGACCGCCTTCGTCGCCCCGATGCCGTTCCGCTCGATGCAGGGCACCTGGACAAGGCCCGCAACAGGGTCGCAGGTCATGCCGAGGTGATGCTCCAACGCGATCTCGGCGGCATTCTCGACCTGGGCGGGCGAGCCACCTAACACGGCGCACAGCCCCGCCGCCATCGCGCTCGCGGAGCCGACCTCGCCCTGGCAGCCGGCCTCCGCGCCGGAGATCGAGGCGTTATGCTTGATCAAGCCGCCCACGGCCGCTGCCGTCAGAAGGAAATCTGAAATCCGGCTTGGGTCGGAGCCGCTGCAATGATCCAGGTAATACCGGATCACCGCCGGCACGACGCCGGCGGCTCCGTTGGTCGGTGCGGTCACGACCTTGCCCCCGGCCGCGTTCTCCTCATTGACGGCCATGGCGTAAACGCTCAACCAATCCGTCATGCTATGGGGCTGCGCCGTGTTCGAGCCGCGCTCGCACTCAAGCTGGTCCCGGATACGTTTGGCCCGGCGCTTGACGTGAAGACCGCCGGGCAACTCGCCCTCCCGTGACAGGCCACGCTCGATGCAAGCGTTCATGGCCTGCCATATTCGCGTGAGGCCTTTGTCGATCTCCGCTTCAGTACGCCCGACAGCTTCGTTGGCGCGCTTCATGGCGGCGATCGACAAGCCGCTGTCGCGCGCCATCCGCAGCATGGTCGCCGACGTCTCGAAAGGATATGGCCAGAGCCGCGGGTCCGCGGCCTGAGACGGCGGCAATTCGGCGTCGCGTTGCGCGGCGGTGACGATGAAGCCGCCCCCGATCGAGTAGTACGTCTCCGACAGAACCGGCTCGCGATCCGCATTCAGGGCGGTGACGATCAAACCGTTGGCATGTCCGGGCAGCGGCGGCCCGTAGTCGAACAGGACCGAGGTCGCGAGATCGAAGTTTAGGACCGGGAGCCCCGGGGGAGCCAAGCGCTTTGACGAGCCTAGGGCTTCCAGCCGACGTTCGGCTTCCTCGATCTCAATGTCAGCGGGTCGATAGCCCAGGAGACCCAGCGCGACGGCGCGGTCGGTGGCGTGCCCACGGCCGGTGAAGGCGAGCGAGCCGTGCAGGGTGACCCGTATCGCAGCAGCCGTGCGTCCTGCATCGCCCCCTCGCAGCAGGTCGAGAAAGTCGGCCGCCGCCGTCATAGGTCCCATCGTGTGCGACGAAGAGGGTCCTATGCCGAGTTTGAAAACATCGAAAACGCTGAGGAACATATGTCTTTCCCGTTGCAACTACGGTGCCTGCCCTGAGGGGCACGACCGACCTTCCGTCGCGTGCTTCGCTTCAGGCCGTTTGCTGAGACTGAGCCCCGCGAAAGCCCAGCGGGTCTAGTGGGCCAAACCTGACGCTTGGTACCCACTCGCGAGGTCAGCAACGGAGCGGAAAGGGCCGTGAGGACATCCTATCAGGGGCCCATCCGAACCAAACCGACTGCGCCGGTTTCTTCAGGTATGCCCGACCTCGCCCTGACCGGGATCAGGCACATGGGGCCAACACATATCTGAATGCCGGCAAGCTCCGGAATGGGCAGAACGTGTGGATGACAGATTGGAACGACCTCACGCCTGCCAAACAGCGCCGCGTGCTTGCCGCCCAGATGCGGATCTCACAGGGCCACTCCCTGATGGCTCGGTCTCACACCATGGAGGCCCTGGCACGATCCCGCGAACTTCTGGCTGTTCCGGTCTACCGGACGCCGGCCCTTGCGTCGGCAGCAGCCCCTGAAGACGGGTACCAAGCGTCAGATTTCGACCACTAGGTGGTGGGCTCCGCCCGGCGCCACGTCAGATATGACATCGTCTCCTTGCCGCCGGACCTGATCGGAGAGGCCGACCTCAGGCGGAGCTCGTCGCTCTCGATCTCGACCACGCGCGGTTGGGTCTATCCGAACCAGCCGGCGAGCGAGGACATGGTGATGATCGCGCCGGCGCCGGACTTCTTCAGGTGCGGGATGGAGAGCCGGGTGACGTTGAACGTGCCGGTGAGGTCGACCTTCATCACCTGTTCCCAGGCGTCGGGTCGGGGGCCCATATCCTCGACCGAGGCGGCCGGGCCGGAGACGCCGGCATTGTTGACCAGCACGTCCAGGCCACCGAGCGCGGCGACGGCCTCGCCGACCATGCGCTCGATCTGGTTCCGGTCGGAGACGTCGCACAGGCCCGTCTTCAGGCCCCTGATCTCGCGCGCCGCCCGCTCCAGACCCTCGCCGTCGCTGTCGCCTACGATCACGGGGGCGCCCGCGGCGGCGAAGGTGCGGGCGATCTCAAGCCCGATGCCGCCGCGCCGGCGGTGACCAGAACACGTTGCTGCATGGTCCGCCCCTTCCTCTCTCGGGCCCTCGCCGGTTTCCCGATCCGGCCGATGCCTGCGTGCGGCTTGGTTGAGTAGGGGTCCGGACTCGCGACCCCGGCTTCCTGTCGAATGCCTTTCCCGATGGGACTTGCGATTACGATTGCAGGCTAATATATAGGATGCTATCGATCAAAACACAAGTCGGGCGGAGCTGCTCCGTCGGGATCGAACGGGGAGAGGCGACGTGGCCGAGAAGGATCTTCGCCAGCTCCGGCAGGCCTACACCCACACGCTGCTCCTGACCGGGCGTCAGTGGCGCCGCGTCGCCGACATGGCGGCCGACCGGCACGGGATCTCGGAGGCGAAGGCGCTTCCGCTGGTGATGATAGGGCGCATGGGCGGTGAGCCCCGCCAGCACGCGCTTGCGGAGGCGGTCGGCATCGAGGGGCCATCGCTCGTGCGCCTCCTCGACCAGCTTGAGGCGGCGGGGCTCGTCGCGCGCAGGGAGGACCCGTCCGACCGCCGCGCAAAGGTGCTCGGCCTCACGCCGGCGGGTAAGACCGTGGTCGAGCGGATGGAGGACGACCTGGCGCGCCTGCGCGAGGCCATGTTCGACGGGGTGAGCGAGGCCGACCTGGAGACGTGCATGCGGGTGTTCCGTGCCGTCCAGGACTTCGCCCGTGACACGGCGGCGGCCGGCGCTGCCGGGATGGCGGCGCTGCGCGGGGAGGCGGCGGAATGACCCTCCCGGGCTGGCGAGACTGGGCCTTCTCGATCAAGACCTTCGCGGCGGCGGCCCTGGCGATGTACCTCGCCATGTGGATCGACCTGCCGCGACCGTACTGGGCGCTCGGCACCGTCTACATCACGAGCCAGGTCCTGGCCGGCGCCACCCGGTCGAAGGCTCTCTACCGGGTCCTCGGCACCCTGCTCGGGGCCGTGGTGTCGGTCGTCCTCGTGCCGAACCTCGTCAACGCACCCGAACTCCTGACGCTCGCCATCGGGATCTGGGTCGCGTTCTGCCTGTACTTCTCGCTGCTCGACCGCACCCCCGCAGCTACCTGATGATGCTCGGCGGCTATACGGCGGCGCTGATCGGCTTCCCGAGCGTGGGCGAGCCCGGGGCGATCTTCGACACCGCGGTGGCGCGCGCCGAGGAGATCACCCTCGGCATCCTCTGCGCCAGCCTGATGAACACGGTGGTGCTGCCCCAGTCGGTGGCGCCGGTGGTGGCCGCTCGGCTGGACCTCTGGCTGCGCGACGCGCGCGGCTGGGTCCGCGACGTCCTCAGCCGGACGCACGCGGCGGGGGACTCGCAGGCCAGGCGCCTGCGCCTCGCCTCCGACGCCGTCGCCTTCGACGCCCTGGCGACGCCCTTGCGCTACGACATGACCGGCGCCGAGCGCTCAGTCGAGGCCATGGCGACGTTGCGCCAGCACATGCTGATGTTTCTGCCCATCGCCTCGGCGGTCGCCGACCGCACCGAGGCGCTCGAACGCGTCGGCGCCCTGCCGCACCGCCCCCGCGCGCTGCTCGACGACCTGGCGGCGTGGCTCGACTCCGGGACGACCGACCCGGCCGAGGCCGCGCGGTTGCGGGCCGCGGCGGACGCCGTCGAGCCCCGTCTGGGCGACCGGCCGGAATGGGACGACCTCGTCCTCGCGAGCCTGCTGGCGCGCCTGCGCGACTTCATCGACCTGCGCCAGGATGCGCGGATCCTGCAACGGCACGTCATCGACGGCAGCCCCGTCGGCGAGGAACTCGCTTTCCAGTACACCGCGCACGCCCGCACGATCCGACACCGCGACCACGGCATGGCCCTGCTGTCCGCGGTCGGCGTGTTCCTGTCCGTTATCCTGACCAGCGCGATCTGGATCGCCACCGGGTGGCCGGACGGCTCGGCCGCGCCGATGATGGCGGCGGTCGGGTGCTGCTTCTTCGCCGCTCAGGACGATCCCGCGCCTTTCATCGTCAGCTTCGCGAACTCGGCCATCGTCGGCGCCATTGGTGCCGGCGCCTACCTGTTCGCGGTCCTGCCGCTGGCGACCTCGTTCGAGATGCTGGCCCTGGCCCTGGCGCCGGGCCTCCTGCTTTGCGGGGTCTTCATGACGCAGCCGCGGACGGCGCCCATGGCGATGGGTGCAGCGGTCAACGGCTCGGCCATGATCGCGCTCCAGGGCAGCTACACGGGCGAGTTCGCGGCCTTCGCCAACTCATCCATCGCCGTCATCGTCGGGATGTGGGTGGCGGCCATCGTCACGCGCCTCGTCCGCTCGGTCGGGGCCGACTGGTCCGCACGGCGCATGCGGGCCGTCAACCGGCACAGCCTGGCCCGCGCCGCAGAGCGGCAGGGCGCGCAGAACGGTCTCGAACTCGCGGCGCTCATGCTAGACCGCGTCGGCCTGATCGCGTCGCGCCTTGCCGCGCTGCCGCCGGACGACGCGGAGTGGACCGCCGACCTCCTCGCCGAGGTCCGAGTCGGCATCAACGTCGTGGAGTTGCGGCGCGACGGTCGGCGGCTGTCGAAGCCGGCGAGGGCTGCCGTCGAGGCGCTTCTCGGCGCGCTGTCGCGGCACGTCGAGGCCAAGCCGGGCGAGCCCGCCCCCGAACTGCTCGGCTCCGTCGACGGCGCGCTCGACGCCGTCTCGGCGGACGCGCGACTGGCGCCGGGCCGGGCCGCGCTGATGGGCCTCGTCGGCATCCGGCGCGGGCTGTTCCCGGACGCGCCGCCCTATCGACCGACCCTGCCGACCATCACGCATCCGGAGGCTCGCGGCATGGCGGGGGAACTCGACATCTACGGCGTGTTCGTGCCGAGCCTGGCGGCCTGGATGCTGCTCGCCTTCGCGGTCAGCCTGCCCCTGCGGTGGCTGCTGGCCCGGACCGGGTTCTACCGCCTCGTCTGGCACCGGCCGCTGTTCGACCTCGCCCTCTACGTCGTCCTGCTGGGTGCCGTCGTGGCCGTCGCCGTCCCGCTCACCTCGTGACGCCCATGTCGGTCCTTCCGCCCCGCCTGCGCCGCTGGGCCTGGCACCACCCGGTCTTCGCCATCGGCTCGCACTTCGTCCTGCTAGGCCTCGCAGTCCTCCTCATCGCCCGGCTCATCCCATGACACGGTTCCTCGCGCTCTCGTTCCGCCTGCTCGTCACCCTCGCGATGGTGGCCGTCGCCGTCGTCGTCGGTCTCGCGCTATGGGACTACTACATAGACGCCCCGTGGACCCGCGACGGGCGCGTGCGCGCCGACGTGGTGGAGGTCGCCCCCGACGTCTCGGGCCTCGTCACCGAGGTCTCGGTCGAGGACAACCAGGTGGTGAAGCGCGGCGACGTGCTGTTCAAGATCGACCCCGAGCGCTTCACCCTGGCCCTGCGGCAGGCCGAGGCGATGGTCGAGGGCAAGCAGGCCAGCGCCGAGCAGGCAGCCGCCGACTACGTCCGCTACAGCAAGCTCAGCGACGCTGCCGTCTCGCAGCAGAAGGTCGAGCTGGCCCGGGCCACCGATCTCGCCGCCAAGGCCGCCTACGACCAAGCGGTGGCGGACCGGGACATCGCCAAGCTCAACCTCGCCCGCTCCGAGGTGCGGGCTTCGGTGAACGGGCGCATCACCAACATGGAGCTGCGCCCGGGCAACTACGTCAACACCGGTAAGGGCGTGATGGCGCTGGTCGACAGCGATACCTTGCGGGTCGAGGGGTATTTCGAGGAGACGAAGCTGCCGCGCATCCACGTCGGCGACCGGGCGAGCATCCGCCTGATGGGCGACGATGGGACCATCACCGGCCATGTCGAGAGCTTCGCCGGGGGCATCGAGGACCGGGAGCGCTCCGCCGGGGCCAACCTTCTCGCCAACGTCAACCCGACCTTCGCCTGGGTGCGGCTCGCCCAGCGCATCCCCGTGCGAATCAAGCTGGATCAGGTTCCCGACCGGACCCGGCTGGTCGCGGGCCGCACCGCGACGGTGGCGGTCGAACCCGGGGGCGAGACGCCGCGGTTCGATCCGTTGGGGTTGCTGCGCGGGATAACGGGCCGCGTCGCCGCGCGCGACGCCCGGCCGTGAGCCACGCCCCCATCAGACCCGGCGGCCCCGGGGCGAGTACGAGCAGGAGACCGACCATGCCGATCATCACGCATGCCGAGCCCGACACGGTCCTGGCGTCGGCTCCTCTCCGGATCGGCGCGGTGACGCTCGTCGCGCGCGATGCCGACACGCTCGCCCGCTTCTACCGCGATGCCATCGGCTTGTCGGAGGCTCTCGCGCGAGGGCGGCACCGTGCGGCTTGGTCTCGGGGACACCGTGCTCCTGGTGCTCCGGTACGATCCGGCCGCCCCGCGATGGGCGCGCACCGAGGCGGGCCTGTTCCACACGGCTTTCCTATTGCCGGCCCGCGGCGACCTCGGCGCCTGGCTTGCCCATGCCGCGAGAAGTGGCATCCCGCTGACGGGCGGCGCCGACCACCTCGTCAGCGAGGCGGTCTACTTGGACGATCCCGAGGGCAACGGCATCGAGATCTACGTCGACCGCTTGGCCTCAGCGTGGCATTGGGCTTCGGACGACACGGTCGTCATGCGCAACGAACGGCTCGATCATGCCGGTCTCGTCCGCGCCACCGAGCGTCCCTGGTCGGGGATGCCGCCCGGCTCCTGCGTCGGCCACGTCCACCTCCAGGTCGGGGAGGCTCGAAGGGGCGGAGCGCTTCTATGCGGGGCTCCTCGGCTTCGACGTCATGTGTCGCTACTCGGGCGCTCTGTTCCTCGGCTCCGGCGGCTACCACCACCAACTGGCCGGCAACGTTTGGAACAGCCCTGGCGCCGCCGTACGGTCTGGTGGGACGACGGGTCTCGCGGAGATCGCGTTGCACGCCGACGAGGAAACCTTCGCTGCCGTGCGCGCACGCTGCCAGAATGCTGGACAGCCTACCGGCGAGGATGGCGACGCACTCGTCGTTCAAGACCCTTGGGGGACACGCCTACGCCTGACGCGGGCGCCGTAGCGTTCAGAGCACAACGAAGAAGGCGCATGCGAAACGCGGCGTCTCGAAGCTGAGTTGGGCGGAACCGGACAGCTCGTAAGATTCACCACGCTTCCGAAGAGGATTCCCTCGGACCTCGTGGAGCTATTTTCGGTGCCGTGCGCAGCGGCACGAGCCGATGCCGAGCTTCGCACCAACAACCGCGGTTTCGGCTAGCCGGAGGTCATGCCGCGTTGTTCCGCGATTGCGGCCTGCGCCTCATCCAGGATTGTCCTGAGGCGGAAGTGCATCGCGTTCCGGATCACCATGTCATAGCTCGACTTGGCGCCGCGGATCTCGGTGTGGCTGGGCTCTCCCAAAGCAGCCTCGACGGCTAAACGCGCGCGTTCGAAAGCTGCCGAGGCGATGGCCGCATCCTCAACTGCGGTTTCCCGCGCAAAGGTGACCAGCGCTGCACGAAATGCATCGAGCGCCGTGCCGACCGGACTGGCTCCGGCATCAAGTCCGCGTCCTGTCATCGTCCGCGCCTCGATAGGGATGGTTTCGGTCTGAGCGTCAAGCGAGGTTGGGTGCCGCCGGCAGGCGGTGCGGCGGTGCCGGTCTGGGCTGACGCGGCACCGCCGACCAGACCCGTCAGCACCGATGCCAGGGCAGGAAGTGGTGAGGTATTCAAAGAAACCACCTCCGAAATTCCTGCCGGCAGCGCAGGGGAACGCTCGTTCACGACGCCCCCGAGGCGGCGACCTCCCCTGCCGCGAGCGACCGCCGTTGCCAGAACGGCCGGTCGGACCAGCGGGTCTGGATGCCGTAGTAGTGACCCAGGCGGGAGAGGTACGCCTGCCAGAGTTGGCCCTGCTGCTCGGCGTACTGGCGGACGTACGCGTTGCGTCCGTCCAAGGGCGCTTGGGACTCCTCGCACTCCGCGAGGGCGTAGTGGATCATGTGCCCGGCGTGGCTGCCCGTCCTGAGCGCCTTGTCGATGCCCTGGGACGACAGCGGGTCGTAGGCCTGCGCCGCGTCCCCGACGGCCATCCAGGCCTCGCCACAGAATTCCCGCAGGCGTTGGCTCCCGGCGGGCGCCCCCTGATCGCACCGCAGGGGCGATAGCCTCCGTCGCGGAGCAGGGGCGCCATCAAGGTCGAAGCATCGAGGAGGCGTTCGAAGCCTTCAGGGTGGCCCGCCGACCTCGCCTCGGGGAGGTCGCGGTCGGTATGGAACACCACCAGACGCCGGGTCTCGCCCCCTTCGGCGCCCGGCAAGCGGTTGCTGTACCACCAGCCGCCAGACGCGGCCTCGACCCGCGTATGGCGGTCGTCGTCGGCGCCTTCGCGTGAGAACCACCGGGCATAGGCGAACAGGCGGTCGTGAGCGACCGTAGGGACGCCGAGCACGGTGGCCAGGACGGCGCGTCGACCGGAGCAATCGACTACGTAGCGGGCCAGGTGACGAGACGCGCCCGGGTCGGAGGCCAGGGTCAGCCGCCAATTGGCCGAGCGGTCCGCGATCCGTTCGCAGGCTTCCAGGCGGCACCCCGTCCGCAAGGTGGCCCCCGCGGCGACGGCGGCTTTCCTCAGGGCCTCGTCGAAGGCGAGGCGGTCGACGCACAGGCCGAAGCCGGTCGGCGTGAAGTAGAAATCCGTCACGTCCGGCGGCCCAGCCGCCCAGAGGGACAGGTTGCCGGCCGTCCTGTAATGGCCTCCCGGACTCCAGCCAGGGCCCTCGATGTCCCCGAGGAAGTGCTCGACCAGGTCGGTGGAAACCGGCGGCAGCGATTCTCCAAGCTTGAACCTGGCGGTCGTCCCCCGCTCCACCAGCAGCACGCGCCGGCCGAACCCGGCCAGCGTGAGCGCCGTCGCGGCGCCCGCCGGTCCGGCGCCGACGACGACGACGTCCCAGGTCAGGGCCTCCGGCCCGGGTCCGCTCGACGGCACCGGTACCGTCACCTCCCGGCCGGCGGCCGGTCCAGCGCCGGATCACGCTCCTGCTCGACGTAGACGACCTCGCCGTTGTCCTTCAGGACCCCGCCGCCCTCGGCCTTGAGCGGGAGGATCATCCCGAGCTTCGGCCACGCGTACACCATCTGGTCGTACCCGTCGGTGGCCGAGAGCGGCTCGCCGTGGGCGTCGTATCCCCGGAACCACTCCCTGTAGGTCCTAGTCCGGGCCTTCGGGTCGTACTGGAACGCCACGT
Source organism: Methylobacterium sp. P31 (assembly GCA_050632875.1). Lineage (GTDB taxonomy): Bacteria > Pseudomonadota > Alphaproteobacteria > Rhizobiales > Beijerinckiaceae > Methylobacterium. The sequence continues at coordinate 155,778 of JBODSC010000001.1, read as the reverse complement.
CCGGCCTCTGCGTCGGCCACCACGCCTCGTTGCACGACCAGAAGTCGCCCTGCCACGGGCTGGACATGAAGGCGGCGAGCGACCCGGGCTCGATGTCGCCGTTCACGCGGAAGGCCTCGGCGAACTTCTCGCGGTAGAGGATAAGGTAGGGGAACTCGATGCCCGGGTGGAAGCCGCCCCCGATGGTCGGTTCGAGCGCCGAGACGTCGAGCGCGTGCGGCTGCTCGGCCAGGGGCAGCTTCTCCAACGCCACCGGCCGTTGCGGTTCACCGACCTCGAAGTCCCCGGCCGCCCACTTCTCCAGGTGGTTCAACTGCCAGTCGGTCAGGCTGAGGAACTGCTCCGGGAGGTTGTTGCCGAGTTCCTTGTTCTGCCCGGGCCTGCCTCCGGAGCCCCACAGCTTGGGCATCTTGTGCTCGTCCACGGGCTGCCCGAACTTCTTGTCCTTCCAGCTCGTGGGTTTCAACGGAGGCGCGGGCAGCAGCGAGTCGACGATCCGCCTGCGGTCCCCGGGAGCGTGCCGCATCAGCCCGTAGACCATGTCCCGCATCGGCTTGCCGTTCTCGGACGGATCGGTGAACGCCGCCATGTAGGCGTCGCTGAGCAGGTTGCCGGGCTGGTTAGGGCCGTGCGCGCCGCCCCTGTTCGCGGACTTGAGCCCCGCGGCCTCGGCGCTCACCCAGCCGTAGTTCACCGCCTTGGCGAAGATCGGGTAGACGTCGCGGTAGAAGTTCGTCCTCTTGCCGGCGTGCGGGTAGGCCTCGGGAAACGCCTCGTAGACGCGGTCGGCGATGGAGACCACGTGGTACATGTACGGCGAGAACTTCGGGGGCGCGGTCACGATCCAGGCGCCCGCGCGCGGGTTCCGCGTCCCCTCGTCCTCCGCCGCCCTCACGCCGTCGCGCGTGCTCAGGACCGTCCCGTCCTTGAGCGTGACCGTGACGTCGATCTCGCCGCCGCAGGTGTCGTCCCACCAGCCCGGCACGTTGAAGTAGGCGAACTGGTTGGTGAGCGGGTTCTTGCCGCCCTCCGGTCCGTTCGGCGGGGTCTGCGTCTCGCTCGGGTTCGAGAGCGCGACCTTCGGCGTCGTCACGCACGCGCCGTCCCCCGGCGCCGGCACGAACAGCAGGCGGCCCTGGTCGTCGAGGCGGAGCTGGCCGAGGCTCGATGCCCTTGGCGGCCGTGTACGTGACCTCGACCTCCTTCGACCGGTCCTTCGGCGTGAACCCCTCGTACCGCAGCTCGCCGGGCAGGGTGCCCTTGTCGATGCCGGTGAACACGTCGCCCTTCATGACGACGGGACCGGCCTGACCGGAGGCGATGGTGTGCACGCCGGGGTCGATGATGAGCTTGTCGCGCTCGATAGGCTTCTTGCCGGGCTGGATCGAGGGATTGCGCAGCTTGTCCGGATCGAACAGGTACGGGCCCTGGAACGCGTAGTTCGCGGCCTTCATGTTCCGGACGTGGACCCGCCAGCGCAGGGACGCCACCAAGTCGGAACCCGACGTGAGTTCCGCGACGACCTTGCCGTCGGCGTCGTAGGCATACACCCTGTAGCGCTGCGCCTGCCGCTTCAGGCGCATGGCGCCGTCGCGATAGGTCCCGCCGTTGGGCCCGGGCCCGCCCTTGCCGCCCGGATCGACCACGACTCCCGGCGCCTCCGGCCCGATGAAGAACTCGTCGCTGTTCCCCATGCGGGCCATGCCGATGCCGGGGTGGATGCGGATGCTCTCGATCTTCGTGGCCATTGTCGTTGTCCTCGCGGGTGACGGTATCCGCCCCTGAAGCCGCTGCGCCTTCGAAGGACGCTTCCGGCCTACCGGAGGCGACGGCGTCACGAATGACGGCGATGGGGACCCTGATGCCTCAGAGCGACTTGTCGGACGACACGTACTTCCAGTCGACGAGGTCCGGGGAGGTGACGACGAACCGGTTGCCGAGATGCTCGATGTCGGCCACGGTCTGCCCGCCCGACCGCCGATGGCTCAGCACCTTGAAGCCGCCTCCGAAATTCGCGCGGATCGACTTATCGATGCGCGGCGCGGCCTCGGTGGCCGCCGCGCCGTTCGCGTCATTGCCCTCGGCCGCCGCGGCGATGCCCGGGAGAAGCAACACCGAGGCTGTGCCCAGTAGCGTGACGAAGTTCCTGCGATCTATATTCATGGTAGGGCGCCTATAAGAAGCTAGAGTTTTGATTTTACATCTTCACGTTGCCGGGTTCCTAAGGCGGTAGTTTCCAAAACCATTGAGGTTCGAGTAATGTTGGCTATGCGCTTCGCTCGGTCCGGCCACGACGGATAGGCCATGCGCCCCGTCGCTTTCGATGCCGCGCACTCGACGACGCACCCGCGAACCCCGCCTCAACGAGAGGTATGTCGTCCGTGCCGCACGTCGAGCGGCGACACGCGACATCATGAGACGTACTCCTAGCTATGTTTCGGAAAAGCTGAGCATTTCCACGGCAGGGAACGGCCCAAGCCTTTGTTCGACGCGTTTTGCAACGAACTCGAAGACAAAGGAGGATCGAGACCTGCCGGTTCAGCAGGGCGCGGGCACCCAATATTCCCTCAAACGACGCATCCCTTATTTCATCGCGGCCAATCTATGAGTTAACTACCTAATGCTCCGGTCGGTGGGCCGGAATAGACTTTGGAGGAACAGGACCTTTGCCGGAACTGTAAAGCCAAGGGGCGGCGGCGCGGGTTGGCTCGGACGCCGGCGGCCCTCGGCCGTTCGGGGGCGGGCGACGTCGATGCTGGAAGGCGTCCGGTGCGGCTCAGTAGACCGCGCCGGCGGACGCTAACTCCGCGTCGAGGAAGTCCAGGAAGCCTCGGATGCGTGGCGGCAAGTGACGCTTGCTCGCGAAGGCAACATGGAGGTCGATGACCTCGCATCGGTAGTCATCGAGGCACGTCACCAAAGCGCCGGCGTGGAGGTGCTCGGCGACGTCCGCGGCCGCCCGCAGCGCGATGCCGAGCCCGGCCAGCGCCCAATCGTTGACCACCTCCGTGCTGGTCGTCGTCAGCCGTCCCGGGACGTGCACGACGCGGACGTGGTCGCCTTCCCGGAACCGCCAGCGGTCGACGACCCGATTGCCCATCACCAGCCGGATGCAATCGTGGTCCCTCAGGTCGTCCGGCACTTGCGGCGTGCCCCGCCCCCTGAGGTAGGCGGGCGCCGCGCATACGACGCGGCCACTGGACAGGAGCTTGCGCACGACGACGTCGGAGCCGGTGGAAGGCTCGATCCCGATGGCGATGTCGACGCCGTCGTTGATGACGTCGAGGCCGGTGTCGGACAGGACGAGATGCACGTCGACCGCCGGATACCGCGCGCCGAACCGGCCGATGACCGGGGCCAGGAAACGCCGTCCCCACTGCACCGGCGCGCCGATGCGCAGGTGCCCGCGCGGGGTCGCGAGCCCCTGCATCGCCTCGTCTTCCGCCTCCTCGATCTCGGCTACGATGCGCACGCAGCGCTCGTGGAAGAGCGCTCCTTCCTCGGTCACGTCGAAGCTGCGCGAAGTCCGGGTGACGAGCCGTACCCCCAACCGGGCCTCCAGCGCCGAGAGGCGCCGGCTCATCGCCGCCGGTGAGGTGTTCAGGGCCCGTGCTGCCGCCGACAGGCTGCCCTCGGCGACGATGACGGCAAAGAAGGAGATGTCGCTGGGCTTGAGGCGCATGGAATGCCCAGCTTTGCCGAAGACCGCCGGCCAGTAAAGGCACCGCGACCCCTCGCTTCGGCGAGCCGCTGCCGATATCGGTTCCGTTTGCCTTCGGCGCCGTCGCAGGGCCGTGCCGATGGGGCCGCCCGAAGATGGATTGCAGAACCCAAGCTCACGGTTTTGCATTCCGGGCACAGATGCTGTTCCGCCGGGATCTCTTCCGATCTGGCATTCGGATCGATAGATTGTGCTTCGAAGGTTGGCTGCCCAACGAAAGCGGTGAATGCCGACGGAGCCGGCACTGCCGGCGCGCCGCTAATCTAAGCGAAGCCTGATCATAGGTGCTGTTTCACACCGCGAATTTCTCGACCAGGATCAGTCCGCGGAGCGAAGTCGTTCCTCACCTCGGCCACGATGTTCCACGCCTGACCTAGCAGCCATCATCTGACACTCGCGACCTCAGTGTATCTGCCTATCGAATTTGAGACCAATATTGTTCGCGCAGTGCCGTGTTTGCGTATTTAGGGACGCGCACGCTTGTCTCCATGCTTGGCCGTAAATAAGCCCCGGCCAGCAAAGCATCGACCGCACACAAGATATGCCGCGTGTTGATCAGCTAAAGGCTCGACGCCGATCCAGCTAGCGAGGCACCGGTGTCATTTGCAATCGGCGTCCAAGATCCTGTGCCGATCCACGCTCAATGAACCGGAATTTAATCGACAAACGACGGATTGCCTCTCGGTATAGCGTGGATAACCCTCTTCCAGTGGCAAAGTTGTGCGTACTCTCGCGCTATCCCTAGTCCTAACAAGCTGGATCGTCGCTGCGCTCGCAGCACCATATGATACGCCTCAGGGAAGCCTCGGCGAGCACACGCCAACCGAAGCTGCATTCGTCCCTCCTTATTTTGGCGGGCATCGCCCATGCGAGGGCGCTTGGTCCAGACGAGAGACGTTGCCGTTACCGTTTTGCTCGTTGGTGCCGGCTCACGTATCCGATTGCGAAGGCTTGCTGCGAATGCATGGCATGCTGCGTTGGGCAGCGAATCGGTGCTCGATCAGCCAGTACAATCCAGAAATCGTCGAAGAAGCTAAAAAATGTTATGAACAACTTGGCTCCAAAATTGCGGCGCCGCTAATGGTATTGGGCGCAAAAGAATTCGAGCAACGCGCTTCAGTCCAGGGAGAGAAAGTATTCTGCAATGAAATTGTAAGGCGCTTTCCGATGGCTGTTCGCTGATCCATCAAATGGATAAGACTGAAAAATCGTCATTGATAGTCAAAAATCAGTGTGAATGCGCGCCGCAAAGAAATTCGCCGGGCCGCGATCTTTATTGTAGCCCGGATTGTCGATAAATTGATAGTCGAACGAGACTGTTACCGCGTTCGTCACGCTCCAAGAATAATACGCTTCGATCCCCCGCTCCAATCCATAATGAAGCTGCCCATCCCCGATTACGAGCCCCTGCCCGCCAGCAGCAAAAAACTCGCGGTGCGCGTGCGACAGGCCGTTGAAGAAGGCGCCGACACCGACGGTATCGTTTGGCCGGTCCCAAGCCAAACCCTTCAACGACAGGCCGCCTGACACGCTGCGGTCGATATCGGTGAAAGATAAATTCTCGTTGCGCCCATCTGAAGTGCTTGCCCGCGCAAACAAGCCAAGCCCCGGGGCGAGCGCCTGTTCAAGATTGACATAGGCACCACTCTTATTGCGGTCCTTTCGCGTTAGCGCCGTCGTAGTGTTGATGTCCGAGAATGTTGTTGGATCAACAGCCGTCAATGTGAGGACCTGCCGAAAGTTGGCAGTGCGACCCTCGTTTGAGAAAAGGCCGATCCGCAGCTTACCAGGCTGATCCAATACGGGCAGGATGTGCCGCTCTTCAAACTCAAGCGTCGCGCCACCGCGTCGGGTAATGCGCGGGTCAAGCGGATCCGTGCTGGGCAGCTTTGGGACTTGCGTATAAGCGGCCCGGATTGCGAACTCTCTGCGGTTGTATTCCGCGATGACGCCCTGCGTGAAACCGGGCAGATTTGCAGGGAAATCGTACCCGCCAGACTCCCAAAGAGCCCAGTTCATAAAGTCGACTCGCGGGTCATGCGCGTAGACATTGCCGTCGAAAAAATCGCCCATGGCAAATTTTCCTGCGATCACGGTGATCCGCTCGATGTCGCGGGTCGTGGCGACTTGGTTTGGTCCGTCAGGAACGCTCTCCGCCTCACCACCGAGCCCGAAAGTCTGGCGAACATAGTACCGTTGCGAGCGCAGCTTCGGATTCGACGAGCCGGCCTTTTGTGCTTCGCCGTTGACGAAGCCGGCAACGCCCGTCGTGCGGCTCAAACCAAAGCCCTGGTCGAACTCAGGATTATAGTAAAGTTCAGTGCTGTCGGTGAGCTTGAACCCGAGAAAAGCGGTTGCCGTCAAAGTGCCGCGGGCCTGATGAGGCAGGAGGCTCTGGGGGCCAACATACGGCGAGTGGAAGCCGGTCACCCTTTGGTCAACAAAGGTCGTCTGGCCATGCAATGAGAAACGGCCTGTGTCACCGTTTTGTGGGTCATGCGGCGCGACTTCTTCCACATCGGGAGGGAGCGTCAGACCCGCGGGAAACCATGACAGTCGTGCCATGACTTGATTGGAGGTGAAGGAGGCTCGGGCCGAGAACGGGCCACCGGTCTCACCGGGCAGGGTGCCCAGCGCGAGCTGTGTGGATCCGAGGTCGAGGTAGCGGTACTCCAGCCCGAGGGCTAGTTCCCGTGTGAGCGCGTACTGAACGCCGGCTCCCAGGGTGAAGCCAAGAAAGGATCGGTCCGCGCGTGCGTTGCTCGCGAGACCGGTCGTAAGGTCGGGGAAATTGGCTAGGAAGCGCGTCTGCGCACCTGCGAGGCCGAACGTGGCGTAGACAAGGTATCGTTCGAACGCATACCCGAGCCGGGCACGGGCGGTTCCAAACAGACCGGTCTCTGCACGGATGAGACTGAAGGTGCTGTCGGCATTCTCAAACCCAAAGCCTGGGACGGTCGAGGAGACTGGGCGCTTCAGATTGGCCCCATAGACATCAGCCTCGACCCCAAAGACGTAAGGACCAGTCTGCCAGGAGTAGCCGCCGAAGACACCGCCGAGTGCCGTTGTCGCATTACGGCCGGGATCGTCTCGACCCGTCGCATCGCCGGTGCGGAAACTCGGCACGGATCGACGGCCAATTGCGCCTGACCCGAAGCCGAAGTTGCCGAAAGAGCTACCCGCGCTTCCCTGCACGCCGATCGAGGCACCGGACCAATCGGCGAAGTCAACCTGCTGGACTTGTCCTGCCGCTTCCGGGAGAAGATCGGCCCCAAGCGCTGGGGTGACAGCACAGGCCGACAAGGTGGTGCCTGAGAACACCAACCTCCCTACAAGCTGAAGATGCTTAGCCGGCATACATGCATTTCTCGTTTGCACGTCCAAAATCTTTTGTTCGCGGTCGGTCATCGCCGCGAACATGCTCGTCTGAAGTCGTGAGGCTCTCTCCCATAGCGAGCTAGCTTGGGCCTTGGAGGCAGGCAATCGGTTCGCCGACGAATCCACCTTTCCGCAGCTTTGAAGCCACAGGCCCGGCTGTGCGTGCGGCAGGGTAAAATTTGCCTCGGACAGACGTTGCTGAGGTACCAGGCGAGAAGGCGGTGTCGGCCGATACCGCTAGCTTCGCCGAGGGAACCGTCAGTAGTCTGGGGCACGGCGGCTCCCGCCGTGGAGCAGTGACCCAAGATACCAACCGCAACGACCTTGGACCGGGCCTGCTTGACACACGATCCAGCTCGAAAAAGCGTAGGCATCGCGCGGGATCGACAGTTAAGAGATCAAACGTTCCACGATGACAGCACCGAAGCACAGTGCCACCGCGATGTCCCAATCGGTGATCCGATCAGCCGTTGGGTGCTGTTTCCGAACGGTCGCTGAGAGAGCTGCGCAGGCGACGGCGGCCATGAGAACCACACACTGAAGGCCCGGCCACAAGGTCGCTCCCAACAGGGCGACCGGTACGATCCGCATCGTGACGAGCAACGCTGGCGAAAGCCATTCCTCTGAACTGGCTTGAACTACCCGGTTCTGGTGCGACGAAGCGGTGACCTCAACTAAAGGTGTCCGGGCGTGTGCCCGGAGCGCGATGCGGGCTGCCTGCGCTGTCATTGCATCCGCAATGATCAGGAGACAGCGCGTCGACGCCGGCCCGAGCTGGCCATCACAGAAAGCCGACACGCCGCGACGGCGTACCGCCTGCGACAGGGCAAGCAAGCCGCGCGCAAGACGCATCGCCAGGGAACAGCGGCGCGATCTCACTTCGGATCCTCCAGACTGAAGATCCCAGCGGCCTCATCATAGGCGAAGGCCTCTGCGTATCGAGCCCAGGAGATCAGCGCCTGAAGGGTCTGATCAGCATATTCCTCCGACATGTGATCCTCTAGCTCGACCTGGAAGCGCGACCGCGGCGCGGTGTGCGAAGCGCGGTCATCCAGGACCCTGCGGACGTGGGCGGCGAGTGGAACATGCGCGATCAGATGCTGGCCGAACAGGCTCTTGCGCTCGTCGACATCGCTCTCGGCGAAGCGTCGACCGTCGGCCGTCAAGCGGATGTCGCCACCTTCCAACTCGGCGAAGCGCAGGAGTTGAAGCGTCTCGGCGATCGGGAAGAGGTCGTCGATCTCCAACGCCAACGCGCTGGCCAGCGGCGGCAGGTCGGCTTTGCCATCGTACGGCGCACCGGCAACCGCCTCCATCAGGCCAGCTAGGAGGCTTGTTGAGACCGGGGGCAGGATCATCCCGATGCCGATGCCCGGGAAAAGCCCATCCTTGGCTTGGGCCGGCGGTTCAGAGACCGGAGCCCCGAAGCTTGCTTTCGGCACAGGCCGAGCCGTCATGCGGGCGTAAATGTCGTCGACGATGGCCCGAAACGTCGGGTCGAGGCGGTTGCGCGGCTGGGTCAGCTCGACACGGATGTCGGCCACCACTCGGCCGGGATTGGACGAGAACACCAGGATGCGGTCGCTCATCAGCACGGCCTCCTCGATGTTGTGGGTCACCATCAGGATCGAACGGGTCGGCATCCGGCCCTCGATCCAGAGGTCGAGCAGGTCAGTGCGGAGGTTCTCGGCGGTCAGGACGTCGAGCGCCGAGAACGGCTCGTCCATGAGCAGGATCTCCGGCTGGACGACCAGAGCGCGCGCCAGACCCACGCGCTGTCGCATGCCACCGGACAGTTCCTTCGGGTAGGCGCTCTCGAATCCATCGAGACCGATCAGGTCGATGGCGGCAAGCGCGCGCTTGCGCCGTTCGGCCGGCAGCACACCCTGAGCTTCGAGCCCAACCTCCACATTCTGCAGGACCGTCAGCCACGGGAACAGGGCGAAGGATTGGAACACCATCGCGACCTGACGAGCGGGCCCGCGCACGATCTCCGCTCCGATCCGCACCGTTCCCCGGCTCGGCGGCATCAACCCGGCGATGATGCGCAGCAGCGTCGACTTGCCCGAACCCGAGCGGCCGAGCAGCGACACGATCTCACCCGGTTGCAGATCGACATCGACGTCGTCGAGGACGACGAGATCGGGCGCCCCGCCCTTGTGGTAGAAGTGCTTGACCGCAGCGACCGAGACGAGCGCGGGGCCGGCCGGGGCCATCGAGGTAGGCAGATCGACCTTGGTGTCCATGCGAGCAACTTCCGAACGCGGTACGACGGCGTGGGCGAAGGTCAGTTCAGGCGGAAGCGCCGCTCGCCGTAGGCGTAGAGCGGCCGCCAGACCAGGCGGTTGAAGGCCACGACGAAGACGCTCATCACCGCGACGCCGAGCACGACGCGCGGGAAGTCGCCAGCCTCGCTCGCGTCAGCGATGTACGCGCCGAGCCCGGCCGCCCGCAGCTTGGTGTCCCCCAGCTGGCGACTTCGGCAACGATGCTCGCGTTCCAGGATCCGCCCGAAGCCGTCAGCGCACCCGTGACGTAGTAGGGGAAGATCCCGGGCAGGATGACCTGCCGCCACCATTGCCATCCACGAAGCCGGTAGAGTGTCGCCGCCTCGCGCAGATCCGTCGGGAACGCGCTCGCCCCGGCGATGACGTTGAACAGGATGTACCATTGGGTGCCGAGCACCATGAGCGGCGACAGCCAGATGTTGGCGTCGAGATGGAGTGCGACGATTGCAACCACCGCGAAGGGGAAGAGGACATTGGCGGGAAAGGCGGCGAGAAACTGGGCAAGCGGCTGGACGCGTTCGGCGACCATCGGGCGGAGGCCGATCCACACGCCGACCGGGACCCAGAACAGCGAGGCCAGGGCGATCAGCACGATCACGCGCAGAAGTGTCAGGAGCCCATACCCGAGGGCCTGCAGCAGATCGTAGGGACCGAGGGTCGCGCTGACATACGCGAAGACCCGCCACGCCGCGTAGGCGGAGATCGAAACGACTAAGCCAAGCCAGACGATGTCCAGGATCGATTCAGTCGTGGCCGTCTGCCCACGATCGTTGCCTGCGCCTTCGTGCGCTTGAGACGACGGTGCGCGCAACAGCGTCAGGTGCCCCATGAGCCAGCGCAGGGGCCACACGAGAGTCTTGGCCAGACGCGTAGCCCGCAGGAGGTCGTAGACCCAGGATTGTGGCCGCCGCTGCGCGGCCACCTGCTCAAAGCGGAATTTGTCCGCCCAGGCCACGATCGGCCGGAAGACGAGCTGGTCGTAGAGCAGGATGACGACGGCGATGGCGAGGACCGCCCACGCGATCGCCGGAATATCGCGCCGCTCGATGGCCAGTGAAAGCCACGCACCGATGCCCGGAAGGGCGATGCGGCTATCGCCGACCGAGATCGCCTCCGAGGCAACCACGAAGAACCATCCGCCCGACATCGACATCATGGCGTTCCAGACCAAGCCGGGAACAGCGTAGGGCGCTTCGAGACGCAGGAACGTCAGCCAGGGTGAGAAGCCGAATCCTCGGGCGACTTCAGTGAGATCACGCGGCACGTTGCGGAGAGACTGATAGAACGAGAAGGCCATGTTCCAGGCTTGGCTCGTGAAAATCGCGAAGATCGCCGCGCACTCGGCCCCGAGTTGGCTCGCCGGAAACAGGTGGAGGAAGAACAGTACCGTGAAGGTCAGGAAACCCAGCACTGGCACCGATTGCAGGATGTCGAGGGCGGGGACGATTACGAGTTCGGCCTTGCGGCTCTTGGCGGCGAGCGTCGCGACCACGAAGGTGAAGACGAGCGAGGCGGCCATGGCCGCGAACATACGCAGCGTCGTGCGCAGCGCGTAGTCGGGAAGCTTCCAGAGATCGAGCGCGACGGGGTTCGCATCAAGGGCGACCAGCGGCGCGTGCATCTCGTGCACGCCGTGCGTTAGCGCAACGAGCCCCCCGATCACGATGAAGAAGGCGACGACGTCGTACCCGTTCGGGAGCAAGGCAGTACCGAGGCGCCCCACGCCGAGCGGCACGCGGCGGGTGGCGTCATGGATCGCGCGGGCGTCGAGCATGCAAAACCTCGCCGGGAGCATCACGGCTCCAGCATTGCGTCGGATGGTCCATGTCGGACGGGTGACGACGGGCGCGCGGCTCGAACGCGACCCGCCTATCGATGTGGACAGCGCAGCGGATATGCTGCCGTAGCCTCAAGTTGCGCTTACGCGATGAGCTTAGGCAGCCAACAGCTCTGAGGTCGCCCGACGTAACGCCTCAGCCTCCGTTAGGTCTCGCGATAAGCGAGGACTGTCCGAGACCTCATCATCGGACGTCCAGCGGCATGACAGTCGTCCGCTCACCGGATCGATAGACCAGTGAGCGCGCAATGTGCTGCGACGGATCGGAGCCGCCGTCCCTGATGAGGGATTGATTGAACGCGAGGTAACAAGGTCATCCCGCACTTCGAACGGAATGACGCGCGCGCGCGCGGATCGAAACGATCATGTTCATGGTGCACCTCTTGTGGTCCGGCCGTTCGTGCGGCCAGTCCCCGGAGGTGCGCCGTGTCAGGCGTCCAATCGGGAGGCGGCCGGCGCGAACGGCGCGGACAATCGACTGTGACTGTCGCTTGGCATGGGGGTTCAGGGATCCTGATAGTGGCGTGCGCGGGGCCGATTTCGGCTCGACCGGACAAGGAGGCCAATACACCAGCGCCGATCCCAGTCAAGCACGACACTGCCTGCATCTGGCGTTTTACAGTGTGCGCGCTGGGCGTCGGGCAGGCGGCACCTGACACGTGCGAATAACTCCAGGCGGGAGCGGCCGCCGTAGCGGGACGAACCACAGGTCGACCGGATGCCGTGGCCATCGTCTGTCAGGCAGGGAACTCGGTCGTCCATGCGGCCGCACGCTCCTGGTGGCCATGCCGGATGCCCTCCCAGCCGAGCCAGTCGGTGTAAAAGCCGACAAGCCCCTGCTCGCGTCCTGAAAGCGGACGTCGAAGGGTGAGGCTCAGTCATTTAGCGAGGGGTATCCCTCACGAACGATAGCGCGCCGGATCGTCGAGCGGGCCGCGTTGATGGTCAGCGTGGCTTCGCCCAGCGTCCGTGCCTCGATCGGCCTGTTCAGGGCATGGTGCGCTATGCTGCCATCGTCAGGGTCGTGGGGCGTGTCAGGTGGAAGGCCACGATGGCCCCGAGCACGAGCAGGGCCGCCAGGCCCAGGGGGAGCAACGCCTCACGGACGCTCGGCAATGCCAACTTACACACCTACACCCCCCACCCGCCTGCCAGGCCTTGAGGCCCAGGTGGGCGACGCGCCGCTGGTTCGCGAGGGGACGGCGAAGCCTCTGCAGCGAGCGCGCCTCGGTTCATCGTCGGCCAGGACCCGGAAGGCCACTGGATTGCCATCGAGATCCATGGACGCGCCGGAGGCCTGTTCCGGAGCCGCCAGGCTGCGGTCGACTATGCCGAGGACGAGACCGGCCATCGGCCCAACGCCATGCTCCCGTCTGGGGAGCGCATCGAGCTGCGCATCTGAGACCGAGGCCGGTGGTCTGGAGCGGTCGGATCCGGCACCCCATCACCCTTCCCGGCGTCGACTATACGGGTTTCGGCTGTCCACCTGTTCCGTCCCGGGCCGCCGCATCCAGCACCTCGGACCTCGTCCTTGTCTTGGGAGCATCGCAGTGCTCGGATGCTTCTGCTCCTGACGACCGCGTGGAGCCGGCCGCGCGACACCTGCATTCGGGCGCCCTATTCCGATGCTTGCGCTGGGATCGTGAATTCTTGATAGATACTTTATTCGAAATGGCGCATGCTCCGGAACTGTCTGCGTGCCAGGGGCCGTACCATGCCACTCCCTGATTCTTCACCGGCCGACCTCGACGAGGCTGAGGATCTCCGCGATGCAACCGTGCGGAGCCTCGGTTGGGCCCAGGTCGGCTACGCCCTCGTCGGCACGCATCCCGCCGTCGCACGGACGCTGCACCTGAATGGCCCTGTCGTCGGCCCACTGCTACGCGAGGCGGTTCTTGAGGACGGCGAGACCTTTCGTCTCCCGCGCGGTGTGATCGGCGCGGGCACTGGGCTCGCCTTCCTGCTCGGACGCTCGTTTCCGTCCTCGGACGAGGAGGCGTTGACTGTCGAGAACGCCGCGAGCGCCTGCGTGGCCTGCCGGCTCGACCTTACCTCGCTCGGGCGACGGACCGTCGCTCCGATCCTCCTCGACGAAAACATCGCCACCGCCGATCTGGGGCTCGCCGTCGTGCACGTGGCGGGGCCCTGGGTCGAGGGGTGGGCCGACGCCGGTCTGGCCACCGGCCAGGCCAGCCTCACCATCGACGGCAACGTGGTCGCGCGAGGCTGTGGGCACGACCCGCTCGCGGCCGTGGTGTGGCTCGCGCGGCGGCTCGCGGACCGGAGCTCGGGCTTGGGCGCCGGCGACCTCGTCGCGGCGGGCAGTTGCACCGGCCTGGCGCAGGTGCTGCCTGGTCAGATCCTGGTGGCCGGGTTCGGCGACCTCGGAACGATCTCGCTCAGGCTTTGCTGAGGGTCCGGGCGGTGATCAGGGAGTACAGGGCGGACGCGTCGCGGGCGCCGCGCAGCGCCGCCGCGGCCTCCGGCTCCCGCAACCGACGCGCCACGCAGGCCAGCGCGTTCAGGTAGTCGCTCTGCGCGCCGGCCGGGAGAAGCAGCAGGAAGACGAGGTCGACAGGCCTGTCGTCCACCGCTTCATAGTCGACCGGCTCACGCAGCCGCGCCAGCAGGCCGAACGGTCTCTGGACCGCTTCCATACGGGCATGTGGCAGTGCCACGCCGTCGCCGACCCCGGTTGAGCCGAGATCCTCGCGTCGAATGAGCGCCGCGAGTATCTCGTCGGGGTAGAGACCGAGTGTCTGGCCCGAAAGGCGGGCCAGCTCCCTCAGGAGAGCCTTCTTGTTGCCGACGCGCAGCCCATGGACCACGTCGGCCGGCGCGAGGAGTTCGTCGATGGTCATCGCGTCGGCCGACGACATGCGTATGGGCTCATCAAAGGTTCGTCTCCGTGACGGGCGGCATCGGGTCGTTGGCCGCGCGCTGCTTGTTGTTAGATTCATCGTCGGGAGCCCGCAGGCGATAGCCGACGCCGGTCTCGGTGAGCAGGATGCGCGGCCGCTGAGGATCGGCCTCCAGCTTCTGACGGAGCTGGCGCATGTAGACGCGCAGGTACTGCGGATCGGACGAGGACGGCACGTCGTGCATCATCTGCGCGTGGGTCAGCACCTTGCCAGCATGCAGCACCAGCACGCGCAGGAAGTCGTACTCGCGCGGCGTCAGCTTCACCTCGACGTCGTCGACCTTCACCACGCGCCTGACGAGGTCCACCGAAAGGCCGTCGACGCGAAAGATCGGCCGCTCGCCGCGTACTGCGAGTTGGTGCCGCAGAGCAGCGCGTAACCGGGCCAGCAGCTCCGCCATGCCGAAGGGCTTGGTCACGTAGTCGTCGGCGCCGAGGTCCAGCGCCTCGACCTTGCCGCCCTCGTCGTCGCGGCTCGACAGGACCACCACTGGCAGCCCGGGATGGTTGGCCCGGATCGCCCGCAGCAGGTCGTGGCCTCGCATGTCGGGCAAGCCGAGATCGAGTATGATCAGGTCGACCCTGTTGCACCCGAGCACCTCCAGGGCGGTGGCGGCGTTCGGTGCCTCCAGGATCGTGTAGCCCTGCGTGGCGAGGCCCATACGCAGGAGCTTGCGGATCGGCGGCTCGTCGTCGATGACGAGGATGGTCGCGCTCATGCGGCGATGTCCTTCGGCGCAGTTCGGGCCGGGACCGGCAGGGTGATGGTGAAACAGGCGCCGGTTCGGTCGCGCCGGTTGCCCGCGGCGACGGTGCCGCCCATGGCCTCGACGAATCCGCGCGAGATGGCGAGGCCGAGCCCGGTACCGGCGCGGACCCGATCACTCTTGCGCACCCGATAGAACTTGTCGAACACCCGCTCGACATCCTCCTCGGGCAGCCCGTCGCCCTCGTCCAGGACCTCGATGCGCACGGACCGGCCGTCCTGGCGGGCGCGCACCGTCACGGTCGTGCCAGCGGGAGCGTGCTTGGCGGCGTTGTCGAGGAGGTTGACCAGGACCTGCTCGAACAGGACTGGGTCGAGCTTGAGCGTTGGCAAGTCCGGCGCCATCTCGACCGCGACCCGGTGCCTGGAGAGCACCTTCTCGACCCGTCGAATTGCGGTGTCGACGGTCTCGGCCACGTCCTGGGGCGCGAGGTTCGGCGCCACGGCTCCGGCCTCCAGCCGGGTCATGTCGAGCAGGTTGGCGATGAAGCGGTTGAGCCGCTCCGATTCCTCGATGATGGTCCCCAGCAGGTCCACCTTGGCCTCCGACGGGAGTGCCGCGTCGAGATCGCGGATCGTGCTCGCCGCGCCGAGGATAGAGGACAGCGGCGTGCGGAGATCGTGGCTGATCGAGGTGAGGAGCGCCTGACGCAGGCGGTCGGTCTCGGCGGCGCGCTCGGCCCGGTCGAGATCCTCCACCAGCCGCACCCGCTCGATGGCGAGCGCACCCATATCGGCCAGCGCATCGAGCAGGCGGCGGTCCTCCGGCGTGAGGATCGGCCCGGTCCTGTCCGCGTCGAGGCCGATGACTCCGATCGTGCCGCGCCCAGTGCGCATCGGTAGGAACAGGCGCTTGGCGCCCGGCAGGGTGTCGGCGCCGCGGCCGGCCGGCCGGTCGTTGTCGAAGGCCCATTGCGCCGCCGCCACGTCGGCTTCGTCCAGCATGTCCTCGGGCGGGTAGCCGGCGCGGACCGTCACGGCCTTCCCGTCGGGCAGAAGGAGGACGACACGGACCTTCAGCATCGCCGCGACCTGGGCGCAGGTGGCCCAGAGCACATCGTCGAGGGTGCCGCAGGCGGCAAGTTTGCGGGAGAAGCCGAAGAGCCGCTCGGTGGCCCGGGCGCGGCCCTGGCTGACCACCGCCACCTGGCGGGCGCGGGACGCGAGATTCGAGACCAGCACGGCCACCAGGGTGAAGAGCAGGAAGGCGGCGACGTTGGTCGGATCGGCGATGGTGAAGGTGTAGACGGGCGGCAGGAAGAAGAAGTTGTAGGCCAGAGAGGCTGCCACCACCGCAACCAAGGAAGGACCCAGGCCCCAGCGCACCGCGACGCCGACGACCGCCGTGAGCAGGAATAGGTCGGCGTTCTCCACGCCCGCATAGGGCTGGAGCAGCAGTGCCGTGCCGAGGCCGGCCGCTATCGCGCCGAGGCCGAGGAGATAGGCCCCGGCATCGAGGGTCCTGCCGGGCGCGGCCGTGTCGATCCTGCGCCGTGCCGGGGGCTCGGCCGGGACGACTTCGCCAGGAACGACGTGGACGCTGATGTTGCCGCTGCGGCGGACGAGGTCGTGCACGACGGAGCCGTTAATGAGCCTCGAAGAACCACGACCGGCTCGCCTTGCCGACCACGACGTGATTCACGTTGGCCGAGCGCGCGTAGGCCAGCACGTCGTCGGCGATCCGGCGACCGCCTGGCAGGGTGACGGCATCGCCCCCGAGCCGGTCGGCAAGGCGGAGGGCCTCGGCGATGCGATCGCGCTCCGCCTCGCTCAAAGCAGCCGCGCGGGCTCCCTCGATCGAGAGGGCCGTCCAGGGCGCGTGCAGGCGATCGGCAAGCCGCTTAGCGTAGCGCACGAGGCCGGCCGAGCGCGGATCCTCATTGACGCAGACCAGTACACGCTCGCCCGCCGCCCACGGCCCGGGAATCGCGTTCGCCCGCATGTGACCGAGAAGCTCGTCATCGACCCGGTCCGCCGTGCGCCTGAGCGCCAGCTCCCTGAGCGCCGTCAGGTTGCCGCGCGAGAAGTAGTGCTGCAGGGCCCGCTCGGCGTTCTTCGGGACGTAGACCTTGCCGTCCTTCAGGCGCTGGATCAGATCGTCGGGGTTGAGGTCGACCACCTCGATGTCGTCGGCCCGGTCGAGGACGCCGTCGGGCACCGTCTCGCGCACCCGGATGCGGGTGATCTGCGCGACGACGTCGTTGAGGCTCTCGACGTGCTGGATGTTCAGCGTCGTGAACACGTCGATGCCCGCGTCGAGCAGTTCCTCCACATCTTGGTAGCGCTTCGGATGGCGCGAGCCCGGCGCGTTGGTGTGGGCGAGGCTCATCGACCAGCGCCAGGGCCGGCCGGCGGGCGAGCAGCGCGTCGAGGTCCATCTCCTGAAGGACGGTGCCGTGATACGGCACGGGTCGCCGCGGGACCACTTCGAAGCCGTCGAGCAGGATTTCGGTCTCGGCGCGACCGTGGGTCTCGACCACGCCGACCACCACGTCGCTCCCGGCCTTCAGCCGGGCGCGCCCGATGGTGAGCATCTCGTAGGTCTTCCCGACGCCCGGGGCGGCGCCGAGGAAGACCTTGAGCCGGCCGCGCGTCCGTTCCTCCCGGCGCGCCGCTTCGAGCAGGGCGTCGGGCGAGGGGCGGTTCGGGTCGCGGCCGGTATCGGGCATGTTCGTTCGTCAGCGCTTGGCGAGATCGTCCAGGGCGAGGTTCAGCGCCAGGACGTTCACGCGCGGCTCACCCAGGATGCCGAGGGTGCGCCCCTCGACGCGGGACGTCACGAGACTCACGCAGCTTGTCCTCCGGGATGTTGCGGGCCTTGGCGACGCGGGGAACCTGGAAGAAGGCGGCTTCGGGCGAGATGTCCGGATCGAGGCCGGACCCGCTGGTGGTGACGAGATCGACCGGCACCGGCGCATTCGGATTCTCGGCCTTCAGCGCGTCGATGTCGCCCTTCACCCGCTCGGCCAGGGCTGCGCTGGTCGGGCCGAGGTTCGAGCCCGAGGAATTGGCCGCGTTGTAGGGTGCCGGTACCGTCTTGGAGGCGTCGGCGGGGTCCGGCGCGGTCGTCGCCGAGGGCCGGCCGTGGAAGTAGCCGGCGCCGGTGAAATTTTGCCCGATCAGGCTGGAGCCTATGACCGTGCCGTCGCGCTCGATCAGGCTGCCGGCGGCCTTGGCTGGGAAGATCGCCTCTGCGAGACCGGTCATGGCGAGGGGATAGGCGAACCCGGTCACTGCCGTCAGGGCGACGAGGAGGACGAGGGCGGGGCGAAGCTGGGTCAACATGGGAGGTCTCCGAGACCTTAGGCGAGGTGGAGGGCGCTGACGGCGAGGTCGATGGCCTTGATGCCCACGAACGGCACGAGCACGCCGCCGAGCCCGTAGATCAGGAGGTTGCGCCGCAAGAGCGCGGCCGCGCCGACGGCCCGGTAGGTCACGCCGCGCAAGGCCAGAGGGATCAGCGCCACGATGATCAGCGCGTTGAAGATGATCGCCGACAGGATCGCGCTCTGGGGCGAGGCGAGATGCATGACGTTGAGCGCCTGGAGCTGCGGGTAGAGGCCCAGGAACATCGCCGGGATGATGGCGAAATACTTGGCCACATCGTTGGCGATCGAGAAGGTCGTCAGCGCGCCGCGGGTCATCAGCAGCTGCTTGCCGATGCCAACGATCTCGATGAGCTTGGTCGGGTCGCTGTCGAGGTCGACCATGTTGCCGGCCTCACGGGCCGCCACCGTACCAGTGTTCATGGCGACACCGACATCGGCCTGAGCCAGAGCGGGAGCGTCGTTGGTGCCGTCGCCGCACATGGCGACGAGCTTGCCCTGCGCCTGCTCCTTGCGGATCAGCGCGAGCTTGTCCTCCGGGGTGGCCTGGGCGAGGAAGTCGTCGACGCCGGCCTCCGCCGCGATGGCGGCCGAGGTCATTGGGTTGTCGCCGGTGATCATCACCGTGCGGATGCCCATCTGGCGCAGCTCGGCGAAGCGCTGGCGGATGCCGCCCTTCACGATGTCCTTGAGGTAGACGACACCGAGCAGCCGCCCGTCGCGGGCCACCGCCAGCGGCGTTCCGCCGGCCTTGCCGATCTCCTCGGCGATGGCGCGGATCTCGGCTGTGGCCTCGGTCTCGACGGCGGGGTGGTAGGCGAGCGCCGCGCTGGAGCCCCGGCTGGCGGTCGGCTGGCCGGAGAGCGCGGCGATCACCGCATCCACCGCACCCTTGCGGATGGAGGATCCTTCCAGGTCGACCCCGGACATGCGCGACTGAGCTGTGAACGGCACGAAGGTGGCGTTGAGCCCCGCCATGTCGCGGGCGCGGATGCCGTACTTCTCCTTGGCCAGGACCACGATGGAGCGGCCCTCAGGGGTCTCGTCCGCCAGGGAGGCGAGCTGCGCCGCGTCGGCCAGCTCCCGCTCCGAGACGCCGCGCACGGGCCGGAACTCGGTGGCCTGACGGTTGCCGAGGGTGATCGTGCCGGTCTTGTCGAGGAGCAGCGTGTCGACGTCGCCCGCCGCCTCGACGGCGCGGCCTGACATCGCGAGCACGTTGAAGCGGACCAGCCGGTCCATGCCGGCGATGCCGATCGCCGAGAGCAGCGCGCCGATGGTCGTGGGGATCAGCGTGACGAACAGGGCGACGAGCACGATCACCGGGATCGCGCCGCCGGCGTAGCGCGCGAAGCTCGGGATCGAGGCGACCGCGAAGACGAACACGATGGTGAGGCCGGCGAGCAGGATGTTGAGCGCGATCTCGTTGGGCGTCTTCTGCCGCGAGGCGCCCTCGACCAGTGCGATCATGCGGTCGACGAAGGTCGAGCCGGCCGCGGCCGTGATGCGAACCTTGATCGCGTCGGAGAGCACCTGCGTGCCGCCGGTCACCGCCGAGCGGTCGCCGCCGGATTCGCGGATCACCGGGGCGGACTCGCCCGTGATGGCGGCCTCGTTGACCGAGGCTACGCCCTCGATCACCTCGCCGTCGGAGGGGATCAGGTCGCCGGCCTCGACCAAGACCACGTCGCCGACCTTCAGGGACGTGCCGGGCACCGTCTCGTAGCTGCGGCCCGGGCCCTTGAGGCGCTTGGCCGTCATCTCGGTGCGGGTGCGCCGCAGGCTGTCGGCCTGTGCCTTGCCGCGGCCCTCGGCGAGTGCCTCGGCGACGTTGGCGAAGATCAGAGTGAACCACAGCCAGAGGATGATCTGGCCGGAGAAGGCGAGGTCGCTGCCGCCGGTGAGGAGGTCGCGGGCGAACAGGGTTGTGGTCAGCGCCGCCACGACCTCGACCACGAACATGACCGGGTTGCGGATCATGGCGCGGGGATCGAGCTTCCTGACGGAGCCGAGGAGGGCCGGCCCGACCAGGGCGGCGCTGAACAGGGATGCGGTCTTGCGGGACATGATTGTGTGTCCGAAGGCGTGAGGGAGGCCCGGCGCGGCGCGCCGGACGCTGTCGTGATCAGGGGGCGATCGTGGCGGCGGTCAGCGCGGAGGCCGCCAGCAGGGCGAAGCCGCCGAGCAGCACGACGCCGAGGAGCGCCAGCACGAGGTCGGAGGTCCGCAGCGGCTGGGATCCGGCCCGGCCCCACGATTGCCGCTGCCGGTGCAGCACGAGGTGATGGCGCGGCATGCGCCGGGAGAGCAGGGCACGCGGCATCTCAGCCCCCGGTCGCGAAGGTCTGGCCGGCGGCGCCCGCGAGGTGCTCGACCACGGGCCCCAGGGCCAGGGACGGGAAGAAGGTCAGGCCGCCGATGATCAGGATCACCCCGACCAGGAGTCCGACGAACAGGCCGCCCTGGGTCGGGAACGTGCCCGCCGAGGCCGGGACCGTCTTCTTGGCCGCGAGCGAGCCCGCGATGGCCAGAACCGGGATCTTCACGAAGAACCGGCCCACCAGCATGCCGACGGCCAAGGTGCTGTTGTAGAACAGCGTGTTGGCGCTCAGCCCGCCGAACGCCGAGCCGTTGTTGGCGGCCGCCGACGTGTAGGCGTACAGGATCTCGGTGAAGCCGTGCGGGCCGGCATTGGCCGGGCCGGCGAGGCCCGCCGGCAGCACGGTCGCAAGGGCGGTGAAGCCCAGCATCATCAGCGGCAGGCACAGGATGCCGAGCATGGCCATTTTCACCTCCTTCGCCTCGATCTTCTTGCCGAGGTATTCGGGTGTGCGACCGACCATCAGGCCCGCCACGAAGATTGCCACGATCACGAAGATCAGCATGCCGTAGAGGCCGGCGCCGACGCCGCCGATGATGACCTCGCCGAGCTGCATGTTGAGCAGCGGGATCAGGCCGCCGAGAGCCGTGAACGAGTCGTGCATGGCGTTGACGGCGCCGCAGGAAGCGGCGGTGGTGATCACCGCAAACAGCGCAGAGGCTGCGATGCCGAAGCGGGTCTCCTTGCCCTCCATGTTGCCGCCGGTCAGCCCGAAGCTGTTCAGGACGGCGCTGCCGTTGGCCTCGGCCCAGTAGGTGACCAAGACACCCGCGAGGAACAGGATTCCCATGGCGCCGAGGATCGCCCAGCCCTGACGCTCGTCGCCGACCATGCGGCCGAAGACGTTGGTGAGCGCGGCGCCGATCACGAAGATCGAGACCATCTGGACGAAGTTCGACAGGGCGGTGGGGTTCTCGAACGGGTGCGCGGCGTTGGCGTTGAAGAAGCCGCCGCCGTTGGTGCCGAGCATCTTGATCGCCACCTGGCTCGCCACCGGCCCGAGCGCGATCGTCTGCTTGGCGCCTTCCAGCGTCGTGGCATCGACGGAGGCGCCGAGCGTCTGCGGCATGCCCTGCCAGACCAGGAACAGCGTGTAGGGCACGCAGATCGGCAGCAGCACGTAGAGGGTGGCGCGGGTCACATCGACCCAGAACGAGCCGATCGTGCCGGACGAGGCCCGGGCAAAGCCCCGGATCAGCGCCACCGCCACCGCGATGCCGGTCGCCGCCGACAGGAAGTTCTGGTGCGTCAGCCCCAGCATCTGGGAAAGGTACGAGAGCGTGGTCTCGCCGCCGTAGGACTGCCAGTTCGTGTTGGTGATGAAGCTGGTGGCGGTGTTGAACGCGAGGTCCGGCGCCACCGCGGCCTGATCGGCCGGATTGAGCGGCAGCAGAGCTTGCAGCCGCAGGATCGCGTAGAGCAGCGCGAAGCCCAGCACGTGGAACAGGATCACCGCGCCGGTATAGGCGAGCCAGTGCTGCTCCTGGCGGGCGTCGATGCCGGAAACGCGGTAGAGCCCGCGCTCGATCGGTCCGAGCACGGGCGAGAAGACAGTGCGCTCTCCGGTGAAAACGCGGGTCATGTACGACCCGAGGGGCTTCACGAGCGCCAGTACGACCGCGCCGAACAGCGCGATCTGGATCCAGCCGTTGAGGGTCATGGGGGAGGTCCGTCAGGGGCCGCTCAGAACCGCTCGGGGCGGACGAGGGCGTAGGTGAGGTAGACGAGGAGGCCGGCGGTCACGCAGGCTCCGAGGGCGAGGTCGAGGGTCATGGCGGCCTCCGTCAGAGCCGCTCGCACAGGACGGCATAGCCGGCCGAGGCGGCGAAGAAGGCGAGCGCCCCCGCGAGGAAGACGATGTCGAGCATGTTGGTTCGTCCGGTTCGGCGGACCGGCCGCGGACGCCCCGCGACCGGCGTCGGCCAGCCAGAAGAGTGGCCCCGAACCGCGTTAGGGTTCGAGATGAACTGGATGGCAATCGTATAAGGATCGTATGAGGATCAGCTCGCCCTCGGTCCCGCGGCGTGAGGCTCGTCCGGGGTGGTCCGGCTTGGATGGCCCCGGGGGCAGTCGACGTGTCATGGCGGCGGCTGACGTTTTCGACGACCGAGGCATCGAGGGTCTTCGCCAGCGCTGACGCGAGGGTTCCGGACATCAATCGTCTCCGGTCCGAACCGGCGGCAGGACCAACCGGTGGCGGCCGGGCGGCGTTGATCCAACTCAAGAGCGACAGTGGGGTCGGCTTTGAAGGTCCGCATGCACATTCCAACCGGTCCGGATCGCCGCGCCTGCTGCCGTATACGGACGCGGTGACCGCTTATCGGGAAGGCCGCCGTGGAGGGTTCATTCGGCGCAGACTGGCCCGGAGCTCCGGGCAAACGGCCGGCGCGTCCAGGCGCGCCGCCCCGGCGCAGGTGGCGCGCCACGCGGCGCGATCCACCCGGACCACCCCTGCCGCACGACCCTCGACACCACCAAAGGCGATGCCGCAGGCGCGGCAGCGACCACTTAGACCGCCTAACAGAACCGTTTGATCTGGTTGAGGGTGATGAGGCTGGCAGCGAGGCTGGTGAAGGCCTCGTAGATGTCGGCGCGTCGCTCGTAGCGGACTGGCAAGCGGCGGAAGCGGTTGAACCAAGCGTGTGTGCGCTCCACCACCCACCGGTGCCGGCCCAGCCGCTCGCTGCTGTCGATACCGCGGCGCGCGATGCGCGGCACAATCCCACGCGCTCGACACTCATGTCGGCGCGGTCTGGCGTCGTAGGCTTTGTCGGCGTGCAACTTGTCGGGTCGCCGTCGCGGCCGTCCCCTCCGGCCGTTGCGCAGGGGCGGGATGGCATCGAGGGTAGGTGCCATCATCGCGCTGTCGTGCCGGTTGGCCCCACTCAGGCAGACGCCGAGCGGCGTGCCGCGGGCATCGGTGACGAGGTGGCGTTTCGTGCCCGCCTTGCCCTGGTCCGTCGGGTTCGGGCCGGTGGCAGAGCCCCTTTTTTGGCCGGCACAGAGGCGCTGTCCAAGCTCGCCCGCCTCCAGTCGATTTCATCCGCCCCGTGTAGGCGCTCCAGGAGCACCTGATGCAGGCGGCCCCACACGCCGGCCGCCTGCCAGTCGCGCAGACGCCGCCAGCAACTCATCCCGCAGCCGCAGCCCATCTCCGCTGGTAGTATCTCCCACGGGATGCCTGAGCGCAGCACGAACAGAATGCCGGTCAACGCAGCTCGGTTCTCGATCGGCCGACGGCCGCCTTTTGGACGTGGGCGGGGCGGCGGCACAAGCGGCGCAATCTCGGTCCAGAGATCATCGGGCAGAAGCGGACGAGCCATCACGACCAACGCCTGCCCATGCGATCCGTGCCCGTTCTGTTAGGCGATCTTAAACCCAGTGACCAGTTCACCCTTCAGGGCGTGCATGCGGCGGCGCCCACCTGGACTGAGAAATACCCGGAGGCGACACGGCCGGTCGTGGCACGCTTCGGGAGACCCGATCACGGCAACCCTATTCTCAAAGCTTTCAACGAAACCGTCGCTGACACGGCGGTCGGCTGCGAAGGAAAGAGCGTAGTAGTCGCAGAAAGCCAATTGGCGCAGCTCAAGGCCGACTGGCCGCCCGTTTTCCGGCAGTTGAAGCCGGAGTTCAACCCGCAGGAAGAGCGCAAGCAGTGCTACCTCCTCGTTGAGATGCCCTGGCTGGATCATCCGTTCTACGAAGATCACCGGCTCTTCGGAACTGGCGATTTGTATGAAGAAGTGGCAGCACGCGCCGGCATCGCGATCAATGAAGAAATGTTTGCATTCCTTCGCGACGAGGGGCGCGGTCCCTATCCGGTCGGGTCGAGTTACGCGTCGGTCATAACCGTGGCGCGCTACATGAGCTGGGTGTTCAATATCCCACCGGAGGGTGCTTCGCTGCCGGAGGCTCTGCGGAAGCCCGCCGGGGAATCGCAAGACCCGACCGGCGGTAAGCTGTGGGTGCTCGCAGCCGATGAGGGCGGCGAGACCGCACAGATGGAGCATCTGCTTACAACGCTGGGTGCGGAGGTGCTGCGTGCCGGGAGTGAGCTGGAGGCGGCGCAGGTCGTCAGCCAGCGTAGGGTTGATGGCGTCGTCTGGCGCTTCAACGGTAAGGTCGATGCCGAACTCATCGTGGCGACGATCTGTCGGCAGAACGGCATACCTTTCGTGATGATCACGAACGGAGCCACTCGTCCCGCTGCACTGGCGCTCGGCGGTGTCGTTCTTCACAACCCGCGGTCGCTATTCGACGTGCTGGCGGCTCTGGAGTCCTTGCCGTCGCGCAAGACTTCCGGGCTGAACTTCGCCACCCTCTACGACGACTGATCGTCCGCGACGCGGGCCGAAGCCGTGAGCCGTCGCGCATCTCGAGATGACGGGCTGTTTCCGTCCGAAACCGAGATCGCGCGGCGGCTCAGTCAGACACCGCAAGAATGGGCCGCCAAGGCCTGTGTGCTCGAGCGTGACGGACTGCCACGCGTCCTCTTTGATGGGCGGACGCTACTGGCCGGCGGTCCGCGCGTACTTCCATGCGCGATACGGTCTCTCCGGTGCCGAGGCGCTCGTGCCCGACGGCCCGGAGAACCTCGATGCCCTCTAAACTCAACGCGCCCGGCTACAAGAGAAGGCGCAATCCGAGCGGCACGTCCCGGGGCTACTGGTGCGCCACGCACGAAGCCCGAAAAGCCGGCTACCCGACCAGCACCGTTCCGATCCGCGACTCTCCGGATGATCCCGAGGGTCGTCGGCGCATCGAGGCTATCTGTCAGCGGCAGCAGGCCGATATGCTGCTGTTCATGGCCAACCGCGGCCGTGCGGTCGTGCGATTCGACGGCACGATCCGCGACCTCTCGCGCCGTTACCAGACCGATCCGGCCAGCCCCTTCCAGCGGCTCAAGCACAACAGCCAGCGCGCCGACTTCTATGTCCTGCGGCTGCTCGAGAAATCCGTCGGCAACCGGCAGATCCTGGCGATCAAGATCGGCGACGTCCAGCGCTGGTACGACGTTGCCAAGCGCCCCGCCAGACCGGGCGGACCCGAGCGGGTGCGCAAGGCCTGGGGCCTGATCAAGAAGCTGCGGGAACTCTGCGCCTACGGGGTCATGGCCGAGCTACCCGGCTGCGAGCGGCTCTACACCATCCTGCGGCACGCCCGATTTCCGCAGTCGGCAAGGCGCCGAGTCGTGATGGAGCTGCACCAAGTTGAGGCGTTCATCCCCCAGGGCGATCGCGATGGGCCGTCTGTCGCTCGCCCTCGGCACCGCCCTGCAGTTCGAGACCGCCATGCGCCAGAAGGACGTGCGGCCGCGAGTGGGGCAGGGGACTGACGTGAGAGGACATCTCGGCCGACCTGATCATCCGTAAGGCTACGACCAAGACCGGTGCCTTCGCCGTCCTCGACCTGAAGCTCTGCCCGCTGGTGCTCGATCTGCTGGAGCGCGTGCCGGTCGAGGACCGGCACGGGCCGCTGATCATCGACGAGAACGCCGGACGGCCCTACGCTGAATCGGCCTACGGGCGGGAGTGGCGGATCGTGGCCCGCGCGGCAGGCATCCCCAACGAGGTCTGGAACATGGACGCGCGCGCCGGCGCGATCACCGAGGCGGAGAACGCCGGCGCCGATCTCGACCACATCCGGTCGGCCGCGGCCCACAGCCAGACCTCCACGACGCAGCGCTACTCGCGCGGCGCGCTCGGCAAGTCGCAAAGGGTGGCCGAGCTGCGGCTGGCGCACAGGGCTGCGCGGAGCAAGGCGTAGGTAATTCGGCAGGGGAGGGGGCCGTCGGCTGGGCCGTCCGATTTCGAGGAGCAGTGGGATCGCGTCCGATGACTGGTAGTGGCCGAGGGCGGAATGTCCGCTTCGGAGATGGTCCGCCGGAAAAACGGACAGTTTCCTACCGACCCAACGCGGTCGCACTGGCCGCTGCCCACGCCGCCCAAAAGCGGAACTGATAACGGCGGCCACGACATCAGCAGGTTATGGCACATTACTACCAACCGCACGTATTGTTCGGCTGGGACGAAGTCTGGCGCTTAAGACTCGATGATCGAACGAATCTTGCTCGCTAGACCCTCAACCGGAAAGGGCTTGGTAATCATCTGCATTCCCGGATCGAGGTGGCCAGCCCCGAAGGCGGCGTTCTCCGCATAACCCGTCATGAACAGCACCTTGAGGCTTGGTCGGCTGGTGCGGGCCTGGTCAGCGAGTTGGCGCCCGTTGAGCCCGGGCAGACCGACGTCGGTTACGAGAAGGTCGATCCGCGCGTCCGATTCCAGGATACGCAGGCCAGTCAACCCGTCGGGTGCCTCCCGCGTCGCATAACCGAGCTCACCCAGCACCTCGACAACCAGGGTACGGACGGTGTCGTCGTCCTCGACCACAAGGACCGTCTCGCCGTGCTCGGCGCGAGGTGCCTGTCCGCCCCCTTCGCCCTGCTCCTCGACCTCGCCCCAGTAGCGTGGGAGGTAGAGCTTGACGGAGGTTCCCTTGCCGGCTTCAGAGTAAATCTTGACGTTGCCCTCGGACTGCTTAGCGAACCCGTAGATCATGCTCAGGCCGAGCCCGGTGCCCTGGCCGATGGGCTTCGTCGTGAAGAACGGGTCGAAAGCCTTTTCGATGACGTCCGGCGGCATGCCGGTGCCGGTGTCGGTGACGGTGATGCAGACATATTGACCGGCGCGCACGCCGATCTCGCGCGCGGCGTAAGCGTCGTCGAGGAAGCTGTTCTCCGTTTCGATGGTGAGCCTGCCCCCGTCGGGCATCGCGTCCCGCGCATTGATGGCGAGGTTGAGGATGGCGTTCTCCAGCTGGTTCGGATCGCACAGCGTCAGCCACAGACCGCCTGCGACCACGACCTCCAGGCGGATCCGCTCGGCGAGCGTGCGCCGCAGCAGGTCATCCATCGAGCCCACCAGCCGGTTGACGTCGACGGCCTTCGCCTCCAGGGGCTGCCGTCGCGAGAATGCCAGCAGGCGATGTGTGAGCGCCGCGGCGCGCTGCGCCGAGGCCATGGCGAGGCCGGCGTAGCGTGTCAGATTCTCGATCCGGCCCTCATTTATGCGGGTCTGCATCAAGTCGAGCGAACCGACGATTCCGGTGAGGAGGTTGTTGAAATCGTGCGCGATGCCCCCGGTGAGCTGGCCGACCGCCTCCATCTTCTGTGACTGACGCAGTTGCTCCTCGGCCTGCTCGCGTTCGACGATGGCTTCGCGGACCCGTGCCTCCAGGGTGTCGTTAATCTCGCGAAGTGCGACCTCGGACGCTTTGGTGGCGGTGATGTCGTAGATCACGCCTACGTGCCGCAGCTCGGTGGAGAGGTCCTCACGCACCGCCTCGCCCCGACGGGCGAGCCAGCGCACCTCACCGGTGTCGGCCAACCGGACACGCATCTCCGCGTAGGGAAGCTCGCCGGCCTCGCGCACGCCTGGGTCGAGCAGGGGGCCGCCGTCGCTGACGAGCGCGTTGACCGAGCTGACAGCCAGTGTCCCGGCGGGCACGACGCCGAGCAGGTTGCAGAACTGGGGCGAGACCTCGACGGTGGCAAAACCCGGCACGTACTCGAACGTACCGATGCGGCCGGCGGTCTGGGCGATGCGCAGCCGCTCCTCGACCCTCTTCTGCTCGGTGATCTCGATGAGGGCGCCGGTGAAGCGCGCCGGGCTGCCGCCCTCGCCGTAGGTGCAGCGTCCGCGGGCATGGACCCAGCGTATCGCACCGTCCGGCGCCTGCAGCCGGTATTCCCTGTCGAATACTTCGGCGCCGTTGAGGATGCCGCCGACCGCTAGGCGCACCCGCGACCTGTCCTGGGGGTGGACGCGGTTGAAGAAGGCGCCGGTAGGAACTCCGACGGCGCCGACGTCCTGCTCGATCCCGTTGAGCAGGGCGAAACGGTCGTCGACGTGGAGGCGCTTGCCCGGGATGTCCCAGTCCCAGGTGCCGGCGACGCCCGCTGCCGTGAGGGTGATCTTGAGCTGCCGCTGCGCGTCGGCGAGACGCCGCTCGATGCCGGCGACGCGTTCCCAGGCGGCCTCTCCCTGGCGAGAGTCCGTCACGTCGACCTGAGAGGCGAAAAAATTCAAGAGGCTCGCCGGCGCCGCCGAAGACCGGGCTGAGATAGAGGCTCGTTCCAGAACGTGCCGCCGTCCTTGCGGTAGTTCAGGAGTTGAACCTTCACCTCCCTCCGTTCTGCGACCGCAGCTCGGACGAGGGCCACGGCCGCGGGATCCGTGTCGGGCCCCTGAAGGAACCGGCAGTTGCGCCCGAGCACCTCGTCGGCCTCGTAGCCGGTCAGCGCGAGGAAGGAACGGTTCGCCAGGACGATGGGATTGTCAGGAAGGCGCGGATCCGTGACCACCATCGGCTGGCGCGTGCGGTCGAGTGCGGCGACGAAGGGACCCGCGCGGCGGCGCATCTCGGCGATCGCCCGGGATAGGGGAGACGATCTAGCGCCTTCACCCGGGACGTGGGTCACCGCTCGGTCTCGCTGAGTGCGCGCTCGATGAAGCCGTCGATGAGAGTCTTCAGGCTCTCCAGGGACGGCAGGTCCATCAGCATCGCGATGTAGCCGCGGATGTCGCGCTCCCGCACAGCGAAGTTGATGTAGAGGAACAGGACGAGCGCGTCAGCTTCTTCGTCGCCGACCGCACGGAAGATCCTGGGCCCGTCGCCCCTCATGATCTCCGGCAGTGACATGTCGAGCGTGCGCTGCAGCAGGTTCGCGATGGTTGCGAGGCAGCCGTTAAGGATGACGTTGCCCGTCTCCGTCAGGGCCTCGTCCTCCAGCTCCGCGATCTCCCCCTCCGACAGCTCCTCGCCAGCCACCGCGCGGACGAGGCTCGCGCCCGTTCTCCTGCGGAAAGATCAGGAGGGCGCGGCCGGCAAAAGCGCCGGAGAAATTCTGCTGGACGACGACGAGGCTCGGAGGCCTCCCGTTCGCCGATCATGCGCGCAGCCCGGGCCCGGGACACGATTTCCACGGACGGGACCGACAGGAGCACCTGGACGCCGATCATGCTGCGCAGGCTCGCGGCGGCCCTGCTCACGCCGATGTTGACGAGGCTCGGTGAAGGCGTCGCGCTGCATTTCAGTGAGGTCGACAGTGGTCGCGGTCACGAGGCCGTCCTGCGCAGCCTGAGCACCGCGCCCGACAGGAAGCCGGCGAGCGCCTCCTCGGTGAGCGGCTTCGGCAGGAAGGCGGCGCCGACGCTGCGGGCGCGCGCGATGATCTCGTCCTGGATGTTGGCCGAGATCACGGCGATGGGCATGTCCGGTCTCGCCGCGCGCAAGTCGGCAGCGAGTTCGAGACCGTCCTTGCCGGGCATGTTGAAGTCGAGGAGCACCACGTCGGCCCGACGCTCGTCGAACACGGCCATGGCGGCCTTGGCGTTGGCCGCCTCGGCCACCTCCCAGTCCGGCTTGAGCTGGCGCAGGAGCTTGGTGACGACGAGGCGCGCGAGCTTGCTGTCGTCGACGATGAGGGCTGTGGTCGGCATGGGGGGCGATGCTGGCTGGATCCGCGCGATGTGGTCGGATGCGTGACGATGACGACCTTTATGCGTCGATGCCATCCCCGAGCATAGCCGTAAGTATCCATCCGACCGATTCATCCTGGCCTCGGCGGGGTCAGCCAGCGATCGACGAACGGGTCGCCGCAGGTCCCCAGGACGTGGGGCCTTAGGCCGAGCAGAACCTGATAGACCGCGGTGTGCATGCGCGTGCAGCCGGTCCAGTCCACCGGCGCGTGCGGATCTTCGAGGATGAGCGCGGCGAGCGTCTCGGCATCCTCGACGGGGCAGGTCCCTTCCAGGCGTATCGGCGCTCCCTGCCGCGCGTCGGTTCCGCGAACGATTGCCATCACCTTTCCTCCCGGGGCACTCGGCCGCCCGTTGGTTCGACTGCGAGCATGGAGGCAGGGTTCAGCACGAGCAACACGCGGCCATCACCGAGGAGGGTGGTGCCCGCCACCCCCGGCACGGTTCCGACGAGGCCGGTCGGCGGCCGGACCACGGCTTCGATGCGGCCCTCGAAGCGGTCGACCTCCAGGGCGACGGTCTCCGCGCCCGCTCGGACGGCCAGGAGCAACGCTTCCGAGTCTCCGATGGATGACGCTCCGTGGCCGAGCAGGTCGACGAGCCGGAACACGGGAATGGTCCGATCCCGCAGGACGGTCGCGTAGCCTCCGGCGGCGGCATGGATAGCCGTGCGAGGCTTGCGAACGACCTCGACGACGGCATCCATTGAGATGCCGTACGATTGCCCGCCGGCCCCGACCACCATGACGCGCGCGAGGGCGACGGTCCGGGGCAGGTGCAGGCGGACCGTGGTGCCCAGACCGACGCGGCTCTCGACGGAGACGCGGCCGCCCATGCGTTCCGCCGCTACCCGCACTGCATCCATGCCGACGCCCCGCCCCGACAGGGCGCCAACGCTCTCTGCCGTCGAGAAGCCCGGCGCGAAGATCAGACCGGTCACGCCGTCGTCGTCCAGCGCCGCGGCGGCCTCTGTCGAGCGCAGGCCGCGCTCAACCGCCCGGCGGCGGATGAAGGTCGGGTCAATCCCGCGCCCGTCGTCGGAGACGGATACGACGATGCCGTCGCCGTCCTGCCCGGCCGCGATCCGGATGCGACCGGCCCCGGGCTTGCCACCCTGTCGCCGCGCGCGCGTGTCCTCAAGCCCGTGGTCGACGGCGTTGCGCACGACGTGCAGGAGCGGCTCGAACAGGTTCTCGACGATGCCCCTATCCGCCTCCGTGTCCTCGCCTTCGAGGTCGAGGATCACCTCCTTGCCGAGCCCGCGCGCGACCTCGCGCACCGGCCGAGCGAAGCGGCGGAAAACCTGCGACAGCGGCGTGAGCCGGAGCGACAACGCGCTTCGGTGCAAGGTGGTCGAGAGCCGCCCGATGTTCGCGTCGGCCTCGCGGATCGCTCGGACGAGCGTAGCCGCGTCCTCGCCGGCTTCGGCGCGGGCGGCGAGGCGGCCGAGAGCGTTGCGGGCCACGATGAGTTCGTCGACGAGGGTGACGAGCGCGTCGACCCGGGCGGCGTCGACCCGTAGGGTGCGGGCCACATCCGCGCCGGGCGGCTCGGATGCCTCGGCATCCGTCGCGGAAGCCATGTCCGGCCGGCCGGCCAGTATGGCCTCGACCGCCCTCAGGAGGATATCGGCCCCGGCTTCGAGCGCCTGCACGCACCGTTCGGCATCGCCGGAACGCCCGACCGACCGCAAGGCGTTCTCGGCAGCCCGTGCGCAAGCTTCCGTGCGGCCGGCATCGGTATCGGCATCGCCCGCGACGGTCAGCACCCGGACCTGTTCCGCGAGGACCGCGGCGACGACTGACTCCAATGCAGGTGCGTTCGCCGTCTCCGCGGCGGCGACGGACATCTCGACGACCTCGACCTGGTCGGCGACGAGCCGGAAGACCGTGTCCACCTCCGCGCGCGGCGCATCCGTCAGAAGCGCGATGTCGAGGTTGCAGGCGTAGGCGTCGAATTCCTCGCCCGCAGGCCAGGGTGCTGCCGGTTCGACGGAGACGACCCATAGGCCGGGGACCTTTCGAACCAGCCCGAGCGGATCGTCCCCGGTGAAGAAACAATCGCCACGAGGTCGGTACCGCACGGCGGTCAGCGGCTCCCGGCCGACATCATTCAAGGAATCGATCAGGCGGGTTGCCCATCCGGGGAGCGCCGAGGCCTCCCCGGTGAGGGCCTCCGGCGCACGCGACAGGAGGGAACGGTAGCGGCTGACGAGGACTCCGGCCTCGGCGGCGGCGGTCCCGGGCAGCCGCTCCATCGTCTCGACGGCATCGGCCCAGCGCGCCGTCGCGTCGAGGGTTTCCAACGACAGGTCGATCAGGACCGCATCAACGGCGACGGTTCCTCCCCGAGCCGCGGACAGGCCGTCCTCGGCGGCGTGCAGGAGCGCGAACCACTCGGGATAGTCGAACAGCCCGACCGAGCCCTTGAGCGTGTGGAAGGCGCGGAACACGCGGTTCACGGTCTCCGCGTCGCCCGGTGTCGCCTCAAGGGCAAGCAGGTCCTCCGTGGCGGACTGGACCAGCTCGCGGGTCTCGATGAGGAACTGTTCGAGCAGGTCGTTCAAGGGCGCCATCCTGCCAGCGCCCGGGCATGCGCGACCAGCACGTCCTCGGGCAGAGGCTTCACCAGGTAGAAGTTCGCGCCCGCGGCCCGGGCAGCCTCCCGGTCGCCATCGCCGGCCTCGGTGCTGGTCATCAGGGCGGGTATGGACCGGAACGGAGGCTCGCGCCCCCGCAGGGCTCGAAGGAAGCTGTACCCGTCCATCTTCGGCATGTTCACGTCCACGACGAGAAGGTCGTAGGTCGCCGTCAGTACCCGCTCCAGCCCCTCGATGCCGTTGAGCGCCTCGTCTACGATGAAGCCAGCTTTCTCCAGGATGCCGCGATAGTACATCCGCACGAGACCCGCGTCGTCGACGACGAGCGCGCGCGGAGCTTCGACGGGAATGGTCGCGATCTCAGACATGCTCGTCCTCGCGCGGCCGTCGGTAGACGATGGCGTCATCGTAGCGGCAGACCCTGAACAACGGAGAGATCCGGCTCATGCTCTCGGTGTGGCCTAGGCAGACGAAGCCGCCTGGAACGAGGGCATCGTAGATGTTGTCCGCCGCGAGGCGCCGGGACGCATCGTCGAAGTAGATGAGGACGTTGCGGCAGAACACGACGTCGAACCGGCCCTGCGTCGCCATCACCGCCGCATCCATGAGGTTGCAGGGGGCGAAGCGCACCGAGCCGCGCAGGTCCGAGAGGATGCGCCAGGCTGGCCCGAGCCGCGTTACCTCCTGCTCGAAGTAACGTGCGACAATATCCGGGGTCAGCCGCATTAGCGCGCGCTCGCCGTAGAGGCCTTCCTCGGCGGCAGCGAGCGCCCGCGTGTCGATGTCCGAGCCGACGATCTCGACGTCGTAGTGGTCAACCTCCGGCCAATTCTCCAGAAGCCACACCGCCACCGAGTAAGGCTCTTCCCCGGTCGAGCACGGCACCGACCAGATCCGCACCGACGATCCTGGGGCCTTGCGGGCGAGGAGCTCTGGCAGGAGTGAGGACGTCAGGCAGCGAAGTTGGTGCTCCTCCCGATAGAAGTAGGTTTCGTTGATGGTGAAGGCGTTGATGAGATTCTCGACCTCACCGTCCGCATCGGCGCGCAAGCGGGCCAGGTAGACCGCGAACGACCGGGAGCCGGTGGCATGCATGCGCTCGCTGAGGCGCCGGTCAACGAAGTAGCGCTTGGCCGGCGTGAACAGTATGCCGGTGCGCCGGTAGAGGAACTCGCAGAAGCGCGCGAAGTCGGTGTCGGTGACAGGCGATGGGGGATCCGCCACGCGCTCACCGGCCCGGTAGGAGGCGGGCGAGCACGGCGTCGATGGCCAGGGGCAGGAAAGCCTCCGAGGCGAACCGGGTCCGGGCGGCCCGTAACGCCTGTACCGCGTCCGCTGTACCGACCTCCGCCAGCACCTCCACCGCCGCACCGCAGACGTTCGGTTGGAACTCGACGTCAAGCAGGCCAGCGAGCAACGCGTTCGCGGCCGCGGTCGGCTGCGTCCGCACGATCTCGGTTGCGAGCAGCCGGACGTCGGGGTCTGGGTCGGAAAGCAAGTCCGGGAGCACCGAGGCAGCTGCGGCGGGCATCGCCTGGAGTGTCTCGACGCAGGCGTTGCGAAGCCCGGCGTCCTCCGAGCGTAGGTGCCGAGCCAGCGCGGCGGCGGCGGATGGGTCCGCGATGGCCAGCAGTGCCATCAAAAGGGCCTCGCGACGACGCAGGTCCCTCTCCCTACTAAGGGCGAGCCCGAGATCATCGGCGGCCTCGGGACGGTCAGCCTTGGAAGCGGTTGAGGCAATCGTCGGGGGATCACGGCGAACGAGCGGCATCAGGGCACCATATCGAGGAGCGCGGCGGAGATGCCCTCCAGCGGGGCGACCACGCTGGCGCCGCCGGCTTTGACGAGTTCGCCCGGCATGCCCCACACCACCGCCGTCTCCTCGCTCTCGGCGATTGTGCGCCCGCCCTTAATCCGCATCTCGGTCATCGCCACCGCGCCGTCACGGCCCATGCCTGTCATTAGGATCCCGACGAGTCGCGGCGGCTCGACGAGTTCGACGGCGCTCGCGACGAGGCGGTCGACGCTCGGATGCCAGAGGTAGTCGGCGTGTGCCGGCACCGGTTGCACCACCAGCCCGGCGGGGCGACGCGCGAGCGTCACGTCCGCGTCCCCCTTGCCGATGTAGACGTTGCCGGGGGCCAGCGGCATCGGCCGCGAGGCTTCCTGCACCCGGAGGGCGCACAGGCCATCAAGTCGGCGCGCAAGCGGGCCGGTGAAGCTGCCGGGCATGTGCTGGGCAACCACGACCGGCCAGGGGAAGTCAGCGGGTAACCGCGAAAGCAGGGCGTCGAGCGCAGGCGGTCCGCCCGTCGAGGTTCCGACGAGCACGATACCATCGGACGGTCCCGCGACGGGTGCGGTCGGCACTTTGGATGATGACGCGCGCGGGAGAGACTGCAATCGCGCGGCCTGGTCGAGCGCCCCGCCGGATCTGGCACGGATGCGTTCGGCAAGGCGCAGGCTCGGACGCAGCCGGGCGCGGGCGGCTGCACGAACCTTCTGGACGATCAGCGGACCGAGGCGGTCGATCTCCAGCGAGACGGCTCCACCGGGCTTGGCGACGAAGTCGACGGCCCCGCGCTCCATCGCGTCGAGGGTGACCTCCGCGCCGTCCGCGGTCAGGGACGACACCATAACTACAGGCGTGGGCCGGTCGAGCATGATGCGGTCGAGACAGGCGAGGCCATCGAGGCCTGGCATGTTGACGTCGAGAGTGATCACGTCCGGACGGAAGCGGGCGTGCTCCGCCAGGGCCTGGTCGCCGTCCCGGGCAAAGGCGACCTCGAAATCCCCTTCCTGTGCGAACACGCCGCCGAGGAGCTTGCGCATAAGCGCCGAGTCGTCGACGACCAGGAGCCGGATCATGCCGCGGGATCCACCTCGGCTCGTCGCTCTCGCGGCCGCTTCGTCGCAGCGCGCACGCCGCGCTCCGTGCCGGCGAGTAGGGCCGACGCGTCTAAGATGGGCAGGAGGCTGCCGTCGTCGAGGGTCGCGACATGGTCGACGCCGTTCCCTTCTTCCCCGGAGAAATCCGGCGTCGGCCGGACCACGTCCGCCGGCAGGCGCAGCATGCGCGAGACGCCGTCGACGAGCAGGCCGGCGACGCTGTCACCGGCTTCGAGCACAACAATGCGCCGCCGCGGGCCAGCCTCGCCAGGTGGCAGGCCAAAACGTCGGCGCTGATCCACCACGGCCAAGACAGTACCACGCACGTCGATGGCGCCCACGACGATATCAGGCGACCGGGGTAACCGCGTCATGGCCTCCGGAACACGCAGCACCTCGCGCACCGAGGCGACAGGCACCCCGTAGCTCTCGCCCGCAACGTCGAAGATCACGACCTGCAGCGTAGCGCCGCTCCTCCGAACGTCCGGGGTCCTGGCGTCATGGGAGCGTACGGGCGAGGCGGTCACGGTCGTCCCTTCCAGCAGGCGGTCGGCGGACAGCACGGAGACGAGGGTACCGGTCGCGTCCACCCGGCAGATCGCGTCGACGGCGGTGGTGCCGCCCCGGCTCAACGCCGTAGGCACCGGGTCGACGTCATCTGGCGCGAGCCGGAGGATCGGACCTAGCGCATCGACGACCAAGCCGGTCTCGATCCCACAGAGGCGCGCGACCACGATGCGTGCATCCGTGCCCTGCGGGGGCGCGGCGAGGCCGAGCAAGGCCGGCAGGCTCAGCAGCGGCAACACCCCGCCGCGGAGCGCGACGACACCGAGGGCGGCATGCTCGGCACGGGGCACCGGCATCACGTCCGCCGGGAGCGCCAGGACTTCCACGACCCGTTCCAGCGGAAGGGCGTAAGCCCGACCGGCGGCGGTGAAGGACACCAGCGCGACGCGTTCCGCCTCGGCATTGCCGGCGCCCTCGACCCGTGCGGCGCTGTTCCCGGCAGTGGCGGGCGTCGACACGCGGCGCGGAAACGCGGCGGCGACGAGCGCCGGCAGATCCAGCACACGAGCGGTGCCGGACCCGTTCGCTACGGACAGGTGCCGAGACCTCGTGAGTCCGTTCCCCTCGACGGTTTCCGTGCCGCCGGAGAACGCGACGACGCGGTCGACCATGAGCCCAACCGGCTCGCCGGCTTCGGCGACGACGACCCTGGTCGGCCCTGTCACGGGCTCCAGGTCGGGGCGCACGATGCGACGCAGGTCGAGAATGGGCAGCGCCCCGCCGCGAAGGTTCGCGAGACCGGCCAAGGCGTCCGGTGCGCCGGGCACCCGCGTGAGCCTGGGCAGCCGTAGGAGCTCGCGGACGATGCCGGCATCGAGGGCGAAGTCGTCAGTACCAAGCGTGAAGACGAGGTAGCGACCCTCGCCCTGATTGTCGGTCTCAGGCATCCTCGGCCTGCAACTCGTCGGCGAGCGACGCAATCTCCTCGATGCTCGCCGCGAGGTCCTCGGCGCCCTTCGACTGCTGTCGCGCCGCAGTCGCCGCCTCGCTGGAGGCGCGGTCGGCCTGCTCGGCCGCAGCCGCAATCTGCTGCGAGCCCTTCAGTCCCTCACGGGCCGCGATGACGATGGCGTCCGCGCCGGACAGGACGTCGGCGCTGCCGGCCTCAAGCCGGGCGACGTCACCCTCTACGGCCGCCAACGTGGTTATCAGGGCCCGGTTGCGCTCAGCCTCCGTCTGGGATGCGGCAACGACCATCTCAAGCGCCCGCCGAACGGCGGCGACACCGTCCTGGATATCGCGCACGGTGTCGAGGATGCGGTCGGCGTTCGCCGCCGCGTCACGAGCCAGCGCGCGGATGTCGTTCGACACCACAGCGAAGCCTCGCCCGCCCTCCGCGGCGCGAGCCGCCTCGATGGAGCCGCTGACCGCGAGCATGTTCACCTGGACGGCGACGAGGGCAATGGAGCCGACGATCTTCTCGATGCGGCGATTGCTGCCCTCCAGTTCGCCGATGCGGGCGAGGCAGGCACGGGTCTCATCGAGCGAGCGGCCCACACCGTCGGCGAGCGTGCCGACCGCCGAGCGCACGTCCCTCAGCGTCGCGCCGATGCCGGCGACGCTCTCTCGGGCGGTCGTTGCGTTCGAGCTGAACACCGCGGCGCTCCGCTCGACCTGGGCCATCGCGGCGCTCGATTGCTGCGCGGCGGCGCTCTGGATGGCAGTCCCGCGGCTGATCTGGTCGATGGCGGCGAGGATCTCACCCGCCGCTCCGGACAGTTCCTGGACCGTGGCGGACAATTCCTCAGCGGCCGAGGCGACCTCCTCAGCCCGCTGCTGGACAGAGTCACTGCCCGT
Source organism: Methylobacterium sp. P31 (assembly GCA_050632875.1). Classification (GTDB taxonomy): domain Bacteria; phylum Pseudomonadota; class Alphaproteobacteria; order Rhizobiales; family Beijerinckiaceae; genus Methylobacterium. The sequence continues at coordinate 117,768 of JBODSC010000001.1, read as the reverse complement.
CAGGTCGTCGGCGAGGCCGGCCAGCGCCTGTGCCGTTGTCTGGGCCTGATCAAGGGCCCCAACCTGTTGCGCCACGGCCTGCTGGGCCTGACCCGCGGCGGCTGCCTGCTCCTCCGCCGCCGAGGCTATCTGCTCGGCGCCGCGTTGCGCCTCCCGGACGGCGGTCTCGGCCTCGACTGCGGCGGCGAGGATGGCCTGCGCGCCCTCGGAGACCGTGCCGAGTTCCGACCGAGCCGCCTCCAGGCTCTCGGTCACGCGCCCGCCCGCCTCGGCCTCGGCGGCTGCCGTCCGAGCCGCGGCACGGATGATCTCGCCGACAGCCTGAACCTCAGTTCGGATCGCCTCGGCGAGGGTCCGGACCTCTGCCGCGCTGGCCTCGGACGCCTCGGCGAGCGCCCGCACCTCGTCGGCGACGACCGCGAAGCCGCGCCCGTGCTCGCCCGCGCGAGCCGCCTCGATGGCGGCGTTCAACGCCAGAAGGTTGGTCTGGTCGGAGACGTGCTCGACGGTGCCGGTGATCTCGCCGATGCTCGCAGCACCGCGGTCGAGTTCCTCAATAAGGGCGACCGAGGCGGACTGCCGCCCGGAGTTGGACTGCACGGCTGTGACCGACGCGGTGATTTGGACACCCGTTTCCGTCAACAGCGTCTGGAAAGCCATGGTCGACTGACGCGAGGTATCGGCCCGCTCCCGGGCTTCCGACAGACGGCCGACGATACCAGCGATGGCGACGAGGGATTCCTGCGCGGCCCCGGCGGCTTCCTCGGCGCCGGAGGCGATCTGCTCCATCGAGCGCCGCAGTTCCTCGGCGGCCGATGATGCCTCCGTCACGCCCGCCGCGAGTTCCTCGGTCGCCGCCGCCAGTCGTTCAGCAGCCTTTTGCCGTCTCGCGCGGGTTCGTTCGCGCGAACGCCCCGCGGGCGTGGCGGAGACCGGCGTAGGCTTCGGCCCGGTCGCGGCTACATCGACCGTTTCGGCCTGCGACGCGAGCCGCGTCCTCTTCACCAGCGCCATGGACGGGTCACCCGTGTTGCACCGTCCTTCCCGCTTGAAACAGGAGCGAGGATGGCTCGGAAGTTGAAGGGCGGTTCTAAGCCGAGCGGCAGTCAGGTCAAGGACAAGCTCAAATCTGTGCACGGCTTTGGCGGACGAGCCAGATGGTAAAGCCGGGCTTCTTACGTATGATGGACAAGCAGCCGCATGTGATGATTTTGGACCAGTCGCCGGCGCAGCAGGCGCAGCACAAGTGTTCGCCGCGACCGTAGTGACGCTAACCGAGGCCGGTGAAGCTCTCCATCATTTTGATCCGTATCACGTACATGGCCTGCTCGTAGCCGAGGCTGCGTTCCAGGTGCAGATGCACGGGGGGCCATCCACTAAGGGATGTTGTGGCCGCCGGGCCAACCCTTTCGAACTAATGGCAGCTGTCAGGGGTTGAGTGGCCATTCCGGCGGCTTTGGCCAAAAACCCGGAAGTGCGGCGATCCAGACCAGAGGGATCCGCTTCCGGGATGCTGCTGAATTTGGCTGAACGGCGGCAATGAGCGGATTTTGTTGAAAAACTCAGGATGTGACCGAAGCATCCCCCGCGGCGATGGGGATCGGAGAAGGATTCCCCTCCTTGAATTGTGGGAAAGTCATTGATCGCTGCGCGGGGTCGTCATTCGGAGAAGGATTTTTCCTGCGGCGGTGGGGCTGACGCCCGTCTCAGGGCTGCAGCGGAGTTTTTCAACATTGGGTAATGGACGGCAGCTCTTCCGCGGAAGGCCGATAGGATCGGCTCCGCTGCCGGAAGAGGAGGCTGATCATGGAGTATTTCGCTGGCCTGGATGTCTCGATGGAGAAGACGCACGTCTGCGTGGTCGACCGCGACGGAGTAGTTACCCATCAGGCGAAGGTAGCCTCTACGCCTGCCGACATCGCGCAGGAACTCGCGAACGCACCCGCCTGCCGTCGGGTTGTGTTCGAGACCGGCCGGATGGCTCCGATGCTGTTCCACGGCTTGGCCAAACACGGTGTGCCGGTCGTCTGCGTCGAGAGCCGGCAGGCTTACCAAGCCCTGAAGTCCCTCGCGACACACAAGACCGACCGCAACGATGCGCGCGGTCTCGCTCACCTGGCACGAACGGGCTTCTTCAAGCCGGTGCACGTGAAGTCGCTACCGGCCCACGCCGTGAGATCATTGATCCTCGCCCGCAAGAAGCTGGTCGGCCAGCGGGTCACGCTGGAGAACCAGATCCGCGGCCTTGCCGTCGTGTTCGGGGTGCGGCTGCCGCGGGCGCTCAGTCCCGCCTTCATCGAGCAGGCTCTGCGTTCGAGCGAGGGGATCAATGGGCTGTCCGCCGCGATGCGCGGCTTGATCGGAGCGCGAGCCGCCGTGCTGGCGGCCGTTGCCGCCATCGACGCAGATATCAAGAAGATGGTCCGAGCCTCAGAGGCCTGCCGGCGGTTGATGACGATCCCCGGCGTCGGTCAGCTCACCGCGCTCGCCTTCGCGGCAGCCGTCGACGATCCTGAGCGCTTCAGACGTTCCCGCGACGTCGGGCCGTATCTCGGTCTCGTCCCACGGCGTTACCAGTCGGGCGAGGTCGACTACACCGGCAGCATCTCGAAGTGCGGCGATCGGCGGGTCAGAACGCTGCTCTACGAAGCCGCCAACGTGATGCTGACGCGCTGCAGGCGGCCTCTGAAGCTGAAGGCTTGGGCTCTGGCCATCGCGAAGCGCTCGACGATGCGCAAGGCTCGCATCGCACTCGCGCGCCGGCTAGCGATCATCATGCACGCGATGCTGCGGCAGGGCACCGAGTTCAAGCCCGCGTAAGGGCTGAGATCGCGGGACAGGAGGCCGAACCGAGCTCCCGAGCGGGAGCGACGCCCGAGGGAGGGAGGTAGAAGACGGCGCCGATTTTGTAGCATGCGGCCTTGCGCCGACTGCGATTTCAACCGAGCCGCTCTGCACCCAGCTGACCACATCAAGTGCCGCATGAGCACGTAGAGAACGCAGGCACCCGAAAGCGTCGAACGCTCTGGATCGAGCTGCAGCCCATTGACCCATTAGAGAACAAAATAGGCGCAAAGCCGAAGGTCCGCTTCCTGGCTAGGAGCTAAGCTCCGGTTGTGGCGCGGCCGTGGAGAATCTTTCTGTGAGCCGCGCCCCTCCATGCGGCAGCAGTCGCACCACGCGGCGCGACCAAACATCTAGCTTTGGCCAGGAAGGCTGAGCGGAAAGCTCAACTCGGTCGTGCCGTTCGCCGTCAGTATCTGGGCCGGAGGAGGCGCAAACGGGCCGGCCGCTTTGACAGCAGCGACCGCGCGCTCATCGAGGCTGCGCGATCCAGAACTCCTCTCGACCTCCACCAGCAGCACGGAGCCGTCCTCGGCAACGCGAACCCGGACCTCGATCGTCATTGAGCGGCCCTTCTGCCGCCGCGGAGTGCGGGAGCGGTCGGCCGCGTCGATTTTCGCGAGCACGGACGAGAGCCAGCGCTGGACCCCGAGCGGCGGCCCGGCCTCACTTGGAATGACTGAGCCAAGGAGGCTGAGGCAGAGCGAACCGGTAAGGAGCAGCAAGCGGAGTGTCATGGTGGTCGCATTCAGAGGAGGCCGAACGGCCGCATATCTGCCCTGAGAAGCGAGCGGCGGCAGGGCCGGGGGATGACCATTTCCTGGCGCCGGTCATTTCTGCTCCAAGCCGACGCGGCATTTGAGTGCATTCGGCTAAGACAAGTCCAATCCGGCTACGGGTCTGACTCGAATATTTTCCTCACCAATGTGGCAATATCGCGCGCCAGATCTGTGGCTTTATCATGGCTGTCCTGCCATATTGCGTCGCACCATACTGTCGTCACATTCCAATACATTTTGAAAGCCCGTCAGATAACAACGGGAATGCAGTAATGTTGTCTTGTGCTCGCCTTGCTCTCCTGGCTCTCGCCGCGACTGGCTGTGTCGCGGCCTCAGGTGCCGAAGCGGCTACTGCGATGCGGACGCAGGCGGGTGTTGCCTCGTGGTATGGCCCGGGTTTCAATGGCCGCACGACGGCCAACGGCGAGCGCTTCAACACGCACGCGCTCACAGCCGCCCACCGCACGCTGCCCTTCGGCACGAAGGTGCGGGTGACCAACAGGAGCAATGGCCGCTCCGTGGTGGTGCGCATCAACGACCGCGGCCCGTATGTCGGCGGCCGCGTGATCGATCTCTCCAACGCATCGGCTCGTGCGCTCGGCATGTCCGGCCTCGCCAAGGTCAGCCTCGCACGCATGTAACTCGCGCGCGTTCTCACCGGCGGCAGCGCGCTCCGGCGCCGCGGCATCCAACTCGACCCAGCGGCTCTGCGGGCCGCCAGCGTCGCATCAGCTCCTGATCAGAGCGGCGCTTCCTCCCCTCAGGTGCATGTGTGCTCACCCTTCATCTCTTGAACCGCTCCGGGTTTCTCGGAGGCCGTTTGGTTTGGGTCAGGCGGCCAAGGCTTGGACCTCGGCCTGGGCATAATAGCGCGCCTCCGCCTCGGCGGGAGGGATGTGGCCGATCGGTTCAAGCAGCCTGCGGTAGTTGAACCAGTCGACCCATTCGAGCGTGGCGTACTCGACCGCCTCGAACGAGCGCCACGGCCCGCGCCGATGGATCACCTCCGCCTTGAACAGGCCGATCACCGTCTCGGCGAGAGCATTATCATACGAGTCGCCGACGCTGCCGACGGAAGGCTCGACGCCCACCTCGGCGAGGCGCTCGGTGTAGCGGATGCTTACGTATTGCGACGCGGTCGGAATGGCAGACGAGGCCGCTGCCGGCGAACGGGCGGCGCTCGTGCAGAGCCTGCTCCAGAGCATCGAGCACGAAGTCCGCCCTAGCCGAGCGTTAGACACGCCAGCCCACAATCCGGCGGGCGAAGACGTCGATCACGAAGGCCGCGTAGACGAAGCCGGCCCAGGTGGCCACGTAGGTGAAATCCGCCACCCACAGCCTGTTCGGGCACGCGGCCTTGAACTGCCGATTGGCCCGGTCGCGCGGACAGGCCGCCGCCGGATCGGGAACGATGGTGCGGACCCTGCGCCCTCGGACGACGCCGGCCAAGCCCATCGCCCGCATCAGCCGAGCCACCGTGCAGCGCGCCACCACGATCCCCTCGCGGGCGAGTTGCCGCCAGACCTTGCGCACGCCGTAGACGCTGAAGTTCGCCTCGTACACGCGGCGGATCTCGGCCGAGAGCGCCGCGTCCCGCCTGGCTCGAGCCGGCAGCCTCCCGGGATCGGCTCGTCGCGCGGCATGGGCGTGGTACGTCGACGGGGCGATCGGCAGCACCCTGCAGATCGGCTCGACCCCGTAGGCTTCCCGGTGCTCGTCGATGAAGGCGATCATGACCGAAACCGGCGGTCGAGCCTCCGCCTGGGCAAAATACGCGCTCGCCTTCCTCAGGATCTCGTTGGCCTGCCGGAGCCTCGCGGACCTCGCGTTCCAGGGTCTTGATCCGCTCGCGCTCGTCCGTCGTCGGCCCGGCCCGCACGCCCCGGTCGCGCTCGGCCTGGCGCACCCAGTTGCGCAGCGTCTCACCCGAGCAACCGATCTTGGCCGCGATCGAGCGGATCGCTCCGTACTGCGAGGCGTGCTCGCCTTGGTGCTCCAGCACCATCCGCACCGCGCGCTCGCGGACCTCGGGGGGAAGGGTGGGGTATGCTTCGTCATGGCTCCAGTCTCTCAAGAGTTGGAGCCTCCGAAAATCCCGGGGCGGTTCATCTGGCCGTCCATTCTGGCGGGCGGCGGCTTCGACCTGTTCGGCAGTTTGGGACTGCTGCTCGGTGTCTGCGCCGGGCTGATGCCCAGCCGCACACTGATCCTGCTCACGTCCGCCGCCTGCAGCGGCAGCTTCGGCTTGCACTACTTGGGCTTCGGCTCGGCCACAGGTGTCGCCATGGGCGCGATCTCGCTCGTGCAAAGCCTGGCTGCGGCTCGCTTTGGCGGTACAACCCAGCCTGCGTCGCTGAAAGCCGTGTTTTGCCTCAGCCTTCTCGTGGCCCTGGCTCTGGTCGTGGTTACGTGGAACGGCTGGCCGTCACTCTGTGCCGGCGCTGGCACCCTGTGCGCGACGTTCGCTCGACAGCAGGCGGACGCATCAGCCATGCGGCGGCTGTTTGTCTGCGCCTCCACCTGCTGGGCTGGGCACAACCTGCAGTGGGCTCGGTCTTCGCGCTCAGCTGTGACAGCCTCACGCTCGCAGCCCTCCTCACGGCAATCTGGCGCGAGCGGAACGTCTGGCCAAGCCTGAGCCGACTGCGCACTGCCGGGCGCTCGCAGTTTGATGGCGGGACCTTTCTGCCCGGCGAAAACGTACTGCCTCGCATCGGTGCGGCTGAAGTCTCTGCCTGAGTAAGTAGCTGGAGAATCAAGCATCCGAAGAAGGCCCGTGCACAAGCTGGTTCGGAGCCGGCACGGGACTGCCCATCAGAGCGGCCCAGTGCTTGTATGCTTCACACCCGCTCAGCCCATCGTGAGGCGATCATGCGCACAGTCTCCGCAGCAACCCTGATCCTGATGCTCATCGCAGGCGCGGCAGCGGCGGACGACTCCTGCAAATCGCGTGCGGCTGACAAGAAGCTGGCCGGTGCTGCCCTGACCAGCTTCATGAAGAAATGCGAGACGGATGCTAAAGCCTCCTGCGACGCCTCCGCCTCCGAAAAGAAACTGGCGGGCGCTGCCAAGGCAAGCTTTACCAAGAAGTGCACCACGGACGCCGTAGGGCAGTAAGCTGCCGGGACAATCCGGGAAGCTGGATGACGAGCCTGTGCCAATGGCTGGCCCCGAGCCCAGGGCTGCTCGGGAGCCGCCGACCTACTCACACTCGGTGCAGGCGGCCATATTCTTGGGTGGGCCGCTGACGAGGACCGACCGGGTAGTCTGGCCTATCACCATTCTCTGGCCGAGTTGCCCATAGGCTGGATCGTGCTCTGCCTTTCACTCACCGAGCGTCTTGAGGTGAGCATCGACGAACTCAGGGAGGCGATTCGCAACCGCGGCTCTGTCTGACCGAGATCGATTCCAGCACGCGTTGGGGAACGGCGGGGAACACCATGGGGAACATGGGGAACACCTCGGCCGTTCAGGGCACGATAAATCGCAAAAGATACAAGGAGTTAATTGGAGCGGGCGATCGGGATCGAACCGACGACATTCAGCTTGGGAAGCTGAGGTAGACCATTGATATTATTGAGATGTGTTCCCCTCGACCGTTCCAGGCTCCGTGCCCGCTCGGTAGCTGGAGCCCCCTTCTGCTCCGTCGGTTGTCGTCGAGAAGGGAGCAGGCGCGCTCTGCCGACCCCGCTTCCCGCGGCCTTTATCACTACCGATCGAACTCCGCTGCCCGGTTTGTCCAGCCGCAGCTTCACTTTAGCGGTGGGTCCGGGCGGTATGGCGAAGGGCATCCATCAGCGCAGCGCACGAACCCTACATCATTTGAGGGATGTGGCACTCCGACTGCTCTGCTTCAATCCGAAGCGCAGGTTGCCTTGGCAGCTCGAAACGGGTTGCCGCGATCTTAATCTTGCTTAGGGAGCGCGCCATGCGGATCGCAACGCTGTTCACCATCGGTCTGGTGCTGACGGGACTGTCGCATTTCGCGTGGTTCTCCCAGCCAATCGAGGAAGCAGAGCTTGCCCAAGCTGAAGCGAGCGAGGCCGCCACAATTATTCCGGCCGCCTCACACGTCGAGATCGACTGACATCCCGCCGTTCACGGATGCAACGTTCATGGCCAGGGCTTAGGTCTCTTCGGCAGGCACCTACTGACATTTTCAGCCGGCAAACGTTGTATTCGGTCTGCCCCGCCGCGATACGAGCGTAGGATGGTCTCAAGGCTGCATAGATGACCTACCTTCCTCGCCGCGCGAACAAGCGTGTGGTGGAAGTCAGCCTTGCCCTGTTTGCCCGCTTTTCCGAGGGCGTAAGGATGAGCGCACTCCCATCTATGCTGACCTTAAATTCTCCGCTCAAGACTTGCCGATAAATGGGGCGTTAACTAGTATTATTAATAAGTTTCCTGGATTGGGTTTACGTTTGGAGATCCGCTCAAATGAACCGCCGCCGCTTCCTTAAGAATTCGTGTCTTGCATCGCTGTCCGCCACTGCTGCAGCGGCTCAACTTCCCTTAGCAAGTGCAGCAGCTGCTCAGGCTAATAGCAGTGACCCACTGAACGCTTTCGTTTCCTATGGTCCCATCAACATTCAGAAGTCGAAGACCGGACCGCTGGCGGGGTTACGGTTTTCGGTGAAGGACAGCTACGACGTTGCGGGTTATCCCACTGGTACTGGCAGCCCCGCATGGCTGAGCACTCATCCCGCCGCAGAACGCAATGCTCCTGTAGTTTCTCAATTGCTGAACGCGGGTGCAACTCTCGTCGGCAAGAACCAGATGGATGAGCTGGCTTGGAGCTTGATGGGCGAAAACGTTCACTACGGCACCCCGACGAACCCCGCAGCGCCAGACCGCATCCCCGGCGGCTCGTCGAGTGGTCCCGCTTCCGCCGTAGCCGGAGGCGCAGTTGATTTCGCGATGGGCGGCGACACTGGTGGCTCAATACGTGTACCTTCAGCGTTCTGCGGCATCTACGGCATTCGTCCAACCCAAGGTCGCGTTTCTGATGTTGGCACGACGCCGCTGGCGCCCACGTTTGATACTGTCGGCTGGTTTGCGGGCAGCCCCGGGCTGATGCAGCGCATTGGTGATGTACTCTTGGGCGAAACCGCGCCCACCACAAAGCCTCGCCTAATAATCTTGGCTTCGGACCAGTTCGATTTGGCTGGTTCGGATGTTTCCAGCGCCGTGGAGCAGACTGTTAATAGGCTGGTGAACATCGTCGGTAGCAAAGAAGTGGTCGCTCTCGGTGCACCCGCAGAACGCAAGGCCTGGGCTGATGCATTCCGAACTATGCAGGCTTACGAAATCTGGAAAACCCATGGCGAATGGGTCACATCAGCCAAGCCGTCTTTCGGTCCGGGCATCGGTGACCGCTTTGCGTCAGCCTCTAAGGTCACGGACCAGCAGTATGCGGACGCTAAGGGGCTTCGTGAAAAAATTACAGCACGCCTGAATGATATTCTGTCGGAAGACACGGTTCTGGTCTATCCAACTACCCCGGGTATCGCGCCGAAACTGCACACTCCCGAAGTTGAATTAAATGCTTTTCGTAATCGGCTTCTGGAAATGTTATGCCCAGTGAGCCATGCGGGGGTACCGCAGATGTCGATCCCGGCTGGAAAGATCCAGGGCGCTCCGGTGGGGCTCTCCCTGGTAGGACCCCGCAACACTGAAGCGACGCTGCTGGCACTGGCCAATATGGTCTAGCAGGCTGTTGAAGAACTCGGCCAGCGGCGAGCGATGAAGGGGATGTCGTCGCCGCAGTGGAATCCGATTTCGCCCCGAAGCGAGCCGTCGGCCTGAATCTCGACCCATCCGGAGCCGCAGGCCTCATCTATCTCGTCGTTCCCGGACCAGTCGAACTCAACGGCAGCGTGGTCACCACCACCGGCGAAGGCCCCGGTGACGCATCCGAAGGCGAACTCGCCGCCGGTGGCCTCGAAGAGGATGTAGGCCGGCTCGACCATGTCGGCATAATCGTCCGCGTAGCCCGGCAGCTCGACGATCCGCCACTTGCCCAGGACGCTCACGCCAGAGACTCCGAGCAGCTTGGGCAGGCGAACCAGTTTGTAGGCCGCCGCGGTGAAGGCGAAGGCCCATCCGGCCTTGTCGCGGCCCCTGAAGCGGGTTTTCCGCTGGCCACCCACCGTCTTGATCCAGCCAAAACCCTCCTCGATGCGCTTGCGGATCTTCTGGCTCATGCCATAGCCGGCATGGCGGGTGGTTCGTCGATCAATGGACGAGCGGCGGCCGCTTGTGTTCTGGGCCACGTGTGCTCGCACGTTCATCGACCTCAGCTCGTTGACGAAGTCCTGCGCGTCATAGGCCTTGTCAGCGCCCACGGGGATCGCCTCGGGTCGGTTCGCCCTCGGCTCGATCATCGCCAGCGCGGCAATGCGCTCGGCGTGGCCGTCTGCGGAGGTCAGGCAGGTGTCCACGATCAGGGCCGAGCGGTTCTCCATCAGGGCGTGGCCGATGAAGCAGAGCTTGGCCTCCATGCCCGGGCCCTTGCGGTAGAGCCTGGCTTCGGGATCGGTGGTGCTCGCGTACGTCTCGTTTGAGCGTGTCTGGCCTTTGAAGTCGACCTCGGCGTTACGTCCGCCAGCGGGTGGTGGAGCTTGGTCCCCGCTTTGATCCTTGGGCTTGAAGCTCTTCATCGAGGCCCAGGCCTCGATCAGCGTGCCGTCAATGCTGAAGTGGTCGCTGGACAGGAGCCGCTTCACCCGGGGCTGGGCCAGCACGGCTGCCAGGAACTTGGCGGCGATCTCGCCGGCCAGCAGCCGGTCCCGGTTCTTGCTGAAGCTCGAATGGTCCCAGGCCGGATCGTCGACACCCAACCCCACGAACCAGCGGAACAACAGGTCGAACTCCAGCCGCTCCATCAACTGCCGCTCCGAGCGGATCGAGTAGAACGCCTGCAGGAGCATCGCCCGCAGCAGCATCTCAGGCGGGATCGAGGGACGACCCATCCGGCCCGCATAGAGCGCGGAGAAATCCCCGCTCAGCGCGGCGAGCGCCACATCCGTGAGCTGCCAGATCGCCCGCAGGGGATGGTCGGGCCGGACCCGAGCCTCCAAGTCCACATAGGAGAACAACGTCCCCGAACGCTGATCCGAACCCCGCATCCGCCTTCCCCAAGCGCTTCCAGGAAGGAGTGAACCATGCCCCGCTCGGCCAAGCCACGGACTTCTTCAACAGCCTGCTAGGCGTCTGATTTGAGATCGGACGGCGGCCTGAAGCATCTCTGACTGTGCGGACACTGCGCTGACGGCATCAAAGCTACGAACAGCCGCCCGATGATGGCCGCGCGCACGGCGGGCAAGCTCGGTGCGGGCAGCGGACCTAATGAAGCGGAGGCTCCTTCCGGATGCCGCCCACTTCATCGCCAAGTCGCGCCCCGAGCCAGTGTTACGCAAGGCGCTGCACCTGTACTGAGCGGCGGTCGTCCATACGCCAGACGGTGGTCTTTCGTCCGCGGCGGTATCCGCCTGTCCTCGGATCCGAGGCCGCCGGGCGGACCAACGCCTCTCGATGCTTGGCCCTGACCCTTGCCCGCGTCATGCACTCAAGCTTAGCCGTATCACCAACCCGTGCGCTTCTCCGGCCTTATCGCCGGTGCGCGGCGCGTACGGTTTGAGCTGGAGCGTTATGGCGAAGCGCTATCATTTCCGACTGATCGGGCCGGGCACGGTCCTCGATGACGATGAAGGTGTGCTCGCCAACTCAATAGAGGAGGCCGCGGAAGAGGCCGGGCAGCTCATCGCCGAACTGCTGGCTCGCGGGGAGTTACCGGATCCGGCCGAGCGTTGGCGCCTGGAGATCTGCGACGGAGACAGAGTCGTGCTTCGCTCGCTTCAGCTCTTCTGAGGGCTTGGCTTCGGCGGAGCGATCTTGCGCAGGATCTGCCGGATATGCGCGCGAACCGCTTCCCTATCAGGCACATTTTCGTCGGTCGAGCCTGCGGCTGCGACGAGCGAGCTCAGATTCGGGTTGCGCATCGTATTCCGCATTGCAAAACGCAGGATATTCCTGGCCCGCGATCGGCTGCTATGGACAGAACATTTTTGAGAATGTGACGTTTCGCTCATCTGGCGTTCTACGTAGGACGCCGTTCATAGCGTAGCGTCGGCACCGAAAGCAGTGAGTGGAAGGACGCGGCGATCTCGCGGCCCAGCTTCCAGAGATCGGCCTCCGACAGGCGAAGCGCCTCTCGGCGCCCGTCGGCGCCGACATGCGCCTCTCGGCGCCCGTCGGCGCCGACATGGGTTAGGCGCGGCTCGAACCGAGTCACGACCATCAGGCGCCACTGCGGCACCTCGACGAAGCTGCCCATCGTGTCGACGGGGTGAGCGTTAAACTCCCGCGTCGGGTGGGCGCGAGCAAGACGCGCGCAGCGGAATCACCGGAACAGGAACGGGCCGAGGGCGACGGTCACGCGCTTCTCGGCGCGGAACCACGCCGCCAGGAAGTGGGCGACCTACACGGCCGAGTTCTCGTCGTGGTTGCCCGGCAGGATCCACACCAAGACGTGGCGGTGCCGCGCAAGACATAGCTCGACCGTGCGGACCATCAGCGTGCAAACCGCCATCACGAACTTGGGCCAGCGGCCGTCGACCCGGAGCGCGTTGCTTGAGCGGGCCGTGCGGTTCTCGGAATTGTCCGCGTGCAGCAGGCCGCCGCCACCGAGCACGGCGCACTCGGCTGAAGGCGACGAGCGCGCCACGGCCTCGGCGAGTTTCAGGTCCAAGTTGGTGCCAGCCTCCGCGCCCCACGCGTAAATACCGATGTGCAGTCGGCATACGGTAGGATGAATAGATCGTCGCGGACTGCCTTCGGCGCCCGCACCGGCTTGGCGCGATGAGGATAGTCCGCGAACGCCGCTTTGATCGTCTCAACGGCGTCTAGCACTACCTGGGCATGTTTCAGGAAAAGGCTTTTAATATCAACGACTTAGCGAAGAGCGACGGTTTTTTAAGTCATTGATCTTACAGCGGAAATCAGATTTGTGCCCAGGTAGTGCTAGAGGTGGTGGCCCTCTCGCGCGAATTGACCCACTTCGCCAGGGTGCGGCCTTGGCCTTCGTGAAGGACCGACAGGCCTTTCACGACGTGCCCGTCCGGCACAGCCTCCACCGGCCCCGCGGCGTGTTCCGCGCCCGTCTTCTGACCTCGCTTCATCCTCTGCTACTCTGGTCGTAGCTGATCCTCTCAATCAGCCCGGTTCAACGCCAGCCAGTCAGGTCAAACCGACCCGGTCTGGAATACTGGTCAGGTCACTCATTGAGCCCGGTTACAGTTCCTGAATACATCATCCAAATGGGCGATGTGCCTCTCTGCCGGCTACGCTAACGGTAGCCGGAAATAGAGGGGAACACCACTATGGGGGCTGATGCCGGCGTGAGCCTCGCCGCAGCGCGCGGCGGATCACACGAGCTATCGACTGCGCTCTGGCGCAATGCCGCAGCCTTTGCAGGTGCTGCCTGGATGAGCGCGCTCGTGAACGTGCTCACGCTCACCAGCTCGCTCTTCATGCCGGAGGCCTATGGTCGCGTCATTTCCAGCCGCTCCGTGCTCACCCTCACCGGCCTGTGCGTCTTGGCGCTCGTCCTCTACGTCGGCCAGAGTGCGCTTGCCGTGCTGCGCGCCCGCACGCTCGCCCGCATTGGTGCCGCCGTCGATGCGGACATCAGCCCGCGTGCCTTCGGCCACAGTGTGAGTGCACCCCTGCGCGGAGCCAAGCCGGAGAAGGAAGGGCAGCCGCAAAATCGGTTATTGCCGTATGGATACGGCCAGTTCTGAGAAACAGTCCGAGCGCCCCTCGTAGGCCGTCACTCACTGAAATGGCAGCCGACGTTCCGATCAACCCTGAGGAAGAGGCCGGCACGCTGCACTGCCGGAGGGCCCCACCTCAGGCGGTGCTGGACCCGAGAGCCCCCACCGACGAACGCACACAAATTACGTTATAACGACTAGGAGAGGGTGATGCCCGCGAACGGTACTACCATTAAAGCATTCAACGGTATTTCCGGCGTAGTTCTTTCCTTAGTATGGCTCTCCTCCCTACTTTATATCGGAACAAAACTCGTTATTTGGAAAATTTTGGTAGAAATATTAGTTCCAATTCTAGTCCTGACTCGACTGCCTTACTTCAAACGAGAACTAAGGGCGCCGATCGCGGTCACTTGGATTGTCGTAGTGGCATTGGGAATGCGTGCCAAAAATGCTGAGTTCGTAGCACCTGCATTGTACGATAGCGGCGTTCTAGCGGCCTTCCTCGGTAGTATGTTGGCACTTAGACTTGTGTATCAAAGGTCAGCCGAGGTCGAGGCAGCACGCAAGAGGGTAGCAGTTGCAGGTTCCGACAAAAATATTTCTCTGGCACTGATAGCAAGCAGCCTCATCGGCTCTATCCTCTCCTATGGCGCATTTCAAATCATCCAACCAATCTTCTCAGACGCCGAATGCGCGGCCAGAGAGAAAATGGCTGCTGCGGCTCTATGCGGGGTCGGCCTATCAATTTTTTGGTCTCCGCTTTCCGTCGGCTTTATTTACTCTACGCAGATGGTCCCGAACGGAAGCCCGCTCACGGCGGTCGCAGCCTCGTTCGCGGTGGCCTTGATCGGCCTTTACATCGCTGCAATCATTTACGGATCGAGGACGGCGAACTTTTTTAGGCAGCTTTCCCCCTCGTCCCGATGCTTCCAGGTCTCCTTGGAGTCGGGGTGCTGACACTCGCTATATGTCTATTTGCCAATATGCCGGTTTCCGCAGCAGCACTGATCGCTGCACCTGTGATCGCCTTGTGCTATCTGCCGAAAAGCGGTGATAATCCAGTTATTATATTGAAAGAGGTCGGTCAGAAATTAGGGTCTTCTTCTAATGACCTCATTCTGTACGTCTCCGGATTTTTTGTTTCTGGAGCACTGCGGATGACGCCGTTGCCCGGCCTGGAGGGGGCAGCCTCGATGACGTGGTCGACGAACGGCGCCTTTGCGTTGCTTGTCTTGGGGTCTCTTGTACTGGCTATTTCGGGTCTCTACGCACCTTTATGTATCTCGATCATAGCGGCTTTCGGCAATCTAATGGCCGTTAATAAATTCCCAACCCCATTTTTGATGCTGCTGATGTTCTCTTGGGCCGCCGCCTCCACTCTGTCGTACACAGGTGTTACAGTCTCGGTCGCTCAACAAAGCTTTCTGGTACCCACGAGGTGTTTGATCTTTTCTCGAAATATAGCAGTCATGTTTATGGTGGCGCTTGTTTTATATGCCGTCTTCGTAGTGTCTATTATCAAATGAGTAACGATATGACCGACGAGAAATTATTGGACGCTGAAGTGGCCGTCCACGTAAGACCTCTGCTTGCACTTGAGTGGAAATCCCTGCTTGAGGTGCACAGGGCTGTGATAGCGGCGCTCCCTGATCCGCGTCTTTATCGCGATGTCACCGCTGACTACCTTAAGGACCATATCTCCGCACGAGGGAAAACAATCGGTGCGTTTAGCGGGGAAAATCTCATAGGCTACGCAGTAATTCGGTACCCTTTTTCGGACAAAGACAATTTAGGATCAGATCTTGGGCTTTCGCCGGATCAACTGCGGAGTGTAGCTCATTTCGAGCTTTCTGGCGTTCTGCCGGCGTTCAGGGGACGAGGCCTTCAGCTACGCTTGAACTCGCAGCGTATGCTTGTTGCTGAGGCCGATGGCTTTGCCCATGCTGCAGTTACTGTTGCTCCGACAAATAGTTTCAGCCTGCATACCCATTTCCGATGTGGAATCTATGGGAGGCGTATTTCAGTTAAATATGGGGGGATGCACCGCTTGGTTCTGTGCCGCCATCTTCTGCAACCCGAGCCTGTGTTTAGCAATTGTGTCGTTTATGCCGATGCAGAGGACGTGAGTGGGATCGAAGAATTGTTTGAGGCTGGCCTATGGGCGTCGGTCGCGACACCGGGCGTCCCAAGGATTGGCTTTCGAGCACCTATGCATCTTCACATCAGCGGATCCTGAGGATGCGGGCTACTGTCTCGATATGCACACTCACGCTGTCTCAGTCTGACTTCAATACGGCGCCCTGAACCTTTGAGGTGACTCAGCACTCATCCTTCCGGGCTTCTCGCAAATGAGGACGCGCTGCGGTTCACGGGCCGGTTGCCGTATCCGGGGTGTATCGGACACTCTATTGTGAGCCGCAGAATGGCTTCTGCCGTACCGCTTTTACGCTTTACCCGCAGCGGGAGGACCGAAGCAGCACGTCTGCAGCTGGTTCTGCTCGCGCGTGGCCTGATCCGCTCCCCTGTGAGTGGTTTTTCGTCGGGTTTGGTGGATCAAGCTGCGAGGAGGAAGCGGCGGCGTAGGAGGTCGACTTTGGCCCGGCCGTACATGGCACGCTTGAGCAGCTTGTGCCGGTTTGACTTGCCCTTTGGCCTGTCCACTGCTCCAGGGCAGTCGAAGGCCGGCGCCGACCGCAGCCCCGTCCTTATCGAGACTTGCGGCAAAGCTCTCGACCACTCGAAGGCTGCAGGCGCGCGTGTCGCCCAACCACTCTTCGAACCCTGTGATGCCCCCAGGATCGGCCTGCACGTCGCTGTCGCGGCCGCGCACAATCCGGCAGAACCGACCGGCCGAGATCGACGACTTTGGGCGCCTCGTCGTCCTGCAACGCGCGCTCGACTACTGCGGCGGCCTCGGCGTCGAGTTAGTCTGGGTCACGTGGGAGATGCCAGGACAGTTGTTTCGGCGAGGGCTGCGGCGGGAGCGAGGATGGCGCAGCCTGCGCCGTGGGCATTGTCTGGAATCGCCGGGTCGTGGTTTTGGCTGGACGTGTGCGTCGCTCACCCAGCCAGCGCCCGACCTGCTTGGCAGTGCCGGAGAAGCCGCGGGACCGCAGCTCACGCCAGAGCTGCATCGCGTTCTCGCAGTCGGCCGCGTGGAGGGCGTACAGGTGATCGAAATGAGGATCGAGGATACTGTGCCCCGGGCCGCGCCGGCCGTGACGCGGGAAGTGCCCGGCGAAGGCTTACTGGTGCACCGTGGCGCGGGCCAGGCCGGTCTCGCGGTTGATCTGCCGAAGCGACTGCCCGGCCGCACTGCGGCGGCGAACGTCGTAGAACCTCTCCCATCGCCCCCATATGCGCCATGCCCGTTCGGTGCAGTGCAGGAGTTCCGGGCCATCCCGGCATGCTCACGAACAGTTTAGCCGGCGATACCCCATTCGGCTGATGCTGCACTGTGCCATATGGTCAAGCTTGAACGCTCCAAGGGGGTGTTCTCATGTCTGACCTCGGCCTCTCGCCCGCAGTACCACCGACCCGCCAACGTAGCCTCATGCAGTTCGGCATGGCTGTGCTCTACGTCGGAGCGATATTGATTCTCCTGACGGTAGTCCCGCATCGGACCTTGACCGAGCAGGAGCTGACCCAAGACACCACTATGGTCATCTCTCAGCCGGTGAGTGACTGACCACAGTTGTATGCGTAGCAGTTCTCTGACCCCTACAACGCTGGTCACCAAGTTTTCTTTGCTAGCCAGGGCAATGACACGACCTTGTCGCATGCAGCCGACCACGTGAGCACCGCGGCTTCGCCGTAGGTAAATCCGGTGGTGGACCCTGCTGAGGGCCGTCGAGCCCGCGGCCGGGGTGATCCCCGTCGCCGGTCGGACCGGGCAAAATCAAGCTTGCGGCGGAATGGTTCTGGTGGCGCTCGTGTCGGGGGCGCCAACAAGGAGGCACGCCATGCGGAACTTGCCTATCGTCGTTCTTGTCACCCTGGCTCTCAGCGAAGCAGATCACCACAAACTCTGGGAAACGGTCGCGTGGTCTGTGCACACGGCCGTGTGATCGCGATCTACCCCAGATAGAGGACGCACGGTCGAGCTAGCATTTTGTATACGCTGGCGCCCGGTGCGGGCGTCCTGTTCACAATATGCCCGGTCGGACCACGTTCCTTATGCCTGCTGTTACCCTTGTCCCCGCTGCCGAAGCCGCGGCCTTCACGCTCGGCTGCGCCCTCATCCACGCCCAGCGGCGTCATGCCGAGCTGCTGACGGAAGTCCTGGCGATGGCGGCGGTCATAGCTCTGCTGATGACGGCCTCTCTGACCGTCTCCGAAGAGGAACTAAACAAGGCGGCGCTGGGGGCGGCCATGAGTGAGCTGGGAGCCACGCTCCCCTTATCATCCGAATGATGGCACCGGCATTATTTTGAGCATGCCTCTGGTCGTACGATGTGAGTGATAGGCGAGATGATCGTACCGGTTGCATGCGTGCTTATGTTCGCTGCCGGCCTTGTCGGCGCTCGTAGTCTGCGCCAGCGTGGGCTCGCGGTGCCGAAGTGGCCCCTGGCCGCCGCCTCATCACTCGCGATGCTGACCTTTCTTCTCGTCCGGCGATGGTAGGAAATTAGCGGGACGTCCCTGCGGCTCGGGACTGGGTCGGGCGTGGCGCAGGCCCCGCAACGGCCTAGGACGGTGATCCCATCACCAAGTAACGCTGCGCGGTCGGCGCGGCGGATGAGCTGGGCCTGGCAAGATCAGGGTGCGGGCGGATCTTTCGGGCGCGCACGAGCATTTCTCGAGCACTCCAGCTTGCGTTTCATAGAGGCGTTTTCCGCCCTCGCGCGAGGGTCATGAGGCATGGAGCACTCACATGGCCGACGACGAACCCCGAACTGTCGCGGCGATCCTGGCCGACATCATGAGCTTGGACAGAGCCATCACTCTCCACGAACAAGCCCGCAGGATGGGTCATCCAGAAGCCAGGGAGCCTTTCGTCGCAAAGAAGATGCACGATCGACGTGAAGAGCTACTGGAGGAGCTGGCACAACAGGAGCCGGAAAGATCCTTGCGCCAGCGGTTGCTACACAGGCCATAACCGGCCAGAGCATCGGAGCGGGCAGTGTGCGACGCTGTTCAGGCGGAAGGCACTCGGAAAGCCGTTCGGCGCTCCGTACATTTCAAGCCGAGCCAGTACAGTGCTGCCACCGCCTCACCGCGATGGTGTTCTCATCCCATTGATGATTACGGCGGAGATCGCGCGCCATTAGAGCCCCCGCATGGCGAGCGGTAGGACAACGCCGGTGAGCACGCCATTCAGGCTCATGCCCAGGCCGGCGAACGCACCAGCGACCTCGCTGATCTGAAGAGCCCGCGCCGTGCCGATCCCGTGGCTAGAGATGCCGATGGCGAGACCCGTGACGCGGTCGTCCTCGACACGAAACCAGCGCTGGATAAGCGGACCCGCAATGGCGCCGACGATGCCCGTGCTGATCACCAGAACCGCTGTCAGCGCCGGCACACCGCCAATCGTCTCCGAGATCCCGACCGCAATGCCGGTGGTCACGCTCTTCGGTGCGAGCGACAGCAGCGTGGTCCTGCTCGCGCCCAGGGCCCAGGCGATGCCGACCGCACTCAAGATACCGGTGGGTAGCCCAACGAGGAGCGCTAAGGCGATCAAGCCACCCGAGGCACGGATCAGCGCTGTCTGCCGGTATAGGGGCACCGCCAGCAGTACGACGGTGGGTGCGAGCAGGAACTGGATGAAGCCTGCTCCGCGCAGGTATGTGGCGTAGGAGACGCCCGTGACGTTTATCGCGACCACGACCAGCACGATGGCGGTCAGCGTCGGATTGAGGAACGGGTTGTTGCCACTCCAGCGAGCGAGACGCACCGCCGACAGGAAGGCGAGTACGGTGATGCCGACCTCAAGGATCGGCTGCTCGGGCAGGCTGGCCCAGGCGTGGGTCTCAGGCATGGAGGTCCGCCTCCTCTAGTGTGCCGGTATCCCCCGTTTCCGGCGCCTCGTCCATGAGCGAGCGAGTCCCAGCGCCGCGACCGTGGCGAGCAGGGTGACGACGGTACCGCCGATGACGGCCGCGACGATGGGCAAGAACTCGGCGCGCAGGACGTCTGCGTGGGCGACGACGCCGACCCCGGCGGGGACGAAGAGCAGGCCGAAGACAGCGAGCATGCGATCCGCCAGCCGGCCGAGATCGTCGGGCAGGCTCTTGTGCCAGAGCAAATCGAGGTAGAGCAGCACGAGGCCGGTCACGGGCCCGGGCACGGGGACGAGATCGAGCCGCGTCAGGATCTCGCCCAGCCCCAACCAGACGATTACGCGCGCGATGGCCTCAAGCATCGGGCTTCAAAGCGACTGGCAGTCAGTTCTGGATTGTGCAGCTGGCGATATCGCCGGTCGGCAGGAACTCACAGATCGTCAGCGGCGGGGTCGCCCCGGACTCCGAGATGGCCGCTTCGCTGGTCGGTGGCGAAGTCAGCATCGTCGTCACGAACATGGCTGCAGCCAGCAGGAATCCGGCGGTGAATAATTGAAGCACCCGCATTGGTTCGCTCCTCTGCAGTTTATCCGGATGGACATGACTGGCTGCGCATCTGCGGCATCAACGCTGATGACGCGTTTTTATGAAACATCAGTCTCTGATAAATTTCAATACCGGCATTCCACGACGAATGCACGAAATTTGTGCGTTGCAATTATGCATCTCACCTGAATACGATATTCGCGCAAAGTTCTGGTCGCTAATATGTTGTGCGCTCGTGATATTTTGACGACACATCAGTGCGTGGGCCATGAAAACTGGCAGGTCGCTCGCCGTTCTTCGTGCGGCCTTGCGCAGAAATTGGGCGCTGCCGAAGCTTGGCTACATTCCGTGGACAACCGCCGCCGCTCCCTTGGGAGCGTACGCGCGGGCCGCGCGGCATTGCGCGGTGCCTTTCCGATGGGCCCGACCCGCTGCCGCCTGTTGGCCGCCTTGGAACAGAGGCACGATCACGTCCTGTTCAGCGCGGACCAGCTCGCCGACGAGTTCGGGACTGACCGGCCGATCCAACACCTACTGCAGGCGCTCGGCGGCGGCTGGAGTGCGTGGCGCAGCGATCGTAACCCCGACGTCTGGATCTTCCAGCGGCACATCCCGGCAGAGAAGGCTTGGGCGCGGATCACGGGGAAGTCGACCTGACCGTTGGCGAGGCGGAAACGTCCGCCGGTGCTATCGGAGCTGCGCGGGGCCGGCGTCACGAGCCTCGGCGAGATCGCGGCTGCGCTGAACGCTCGCGGGATGCCGGCGGCCCGGGGCGGGGCGTGGTCGGCAACGCAGGTTCAGCGTGTGATGGCGCGGCTCTGAGCACGGCCTGAGACAAAGGCGGCCACCCCCGAGGGGGCGGCCGAGTTGTGGAGATGCACGGGTCACGGGGTGGTCCGTGGCCAGAACAGCCAAGCTATACACTGCCGAGTGTGTGCCGGCAGTCCTGCGACATCAATTCCGCGCGAGCGGCAGCCGCCGTGAAATCAGTATGGCGGGGCCGCTGCGCGCGTCCCAAGGCCCTCAGCCCGGCCGTCACGACAGCGGGAAGCCCGCTTCCATCGCGAAACCCATTCAGTCGTGCATGGTGCGCTTATACTCGACGAGCGCCCTCTCGGCGGCCAAGCGTTCGCGAGCGTCTGCCGTCACCGTCTCAAGCATCTCGGCCAGCGAGGGCATGAGCGTGATCGGCGCCGCCCTGGTAATCCTGATGTTGGTCGGCGCCGGTCGCTGGTGGGCGCTCTGGTAGCCCGGTTTAGGGGGCCATCACCCGTGCTGCGATCTCGGCATCGTGGAGCCGGATGAACTCGGCGCACAACTGCTCCAGGGCGTCGCGAGGCTCCAAATCCGGCTGGGTGCGCTTGGCATCTTGCCACGCCTCGACGGCGGCCTCGGCGCACGCCTGCATCGTCTCTTCCTCGGTCATCGTGAGTGAGCGCGACGGCCCGAAGCCGAGCCGGTGTGAAATCTCGCGCTCCACAGCCGCCATCGCGTCGAGGACGTGGAAACGGGTGTTGTGCATCTCAGTCATGCTGACACTCCGGTCGAGAATGTCTGTTCCGCCAGATGAGACTCCGGGGCACCAGGGCCGATCTGCCGCCCGTGTGGCTGCATCGCGACCAGCCCGCCACGGGACTTCGCGGGCGTGGCGGCTTACGTGAATCGGCCCAAAGCGCATCGTAAGGGGGAGGAAGAGCGCCTTACCCGTTCCAACTGGTCACGCGACCTGACCGCCTTTGTCCGACCTTGCGTTGATGCATATCAATTGTGCACAATTGGACAGAATGCGTTCCTATGACGGCGGGGCGATCTGCGAGATACCCCAAGTCGGCCAGTGCAGACCCGGCCGCCCGTGAAATGGCGGGCCGTCGAGTGACGAAGCCAGCGCCTCATGGAGCTGGCGGTCATACCGCCACGACCGCGGGCGGACTTCCGATCCACTTCGGCGCGGTCGTTCGGCGCGAGGGGCCGGGCCGCGGAAGCGATGCATTGGTCGCGTAGACGAGGTCGGGGCCGAACCGGACCAGCACAATCTGAGCGATAAGGGCGGTGCGCATGGTAGGGTAATTCCTGGACATCGCGTGCGCTCCGGCGGCAGCGCATCAATGGCCCCTCGTCGCGAACTCCCAGACCGGCACGCCCCATTCCTGGCCGGCAGGTTCCGGTAAACCGAGGTCCGCCCGAACAGGACGCGCTTGGCGTCCACCCCTAAGACCTACGAAGCAGCGATCATCAGCGCGCCGCTGTAATCGACTCGGACTGAGCCATGGACCGGATGCACCCCGAACATGTTCAGGGCCGTTCCCAACCGAATTTAGGCCGCACACGGGGACGCTCGCGCCAAACGGCCGCTATGTCTTCACGAAGGGCGACATCACGGACGGCCGCTAGGATCGCACCGTCGCTCTGGCAGCGCGTGCCGGTGCTCCTGCTCAAATACTCGTGAAATTGTCTATTCCAGTTGCACGCCCCTTCTCGGAGGTAGCTAGTAATAACCTCTATATGCGCCACCATTAGCCGTATTCGGCTAGGCGGCTCAGGTTACTCCCCACCTGGGCCGCCTAATTCGTTGCGTCTATGCAGCTCCAAGCTCTGGCGCCGTCGGTCGTGGCACTCCGGGAAACGGAACGACGTTGTCCGGAAGTGTTGGAGCATATTCATCCCTGTGATGCGTCCGGCTATGCTTCGCAAGAGCACTAATAACGGTTTCAGAGTCTCTCCCTTTCGCCATGCGCCGCTTAATGCGACGTTTTATCCAGATCGGTGTTTCTCCTCTGAGCATGAAGGGCCCCTCGAAATTGGACGGAAGCGCGTATTACATGCCGGTCAAGCTTGCCACCCATGAATTCATAATACCGGACTCGGATGAGTTGGCCAAAATTACCGCATTCGCGAACCAGAATATGTGAAGATTTGCGGATGAATGTTTCGGGTTGTCAAATTGAGTATGGCACAACATGGCGGCTCGCTAGATGATTGCGGCCACACCTTGGCGATGATGAGCTAGCGAACGCGCTTGTTTTTGCGCACCCCACTGCTTTGCTTTGAACGAGAGGAGCGCGGATCGGATTTCTCGACTGATAAGCGGGCCACCACCCATCCTTTCGCGTCACGCACTACCAACACCCAGGTCACTCCCGGATCATTGGCAAGCCCCTCGTCGATAGTTTCGCTGATCGCGGCCTGAGCCTCGGTTAGCGCGTGTTCCATGTCGTCGGCTAGTACGCCAACGTCGTCTCGAATTGTCTCCTGACCGTTCTCCAGATCGAAATAGAAGCGCCTAGGCATCTCTCGCCCCAGATCGCGGCCCTTCGGCGAGGGCAACATCGGTTAAGTCGTGCGCAGCCACGCAGAGGTGTGGAATGCGATCAGCGGACGACCGCCATTTCGCCCCACACTAACAGGTGGGTGAGAGGTCAGGTTTCACCTGGAGCAGTCACGGCGCCGATCTTGGTTAAGAAAAAACATGTAGCAAGTTATAAGCTTGTTAACAGAAAGCACAGACGCGTCCATGTTAGGGCCAAGCTGCTGCGGGCAATAGTTGCTTGGAACAATGAACGACGCGGGTTAGACCAGAAAAATTAGTCGCACTTCCCTATGTGCATATTTCGCCTTTGGCGCCTCTTTCACGAGGCGGGGATGGAGTCAATCGAGGGGATGACGCGGCTGCGTAATGAGGGCTGCCGGCACGTACTGCCTGACACAAGCCAGCGAGGCATCAACTCTCTACCGGTCGAGGAACGGTCCGAACACGACGGGCTCGTCGCCGATGGGTGTCGCATCAAAATCGTCGAGCTGGTCGACCCTGGCCCTGAGGCCGCACCCACGCCCCGCGCGCGCTATTGCTTCGCTCTCGGGCGTGGTGCCTTCCGGTCCAATGAAGCGGGACAGCAGGGTACTGCGGACCGAACCGGCATAGATCCACCAGCCGATCACGTCCTCCTCCACCGCACCGGCAGCATGCGGGAGGCACGCCAGCGCCAGTGCGAGAGCTGCCCTTTTCATTTCAGATAGCCCATTGCCTTCAGGTGCTCGGTGGTACGACCTGACTGCCCCGATGCCTATCCCTTCCGCTCCCGAAACCGGAGGCCGGCCCCGCCATCGTTCTCGAGGTTGAACTCCGGGTCGGCGTTCAGCGCGGGCTCTTCTCTCTCAAGGGAGCGGGGAAGAAGCGTATCAGCCCCTGCGCGCCGATCCTTTTCGGAAGCTCGGCCTCGGATTGTGGCTCTGATGTCGGCTGGTCGCTCTTGCCCGCAAGCTCATGCAGTACCTGCGTCAAGAGTGGGGGCCACTCCACCCCGTGATCCTGCAGAAGGCGCGCGGCTTTTGCCAGCGGAGGTCTGATCGGTCGGCACTGGCCTTCCCATGATCCGTGCGTCGAGCACACGATCCGCGAGCAAGGTACAGGGGCGCAGAACCTCTGAAAGGCGTTCCGGGGATGCGGGCAGGACGGTCATGTCGGATCGCTCCGCTCCTCATCCTCGCCGTACCCGGCTGCTATCCGGGCATGCCCCGGATCGGCGCTATCCTCGCCCTGTTCCGTATGCAGCTTATCCGTGCAGCGGCAGATGCCAGCCGATGAACAGGAGGATGGCGATGAACAAGGTGCCGTAGACGGCCTCCAACAAACCGCGGCCTTGACGGGGCAGAAGCGAAGTCATTCAGGCGCCTTCGAGCCAGCAGAATAAGCCGGCCTCAAGGGGATGTTGCCATGCTTGCGGCGCTCGCGCACTCGTTGCGTGCAGCCCATCGGAGATTTTCCCAATGACGCCCGAGCGCTGCGAGAGAGTATAGCGAGAGCATCCACGTCCGTCTTTCACCGTCGAAGATAACCGACAGATGGGCGCGGAAGACTGGCAGGATGCCGGCCCATATGTAAGCGAAGTCAGATCCGAGCATCTACGCTCGCCCGTCAGAGCCCCTCAACTCCCGGGCCGAGCGCGGCGATCGGCAGGCGCCAGCGCATTCGGCCCTAAGGGGCGATTAGAACGTCGTGAAGAGGACTTTCTGCCCTACGGCCACGGCCCTGGACATGCGAACTCGCCCTCTAGCTGAGGGGGAGGCCGAGGACGAGCGTGGATCGTCAGCGCAAAGCCGACGCATCGAACCCTACTCAGGACAGCAGAGACGACATCTCACAACTGCGCTACCTTCTACGCCCGCCCGCTCGGTTGGGACGCAGCCACCGCGTCGCGCAGGCGCTCCAAGGCGGGGCGCACCAGCGACGCGCCGCTTTGCCCCTCGTCCACATAGCCGTGATCGGGCGCGATCCTGCCCCCATCGGCGGCGATGCGCTCGCGCAGAGCGGCAACTTGGCTGTCGATCGTATGCTCGCGCGCCTGAGCCTCGCTGGAGACACGCGCGTAGAAGGCCAACCCGCCCTCAGCCATGCTCAGTCCTCCTCGTCTGAGCCGGCACGGGCCCTTCGGTCGCGAGGGGCTTGCGGGTTACCGGCAGGATGCGGGCGTAGGCCTCGACCAGGCACTGCGAACTGAGCCTGGTGGTCTCGAACGAGATGCGCGCCACGACGACTGCCTGCGGCGTCGATCGACCCATGTGCACCTCCAGCGGTGCGGGGCGCGGCGCGTCCGGAAGGAGGCTTCAGCCGAACCGAAGCGCTATCGGTTCGAGAGGCGTCAACCAGCCGCTCGCGTGGAATGCGAGCCGACCACTCGAACGTCGGATTGGCAAGATTGTACGGCGGACCACAAGCCAGCGCCGCTCCAGCACGACGAAGCCCTTCTGGTCCGGCTGCTTCTCGACCACGCGGTGACGCATACCATGGGGGTGACACCAGTCTTGGCAGCGCTCGGCCGTGAAGGCGCCGTCGAGGATGGCCAAGCGCAGGCTGGGCCACTGCTCCTTGCCGTCATCGAGGGCCAGAAGCGTGTCGCGATCCTGCACGTTGGCCGGCACGACGGCCAGCGCCAGGACGTGGCCCTCGGCATCGACCAGGGCCACGCGGTTTGCGCCCAACCAACTTCTTGGCTCCGTCGTAGCCGCGTGGCCCGCGCACCCCGATGCACTTGACGCTTTGCGTGTCGATGATCGCCAGCCGTGGCCCCTTCCGACGTCCGCAGCGCCGTCGCTGCAGGCGAGCCAGAGAGTGCATCAGAGCCTCGAACAGACCCTTGTCGATCCAACGCCGGAACTGGACGCGCCGCTTCGCGATCATCTCAGGCATTTAGTTACCATGGTGCACTCCTCCGAAGCTGACACCAAATAGTGCACCTCACGATCCGCTCGGAGTTGCTTCTAGATCTTCGATTTTGCAAAGTCCAATGCCCGCTCATGCTGCTGTTGCGTGCGGACATAAGATCGCACGTGTGCGGTCGCAGCGAACAAAGGTCTTGGCGGGGCAGGTCTTCTTCAGCGGCACCGTGCCGAAGTCCGGCGGAAGACCCAGGGCTCCTTCGTGGCCGGTCGCGACGGCGATCAAGCCCAGACGCGCGCCCGGTTCCAAGATTGCCCGTCGCCGAGGCCTAAGGAACATGTGCCATCAGGATCGGTACAGGCGGTCGTCCGACCGGGACAATAGGCCAAGTGCTCACTCGGCCATCTGTCCGACTGTAGACTGACGCGAGAATGTGTTTCCTCCCCAGCATCAGAATGCCGAACTCGCCGAGCAGGTCTGACCAGGAGGAGGCGATCATGTCATCTCGCACCAGCTGCGCACACTGTGCTTTGCTGATCCTCACCTCGGCCTGGTTCGTCGCTGCTCCTTCCATGTCGGCCCGCGCACGCGACGGCGGTCTGGAAGGTCTGTTCCAGCAGCTCTTTGCACCTGCCCAGTCTGTACCGCAGTCGGCGCTTGCCCCACCTGCTCAGGCTTACCGCGGCAGTTACAGCGGTATCCAGTACGGTGAGGAGGCCCAACGTAGTGGATACCGCTCTGCCCGCCGCCGCGCAGAGCTTACGATGACGGGGCAAGCTTCAACTCGCGGTCGAGGCTTGGCTCGCTTCAAAGCCGAGACAGACAGCGCATCGGCGGAGAGCAAGGCAAAAGTGCCGGAGAACAAGGCTGCGGTGCTGGCCAAAGCAGGCCAGGCCAGCGCGGCGTTAATGCAGGACAGCACACTGCGCAAAGGCGACATTGTCATCACGGCCGCTGGTCCGAAGGTGTTCACCGGTTCGCAAAGGGAGTAGCACTCGGCTGCCGACTTCGAGGACGCGCGGCGCTCGCCTTCGCTCGACGGCAAGACGCGCGAACTCCTGACCGAGATGACCGCTCCTGCAGGTACGGCCACAGCCAGACAGGTCGAATTTTCGGCGTCGCGAGTTACCTCCGCGCCGGCTGCTTCCGGCCTGGCCGTCGCGTCCATACAATAACAATAGGACGGCCCTCCTCAGGAGGCCGGCAGGCTGAGCTTCGGCGGGACTGCTCAGAATGGTAGAGCAACCAGGTCACGCACCGCAGCCCGCCAGCCGATGCCCTCTCTTCGTGATCTCCCTCTGACTAGGCTCGGCAGCAAGGTGGCTCCGCTGGCACTCGCCGGCGCCATCCTGCTCGTCACGGCCTGCAGCGCCCTGCTCATCCCGCTGTTGCTCGATGTCAAAGAGAAGCGCCTCTGGGTCCAGCACACCTACGAGGTGCTGGCTGAACTCGACACCATCTACACCGGCATCGTGGACGCCGAGACCGGCCAGCGCGAGTTCCTCATCGCGCGTCAGGATGAGCGCCTCGCTCCTTACCGTGCCGCGGTTCAGGCCCTGCCGGAGGCGACCGCCAAGCTGCCGGCTCTCGTCAGAGACAATCCTGCTCAGGTCGCGCGTGCCCGAACGCTGAGCCAGCAGGTCAGCGAGAAGCTTGCGGACATCAGCCAGTCCCTGCAGCAACCCCGGCCAGCGACGCCGCTCCCACAGCAGAGCACGGCTGATGCGCAGCGCGGAGCCGTGCTGACTGCGCAGATTCGTGAGACGCTTCAGATTATGCGGCGCGAGGAGCAGCGCCTGCTGGCCAGCAGGAGCAACGCCCTCGAACAGGTCGCGCCCCGCTCCATCGCCTTTGCTGTCGGGACGCTGCTTCTCGCGCTACTGGCTCTGACGGCAGCAGGCTGATCCTCCCCTGACTTCGCGGACACGGGGAGATTAGCTCGCGGTCCGTTCGGCCTGCTCGGGCGTGAGATAGCCGAGTGCCGAATGGATGCGTTGCCGATTGTAGTAGCCCTCGATGTAAGCGAACAGGTCGCGTCGCGCCTCATCCCGGGTCGCCCATCGCCGCTGATGGACGAGTTCGACCTTGAGGGTGTGGAAGAAGCTCTCCATCGGGGCGTTGTCGTAGCAGCATCCTGTCCGACTCATGGACGGCCTGGCCCCTATGCTGGCGAGCTGCTTCCGGTAGGCCTCCGCCGCGTACTGGCTGCCACGATCCGAATGGCAGATGAGCCCTGCGGCCGGTCGCTGCCGCTGGGCGGCCATCATCAGCGCCGCCACGCTCAGCTCGGTGCGCATGTGATCGCGCATCGACCAGCCGACGATCTTGCGCGTGGCCAGATCGAGGATGGCGGCCAGGTACAGCCAGCCCTCGCCGGTTGGCAGGTAGGTGATGTCGGCCAGCCAGACCGTGTTTGGCCGCGTGGCCGAGAAGTCCTGCTTCAGGAGGTTTGGGGCGATCGGGAGATCGTGACGGCTGTCGGTCGTGCAGGGCCGGAACCGACGCCCCGCCAGGGCACGGATGCCGTGCCGGCGCATGAGACGCTCCACCCGCCCACGGCTGACAGACCGGCCCTCGGCCCGCAGGGTGGCATGCACGCGTGGGGCACCGTAGCGCCGATGGTGGGCGGCATGGATGCGCCGGACATCGTCCAGGAGCTGGCGGTTGGAGGCCGAGCGGGCGCTCTCTGGCCGTGACCGCCAGCCGTAGAAGCCGCTGGGTGAGACTCCGAGCACGCGGCACATGAGACGCACCGGCCAGGTCCGCGCATGCTGCTCGATGAAGGCGAAGGTCACTTGGGCATCTCCGCGAAGATGCCGATGGCTTTTTTAGCACGGCGCGCTCCATGCGCGTGCGGTCGAGCTCACGCCGCAGGCGAGCGATCTCGGCGGCCTGATCGGACGGCGAGGCGACCGGGCTTGGTGGCGAAATCCCCGTCGATCCTGCCGGCCGCGGCCGGGGTGAGGCTCCGTTCAGCGCGGCACGCCACTGCCGCAACATCGAGGGCTGGATCCCGAGCTCGGCCGCGACCTGTATCTGCGGCCGGCCACTGCTCTCCAGCAGGGCGACCGCTTCGCGTTTGAACTCGGGCGTGAACTCCCGTCTCGTCTTCGCCATCCGACACCTTCCCCGCTCAGCATGAGCGTATCAGAGGTGTCCGCGAAGCCGAGGGAGGATCAGACGACACTGACCTTGTTCTCGCGGTCGCCCGCGACATGACACATCGCAAGTCGCAGGAGGAGGTTCTTCGGGCTGCCGTCGAGGACGCCAGGGCCGCCCGCGCGCAAGCTGAGGCTGCCAGCCAAGCCAAGACCGACTTCCTGGCGTCCATGAGCCACGAGATCCGGACACCGCTGAACGGCATCCTCGGCTACACCGACCTGCTGCTCGCCGAGAACCAGCTCAGCCCGGGTCAGCGCCTACGACTGGAACGGATTCATTCGTCCGGTGCGGCGCTGCTGACGGTGATCAACGACATCCTGGATTTCTCGAAGATCGAGGCGGGCCAGATCGAGATCGAATCCCGTCCGTTCGCGCTGACAGCGCTCGTGGACAACAGCCTCTCCATCGTGCGCAGCCTCGCCGAGCACAAGGACCTGACGCTCTCAGCCCAGGTCGAGCCCGGCGTGCCTGACCACCTCATCGGTGACCAGGATCGGCTGCGACAGATCCTGCTGAATCTGCTCAACAACGCCCTGAAGTTCACGGCCAAGGGCTCGGTCACCCTGCAGTTCGCCGGTTTGCCAGACGCGAGCCTGTCGGCGGGTGAGCGGCGCCTGCGCTTTTCCGTGACCGACACCGGCATCGGCATCCCCGCGGATAAGCAGGGCATTCTGTTCGAGCGCTTTTCACAAGTGGACAGTTCGACGTCGCGCGAGTTCGGCGGCACAGGTTTGGGTCTGGCGATCTCGCAGCGCTTGGTCCACCTCATGGGCGGCCGAATCGGCGTCGAGAGCCAACCGGGCCAGGGCTCGACGTTCTGGTTCGAGGTTACCCTGCCGTTGAGCGAGGTTGTGGATGAGGAGCCGCTCCGCGCACCGCCAGATGCACAGACCCAGGTTGCCGCACGTGGCTCTGACGTGCTCCTGGCGGAGGACTTGGAGATCAACCAGGACATCGCCCGCAGCATCCTTGAGGCGGCCGGTCACCGGGTGGATGTGGCGGCCGACGGGGTGCGTGCTGTCGAGGCCGTCCAGCAGCGTGCCTATGATCTCGTGCTGATGGACGTTCAGATGCCGGTCATGGACGGCATTGCAGCCGCACGCCACATCCGCTCATTGGGGCCGACCTACGCTGACCTGCCCATTGTGGCGCTCACAGCCAACGTCCTGCCCCACCAGATTCAGGCGTTCACCGAAGCGGGCATGAATGGCCATATCGGCAAGCCGTTCAAGCGGGATGAGTTGCTGACTATTGTCGAGCGCTGGGCCAGGAAGCCGCTGATGGTGCAAGCGTCAAACAGCGTTGAGCATCTGTCGGAGAGCGACCAAGGGTCCCACCTGGCCGGGTTTGATCCTGCGATGTTCAGTGAAGTGCTGGACCTGCTCGGTCCTGCGAAGACCAGCGAGCTCCTGCGCCGCTTCGGTCAGGAGCCTCGACACCAGGATTGGCGCTGACATGCACGGCCGCAGTCCTGGCGAACTTGCCGGACATGCGCATGCACTTGCCTCCCAGGCAGGCTTTCTGGGGTTTGTTGCGCTGCGGGAGCAGTGTTTGGCCGTGGAGGCAACCTGCTCGGACGAGCCGAAGAGAGCGGACCTCGCCGCCTCGCTTTCCAGCCTAATACAGGAGTGCGATGCAGCGCGCAGCCAACTTCATCAGCTTGAGGCCACTCTCGGGGAAGGGAGCCCGCAGTCTGACCTCGCCCCATCGTGAGCAGGGCATGCGTGCAGGCTGTGGTTCGAGCCTGACGGACCCTCAAAGCGGCTGCAGCATGGGCGCGATGTTCAGCTCGTCCAGGTGCGCGGTGGCGCGGCGGCAGTACTCGCGCGAGAGCGCGAACATATGCTGGACGCCACGGCCGGCCCGCAAAGCCGAACAGCGCAGCAGTCGCAGGGCGTACCTGCGTCAGCGCGCGTTCGTCCACCGTGATGGCGGCAGCCGGACTGCGACGTGACGCGTCGCCAACCTTGATCGCTGACCCATCTCGACACAGGCTGCAGCGCGGCGTCTGCCGCTTTCAGTTTGTGGGTGGTCAGGGTGACAGACGGCGCAACTCTCGTAGGTCACGGTCAGGTCGCACTCGTTGCCGATGATGATGAGTTCTTCCGGATGGCGCTGCGCGGCATCCTGCAGACCCGCTTCGGCTTTGCCGAGGTGATCGAGACCGGGTCTCTGGACGAAGCGATTGAGCATCTCGGCCGACGGGAGGACGTTGCCCTCGCGCTGTTTGATCTCGCGATGCCCGGCATGGAGGGCGCGGGCAGCCTGCGAGCCGTGCGCGAGGTGAGACCCACAACCTTGGCCGCGATCGTTTCCGGTTCCAAGCGTCGCCGTGACATCCTGCAGGCGCTGGAAGCTGGTGGGCACGGTTACATCCCCAAGGGCTTCGGTGTGGCTGAACTCGGGCAGGCGCTGGAGATGATCCTGAAGGGCTTCATCTACGTGCCCGCTCTGCTCGCAGAGATCACCGATGAGCCAGCTGTCCCGCCTGCTCAGGTCTCAGCGGGGGTACCCTCATCCGGCAGCTTCACGCCGCGGCAAACCGAGGTGCTGGAACTGATCGTCCAGGGCAAGTCGAACAAGGAGATCGCGCGCGCCCTCAATCTCGGCGAGGGCACAGTGAAGATCCATGTGGCGGCCCTGTTTCGTAACCTGGGTGTCTCCAGCCGGTCGGCCGCTGCCGCCATCGGAGTACGTGCCCTGCAGGCAGGCCCACAGGCTTAGCTCGGACGTGGAGAGACTGTGTTGGCCAGGGAACCGACATCGCGGATGCTCGGCACCCAGTCGGGCAAGTCCCTTGAGTGCAGGGTGTGAGTGCGGAGCGCTTTGTTCCTAGACGCGCACGGCTCGGCTGGCGACGGCTAAGATGATGATGGCGGCCAAAACACCGAGCGTGATCAGGCCAACTGCCGTGTCGCTGTTGGCGGACGTGCAGACGGGCTGGTGAACAGCACTGAAGGCCGAGCAGGTGACGAAACCGAGGTCTTTCACGAGATCGCTCATGCTGTTCTGCTCCTGACCGGCTCTGTGCGCGAACTCAGTTGCTGCTCGTCCGCAGATCCCATTCCTGCTCACCCAGCCGGTGCTGGAGCTTGGTCGGGATCAGCCAGGACGCTGATCCAAGCTTCACCTGCGCACCGGGCCGTACCATGGCGCGCGCAGTCTCAGCCGGGAGCGCAACTAGGAGCGGCATGAGCCCGACACCCAGGATGCTCATGACAGCAAACAGCCTGCGCGTATCGCGTGGAAGGAACCGAGGCAGCGTCGAGACAATAGACAGCTTTGGTCTTCGGCAGACGGCAAAAGTTACTCGGCTCTTCCTGCCAGAGATTAAGCCAGCAACTGAGGTGCTGGCGTCCGATGCGGGCGCGCGGGTCTGTTGAGGAACTTTGGCCACCGTAACGCAACTCAAAGATGGCAGCCGAGATGGTAGACTGACTACCCACTCCTCTGAGCGCCAGGGCGCCTCGTTTACTGACGCCCCTCCTGTTAATGCAGGATAGTTAATGTTGGATCACCGGCTCTTCGGTTGCTTTGCCCAGACTATCGCGCGGGTGGGTTCTGGGATCCGCCAAGAAGCGCGGCCGAAGTCGCTACGCTGCCGAGCGGCGAGACCGAACCGTAGCAACGCGGCAGCCCGGCAGCAGGATTGGTGCGTCGAGCCGCTTGCCGACGATGCTGAGAGTTGCGGTGAACACCACGCGTTCAGCCTCGTCCCGTACCAGCGCTAGCAGCTCACTGCAGCCATTCTCCGGCGGGTTGTGAAGCGCGATCTCCGACAGGATCTGCGCGGCGCGCCGGCCAGCCTCGTCAGGGTTCGCACATACCTCGCCGTCGGTGTCGCTCACCGCCTGTACGTCGTCATGGATGTCGAAGAAGTAGCGCGGCATCTTGAGCTGTCCTGTTACTGGCCAACACGGCCGATCAGGCGAGACATGCCGGGCGCGCGGCGACCCGTCGTTTGCAGGGCCGCGCCCCGCCCCGCCGTCGCGCAGGCCGGCCCGGCTTCAGATCGGCCGCGCAACCCCAGGTCGGGGCCGGTCTGGTCTGATCCGATCCGTCCCGCTCTAGGCCGTGCAGGACGGCGTGCAACAGCGCGAGGCTGTCCGGGTCGCTGTCGAGCGCTGCGGAGGTGAAGACCGGCATCGTCTTCTTCAGCGCTGGGCAGAGTAGTGGGACGGGTATACGACCCTCACCTGGCGAGCCGCAGGCTCCTGGGCAGCGGCGGACCGCACGGCTGCGGGCTGCGCTGCTTCCTGCACGGCAACCCGGGTGGGCTTAGCGGGGCGAGCCATCTCAGCGCCGACCGGCACGGGGGCGGCGGCCTGCGGAGCGGCCTGTCCCGGGCCGATAATGAAGGCTGCCAGGAGTGCAGCTGTGCCAGCGCAACCAAACCAAATCTTGTTGTTCATCGCCGCCCCACCTGCTGTCCGGGTACTTGGCCCGGTGCCGTTCGTTAATGAGGCGTAAACACCACGTCCGGGCTGGCGGGTGTAGTCGGACAGATGGCCGGGTCTCTTCCTAGACCACTTGGCCTATAGGTCTGCCGAGATGTGAGCCGTGCGCGGGCTCAGCGCAGCTCCAGACGGCCCATGACAGCCTTGTATGCCCGAGCAGACAGGATCTTCCGCTCAGCCAGATCCGCCACGCTCGTGTACGGGCGCCCGCTGATGATCGCGCGTGCTTGGCTCCTGCCGATGTGGGGCAGTCGCCTGAGTTCGGCGAAGCTCGCCGTGTTCAGCCCGACAAGACCAGCCGAGGGTGCCGGGCTGGTCGCAGCCGCTCCGCCGGCGAGTGAGGCTGGAATGGCCTCTTCCGGTGGTACTTGCATTGCCGCCGTCTGAAGCCGCGGCGCTGCCCGCAGCAGTGCCTCAGCGGTGAGGCTGGGCGCCAGCTCTGACGTCTGCACCGGCTGCGACGTCCTTTGGACGAAGCTGGATGGCGCTGGCAGTTGCGGCGGATTGTTGATCAGCCTCGGTGCCGCTGCCGCAAGAAGCCCGACCGCAGCCAGACCGAGGCAGCCGGCGGACAGCACCGGCCAGAGACGCACGGGCTTGTCGCTCATGTGAATGGCCCCGAGATGCGGATCAACGACGAGGGACGGTGCCTGCATGAGTTCTCACCTGATTGTGCGAAGGGCAGTGGGACGAGCGGGGCTCAGTCGCACTCCTGCACGCGGCGAACCGCGAGCTTGCCGGAGCGGCCGGTCTGGGGCTCATCCACGTAGTAGCAGTTCGGCGCGAGACCAGCCGACCCGCAGCCCTGCATGCAGAGAGGGGTCGCCTTCGCGCTGCTCTCGGGCGTGCCCGCACGCGCCGCTTGGCTGACCAGCAGGGTGCCGAGCGCGGCGATGGCGAGGGTGCGGATGAGGGTCTGGGTCGTCAGGATCATGGGTGCGTTCTTTCGAGCGGGGTGACAGGGGTGGGCGCGATCTGCGCCGTTGCTGCGCTGTATAGGCGCCCTGATACTCATCGAGAACCCGGCCAGATGGCCTAGTCCGCTAAGACGATGAAGTTTTTTGGCGAGATCGGCGCCATATATCTGGCATCTATGTGGCATGTTTGTCACATTTGCGCGAGAGATACTCACGTCACATTTCGATACACTTCGCCGATCCGATCAGACGACAACGGGAAAGCGGCTTTGTTTCGCGACAAGATCCGCGTTATTCTTGCCGCTTTCACGTTCGCCGCTGCCAGCACAACTGTCGCCGAGGTACGCACAGCACTGCGGACGCAAGCGGAGGTTGCCTCAAGGTACGGCCCGGGTTTCAGCGGTCGTACGACGGCCAACGGCGGGCGCTTCGACACGCACGCGCTCACAGCTGCTCACTGCACGCTGCCCTTCCGCACGAAAGTGCGGGTGACTAACAAGAGCAACGGCCGCTCCGTGGTGGTGCGCATCAACGATCGCGGTTCCTATGTCGCCGGCCGCAGCGCGCCCCGGCGAAGCTGCATACAAGTCGATCCAGCGGCTTCGCTCGGCTGCAGCACCACCTCAGTTCCTGATCAGAGCGGCGCCCCCGAAGGTTTACACGTGTCCCCTCATCTCCGGCCGTCCGTTCTTGCGGGCGGAAACGTCGATCTGTTCGGCAGCCTGGGTCTGCTGCTCGGTGTCTGCATTGCGACTGAAGTCTTTGCCTGAGTAGAGAGGTAGTGAACGGCAGCCTGAAGCATCCGGCAAAAGGCCCGTGCATAAGCTGGTTCGCCCCGATATGAGACTACCAATCAGAGCGGCCCAGTGTTTATATACCTCATACCTGCTCGGTCCATCGTGAGGCGATGATGCGTACAGTTTCCACGGCAACACTGATCCTGGTGCTCATCGCAGGTGCTGCCGCGGCGGACGACTCCTGCAAGTCACGTGCAGGTGACAAGAAGCTAGCCGGTGCGGCCCTGAACAGCTTCATGAAGAAGTGCGAGACGGACGCCAAAGCCTCCTGCGACGCCTCGGCTTCCGAAAAGAAGCTGGCCGGCGCTGCGAAGGCAAGCTTCACCAAGAAGTGCACCTCGGACGCCGTGGGGCAGTAAGCTGCCGAGATCAGCCCAGGAACCCGTGTGACTAGCCAGTGTTAACGGCTGGACGGCCCTCCCTACGGCCCAGGGCTGCTCGGGAGGCGCCATGCTGTTCATCGCCAGCTCCGCTCGCCGCGTGCTGATTACACTCAGCGCAGGCGGCCTTGTTCTCGGGTCCGCTGTTCACGTGCAGGCCGCCGACGAGGGTGGGCTGGGCGGTTTGTTTCAGCAGCTCTTCTCACCGCAGCCTGCTCCAGCGCCGCAACCGGTCCCAGCACCAGTTGCCCCGCCCTCATCGTATGGACAGGCTCGCAGCAACTACGGCTCGGGCCGGTACGGATACGGCCATGGCCGACGGGAGTGGCGCCAGTCAGCGCGCCGCCGGCAGCTGCAGGATGCACACGCGCAATTGAGGCCGAAGGCGCGCTACGCGGCTCTGCCGAAGTCGGACAAGGCGACCGCAAAACCGGAGAAGACCCGGCACTCCCCCAATTTCGCTGAGCTGTGGAAGTATGCCAGCAATCCAGATGCCGCGCTCATGCATGATGCCACGCTGCGCAGGGGCGACATCGTCATCACGACCTCTGGCCCGAAGGTGTTCACGGGCAAGAGAGGCGAGCAGCACGCTGCAAGCGAGTTCGAGCTTGTGAGCCGCTCGTCCGCTGTTGATCGCAAGACGCGCATGCTCCTGGCCGCGATGGTCGCGCCGCGTGGCGCTCTGCCGGCCGACGAAGCGCGCAAGATGATGGCCACGCTGCAGCGCCCGTCAAATCACACCGACGTGCCCGCCGCGCGGCAGACACAAACTGCTGGCTTGCGGGTTGTGTACCCCTCTGGCCGGCAAGGGGGCGCGGTAAGGGTCAGTCTACAGAACGACTGATCCAGTCGGACACGGATCCGCCGCCGAGTGCCGGCGCGTGGGCGGTGCCGCTCCGGACGGCTACTCGGTGGCCTCGGCCCAGGCCTGAGCGGGCGAGGCACTGTGTGTAGACTTGGCTGCCTCGGTTCCGCTCTGCTCAAAGCCGATCGCTTCCTGCGAGCCGGCGAACAAGTTTCAGCGTCCTACGCTGCGCCAATCCGGTGCAGCACGCCGGTCTGCGACATAGCCCGGTTACTCTGCGGCTCTGCAGAGCGCGTCTGGTTCCGACCTCCTGCCTTGGCTTTGTAGAGCGCCGCGTCTGCGCGGTAGTATAGGTCCGCCATCGCATTGTCCGCTGCACCGGCCGGCACGCTGCTCACCAACCCGATGCTCACCGTCACTGCACCCGCCCCGATGCCGGCTGATCTGATCGCCAGCGTGGACGCCTCGGCATGGACCTTGTCGGCGATACAAAGAGCACCTGCCTGATCGGTTTCCGGCAAAAGGAGCGCAAACTCCTCGCCGCCCATCCGGCAGACGAGGTCATGCGGGCGATGCACGCTGGCCGAGAGGCAGCGCGCCAGTCCTTGCAGGATCTCATCCCCAACCTGATGGCCGTAGCGGTCGTTGAAGCGCTTGAACCGGTCGGCATCCACGACCAGTAGCGAGAGCGGCTGACCCGAGCGCCGTGCGCCGCCCCAAGCTCGACTGAACGCCTCCTCGAACGCGCGCCGGTTCGGCAAGCCCGTCAGCGTGTCAGTCAGTGACAGCTTCTCGAACTTAGCCTGCACCGTGGCGCGGCGGCGCAGCTCACGGCTGAACAACAACGTCAGGACGATCGTGAGGCCGCAGAGTACCAGCACGATCCCGCCGATAACGAGCGCCTTCACGCGCCAAGCGGCCTCGATCTCCTGGGTCGACAGCGCGACGTTGAGGATCAGCGGCAAGTCGCCGACTTGCGTGAAGGCATAGTACCGCTCAATGCCGTCCCGGACCGAGGTATGGATCAGGCTGCCACTGCGTTCGCGGAGGAAGCCCTTGAAGACTGGAGCATCTGCAATGTTCACGCCGATATCCGCCTCAGCGTAGGGCTGGCGCATGATGCGTGTGCCGTCGCGCAGGTACAAGTTGATCGCACCATCTCGGCCGAGGCCAATCTGGCTGAACAGACGGGTGAAGTAGGACAGGTGCAGCGTTCCCAATACCACGCCGCCGAAGGTACCGTCCGGTTTGTTGATGCGCCGGCTTAGCACGATCATACGGCTGCCGAGCAGACGTGAGTACAGGGGCTGGCTGATGTGGAGGCCGAGATTGTTTTGCGCCTTGTGGGCCTGAAAATAGTCTCGGTCGGCGTAATTTACCTTGCGAGCCGGAACCGCGCCGGCTTCAATGACACTGTCACCATTCTCATCGGTGACGACCATCACGCCCATATCGCGGGCGGTCGCAGCCCGATCGAACAGAACCAGTTGACGCAGTTCGGGGCTGACCTGCGCGAGTCCCGGCGCCTTCAGGTTGTCAACGATCCCACGCAGCGAGAGGTCATACATCTCGATGTTGCGAGCGATATCGCGCTCAAGGACCTGGACGAGGTTCTTGGAGGTCTGCTCGGCCTTATCCCAGGCGTCCTGGCGCAAGTTGGACAGCATCAGGCCGGTTGCCGCAAGCATGCCGACAGGCGCCAGAAGGCTGAGGGCAACCCATACCCGAGCGCAGTTGAGCTGACGAGCCAGCCGGTGCAACGGGGTCATCGACGATCTCTCGCGAGCATACTTGCCCGAGTTGATTATCTAGATCGAGCGATCTTAATGGGCGGTTTTGCTATAATGACAATTGGCCGGATCGTTAATCGCCAATCAATGTAGAGAGATTGCTCTTTTGTTCCCGCGCCGCAGCCAAGCCTTCGGGAAGGGGCCTGGCAGGCAGTTTCCGAGCGGGAGGTATTTTCTTTACCATGTGCGAAGATGAAGCGCACGGCTCGCAGCCCAGATTTCCAGAACTTCAATGCTTATCCCTGCAAACGTATACCGCTTTGGAGCGGGGCGTATCAGAGTATGACGTCGGAGTGGGGGCGACTGCGCGTCGGAGGGCCTATCGCATCCGTAAACTTCACGTCGAGTGCCGGAGTGAGCCGGTCACCTGCTTGGTCCGCGACCGCTCGACACTCGGCGCGCTGACCAAGGCTCGCGTGACAGAGGGTATACCCCAGGCACATTCCGCCTCGTCGCGCCTCGGGCTGCGCCCGGTCAGTCCTGCGCTGTCGTCCGGCGCGCCCAGCACATGCCCGGCGTCTGCTTCTCTGATTGAGCCTCAGACAGCCATCCATCAAGCCCAGCGACAAGGATCGACGCCCGTGGGCGACTTTCTCCTGATCAGCGACGACCTAAGCCGGGCCGAGCGCCTCGCGCGCTGCCTCGCTCAGCAAGGCAGCTGCAACGTTCATGACCTTTACGGCGACATGCCGATGAGTGCCGGTGAGCGCCTGATCATCAGCGACGTGGAGTACCTGGATTCCGGCGCTTTCGTGCGCCTCAAGCAGCGCCTCGATCGAGTGCGTGGCGAGGGGGCGCCCTACCTCTTCCTCGTGCATGGCAACGCCGCACGTGGTGAGGCGCAGGCGCGCATCCTCGGCGCGACTGCGACGCTCGCGGCAGCGACAGCGCTGCACGGTCTCGCTGATACGGTCGCTCAGTTGAGCGGGCAGTCTCACCCGATCCCGCTCATCGCCCGAAAGCATGCTGCCGAGGCCAAACAGTTCCTCACCGACACCTTCTTCTCCGGGCGCACCGTCACCCCAGCGCTGGCCGAGACCGGCACCGACCTCGTCTCACGCGCAATCAGCGAGACCGGCATTCGCGACTGGGTTCAGGCGGTGCAACGTTTTGACGACGTGACCCACCAGCACTGCCTGCTCGTGGCGGGTCTGGCCGCAGCCTTCTCCAGTGCCCTCGGGCTGTGTCCGGCTGACCGCCACCGTCTCGCGAAAGCGGCGCTGCTGCACGATGTCGGCAAGACCAAGATCCCCCCGGCCATCCTGAACAAGCCAGGCAAGCTCGACGAGGCCGAGTTCAAGATCATGCGCACCCATCCTGCGCACGGCCATGCGATGCTGGCGGGGCGCGGCTTCGACGCAATGATGCTGGCGGTGGTGCGCTCGCACCATGAGATGCTCGACGGCTCCGGCTATCCGGACAAGCTGAAGGGCAGCGAGATCTCGGACCTCGTGCGGTTGGTGACGATCTGCGACATCTACGCGGCGCTGATCGAGCGTCGCCCCTACAAGCCGCCGATGGAGAGCGCGAAGGCTTACACGATCCTGGAGAGCATGGCCGGTCGCTTGGACGGCGATCTCGTGCGGGCGTTCCGCCCGGTGGTGAGCGCCTTTGGTGCGTCCAGCCCGATGGTTGCGGCGTGATTGCTCCCGAGGCGAAAGCTATGTCGATGGGCGCCGCGGGTTTAGGTCTTGAAGCCGCACAACCCGTGCTGATCGCGGGCTCCGAGAAACACGATGACAACCGACAACCAGATCCAGGTCATGAATCCGACGCCTGCGCCGAGCGAACCGTAGACCCTGTTGTAGCTGTCGAAGGTTGCGACATACCAGGAAAATAGAGCGGAGGCACAGACCCACGATACGGCCGCAGCGACGCCTCCCCAGCTCACCCAGCGCCACTTGGCCTCGCGTCGGCTGGGTCCATACCGATAGGTTACGGCCAAGCTGAGACTGACGAGGATGAGCAGCCCCGGCCAGCGCACAAGGCGTAGCGTGACATCCGTCAGCATGCCAAGGCCGAGTTGGTTGAGTACGATCGGCATGATGACAACCAAGCCGGTGGCCGTGAGGGCGAACAGGATGCCGCTGAACGTGAACAGGAAGGTGGTGGCGTAGAAGCGCACCAGCGAGCGCTTCTCACGTTCCCTGTAGATCACATTGAGCGCGTCGAAGAGGGCGCTCACGCCCGAGTTCGCGCTCCAGAAGGCGATCGAGAGGCTCATGAGCGAGGCTGTGCTGAGCGCCCCGGTGCTCTGCTGAGCGATGCGTATGAGCTGGTCGGACAGAAGGTCGAGGACGTCGTTTGGAAGCACGCCCGCAAGCAGGCTCACGTGCTGGCTGATGACGTGTGGGTCGGAGAACAGGCTGTAGACCGGTATCACGACGTTTCTTTCGCCAGCGAAGGTGGATGATCATGTGATCCTCGGTGCTTAGACCCGAAGCAATGATCGTCGGTGACCTATTTGTCTTGTGGAGATTCACGCTGAGATGATGGTGACTCAGCTGAGGTATGATCTCAAACGAGGATCTGCCGAGTGTTCGGAGGGTACAGTTCACCCTACTGGGGCGAACTGTACCCTCAGGACCTGCCTGACGTATGACTACTCCGCAGAGGTTGCGGTCGCCACATAGCACCCCTTATGGACCTTTGAGCCTCAAGGCATGCCCTTCATAAGCGTCACTCGCCTAAGAATACGTGCAATCCGCTTTCTGCCTGTGTTCGCGCTGCATGCTCGCCGCACGCGCAATCAGGTCTGTAGTGCATCAGGGTTCCAGGGTGGCTCGATCCTAGTCGATAAGGATTGGACTTACTGGACCATGACGGCTTGGGATAGCCAGGGATCCATGCACCAGTACATGAGCACTGGTGCGCATGGCATAGTCATGCCCCGGCTTCTGGACTGGTGCGACGAAGCATCTTTGGTGCACTGGTTGCATCCAGGCGCCGCACTACCCTCTTGGGCCGAAGCGGACCAGCGCATGCGCGAGGGCGGCCGTCCCTCGAAGTTGCGCCGTCCGAGCCCGGTTCACGCGACGCTGAGCTATCGACCACCGCGCCTTCGGGGCTCAAGACTGATCCGTCTCGACCCAGCCTAGATTCCATTACTCTTTCTTCGGATCGCGGCGTTCTGCACAGCATACGGCGGAATGAAGATGTCGGCGCATGATGTACGATGGTGTCATTTCCTCTGATCGGAGGAGATGTTGCCGGTTATTGCTAGGCTTGAGTTCGAACTAGGCCCACGGTGTTGCCCAGCAAACTGACGAGTTCGGCCTGTCGTGACACTCCGATCTTCGCGAACACCGCCTTCAGCTGCGTGCGGATCGTGGCCTCGCTCGTTCCCGATTTGATGGCCACATCACTGATGGTTCGACCCTGAGCAATGAACCGGGCGACACGCGCTTCGGCAGCCGTGAGATCAAACAGGCCCTGGATGACCGCCGCTGGTGGCGGGTCTCGCTGGCACAAGGGCGTGACTACTACAAGGCTTGTGGCAAATGTGAACAGATCCCTGGCCATCCTGCGGATGGGAATGACGTGGGCGACCGCAGGCGGCTGGTCTCCGCTCGGTGGCACCGGGATCGACATGACGGCTGATCCGGTCGGCGCGTTGTTGCGGACGGCCGCGAGCGCCGTCTGCAAGAGCTTGTCGGCGCCAGCATCTTGCAGGTGGAAGGCGCCGCGAGCACCCTCCACCGCATAGGCTGGCATCCGAGCCCGCATCTCCTCGTTCGCATCCAACAGTGTGCCGGCATCGTTGAGCACGGCCGCTGGCAGACCGAGAACACTGAGGGTTTCGGTCGTAGCCTTGACCCTCTCCAGACCGAGCCGACCTGCGATCATCGCGGCCCGCGCGAGGTGTGGCCGCAGGTCGTTCAGTGCGTTGACCGCCTCGACCGGTACGGGCCCGGACTCGTAGGTCCGGTCGAACGTGAAGGCGAACATGTCACCGGAAGGCACCTTCATGAACAGGCCGGCTGCCCAGCCGATGCCGTAGCTACGGTAGAACTCATAGGCCGGCATCTGCCTGAGTCTCGTCCGGGGTCATGATGTCGTAGTCCGAAATGAAGAACGGATAGGCGAGCGCACGCCCCCGCTGGATCCAGGTGCAGCGCGTGATCCAGCCTTCGGTGAAGAAGGCATGGAACATGGCTGCAACCTCAGGCGAGGTGGTCCACCGGATCCTTGGATCGATCTTGGGCACGAGAGGTGGGGTGTAAGATGGAAGCGCAACGAGTGCGCCGCCCAACATGTCGAGTGGCTCAGCGACAGCCTTCAGCACCCCGGGCCAGAGGTCTGGCACAACGGCAGCCTCGTAGATGCGGTCGACCTGTGCCTCATCTGCCTGCCGCATCGCGAGCCGCCCCCCGCGTCGTCTCTGTCCTACCGGCTGGACATCATAGCACTTGGTGGGGTGAAATCGCCGGACCACTGTGAAATCGCGTTGGTTTTCGACGTATACACGGCTGTGAACGTGCCCCGGCCTTTCAGACCTGTGAAGGCACCGGCGGCTTGCGTTGTCGTAAAGCGGCCACGCGCGGTCACTCGGCCTTGCGCATCGGTGGAGACCTTGCCGGTATAGGTGCTGACGGTAGATCCGCTGGGCAAGTTGAAGGTGATTGTACCCTGCACGGGGCCGCGGCCCCGCTTCATTGTAACGATCTCGTTGATCCCCACAGACGCGCCGTCGAGCGGCTGACCCGGGCTCTTGTTCATGCCCGAACCGCTCTGCTGGATTTGGAGATGATCGGGTGATCCGAGCGGGCGAGCGTCCTGTCTATCGATATGGATGTTGAACGTTCCCGTCATCGGCATTGCGATGACAGCGGAACCGTGAATGAGGCACGGGATTGCCGTGGCAGCAAAAGCCAATCTTTGGAACATCGGCGCCTCCTCTCATCTATCGAGTGCCAGATGAATTGTTCTTGACTCGCGAATACTCCGCCTGGACAACAGTCGATGCCATCATCCAGATAGGGTATGCGCGAAAACAAACTTCGACGCGCTGATTGAGGCTGCCCACTCCCGCGTTACACGCAGCGTCGCGGCGGTCCTATCTGTCTGTCCTGAGGACTTGGCCGCACTCCGGCAGCAGGGTTGTCTTGCCCGGTCGTGCGAGGAGCGACCACGTTCGGGACGGATCGGTCTGTCGCCGGTCCACTTCGTCTGCTGCGTGCGTGCAGGTTCTTGGAGGTCTGCACCTTCACGATCGAACGACGTTGCTTCTTTCGCCGGTGAAGGCGGATGACCCTGTGGTCCTCGATGCTCCGGCCAGACGTGATGATCGTCGGTGATCTGATTACCTGGTGGATATCGACGCTGAAATGATGGTGATCCAGCTGAGGTGTGATCTTGAATGAGCATCTGCCGGGTGTTCGGAGGGTACAGTTCACCCTACCGGACGAACTGTACCCTGACGATCTGCCTGGCGTCCCGGAAAGATACACCCGATCAGCACACCTCTCGGTCAGGACAGGCCGTACGATTTGCCCTGTTACGTGCTCGTTCACTCGACCTGTACGGTCGATACGGCGGCGGCCACCCTCGGCTGCTCGGGGAACTCGAGGGTGACGTGCTGGTCTTCTGCCAGCGTCTTGGTCCAACGGGACCTTCTTGTGATGACCAGGCCAGACACCCCGGCCTTTCTGAGCAGGCCGACGAGACGGTGGACTGACTGGAGCCGCCACAAGCCCCGGGGATCGGACCCGGCTTTTATGGGCATGACGAGCGGGATCAAGGACCCGTGCTTCTATTTATCCCCATGCTCTCCTCACCGGCTCGGACATGCCGA
Source organism: Methylobacterium sp. P31 (assembly GCA_050632875.1). Lineage (GTDB taxonomy): Bacteria > Pseudomonadota > Alphaproteobacteria > Rhizobiales > Beijerinckiaceae > Methylobacterium. Next base: position 73,571 of record JBODSC010000001.1, on the reverse strand, counting down.
TGCAACGGCCACTCAAGGAGAAGCAGCGGTGAAGGCCTGAGTCTCCTCACACGCACAAAGGTAAGTTTGCAGATCCCGATTCAGGATCACGTCTTTCAGCGCGTGATGCGAAAGCTCAAGCTAAATCCAGTACTTGGGCGGAAACCGGTTGCCAAACCCGAAGGCGAGCGGCGCCTCAACCGCGACCCGGATCAGAGCTCTGGATTCGCTCTGGCCGAGAACCGGTCGCGCGCGGTGAACTGATCCGCCGGGAGATCGGGTACAGGGCGGCCGAACACCCGCTCGCTGAGGAAGGTGCGTTCGATCTCGATCTGCGCCTCGTCCAGGTCGATGTACCAGCTGCGCCGATGCTGGCTCCAGCGATAGCTGCGCGCCTTCAGGATCTCCTTCGTCTCGAATGGCGAGCCCTCGGCCCACAGTCTCACGTTGGGCCGCCGCGCGGTCGCGAGCAGGGCGGCCATCGCCAATTGCCCGGAGCTGCGCAGAGGCGTGGCAAGCAGTCGGAGCAGGGCGTGGCAATCGTCCACGGCGCGATGGCCACGGTGGAAGAAGCCGAGGTCGGACAGCAGATAGCCGAGCTTCAGGCCCTCGTGTCCCTCGGCGCGCCAGGAGATCTGGTTCAGAGAGCAGGCCCAGTTCTTGTCGCGGAACACCGGCCAGCGCGGCTCGCACATCTGCCGATCGAAGCTGGCGTTGTGCGCGATCACCACGGCGGCATCAGCCGCCATGCCCTGAACGGCCGCGTCATCGATCCGGTGCCCGGCCATGTCGGCATCGGTGATGCCGGTCAGCCGGCTGATCTCCGGTGGGATCGGGCGAGTGGGCTGATGCAGTTGGTTGAAGGTGCCGAGGACACGATAGATGCGTCCGCTGGCGCCGTACTCGAACTTGAGCATGCCGAGTTCGATCACCTCGTCCGCGGCGAAGTCGATTCCGGTCGTCTCGACGTCCAGAACCAGGCCGATGAAGGTCGGCTCGTTCGCTGGTTCTGAGCAATCGATTAACGGCTCGAGCCGACGCAGCACGCGGTAGTTGCCCGTGCTCTCGAGCACGGCGGCGATGCTGTCGAGGGGCTGGTCCACGTGCGCGCCGGTCCCGGCTTGGTTCTTCCCGGATGCCGGGATGTGCCGGCAGGTTCTTACCGGGAGCTTAACCGTGGATCAGACCAGGACGTGGTTCATCACGACGTCCTGCCCTGTCTGCGACGCGGCCGCTTCGGTGCCCTGTCCCGACGCATGGGAAGCAGTCGCGACCGGAGAGGCGTGGTCCGGGGCGGATCCCTGGCGTTTGTTACGGGCGTGCAGGTCCTTGAAGGTTCTCACCTGCACCGGGGGTTCGCGTCGTTTCCTGCGCAGGCGAAGCCGGATGTTCACGTCGTCCTCGATTTCCCACGAGCCGGCTATCTGAGTCTCGGCGAGGTATTTATCCGGCGGGGCGCCGGCGCCGAGGTGATCGAGAGCGCCAGTTAGTAGCCGAAAAGCGATCACGGGCGCGACCTCGAATGATCGCGCCCGTGTCAAAGGTGTGAGGCGGCCTTACCAAAGCCGAGGTTCAGAGGCCGGCAGCTTCCTTCTTGCGCCGGTCTGCCTCTTCGGCCTGTTCCATCCACTCGGCCAGGATCGGCAGGATGTACGGCTCCTTCAACAAGCCGGTCTCGGGACCGTCTGCGACTTCGGGCGCATCCGGGCCAGTTTCCTCGTTCATGAGGTATTCGTAGGTGCGCTGCACCTCCGCCTCAGCGGCCTCGGGGGAGAGGCCTCTTGGCATGAGAGTGTAGGCGATCTCTCGCGCGACCTGCATCAAGATGCGTTGCTCGTCGATCAAGAATTGTCCTTCGGGTAAGGGACTGGACCTGCCGCGATGGGTCGGGGCCGGCGCATGATGGGTTGATGCGAAGGCGTTCCCGCCGGGGCGGGAACGCCGGGAGCCCTAGCGTCCGAGTCCGGACAGGACCTTGGGCAGGATGAGCGGTCCCTTCTCCATGGAGATATCGCCGTTGAGCACCCCTCGGAAGACCTGCCGGCAGGCGCGCGGGAGGGAGGCCGGATCCACGGACTGCACATCCAGGTCCGAGATGCCGTCGCGGCGGTACAGGAAGTCGTTCCGCGCGACGTGCGTCTCGACCGTCCCCTTGAGCCGCGTGTCCGGCGGCACGAGCAGGAGGCCGTTGAACAGGCCTCTGAGGCTGAACGGCTCTCTTGAGCGCTGCCCCATCGTGATGGCCACGTAGTCATCGGCGCACCCGATTAGGATCGGCGTGTTCCCGTGCATGGAGCGCGCCCTGAGCTGCCCGGACAGCTTCGAGAAGAGGTGCCGGGCAGGAGCGTGAACCTTCACGGGGATCTCGCTGGCGAACCAGACGAGATGATGCATCCGCGTCCGGATGAGGTGGGCCGACCACCCCACCTGACACTTCTGCCGAGCCGCCTCGGCATAGGAGTCGATGACCGGCAGGACTTTCTTGAGAAACTGCCGGTCGCCTTGTTGGAACCCGAACCGGGTAGGATAGCGAGGCCGAGGCTTGCTGTGATCGTAAACTGCGTCGACGTAAAAGCCGGGCATGCCGTCGATTAGACCCAGTGTACTCTCCTGTAGATGATCGATAGGAAAAGGGATCCGGCGCCCGTGGGCGCCGGGATGCTTCTCAGGGGCGCCACCTCGACAATTCGGACGGAGCACGCGGCAGGACGACGATAGACTCGTCGAAACCGAGGGTGCCCCGGCAGATTGTCTTGCAGCAGTACTGCATCACGTCACCGATCGTGTTGGGATCGACCGGCGCGATGTGGATCCTCGCGATGCCGCCTCCCTGACGGTAGACGCCGTCGCACTTGGTGAAGTGCTCACCGACCGATTGATCCCGGAGGCGAGAGTCAGGCGGAATGGCGAGGAGGCCGTGGAAGTGCAGGCCGCCATCGACATCAGGGTCGGTGCCGGCGCCCTTGTCCGTTCGCCTCTTCGGGACTGGGAGGTCGGCCGCCCCGATCAGGATCGGGATCGGCTTCTTTCCCATTCCGAACCGCGAGTTGGGCCGACGAACTACCCGCGTGATCAGCCGTATGAAGGTCCTCGTCACGGGGCCGTGGACAAGGGGGTGGATCAGTCGTTGATCGCGGCTGATCCGATCCGGCATCATCGTGAAGAGGCTCACGGACCACCCATTCTGAGAGCACCTCCTGATTATTTTCGAGAGACCCTCGATGTGGGCGTTGATATCGAACCTGAGGTAACCGGGGACCGAGGACTCATCTGTGATGGACCTCATCGCCGTGCTCGTAGGATTGTTAATAAAGTTATCTTCGCTCAATCGATGCAGTTCTCCGCAGTTTGGTTCCAAACCATCGACGAGGCCGAGTTCATTCAGGAGAATCAATGCCGAATTTTTTCATCGGATTTGACCAGACCTGCCCTTACTCGATTTCTTCCTCGTCGACCAGGGAACCTTACGGAGCAGGACATCTTTAAATCAAGAGAATTCGTATCCCTCGAAATTTGTCATTATTGACAAATCTCGTGCGTGTGCTCTGACTTGCGTCCTAAATTGTTGAAGATTTGGTGGAAATGTTGATAAATATCGGAGATTTGTGAGGAAATTTGCTCATTCGTCGTCGTTGCTGTCGCTGTTGCTTGAACAACACACGGCTTGATGCTCGGTATGCACCTGATCGACAAGGCAACGGATCCAACCCACCGCAAGCGATCGTTCTGCGGCCCACAGCGAGTTGAAAGGAAAGGGCGCCCTACCGGGGGTAGGGGCGCCGGGTGAGTACTGGTGGACGGCTACGACAGGGAACAGGGCAGCATCAGCAGGCCCTCATCGATGCCGAGGTTCCGGCGGCAGATCGCCTTGAGGCAATACCGCAACTCCTTCTTGATGTCGGAGATCGGAACGGGCCGAGCATCGATCTGTGCGCCGCTGCCATCGCGACGGTAGACCGCATCGTTCTCAGCGAAGTGCTCCCGGGCCCCTTGAGCCCCGAGTTGCGTGTCGGGCGGGATGACCAGAAGACCGTGGAAGTGGATGCCTTCAGTGACGTTCGGATCGATGCCGGCGTTCTTGTTGGGCTGCTTCTTGTCGACTGGGAGATCGGCGCATCCGATCAGGATCGGCAGGCGACCGTTCCAGGTCGCGTAGGATGCCTCGGATCGACCGGTCACCTGATACACGAACTGATCGTAGACCGCCTTCATGGGTTCGCGGATGAAGTGGTCGATCATCCATCTATCGTGGATGGTCTCGGAGGGCTTCATGGTCAGGAGGTCGACCGACCATCCTTTTGCCGCAAGATCAATCACAGCTTGGGTGAGGGAACCGACACACCTCTCCACATCTCGTCGTGGCTGGTAGTGGATCGAAACCCTGCTGGTGATGATCCCGAGCTTCTTGCTCGACGTCCGATTGACAGTCTGATGATTCAATAGGGTATGGGACTCCATTTGGTGGACCGTCAGACGGACCCCATGGATGGAAGATGTCGGGATACCTTGGTCTCGAGGCTATCCTCCAAGGCCGCTGGGATCCGTCACCATCATCAGGGCATCGTCTACGGTTCGAGGACCCTACGAAAGTCTGCAAACGCGTGTCTATTTAAATCGTACGCCCAATGTCGAATTTTTGAACTCTCAAAAAAGTCACGAAAAATGTTGACAAAACTCCATCGACAGAAGCTCAAAGCGTTGCTTCATGGCAACAAGCAAGGATTTCTGCTGCGCCGCAGGTTATCCTCTATCTAGGGCCGAGGCTTCCTCGCGCGGATCGGGGCAATCTACCTGAACGCTTGTGGGGCCGGATCTCCTCGCGCGCGCAGAGGCTGCTTTTTGGCGCCTGGATCGGGAGTTCATTCGCGCCGCAGAGGGAGGCAGACTCGGACGCTGCTGATGAACCCGATGGCCGGCGCCGACAAGACCTCCAACTCCTTCGCTGGTTCGTGGTCGGATCAAGCGGTTTGGCCGAGCTGACCGCATGGGCCTCGCCGGTTGCCGGATCTTGCCCGGCTGGCTGAGATCTCCCAGGCAAGACTGGGAGCGCTTCATGAACATCGATCCGCTGCTCGCGGCGGGTGTGGTCACCGCCACCGCCATCACCGACGCCGCGTACGTCTTCTTCAACGCCGCCGTGGCTGCCCGCCGGCGGATCCCGGCCGCGAACTGGAGCGCGTACTGGTACCTGCTGTCTGCCTTCGCCGTCATCAACTACACGGAAAACGCCGTGTACGCGGCCTTCGCGGCCCTGCGCTCCTGGCTAATGTGGCTGCGCAAAGGTTTCGGCTTTGCCGGTGCGTGGACCGTGCGCGAGCAGAACCAGCTACTTGCCTGCTACTTTGGACTTCCCGTCGCGAACAAAGCATGAAATCGGGACGGTAGAGGCCCTTCTGCGGCTCACAGTAAGGTTTGCGACAAACCCTGCGCGAGGCGGCTCGGATGTTGAACGAGACGCTGAGACCACTCGGGAAAACCGGAAACGCAACGCGTTTCGTTTTTTCTTCGAGTCCGAGCCTTATGGGATTTTATCGTTCGGGAACAGCTGTGTAGTACACGGGATATCGATGCAACTGCTTCCATAAATCCATCAGAGGATCAGTTACCAGCTACCTTTCGCGCGGGCGCAATGGCATGTTCGATAGCTTCTCTCTTTGTGCGGTTGCTCGCTGTGAAAAGTAGGCGTGTACCTTCTCGCTCGGCCGGTCGTCGCTCCCCAGTGGGGCTGAACTTTGTCGCGAGGACCAGCAGATCGAGCACTTTGATCGCATTGGCGCGCTTGCGGCGCTCCGTGTCGAAATCGCTAAAGGACATCCCATTGGTTCTGAATGCATTCTCGATCTTTCGGCAAAAGCTTTTCAGGGCTAGCTGTTTCCTTCCAACTCCCGCCCGTTCGTGGGGAGGGGTGAAGTCGAGACTCAGCTTCGATTCGGCATCCGACAACGAGGAAAGTGCTCCGGCCATGTCGACGTGATCTTGCGGCACGATGCCACCAAACCGCCGGTCGGATCGCAATCTGATTATGTGGTCGCGCAACTTGAAAATTTGGGTTCTCACCCAAGAGCATTCTTCCTTGAGTTCCTGTAACTCGTAATTCTGCCTCTCATCGCCTGATTCGATGCGCCATTCCGAGATGGACCAGTCAAGCGCTTTGCATACTGCTTCCGGGTTGGTGCACCGCGGGCATTTGCGCAGGAGATTTAGCAAATCCTCCGCTCGCTCGTCCGACAGCACGATGTAAAACGGTTTGCGCATGTCTTTGGCTCCGGCTCTTCTCGGCGCCTTCGGCCGCGGTTCACTCATCGAGCAGGCTCTCTTGTGAGTTAATCCCTTCGGCTCATGAGAGCCAGTGAAGCGCAGTCGTAATTGTCTGCGGCCGTGTGTTGAGGCTCGCTCCCGGGTGTAAGCGTCCGGAGTGTAGATATGCAAGCTGCTTGCAGTCTGCAGAAAATGTGTTTCTGCCTCGACAATTTCCAGCACGGAATTTGGTTGCGCTTTCTCCGCCAGCGTAGTTTCTGCCGGTCACAGCAGGCTGATCCGTTCGAAGATTATTTGCGAACCCCAGACTGCCGATTTTGAGGAAACGAGGCCGCGTCGTCCTCGAGCCGGCGACGCCCTCTTCAAAGGAAAGGACATGGTCGAACAGAACTCGGAACTACCAAAGCTGGTCGCGTTCAGCCCTCCGGCTCCGGAAATTGCGTCAGATATGCTGGAGCAATTTCCGCCTGAGTGTCGCGCGGAGGTCGGGTTTAAACTCCGGATTATTCACGAGTGCGATTTGACCTCAATGGAAGCTGCCATCATTCGCGGGCGCTGCTTCGCTGAGATGAAGGATCGCCTCAAAAAAGATTATCCGAAGTTTTGTGTGGCGAGCGGGCGGGGCAAGCGCTCTATCCAAGATGACGTTAGAGCCTTCAAGCTATTGGGTGATCATTTTGAGTCTCATCAAAAAACAGCCCGTACGTTTTGCAAATCTGCTCATGCGTAAGCAGTTTCCGCAGGATCTACTGCGGGAGGTGTTGAATAGACTGAAAAACCGCCGACCGGTCGACCAGAACGAGGTGCGGCGGCGATACGAAGCTGCGAAGTCCAATAAGAAGCGCGCGTGCGAAAGCGCTACCGTCCAGCAGGAAAATCAGGTGCGCGGCGTACCCGACGTGTCGAGAGAAGCTCAGCTGCAGCATTCGCTCCCGGAACAATCACGGACGGTCGCAAACCGAGCCGTGGTGAATTTGATCCTCGAATGCTGCCGAGCGCGCCAGGAAGAGCCTCGCTCGGCTCGTCGAAGCAGCGGATCCGGAGGGAGTCGGGCGGATGTTGTTCAGGCGCTGCAACGCTGAAGACATTGAATCGTACACTTACGAGTAGGCAGCCTTTATGAGCGAACGAATTGCTTCTTTGCATCGACTTCGGCGACTGCTCAGTGAGAATGCGTCTATCTTGTGGTGCCACGACGCGAGGAGAAGCTTTCTTGATGAGCCGCAAATTGTTGCGGCAATCTGGTTGCAGGTCTGAAGTAAGCGCTGAACGTGACCTCCAAGACCATGGGATATGGTGATTTGGGCGTTTCAGCGAACCCAATCCCGGAGGACACGGATGTTCCACCGGGTTAGCCCGCGCGCTCAATCATGTCGCGCACAGAAAAAGAGAGCAATCATGAAGGTTAAACCCGGTGACCAGTTCACTCTTCAGGGCGCGGATGCGGCGGCGCCCACCTGGACTGAGAAATACCCGGAGGCGACACGACCGGTCGTGGCCCGCTTCGGGAGACCCGATCACGGCAACCCTATTCTCAAAGCCTTCAACGAAACCGTCGCTGACACGGCGGTCGGCGGCGAAGGAAAGAGCGTAGTAGTCGCAGAAAGCCAATTGGCGCAGCTCAAGGCCGACTGGCCGCCCGTTTTCCGGCAGTTGAAGCCGGAGTTCAACCCGCAGGAAGAGCGCAAGCAGTGCTACCTCCTCTTTGAGGTGCCCTGGCTGGATCATCCGTTTTACGAGGATCACCGGCTCTTCGGAACCGGCGATTTGTATGAAGAAGTGGCAGCACGCGTCGGCATCGCGATCAATGAGGAAATGTTTGCATCTCTTCGCGACGAGGGGCGCGGTCCCTATCCGGTTGGATCGAGCTACGCATCGGTCATAACCGTGGCGCGCTACATGAGCTGGGTGTTCAACATCCCGCCGGAGGGTGCTTCGCTACCGGAGGCTCTTCGGAAGCCCGCCGGGGAATCGCAAGACCCGACCGGCAGTAAGCTGTGGGTGCTTGCAGCCGATGAGGGTGGCGAGACCGCGCAGATGGAGCATCTGCTTACAACGCTGGGTGCGGAGGTGCTGCGTGCCGGGAGTGAGCTGGAGGCGGCGCAGGTCGTCAGCCAGCGTAGGGTTGATGGCGTCGTCTGGCGCTTCAACGGTAAGGTCGATGCCGAACTCATCGTGGCGACGATCTGTCGGCAGAACGGCATACCTTTCGTGATGATCACGAACGGAGCTACTCGTCCCGCTGCACTGGCGCTCGGCGGTGTCGTTCTTCACAACCCGCGGTCGCTATTCGACGTGCTGGCGGCTCTGGAGTCCTTGCCGTCGCGCAAGACTTCCGGGCTGAACTTCGCCACCCTCTACGACGACTGATCGTCCGTGACGCGGGCCGAAGCCGTGAGCCGTCGCGCATCTCGAGATGACGGGCTGTTTCCGTCCGAAGCCGAGATCGCGCGGCGGCTGAGCCAGACGCCGCAAGAATGGGTCGCCAAGGCCTGTGTGCTCGAGCGTGACGGACTGCCACGCGTCGATTCTTTGATGGGCGGACGCTACTGGCCGGCGGTCTGCATGTTCTTCCATGCGCGATACGGTCTCTCCGGTGCCGAGGCGCTCGCGCCCGACGGCCCGGAGAACCTTGATGCCCTTTGATCTTGATGCACCCGGCTGCGGTGCCCAAGTTAATCCTAGCGGCACAATCCGGCTCTACTGGAAAGCTCCAGCTAGGGCAACCAAGGCTGGATTTCGCCCACCAGTCGTTCGCCTGCCGTATTCTCCCAACGATCCGGATCAGCGGATCCTGATCGAGGCGGCCTGTCGGCGACTTCAGGCGGAGATGTTGGCTTATCTCGCCGGCCATCGGCGGGAAAAAACACAATTCAACGGCACGATCCGCGATCTGTCATCACGGTACCAGACCGACCCGGCCAGCCCTTTCAAGCGGCTCAAGCACAACAGCCGTGAGAAGGATACCTACGTCCTGAAGCAGTTGGAGCGGGCGGTCGGCGACCGGCAAATCTCGGCGATCAAGATCGGAGACGTCCAGCGGTGGTATGACGTCGCCAAGCGGCCCGCCAGACCGGGCGGACCCGAGCGGGTGCGCAAGGCTTGGGGTCTGATCAAGAAGCTGCGGGAACTCTGCGCCTACGGCGTCATGGCCGAGCTGCCCGGCTGCGAGCGGCTCTACACCATCCTGCGCCACGCCCGCTTCCCGCAATCGGCCCGGCGCCGAGTCGTGATGGAGCTGCACCACGTCGAGGCGTTCATCCCGCAGGCGGTCGCGATGGGACGCCTGTCGCTGGCCCTCGGCACCGCCCTGCAGTTCGAGACGGCGATGCGGCAGAAGGACGTGATCGGCGAATGGGCGCCCGTGCCCGAGGGCTCGGCCTCTGCTCCCGACGCGTTCGTGCTGAACGGCCGCGAGTGGGGCAGGGGGCTGAGCTGGGACGATCTTTCGGCCGACCTGATCATCCGCAAAGCCACGACCAAGACCGGCGCCTTCGCCGCCCACGACCTGAAGCTCTGCCCGCTGGTGCTCGACCTGCTGGAGCGCGTGCCGGTCGAGCGACGGCACGGGCCGCTGATCATCGACGAGAACGCTGGGCGTCCCTACGCCGAGTCGGCTTACGGGCGCGAGTGGCGGATCGTGGCGCGGGCGGCCGGCATCCCGAACGAGGTCTGGAACATGGATGCGCGGGCCGGGGCGATCACCGAGGCGGAGAACGCCGGCGCCGACCTCGATTATATCCGCTCGGCCGCGGCCCACAGCCAGACCTCCACGACGCAGCGCTACTCGCGCGGTGCGCTCGGCAAGTCGCAGAGGGTGGCCGAGCTGCGGCTGGCGCACAGGGCTGCGCGGAGCAAGGCGTAAATAGTTCGGTAGGGGAGGGCGCGTCTGCAGCGCCGTCCGGTTTCGAGCAGCTGTGATACCGCGTCGGATAGCCGGTCATGGTCGAAAAGCCGACTGGCTGGTTTCAGTAGCGCGATGCACTAGACCGGACATCGAAGCATTCTTGCTACAGGCGTCTGGGACGCACGTTTTGCCGACGTTTGAATAGCCGACACGTTTATCCGACGCGGTCAGAGATATTTCGGCCGCCCAAAATGCATGGCCAGCGATCGTTGGGAAAACGGTCAAATATCCGACAGTCGCGGCTCATGCGATTGGCGCAGAGCAGCCGGTCGGGCGTGCCGGATCGGTCTGTTAGCCTCCGGCGGTATGGTTTGGATGGTTCACGTGCTGTCGGTCTGTTTTGAAAGGTGAAGCGCTGGTTTCTGAACCACACCGGACCCGGTTCGCTGAGAGCATGGCTGTCGGGCTGCCTCTCATGCAACGGCTCGCCGCTCGGCGCGGGCCGCCGTCCAGACCTCCCGCGCGGCGTCAGCGTTCATCGCCACAATGCCGAGACCAACCACCAGATCAGGCCACGCCGAGCGCCAGAGAAAGGCCGTGACCAGCCCAGCCGCGATAATTGCCACGTTGGCGAGGGCATCGTTGCGAGCGGACAGAAAGGCCGCGCGTGAGGCTCCCGCTGTGGTGGCGGTAGCGGGCGAGCATGAACGCGCAGGTGAGATTGACCACCAGCGCACCGAGACCCGCGAGCGAGAGTGGCAACGGGTCTGGGGCCGCCGGGGTCCAGAGTTTGTCCCACGCCGTCCAGAGCGTGGCGAGGCCGGGCACCAGCAGGATCAGTGCCAGCAGCATACCAACCCGCGCTCGGTTACGGGCTGTCCAGCCAAGCGCAGCGATGATCAGCAAGTTCACCGAGGCATCTTCGAGGAAATCTACGCTGTCGGCGAACAGCGACACGGAGCCGATCGTCAACGCGACCGCGAACTCGACCCCGAAATACCCCAGGTTGAGCAGGGCCACCCAGAGGACTACCCGGCGCAAGGCCGCGTTGTCCGGGTCGAGTGGTGTCATGTCATGCTCCTTGCGGTGCTCGCCGAACGCGGTGGGGCTGAGCGCTTTCATAAGGTCGTGAGAAATCGCTTCCTACACGGCATCCCGACGCGCGCGCCCCTAAGTCTTTGAGCAGTCTGCGCCATCATGGATCACGCCCTTCCAGGTGAGATGCGGACGGCACCCTTTCACCCGGACTGAACACGATGAACGCGGACGACAAGGCGACATTGAGCAAGGTTCCTGCGGTCACCCTCGGGTTCTGGGTCATCAAGATCGTCGCCACGACCCTCGGCGAGGTCGGCGGCAATGCCGTGACGCTGACGTTGGGTCTGGGCTATCTCGCCGGTACAGCCATCTTCGCGGGCGCCTTGGCGGTGCTCCTGACCGCGCAGATCCGGGCAAGCCGTTTTCATTCGGCACTCTACTGGGCGGTGATTACGGCAACGACGCTTGCCGGAACTACGCTGGCCGACTTCTGCGACCGCTCGCTCGGTATCGGGTATCTCGGTGGGTCGCTGTTGCTGTTCTCGCTCGTGGTGCTCACCCTCGTTCTGTGGAAGCGCACGCTCGGGACCATCGCCGTCGAAACCGTCCGCTCGCGCAAGACCGAGAGCTTCTACTGGGCCGCCATCATGTTCTCGCAGACGCTCGGGACGGCTCTCGGCGACTGGATGGCTGACAGCACGGGGCTGGGCTACAACGGCAGTGCGTTGGTGATCGCTGGTGCACTGGCTCTTACCGCGGCGCTCTACTACCTCACGAATGTGTCCCGGCCCCTGCTGTTCTGGGCCGCGTTCATCCTGACGCGCCCGCTCGGAGCCACCTTGGCCAACTCTCTGGACAAGCCGCTGGCCAAGGGGGCCTTGGCATCAACGACATCACGATCTCCGGCGTGCTCGCCGTGGTGATGATCGTCTTCGTCCTTGTCATACCTCAACGGGCCGGGCAGCACTTTGAGAACCGCGAAGCTGCGTAAGCAGCACCCCGCTCCCGCCTCGCAGACGGCACAAGCGGAACATCCGCTTCTCGGCAACCCGCCGATGTCGATCTGTAGCAGCCGATCCACGTGGCTCGGTTTGGGTATACCCAAAGCGTACCGCGCGAACCGGCTGCTTGGACGCTTCGCGACGGTCTGCTTTCGGACGAGAGACTGGAGAAGAGGTTTTTCGGTGAATTGCGGGAAGTTGGGTGCGAATGGCTCGGCGGCTTTACCCCGTGCATAGCTAAAAGCAGTTGTCTTCATTCTCGACGGTTGCTCAAGAAAGGGCCACCACTGAGCCGGAACTAATACACGCAAAGGGTTAGTTGCATTCGGATTGTGCGCCGGCATCCAAAGATTAAAACACGTTATGGCGTATGTTTAGTAAGGTTCACAGCAACGTTCCAAGTGAGGACAAACTAATGGTTGCCTACTTGATCGTGGATATCGACGTGCAGGACCAAGAAGGTTTTGCACGCTATCGCGAACGCGTTCCGCCAGTAATTGCGAAATTCGGTGGCCGGTATCTTGTTAAAGCCGGAACGTTGCACCCAATGGAGGGCGATTTCGGGTTGAAGCGCTTGGTGATCCTTGAATTTCCCTCAATGGACGCCGCCCGTACGTTTTACGACAGCCCCGAATATGCACCGCTGCTTAAGCTACGGCTGGAAAGCGCACCGTCAAAGATGGTGCTTGTGGAAGGTTGGGTGGCGCCTGGGTAACCGGCAGGCCCACGGATCTCCGACCAGCTCTTCTCGTCCGCATGTCCGCTTCCAAAATGCCTTTCAGGCCGGCTGACTGACCGGTTTGAGTCGGGAAGAAGCCGCAAGGGCAGTCTGGTAAAGGCGTACTTATAACGAACCGACATTGCCGGTTCCCGCTCGCATGTCCAAACTGCACCGATGCTGGCGCATAGGTCGCCGAGCCACGTCGCGAGCCGGTCTTGGCGGCAGGTCAGGGGCAACCAATCTCAAGGTCTTGGTTCGAGGTTCAACCGCCGCGTGATCGGGTCGCCGGCCGCTTTGTGGCGGGTGAACGGCTGTCACGATGGAGGAACCGATGGTGCACCTGACGCAGTCGCTACGCTCGTTCTACGACCATCTGTGCTCGCGCATCGAAGCCTCTGCCGCGAGACACGAGGCTGAGGTGGCGCGACTCCGAGCTGAACTCGCCAAGCACTCTGGAGGGCAGGCCGAAACCGCCCGTTGAGACCCCGTCCGCAGACACGCTTGTCCGCTGATCGAAGCAAACCTCAGCGGACAGGATCTCGGGCTGTTCTGCGCTGACCGTAAAGGCATACCCATACGGTCTAAACCTGAGGTGACTATAGCATTTTCGATTGAATATTTTAATGAGCGCTCTATCTCAGCTCGAATTCAACCAATTCAACCACACTGGTTCCTACGTTTTTGATTGATCGATGTGAGCCCGGATTGAGCCAAGCAAAGTCACTGTGGCTGAGGTTTAGTTCGTGTTTTGTGCCGGTGTGATAGGTCTCAACAACGTCGCCGGACTGAACTACAAATCTCGCTGCCGGCGCCGCTTGAAATATAGAGGGAGCGGATTGATCAGGCTCTAAGATCAGTCGCCAGCCTACAATGCGGTCATTGTCCAGGACCTTTACATAGGGTGTAGGCCGATCCTGAGGTTCAAAACGGTCAGAGAGGCCCTCAAGAAGCTCGATGCCTATAACCTGGAAATCGGCAGTTCCAATATTAGCGACTTGATGGACGATCGGCTGTTTAGCGTAAGGAGCAAACACCACGTCACCGGCCTTGCGAGACGCTCTAGTCGGCTTGCCGCCGAGGTTAGTCGCCTCTACGGGCGAAACTTCAAGGTAAACATAGGCAAAATCGCGAGTATGTCTGTGCCAAGATCCAATTTTTCCAGCTGGAATTTTCGCGTTTACGAAACGTACATACTCGTTAGTAAAAGGAATCATATGAAATGGAGCCATTTCAATAGAAGCTATGTTAATATCTTCTGCCAGAGTCGGCCTCAATAATTTAAAATATCCGACAGCAGAACAGCATCCACAGAGGAAAGCGCGTCTTCCCATCATACCAAAGCGGGCTGACATCACATTCTCCCAGATTTATCGCTCCATTCTAAAATGCTAACGCTTCGGCTTGGCCGCGCCAATTCCTATTTTGAGCAAGCAGATAATCCTGCGCATCGGGCCTAGGGCCTATCCCCTGGCAGTATGGTCACGGACCCTGGTCACTCGTCAGGCAGAAGCTCGAGGATCTGCAACGCGACGGCTCGGGGCACGACCTTATCGACCCGATAGGACGCGGTTTGAGGCAATTTCCTCCTTGCGGCCCAGCTTTCCAAGCCCCTGCATCGGAAGGGGCCTGTCGCAAACGTGGATGGGCTGAGGTTCACGGGTCGTTAGCCATACCCGCTCAGCGTGCCGCCTCCGCTCTGGAGCCGGCCCATGATCCTGTCCGCCATCGCCGCCAAGCTCAAGCAGCGCGCCAAGACCGACTTCAGGGGCCGGCACTTTGAGGCGGCCCTGATTGTGCAGGCGGTCTCCTGGTACCTGCGCTACCCGCTGAGCTACCGCGACATCGAGGAGCTGTTCCTGGAACGCGGTCTGGAGGTGGATCACTCCACCCTGAACCGCTGGGTGCTCGCCTACGCGCCGCTGATCGAGAAGCGGCTGCGGCAGTTCCGTCGGCCACACTGCGGATCGGTGCGGATCGACGAAACCTACATCAAGGTGCGGGGTGAGTGGCGCTACCTCTACCGAGCTGTCGACAAGCACGGCGAGGCGGTCGACTTCCTGCTCACCGCCAACCGCGATCTCGATGCGGCCAAGCGGTTCTTCCGCAAGATGCTCCAGGATCAGCCGCTGCTCGCGCCTGACCGCATCGGCACCGATGGCGCAGGTCCTTACCCGCCCGCCATCGCCGACAGCTGCAAGGAGGGTCTGCTACACCGGGCACCAACCCACTACGTCACCAAGCACTTGCAGCAAGGGATCGAGAGCGACCACTTCCGGGTGAAGCGGCCGATGCCGCGGGTGGGCGGGTTCCGCTCGTTCCATACGGCGCGGCGCACGATCTGCGGCTTCGAGGCGATGCTGTGGCTGCGCAAAGGCTTCGGCTTTGCCGGTGCGTGGACCGTCCGGGAGCAGAACCAGCTACTCGCGCAGTGCTTCGGACTTACCGTCGCGAACAAAGCGTGAAAGCGGGACGGTAGACGCCCTTCTGCGGCTCGCAGCCGAGTTTGCGACACGCCCCCGCGCCGAGCCGTTCGACCCGGAGCGCTTCCGCCGCGCGTGAACTGCGACACGCTGCCAGGTTAGCCGATGGAACGCCACGGCCTAGCTTTCCGGCATGCCGACCGAGCCCAACGCCCCCGTCCGCGGCCGACACCTTGAAGCCCTGCGCGCTGCTGCGCTTCACCCGCAAGGCATGCGGCACGAGGCTTACCCGACCGCGATGCCGGTGCTTCGAGAGCTGGGATACGTCGAGGAAAGGCCGGCGCGCGAGCGGCGCGGGCGGGTGCTGTGGCATGTCACGCCGGCCGGGCGGGATCTGCTTGAGGCGTTGGGTGAGAAGCGGCCGCGGCGGGACGACTGAGCGCACAAAGGAAAGCCCGCCGCGGCGAACCGGGCGGGCTGAAGGTGGTCTGCCTGAGATTGATGCTGGAGATACGCGCCTGATGGCGATCGGTTCCCAGGTGAGCGGCCGTTCCCCGCTAGACCGGCGCCATCAAGCTAAGAACAACCGTGGCCGTCACCATCGATATGAGGGTCATGAGCAGAGAAACGGTTATGCTTTCCACGAAATGTGTCCTATCAGAATTGACTTATCCGCTCAGTCAAAGCTGTCACAGCGATATTGATCCGGAATTGATCTATTTTACATGCGCAATCACAGCGCAGCTAACGGCAAAGCTACATATGACAGTGAAAAATAGTACAGTTCTGCAGTATTGTTTGTACGAATGCGGACGGGAACAGAGCGAATTCAGCCGGGTTTGACTCATCACCTGGCTAGAAGGAGGAGCGCACCACATTTCCTACTGCAACGCGAGGCTGCCCTCATGTTGCCCATGGGGGCGGCCCGTTCGCTTGTCTAGAGCCCCGCCTCGCGCAGATCCCGCGAGGGCCGGCTACGCAGTCCCTTCGAGCGGCATCAACCCTGCCGTATGCGACCATCCCTCGACCACCTGATCGAGAACGTTCTTCCCGGCTACACGAGCGGCTTCGAAAGTCTCGTATGTGATCGAGCTTTCCCGGACGATCCGGCCGCCCTCTCGTATGACCCAGTGGAAGCGCCCACGCAGCAACCGGCGGGCCTGAATGCTGATCGTGAAGGGATGTGGAACGGGCTTGGACATGGCAGCAAGGTAGCACACAAGCGGTCGGGCGGATCTTTGGATCACACTGCCTTGCCTGAGCGGTGCCACTAGTCCGACTGCCGCACGAAAAAGCCCGCCGCGGCGGACCGGGCGGGCTAGGAGTAGGACATGCCAATGGCGGAAACGACGATGGCCGCTTGCCGGTTCCCGGAGAGGTGCGACCTAGTACGCCGTCTTGCTGGCGTAGCAGCGTACTAGTGCAACAGCGTGCTAGCGTCCTGTTACGCCCTTCAGGCCGCCGTGCCCCTGCGCCGTAAGGTAGGCATCGAGGGCGTCGAGGTAGACGTCGTGCGCCTTCCGATCCTCGGTGAACGCGATCTCCTTGGGCCTGTCGCAAACCGAGCTGAGGGCCGCAGAAGGGCGTCTACCGTCCCGCTTTCACGCTTTGTTCGCGGCGGGAAGTCCGAAGCAGTGGGCGAGCAGCTGGTTCTGCTCGCGCACGGTCCACGCACCGGCGAACCCAAAGCCCTTACGCAGCCAGAGCATCGCCTCGAAGCCGCAGAGCGTGCGCCGGGCCGTGTGGAACGAGCGGAACCCGCCTACGCGGGGCATCGGCCGTTTCACCCGGAAGTGATCGCTCTCGATGCCTTGCTGCAGATGCTTGGTGACGTAGTGGGTCGGCGTCCGGGGTAGCAGGCCCTCGTCTCGGCTTTCAGCTATCGCTGGCGGGTAAGGACCTGCGCCATCCGTGCCGATGCGATCTGGGGCGAGCAGCGGCTCGGCGGAGAGTATCTTGCGGAAGAACCGCTTGGCGGCGTCGAGATCCCGGTTGGCCGTGAGCAGGAAGTCGATGGACGTGCCGTGCTTGTCGACGGCGCGGTACAGGTAGCGCCACTGACCGCGCACCTTGATGTAAGTCTCGTCGATCCGCACCGAGCCGCAGTGTGGCCGACGGAACTGCCGCAGTCGCTTCTCGATCAGCGGCGCGTAGGCCAGCACCCAGCGGTTCAGGGTGGAGTGATCCACCTCCAGACCGCGTTCCAGGAACAGCTCCTCGATGTCGCGGTAGCTCAGCGGGTAGCGCAGGTACCAGGAGACCGCCTGGACGATCAGCGCCGCCTCGAAGTGCCGGCCGCGGAAGTCAGCCTTGGCGCGCTGCTTGAGCTTGGCGGCGATGGCGGACAGGATCATGGGCCGGCTCCGAGGCGAAGGCGGCAAGCTCGGCGGCTATAGCTAACGACCCGTGAATGCGGGCCCGTCCGCGTTTGCGACAAGCCCACATGGTGCGCGGCGGGGCCACAACGCTGGCCATCGCCAGCATGCTTGCTCGGGCGCCCGACGCGTTACATGCGCGGCGCCAGGGCTGACCCTGCCGCTCGCCGGCTGAGTATTTTGGGAACGCGACTGCGAGCGCGCGACAGCATCCTTCTTAATCTGCAGGGCTACGGGCGCTTCGAAACCCAATAGAGCAACACGAGGTTGTCCGGTCGCTGCACCAAGCTGACTTTCTTAGACACCCCCCAGGCGAGCGCCTGCTGATGCAGCGGGATGAAGGCCCAGTCCGCCTGTAGTGCGTCGAACCCCTCCTTGATGAGCGCATCGCGCTTTTTTATGTCTGCTTCGACCTCAACTTGATCAGCAATTGCTTCAACCCTGGCGCTGCAATAGCCACCAAGATTATAGCTGCCGCGACCCGTCTTCCCATTCCGGCAACCAGCGACCTCGTAGAGGATGTTGTGGCTGTCCTGCGATGATGGCGTCCAGCCATGCAGGAAGAATGACGTATTCCACTGCGGCCCCAGTACCTTGACGAAGTACTTGGCCTTCGGCTGTGCGTTGAGGTTCACCTTGACGTTGATGCGGGCGAGCATCGAGACCACCGCCTGACAGATCGCCTCGTCGTTGACGTAGCGGTCGTTGGGGCAGTCCATCGTCAGCGAGAACCCGTCCGGGTAGCCCGCCTGGGCCATCAGCTCCTTGGCCTTTTTGAGATCGGTCGCCGGGCGCTTGAACTCACTAGAGCGGCTGTAGAGTGAGGGTGCGATAAGGATCGCGGAGGCGGTCGCCTGACCGCGCATCACCCGCTTGGCAATCGTGTCCTCGTCGATGGCGAGGTAGAACGCCTCGCGGACGCGGACGTCCTTGAACGGGTTCTTGCCCTTGACGCTTGCATCCTTCAGCTCGTCGCGGTCCTGGTCCATGCCGAGATAGATCGTGCGCAGCTCAGGCCCGACCATCACGGTGGCGGTGCCGCTGGCGTTCACCCGTTGCTGGTCCTGCAGCGGCACGGGATCGATCCAGTCGACCTCGCCGGAGAGCAGCGCGGCGACGCGGGTCGCGTCGTTGGCGATGGTAGTCAGCACCGCCTCATCA
This sequence comes from Methylobacterium sp. P31, assembly GCA_050632875.1. Lineage (GTDB taxonomy): Bacteria > Pseudomonadota > Alphaproteobacteria > Rhizobiales > Beijerinckiaceae > Methylobacterium. The sequence continues at coordinate 54,771 of JBODSC010000001.1, read as the reverse complement.
AGGTTCGACTCGACCTTGCCCCAGTAGCCGTCGAACTTCTTGAACACGGTCTTCACGCCGGGCTGGTGCTCGGCGATCACGAACGGGCCGGTGCCGTTCTCATGCAGGGTGGCGTAGCTCGGGCTGGTGGCACTCGGCGGCGTCGGCTGGACGACGCCGTTCTTCTCGGACCATGCCTTCGACATAATGAACCATGTCGAGAACTGCGCGATGGCGATGGGGTTCGGCCTCTTCAGCACCATGTCGACGGTGTGGTCGTCGACCTTCACGAACTCGGCGTCGGCCGGCACATTCGTCTGAAAGTTCGAGCCCGGAGCGCGGACGCGTTGGGCAGAGAAGAGCACGTCATCGGCGGTGAAAGGCGAGCCGTCGTGAAATTTGACGTTCCTGCGCAGGTGGAAGCGCCAGCGGGTCGGCTCCGGCGTCTCCCAGGACTCGGCGAGCTGGGGCGTGAACCTCATCTCCTTGTCGCGGGTGATCAGTCCCTCGTAGGCCGCCGCGTGCATGCCAATCGTGAAGCTCTCCTTGAGGGAGTATGGGTCCAGCGATTTCAGATCACCCTGGAAGGCGAAGCGAAAGACATTCTCGGCTTGCGCTGGAATGGTAGCCAACGCCAGGGTCGCGCTTATTACAATCCTAAGTACGCTTAGAACGTGAATGGGCATGGTCTCCCCCGTCTAAGAACCTCGAGTAAGCATATAGCTGTCTTGGGAGTGGTAGCTTACAAGAACCCGCTCCCCGAGTGCCCCTTGAAGGCGTTCGCCCGCCGGATGTAACCGACCAGGGCTTGTCGCAAGCTCTGGCATATGCCGCAGAACGGGCTGGTCCGGCCTCGGCTTCAGACTTCGTTAACCTTTTGAAGTCCGAAGCAGTGGGCGAGCAGCTGGTTCTGCTCGCGCACGGTCCACGCACCGGCGAACCCAAAGCCCTTACGCAGCCAGAGCATCGCCTCGAAGCCGCAGAGCGTGCGCCGGGCCGTGTGGAACGAGCGGAACCCGCCTACGCGGGGCATCGGCCGTTTCACCCGGAAGTGATCGCTCTCGATGCCTTGTTGCAGATGCTTGGTGACGTAGTGGGTCGGCGTCCGGGGTAGCAGGCCCTCGTCTCGGCTTTCAGCTATCGCTGGCGGGTAAGGACCTGCGCCATCCGTGCCGATGCGATCTGGGGCGAGCAGCGGCTCGGCGGAGAGTATCTTGCGGAAGAACCGCTTGGCGGCGTCGAGATCCCGGTTGGCCGTGAGCAGGAAGTCGATGGACGTGCCGTGCTTGTCGACGGCGCGGTACAGGTAGCGCCACTGACCGCGCACCTTGATGTAAGTCTCGTCGATCCGCACCGAGCCGCAGTGTGGCCGACGGAACTGCCGCAGTCGCTTCTCGATCAGCGGCGCGTAGGCCAGCACCCAGCGGTTCAGGGTGGAGTAGTCCACCTCCAGACCGCGTTCCAGGAACAGCTCCTCGATGTCGCGGTAGCTCAGCGGGTAGCGCAGGTACCAGGAGACCGCCTGGACGATCAGCGCCGCCTCGAAGTGCCGGCCGCGGAAGTCAGCCTTGGCGCGCTGCTTGAGCTTGGCGGCGATGGCGGACAGGATCATGGGCCGGCTCCGAGGCGAAGGCGGCAAGCTCGGCGGCTATAGCTAACGACCCGTGAATGCGGGCCCGTCCGCGTTTGCGACAAGCCCCCTTCCATCGCTTTCCGTGCCCTGGTTGCTCGCTCCCTGCATCCAGCAGCCCCTTGTGCGTGAGGATGCGTCCGATTGCCCGTTCGGTCTCGTCGAGGATCGGGGCAGACCACCGCACCCGATAGAACGCCGCCTCGGCTAAGGTCAGCAGAAGGTTCCGGTTCAGCGCACCCGCTAAGGAGCACGCATCGACGAGTGCAGTGAACCGATTGGCAAACACGGCTCAGAGGGTCTCAGCATCCAGAACAGCGAGATCGGATAGTGCCTTGTCCCGGGCAATCGCGCGCCGCTCCCGGTAGGCGAACAGGTCTTCGGCCTTGATCCGTCGGTGACGTCCGACCAGCGTGTGGCCGATCTCACCCTTCTCCAAGAGACCGATCAGGAACGGCCGGGACACGTTGAGGATGTCGGCCGCCTGCTGCGTTGTGAGCATCTGGCTGACCGGCACCAGTGTGACGGCGTCACCGCTGCCGATATGGCGCAGCACTTTCACCAGCAGGTCTGACAGAGCTGGGGTCAGAGTGACCTCAGTCTGCTTCTTCTCCTCATCGAGCGCGAACAGCTTGGCATCGCCGGCGGCGTGGGCGGCGATGATCTGCCGCAGTTGGTTAGCGATGGCCTTTTCGTCGGCCGATGGCAGACGGCTGCCAAGGCCTTCAGCCAGGGCGGGCATGGTCATGAGGGTCGCTCCGATGGCTACGAACGCTATCTGCTATTCGAAACAAACGCAACAAACGCAACAAGCGTTATCGCCATCCACAGACAAAACCGGCCGGATGCCGACGCCTGCCCGATCATGCAGTCCCAAGCAGCGCCGCCTTACCGCTACGGTTTCTTCACGCTGGGTGGCACAGTGCCGTCCCATGCCGATCCGGCGCGAGCACCGCTTCTTCTATCCCATCGACTGGCCGCAGCTCTCGGCCGTGATCCGGTTTGGCCGGGCTCGGGGCTGCTGTGAGGGCTGTGGGCGGCCGCACGGGCGGATGGTCTACCCCCTCGGCGATGGCCGATGGTGGGACGCGGGTGCCGGCCGATGGCGCGACGGCTGGGGCAGGCGGATCCGGATTGGTTCGGGGCCGACATCCTCGGCCGCGCTCGCCGGACCCGAGTGGTTCTGGCGGCAGCCCATCGGGATCACGACACCTCGAACAACTCTGACGCCAGCCTCGCGGCGTTCTGCCAACGATGCCATATGATTCACGACCGGCCCGAGCACCGGCGTCGGCGGTGGCGCACGCTGTTCCGCAGGAAGGCGCTCGGCGACCTGTTCGGAGGGCCCTACGGCTGAGCTACTCCGCGTGAATGAGAATGAGACCGGACCGCCTCCGCACTCACCCGGCCTCGAGGCTAGCCTGAGGGCAGTCTTGGCGTGCAAGGCGGTCTGTCACCCTTCTGCATAGACCGTTAGGGCAGCTTCCAGGTCGCCTTGTGGGGCACAATCGTCATCGGTCGCGCGCCTTCAGGTACCTTCACCGGCTGGAAGGTGTAGTCCGCCGATCCCGTGATGCCCTGGTACTTGCCTGTTCCGCCGACGAACACGTGGCGGCCGCCCTTGGCGTTTGCCTCATAAGTCGAGAACACCTGATCGCCGTCCTTGTCGGTGTCGGTGCAGTTGCCGCGGTTGATTACATCATTTCCGTTGGCCTCGCGCATACCGATGCAGCGCGTACCCATATCGTTGAACGGGGCCTCTCCCGCGTCATTGCGTGTAATACCGGCGCTCTCATAGATGGAAGCGGTCCGCTCACCCATCTTCATCGCCGCCGCAGAAACATTCACATAGTTAGTCGTGTAGGATGCCGTGCCTTCCTTCGGGAACTCTCCGGCTGCAGCACCGGAACATGCGCCGATCATTAGCAGAATGGCCCACTTTATGCTTTGCATTTATTCCTCCCATTGCCAACAGGCCAAAATAATTCCCAGTCTCGTGATAGGCACATGAGGGCCGGTGTTGGCAGTCATTGATCATGCACGGCAGCGACGCTCTATCAAGAGCCGAACACGTACTGGAGTGCACGAGATCAATAACCACAGGCGGATCGATAAATCGCGTATATTTGAGTTGAGATAGCGTGACACACCGTGGCGCATGTTTTAATCGGCCTGTCTCTTGCAACAGTGTTGATTTCTCTGGGACGCCCGTGATCCCGCCAGATAATTGGGTGAGTAGGTTGTCGATCCTGTTCAGATGCGGCTCGTCCGTTTTGCGGCAGTCGAGGGCTCCGCTGAGGACCCCAGCTAGACACCAGAATGTACCCGCACCGGCTCAACGGCGAGATCCACCGCTTCCTCCCAGATCCCGCAGCCGCCGTGCAAGGCTCGTCGATCAAGTTCGGCAGATTGCCGGTGCGACGTCGCTCGCGCTGCTGACGCTGGCTTTGCCTACCTACGGACAGGCTCAGACCGTCTGGCCGATGACGACCGAGTACCCCAAGGGCAACATCTCCGGTATCGGTCTCGCCACCTTCGCTCAGACCGTCGCCACCCATACAGGCGGGCTCGTCACCGTTGAGCCAACCTACGACAGCAAGATCACCTCGGGTCAGCTCGTCCAAGCCGCGGCCGAGGGCCGTGTCGCGGGCGGCGACGCCTTCGGTGGGCCCATGGACACCCTCGATCCCGTCTTCGCCCTGCCGTCGCTGCCCTTCATCGTGCGCTCCGTCGCAGATGCCCGTGCGTTGAACGCACGGGCGCGGCCAGCCTACGAAGCCGCACTCGCCCGACACGGCATGCGCCTACTCTACCTCACCCTCTGGCCCCCGACCGGCCTTTGGTCTGACCGGGTGCTGGCTAGCCCAGGCGATCTGCAGGGCCTGCGAGTGCGCACTTATGACGACAACTCGGCCGTGGTGCTCACAGCAGCGGGTGCCCATGCCGCGTACCTGCCGTTCGGCGAGGCGATGGTGCGGCTGCAGCGGCGGGAGCTGGACGGCGTTCTCACCTCCGGCGACGGCGGGGTGGTGCGAGGGCTCTGGGACGCGCTCCCGCACTTCACGGCGATCAGCTATGCGATCCCGGTATCGTTCGCCTTCGTGCGGGCTGATGCCTTCGATGCGCTGCCCAAGCCCGTGCGTGAGCAGGTGCTGACCGCAGCTCGCGAGACCGAGGCGCGTCAGTTCGCGCTGCTGGAGACACGGGTGCAGGAAAACTACGCCCAGATGCGTGTGCGGGGTGTGTCGATTGTCGATCCTCCGCCCGCCGGGCTGGTTGGACATCTCAGGGAAAGCGCCGGTCTGACGCTGCGCGATTGGCGCGCGCGAGTGCCTGCAGAACTCAGGGAGCTGAGCGAGGAGAGCGCCTCGCGCTAACCGACCCTCGCAGGGCTGCCTTCGAGGCCGGACCTTAGACCTCTCACCTATGGCTCTTTCCGCCTTTCTGCCCAAGGCCATGAACGGTCGTGCCATCTGAGCAAAGTGCACCAACCGGGACGGCCGCTTCGACCCTGGTATCAGCCCTGGTAGAAGTCTATCCGCTTATCGAAGACGATGTTGCCCTTGTCGTTGCGCACGACGTTGTAGCCGTGCAGGCCGTCGCCGCTCTTGTCGAAGTTGTAGGTGCCCTCGGCACCCTCGTGGCCGCGCACCGCCAGGATGGCCTCCCGGATCGCGCCGGGCTCCGTCCTGCCCGCCGCGTTGATCGCCTTGGCGAGTACCGTGACCGCGTCGTAGGTCCACGAGGATTGGATGTCCGGTGCGGTTTTGGTCGCCGCCCGATAGGCTTTACCGAAGGCGCGAGCCGCGTCACTCGCCTCCTCGGCATAATCCGTGACGCCGTAGGTGCCGTATAATGCTGGCCCTGCCAGCTTCAGGGCAGTGGTGCTGGTGATTGAGGCCGAGCCAACCCAAGGGGCCGTAACCCCGAGCTGGCGCAGCTGCCGGGCGAAGATGCCGATGTCGTTGTCGAAGGAGAAGTATGAGCCGATCACGTCGGCACCCGACTGGCGGATCGCCAGCACGACGGGTGTGAAGTCCTGGCTCTGGTTGGCGTAGCCCTGGTCGAGGGCAACCTTGGCGCCCCCTTTGGCCAAGGCATCGGTCAGCAGCTTGCTACCGCTGGTGCCGAAGGCATCGGTGGTGTGGATGATCGCCCACTTCTTCTTGCCCAAGGTGCTGATGCCAAAATCAGCGATCACGCGCGCGGAGTAGGTGTCGTTGGGGCGGAAGCGGAAGAGCCAGGGATTGCCGAGTTGCGTCAGAACCGGATCGGTGCCGCCGAAGCAGACGGGCTTGCCGGTCTTGAAGATATCGGGAGCCATGGCGTGGTTCTGGGTCGAGCGGACCGAACCCAGGAAGCCGACGAGGTCACTCTGCGAGGCGAGCTTGGAGAAGGCGAGGACCGCGCCGGGATTGGTGGTCTGGTCATCCTCGGTGACGATCTCAAGCGGCTTGCCGAGCACCCCGCCGGCCTTGTTCACCGCCTCCAGGGCGATCTTGGCGCCAGCGAGCGCGTAGCGGCCAGCTTCGGCGGCCGCTCCCGTCACCGGCAGCACCATGCCGATCCGGACCGTCGAGCCGGCGCCCTGGGCGCAGGCCGAGCGGATCACGCCGGGCGCGAAAGTGCTCGCGGCTGAAAGGCAGACAGCATTCATCAGGAGCGTGCGACGTGTCGTTGCCATTGGCGCGTCCATCCCGCGGCCGGTACCGCTGTCCGGCATTCATGAGATTAGGCCACGCGACGCGACAGCGGTCTATCCACCGCCTGTTCGCTGACAGGGGTTGGTGCAAGCATAGGCTACTCTGTTCGTCATGCCGTACAGCCGCAGACCGTCACTGCATGGCTCAGGCCGTCCTACCACCCGCGCGAATTCTCGAACGGGCTGATCGGTTGAAGTCGCCCGCTGCCTCTCGGCAGCTTTTTTGCGGTTCCGCTGGCCTCGTTTTCCCCAGATTTAGAACCTCAGTAGGCGTGCGGTTCGGGAATTGGGCTTGTCGCAAACGTTCAACGTCCGAAAAAATCGTCTCCGAACAGCGCGCCGCGATGCCTCCTCACGCCTTCCGACGGGGTGAGTGGAGCGGTTTGACGGGCCCGATACCGCTCCATCGGATCGAGGCGCACCCGCCCCGGGAGCATAATTTTCTACGGCAAAAATCTTTGCGACAGGCCCCCGCAAGATCCCCCGCTCGATCCACGAAGGCGCTCGGCAGATGGCGCGCGACATCTGCGCCTCGGAGGAGGGCCGCACCTCACGGCGGGAGCGCAAGAAGGTCGAGATGCTGTTTGCCCACCTCAAGCGGATCCTAAAGCTGGATCGGCTCCGGTTGCGGGGGCCGAACGGGGCTCGGGACGAGTTCCACCTCGCCGCGGCAGCCCAGAACCTCAGGAAGCTCGCCAAGCTGATCCCGGTGCCGCAGCCGAACCCGGCCTGATCGGCCGGGATTACCCTCACATCAAACCGCCGCGCTCGTCCGACCTGCACTCGATCCAACTCGACCGCGAGTTTTTCAACAAAATCGACGCAAAGCCGAAGGTCCGCTTCTCGCATGGCGGGCATCGTCAGCGGACATAGCCACGCCCTGCACGGGCTGGCCTCCTCAAAGCGGCGCCTTCGTCGATCCAACCTGCCTCCGCAGTCGACCTTGTCAGTCGGTCTAAGATCGGAGCCAATGACGGGGAAGAGGTGCCACGGTCCGGGGCATCGGCTGAATCGGATAGGACCCCAAGCAGCCTCGGGGAACGGCGGGGAACACCATGAGGAACATGGGGAACACCTCGGCCGTTCAGTTGACGGAAAAGCGCAGCAGATTCAGAGGGTTAGTTGGAGCGGGCGATCGGGATCGAACCGACGACATTCAGCTTGGGAAGCTGACGTTCTACCACTGAACTACGCCCGCGGACACGGCCGCTCCGGATGTCGCGCATCAGCGAAGCCTGCGCTCCGCACGAAACCCGTGCATTCATGTGCGGCCACGTCTTAGCAGCCGGATCGCGACGGCGTCAAACTGGTCGGCGACGAGACCGGGCCGGTGAAGCTCGCCCGATCGCATCGTGCGCTGCCGAAGGAACGCTACGGGATTCCGGCCGTTCCGCTCCCTTGGGGGCACGCGGGCGAAACGGGGACCGACAGCCACTATGTGCGGGATCTGCGGCGAGATCAGTTTTGACGGCACGGCCGATCCCGCCGCCGTCCACGCGATGATGGGGTGCCTGCGGCCGCGCGGCCCGGATGGTGAAGGCCTGTTCGGATCCGGTCGGGTCGTCCTCGGGCATCGGAGGCTGAAGATCATCGACCTGTCCGAGGCCGGGCAGCAGCCGATGATCGATCCGGGGCTTGGCCTCGCAGTCGTCTTCAACGGCTGCATCTACAATTTCCGAGCCCTGCGCGCCGAACTGGAAGCCGAGGGCTATTCCTTCTTCTCCAACAGCGACACGGAGGTGGTGCTCAAGGCCTACCACGCCTGGGGAAGTACCTGCGTCGAGCGCTTCTACGGCATGTTCGCCTTTGCGGTGCTGGAGCGCGAGTCCGGGCGCGTCGTGCTGGCCCGCGACCGGCTCGGTGTGAAGCCCCTCTACTACAGCGAGACGAAGCATCGCTTCCGTTTCGCTTCCTCGTTGCCGGCGCTCCTGGCCGCGGGCGATGTCGATTCGGCGATCGACCCGGTCGCACTCCATCATTACATGAGCTGGCACGCTGGCGTGCCAGCTCCGCTCACCATCCTCAGAGGTGTGCGCAAGCTCGCCCCCGCGACGATCCTGACCCTGGAGAAGGACGGCTCCCGCCGCGAGGAAATTTACTGGACCGTCACCGTTGGTCCGCGCGACGCCGACCGCGGCATGGGTGAGGCCGACTGGCGGGAGGCCGTGCTCGAAACCCTCGCCAGCGCAGTAGAGCGCCGGCAGGTCTCGGACGTTCCAACCGGTGTCCTCCTGTCAGGCGGGCTCGACAGCTCGATCCTTGTGGCGCTCTTGGCGCGCAAGGGGCAGACCGGCCTCAAGACGTTCTCTGTCGGATTCGACGCGGTGAACGGTGTCGAAGGCAACGAGTTCAAGTACTCGGACATCATTGCCCGCCGGTTCGAGACCGACCACACCAAGCTCGCCGTGGACGGCTCCCGCACGCTCGACGCACTTCCCGCAGCGATCACGGCGATGTCCGAGCCGCAGATGAGCCACGACGCCGTCGCGTTCCTGCTCCTGTCGCAGGAGGTCGCCAAGCACGTGACGGTGATCCAGAGCGGGCAGGGTGCCGACGAGGTGTTCGGCGGCTACCATTGGTACCCGAAGCTGATGGGCTCGACCGACCCGGTCGCCGACTACGCCCGAGCCTATTTCGATCGCGACCATGCCGAGATGCGCGAGGCGCTCGCACCCGACATGGTGCGTGGGGACTTCAGCACCGACTACATCGCGGCTTTCTTCGCGAACTCGGAAAGCGCCGGCGCGATCGACAAGGTCCTGCAGCTCGACCAGCAGATCATGATGGTCGACGACCCGGTCAAACGGGTCGACAACATGACAATGGCTTGCGGCCTCGAAGCGCGGGTTCCGTTCCTCGATCACGACCTCGTTGAACTGGCGGCCCGGATCCCTGCGGAGCTGAAGGTTCGTGACGGCGGCAAATACATCCTGAAGGAGGCCGCCCGCGCCGTGGTTCCGTCCGAGGTGATCGACAGGAAGAAGGGCTACTTTCCCGTCCCCGCTCTGAAGCACATCCGGGGTCCGTTTCTTGAATTCGTGCACGACGTGCTGGACCGGCCGGCGGCCCGTCAGCGCGGTATCTTCAACCGTGCTTATGTCGATCACCTGCTCGCCGATCCGGACGGCACCCTGACGCCCAAGGGGAACTCGAAGCTCTGGCAGGTCGCCCTGCTGGAGAGCTGGCTCCAGACACACGGCGTGTGAGGCCGCCGGTCGCGGCGCGGCTCTCGCGAGGGATCGTGATCGATGCGGCGCTCAAGGTGCCGCGCTTTATCCATGATCGTCCGGGATCAGCCCGTGGACCCAAACCCGGAGAAACCCGTCGATGTGCCGCTGGATCGCCTATGCGGGACGCACCATCCCGCTGGAGCACTACGTCACTGAGCCATCTCACAGCCTGGTTTCGCAGAGCATCCAGGCGCTGGAATCGACCGCGGCCACCAACGGCGACGGTTTCGGGCTGGGCTGGTACGGAGATCATCCCGAGCCCGGCCGCTACCGTGAAGTGCAGCCCGCCTGGTCGGACGACAACCTGCGCTACCTGTGCCGCCACCTGCACTCGCACCTGTTCTTCGCGCATGTGCGCGCCGCGACGGGCACGCCGATCACCCGGCCGAATTGCCACCCGTTCGCGTGCGGACCGTGGCTGTTCATGCACAACGGCTATATTGGCGACTGGAACCGCCTACGGCGGCCCGTCGAGGCGATAATTCCCGACGAACTCTACCCGTCGCGAGCCGGCACGACCGATTCGGAGGCGATCTTCCTCGGCCTGCTCGGAAACGGGCTCATGGGTCCCGGTCCGCGCCGCGATCCGGTGGAGGCAACGACCCGCGCGCTCGCGCGGCTGACCGAGCTGGCCGGGGAGCAGCCGTTTCGGTTTACGGCGGCGCTGGCCGATGGGCGGGACCTCTACGCCTTCCGCTATGCGGCCAACGACAAGGCCAACAGCCTCTATTACCGCGCTTCGGAAGGGGGCGTCGTCATCGCCTCCGAGCCGCTCGACCGGGACTATGGCACTTGGACGCCCGTCGCGGAGAACAGCGTCGTCATCGCCCGGCGCAACGCGTCAGTGGAAATCGTGTCCCTGGCGCAGTTCGGTCTGAACGGAGCCACGACGGAAGAGCCGGCTCGCCGGCGACGCGCCTGAGGAGGTGGGATCTCAGGCGACCCGCGACAGGCTGCCCGCCGGTCCGCCCTGGTTTCCGCGAGCGGAGTCGTAGGCGCGGTTCCGCAGGGCCGTCTCGCTGGGGAGCTGCTCGACCACGTTGCCGGAATTGGGATCGACCACCTGAAAGACGATCGCGCTGGTCTCCGGGTCCTGAATGTAGCGCGCCTTGTCGCCGCCCGTGCCGATGTCGAGCTTCACCGCCGGCTCAAGCGGTGTGGACGGCGTCTGCGGCTCCGGTGCTTCCTGGGTGACCGCGGAGGCGGCGGTCGCCGCGAGCGCGTCGAGGCCCTGCGGCCCCGGCGTCGCCGCACTCATCGGGCGGATCTCCATGGCTGTTCTCCTGCGATCCTGTGATCGGAGGATTCAATCGAAGATCTGCCTAAGCCATTCTTAACGTGCGCCGCATGTCCACCGGACGCGCAGCGGCGTCCGCACTTGCGATGAAGATTGCGTTACCGGCCCGCCACAAATCAAGGCGGCTTCGGCGCTGCGAGGCGATATCGCCCCCACCGGTCGCCTGTCCCCGTAGGCCGGCCGGGAGCGGCACGCCCGCCGCCGAAACGGGACGGGCGTGCCGGACGGTCACTCGGCGGCGTCGACGTAGAGCTTGCCGCCCTCGGCGAGAAACTCCTGCGACTTCGCCCGCATTCCTGCCTCGGCCTCGGCCTTCGACATCGCGGGCGACGCGCCCACGACCTCGCCGGCCTCCTCCATCGCCAGCACCTCGGCGCGCAGGTCCTGCGTGATCTTCATCGAGCAGAATTTCGGCCCGCACATGGAGCAGAAATGCGCGACCTTGTGGGCATCCTTCGGCAGGGTCTCGTCGTGGAACCGGCGGGCCGTGTCGGGGTCGAGGCCGAGGTTGAACTGGTCCTCCCAGCGGAAGTCGAACCGGGCGCGGCTCAGCGAGTCGTCGCGCAGCTGCGCCGCCGGGTGGCCCTTGGCGAGGTCGGCGGCGTGGGCGGCGATCTTGTAGGTGATCACGCCGGTCTTCACGTCGTCGCGGTCTGGCAGGCCGAGATGCTCCTTCGGAGTTACGTAGCAGAGCATCGCGGTGCCGAACCAGCCGATCATCGCGGCGCCGATGCCCGAAGTGATGTGGTCGTAGCCCGGGGCGATGTCGGTGGTCAGCGGGCCGAGGGTGTAGAACGGCGCCTCGCCGCACTCCTTCAGCTGCTTCTCCATGTTGGCCTTGATCTTGTGCATCGGAACGTGGCCGGGACCCTCGATCATCACCTGGCAGCCCTTGTCCCAGGCGACCTTGGTCAGCTCGCCCAACGTCTCCAGCTCGCCGAACTGCGCGGCGTCGTTGGCGTCGGCGATCGAGCCGGGGCGCAGGCCGTCACCCAGTGAGAACGACACGTCGTAGGCCCGCATGATGTCGCAGATCTCGTCGAACCGCTCGTAGAGGAACGATTCGCGGTGGCCGGCCAGGCACCAGCGGGCCATGATCGAGCCGCCGCGCGAGACGATGCCGGTGACGCGCCGGGCGGTCAGGGGCACGTGGGCCAGCCGCACGCCGGCATGGATGGTGAAGTAGTCGATCCCCTGCTCGGCCTGCTCAATCAGGGTATCCTTGAACACTTCCCAGTCGAGCTTGAGCGGATCGCCGCCGACCTTCTCCAGCGCTTGGTAGATCGGCACCGTGCCGATCGGCACCGGACTGTTGCGGATGATCCACGAGCGGATGTTGTGGATGTTGCGGCCTGTGGACAGGTCCATGACCGTGTCGGCGCCCCACCGGATCGACCAGACCAGCTTCTCGACTTCCTCGGCTGCCGAGGAGGTGACGGCCGAGTTGCCGATATTGGCGTTGATCTTGACCAGGAAGTTCCGGCCGATCGCCATCGGCTCCAGCTCGGTATGATTGATGTTGGCCGGGATGATCGCCCGGCCGCGGGCGATCTCCTCGCGCACGAATTCGGGGGTGATGAACGGCGGTACCGAGGCGCCGAAGCTCTGGCCGTCGGCGAGCGCCGCCTCCGCACCCTCCAGCATCTTCTCGCGACAGACGTTCTCGCGATGGGCGACGTAGATCATCTCCTCGGTGATGATTCCCGCGCGGGCGAACTCGTACTGGGTCACCATCTGGCCGGGCGCCGCCTTGCGGATCGTTCGCTCGGCGGGGCAGGGGGCCACGAGCTTATCGCCCGCGAAGCCGTTATCCTCCGGCTTGACCGCGCGGGGCTCGACGGCCGCGTAGCCGCGCGCCGCGATCCAGGGCTCGCGCACACCGGGCAGCCCGGCATTGAGGTCGATGCGCGCATCGGTCTCGGTGTAGGGCCCAGACGGGTCGTAGACCCGCACCGGCGCCTCCTTGGGATCGGAGAGGGCGATTTCGCGGTAGGGCACGCGGATATCCGGCCGGCCGGCCGGGCTTGCATAGACCTTGCGCGAACCGGTGACCGGACCGGTGGTCACGGCCTCGGGGCTGCCTTTCACGTCCTTCGGGAGAACGGGTGCATTCATCGTGGGCCTCTCCTCGTGCTGGAGCGGTCCGGTCCACGCGATGGCTGAGATGAGATCCGGCCGCGCGAGGCGCGGCCGCAGGTTCCCGTCCCTCCGCCGGTATGAGCCGGATCAGGTTCAAGGGTCAGGGCAGCGTGCCCAATCTCAGCCCCCTGCGGGGCCCCCTCGGAACGGCTCGAGACTCGGGCCCACGGCCGGCTTTGTCAATCCAGGCTCCGCGCCCTAATAGACACATTTCGATGTCCGTCCGTTCGAAGGCGCTCGCCGCCGCACACATCCGTCGCACCGTATGCGTCTTCTCGCCGGCTTCGTGCTCGCTGCGCTCCTGCTCTACGGCCTGGCGCTGGCCGTGCTCGCGCTCGGCCAGCGGCGGTTGATCTATCCGGGGGCCTACCGGCCGCCTCCGCCCTGGGCAGTGCCACCCGGCGTGACGGTCATCACGGTGGCGACCGAGGACGGTGAGCGCCTGCATGCCCTGTGGCGGCCGCCGCGCCCGGGTTGCGGCGTGGTCGTCAGCTTCCACGGCAATGGCTCCCGCCCGGAACCGCACGCGGCGCGCTTCGCGGCCGGACCCTGGCGAGCGGCCGGCTGGGGCATGCTCGCGCCTGCCTATCGCGGTTACCCGGGCTCGACAGGGCGGCCCAGCGAAGGCGGCCTGATCCGGGACGGTGTGGCGGCGGTGGCGGCCGCTGCGGAGCGCGCGCCGGGCGCCCCGGTCCTGCTGCATGGCCACTCTCTCGGCGCGGCCATCGCGGTGGCGGTCGCCAGGCATGTGACGTCCCTGGGGCTCTACCTCGAAGCGCCCTTCGACTCGATGATCCAGACCGTGCGGCTGCATGCCCCGCTGGTCCCGACCTGGCTCCTGCGCGACACCTATCGCTCGGATCTGCGCATCCGCGCGGGGACCGAACCGGTGATGATCGTTCAGGGCCGCGACGACCTGGTGGTGCCGGCCAAGCTCGCCCAAGCGCTTGCCACGGCGGCCGGCTCCCGGGCGCGGATCGATCTGATCCCGGGCGATCACGCTTCCATTCTGGGCAGCCGGGATCGCGAGGCCGAGGCGCTGTTCGCTGAGCAAGAGCGGGACACCTGTCCCGTCAGCGCCCCCGGACAATAGAGGGGAGGGGAGACACGCGTGGTCGGACGGCGCTCCCGGCGCTGGAGCGCCGATGATCCCGACTTGCAGGCGCCCGCGACCCGGACTGATCCAGTCTGCCCGCTCTGCGAGAGGCCGATCCCGCCGCGCGCCCGCTCCAGCCTCCACCACCTGACCCCGAAGCTGAAGGGCGGCACGCATCGCGGGACGGTGCGGCTGCACCAGATCTGCCACTCGGCGATCCACGCCCGCTACAGCGAGGCCGAGATCGCCAGGCGCCTCGCCGACGTGGAGGCGTTGCGGACCGATCCGGAGATCGCCCGATTTCTGACCTGGGTCCGCGGCAAGCCCGACGATTTCCACGGCGCCACCCGCATGGCCCGCGACAGGCGCGGGGCGAGGCGCCGAACCTAGCGGCAGGCGTTTACCCCGTATTCGTCACGTCCACAGGTCGCGCGCGCCGCAAAGAGTCCTGTCAACCTCAGCCGGTCCAGGGTCATCCCGATTTCGAGGATGGAATGATGGCTGGGGTCGGGACCGCGAGCGATCGCCTCGGCTGGGTCGATGTCGCGAAGGGCATCTGCATCCTGCTGGTGGTGATGATGCATGCCGTCACCGGCACCGGCGAGGCGATGGGAGGCGTCGGTTTCCTCCACCCGGTCGTGGCGTTCGCGAAGCCGTTCCGGATCCCAGACTTCTTCCTCCTGTCCGGCCTGTTCATGGGCCGGGTGATCGACCGGGACTGGCGGCTTTTCTCCGACCGCCGGGTGGTCCACTTCGCGTATTTCTACCTCCTCTGGCTCGTGATCCAGTCGGCCGCCAAGTACGGCAAGATCGTCGGCGACGCCGGACCCGCGGCCTTCGCGGCGCATCTCCTGCACGCGCTCGTCGAGCCGTATTCCAGCCTGTGGTTCATCTACCTGCTGGCGGTCTTCTCGGTCGTGACTAAGGCTTTGCGGCAGATGCCCGGCGGCATCCTGCTGGTCGGCGCCGCCTTGCTGCAGATCGCCGACATCCGCAGCGAATCGACCCTGATCGAAGAGTTCTGCGCGCGGTACGTCTACTTTGTCGCCGGCTACTTGTTCGCCGGCCGGATCTTCGCCTTGGCCGAGACGGCGGGACGTCGGGCTATTCCGGCGCTCTATGGCCTCGCCGCCTGGGCCGGCGTCGAGGCATGGCTGGCGCTGACCTCGACGGACCATCCCGCCTATCCGACCCTGGCGAGCCTGCCGCTTGTCAGCCTTGCCCTCGGCGCGGCCGGCGCATTGGCGATCGTGGTCGCGGCCGCGCTGATCTGCCGGGCGGGGGCGCGGTGGCCGAAGCCATCAGGACCTGCGGGCAGCGCTCGATCGTGATCTATCTCGCCTTTTCGCTGCCCATGGCCGCGACGCGTGAGATCCTCGTCAGAGCCGGGGTCATCGCGGATGTCGGAATCGCCAGCATCGTGGTCATGGCGGCGGCGATCCTGGTGCCGCTGCTGCTGGAGCGGCTGGTGCGTGATACGCCGCTCAATCTGCTCTTCGTGCGACCCCGGCTCTTCCGGCTCGCGGTCACCGAAAAGCGTGTCCGGCCGGCCCTTCAGGCGGGTTGAGGCGGCGCGGTTCAGCCCTCGAACGCGATGCCGATCCGGCGGTTGCGACGCCACGCCACGGCGGCCGGCCGCGGATCGCCGCCCGCCGTCAGACGAAGCGGGAAACGCTCCGGCACCGCCTGATCGTGCTCGACCTCGATCTGTGCTCCCGTCTCGGTGGCGTCCCAGACGAGGCAGCCGACCTCACCGCAGGCGAGGAGAAGCGTGCCGAACGTGAAGGCATTCTTCCGGAACGCGCTGCGGCGATCCTCCGTCATCGGTCCCTCCATCCGGCCTCGTGACGCGCGAGCCACGACTCCGCAGACGTCGACGATGCCGGATTGCGGTTAACAGGGCTGATACGAGCTGGTGACTGGTCCGGCGGCTCGGGAATCAATAGTCGTCCGGCTCATCCCCGTAGCGGCGCCGGGCTGGGCCGTAATCCTCGTCGTAAGGGCGACGCACCGGCGGCCGGTCGTAATCGCGTCCGTAGCGGTACTCGTCGCTGCGCCGGTCATCGACCCCGTCGTCCCGGGAGCGGTCCACGCCGCCGCGCGCGGAGATGCGCGGCGCATACCAGCAGCTTTTCGGCTGACCGGGAGCGGGATCGCCGAAGGTCTGGCTGTTGCACGGGACCACGCCGCCCTGCGGGAACGGCCGGCCGTTGGTCCGGCCGGGCACGCCGAAATACACGTTCGTCGGATAGGGCATCCGGCAGGCGCCACCCTCCTGCGCGCAGCCGATCAGATTCACCGTATCGAGCTGGTAGGCGTGAGCTGGGACGAGCGCGAGCAGGCCCGACCCCAGCGAGACGGCCCCGAAGGCCTGTACAATCCGTTTGCGCACGTCCCCGATTCCCCCGTGATTGGCGTAGGCGGTGGCGATTAATCCGAAAGCCGGCTTCCGGCCAGCGCCTCCGCTCGCTATGGCGTCGGCAAAGTGCGATCGGCCTTGCCCGCTCAGGCAGGTGTCGGGATGTGACAGTGATCCAGCGTGTCTCCGCGTTGCCTGACGGGAGAAGGCGCTTCGGGAGGCCTTGATGAGGGATGCGTCCGCGCAGGAGCTTCTGCTGCTCAGCGCGCTGCAGGAATGCCGGATCCAGCTGGAGGCGGCGCGCAAGGACGAGGCGAGCCGCAGCACCGTCCGGCTCCAGCTGGATGCCGCGCTCCAGCGCGAGGAGGCCCTGAAGGCGGAGATCGTGCAGGAACGGGAGCGGACGGAGGCGGTGCGTCTCGTCCTTCAGGCGCTCACGATGAGCATCGGGCGGTTCGGCCTGCGCCGTCGCCTGTTCTTGTCGCGCATCGCGCGGCTCGGCCGCGAGACGCCGGATTCCGGCCCGCAATCGGTGCGTCACCCGGTCCTGCTGGCCGAGGCACGGCGTGTGCTCGGCGCAACGCCGTCCGAGAATCCTGCCGCCGAGGGTTGAGGTCGCGCTGCGATCCCTGACCGGAACGGGTGTCGAACGGTTCGATAACGGCCCCTTAAATTGGGGAGCTAAACTACCGATATCGCTGGACTATCGTTGTGAACGTGAGGCCAGCGTGCGGCCAGCGCAGCGCCCGGAGTCGACGCGTTGGAGATCCGCTCTCGATGATGCCCCTAGACTGAAGCGCCTCCGTGCGGACCTCCGGAATTGCATCGTCGCCTATCGCCCGATCTCGTCGCCCTCTTCCATGGACATGCGCGACTGATCCGCACCGCTCTGGGCGGCGTTCATGACCTGCTCGGTGCCTTGCTTCATCGCGCTCTGCGCTATGCCGCCAAGCTCGGTCGCCTGTGCCTGTACGGCAGCAAGTTGGCTGCGGGCGAACTCAGCCTGGAGCTGCATCGCCTCCTGTAGGCTCTTAGCCTGGGTCAGCTTCTGCGCGAAGTCGAGGGTCGTCCGCACATTCTGCTCGGCAGCCTGGAGGCTGTGAGCCGCCATGTCCTGCGTGCTCGTGCCGGCCGTTTGGGCCATGCCTTGGGTGGTTGCAACTGTCTGACGTGCTGCACCGATAAAGCCGTCAAAGGCCTTACGCGCTTGGTCGATGCCCTTCTCGGCCATCTCGCGCAGTGCGCTGGGGACTTCGAAATTCGGAGTGGTGGTCACAGGCGTCTCCTCCACAAAGCGTTCTCGCTGGACCGCGTCTTCAGGATACGTGCCGCGCCAATCCTGAACATCTCAACCGAAGCGAAGTTCATGAAGGAAAGCGCGCTGCGGCTGATCTGCTGGTGTCAGGGAACCCGCCCAGGTGGCCCGATCCAAAATTCTGTTGCTCGTAAGCACCACCGCCATCCATTCGACAGCCCACTTCGGGAGCACTCTATCCGGATCAGCACGGTGGGAGCATTTTTGTGCCAGCCAATCAGGCAACAGGTCAACGCAACGCATCATAATGCCAATGCGTTGGGCAATGACCGACGTGCGGCTCTGCAAGGGCCGGGAGGACGAACCGTATGCTGTACCTGATGCGTGACGCTTGTGATCTGATGCTCACGCCAGCACGGGTGGCGGCCGGCCTCACCAGAACAGCCTGCCAGAACCCGCTTAATCCGCTCAGCTACAGCCCTAACGGCCGCGCCATCATCGCCTCTTGTGAGCTGTTCGAGCGCGCCACCCGCAGCTACGCCAAACCGGCTTTTGGCCTACAGGCACCCGAGCGTGTCGTCTGGGAGCGGCCTTTCTGCCGCGTGGTCGCCTTCGGTGAACCCTCGCAAGTCGCGAACAAGCCGAAGCTGCTGCTGGTCGCCCCGCTCTCCGGCCATTACGCGACCCTGCTTCGTGGCACGGTGGCGGCCTTCCTCGACACGCATCAGGTGTTCATCACCGATTGGGCCGACGCCAAGCAGGTGCCCCTCTCCGCCGGACGCTTCGATCTCGATGACTACATCGACTACTGCACGGACATGTTCGAGGCGCTCGGGCCCGACCTGCACGTCATGGCCGTGTGTCAGCCCTCGGTGCCGGTGCTGGCCGCCATCGCGCGCATGGAGGCTGAGGATCGGCCGCTGGTGCCTCGCTCGGCCGTGCTGGTCGGCGGCCCCATCGATACCCGCCGCTCACCCACTGCCGTGAACCGGCTGCCGCAGGAGAAGCGGATCGCGTGGTTCGAGCAGCACTGCATCCACCCGGTGCCTTGGCCGCGCCCTGGCTATGGCCGTGATGTCTATCCCGGCTTTCTCCAACTGGCCGGCTTCATCAGCATGAACCTTGACCGCCATCAGACCGCGCATTGGGACATGTTCAACCATCTCGTCCAAGGTGACGGGGACTCTGCCGCCAAGCACCGGGAGTTCTACGACGAGTACCTCGCCGTGATGGACCTCACAGCGGAATACTACCTCCAGACGGTCGAGACGGTGTTCATCGAGCATCTGCTGCCCAGGGGTGAGATGCGCCACCGGGATATGCCCGTGGACCTCAGCGCGATCCGGCGCTGCGCGCTGATGGCGATCGAGGGTGAGAAGGACGACATCACCGGAATCGGCCAGACCCGCGCTGCGCTCGACCTAACGCCGAACCTCTCGGCCAGTCAGAAAGCCTACCATCTCCAGATGGGGGCGGGTCACTACGGCATCTTCAACGGCTCGCGGTTCCGGGCGGAGATCGTGCCGGAGATCACCGCGTTCATGACAGCGCAGGCCGAGACTGCGTCGGCAGCTCCGGCGATCAAACTCGCGTCCTCTGAGCCGCTGATGGCTCACCCGGAACCCGAGGCTGCCACGGCGCTGATCGCGCACGAGGCGCTCGCGTCCAGCGTGGCTGCCACCGAGCTACACGCGTAAGCTCAGGACAGCCATTCTAAACGCGTCACACAGCGCATGGGTGCGTCAGTGAAGTCTGCCATAGCCTGACGCGGCGAGAGTTGTCCGCTGCATCAAGTCGGACCGATCTTGTTTCATGACCTGTCTGGCGAGCTGCTGTAGCTGGCTAATCCGCGCGTTCAGAGCGTCTCGGTGCCGCTGCCGCTTCTGCTCAAGCTGGTGCAGGATGCGGTCTCGCTCTTCAGCCGGCCCGGACCATCCTTCCAGGCGCTCGCAATCGATCTGGTAGCCGAACTCGACATCAGCGAGCGCGGCCAACGCGGTCTGGAGTGAGCCTGTCAGATCCTCCAGCTCGTGACCGGTTCTGCGCGTGTCTGGCATTGGATCAGCCCATTGATCAGCGGGGAGGTCGACCGGATCAGACCCGGTCAGCTCGGTGATCTTCAGCAGCACGTTGGACGCGGCGACCAGAGCCCCCGAGGCGTCCCGAATCGGCGTGGGGTAGGGCATGAACGGGATGCGCGTACCATCCGGTCGCTCCAGCACAGCCTGCACACCGCGTATCGGCCGCCCTTCTTTGATCGCCACGGCCATCGGGCACTGGTCGAGCGGTAGGGGCGCACCCTCGGTCGTGAAGATGCGCCAGGAGCCGCACCAGCGCGTCTTGCCCAGTTCCGGCCGGTAGCCCCACAGCTCGGTAGCCGCATCGTTGTAGTAGGTCAGCCAGCCCTCCGCGTCGGTGGTGTAGACCGGCGACCCGAACTCCCGGAAGAGATCGGCACGCGAGGCCTCGTGGTTCCAACCTCGGTCAGGTCCGATGAAGTCGAACTCGTCGTCGTCTGGAAACACGCCACTCTCCCTCGACCGGCGGGCTGCGAAACGCCCGCTCCAGCATTCCGGTCGCCCCCTCTGTCGCGGGTGCCTGCAAGCCGATCTCGCCGCCATGATGGCAGCTTAAGCTTGCTGGTGACGCGCAATGCGTCGCACTCCAGATCGTCCACGTTACGAGATTGTGCCTTGAAGCTTCCGGGGGCGGTCGCTTCTCGACGCCATAACCGGCTCACGCCGGTCTGGGCTCTCCCGTCACGCTTTGTACGGACGCCTCTTCGTTGCACAGCTCGGAGTCTTGTTCAAGAGTAATCTGGATACTCGATGGCTGCGGAAGAATAAACTTCCTCCACTTCGCGGCTGCGTGAAACTTAATTGCCGGCTCAAACCGAGAAATTTTATATCGATAAGCCGGATTAAGTTCGGAATCGCGGGCGAATGCCTTCACGTCGAAGGGGCTTGTAAAGCGTAATGTTGTGCGCCAGCGGCCTCTGATCCTGACCGAACAGCCTGTCACAGGAAGTCGGCACCTTCCTGTCCAGCGTCAAAGCCGCTTGAGCCGACCATATCGGCTGAGATAACGCGACAGGGGGCCCAGGTTGTCAGCCCGGCGTCTTCGATTCGTACTCGGTCCCACCCTCCTGACCAGTGCTTGAGCCGGGATAGGAAAGGCAGAGGATACGCGGCTGCCTTAAGCGGCAGTCAACGATTCGCCGCACATTTTAAGCATGGGGGCGTCCGGGCTGCGGCCAAGGCGGACTGTCATTTCCGTACGCCCCTCTAATTGGGGGAACTTAGCTACCAATATCGTCGGGCTACCGTTGCGAACGTTAGGCCAGCGCGCGGCCAGCGCCGCGCCCCGAGTCGACGCGTTGGAGATCCGCTCTCGATGATGCCCCGTGACTGAAGCGCCTCCGTGCGGACCTCCGGGATCGCATTGTCGCCTATCGCCCGATCTCGTCACCATCCTCCGTGGACATGCGCGACTGGTCCGCACCGCTCTGGGCGGCGTTCATGACCTGCTCTGACCCTTGCTTCATCGCGCTCTGCGCCATGCCGCCCAGCTCGGTCGCCTGTGCCTGTACGGCGGCAAGCTGACTGCGGGCGAACTCAGACTGGAGCTGCATGGCCTCCTGTAGGCTCTTGGCCTGGGTCAGCTTCTGCGCGAAGTCGAGGGTCGCCCGCACATTCTGCTCGGCAGCCTGGAGGCTGTGAGACGCCATGTCCTGCGTGCTCGTGCCGGCGGTTTGAGCCGCGCCCTGGGTGGTTGCAACCGTCTGACGTGCTGCACCGATGAAGCCGTCAAACGCCCGACGCGCTTGGTCGATGCCCTTCTCAGCTATGTCGCGCAGCGCGCTGGGTACTTCAAAGTTCGGGGTGGTGGTCACAGGCGTCTCCTCCACAAAGCGTTCTCGCTGATCTCGCGTCCCAGGACGCGTGCCGCGCCACTCCTGAACATCTCATCCGAAGCGAAGTTCATGAAGGACAGCGTGGCTGCGGCTGATCTGCCGGTGTCAGGCCGAACCGCCCGGTTGATCCGGCCCTGACCTATGTTGCTGTCAAGCACCAGAGCCTCCTCATTCGGCGGCCCAGACAGGCAGCACTCTATCCAGAATCGACACGGTGGAAGCATTTTCATGCCGGTTACTGAGGCATCATGTCCACGCAACGCATCATATTGCCAGCGCGTTAGGCAATGACCGACGTGCGGCTCTGCAAGGGCCGGGAGGACGAACCGTATGCTGTACCTGATGCGTGACGCTTGTGATCTGATGCTCACGCCAGCACGGGTGGCGGCCGGCCTCACCAGAACAGCCTGCCAGAACCCGCTTAATCCGCTCAGCTACAGCCCTAACGGCCGCGCCATCATCGCCTCTTGTGAGCTGTTCGAGCGCGCCACCCGCAGCTACGCCAAACCGGCTTTTGGCCTACAGGCACCCGAGCGTGTCGTCTGGGAGCGGCCTTTCTGCCGCGTGGTCGCCTTCGGTGAGCCCTCTGCAAAGCCGAAGCTGCTGCTGGTCGCCCCGCTCTCGGGCCACTACGCGACCTTGCTGCGCGGCACAGTGGCGGCCTTCCTCGACACGCATCAGGTGTTCATCACCGATTGGGCCGACGCCAAGCAGGTGCCCCTCTCCGCCGGGCGCTTCGATTTGGACGACTACGTCGACTACTGCACGGACATGTTCGAGGCGCTCGGGCCCGACCTGCACGTCATGGCCGTGTGTCAGCCCTCGGTGCCGGTGCTGGCCGCCATCGCGCGCATGGAGGCTGAGGATCGGCCGCTGGTGCCTCGCTCGGCCGTGCTGGTTGGCGGTCCCATCGACACACGCCGCTCGCCCACTGCCGTGAACAGGCTGCCGCAGGAGAAGCGGATCGAGTGGTTTGAGCAGCACTGCATTCACCCGGTACCCTGGCCGCATCCTGGCTACGGCCGTGATGTCTACCCTGGCTTTCTCCAGTTGGCCGGCTTCATCAGCATGAACCTTGACCGCCATCAGACCGCGCATTGGGACATGTTCAACCATCTCGTCCAAGGTGACGGGGACTCTGCCGCCAAGCATCGCGAGTTCTACGACGAATACCTCGCCGTGATGGATCTCACGGCAGAATACTACCTCCAGACGGTCGAGACGGTGTTCATCGAGCATCTGCTGCCCAGGGGTGAGATGCGCCACCGAGGCAAACCTGTTGATCTCACCGCGATCCGGCGCTGCGCGCTGATGGCCATTGAGGGCGAGAAGGACGACATCACCGGAATCGGCCAGACTCGCGCCGCGCTCGACCTGACCACGAACCTTTCGGTCGAGAGGAAGGCTTATCACCTCCAGATGGGAGCGGGTCACTACGGCATCTTCAACGGCTCGCGCTTTCGCGCCGAGATCGTGCCGAAGATCGCCGCGTTCACGACGACCCACGCCGGTCCTGCCGAAGTGCGGCTCCAGCTTGAGGTCACATCGGCTGCCAATGGGGAAGTGATAGGGGCCGAGATCGACTTGCCCATTGTTCCGGTGCAGATCGCACACGAGCTGCCCCAGCCCGGCGCCGGTCCCTTTGCCTTGCACGCGTAAGCTCAAGGCGGAAGATCGCCCAGAGCCCATCGTCTCTGCTTGTCAGTGCAGCACAGGGGAGCGCGCGTGGACTGTGCTCATGGGCGCGCTGCCGCCGCATCGTTGATCGGCCATGGCCTGCATGGCGCGCCGCTGTAGCTGCTCCAAGCGCTGGTTCAGGGCCGTGCGCTGACGCTGCCGCTTCTGTTCGAGCTGGAGAAGAATGCGCTGCTTCTCGTCTGCGGGGCCGGACCATTCGTCAAGGCGCTCGCAATCCGCTTGGTAGCCGACCTCGACATCTGCCAGCGCGGCGAGCGTCGCCTGAAGTGCGCCCGTCAGTCGGTCGAGATCGAGAGCCTCCACTGCGTGTGTCCGCCATCGGTTCAGCTCCTTCGCTCAAAGCCAGATGGGTTCCGGCAGTCTCGGTCAGGGCCGGCCTACCGAGATCTGTAATCCTCAGCAGTACGTTCGATGCGGCAATGAGCGTGCCTGCCGCGTCCCGCAGCGGCGTGGGGTAGGGCATGAACGGTATACGCGTGCCATCCGGCCGTTCCAGCACGGCCTGAACACCGCGTATCGGCCGCCCCTCCTTGATCGCCACGGCCATCGGGCACTGATCCAGCGGCAGGGGCGTCCCCTCGGTCGTGAAGATGCGCCAGGAGCCGCACCAGCGCGCCTTGCCGAGTTCAGGCCGGTAGCCCCACAGCTCGGCAGCCGCATCGTTGTAGTAGGTCAGCCAGCCGTGCGCGTCGGTGGTATAGGCCGGCGACCTGAAATCCCGGAAGAGATCCGCACGCGTGGGCTCGTGATTCCAGCCCCGGTTAGGTCCGATGAAGTCGAACTCGTCGTCGTCTGGAAACACGCCAATCTCCCTCAGCCGGCGGGCTACCGAATGCCCACTCCTGCGTTCCGGTCGCTCTTCTGAGTCACGGGTCCCTACAAGCCGATCATGCCACCGGGATGACACCTTGAGCTTGTCGGTAATGCAAGTGAGACACTTCAGGCTCGCGCATGCGCTCGCTCACATGCATTGTTGTGTTGCCTTCCGCCCGCGCCGGGCGCTCTCCCGAATCGAGCTTTCTGCCTACTCACGGCCGCCACTAGGTTGCTGATTGTACAGGTGGCACAGCGAAGCTGAGAATTTAGCATTCTTAATTACATAAATACTGACAGACTGCGCTGCCGGCATCATGTTGGATCGCATGGCCTTGTAGTAAAGCTTGTGAATTATTGGCATGTGCAGAACCAAGATGGCGCGGACCTCGCCCACGCTCCACGCCTACCGAGGTCGCCATGCTGTCGCCCGTTGCCCCTCCTCGTGAGACAGAACCGACCCGCTTGCAGGCGATGGTGGACGGCCTTCAGACGGCTTCTGCGCACTCGATGGCGACTGGTGTTTGATCTAGATCAACCCAGCACCACGGTTGAGCCGGGGCTTTGCGGTGGTCGCCACGGAAGTGAAGGAACTGGCGGGTCAGACAGCGCGGGCGACCGGCGAGATCGGTGAGCGGATCACCGAGATCCAAAGCGCGACAAACGAGGCGGTGGCCGACATCCGCGAGATCAGCCGCGTGATCTCCGACATGTCCAGCTACGCGGCCAGCATCGCGGCAGCGATGGAGGAGCAAGGCGCGGCCACCCAGGAGATCACCCGCAACGTCCAGCAGGCGGCTCAGGGCACGGAACAGGTGACGCGGAACATCGCGGGCGTGCGCGAGGGCGCGGGTCAGACCAGCGAGGCGGCTGCGCAGGTTTTGAGTGCAGCCCAGCAACTGGCGCGCCACTCAGCCAGCCTGTCACAGGAGGTCGGCACCTTCCTGTCCAGCGTAAAAGCCGCTTGAGCCGACCATATCGGCTGAGATAACGCGACAGGGGGCCCAGGTTGTCAGCCCGGCGTCTTCGATCTCGTACTCGGTCCCACCCTCCTGACCAGTGCTTGAGCCGGGATAGGAAAGGCAGAGGATACGCGGCTGCCTTAAGCGGCAGTCAACGATCTCGCCGCACATTTTAAGCATGGGGGCGTCCGGGCTGCGGCCAAGGCGGACTGTCATTTCCGTACGCCCCTCTACCGCCGCATTTAGCGTGCGGAAACCGTACCGCGTCGCAGGGGATACGCGCGCCGGTTCGGATCATTCGAAGACGGGATGCATGGCCAAGGGTCGGGGCAGGATTGAGCCGAACTTCGACGTGCCCGAGGGGCGCGTGCGGGGTCTCGGCGAACTCGATCTGCGTCTGTCCCGGGAGGACCGTCCCGGGACAGGAGACGGCGTGGCGAAGCGATCGGGCGGGGCGGCGCGGCAGCCGGCCAGGATAACAGGTCGGTCGAAAGCTCCAGCTCGCGGTCGACGTCGGCGCTCGTGGCTCGGCCGGATCGTCTACGGCACGGTGGTGCTCGGCCTCTGGGCGGTGATCGGGTTGGCCGGGCTCATCGCCTACCATGCCTCCCAGCTCCCGCCGATCGACCAGCTCGCGGTGCCCAAGCGCCCGCCCAACATCGCCATCCTGGCGAGCGACGGCTCACTGCTGGCCAACCGGGGTGAAACCGGCGGCCGGGTGGTCTCGATCAAGGAGCTGCCGCCCTACCTGCCGCGCGCCTTCGTGGCGATCGAGGACCGCCGCTTCTACCAGCATTTCGGCGTGGATCCGGTCGGCATAATCCGCGCCGTCGGTCAGAACCTGACCCGGCGCGGCGTCGCGCAGGGTGGCTCGACGCTCACCCAGCAGCTCGCCAAGAACCTGTTCCTGACTCAGGAGCGGACGGCCTCGCGCAAGATCCAGGAGGCAATCCTCGCCCTCTGGCTCGAGCACAAGTACACCAAGGACGAGATCCTCGAACTCTATCTGAACCGAGTCTATTTCGGCGCCGGCGCCTACGGCGTCGAGGCGGCGGCCCAGCGCTATTTCGGAAAGCCCGCCAAGGAAGTGTCGCTGGCCCAGGCCGCGATGCTCGGCGGCCTCGTGCAGGCGCCGTCGCGGCTCGCGCCGAACCGCAACCTGCCCGCCGCCCAGGCGCGCGCCGCGCAGGTGCTCGCCGCGATGCAGGAACTCGGCTTCGCCTCCGCACAGGACGTGAAGGTGGCGCTCGCTCAGCCGGCCAAGCCCGCCAACGCCCGCGGCGGCGGCTCGGCCAACTATGTCGCCGACCTCGTGATGGATGTCCTCGACGACTACGTCGGCAAGTTCGACACCGACATCACGGTCCAGACCACCGTCGATACGGGGCTGCAGGCCGCCGCCGAGAAGGCGCTGACGGAGGAGCCTCAACGCCAAGGGCGCGCGCTACAATGTCGGCCAGGGCGCGATGGTCTCAATGCGGCCCGACGGGGCGATCTCGCGCGCTGATCGGCGGGCGCGACTACGCGCAGAGCCAGTTCAACCGCGCGACCACGGCCAAGCGTCAGCCCGGCTCCTCGTTCAAGCCCTTCGTCTACCTCACTGCCGTGGAGCACGGTGCCACGCCCGACACGGTGCGTGAGGATGCACCGATCCGCATCGGCAACTGGGCGCCGGAGAACTACTCGCATCGCTACGAGGGGCCGGTCACACTGCGCACGGCCCTGGCCCAGTCCCTCAACACGGTGGCGGTGCGCCTCGGCCAGGAAGTCGGACCGAAGGCCGTGGTGCAGACGGCGCAGCGCCTCGGCATCACCTCGCCGCTCCAGGCCAACGGCTCGATCGCTCTTGGGACCTCCGAGGTGACGCTCCTGGAGATGGTCGGCGCCTACGGGGCCTTCGCAAACGGCGGCACCGGCGTGATCCCGTATGTGGTCACTGCGGTAAAGAGTGCGGACGGCAAGATGCTCTACAAGCGATCCGACAGCGGCCTGGGCCGGGTCATCGACGCCAATGCCGACGGCATGATGAACGCGATGATGCACGAGACCTTCGTTTCCGGCACCGCCAGGAAAGCCGACATCCCGGGCTGGGATCTCGCGGGCAAGACGGGCACCAGCCAGGACTTCCGCGACGCGTGGTTCATCGGCTTCTCCGGCAGCCTCGTGACCGGGGTCTGGCTCGGCAACGACGACGGCGAGCCGACCAAGAAGGCCTCCGGCGGTAACCTGCCGACGGAGATCTGGAAGGCCTACATGCTGCAGGCGCTGAAGGGTCAGAATCCTGTGCCGCTCCCCGGCCTCAACCGCTGGCGCAAGGCACCGGAGACCACCGCATCGGTGGCGAGCGCCGGTCCAGGCGCTCCGGAGGGGATCCTCGGGCAGATCTTCGGCCAGCCGGACGCGCCCGCGCCACGCCCGTCGGCTCCGGCCCGCCGGGCTCCGAAGGATGACCGCAACTTCATCGAGAAGCTGTTTGGGATCGGGGACTGATCGCCGAAGGTGGTGAGCGCCCTGACGGAGCGTTCGCCGGCGCCTGGACTTGGGCCGAGAACGCCGTGACGGCATTCACGCCTCGGACGGTTGCCATCTGGAGCGGACGGGCGATCCGACCCGACCTGTCGTCGGTCGGCTGCGCGCGATAGCGGCGGCCGAACCGTGCCTTTGCTGCGAAATCGGTATCCGGCCGGCGGACGATCGATCCATGAGCCGCGGTCGCACGGCGACGACGATTTCCTGGTGCCCTTTGCGCTGCGGCAACCTATCGAAAGGCGGTCTGAACTGTATATTCCGGCGGTTTTGCAAATCTCTCGATTTGAGAATAACGGCTTTTTCAGTTCTGGACGGTCAAGCTCGGCGCGATAAAAGATCCGATGGTCGCAAGGGCGCGGTCACCGGCAGCCGTAGCGACGCGACGTTCATGGTGCCGCCATCGACCGCCACAGCGATCCGTGCGCTCTTCGCCGATCGGGCCTCACGCCTGATTGCGGCCTCCGGCGCGAGCCTGCTGATCTGCTTGACGCTGGTCGGCACGTATCTCTGCCTCGACCTGCGCGACACCGCTTGGCACAATGCGCGGCGCAATGGGGCGAACCTGCTGGCGGTGATCGAGGAAGGGGTCGGACACAGCATCCGGGTCTACGACATGACCCTGCGCGCCGCCGCCCGCTTGGCCACCCGGTCTGACATTGCCGCCTTGGAGCCTCAACTCAGGCGCTTGGCGCTGTTCAGCACCGTCGTCACGGGATCCGGGCTGGGCACCATCGCCGTCACGGATGCGGCCGGGCACGTGGAGATGACCAGCGACGAGGATCAGCGGGAGCGCCCCGATCTGAGCGACCTGCCCGAATTCCAGACGCTGCGCGCCGATCCGGCGGCGAACCTGATCCTGTTCGGGCCGACCCGCTCCCGCCTCTCAGGGCGGCAGATCGTCCGGATGAGTCGGCGGATTGAGGCGCCGGACGGCACGTTTGCCGGTATCGTGACCGGCTCGATCGTCCTGGATCACTTCCAGGCGCTGTTCGACAGGCTGCGCTTCGAGGACGGTCTTACCCTCAACGTGTTCCATCAGGACGGTACGCTCCTGATCCGGGCGCCAGCGAAGCCGGCAATGCCGGGCCGAAGCATCGCCGCGAGTCGGGGCTACGGATATTATCGCGCCCACGAGCGCGGTGCGTTTCTCGGCCACTCGGTCGTCGAAGGCGAGGCGCGGCTCTACACCTTTGCCCATCTCGACAATCTGCCGCTGATCGTCACGGTGGCAACGAGCGTTCACAGCATCCGGGCGGCCTGGATCTACAAGGCGGCGATCATCGTCATCCTGATCCTCTGCTTCAACGGTCTGACCTTCGGGATGACGATCCTACTCCACCGGGAGGTGGGGCGGCACGCCGCCGCGGAGGCATCCTCACGTGAGGCCAACGCTGCGCTCTCGGTGCTGGCCCGGACCGACGGCCTGACCGGCCTGCCGAACCGGCGCAGCTACGACGAGGTCTTCGCGGCGGAGTGGAAGCGGGCGGCCCAACTGGGCACGCCGCTCGCGCTGATGATCGTCGACGCGGACCATTTCAAGCAGTTCAACGACCGGTTCGGGCACCACCGCGGCGATGGCGTTCTGAAGGCGGTGGCCGAGTGTCTGCGCCGGACGCTTGATGCGGCCGGCATCAGCTTCCGGATCGGCGGCGAGGAGTTCGTGGTCCTCCTGCCTGGCCTCGACGCGACGGCGGCGAGCACCGCCGCCGAACGTGTCCGCAGGGCAGTGGTGAACCTGCAGATCGCGCACGCTCCGGAGGTGGGGGTGTGGCAACCGTCAGCATCGGCGTCGCCAGCGCCGATCCGGCCTCCGGCGCGGCGCCCGATGCGCTGTTCCTTGCGGCGGACGCGGCGCTGTACGCCGCCAAGAAGGCGGGCCGCAACCGGGTTCGCGCCGCGCCGCAGGCCGAGCCGATCCTCCTCGCGCGGCGAGCCTGAGACAGCCGGGCTCAGAGCATCGGCAGCATGCGGGGGCGCGGACCCCGCGGAAAATGCGCATCAATCATGGCGATCTCGGCTGCGCCGAGATGCAGGTCTGCCGCCCTGGCATTCTCGACGGCGCGCGCAGGGCGGACCGTCTTGGGGATCGTGAAGGTCCCGGGCAGCCGGATCAGGAAGGCGAGGGCGACGGCATAGGGCGTCGTGCCATGAGCTTGAGCGATGCCCGCCAGCACGCGGCCGCCCGCGCTCGCGGGATCGGGGAACTCGCCGCTGCCGAAGGGCGAGTAGCCGACCATCGCGACGCCGTGCTTCTCGCACCAGGGCAGCACCGCATGCTCAATGGCGCGCTCATTGAGATGGTAGAGGACCTGATTGCAAGCGATCCGGTCCGGTCCGGCGATGGCGAGCGCCCGGTCGAGATCTTCGACGTCGAAGTTGCTCACGCCCCAGGACAGGATCTTCCCGGCCCGGCGCAGATCCTCGAAGCCGGCGATCGTCTCCTCCAGCGGATGCTGCCCGGGCCAATGCAGCAGGTAGCTGTCCAGCCGGTCCGTGTTCAGGCGCCGGAGGGACGCTTCGCAGGCGCGCGCGACGCCGCGGCGGGTGGCGTTGCCCGGCACCACCTTCGAGACGAGGAACACCTCCTCGCGGCAATCCGCGATTGCCTCGGCCACGATCGCCTCGGCGTCGCCGTACATCTCGGCGGTGTCGATATGGGTCATGCCGGCGTCGATGCCGGCCCGCAGCGCGCGAACCGCATCGGCGCGGTCCGCACTGTCGATATGCCACGTGCCCTGGCCGATGACCGGCACGGAGACGCGCGCCGCGCCGAAGCTCCTCGCGTACATGCCAGCGCTCCCTTCCCTGTCGCGACTCTTCTTGGGGGCCACAGTCCCGATGGATCCGTTCGGCCCCGCCGGCCTGCCGAGGCTGAGCCGCAGAACGGGCCGGCACGCCTTACTCGCGCCATCTTGGGGCGTTGAGCAATGGGCGGCGGCTATCCGCGGCCCTAAACTTTAGGCCATTGCCTCAAGTCGGGCCGTGAAGGCTCGCCA
Organism: Methylobacterium sp. P31; assembly: GCA_050632875.1. Taxonomy (GTDB): domain Bacteria; phylum Pseudomonadota; class Alphaproteobacteria; order Rhizobiales; family Beijerinckiaceae; genus Methylobacterium. The sequence goes on along the minus strand of JBODSC010000001.1, from coordinate 24,173 downwards.
AGCCTGCGCCTCCACGTGCCGCGCCCTGCGCGCCGGCCCGCGTGGAACCCGGTCCGGGGCGCGGTCAGTCGGTTGGCCATGCTGGAGATGCGCCGATGCTGCCGGCCCACCGGATGTTCTGGGGCCTGATCCTGCTCGCCGCTGCCGGCGCAGGATTGCTCTACAACATCATCTTCGCGGACGCCGCCGCGCCGCTCGCCGGGTTTACCTACGGCCTCTGCATGGGCGCGACGGTGCTCGCCTTCGACCGCGGCCTGATCCTGGCCGGCTTGCAGGCGCGGATCCGGCGCTTCCCGGCCTGGCTCTACGTCCCGGCCGCCGAACTTGCCTACGTGCTGATGATAATGGCGGGCAACGCCCTCGGCGGACTCGTGGTGTGGACGTTCGCCCTCACGTCCGACGATCTCGCCTCGGCGACCCGGATGACGGCCCGGGTTCTGGCCTACGCGCTGGCGGTCTCCGGCCTTCTAGTCTTCGTGATCCGGATGCGCGACCTGATCGGCGGCGAGGTGTTCGTCAACTTCATGATCGGCCGCTACCACAAGCCGGTGGCCGAGGAGCGGATCTTCCTATTCCTCGACGTGGTCGGGTCGACGGCCTTCGCCGAGGCGCACGGCGATCTGCGGGCCCAGGAATATCTCGGGGCGGTCTTCGCCACGCTGGCCGAGCCGGTCCGACGCAACGGCGGCTCCGTCGACGACTATGTTGGGGATCTCGCCATGGTGACGTGGCCGATGTCCCGGGGCCTGAAGGATGCGCGCTGCGTGACCTGCCTGTTCGACGTGCTCGACCGGATCGAGGCGGATGCGGATGCCTGGACGGCCCGGTTCGGCACGGTGCCACGGCTCCGGGCGGCCCTGCATGGCGGCTCCGTGGTCACGGCCGAAGTGGGCGTCGACCGGCACAAGATCGCCTATTTCGGCGATGCCGTGAACGTGACCTCGCGGATCGAGGCCCTGTGTCGACCGTTGGGGGTCGGCATCCTGATCTCGCAGGATCTTCTCGGACGGCTGCCGCGCCTGCCCGCAGGTGTCCGGGCACGATCCCTGGGCGCCCACGCCCTCCGCGGTCGCGGAGCACCGCTGGCGGTGGCCACGCTGGAGCGGGGAACCTCCGACGTCGCGCCGCTCGAGGACCCAGCGCCCCGCCGGATTGCGGCTGCCCGCTGATGCCTCGGGCCGGAGCCGCACGCTCGACCACACTAACTGTCCTGAAGATGGTGCTGCGGTTCGGGCTGCCCCTGCTCGGCGTAGCCGTCTTCGGTCACGCTGTCTTGCTCTCCGTGGGCGGCGATATCGAGCACTGGCAGTTCGCCCTCGGCATCCTGCTGATCCTGGGGGGCTTCATCTCGAAGTTGGTGCCGCGACAATGAGTGCCGAACCGTCCGGGCCGCCGATCTACCTCGATGCCGATGCCTGCCCGGTCAAGGACGAGACCTACCGGGTGGCCGCGCGCTACGGCCTCACGGTCTACGTCGTCGCCAACAGCGTGCTGAACCTGCCGCGCGAGCCCTGGATCGTGCGCGTCGTGGTCGGCGCGGCACTCGACGCCGCCGATGACTGGATCGCCGAGCGCGCCGCACCCGGGAGCATCGTGCTCACCGCCGACGTGCCCCTCGCCGCACGCTGCGTGAAGGCCGGGGCCACGGTGCTGGCCTTCACCGGAAAGCCGTTCAGCGAGGCATCGATCGGCATGACGCTCGCAACCCGTGACCTGATGCAATCCCTGCGCGAGGCTGGAACGATCACAGGCGGCCCGAAACCGTACTCGCGCGCTGATCGGTCGGCGTTCCTGTCGGGCTTGGATCGTGCGGTCAACCGGATCCTGCGGGACCGGCCGGCCAGGCCTTGAGAGAGACAGCGCGCTGCCGTCCCAGACGGCCCGGCTCAGTCTTGATGACCGGAGACCAGCGCCTTCAGTGCCTCGTTGATTCGATCCTGCCAGCCAGGCCCATCCTTCTGGAAATGGGCCAGTACGGCGCTGTCGAGGCGGAGGCTGACCATTTCCCGCGCGCCCGGAACCGCAGCGGGGCGGGCAGCCGGCTGTGGCGGGGGAGCGGCCGGCTTCGGGGTTGTGGCGGCCCTGAAAGCCGCCTCAGCTGCCGCGCGCGGATCGCTGAACCGGCGGCGGTTGCGGTCATCGGCCATCGGCCTCTAATCCTTCGCGGCGTTCTTCTTCGGAGCTGCCTTCTTGGCAGCGCCCTTGCTCGCGCCCTTCGCTGTCCCCTTGGAGGCCGCCTTGGCTTCCTTCTCGGCCGCCTTGGCCTGCGCGTCGGCGGCTTCCTTGGCGAGACGGAGGGAGCGCAACCTGACGGTCCGTTCGTCCATCGCCTTGATGGCCGCGTGATGCTCCGCCATCGCCTGGGCGCCTTCGCGGGCCATGCGCTCAGCGCGTTCTGCGCGCTCGGCGCGATTTTCGGCGCGCGTCTTCGCTTCGGCTTCCGCGTCGCGGATGGCATTCACCTCGTCGAGGTCGAACTCAGTCTCGTCGCTCATCCTGTCCCTTTCGCCCCGGCTCAGCGGTGCCGTCCTCCCGCATTTTGCGCGGGACGGTGACTGGGCGGGTCCGGCCTGTTCGGGGGGAGGGGGCAAGGCCGGATGAACCGCCCCCCTGCAGCACCGACGGACGCGCACAGGAGCAAGTTCACAAAGGCTTTAGCATGCTCGCCAGTCCGATGGCGAATCCGGGGCGGCGGTCCTGAATGACGGCGCACACTCTTCGTGCCTTGCGCCGATATTGCTGAACGATGAAAAATACCGACCCGATGATCTTTGCGTTGTGGAAGCCAGTTCACCGCACGCGATAGTTGAGGGGATTGTGATTGCGAGGCTCGATTGCGTCACCCCGGGCGGTGCCGGCGGCAGGCTGCCGCGCACGGCCGAGAGCGCTGCGCTGTCGATCTGGCCGACCCCGCTCGAACGGGCGAGCCCTGCACCCGTCACAGCGCCGGACCGCAGTATGGTGAAGTGAACCACCGCCGTTCCACCGCTTGTGCCGGCAGCGGCGCTCGGGTTCATCCGGCTGTGGATCGCGGCGCTGATCGCCCCTGCCATTGCCGCATGGCGCTCGGATCACTGCCAGCGGCCGCGCGTCCGGCCGCGTTCTGGCGCGAGGCCGAGGCCGAGCTGCGCTCCGCCCCCTCCTGCGCCTTGGCCTGACGGGCCTTGGCTTCGCGCGCGGCCTTTGCCTTGGCTTCGCGGATCTCTTCCAGCCGCTCTTGCAGGCGCTCTTGGCGAGCCTCCTCGCGCTTCTGTTCGCGGAGCTTCTCCTCGCGGATCTTGCGCAGCTTGGCTTCCCGCTCAGCCTTGAGCTTGGCGGGGTCGGGCACCGGCTTGGGCGGCTCCTCTTTCTTGGCGACCTCGGCGGGAGGGGAGCCAGCGGCTCTGCGGCCTCGGAGGTGGAGGTGACGACCTGGCTCTGCGACTCCAGCGGCACAGCCTCCGGCGGCGGCTCGGTGACCGGAGTCTCCTCCGGCTTCACCTCGGCCATCTCGGCGGGCGGCGGGGGTTGTACCGCCTCGTCCGGCGGCGCATCCACGGGTTTGGTCTCTGGGGGCGCCGCCTGGCTCATCTGCTGCTCCGCCGGTGCCTCGGTGGGCGCATCGGTCATGAGCGGGGCCAGGTCGACGGTGATCTGCTGCTCGCCGGGCGGCGCCGGCGGCGCGAGCCGCAGGAACATCACCGCGGACAGGGCAAGGGCGTGCAGCACGAGCGCGACGAGGAAGGCGGCGACCAGCCCGGACGGGCGGCGCTCGCCGAGATCCCCCGGCAGATCCGTCGACGTGAAGGTGCTCATCGGTTCAGCGGGCGGTCCCTGCGGAGGCGGCGGGTGCCGCAGCGGCGCCGCCGGGGGATTGCGCGATCAGCGACACCTTGGTGAAGCCAGCCTGACCCACGAGGCCCATCACCTCCATGACCTTGCCGTAGGGCACGTCGCGGTCGCCGCGCACCAGGATGACCTGATCCTTGTCGGCGGCCGCCATTTCCCGCAGGCGGGGCACGATGCTCTCCATCGTGAACACCTCCTTGGCGATGGATGGGTTGCCGTCCTTGTCTACCGTCACCTCCTGCGGCTTCTTCGATTGGGCCACCTTGGGCGCCGCCGTCTTCGGCAGCTGCACGGGCACGCCGGTGGTCATCAGCGGGGCGGCGACCATGAAGATGATCAGCAGGACGAGCATCACGTCGACCATTGGGGTCACGTTGATGTCGGACATCGGGAGGTCGTCGAGGTCGTCCTCGTCGCTCGTGCGAATGGATCCCATCGCCATAGGACGTCTCCGGTTCCGTTGCGTTCGGCCCGTACGGGCTGGAGCGGAAAGAGGCTACTCGGCCGCGGCGCGGTGAGCGCCGGCGCGATCACTGGCGAGGCGGTTGCCGAGCACCGAGATGTACGAGGAAAAGGTGCTCTGGATGCCGGCGACGTCGCTCGACAGCTTGTTGTAGGCCATCACAGCCGGGATCGCGACGACGAGGCCGATCGCGGTGGCGAACAGCGCCTCGGCGATGCCCGGTGCCACCACGGCAAGCGACGTGTCCTGGCTGCGCGCGATCGACGAGAACGAGTTCATGATGCCCCAGACCGTGCCGAACAGGCCCACGAACGGCGCGGTAGATCCGGAGGTCGCCAGCAGCGACAGGCCGGTGCGCAGGCGCTTTACCTCGATTGTGAGGGCTCCCTTCATGGCCCGCTCGATCCGCTCGCGCCGCTCCGCCCGTGTCTCGGAGGGGTCCTGGTCGCGCCATGCGTCGATGGCGGCCTTCACGACGTGACCGGCGATACCTCTGTGGTCGCCGTCGAGGCTCCCGCCCGAACGCACCAGCGTCGCGAACGCCTTGGCCTGACGGCGGGCCGCTGCGAGCCGGATGATCTTCTCGAACACCACCGTCCAGCAGGCAATCGAGGCGATCACCAGTAGGATCATCACGCCCTTCACGATCGGATCGGCCTGCAGGAACAGGCCGAGGAACGAGAAGTCGTGGGCCGCCTCGATCGGGGCTTGTGTCGGGTCCATCGCGGGCTCCTGGCGTCCTGGTCTCACGCGGCCTTGTGCCGCCATTGTATCGGGATGCGGCGAAAACCGCAGACCGCCCGGCGGCTCCGGCTGCCTGGCGGTTCGATCTCGGCGGCCCTCAGGCCACCCCATCAGCGGTCGAACGGTATACTGGCCTTCGACTCGGTCTCGGTCCGCTCGAGGCAGGCCTCGCGGGCGGCATCGCCGCCGTCACAGGCTAGGACGTCGTTCAGAAGGACTCGGCCGACCTTGTTGCAGGCGATGCCGGGGAAATCGAAGATCTTGACGGTGGTCTTGCGCGGCGGAAGCGGTCCGAGTTCGACGGCGACGCGCTTCTGCGCGACCCCGTCGGTATCGAAGGCGAAGAGATCGACCTTATAGGACTTGAGGCCGGTCCCCTTGGCGTTGTCGATCACCATCGTGATCCGGCACGCCTCGCCCGCTGTCTCGACCTTGTTGAGCTGCAGCTTGAGCGGCGCGGCCTTCTCGGTGCCGTCCTGTGCCAGAGCAGAGGCGGCCAGGAGCGCGAGCAGCGCGAAGCAGGCCGCGGTATCGAGGGCGATGCGGCCGATACGCCGGCGGTACAGGGAGACGCGCAAGGCAAGCACCGAAGGGGTTTCCTCTTCCTCATTGGGGCGGTGGTGTGCGGAGGACCGCTCCCGCCAAAGTTATTGGTTCGGCGTCGAGTCAGTGGAGCACCGCGCGGCGCGGGCAGGCGGCCGGCGCGAGGCGCTCTGCCGCCTCCTCGAGGGGGCCGATCGCCGCACGGACCGCTGCCACAAGGCGCGGCGCCGCCTCGCGTCCGGTGATCTCCGCTGCCGCCTCCTCCAGATCCGTCCAGAGCCGGCGTCGGCCCCGGCTGATCAGGTTCACCAGTGCGCATTCATGACCGGTCACCCGGCAGCAGCTCGCCGGCATGAAGGACCAGTCGTCCTCACGTTCCGCCCGTAGTGCCCGGATGATCGCCACCACGCAGGCGACGAAGCGACCGCCCTCTGCGGCACCGAGCAGCTGCTCGGCGCCGTCGAAGGCAGCGTTCCAGCAGGCCACATCGCTTGTCATGTACCCGGCTGCCACGAACCGGGCGACCGACAACGCTAGGATGTCGGCTGCGTCGCCGCACACGTCGGCGACACGCCGCATCGCCGCAGGATCCGACGGTGTCGAGGGCGCGCTCATGGGGCTCCGGTGCCTCGCGTCGCAGGAAGTCGCCGCACATCCGTAGGTCACGGACGAAGATCAGCCGCGGCAGTATCCATGAGTGCGGCCGGGATCAAGGCCCAGCGTGAAAATCAGAGCAGTTCCAAATTGTTACGGGAAAGCCTGACCGTTCCGGGCTTTGCTCAAGGCTCCCGGTGCAAATTGCCGAAATGTCCCGAACACCCCCTTTATCGGTGTCTGCGCCGGCTCTCCAACGAAACGGGCCGCCTCCCTTGATGGCTCGGGAACCCTCGGCCATATCTCTGCCTTGCCGCGGCGTCCTGCCCGGCGGAGCGCTGTCCCGTGCGGGCTCCCTATCGCCGAGGTGCTCAGAGATCCCAGGGGTGCGGCAAGTCCCAGGGTCGGAGGCCTCGCTTTCTGGATGACGGCCGCGATGACTCGATCCTCGCCCTTCGGGCACCCGTTCCTGCTCGGTTTCGATGAGATCGAACAGGCTCTCGACCGGGTCTCCAAAGCCGCCAACGACGGCTATCCGCCCTACAACATCGAGCGCCTGCCCCGCACCGAGCGGGAGCCCGAGCGCCTGCGCATCACCCTGGCCGTGGCGGGTTTCACGCGCGACCAGCTCGACGTGATGCTGGAAGAGAGCCAGCTCGTCGTCCGTGGCCGGCAGGTGGACGAGCGCGAGCGGCACTTTCTCCACCGCGGCATCGCGGCGCGCCAGTTTCAGCGCGCCTTCCTGCTCGCAGACGGTATGGAGGTGCTGGGCGCGGATCTCGCCAACGGTCTTCTCTCGATTGATCTGGTCCGTCCGGAGCCCGATCGGGTCGTGCGCAAGATCGATATCGGTGCCCGCGGCTAAGATGGATTGATTGGACGGCGACAATCCCCACATCAGTGCGGAGCCGCCGGTGCCTCCGGGACCGGCGGTGGACGCTCTGCCACCAAGGAGGGCATTGATGACCGACCTGAACCCGTCCCCTCTGACCCCCGCGGATCTCGACCCGGCCGAATTCAAGCCGGCCGACCTCGCGGCTCTCGGTGAGGGGCACATCGCCTACGTCCGGCCGATCCGGTCCGACGAGGTTCGCCGCTTCTTCCCGCAGGCCCCGGAGCTGACGCCCGGCCTCGATCTCTTCGCTCTGCTCTCGGCGAGCGGCGCGCCTATCATGCTGGCCGATTCCCGCGACGTGGTGCTGGCCAACGCCTTCGCCCACGATCTGCAGCCCGTCAGCCTGCACTGATCCCGGCCGGATCGGCCGGTCGGGCGATCTCGGCCACCGCCCCGACGAGCCGCGCGATATCCTGCGGCCGCGACAGGCGGTGGTCGCCATCGGCGATCAGTGTCAGCACGGTACCCTCGGCTGGCAGCCGGGCGAGGATCTTGAGAGCGTGGGCGTAGGGCACGTCCGTGTCGCGCATGCCCTGCAGGATGTGAATCGGGCAGCCCGGGGCCAGCGGCCCGTTGAGCAGGCGGTTCCCCCGCCCGTCCTCGATCAGCGTTAGGGTGATGGGGTCTGGCTCGGGCGCGTAGTCGCTGGGCTTCCGCAGGACGCCGTCCCGGATCATCATGGCGCGCGCCGCCTCACTCAGGCGGTCCCAGATCAGATCCTCCGTGAAATCCAGGGCTGGGGCGATGAGCACGAGCCCGGCGGTTTTCTCGCCCCGGACTGCCCGGTCGCGCGCCGCGAGGCAGGCGATCCAGCCGCCCATCGACGAGCCTACCAAAATCGGCGCCTCGTCGACATAGGCCGCCAGCACGGCCTGCGCATCCTCAAGCCACGAGGAGATCGTGCAATCCGTGAAGGTGCCGCCTGAGGCGCCGTGACCCGCATAGTCGAACCGGATCAGCTTCCGCCCGGCTTGTGCCGCCCAGATATCCAGAGCGGCCGCCTTCGTGGCGGTCATGTCCGAGCGGAATCCGCCCAGCCACACCACCGGTGGTCCGGAACCGTCGCGCATCCGCACGGCGATGCGGCGGGCGGCGCTGCCCGCGCCGACGGTGATATACGCGGGGTCTGTATCGGCCATCGAACTCTCCGATATCCCTGTCTCAGAGCGGAAGAAGTCCTCTCCTGACCGGATTGGATTCAACCTCCGTTTACCGGACCGTAAAGCGCGACGGCGATGCTGGAGCAATGGCAGCGAGCATTTGGCAGACACCGGCCGGGGGCATGCGCGTCCTCGCCGAGGGACCGGGAACGACCGGCGTGACCCGCGCCCTGTCGGGCTTCCCGTCCGAGATCGGGATCCTCACGGGCGCCCGGATCCTCCAGATCATCCCGGAATTGGAAGCCGGCGGCGCCGAGCGCACCACGGTCGACGTGGCGGGCGCCCTGGCGGCTGTAGGCGCGCGCGCCCTGGTTGCCACGGAGGGTGGTCGCCTCGTCGGCGAGTTGCAGGCGAAGGGGGGCACTGGCTCCGCTTCCCGGCGGCCTCCAAGAATCCCGCGCGGATGGCGGTGAATGCCCTGCGACTGATGGCGCTCTGCCGCCGTGAAGGCGTCCAGATCATCCATGCCCGGTCGCGTGCACCCGCCTGGGTGGCGCTCGGCGCCGCGCGGCGGCTCCGCTTGCCGTTCGTGACGACCTATCATGGCAGCTACTCCGGCCGGACCGGCGTCAAGGTCCTGTACAATTCCGTCATGGCCCGCGGCGACGTGGTGATCGCGAATTCGCACTACACCGCGGACCTGATCCAGCGCCTTCATGCCGAGCAGGCTGGGGACCGGGTGCGGGTGATCCATCGCGGCACAGACCTCGCCGTCTTCAATCCGGTCGCCGTCGGTGCCAGTCGGGTCGAGGCTCTCCGCCGAGCCTGGAACGTGGCGCCGCACGAGCGGGTGATCCTCCTGGCAGCCCGCCTGACCGCCTGGAAGGGACATCGCGTGCTGATCGAGGCCGCCGCCCAGATGCGCGACCGGGGCATCCCCGACCTCGCCGTCGTGCTGGCGGGGGATCCCCAGGGCCGGGCGACCTACGAACGCGAACTCGACGCGCTGATCGCGGCGCGTGGGCTGGGCAGCATCGTCCGCCGGGTCGGGCACTGCACCGACATGCCTGCGGCTTTCCGGGCCGCTTCCGTGGTGGCAGTCCCTTCCGTGGAGCCAGAGGCGTTCGGCCGCTCCGCCGTGGAGGCGCAGGCGCTTGGCACGCCGGTGGTGGTCTCCGATCTCGGCGCCGTGCCCGAGACGGTCTTGGCGCCGCCGGACGTGCCCGCCGGTCAGCGTACCGGCTGGCGCGTCCCGCCGGGCGACGCGGCGGCGCTGGCAACCGCGCTCACCGAAGCCCTGTCGTTGGGCGCCAGCGCCCGGGATGCCCTGGCACGCAGGAGCCGGGCGCATGTCGAGGCGCATTTCTCGCTGGAGCGGATGGTTGGGGATACGCTGGCCGTCTACGCCGAGCTTCTCGGTCGCCATCCGTGAGCGGGGCGCCGAATCGCTGCGCCCCTCTCGTGTCGCCCGCCTCGTTGCTTGCGAGGCTCCTGGATCACCGATCCAGGAGCCTCGCCGCAAGCAGCGCCACTGGTTTGTCGATCGAAAGGCCGGGCTTTCCATAGATTGTTACCCGTACCCCGCCGATTATTTCGAGCGCCGCCTCGGCAGGCCGTTGACTCTGGCCGCGCTTCCCCCAACGTTGTATGTCCGGATGAGACCGGAACGGCTGGCGGTCAGGAGATCCTCCCGGGGGTCATCCGGTCCGCCGTTTCGTCGTTGCAGCAGGAGACCTAAGCCATTCGTAGACCGATGAGAGCCATGCCGGCCCCGCAGAAGGACGGGCCGCGCGCCAATCGCGACATCCGCGGGGTGCGGGAAGTGCAGCTGATCGACGATACCGGGCAGAACCGCGGCGTCGTTCCCTTCTTCGATGCCCTCAACCTTGCCGAGGAAGTCGGGCTCGATCTCGTAGAGATCGCGCCGAACTCCGTGCCACCCGTCTGCAAGCTGCTCGATTACGGGCGCTTCCGCTTCAACGAGCAGAAGAAGCAGAACGAGGCCCGCAAGCGGCAGAAGACGGTCGAGGTGAAGGAGATCAAGCTCCGCCCCGGCATCGACAAGCACGACTACGACACCAAGATGAAGTCGGTGCACCGCTTCTTCGAGGAGGGCGACAAGGTCAAGGTGACCCTGCGCTTCCGCGGTCGTGAGATGGCTCACCAGGATATCGGCCTGCGCCTGCTGGAGCGTGTGAAGAACGAGACGGCCGAGATCGCCAAGGTCGAGAGCGAGCCGATGCTCGAAGGCCGGCAGATGATCATGATCCTCGCGCCGCGCTGAGCGGCGTCCGCATCTTAGACACCACGCCGCCTCCTGACCGGGGCGGCGTTCTTTTTCGCCGCTTCCGTGCGGCGCCGCAGGGGGTATGGGCTCTCGCATGGCCCTCGCCCCGGAAGAGATTGAACGCTACGCCCGCCACCTCGTGCTCGCCGAGATCGGCGGACCCGGCCAGGCCCGTCTCAGGGCGGCCCGTATCCTCGTCATCGGAGCAGGGGGCTCGGTGCGCCGCTAATCCAGTATCTGGCTGCCGCCGGCATCGGCACGATCGGCATCGTCGACGACGATACGGTCTCCCTGTCTAACCTTCAGCGGCAGGTGATCCACGGTACGCCGGATCTCGGGCGGCCGAAGGTCGAGAGCGCCGCCGACGCCGTGGCCCGCCTCAACCCGCACGTGATGGTGGTCCAGCACCCGTTCCGGATCACCCCGGGCAATGCGGTCGACCTGATCTCCGGCTACGATCTCGTCGCGGACGGTTCCGACAACTTCGCCACGCGGTACGCCGTCTCCGATGCCTGCTTCCACGCCCGACGCCCGCTGGTGACGGCGGCGCTCGGCCGGTTCGACGGGACGCTCACGACGATCCGGGCGCACGAGACCGGCCCGGATGGGACGCCCAACCCGACCTATCGTTGCCTGTTCCCGAATCCGCCGCCGCCCGGCAGCGTCCCGGCCTGCGCGGAGGCGGGTGTACTCGGGGCCCTGGCCGGCGTGATGGGCTCGCTGATGGCCATGGAGGTCATCCGTGCGGTGGCGGCGTTCGGTGAACCCCTCGTCGGGCGCCTGCTGATGGTCGATGCCCGCGCCATGCGGTTCGAGACGCTGCGTTATGCCTGGGATCCGGAGAACCCGCTCAGTGGCACGGGAACCTCAGCCGAATAGCGGCTCTGGCGGCATCCACGGACCCTCGGCCTCCACCTTGCCGAGGCAGCACTTCTTGAACTTCTTGCCCGAACCGCAGGGACAGGGATCGTTGCGCCCCACCTCCTTGAAGGGGTTGCGCTGCGGCTCGCCCGCGCCTTCTACGGTCCAATCGAGCGCTTCGACGGGGTCGTCCAGGTAGCCGTACTGGTAGGGGTCGAGCCGGTCCCGATCGTCCGGCTTGGTCTCTGCCTTGCGCAGCGCCTCCTTGAACCATTCGGCGTCGCTGATCTCGTCCGTGATGCGCCCGTCGGCCCGCGCCGCCGCGGCCCGCGGCGCGAGATCGCGGAAGCCGAGATGCGCGATCGTCTCCTCCCACCCGATCCAGGCCGGCGCTTCCTCTACGGCGGCCTGGGCGTCGTCGAAGCGGACCAGCAGATCGTGCATCGCGGCGCGGTCGATCCGGCCCTCCAGGGTCAGGAAGGTGCAGGCGGACAGCAGCGCCATGCGGACGTAATCGTCGACCGTGCTGTCGAGGATCAACCGGAACAGGGGGTGGGTTCGCCGTCGAACAGGCTTGCCAGGGTCTTCGCCAGGGTCGCCGTGACGGCGTCGCCGAGCACGGCATCGAGGCTCTCCTCATCGTGCCGCAGCAGGCGCAGAAGCGGAGCGAGGGCGCGTGTGTCCCGGGCATGCGCCATGACGTGCAGGCCCCAGAAGAGGAGGTTGGTCTCCTCCGGGCTCAGCTCGCGTCCATCGGCCGCCGCGTCGAGCAGCGGCAGGGTCGCCTCCGCGATGGCGGCCGGATGCTTCAGGGCCTCGCGCAAAGCCGCGGTCGGCCGGTATTCGGCCGCCGCGAGATCCGCGATGAGCAATGCGATCCGGTCCATGCAGGGTCCCTCAGGCCCGAAGCGTCGCACCCGTCCGGCGCGAGACCTCGGCGACGATCTTGGTGCTCACCGCCTCGATCTCGGCATCGGTCAGCGTGCGCTCCACCGGCTGAAGTCGGACCGCGATCGCTACCGATTTCGAGCCCTCCGGCACGCCGGGACCCTCGTAGAGGTCGAACACCTCGACTCCCGTGACGAGCTTGCGCTCTGCCCCCTGGGCGGCCTTCACGATGTCACCGGCCGGCACGTCGCGGCCGACCACGAAGGCGAAGTCGCGCGACAGCGGCTGGAACTCGGAGAGCGCCAGCGCCGACTTGGCCTTGGTCGGCTTGTGCTTGGGCAAGGGCAGGGCGTCGAGCACGATCTCGAAGGCGACGAGGGCGCCCTTGAGGTCGAGCGCCTGCAGGGTCCGCGGATGCACCTCGCCGAACCAGCCGATCTCGGTCTTCGGTCCGAAGCGCAGGGTGCCCGAGCGGCCCGGATGAAGCCAGGACGGACCGCCCGCAGTCACCTGAAGGCCGCCGGTCGGAATCCCGAGGCTGCCCAGCAGAGCAAGCGCGTCGGCCTTGGCATCGAAGGCGTCGACCGTTCCGGCCGAGCCATCCCAGTGACGCCCCGCACCCGCGAGGGTCGCGCCGCCGCGGCGCACGGCGGCCGCCCGGATGCTCTGCCCCTCCGGCTCGTCCGAGGCGAAGCACTGGCCGACTTCGAACAGGGCCGCATCCGGATAGCCCCGGTCGGCGTTGCGCTGAGCGGCCCGTAACAGGCCCGGCAGGAGGCTTGGCCGCATGTCCGACAGTTCCGACGCGATCGGATTCGCCAGGACCAGATCCGCGCCGCCGCCGCCGAACAACTCGGCATCCGCGTGCGGGACGAAGGACCAGGTCACGGCCTCCATCAGCCCGCGGCTCGCCAGGGCACGCTTGGCGGTACGGGTGCGCTTCTGCATCACCGTGAGCAGCGGCCGGCCGATCCCGGCGAGGCGCGGCAGGGGCTTCGGCTCGACCCGGTCGAGGCCGGCGATGCGGACAATCTCCTCGACGAGGTCGGCCTTGCCCTCCACGTCGGGCCGCCAGGATGGCGTGAGAACCTTCACCCGGTCGCCCGTACCGGAGACGTGGAAGCCCAGTGTCTCCAGGATCACCTTCATCTCGACGCGCGGCAGCTCGAGGCCGGCGAGGCGGCGGACTTCGGTCCAGGGGAAGTCGATGATGCGCTCGGATTCCGGCGGCTCGCCAGCGACCAGCGCCTGACTCGGCGTGCCGCCGCACAGATCCACCACCAGGCGCGTTGCCAGGTCGAGGCCGGGGAGCGTGAAGGCCGGATCGACGCCGCGCTCGAACCGGTAGCGCGCATCGGTGATGATGCCGAGGCGCCGTCCCGATTGCGCGATGTTGGCGGGATCCCACAGGGCCGATTCGATCAGCACATCCGTGGTGCTCTCGTCGCAGCCGGAGGCCTGTCCGCCCATGATGCCGGCGATGGATTCCACGCCGGCCGTATCGGCGATCACCACGGTGTCGTCGGAGAGCGTATGGGTGCGGCCGTCGAGCGCCGCGAGACTCTCGCCAGCCCGCGCGCGCCGTACGACGAGGTTGCCCGATACCTTGGCGGCATCGAACACGTGCAGCGGACGCCCGCGGTCGAAGGTGACGTAGTTGGTGATGTCCACTAGCGCGTTGATCGGGCGCAGGCCGATGGCGCGCAGCCGGGCCTGCATCCAGGCGGGGGATGGGCCGTTCCTCACGCCGCGGACCAGCCGGAGGGCGAAGAGCGGGCAGAGATGCCGGTCCGCCGGCTCGAAGGACAGCTCGACCCCGACGGGGCAGGGGCCGTCGCCGCGCACGCCCGGCAGGGTTTCCCGCTTCAGCGAGCCGATGCCAGCGGCCGCGAGGTCGCGCGCTATGCCGTGGACCGAGGTGCAGTCCGGGCGGTTCGGCGTCAGGTTGATCTCGATGACCGGATCGTCGAGCCCGGCGTACAGGGCATAGCCCTGGCCGACCGGCGCGGCGGAATCGAGCTCCATGATGCCGTCGTGATCGTCGCCGAGGCCGAGTCTCGGCGCCTGAGCACAGCATGCCCCGGCTCTCGACCCCCGGATGGTCCCGACCGACAGCGTGAGGTTCTTGCCGGGGACATAGGTGCCGGGCGGCGCGAAGACCGAGACGAGGCCGGCACGGGCGTTCGGGGCCCCGCAGACCACCTGCACCGGCTCGCCGGCGCCCGTATCCACCGTGCAGACCCGCAGACGGTCGGCATTGGGGTGCTGCTCGGCCGTCAGGATCTTGGCGATCACGTAGGGCTTGAGCGCGGCGGCCTTGTCCTCAAGGCCCTCTACCTCAAGGCCAATCCGCGTCAGCGTCTCAGCGATCGTGTCGAGGGAGGCCTCGGTGTCGAGGTGATCCTTGAGCCAGGAGAGGGTGAATTTCATGATGGACCTTCGAGAGCCTGACGTCGGCTCGACCGTCGGGTGATGGATTGCGGGCCCGCCGTGCACACCAGATGGCGGGCCGTCGAGGAGGGCGCCTCAGCCCGCGAGGCCGCCCACGAGGCTCGGTACGTCGAGCGGGCGGAAGCCGTAATGGTCGAGCCAGCGGACATCCGCCTCGAAGAACGGGCGCAGGTCCGGCATGCCGTATTTCAGCATGGCGATCCGGTCGATGCCGACGCCGAAGGCGAAGCCCTGCACGGCGTCCGGGTCGAGCCCGCAATTGCGCAGCACATTCGGGTGGACCATCCCGCAGCCCAGGATCTCCAGCCAGTCGTCGCCCTCGCCAAAGCGGATCTCGCCGCCTTTGCGCGAGCACTGGATGTCCACCTCTGCGGAGGGCTCGGTGAACGGGAAGAAGGACGGGCGGAAGCGCATCTTCACGCCGTCGACCTCGAAGAACGCCTTGCAGAACTCCTCCAGCACCCATTTCAGGTTGGCGATATTGGCGGTCTTGTCGATCACCAGCCCCTCGACCTGGTGGAACATCGGCGTGTGGGTCTGGTCGGAATCGTGCCGGTAGGTCCGGCCCGGGATGATCACCCGGATCGGCGGTTCCTGCGCCCGCATCGTCCGCACCTGTACGGGCGAGGTGTGGGTGCGCAGCACCTTGCGTTTTCCGTCCCGGTCCGGCGCCAGGAAGAAGGTGTCGTGCATCTCGCGGGCCGGATGGCCGGGCGGGAAGTTGAGGGCGGTAAAATTCAGCTCGTCCGTCTCGATGTCCGGCCCCTCGGCCACCGCGAAGCCCATATCGGCGAAGATCGCGGTGATCTCGTCGATCACTTGGGAGATCGGGTGGATCCGGCCGCGCACCTCGGGGGCCTCGCGGACCGGCAGGGTCACGTCGACCCGCTCAGAGGCGAGCCGGGCCTCCAGAGCGGCCTCGGCCAAGGCGTTCTTGCGCGCGGTGACGGCGCCCTGAACCCGGTCGCGCAGACCGTTGATCAGCGGCCCCCGCTCCTTGCGCTCCTCGGGCGTCATCGAGCCCAGCGTCTTCAGGAGCTCCGAGACGCTGCCCTTCTTACCAAGCGCGGCGACGCGCACCGCGTCGAGGGCCGCCTCGTCGGACGCCGCGCTCACCTGGGCCAGGAGGTCGCGTTCGAGAGTGTCGAGATCGGTCATCGCTGTCTTCGAGCAGGGTTGGCGGAGTCGGCCGTCGCGGCGTGCTCTCGCGCGTTGTGCGCCCGCACGCAAGCGCGGGGCGCGGGACCTCGTAAACGACGAAGGCGCGGCTCCCCGGGGAACCGCGCCTTCCGTACGTCTCGCCTCAGGCCTGGATCAGGCAGCCTTGGCGGTGTTCTGCGGCAGCGCGGCCTTCGCCTTCTCAACGACGGCAGCGAAGCTCGCCGGCTCGTGGATCGCCAGCTCCGACAGGGCCTTGCGGTCGACGACGATGCCGGACTTGGCCAGACCGTCGATGAATCGCGAATAGGTCAGGCCGTGCTCGCGGACCGCCGCGTTGAGGCGCTGGATCCAGAGGGCGCGGAACGTGCGCTTCTTGTTCTTGCGGTCGCGGTAGGCGTACTGCAGACCCTTCTCCACCGCCTGCTTGGCGATGCGGATCGTATTCTTGCGCCGGCCGTAATAGCCCTTGGCGGCCTTCAGAATCTTCTTGTGCTTCGCGTGACTGGTCACGCCGCGCTTGACGCGGGCCATCGGTTATCTCCTGGATTCGACGAAAGACAGTGGCAACGGGTGTTGAAGGACTTACCGCGCGTTCGGCAGGAAGTACTTCTTCACGTTGGCGGCATCGCCCTCGAACAGGGTCGTGGTGCCGCGCAGGTTGCGGATCTGCTTGGTCGTCCGCTTGATCATCCCGTGGCGCTTGCCGGCCTGGGCGTACATCACCTTGCCGGTGCCGGTGATCTTGAAGCGCTTCTTCGCGCCCGATTTCGTCTTCAGCTTGGGCATTTGGCTCTCCGTTGCGCGAAATTGTCCCGGACCGGCCCGAAAGGGTCGGATGGGGTTCGCGCGCTGATGCTTCTGGTGGAGCAGCACGAGCCGCCACGGCAGCCCTAATCGGCCGGGCGGTTCGACGCGGGGCGGCTTATGACAGAAAGCCGACGTGACGGCAACGTCCATGCCGCGCAGACGGATCGCCGCGAATGGCGCGGCCCTAAGAGGGCTCGCCCCGGGTGATTCGGAGGAATTCGGGGACAGATGGCGCGCTGCACAAAACGGTGAGGGACGCCGGGGCCGCCAGGAACCATAACCTTGGCCGTCCGTTTCATTCATGTCCCGCTCAGGCCGGCAGGGTTAGACCCCCCGTCAAATTCGGCCAACCAGGAGACACTTCGTGCGCATTGCCCAGATCGCTCCGTTGTCGGAGGCCGTCCCTCCGAAGTTCTACGGCGGCACCGAGCGCGTCGTCAGCTGGATTACAGAGGAACTGGTCCGCCAGGGCCACGAAGTCACGCTTTTCGCGAGCGGTGACTCCGAAACGTCTGCCAAGCTCGCGGCCTGCACCCCCGAAGGCCTGCGCCTGCTTGGCTACCGGGACCACACCGCCAGCCACCTGGCGATGCTGCATCAGGTGCACCGCCGCGCACACGAGTTTGATATCCTGCACTTCCACATCGATCTGCTTCAGTATCCGATGTTTGAGGACTTGAACCACAAGTGCCTCACCACGATGCATGGTCGCTTGGATGTGCCGGACTTCATGCCGGTCTACCGTACCTTCACGGGCATGCCGCTGGTCTCGATCTCCGACAATCAGCGCCTGCCGATGCCGCCGACTTCCAACTGGCTGGCGACGATCCATCACGGCCTGCCGGCCGAGAATTGCCCCTACTATCCGGAGGCCAAGGGCGGCTATCTCGCCTTCCTCGGCCGGATCTCGCCGGAGAAGCGGCCGGACCGTGCCATCGAGATGGCAATCCGCTCCGGCACGCCCCTCAAGATCGCCGCGAAGGTCGACAAGGCCGACCAGGACTACTGGGACGAGGTCATCGAGCCGATGATCCACCACCCGCTGGTCGAGTACATCGGCGAGATCAACGAGGAACAGAAGAAGGACTTCCTCGGCAACGCCCTGGCGCTCGCCTTCCCAATCGACTGGCCGGAGCCCTTCGGTCTCGTCATGATCGAGGCGATGTCGGCGGGTACCCCGGTGATCGCGTTCCGCAACGGCTCCGTGCCGGAGGTGATCAAGGACGGCGTCGGCGGCGTGCTCTGCGAGAACATGGACGAGGCGGTGGCCGCGGTCGCGAAGGTCAAGACCATGAGCCGCGCCGGCGTGCGTCGGCACTTCGAGAGCGCCTTCACCGCCGAGTGCATGGTGAAGAAGTACGTTGCCGCCTACGAGGAACTGCTGTCCCGCAGCGCCGACGTGATCAAGCTGCCGAAGTCCGGCTTCAAGGCGCAGTACGGTGAGGTGAACGGCTCGGCACGGCCTGCGATCCAGGTCGCTGCCATGCCGGCCTGAGGTCGGCGCGATCTGAAATCCGGCACCGGGCTTGCGAGGCAGGCCCGGACGGGCCTAGCGTCTTAAAGGCGACTCATCCGTGAGTGAACAGGGGCCGCCGCATCAGAGGTGATGCGGCGGCCTTCTCGATTCGCACCTCTTACACGCACCCGGAGATGCCCTGCATGGCGGCGGACTACACGGCAGCGGCCCACGATGCGACCGCCCGGACCGAGGCGAGAGCCAGAACCGTGGCACACGGCTTCCAGGACGCGGACGATGTGCTCCCGCCCTACCACATCGAGGCGCAGACCTCGCTGGTGGAGCGGCCCCTGCGCTCGCTGAAATTCGGCGAGGCCTTCGGCGTCCTCGATTCCTACGGCGACATCGGCGTTCAGCCCGGTCCGGAGGGTCTCTACTTCCAGGATACGCGCTATCTCTCGCGCCTCGAACTGACCGTAGAGGGCCAGCGTCCTCTCATGCTCTCGTCCGTCATGCAGGACGACAACGGCGCGCTCAGCGTCGACATGACGACGCCCGACATCCGCCTGGACGCCCACGACGAGACCTCGATCCCCCGTGAGACGATCGCGATCGAGCGCACCAAATTCCTGTTCCGCGGTGCCTGCTACGACCGGATCGGGCTGCGCTCCTTCGATTCGAAGCACCGACGCCTGCGCATCGCCATCACCTTCGACGCCGATTTCCGGGATCTGTTCGAAGTGCGCGGCACCGACCGCGAGCAGCGCGGCAAGCGCGGCATCTTGGTAGCAAGCGACCGTGAGGTTCAGTTCCGCTATGTCGGTCTCGACGAGATCGTGCGGACGACGGCGCTGCATTTCGGCCCGAAGCCGGATCTGCTCGAGCCCGGTCGTGTAGCCTTCGACGTGTCTCTGCCGCCGGGGGAACGCGCCTCGCTGTTCATCCGCGTGGCCTTCGAGGCGCACCGCGCTTTCACCAAGCCGCCCACGGAATCCCTGGTCGGGGAGGATGCGGCGGCCAAGCTGACACTCGCGGCCAATGCAGGCGGCGCGCGGCGGGAGCCGAAGGGCCTCGACGAGGGAACAATTTTTGCCCGTGCCTACCGCGACTCGCGCCGCGACCTCCGAACGCTGACGGCGGGCATCACCACGATCATCTCGTCGAACGACCAGTTCAACGAGGGTCTGTGCCGCGCCACCGCAGACCTCTACATGCTGGCGAGCCGCACCCCGGAGGGTATCTACCCCTTCGCCGGAATTCCCTGGTACTCCACGGTGTTCGGCCGCGACGGCATCATCACGGCGATGATGGCGCTCTGGATCGACCCGAAATTCGCGCGCGGCGTTCTGCGCTATCTTGCCTTGACGCAGGCCAAGGCCGTCGATCCGGCCGCCGACGCGCAGCCCGGCAAAGTTCTCCACGAGACACGCCGCGGCGAGATGGCGATGCTGGGCGAGGTGCCATTCCGCCACTATTACGGCACGATCGACGGCACGCCGCTGTTCGTGATGCTGGCCTGGGAATACTACGCGGTCACCGGTGACCTGGAGACCGTCCGGGCGATCTGGCCGGCGCTGGAACTCGGTCTTGAGTGGATGGACCGGTACGGCGACCGCGACGGTGACGGCTTCGTCGAGTACGCCCGTGATACCGACAAGGGCCTGGAGAACCAGGGCTGGAAGGACAGTCACGATTCGATCTTCCACGCCGACGGCCATCTGGCCAAGGGGCCGATCGCCCTGTGCGAGGTGCAGGGCTACGTCTACGCCGCCAAGAACGGCATGGCCAAGCTCGCGGCGCTGCTGGGGCATGACCCGATGGCCGAGCGCCTGACCCAGGAGGCGGCGGCCCTGCGCGAGCGGTTCGACGCGGCCTTCTGGAACGAGGAGATCGGCACCTACGCGCTGGCTCTCGACGGAGCCAAGAAGCAATGCGCCGTGCGCTCCTCGAATGCGGGGCACGCTCTGTTCACCGGCATCGCCAAGCCGGAGCGTGCGGCGCGGGTCGCCGAGACGCTCCTGTGCAATGATGGGTTCAACGGCTGGGGCGTGCGCACGATCGCCAAGGGTGAGGCGCGCTACAACCCGATGTCCTACCATAACGGCTCGATCTGGCCGCACGACAACGCGCTGATCGCGATGGGCTTGGCCCGCTACGACCGCAAGCACGAGGCCGCGCGCATCTTCCAGGGGATGTTCGACACCTCGCTCTACCAGGATCAGAAGCGGCTGCCGGAGCTGTTCTGCGGCTTCATGCGTCGGCGCCAGCGCGGGCCCGTGTCGTATCCCGTGGCCTGCAGTCCGCAGGCCTGGGCGGCGGCGGCGCCCTTCGCGTTCCTCGCCGCCTGCCTGGGACTGGAGTTGGACCACGACCGAAACCGTGTGCGGCTCAAGAACCCGATCCTGCCGGGCTTCCTGGACGGCGTGACGCTGTACAACGTCAAGCTCGGATCCTCGAGTTTGGACATTCGGTTCCAGCGCTACGACGACGACGTCACCGTGTCGGTGCAGCGCCGCCACGGCGACGTGCAGGTCGTGGTCACCAAGTAGGGACTGCCCGATGCGGCCCGCTTTGGGTTAAGCGGGCCGCGCGGCGCTTCCTGCCGCCGAGGGAGCGCATGATGTCCGCAGACCACTCCACCCCGGGCACGCCGCTGGAACTCGCGCAGGCCCTGATCCGCTGCCCCTCGGTGACGCCGGAGGATCGGGGTGCCCTCGACGTGGTGGCCGACGCGCTCGCGCCGGCCGGATTCTCGATCGAGCGGCCGGTCTTCTCGGAGCCGGGCTTTCCCGACACCCCGAACCTCTACGCGCGCATCGGGCAGGGCAGTCCCTGCCTGGTCTTCGCCGGCCACACCGACGTGGTGCCGGCCGGCGCAGGCGCATGGCGACATGGCGCCTTCGACGGCGTGGTGGCCGGCGGGATGCTCTACGGTCGCGGCGCCGCCGACATGAAAGGCGGCATCGCCTGCATGCTGGCCTCGACGCTGGCCTTCCTGGAGCGCCGCCGCGCCGACTTTTCCGGCTCCATTGCCTTCCTGATCACCGGGGACGAGGAGGGACCAGCCGTCAATGGTACGGTCAAGCTTCTCGACTGGGTCCGGGCACGGGGCGAGCGCTTCGATCATTGCCTGCTCGGCGAGCCGACCAACCCGGGCCGCCTCGGCGAGATGATCAAGATCGGACGGCGTGGCTCGCTGACCGCCAAGCTGACGGTGCTCGGTCGGCAGGGGCACGTCGCCTATCCCCACAAGGCCGAGAATCCGATTCCGGGCCTGTTGCGCCTCGCCTCCGCGCTGATCGCCGATCCCCTCGACGGCGGCACCGCGCATTTCGACGCCTCGAACCTCGAGTTCACGACCATCGACGTCGGCAACCCCGCCACCAATGTGATCCCGGCCACGGCCCGGGCGACGTTCAACCTGCGGTTCAACGACGATTGGACCGCGGAAAGCCTGGGCGCCGAAATCCGCAAGCGGCTGGAGCAGGCAGCTGGCAACGCCGTACGCTTCACCCTCGACCTGCAGCCGTCGAACGCACCGGCCTTCCTCACGCGGCCGGACGCCTTCGTGGATCTCGTCTCCGCGGCGATCCGCGCCGAGACCGGCCTGACGCCCGCTTTGTCGACCACGGGGGGCACCTCGGATGCCCGCTTCATCAAGGACGCCTGCCCGGTGATCGAGTTCGGCCTAGTGGGCGAGACCATGCACCAAGTCGACGAGTGCGTGGCGGTCGCCGATCTGGACCGGCTGACCGCGATCTATGAGCGGGTGCTCGACGCCTACTTTCCGGCCTCGTAGTCGACCCCTACAAAGGTGAGCCCTGCGGCCGGTGCCAGAGGCCCGCACCGGCGCTTCTCGCCCGACGCCAGGATGTCGGCCACCTCATCGGCCGAGAGCCGTCCGCAGCCGGCGAGCATCAGCGTGCCGACCATCGCGCGCACCTGATGGTGCAGGAACGAGCGCGCCGACGTCGCCACCACGATCTCCTCGTGCAGCGCCATAGGCGCGCGCGCGACATCGAGCTGTTCCAGGGTCCGGATCGGACTGTTCGCCTGGCATTCCGCGGCCCGGAAGGCCGAGAAATCGTGCCGACCCACGAGGCGCTGGGCCGCGGCGTGCATCAGATCCGGATCGAGCGGCCAGGGCACGTGCCAGACATGGGCCCGAGTCAGGGCCGCCGGGCTGCGCCGGTTGAGGATGCGGTACCGGTAATGCCGGCGGATCGCCGAGTGTCGAGCATCGAAGCTCTCCGGTACCTGCTCGGCGGACAGGACCGCGATCGGCAGCGGCCGGAGATGGGCGTTGAGGGCATCGCGGACCGTGTCGGTCCGCCACGCCTTGGCGAGATCGAGATGCGCGACCTGATGGATCGCGTGGACACCCGCATCGGTCCGACCGGCGCAGGTCAGGCGGACCTGCTCACCGGAGAAGCGCAGCACCGCCTCTTCGAGGGCGGCCTGGACCGTCGGATCCTCGGCTTGGCGCTGCCATCCGCAGAAGGGGGCACCGTCGTACTCGATGACGAGCTTGTAGCGGGGCATCAGCCGAAACGGGCACCGGGCGCGACGCGCGCGCCGCGGATGAACTCGGCCCCGGTCGCAGTTCCGCCTTTGCCGGCCCGGCGCACTTCCAGCAGCCGCACAGCACCCTCGCCGCATGCAACCGTGCCGCCGGCATCAAGAAGAAGCCCCGCATTCCCAGAGCCGTCAGCGATCGAGGCCCGCAGCACCTTCACGCGCTCCCGGCCCTTGCCGAGATCCACCTCGAAGAAGGCGCCCGGGAAGGGCGAAAGGCCGTTGATGTGGGTGGCGACCTGCGCGGCCGGGCGCGACCAATCGATCCGCGTCTCCGCGTTGCTGATCTTGTGGGCGTAGACCACGCCGTCCTCCGGCTGCGGCGTGAAGGTCAGTGCCCCCTGCTCCAGCAGCATGAGGGCGCGCGCCATCAGATCGGCGCCGAGCGGCATCAGCGCGTCGTGCAACTCGCCGGCTGTCATGCCGGGTGCGATGGGGATCCGCGCTTCCAGGGCGACCGGGCCGGTGTCGAGTCCGGCCTCCATGCGCATCACATCGACGCCGCTCTCGGCATCGCCCGCCATCACGGCGCGCTGGATCGGCGCCGCCCCGCGCCACCGCGGCAGCAGGGAGCCGTGCAGGTTGAGGCAGCCGTGCTTCGGCGCATCAAGGATCGCCTGCGGCAGCAGCATCCCGTAGGCCACAACCACGGCCACATCGGCCCGGTGCGCCGCGAAGGTCTCGGCGGCTTCGGGAGTGCGCAGCGTCGCGGGCGTCAGCACCGGCACCCCGAGCGTATCGGCCAGGACGTGAACTGGAGAGGGGCGCAGGCTCATCCCGCGGCCGGCCTTCGCGGGCGCGCGGGTGTAGACGGCGGCGATGTCGTGGCCGTCCTGCGCGAGCCGCGCCAGCGTCGGCACCGCGAAAACCGGGGTGCCCATGAAGACGACGCGCATGGCCGGATCAGGCCGCGTCGCGCTTGGCCGCCTTGGTGAACTTCTTGATCACCCGGTCGCGCTTCAGCTTCGAAAGGTGATCGATGAACAGCACGCCATTGAGGTGGTCGATCTCGTGCTGGATGCAGGTGGCGAGGAGCCCGCCGGCCTCGACCTCCTGCTCCTTGCCGGCGAGGTCGCGGAACTTCACGCGGACCCGATCCGGACGCTCGACCTCGCCGTAATACTCAGGGATCGACAGGCAGCCTTCGTCGTAGACCCGCTTCTCCTCCGAGGACCAGACGATCTCGGGGTCGATGAACACGCGCGGCTCGCGGACGCCTTCCTCCTTCGAGGTATCGATTGTCACGACGCGCTTCGGAACGCCGATCTGGACGGCCGCGAGGCCTACGCCCGGTGCGTCATACATCGTCTCGAACATGTCGGCGACGAGCGTGCGGATCTCGTCCGTGATCGGGCCGACCGGATCGGAGATGCGGCGTAGGACGGGATCGGGGAGGATGACGAGCGGGCGGATGGTCATGGCATGAACCGGCAGGGACAGCGCCGGGGACGTGTCCGGGCTTCCAGGTCGAATAGGATGCAGCCGGGAACCGGTCAAATACCGGGTCCGGGTGTCGAAGG
>JBODSC010000006.1:0-30442 GCA_050632875.1 Methylobacterium sp. P31 | reverse complement strand
CCGAAGCGGATCGGGCCGTGACCGCCCATGTCGGCCGGACGGCACGGTTAAGTCAACGTTGAGGGCGTGGCGGCGCGTATTTGCCAGCGCCGGGTAAGCGCAGGCAGTCGCACCCGCCCCCCTGATGCAGCCCTCACCCTGCGCTTTCGAGCGCCTGCGGCAGGCTCAGCCACCCCTTCACCTTCGCGGGCAGAGAGCCGGAGCGCCTCTTCACTGGCTCGGCTCGACGGCGGACTGCATCCAGCCGGCTTGCCGCTTCACCCATGCCGATAGGGTCCGCTTGCCGCCCGATGGTCAGCGCGCCTTCCAGAACTCGCAGCCCTTCCTCGAACTGGAAATCGCCTGGGAACGGCCGGTGTCTGCCGATGCGCACATTGATGTAACAGGCGCGCTCTCGCTCGATCTTAGGCATGTCTGCACAAGCCAGCCGCGTCACAAACGGCATCAAACGCTGCCGCTCCTCGTCCGAGGCTCCGTCGTTCAGCTGCATCGCAAGTTCACAGACAGGCCGCGAAAAGCATTTCGGCATACGCTTCACTGAGCCAACCGGTTGGTAGGAGAAGCCGCACGCCACGACCGCTGCTTCGTTGATGCAGGTGCCGCCGTCTGGCCCAGGGAAGTCGTGTGAGCCCCGGAGAAGCTTCCAGTTCAGGATGTGATCGAAGTTGCTCATGGTGGCTAACTCCGTAGCCGCCCCCATACCGAGCCTCCTCCTGAGCGGCGATATCGTCAATCGCCCGAACTCTATCGCCTCCGAGAGAGGCTTCGGTCCCGCAGCCCTGCCCGGACTAAGGGACGTGCGATGGCTCGCCGATGCTCTTGTGTATTCTCGCAGCTACCGCTCATTGCGAGGCCAAGGCGAGCATAAAGCTAAGATTTGAACAAATTTTTTGCAGGTTAGCGCGTGTTCGGCCATGCGTGGCGCACATCTTTGTGTTCTGATTGGTTGCGGGCAACTAGATCTCCAGGCTTGATTTTGCGGCATACCTGCTTCATCCGCGACGGTGTGAAGCAACTGCAGGAGCAATAGCCTTGAACGAGGAACCACGAGAACCCAGTCTCAACTTCACTAATCTGGCCGCTGACATCGTTTCAGCCTACGTTTCAAACAACCCCATCCCGCCAGCCGAGCTGCCGGCCCTGATCGCGAAGGTCCATGAGGCGGTGTCCGGGCTCGCCACCGCGGGTGGTTCGGGTGCTGCGGCCCCGGACGACGAGATCGAGAAGCCGACGCCCACTCAGGTCCGTAAGTCGATCCGAGACGACGGGATTATGAGCTTCATCGACGGCAGGATCTACAAGACGCTCAAGCGTCACCTGAGCAGCCACGGTCTCGACCCGCGCAGTTACCGGGAGCGTTACGGCCTGCCGGCCGACTACCCGATGGTCGCTCCGAGCTACGCCGCCCAGCGCTCCGCCCTCGCCAAGGCCATCGGCCTGGGCCAGCCGGGCGCCATGGCCGCAGGCAGGCGAAAGGGCCGCAAGACTGCCTGAACGGCGAGTGCCTATTGGGCTCGCCGCGTTGAGCGGCCGAAGGTCTGGGCCCAGGTCAGCGTGACCACGTTGCCGGCCGGGGCTTGCGACGGCACCGATGCGGGTTCGGCGAGGATGCCCTGAACCGAACCTGCCCGCCTCCGGCCGGAGGCTCCGATCCAGCGAACGATCCGAGCCACAGGCCGGCGGCGCCACAGCACCCGGGCTTCACGCGCTGTCTTCGGCCGGCAGGTGCAGAAGGCGTCACCAGCGCGTTTCGCAGCCGCCATTAGCTCGCCCTCTGTCCCAACTCACGATCCACCGTGCGGCCGATGAGGACGGCCTCTCGTTGAGGCTAAGCGCACCCTGCACGCGGGTAGAATATGCCGCCCGCGCGCTCGCCGCTTCGGCACAGCGTCCCAAAGACTTGCATGCGCGTCTCAAACGTAGGGTGCTGGTGAGCTGGAGCCGCACCGGACGCGCGAGCGGCGTTCGTGAGGGGGGCATTCGCATAGGTTAGGGCCCCCTACCTTCAATCCCGGCAGCGTCGCGAAGTCGTCACTAGCAGCGACCTTCCACGCCCGCCGCTTAAATCCCCCCGATGTGTGTGGCGGGCGTGGATGCGTGGGTTTGTGCTCACCGCAACGCTTGTCCTGGTCATGGCCGCCGCAACGCTGTTCGTGCATGCGATAAACTAGCTAGGACCAGGATTTTTGATCAACAGGCAGCTGTGGCTTCAACAGATTGTTGACTGTTGTCCGAGAGGTCTCGGTAAGTTCGCAGGCGATATACTCAGCGCATGTTTTATCGTGCGCTCTCCTGGTTATCCCTCCACGTCGTCGGCTCTCCAGCCGCGGGCTGGGCAGTTCGCACGGTTATGGTCCGGATCTCGCGCCGCTAGGGGCAGCACCCCAGTACCTGCGCGGCAGCGAATAAAAGCCCGCCAATACCCTGCGCTGTTAGTCCTCGTCTCAACCATATCGGTGTGCCCGGTTCGTCGCGACCGACCTTCCGCTTGCGGGCTGCCCGATCATCAGTCCTCGGACGCGTGCGCCGAAGCACCTTCGACGTTCATGGTTCGTGAGAGCTTACCTTCAGGCAGAGCAATCAATACTGCCAGGAGGAACGATCATGGAGCGGCTGGCGATTTCTGCTTTCCTGACGGTCGCCTCGATGGCTGTGGCCACGACCGTGCTCGCGCTCATGGCGCTTTAGAAGCACTCGGCCGCCCGACCCGGATGTGCGAGCGGCATTCGTGAGGGGGCAAAAGGAAGTGGCTGTCAGGCTTCCAGTCACATTCGTGTGTGATTACCCCAGATGGATGATCATTCGATCCGTCTTACAGCCGAGGTTCCGCTTCCCTTGTAAGGGAAGGAGGGGACAATGAAGGATGATGGGCCGCCAATTAAATTCGTCGCGATATGGGGCCTGTTTGCCCTAACGATGCTATTCGGCCAGATGCAGTTGATCAATAACGGCGCTCAAATGACGCTGGCGTTCCAAGTCGATGAGATGAACGGCCCCATCACGGTGGCAGCGCTGGACTGAATACAAGCTCGGCGCCACTAAGGTCAGCCTTGCGCTGACACTCCACGTCCGCCCGGCGGATCTCACCCGACGGTAACCGGGCGGGCGTGGATGCGCGTGCTGGGGAAATCTCCAGTGCGCCGCCTACACAGGATGAGCGCGCGAGTTAAGCGTGGCAGCATGCTGTCCAAGCCGGCTTATCCCATCACTCTGGGGAACTGGATGCCTTCGCTGCTACCACCGCAAGGTCGAGGCTTTATGGAAGCCGCTTGCGGCCTCCTGTTCATCATCGGCCTTCTGGTGATCGGCTGGCATCTGCCGCTGCACGGATAGGCTGACCTCACCGTGGCGAAGTCACTGTTACGGCCTGACAGCGATGCTGAGCGTCCATTGCGGTCCGTCCGGCTCGCCTTTGCCTACAGCGCGGCATCTGTCTGCTCTCCGCTGTAGTGCTGTAGCGCTACAATGCTGTGATGCGTTAGCGCTCCCGTGCTGTCCGTTTATGGCGCTTTCATACTGTCGCGCTTCCCTGCTACAGCGCCGCAGCACTACGGGGTCACATGCGCACGATCACACTCGTCACTCAGAAGGGCGGCGCTGGGAAAACCACGATCAGCGCCAGTCTCGCCGTCGCGGCCTCCGAGGCCGGGGAGCGTGTTGCTGCGCTCGACCTCGACCCGCAGGGCTCGCTCGCGGCCTGGGGCGATAGCCGGACGGTGGATGCGCCGGCTGTTGACCGCCTCGGCCCGGATCGGTTGTCAGACCTCCCGCAGATCCTCGAAGCCTTGGCCGGTCAGGGGTTCACGGTCGCCATCCTCGACACGGCCGGCGTGGCCTCAACCGGTGGCAACCTCGCAATGCAGGCTGCAGACTTGGCTCTAATCCCTGCCCGGCCGTCGCGGCTCGACCTGCAGGCCACGATGCCGACCATCGAGACGCTTATGCGGCTCGGAATGCGGGATCGGTTCGCCTTCGTGCTGAACCAATGCCCGGCCGGGCGGTCGGCTCGCACCGTCGAGGCGGCGAGCGGCCTCGGCATGTTCGGCGTGTTAGCCGAACCGTCCCTGACCCAGCGGGCCGACCATCAGGACGCACTGGCGGCTGGGAAGGGCGTCACGGAGTATGCGCCTGAGGGCAAGGCGGCCGACGAGCTGCGCGCCCTGTGGGCGTGGGCGGATCGCAAGATGAAGGCGAAGGCATGAGCAAGCGGCCCTCCCTGATCGGTGGCCTGACGCTGCCTGGATCCGAACCGCGCGAGCCCGCAGTACCGGTTGAGCCGGCGCCCGCGGCTGCGCCCCCTCGCCTGCTCCGGCTCCGGCATCGAAGCCTGCGGGCCGTCGGGCCCGGCCGGAGGTGGTACATACCTCCGTGTACCTGCCGCGCGAGGTGCATCGGCGCCTGCGCGAGATCGCGTTCACCCGCGACGTGAAGGTGCACGATGTCATCATGGAAGGGATCGACGCCGCGTTGCAGAAGCATGGGCACCCGTCGGCCGCCGATCTCAAGGGTAAGGACAACGCGTAGCACGGTAGCAGGGTAGCGCTGGGGCACTGTCCTGCTGTGACGCCGTAGCGCTGTCACACCATACCAGTGCAGCGCTTTCATGCTGTAGCACTACAGCGCGAGAGCATTGCAGCGCGACGGTGCTTCGTGTAGCTTCCGATAAATGATATTCTCGGAAGTTTTGAGCAGGGCGGATCGCAAGGTGCGTGAAGAAGTGAAGCTGGGGCTACCTTCGTCCGCAGCCGTGTTGGGGCTGCTCTGCGACGCCGCCTTCGCCGCAACCTGGAACCTCGGTCTCCGGGCGCACCTCGCGCAGATCGCGCCCGAGCACTGGCAGCGGGTGCTCACCACGGTCGAGACGCGGATGCGGGTGCGTGGCGTCGCACTCCCCGAGGGTTGGCGCGAGGCGCTGGCCGAGCAGATGAACCGTGTCGGCGCTGACAGCGAACAGAGGGGCTAGCCGATGGCCGAGGTCCTGCCAGCCGAGATGACGGCCGCCCTCTTGCGGCTGCCTGTCGAAACCGCGGCGCTCGTCCGAACCTACCAGCGCGCCAGCAAGGCCGACGCGACCGTGCGGGCCTACACGGCGGACGCGAAGGTGTTCCAGGCGTGGTGCGCCCGGTACGGGTTCCGCCCCCTGCCAGCCACGGCCGAGGCCGTCTCGGGCTTCCTCGTGGCCGAGGCCGAGGCCGGGCGGTCGACTTCGACCATCGGCCGTCGGCTGGCCGCGATCCGCTACGCGCACAAGCTGGCGAAGCAGCCAGACCCCACGGACGACGAAGACGTGCGCGCCACCATGAAGGGCATCCGACGCCGGGTCGGGGTCGCACCGACCCAGAAGGCCGCCGCCACGGTGGACGTGCTGCAGATGTTGTTGGCCCGTACGCCCGACACCCTCACGGGGAAGCGTGATCGTGCGCTACTGGCGCTAGGGTTCGCTGGGGCTTTCCGGCGGTCCGAGCTGGTGGCCCTCGATGTCGAGGATCTGCGAGACGATCCCGAGGGCCTGCGCATCATCATCCGCCGCTCGAAGGTCGACCAAGAGAGCAGGGGCTTCGAGAAAGCCATCCCGACCGGACGCTACATCCAACCCGTGCGCCTCGTGCGGGAATGGCTCGACGCGGCCGGCATCACCTCCGGCCCGGTGTTCCGGCCGGTCTCGCGGTCGGGCCGGGTGCGGTCCCCGGATCGGGGAGCGCAAAACCGCCTCGCCTCACAGACCGATCCGTCGCCAACATCCTGCAGAGCTACTGCGCCGCCGCGGGCCTCGATGCCTCGACCTTCGGGGCGCATTCGCTGCGGGCCGGCTACATCACGACGGCGGCCGAGCGCGGCGCCGACCTCGCGCGGATCATGGACCAGTCGGGCCACCGGGATCCGCGCACGGTCGTCGGCTACATCCGCAGGGCGAACGCCTTCAAGGGGCACTCGGGGAGCGGGTTTTTATGATTTCGAGCCTTGGCCTGTGCCGGGCTGAGCACGACGCCGCCATCGCCTTACTGTGAATGGCTTCTGATGCATCGGGGATCTATATAGTGCAGTCCCTAATCATTCCGGGGTTGTGTTGATTTCATGCCTTTAGAATTCGACGAGTTGATTGATCGGATCTATGAGGCTGCTGCCGTTCCGGAACTCTGGAGTGCAACGCTCTCGGACCTAAGCCGCTTTGGTGAAGCAGCCGGTGCATTGTTGTTCACCAGCCAGGGCGAGGATTTCCGTTACGTCGCCTCACCGGAGTTGGAAGAGATCACGGCAGAGTTCATGTCCAGCGGCTGGGTGGGCCGCAATGACCGGCCAGCACGCCTATTCGCCAGACAGCACGCCGGCTTCCTCACCGATCTTGACGTCTACACGCCTGACGAACTCGAAGCGAACCCCATGTTCACCGAGTTCTTGCGGCCACGTGGTTTGGGCTGGGGAGCGGCTTCAGCCATCACCGTTCCAAGCGGTGAGCGGATCGTGGTCGATGTCGAGCGCGCCTACAGAGATGGTCCAGTCCCGGCCGGGATCGTGGCGCGACTTGACCCTCTGCGTCCGCATCTTGCTCGCGCGACAACCCTGTCAGCGCGGCTGCGCCTCCAAGCCGTACAGGTAGCAGCCGATGTGCTTGAGCTGGTTGGCTTACCAGCAGCTGTCCTTGGCCAGCGCGGACAGGCTCTAGCGATGAACCAGAGCTGCCAAGCACTCCTTGACGTGACAACTCGGGACGGGCGTCGGTTCGGTCTTATGGATGCCGCCGCAGACAGCTTGCTCGCCGAGGCTCTTCAGGGCTCTGCAGCGCCTGGGGTTCTGATGACGCGGTCTATTCCTATCCCCGCAAAAGGCGACCGGCCGCCTTCAGTGGCTCACGTCCTTCCGGTGCGGCGTAGCGCGCGCGATCTCTTCCACGCGGCCTCTGCAATCGTGGTCATCACACCTCTGGCAACCGATCAGCTACCTGGACTTTCAGTGCTCGAAGGTCTGTTTGATCTCACGCCAGCCGAAGCGCGCGTTGCACGCAGGATTGTGGGCTGCCACACCGTTGAGCAGATCGCAGCGGAGGCGGGCACCTCGCCGCAGACCGTGCGCGCACAGCTCAAAGCGGTGATGTCCAAGACGGGCGTCAACCGTCAAGCTGAACTAGTCAGGTTGCTCTCAGGGGCAGTGTTACGGTCATAATGTATGATCTGATCGTCTGAGTTCACACGACCAGATCTGCATTGTTACGTTATGCTATTGATTGGCCTAAAGCGGCCTTACTCAGCAGCCTTCTTGCGCCCGCCCTTCTTCGGGGCCTCTGCGACCGTCTCGACCGCGCTCGCGGTCTTTGCGGTTGCCTTGCGGCGCTGCTGTCCCAGACCCAAGCTCTTGGCAAGCGCCGAGCGCGTCTCGGAGTAGCTGGCGGCCGTCATCGGATAGTCGCGCGGCAGGCCCCACTTCTCGCGGTAAGCCTCGGGTGTGATACCCCTGATCGTGAGGTGACGGCGCAGCGCCTTGTAGGGCTTGCCGTCCTCGAAGCTGATCAGCGCATCAGGTTTGATCGACTTCCGGATCTGAGCCGGGGTCAGCTTCTGGGCGGGCGGAGCCTCAATCCCGCCGCCCTTGCCCAGCCCAGTGAGCGCAGCGTGAACGCTGCTAAGTAGCTCCGGGAGGTCGGCAGGCCGGACGGAATTGTTCGATACGTAGGCAGAGACGACTTCGGACGTCAGCGCGACGTAGTCGGCGTTCGCCACATCCAAACCTTCATTAATCTCATCCATGTCACACCCGATCAATCAATCGCTAGACTGTCTATTTACACCCACTCAAGAGCATCAACTGGGGCGGAAGGGAGAAATGATCAAAATACCTTTCCGCCTTCGCCGCGGATGCCGGTCGAATATCCGTACAACCGAGGCAAGCAGCGTAAGCTTAACATTTCGTTAACCATGTTTTCGGCACCTTGCTCGTGGTCAGCCCATAGGTGCCGCCATGAACCGAGCCCATCCCGCCAGGGTCGAGGATCCGGTCAGAGGTTGTCCGGTGCCACTCGACACGCTTCGCCAACTTTATCATGCAGCCCCGAAGGCCCTGTCTGAGCAGCTCGACGGCATCCCAGAAGCCACTCGGGCGCGACTGGCCGTCTACCTCTACGGCCGCAGCCACATGCGCCAACTCGGGGTGCGGATCGCGGCGACTTGCGAGGGTGTCAGTCTAGGCCGGGCTGCCGGCTTCGTCGGGAACGCGCTTCACACCCTGTCCCAGCAGAAGCCGGCCACGTGGTCCTACGGAACGCCTTAAACCGGGAGGTCGAAGCAGATTAGTCGGACAGGGCTGCGCGGCAGCCAGCGTGAGCATCTTCACTGCGCTCAAGCTGCCCCGCGCTGCGGCTGGATCGTGCTGCGATGCCTGCAATGGCCCCTGCGCCGCGCCTCTCAGCTCGCCATCGCCCGCATCTCAGGCGCGTCTTCACGCAGCACGTAGCCGCGGCCCCAGACGGTCTCAATGTAGTTCTTGCCCTGGCTGGCGTTGGCCAGCTTCTTGCGCAGCTTGCAGATGAACACGTCGATGATCTTGAGACTCGGGTTCGTCCATGCCGCCGTAGAGATGATTGAGGAACATCTCCTTGGTGAGGGTCGTGCCCTTCCGGAGCGAGAGGAGTTCCAGCATCTGGTACTCCTTGCCGGTGAGGTGCACCCGGGCGCCGCCGACCTCGACGGTCTTCTGATCGAGGTTCACGATCAGGTCGCCGGTGGTGATCACCGACTGGGCATGACCCTTCGAGCGGCGCACGATGGCGTGGATGCGCGCCACCAGCTCGTCCTTGTGGAACGGCTTCGTGAGGTAGTCGTCGGCGCCGAAGCCCAGACCCTTCACCTTATCCTCGATGCCCGCCATGCCGGAGAGGATCAGGATCGGCGTCTTGACCTTCGCCACGCGCAGCGAGCGCAGCACCTCGTAGCCCGACATGTCGGGCAGGTTCAGATCGAGGAGGATGATGTCGTAATCGTACAGCTTACCGAGATCGACACCCTCTTCCCCGAGGTCGGTGGTGTAGGTGTTGAAGTTCTCGGACTTGAGCATCAGCTCGATGCTCTGCGCGACGGTGGCGTCGTCTTCGACCAGCAGGACACGCATGACACCACCTCGATCTGAGGTGGCTCATACATCCTCAACGATACCAAACGGTTAACAGGCTCTCCGGTGCTTCAGTGCTCGGTTACGAACGCGCTGCCCATCCCTCGGCGTTCATCTCCGGACTGGTGAGGTACAGCACGCCGTTGCGGTCGTTAGCCTCGCCCTCCACAATCAAGCGCGGCCAGCCAGTGAGAGCGTCGCCGGCCGCTCCTACGATACCGCCTTTTGCATGTGCTGAGCCTGCCAGTCGGCGATGAATGACAAGCGAAACGCTTGGCGTGCAGAGGCGCTGCACCAGCAGGACAGGGTGGCTGGGTGGTCCCCAGTGGACTGCCGGAACTGTCCGCGCCCCCTGCGCGACAAAACCGACTGGGACGAGAACGGTGTAGACCGACCACCGCGACAGGCAAGCAAAGCCCCCCTCTCATCTCGGCGGCCGGTCCGCAGTCGCTACGACAGGCGTTCGTGGCCGCCGGTTCGCCACTCAACGAGATGGTGAAATGCTGAGCGGATCTCCGCTCGCCTATGGGAGCTTTTGGTCGAGCGCGACGAGTGACGCGGCGCCGCTTAATCCGCCAGGGGGCGTCTACCGCATCAGGATCCTCATCTTGAAGCGGTTGCGGCTTCCTCTGAGGCTTGAGACGTGCCGGCGGTCGCTTGACCTGCGCGTGGGCTGTGGGCTGAAGTAGCTTCTTCTCGCCGCTCGCGGCCGCAGGCATATGTTCGAGCTTCGTACCTACTCCTGCAACTCCGGGCGATCCTGCAGGCCCTCGAGGACCGGGCGGGCCAGGAGGACCGGGGGGCCCTGCAGGTCCAGCAGGGCCGGGCGGCCCAACTTGCGCCGATTGCGGTGCTACGGCACCTGTCATCTTCGCTGCCGTAGGTTCACCGGGCGGTCCTTGCTGCCCACAGTAGCTGACAACTGCCTCAGAGGTTTTGCCGTCGACGACAGTGCTCACGATACAGCGCGCTGGGTGGTAGACCACCTCGAACTCGAACTTGCCTTTGTCATCCGACGTCGTCCGAAAGCGGCCTTCCAGCACGACTGACATATGAGGACGCTCGGTGTAGCCAAAGACATACAGCCTGCCTGCTACGATGCCGGCGGTTTTGATGTCGCCCTCGCCGGCCTGTGCAAGCCTTGGGAAGGCCGTCACCATTGTACAGATGAGGCACGCAGTGAGGCGGGCGATCCCGAAGACAGATTTCAAAGCGCGTTCTGCCCTGCTCCCCACGCCTTTTGCGTGGCGGCAAGTGCCTACCCTGATGCGAGCGCCAAATCAAATCGGGCTCATTTGTCGAGGATGAACCCCAGAACCTTGTTTCGCGTGTGATCTCAGCGAGCTTGTGATCCAGAGCGCGATGCTTCGCCTGCTCAACGACTGCAACCGCTCTAGGTGATGACCTGCCTGACTGTCTCGTAGCTGACCTCGCGCTCAGAGGCGCTCCAGCACCCGGATGATCGTCTGCGCGTGCCAGCGTCCGCCTGCCGGCGTGGCGACTTCCCGCTGGTTCAACTCGGCCGCCATCGCACGCGCTGACAGTCCCCGCGCCTGCAATGCCGTCAGCACGGGCGCGAGGGCTTTGGCTCGTTCTACGGCCTGCGCTTTGTTGGCGGGCGCGAGCTTCTCGGCGCCGTTCCGCCCGAGCCGTTTGCCGCGTGCCTTAGCGGCCTTGAGCGCCGCTCTGGTCCGCGCCGAGATCAGCCGCCGCTCCTTCCGATCGGGCAAAGCGATCACAAGCCGGTGAGAGGTGCGTGTATCGGAACCGGCCAGCAGTGGGGCATCCCGGTCTGGGAGTTCGCGGCGAAGGGCGGCTGATCGCGCACTACTCGATGATGCGCCACTTCGCGAGCGGCGGATCTGGCCCCGGTGGGCCTCAGAACGCTCCTCAACACGCTTGCGTGCGATCGACGGTCCGTTTGAGCTAGATCAACATCTTGCCCGACAGCGGCCTCAGGCTGGAATGCCAGTTGGAACGGGGAAGGCGCGTGGCAAACCCCTCACGATGCGCTTTGGGCCGATCCACGTAAGCCGCCACGCCCGCGCCGTCCCGTGGTGGGCTGAACCGGCTCACGGGCGACAGTCAGGCGCTGGCAAGTGTCGCAATGACCGCGAGGAGACCCATCAAGGCCAGGAAGGCGGCTAGGTCCGGTGTGGGGATCGGCGTGCGCATAGGCGCCTCCGCGGGCTCTGAGGACAACGCGACGGGACCTCAAGAGGCCGGCTCAGAGGTCCTGCAATCTTAGCCATGCCACCGCGCTGGATCGACACTAAAGGCCAACCCTACGGCCTGATGACAGCGCAACTCACTTGTGCAAAAGTCTACACAGTTTCCCACATCGTGGAGAAACCTCGGTCGTCCGTACCGGCTGACCTTTATCTGAGCGTGGGAGGCTGCGTGGCGAAGCAGATCCCTCAGGGCAAAGTCACATTCCGTGGCCGAGGCTTGGCCTTCGTCTACGGCTCCCGCTTGGCGCTCAAGGTCTGCCCGCTCTGCTCACAATGGAATGCCCCGAAGGCGGCTGAGAAGGGGCATTGCGGCTGGTGCGCCTACATCCCCTCTCTCGCGGATGTGGAGCCAGCCCCTACCTCACGACTGTAGATGTCGACGCGGCGAGGGCAGGAACCCGGCTAATCAATCAGCGGTTTGCCCTACACGTCGGTTTGTCATGGGGCCGGCGCTTTATGGTCTACCTTTGCGAGAGGGCCCTGCCTCTGTTCTCCAGCAGAGACGGGGCCTTTCGCCGTCGAGTGGCTACTCGACGGTGCGCCATTTCACAGGCGGCAGGTCCGACCCCGGCGTGGTCGCGTCGCGCTGGTAGAACTTCCTCCGGTCGCCGGCCACGACCTCGGCCAGCCCGTCGATCGCATCCACGATGGCTTCCGTGGCCTTGTAGAGCGGGCCCTGCGGCTTGGCCCGGGACAGCACGTCGATGCACTGCCGGCGCCACCGAGCAGCGTCGTCCAGGAACGCGACCTCCTCGGCCCGCACAAACACGCCGCGTCGCGCCATCGCCCGCTCCTTGATCCGACAGGATCATCTAGAACGGAAGCAGAACACGGCTAGGACCGACCCAGGGTCGGTCCGTTTCGACAGCCATTAGGCCGAGGCCAGGAGCACCCGCTTGCGCGCTTCCATCAGGCGCTCGTCCTCTGTCCGGGTGGGCATATCGGCCAGGACCTTCTCGACGATTGCTTGCGTGGTCGGCCCGTCGAGCCCCAGCTCGCGCGCGAACCCGTCGAGGCGCCTCATCAGGCGCTGGGCGGCAGCGTGGGACGGATCAGGTTCGCCCATCATTCGGCCGCCTGCCCCGTGATCCGCGCCCAAGCCTTCGCTGCCGAGATATGCCGCTCGAAGATCCAGACGCCGGGGTGACGATCGCTGCGCCATGCACTCCGGCCGCCGCCGAGCGCCCGCAACAGATGTTGGATCGGCCGATCAGTCTCGAACTCTTCGGCGATTTGGTCCGCGCTGAATAGGACGTGGTCGTGCCCCTGTTCCAGGACGGCCAATAGGCGGCTTCGGGTCGGCCCGAGCGGAAAAGCGCCGCGCAATGCGTCGCGGCCCGCGCGTACGCGGTCGAGTCTCACGATCTTCGCGGGATCGGCCATGGCCCTATCCCCTTTACCTGCGCTCCTCTCGCCCTCGCGCGCGAGGCGGCAGGTTCCATAACGTTATTCGCCTAAGCCCCGGTATGGAACGCGATTTGAAGTGCCCGGGAAATGCTCGGGCGCGTCTGAAAGATCCACCAGCCCCCTGATCTTGCCGCGCCCCGTCGAACTACCCCGCACGTCGCGTGGTGTTACTTGCAAATAGTATTATGTTCCTAGACGGCCGCCGAGTCCGCGCTATGCCCCCACGTGCCGCAGGGATGCCCCGCTAATCTCCTACCACCGCCGGACGAGAAGAAAGGTCAGCGTCGCGAGTGATGAAGCGGCGACCAGCGGCCACTTCGGTACCGCGAGCCCGCGCTGGCGCAGGCTACGAGCGCCGACAAGGCCGAAAGCGAACAGCAGCACGCATGTAACCGGTGCGATCATCTCGCCTGTCACTCACATCGTACGAGCAGAGGCATGCCCGAAGCAGACCAAATCAATGCGAGGGCGCCGAAGTAGCTTGTGCTTGCCTCGACAACAGTCTGCCCCCGATCCAAGCAACGATCGGTGCCCGATTATGGAGCGCGTACGGGGGAAGTGCTGCGGGCAAGTGGCGCCTGTTGTCACCATCCAGACGCGCATGGAAGGCGCTTGACCGACCTGATCTGGGTGCCGATGTCTGGATACCTCGGAGTCGGCCGGTGATCGGATCCAGAAAAACAGTCGCCATAGCTGCCCCCAGTGGCTCGATTGAATCTTGTATACTGGCTTAGGCAAACTTGAGCCGATCACGGCTGTGTGAGGCGGCTATAAGGCCCCTCGGGTGTGTAATTTCTGCAGCGCCCGATTTGCGCACCGCTCGCGGACGTCAGGCGGGTGACCATGTCGCAGAGATGGGCGCGATGGTGATCACTGCTGTACCCATCGCTCTCCGTAGATCGCTGCACTCATCGGGCAGATTATACCTGAACCAGACCGACCGCCTCACTCAGACTGAAGAAAGGTCGAGCCACCCAGGTCTGCCGCCTCTATAGCCACCACCGCCGTGTTCAACAGCTCTAAGGGTACAGTCAGGAAGGCGGCCGCCAACAGGGTCACGATCGTCGCTACGGCCAGGATATTTGTCAGCCGCTCAGCGTGATGTCGTTGGGCATGGATGATAGCGCAGCCGAGTGTGAAGGCCGCGGCTTCGGCAGCGGCGACTAGAGTGACGGCGGGCATAAAGAACGCAAGCTGGCAGGGCACATTGCGGGCGGTACACCCGGCGTCGGGCAGCTACGAATACAAAGCGCCAAACCGATTGCGCGTCATCTACCTGGGGTAAGTCGTGATCACACAACCGTGCGCACGTAGGTTGACGCGGAGGTCAGGGCAGGGTCGGTTAACACACTGCTAAGCCGTCCATGGTCTCGTACGGCGTCGCTGCGGCCTGTCTGAGGGAGACCAAGCTGAGCGGCAGGCGGGCCGAGCGTTTCCCCTCAGGCTCGGCCCGCGCCTTCAGGTCGCCTACGGCCCTTGCCATCCCTGGTAGACACTCCTAGCCTGAAGGTCTCGGCGTGCATCGCATGCAGCGCCGACACCGGAGAGGAGGTCAGCCATGAGACATCACGGCACCAACCCCCGAACATCGCGCATCGCCGATGCGGACCAGGACACTCCACCCGACCACGATCAGCAGGGATAGTGGCTCTTCCAACGGTCAATTGCCGGCCGGACTAAAGAGTGTGGACCCTGCAACAGCCCGTCGCCCCAGGTCGGCGGGTTTTTTCATGGGCTGACGCCGGCGTTACACCCAAGGCAGGAGGCGCGGCGGGGACCCTGCCGTTCGCATTTTGTACCCACTGTGCCCTGGCCGCGGCAGCCGCGCTCAACGGCCTCTGGTACGCCGGTAGTACCTCCGGATGCTGCCGATGCCCACTCGCCCGATCCTGATCCGCGTTGCCCTCGCCGTGGTGCTGATGGCTGCCTTGGTGGCACTGGCAGACGGCGTTGCCCGTCATGAGCTGCGGCAGGCCGCCAGCACCACGGTCTCGCTGCCAGCTGCGGCTGTGGTGCAGACAACAGGCTCTATCCGGTGAGCTGGGCACTGCACATCCGCTGCGCGGCCTTACTGATGGTCTTGGCCAGCGCCGGGCCGGTCTCGGCCGTGGCGGCCGAGCCGGCAAGCGATGCGGCGCTCGGTGATGGCTGACCGCATTCGATCCGTGGCCCTGCTGGCGCTGGCCGCCCTGTGCGGCGTGCTCACCTGCAGGGCTGTTCGCTGGCCAGCCGGGCACACGTACGCGCTTCCGGTGTGAGAAGGGGCGGTTTCGGTCGTAGGCGGCAGAACCCTGGCGTTCTCGCTCGGCTCGTCGGCTGATCGTGCGGAAAGGAACAACAGTAAGATTGCTGAGTTTAAGGCGCAGCCACTATCTAGGAGCGCGCTATGAACAATATCATTTATATCGTCGGCCTTGTCGTTGTTGTGGTGGCCGTCCTATCGTTCTTTGGCCTACGGTAAGTCCCGCTCCGTCTCCTTACGGACCAACACGCGTTGAGCGAGGACACGCATAGCAGCGGTAACGTCAGCAACGGCGGCATCTATAATCTCTGAACGCGTAGGACACCCGCAGGATACCAGCCAGAGGATGAGATCAAGAGATGCGGCTTGGCCTGCCAGCAACGGGCTGATCCGCACCAACACCGCTACGCCAGCCTGCAATAACAGGCCGTGGGCCAGCGCTTGCGGTGTCCAGTTCTCCCGCCACACCGACCCTCACGCGACCGCCCGGCCGAGGCTTCACGGGCAAGATACAGGGAACTGGCCCGCACCCGCCTGTCGCCGCGTGTCCGCCCGCAACAGCACCGTCTGGGTCGCGAACACCTCGGGCACATCAGTCGGGGGAGGGGCTGCTGTACCAGATGCAGGTGCTGCCGTCGCCATACGGCACCGAGCCGGTCGCGGCCCTGACGGCCGCGCCGGCCATCTGCCAGCCTTGTATCGGCGCCCTGCAGCGCTGAGCGGCCCTCAAGCGGCCTTCTTGCGCCCGCGCTTCTTCGGGGCCGCGGCAACGGTCTCGGTCGTGTCGGTAGCCTTCGCGGCCGCCTTGCGCCGCTGCTGTCCAAGCCCGGCGCTCTTGGCCAGCGCTGAGCGGGTCTCCAGAGTAGCTGGCTGCCACCGAGGGATAATCCCGCGGCAGGCCATAACGCGCCCGGTACTCCTCGATCGTCATACCGCTGCCGGTGAGGTGCCGCTTCAGCGTCTTGTACGGCTTGCCGTCGATGAAGCTGATCAGCGCGTCGTGGGTGACGGACTTGCGGATCTGGGCTGGGGTGAGTTTCTCGACCGCTGGGGCTTCGGGTGCGCTGCCCTGGCCGAGGCCGGACAGTGCCGAGTAGACACCGGAAATCAACGCCGGCAGGTCGGCGCTCGGAACGCTGTTGTTCGCCACGTAGGCCGATACGATATCAGCTGCCAAGTCGACGTGATTATTCGGCAGAGTTGCTGTGCTCTCGTCCATATGCCGCTCCTGGATGATAGTGACCATAAAGACGATCCAGATTGCTTCCAGTGTCAAGTGATCGGCTGAAAATTTCGGCGGCTGGCGCAAGATTTTGTGTTTCTGGACGGCACATTCCCTCACAACGCACGCCATACATTGCGCATCGATCTCGCTTAACTGCGCCTTCTCAATGGAGATGCACGGCCGGCGCCCTTGCCGGCAGCTGTGCGACGCGGAGGCGGCCGACCCCGGCGTGATCCGTCGCACGCTGGATGCCCGGCTGCAGCAAGGCCAGGAAGCCCACCAGGGCGGCCGTGAGAGGTGCGCCAGGGCGGCCTGCGGGCGCTCGCGAGGGCGCACGGAGCGTTCGGTCATGCCTCGCGTTGCCCTCGCGGACAGCTTCTACAAAGGTTTCGGCGATGATCTGGCAGCGAGAGCCTCTACGCGAGCCCAAATGGCGATCGATGGCTCTTGGTGCACGACG
This sequence comes from Methylobacterium sp. P31, assembly GCA_050632875.1. GTDB lineage: Bacteria > Pseudomonadota > Alphaproteobacteria > Rhizobiales > Beijerinckiaceae > Methylobacterium. The sequence continues at coordinate 13,778 of JBODSC010000006.1, read as the reverse complement.
AAACCAAAGGCCGCCCCTTCATTCTGCACGAGCCGAACTCCGCATCCGGCGGCCCACCGAGCGAGATCGAACTTGGATCCTTCTTGGTTGCCGGCGGAGGCGGACCGGAGCACCTGGAGCTTCTCCGATTGATCGGAACGCTCGCCAAAGATGTTCCCTCTGCAGAGGATGCTTCCCAGCCAGTCAAACCCGAGGAGCCCTTCCATTCGACATGGGTTCGGGCCGAGCACATAAGCTGAGCAGCATCATCGGCACGGTTGACGAAGATCTCGCACGGCTCGGCCACCGGCCGCATCGGTCGGCGCAGACCAAGCCCCCTGCCCAGCCCGATCCGCTGGCTCCGGATAGCGCCCCCACGCCGGATGAGCTGTTCAGGCGGCTTTGACGTGGTTCCCGGCCTCACAGGCGCGAAGGCGCATCCGCATGGCTCGCAGGGCTTCCTCTCGGCCTTCGTGCCCACCGCCGCGCGCCACGATCGAGAGCGCCGCGGAGGCCGCCGTCAACGTATCGTAGGTCAGTCGGTCCAAGCCGCCGCCTTGAGCCGCCTGCTCAGAGACTTGCCGGACGAGACACCTGACCTCGTGCTCGATGTTCTCGCCCACAGGATCCTCCCAAATTTTGTTTGGGGGCCTATGAGCGCGTGCGAGATCGCGCGCCTCATCCTTTGTTAGTCTGCGACAAGCGGGCTGCCGCGGAAGTTGAGGCCGCGCAGGGGCAAGGCCCTCAATCGGCCAGAACAGCAATCAGCGAGAACGATGTGGCCAGCACGAACGTGGCCGCCACGAGGGATGAGAGCAGCAGCATGTGAAGACTTTGTTGGGATGCGGAACGGCTATGCTTTCCCAACGGCCAAGGTCAAGCTCGGTTGCGTCCGCTCGACCCCGCTGCCCTGGTCAAGTTCGACCCGCTGCTGCACGGCCGGGTTGGGGATCTTGGTCGGGTTTATGGTGGCCAGCCACATGGGGTACCGGCGCAAGGGAATGCATGTCATTTCCCGCTCGCGGCCGCCCGCACCAACCGTGGTGATATCCCCACAGTTGAACCGGGCGTGCTGTGAAGCCAGCTTGGCCCGCTGCGCGCTCTAATCGAGCCCCATGCCCTCGACCACGGGGCGCATCACCACCCAGCGCTCGCCGTCCTTTTCGAAGGCGGCGAGTGATCACCCAGCGCCGTGGCCGCCCTTGGCGTTGTCAGGCCTGCGGAGTGGCTGCCTGTTGTCGTACCCGCCGCTCTCCAGCCCCTCGCCGTCATCAGGATCTGGGCTGCCTGGGGAGTGCGGGCCATTGCCGCCGGCTTCCGGCGTGAGGTTCTTGTTCTCCCGCTTTTGCGGGGCCGGTGGTACCGTGCCGAAGGCTTCGCGCGCCGCGTCCACGTCCTGACCCATGCTGGCCTCCCTGATGCTGTGGGAGGGCAAGGCGGGGTGCCATTATGAGTTCCGCGTACGCGAAGTGATGCAGGGCGGCTCAGTCCCCGTTGTCGCCATCGCCAGCGTCGTCGCCGGCGTGCAGCAGCCAGTCGAGCAGCCCGGGGATCACCTCCCCGGCCAAGTCACCGGCGGACTTGAGGGCCCTTTCCGTCTTCGCTTTCGTGGGCTCCCCCGTACCTCGGCGAACAGCTCGCGCGCCAGCTGGTCCAGCTCCTCATCCGACAGCTTCTAGTCTGGCTCATCCGTCATGAGTGCTCCCTTGCTGAGGATCGGCCCCTCGGCCGCGCCCGATCTGATCACGGTGCGGGAGAGGGTCCGATCTCACCAGCGATGAGCCGAACCGGCGCAGGCGGCGCTCGATGGCGGGCGCGTAAGTGAGCACCCAGCGGTTGATTGTGGAGTGGTCGACCTCCAGACCGCGTTCCAGGAGCAGCTCCTCGATGTCGCGATAGCTCAGCGCGTAGCGCAGGTACCAGGAGACCACTTGGACGATGAGGGCGGCCTCGAAGTGCCGCCATGGAAGTCACCGCGAGCTTCTCGCTTCAGCTTGAGGGCAAGCGCGTTGAGGATCATAGGCCGGCTCCGAGGACGGAGCGGCAAGCTGGGCAGGTATAGCTAACGACCTGTGAACCTCAGCGCATTCGCGTTTGCGACACGCCCCGTCGTGGTGGCGCAGCCTCGACCGGCACCATGCCAATCCAGTGCCAGCACCGAAACGGCCGCCCGGCCTGGATGAGGTGCGGGGGAATGCACCCTCGGTCCCTTGACGGCCGGGGTCCCGGCCGGGCGGCCTGACCGCGCCCAGGAGTTCCGATCCACCGGCGCGGCTGTCGTATGACGCGCATTGGACGCGAGCCGGTCAAGCCGGTGCCGGGGAACCAACCGGAACCGGTCCGCGTCTACCAGCGTCAATCCTACGAAACGACCACATCTCAGCCCGCCCGGCCCTGCCGCGGCGGGCTTCTTTATGCCCCCAAATGGATGATGCAGATCGGAGGAGAGAGCTGTAATTTTCGGCGCATGATCGGCACGGAGGCGAAGATGTCTGATCTTACTCGTGTTGATCTATATTGTAATGAGGCTAGGAATATCATTATACGCGCAGAGGAAATTGTTCAAAATCTGAGCTATAACGGCGCATGCGAAGGCCACAATTTAATGGCCGCTCAATATATATCGGCGCTCAAGCACCTGGGCCAACTCCTTGAGAGGCACCGCAGGCATGTTGCCTTCGATACGGCTCCTCACAGCGTGGATCCGCCTGCTCCCGTCAAGCGGCAGTGGTGGTTCCCTATTTTGCTGCACCCAGGAGGCAGGACTCGCGCCCTTGAGGCTCGTACCTGACCGTCTGAGAGCTGCCTTCCAGTCTAGATTATGCCCTGCCGCCCGACAGGATGTGCTTGTGTGACGCCGATCACATCCTGTCGGGCACCACCGTAATAAGAGTACCCCATGCCATGAAATCAGTCGCAGTCCTGAAGGACCTTCGCCATGCCCTGGATGAGCCACATCGCTGAGGCCGCCACATTCGCAGTAAGTGCAGCTGCCGCAGCTGCGGCCGGCCAAATTCTGCTGATGCCTCAGGTTCATGCGTGGGAGGCGGAGCCTCATCGCGGTGTTAATGCGCGAGCTGCCGCGGTTGTGACTTGGCCTACCAAGAACCCGCCCGGTTCGCCGCGGCGGGCTTCTTCGTGTCTGACGGCCGCCCGGCCCGGATGAGGCGCGAACGGAGCGCGCCCTCGGCCGCTTAGCCCGGATGAGGCGCGAAGTGACAAAGCGCCTCTGGTCGGGTGCACAACCGGGGTCCGGGCCGGACGGGCAACCGCTCGGTTGGGCGATGCGGTCGGCGGCGGATCTGGCGCGATCGGATGACCGCTCAACGCGGCATCCGGCCGCTCCTCTTGGGAACCGTTCGGCCACCTTCCGCGTCGATAGGGCGACCCTGACGAGATGTGATGTGCGAGATGCCCGCCCGGCCGATCCGGGCGGGCTTTCCTTTGCTTGCGGCAATGATACGCTTCAGATCGGCGCCCGCTGAGATCCGGCGGGCGTCCTCCCACTCAGCCCGTCCGGTTCGCCGCGGCGGGCTCTTTCATGTGTTCCGGCGTCGCTAGTGGGGTAGTCATTCCGAGAACTTGACGAACCTAAGGTCAACGTCGATCGGCTGAGATTTTATGTTGGCCGGCAGGCTATTTACCGGCTGCAACTGCGCGACCGCAGCCACAGGGGAACTGAGTGCGTGCCCTGTCCGGAGGGCGATACACATAACAAACCCGATCGTTGCCAAAAGACCGCCGGCGGTAACGTATTTTGCCTTCGCCGACATTGCGAACCGATCCAACGTGGGCATGGCTGCTCTGTTATCTGACGAAGATCTAGCTTCCGGCGGAATAGCTGGAGCAAGAGAAGAAGCGCTCAGATGACCCGCGCTTTTTAGATCTTCCGCCACTATATCGTAGCAGGAGGCAGACGTAGCCAACATTGCTTCGCACTAGATAATTTTAAGTTGTGTTCCTTAATGATTGGATGGTTAACGAACTACTAAAGACCGTTTCTTCACCATCGCCCAGCCGTTTCGGTCAGCGCATCCATCGCTTGCAGGAGATCAGCGGAGTCCCCGGCGACACCGCCGCCGCGACGCTCCAGCTCGACGGTCAGGCCCCGCGCGATGACCTTGGCGGTCGCGATGCCCTCCTCGGGCGACAGGCGCTTCGTCTGCAAGCGCCGCTCGCGCTCGGCCGCCGTGTAGACGTAGGCCGCGACCCGGCCGTCTGCGTCGATCACCTTCACCGAGTCCTCCGTGACGAAGATGCGGAGCGGGAGCTGCAGGCCGAGGTCGGTCATGCAGCTAAGCTAAAGCTCGACGTGCGGGCAGGAAAGGGCGGCCGGGCCACAAAGCCCCGGCCGACCCAGCGATGGGCGCCAGCGGCCAGCACAAGCGATCCCCGGGGCACCTGAGACCCCAGCCACGGGACCCCTTCAGACGGGGAGGGCCATGCGGGGCCGCGCGATCCCGATACCCGTCCAGGTGACCGGCTCAAAAAGGTGTCCGCGGTGTCCGCAGTCCGCGCGGCAGCCCGGGTCGGCCGGGCGGGCTTCTTTACACCCTCAGGCGGCGAGATCGGCCAGCCCGACGGCCTCGCAGGTGTCGGCTCGCAGCCGCCAGTCGCTGATGCTGGCGGTCTGACAGAACAGCGCTTTGGCGGCTTCGGCTGCGGCTTCCCGGAGCAGGCGGACACGACGGTCTGTCGCTGTAGGACGCGCTGGTCGTGGCCGCGACCATCTGGAACGACTTTGTGGAAGGTGACGAGGAACCTGCGCATGGCGCGTCTCCCGGTTCGAAACGCCGTCGACTTAGGGGCGCGTGGGGCTGGCGGCTTTGATCTAGCGTAAGGGCGCCGAGGCATTCAGCGCCGCCGAGATGCCGCCCGGCCCAGCCGCGTCGGGCTTTACCGTTTCAGCAACCGTTCGGCCCTACCGCGGCCGGCATGTCCGACATCGCGCCCGCCGTGGCCTCCTGGCGCGACCAGATCGAACGTCTGTCGCCTCACGCCTCGCCCTGCCGGTATCTCGCGCCCACCAAGTGGGCCGCGATCCGTGAGAACGCGCTCGGCTTCTGCGACCAGTTCGGCATCGAGGCGTTCCGGCTCGGCTGGACCGCGCCGCAGCTGTTCGGGGTGCATCCGGTCCACGGCACGGTTCGGGTCGACTACTGCGGCGCGCTAATGATCGCCGCCGCGCCGGCCGTGGGAATCGACGCGAAGCGCGTGCTGTTCGAACGAACCTCGGCCTACCGGAACCTGCCCGGCCAGGAATGGGGCGTGCCGGTCTGGGAGTTCGCCGTGCGGGGCAATTGATGCGCTGCCGCCGGAGCGCACGCGACGTCCAGGAATTACCCCACCATGCGCACTGCCCTGATCGCCCTGATCGTGCTGGTCCGGTTCGGCCCCGACCTCGTCTACGCGGCCAATGCATCGCTCCCGCGGCCGGACCCCTCGCGCCGAACGACTGCGCCGAAGTGGATCGGGAACCCGCCCGCGGTCGTGGTGATACGCCCGCCTGCGCCATGAGGCGTATGCCCCTGCGCCTGCCCACCCGGCGCGCCGGAGCGACCTAGGCAGACACCGCAATCAGCCGCATACGCGCCTCGATCAAGCGCTCCTCGTCCGTGCGCAGCGGCATGTCGGCGACGACCTTCTCGACGATCTGCCGCGTCACCGCCTCGTCGAGCCCGAGGCCGCGCGCGAAGCCGTCCAGGCGCCGCATTATGTGCTGGGTCGCCGCCCGCTCTCGCGGGCTCTCAGGCGCGTCGGTCATTGCTTTGTCAGCCTGCGTCCGGGCTTCGGCGGGAGCGCCTTGTCGAGGATCGCGAATATGTCAGCGCCTCGATCGGGTCGAGCGGCGGGCCCGCGCGCGCGAAGCCCCGAGCCGGGGCGCGCAAGCCCCGGTATGGAACACGTTTCGCAGCATTCCTGAAGTCCTCGCGGGCGTCATCAAGATCCGACCGCGCCCTGATCTTGTTGGGGTCAGTCGAGCCGCCGCGCGCAGCGCGCGGCGTTACTTACCGATGGGACAGTGATCCCAGACCCCGGCATCCCGCCGGGGCCGATCTGGAGGACATGATGGACGGGGACCGGGGTGTCTGTTTCGCTCCGAACCTGAGACGAGCGAGCGGTACGTCGAGGCTATCCGGCAGTACAACGCCTCGATCCGGATCGACCTACCCGAGGCGAAACTGCTGCCGGGCGCAGCGGAGATGCGCCTGTCGCGCTAGGCCGTGGTCTCGTCGTCCCCGTGAGCTGCACGGCGATCAAGATCGCTGGGAACCTGATCCGAACATCCGCGTTACGCGCGTGCGAGGCCCATCAGGGCTCGCACGTTGGGCGCCGGACGCGGTGTCCGGCCGCCCCCGTCATCACGTTGCTCGCAAGGAGGATGTGATCATGCGGACGTTCGATTTTGCCCCACTCTACCGCTCCAGTGTTGGCTTCGATCGGCTGCTGGACCTGATGGATCAGGCCGCCCGCGTCGAGGAGGCATCGGGCTCCTGGCCGCCTTACAACATCGAGAAGGTAGCCGACGACGCCTACCGCATCACTTTGGCAGTTGCGGGCTTCGCACCCGACGAGATCGAGCTGACGCAGAACGCCAATGCCCTCTTGGTCAGCGGCCACAAGGGAGAAGCTGAGGGCGAGCATCAGTTCCTGCATCACGGGATCGCCGCGCGTCAGTTCCGGCAAACCTTCAACCTCGCCGATCACGTGAAGGTCACGGGCGCGCGCATGGAGAACGGCTTGCTGACCGTCGAGCTGGTGCGCGAAGTACCGGAGGCGTTCAAACCGCGGCGCATCCCGATCGGCGGCGCCTCAACGGCGGTCGGCCAGGACAACGCTCAGCCGCAAGTTGTGGATCACGTCAACGCCGCCTGAGCCTCCGCACAATCGCTAGCTGAACAGATGCCCTCGCGAATTCGCCGTTCGCGAGGGCTGCACCCGCCGTACCCTGTTTCGCGTCTTCAGGAGGATGACCCGTGTCGACGATGGAGCCGCATCCCTCGGACCTTGGCCCCATGAACATGGCACCGGCTCGCCGCCGCCCGAGTCGGATCTCGAACCTGCGCTGGTACGTCCGTCCTGGTCGCCGGGACGATGACGATGATCCGCCGCCGTGTCCGGCAGTGGTGATGCCGCGACCGCGAACGCCGCCAAGCACCGCCGCGCTCGCCGTCTGCGCCTAACCCGATGCGTTCGTTTTCAGAAGCGCCCGCTGATTGTTGGCGATGCCGGCGGCGCGGGCCGCTTCCTTCGCCTCGGGCGCCGTCTCGGCGATCTCACGGCACCCGCAGGCACTCACCTGACGGCCGATGCTGCCCCGCCGCCCGATCTGATCACGGGCTGGCGGGGCATGCCGTGGTTCGCACGGCCTGAGCCAATACGCGATGCGGCTCGGAATGCATGATGGCCGCAGGAGGTTAGCGGGCCGTCATCTCGGCGCGCTTGGCCCTGTACCGGAATAGGCCGCGGAGAGCCCGGAACGGCATCAGCAGCAACTTGAGCAGCCCGTGAACCGCCATGACGGCTAAGACGGCTAGAAGAGCCAGGAGGGTGTTCAGCATGGAAACGCACTCCATGACGGAATGGCTCGACAGTCCGCCACCGCCATTACCCTCACTGGACGCGCCGATCACGGCAGGACTGTGATATGGCCCGCTTTTCCTTCGGAACCTTCTTCAGATCGCCGAGATAGCTGCCCCAATCTAGCGCGGTGCCGGCGAGGAGGGCGAGAACTGGCTCGGCAATGTCCCGGTCACGAGCCGCATCACGGCGAACCGTGCTCGCATCCTTTCCGCCAGGGCGGACTACCGAAGTGCGAGCACGAAACGCCGCTGCTTCACAGCGCGGTACGTCCGCCCGAAGTGCCGCGTTACGAGGCGAGGGGCTCTCGCACGGTCGCCTCGCACAACAGGCGCCCGGGAGGACCGCCATAGAAACAGGCCGATGGCGGCCAATGCGCTTGAACCCGCGAGGGCCACGAACGCGCACACCCAGAAGACCACATCCAGCACGGACAAGCTCCAGCCCTCCCCGGCGAGACAATCGTTACCAAACCAAGTCTGCTCTTGATCGAGAGGCGGACGACGAAATCAATGCAGGATAAGTTGAATACCAGATCCGACAAGCACAACGAAAGTCAGCGTCGCCATGAAGCGAATATCTTCGAGCTTCTGAGACATGGTGCCTCCCGTTTTCGATGCTTAATGATCCACTACCTACGCAGTCAGGAACAGGCCTTTTCATACCTTGTTAAGGGTTTTACCTGCCTGTCTACAGACTACGGTTAAAGATTTATTAACAGCGCTTGAACCGTGCGTGCCAGTACGGCGCGGCCGCGGCCTAAGTCATTGCGGTGGCGAGCGTCAGGATGGTCGAAACGATCGTTTTAACGACAGAGCAGTTTGCGTTGTTTGGGCCAGCCCATTGGGACAAGCCCATGCATACCTACGACTTACGATCGCATTTATGCAAATAGTTGATTAACGAGGCATTCGGTCCATACGGTCTCTTCGCTGCTCACGCTGGGCCTCTCTCCGCAATTCTGCACGTTGAGCTTCAGTCAATACAGAATCACATTGAGGATTTTCTGTAATTATAGCCGCAGCCCAGGAAAATCCTGCGCTAATTAAGTCTCCTGTAACAGCGCCCCAAATAAACCCAAGCCCTAAGTTATTAATCTTCTTTTGATAAGCATCAGAACATACATTATATGCGTCCATTCTTTCTTTGTCGGAGGGCTCATTTGCTGCGTTCACGCTACAGGCAGACGTAAATATAAGCAGCAAACCTAGCAGGTTACTTTTAACATCTAACATACCGGATTTTTTTGGCATTTTCATAGTTTCACTCCTTCACCACTACGCTGCCAACTCGTCACATTTCCGATCTTAACCTAACATGTTAATTACACTCAACGAGTGGCAATAGTGACAAGAGACGTAATAGCTTTACTACCGAGTGGCGCACCTTATCCATATAGAAAGCATGTCAAATAATCTTTGAAGCTTATAAATTTTCTGGTAAATAAAACTCTATTAAGTTCTAACAAGATTGAGCTTATATTAATAATAAATCTCGCCTGATACTTATTAAAGTACCATTCTAAATAATCAACTGACTTCAGCACTTAGACAGAGGGTTGATATTTTGCAGTGAAATTGGGGCGTGTCGCAAGCTCGACTGCGGGCCGCAGAAGGGCGTCTACCGTCCCGCTTTCATGCTTTGTTCGTGAGGGAAGTCCGAAGCACTGCGCGAGTAGCTGGTTCTGCTCCCGGACGGTCCACACACCGGCAAAGCCGAAGCCTTTGCGTAGCCACAGCATCGCCTCGAAGCCGCAGATCGTGCGCCGCGCCGTATGGAACGAGCGGAACCCGCCCACCCGCGGCATCGGCCGCTTCACCCGGAAGTGGTCGCTCTCGATGCCCTGCTGCAGGTGCTTGGTGACATAGTGCACCGGCGTGCGGGGTAGCAGGCCCGCCTCACGGCTCTCGGCGATAGCTGATGGGTAAGGACCTGCGCCATCGGTGCCGATGCGGTCAGGCGCGAGCAGCGGCTGATCCTGGAGCATCTTGCGGAGGAACCGCTTGGCCGCATCGAGATCGCGGCTGGCGGTGAGCAGGAAGTCGACCGCCTCGCCGTGCTTGTCGATGGCCCGGTACAGATAGCGCCACTCACCCCGCACCTTGATGTAAGTCTCGTCGATCCGGACAGAGCCGCAGTGTGGCCGACGGAACTGCCGCAGCCGCTTCTCGATCAGCGGCGCGTAGGCGAGCACCCAGCGGTTCAGGGTGGAGTGATCCACCTCCAGACCGCGTTCCAGGAACAGCTCCTCGATGTCGCGGTAGCTCAGCGGGTAGCGCGGGTACCAGGAGACCGCCTGCACGATCAGCGCCGCCTCGAAGTACCGTCCCTTGAAGTCGGCCCTGGCGCGCTGCTTGAGCTTGGCGGCGATGGCGGACAGGATCATGGGCCAGCTCCAGAGCGGAGGCGGCACGCTGAGCGGGTATGGCTAACGACCCGTGAACCTCAGCCCATCCACGTTTGCGACAGGCCCCGTTGAGACCCTGCGGGTCCTGATGGGAGCTAGCGGCGTGCCGCTCGTGCGTTGGGAACCCGACATGTTCAGTACAGATCAAGCTCGTACCGGATGCCCCATTCAGGGGCGCTCGCGTCGCCCGAATGGCCGCGAGCGGGTTGCAGGACGAGTAGGCGCTGCGCGAGGTGGCGGTTGCGCTTGCGCCGCAGCTGGCTGCCTGGGCCTGCGGATCTGCCGGCGGGGTTCGGATGCCGAAGACGAGGCGTTGGCTTGCCTGGGCCCATTCGGCACAGGAAGTGAAACCCTAATCGCCTGTGTACAATTGAGCAGATTGGATTGATTTCGCCGCCAAGCGAGCGCGCTATCTCAGTAGTAACTGCGTAGGTGCCCTGCCATGGTGATTTTAAACCCGATCACAGGGCAGCTGATCGAGGTTCCTGCTCCAAAGCCGCGGCCCAAGGCACTGACAGCGTAAATTGCCCCAATCGTAGGCGGCGTCATGGAATACAACCTTCGGATCGCCCGACGTCGACCTCACGGTGGCGTGGACACCGACGCCGCCACTTTCGATGCACTGACCATCGAGGCTGCGATTGCTCATGCCGCGGCACTGACAGAGCAACTTCTTGGCGGCCTGCCGGGTGTGGCCGTTCTCGACAGCCCAGTGTGGGGTATCGTCTGGTCGCATCGGTACAGGATGCCGGCCCCACCTGAACCTTAGACCGCCCGCGGCAACCGCAAGCACCTGCTAGGCTGTGCGTAAGGCCGCTGCCCTCAACCGCTCGGCCTCGGCCCGCCACGCGTCGCACTCGATCTGCACCGCCTCAAGGCGCTCGTACAGGTTCCCGGCGTCGACTGCGGTCTCCATCAGCATGTCTTGGGCGGCGGCGAGCTGCTCGCGCAACTCGGCATTCTCCCTGGCTAGGGCGATGAGCAGGGCGGTCACGTCATCACCCATCTGCATCCCTGTTCCTCAATCGAGAAGTGGGCGCATTCCGTCCAAGTCGATGGCGTAGGGATCGAGCGCATTTTCCGGCTGCGCAATGATCAGCAGTGCGACGGTAAGGACTGCCACGATGAGGAGCATCAGCCTTCCGGCTCGCTGTGAAGCAAACCAGCTTCCTCGGAGTACAAGACAGCCGCAGGTGAATGCAGCAGCTTCGGTGAGCGGAAGAATTCCAGGCAGACCCACGTCAGATCGTTGCTCATTGTTGGACACAGGTTGTCCATGGAAAGCACGATTGCCCCCGCGGCAGCCCCTATTTGGATGAGGCACACGTGTTTGTTACTCCGATCAGCAGCAGACTGTCAGTGCAGGGCTCGGCCCGTGGCACCACTCAAGCGGACAGGTGATCGTTCTGTCCAAGTAGGCCGCCTGCGGCAGAGGCGGGCCCCTTCAGCCCTGGTAGAAGTCGATCCGCTTGTCGAAGACGATGTTGCCCTTGTCGTTGCGCACGATGTTGTATCCGTGCAGGCCGTCGCCGTTCCTGTCGAAGTTGTAGGTGCCCTCGGCACCCTCGTGGCCGCGCACCGCCAGGAGCGCCTCGCGGATCGCCTGCGGGTCGGTCTTGCCCGCCGCGTTGATCGCCTTGGCGAGCACCGTCACCGCGTCGAAGGTCCATGAGGATTGGACATCCGGCGCGAGCTTCGTGGCGGCGCGATAGGCTTTACCGAAGGCGCGGGCGGCGTCGCTTGATTCCTCGGCGTAATCGGCCACGCCGTAGGTGCCGTACAGGGACGGCCCGGCGAGCTTCAGGGCCGTCACGTTGGTGATCGACGGGGAGCCGACCCAGGGCGCGGTGACGCCGAGCTGGCGCAGTTGCCGCGCGAAGATGCCGATGTCGTTCTCGAAGGTGAAGTACGAGCCGATCACGTCGGCACCCGACTGGCGGATCGCCAGCACAACCGGCGTGAAGTCCTGGCTCTGGTTGGTGTAGCCCTGGTCGAGGGCGACCGTAGCGCCCCCTTCGCGAGGCTCTCGGCCAGGGCCTTGGCGCCGCTCGTGCCGAAGGCGTCGGTGGAGTGGATGATCGCCCACTTCTTCTTGCCCAGCCCGTTGACGCCGTGCTCGGCGATCACACGGGCCGAAAGCTGTCATTGGGGCGGAAGCGGAAGAGCCAGGGGTTGCCCATCTGCGTCAGCACCGGGTCCGTGCCGCCGAAGCAGACGGGCTTAGCCGTCTTCAGGATATCGGGAGCCATGGCGTGGTTCTGGGTCGAGCGGATCGAGCCCAGGAAGCCGACGAGGTCACTCTGCGAGGCGAGCTTGGAGAAGGCGAAGACCGCACCGGGGTTGGTGGTCTGGTCATCCTCGGTGACGATCTCAAGCGGCTTGCCGAGCACCCCGCCGGCCTTGTTGACCGCCTCCAGGGCGATCTTGGCGCCAGCGAGCGCGTAGCGGCCCGCATCCGCGCCAGGCCCCGTCACCGGCAGCACCATGCCGATCCGGATCGTCGAGCCGGCGCCCTGGGCGCAGGCCGAGCGGATCACCCCAGGTGCGAGAGTATTCACGGCAGCAAGGCAAGTAGCATTGGCCAGGAGCGTGCGACGTGTCGTTGCCATGGGCGCGTCCATCCCGCGGCCGATACCGCTGCCCGGCCTTCGAGAGATTAGGCCACGCGCCGCGACAGCGGTCTATCCACCACCTGTTCACTGCGCGGGGTTGGTGCAAGCAAGTGCTACTCTGTTCGCTATGCCGTACAGCTGCAGAACTTCAGCGCATAGCTCGGCTCGCTCTACCACCCGCGCGAATTCTCAAGCGGTCTGATCGGTCGAGGTCGCCCGCTGCCCCTCGGCAGCTTTTTGTTGGTTCCGCTGGCGTTGTTTTCCCCAGATCTAGAACTTCAGTAGGCGTGCGGTTCGGGAATTTGCACCCTCCCCGTGAGAGGGACTGCCACTGATTTTCAGGGCAAGCTGCCCCGGAATTGCCGAGCTTCCTTTGCGTGTCAGCCGTAGCCAAGCGGTCCACTCGGGCGAGACGATGCTCACGATGTTCGTGTCGTTGCGGAAGCCGGTGATCCGCCGCTCCTCCACCGTGACGAGCCCCAGCTTCACGGCCTCGCGGATGGCGTTGCGCACGGTGGTCTCAGCCACGCCAGCAACCGCGGCGAGGTTCGGCACGGACAGCCTGCAGTCCTTCCGCCGCACGGTCTCAGCGGCCACCAGGGCCAGCACCGCTTGCTCGGCCAGCGTGAACCGCGCCGCCAGGGCCGGTGGGAGCCGTCCAGAGGCCGCCCAGCGGCGACGGCGCTCCATCGAGGCATCTGTGCGCGGGCGCGAGCCGACGGCCCTCCCGGGGCTGTTCTGGTGAAGCTGAGGGGTGTTCGCGTCCTGGTCGCAACCGTTCTGGGTAGGTCCAGCCCGTTCCGTTACGGCTGTTAACCGGATCTCAATCATAGCCGAAAGCGCCTCGGCCTCCGCCTCCGTGATCTTCCCCTCGCTATAAGCTCGCCACAGCGCAGCCGTGACAGCCGGCAGCGCTGCGCGCGGGGCCGCCTCCGCCTGTCGGCGGATCTCATCGGCATAGTTCATCCTTCACGGTCCCTCACGGGCCGCGGCTAGGGTCCGGGCAAGCCTTCCCTGTTGTCGGAATTGCCGTTCCGACTTGACACCCTGGCGGGTCTCATGGCTTGTGAGGGGTATTCGACACGCGCCTCACAGCGCCTCAGGTTTTCAGCAGCCTCGTCCTTGCCGGGACGGGGCTGTTGGCTTTTCAGGGTCTATCTCGCGGCGACTGCTCTCCTGAATGGCCGGCTCACGATCCA
>JBODSC010000005.1:0-45939 GCA_050632875.1 Methylobacterium sp. P31 | reverse complement strand
ACCGCATCATCCGCCGCTCCAGCACCTTCGGGCCTGTCTACTCCGAGGACGTGGTACCGGCGGACGATGCCAAGGGCGAGCAGGGCATCTTCTTCATCTTCGTCAGCGCGCGCGCTTTCGATACGATCGAGTTCATGCAGCAGGAGTGGATCAACCGCGGCAACTTCATCGACCTCGGGGAGGAGCGAGATCCGGTCGTGGGGTTGCACGAGGGTGAGCAACGCTTCACGATCCCGCAGACTCCGGCACGCAAGCGCATCGACGGCGTGCAAACCTTCAACGTCATGAAAGGTGGCGAGTACCTATTCATGCCGAGCCTCTCGGCGTTGAACTGGCTAGCCAAAGCCGGATGGCGCAATGCTGCCAAACACGACTGACAGAACTGGTCCGATGGCCACCTTCGTGCGCGATCCGGTGACGGCCTTCGCCGTAAATTCGTTCGCCCGTACCAGCGTGGCGGCCGTGAAGCACACCTGGACGGTTCAGGCCTTCGAGTTTCCTGTACGCGACATCCAGGCGGCCGGCCTCACCGAGCTGCTGCAGACGCTCTCCACCCTGCCTGCCGCGGAGCCGCTGACCCAGGAGATCCTACGGTCGGCGCGCATACCCTGAACGCCTTCCATCGTGGCGAGCAGCGCGAGATCGTCGGTGCGGTCCTGTATGGGCGACCGCATGTGCCCCTGCCTGTGCTGCCCGCCGCTGCGCCGTCCAAGCCGAAGGGGCGCCCACGCCACTTCACCGGGCAGCTCGACCTCTTCGCCGCCGAGGGCTGAGCTATCAGAGCGCGTGAGCGGCATTGCCTCCGGCGGATAGGTCCGTCAGGGGCTGCACGATGTCCGTCCTGACCGACCGCCAACGCATCGAGCTCGCCCTGCCCGCCTATCTGCTGTTCGCGCTCAGCAGGCTGCCGGGCGTGTTCGCCCTGGCCGATCCAGCCCTGGCCGAGCGGGCCGAGGCCGACATCGCCGCGTTGTGCGAGGACCTGCGCATCGCCTGCCTGGAGCCGTTCGCTGATCTGGCGCCGCGCAAGCAGCAGGCGGTCCTGCGCCGGCTAGACCGCATCGGCAAGGATGTCATAGCCGAGTGGGCGGACCGGTCCTCGCTCAGCCTCGTCCTGACACTCTGGTACTTCCTGAAGGACCTGGTCGACCGTGAGGTACTGATCCTGTGGCAGGGCTCCGCGATGGATCGGGCGGTGCAGACGCTGCTGCCGATGTTCGAGCATGGCTTCGAGGAGCAGAAGCGGGACGCCGCAGCCCAGGAGCAGGCCGTCCGGCTGCTCGCCCGTCTGCGGGCCGAAGGGCTCTACGGCTGATCGGGCACGCAGCCATCTCTTTGTACCCTTCCATACTGCGCCTTATACGAGGAGCGGCTCTCAAGGCTAAGGGGCTGCTTGTGCCTCTCACCGGCTCGTGCTCGTGCCCGGCAACCCGGACAAACCCGAACTCAGGCCCGCGTCCGCATCGCCGGCTCGACGAACATAGCACGCAGGCGTGCCTGCTCCAGCTCCGACAAGGCCGCCTCAGGCGCCGGCCGGCCAAACAGGTACCCCTGCATCTGTTCGCAGCCGAGCGCGTGTAGCATTGCCTGCTGGGCTGCGGTTTCCACACCTTCCACTGTGACCTGCATGCCGAGGTTGTGCGCAAGGTTCACGATCGCCCGCACGATGGTCAGCGTGTCCGCGTCCTGCCCAAGCCGCCTTACGAAGGACTGGTCGACCTTGATCTTGTCGAACTTGAAGCGTTGCAGATAGCTCAGAGACGAGTAGCCGGTCCCGAAATCGTCGAGCGCGAGACGGATGCCCAGCGCGCGCAAACTCGTGAGTACCTCAACGGCCTTGGTTGCGTCCTGGATGAAGACGCTCTCGGTGAGCTCGATCACGAGCCGGCTCGGGTCGAGCCCGCTTTGTGCGAGTGCCGCCTTCACAATTTCCGGCACGTCGGACTGGCGGAACTGGCTGGGCGAGACGTTCACCGAGACCCGCCACGACCGCGGCCAGCTCGCGGCCTCGGCACAGGCCGTCTCGATCACCCATTGCCCGATCCGTGCGATCAGGTTGGCCTGCTCAGCCAGTGGGATGAACTCGGCCGGAGAGACGAGGCCACGTTCCGGGTGCTGCCAGCGGATCAGCGCCTCGAAGGTCTCGATCTCGCCGGTCCGGGCATTGACGATCGGCTGATAGAACAGCTTCAATTCGTCGCGGCCTATGGCCTGTCCGAGTTCCCGCTCAAGCTGCCGCCTCGCCTGCAGCTGCGCGTCCATCGCGCTCTCGAAGAAGCGTACCGCGCTCCGGCCTGCGTCTTTGGCCCGATACAGGGCGAGATCAGCTGCACGCATCAGTGTCCCTGCCGTACTGCCGTCGCTGGGAAAGAGCGCGATGCCGGCAGACACTCCGATCTCGATGGTATGGTCCTCCACCTGAAAGGGACGCTGGAGGCCGGCAACGATCTGACCCAGGAGATCGTCGATCTGATCGGGCGTGCGATGGACCAGCACGAGCACGAACTCGTCGCCACCGACGCGGGCCAGGGTATCGGTCGAGCGCACCATCGAGAGCATGCGTTTGGCGACTTGGATCAGCAGCACATCGCCGACGGCATGCCCATGGAGATCGTTGACCGGCTTGAAGCGGTCGAGGTCGAGATAGACGACGGCAAGCTCACTCCTGTCCGACGCCGCTGCATCAAGCGCGAGCTGGAGCCGCTCGTTCAGCAGGTAACGGTTGGGTAGGTCGGTCAGCGCGTCATGCAGGGCGAGGTGGTGGATGCGGGCCTCGTCGCGCTTGCGATCGCTGAGATCACGCAAGGCAACGGCGGTGGCCGGCAGACCGCCATACTCGATCGAGCGGCAGGACAGTTCGACCGGGATCAACGCGCCGGAGGAGGCGGTGCGGATCTGGAACTCCCCGGGCTGCAGATCTTCGGAGCGACAGCGCGAGCGGCGCAGCAGGGCTGGGGCGTCCGCCTCCGAAAACAGCTCCAGCACCGGCTTGCCAACGAGCTGTCGCGCCGGCAGCGCGAACAGGCGCGTGCCGGCGCGATTGATCACGAGCACGCGACCTTCGCGGTGGATGAACAGCGCCTCGTGCGCGAGATCGCCGAGCAGGCGCAGGCGATCGAGTTCCCTCACCGTGCGCTGGACGAGGTGCTGCTGCAACAGAAGTGCACTCAAGCTGGCGATCAGGAGGGCCAGGCTGGTCCCTGCAATCAGCAGGCCGAGATGGGTCGAGTTGAGCAGGAAGCCGCTCGCCGCAAGAGTGGGCTCCGCCGCGAGAGTGAGCATCGGCGCGATGGTGACGGCGGCCATGCCGGTGAAGTGCAGGCTGCAGATCGCCAGGACGAGCCACAGAGCAACCTCGATCTGACGTCCGAGGCGTGTCAGATCGCAGGCTCGCAGCAGCGCCAGGCTGGCCAGGACGACGCTCAGCAACAGCGAGGCCAGCACGTAGCGGTGGTCGAACAGGAGCAGGCCGGACAGCCGCATGGCACCGACGCCGAGGTAGTGCATCGCCGCGATCGAGAGACCGAGCACGAGCCCGGCTGCAGCCAGGATCGCGGGTTCGTCACTGCCCCAGCGCCACAGCAGCAGGGCGACGAACGCCCCGCCGACCACGATGGCGGCCGAGGCCGCCGTGACCTGCGGATCGTAGGCGATGTGAAGATCGGGGTGGAAGGCGAGCATGGCCACGAAGTGCAGCGACCACACGCTGCCGCCGAACATCGCGGCTGTGATCAGCAGACGGCGCCACGGCAGGCGACGGGTTGCGGCCCTGGCCTGGGCCATCAGGAGGACGGTACCGGCACAGCCGAGCAGGCAGATCAGGCCTGCGAGCGCGACGAGCACAGGGTCGTGTCGCTCAGCGATACAGGTAAGAACACGATACATGTCTGTGACCGGGGCGCGAACGGACGTGCTACCCATAGTCAGCCACAAACCTCAATGTCTGGTTGCACGATCACTGAGATCACCAGCTCTCATCTCTTGGGTAAAGAGATTGCAGCTTGGCATGTTGAGGTTGATATGGACAACATTAGCGACGCAATAATCGGCGCCGTTTCACAGTCCGCTGAGCATCACAAGGTCGTGATTTTTTGTGCGCAGAACTTGACAATCGAGAGCGGCACCACATGCGGCGTAGCGCCTGAGTGGTCTTAAGTTGAAAGTCAATAGAGGCGGTTCTATGGAGAGATAACAGCTTAACAATTTTTTATATAATTGTGTGCAACTCATTGTCGTACTCGCTCAGCGCTGCATGCGCTCCTCGAGCGAGCGCGAATGGCGTCACGCGATGGACCATTCGCAGCTTGGTCGGACCGTGATCATGCCCGTTTCATCCGACAACGTGGTTCGCCTCGTGCCAGGCCTCGCCTTCGATCCGGCCGATGTGGGCGAGGTCCGGGATCTGCGCATACTTCGGGCGCAGCTGCAGGTGCTCAGGCGAATCTACCTCGCCGAAGCAGCGGAGATCGACAGCGCGAGCTTCGCCCTGACCCGGCAGGACCCTGGCTTGGCCAAACATACGATCCTGCCTCAGATCGAGCGCCTGGAGGCCGGGATCGCCGCGCTCGCCCAGGCGACACAGGCTCATCGGCGCGGCCCCTGAACCGCCTCTCACCTACTCTCCACGTCATTGCCGAGGACGACCATGAGCGACACTGCGCAGCAGAGACGCTTGGCAAGCTTTGCCCTCTCGGCCGAGGACATCGCCGCCCTGCGCCTGCATGGAGCTTCATTTGCCCGCGCGCGCCTGCCGCAGCTGCTGAGCGAGCTGCACGCGCAGTTCGCAGGCTGGCCCGAGATCCAGCAGGCGCTGATGCTGCCCGACGTTCGTGAGGCGCGGGTCGCGCACTGGGTTCGTGCGGCCTCGGGCGAGGTCGGCGAAGGCTTCTCGGCCTCGGCTGAGCGCCTAGCCAGCGCCTTCGCCCGGAACGGTGTGCCCGCCTACGCCGTGGCCCTCTGCCACTTCACCGTCTCGCGGGCGATCTGCCGGGAGCTTGACCTCGATCGGCCCTTGCCCGCCGGAGCCACAGCGTATTTCCAGCTGCGGGCTGCGCGGGAGCGGCAGGGGCTCGCCCGCATCATCGAGAGGCTGGCCTGGTTCGACCTGGAGCTGCTGCTGGAGACCTATGCCCAAGTCGAGGAGCGGCAACGCCGGGCGCGGCTAGGCCAGCTGGACGCATTCCAGGCCAAGGTGCAGGGCATCGTCGCGGGTGTGAGTGCGGGCGCCGGTACGGTCCGCAACCGCGTCGAGACCACGGTGGCGGCCACGACCGAGACGGCTCAGCTCGCCGTCACGGTCGCAACTGCCTCGCAGGAGGCCTCGCACAACGTCGACGGCGTGGCGGCCGCGACCGAGGAACTCTCGGCCTCGTTGCACGAGGTCTCGGGCCAGGTCGATCGTGCGGCAGCGATCGCACAGGCCGCCAACCAGGCCGCACAACGGACCGATGCTACGGTGCAGGGTCTAGCGGGCTCGGCCAGCCGTATCGGCGACGTGGTGGCGCTGATCTCCTCGATCGCCGGTCAGACCAACCTGCTGGCGCTCAACGCGACGATCGAGGCGGCCCGGGCCGGCGAGGCGGGCCGTGGTTTCGCGGTGGTGGCTGCCGAGGTGAAGGGCTTGGCCGGACAGACTGCCAAGGCCACTGAGGAGATTACCGCGCAGGTAGGCTCGATGCAGGCCGCCACACAGGCGGCCGTGGGGGCCATCGGCGGGATCGTTCAGATGATCGGCGAGCTCGACCGGGTGGCGGCCGCGATGGCTGGTGCCATTGCGCAGCAGGGCGCTGCGACGCAGGAGATCGCCGGCAACGTCAGCCAGGCGGCCGCCGGCACGCAGCAGGTGGCCGGCAGCATCGATCAGGTCGGCAACGCGGCTCGGACCGCGGGTGATGCGGCTGGGGCGCTGCGGCAGGTGGCGCAGGACCTATCCAGCCAGGCTTCGGCGCTCGAGCAGGCGATGGAAGAACTGATCAACCAGAGCCGGGTGGCTTGACTGGGAGTGGGCCAGAGCACGGACAAGACGATCAGGCTGCCGCTGCCGTTCGACTGCGGGACCGCTTCGCCGCGTGCCAGCCTAGTTTCCTCATCGCTAGATGCTGGCACATATATCGGCTGTCTTAAGTTTGCGCTTGCGCAATAGGGATTTCATACATGTATATTCGTTTCATTTAATCGTAAATTCATGATAGGCATTGCGATAATTCGCGGAATAAAGAATCCCTTTGGGCAGCATGAACGTCGAATTGCATCTCAAGCGTGCGTCTAGCCGGCACGAGCCGGATCCGGTCAGCACGGAGCTCGCGCAGATTGCCGCGTACATCTCACACCTGCGCACGGAGATCGGGGCGCTACGGGCCAACGAGATGAGACGCGATCGCATCCCCATGGCCCATGAGGAGCTCGGCAGCGTCGTTGCCGCGACCGCGGATGCCACCAACGCGATCATGGAAGCCGCGGAAGCGATGCTTGGCTTACCCGACGGTCCTGGCTACCGCGCGGCGATCGAGCTGCGCATCAATGCGATCTTCGAGGCCTGCACATTCCAAGACATCACGGGCCAGAGGATCGCCAAGGTCGTCGAAGCCCTGCAGCTGTTCGAGCAGCGCCTTGCCCGTTTCGCCGACGCGGTGAAGGCGCGCGACGCGATCGGCCTCGATCCGGCCGAGCGTGACCGCCGCGCCCGGGCCGAGAGCCTGCTCCTCAACGGGCCCCAAGCCGACAAGGCTGCCCCATCCCAGCACGACATCGACGCCCTTTTTGCCTGATCGCATCGGAGAAACTGACAGCCCTCAGGAGCTGCCGAGAGCAGCGGAGAAGGAACGCGCCACCGACCCCGCCCGCGCCGAACACCAGAATGGAGTGTTGTCACGCACCAATCGTAGGAAGCCCCTCGGGCGCGGCGGGCGGGAGAATGGCATGGATCACACGGGCCGACGACTGCAGGCGCTGGACATGGCGCTCGTGAAGGTGAAGACCGCGGGTGAGGCTTCGACCGCCAGGATCGCGAGCAGCCTTCTACGGTCGATGCTAGGCAGATCCGGCCGAGCGCTCGCCGAGCCGACGGGCTCCGGTGGACTGCCGAACAGGACCACTGCCTGTTAGCCTCACAGCGACCCCTACGCTTCAATCCGGCCTGCATACGTGCAGACTCATGCAGATGACTACGTCCCCCGCCCTCGACCTGACCTCGTGCGACCGCGAGCCGATCCATATCCTGGGCGCGGTGCAGGCCTTCGGCTTCCTGCTGACCGTCTCGCCCGACTGGATCGTGACCCGCGCCAGCGCCAATGCGCCGGACTGGCTGGAGCTATGCAGGATTTTAGGTGACGGAGGCGGTCAGGCGGCGCGGTGATCTGGGCTCGCGACGACCTCGGTCCCGTCGCGGAAGATGACGCCGGCCACGACCTTCGGCAACTGGTTTTCGCCCTTCAGCCGGCGCCAGGTCTTCGACGCCGCCATGACCAGCTTGAACACCATCAGCTTGGCGGTCGTGGCCGAGAGCGCCCCTTTGGTCCGCACGGTCCGATGCCGCACTGTCGCGAACACGCTCTCGATCGGGTTCGAGCTGCGCAGGTGGTCCCAGTGCTCGGCCGGGAAGTCGTAGAACGTCAGCAGCGCCTCCCGATCCTTGGTCAGGCAGGCAGCGGCGCGGGGTACTTGGTCCCGTATTTCTCGACGAAGACCGCCAGCGCCACCTCGGCCGCCGCCCGGGTCGGCGCGCCGTGGATCTCGCGCAGGTCCGCCTTCATCGCCGGCTGGATGGACTTGGGCACCTTGTCGAGGACGTCGGCCGCCTTGTGGAACCCAACACCGCTGGTGAGCGGTGCCGGGGAAGACCTCGTCCAGCGCCCGCCAGAAGCCGAGTGCGCCGTCGCCCACCGCGATCTCGGCCGCGATCGACAGCCCGCGCCGCTTCACGTCGACGAGCAGCTCCCGCCAGCTCTGGGCACTCTCGCGCACGCCCACCTGGAAGCCGACGAGCTCCTTCTTGCCCTCGGGCGTCGCCCCGATCAGCACGAGCATGCACTCGGCCTGCTCCTCCATCCGAGCCTGCAGATAGACGCCGTCGGCCCAGACATGGGCATAGCGGCGCGCGGAGAGATCGCGGCCCTGCCAGCGGACATACTCGTCCGCCCAGGCCGCGGTCAGCCGGGCGATGACGGCCGGCGAGAGGTTCGGGGCGTCGCGCCCCAGCAGGGCGGCCAGCGCCTCCTGGAAGTCGCCGGTCGAGACACCGCGTAGGTACAGGACCGGCAGCAGCGCATCCAGGCTGCGGGTGCGCCGCGCCCACTTCGGCAGGATGGTCGAGGTGAACCGAACCCGGTCCTCAGACCCGCTCGCACCGCGATCCCGCACGCGAACACGCGCGACCGGCACCGGGCCGATGCCGGTCTGGATCGCCCGCTCCGGGCCATGGCCGTGCCGCACCAGCCGCGCGCGTCCGTCCGGAAGCCGCAGATCCTGCATCGCGCTCAGGAAGGCGTCCGCCTCCATCTCGACAGCCTGGGCAAGCAGGCGGCGGGCCCCGGCGCGCAGCACCTCGGTCAGGGGATCGTCGATCTCCTCGGGCTGACGAAGCCGGACGATGTTGGTAGGTGTCCCCATGGCGTATCGCTCTCGCTGAGAGGTTCTGGCAGGCTTCGACACCCGCCTCGATACGCCGCCTTCAACACACCGTCGTCACCCAATCTCCCGCATAGCTCCTGGTCCTAGCCGCGCAGACCTAGGCGCGCTCAACGGCGCAATGTGGTTCGGCGTACAAGCCAGGACCAGATCGTTGAGGCCTCGGAAACCCTGATCTACCATCCTTCGAGGAACCTCCTTGCATGATGCGCGTTGGGAGGCTTGTATGTGTCTCATAGTTTTCTTGGTTGGTCCTGGGAAAGCTCGACGCCAATTCGCCCCGCCAGCCACGCGCTGCGGGGCGTTTTCCTTTATCAATCCTAAACAAGATGCACCCTTCGGTTGTGTCTGTTCTCGTCCAGAACGATGAGAGCGCTAGCTCACATGCTGGAACTGCTGGCCTAATCTCACCTCTTCCTGCGGTGTGGCCAATTTGCACTATCGCAAGAGCGGCCGTTGGGGTTTCTCTCTCGCCATGTTCCCCGCCACGGGAAGAGAGATTTAGGCCATGAAGAAACTTCTCCTCGCCTCGACCGTGCTCGCCGGCCTGACCGCTGCTGCCTCGGCCGCCGACCTTCCGCGTCGCGCTGCGCCGCCGCCGGTGTTCACGCCGGTGCCGGTCTTCACCTGGACGGGCTTCTACGCCGGTTTCAACGCGGGCTACGGCTTCGGCACCGGTGACGACCGCCAGACGCCCACCGTGGTGGTCGTGAACGGCGCCAGCGGCCTGGTCGTCCCCGGCACCTCCGCTGCCCTCGGCTTCAGCAACAACCGCTCCAACACCGACGGCTTCGTCGGCGGCGGCCAGATCGGCTACAACTGGCAGCTGACCCCCGGCTCGGGCGTGGTGTTCGGCGTCGAGGCCGACGCGCAGTACGTCGACTTCGGCCGCGAGCGGAACCGCTTCGCCCTGGCCGGCGCCGGCCTGCTGCCGGGCGTGGGCGTGTTCAACCCGAACGGCCTCTCGACGCTGGACTACTTCGGCACCGTGCGCGGCCGCCTCGGCTACGCCTTCGACCGCACCCTCGTGTACGCCACCGGCGGCTTCGCCTACGGCTCGGGCGGCGGGCGCGACTTCGGCCTGCCCAACGTCTCGCGCGACGAGTTCCAGACCGGCTGGACCGTCGGCGGCGGCATCGAGTACGCCCTGCCCACCGACTCGTTCCTGAACTTCTTCCGCTCCTCGGCCGTGACGCTGAAGGTGGAAGGCCTCTACGTGAACCTCGACCAGGGCAACCGCAACAACGGCATCTTCGCCACCACCCCGGCCGGCGGCCTCGTCGGCATCGGCTCCCCGGGCGTCGCCCTCGTCTCCGGCGTCACCAACAGCCGCCGCGACACCGAGTTCGCCGTCGTCCGCGCCGGCGTCAACTACAAGTTCGGCTCGTACTAAGATCCTGCTTAAGAGGGGTTTGGCCTGAGCATCCCCAGCCCGATCAAACTGGCCGCTTAGTCGAACAGACGCCCTAGGATCTGCTCCCGGGGCGTTTTCTTTTGCCGTTTAGGCTTCCATTGCAAAGAGATCGAGCTGCGCCGCGGATGTGAGCCTGCGCAGCTTCGGCCGTGGCTCCGCGCCTAGCGTGAAGACCGGTAGGGGAACGTGCGGCCGCCCATACAGGACTGCGCCGACAATCTCGCGCCGTTCTCCGCAATAGAAAGCGTTCAAGGTATACGGGCCTGCGCGCAGGATCTCCTGCATCAGCGGCTCTGAGCCCGGAAGGGCAGACACGGCTTGCAACATGCTTGCAAGACCAGCGGCCTGGATGTCTCGCGCCGGAAACTCGAACGCCTGCACGGACCAGGTATGCTTCACAGCGGCTGCGCTGGTGCGCGCGAAAGGATTGGACGCGAAGGCCGTTGCCGGATCCAGCGCAAAGGCTGCCAGCGCCTTTCGGTCAGGCATGTGCTTCGCGGCCAAAATGGCGTCTGCAAGCTCGCGTTTCGTCATTGGCACCCTGGGGCCTCTCCCCTCTGCGCTTCTTAAGGCTAAGGTTGCACGTAGAAGTAGCATAAGGGCGGAGCGCTGATGACCGGGAGTGGCTGCATCAGCATGTTGCCGGCCGACGCTGCACCCGCTCTTCCGGACGCCGTGCGGCAGCATCTCGGCCAATTGCTTGCGGCTGCCTACGCTCCGATCGATCGCGAGCCGAGCACGCCAGAGCGGTTCACGGCTTTGCTGGCGCAACTGGATCGTGCGCTGACGGGGGTGCAGGATCGTGATGCCGAGGCTTTCCGAGCTGGTCTGCTCGCAGCTGTCCCCGCGCTCCGACGCTTTGTCCGCTCGCTGGGATGCGACCACGCCGCCGCCGACGACGTGGTGCAAGATGTGGTGCTGCGGGCATGGCGCAGCCAATCGTCGTTCCAGCCCGGTACGAACCTTGAGGCGTGGCTTTTCACGATCACCCGCAATCAGTTCTACAGCTTGGTTCGGAAGAAGGGTCGAGAGGTGGAGGACGTGGACGGCGAGTTCACGAACCGGCTTGCAACCCTACCCGAGCAGATGGGCCATGTTGACCTCCATGACGTGCGGGCGGCCCTGGCTCGGCTGCCTGACACGATGCGGGAAGCGCTCATCCTCGTGGCTGTGGAGGACATGAACTACGAGCAGGCTGCCGAGGTGATGGGCTGCCAGATCGGGACGGTGAAGAGCCGCGTGTTCCGCGGGCGGGAGCGGTTGGCTAAGCTGCTTGGCTATGATGGCAGCGACATCGGCGCCGACCGGCTCACACTCTCAGCCATGAGCGGACAGCCGGACTGAGCGCGTCCACAGGCACACTCGCTCAATCTGCTACCGTTTCAGAAGGTGCCCAGATGCCATTCAACCTCGCATGCATGCGCTTGCCCGGCTTGAAGCGCACGTCGGCCTTGGCGGCGACATCGACTTTGGCTCCGGTTCGAGGGTTGCGTCCCTGCCGAGCTTCCCGCCGCTTCACGGTAAAGGAACCGAAGTCGCGCAACTCAACTCGGTCGCCGGCCACGAGTGCCTCCGCGACGCGTCCGAGGATCGCACTCACGACAGCCTCAACGTCTCGGGCGTAGAGGTGCGGGTTCTGGGCCGCGACGCGTTCGACAAGCTCGGATCGGATCATGGTATCAGGAACCACGCCCCCGCTCTCGGCTCAAGCAAAAGGGGATGCCGAGGCGGCACCCCCTCCCATTGCGTCTCGTCTGGCTTGAAGCGCCTAAGCCTCCGCTCCCGCGAGGGCATACGGCGCTGCCAGAGCCTCAAGAGGCAGTTTCCAAGCCTCGCTGATGCCGCGGATCATGGGTAGCGTCAGCGGGCGTTTCCGGCTCCAGGATCTCCGAAGCACGGGACCGCGAGCCCAGCAGCTCGGCCAGCTCACCTTGAGAGTGCCCCGGATCCTCGATTGCGAACCGGAGAAGGTCAACTGGATCGGCCTTCGGGATCGGGTAATGCTCCTCCTCGTACCGGGCAACCAGCACGGTAAGCAACTCGAACCGGTCACCCTCGGGCGTGCCGGGCTCTGGAAGATCGGCGAAGAACTCATCAATCTGAGCCATCGCGGCCTCATAGTCCGCTTCGGTCTTGATAAGGCGAATATCAGGCATGGCCTAACCCTTCCCCTTGCGAGTTCTCTTTTGCGACTCGTTCGGATTGCCGACCGTAACGGCATCGACCAAGTTATATTCGGCGTGTGTGCCAACGAACTTGATCTGCGCCGTCTTGAAGGCATAAGCGAAGCGCGCGATGACGCGATAGTTGTTCCCGCCGACGTTGAAAATCGCGCGGTTGTCCGCGACGAAATCGACAGAGCCAAAAACGCTTTTGAGGTGGTCCGGTCCCGTCCATTCGGTTTGAGAGACGGACGTGTACCAGGCCGTAAGCAGATGGGATGGATGGCTCCCGCTCCGACTGACGGCATCTGAGTGCCAGGATGTGGTTGCTGTCGAAGCAGCCACGCAGATGCAGGAGCCATCCCCATGGAGATCATCACCGTCGGCATCGATCTAGCCAAGAGCATCTTCCAGGTTCACGCCGTCGACGCAGCTGGGCACGTCGTCGTTCGCAAGGCTCTGAGGCGGGCGCAGGTCGTGCCGTTCTTCGCCAAGCTGCCGCGCTGCCTGGTCGGCATGGAGGCGTGCGGCACAGCGCACCATTGGGCCCGGGAACTCATGAGGCTCGGCCATGACGTGCGGCTGATGCCGCCAGCTTACGTGAAGCCGTACGTCAAGCGCGGCAAAACCGATGCGAATGATGCCGCTGCCATCTGCGAGGCGGTGACACGCCCGAGCATGCGCTTCGTGCCGGTGAAGTCGACCGAGCAGCAGGCGGCGCTGGCCCTGCACCGGACGCGCGACCTGCTGGTCAAGCAACGCACGCAGCTGGTGAACATGATCCGCGGTCTGCTCGCCGAGTTCGGGATCGACGATGGCGCGGGGCCTGCGCCATGCGCTCGAACCTGGCGTGCTCGGCTTCAGCCGGAGACGCGGCCGAGGTGCCGCCCCTGGCCCAGCGCGTAGTGAATGGGCTGGCCGATCAGATCGGCGCCGTGCAGATCCAGCTCACCCGGCTGGAGAAGGAGTTGCTGGCCTGGCATCGGGACTGCGACCTCGCACAGCGCCTGGCGGCGACGATCCCGGGTGTCGGCATCGTCTCGGCGACCGCGCTGGCCGCCCTCGGTGAGCGAGCCCGAGCGCTTCGCTCCGGTCGGCAGTTCGGCGGCCTCGTCGGGTCGCACACCGCTGCAGAAACTGCAGGCGGCGGCCAGGGCGCCTGGGGTCAGGATCTCGCGCATGGCGCGACCGTTGCCCGCGCCGCCCGCTCGTGGTCGGCATGACGCTCTTGATCCGGCGCGCGAAGGCGACGCCGACTTCGGTCGACCCGCGGCTGCCGGCGCTGCTGCAGCGCAAGCCGGTGCGCGTGGTGACTGTTGCGGCGGCCAGTCGCACGGCGCGGGTCGCCTGGGCGATCATAGACCCGCGGTGGCACCTACCGCGCACCAGCGGCCATGGCCGCCTGACAGCACGGCGAGGAGACTTTGCCAGGTTGCGAGGACGATGAGAGTTGCATGGGCGAACCGGTCAGACCGGGAGCCGGGACACCCCGCCGAATGCTCCAGGGCGTCATAGCCCGCTCAAGCCGAGTGGGACCCAGCTCCGCGGATACCATCAGGGCCAGCAGTCAACCATGCACGACTGCATCAACAGGCCGGACACAAGACTGCACCCGACCAACGCGCCAGAAGCTCGATTCGCCGCACTTGCAATGCGGGAGCCATCCACACAGGACCTCCGGATTTTGGGTGGATGGCCCAAAATTCCGTCAGCATGCGGCGGCTGATGACGCCTTCGTCGGCATCCCGGCTATGTAGCGTGTTCCCACCCTGGGAACAGGAGGGACGCCTTGTGCGCTTGATGCCTTGGCCACCCTCAACGTTGACTTAACCGTGCCGCCCGGCCGACATGGGCTATTCCGGTAGGCCCGCCTTTGCGAGTCGTGAGCCGGCATCAGGGAGAGCGCCGCCGCGGCAACGAGACCCTGAAAAGCCAACAGGCCCCCGTCGCCAAACGGGAGCCTGCTGAAAACCGAAGGCCTTGTGAGGCCGCGTCGCTGCTCCTCACAAGCCATACGACGCCCTAGGGTGTCAAGCGGGAACGCCAATTCCTGCAACGGTGAGGCTTTGCCTGGACCCTAGCTGCGGCCCGAGAGGGTCGGGACGATGTTTGCTGACGCGATCCGCCAACAGGCGGAGGCTGCGCCGCGCGCCGCTCTGCCGGCCGTGACAGCCGCCTTGCGGCGTGCGGTTGCCAATGGGCAGGTGACGGAGGGGAGGCCGAGACGCTGGCGCTCTGATCGATGCGCGGCGCTTGGTTGTGGGCCGGGCACAACCAGAACCTGCCAACGGGGCAGGCTTCGCACTCCACCGATCCGGGGACCGGGGCCAGTGTGGGAAATCCCCATGTTGCCCCAGAGGCCCCAGGATCGCCGCAGGACGGGCGGCAGCCGCCGCGCGCACCGACGCGAGCCTGAGCGCCGCCGCCGCTGGGCGGCCTCTGGGCGACTTCCTCCGGCCATTGCGGCGCGGTTCACCGCCGGGGAGCAGGCGGTGCTCGCCCTGGTGGCGGCCGAGACCGCCCGCCGGAAGGACTGCCGCCTTGCGATCGAGCACATGGCTGCGATTGCCGGCGTCGGCCGGTCCACCGTGAAGAACGCCCTGAGGGAGGCCAGCAGGCTCGGCCTGATCACCGTGGAGGAACGAAAGGTCACGGGCTGGCGCAACGACACCAACGTGGTCCGTATCGTCTCGGCCGAGTGGACGGCCTGGCTACGGCTGACGCGGCGCTCGCCTATTCCGGCGAGCCCGACGACCCTCCCTCTTGAGGGGGAGGGGTCAAAACCGCAACCGGCACGCCTACTCAGGTTCAAATCCGGGGAAAACTGAGGCTAACGGAACCGTCGCAAAGGCTGCCGGGGGCAGCGGGCGACCTCAACCGATGCGGGCTCGGAAGAATTCTCGCGGGTAGCGTCCGCGGACGAGGTGTAAATTCGAGGACCGCTTTGGCGGGGATTGGGGTGGCCATCGGGCCATGCGGCTAAGGTGGAGTTTGCGGACTTCAACCCGAACCAGGAGCACCCGATGACCGACGACAGAGTGGCACTGATCGAGGCTTTTCAGAAGGCTGACGACGGCAACTTCCTGCGCAGCCTGGCCGAGACGGTCCTGCAGATCCTGATGGAGGCCGATGTGGACGGTCTGATCGGCGCGGGTCGTTACGAGCGGTCTGGCGAGCGCAGCACCTACCGCAACGGGTATCGCGAACGCAGCCTCGACACGCGGCTGGGCTCGCTCAACCTCAAGATCCCCAAGCTGCGCACCGGCAGCTACTTCCCCGGCTTCCTGGAGCCAAGGAAGACCGTCGAGAAGGCGCTGGTGGCGGTGATCCAGGAGGCGTGGATCGCAGGCGTGTCGACTCGGCGCGTGGACGACCTGGTGCAGGCCATGGGGCTGTCGGGCATCTCGAAGTCCTCCGTGTCGAAGCTGTGCAAGGACATCGATGAGCGGGTGAACGCCTTCCTCAAGCGCCCGCTGTCCGGCGCATGGCCCTATCTCTGGCTCGACGCCACCTACCTCAAGGTGCGTGAGGGCGGGCGCATCGTCTCCGTAGCCGCCATAGTCGCCGTGGCGGTGGACACCGAAGGTCGACGCGAGATCATCGGGCTGCACATCGGCCCGTCCGAGGCCGAGGTGTTCTGGACCGATTTCCTGCGCGACCTGGTCAAGCGCGGGCTGTCAGGTGTGCAACTTGTCATCTCGGACGCGCACGAGGGGCTTAAAGCCGCCATATGCCGCGTCCTGAAGGCGACCTGGCAAAGGTGCCGGGTTCATTGGACCCGCAACGCGCTCGCTTATGTGCCGCGCGCTCAGCAGACCATGGTCGCCGCCGGCTTGCGCCACGCCTTCCAGCAGCCCGACCAGGAGGCAGCCCGAGCCGCGCTCCACCATCTGGCTGAGCAGCTTCACAACCGTTGGCCGAAGCTCAAAGGCTTCATCGATGCCACGAGCGAGGACGTGCTCGCCTACCTGACGTTCCCGCTGCAGCACCGAACGAAGTTGCACTCCACAAACCCGCTGGAGCGTCTCAACAAGGAGATCAAGCGACGCGCCGACGTGGTGGGCATCTTCCCCAACACCGACTCGATCCAGCGTCTGATCGGAGCCGTGCTGTTGGAGGCCAACGACGAATGGCAGCTCCAGCACCGCTACATGCAGATCGAGGGCATGGCTGGCTTCACCCCGAGCCTGCTCGACGACACCCTCACAGCAATTCCACCTCAGGCCGCCTGACCGATGGCCGCTCCAACTCCACCCCGAATTTCCACCTCATTGACGGACACGACCTTCTCGCGGAGGGTAGGACGGGCGGAGCCATGCATCAGCTGCATCCGGCTGTTCGGTCTGAGAAACGGTGCGCTAACCACACGATCCAACCGTGATGAGCGGAATGCCACGCCTGCACGTTGGCTACGCACTGAGGCTTGGCCGGAGGACATGCGATGGGTTCATGGCTCGCGACCTACTTGGAGATGGAGGCCGGCTCCGTTGCTGCCCGTAACGCGATCAAGGCGCACCTTGCTCGACTGCCAGGTGGTGAAGAGCGCGACTACTGGCAGGCCGTAGCCGAACGGTACGACCAGCTCGCGCGCAGTGGCGGGACCGCGGCTGCGATGACCACCCACACCCGGGCGAGTTCGGGGAATAGCCTCAGCCTGCGCCGGTAGGGTTCTAAGGCAGGCGCTTCAGAGCGTTACGAATGCTGTCCGGCGCGCTACGTGCGGTGAGCTATGCAGGATTTTAGGTGACGGAGGCGGTCAGGCGGCGCGGTGATCTGGGCTCGCGACGACCTCGGTCCCGTCGCGGAAGATGACGCCGGCCACGACCTTCGGCAACTGGTTTTCGCCCTTCAGCCGGCGCCAGGGTCTTCGACGCCGCCATGACCAGCTTGAACACCATCAGCTTGGCGGTCGTGGCCGAGAGCGCCCCTTGGTCCGCACGGTCCGATGCCGCACTGTCGCGAACACGCTCTCGATCGGGTTCGAGCTGCGCAGGTGGTCCCAGTGCTCGGCCGGGAAGTCGTAGAACGTCAGCAGCGCCTCCCGATCCTTGGTCAGGCAGGCAGCGGCGCGGGGGTACTTGGTCCCGTATTTCTCGACGAAGACCGCCAGCGCCACCTCGGCCGCCGCCCGGGTCGGCGCGCCGTGGATCTCGCGCAGGTCCGCCTTCATCGCCGGCTGGATGGACTTGGGCACCTTGTCGAGGACGTCGGCCGCCTTGTGAACCCAACACCGCTGGTGAGCGGTGCCGGGGAAGACCTCGTCCAGCGCCCGCCAGAAGCCGAGTGCGCCGTCGCCCACCGCGATCTCGGCCGCGATCGACAGCCCGCGCCGCTTCACGTCGACGAGCAGCTCCCGCCAGCTCTGGGCACTCTCGCGCACGCCCACCTGGAAGCCGACGAGCTCCTTCTTGCCCTCGGGCGTCGCCCCGATCAGCACGAGCATGCACTCGGCCTGCTCCTCCATCCGAGCCTGCAGATAGACGCCGTCGGCCCAGACATAGGCATAGCGGCGCGCGGGAGATCGCGGCCCTGCCAGCGGACATACTCGTCCGCCCAGGCCGCGGTCAGCCGGGCGATGACGGCCGGCGAGAGGTTCGGGGCGTCGCGCCCCAGCAGGGCGGCCAGCGCCTCCTGGAAGTCGCCGGTCGAGACACCGCGTAGGTACAGGACCGGCAGCAGCGCATCCAGGCTGCGGGTGCGCCGCGCCCACTTCGGCAGGATGGTCGAGGTGAACCGAACCCGGTCCTCAGACCCGCTCGCACCGCGATCCCGCACGCGAACACGCGCGACCGGCACCGGGCCGATGCCGGTCTGGATCGCCCGCTCCGGGCCATGGCCGTGCCGCACCAGCCGCGCGCGTCCGTCCGGAAGCCGCAGATCCTGCATCGCGCTCAGGAAGGCGTCCGCCTCCATCTCGACAGCCTGGGCAAGCAGGCGGCGGGCCCCGGCGCGCAGCACCTCGGTCAGGGGATCGTCGATCTCCTCGGGCTGACGAAGCCGGACGATGTTGGTAGGTGTCCCCATGGCGTATCGCTCTCGCTGAGAGGTTCTGGCAGGCTTCGACACCCGCCTCGATACGCCGCCTTCAACACACCGTCGTCACCCAATCTCCCGCATAGCTCAGCGATGCTCGACGGCTGCCACCATCAGGTCGCGGACGTCCTCGCTCGTGATGCCCGCCGTGGTCGCCACGTAGCTCATCGCCTCCCGATCGCAGCAGTCGAGCGCAAAGGCGACCCGCACACCCTCACCGTTCTCTGCCGCGATCTCCAGACCGTCCGAGCACCAACGCGTATTGCGTGCGGATTCCGACGGAAGCCGGCCACCCATTCCGACGCGAAGCCGGCCAACGTTCCGATTTGATGTCGGCCACCATTCCGAGATGAAGCCGGCCACTCGGTAGCCGGCATCGGCTATGGCGCATCCCCGCGGGTCAGCAACCGCGGCATCCCAGTCCTCGACCACGAGGAGGATGGGATGCCGGCCAGGAGAGAGCTGACCATGCGACAGATCAAACAGATGCTGCGGCTCGCCCACGACGGGGTGAGCGCGTGAGATCGGGCGAACGCTGGGCATCGCCCGCTCGACCGTGCAGGACAACCTCGGCCGAGCCACCGCCGCCGGCCTGACCTGGCCGCTCGACGCCGAGGTCACGGACGCGGTGCTGGAGCAGCGCCTGTTCGCCCGGGCCGGCGTGAAGCAGGGCATGCGCCGCCTGCCCGAGCCGGACTGGCCCTGCGTCATCCGGGAGATGCGCCGGTCCGGGGTCAACCTGACCGTGCTCTGGGAGGAGTACCGGGAGACCCATCCAGACGGCTACGGCTACTCCCGGTTCTGCGATCTCTACAGGGAGTTCGAGCGCCGGCTCACCCCGGTGATGCGCCAGCACCATGCCGCCGGCGACAAGGTCTTCGTCGATTACTCCGGCAAGAAGATCGAGATCGTCGATCCCACCACTGGCATCGTGCGCGAGGCCGAGATCTTCGTGGCGGTGCTGGGCGCGTCGAGCCTGACCTACGCCGAGGCGACCTGGACCCAGACGCTGCCCGACTGGATCGGCGCGCATGTCCGCCTGTTCCGCTTCCTCGGCGGCGTCCCCCGCCTCGTCGTGCCCGACAACCTCAAGAGCGCCGTTCACAAAGCCTCGTTCTACGATCCAGAGATCAACCGCTCCTATGGGATGATGGCCGACCATTACGGCGTCGGCATCCTGCCGGCCCGGCCACGCAAGCCCCGCGACAAGGCCAAGGTCGAGGCCGGCGTGCGCTTGGCCCAAACCTACATCCTGGGGCGGCTTCGGCGACAGACGTTCTTCTCGCTCGCCGAATGCAACGCCGCCATCGCCACGATGGTCGAGCGTATCAATGCCCACCCGATGCGCAGGCTCGGCACGACCCGACGCGCCCTGTTCGAGGCGATCGAGCGAGCGGCGCTCCGTCCCCTGCCGGCGGAGGACTACGCCTTCTCCGAATGGCGGCTGGCCCGGGTCAACCTCGACTACCACGTCGAGGCGGCCGGCTTCCTGTACTCGGTGCCCCACGCCCTGATCCGCGAGCAGGTCGACCTCCGCATCACGGCGCGCACCATCGAGGTGTTCCACCGCGGTCAGCGCGTCGCCGCCCATGAGCGCCGTTATGCCGGCCGGCGACACGGCACCGATCCCGAGCACATGCCGAGCGCGCATCGGCGCTACGCCGAGTGGAGCCCCGAGCGCTTCCGGCGCTGGGCACGCGGTATCGGCCCGGAGACCGAGGGGCTCGTCGTCGCCATCCTCCACGACCGTCCGCATCCAGAGCAGGGCTTCCGTACCTGCTTAGGCATCCTGCGCCTCTATCGCGGGCTCGACCCCGGCCGGGCGGAGGCCGCCTCGGCCCGCGCGGTCGCCATCGGCGCACTCACCTACAAGAGCATCGCCTCGATCCTCAGCCTGGGCCTCGACCGCACCGCGCCGTCTGCCGAGGCCGCTCCCGTCCTGCTCCACCCCAACCTGCGCGGCCCGCGCTACTTCCACTGACGGAGACGACGATGCTCACTCATCCCACCCTCGATCTCCTGCGCGAACTCGGCCTGACCGGCATGGCCTCTGGCTACAGAGCGCTCGACGCCAACCTGGAAGCCGGCGCGCTCTCGCACGCCGAGTGGCTCGGGCTCCTGCTCGAACACGAGGCCACCGCCCGCCGGCAGAAGCGCTTCGAGACCCGCGCACGGGCCGCCCGCCTGCGCCACCCTGCCAGCATCGAGGATGTCGACTACCGCAGCCATCGTGGCCTCGACCGCGCGCTGTTCCTCAAGCTCGCCACCGGCGACTGGATCCGGACCCGGCGCAACCTCGTCATCACCGGCCCCTGCGGCGTCGGAAAGAGTTGGCTGGCCTGCGCGCTGGGACACAAGGCTTGCCGGGACGACCTCTCGGTTCTGTACTATCGGGTCCCGCGCCTGTTTGCGGCCTTGAGCCTCGCCCGCGGCGATGGCCGATACGGCAGGCTGCTGCGCCAGATCGCCCGTGTGAACCTGCTGATCCTCGACGACTGGGGCCCCGAACCGCTCCTACCCGAGCAGGCGCGGGACCTCCTCGAGATCATCGAGGATCGCTACGACACTGGCGCGACCCTGATCACCAGCCAGGTACCGGTCGACCGCTGGTACGAGATCATCGGCATTCCGACGCTCGCCGATGCCGTCCTCGACCGGCTGCTTCACAACGCGCACCGGATCAAGCTCGCCGGCGAGAGCCTGCGCAAACGAAAGGCGGCCGAGCAAGCCGCTTGACCGCCTGAACCAACCTCGTGATCTTCCACCCAGACCCGCGGGAGCGCCTCCGCCACCGGCCGGCTTCAGATCGGAACGGTGGCCGGCTTCGCCTCGGAATGACGGCCGGCTTCAAATCGGAATCCCCGGCCGGCTTCGTCGGAATACGCATATTGCGCACGGCCACCGCCACCTTGCCCTCGTGACGGCGCGTCTCGGCGCCTCCCGCATGTCGCTGCAGCAGGAGGCCGTGCACCTTCATGACCCGGTAGACCCGCTTGGCGTTCGGCGCAGGCCGACCGTCCCGCTTGGCCTGCCGGCGCAGAAGGGTATGGACGCGCCGATAGCCATAAGTCGGCAGATCCGCGATGAGCGCCTGGATTGAGGCCAGTAGCTCAGCGTCGGGTGCGGGCGGGCGGCCGCGTCGGCCCTTAGGCTTCTGGGCGGCAGAGGCCTGCCTGGATGAGGCGAGGTGCGGGCGCGACACACCCAAAGCCGAAGCCACCGCGCTCACCGGCCGTCCCCCGGCCACGAGGTCACGCGCGAGGGCAACTTTTTGGGGGCGGCGACCCGCTCCATCGCCTCGCGCAGGATCTCGGTCTCCAGCGTCTTCTTACCCAGGAGCCGCTGCAGCTCGCGGATCTGCTGCTGGGCGGCGCGAAGCTCAGAGGCTGGCACCACCTCTTCACCGGCCCCGGCGGCCGTGAACGCGCCGCGCTCCATCAGCCGACGCCACGTGAACAGTTGGTTGGCGTTCAGCCCGTGGCGGCGGGCGACGAGCGAGACGGACTGGCCGGGAAGATAGGTCTCCTCGACGAGGCGCACCTTCTCCTGCGTAGTCCAGCCCAGGGCGGCGCGCTGCGCTCCGCATGGCTTCGCGCGCCGCCCCAGAACCGTCGAGTCACCTTCCCGATGTGCTATGGCCCAGAGATGATCTCCAAGGCGTTGCGCAAATGGGTCGCCAAAGCCGGAGCACAGATCCAGTACATCGCGCCAGGCTCGCCGTGGGAGAACGGGTACTGTGAGAGCTTCAACGGCAAGCTGCGTGACGAGTGTCTACGCCAGGAGATCTTCTACTCGCTGAAGGAAGCGCAGATCGTGATCCGCCTATGGCAAACCACCTACAACCGCGTTCGACCGCATTCGTCGCTGGGCTATCGGCCGCCCGCGCCCGTCAGCTACCCGGATCTGGCCTTCCGGCTACCCATGGCCGCAGCCATGCAGTAGCCTCTCAATCGGCTCGGTCCAAAATACCGGTCAGGTCACCACTGCAACGACCGCAACAAGGGCTGTCTCAATCATCGCAAGCGTCTTCCGTCTTCGGGTACCGCAGCCAGATCGACGCTGTAGCCTTTCGCGGCAAGAGCCTCCAAGACTAGGTACTTTACCGTGACCCGGCGGTTCAAAGCCTCTTGTCGCAGTGCTGTCCACACCTGATCCGGCACCTCGAATTTAAGGGCTGTGCCCTTGGTGGGAGCAACAGGGGCAAGAGGGGTTTTGGGTTTTTGCGCAGTTGGGGCTGTTGGAGTTGCAGCAGGCACCGCCTCAACCGACGGGCTAGCTGGCCCCTCTGCCTGCGCTTCGGGCGCGGACGAGGGCCGGGTAAAGCCCAGATCACTGGTGGCTACAGCGAGCTGCTGGGCATCTTCAGGTGTGATGCGGGCCGCGGGCGCGGCGCGGGCTGGAAGGCGGGCTTCATCATCGCGTTCAGGCCGCTTCCTGTTGAACAGAGAGGACTTCGAGGAGCTCGCCGAGCGCGCCGGCAACTTCCTGCAAGGCTTTCGGGTCACCATCCGGGTGGGCGGGCGTCGCGCCGGTGAAGTGGATGCTCTGGTAGGCAGCGCGCTGAATGACCTCGGTACGCAGGACTGGGATGCTGGCGGTCTGGATTTCCAGCCGGGCATGCTGTGCCACGCGGCTCTGCAGGGGTGACATCTGCGTGAGTGCGACCCGAGCTGGGATCGGCCGGCGCAGCATCTTCTCAGCACGCTGCACGACCTCGTACGTACGGAATACCTCCTGCAGGTCCATGCCCGACACCTTGGACGGGATCAGCACAAGGTCGCTCTCTGCAATGGCGTACGTAACGGCCTGCGAGGCCGCGCCTTCGAGATCCACGAACACGAGGCTGTAGCGCGAGGCTGCATCAGAGATCCGGTCTAGGACCGTCTTCTCCGTTACGTCGGCAATGACGTCGACGCGACAGTCCTCTCCGGCCCGCTCGCGCCAGGAAGCCACGTGCCCGTTTGGGTCGGCGTCGATAATCGCGACGCTGCCCCCCTGTCGCGCGTAGGCGTCTGCCAGACAGATCACGAGTGTCGTCTTACCGACCCCACCCTTGGTGCTACATACGCTGATGACAGCCATTACCCCAGCTCCCTCTTGCGCGACTTCCCCAGCGCCCAAGCGAGCTGAGGCCCAAATGATCAACGGAGCCTTAACCCGAGCGCCCCGATGGGCAAAATCCCGTTTGGGTTTTGGGCCCAAGGGAGATCGCCCATGCACCCGTGCGCCCATCAAAACGGATGGGTTCTTGGGCAACGGGCCTGAAGGGCAAAGGGGCGAAGGCTCAAATAGGCAGGTGGTTTGAGGGCCCATCTGCCCCTCAGGGCTACAGGGTGTCGACAAACCGATGCGGGTTGCGACGTTGACTTAGCAGCGCCACCCAGACGACATGAGCAGTCCCAGCTACGCTCAATCGGTCGAGTCGTGAGCGGGGAAGGAGATGATCGCCGCGGAAACGAGATCCTGAAACGACTACGGGCCCCCTGTCGCCAAACGAGGAGCCCGCGAAATCGAGTGGTCTGTGAGGACCGGTTCCAACTCCCCACAAGCCACATGGCGCCCTCGGGTGTCAAGCGGGA
Source organism: Methylobacterium sp. P31 (assembly GCA_050632875.1). Taxonomy (GTDB): domain Bacteria; phylum Pseudomonadota; class Alphaproteobacteria; order Rhizobiales; family Beijerinckiaceae; genus Methylobacterium. Next base: position 22,126 of record JBODSC010000005.1, on the reverse strand, counting down.
ACGCCAATTCCCGCAACGATGAAGTCGTGCCTTGTGGAAAGGGGCCCAGTCCGATGGGTCTCTTTGCTCTGCCGCGGCCCTGAGAAGGGCCAGAACCAATGTTTGCCGACGAGATCCGCCGACGGGCGGAGACTGCTCCCCGAGATGCGCTGCCGGTTGTGACGGCCGCGCTTTGGCGCCTACGGGGAGGGAAGATTTCGGACGCCGAGGCCGAGGCGCTGTCCGGCCTGATCGAGGCGCGCACCGAAGCCCTGGCCAGCCGACGGTTCTCTGCTGGCTTCGCCGGCAATCTCTAACCCAAGCGATAGCCCGTCCGCTCATGATCCTGCAGCATCAGCCAGGAGGACCGTCGGCTCGCGCCCGCGCACGGATGCCTCGATGGAGCGCCGTCGCCGCTGGGCCGCTTCTGGACGGCTCCCACCCGCCTTAGCGGCTCGGTTCACGCTGGCCGAGCAAGCGGTCCTCGCGCTGGTGGCCACTGAGACGGTGCGCCGGAAGGACTGCCGCCTTGCTGTCGGGCACCTCGCGGCCATCGTGGGCGTGGCGGAGACAACGGTGCGCAACGCCATCCGGGAAGCCGTGAAGCTCGGGCTTGTGACCGTCGAGGAGCGGCGCGTAACCGGCTTCCGGAACGACACCAACATCGTGCGCATCGTGTCGGCCGAGTGGACGGCGCGGCTGCGCTTGGCCCGGAAGGGGCTGGTCCTGAACACGCAGCTCTCCGCAGCGCAGGGGAGAGGGTGCAAATCCCCGCAGCGCACGCCTACTCAAGTTCTAATCCTGTCAGAACCGGGGACAACGACACCGAAAAAAGCTGCCGAGGGGCAGCGAATGACCTCGACCGGTCCGTTCAACCGCGAATCCACGCGGGTAGTGGCACGGGCCGAGGCATGCGCTGACGGTCTAACGACGGACGATATGACGAACGTGCGGGTTTGGTGGGCGCTCGAATGGCGGAGTCCGTCTAGACATCGGGTGAGGCTTGATCGACCCACAAGTCCGGTATCCGGGCTCTCCTGTCGGGCCTTGACCCCAGCCAGCCGAAGTTGGGACATATCTACATCCGGGAGGGCTGGCTGGCCTCATCGAAGGGGTTCTCACAATGATTTCGGTGTAGGCGACGTCCGAGCTTCTTCCCCGCGGGATAAGGGCAGCCCTGCTAAATCCTCCGTTTTGAGCGGCTGGAAGGTAGCAGCATCAGCGCAAAGAAATAAGCGATCAAACTTGGAGTAAGACAACTTGCCTACAATTCGCGTTAGGACATATACGCATGTCGATCAAGACTTTAACGGAGATTGGATGGCAACTGGTGTGGGAATTGCGTTCGAACAAAACGCAAGAAATGAATACATAATCACGGAAAACATAGATCGAATTGAGAGATATTTATTCGTTGGAGAGAATCCTCTTGGACGAGAAGTAAGAACACAATTAAGTAACTTTTACACACTGAAGATGAGAGACGGAAATGAGTACCATGTTGAGCAGGTGGATTTTGAGACCATCGAAAACGCGATGAGGTGATAAAATAATAAATTACACTACTCAATGTGACTTGGATAATATGCCAAGTGTTGTTTAGTAAATTCGCCTCGGACCAATGCCGACGTGCAGGCTACCCGTGCACAGCGTCGGGGGGTGATCGCCCGTACAAGGTGACGCCGGCCTTGGTCCGCTTCGGGCCGGCCGCCTACAGAGGCGGCGGCCTTTAGCGTGCGGTTTGGGATTTATCCTGCGGGTACCTCAGGTACGCAGCCGGCCTGTATGGTCCGATGCCATACCTCCGGCAGCCCGCATTCCAGCGATCAGCCTATGCTCACTTCAGCAGCCAGGCTGCCGGCTGCCACGCGATGATGGCCCGCAGCACGCGGCGGGCGACGAGGACCGTCAACCCGATCGCAACGACCAGCCAGCCAGCCCCCAATCCAAGAGCCAGCCGCGCAGGCTGAAGGACAGCGCATCCCAGAAGCCGCCGACGGGTGCGACGATGCCCTCGATCCAGAGCGGGAACTCGCAGTACTGTCGCTTCTGTGGCCCCTGAACATTAAAGGGGCACGGATATACGGTAATGCGCTCAGGGTGTGATCGGGATAGCCCGGAACCCGGTCTGATCGATGCCGGGCGTTTCCTCCCAGAGATAGTCGCCGGTGAGGCCGATATGCTCCCAGCCGAGGGGCGACAGGCCGGTGAGGAGGTGGTCGGGAAGGAGTGCACCCCTGGCTCGCAAGGCGTCGACGACGCGGCCCGTGTAGATCGTGTTCCAGTAGATGATGGCGGTGACCACCAGGTTGAGGGCGGAGGCCCGGATCGCCAGGCTGTCCTGGCTGCGGTCGCGGAAGCGGCCGAGCCGATGCAGGTTGACGGCGCGCACGAGGCCGTTGCGGCGCTCGCCCTTGTTGAGTTCGGCCGTGGTACCTTTGCGGAGCTGTTCGTCACCGATCCAGTCGAGGGTGAAGAGGGTGCGCTCGACGCGCCCCATCTGCCGCAGCGCCTGGACGAGGCCACTCTGGCGCGGCGTCGCCGACAGCTGTCGCAGCACCAGCGAGGCGCTGACGGTGCGGGTCCTGAGCGAGGTCAGAAGGCGCAGGATGTCATCCCAATGGCGGCGGATCAGGCCGGCGTCGAGGCGCTCGCCCATGACCGATTGCAGCACGCCGTAGTGCCGGGCTGGTGCAAAGCCGTAGAGGCAGCGGCCGTCGAGATCGGGGATGCGCGGCACGAAGGCGAAGCCGAGCCCATGGCAGAGCGCGAACACCAGGTCGCTGACGCCGCCGCCATCGACATGGTGCCGGGTGACGGCCGCGCCGGCCTCAGTCTCAAGCAACGCGTCGAGCACGTGCACGGCCTCGCTCGCCGTGGCGGCGATGATCTTGACGTGGAAGGGCGCATAGCGGCCCGAGATCGTGGTGTAGAGCTTGGTGATCGGGTCGGAGCCGTAGTGGCCGTTGACGCCGCCGGCGATCTCGCCGCCGTCGCCCAGGTAGATGTGCTGGCCGTCGGACGACGCGATGGCGTGCGATCCGAAGGTGGCGGAGAACGGGGCGGCGTGTTGGGCCTCGACCAGCCGGGCCAGAGCCAGGGCGAAGGTGTCTTCCCGGAAGTGCCAGATCGCCACCTGCTGCAGCTGGCGCCGCGTGAGGCCGGGGCAGGCCAAGGCCATCTTGCCGAAGCCGAGGTTGGTCGCCTCGGCGATCAGGGCGGCGAGGAAGACGCGCCGATCGGCCGGCGGCCGTCCGGTCTGCAGATGTTCGAACAGGGCACTGAAGCCGGTCATCCGGTCGACGTCGGCCATGAGGTCGGTGAGCCGGATCGGCGGCATGGTCGCGGCCACCTGCCGGGCCAGGGCGACGGCCGCCTCGGTCTCCGCTGTCCTGACGGCCGGCACCCGTAGACCCTTGGCGCCGATGCGCGTCTCGCCGCGTCCCGTCTTCAGGCGGCGCGCCGCCGCCTGCAGCTTCCCTTCGAGCGCGGCGGCCTTCTCGGCCAGGTAGATCTCCACATCGACCGGGATAGCGACGGGTACGCGGGCCTCCGCCTTGATGATCGCGAAGGTCTGCGGCGGGATCAGCTTCTCCTCGAGCGCCCGGTAGGTCCGTGACCCCGCCACCCAGACCTCGCCGGCGGTGATCCGGTTCTTCAGCTCGACGACGAGGAAGATCTCCAGCATCTTGCGGTCGATGGTACCGTCCGGGGCACGGACGTGCCTGGACCAGCGCCGGTCGAGCAACGACAAGGCGGCGTCGATCCAGGCCTGGCCCGGTGAGCGGCGCCCGGCCTTCCAGGCCTCCCCGAGTTGGGAGACGGCGGTGACGAGGGCCATGCCGGGCCGGGCGGCCTCGAACGTGAAGCGCGTCAGGAAGGGGGCCGCGAAGGCGCGGATGCGGCCATGATGCCGACGCAGGAAGGCGATCGTGTCGTCACCGTGCCGGGCCTGCCTGTTGGCCTGGGCCGCCGCGGTGGCTCGGGCGAGCGCCTCCCAAGTCGCGACGGTCGTGATCGCCGCATCGAGCGACAGGCCGACGCCTTTGTGGGCCACAAGGGCGTCGCCGAACCCTGCGAAGAAGTCGAGCGCCTCGGCCGCCGCGACGACGCTGGCGGTGAGATGTGCCTCACGATCGGCCTCGGCCTGCCGGAACGCGCGGCCGACCAGGATCTCGAACATGCCGATCGCCGCATCGGTCAGCGCCGTCTGCGTGTCGTGCAGGAAGGCGGCCAAGGTCGCGTGCCGGCGGCTGGGGCGCATTTGCGCGAAGTTCTGGGCCGTGAGGCGACGGCCTTCCTGCGCCATGCGGCGGATGCGGTGGGCCGGAACGCCCCCGAGCACGGTTGCGGGAACGCCGACGTGACGCACGGCTTCGAGGCGGTCGACGAGGCCGCGCATGGCCGCCGTGCCGGCGGATCCCGGCGGCTCGCGCAGCCAGGAGATCCCGCTCTGCCGGGCGTGTCGTGGTCCCATGGCGAGCGGTCCCACAGTGAGCAGCGCCTCCATGCGGATGACGAGGTCGGGCGTCAGCCGCCCCGCGACGTCGGCCAGAAGAGCGTCCTCGGCCTCGGTGCAGGCCTGAGCCGCGAGGCGCTCCAGCACCGTGATGCCGGGGATGACGATGCGCCGCCGCCGCATCTCCTCGGCCAGGGCCGTGACGACGAGGCGATCCTTGGCAACCGCCAGAGCGATGCCCCGTGCGAAGGCGACGAGATCGCCGCGCAACGGGCGGCACAGGTCGGTGAAGCCGAAGCGTCGGCGCAGGATCGTCAGTTGCTCGTAGCGGGTGGGGGCGCGGCGCGCGAAGCTGGCGAGCGCGTCCGGATCGCCCCCGAGCTGGTCGGCCAGGAACACCGCCGCGGCCTCGGGGATCGTCTCACCGGGGCGGATCAGGCGGCCGGGGTAGCGCAGGGCGCAGAGCTGGAGCGCCAGGCCGAGCCGGGTGTCGTCGCGCCGCCGCGTGTCGAGGAGCGCGAGATCCTGGTCATCGAGGCTCCAGTGACGGATCAAAGTCGCCTCATCGGTCGGCAGGGCGAGGATCGTCCGCCGCTCGGCATCGGTCAGGATCAGGCGGCGCGGCATCGGCTCTTCCAGGGTGTCACGAAATCCCGCGCAGACGCCGTTGGCAGAGCTTACGTTGCAAGACGGATTATGTGACAAACGAGCGGCCTCAACAGGGCACGGTCGGCAGTGTCACGCCAACGGACGTATCAATGACGGTGCTGATCGGCTACGCGCGGGTGTCGAAGGCCGACGGCAGCCAGGTGCACGACCTGCAGCGCGATGCGCTGAGGAAGGCCGGGGTCGATCCCGAGCACATCTACGAGGATGCCGCGTCCGGACGGAGCGACGACCGTCCCGGGCTCGAGGCCTGCCTCAAGGCGCTGCGCGCCGGCGATACGCTCGCGGTGTGGAAGCTGGACCGGCTCGGCCGCGACCTGCGCCACTTGGTCAACCTGGTTGGAGACCTCACTCGGCGCCACGTCGGCCTGAAGGTGCTGTCGGGCGAAGGCGCCTCGATCGACACCACCACGGCCAACGGCCGCTTGGTGTTCGCGATCTTCGCCGGCTTGGCCGAGTTCGAGCGCGAGCTGATCTCCGAGCGCACAAAGGCCGGGCTGGCTGCCGCACGGGCACGAGGCCGCAAGGGCGGCCGCCCCTTCAAGATGACGCCCGCCAAGCTGCGCTTGGCTCAGGCCGCGATGGGAAACCCTGAAACCTGTGTCGCCGACCTCTGCGTCGAACTCGGCATCACCCGACAAACCCTCTACCGGTTCGTCGGGCCGCGCGGGGAACTCCGCCCTGACGGCGAAAAGCTTCTTGCCCAGAGACGCATGCGAGCCTAGCCCGCGGCGCCGACGGCCGCTCGCAAGCCCCTACCGTATATCCGTGCCCCTTTAATGTTCAGGGGCCTCTGTATCGGATCCGTCTTGTGTTGCTGTGGCCCGCAGAACTTGGCCATCTGCTCGCGCATGTCCGCGTTGGCGGCGATCAGCTTGAGCCACTCGGATCCATCCGCGCGCGTGGACAGGGCCGACCACTGCGTGGTTACGCTCGTGGTCTCAGCGCGCCCGATCCTATAACCGACACCGCCGCATACGATGCCGCTGGCCAGGACGATCCCGGCCGCCCAAAGGCCGACCTCGTGGGCGCGGGTGCGCTCCATCTTCCTGAAATGCTCGCTCGCGCTCGCCGCGACCGCCGCGCCGGTGGTCTGTGCGAGCGTGGCGTGAGCTGCCTCGACCCGGGCGCTTGCGGCCTGCGCCACCGGGCCGACGGCGCGCCTGGCCGCCTGCTCGACCCGCGCGGGGACCGCATCGACCGCCTCCGGGATGGTCCGGGCCGCCTTCTCCAGCAGCCCTGTGACCGCGAGATAGACCCAGAGGGGATCATCGGGATTGACCCCGAGGTCCGTCATCCGGCGCCATGTGAGGTCGCGGAGCGCGGGGTCGAGCCCGAAGACCTCGGCGGCCTTGTCGAAGTTGAGCTTGGCGTCGGGATGCATCGCGGGGCGGGGTCGGCGGGCTGGACCTCGCCTCAGAGGCCGAGGAGGGGACGCAGGGGCTCGAAGGCGGCCGCGGACTCGCGCCGGTATCGCGCGACGTGCGAGCGTTCGACGATGGTCAGGCGCGACGCGGAGGCCGCTGTCGAGAACGGCAGGTCGTCGGCATCGACCTTGGCGAACGTGCCGGCCGGCAGGGCGGGAAGGCTGATCTCAAGGCCGCCGAGGTCCTGCAGCAGGCGTTTGCGGACTTTGCCGCCCCGCTCCTGACCGTCGCCGTCGGTGTAGCCGTGCCAGAAGGGGAAATCGGACTCGGCCTTGCCCCAGCGGGTGTTGCGGACGGCGACATGATCGACCCGGTCTCCGACCAGCTCGATCCAGCGGGCGACCGAGTGGGTCGCGGCGACCTCGAAGAGATCAGGTGCAGGACGGTAAGACGGTAGCCATTCTCGTCGACGGCAACCAGCAGGTCGTCGAGCCCCTCACCCATGTCCGTGATGCGCGTCAGGTCGGCCAAGCTGCCGCCGGCGAGATCGTGGACGATCAGGGGCTCCTGCGTCCCGAGGCAGTTGAGCAGGGTGTGGCTCTCGGCGGCGTCGCGGATGTTGTAGTAGCCCACGCCGATGGCCGGATCCTGCTCGTCCAGGACTTCGCCCGCCCCGTCCCGGGTCCCGAGAACCCGGACGAGGCCGCCCACGCTGCCGTCGGCGTCGTAGGCCGCCACGCGTGTGCCGCCCTCGCGCAGGTACTCCACGAAGGTGCGGGCGGTCACGCTCTTGCCGACGCCGCCCTTCTCAGACGTGACCAGGACGAGCCGCTTCCGCTGCGGGGCGGTCTCCTTGCGCGCCTGTTGTGCCCTTGCCATGCTGACCTTCCGATCCGGTGCCTTAGGCCTGCTCCGCGGCCTAGAGATCCTTGTTGCTCATCCTGTGCCCGAGGGCAGGTGAGGCGGGCGCGCGTCCCTGCGTCGATCCCTGATCGCGCGCGGCGGTTGAGCGTGGCTGCTGACCGGGCCGGTGTTCTGCCGGCGCCCGTAGAGCCTTGGCGGGTGACTTCGCCTGGACCTTGCCGCGCCGTCGCACGGGCTTGTGGCCGGCGAGCTCGCGCGTGGCGATCTGGATGTACTGCCGCAGCGTGGCGATGCTGAGCTTGACCTCCATGCGGGCGAGGAGCTCACGGATCTCGGCGTCGGTCTTGCACTTGGCTTTGAGTTCCTTGATCTCCGGGAGCACGGCCTTGACCGCTTCATAGGCGGACGGCTTGCGGCTCGGGGCGAGCTTGATCTCCTCGCGCAGGAAGGCGCGCAGCTCGCTGAAGGGATCGGGTTCGACGGCCTCGCCCATCTCCATCACTCCTCTCGCGCTCCTTGCAGTCCGTTCGGGCGGGTGCACCCGCTATGCCTACCGGATCAGCGAAGCGCCTCGAACGCACCATCCTGGTCGACCGGCATGATACCACGGCCGAGCTTGTGGGTACGATAGCCGCGGACGGTTTGTGGATAACCTGTGGCCCTGGAGACTGAAATCCAGACACATCACGCACCAATGGTGCTGGGCAGTGGCCTGACTTGCGGCTAAGCTATTGCCAAATCTCATAGTCCATCTGCTCGGAGCCCCATCATGGCCCGCCGTCCCGTCCGCGTCGCCCTGGATGAGGCTCTCTGGGCAGCGGTGGAGGCGGCGGCCCGGGCGCGCGGGATCGCGCCGTACATGTTCGTCGAGGAGGCGCTGACCGCCGCGCTCGGCCCGTCCGAGATGGTGGCGCGCGTGGCCGAACTCGCAGAGGCCGCGGCCGCCAGCGCCCGCGAGGCTCGGGCGAGTGCTGCCGAGATGCGCGATCAGATCCAGGTGATCTCGGACTTCATCGTCGATCTATACCGGGCGGAGGCTCAGGTAAGCGACGAGGCCGGCCCGGCTGAAGGCTGAGGCGAGGCCCGAGCGATGATGACCTGCACGCGGATCACCAGCGTCGAGTACTACGAGTCGATGGCGCGCCAGATCCAGCGCGAGGCCGGTCTGAGCACGCCCGGCACCCCGCGCGACGACACGGCCGCGGCGTACGCCCGCAAGGCGGCGGCAGCGGTCGCGGTAGAGAGCAGTGCGGCGTTCGAGGTGGCGTATGCGGAAGCGTTCGATCGGGCACTGGCGATACTGCATCGGGGTCACACCGAGGGCCGCGACCAGGTCGCGTACTACACCGACAACGGTGCGGGCGAGGCCAACGGTGTGTGGTGGACCCGCAGCCCTGGTTCGGGCCGGTCCGGCGACCCATTCCGCCTGTGCCCGGATGGGGCCGAGGTCGACGGGCGGGTGCTGCGCGACCTCGCGGCCGGCCGCGATCCGGAGAGCCTGAAGCCGCTGGTGCGGGCTTCAGCCAATGGTCGGCGCAGCGTCGGCTACGATCTCCAGTTCGCCGCGCCGAAGAGCGTGAGCGTGCTCGCCGCCTTCGCCGCGCCCGAGGAGCGCGCCCGGATCCTGGCGGCGCACGACCGGGCGGTGCGCCGGGCGCTGGACTACGCGGACGCGGCCGGGCTGATCGTGACCAGGGCCGGGGCGCAGGGCCGCGAGCGGGCGCCGGCTGCGGGGGTGAGCGCGGCGGTGTACCGGCACTTCACCTCGCGAGCGCAGGACCCGCAGCTGCACAGCCACGCGGTGCTGCTCAACCTATGCGTGCGATCCAATGGCTCGACCGGGGGCCTCGACAACCGCGCGATCCTGAAGAACGCCGGCGGGATCGCGGCGCTGTACCGGAGCGAGCTGGCCAGCACCCTGCGGGCGGAGTTGGGTTACGAGGCGGTGCGGGCCGGGCGCAACTTCGAGATCGCCGGGGTGGCCGAGCCGGTGCTGGAGCTGTTCTCCAAACGACGGGTGGCAATCGAGCAGGCTGCACGGGAGCGGGGGTTCGACACCGCCGAGGATCGGGTCGCGGCCCAGGCCGCCGCCCACGGTACGCGGGCGCGCAAGGATCGGGAGACGCCGCTGGCCACCCTGGAGGCGGAGTGGCAGCGTCAGCTGGTCCAGGCCGGCTGGGGGCGCGCGGCCGTGTTCGAAGGGGTGCGGATCGCGGCGGACGGGATCCGCGCGGCGCGGATGGGCTCGGCGGCCGGACGGGTGCAGAACTTGGCCGAGGCCGGCCTTGCTGAGGCGCTGGTGATGCAGGCGGTGGTGGAGGAGCGCGCGCTCGTGCGCCGGGTCGCGGAGGCGCTGCAATGCGAGGCCGGGGCCGACGCGGTCCTGGAGGAGGTCGAGCGGCTGCGCCGGGACGGCGGCGTGGTCGCGGTCGGGCGCTCGGCCGAGGGCGAGGCGGTGTACGCGAGCCCTGAGATGATAGAGGCCGAGCGTGGGATGCTCCGCCGAGCCTACGCCCGGCAGGACGAGCGCGCCTTCGTCCCGGACGACGTCGTGGCGCGGGTGCTTGCAGAGCGGCCCAACCTGCGCGCGGAGCAGCGGGCGGCAGTGCGGCACGCGTTGAACCGCGACGGGGTCAGCGTGGTCGAGGGCAGTGCCGGTTCGGGCAAGTCGTACGCCATGGCCAGCGTCGCCGACGCCGTGCGGGCCAGCGGCGGCGGTGTGGGTGATCGCGCCATCGTGGAAGGCGGTGGGCGTGATCCAGACCGACACGGCGACCGCCGAGGCGATGGCGCGGGCGGTGACCGGGTTCCTCAACCGGATCGACAAGGGCGAGATCGCGCTCGGGCCGCGGGCGACGGTGATCGCCGACGAGGCCGGGATGATTGGCACGCGGGATCTCGCTGCGCTCGTCGAGGCCACGGGCGCGGCCGGGGCGAAGCTGGTGCTGAGCGGTGACACGCGCCAGCTCGCGCCCGTGGTGGCGGGCGCGCCGATGCGGCTGCTGGTCCGGGCGCTGGGCGCGAGCCGGATGGACGAGATCCAGCGGCAGCGCGGGTGCAGCGAGGCGGAGGAGCCTGGATGCGGGCGGCGAGCGTCGACTTCGCCGCCGGCCGGACCGCGAGCGCGCTGGAGGCGTACGATCGTAGCGGCGCGATCACCTGGGGGGCAGACCGCGAGGCCACGATCGCCGCCCTGGTCGACGCTTACGCCGAGAGCCGCCACGACCCCGAAGGGGCACAGCGGACGCGGGCGGTGCTGACCGGCTGGAACAAGGACGTGCGCGCGCTCAATGCGAGGATCCGGGATCGGCTCAAGCGCGACGGGCTGCTGCCGACGGGAGGAGATGTCGAGATTGCCACAATCCCGCGCGGGGGTAGCCGGGCCGAGGCGCTGACGCTGGCGGTCGGCGACGAGGTGATCTTTGGGGAGACCGTCGAGGTCGAGGGCCAGACGATCCGCAACGCCGACCTCGCCTGGATCGAGGCGCTCTCGGGTGATCCAGCTGATCCGGTGCTGACGCTGCGGCTCTTGAAGAACGGGGCGCGGCTGAGCGCCCGGGCGAGCGCGCTGGTCGGGCACCGTGATCCGGACGAGCCGCAGGTGCCGCGGCTGCAGCACAGCTACGCCCTGACCACGCACGCGGCCCAGGGCGTCACCGTGGACGAGGCGTTCGTGGCCGACCTGCGCGGCGCAGGGGCGGAGGCGACCTACGTGGCGATGACCCGGCATCGGCGCAGCGCGCAGCTCTTCGTCGACACGGACCGGATCCGGGAGCGGCTGGAGTCGGCGCGCTCCGGCGTTCGGACGGAGGAGCGCGGCCTGCCGGGCAGCCGCGGCGGCGTGCACTCGGGGCTCGCCCCGATCGGCCACAGCGAGATCCGGCAGACCTTCCAGGCGGAGAGCGCGAGCAGCGGCGGCAAGGCAAATGTCGCCGACTACGCCGGGACCGACCTGCGCGGCTGGTGTGGCGCGCCAGTCTGGTCGCGCGACGTCCCCGTGCCGCCCGGCGGCAGGATGGGTCTGGAGCGCGCGGGGGCGTGGAGGACGGCCATCGCCGGGATCACCCCGGCCCCCGAGCGCGAGCCGTCGCCGGCCACCCAGGCGCTGAGGCAGCGCATGGACGCGCGTCTGCATGCGACCGCAACCTATCCGGTGCCGCGTCCGGACGTGCCGGATCAGGCGACACCGCTCGAACTCGAAGATCGCAAGCTTCAGAACCGGGTCGGGCGGTTCGCCGCGGTCTTGTGGCAGGGGCTAAGGCGCCAAGCTTGGAGCGCGGCGGCCGCGTTGCAGGGGCAGCTCCCGCGGCTGCTGGAGCGCCTCTCCAGCGACGTGCTGATCGACCCACAGGGCCGAGCTTTGTTCGCCCGCCGGGATCCGCTCGGCCGCATCGACGGGATCGAGCGGTTCGAGGCGGATTGGCCCGGGACCGAGACGCTGGCGCCCGCAGGTCCGCCGGGCCTGATCCAGCTAGGCGACAGACGCGCTCCTGACAGGATCTACGTGGCCAGGACCGGCGAGGACGGCGCTGGGCCTGTATCAGCGGGATGGGCTGCCCGATCGTGCTCTGCTCTGCGGCATAGGGGATGAAGCCGAAGAGACCGACAGCGCGCTCGCTGGCCTCATCGCCCGGCATTCGGGGGCGACCGTGCAGGTCGCGATCGACGCCCGGGTTGATGAGGCGGAGGCCGAGGCGTTCGAGACGCGCGTGCGCGCGGCTCTGCGCAAGGGGCGGACGCGCGAAGCTCGTGCGACGGTGCGGCGTTCCGTACCCGTGGAGCTGAGCTTCGGTGAAGGTCACGTCGTGTCGGTTGAACCTCTCTCTAAGGAAAAAGGTCGCCCCCGACGCGGCGAGCGGACAGGACAGGATCGTGGGAGGGAGGGGATCCCTTCGGCGCGATCGGCCCACCGATCTCGGGGCCGCTAGGGTCTGGACTCGATCAGCACCAGAAGGCGAGCGCGACGGCCGAGGCGTAGTTGCGGGCCAGCTTGTCGTAGCGGGTGGCGATACGACAGAAGTCCTTAAGGCGATTGAAGGCGGCCTCGACGCGCCAGCGTTCGCGGTAGCGGCGCTTGTCGTGGCGGATTTTCCGCTTGCGGCCGCGCTTGCCTGGGATGATCGGCGTGATGCCGTTTCCCTGCAGGTCGGTTCGGAGCCAATCGGCGTCGTAGCCCTTGTCGGCGGCCAGGCGACGGATCCGACCGGGAGCCGCAGCGAGCACGGCTGGAGCGGTGGTAACGTCGCTGGCGTTGCCCGGCGTCAGCAGGAGGACGCCGGGGCGGCCGAGGACATCGGTGAGGACGTGGATCTTGGTCGCTCTGGCCCCCGCGGGACGGGCCGATGCCTTGCGCACGAGCCCCCCTTGGCCGCCATGCGCCGAGCGGTGAGCCTTGACGTAGGTGCTGTCGATGGCGGCCGCCTCGCCCACCCATCCGCTCTGGGCCAACGCCGTCAGCATCGCCCGCCAGAAGCCACGGCGGGACCAGCGATTGAAGCGGTTGTAGACGGTCGTGCGCGGACCATACGCGGCTGGCACGCGGGAGCCTCCGAGGCCTTGGGGAGCTGGCCGGCATATCCCTCTGAGAGTGCCAACCATGAAGTTTCCAGCGAGCGCCCGTATCGGGCTGGCCACAGCCTCAATGGCTAGCGCCGCGACGCTAGCGCTTCCTGCCGCAGCCCAGAACATGGCTCCCGGTGCGGGCAACCTCACCCAGGTGGCGAGCTTCGCGCATCAGGTCACGGGCATCACGGTAAGCCGCGACGGGCGCATCTTCGTCAACTTCCCCGGTGGAGCGAGGACGCACCGGTCTCGGTAGCCGAGTTGGAAAGGCGGCAAGCCGATCGCCTATCCGAACGACGACTGGAACAGCTGGCGCAATGCCAGGAAAGACGAGATCGATCCCAAAACCCACTTCGTCTGCGTCCAGAGCGTCGTCGCCGACGCCCAGGATCGCCTCTGGGTGGTCGATGCCGCCGCGCCGGCCATGGCACATGTGGTCAAGGATGGAGCCAAGCTTGTCGGGATCAATCTGAACACCAATCAAGTCGTGAAGACGATCCCGTTTGACACCGGCACCGTCCTGCAAGCCTCCTACATCAACGACGTGCGGATCTCGCCGGATGGAAAGACCGCCTACCTAACGGATTCAGGTGCCGAAGGTGCGCTGATCATCGTCGATCTCGATAGCGGCTCGGCCAAGCGCGTCCTGTCCGGCCACCCCTCTACCATGCCGGACAAAAGCGTGACCGTGCAGTACGACGGCAAGCCCTTGCGCCGCCCTGACGGCCGCGGCGTCGAATTCTCGGCTGATGGCATCGCGCTCTCGCCAGATGGCAAGACGCTCTATTGGCAGGCAATCAAGGGCAAGACGCTCTACAGCCTCCCAACCGACGCGCTGACCGGTTGGGCGACAGCGTCCTTCGTGCCGGAGATGCTGAGCGACAGGACCCTAAGCGGAAAGATCGCCACGGTTGGGGAGAACGGCCCAGCCGACGGGCTGCTGATCTCGCGCAAGGACGGGCGAATGTACGTGACCTCTCCGCAGGACAACGCAGTGAAGGTGCGCGATCTATCCAAGGCGAACAGCGGGCTGACGACGTTGGTGCAGGACGACAGGCTCCGCTGGCCAGACACGTTCAGCGAAGGACCGGACGGCACGATCTATGTGACGACGTCCCACATTCAGGATTCGGCCGACTACAAGCCCGGCGCCCCTATCAGCCTGCCGACCGAACTCCTGGGCCATCAAGCCCACTCAGGGGAAGTGACCGGATCGATCGGTTCAGCCACCTCTCGCTAAGGACTAACCGGTTTCCTGCGGCTCACTAGCGTCCGGACCCATAACGGTGGCGCGGACGGCTCGGGTGTGATTCACGGCTCCTACGGGAGGGGCCGATGGATCATTTCTGGCTGACGGACGAGCTGTAAAGGGCGGACCAATTTCAGGCCGCCCTTGATGACCCTGATCCCGCGACGGGCGAGATCCGGCCAGCCTGACCTCACGATCGGCGACAAACGATGAAGGGGCCCGATCGGGCCCCTTCATCGTTCAGGCTGTCCGCAGTCCGTGGCCTGGTTTTACTCCGCCACGGCGGCCTGAAATTGGTCCGCCCTTTACAATTGGGTCAGGACCGGCAGAACGTCGGAGCCACACGTGTCGTGCGCGGGTTCACGGCTTGACCGCGATGCTGTTGGCGCGAGCGCGCGGGAAGTAGCTGTAGAAGGTGTCGCGGTTGACGCCCATACGCTTGGCGATCTCGGCCACGCTGATTGTGCCGGCCGCGAGCATGGCCCGGGCCGCCTCCAGGTCCGCCTCGCTGAGCTTCTTCGGCCGACCGCCCTTTCGACCACGAGCGAGTGCGGCCTTCAGGCCCTCCATGGTGCGTTCGCGATTGAGGTCGAGGAAGTACTCGGCCATGGCACCGTGCATCTGCAGGGCGAAGCGGCCGTGGGCGGTGGCGCTGTCGAACTGCTCGGTGAGTGAGCGGAAGTGAACCTCCTTCACCCGCAGGCCGTCGATGGTGCGCATCATCTCGACGAGCGAGCGGCCGAGCCGATCGAGCTTCCAGACGACGAGCACGTCCTCGGGGCGCAGGAAGGCGAGCGCCGCGTCGAAGGCTGGACGCTTGGTGCCGGCCTTGCCGGACTTCTTCTCCTGGAACAGGCGCTCGCAGCCGGCACGGCTCAGGGCGTAGCGCTGGAGGTCGAGGTTCTGGTCCTGGGTGGAGACGCGGGCATATCCGACAAGCATGTCGGGACAGTGCCAAAAGAGCGTTTCTCCGGCAATAGAAAAGCCGACACGTTTTTCCGACAAAAACGAGACCGTTTGGAGCGACTCAGCGGTCCCTCTTCGTTAGCGTCGGGAAAACGTTCCTTTTACCTACATCGCTGACCGCGCTACCTATCGTTGAATTCCGATTGGGCAAGCAATGTGGAACAACGCAGCTAGAACTCAGCCTCGCCGGTCAGGTCACAGAGAGAAGCCGGAACTGTCTGTCCGCTACAGATGCGCCTTCAGACAACAATCGCCGGCATCTGCTCCTGACATTCATCGAAGCTGGAGATATAAGTTTTGTAGAATATTTCTTCAGATATTTACCGGATGCTATTATTTATTTTTGCACCAGGCCAGAAACATTCTAACACCTTCTTTTACTTGATTTTCAATTTCTATTGAAGAAGGACGCTCACCTAGAAGCATTCGCTCTCGGATTTGTCCTGTCGTAACGGACACAAATAACTGAACGGCGGTCGAGACATCATCGATCACGAGCACACGTCGAGCGACTTGATCGGTGAGATACGCCGTCACGACTTCACGGAACGCGTCGGTGCTTTCTCGATAAAGCGTTACGAGGTGGGGAAGCGGCCGGCTTCCGTGATGACAAGCCTGTAGAGTCCGAACTCACGCTCCGATGTCCAATGGTAGGCGGTGGTCAGGGCAAAGGTCGTCAGACCTTGCTCGGGGCCGATTGAGCCATCCGTCAGCTCCTGGGCCAGTCCTTCGCGCGAGGCCTCCGTTAGATGAACCACGACTGCCAGCAGCAACTCGTCCTTTGTGGCGTAGCGCGCGTAGATCGTCTTGGGAGAAACTCCTGCGGTACGGGCTACACGCGCGATATTTGCCCCCTCATAGCCGTATGCTCAGAAACTCGGCAGTGACGATGTCCATCAGCCGATCCTGACGTGCCTGGATCGTTGCCGCGCGCGGGCGTCCGGGGCTGAGGGCACGCTTCCGCGACGCCAACGGCGACGCCTCTTTCTGGCTTGTCGTCACTGCATACCTCCCCGTGACCTTCCTACTTGAAAAGGAACTTATTATTTCCTTTATGGTTCTCCGACGGGGCGCATCCAGAGAGCCGCATCATGTCGCGTTTGACCCTCCCAATCCTATTCCTCGTCGTCGGTACCAGTCTCAACGGCGCCGCTGCCGAGACAAGTATCACGGAAGCGACCTTGGCGTGTCGCAGCGACGTCCTGCGCCTGTGCGCTGAGGACGTGCCCAACCGTCCGGCGATCATCGCCTGCATGCATCAACACCGCGAGCAGTTGGAGTGCCCGGTGCGGTGCCGTGTTCGATGAGGGGACGAGCGCGCCATCCTCCGCCGAGAGGTCACACGACTGACGCTCCTCGTCCTCCAGTGACCTGCCGCCACCGGCGCTTGCCCCTTCGACGGAGTGTCACCCATGAAGGTCGTCGTCGACCTCAACCGCTGCCAAGCTTACGCGCAGTGCATCTACGCCGCTCCCGACCACTTCGCCCTGCATGGTGCAGAAGCGTTGGTCTACGACACGGCGCCCGACGAAGCCGCTCGAGCCGAGATTGAGCGCGCGGTGCAGGCCTGCCCGGTGCGTGCCATTACTGCGACGAGCGACGTTCCGGCCCTATGCCGCATAAAGTGGGCGACCGATGACAGCGCCCACCGAAGCTCCTCGCCAAATCGTCATCGTCGGCGCCTCGCTCGCGGGCCTGTCCGCGGCGCACGCACTGCGTGACGTGGGCTACGGAGGCAGGATTATCCTGATCGGTGACGAGCACGAGCCGCCCTACGATCGTCCGCCGCTGTCGAAGCAGGTGCTCCGCGGCCTGTACAGCGCGGACACCTCCCTGCCGCAACGGGCCGATCTGGACGCCACGTTCCGCCTTGGGGTCGGTGCATTGGGGCTCGATACGCTCGCACATCGTATCTACCTCTCGGACGGCACGCAGATCGTATACGACCGGCTGCTCATCGCGACCGGGACTCGGGCACGCCCGTGGCCGAACGGTGCCGAAGCAGCTTCCTCGAACGTGTACACGCTTCGCGGCCACGCGGACGCAGAGCATCTCGCGCGTGGCCTCGCCGGGAAACCGCGCCGCGTGCTCATCATCGGTGGCGGGTTTATCGGCTGTGAGATCGCGTCGTGCTGCCGCGATCTCGGCCTCGACGTGACCCTGGCGGTGCGCGGTACGCTCCCGTTGGCTCATGCCCTGGGTTCCGTCACGGCCGCTTTCATGCGGGACGTAATCCGCGACCGCGGCGTGGACCTCCGCCTGGAGACGGAAGTCGCGCGATTTCAAGCCGACGCGGATAGCCGGGTCGTCGCGGCCATCCTGCGCAACGGCCAGCGGATCGAGGCCGATTGCGTCGTCGCTGCCCTCGGCGCCCTGCGCAACACCGAGTGGCTGGCCGGTGCGGGCTTGGCGGTTTCGCTCAAAGGCGTCCGGGTGGACACTCACCGCCGCGTCCTCACCCGCCACTCGGGCAGTTGTGCCGGATGTCTTCGCGGCCGGCGATGTTGCCCACTGGCCGAGCGCCATCTACGGCAACCGCCTCCTCGCCGTCGAGCATTGGGGCAACGCGGTCGCTCAAGCGGAGACGGCAGCCCGGAACGCATGGTCGCCGGTGAAGCGGGACTAATCCCCTACGACCACCTGCCGGACTTCTGGTCGCAGCAGTTCGGCCTCAACATCAAGCTCGTCGGCCTGCCGACCGGGGCCGACCAATTCGCGGTCGTGCAGGGTTCGTTGCGGGATCGCCGGTTCATCGGCGTGTACGGCGCGCAGGGGCGAACCGTGGCCGCTGTCTCCGTAGACAGCGCCCGCTGGCTGCCCGCCTACAGGGCGGCGGTGGCGGAGGCGACGCCTTTCCCACCGATCGTCGGCGCCCTCGACCAAGCCGACATCCGGCCTCAACTCGCTGGCCCAGGTCGTGTCCTGACCGCATCCCGCACCACTGTCCGACAGGAGCTCACCGTGAACGGCACGCTGTTCCAGCAGATCCTCGATCCGGCCAACCGCGCCGACCCGTACCCGCTCTACGGCCGAGATGCGCCGGACGCCCGTGAGCCGCCAGGACGACGGCAGTTACGTCGTGAGCACTCACGCGGAACTCTACCGCCTCCTGCACGATCCGCGCATCAGCTCGGAGGATCTGCCCGATCCGCCTCTGTTCCGCTGGACCGGGCATCCGCTGAGCGATCTGTTCGTGCGCCCGGTCCGCAGCCGGATCACCGCGCGCCATCGCCCCTTCATCTTCCGCGATCCGCCGGACCACGACCTTCTGCGCCGGCAGGTCATGCGCGAGTTCGCACCCGCCCGCGTGCGGGCGATGCGCCGCAAGACGGAGCAGCTCACCACACCCTCCTCGACAGGCTGCGGGACCGGACCAACCTCGATCTGGTCGACGACTTCTCCTACCCCCTTCCGGTTACTGTGATCTGCGAGCTGCTCGGCGTTCCGCGCGAGGACGAGCCCCGGTTCCAGGGGTGGGCGACGCAGCTCGCCACCGCCCTCGAACCGGACCGGCGTACGGACCGCGAGAACGCCGGTAGGACCGAGGAAGCGTTCACGGCGATCTCCGACTACCTGCGGGGATTGATCAAGGGCAAGCGTCGGGCACCGCAGGACGATCTGCTCTCCGGGCTCGCGGCCGAGCACGACGGCGAGCGGATGAACGACCATGATCTCGTGGCCACGGCCGTCCTGCTCCTGGTCGCGGGCCACGAGACGACCGTGAACCTGATCACCAATGGCATCCTGACGCTGCTCCGCTTCCCCGAGCACCTGGAACGCCTGCGCCGGGAGCCGGAGGTTGCGCCGCGGCTGATCGAGGAGTTGCTGCGCTACGAGCCGCCCGTCCACTATCGCACGCGGCTGGCGCGCGCCGACATCGCGATCGGGGGAACCACGATCCCGGAAGGGGCGCCAGTGGTGCTCCTGCTCGCCTCCGGCAGCCGCGACCCGATGCGCTTCGCTGATCCGGACCGCTTCGTTCCCGACCGCGCGAACAACCAGCACTTCGGGTTCGGCGGCAGCCTGCACTACTGCGTGGGCGCGCCGCTCGCGCGGATCGAGGCGGAGGTCGCACTCGTGGCACTGGCCCAGCGGTTGCAAGCGCCGCGGCTTCTCGCCGACCCACCGCCATACCGCCCCGGCGCCTCGCTGCGCGGCCCGCGGCACTTGCTTTTGGCCATCGACGCCGTCGCACCGGGCGCATCGGCGGAGCTCGCGGCATGAGTACGCTCGACGGGAGTTCTCACCGCGACGCCGGAAGGCCCTATCTTCGCTACACGCCGGATGTCGAGGTTCAACAACCCGATGAGGCGGCCCTGACGGCAGAAATCCTCGACATCATGGCGCGCTCGAACCATGTGGCGTTCGAGCGGCATCGTCACGCGGTTCGCGACGCCCACGCGAAGAGCCACGGCATCCTCACGGGCGAGCTCGTCATATCTGGCGGGCTGCCGGCATACCTGCAGCAGGGGATCTTCGCACGACCCGCCGTCTATCCCGTCGTCGTGCGCCTGTCCTCCGCGCCCGGCGACATCCACTCCGATACAATCCCAGCTCCGCGCGGCATGGCGATCAAGGTGCTCGGGGTCAAGGGCGAACGCCTTCTGCCTGAGGATGCGGGAGGCAACCAAGACTTCCTGTTGGTCAACATCCCCGTACTCAGCTTCGGTACCATCCAGGCCTATAGGCAACTCGTCGATCTCCTGGAAAAGAACGCCCGAAATCCCGCCTTCCTGCAGCGGGCGCTCGCCGGCGCCGCGCGCGGGATCGAGTCGGCGGCCGAAGCGATCGGTCTCACACCCGGCGCGACCCTGCGCGGGTTGGCCCGGGACAACGCCCACCTGCTCGGCGAGACTTACCACTCCATGGCGGCGCTCCGCTTCGGAGACCACGTTGCTAAGATCAGCGCCGCGCCGTTGTCCGCGAACGTGAGGGCGCTGGTGGGCAAGGAAGTCGGCCCGGTCGACGATGGGACTATGCGCAACTCTCGTAGTCGAGCACTTCCGGACGAAAGGGGCCGAGTATCAGCTGCGTGCCCAGCTCTGCACCGATCTCGCGGCGATGCCAGTCGAGGATGCGTCGGTGCTCTGGCCGGACGATCTCTCCCCGCATCAGCCGATTGCCACCCTGCGGTTCCCACCGCAGGATGCCTACTCTCCGAGCCGGCGTGTCTACGGCGACGACGTGCTCTCGTTCAATCCCTGGCACGGCATCCAGGAGCACCGGCCACTCGGCTCGATCATGCGCGTGCGCATCGCCGCCTACGAACGGTCGAGCGCACGTCGACACATGCTGAACGCACAGCCACGCGTCGAGCCGACGTCGATCGAGCAGATACCTGACTGAAGGGATCTCGAACCCCAGACGCGACAGGAGCCACCGATGACCGACAGCCACGACGCCCCGCAGATCGACGAGACCCGTCTCCAGGCGATCCGCCGCCGGATCGAGGAGGTTGCGGGCGACGCGCCGCAGCTCGCCAAGCTTGCGCTCGAACAGATGATGACCAAGCACAATCCCGACCTGAAGGGCTCCGCGGGCTCGGCCGGGCGAGTCGGTGCACAGTCCGGCAACGTCTCGGAGCTGACGGCGATCGCCAGGCTGAAGCCTGGAGGCGCCGAACGGCTGCGGCGCATCTTCGACCTGGTCAACGGCAACTTCGATGGCGCGCAGAAGGTCGGCACACTCCACGACATGCGCTTTGCCTTCTTCGACGATGACACGCGCATCCTGTTCGCCACCACCTACGACGGCGACTGGGACACGTACATCAACGACTTCGCCACCAAGATCCCGGACCTGATGGACCTGCTGTTCCAGTCGGTTGAGGGCTGGCCGGGGATCAAGAGCCCGAAAGTCAAGGACTTCATCGCCGGACATCAGATCACCGCGGCCGGCTGGTTCGTGGCCAACCCACAGGTCACGGTCGTCGACGTGCGCCGGCTCCAGCGCTTGGAGCGCGCGTTCAACGAATTCCTGGACAAGGTGGGTTGAAGCATGTCGATCATCGAACGACTCGCATCGCGCTTCCGCAGAGACACCGTCTCGCTGGAGCTCGACGACATCCAGGCGCTGATCCTGCGCAGCCGGCCCGAGCCGTACGTCGGCATCCACGCCATGCTCCACTTCGACGAAGCGGAGGGTGCACGCGACCTGCTCGGGCGCCTCGCCCCTCATATCGCATCGGCCGATACCTGGACCGACGAGCTCGATCACTGGATCGGCGTGGCCATCAGCTACGAAGGGCTTCAGGCCCTCGGCTTGCCCGAGGACCAGCTCAAGACCTTCCCGCTGCCCTTTCAGCAGGGCATGGCCGCACGCGCGCCGCAGCTGCGCGATCAGGGGCCCAACGCGCCGGAGAACTGGGACGCGGTGTTCACGCCCGGCCGGTGCCACCTCGCGCTCACCATCTATGCAGTCGACGATGCCGCCCTCAACAGGGCGCTCGCGAGCGCGCGCGTTGAGCTCGATCGTGCGATGGGGGTGACGCTGCTCGGAGAGCACCGCTTCGGCGCGCCCGAGGGCGCGAAGAACCCGTTCGGTTTCCGAGACTCGATCTCGCAGCCAGCGATCGAGGGCAGCGGTGTCGCCCCGTTGCCCGGCGAGGCACGGCCAATCAAGGCTGGCGAGTTCATCCTAGGCTACCCCAGCGAGACCGGCGTGCCACTCGCGATGCCTGAGCCAGCCGTGCTTGGGGCGGAACGGCACCTTCGTGGTGCTGCGCAAATACCAGAGCCGCGTCGGCTGCTTCAACGCCTTCCTCAAGGCCAACGGCGAGACGGCGGAGGCGCGTGAGCGCCTCGCCGCCAAGATGTTCGGGCGCTGGCGCTCAGGCGCGCCCCTTGCCCTCGCGCCCAACACTGACGATCCCGAACTCGGCGCTGATCCGCGCCGCAACAACGACTTCGCCTACGCGGACGACCCGAAAGGGCGTCTCGTCCCGCTCGGCTGCCATATGCGCCGGCTCAACCCACGCGACGCCGAGCGCGACGCTGCTCACCGACGTCAACATCC
>JBODSC010000004.1:0-28794 GCA_050632875.1 Methylobacterium sp. P31 | reverse complement strand
TTCTCTTACCGGAAGGAGCCCTCATGAGCGCGCGTATCTATCCGGACGTGAACACCAGCTCAGCGAGCAGCGGGGCTGCGAACACGCCGGTCCACCGTCAGGGCGAGAGCGTCAACACCGTCGATCAGCTCAGCAGCCCAATCCTGCTCGGCGTCGGTGTCGTGGGCGCTATCGTGGCTGTCCTGCTGATCTGGCTCGTGAACGGCTAGCGAGGCGACGGCAGGCACAATAACGCCCGCTGAAAACCTAATCATCTCGCGCGGGGTTGCTCCTATAGGATCGCCTTCGGGGTCCAACATGCCGCGCGACATCCCAGATCTGATGCGCGCCCTCTACGGCCGGGTCACCTTTCACGAGGCCCTCGCAGCGCAGGGCGCGCGCAAGGCCGAGGCTTTCGAGCGAGACGGGCGCTACGGCGAGGCCGAGCTGTTGCGGATCCTCGCACGGGACCACCGTATCCGCGCGATGGAAGTTCGCGCGCACATCGGACTGCTGGAGATGTGGCTCGGCCCTGATGGAGGTTGACTGGCGACCGTCACAAGGAAGCTCGCCGCAGCGAGACCGGGCGGGCTGAAGGTGGAGTAATCCCGTGAATGCCCTGTAGACTTGCGGGCGGGTGTTTGGTTCTCGGATGAGCGCCGCTTGACCAACATCAATCGCAGGCGCCTCATCTGGCCAGCCGCAAGAGGTGCACGGAACTCCTGGCTGCGGTTAGGCCGCTCGACTCAGACCCCGGCCCGCACGGACCGAGGGCGCTGTGCTCATCAGCACCTCATCTGAGCCGGGCGGCTGCCCGGATTATACCGGCGCCATGAGTGTCAGCACCGTCGTGGCGATGGCCATCAGGCCGACGGTCGCGAATGCGGAAAGCGCAAGCTTCTCCATGGCCTTTCCTCCTGGCAGTATTGATTGCTCTGCCTAGGGGTAAGCTCCCATGAACCATGAGCCCTGGCAGTGCTCCAGAGCACGTGCTCGAATGCTCGTTACCGGCGGAGCACAAAAGAAACCCGCCGCAGCTAGGCCGGACGGGCTAGTCTGGATCGGAAGTACGTCCGTCAGTAGGACTGACGGGCCCAGCGTATCGCGTTTGGGATCTGAGTATATGCGCGCTGCAACATGCCGCGCCGGCCAAGATTTATTTTGAGGCTGAGGCCCCGACGGGGACAAATATCACCCTCATAGGTAAGGCTCAGCTGATGGCTAATCTATATCTCCGTTGTCGTTGAGGAAGGTCTCAGATCCGCGAGAAGCGGCTGCGGCGAGCGCGTAGAACAGCCGATGGCTCGACGCTCAGGGCGGGTCTCTCCGTCGGGGCCGTTGCCAGCTTTCCGACGCGCTCGATGCGAACGCCAATGTGATCGCCTCTGCGCCATGCTAGTCGGACCGCACACACGAAGTCCCGCCCGACCACCTTGAACATGAATTGGTCGGGCAGCGTGTAGGAGCTTGGCACCGTGAGCCGGGCGCCGGAAGGGGAGATGTCCTTCACGGTGGTCGGGATCTCACTGCCGTCGGGCAAGCGGATCAGCGCGATCCAGTCCGGCTCACGGCGTTCCTCACGGCGGTCGACATGACTACCGTGCTGCTCAGACCATATGATTTCGCCGGTGTCCATCAGGCGATATACAAGTCACCCTGTTTAAAAATGATAAATTCAGGACGCTGGAGAAGTAATATCGCCACATTCACTTTATCGAGAACACCGCTCTTGGCCCGTCGGGCTCCATGAAGATGAACGCGGGGTTCATGACCGCCGAGCCCGATCCACCTCCTCGTCCGCGACCGCCTCAACGGCGGCGATGACGTTCTCCAACTCGGCAACTTGGCGGAGGGCGCTGCCGGCAGGCAGTCCACAATGCTCGGCCATTGCTAGGATGAGCGTGCGCTGGTGCGCCTTGAGGCGGTCGAGGAGAGCGTCGAGCTTGTCTGACATCGTGCAGCTATAGTCCGCCAGATAAGAGACTCGACAATTTGGCCGGCTTTAGCCGCGAGATCGGCGCCTTGGCTCTTTGGGCCGGTCTCCAGGAGTTATTCTGCAACCGTGGTCGCCAGGAACTGCTCAGGTGCGCCAGCGCACAAGAACGTCAAGCTTCGCCGCTCATTTTGAGGAGCAATGAGACTTGGCAGGTTGCTTGCTGTGGCCCCCGAGCCTAGAAATGCACTGCGGGACAGCGATGGTTTCGCCGTCCCGCAGCCCTTTTAGGGCGTTTCCTCCCTAGACTTCAGGCCGCTCCTTGTGGGCGGCTTTTTCTTGTCCGGGGCGCGGTTCGTAGCTGGATCCAGCCTCAGCAGCAAGCAGGATCATGCGACGTCCACCGACCTGTGGCGATTTAATGCACGGCGAGGGTCCGTAGACGCTGCTCGAGGGCCTGTCGCAAACGTTGATGGGCTGAGGTTCACGGGTCGTTAGCCATACCCGCTCAGCGTGCCGCCTCCGCTCTGGAGCCGGCCCATGATCCTGTCCGCCATCGCCGCCAAGCTCAAGCAGCGCGCCAAGACCGACTTCAAGGGACGGCACTTTGAGGCGACCCTGATCGTGCAGGCGGTCTCCTAGTACCTGCGCTACCCGCTGAGCTACCGCGACATCGAGGAGCTGTTCCTGGAACGCGGTCTGGAGGTGGATCACTCCACCCTGAACCGCTGGGTGCTCGCCTACGCGCCGCTGATCGAGAAGCGGCTGCGGCAGTTCCGTCGGCCACACTGCGGATCGGTCCGGATCGACGAAACCTACATCAAGGTGCGGGGTGAGTGGCGCTACCTCTACCGAGCTGTCGACAAGCACGGCGAGGCGGTCGACTTCCTGCTCACCGCCAGCCGCGATCTCGATGCGGCCAAGCGGTTCTTCCGCAAGATGCTCCAGGATCAGCCGCTGCTCGCGCCTGACCGCATCGGCACCGATGGCGCAGGTCCTTACCCATCAGCTATCGCCGAGAGCCGTGAGGCGGGCCTGCTACCCCGCACGCCGGTGCACTATGTCACCAAGCACCTGCAGCAGGGCATCGAGAGCGACCACTTCCGGGTGAAGCGGCCGATGCCGCGGGTGGGCGGGTTCCGCTCGTTCCATACGGCGCGGCGCACGATCTGCGGCTTCGAGGCCATGCTGTGGCTGCGCAAGGGCTTCGGCTTTGCCGGTGCGTGGACCGTCCGGGAGCAGAACCAGCTGCTCGCGCAGTGCTTCGGACTTACCGTCGCGAACAAAGCGTGAAAGCGGGACGGTAGACGCCCTTCTGCGGCTCGCAGCCGAGTTTGCGACACGCCCAACTCGTTGACCTATGCGGCCTCAAGTTCCCCCACATCGGCCTCGTGCTCAATCACGTGCTTGGCCGCCTTGGCGAGAAATCCGGATCGTGTGTAGCCGTGATCGCTCGCGTAGCGATCAATCTGCTCCAGGACGTCCTCGGGCAGTGTCACGTTCACCCTGATGGCCTTCGCGCTCTTTGCTCGAAGAGCAACAAGGATAGCAACGCTATCCCTGTTCTCAGGATCGGCCATAACCTGCTCGAGAGAGGACGCCTCTGGGATATCCTCCCCGTCCTCAACCATACCTTCGATATGCAGGGCAAGAGCATCCTCAGCCATAGCACGAGCATCATCGAGCGTGCGGCCAGCCGTGACACATCCCGGAAAGTCGGGGAACGACACGCCGTAGTCGCTCTCTGCCTCTTTGTGGATAAGTCCGATGTACTGCCGCATGGCGCTCACCTGAGTTTTAAGCCTGCCTGTTTCTCGATGCTTCGTAGCGTTCCGATTGGAATGTCGCGCTCTGGATGTGGAACTGTCACTCGTCCTGGGTGGGTAGGGTGCTTTAACTGAACATGACTGCCTTTTTGGGCGACCTTGTACCAGCCAGCCGCTTCCAGGGCGGCCACGACGTCCCGGCTCCGCATGTGTGTATCGATACACACTCATTGCAGGGCATACAACAGAAAATGCGTCGAACGGTTCCGCCGGACGGCTCGGTGGCCCTGCCGCGGCTCGCGGCCGAACGCCGAAGTAGCGCCTACGCTCTCGGGTGACCTGTGCGGGCCGCGCCAGGGTGAAGACAGTTAACGATCCGTTAGGGGCTCGACCTGACGCTCCGGGCTTCCGGTGACCGGAGGCAGCCATGGCCATGTCGTCCACCAATCGGATCCAGATTGCCGCTCTCGCTGAGCAAATTGAACATCTAATACGTAGCTTTACCTAGCTAATATAAGCTAGCCCATACAGGTTACACCGAACTCATACCTAGGCCATTCCAGCGCAACTGCGCAGCTTGACCGCGTTGCTCACCCTGAGCGGCGGAGCATATCTCCCAGCCCGAGAGAGAGGGCTTGGGTTAGCATCCGACAGGAGGAATGCGCGATGAGAACAATTCTGCTCTCGGCCGTCGCCGCCCTCGCCCTCGCCGGGATGCCCTGAATGGCGTCGGCTCAACTGGCGTTCGGCAACGGTAACAGTAATGGCAACGGCAACATCGGCTCAGGCAATGGCAGCGGGAACGGTAACACCAACGCCGGTTCGTTCAATGGCAACTACAACGGCAATTACAACCTTGGTAGCCTCAACGGCAACGCCAACATCGGCTCCCGCAACGGCAATTACAACGGTGATTACAATTTTGTCGGCTTCGGTAACGGCAATGCCAATGGCAACCTCAACACCGGCAGCATGAACGGCAACTATAACGGAAGGGGAAATGCCTTCGCCATCGGCAACGGCATCCTTAATGGGAACGCCAATACAGGCAGCCGCAACGGTAACTACAACGGAAGCGGCAATGCACCCTTGTTCCTACCCTTCTGATCCAGAGTAATGAGGGCGTCTCGATCGACTATCGCACGATCTGAGACCCGTGAGATGGCGGCCGTCCCGATGTGGACGGCCGCCGGTAGATGCGCGGCGAAATCCCTCCGGCATGAGGCAGGGAGCAACACGATGAAGTCTCTACTCCTTTCCCTAGCCTTCTTCGGGCTGGCGGGAACGACCGTTCCTCCGGCGCAGGCTCAGATCTTCGCTATCGGGAACGGCAACGGCAACCTCGGATCGCTGAACGGCAACAACAACGGCAATTGGAACGCCGGATCCGGCAACGGCACCGGCAACGGGAACGGCACCGGAATGCCCATCGTGAACGGCCACGTGGGCGCCTTCAACACCGGCTCAAACAACGTCGGAGCCTTCAATGGAGGGACCGGCAACGTGGGCGCGTTCAACGGCATGGGCAACACGGGGGCCAACAACGGCTCGCACAACGTCGGCGCCTACAACGGCAACTACAATTCCGGCTAGGGGAACGGGAACTGGAACATCGGGGCCGGCAACGGCAATCTCAATGGCAACCCCGGGCTGAGCTTCTTCCGCCGGTGAGCCAGTAAACCATAGCCATATAAGCTGTCGCGCCGCCGATTGCGTCCGCAGGATGCTGAAGGGTTCACACCCGGCGGAGCTTCCAATGGATCAACCGCTGGTCAGGCTGCCAGCCGCAGGATCGCCCCCGGGCCGCAGGCGTGGGTGGGCGGGGTGGGCCGTCTGGCGCCATGATGGCAGCGACGGCCTTGTGCACGAGCGCGCTGACCGTGGCCCCGGTCAGCCGGCCGATGAGATGACCTTCAAACTGATGTTGTCGCGCTAAGGGATTGGCAATCGGCCTATGGCCTAATGTGCTGGGAAACTTTCTGCCGCGCAGGATTGAGGTGGCGCACGTCGAGACCAGACCGCCAGGGCACCTCTTTCGCTCGTTATCCGGACCATCCTTGGCCCGATGGCTGGCGCTCGCCAACTTCCTCACCGTCGCCGGCCTGATCGGCGTGGCCGCGCTTCTGCTCTGGCAGATGCGCACGGACGCAGAGCGTAGCAGCCAGGCGAATGCCAACAGCCTCGTCCAGGTGCTCGGCCGCGATATCGCTCGCAACGTCGAACTCTACGACCTGTCACTGCAGGCCCTCATCGAGAGCTTGGGCCGAACCGATGTCGCACAAGCCTCGCCCGAGTTGCGCCACCTGATCCTATTTGATCGTGCCGCCTCGGCACCCGGCTTCGCGTTCCTGCTGCTGCTCAACTCAGACGGCGTCATCGTGGCCGGCTCGGATCGCTTGGTGCCGAAGGGGCTCGACCGGTCTGAGACCGAGTACTTCCGCTACTTCCTCGCGCATCCCGACGATGACGGCCTGCATATTAGCCCACCTGCCATCTCGCGGGTGAGCGGTCAGCGTATGATCATGCTCTCCCGCCGCCTGCTGAACTCGGATGGCTCCTTCGCGGGTGTCGTGGTCGGCGGCATTAAGAGCGACTACCTGCGCCGCCTGTTCGCCTCGGTCGGTGCCGAGCATGCCGGAACCGTGACGCTCTACGGACCAGAGGGCATCGTCCTGATGCGCGAGCCTTTCGATCAGAGCGCAATTGGCGTGAGTGTGGCTGATACTCCGAGCTACCGCCGCATGACCGCGATGCGGGAGGGCAGCTTCATCGGACCGGCGCTGCTTGGAGAAAGCGAGCGTCACTTCACCTTCGCGCACCTCGGGACGGGGCCGCTCACCCTCAGCATCGCCGTTGCACCGTCCGTGATCTACGCCGAGTGGCAGCGGCAGGCTCTGAGCCTGGGCATGGTGTTGCTTAGCCTGTGCGGTGTCACGGCTGGCCTCACTTGGCTCCTGCGTATTGAATTCGGCCGGCGAGAACAGGCTGAGGCGAAGTTGATCGCTGCCAATGCTCATCTCGCGGCGCAAGCGACCACCGATGCGCTGACCGCTCTCGGCAACCGGCGGCGCTTCGACGAGGCGCTAGCACAGGAGTGGGACCGTGCGGTGCGGGGCCGGCGGCCGCTTTCGCTGATCCTGATCGATGCGGATTGCTTCAAGGGCTTCAACGACACCTACGGCCATCTGCGCGGCGACGAGGCACTTCGGCTGATCGCCGGCTCGATCCGGGCGGCCGCCAACCGCTCCAGTGACATGGCCTGTCGCATCGGCGGCGAGGAGTTCGCGGTCATCCTGCCGGAGATCAACTTGGCGGGCGCTGAGATTGTCGCCGAGCGGATCCGGGCAGCGGTGATGGGCTGGGCCATGCCTCACACGGCAGGACCCCACACGGTGCTCACGGTGAGCTGTGGCGTGGCTAGCCTCCCTGAAATCCTGGCCCGCAACGCTGCAGCGCTCGTCGCTGCAGCCGACGCCGCCTTGTACGTGGCCAAGGGAGCGGGCCGGAACCAGGTTCGTGCTGCCGAACCGAGCAGGAGTGCCCTGCGCCTTGTGAGCTGAGTGACGAACAGCATAACCGTTGCGTCGCCATGTTTCGGCGCTGCTATTAACTTCTGGGCAATGTGATCTGGATCAGGTTGCAACCCTACGTCGCAACCGAGCGCCGCCCAGACTAGATCCGGTTGGGAATACCGATGACCATGCAGCCGGTCCAGGCTCGCAAACATCGCACGGTCGCTTCCCGCAAAACTTGCGCATTGCGCCAGATCAGGACGCACGTCCGAGCTGCCTTTCAGCCGATTGAGGATCTGTGCACAGGCGAGGTCGTCGGCTACGAGGCGCTTGCCCGGCTCAAGCGCGGCGATCAGCTTCTGAGCCCGGCGGACTTCTTGTCCGGCCTGCCGCAGGATGCTCTTGCCGAACTGTTCCGGACGATGCTCGGGCAGGCTGTGTCGCTGAGGAAGAGTTTGGTCGGTGACAGCCCCGGCTTTTACGTCAGCGTTAACGTCGAGGTGCCGCTGGTACTCTCGGACGGGTTTCTCGACCTGCTGCGGGACGTGCTGGATCAGCACGCCTTCGTCCCAAATGGCACGGTAGTGCTGGAGCTGTTGGAAGGCCACGTCACTCCCGATCTCGCCCAAATGTCCGAGCGTCTGCACGCCATCCGTGCGCTCGGTATCCGGGTCGCCCTCGACGATATCGGCAGCGCCTACTCCTCGCTGATCAATCTGCGCGATCTGCCGGTCGACATCATGAAGCTCGATCAATCCTTTGCCCGCGGCTTAGCCGGGCGTCCGAGAGACCTGCACTTCGTGTTCAGCTTGCAGGGCTTGGCCCGCAGCATCGGCAAGCGGTTGGTAGTCGAGGGCGTAGAGACGCCCGAAATCCGCGATGCCCTGCGTGTGTTGGGTGTCGATCTCGCCCAGGGCTATGGCATCGCCCAGCCTATGCCGGCCGAAGCCGTGCCTGGCTGGCTAAGCGCACGCCTACCCGGAAAGGTAGAACAGGGACCCCGCACGCTGCTAGGCGCCTATGCGGGCCACCTCCGTGTCGTTGAAGCCTGCCGCACACTGATGGGCCAACCTCTGCCCATGGCCTGGAAGGATGCAGCGAAGGATCCGCATGCCTGCAGCATCGGTGCCTTCTTCGACCGGCAGGGCGTGCACGACACTGCTCTCGGGCAGGCGCATAAGCGCTTCCACGAGGTCATGGCCTTGTACGACGCTGAGCCGGGGCGTTGGCAAACTGGAGCAGACGAATTTCGAAAAGAGTTGGAGCGGGCGCTGGCTAATCCGGCTTCACGTTTTCGCTGTGAAGCTGCTGCAGCTTGACCAAGAGCGCCACAACGGCTCAGGTAACGCGGTTCTCGATCAGCGGCTGACCACCACCCTGGGCACTCCCCCCGTTACTCCTATTCAGCGGCTGATCGGACCGCTTCGGGAGGGGCGTGTCGCAAACTCGGCTGCGAGCTGCAGAAGGGCGTCTACCGTCCCGCTTTCACGCTTTGTTCGCGACGGTAAGTCCGAAGCACTGCGCGAGCAGCTGGTTCTGCTCCCGGACGGTCCACGCACCGGCAAAGCCGAAGCCCTTGCGCAGCCACAGCATGGCCTCGAAGCCGCAGATCGTGCGCCGCGCCGTATGGAACGAGCGGAACCCGCCCACCCGCGGCATCGGCCGCTTCACCCGGAAGTGGTCGCTCTCGATGCCCTGCTGCAGGTGCTTGGTGACATAGTGCACCGGCGTGCGGGGTAGCAGGCCCGCCTCACGGCTCTCGGCGATAGCTGATGGGTAAGGACCTGCGCCATCGGTGCCGATGCGGTCAGGCGCGAGCAGCGGCTGATCCTGGAGCATCTTGCGGAAGAACCGCTTGGCGGCATCGAGATCGCGGCTGGCGGTGAGCAGGAAGTCAATGGACGTGCCGTGCTTGTCGATGGCCCGGTAGAGAGCGCCCTCTGACAGCGGCAGTTCGCGATTAGCGCGAACTACGGGCAGGGGTGATCAGTGTGCTGGGCTGAATTTCATGCCGTTCCAATAGAGGGTAGCGCCACATGGCTCTGCCCCAGCCTTCCCGCAGGCAGAACCGTGCAGGCCGAGCAGCATCGCCGACCGCCCGCCTATCTTTCGGAACCGGACCGTTTGCACGTTCTCGTCCAGAACCTTGATGAAGCGGCCGTCAGACGAGGCAAAAATCTGCATGGTGCAACCAGCCGAGCCGCACCAGTAGGTGGTGTTGTCCCCACACTGAAAGCGGCCGTAGTCGAGGATGAAATCGGGCACCCCGTCGCCGTTCACGTCCTGACGCTTGATAAAGTCGGATTTGAGCGTAGTCGGATCTGGGCTGCAGGTTTTCTTCGCTTCAGCAATGGCCGCCGCCACGGGTTTCGGAAGATCCTGTGCCACAGATGAAGTGGCTGCGACTGCAAGGATCACGGCGGTGAGGGCGTAACGCATTAGAGGCTCTTAACGAGGAGGCACATTGTGCCGGACATCAACCCGCTGTCCAGCAAGGCCGCACTTCCAGTCTCCGAACGGGGTGCGATAACAGGACCCACTGCCGGCGAAGTCTGTCTCGCTACAGTTGTTCGGATTGGGATTACCCCTGAAATCTCGGTTCGATTGGCAGATCGCCGTCGTCTCAGTGCCCCGGATCGGGATCACAGGCGCGCTCGGGTCAGCCTCTCTGCTACCGGGGTCACCGAAGGTGTAGGGCCGGGGCGCGCCGACCTCGATCTGCACGTTGGGGACCCGGTAGATGTAGCCCTGGAACACCGCGTCGCGCTCGCCGGCGCACCGCACCAGGAGTTCCGCCTCAGCCCGGCTCGGTGGATGCGTGATATGCGGGCAGGCTAGAGCATCCCTTGCTCCGAAAGTAGCCTGAATATTTGGGTCAGCGTTGGCTGACGTTGCCCACAGGGCTGCTACAAGCGCTGCAATCGGTAGAGGGATTGAATGCATCAAATGCTCCTTCGTCAACTGTTGTGTAACAGGCTTTGAGGAGCGTCAATCCGCTTAGCGCGCTGACATGCGTGGTGGCGCAAGGACGCGCACAGACAAAGCTAGTCTTGATCCAGGGTGCGAAAGGCCAGTACCGATCAAACGATGGTCGCAGTGTGCGCCTGGGGGGCCTGTCGCAAACGCGAATGCGCTGAGGTTCACGGCTCGTTAGGCATACCTGTCCAGCTTGCCGCTCCGCCTCGGAGCCGGCCCATGATCCTGTCCGCCATCGCCGCCAAGCTCAAGCAGCGCGCCAAGACCGACTTCAAGGGACGGCACTTTGAGGCGACCCTGATCGTGCAGGCGGTCTCCTAGTACCTGCGCTACCCGCTGAGCTACCGCGACATCGAGGAGCTGTTCCTGGAACGCGGTCTGGAGGTGGATCACTCCACCCTGAACCGCTGGGTGCTCGCCTACGCGCCGCTGATCGAGAAGCGGCTGCGGCAGTTCCGTCGGCCACACTGCGGATCGGTCCGGATCGACGAAACCTACATCAAGGTGCGGGGTGAGTGGCGCTACCTCTACCGAGCTGTCGACAAGCACGGCGAGGCGGTCGACTTCCTGCTCACCGCCAGCCGCGATCTCGATGCGGCCAAGCGGTTCTTCCGCAAGATGCTCCAGGATCAGCCGCTGCTCGCGCCTGACCGCATCGGCACCGATGGCGCAGGTCCTTACCCATCAGCTATCGCCGAGAGCCGTGAGGCGGGCCTGCTACCCCGCACGCCGGTGCACTATGTCACCAAGCACCTGCAGCAGGGCATCGAGAGCGACCACTTCCGGGTGAAGCGGCCGATGCCGCGGGTGGGCGGGTTCCGCTCGTTCCATACGGCGCGGCGCACGATCTGCGGCTTCGAGGCCATGCTGTGGCTGCGCAAGGGCTTCGGCTTTGCCGGTGCGTGGACCGTCCGGGAGCAGAACCAGCTGCTCGCGCAGTGCTTCGGACTTACCGTCGCGAACAAAGCGTGAAAGCGGGACGGTAGACGCCCTTCTGCAGCTCGCAGCCGAGTTTGCGACACGCCCCTGTCAGCCCCATGGCGCTGAAAGATGTGCTTGGCGAGGTCGAGACCGACGGTGCTCACCTGGTTCATGGGCGCCTCCTGGCGTGGGCTCTAACACCACCACTCTGGCACGCTGATGCCGTCGGGGGCGTCCACACCATCATGCCCGCAGGAACGTCCTCGCGGCGGCGGGGCTGATGCTTGTCGATATGGTGGTGAGGCGCTGAGCTATTAGGTCCGGCGCGACGCCCGTCACGCCGCCTGTGCGATCCAGCCGAGCACCGTCACGAAGCGCTCGGCTTGGGCACGGGTCAGGTTGGATACGATGGCCTTGCCCTCGCGGTAGACCGCGAACGTGCCATCACCGGAAGCTCGGATCTTGATCGAGGCCATCAGGCGCCTCGGCTCGCGAGCGCCTGGAGCTGCTCCAGGCCCGCCGGAGTGATCTGCCACGTCGCGAACGTGCCACCGAGATGAGGGCCTGCCTGTTCACCAAGCCACACGAGACCGCCCCGGCTCTCAAGATCACGCAACCGCCCATGATCACTCGGCCAATTTCGGTCTAGTCGACGCTTTACGGAGATGCGCCCGTCCGTGGACTGCGCGGCTTTATCGAGAAGGCGGCGCTCGTGATTGACCAGCATTGGCTCTCCTGGGTGCTGTGGCTCCGTCACTCATCACGTTCGTACATTGCGACTCGCATGGCCAAGCTTGAGCAACACTGCGGCAACAATGTGGGCTTCCGCAGCGGCGGCTCCACCGCGCGAACGCCGCTCTCCAGATCTGAGGAGTGGCCCCAAAAGCGCAGATCTGAAGAGGTCTCACCGGAAAATTGGAAGTGCGGCACCTACGATGACGAGGCCAAGCACGATCAGGCTGCCGCCAGCGCTTTCCAGCATCGCTTGCTGAATGGGTCGTTTCGGGGCGATGCCGGCGAGTGTCACGCCCGCGATGAGGCAGATCAGGCTCAGGATGACCACGGAATGGGCTTCAGTGCCTGTGATGGACGCTGAACAGCAAGGGGAAAGCCTGACCATGGAGGCTAAGTTGAGCTTAGGCCGTCAGGAAGGACCTAAGCTGAAACTGCAGATTTTAGGGGTTCTGCGGATTTGACCCGCCCCTCACGAACGCCGCTCGCGCACCCGGTGCGGGCGAGTAGGCCGAGCACGTCACGAAGCGCTCGGCCCGACGATGACGCACGACTGGCAGGTCTGCGCTCAGTCGTTCGGGATGCAGCGGCCCCAGGAGTTGCTGTAGTGGAAGCCGTAGTCACAGCCATTGCCCACGTAGACGACGCCGGGGCCATAGCCGTATCCGCCGAACCCGCCGCCGAAATGACGGCCGCCGAAGCCCCGACCCCCGAAGCCGCCGCCAAAGCCACCGCCACCGCCAGGATGCCCGCCCCCGCCTCCAGGGTGCCCGCCGAGGCCGCCGGGGTGCCCGCCACCGAACCCGCCGCCACCGAAGCCCCCGCCGCCAAAATGGCCACCGCCAAAGCCGCCTCCGCCGAAGTGACCGCCTCCGCCACCGAAGTGCCCGCCGAAGGCGAGCGCGTCGGTTGCCGCGAATAGGCCGACTGGAGCCGCGATGGCGGCAGCAGCGAGCACGGACTTGAATGTCTTGCTGATCATCACGCTCTCCAATGTATCGCCGAGCGGCTCATCCGCTTCGATGATTGAAGGCATAGTGATCTGCTCAGATACTTCTGTGATCCGCCTCACGCACGCAAATGGAGCCTAAAGCTTAGCAGTAATCTGGTGCATTCAAGCGTTGACGGTGCGGGCGCTTAGGAAGAAGCTCGACCTGGGGGCGGCTACGGAGTTAGCCACCATGAGCGACTTCGATCACATCCTGAACTGGAAGCTTCTCCGCGGCTCACACGACTTCCCGGGACCAGATGGAGGCACTTGCATCAACGAGGCTGCCATCGTTGCATGCGGGTTCGGCTACCAACCTGTGCGTTCGATCAGTTGCATGCCGGATTGCTTCTCGCGTCCGATCTGTGCGCTCGCCATGCAGTTGAACGATGAGGCGAACTATGACGAGCGCCAGCGCCTGATGCCGTTCGTGACCCGGCTGGCATGTGCGGACACGCCCGAGGTTGAGCACGAGCGGAGCCGTTACATCGACACACACATCAGCTATCTGCTGTTCTCAAGGTCTTCCGGCTTCGATGAAAGACTTGAAGTCCTCGAAGGCGCACTCGCCATCGGGAGGCAGGCGGACCCGCTTGGTGTGGGGGAGGCAGCGCAGCGGCTGGATGCGGCGCGAGGGACCGCTACTCTGGCAAAGAAGCGGGCTGGTTATCTACCTACGAAAATGAAGGGGTGGCTGGGCCTGCAGCAGGCGCCTGAGAACGTGGGGTGATACCCAGCTGCGGGGCGGTGCTGCGGAAACTCAGGCGTTAGGTCAGGACGCCCGTTGGGAAGGGCCTGTCGCAAACAGGAGTAGGCTCGCGTTCATAGGTCGTTAGACATACCGCCACTGCCGCACCGCTCCGGCGCCGGCCCATGATCCTCCTCGCCCTCAAGCTGAGGCGAGAAGCTCGCGGCGACTTCAACGGCCGGACTGCCTATGCGGCTAGTGCGCCCAGCTCGCGCTCTCGGCGTCGTGGAGCACGATGAACTCTGAGCACAGCTGCTCCAGGTCGTTGCGAGGCTCCAGCTCCGGCTGATCGTGCTTGGCAGTTGCCCACGCCTCAACCGCGGCCTCGGCGCTCAGGTACACCGCCATCTCTTGCGTGAGCGAACGCGCTGGCCCGAAGCCGAGCCGGTCTCCAACCTCGCGCTCCACGGCCGCCATCGCCTCAAGGACGCGGAAATGGGTGATGTGCATCTCGGTCATGCTGACACTCCGGTCGACAGGGGTGTCTCGGATGCTCGCAGTTGGGCGCTCATGGCTTTGAACCGGCCGTGGACGCGATGCCAGACGTCCGAAAGCTCGCACGAGACGAGCATAGCATGAAAGCTGTCCGTCGGGCAGGTGCGGGCGACACTGCGGAGGCCGAGGGATCGCCAGCCTACGGCGCAACCGGACGGGCTGCCATGATGGCGGCCGCCAGCGCCGTTCGGATCCCGGCATCAAGCGGCCTAGACCGGTCCACCGTAGCGAAGACTGGTGACGCGTTCACAAGAGCCGCAAGGTCGAGGATGTGTCCGCTAGCGAAACGGTAGGGTCCGGCCGACGGGTCCCGCATGTAGGCGTCAATCGCCGCGACGACCTCCTGGCTGCCGATGATGCCGGACTTGCGCAGTTCGGTGACGGTTCGAGGTTCGGCAGCCATGGCAGCCATGGACGCACTGATCGCCCCCTCAACGTTGACTTAACCGTGCCGGCCGATACGGCGTGTCCAGTCGGCCTGCGCTTCTCGCGTGCCCCATACCCGATCACTTCGGCTTTTTACGCCCCTTCGATGTAGGGGTGACTCGGGCTTGATCATAGGCACGCCGCCGCTCTCGCGCGGCCTCGCGGCTCCGGATGGCTTCCGCAAAATCGATCTCGCCTTTGCGCTGCTGAGGAGTCTGATTGACCAGCATCGAGGCGATCACCTGTAAGCTCGCGCGGCGGATGCTCTGGTCGGCAAGAGCGCAATCGGTCGTACCGTCTGCCTCCCATCGGGCCTTCGCTTCTGCATCCTCCTTGATCCACGGGCGGTGCTCAGCGTAGGCCGCCTCAGGGTTCAGCATCTGATCGAGATCCCAGCTCGGCACGTCGTTTCCGGCGGCGTCGTAGTAGACGACCATTGCGTCGAGGCAAGTCACCATCTGGGTGCTGAGTTCCGCTGAGGAGCCTGCGCCTCGCGTGACCCGCATGATGTTGGCGGCCAAGCGCCGAAGCGCGTACTTCAGCTTGGTCTGCGCCTCGTGGGCCTGGATCTGAGCTTCGGATCGTTCGCTGACC
Source organism: Methylobacterium sp. P31 (assembly GCA_050632875.1). Taxonomy (GTDB): domain Bacteria; phylum Pseudomonadota; class Alphaproteobacteria; order Rhizobiales; family Beijerinckiaceae; genus Methylobacterium. Next base: position 13,724 of record JBODSC010000004.1, on the reverse strand, counting down.
AGCCGCATGCTCTCACCCCCGTTGCGGAGGCAGAGCCAGTCGCCAAGCGGCTCGTGCCACACCCACCTTCTGGGTAGTGAACCGATAAGGCAAGCTGCATTGGCTCTGTGAAGATGGAGGTCAGACTGAGATTGCAGATGCCGCCGGAGGTACAGGCTTGCACCTGCAGCGGCGCTTTCCGGGTCGGCGCAGGGAGTGCGAGTGCTGCTGCAGGATCAGTGGCTCACCCTTCCAGCTCCCCGCCTTCACCAAAGACTCGCAAACTGTCCCGTAGCGACAGCAGTTCAAGCAGTTCGTCCTCACAGCGCGCTATGGCCTCGCGCTCGCGTGCTCTTCCCTCCCTGGAGAGAGGCTTCGTTGCGAGGTCGAGCCAGCCCTGGCGGATGCTCTCTAGGAGCGCGCCGATGGAGTCGTTGATCCGTTCGAGCTTCGTCATAGCCGAGCCCCTAACGTTGACTTAACCGTGCCGCCCGGCCGACATGGACCGTTCCGGCCCGGCCGCTCTTGGCGAGTCGTGAGCCGGCATCAGGAGAGATCAGCGCCGACGGATAGACCCTGAAAAGCCAACGGGCCCCCATCGCCAAATGGGAGCCCGTCGAAAACCTGGGGCCTTGTGAGGCCGGTCTAGATAACCCCTCACAAGCCACACGCTCCCACCGGGAGTCAAGCGAAAGCGCCGACTTTCGCACCGGGAAGGCTTTGCCTGGACCCTAGCCGCGGCCCGTGAGGGACCGGGACCGATTGATCCTCCCTCGGCTTCGCGGACACCTCTGATACGCTCATGCTGAGCGGGGAAGGTGTCGGATGGCGAAGACGAGACGGGAGTTCACGCCCGAGTTCAAACGCGAAGCGGTCGCCCTGCTGGAGAGCAGTGGCCGGCCGCAGATACAGGTCGCGGCCGAGTCTCGGGATCCAGCCCTCGATGTTGCGGCAGTGGCGTGCCGCGCTGAACGGAGCCTCACCCCGGCCGCGGCCGGCAGGATCGACGGGGATTTCGCCACCAAGCCCGGTCGCCTCGCCGTCCGATCAGGCCGCCGAGATCGCTCGCCTGCGGCGTGAGCTCGACCGCACGCGCATGGAGCGCGCCGTGCTAAAAAGCCATCGGCATCTTCGCGGAGATGCCCAAGTGACCTTCGCCTTCATCGAGCAGCATGCGCGGACCTGGCCGGTGCGTCTCATGTGCCGCGTGCTCGGAGTCTCACCCAGCGGCTTCTACGGCTGGCGGTCACGGCCAGAGAGCGCCCGCTCGGCCTCCAACCGCCAGCTCCTGGACGATGTCCGGCGCATCCATGCCGCCCACCATCGGCGCTACGGTGCCCCACGCGTGCATGCCACCCTGCGGGCCGAGGGCCGGTCTGTCAGCCGTGGGCGGGTGGAGCGTCTCATGCGCCGGCACGGCATCCGTGCCCTGGCGGGGCGTCGGTTCCGGCCCTGCACGACCGACAGCCGTCACGATCTCCCGATCGCCCCAAACCTCCTGAAGCAGGACTTCTCGGCCACGCGGCCAAACACGGTCTGGCTGGCCGACATCACCTACCTGCCAACCGGCGAGGGCTGGCTGTACCTGGCCGCCATCCTCGATCTGGCCACGCGCAAGATCGTCGGCTGGTCGATGCGCGATCACATGCGCACCGAGCTGAGCGTGGCGGCGCTGATGATGGCCGCCCAGCGGCAGCGACCGGCCGCAGGGCTCATCTGCCATTCGGATCGTGGCAGCCAGTACGCGGCGGAGGCCTACCGGAAGCAGCTCGCCAGCATAGGGGCCAGGCCGTCCATGAGTCGGACAGGATGCTGCTACGACAACGCCCCGATGGAGAGCTTCTTCCACACCCTCAAGGTCGAACTCGTCCATCAGCGGCGATGGGCGACCCGGGATGAGGCGCGACGCGACCTGTTCGCTTACATCGAGGGCTACTACAATCGGCAACGCATCCATTCGGCACTCGGCTATCTCACGCCCGAGCAGGCCGAACGGACCGCGAGCTAATCTCCCCGTGTCCGCGAAGTCAGGGGAGGATCAGTGCCCTCAGACGCCGAGATACCGGGCGGAGCTGTCGGACGGCCGCGCGTGCAGGTAGCGCCCGGTGGTGGCGACCGAGGCGTGCCCCAGGGTGGCCTGGACGAGGTGGATCGGGGCACCACGGTCGAGGGCGTGGCTGGCATGGGCATGACGCAGCCAGTGCGCCGAGACCTCGGGGAGAGCCCGGCCCGGGCCGCAGCAGCCTTGACGACCCGGTGGACGGCGCTCGGGTCGAGTGCCCCGCCCTTCCGCGACAGGAACACCGGCGCGTCTGCAGCCGCCTCGCCTCGCAGAGCTGTGAGCACCGTCCACGTCGCGACCGAGAGCAACACCACCCGCGTCTTGCCGCCCTTGCCGAACACCGTCGCCTGCCCGGCCTCGTCCCGGGCCGCGAGATCCCGCCAGCGCAAACCGCAGACCTCCGAGATGCGCAGGCCGCCGCCGTACAGCACGGTCAGCAGAACCCGATTTCGCAAGCTCGGCTCCTGCCGGATCATCAGCAGCGCGTCGGCCTCCGATAGGATGCGTTCGGCGAGTGTGTTCTTGATCGGCGGCACCTTCACGGCCGCGCCGATGTTGAAGCGCAGGTAGCCGACCTCCTGAGCGAAGGCGAACAGGCTCTTGAGCGCGGCCGCCGTCAGCGCCACCGTGGCCGAGGATCCCGGCCGGGCCGCGATGTAGTCCTGCAGGTCGCCCATCCGCACCGAGCCGAGCGGCTTGCCGACATGCGCCAGGAAGCGCGCCGCCTCACGGGCGTAGTTCCGGCGGGTGTTCGGGCTCGATGAGCGAGCGAGCCACAACCGGATCATCTGCGCGTCGTCATCGGCCTGCGCGGGCGGCAGCGCGGGTAGCTGTGACGCGTCGGGCTCGATGATCACGGGGAGCGTCGCCACCTCGCTCAATCCCAGTCCTGGCTGTCGAGCGTGCACTCCCCGTGCATGTGCTTCGCGATAGCCGTCATGGCGTCGTTCAGCGTCGCATGAAAAGTCGGGATGGCTCGCAAGCCGCCGCTCAGCTCGGGCTTGATCTCGAACCCGGCCGCGAGGCCGGACAGCTCGATTGCGCCAAGCAGGCGGCCGAGCCGGTCCTTCAGGCTCCACGACATGCCCTTTGACCCGGTCGGCGTCACGACGACATCCATGGCAATCCCCGATGCAAGATAAAGACACTTGTCTTGCGTTCAGGAGGATGCAGGATTTGCGCGACTGCGGCAACCGGGGATCCCTACAATCCTGCACGTGACAGTAGAGCCTTGTTGCTCGGTGGAGCGCCCGCCGGTAACTGGCCCCATGCCGCGCTGGCCCGATCACCTCTCCGACCCCGACCGCATCAAGATCGCGCGGGCGCGAACCGACAAGCTGATCGACCACATCATCGAGATTTTCGCCATGCACGAGGCGAACACCATCGTGGTGTACTCGCCCCGGATCGCGAGCCAGATACCGCCGTCCCGTGCGGCCGCCGCTTTTCGGCGGATGCAGACGAGCCAACTGCTGTTCGAGCTGATCAGGCTGTGCGCCTTGTGGGACAGTCCAAGGGAAGATCGGGAGAGCATCCCAACCATCCTGGAGCTTTTGAACAAACCGGAGATCGTGGACCGCGTCGTCGCCGAGAAGCACGCGCGCTTTGCCAACGACGTGTTCCCGCGCGATCAGAACCCGCAGCAAGATCCCGAGATTGAGGAGGCCAAGAAAGCTTGGTGGCTGGATTACCGTGCCCGTAGGGCCGACCAGGAAGCGCAAACCACACGACGGCAGTTGCAGGAGGCGGTAGACCGAGCCGCGCAGGTTCGCAGCGGGTCCTACCTGAACGCCATGCGAGGCTTTCGGGATGCGCATGTCGCCCACAATCTCGATGCCCCTAAGCGCATCGAGGCGGCCAAGGGACTACGCCACGGCGACGAGAGGCGGTTGCTGCGGGAGACCGTGAAGATCGCCGATCGCCTGCACCGGGCCCTGCATAATACCTCGTTCACGTGGCTCAACTCTCGGCGCATGGCCCGTCGAGAGGCCAGGGCACTCTGGACAGGTTGCACCTTCGATATCGATCCGCGCGCCTGACGGACCAAACACCCTGCAAGCCGGCTCACCTGCAAGCCTGCATCCGTGCGAAGCGGCATGCCACGGTCCCGCTTTGCCTCTTCCCCGCTTCGCCGCAAAGCCTTAACCGCGGGATGAAAGGATGCCGGCGTTTCGGATTGCCGGTGATCAGGGAAGCCGCAATGCATGTGATCCTGGTGGCGACCCAGAAGGGCGGCTCGGGCAAGAGCACTCTGTGTGCTCACTTCGGCGCGCTGGCCGAGCGAGAGGGCCGTACGCTCCTGGTCGACGCCGACCCGCAGGGCTCCCTCTCCTTCTGGTATAAGCGCCGCGAGGCCGAGACCCCTCTGCTCGCCAAGGCCGACGGCAACAACATCGCCGAGATCCTCGACGCCGCGAAGACCGACGGCATCGAGTGGGCGGTGATCGATAGCCCGCCCCACAACGCGGCGCTGACCGCCTCGCTGATGTCCCGCGCGACCGTCACAGTGATCCCGGTCCGGCCGGGCCCGTTCGACCTTGATGCGGTTGCCGCAACCCTGGCGATGGCCCGGAGCCTCAAGGCGCCCATCGCCTGCATCATCAATGCCGCCCCGCCGCCGACCCGAGAGACCGAGACCTCAATCGTCGCTGAGGCGCGGGCGGTGCTGGCCGACATGGGTGCGCCCGTGCTGCCCGGTCAGGTGTCGCAGCGCGCGAGCCTCAGCCACGCGCTGATCTCCGGACAGTCGGTGAACGAATACGACCCTGAGGGCAGGGCGGCCGGTGAGATCGCCGGCATGTGGACGGCCGTCGCTGAGCTGGCCCGCACCTTTCCACGCAAGCCGGCAAGCCGCTGACGCGGCAGAACAGCACCGCGCTATCCCTGCAAGCCTGCAACCCTGCATTCCACGAACGAGGAACGACTGATGGCAGCCCCGAAGCGCCCGGCCCTCTCCAGCATCGTTGAGCCGAAGACCCGCCCGGTAGAGCCCTCGCCCGCGGCTCAGGCGGAGGCGCCAGCGCGGTCCGAGACGCCCACGGCCGAGCCGCTCCAAGCCGGGCCGGCCGACCTCAAGACGATGCAGGTCCGGGTGAACCGCGCCGGCTGGCTGGAGATGTCCAGGCTGGCCCAGGACCTCGACATCCCGCTTGAAACGCTGATGGTCGAGGCGTTCAACGACGTCCTGACGAAACACCGCAAGCCGCCGGTGGTCGAGCGGCGCCAGCCGGTGAAGCGGTGACAATCTCCGGCGCCGTCGGGCTCGCTGCCGGCCTCGGAGCGGCGGCCTCCGGTGCGTGGGCTGCTTGGCTCTGGTACCGGGCCAGCAATGTGAGCAGCGTCCCCGATTGGGGTCCGGGCGGGTTTGAGCCGGTGGACCCACAGATCGGTCAGATGACGTGGACCTCTGCGTTGCTGAATGGAGCGGTCACAAGCTCTAGGCTCAACGCCCGTGCAGCTCGCTGGACCGGTGCGGCCGTCGCCCTCACGGCCATTCAGACCGTTGCCGGGATCCTCGCATCAGGCATCCCGTGATCGCGGCTCGCCGCTATTGCTGAATGCCGCTGGTAAGGTAAAGCGGCTTGCAGGGATGCAGGATTGCCGTATCTCAGGCCCGCCAGCCGCGGTGCGGTTGGGGTGTGCGGGAGCCGGGCGAGCTGCGAAGGTGCGGCCGCCCGGCAAGCCCCGAAAGCTCTCAGCCCAGTGTGGCATTACCTCTCTGGCACGGGCCGCCACGCGATGGCATCACGCATTCATGACAAGGCCCGATCCGCAGACCTGCGAGGTGAAGATCCAGGACGCCTGGCGCGCTGTCAGTCTCGCCGAAGCAGCCGTCGATCACGCGATGGCCGTGAAGCGCTGCCCGGCCTGCCACGGGCGGGTGATGCTGCTGGGCACCTACAGCGGACCTAATGTCCGCCGCACCATGTCTCACCGACGGTCGCATAGCGGCTGCCCACTCAAGCCTGAGACGTACTCCGGCACGCCCTCGCCGCATCCGCAGGCGCTCGCATAGAGGCAGCGGCCCACGAGACTAGTTGCCAGGTGGCGCGGGCGTCCAGCAGCAGGGCCGCGCGCGGGGATGGGTGATAGAGACAGCCAAAGACGTCAGTAGCGGTCAACCAGCTGCTCCAAGCCTTCAAGCCAGGCCGAGATGTCCCGCGCCTCTGGCGGTAGCTTTTTATAATCATGCGCCGTCTCGTTTCGGCGCTCATAATCCTCGTTCAAGGTCGCCAGTGTAGCTTGATCGGCGTGGAATATGACTTCGAGTTTTCGTCTAAGAGAGAAAGAGCTGAAATTCTTCTTCACATAGCGCCAAGCTGCGCCATGAATAGTCTTGGCTCTGGCCTCAGCATCAACGCGCTGTTCTGCCTCTCTGCGCGTGAGGTACTCAAATTGTCCCCAGCCTAGAAGATAGAAGGACGCATCGACAGCTTCCTGTGCGGCTCGGATCTGCCGAGCATCACTCCCCCTGACCAGAAGCTGTTTTCTGAGCAGATCTTGAACGCGATCGTAGGCCTGCTTCGTCTCGGTAAGCTTGCTCATGCTGGAACGGCCGCGCCGATCAGCCCGCGGAAGGCGGCCTCGTCCCAGGGTTGCGGCTCACGCCTCTCGCCTCGGACAAGGTAGACCCAGCGAGCCGGCTCCATGGCGCGCGAGGCATCGAAAAGGATCGCGCCTCTGTCCTGCGTGATGACGTCGATGCGGCCATTGGAGCCGATGACCCACAGGCCGGCCGGCACGATGCTCATCACTGGCGTCTCGCCTCGGTTGAGGTCGAGAATAGGCAGCTCACGGTCCGGGACCGCGAACTTCTGCATCAGCTCCTCGGACATGAGGATTGTGCGCGAGCGGTCGGCGGTCAGGCCGTCGCGAGCGCCCCACGTCTCCGCGTCGGCATAGATGGCCTCGATCCGCCGCTGCCAATCGTCCAGGCGCTCATCCAAGTACGTTCTGTCGAAGGCGCTGCCATCCTCGTTGAATTCCCAGACGTAGAGCGGGTCGAGATCGGCGAGTTGGGGAATGTTTCCGTCCCACCCGAGGATCGTCAGCTTCAGGCGCTCAACGTTGAAGTTCCAGACCTCATGTCGCGGCCCCGGCTTGCGTGACAGCTCCCTGAGTTCGGCCCAATGCCGATCCAACTCCTCCCGCTTGAAGTCGCGGACACCTACCTTCACGTCGACCGTGATGGCTGTGCCATTGGCGAAGGTGATCTGCAGATCGGCCCAGGGCACTCCCGCTGCAGATGCGTCCAGCACTTCGGCATCCTTGACCTGGATGCTGCCGATCAAGCGCTCGGGGGGAACTCAGTTTCGTCGCCGACACGCTCTGAGAAGCGAGCTCTGACGTCGCCAGGGCCAAGCAAGGCCTGCCCATGCATCCGGATCTGGGACCCGAACACCACGTAGCGGTTGCCGACGTTGACGAGGATCTGGCGCTCATGGGGGACAGGGGGCGCCGGGTCCTGCCGAGCTTCTGAAGCGGTCAAGCTAAGATCCTGTTCGATCAGGCCTTCACGATGGGGCGATGGAGCTGGCGCTGCAAGGGGAGAGGCGTGCGCCGCTCAGTTGGGGCAATTCGTGTCCGTCTGGCGGTGCCGCGATATCGCGATCCGCTCACGACAGCAGCGCCTTCGCGCCCTCCCAGCAGCGCCGCACGACCTGCTCGGCCGGCTCAGCAGAAGCGAGACGAGCTGACTGGCCTGCCCAAGCTTGCATGCGCTGCACGTCGCCTGCCTTCTGAGCCGCAGCACGCATCGCGGCCGTGAGGGCGCGCTGAACCGGATAGGGCGCGGGAGCCGGTGCATCCGCCGCTGCAGCCGCTCTGACATAGCCGTTCGCGAGGCTCCGCCCCGCCCGGCCGCTGAAGGCGCGAGTGACGGCCGTGTCCTCGGGAGCAGTGAGCGCCAGAGCGTCGGCCCAGGCTGGGTGGATGCCGGCCTCCGGGCAGCGCAGGAAACCGGTACCGATCTGCACCGCACTCGCACCTAAGATCAGGGCTGCCGCGACACCGCGTGCGTCGGCGATGCCGCCCGCAGCAATCACCGGAATTGAGACGGCATCGGCGACCGCGGGCAGCAGCGCGAACAATCCGACCTGCAGCCGCTCAGCCTCAATCGGGTCGAAATTGCCGCGGTGTCCACCCGCCTCCGAACCCTGCGCGACGACCGCGTCCGCCCCCGCACGCGCGGCATCGCGTGCTTCGGCGACCGTCGTCACGGTCGTAAACCACGCGATGCCGCGCTCCTTCAACTCGGCGACGAACGGTGCTGGATAGAGCCCCATGATCGAGGAGATGATGGGCGGTCCCGCCTCTAAGATCGCCCGACATTGCGCGTCGAAGGCGGGCGGCACAGCATCCGCGGCCTCGGGCGGGACCTCAGGCCCCCAGCGACCCAGGAAGTCCCGCACCCGCGCCTCATGGGCCGGATCACGGGCCGGCGCAGGATCAGGGATCCACGTGTTGATCTGGAAGGCGCCGTTTGAGCCAGCGCGAACCGCTCCCGCCCACGCCAGGATCTCGTCGGGCCGCATCAAGAGGGCGCCGCAGGCACCGAGGCCACCGGCCTTCGCCACAGCGGCTGACAGTGCCGGAGGACAGGCGCCCGCCATTGGTGCCAGCAGGATCGGCGCCTGCAGGCCGAACCGAGAGCAGAAGGTTTCAGCTCGGTGGAGGGCAGCGCTCATGCTTCGATCCGGGTGACGTGCTTCTGGAAGCATACGCCGACCGGATCATGGCTGTCAGGCCGCACCGATCCTCAACGTTGACTTAACCGTGCCGTCCAGCCGACATGGGCGGTCACGGCCCGGTCTGCTTCGGCGGATCGTGAGCCGGCCATTCAGGAGAGCAGCCGCCGACGGATAGACCCTGAAAAGCCAACACCCCCGTCCCGGCAAGGACGAGGGTGCTGAAAACCTGGGGCCTTGTGAGGCCGGTCTAACTAACTCCTCACAAGCCATGAGACCCGCTAGGGTGTCAAGTCGGAACGGCAATTCCGACAACAGGGAAGGCTTGCCCGGACCCTAGCCGCGGCCCGTGAGGGACCGGGACCGATGTTTCACGCCACCATGCGGGAGGCGGTCGACGCCGCGCGTACGCTCGCGCAGCTCGATGACCTGTCGCGCAGGATCTGGCAGGCACACGCCTCCGAAGCCGTGACCGATGCCGAGGCGCAGGGCCTCGCCGAGCTGCTGCACGACCGTAGGAGTACGATTAGAGAGGCCATAACGCCCGTCGGCATTCCGCTCGGCCGTGTGACGCTGTTTCCGCCCAGACGCCTCCAGCGGGCTCCTGAGCGATCCATGGCCATCGAGCGGCGGCGCCGGCTGGCCTGTTCCGGTCCGATGCCGCCCGCGTTGGCCAGCCGGTTCACGCAAGGGCAATTGGCGGTCCTGCGGATCGTCGGGGACGAGGTTGCCCGGCATGGCGCCTGCGGGCTGTGCATCGACGCCATCGCGGCGCGGGCGGGCGTCTGCCGGCGGCTGGCTCAGGCCGCAATCCGGCTGGCCGAAGGCGACGGCCTGCTGACCATCCAGGAGCGCCGCCACCAGGGCCGGAAATCAGATCCGAACGTGCTCCGGATCATCAGCCGGGAGTGGCTGGCTTGGCTCAGGCGTGGAGGGCGATCTGCGGCCCCGGCGCTATTCGGCAGCATAGGGTGCAAAAGCGTGCACCCCACGGATAAGAGAGATCCACAGAGGCAGGTTGTAGACACGGGACCGAAGAAAAGCTGCCGAGGGGCAGCGGGCGACCTCGGCCGATCAGGCCGTTCGAGAATTCTCGCGGTTGGTCGCACTGGTCGAGCTATGCCGTGAGGGTATGTAGGCGGCCGATCTATCGAACGGATGGACCGGAAATGTTGTCGCGCGCTTTGATGCGGTTCCCACGATGAGCACGGGGGCAGAGGAGCTTCCAGAACGCGCTGACGCGGTGCAGGACCGATCCGAGCCCGTTCTCTCGGACGAGATCCAGAGACACCTCGGGAGCCTGCTCGCGGCCGCCTACGCGCAGGGCGATGCTGAGCTGAGCGCCACGAGCCGCTTTGCCGAACTGCTGGCCAAGCTCGATGTGGCCCTCGGCGAAGCGGCCGGTCGCGACGATGCCGAGTTCAAAAGGCTCCTCGTCGCCATAGTCCCAGCTCTGCGACGGTTTGCGGTCTCGCTCGCCCGCAACCCCACGGCGGCCGACGACCTTGTGCAGGACACCCTCTTGCGAGCCTGGCGCGCCCGAGCACGCTTCGAGCCAGGCTCGAACTTCGAAGCTTGGACCTTCACGATCCTGCGCAACGCTTTCTACAGCAGCCAGCGCAAGCCGCGTGAGGTCCAGGACGACGATGGCAGCTACACCGCCCAGCTGGCATCTCCGCCCGATCAAGCTGGCCGCCTCGACCTCCAGGACGTGCGCGCCGCCCTCGACCGGCTCGCGCCGCCGATGCGAGAGGCGCTGATCCTCGTGGGGATCGAGAACCTAAGCTACGAGGAGGCCGCTGCAGTCATGCAATGCCGGATCGGCACCGTGAAGAGCCGCGTCTGGCGTGCCCGCGAGCAGCTCGCACGAGCGCTCGGCTACACCGGAGCCGAGATCGGGAACGACGGTGTGATGCTCTCGGCGCTCGGCGGATCAGGCGAGGTCAGCGAGTGAGCCAAGATCCGTTCGCTGCTGATGAAGCCGGGTCGGCGCCTTCACCTGACGAAATCCGTGAGCGTGCCTACGATCTTTGGGACCGGAACCACCGGCCCGATGGCTACGAGCTGGAGTTCTGGCTGATGGCCGAGCGCGAGCTGAAAGCGGAGCGGAAGGCGCGCTTGGAGCAGGATGGAACGAACGCTCTGACGGAATGAGCAGCCTCGGCCTACTTTTAGTTTAAGTTAGAACACTGTGGTGCAGGTTTTAGCCGCATAGCCGCTACTGCGATCTGTATATATCTGAACAAAACTCGGATTTAGATGAGCTTTAGTCCATAATTAACAGGATGGCGCGCTTCATCGCCCAGGTTGAGATCGACGCACGCCAGAGCGGACCTATGAAAACCGGTTGCCAAGGTTGCCGAGACGGCGCGCCCTTGCCGTTCGCGTTCACAATGGCGTTCCATCCCATCGTGGATGTCAGTCGAGGTAAGGTTTGGGGCTACGAGGCCCTGGTCAGAGGCTTGGAAGGACAAGGCGCCGGCCAGATCCTCGGGATGGTCGACGAGAGCAACCGCTACAAGTTCGACCAAGCCTGCCGCGTGAAAGCCATCGAGCTTGCCGGCCAGCTGTTCCAGGATGCCGAGACCCGGCTGTCCATCAACTTCATGCCCAACGCCGTCTACGAGCCGGCCGCCTGCATAAGAGCGACGCTGGATGCCGCCCACCGGGTTGGCTTCGCGCACCGGCAGATCATGTTCGAGTTCACCGAGAACGAGCGCATGACGGACGTGGCTCACGTCCAGCGGATCATCGCGGAGTACCGCCGGCAGGGCTTCGTGACCGCCCTGGACGATTTCGGCGCGGGCTACGCCGGGCTCAACCTACTGGCGAGCTTCCAGCCCGACTTCATCAAGCTCGACATGGAGCTGATCCGTGGGATTGCGACGTCGCCAGCACGGCAGACCATTGTCGCCGGTGTGATCACGATGGCGCGCCAGCTAGGCGTGACGGTGATCGCCGAGGGTGTCGAAACAGAAGCGGAGCTGACGGCTCTGCGTGCAGCCGGGATCCAGCTTGTCCAGGGCTACCTCATCGCCAATCCCGCGGCAGCCAGCTTGCCGGCAGTCCGGTTTCCTACGTTCTCAGTTTCGTCAGCAGAAGTTGTCGCTCAGTTCGGTGCTGCCTAGCGTCTGCTGCGGGGTCTGCGACGATCTCATCTCGACGCCGATGCCAGCGACTGCTGTTTTGATCATTTGCAGCTGCGAGGAGGCGTCGCGCTTATGCCCGTCCGGCACCGCCTCGGATCCGAGCTGGATTTCTTAACCGAAGATGGCGGGTTGTAAGCTCAGGGGGCCCAGGCTGACCGGCTTCAGCCCAACAGGTGTGTAGCGACCGACACCATCCCTGGATGGCCGTCCTCTGCGGCGCACGACCTCGCGTTCGAATGCGATGAAGGCCAGAGGCTGCCCATCCCTGTCCTGCAGGGCGCGGACGTCAAGCTCGCACAGGTAGGCCTCGCCCGAGCTACGGTAGTTCTCCAGCACACCGTGAAACCGGCCCTCGGCCCGGAGCTTACGCGCGACTAGCCGGGTAAGCTCGCGTCGCGTGCCCGCGCCCTGCAGTAAGCGCGGTGAGTTCCCGACGACTTCGGATCCGGCGTACCCGCTCATGCGAGCGAAGGCCGGATTGACGTACAGCACCGTTGGGCCCGGTCGCTCCAAATCGACGTCGGTCAGGACAACAGCCGTATCGAGCGGCTCCGCGAACAATCGAACAAGCTCCACGACGGTCACAGCAGCGGACCTCCTGCTGCTGCTAGAGCTAAATCAGGATCTGTTAACGAATTCCTCACTCCGCCGGCCACCTACCAACCGATGAGGCGGACTGAAATCAGAGAACTTTAACGGGTCAGAGGCACTCTGCGGTTGCGGTGCACGAACACGAGCGCTCCTTCGGGTGGGGCGAGTGGGCCAGCGCTGACGCACCACCCATCCTGAGCAGCAGGGCAATAGGTCGATGATCCATCAGCTCGTCTACTACAGCCGGAACACCGTGCCGGGCGATAGCCGTGCCATGCTGACCAACATGCGCGAGATCCTCTCTGTGTCTCAGCGCAACAACAGCCGCGATGGCATCACCGGGTTCCTCATCTTCGACAAGATTTGGTTTGTGCAGATCCTGGAAGGTGAGCGTGCGAAGGTGAGCGAGACCTACAAGCGCATCGCGCGTGACACGCGCCACTCAGGTACCGCAATCGTCAACGTCCGCGACGTTCCGGCTCGCCTGTTTCCGAACTGGACCATGGGTGGCGCGATGCGCACGCCCGAGGTGCTGGAGGTCTATCTGCAGCACGGCCTTGGTGGTCCGCTGGAGCCGGCTCGCCTCAAGTCCGATCAGATCATCCGGCTCGCTCTCGATCTGCAAGAGTTCGAGGTCAGCCGGCGCCGGGATCAACGCTTGGCGAGCTGAGTTGCACGCCCTCGTTGTGGCTCTCGGCGATTTTTGACAGGCGAGGACTGGGACCATCAGTGCCGATGCGATCAGGCGTAAGGGCCACCGAACAGGTCCCCGAGCGCCTTGCGCCGGAACAACGTCGCCCAACGGCGCCTCCGGTGCTCCGGCCGGTCGTGGATCATATGGCATCGCTGGCAGAAGGCCGCGAGGTTCGCGTCTGCGTTGTTCGAGGTATCGTGATCCCGGTGGGCGGCAGCCAACACCACTCGGGTCTGACGGACGAGGCCGAGGATATCGGCGTCTGACGCGATGCGGATCCGCCTGCCCCATCCATCGCGCCACCGGTTGGTTTCAGCATCCCACCAGCGGCCATCGCCGAGGTGGTAGACCATCCGGCCGTGCGGCCGACCGCAGCCCTCACAGCAGCCCTTGGCACGGCCGAACCGGATCACCGCCGAGAGCTGCGGCCAGTCGATGGGATAGAAGAAGCGGTGCTCGGGCCGGATCGGCATAAGGGCGCACTGTGCCATCCGGATTGAAGAAAGCGTAGCTCACGTCGCCCACGGCTGCGCGACGGTTGAACTGCCCGGTGGCGCCGCTCG